>OZ244730.1:0-2732500 GCA_965219265.1 Arenicellales bacterium
CGGGGTGCCAAATGCCGGAGAACCGGTCTTCATGTCCACATTGCTGGAAAAACTGCCGTAAATAATGGGCGATCCGAGATGAACTGCCTGAGAAAGGGCAATACAGGAGAGTGCCTCAGCATTTTGTTGGACCAATGCGCCCGCCATGGTAGTTGGCGCCATTGCTCCCAATAGTGTAAAGGGAGTCACAAGTACAGGCTGTCCAGCAAGTGCAAATTCAGTCAGGGCATCCGACATGGATTCATCGACTTGTCGAGGAGAATTGACATTGATGTTGCCCATCGTCACTGGTTGCTTCTTCAACTGTTCCCATTCCATGCGATGGACTATGGCAAGCATCTCAAGCGCGTCGCGAGCTCGGTAAGCCCCAATCATATTCGCCATCCAGATTCTATCGTGGCAGGTAGTCGCGGCAAGGTATTTATCGAGATGCCGAGATTCGGCGGGAAGGTCTAAAGGCTCAAATGAATTCGCTCCAGCCAAGTGGAAAATTTCAAGCTCATGGGCAATTTTGAAGAAATCCTCCAAGTCCGCCAAGGTACCGCTTCGGCGTCCTCTGTCAAGGTCGGAAACAAAACTAGGGCCACCCACGGTTGCGAAATTGATATTCCGGCCGCCGACTTCCAGAGATCTTTCTTGATTTCGGGCGGTCAGGGTAAAGTTTGGCGGCACGTTGTCGATCAATTCCTCCACAAGAGCCGGATCAAATCGCACCATGTTCGAAGAATTATTGACTTCTGCCCCCGCTGATTGAAGAATCTTGCGAGCTTTGGCGCTCAAAAACTTGATGCCTGAATCTCGCAGAACCTCCAAAGAAGCCACATGAATGGCTTCAATCTGATCCTCGGAAAGAATTTCCAACGGAGCGTAAGGATTGGCTACCTTGCGCCACTTCAGTCTTGGAATTGCATCGGGATTGCGTTTGGAGAGTTGACCGGATTTTCTTCGCATTTGGGTAGCAGTGCGTATTCAGATGAAACTGCTATTTCAAGATTGTGGTGTCGGAAATTTGGGAAATTCTTGGTTCAGTATGCTCATATACAAGTCCAGATCCACGTTGCCGCCGGAGGCAATGATCGCAACGCGTTTTCCGGCCATGAGATCTTTTTCCTTGAGCAAAGCCGCCAAGGTTGAAGCTCCTGCTCCTTCGACTACATGATGAGTGTCCGTGAAATAATGGCGCATTGCACTTGCAATCTGAAGTTCCGATACGCGAACAATTCGGGATACATATTCGAGTATGATTTCCAGTGCTTCACGGTTGGGTATGCGAACCGCGACGCCATCGGCCAAAGTATCTGCAGAGTCAGTTTTGACAACCTTTCCCTGTTCAAACGAAAGCGCATAGGCAGGTGCATTTTCAGCGACCACGCCGATAATTTCAACGTCAATTCCTAACGCTTCTCGAGCGGCAATTACCGCACAAATTTCCGAGCCCAGGCCAATCGGTACATAAACCGCATTCAGACTGGGCACTGCCTGAAACAGTTCCAGAGCATAAGAAGCGACGCCGACTACCAGTTTTCGGTCGAACGAGGGGACAAAGTGAAGTCCCTGCTGCCTGGCCTGCTGGTGAGCATATTCGTGTGCCTCGGAAAAGTCTCGACCGTATTCAATCAGCTCAGCACCCAGAGCGCGCATGGCGGCGTTTTTGGAGGTGCTGTTTCCGTGTGGGAACACGACCGTCGCGCTTTTGCCGAAAAGTCCTGCTGCAAAGGCGACCGACTGTCCATGATTGCCGCGCGTCGCAGTAATTACGCGATCATGCGGAGTGTTGGAAAGATAGTGGATGCCGCCTCGCAGTTTGAACGAACCGATCGGAGTTGTATTCTCGTGTTTCACCCAGACTTGGGTTCCACTACGATTACACAGCAATGGCCACTGATACTGCGGAGTCGGAGGAAGAAAACTGGAGATTAGTGAGGCGGCAGAGCTAATTTCTTCAAGCGATGGAAGACGCAACTATTTCACTCCACATTACAGCAATCCCCTAAAAATTGGGGTGGACGATGGGGGTTGAACCCACGACCGCTGGAACCACAATCCAGAGCTCTACCAGTTGAGCTACGCCCACCACACATTATCAAATTTAGCGTACGGTTTGAAAGCCATATCACTATACGATATGAGCTTTCACAACCTAAACAAAGCACGCCTGACAGGACTCGAACCTGTAACCTACGGCTTAGCGTACTACTACAATTTTCATTGCCTAGCCAATCAAACTTATTGGATTCGATTCACCAGTTTGTAGTCTGGACTATATCTTCGCCATCTCAGGCGGGGCACGTATAGTCTCTACGGATCCCGCAGTTCTATAAAGTCAGCAGTTTCCTCGGTATTGCCATCACCACTACGTGTTAAGGTTTCACCGATACAGTGCCCTCCACTCTACAGGTTCGGTTTTTCCCTGCAAAGGCTCCTGTTGAAGGCCGTTGCTCTATCCAGTTGAGCTACAGGCGCATAACGCTCTGGTCGGGGTAGAGGGATTTGAACCCCCGCTCTCCTGCTCCCAAAGCAGGCGCGCTACCAGACTACGCTATACCCCGCGAACGATTGTCGAGAATTTGATTCCCTAAAAAAGGAAGTTCATCAACACCGACAAAACATGCAAATTATAGATTTATAAAGCCATATAAGCAATGTTGGTAAGCCGCTTGGCGGAATCAGAGCATACCTCAGAGTCGCTGAAAGTTTCGTCCGATATCTGACCTTGGTCAACTGCTCCGAAAGTACTGCTATAAAGTCAATGCAACCCAGTGAACTGATTGCAGGCAATTATGCAGCGCAAACTAATTTACACAATTGGACATTCAACTCATCAGGCCGAGAAGTTCGTTTCACTGCTCCAGCGGCACCAAGTGGACTTGCTCATTGATGTTAGATCCATTCCCTACAGTCGATGGAATCCCCAATACAATCGCGAAAATCTGATAAAAACGCTGCAAGAGCACAGCATAGACTACGAGTTTCTTGGTCAAGAGCTAGGCGCTCGTAGTGAAGATTCGAATTGCTACGAAAATAATCGCGTTAGTTATAAAAAGCTTGCAAGAACCCTTCTATTTCAATCTGGAATTGAGAAGATCAGACAATTGGCTGACTGCAGAACTTTGGCTCTCGTCTGTGCTGAAAAGGAGCCGTTAGTTTGTCATCGTACCATACTTGTTGCACGATCTCTGGAAACAGATGAGTATGGTGTTTTTCATATTCTGGAGAATGGGGAAGCACGGACTCACGACCAAGCAATGGATCGCTTGTGCGAACTCAGGAAGCTTCCTGAGCCCGACTTGATTTATTCGCGAGATCAGAGAATGAATGATGCGTACGCCGCACAAGAGCAGCGTATTGCCTATCAACGACCGGAATAGGCTTCAGGAAAACAGGGAACTCTCATTCCCCGTTTTCCGTATGTCCTTGACTTCTTTAATCAATTTCTACGAGGCGATGATAATTGGGCTTTGTTCGTTGATTGTATTCGTGAGCAGAGAATTGATTCTTCGAACGTAGTCCGAAGGATTTTCCAATGGAGTGCCTTCGCTCAGGGTGGCCTGATCGAACAGAACGTGTGCCCAGTCATTCAGATTGTCATCCTTGTCAGCTAGATGCCGAATCAAAGGATGTTCAGGATTAATTTCCAGAATTGGAGGCATATCTGCTGAGGATTGTCCCGATACTTTCAAAATCCGAGACATGTTACGACTGAGACTATACTCGTTTACAACCAGACAGGCTGGCGAATCCGTTAGTCTCGATGTAGTTCGAACGTCAGCTGCTCGTTCTGTCAGTGCTTCTTTCAGTCTGTCAACCAGCGAATCCACTTTCAAGGTGTCTTTTTCGCCGCTTTTGTCGTCATCATCCAGCCAGTCCAATGCAAGGTCCCCTTTTGCAATCGACTTCAATAGTTTGTCGTCAAAATCTCCCAAATGCATGACAACCCACTCGTCGATTGGATCACTCATCAACAGCACTTCAATGTCATGTTTTTGAAAAATTTCCAAATGAGGTGATCCTTCTGCGGATGCATGGCTGTCTGCTGTCACATAGTAGATCGCATCCTGTTTTTCTTTCATGTGGTCAACATAATCCTGAAGAGATACAGTCTGCTCGACACCTTCGCCTTTCGTGCTCGCAAATCGAAGAAGCTGAGCAATGGTTTTTCTGTTGTCAGCATCTTCCGTAATACCTTCTTTGAACACCCTGCCAAATTCTTTCCAGAACGTCTGGTATTTTTCCGAATCCTTACTGGCTACTCTCTTCAGTTCATTCAACAGTTTTCTTACTGTACCTGCCCGAATCCTTTCAATCTGCTTATTCTTCTGCAAAAACTCGCGGGACAAGTTCAGAGGCAGATCATCAGAGTCGATTACACCTCGAACAAATCGAAGATAGCCAGGCAGAAGATTTTCGGTGTCATCCATGATAAAGATTCGCCGAACATACAGTTTGATTCCCTTTTGGCGGTCAATTTCAAACAGATCGAATGGAGCTTGCGATGGGATGTAAAGCAACGCCGAATATTCCAGTCTTCCTTCGACTCGGTTATGCAGCCTGACCAGCGGTTTTCCAGGGTCGAATGACAGCGTGGAGTAGAAATTGTCATATTCTTCTTCAGTGACATCCTTGCGCGCTCGCGTCCACAACGCAGATCCCGCATTGGCCGTTTCCCACTCATCTTCCTTCTTGCTCTTGGTTACTTCCCGCAATCGAATGGGAATCGATACATGATCCGAGTATTTTCTAACGATTCTCTTGACTTCACTGGTATCCAGAAAGTCCTTGGCATCCTTACGTAGTGTCAGAATGATTTCAGTGCCAGAATTTTCGATCGTTTCCTGATCGACTGTATAGCCATTGATGCCGTCTGATTCCCACAGCACGCCGCTTTGCGGTGGCTGACCAGCTCTTCTTGTACGAATAACGACGTTTTCTGCAACCATGTATGCAGAGTAGAATCCAACGCCGAACTGACCGATCAAACGGGTATCTTCGGACTGCTCTCCCGAAAGTGCTTCCACAAATCTCTTCGTCCCGGAGCGAGCGATTGTGCCGATATTCTCTACCACTTCATCTCGCGACATACCGATTCCATTGTCGCGAATCTTGATGGTCTTGCCTCGTTTGTTGACCTCGATATCGATGGATGAGTCGTGCTCGCTCTCACGCATTTCGGGATTGGTAAGAGAGTCGAACCGCAAGCGTCCGCAAGCATCGGATGCATTGGATATCAATTCACGCAGAAAGACTTCTCGTTCAGAATACAGGGAATGAATGACCAGATTCAGAAGTTGCTGAACTTCTGCCTGGAAAGTAAAGTTCTCATTCTTAGTTTCTTCGGACATTTAATTACTCCAAATTGGCTAATCAATATTCGACATAAATGGGAATTGTTTGCGAAAATTCAAGCAGTTCATTGCTTGATTTGCTTTAATATTGTGGCTTTTCGTATGTAAAGCGACTATGTGCGTGTATTTTATCAACTGTTGGCAAATTCCGACTGCACAAAAGACCAATCGATTGTCTGACAAAAATTTATTTCTGACTGAATGACTTCTTCCGTTCGAACCGTAGTATTTCCGATCGCTGGCTTAGGAACGCGTTTTCTTCCAGCAACCAAAGCGATTCCGAAGGAAATGCTTCCTGTCGTTGATCGTCCACTGATTGAATATGCGGTAAATGAAGCAAAATCAGCCGGTATCAACAGATTCATATTTGTTGTGCCTTCGCTCTCGAAAGATACGCTGGTCATCAAACACTTTTCAAAAAACTCGTCTCTGGAAGAAACACTCAGGAAAAACAACAAGCTCGCTGAGTTGAAATTGATTCAGGAAAATTCTTTGGATGCGGGAAGTTTGTTCAATGTCCTGCAGGAACAGCCATTGGGTCTGGGGCATGCAGTCTTGTGTGCAAAGGAATACATTGATGATTCGCACTTTGCAGTGATTTTGCCGGATGATCTGGTGCTGTCTGAGACACACTGTATGAAACAGATGGCTGATGCGCATGCTGAAGTAGGCGGGAATATCCTTGCAATTGAAGAAGTCGAGAGCGAGTTCGTAAATCGTTACGGCATTCTGAAACCAAGCGGAGTTTTCGGCTCATTGATACAGGTTGAAGGAATTATTGAAAAACCTGAACCTGAGAATGCCCCATCCAACCTTGCTGCCATTGGCCGATATATACTTTCTCGGCGAGTATTTGATATTCTTGAAGATCAGGAAACCGGATTCGGAGGCGAGATTCAGCTGACTGATGCGATCAATGCTATTGCATCGCAAGAACCCGTTCACGGTGTGAAATTCACCGGAAAGAGATACGACTGCGGAAACAAAGCCGGATATGTAGCCGCCAACATTGCCTACGCCAGTTTGGATGAAGAGCTGAAAGCGAATGTTGAAAAGCTATTGCCCCAATCTCCTGATCCAAATAGTGCGTGAAGCGATGGGTTGCTGGACATGAAAAATCTGATTGGAGAACCCGTACTTCGAGTTGAAGATGAGCGACTGCTTCAGGGCAAGGGTCAATTTACTGATGATCTGAATTTTCATGGGCAACTGCATGCCTATTTCATACGAAGCCCTCATGCACATGCCCGCATCGTTTCCATTGATGCATCAGTTGCTGTTCGTATGCCTGGCATCCAGGCTTTCGCACATGGTGAAACGCTTGCCAAAGTTGGGTTTCGACCGATTGATCCTCTGAGCCGAAGTGAGGATTGTCCGGTTACCAACAAAGACGGCAGTCAGCCGTCTGATGTAAGGCGATGGTTGCTAGCTCGCAACAAGGTGCGATTTGTAGGCGAGCCGGTTGCTGTCATCGCTGCAGGCAGCATTTCCCAGGCCCAAGCTGCAGCGGATTCCGTTGAAATTGAATATGAGCCTCTGCAGCCATTGATCAATGTAGACGATGCCATGCAAGAAAATGCTCCGCTTGTGTGGGACGAGCTTGAAAACAATGTTTGCGTTGATACCGAAAGTGGTAACACGAAAACAGTAGACTTGGCGTTTCGCAGTGCAGCAAGAGTTGTCTCCTATCAAGTTGAGTTTCCCAGGCACATTGTGGCATACATGGAACCGCGTTCAGTACTGGCCCGATATGACACTGACAAAGAACGGTTTGAAATCTATTGTGGCGTGCAGTCTCCTCACTGGCATCAGCAGGAGATCGCTTATTGCCTGAATGTTCCAACAGATCAGGTAAGAGTCGTTTCACTAGACACTGGCGGCGGATTTGGCGCACGTGCAAGACCCTACCCGGAATATGCTGTGGCCGGGTGGCTTGCACAAATTACTGGTCACCCAGTGAAATGGCTTGCTGACCGCTCTGAATGCTTTACTACGGATACGCAGTCTCGGGATCACAGGATGGACATCAAACTGGCCGTAGATGAAGACGGCAAGATGACGGCAGTCCGATTGTCAAGTGTCTGGCGGTTGGGCGCTTATCTGAGCCCACGATCGGTCTGGCTGCATGCAAGCTATATGTACTTGATGGCATGTGGCGTCTATAGAATACCAGCTGCTCACTACGAGCTCAAAGGAGTATTCACCAATACCGCGCCAATCGCGGCTTTTCGAGGTGTTGCTCGCGCTGAAACTTCTTATGCCCTGGAGAGAGTTGTTGACGAAGCCGCGCGGGAACTGGGAATTAATCGGTTGAGTTTCAGGAGGAGAAATCTCATTCGGGAGTCCGACATGCCATGGGCAACTCCAACTGGAGCCAATTATTCTTCAGGAGACTACCCAGGTAATTTCAGAAAGCTTCTGGAATTCATAGACATGAATGAATACTCGGAAAGACATCAAAAGTCTCGAGCGGCTGGGAAACTTAGAGGACTGGGATTTTCGGTTTTCGTAGATAGCGTTGGCGGCAGCCCGAATGAATTCGCCGAAGTGGAGGTGGATGGGGAGTTTGTTGAAGCGAGAGTCGGCACGAAGTCAATCGGGACAGGCCATGAGACGGTTTTTGCACAGTTTCTAGCTAGCAAGTTGGAGGTTCCTTTTGAGAAGATTCGAATAATTGACGGCGACACGGATTTAGTGCGCACTGGTTCTGGTACCCATGCTTCGCGTTCTCTCAGGGTTGGAGGTACAGCAATATTTCACAGTGCAGAGAGGATGTTGGAGAAAGGTCGAGAACATGCATCAGAGTGCCTGGAAGTGGCGATGCAGGATATCGAATATGCATCAGGACGATTTATCGTTTCAGGAACAGATCGAAGAATTGGCTTGTTTGACGTAGCAAAATCCATGCGGGATCATGGAAAATCCTTAGTTGCATCGCATGAACACATTACCCAAGATCACGCGTTTTCAAGTGGATGTCAGGCTTGCGAAGTGGAAATTGATCCGGAAACGGGACAACTAACAGTTGAGAGAGTGATCGCGGTGAGTGATCCAGGCAAGGTGGTAAATCCGGTCATTGCAGAAGGTCAGGTGCACGGTGGAATCGCTCAGGGACTTGGCCATGCAGTTTGTGAGAAAGCTGAATATGATCAAGAATCCGGGCAATTGATTACCGGGAGCTATCTGGATTACACACTGCCCAGAGCCGACAATCTGCCGTTCTTTGAAACGATTTGGAGTCCAGTTGAAACCGACGAAAATCCGTTAGGCGTAAAAGGAGTTGGTGAGATTGGAACGATGGGCGCACCGGCGGCAATGATGAATGCGATTGAGGATGCATTGAAACCTTTTGGTATCACCGGTGTGCAAATGCCGGTGACATCAGAGCGGTTGTGGAAATTGATTAGAGATGCGAAAGATCAGTAGACAAGAGCAGTTACAGGTATAAGTCGTAAAATCTGAGGACAGATCATCATCTTGGTTGGCAATAAATTCCACAGTCAAGCATTAGTACAGCGTTTGAGGAATTAAACGAGGAGAAAAATCAAAAATGAAGTTACTTCGTTATGGAGACAGAGGGCGTGAGAGACCTGGGGTGTTAGACAGCAACGGAAAGATTCGTGATTTATACGATTCAATTACTGATATTACCCGAAGCACTTTTTCACCTGATTTTCAAAACAGTCTGGCCGAGATTGACGTAGAAAAGTTACCCATCGTTGATGGTAATCCAAGACTGGGACCGCCTGTAGCATCTGTTGGAAAATTAGCCTGTATCGGGTTGAATTACCGCAAGCATGCAGAAGAGGCGGGACTTGCCATTCCCGAAGAACCTATTATTTTCATGAAAGCGACCTCGTCCATTGTTGGTCCCAATGACGATGTAATGATCCCGAAAGACAGCGTCAAGACGGATTGGGAAGTTGAGCTGGCTGTCATCATCGGAAGCACAGCATGCAATGTCGAAGAAAGTCGCGCGCTTGAGTATGTTGCTGGATATTGTGTCGCAAACGACGTATCGGAACGGGCGTTTCAGATAGAAGGAACTGGACAGTGGGTAAAAGGAAAGAGTGCTGATACGTTTTGCCCTCTCGGTCCCTATCTGGTGACTCCCGATGAAGTGCCTGACACGCAGAATCTTCGACTTTGGCTGGAAGTGGAAGGCAACCGTTATCAGGATGGCTGTACTGACGACATGATTTTTGACGTACCTTTTCTAATCAGCTATGTAAGCCGATTCATGACACTCTTGCCAGCTGACGTAATTCTTACAGGCACGCCTTCGGGAGTAGGGTTTGGTATGAATCCGCCGGTATTTCTAAGACCTGGGGATCGGATGGAACTCGGCGTGGAAGGACTAGGGGTGCAATCGCAAACTGTAATCGATTATCAAAAGTACGACAGAATTTCCTGCTATTACGTTTAAACCGTACTATTCCTGCTATTGCGAGATGGAATCCTGAATAATTGATACATAGGAGCGGATGGTGGACTCATAACCATTGAGCAGTGCTTCAATGGTAAGTGCATGCCCGATAGACACTTCCAGAATACCTGGAATGGTTAGAAATGCAGCGAGATTTTCCTGGTTCAGGTCGTGACCGGCATTCACACCAAGCCCGTGCTTCTGCGCTTCTTTGGCGGCGGTTTCATACTGCTGCAGTACTTCAAGATGGTTTTCCTGTCTGAAGGTTCGAGCATACTCTTCGGTATAGAGTTCGATTCTGTCGGCGCCCGTTTCTGCCGCAGACGGAATCAAATCTATCTCAGGATCTAGAAATATGCTGATACGAATTCCTTGAGTCTGCAACTCCGAAATGATGGGACGAAGGAAGTGATTTTCTGCCTGAGTATTCCATCCATGGTCAGACGTAACCTGGTCTGGTGCGTCAGGAACGAGCGTGCATTGATCTGGTTTAGCAGCTATGACCACTTCCAGAAATTCTGAAGTCGGATACCCTTCAATATTGAATTCGATTTTTGGATGCTGCTCGCAAAATTCAGCCAGATCGCTGACATCCTGGTAGGTGGCATGTCGCTGATCGGGGCGAGGATGAACGGTAACGCCTTCAGCACCATACCGGACGCATAGTTCCGCGAAATCCAGAACCTTTGGAAAATTCATACCCCTGGCGTTCCTCAATAGGGCTATCTTGTTTAAATTGACGCTGAGTGCAGTCACAATTCAATTACCTCGTTAATGTTTTATGGAGACAGCGATCATCCATCATAGGTTACATGTCCGGTGTCGCGGTGCCAGGAACGCACTAGGTGGCGCTTTTTTACTGGGTCGGGATGGTCAACGATTTCACTTCGATAGTGAGCGATATCGATGTTGTTCAGGTACTGAAGGTGCCCGCGCTCAATGGGAAGCTCAAACCATAACGAAGGGTTTTCGGATACTTCTTTCAGTGCAAACACCGCATCTGATGTCTCACTGTCCATTGCAGATTCAGCCACCTCGTAACCCTTCATGATTAGACTTGGATTGGCACGTGTCCACAATCTTTCATCTTCATAACGAAAAACCGGGGCAAGTGCGACTGTTGGTTGACCTTCAGCGTGTTCGGCCTGTCGGTCCCAAAAAACCGGCTCGTACAGGCGTTTCAGTTCCGCCGGATATCTTTTAAGCATTTGGTTGTGAATTGAGTAGAGGCTGCAGAATCGACTCAAGCCGCCTTGGAGAGACGGCTGCAAGCACATCAACCCCACATAGCGGGGCAGTTTGATGCCAAAGGCATTGTCGTTGTGGAACATAAGTTCGACTTTGGTATACGAACCTCGCACGCCGTATTTGTACTGTGCTCCGGTATCACGAACGTGATAGACCATGGTCCCTTCCCACTTTTGAGCGACATTTCGTCCGATTCGCTGGCCAATTGTCCAGAAAATATCAATGGCTTGCTCTATTGATATGTCTTCTAGCGGCAGACTGTCAACAACTGCAACTCCCGGCGACTGATCAAGCCTCCTCCTGACTTCATCCATCAATTCAAGAGTTTTTGGGATTTCAAACTGCTGAATCGATCTCAACACGGTCGGCAATGGGTTTGCGTTTATCAGCTCAGCCATTTGCAGCAGTTCGTCACGTACCTGATCCTCTACTTGGATAATGCAGTCCTGTGGGTTAATATCGTCTTTCGTCCAGGCATAGGAATTAGCTACCCAGTGATCCAGGCGGTTATCGCTTTGCTCGTGAGAAAGGTCGAGAATGTTCATGCCGGCTCCAGGCTCAAAAATGTGTTTCTTTTCTTGTTCATTGAATATTGACAGTCATGCCCTAGGCACATTGTAAATAAACTGCAAACGACGCTCCTTCAACGATTTCAATTCAAAGAGCGCTACCTGCAGTTTTTACTATCAAAGGAGAAACCTTCAACGCAAATATTACCATATACCTGCGTTTCTTGAAAATGATTGTCAGCGCAGATCGCTTGGTTTGCTTCGGTTCTTGCGAATTGCGCTAGATCGTACACAGTGAATGGGTTAAGGTCTGGTAAAATTTATCGTAGTATCAAATATCCGAATTCTTGAGCCGTAAAAATTCAGGGGCAATTCAATGAAATATTTATTAGGAATCGCAGCCATTATCTGTTGCATCATCCTGTCGACATTCGACACTTTTCTCGATAATCCGATCCACAATGTTGCGTACTGGGGCATTGTAGTCACTGTAATCTACATGGTTCTTTCAACTAGAAGCTCGTCAGATTCTTCTTCATAATGAATCAAACCTCAGCGATCCAAGCAGCACATTCAACTTCGGTTTTGAAGTACAAGAGAACTCCTTCTTGAACGACGGAATTCTGGATTTTTCCGGCAAAAGCGTTGTAGTCGTTGGTGGTACCAGCGGAATCAATTTTGGTATCGCGTGCGATTTTGCAGCAGCCGGTGCCAACATTGGCGTAATAAGCCGCTCAGAAGAGAAAGTCGCTAGTGCTAAATCCCGCTTGATGGAATGGGGTGGTCTGGTCGTAGGATTCAGTGCGGATGTCCGAGAATACTCACGACTGGAAGCGGGTTTTGATGAGATTCGACAAGAACTGGGAACATTCGACGTACTGGTATCTGGTGCGGCCGGAAATTTCCCGGCGCGAGCAACTGACATGTCCCCGAATGGCTTTGCTGCAGTAGTGAATATTGATCTGATGGGTACTTACCACGTGCTTCGGGCCGCACATCCACATTTAAGCAAGCCCGGCGGTTCGGTAGTCAATATTTCTGCACCCCAAGCGTTCATCCCCATGATTCTTCAGTCGCATGTTTGCGCTGCCAAAGCTGGAGTAGACATGATTACGCGAACGCTCGCCATGGAGTGGGGCAGTGAAGGAATACGTGTCAATTCCATCGTACCGGGGCCGATAGAGGGCACTGAAGGTATGAAACGATTGGCACCGACGCAGGCACTGTTGGATCAAGTGACGGAAACCGTGCCTCTCAAACGCTTGGGAAATACTTCGGATATCGGCAAGGCAGCGATGTTTCTGGCATCGCCATTGGCCGCTTATGTAACCGGAGCGGTTATACCAGTTGACGGAGGTTGGTCGCTGGGTGGTGTATCTGGGTTGATGGATGGATTGGCTCGCCAGTTACAGGAGCCAGCCGAATAAGTTCTTTCCCTATTCATCCTTGAAAGCGGATTCATACTCTTTAAGCAAACGATTCTTTTCTACCTTTCCCATTGCATTTCTTGGTAATTCCTCTAAATAGATAAATTTATTCGGGATTTTGAAGACTGACAGTTTATTCTTGAGAACTGACAGAATTTCTTCTTCCGTTACACCACTGCCCTGCAAAATGATTGCAGCAATCACCGCTTCTCCAAAATCCGAGTGCGGAACACCGAAAACGGCTGAATCCATGATGCCAGGAATCTGGTTGAGCTGAATTTCTACTTCTTTGGGATAGATATTGAATCCTGCTGATATGATCAGATCGCTCTGTCTGCCAACAATGGCCAGCCTGTTGTCATCTGATACAGTCGCCAGGTCACCGGTGTCAAAAAAACCGTCGTCCCGAATAGCCGCCCGAGTTGCATCAGGGTTCTGCCAATAGCCCTTGAATAGATTTGGGCCTTTGATTTCCAGTTTACCAATCTGTCCGTTGTTAAGCGGATTGCCATCTTCATTGCAGACGCGGATTTTTACATCGGGTAGTGCATAACCGACCGTTCCTGCAATTCGTTCTCCCAACAGCGGATTGGAAGCGATCATCTGAGCTTCCGACATTCCGTATCGCTCAAGAATCCTGTGTCCGGTGCGCTGTTCGAATTCTTCGAATGTCCTCGGCAACAAGGGAGCTGATCCAGAAATGAACAATCGAAAACTTCTGCAAAGCTCTCTTGTTAATTGAGGGTGGGATAGCAGTCGGGAGTAAATTGTTGGTACCGCCATCATCACGGATGCTCTCGCGATCAGACTGATGGTTTCTGTAACCGAGAATCTGGACTGAAAGAGGATACGAGACGCCAGCAACATCGGACAGTGTAATCCTACGCACAACCCGTGAACGTGAAAAAGCGGTAAAACGTGAAGAAGAACATCGGACGATGACCAACTCCAAATTTTGACTAGACTCGCGGCATTGGAGGATAGGTTGTGGTGCGTTATCATCGCACCCTTCGGTTTACCGGTAGTGCCGGAGGTGTAAATCAGAAGTGCCGTATCGTCCGGGCTTTGATGAGCAACTTCAAATTGATCACTGCAAGAGGAAACATCGGACCACAGGTTTCCGTCACCGTTTTCGTCAAGGGTGTGAACGTGTTTAACTTGGCATCGATTGGCAAGCTGAACTGTTTCCTCATATTTCGCAGGATCACATACAACCAGTAAAGGTTTGGCGTCCTCAAGAAAGTGTTCAAGTTCGCTAGTTGTGTATGCCGTATTCAGAGGGTGAAAAATAATACCGGCACGAAGACAGGCCAAGTACAAAATTACTGCTTCTGGAGATTTTTCAATTTGAGCCGTCACTCGATCTCCGCGCTTCAATCCAACTTTAGTAAGTCTGTTTGCCAACTGTGCAGAAAGTCGATTGGCTTGCCCATAAGTAATGGAAGGTCGATCCGGCAGTTCAAGAAATATCCGGTCTGCTGAATTCACCATTTGATGTTGCAAAATTGAAAAGAAATTTGCGTTCACGATAAATATTGTCAAATCAGATGTTGTGTGGTTCTATGGAAACGGGAAATAACATTACCGCAATCTTGATGACTTCAGGAATGCGGTAAGCAGTATATATTAGTGTAACTGCCAAGCGAGTCTACTGGCGCCTGAGTTGCATCAACGAGCTTGCTGCGGCCTGGATTGACGTCGATTGGTCAAGGGTATAATCGCTGTCAAGCATTACAAACAGTCTGAATCGCAACGAATCCTATGATCGAATCACATCTTGGAGAATGGCTGGAGCTGGCATTACGTTGGGTGCATCTGACAGTTGGCATTGCGTGGATTGGTGCATCCTTTTATTTCAACTGGCTTGAAAATCGTCTGCAACGGGGAGCTCAGGAAAATTCCTCACTTGAGGGTGATTTGTGGGCGATACATGGTGGCGGCTTCTATCATATTCAGAAATACGAAGTGGCTCCAGATAAACTTCCCGCCGAGCTACACTGGTTTAAGTGGGAAGCGTATTTCACCTGGTTTACCGGCCTTGCACTGCTAGTCCTAGTTTTCTATCTGAACGCGAGGGTATATCTGCTTGATGCTTCCATTTACGACCTTACTCCGCTACTCGGCACGACAATTGGCTTGGGATCTTTGATTGTTTCATGGATTTTCTATGACCGACTGTGTGCGTCTCCGGTCAAACGAAGACCTCGTATTCTGGCAGCCATCGTATTTGTCTATTTTTCCCTACTTGCTTTCGTTCTCTGTCAAATGTTCAGCGGCCGTGGGGCCTACATTCACGTAGGTTCCGCAATTGGTACGATCATGGTCTTGAACGTGATGGCCGTCATCATTCCATCGCAGAAGTCGCTGGTCGATGCAATGAAAATCGGCGGCACTCCGGATGCAGAACTTGGCAAAGCAGCGTTGACGCGCTCGCGACACAACAACTATCTGACGTTACCGGTGCTGTTTATCATGATCAGCAGCCACTATCCGTCAACGTTCAGCGGTTCCTGGAACTGGCTTGTCCTTATTGGACTAGGAATCGTTGGAATTCTGGTACGGCATTATTTCAATGTTCGCCACCTTGCGGGACCGAGGTGGTGGTTACTGTTGGCAGCCATTATCGTAGCTGTTGGCATCGCGTTCTTAACCGTGCCAAAATCAAGAATGGGTTCTGATGAATTACAATCAATTACTATTGATAGTGTTCGGAGCATCATTCACGAACGCTGCACCGTATGCCATTCCGCGGCTCCAATACAGCCGGGATTTCAAATTGCACCTGGAGGCATTGTCTTGGACACGGATGATCAGATAACACAGTTAGCTTCGCGTATCTTTACTGCAACTGTCGCGACTCGCTCCATGCCGATCGGAAATTTATCAAAGATGACAGAGAAAGAACGACAATTGATTTCCAATTGGTATGCTGAACTGAATAAAACTGCGCAAACCGCAGCCAGTCCATAAACTGGAAAGGCGAGTAGTGGGGAAACTGACGACTCACGTATTGGATTTGGTACACGGATGTCCGGGACGTGATATCCGTGTCGATCTTTATTGCCTCAACGATGCACGAGAGCATGTGCAAAGTGGCATAACAAATCACGATGGGCGCGTTGATCAACCCTTGCTTGAGGGAGAGTCTTTTGTTGCCGGAACATACGAAATGATCTTTCAGGCAGGAGCGTATTTCAAGTCCAAGGGCATTGATCGGGGCGAGTTCGGATTTCTTGATGAAGTAGTGATTCGATTCGGCGTTGCCGATGCAGACCAACACTATCACGTCCCCCTACTGCTGTCACGCTATGGCTATTCAACCTATCGGGGAAGCTGATGACAACGGGTGATTCAATTCGATTCCTGTTGGATCAGGAGCCGAGAGAACTGAAAGATGTCTCCCCAACGCTGACGGTGCTTGAATATCTTCGGAAGGTCGAGCGAATGGTCGGCACCAAGGAAGGTTGTGCTGAAGGCGATTGTGGTGCTTGTACCGTCGTTCTCGCCGAAAACGAAAGTGAAAAAATCAGCTACAAAGCGGTTAATTCATGCATCATGTTCGTTCCGTTTCTGCATGGTAAGCAGTTGATCACAGTTGAGCACCTGAAAGACTCAAAAGGAAACCTTCATCCTGCCCAGCAGGCGCTCATCGACGAGAATGGTTCACAGTGTGGCTTCTGTACGCCAGGCTTTGTTATGTCGATGTTTGCGTTCTATCACAATCGAAGTTCCGGCAGCAGAAAGTCAATTGATGATGCGCTTGCCGGTAATTTATGTCGATGTACTGGGTATGCTCCAATTGTTCGGGCGACCCGCAAGATGCTGTCGTCGATAATTCGCGATAAATTTGATAGAGCCGAGAGTAAAACCATTCAAAAACTGTCACAACTTGACTCTTCTGCGCCGGTTGAGCTCACTGCCAATGGTCAGGCATACTTTGCACCGGATACGGTTGCAGGTTTGGTGCAGGTTTTGCACCGTCATCCTAATAGCCGCATCGTCGCTGGCGCCACGGACGTGGGAATTTGGGTAACAAAGCAAGGACGTCATCTGCAAACCGTCGTTTACACAGGTGGCATTGAAGTGATGAAAGAAATCAACGTAGCAGAAAGTCATATTCAGATTGGTGCTGCGGCGACTGTAAGTAACGCAATGAAAACGCTATCTGAATATTACCCTGCACTGGAAGAGTTGTTTCGACGCTATGGATCGGTACAAATACGCAATCTTGCTACCATTGGTGGCAACGTGGCCAACGGTTCTCCGATCGGAGATAGCTTGCCGGCTTTAATTGCTCTGGATGCGAAATTAAAAATCACGAGTTCAACCGGGTCGCGCACTATGCCTGCAGAGGATTTCTTCATTGATTATGGAAAGCAGGATTTGCAGCCCGGAGAATTCCTTGAAAGAGTCGATGTGCCATTGCCTTCAGCAAATCAGAAATTCATGATCTACAAGTTGTCGAAACGATTCCATCAAGATATATCAGCAGTCTGCGGTGCGTTTTCAATAACGAAAGAATCGAATTCCAACTATAGGATTCGAGTTTGTTATGGGGGAATGGCGGCAACGCCGCTTCGAGCAAGAAACTGCGAGAATGCACTGATGAGCAATGGACTTGCAAGCGACGACAGTGTGCACAAAGCGAAACAAGCATTGAATTTGGATTTCTCGCCGATCACCGACTTTAGAGGCAGTTCGGATTATCGGTCTTTGGTTGCTGGCAATCTGATTCAGCGCTTTGTAAACGAATGGACGAGCGAACAGACGACGAGCGTGTGGGTAGAGCGACATGGGTGATCAGGCACACGAAGTTTCAGCAGCGTTGGCAGTGCATCTGCCGATTGCACACGACAGTGCCGAAAGGCATGTTTCGGGAGAGGCATTGTACGTCGATGACATTCCGGAACCGCGTAGTCTGCTTCACGTCTGGGTTGCATTGAGTCCACATGCCAGTGCCCGAATTCTCACCATGGATACTCGTGCAGTCGCATCATCCCCGGGAGTGGTTGATGTTTTGAATGCGGACTCGGTAGTGGGCAAGAACGACTGTAGTCCGACGATTGGCGATGATCCAGTTTTTGCACAAGATCAGGTAGATTTTACGGGGCAAGTTCTTTTTGCAGTTGCTGCCGAATCCGAATCGCAAGCTCGCGATGCGTGCAGCAACGCTCAGATCGAGTACGAAATTGAAGATCCCATTTTGTCAATTGAAGATGCACTGGAAAAAGAGTCTTACGTGCTGCCGAAATCAACTGTGAGTTCCGGAGATGCCCAAGCAGCTCTTGAAAACGCAACGAATCGACTGCAAGGAACGCTGAAGTGTGGCGGGCAGGATCACTTCTATCTGGAAGGCCAAGCAGCTATGGCGATTCCCCGAGAAGGCGGCGACTTTCTGATTTATTCTTCAACCCAACATCCGTCGGAAGTGCAGTTGCTGGTAGCTCAGGTCTTGGACAAGCCGCTGAATTCCATAATTGTCGAGGTTCGTCGCATGGGCGGTGGATTCGGCGGCAAGGAAACGCAGGCCGCCCAATGGGCCTGTATTGCCGCAATTGTTGCTCATCGCACAGGTCGTCCTGCAAAACTGAGACTCGATCGAGACATCGACATGCTGTCTACCGGCAAGCGTCACGATTTCCGGTTTGAATATGATGTGGGATTTGATGCCGAAGGGCGGATTCAAGGTCTGGTAGTGAACATGGCTTCCCGTTGCGGATACTCCGCGGATCTGTCTCGCCCGATTAACGATCGAGCACTATTGCACCTTGATAATGCCTACTATCTCGAAAACGTCCATGCGACGACCCGACTTTGTCGGACAAATACTGTGTCGAACACTGCATTTCGGGGATTCGGCGCGCCTCAGGGAATGCTGTGCATTGAGAGAATTCTGGATGAGATCGCCTGTAGTCTTCACAAGGATCCGCTGCAGATTCGGCTCCTGAATTACTATGGTGAACAGACCCGAAACGTTACACCCTATCGCATGAAGGTTGATGATTTTGTCTTGTCGGAATTGACGGATGAATTGATCCAGTCTTCGAAATATGAAAGTCGTCACCAGGAAATTCACTCTCTGAATCGGGGGTTTGAAACAATCAGGAGAGGTATCTCTCTTACGCCCGTGAAGTTTGGCATCTCTTTTACCATGACGCATTACAATCAAGCCAGCGCCTTAGTGCATGTCTACACCGATGGCAGCATTCACCTGAATCATGGTGGAACAGAGATGGGACAGGGACTTTTCATCAAGGTCGCCCAGGTAGTCGCCGATGAATTCTCAGTACCTCTCGAATCGGTGAAGATTACTGAAACCAATACTTCGCGAGTTCCAAATACTTCGGCAACAGCTGCTTCTTCGGGCTCGGATATTAATGGTAAAGCGGCACAGAATGCGGCTCTGAAAATCAAGAAACGCCTGACAAAAGTTGCCGCAGAGATGTTTGACGTGCATGAAGACAGTGTTTACTTCAAGAGGGGACAAGTCATAGCAGGAAAACAGTCGGTCGCATTTGCAGACCTCGTAGGACACGCCAATCGTCAACGCGTTCCATTGTCTGCGACGGGATATTATCGCACTCCGAAAATAAACTGGGATCGCACACAGATGACAGGTCGTCCATTCTACTATTTTGGCTACGGTGCCGCAGTCAGCGAAGTGGAATTGGATTGTCTGACCGGCGAGTACCGGATTCGTCGCGTCGACATCCTGCATGATGTTGGAAAATCCATCAATCCAGCTGTCGATATTGGTCAGATTGAAGGCGGTTTTGTGCAGGGGGCAGGTTGGCTGACCAGCGAAGAGCTGTGGTGGGATAGTAAGGGTGTGCTCTGCACTCATGCTCCCTCAACCTACAAGATACCGACCTGCGGTGATGTGCCGGAAGAGTTCTACGTGAACATATGGACGCGCGGGCGCAACCAGGAGGATACAATTTATCGATCCAAAGCAGTTGGTGAACCGCCGCTGATGCTCGCCATATCGGTATTCAGCGCGATTTCAGATGCGATTTCCAGTTTGACCGACTACCAGCGTTGGCCGAAGCTGGATGCGCCCGCGACTCCAGAACGCGTCTTGATGGCAATTCAGGATATCAGCAAACAGGGGCAACAGAATTGAAGTGGTTGCATGAAATGCTCGCTCTCACGCAGCGCGGAGAGTCAGTTGTGATTGTCACGGTAATCGAGACCAATGGATCTGCACCAAGAGAAATCGGAGCGCGTATTGCAGTCTCGAAAAATTCATCCGTCGATAGCATCGGCGGCGGAAATTTGGAGCATGAGGCGATACGAAAGGCGAGGGAGATGCTGAATCAACCGGGAGAATCCATTCGCAGAGATGAATTCGTTGGGCTGGGAATCACGATGAGCCAATGCTGCGGGGGTGCGGTTCGCCTGCTGTTCGAGAAATTTACAGGTAACGTCGCAACTCGCTTACGTAGTGAATTGGAACACAGGGGGAACCGGCAAATCCTTATACTGGCCAGTCCGGTGGCGAGTCAGGCAGCGACGATGGTATTAAACACAAAGCATGATTGGAGAGAATTGCCTGATTTTCTTTCCAGCGTTGCAGAATCGATGGTCAAAACCGCCGAGCCCAGTTCAAGACTTGTTTCAGACGGAGAAGAAGAATGGTTCCTGACGAGACTTGAGGAGAAACCTTCAAAAATTGTTCTTTTTGGTGCAGGGCACGTCGGCAAGGCATTAGTCAAACTGCTCGAGGATTTGCCTTTTCTGGTTGAGTGGGTCGACGAGCGTGCGGACCTATTCCCGCAGGATATACCTGACAATGCCGTGGTCAGGCATTTGGAAGATCCGCTTGGAGCGCTCGACAACCCGCAATCGGGTGCGTTTTATGTCGTCATGACGCACAGTCATGGCCTAGACTACGAATTGTGTCTAAAAATTCTCCAACAAAGAGATTTTGGTTGGCTTGGGCTGATCGGCTCCGAAACCAAGAGAAAGAGGTTCGAGAAAAGATTCATTGAAGACGGCGTAGACTCATTTATGTTGCAGCGTTTGCACTGTCCGATCGGACTCGACAGCATAAAAGGAAAGCTGCCTGCTGTTATAGCCATGTCGACCGCAGCACAACTGCTGGAAGCCCATCAGGCAGCATTTGAAGCAATGTCGCTGGATCCGGATAAAAATTCCCGATCACTGGAAACCTTCATTACATCCTGAATTTTTCGATTGCAGGAATCAACTGGAATCCCATCAATGCCGGAAATATCTGAAAGTGTTCCACTACTGGAATTAAAAGGCATTACCAAAGCCTTTCCAGGCGTATTGGCGAATGATGCGGTCGACTTCTCAGTAGCTAGCGGTCAGATTCATGCATTGCTAGGAGAAAATGGTGCCGGCAAAAGCACACTCGTGAAAATCATCTATGGCTATTACTCGGCTGATGCGGGTTCCGTCCGCTGGAAAGGTGAATTTGTGAATCTATCGAGCCCAGCGCAAGCGCGTCAGATGGGAATTGGCATGGTGTTTCAGCATTTTTCACTATTTGAAGCGATGACCGTACGTGAGAATATTGAACTGGCGATAACGTCAGGAAAGAGGGGAGATGCTCTCGCCGAAGAAATCCGTACCGTCTCGGAGACTTATGGATTGGAACTTGATCCAGAAAGAGATGTGTTCAGCCTGTCGGTAGGCGAGCGACAGCGAGTTGAAATCGTCCGCTGTCTGCTGCAATCGCCGAGGCTTCTTATCATGGATGAACCAACTTCCGTGTTGACGCCGCAGGAATCAGAAAAGTTGTTTGACGTATTACGTAAACTTGCCGACCAGGGATGTGCAGTTCTCTACATCAGTCATAAGCTCGAAGAAATTCAGGTTTTATGTCATCACGCGACGATTCTTCGGCAGGGTAAAGTCGTCGCACAGTGTGACCCAACAAAGGAGAGCACTCGAAGTCTTGCAGAAATGATGATTGGCAAGGCGCTTAGGCCACCCACATATGTCTTGAAATCTGCTGGGAATCCGATATTTGAAGTTTACGGTCTGTCGCGAACTGCAGAAAACGAGCGCAGCATTTCTTTGCAAGAGATTGGATTTGATGTTCGCGCCGGAGAAATTTTCGGCATCGCAGGCGTTGCTGGGAACGGACAGACCGAACTGATGGAAATGTTGTCTGGTGAATTTTTAGCTGAAAAGGATTCTGCAATCAAAATCAATGGAGTTTCTTGCGGTCAATCCGGCATTCGCGCTCGAAGGGAGCTCGGTGCGGCAATCGTTCCGGAAGAACGTCTCGGACATGGTGCGGTGGCAAGCATGTCGCTTACGGAAAATGTGTTTCTGAGTGGCCACAAACGCTACAACCTGACCGGTAATCTGTGGATGCACCGAGACAATGCCCGCCAATATGCACAGAAGACTTGCGACGCCTTTGACGTAAGACACTCCGGGATTCATGCAGATGCAGGCAGTTTATCTGGCGGCAATCTGCAAAAATTTCTAATTGGGCGTGAAATCCTTCAGTATCCACTGGTAATGATCGCTTCTCAACCCACCTGGGGAGTTGATGCCGGGTCGCAGCTCGCCATTCACAAAGCATTGCTGGATTTGACTGCGAACGGAACTGCGGTTTTGGTCATTTCTCAAGACTTGGATGAACTTATGGAACTTTGTAGTCGCATAGCCGTCATGTTTTCTGGTCGGTTATCTAATGCACATTCAGTATCCAGCATGACGGCCGAAAAAATAGGACTGCTGATGGGCGGCTCAAGGATTGAAGAACATGAGGGTGTCAGCCATGCGACTTAAGATTACTCCTAGACAAACGCATTCCAGGCTGATGTCATGGCTGACGCCTGTCATGGCTTTGGGTTTAAGTCTTGTTTCTGGGATGATCATGTTCTATCTGCTTGGTTTTCCTCCAATTCAGAGTCTCTATACATTTTTCATTAGCCCGATCAGTGATCTGTATGGTGTAAGCGAACTGATTGTCAAGGCATCTCCACTTGCGATAATAGCAGTCGGATTGGCAATGGGATTTAGGGCGAATGTCTGGAATATCGGTGCTGAGGGACAGTTTACCATTGGCGCGATTGCAGGAAGCGCGCTGGTAATTTATTTTCCGAATTCTGGAAATTTCTTGATGCTGCCGGCTATGCTGATACTCGGCATTGTGGGCGGTATGGCGTGGGCTTCAATTCCGGCAATTCTGAAGACGCGTTTCAACACAAATGAAATCCTGACGAGTCTGCTGCTTGTCTATGTAGCTATACTTTTGCTAAGCACTCTGATTCATGGGCCGTGGCGCGACCCCGGCGGCTACAATTTCCCTGAAAGTGTTGTTTTTCCTGACGTTGCCACTCTACCATCAATATTGTCAGGCACACGGCTGCACGCTGGGACATTGATTGCCCTGCTGGTAGTTGCCACCGCATGGGTGCTTTTTTCAAAAACAATTGCAGGCTTTCAGGTCAGGGTAGCAGGCCTCGCTCCCAATGCTGCGCGCTATGCGGGAGTTCAATATAAAAGGATGATTTGGTATGTGCTTCTCGCCGCCGGAGGGCTTTCCGGACTGGCTGGCATCATCGAAGTTACCGGCTTGATCGGACAGTTGCAGCCGACCGTTTCTCCAGGCTACGGATTTTCCGCCATTATTGTCGCATTCTTGGGCAGACTTCATCCAATTGGAATTGTGTTTGCAAGCCTTGTTCTTGCCCTTTCCTATCTTGGCGGTGAGTTTGTGCAGATCAAACTCGGATTGCCGCTCGGAATTGCAGGCGTGTTTCAGGGAATGCTGCTGTTCTTTCTGCTGTCTTGTGATCTGTTAATCAACTATCGGGTGGAAATCAGGCACACTAATACAATCGCTCCAGTGAAGACATCCTGATGGAAGCAATAACGACTATCGAATTAATTTTGCTGACAGTAGTCAGCGCAGCGACGCCATTGTTGCTTGCTGCAACTGGAGAGTTGGTAGCGGAAAAATCTGGGGTGCTTAATCTCGGCGTTGAGGGCATGATGCTAGCCGGTGCGGTTTGTGCGTTTATTGCCGCATTGACGACAGGGAGCTGGGCCTTGGGCATTGTTGTTGGAGCAGCTGCGGGAATACTAATGTCGATGTTGTTTGGACTGCTTACGCTGATATTTCTCGCCAATCAAGTTGCCTCCGGTCTTGCATTGACACTGTTCGGCATTGGTCTCAGTTCATTGATTGGTATTCCGTTTATTGGACTTCCAATTGACAAGCTGCCGACGCTTGATTTGCCTCTGCTAGGCGATATTCCCATTTTTGGTCCACTGCTGTTTGAACAGGATGCTCTGATTTACATTTCAATCATCATGGCACTGGCTGTTCACTGGTTCTTGAACCACTCAAAGTCAGGTCTTGTGCTTCGTGCCGTCGGAGAATCGCATGACGCAGCGCATTCCATCGGATATTCGGTTGTGAAAATTCGGTTTCTAGCGGTTATGTTTGGAGGTGCAATGGCAGGACTCGGCGGTGCCTTTCTATCTTTATCTTATACTCCAATGTGGGTTGAGCATATGACTGCAGGCAGAGGATGGATTGCACTGGCACTGGTAGTTTTTGCGACATGGAAACCGGGGCGCGTCATAATTGGTGCCTATTTGTTCGGAGCTGTGACGATTTTGCAATTGCATCTGCAAGGTATAGGAGTACGAATTCCCGCTCAGATTCTGTCAATGCTGCCTTATCTGGTTACAATTCTAGTTCTGGTTCTGATTTCCCGCAATGCAGCACGCGTAAAATTGAATGCTCCAGCCTGCATTGGTCAGATATTTCATCCAAATTCCTGACATTGGCTCAGTGCTTCATGTTCAAAACTTGAAGACTCGTTAAGCCAATATTCCCGATAGCAGGGTCGCGATTCCGAGAAATGAGAAAAACCCAACAATATCGGTGATTGTCGTCAGTACTATCGAAGAAGCGACTGCAGGATCTTGGCGTAATTTTTTCAATCCCATCGGTACCAAGGCTCCTGCCAGACCTGCCAGAACCATCGCAATGATCATGGACGAACAGATTACCAGTACCAGTCCAAACTGCCCGCTCCAGACATAAACACCAGCACCGCAGACGATGGCAATGGATATGCCATTCCAGATTCCGACATTTGCCTCCTTGCGTGCCATCTTCAGCCAATTTTCCAATCTGATTTCATGCAATGCAAGACCGCGCATGGTAACGGCGAGCGCCTGTGCACCGGCGTTTCCCGACTGTCCGGCAACAACAGGCAAGAGTATGGCAAGAGCGGTAAATTTCGCGATGGTTCCTTCAAACAGTCCAACAACGGCTGCTGCCAGGAAAGCAGTGAGCAAATTGACCTGAAGCCAAGGCATGCGTTTCCTGACTGCGAGCCAGCTGCTTGACGTAGCGCGTTCATCTTTGCTCACACCGACCATGGTCTGAATGTCAAGTGACGCGCTTTCTTTCAATGCACCGATCAGAGCGGAATATCGGATGACCCCCACAATGTGCCCGTCTTCGTCAATTACTGTGAGCTCTTCCAATCGATGCTGTTGCATCTTGTCGGTAATGTTCTCCTTGGTATCCATCGGCTTCACGACGGCAACAATAGGACGCGCGATTCTATTCAAGTACATCGATGGTTTCGCAATCGCCAGATCTTTGATATCAACAACAGAATTGAAACGCTGTTGTTCGTCAACGATTCGTAATTCGTAGACCGGTTGGTCCGATTTTGTACGTCGTAAAATTTTTTGCGCATCAGCGACTGTCATGTCCCCTCTATAAACCTGAATTCGGGTATCCATCAATCTCGCAGCGCTGTCCGGCGGGTAGGCAATCAGTTCTTCGATTTCCCGAGCAATCGTTGCATCTAACACGTTCAACAGTTCATCTTTCTTTTCACGTTCAACAAGCAGAAGGACAGAGGTCGCTGTACCTGGATTTAAGGCTTCAAGTATTTCTTTTGCAGCGTTCACAGACAACACATCAATAAATTCCGCGGCGGTATTGGGGGGCAGTGCCTCCCAAACAGGCACAACGGACTCAAATGGAACTTGCCCGAGTATGTCCACGGCATCTTCGGTTGACATGGTTTCGATTTTTTGTGCGGCGCTCTGAGGTGCCTCTTTACAAAACTGTTCAATCAGCACTGCAACAGCGATATCCAGATTATTTCGATCCATCATTATTTCATCACCTCCATTCGAGTGGGATTCGCTAAATTTGCTCTTTTTCCTTGGCTAACGTCGTCACAATTAAATCTGCCAGGCGCAGGCAGCAGAATTCAGTAATACCGACAAGATTGCTGCTGTCCGTGCTGGCATGAACGTCAGGAGACGGTCGATTCAATGCCTCACGTAAATCGGCAAAACGTAGAACACCGACTAATTTCTCCTCTCGATCTATCACTGGTAGAACATCGCTGTCGCTCCAGCCGTCTGCGTTGATGGCACGGTCTAATGTCGTTGATGCAAATATCGGATTTGTCGTACTTTGCCTAATGTCATTTATCGATGCTTGGTCTTTGCTGAACTTCAGTAATTCGACCAGAGAAACTGAACCGACAACCCGATTGTCGATATCAACTGTGAAAATAATGCGGTAGTCATACTTTTCGGCAAATATGCGTTTTTTTGCCTCTCCAACACGAGTTTCAACCGGCAAAGACAGAATGACAGGGTCCATCCAGGCTCCGACCAGCGTTCGAGGGTAACTCAGCAGGCGAGAAAGTCGCGATGCTTGAAGGCGAGGTAGTGAATGTATCAGTTCTGTCCTGGTTGCCTCGATTGACTGTCTTAGAATGCTCGCAGCCTGCTTCGGATTTAATTGTGCGAGATATTTCGCCGCGGCATCTCGCGGCATTGTTTCCAGACACTTGGCAGCGTGATAGGGCAACATCGATGTTAAAACCGACAGGCTGATAGAATCAGGGACTGCCCCGATGAAACTGCCCACAGCTTCGGCCGAAAGTTCCTCCAGAACGCGAGCCGCATTCTGACTATGGGTCTGGATGAAATGTTCAGCAAATGCAATTCGTTCAGACATCGTCATTCTCCCGTTTGACAAGAATGCTGGGATACTCCGAAAAAAGTCTTGCCGGTATGGTTACGCGCCCCTGGTCGGCATCAAGAACAATAGCAACGGAAGCGATTTCAAGTATGGTGCCCTCAAATTCGTCAATTTTTATGCGTTCACCGACTTGGTAGTTTCGATTCAGATAACGAACACCAAGCAAGTTGCTGACAAGCCTGCGAGCGCCAATCCCAAAAGCAATAGCTAAACCGCCCAAAACGGCGCCTACAACAACCGCCAATATTGTGATGACTGCAGTGATATCGACGCCGATTTGGTCAACGCCTATTAATATGAGCATGATCAGAGTGAAAAATTGAGCGCTTCGAGACAGAATCATGCGTTGAGAGACTGACATGTTCAGCGTAGTAGATGAAATGACTTGATAGGCAAGATTGCCAAAAATTACACCGGCACAGATAATTAGGGCGCCTGATAGGATGTTGGGCAGATGATCAACGAGTTTGTTCAACCATCCGACGAACATGTTCATGCCCAGCAGGCTGGCCGCCGAAGTTACGAAAATCAGAATCGTGATCCAGTAGACAATTTTGCCAATAACAGATGCCGTGGATTCACCGATTTTTGGGCTAGCAGTTGTTCCGGATTTTCGAACCAGCCCTGTAAATCGGTCAAAGCCCCTTACCAGTCGGATGGTGAGTCCTCGTGCCAGCCGCGCCACCAGCCATCCAAAAATCAGCAGCAGTATGGCACCGATAATCTGAGGCAGATAAGCAATGAAATCGTTAAGCAGGGCCGTCACAGAATTCACTAAAGGCGCTTCCCAGTTTTGTAACTTGTCCATTTACTTTCTCCCGTCGCAATAGACAATTCGATGTAGATGATGTGAACCCATTTGATGCTTTCGTCCACAGCTAACTCAATGATAAACCCGTCAACCATAGCTGCCACTATTTCCAGCATGGGTAGTGTTTGAAGTGAAGTTCGTTAATGTTACAATTTCCAGTTGAAATTCTATTTGCGTGCCAATACAAAAATGAAACTCATAGTCGATTGGCACAATGCTGCAAATTAATTCAGATAATTTATGTAAAGTTGATCTTGAACAAACAATAGGGAGAAGAGTATGAGACGATTACTATTTGCAACTTTGGCAGTTTTCGCAGGCCTTATGGCTGCTGCTGGAGCAGCTTCGGCTGAACCACTAAAAGTCGGGTTTGTCTATATCGGCCCGGTTGGTGATCACGGATGGACATATCAGCACAATGAGGGACGACTGGCCGTTCAAGAAGAGTTCGGCGATAAGGTTCAGACCACATTTGTTGAATTTGTGCCTGAAGGGCAGGATGCAGAACGCGTCATTCGCCAGCTTGCCGCGGACGGTCACAAACTTATATTTACGACATCATTCGGTTACATGAATCCGACCATCAAAATTGCCAAGATGTTCCCAGATGTGTATTTTGAGCATGCAACCGGCTATAAGCGAGCTGACAATGTCGCAACCTATAACGCGCGATTTTACGAAGGACGCTACGTAAATGGACGAATTGCGGGTGCAGTGACCAAGACTAACACCGTTGGATACATTGCATCCTTTCCGATTCCTGAAGTTGTCCGCGGTATCAACTCATTTACCTTGGGATTGCACAGTGTAAATCCGGATGCAAAGGTCAAGGTGGTTTGGGTAAGCACTTGGTTCGATCCGGGTAAAGAAGGCGATGCAGCCAAAGCCTTGATTGACCAGGGTGCAGACGTGATAACACAGCACACAGATTCGCCAGCACCACTTCAGGTAGCAGAAGAGCGCGGTGTGCTTGGATTTGGGCAGGCTTCCAATATGCATGCCTTTGCACCATCTGCACACATCAATGCAATCGTGAACAACTGGGGCCCCTACTATGTGGAGCGAACTCGCGCAGCGATGGACGGCACTTGGAAATCGCAGGATGTTTGGGATGGCATTACCGCGGGAATGGTTAATGCTTCGGTGTTAAATGAGGATACACTTCCCGCCGATGTGGTTGCTGATGCAAAAGCGACTGTGGAAGGCATTCGATCCGGTGAGATTCATCCATTTACCGGTCCGATCATGGATCAGAATGGCAAGGAAGTCGTGGCGGCAGGCGCGGTAATGAGCGATGGAGAATTGCTCGGCATGAACTACTACGTTATGGGTGTTGACGGGTCGGTTCCGAATTAACTCTCCAGTACTTCTCTTGTACTAAACTGAATATGGGGGCGTTTGCTGTGCAGCGCCCCCGAATTGCGTACGGATTGTGGCGAAGAACATGAAAGAATTCGCAGTTCGTGGTTCAATATTTCACACCACAGCAAATCCCACGAAAGATTCCGATGCGTGGACGTATCTGAACGATGGTTTGATGGTTGTTGCTGATGGTCGGATCAAGCAGGTCACGCCGGCCGATGAGTGCATTCTGTCGATTGAGAATGCGATGCCGGTCTATGAGTACCCCGAGTGTCTGATTTGCCCTGGATTCATAGATACGCATATCCACTATGCCCAAACCCGAATTGTCGGGTCACCTGCTCCCGGCTTGCTGGAGTGGCTGGAAAACCATACCTTTCCGGAAGAACTTCAATTTGGAGATCCGGACTATGCCTCACAGGTGGCAGTAGAGTTTCTTGACGAGCTGCTTCGAAACGGAACGACCAGCGCTCTGGCATACCCCACCGTTCACGCGGATTCGTGCAATCTGTTTTTCGAAGAATCTCATCGCCGCGGATTAAGGATGCTTGCGGGAAAGGTGTTGATGAACCGCAATGCACCAGCCGGTCTGTTGGATGGTGAAGATTTCGGGATGGAAGACTGCGAGCGGCTCATTCAGAAGTGGCATGGCAACGGACGCCAGTCGTACGCGATTACGCTGCGATTTGCAGGTACTTCGACAGTCGAGCAAATGAAGACCTGTACAGAACTTGTCAATCGTTACCCCGAGATGCTGTTTCATACGCATCTGTCGGAAACTCTTGCGGAAATTGAGTGGGTGTTGGGTCTGTATCCCGAGTATCAGGATTACCTAGCCATCTACGAAGAATTTGGGCTGGTTTCCGAGCATTCGATTTTTGCGCACTGCATCCACCTTAGCGAATCAGAATGTGAAAGACTGGCGGATTTTGGTGCAACGGCTTCTCTTTGCCCCACTTCAAACTTGTTTCTGGGGAGTGGACTGGCTCAGCCGAATCTTTTAGCTGAGCATGGAATTCCGATTTCTCTTGGAACCGATGTTGGCGGCGGCACCAGTTTTTCCATGTTGCAGACGATGCAGGAGATGTACAAAGTCGCGCGGTTAGGCGGAGCAAATCTGGATGCGTTTGAGTTGTTTTATCTCGCCACGCTTGGAGGTGCTCGCGCGCTTCACATTGATGATTATGTAGGAAGCTTTGAATCCGGCAAAGAGGCTGATTTTGTTGTTCTTGATTCTGGTGGAAGAAATCTGACTCAACAAAAACTGGAGCGATCTAATTCAATTGAGGAGCTGCTGTTTACGTATGTCATATTGGGGAGCGCACAAAATGTCAAAGAAACCTGGAGTATGGGTCGACGTTTATACCAGCGAAGCAGTGATTCGCTGTAGACATTGCGGCAGCTCAACCACGTGCAGACTAGTCTCTGTACTTTCGTTGCGGTGAAAGCTGATAGTTGTTCATACTGACTGAAGTTCATCATTTAACCTAGACAATTTTGTGAATTCAACAATTCTCCTTGACTTGGATGGAGTGATCGTAGACTCTATCGAGTTGTTTTGCGAGGCTGTCAACGTTGCCGGCAGAAAACTGAATCGACGCGTTTCTTTCGAGCCGGAAGATTTGCGAAATATCAAGCGTATGTCCATTCCTGAGATCAGTAACGTTGCAGGAATCGAGAAAAATCTGATGCGCGCTTATGTTACGGAAATCGACCGCGAACTGAATCGCAGGGCTGATGAAATTCCGATATTTCCGCACATGACGGATGTGATCGAAAAACTCAGTATGGTGGAAAATCTGGGGATTGTATCTGCGACATCAAGGCCGGTAATTTCCAAGGTTCTCCAGAATTATGAGATTGAACGGTTCGTCCGACACATTGCCGGTGGTGATATGCCAGGAGCCAGGTCCGTGAAGATCAAGTCCATTATTCAAGATAATGGGAGTGGATTGGGCAAAGCCTGCATGATTGGGGACACTGTAAGTGATATCGAGCAGGGAAAGGTCGCTGGCGGTCGCCGTGTTGATGGCGCTGGCGCTCGGACATGTCCGAACCGGACACCCCTGCGGATGCGCTCGTTGGTGCGTCCCGCCGCCTGATCAAGCTCCGCGCGATATCGGCCGTTCCACGCCAAGGAGCCGGTTCGCCTGCTATCCGCACGCTGTTCGCGCAACCGGTGAAAACACCGCCCTGGTATCGATTTTCAACGCGAATCAGCAGCATACGCCCCCCGAAAGACTCCTTCCGCTTGTCCGTGAACACCGAACTGGCCGATAAACTCCCCAAAAAACCTTACAGCGCAAAATCCACGAATCCAGACACTGAGGCTAATCGTGTTATACTCAATTCATACGAGAGGAATCATCCGCGAAATGTAGGATGAAGATGAAATTAAATCCAGTACAAGGAGGATATCATGCCTAGGTTGGGAATTTTCTTTACAGCAGCCGTCATCGCTGTGTCGTCAATAACGCTGGCCCATGCCCAGAGCGGGACATTCCGCCAATCCCACGACCTTGGGTTTGGCGCGGGGCAGGTAGATGTCGACCCGGCTTCTAAGGGTCGCTTCTGGCAAGTCACCGAGAAAACGATGAGCCGCCTGGTTCGTCCAGCCGTGAGCGGAGAGCCGGAGCCGAATTTGGCAGCGGAGTGGTCGGCAAACGAGGCCGCAACCGAATGGACTTTCAATTTGCGTGAAGGAGTCAAATTCCACGATGGTTCCGACTTCGATGCAGCCGACGTGGTTTATTCGTTGGAACACATCCGAGACCCCGAATTCGATTCGCCAGCTGCGTCGGTCATCGCGATGGTAGAAACGATAGCGGCCGTCGACCGGTTGACCGTCAAGATGACGCTCTCGGCACCTTACGCGGATCTCCCGTTGCAGCTGATGGATTATCGCATTCGGATGATCCCGGAAGGTTCGGCGGACACCATCGGAACGACAGGTATCGGAACCGGGCCTTTTGTTCTGGTTACGCTTGATCCTGAAGGGACAACCGTTCTGAAGGCGAATCCCGACTATTGGGAGGGGCCGCCAGGCGTCGAGATCATTGAAATCATCGGCATCGCGGATGCGCAGGCGCGCGTGCAAGCGTTGCTCGGTGGCCAGATCGACGTGCTCGGTTACGGTGATCTGTCCGGACAACAGTTAGCGCTCTTCGAGAGCAACCCGAAGTTTAAGGTGCAGAGCGTGCCCACAGGCGATTGGCTGGGCATCGTCTTCCGAACCGACACTGAGCCTTTCACCGATGCCCGCCTCCGCAAGGCGTTGCGAATAGCAACCGATCGTCAAGCCCTAGTCGACCTTGTTCTGGGCCCCGGCGGCGGTATCGTGACGTGTGATCACCCGGTGTGGACGGGCGATCAATATCGCGCGCCGTTCGATTGCCAACCGCAGGTGGAGGAGGCCAAGCGACTGCTCGCCGAAGCCGGTTATGCCGACGGCATTGAGTTTGACCTCACCACCAGCAATATCGATCCCAGATTCATAACACTGGCGGAAGTGTATCAACAGCAGGTCGCGAAGGCTGGCATCAAGGTCAACATAATAATGGCCCCATCGGACGGATATTGGTCGGAAGTCTGGAGGAAGGAGCCAGTAGTAACCACTAGATGGGGCCAGCGGCCCGCCGATCAGATTCTAAACGAAGACTACCGCGGCGGTGCGCCCTGGAACGAAACATACTGGAACCGTCCCGATTTCGACGAGGTGCTGGACAAGGCGCGGAAGGAGCTCGACTTCGAGAAACGTAGGGATCTGTACCATCAACTCCAGAGGATACTATACGAGGAGGGCGGATCGTTGATCCCCTTCCACGTAAACCAGGCCATTGCTACGACCGCCAGAGTTTCGGGCATACAAGCGGTGTTTGCAGACGCCGTCCGCTATCACCTTGTGCACGTAAGCGACTAAAGCAGTTTCCACCTATGTGGACTCGGTTCCGCCCCTCCCGATCAGCCAAGCCATTCTCGAAATGGGGGTAATCGGGAGGGGGGTTAGGGCTATTTCACGCTAGGCGTATGGTTGTGAGTTGTCGGACGAGTTCACTGTCGTGACCACCATTGACCGCTTGGTGCATTATTCCATCATTTTTAAGATGAATGTCGAAAGCTATCGCGGAAAATTGCGTGGACCCGGAACCAGAAACAGCGCGGACGCCGCGCCACGATCGCCAACGATCCCCTGTACCAAAAAATCCCGGAGCCACTTCACTTTCTGTGTTCCGTCCTTGTTCCAAGCCTGTCAAAACCCCTTCCAAACCACCGAATTTCCATCGGCTATGCGTTGAACTCTAAATAAGCCTTGAAATCCCCGATATTGGTTGATAACATCTACCTTGCCTGATGTCATGTGCCTTAACTTGATTGTAAGCGCGCGTCTCACCTTGATTGACGCCATACGGAGGACGGTATGAAGCTCGTCAGTTACAATATTCGTTTTGGATTGGGCACCGACCACCGAATTGATCTTGAGCGCATCGCCAAAACGGTGCGCGATGCCGACATCATTGGCTTGCAGGAAGTCGAGCGGTTTTGGAAACGGGACGGCATGCTTGACCAGCCAGACATTCTTGGCAGGTACTTGAAGGAATTCTACTGGGTCTATTGTCCCGCGTTCGATATGAACGCCAGTGAACGTAATGAAGACGGGACAGTGCTGAATCGGCGCCGGCAATTTGGACCCATGGTGCTCTCCCGCTGGCCAATTCTCGCGTCTCGCCTCATCGTGTTTCCAAAGCTGGGAACGGGGAAGCACTTTAATATGGACACTGGTGCAATCGAGTGTGTGATCGACACACCCTCGGGACCTCTGAGGGTCTATTCGATCCATCTCTCCGCTACCTCTCCCCGCGACCGGCTCCTGCAAATCGACTACCTACTCGCATGGCATCGGCACTCACGGTCGAACGGGAGTGCTTGGACGGGCAGCAAGACCGTCGATATCATGAACGGGTACGAGGATTTCATCGGTTTCGACTGGTCCGACGGTGAGCCCCAGCCACCCGTGCCCGACGAAACAATCATGATGGGTGATTTCAACAGCGAGCCTCAAAGCGAGGAATTCCAGCGAATGGTCGGCACCTTCGACCCGATCTACGGTCAGGTAGAGCACTTGGACGGCTTCGTCGATAGCTGGGCGGTTGCAAGAGAGCGGTCCGACGATGACGGCTGCACCACTTGGTGGCCGGATCCGCCAGGTCGCTCCCCCGGTTGCGGTTTGCGATTGGATTACTGCTTTGTCGATCCGCAACTCGGGCGCAAAGTAGAGCGCGCATGGGTCGACACCGCGGCAGACGGATCGGACCATCGGCCCTATTGGGTGGAGCTTGAGCACTGAGCTGGCCGAAACTGCCGTGACGACCAAGCCGACGCCCACACGTTCGAACCACGACCGGAGCATGGCGTGGTCAAGCTAGTTCTCCGCAGATTGGCACTCGGCTTTTTGACGATCATGCTTGTCTCAGGCATTATCTTCGTAGGTGTTGAGGTGTTGCCCGGCGATTCCTGCACCGCCTATCTGGGGCGGATGGCCCAGGGGAAGAGGCTGGAGAATTGCCGCCAGGATTTTGGGCTCGAACGTCCTGCCCTGACACGCTACGCCGAATGGGCTTTCGGCGCGGTCCGCGGCGATTTCGGCATCTCCCTAAAGGGTAAGAAGCCGATTTCCGAAACCGTTGGCACGCGTTTCCGCAATACAGTCATCCTCGGCGTTGCCGCGTCGATGATAGGTGTTCCGCTCGCCATCCTGCTTGGGATTATTGCAGCCCTGTGCCGAGATCGCCCTCCCGACCTGTGGATATCCACCACGGCGATCTTTGCCATGACGATCCCGGAGTTTGTGAGCTCCACGGTTTTAGTCTTGATTTTCAGCGTCTGGCTCGGATGGCTCCCCGGAATCGTAATCACCCGACCTGACGCGCCGCTATATGAGTTCCTATCGGACATTATTCTGCCGATCGTCGCACTCGCCCTTGTCATGACGGCGCACATATTGCGAATGGTACGTACCAGCGTGATCGACGTGATGGCAAGCGACTACGTCCAGATGGCGCAATTAAAGGGCGTTCCCTATTGGCAGATGGTGTTCAGGCACGTGTTGCCGAACGCCCTGTTGCCGACCATCAACCTTGTCGCCTTGACGATTGCATGGTTGTTGGGGGGCACCGTCGTCATCGAGATCGTGTTCAACTATCCCGGACTTGGTCGATTGATGGTCCAATCGATATTCTTCCGTGACCTCGCGATGGTGCAGGCGATCGCCCTGATCCTAGCGACCCTATACATCGGTCTAAATCTCTTTGCCGACCTGTTGACTCTAGTGATCAATCCAAGACTTAGAACGATGCGGACGTCGTGACCATGACGGCGACGAACATGGAGCCCGTCAGACCGAAGAGTGCGCTCGTCAGGTTGCTGGCTGTTCTATTGGCGATGGTCTCCCGGCCCTCGGGCCTCGTGGGTCTTATTCTCGTGGCTTTCCACGTCGTCCTGGCAATCGTGTCGCCTGCAATCGCGCCGTACGATTTCAGAGAATTGAGTGCTGAGATTATCCTTAACGCGCCGTCCTACGAGCACTGGTTTGGCACCGATGACCTTGGACGCGACGTATTCACGCGTACCATGCTCGGGGGGCGACAGGCGTTACTCGTGACAACCATTTCCACGATCCTCGCCATCACTTGGGGGGGATTGTTGGGCGTTTTACTTGGCCTCGTCGGCGGACGGCTGGACGAGGTCCTGATGCGTCTCGTTGATGCCTTTCTCTGTCTGCCATGGATCCTGGTCTTGCTCTTGGTCGTTGTCATGGTCGGTTTCGGCGCCGGCGTGCTGGTTCTCACCTTGGGATTTTTCTACGGCATCCCGGTGATACGGATGGCGCGTGCGGCGACGCACGATGTGGTAGCCCTCGACTTCGTGACGGCTGCCCGAGCACGAGGCGAGAGCCGGTCGACAATTGTTTGGCGTGAGCTCGTGCCCAACGTGCTGGATGTTCTGCTGGTCGAAGGCGCCATGCGTTGGTCATGGATGTTGCTGGCGTTCAGCTCGCTGTCATTTCTTGGGTTCGGCGTTACGCCGCCCACGCCGGATTGGGGCCTGATGATTTCCAATGCGCGAAGCTTCATGTCGTTCGCGCCGTGGGCGGCGCTGGCACCTGTCGTTGCGCTCAGCTCGCTGATTATCGGGATCAACTTGAGCGCTGACGCTCTCGCCAAGGCCTTGGGTGTCGATCGAGCTCAAAAGGCGCCGGTTTAGATCTCGCGATGCGCGAACCGCTGGTCCAAGTAAAGAACCTGGGCATAGGCTTTACTGGCCAAGCGCGACTCGTAATGCCGATCCTGCGGAACATCGATCTGGCGATTGACGAGGGCGAGACGATTGGACTGGTTGGCGAATCAGGGTGCGGCAAGAGCACTCTAGCCCTTGCCATGATGGGTTACCTGAAGAGTGGCCTCCGCGTCTTGGAAGGCGAATCCCGGTTTCGTGGGCGCAACGTATTTAAAATGGACAAGCGGGCCCTCCAAGACATTCGCGGCGGTGAGCTCGCGCTGATTCCGCAGAATGCCGGCCAGTCGTTGACGCCAACTTCGAGGATCGGCCGACAGATCGACGAGTCGGTGAAACTGCACACTAGGCTTGCAAAAGAGCAACGGCGTGAACGCGTTATCGAATTGTTGTTTCAGGTGCGGTTGCCACAACCGGAGGAGCTGCTGGAGCGCTATCCCCACGAGCTCTCGGGCGGCCAGCAACAGCGCGTCGCCGTCGCCATGGCGTTGGCGGGCGAACCCGATGTTCTGTTGCTCGACGAGCCGACGACTGGCCTCGACGTCACCACTCAAGCCCATATCCTCGAGTTGTTGCGCGATTTGGCGGCCGAGACCGGAACTGCGATGGTCTATGTCAGCCACGACCTGGGTGCCATTGCGCGAGTCAGCGACCGCATGGCCGTCATGTATGCAGGGGAACTCGTGCTCGAGGGTCCGGCGCACCAGGTGTTGAAGCAGCCAGCGCATCCCTATGCCCGCGGGCTGTTGTTGTCGATTCCGCGGATAAAAGAAGCGGCTATTCCCGAATCGATGCCGGGTCGCCCGCCGCCTCCCGGCGGAACGGGCCAAGGATGTGCATTTGCGGATCGCTGTCCCATGGCCGAGCAGCGCTGTCGTGATGAGAGGCCAGCGCTGGAACCCACTGCCGTCCAGGAATTGGTGCGCTGTCATTTTCACGAACGGATCGAGCGGCTCCCGACACCGGAACCGCCGAAGCGGCCGAACCGATCGGACCAGGACGAAGCGGACTGCATCCTTCGCCTCGATAACGTGGCTATCAGCTATGCCAAGCCCAGATTTCTTGACCAGATCCTTGGCCGGCAACCCGATGTAACGCCAACCGTTGACGAGATCGATTTGACTATTCGCCCAAGGGAGACCATCGGGCTGGTGGGCGAATCCGGAAGTGGCAAGTCGACGATCCTTCGGACCATTGCCGGCCTTTGGCCCCTGCAGAGCGGAACCATCACTTACGAGGAGACCGAAAGTCTGAACACCTCTGTCGATGAGCGGGCGAAGGACCTGCTGAGACGTGTTCAGCTCATCTTCCAGAATCCGGATGCCTCCCTTAATCCGCGGCACACAGTGGCGGAAATCCTGGCTCAACCGCTGAAGCTTTATTTCGGTTTTGACGGCGAAGAATTGCGAGAGCGCAGTGTGGCGTTGCTGGAGCGGGTGCGCCTTGGTGCGGATTATCTGGAGCGCCTGCCGAGTCAGTTGTCTGGCGGCGAAAAGCAGCGTGTTGCGGTAGCGCGGGCCTTTGCCGCCAAGCCCGAACTAGTGCTGTGCGATGAGGTGACGTCGGCACTCGATGTTTCGGTTCAGGCCGCTGTCCTGGACCTGTTGACCGAGCTCCAAGCCGATCGTGGGACGTCCTATGTTCTTGTCTCGCATGACTTGGCGGTGGTGCGCGCCATGGCCGATCGCGTGGCGGTGCTCTACCAAGGCAGACTCTGCGAGACGGGTCCGGCTAAAAACGTCTATCGCCTTCCCTCCCACCCCTACACCGAAGTGCTGCTCGGCGCGGTGCTGGAGCCCGACCCGGACGCCAAACCGGCTTTGACCGCCGAGGATGCTGTGGACCTCTTTCCACCATCTAAGGGTTGCCCTTTCCAGTGCCGGTGCCCCCGGCGTATCGGCGACATCTGTGACAATGAGACACCACCTTGGCGGCCCACGGAGCTGGGCCATGCGATCCGCTGTCATATTCCACTGGCCGAGCTGCGTGGCATGCAGGAGCAGTCGGCGGACGCCGGCGCCGCAAAGTTCGGGTAGACCGAGGGTATTGACACGGATTAAAGTCGATCATTTAAACTAGACAAATTTGTGAATTCAACAATTCTCCTTGATTTTGATGGGGTGATCGTAGACTCTATCGAATTGTTTTCCGAGGCTGTCAACGTTGCTGGCAGAAAACTGAATCGATGCGTTTCCTTCGAGCCGGAAGATTTGCGAAATATCAAGCGTATGTCCATTCTCGAGATCAGTAACGTTGCAGGAATCGAGAAAAATCTGATGCGCGCTTTTGTTACGGAAATTGACGATGAACTGATTCGCAGGGCCAGTGAGATTCCGATATTTCCGCACATGACGGATGTGATCGAAAAACTCAGTATGGTAGGAAGTCTGGGGATTGTGTCCGCGACATCGAAACCGGTAATTTCCAAGGTTCTCCAGAATTACGAGATTGAACAGTTCGTCCGACATATTGCCAGTGGCGATATGCCAGGAGCCAAGTCCGTGAAGATCAAGTCTATTATTCAAGATAATGGGAGTAGATTGGACAATGCCTGCATGGTTGGGGACACTGTAAGTGATATCGAGCAGGCAAAGATCGCTGGCGTGGCCACCATAGCCGTCAGCTGGGGGTGGCACGGTATAGAATGGCTCCGTACTGCCAATCCAGATTACGAGGTGCATCAGCCGTTGGATTTGATTGAACGGGTCCAACAGGTTGTTGCGGGTGAACAATATTCAATTTATGGAAACTAGTTTGACATGACTGACTTTAAGACATTGCTGGCTCAAGCCGGCCATTTCATTGACTCTGACAGCGGCGGGATTGTTCCTCCAATTGAACCGTCGGTAACTTTCGCTCGAGATGAAAAACTGGAATTGATCGGCGATTATGTCTACGGCAGATACAGTAATCCGACCTACAAGCAGCTTGAAAAAATTATCTGCAAAATGGAAGGCGGCAAGCAAGCTCGATTTTTTGCATCCGGACTTGCGGCCATTGCGGCGGTGTTCGAGACGGTCTAGTCTTACCCCAATTTGGTAGAGACGTTAGGATTTGAGAGGTTACCAGCGCCCTTAAGGGCGCTGGTAACCTCTGGTTGCGCTTTTTTCAGCTGCGCTTCATACTCGACTGGACTCCTATTACCCAGACTCGTATGCAATCGTCGGGTGTTATACCAAGACTCGATATACCGAATCACTTGCTGTCTTAGTTCCTTCGCTGACTTTAAACGATCCGTTTTCAAAACGCATTCTCGCTTCAATGTGGCAAACCATGATTCGGCTTGCGCATTGTCATAACAATCACCGACACTGCCCATCGACTGCTTGATCCCATGCACTCGACACAAGGCTTGAAAGGCCTTCGAACTGTATTGTACTCCTTGATCCGAATGGTGAATCACGCCTTCGCAACTCCGACCTCGAAGTGCCATCTGCAAGGCCTCACTCATCAAACCCACGTCCTGGCAGGTTTGCATCGACCAGCCCAAAATCCGTCGGCTACAAGTGTCCTGCACCACCGCCAAATACAACACACCGTCTAACGTATGCAGATAAGTCGCATCCGCCACCCACAACTGATCCGGCTCGGATACGTTAAATTCACGATTCACTCGGTCTACTATACCGTGCGCGCGACCCGAGCAACGGGTGGTACGCACAAAATTTCGAGCTACACACGCCGATAATCTCGCCTTTTGCATCAATCGAGCGACTCGATTTACACTCACTTCGACCCCACTCTTACACAACTGCGCAGCAATGCGGGGTGCACCATAAGTCCAACCACTTTCGACCAATACACCACGAATCGCCGCCAATAACTTTTCATTGGCTTGCGAACGCGGACTCGGCTTACGGCTTCGCCACGCATAATAACCTGATTCTGAAATCTCTAATACCCGACACATCAAACGGATCGCAAAGTTCTTCCTCTCCGCTTCGATTAATTCGTACGCCCGGTTCCACCACGCTGGATCCCGCTGTCGGCGGCAAACCAGGCTGCCGCTTTTTTTAAGAACGCATTCTCCTGCTCTAACTCCTGATTGCGACGCTGTAAGCGACGCAACTGCGCCATTTCACTCTCACCTGGCTCCGATTCACTCGCCTTCGCCTTGGCTTGACGTTTCCAATTTTGAATCGTCGTCGCCGAGGGCTCGTATCTGCGGGCTAACTCTCGCACCGATACCCCAGCTTCATGCTCCGATAATATATGTTCCTTAAATTCCTCGGAATAGTTCCCTTGACTCATCTTCGGTTTTCCTCCAAATCTTTGGATTACTCTATTAGTAATGTGTCTCTACATTATCGGGGTAGTACCAGTCAACATGGGCGAGCACATCGTCGCTCCAAAGGTCATGTATCACGGCACTGTCGATTGGCTCAAGCGAATTTCCGATAAAAGAGGAATCGAGTTGACGCTGTTCGACCCGACTGATCCAGAAGCGTTGGGCAATGCCCTTTGTCTGGACAAGACAACTGTGGTGTGGATTGAATCTCCGATCAACCCATCTTGGGACGTACTCGATATCGAAAAAAGCGCTGAGCAATCACATGCAGCCGGTGCAATTCTGGCAGTCGACTGTACAGCGGCACCGCCTGTTACTACGCGTGCTTTGGAACTGGGGGCAGACATCGTGTTTCACTCTGCGACGAAATATCTTAATGGACACAGTGACTTGAATGCTGGTGTGCTGATTACGCGGGAGTTAACCTCCAAGTGGAAGGAAATCGATGAAGTGCGGCGACTAACAGGCGGAATATTAGGGTCATTCGAAGCATGGCTTTTATTGAGAGGAATGAGAACGCTTGCCGTTCGCTACGAGCGATCATCGGAAAATGCCATGAAAATTGCTGAATTTCTTGAATCTCATGAAGCGATCGAAAAAGTGCTGTATCCGGGACTTCCGAGCCATTCATCTCACGAAATCGCCAAAAAACAGATGACTAACGGTTTCGGTGGAATGTTGTCGGTTCAAGTCAAGGGCGGAGCCGAAGTTGCCCGTAAATTCGTCTCTTCGACGCAGGTTTTCGTTCGGGCGACGTCATTGGGCGGAGTCGAAAGCCTGATCGAACACAGAAGGTCGATCGAAGGCCCACACAGCCAAGTCCCCATTAATCTGATTCGACTGTCCGTGGGAATTGAAGATGTTGAAGATCTAATTGAGGACCTGCGCCAGTCGCTGTCCAATGTGTGATTGTGTCGGAATCTTTGGTCAGAAACTCAAAGTCAGCCTGAATCGATCGGGAGACAATGCCTCAAATGGATAGACTGATTCCTGATATTCTTTCGGCGGCGTGGAATTTGCGATAAGAGACGCTGCATAACGACCAATAGCGGGTGAGGTAAAGACTCCGTAACCTCCCTGCCCAACCAGCCAGAAGAATCCTTCTCGATTCGGTTCCCACCCGATAACCGGATCGTTGTCCGGAGAGAAAGTCCTCAGCCCGGCCCAGCTATGGTCAATACGTCGGATGTTCAACGTCGTCACTTCCTCGAATCTTGAAGCGCCGATGGCAATATCCATTTCGTCGGGCTGTGCATCGCAGGGTTTAGTTGGAGTTTTATCGGCCGGCGAGATCATCAGTTTGCCAGATCCGAAATTTTGGAAATACACATAATCGGGTTCGACGACAACGAAGGGCAGCGAGTCGAAGTCAGTCCCGGTGAACTGATTTTCATCAACAACGATTACCGTCCTGCGTTTTGGCACTAATCCAACAGGTCCGATGCCCGCCATGCCTGCTATTTCATCTCCCCAAGCCCCTGCCGCATTGATGATGATGGGGGACTGGAATTTTTCGCCATTTGTCTCAAATTCCCAAACGCCTGATGAATTTTGCTCCAGTATTGAAATTTTTACATCTCTGAATATTTGTCCACCGCTATTCGTAAACATTTTCAGATACAGGGAGTGCAAGGCATGAACGTCGATGCTTGCCACCTCGGTATCAATAACGGCGCCGACGAACTTGCCCTGTTTGAGAAAAGGCACCTGTTTCAGGCACTCCGCTTCGCTCCACCATAGACTGGAAGGGGGGCGTTCCACGAGTTGAACGTGATCTTCGTCCGTGACTGTAACCAGATACTTTGGTGTGATCAAAGGGCCATCCGTTTCAACCGGTGGATTTCCCAAAAAGCTTCTGGCGATAGACGCAAACGCTTGCATGGAGTCAGGTCCATAGTAAGGTGTTAGAAGTGCGGCACTGCGACCGGTCGTGTGATACGCGAGCGAGCTTTCCATCTCGAACAAACCGGATTTAACGCCATCTTGCGCGAGAAAGGCTGCTACGGAGGCACCTGCGATGCCGCCGCCGATGATTACAACATCAAGAGTTGTTGCAGTCATTCAAAGGTGCTGGCAAAGTCTGAGCGAATCGTAAATTGCCGCATGAATGTTTCTACTGGATACGGCATCTCCAACTCTAAAGAGCTGGTACGAGCCAGCAGGATTCAGCACTGTGGATTGAGGCGCTCCTGCGACTAGAGCATCAATATCGACAACCCCGCGATTTGTTGATCCACCTTTGAGATCAAAGTAGATTTCGTCGTTCGGCAGCGTGCCGTGTTCGACGACGATTTGTGAGGCTTCCATTGCGCTTGTCGAATGGTCATACTCATTGTAAAAAGTTGCCGTCAGCATTCCGTTTTGCTGTTTGATGCCGAGCAGGCGTTGATTGACGATCATCTCGACATTTCGTTCATAAAACTGTTTCAGGTAAATCGGATAGTTTGTGCCACCGACTTCCTGAGCTACGTTTCGGTCAGGTGTGATAATTTTCACTGCAGAGCCTTTTAGCGTGATGAACTCGACACACGAAATCGCTTGATGTTGTCCGTTGTCGTCGTACACCAGTACGTTGTCGTGAGGCGCTGTTATTCCAGTCAGAATGTCCCAAGTAGTGGTCGCAAATTCACTTCCGAATTTCATGAATGAGCAATTCGGAGTTCCACCTGTAGCGACGATCACGACATCTGGATTTTCATTGATGACATCGCTGTGCTCAGCAAAACAGCCGAACCTCGATTCGACAGCCAGTCGTTGAAGTTGTGCATATCGCCAGTCAATAATTCCCATGATTTCCCGTCTTCTTTCCACACGGGCGGCAATATTCAATTGTCCACCGGGCTGATCTGCTGCTTCAAACAGTACCACATCGTGACCTCTTTCAGCGCATACTCTCGCCGCTTCCAGTCCGGCAGGGCCAGCACCAATTACGACCACTCTTTTCTTGTCAGCAGCTGGTGTGATGAGGTGCGGAGTCGTTTCTTCACGTCCGGTTGATGGATTGTGAATGCACAAGGCTTCAAGCCCCAGGTAAATTCGGTCTATACAGTAACCAGCACCAACACAGGGCCGTATCTGATCTTCCATACCGTGCTCAATTTTTTGCACGATATGAGGATCCGCCATGTGCGCGCGAGTCATACCGACCATGTCTACGCACCCGCTCGCGATTGCGTGTCTTGCAGTGGCTACATCCGCAATTCGTGCAGCGTGAAATACCGGAAGTTTCAAATTTGAACGGACTGCCGAAGTGAATTCCAAGTGAGGGCCGGACGGAGAACCCATATTCGGAATCACATGGGACAATCCCTCATCGGTATCCACATGCCCTTTGATGACGTTGATGAAGTCAAGGTGGCCGGTATCGGTTAGAATTTCGGCTATTTTCATGCCTTCCTCAAATTCAATTCCTCCATGCAGATCTTCATCAATCACCATGCGAATTCCCACGATGTAGTCGCTGCCCACCTGATTTCGGATTTGATCAATCACCTCCAGAGTAAATCGAAGTCGATTTTCGAGGCTGCCGCCATACTCGTCACTACGTCGATTGGTGAGCGGTGACCAGAATCCATCAAGCAGATGCCCATACCCTTCGATTTCAATGCCATCTATTTCGCCTTCAAGGCATCTTCTTGCTGCTGAACCGTAGGCTTTTGCGATCCGCTGCATATCTTCGTGCTCCAATTCTTTTGGGAATGATCGATGCGCCGGCTCGCGTACGCATGATGCCGCGACAGTCGGCAACCAATCTTCAACATAAGGGGAAGTTCGCCGTCCAAGATGGGTAATCTGACACATCAGTGCAGCACCCTGACTATGCACTCTGTGCGACAGTTGCTTGAAGTACGGAACAATTTCGTCGGATCCGGCATAAAGATTGCCGAAAGCAGGCGGAGAATCGCGGTCAACCAGCGTAGAGCCGCCGAACATGGTCATGGCGATGCCGCCTTTGGCTTTTTCTTCGTGATACAGCTGATAACGAAGTTTTGGGAGTGCGTCCTCAGAATATGCTGGCTCGTGGCTGGTGCTGATGATTCTGTTGCGCAGCTCAAGATGCTTCAACTGAAAAGGCTGTAGCAACGGGTCTTTGCTGTTGTCCATGTGATTTCTGGTGCTCAATAGTTCAAAGCTTTTGTTTTGGATCAATCGTTAGCATGGCGAATGAGTTTATCTTGCCGGCTGCCGAGCGTATTAGAACCTTAATTTTCTGATACGATTTCAATATATCGCGTATAAGCGAAAATTCGATTTCTGGAATTTCCAGTAATTTCAACCAACACATTGTGTTTTACCATGCTATCAATTAATCGATTCGCAGCAGCGAACTGAATTTTCAGTAAATTTGCGGTCCGGGTGACGTCCGTAAACGGCAATAGAAAAAGGCTTTCATGTAGCCGTAGCGCGTTGGCAGCGGTACCGCCAAGCTGACTTAGCAGAGTTTCGCGCACTTCTTCTCTCAATGCGATAATCTTTTGTGTGCAATGCACGGCTTGATTAGAACTATGTAACACCCCAGTAAGAAAGAATTTTATCCAACTTTCCCAATCGCCATGATCTCTAACCGCCTGCAAAGCTTCATAATATTTGGTACGATTTGCTTTCAAATAGAGTGACAGATATAGAACTGGTTTCTGTAAAATTTTCTTCTCGTGCAGCATCAACGTGATGAGAAGTCTCCCAATTCGCCCGTTCCCATCATAGAATGGATGGATTGTTTCGAACTGAGCATGGACAAGCCCAGCCTTTATCAGTGGCGGTATTGAATCTTCAGCTTGCGTAAAATTCAAAAGATCATTCAAACAAGTTTCGATCATTTCAGGTGGAGGCGGTATAAATGTAGCGTCGTTTAGATCTGAGTTTTTTGGCCCAATCCAGACAATATCAGTGCGCAGCTCACCAGAATGTAGCTGTGCTCCCCGTAAATCTTGAAGCAACAATTTATGAACTTGCAGTAGGAGCGATATTGAGATTCGATCACTCTGCAGTAATTGGATACCTCTATTGAACGCCGTCACATAATTTGATACCTCATCAACGTCGTCAGGTTGGCTGGACGCATATATTTTTGCTTCATTCTGGAGAAGATCGACAAGTGAGCTTTGTGTGCCTTCTATCTGACTCGACAACACCGCTTCTTTACAGACAAACATGTGCACGAAAAGATCTGGATTTGGCAAAACTTGTATGGCTCCATCAAGCTTGCCAAGTGAAACATCTGCGCTCGAAAGAAGTAAGTGGAGTTCATCATCATAGTCAAGTTTCGGAGGCAGTAATTTCGGTAAGAATGTACGATGACCATCTGCGTGAAGAATATATTTTCCAGCACGAAGTTTTCGGTCAGTACTGTAGTCTGAAATCAATTCTCGAATCTCCCTTTCAGTAATTGAAAATAGCGTAATTGTGCTGAAATCGAAAAAAGGTTAGGACAAGATTATATTATCTGTTATTGAACATATAGACACATAGTTGGAGTTATATTTTTGGTTAAGAACATAAAGACTTGTAATTGCACGGACAGGTCGGGACCGTATTAACTCAGCATCGGTTCTCAAACTCGCAGAATCGTTGGGTCGGTGCAATCCTAACCGTAACTCACTTCCATGAGCGTTCGGATGATTTCATCTAAAGTCAAGGCAATCGAAGGCGGGGAATCTTTCTGCAATCATCTTGTTGCATAGAGGATGACGCTGCGCATGGTGTGTTCATGAAGCTTAAAGAGGTACTTCCGACGGACTGTATCGAAAGCATAAATGTCTTCTGATTGGTTGCGGCCGTTATTCCCTAATCCTTTGTGCTTATACTTCTGGGCGGTCCGAATACCCCTTCTTGCTCCCGCCAACCATGAATGACTTTCAAAGCTTCGCGCGTGACAGGACGAGACAATACCTCCTCAAGCGTTTCGACACGGGTCTCTGTGCGTTCAGAATTTTTGATATTGGCGTAATTATTTCCATTTGACATGACATAAAATCACTTGATTGCTGGTGTCGGCTAAAATTCCTTTCATGCATGTAATTCGATTTCTCCAATTATTCAACTCCGTTTCATCCGTTGGATTGCTCGAATCTGACTTTCGCCGACGAAAAGAATACAATATTTTCACACTGATTAAGGATGACCCCGTAATTTACATTGGAAATACGAAAATCCATAACCCAAATGTAGTGCTTTCCGTAGGACTCACTTAGAAATTTTGGGAAACAAGAAATGAGCAATAGTGATGAAGCGCGCTGGATCCAGCGATTCGAAAAATTTGAAAAGTCACTTGCGGAGTTAAAAGATGTATGTGACCTAGAGGAGTATAGCAATATCGAAAGGGCAGGTTTAATCAAAATTTTCGAATTAACATTTGAACTAAGTTGGAAAGTTCTTAAGGATTTACTCTACATTGAAGGGTATTCTTTGAGGACTCCCCGCGAAGTGTTTCGTCAAAGTTTTGAGTCTTCTTACCTCAGTGAGGATAACTGTGAAACGTTTTTGATAGCGCTTAGAAAACGCAACGAACTGAGCCACGTGTACGACGAAGAAATGGCGTTAGAAGCGAAAGAGTTGATTAAGAACGTATTTCATCCTGCCCTAATCAGTTTATATCAAACATTAAAACAAGTCCGCTCAGAATGAACAATAGCTTAGCACCAAGATATCGATCGACGCTACTTAAAATTCTTTCAGCCAATGAAAGGGTTGAGCGTGTAGTGCTCTTCGGTTCGAGAGCAATGCAGACAAATTCTCCTGAATCTGACATAGATTTAGTACTGATCGGAAAAGAACTAACCTTTTCTGATAAGGCGAAACTTGCTGATGAAATTGATGAATCTACAATTCCTCAGCGGGTAGATTTACTATTGGAAAGTTCTCTAAAAGACGAGAAACTGCGCAAACACATTGAAAACTATGGTGTTGAATGGTATAGCAAGCAACAGAATTAAAATTCCACAAAACGTTCGATGAAATAACATCCAACATCTGTCGGAGGATTTGCTACTTTCCAATATAGTAAAGGACTACCCAAGCAAGTGAGCAAATTGAAAGGGAAGGTTCCGGTAAATGAGAGTTATGGTCAAAAATAGTGTGCCGAGTGCAACTTTGGATGTGCTGAAACCGCGCGCTTTCAGTATTAGAACAAAATTATATTTTTCGTAATGGAACATATAGACACACAGTTGCAGTTGTATTCTCTGTTGATGAACATATAAACAGGTTGTTGCTGGTATGTTATCTTCTAAGAACATAAAGACTCGCAATTGCGTGCGCTATTCAGCTTGATCGCGGTAAGACTTAATTACAAATTCCGAATTTCCTGTAATTTCATTGCTACGTAAATCTCCAATAACTTTTGACAATCTAAACGATGAAATCTGACAGCTCAAATCGCTCTCCAAACTGGAAAACCGATTATCGTTCCTTTTACTATGCTACTGCTGAAGAGCCGGACGATATCGTGTTGGATCCAACAACAACAGCGCTTCTGGTAGTTGACGTACAGAATACGTACATAGCAGACAAAGATACGAGTGAAGAAACAGCCCGCTGGAAACCGTTTTACGATCGTATGAACAATACCGTTGTCCCGAATGTCGCCGAGTTGATTACCGAATGCAGGGAAAAGGGTGTAGAAATTATTTTCGCGCGAATTGCTTGTCTTAAACCCGATGGACGAGATCGATCATTAAGCCAAAAGAAACCAGGATTCAATTATCTATTGTTGCCAAAAGATGGCGAAGAGAGTCAGATTGTTCCCGAGCTTTTTCCCAAGGAAAATGATATTGTCGTTTTGAAAACTACAGACAGTGCTCTAACCGGTACGAACTTGAGGCTGATTCTTCGAAATATGGGTATTACCGACGTAATAGCGACTGGCATTTTTACTGACCAGTGCGTCTCATCAACGGTAAGAAGCCTTGCAGATGAAAGCTTCGGAGTTGTAGTCATTGATGACTGCTGTGCAGCAGCCACCGACGAACTGCACCGACATGAACTTGAAATAATCAATATGATCTACTGCCACGTTGTCCGGAAACACGAAGTATTGGAGTTTTTCAAGACGCAGTAGATTAACGATAAGCAGTCAAATACTTTTTAGTTCATTCCAGCACTATGCATACAGATGCATAATGCTCATATTCAGGAAGAACGCAACCAAGATATAGTCAGATTCCAATTCAATCATTCCAGACGATTGAATCAAGCACGATACTGACGGTTATTCCTTTCAGGTGACGCTTCAACTTTACCGGCAGGTTATTGTGGTCGGGTGAAATCCACACAGTAAACGCTCGGTCACTGCGACTGACATCCTGCATTCTAGTTCGAAAGGTTTCGAAAAGTTCCGAATTTACAGTGATGGTTTCCCGTTCCATCGGTCCATATTCATAATTCACAACTTCCGCGTCTTGTACGACGGTAATTCGTTTCCCAGGCAAGTCTTCTGGGTTATTCAGCATGAACGTTGGAAACCAAGACCCCCAATCGTGAATGTCATTGGATGGCATCGGTACATTTTCACCAGTTAGAAAAACTATTTTCTTATTTTGCCAGTCGATCTTGGCACCTAGACTCTCCCTTTTTTTAATTTTGATGTGATAGTTTAGCGGTATGATTTTTTCGCCATCAAAGCGAATGCTTGAAGTCTGCGTAGACTTCCGTTCGCCAATTGCTTTCAATAATAGGCCTGGGTCCAGTTTTTGTACCACTTCATATTCATTTACGTCGGTCTTGGACAGCTTCGCGTAAGATTTCCCAACTTTGACGGCAGCCAATTTGAGAATGTAGTGCACCTCATATTCCTTTATTCCGAACTGTTGTCCGATCGCATTTGGAGCTTGAACAGCCATAAAGAAAAGAGCTGCTAAGATTGTGAAAGTCTTTATCATGCGAGTAGTTACCGAATTGTTGGTTAATTTCAATTCGTGTTATAGCAATAATTCGAAAATAGTCACTGCTGTCCCAATGTCGACAAAAAATGAATTCGTATCTTATTGTTTTAAATTGATTAATTACAGTTTTTGAGGGTGATGTTGATTTAATATCAAGTGTTGATATTTTAGCCCGCCCAACTCTAATATACAGGATGGACCACGGGGTATATAAAAAATTAGTTGGAATCATCAACTAGGAGCGATTCGATGCTGCTGAGGTGCCGTGGCACTATCATGCTCATTGGCGGCAGTCTGGGAAGCTGGTTGTAGAATCAGCTACAGTTCGACCTGTGGCGTGTACAGCAGTGCAAAGGAAAAACTAATTTTCAGAAATTTGAAGTTAAGTTACGAGCGGACAGGAACAGGGAGGATAATCGGAACAAACTTAAGATAAAATTAAGCCTGTCACTACTATGCGACTTGTGGGGAGGAAGTTTGATTGGTAAAAACCACTCAGTATCAGTTGATAAATTCGTTGATTTACCAGCCTATACCATCTCGGAAGTGGCACACTACCTGAGCATCCCCGTATCAACTGTTCGCTATTGGTCCGTAGGCAGAGGTGGCTATGAGCCACTGATTCGAGTGCCTGCATCAGCACCAGTGCTGCTTTCATTTTTGAATCTTACAGAACTTCATATTCTTGCTGCGATTCGACGAAAATTCGTAGTCCCCATGCCAAAGGTCAGGCAGGCTATAGAGTACTTGGAGAAAATGGCTGAAAACCAGTTCGAGAAACAACATCCACTAATTGATAATTTACTGAAAACGGATGGCTTTGATTTATTTGTCGATCAATTTGAAAGTTTGATCAGTGTCAGCCAGTACGGTCAGTTGGCCATACGTGAAATTGTCGATGCTGCCTTACATCGAATTAAGTTTAACCCAACAGGCGTGCCGGTAAAACTCTATCCGTATACCCGGCCAGACACTTCATCTGCACCCGTGATGATTGTCATTGATCCATACCTATCAGCGGGACGCCCTGTTATTGCGGGAACCGGGATCACTACAAGTACAATCGCAGAACGTTATAAAGCCGGAGAGTCGGTCAACGAATTAGCAAGAGATTACGAGCGTGATCACGAAGAAATAGAAGAAGTTATCCGATGTGAGCTCAAAGCAGCCGCATAGTGAATCTGACCTCTTCCTAGATCGAAATCGGTTCCCCCGCACCTGTGGGAACAACTCGGAAACCATTCCTGCGATCTAATATTCCGCTGGTCGCTATGATGTCATTCTTTGTCATTTCTACAGGATGAGAATCTGTACAATACCTTTTTTCACAATTCGCATAACTTATGAATTTCAGGATGACGAGATGTCCGGCTCAATGATCAATATAACCGCTTCCGACGGTGGGCATTTCGAAGCGTATCTAGCCAAACCTGCACAGGGTTCGGGTCCAGGCTTGATATTGCTTCAGGAAATATTCGGAATCAACCAGTTCTTGCGAGATATGGCCGAGAAATTTGCTGAAGAAGGCTATGTGGTGCTGGTGCCCGACCTGTTTTGGCGAATGAAGCCAGGGATTGTCCTTGGTTACAGTGACGAAGACTTCGGTCAGGCGTTTGGCTATTATCAGCGCTTTGATGTTGACCAAGGCATCAAAGACACTGCAGACGCGATCAAGTCGCTGCGAGAATTACCCGAATGCACAGGAAAAGTCGGGGCTTTGGGTTATTGTCTTGGTGGAAACCTTGCCTATCTCACTGCAGCCAGAACCGATGTTGACTGTTCGGTATCCTATTACGGTGTTGCAATTGAGCAGTCTTTGGGTGAAGCGGGCAACATCACCTGTCCCATGGTGATGCATTTTGCCGCCGAAGATTCATTCGTTCCGCCAGAAGCAGTCGCACAGATTCGTCAGGCCTTTGAAAGTCGGTCGGATGTGGAAATCTATTACTATCCTGAAGTCAATCATGCCTTTGCAACGCCAGGCCGGGACAGTTATCACGAACCGTCAACGATGATGGCGTATTCGCGGAGTCTAGCTTTGTTGCGAAATACGCTTGGTCCGATCTAAGATCTCAGCCAGTTGTGAGACAAGTATTGCGAGTATGAATTTGCAAGTCGTGATGTTCTTTCCACCATGGCGTACTATGGTGGATAGTCCCTACGTGAATCGTATTCCGACTATGACTGGCGGTGTCGGCAGCGAGCAGCATCACGCAAGGGGTTCGTGAGGAATTGGCAGGTCAAGGTACAACCGTACTAGCCATCATGCCTGGTGCAATTGATACCGATATGAGCCGCAATTTCCCACCTCCGAAAATTCCGCCTGCAAAGGTTGCTGAACAAACTCTTGATGATTGGAAGCTGGAGAAGAAGAACTTTATCCAAGCAATATGGCTACAGGTGTGTCGCAAGGCCTAAATGCGGATGCAAAGGCTGTGGAGAAAGAGTTCGCCCAGTATTTGCCGATGAGTGCAAATGAGAATTTGGTATCTTCCAGAAAAACATCGCACCGCGAGATTGCCGATTGAATAAGTTGGAAATGCTGATCATCATTATGCTGTCTTGCCATTGATGATGAAATTGGCATCCCGCAACTGTCGTACTGACATTCCGTCTGGTCAGTGATGGCTGAAACTCGACCCGAGCGGCGAAGTCGACGCCCTAAACCGTCGCAAGCTGCTGTACCTCAACTTCCGTTCCAACAAGTCATAAACCCGTATTCGCCGGTCGAAGTTCTATCACAAGACCAGTTGGAGAGGATTCACAATGCTTCCCTTACGGTTCTGGAGGAAATCGGCGTCAACTTTCTGTTGGATGAGGCGCGGCAGATTCTCAAGCAGGCTGGAGCAGATGTCGATGCCGAAGGAACGCGTGTTCGATTTGACAGAAATCTGATTCTCGAAGCCGTGAGTAAAGCTCCATCCGAGTTCACAATTCACGCCCGAAATCCGGCGCGCAATCTGAACATCGGTGGACGCTGGATTGCTTTTTCAACGGTCGCCGGTCCTCCGAATGTGAGTGATATTCATGGGGGTAGACGCTCCGGCAACTACGTAGATTATTGCAATTTCATTCGATTGGCACATTGTGTGAACATCGCCCACGCGATCTCCGGACATCCCGTCGAACCTCTTGATCTCAATCCCAAAACCCGGCATCTTGAAACCGCACGTGCGAATATTACACTGACGGACAAGGTTTGCAGGTGCTATTCCTTGGGTCGAGACCGTGTCATGGACCTGCTTGAAATTACCCGTATCAGCCGAAATCTTAGTTATGCCAATCTCAGGCAGCAACCGAGTCTGTTTACCATCATTAATGCGAATTCTCCCTTACAGTACGACGTGCCGATGCTGTGGGGAATCATTGAACTCGCACGTATGAATCAGGTTGTAGTGATCACGCCTTTCACACTGGCTGGTGCCATGGCTCCTATCACCTTGGCTGGCGCAGTAACCCAACAAAACGCAGAAGCGCTCGCAGGGCTTGCATTTGCGCAGATCGTCAATCCAGGAGCACCGGTGATGTATGGAGGTTTTACCTCGAATGTCGATATGAAGACCGGCTCTCCGGCATTCGGTACACCGGAATTTGTTAAAGCCACATTGATCGGCGGACAATTTGCAAGATTCTACGGGCTTCCTTACCGATCGTCCAATGTCAACGCGTCAAATGCACCGGACGTACAGGCTGCCTATGAATCGCAGATGGCAATCTGGGGTGCAGTGATGGGGCATGCCAATCTGGTTCATCATGCGCTTGGGTGGCTGGAAGGTGGGCTCTGTGCCTCATTCGAGAAGTTTATAATCGACGCCGAAATGTTGCAGGGAATGGTTGAAGTTCTGAAGCCAGTTGAGGTGAATGACGATACCTTGGGAATTGATGCAATGCGGGAAGTAGGTCCTGGTGGACATTTCTTTGCCGCACAGCAAACCATGGAACGCTATGAGACCGAGTTCTATCAGCCGATTCTGTCGGACTGGCGGAATTTTGAAAACTGGTTTGAAAGCGGTGCGATTGATGCGACGGTTCGGGCGAATCGAATCTACCAACGTCTGCTGGAAGAGTATGAACCGCCGAATCTGCAACCGGACATTCTGGAGGAGCTGGACCAGTTCATCCAGATCACAAAAGATAAACGAAACGCGGAACCCGCGTAGAATTCCCATTTGAAGAGGAGAGTGAGGCGGTGAAAAAAACTGCTGAAGTAGTAATTATTGGCGGTGGCGTGGCAGGTTGCAGCGTCGCTTATCATTTGGCTAAACGGGGTTGCAAGGACGTCGTTCTACTGGAAAGGTCCGAACTTACCTCAGGATCTACCTGGCACGCAGCGGGGAATACCCATGTTCTGCAGGACAACGCCAATCTTTCAAAACTTCATTATTACACGATCACTCTCTATCCGCAGTTAGAAGAGGAAACAGGCCAGTCGTGCGGCTTGCATCCAGTTGGCGGCATCTATCTGTCGACGACTCCCGAACGTCATGATCAGATCAGAATCCAGGCGTCGAAAGCCAAATATCTGGGTTTGGAATTCGACATGATTTCACTGGACGATGTACGTGAATTGAATCCACTGATCAATCTTGACGGCGTCTTCAGTGCCATGTACGAACCGAATGAAGCGCATATCGATCCAAACGGTGTAACTAACGCCTATGCTGCCGGTGCGCGAAAGTATGGCGCAACGATTTACCGAAATCATCCAGTTACAGCGACTACACAGCAAGCGAATGGCGGCTGGACCGTAGATACGCCCGAAGGGCAGATTGAATGTCGATACTTAGTGAACTGCGCAGGACTTTGGGGCCGGGAAGTTGGAAAACTTGCCGGATTGAAACTTCCGCTGATGCCGATGGAACATCAGTATTTTGTTACCGACAATATTCCTGAGATCGAGGCACTTGGCAGAGAGTTTCCGCTGATCCATGATAATGATGGTGAATACTATATGCGCCAGGAAGGCAAGGGCCTTCTTGTCGGTGCATACGAACGCGGTGGCAAGCCTTGGGCTGTGGACGGCACGCCATCCGATTTCGGTCATGATCTTCTTCCAGATGATCTGGATCGAATCATAGACAACATCGCTCGCGCGATGCACCGCATGCCGTGTCTTGAAACCGCAGGTGTGAAAAGGGTGGTCAATGGTCCAATGATCTGGACGCCAGACATTCTGCCGCTCTTCGGTGAAGTCCCGCAACTCTCCAACTACTTTTTAATCGGCGGCTTGATTCCCGGTTTCAGCATCGGCGGAGGTCTCGGACTGATGATGGCAGAGTGGATATTGGATGGCCAACCGAGCCTTGATTTGTGGCCGATTGACGTTGCGCGTTTCGGCGACTGGGTGACACAGGATTACATTCTGGCAACGACTGCGGACAACTACCAGTCTCGATTCCGTATTTTCTTTCCATTTGAAGAACGAATGGCTGGACGACCTGTCAGAAAACGTTCTGCCTGGAAACAGCAAAATGAATGTAGAGCGATTTTCGGTGCCCAATACGGCTGGGAAGTTCCGATGTGGTTTGCACCAGAAGGAATGCCTCAAGCCGAAACCTACTCATTTCGACGAACCGAATCATTTGAGCCGATCGCGCAGGAGTGTAAGGGACTGCGCGCCGGTGCCGGCCTCTTGGATACCTCGGCGTACGCGAAATATCTGGTCAGGGGCCGTCGCGCACTTGAATGGCTGGACGGATTGACCACCAATCGACTTCCGTCAAAGCACAGAATGTCTCTTATTCCGATGGTGCATGAAAAAGGAGGGGTGGTTGCGGATTTCACTGTTGCACGGCTGGATGATGATGAGTTCTTGCTAATCGGCGCGGGAGTCGCTGAAAGCAGCCACTGGAGATGGTTTCGCAAAAACTCTTTTGGCAATGGTGTCGAACTGACCAGCATGACTGTTGACTGGGTGGGGATGTCCATATCAGGTCCGCGTTCTAGAGAATTGATGGAATCGCTTACGGGTGAAGACTTTTCGCTAGAAGCACAGCGGTTTATGAGCATCCGTCGCATGCAGATCGGTCCCGCGACTGCATGGGTACTGAGAGTGGCATTTACGGGAGAGCTTGGTTATGAACTGTACTTTCCAAGTGAGCACCAGCTTGAGGTACTCGAGTTCGTCATGGATAAAGGACAGAGTGTAAGATTAGTACAGGTTGGTTCTCGGGCACTGCTTTCATTGAGACTTGAGAAAGGTTACGGAAGTTGGGGACGGGAATATTCACCGGAATATAACCCTTACCATTCCAAGCTTGATCGTTTTGTGAAACCTGAAAAAGGGCAATTTATCGGTAGAGATGCTATGCTGCAAGCAGCCAATCAGACTCCCAAGTGGCTTTTGTCATGCTTCACGGTCGAAGTCGATGACGAAGACGCCGTAGGAGGCGAACCAATTATATGTGATGGTGAAGTTGCCGGAATTGTGACATCGGGAGCTTTTGGTCACACAATAGGAAAAAGCATCGCGTTGGGTTATATACCCCCATCCAAGCTGCAAAGCGAAGAGATTAGCATTGAGATTATCGGCACTCCCAAAAGAGCGCAATTGGTCACGGAATCTTTAGTTGATCCAGCAGGGAAGCGTATGCGAAGCTAACTGTCAATAAAACAGCGATTAGCAATTAAATATAGAATTAACTATCAATAAATTAGTAATTAACACTCAGAACTGGAGCTGCAAAGCAAATGAGAAGTACTTCACCGAGCCGATACCCAGTACCGGAATTCGCCGATCTTCCGAAAGACATCCAGGAAAGGATGCTAGCCGTTCAGGAGAAAGCCGGTTTCATTCCCAATGTATTTCTTGCACTTTCGCATCGCCCCGATGAGTTTCGGGCATTTTTCGCGTATCACGACGCGTTGATGGAAAAGGAAAGCGGATTGTCAAAGGCAGACATGGAGATGATCGTCGTTACGACATCTGGCGAAAACAACTGTCAATATTGCGTGGTTGCCCACGGGGCAATACTTCGAATTCGCACAAAGGACCCGCTGGTTGCGGATCAGGTCGCTGTGAACTACCGAAAGGCAAACATAACTCCCAGGCAGATGGCGATGCTAGACTTCGCCTTGAAGGTCTGCAATGAGTCATGGGCTATCTGTGAAAAGGATTTCGAGGTGATGCGAGAAGCCGGATTCAGTGACGAAGACAATTGGGACATTGCTGGTATAACTTCGTTCTTTGGACTGAGTAATCGTATGGCAAGTTTTCTGTCAATGGAGCCGAATGCAGAGTTTTACAGCATGGGTCGGGATTTCAGCTGAGAGCAGATAGCAGTTCAACTACGAAGAGGCTCCGGAATCAAATCATGGCGAATGTCATTGAGCACACAATTATCCAGACAGTAATATTGCATCAGGTATGATCAACATGACTCTTCGATATAAAGAACTGGTAGATCGAGTTCTGTAACTGTTTAGCTTTAAGTACGACACCTTACTTGATCCGTTCACAGGTGCTGGAACGACCTGCTTATCCGCTAAAAGGAATCAGCGTCAATATTTGGTATTGATATGACTAGAGAGTACTGTGCAACAGCTGAGCAGAGATTGAATTTCAATATTTAGTGAAATCCTCAGGCAATCGGCATCAATCTATTAGGAATGTCTTCTATATCCAGGATGTGTTCAATCGATTCACGAACTCGTATTTGCTCGAATATGTCCCCGCTGACCAATACTTCCGCAGGCTTGGGTCGCGAATTGTAATTGGATGACATGACCGCACCATAAGCGCCTGCCCCGCAAACAGCAATCAAATCGCCACTGCGAACTGCCAGCTTGCGATTCAAGCCGAGGTAATCTCCCGTTTCACATATTGGGCCGACTATGTCGTAGACTTCTTCCTTTCTGCCTTCCCCCAAAGCAACTGGAATAATGTCCATCCATGCGTCATAAAGCACCGGACGCAGCAAGTCGTTCATTGCGCCATCGACAATTGCAATATTCTTGGTTTCGGCCTTCTTGATGTACTCCACTTTGCTGAGCATTATTCCGGCCTGGGCGGTGATTGAGCGTCCTGGTTCAACGGAAATCGAGAGTCGGCAATTTCGTCTATCGAGAACTTCTCCGATCGCCTCACAGTATTGAGCGATATCCGGAGGTTGCTCGTCTTGATACTTAACTCCAAGTCCGCCGCCGAGGTCCAGATGCTGAATTTTAATTCCGTCTGACGCAAGTTCTTCTGCCAGATCAATGATGCGTTCAAGTGCGTTCATAATTGGTGTGAGAGAAGTGATTTGCGAGCCAATGTGCACGGCAATCCCGATAACATTAATATGATCCAGTTTTGCCGCTGTTTGATAAATTTTTCGAGCATCTCCGAAAGGGATACCGAATTTGGCTTCTCGAAGTCCGGTCGAAATATGCGGGTGGGTTTTGGCATCTACATCTGGATTGACGCGAATGCTGATTGGAGCAGTCACTCCCAGTTCGCTTGCAATGTCATGAATACGAGTCAATTCCCCATCAGATTCAAGATTCAGTGAAAATATTCCATGTTCGAGAGCTAGTCGAATTTCTTCTTCGGATTTACCGACACCTGAGAAAATGGTTTTGTCAGGCCTGCCTCCTGCCCGTATGACCCGTTGAAGTTCGCCACCGGATACGATGTCAAATCCAGACCCAAGTTTGGCCATCACGGCTAGCACGGCGAGATTGGAGTTGGCTTTTACAGAATAGAAAATTTTGGCATCTCTTCCCTTCAGCCCTTCGTCGAATGATCTCCAGTTTTGTTCCAGTGCCGCCTGTGAGTATACGTAACAGGGTGTTCCTACGGATTCAGCAATGATTGACAGCGCAACGTCTTCTGCATGAAGCAGGTCATCTCGATAATCAAAAAACTTCATTTACGCGAGCGGAGGTGAAACGACAACGGATTCGGAGTGCACATTCGCATTGAAAGCTGAAAGAAGAGTCAGCGGACCTTTTTTACCGCATGAGGCAACCATTAGTGCAATGATAAGAGCAGCCGCAACGGTTGTCAGTTTGTATTTCAATCTCATGGAAAATTCTGCCTTGTCTGTATTTATTTCGTAAGTCGCTTCACTGCCAGGATTTTCCGATGCGTTGCCGTCCTTCCTTTACTGCCAATAGCACCTGTTTTGGTGCTGTTCCTCCAGCATGGTTTCTTGCCGCAACAGAAGATTCGGGGCTCAGAGCCTTGAGCGCATTCTCGTCGATAGACGAGTGAAATGACTGCAGATCCTTCAAAGAAAGTGACTCCAAGCTAAGATGATTATCGAGGCAATGACGCACAATTCGCCCGACGATATCATGAGCATCCCGGAACGGTATGTTTCGGCTAACTAGATAGTCTGCCAAGTCGGTTGCGGTAGAAAATCCATCAGCGGCAGCTTTTCGCATGCGCTCGCGACAGGGTTCAATGTTTTTTATCATGCCGTGCATGATCTTTAGGCTTGCCGTGACGGTATCAATCGTATCGAATAACGCTTCTTTATCTTCCTGATTGTCTCGATTGTATGCCAGCGGCTGAGCTTTCATCAGCATCAATAGCGCTTGCAAATTGCCTGCAGTTCGAGCGCTTTTCCCACGTACCAGTTCCGCGATGTCAGGGTTCTTTTTCTGCGGCATGATACTGGAGCCGGTCGTGAATTGATCTGAAATGGTAATGAACCTGTAAGCCTCTGATGCCCACAGTACCAGTTCTTCTCCGATTCTTGACAGGTGAACCATGGCAATGGCAGCATGTGCTGCGGTTTCAATCGCAAAGTCCCGATCGGAAACTGCGTCAAGCGAATTCCTGCAGATATCATCAAATCCCAATTCTTCGGCTGTCATGTTTCGGTCGATAGAAAATCCTGTACCGGCTAGTGCCGCGGACCCTAGCGGCGAACAATTGATTCTCTTGCGAGAATCGGCAAAACGCTGTCGATCGCGATCGAGCATCTCGAACCACGCAAGCAGGTGATGACCAAATGTTATTGGCTGGGCAATCTGCAGATGCGTGTATCCCGGCATTATGGTAGCGGCTTCTGATTCAGCGATATCCAGTAGTGAATTCTGAAATTCAGCCAGTTCATGGATAATGGCATCAACCGCATCTCGAACGTAAAGCCTGAAATCAGTTGCAACTTGATCGTTCCGTGAACGCCCTGTATGAAGCTTCTTTCCGACTTCTCCGATGTGATCGGTCAATCGTCTTTCGATATTCGTATGGACATCTTCCAGTTCGATGGACCACTCGAAAGCCCCGGATTCGATTTGTGAAAGAATTTCCTCCAATCCTGCCGAGATTGCAGCAAATTCGGCGTCGGTGAGAATTTCGACTTTGTTCAGCATACGTGCATGTGCGATAGACCCTGCAATATCCTGCCGATAAAGTCTTTGGTCGAACGAAACTGAGGAGCTGAACGACTCTACAGTTGAATCAGTTGGTTGAGCGAATCGCCCTCCCCAGAGCTTTGGCTGTTTCTCGTTCATTGAAATGAATCTAGTGTCAAAATTTCACCAAAGATGGAATCTGGGGCAAATAGTGGTATTGACGTGAGTGATACGTAATTGGTTAGAAATATTGCAAGTTTCCAGACAGTGGAATTCTAAATCTGTCACTCGCTGTCACCCGAATTATTCAAGTTCAACATCATTATAATATTAGAAACAAACCTTCAGGAACGTTACGACAAAGTACAGTAGCGCAATTTCGCGCTTATCTTCCTTTTCGGCCTCAATATCACTTGCCCCAGAAATATTCTGTTATGAAGAAAGTCCGAATCGGCACTCGACGCAGTCAGCTTGCTAAATGGCAGGCGAATTATGTTGCCGGACTGTTGCTTGAACATTGTCCTGAAGTAGAAATTGAGATTGTGCCGATAGAAACCGAGGGCGATCGCAGGCTGGATGTTGCGCTGTCGGAATTGGGAGGGAAGGGGCTGTTCATCAAAGAGCTTGAACGTGCATTGTCGGATGATCGAATCGACATTGCAGTTCACTCCATGAAAGATGTGACTGTTCATCTTGCTGAGGAATACTGTATTCCAGCCATTCTTGAACGCGGAAATCCTTATGATGCTTTCGTGTCCAATGAATATGCTTCAATTGACGAACTACCTCAAAACGCCGTGGTCGGGACAAGCAGTCTGCGACGACAGAGCCAATTGCTCCGTATTCGTAGTGACTTAACCATTCAAACCTTGCGGGGAAACGTTCCTACCCGACTCGGTCGACTGGGTGACGGAGATTTTGACGCGATCATACTGGCAGTTTCCGGATTGCAAAGACTTAATTTGGAGCACCATGTCACTCAACAGCTTCGCGGTTCACACCACGTGCCCTCGCCGGGACAAGGCGCTTTGGGAGTTGAGTGTAGAAGCAGTGAAATAAAGGTTCAGGAACTGATTGCCTCTCTCAATCACAAATCAAGCCATGTGGCAGTTAGTGCGGAAAGATCCGTAAACCTTGAACTAGGCGGTAACTGTCACGTACCGATTGGAATTCACGCGACCATAGAGAACGGGCGAATATTCATGTCTGCTTTAGTCAGTACGCCAGATGGGCAAAATAATGTTTGTGCGCAGTTGGAAGGTTCAGTGGGCGATTGGAAAGCGGTAGCCCTGAATCTCGCGGAAATTCTACGCTTTCGAGGCGCTGAGGAAATTCTGGATGACTTCCAGCAGGCATAAGTCGCTACGGAATTCCACCTTATCCGGAAAATGCGTTCTCATTACTCGGCCGGCGATTTTTGAAGATTACCTGGTTCAACAAATCGAACACCGAGGCGGCACCCCCATTCAATTGCCATCTATTGAAATTCAATTCGTAGCGGAGAAGTCGGAAATAGAGCACATGGTCAGCTCAGATCGCGGTCGACGTATGGTGATTTTCATAAGCAGAAATGCAGTTGCCGCGACTGCCCATTGTATGACCTCAATAAATCTGCAGTGGTCGCAATACTTGGAGTGTGCGGCAGTCGGCCCAAAGACTGCGGAATCCATTCGGAAGACGTTTGGAGTGACTGACGTTCTGGCGCCGAGGAGCAAATTCGGTGTTGAAGGTTTGATGGAGATGGACGAAATGCAGAACTTGGTGGGTATTCCGACGACGATTGTTGACGGTGGCGGAGAAGGTTCCAAAAAGCTTTCAGAACGATTGCGACAGAAGGGTTCTCCATCCGTAGAGCATCTAGTGGTATATCAGCGGATTTTGCCTGATGCAGATGTTCGCTCAGTTACCAATTGCATGAAAGGCAGGCCTGTAGACTTCACGGTGATTACCAGCGTAGCGGGTGCATCGAATTTGTTCGAGTTGATTGGAGCGAAGTTGACGGAGAAATTGAAGCTTTCGTGCATGATCGCTTACAGCGATAGAATAGCAGAGTACCTGAAACAGCAGGGCTTTGATCGGATCGTCATCCCAAGTGAGTCTTCGGACGATGCAGTAGTGGAAGCGATTGAGCAAGAGACTGTATAAAATGATGAACAACTATTCAACAGGCTCAAGTTGAATGATCGCCAAGATCATTGTCTGGAATTAAAGGCATGCCCGAAACAACGCAAGAACCCGAACAATCAGCGGTCACAACTGAAGCAGCAGTCTCAGAGAAGATGGCTGGGAAAGCTCCAAAATCTTCTTTCGCGCTGAAATTTTGGGTAACGATCGCAGTATTTGTTTCTGTAGTTTCTCTAATCGGAGCAGGGTATTTAGCCTATCGTCTTGAACTGCAGATTGTTCCACAGTTTGACTCAGACGTTCTCAAATCTGATGCAATTGAGGAACAAATTGCAACATCGCTTCAGAGCTACGAGACTTTGGCTGCTCAGATCAAAGTTCGGGATCAGGAACTGAAAGAGCAAATTCAGTCGCAGATTTCAGCACTCAAGAGCATGGAGATTTCATCTCGGGCATCCGACTTAGAACTCAAGGAGCGGATCGACAATGTCGTTGAATCCGTTTCCGCGATATATCAGGGTCTGGAACACGATTCTGATAATTGGAAGCTGGAGGAGTTGATTTATCTACTGTTGATGGGAAATCAGCGGTTGCAGATTTCTGGCGACGTTGACTCAGCGCTGGTAATTTGGCAGGTGGTTGATGAACAGCTGAAACAGAATTCAGACCCGCGACTTCAAGCGGTCAAGACGGCGATCAACGAGGAAATCATTCAATTGAAAGATTTGGAGCAGGTGGATTTCGCCAGCCTGGCGAATCGGTTGCTTCAGTTGACTGAATCCATTGAATCGCTGCCGCTTGATACGACGATGTCTATAGCTTCCGTCGATGCGGCAGCGAATACGGAAGAAGTTACTCAGCAGCCGGATGAAATCGATTCATTTTGGAGCGGATTGCTGGATGAGGCCTGGCAGGATCTAAAATCACTGGTTCGGGTCCGGAAAATTGACGAAATAGCGTTGTTGCCGCTCAAGCCTGACATGAAACTCTATTTTGCCGAAACCTTGAAGACCGCTTTGTTCGCCGCTCAAGTTGCTGCACTTCGTGGCGAGGAAGCAGTTTATCGAAGCAACCTCGAATACATACAACTGACAATCGATCGGCATTATTCAAAAAGCTCGAAAGAGGTGAGTGATTTTTCAGGAAAAGTTGAACAATTGATCAGCACACCCGTGACTATGGTCGTTCCGGATTTGTCTGGCTCGCTCAATCTGCTTCAGGAAGTAATTGGCAAAGCTTCTGTCAATTAATTGATGCTCTATCTGGTTCTTGTATTGATATTGATTGCAGCGGCTTCCGTTGCAACGATTTACGTCATTGGAGAGCCAGGCTATATTTTTCTGCAGTGGGGCAGCTGGCAAGTTGAAACCTCTCTGATCTTGGTTGTAACGTTTACATTTCTTGTTGTTCTGCTGCTGTATGTATTGGTAGAGTTGATTGGCGGCATTGTTGGAATTCCGAGTCGGGTAGGCAAGTCATACCGAGAATATCGCGAACAGAAAAAATTGATTACGACTGCGAAAGGGTTCAGGCATCTATTGATGGGAGACTGGGCCAAAGCGGAAAAACTTTTAGAAGGCGCAGCAAAGCACCTGCCTGAAGCGGCTATTAATCATCTGGCTGCGGCGTATGCGGCACAGAAACGAGGCAATCTTGGCGAGAGAGATGCTTACTTGATCAAAGCGAAAGAACAGGGGCAGGAGTATCAGCATGTTGTTTCTCTGGTAACCTGCAGATTGCAGATGGATCAGAATGAATATCCCTCTGCGATCGAAGAATTAAAAAAACTCTGCTCTGCACTACCGAACAATGCCGCTGCCTTTCGAACGCTCGCCGAGGCGTATCAGAAAATCGATGACTGGACTTCATTGGATCAACTGCTCCCGCACTTGCAGAAGTCCCAGGCCTATTCATCCAAAGAATTCAGAATGCTGTCTTCCCGTGTATTGCGACATAGACTGCAGCTGGTTGATTCTTCCAGTGAATTATTAGCGATCTGGAAACGGTCATCCAATCATGTTCAGAATGAATCTGAATTATCCGCTGTCTACGTACGCAAATTGCTTGAATTTGATCGTCATGAGGAAGCCGAGAAAGTCATTCGACGTGTACTGGACCGAACTTGGAATTCAGATCTGGCCTACCTGTATGGACTGATTGGTGGCGACATGGATTCCAGACGGTTATATGACACAGCAGTGAAGTGGACAAAACTGCATCCCGAAGACGCCGATATGCTCCTTACAGCCGGTAAATTGGCTAATCGAAACAGTCTTTGGGGTAAGGCACAGGGTTATTTGGAGTTGTCAATTCAACATGGCGGTAGAAGGGAAGCATTCGAGGAACTCGGTCAGTTGCTTGAAAATCAAGGTGATGCAGAGAAAGCTTTCGATGTTTACAAGAAGGCAACATTGAAATCTGGACGTTGAAATTGCTTGGAGAAGACTAACCAGACAGATTAAAAGCGCGACTTAGAGCGGTGTGGCTCATGCACGCCATAAAAATGCCTACGAATGACCACTAAAGGTGCTTGTAATGGTGCCTGCCATTAATGAATACTGAAGTACATGGTGAGATCCATGCATCATCGTGATTAGTGTAGTTAGTGGCTTAGTTTCAAGCAAATTTCAGCTTGTCGATTCACTCGGATAAAGCGTGTCAGTGGAAAATTCGAATGAATCGTAAAACAAATTGTCAGGATTCAGATTGTGTGCGGGAAATGTTGTTCGAATGACGTCAATCATGGGAGGCGGACCACATGCATACACTTCATAATCTGCAAGGTCAGGGTAGTGTCGCAAAACTGATTCGTGAACCCAGCCAGTTTCTCCCTCCCAGCTATCTTCTTGAGAGGGCTCCGAGAGTACAGGTGTGAACTTGAAAATTGAAGCATACTGTTCTGACCATTTGCTAACCAATTCGTGCATGTATAAATCCCGATATGCACGCACCCCCCAGAAAAAATGCATCGGCCTGCTGATTTGACTTGAAAAAATATCTTCGAGAATTGCGTTCAATGGTGCAAATCCGGTACCACCAGCGATGAAGATGATCGGTCGGTCGGAATCTTTCCGGAGAAAGAAAGTTCCAAGCGGCCCTTCAAACTTCAATATGTCGCGAAGTTTCATGGATTGAAATATATGGGTTGTGAAACGTCCTTTCGGGACATAGCGCACATGCAGATCAACTACGTCGCTGCCGGGAGAATTTGCAATAGAAAATCCACGTCGTTTTCCGTCTCTCATCATGATGTCGATGTATTGTCCAGGAAGAAAGTCAAAGGTTGTTTCGCTCGGGAGCGCTAGCTTTACTTCCATAACGTCATGTGCAAGAGGATTCAATGCCTGTACCCGACAAGGAAGCTTCTGTATGTGCATGCTGGACAGCATGGAAATCTCGGATGCGAGAATTTCCAGATCTTCAGTTGGATGTGCTCGACAAAGAAGAACTGAACCGGTAGCAGCTTCGGCGTCCGATAGTGCTGATTTATCATATTCGTCGTATACAACGTTTCCTGATATCAGCGATGCTTTACAGGCAGCGCATGTTCCATTGCGACAGCTATAGGGTACTGCAAATCCCTGACGCAATATCGAGTCTAAAATAGTCTCATCGGGTTGAACGCTAAACTTTCGTCCAGTTGACTGGTTAGTAACTTGGAAGACAGACATTGAACGAGATAGGCGTGCTCAAATATATGACTAAACGAATAAGCGGTAAATTTTAATCTGCACAGTGCGATTCTTTTCGGTTACCTCCGAATCGTCTGTTATTTTTGCCCAAGTGCAAAATTTCAAATTTTCTCCCTGATTAGTTCCCTATCGAAAGATGTAGATTGGGCTTGACCAAGCGATGTGTCCATCTTCGAAAATGACGCGAACATACAGCGCATTATCCTTGTTCGTATTCAGGGCAATGCGGCGGTCAAGTGCAACGGACCGATGCGGATTGCAGTCAGGTAACCGAAAAATACGGATCCGACGATCAATTCCGCCATTCTCGAATATTAGGTCATTGTAGCCAATATCCGCTATGTTGATGGTTTCTTTGACCAAAGCCGTATCGATGCTTAGTCTGCCGTCTTGAGGGTTTTCAAGCGCCGCGTCGAACCCGCCGAATCCTCCTGTTGTCAGTGCTGTCCATTCCAGCTGATTCGAAGCAGTTTGTTCGAATCGCTTGTCTAGGTTGTATCGGTTTATTGGTGTCAAATTAGTAAAGCGATTGCCGTCTAGTACGGCGTTACCGTCCCAAATAGTTTCGCGGCCGCGTCCCCTGTATTCCGAACCTTCCCACAGAACACGTATGCGTTTCCCTAAGTCTCGTTCTTGATAGGGACGGAATACTTCCATAGTTTGCAAGCCGTTTCGAATATCAATGCGTTCGATCGGCGATGCGCTGTGGATGTCAATACGGAAAGTGGTTTCGTCATCGTTTGAGCGCAGAATGTCTCCCATCATGGCATGTTCAACTATCTCTGACGAAACATCTCCCAAGTTTGGATCATCGGAAAAAAGTTGCACAGGACGGTCAAAGATAGCGCGTGTGTCCAATATGACTCGATTTCCTGTTGTGCCGTAATGATGACGCTTTTTCAACCCTTCCATGATGCCGGCCCTCGTAAATTCTGGTGCAAGAACACAAGTCAGTCCTCCATACGCACCAAATTTAGTCGCTCCTGGATGCGACGCTCCGGGCCTTCCTTTATGGCCGTCCGAATTGGATACGATGCCTACACGGTAGCCCTGCTCAAACGCATCATGAATCAACCATTCGAATGTCCCCCAGGCGGAATGAACTTCAACCGCTCTTTCAATTCGGTCGTCATGAGCAATCTTAATATCGGCATATCGACCGCCGATATGCGCAAAAACAACGCAGTCTTCGTCTTCGAGTTCGTGAAACAGGTCGTTTGCCGAGTTTGCATCAAGGTGGACATCGGACAAGTCTTCCACCAAAGCATGGGACGAGCGGTGAATTGGTCGTCCTTCGTTCATAAGGAGCACATTCCGATCACCGCCCAGCCCGGTATTTCCTGACCACTCCCAGCCGGGGAATACGATGAATCGGCCGCTTTCGGTGAACTCTGCAGACAATTCATTCAACCAGTTCCAGAACGGAGTCGTTATTTGGAAGTCATTGCCTTGATGTACGCAAATATCCAGAAACGCTTTATCACGAGCGAACTCATAGAAATCACGAGCTGAGTTTGTCCCAATCGTTTCTTCTGACTGACCGTGCAGGTCGCCCCAATAGGGGAGCAATTCTGAGTCAACGCAAATTCGGCAAGGGTTTGACCTGCAAACAACATTGCCGTCCGTGTCTATGAGTTCGATGACAAGGTCTCCAACTTCGCATGCCGTCAAGTTGTCCGCACAGTTCGTAAATTCACCCGGTACAAACATGACTGATTCGGGAAGACCTTCAATTTCCATATTGGCTCGCAGTTTGAACAACTGCTCACATTGATTTGACGGATTCCCCCAACGATCTTCGCCCTTCATTTGCAAGCTGAAGGATTCATTCAAGCGGCGCATTGTGGGTAATATCGCTTTGAATAGCGTTGGTGCGCCAGACGTGATTTTGATTACTGGTTGTTGGGGAAGAACCACGTAGTCGTAGGTAGCGATCGCATCGACAAGAACGCGAAATTCAAAAGTATCTTCGCAAAAAGTTTGTACGCGAATTCCAGCGCTGCCTTTGCGACGGTCTCCGAATCGCACAATGATTTGATCCCCTTCACGTAAAAAGCCGCGAACGACCTTGATGTATAGAGTTTTATCCCAAGGTCTTATATTGCGTTTGGGATCGTACTCCAGATGCAGGATGGCGCCGTTCGATGCTTCAGCGGTTGTATAGTTCGGAGCGGTCGGATCATCGAATTGCGGTCGCCCCATATCCGAGGCGAATCGATGCACGATCTTGATTGATCCCGTGTCGTCGATTCCGAAATATCCAGCTGTATAGGTAAGCGTAAATTCTTGGTAAGACCCTGCTTCGAAGATTTCATTTGGGACGACTTCAGCAGTTCCCATTTTTTCTGGTAGATATATTGAATGCGGCATTTGACTTACTTTTGCTTACGCGGTCTTGAATGATTAGCCCACAACTCACGAAGAAAATAAATTTCTGCAATAGTGCAGATAAACCACAATTCAGTCAATGAAGATGTTCTGCTGAAGTTGTTGCAATTGAAACGGATTCCCGGTCCATCCCCGCCACTCGCTGCAACACCAAGTGCGTATGTGGGTCTAAAATTTCCGCAAGTGTTGCTCGAAAAGCATCAATATCAGGTAAGCATCGCTGCAGTGTTTCCTTGCCATAATCAGAGATGTATAACTGAATACTGCGGCGGTCAACGCTGCTCTGTTTTCGGTGAACAAGCGCATCTCGCACCATACGATCCACTAGCTTTGAAAGTGCGGGAATCTTGATTTCAGTGTGGCGTGACAGCTCCTTTAGTGTTAGCCCGGGATTGTCGTTTAGCGATTCGATAACCCGCCATCGGTTTGTTGTTGTGCCTTGTGCATTCAGACACGCCTCAAATCTGGAATTTACCGCGACGTAAGCGGATTCGATGACCTTTTCTGTTTTCTTCCGCATCATGAATTCTCCGTCGAGCCAAAGCGAGCAAAGAGTTATTCATTGTTAAATTAGAATAACCGTGTTTTCCTATACAATTTGCATTATAAGGGTTTTGCCAGTAACCATACGGGTGTTAGTAGGGCTGTGCTGAAACATAGAACAAAAATTGATCTTGCGCACACCTGTGTTGCGTTGTGCAAGTGTGTGACTGGCAAGTGTGGTTCACAAAGGTAATGTTGTGAAGGCAAACGCGAGGAACAAGGCAAGATGAGTGTGCGACGTGTAATTCCCAGTCTTGCCAGTCAGTTGACGGGACAACAGTTTTTCTTGCCTACAGACCGCGATCATTTCGTACTGGGGTTGTTTATTCCTCAGAGCGGTCCAGCCGGAATATGGGGGCCGTCTTGTCGCTCCTGCGGCGAATTGGCAGTTTATGAGATAAATCGAACCGGCGGAATCGCAGGTCTTGAATTAGTTGCACGAATTGTTGATGCTGGGGGCGAGCCGTCGTTTGTTGCAGAACAGGCAAAGTGTCTCGTTGATGACGGTGAAATTGACGCTCTCGCCGGAATGCATACATCTGATGTACGTGAAGCCATAGCCCAACGCCTGAACGGCAGAATTCCTTATATCTATACTCCACTCTACGAGGGTGGAGTTAATTCTAGTCGGGTGTGTTGTATTGGTGAAACTCCGGAAACACAGTTATTTCCTGCAATTTTCTGGTTCAGAAATCATCTTGGAGCTCGACGCTGGGCACTGATAGGTAATGACTATGTCTGGCCCCGGCGCAGCCACAAACTGACGCGTTGGCTTCTTGGAATGGTCGGAGCTGATGTGATTCTCGAAACCTATCATCCATTCGGCACGCAAAATTTTGATATTTCACTTCAGGACTTGGAAGATCTGCAGCCGGATGTAGTGTTGCTGTCGTTGGTAGGTGACGATAGCGTAAGATTCAATCGAGCATTTTCAAGTGCTGGTTTGGCTAGCCATACAATGAGGCTGTCCTGTGCGGTTGAGGAGAACATGTTGCTCGCCATAGGTGCTCACAATACTGAACGGTTATATTGTTCATCTGGTTATTTCAGTCGGATACCCTCTTCTGCCAACGGCATGTTCAAGGAAACCTATCATCAGCATTTTGGAGATTCAGCTCCAACGCTCAATGCGCTTGCGGAATCGGTATATGAGGGCGTTCATTTTCTCGCCAATTGTCTGCGTGAGGATTATTGGGAAGGCAGCAAACTGGGTGCAAAGAGTAGGGCTTCTGGAGCAGTGACAGGCCTGTCAGTTCCCGGACCGAAACGTGCGCGTTGGAAAAGCGGAGTTGGCGCTGTTGACTATTCAGTCTACCTGGCGGAAGCTCAGGGTCACGAATTTTCACTCCAGGGAGTGTTGAACCCAATAAACTAGTCACCTGTCCATATTATCAGACAAGGTTTTCGACCTTCAAGTCCCCGTAAACCTGCCTAATCACCCCTTTCCAGGGTAGACAATCTGCTTCAAATTAATGGTGCGGCATGCATGTGCGCATAATCGAATTTGTTGATCCAATAAATTAGTTGAAATAGAAATAATTTACTTGACAACTAATATCTGCTGTTAGAAAATAATGACCGAACGAACAGATTTCTACTTCTGTGTAAACGTTGCGGAAAGTTAAGTTCGTCGTAGTAATTGTTGCTGACGCAACTGATTGGTGTTTTTTCGGATTGGACGCTTTGGTGTCTGATGGTCTAAGGAGGACAGATATGGCTTGGTTTGTTGCCATTGTTCTGGTACTGATTGTCGCAACGATTCTGATTTTTATTTTGAATCGTTTCTATCACAAAGGGTCACGCGACCGTACGTTAATTCGAACCGGCGCAGGCGGCCAGAAGATTGTTATGGACGCAGGGTGTTTGGTGCTTCCTTTCCTGCATCAAGTTGAAGTCGTAGATATGCGAACTGCATATATCGACATTTCACTCCATGGCGAAAAATCCCTTATTACCGGTGATCGTCTGCGTGTGGACATCAATGTGTCATTCCATGTTAGGGTAGTACCTACTCTGGAAGGAATTGCTACAGCAGCTCAAACGATCGGCGCAAGATCACTTTCCGCTGAGCGTCTGGGTGATTTCCTACATGGCCGCTTCATCGATGCACTACAAGCCGTCGCAGCAACTCGCACGATGGATGATCTACATGAAAATCGTCATGCATTTGCGAGTGAGGTTGCCGAAATCTTACGTCTTGGTATGGAAGACATTGGATTGCGGCTTGAATCCATATCCGTCACTCAATTTGATCAGACGCCCTTCGCTGCATTGGATGAGAACAATGCATTTAACGCGGTCGGAATGCGCCGCCTAGCAGAAATCATCGCCACGAACCGACGGGAGCGTAAGGAGATTGAAGCGAATGCTGATACTGCCGTACGACGAACTGAACTTGAAAATATCAAAAACAGATTGGCTTTGGAACTTGAGCGTGAAGAAGCGGAGTCGGTAAAAAACATCAAGACGGAACAGCTGAATGCAGAGATTTCCCGTCGAACTGCTGAAGAAAGGGAACAGGCTGAGTCTGCATCGGGACGTGCCCGCCTTGTTAGAGAGGGCGATCTTCGACGTGCGGAGATTGAACGCGATCGAGACCTGAGACAGAAAGAAGTTCTTGCGCTTCAAGCGGTCGAAGAAGCTCGAATAAACAGCCAGATCGAGTTGGCCGCTCGTCGTAGCGAAGAAGCCATAGCTCTTTCAAAAGCCGAGCGAAGTCGTAAATCCGTGATTGCTGCTGAAGAAGAAGTGAAACACGAAAAAGAGCGGTTGACTGTTGAGAGTGATGGCGTAGTAGCTGCTCTGAAGGCTGAACAGGAAGCGGCATTGGCATTGGCACAGGCTAGGGGGGCGGCAACTGCTGCAATGGTAAATGCTGAAAATGAAGACAAAATAGCATCTCTGCAGAATGAAAGACAGCGAAAAGTAACTGCAATTCAAGCAGAAGAGCGAACCGCTATGATCGCAGCGGAAAATACCATCAGCGCTCCTCTCATTGCAATGAAACTCGAAGAGCATCGAATGCGTATTCTTCCGGAAATGGCTGCGAATATGGCTCGTCCACTTAAAAAGATTGGAGAAATTCGCATCAACAATGTATCGGGATTATCGGGTAAATCAAAGCGCGGTCGTAGTGGGAGCGGCCTGGGCTCAGCAGTTGACGATGTCCTTGATCTTGCTTTTCGAATGCCGGCGATTCGCAAATTGGGTGAAGCCGTAGGCACGCAAATCATTCCCGAACCGAACGGGAAATCTGACCACGACGACAAATCAAATTCTTGAATACCTATATCAACGTCACGGAGGGTGAAATGAAAAAAGAACGACGTAAGTTTCTAATTGGTGCTGGTTCCGCGGCCAGCGCCGTACTGGCAATGCCTTATATTTCGCGGGCGCAATCAAACCCAATAAAGATGGGTATGCTACTTGATACTTCAGGGCCATTTAGTGCCTATGGGTCTCCCATGGAAAAGGCCTCTAGGCTAGCGGTTGATTCAATTAATGATGCTGGAGGGCTAAACGGTCGCGAAATCGAAATCGTATTCCGCGATACCCAGTCAGACATGGCGAACTATACAACTTTCGCCAATCAAATGGTCAGAGAGGGTTTGGATGTTTTTCATGGCGGAATTCTGTCGGCGTCTCGAGAGGCTATTAGACAGACTCTCCGCCAGCGCCAAATACCCTATTTCTACAATGTGCTGTATGAAGGTGGGGTTTGCGATAGGAATATATTTGTAACCGGGACTACACCGGCACAACAGGTTGAAGCACTGATCCCTCATGCCATGAATGCATACGGGGCAAAAAATCTGTATGTGCTGGCCGCCAACTACAATTACGGACAGATTACTGCCGCATGGGTGAATCAATATGCAAGACAGAATGGTGCAACTGATGTACAGGTCGAGTTTTTTGATCTTGCAGACGGAGAATTCGCTCCCGCTGTCATTGCCAAAATCCAGGAAGCCGGCAGCGATTTAGTGGTGTCTGTTCTTGTAGGTGCTGCGCAACTGAGTTTCTACAGCGAGTGGCTTGGTTCTGGTATGGCTGCAAATCCAGATGCCCACCTTATCTCAACAACATTTGGAGTTGGTAATGAGCACAAAGTGTTGCCGGCCGTACAAAGCAACGGCATGCTGGTTGCCAACAATTGGGCGCCCGAGAACGATAGTCCCCAGAATAAGTCTTTTCTGGAAGCATGGACTGCCAAATATGGCAATACAGACGATGTACATGAAATTGCTGTGTCTCAATATCAGGGCATTCTTTTGTGGGCGGATGCTGTCAGAAAGGCAGGTTCTGTAGAACGCGAGGCGATAACTGCCGTTCTCGAAAGTGGGTCGTATATTGACGGGCCATCCGGGCGAGTCGAGATGGACCGGGCGACGCATCATTGCAAGCTGGATATCCATGTTATGGAGATTCAAGAACAGAAGATGAACATTCTGCGCAGTTTTACCCAAAAGGAACCTGTGGATACGCAAACAGTTTGTAATTTGGTAGAAAATCCTGACTCTAATGTTCAGCACGAGATCACTCTCTGACTTGGTAGTAAATGGATGGCGGCGCTTTCAGCCGCCATCCTATCCTAACTGTTGGGAAAGGATCCAGTCTATATCTTCGGATGAGTGGCAAAAGAGAATCTTGATTTTTCGTAAGTTCGAGTGTCGCACCTTTTCTATCAAGGTGTAATACCTGACTTGGACCCGGATACGGGCAATATCTTCAAGGAGTTGCAAAACCAGCGATGGATATAGTCCTTATTTTTGTCATTCAGATCGTGTACGCGATCGCCACTCTTGCTCTAATCTCATTTGGGCTCGCGCTCGTGTTCGGCATGATGCGAGTAATCAACCTCGCACATGGCGAATTCATAACACTTGGTGGCTATGCAACAGTTGTAGCTTCGCAGGCGGGACTCAATATCTGGTTCGCCATGCTTGTCGTGTCACCCATTGTAGTTGGCATATGGAGCGTTATAGTCGAACGCTTAATCATTCGGTTTCTTTATGGGCGGTTAGTCTATACCATGTTGGCGACTTGGGGGTTGAGTCTTGCAATGGCTGGTGGATTGACCATGATATTCGGAAACACTACTGAAGGAGTAGCGGTTGATATTGGTTCTATTCCCATAGGCGTGTATCAAGCCAATGCATACAACCTGTTCATTATCCTTACCACGACTGCAGTTGCCGTTCTCCTTGCCTGGATGCTGTTTGGCAGCATTTATGGACGGATTGCACGAGCTGCGATTCAAAATCGGGATATGACCCAGGCGTTTGGGTATCCCGTAAAACGGATTTATATGTTGACATTCGTCGCTGGTGGTATGTTGGCAGGACTTGCCGGCGGTGTACTGGCGCCGACAACAGGTGTTTCTCCTTACAGCGGCGCGACTTGGATTGCCGATGCGTTTATCACAGTGATTACTGGTGGGACGGCGCCGCTATTGGGCACTCTGGCAAGCGCAGGCATTCTCGGATTGGTTTCTTCAGCTGCTGCATTCCTATTCAGTTCCGCATCCGGTGGCATCGCACTACTGATTACTGCACTTATTCTGTTACGTCTGCTACCGTCCGGAATTTCCAGCCTATGGCAACGGGGTGGAAAGTGACTTTTCAACGAAATCAATTCTCGCATATCGTGTTGGTACCTTTGGCATTTGGCGTTCCCATTTTATTGCTCGCACCTTTCTTTGCTGGTACCTATACGCTCGCACTCTTTTGCATCTATGCGCTGCTAGCAGTCAGCTTGGGGCTGATCTGGGGTTTTGGCGGGATACTTTGTTTCGGTCAAGGTGCATTTTTTGGAATCGGTGCCTACGCCTACGTGATTATTGTTACCAATATGGGAATGCCATGGGTTTCACTGTTGCTGGCGGTATTTTTTTCGGTCATTGTGATTGCAGTATTTGGTGCGGCGATGTTTTACGGTCGTCTAGGAGATGTCTATCTGGCAGTAGTCACGCTTGTTTTTACACTAATTCTCAATCGTTTCATGAACTCCACCGCGGGACCAGAATATTACATTGGATCTGCACGTCTTGGTGGCTTCAATGGTATTCCAGGATTTCCAACACTAGATTATCCATGGGGTAATCTACCCTACCTCCCCGACGCAGTTTTCTACACTGTTTCCGGCGTTATTCTGGTGGTTGCGTGGATGTTTTGTCGCTGGCTGCTGCAATCGCATTTCGGTCGAGTGATAGTGGCCATTCGGGAAAATGAACAGCGAGTCGAATTCGCTGGATATGATGTACGTCTGTATAAGACAGCGATTTTTGCAATAGGCGGTGGGCTTGCGGCATTGGCAGGTGTCCTCTATGCCAATTGGGCGGGCATAGTTACACCGGCGTTATTCAATCTCAACCAATCTGCAGAGATCATTATTTGGACAATTGTCGGCGGCCTTGGGACGTTGCTGGGCCCCATGATTGGTTCCACTGTTCTAGTGGCTTTGACCATTGGTTTGGGATATCAAAGTGCAATAGATAATTTCTTCTTGATGGGCATATTGCTCATCATTGTCGTTTTGGTGTTTCCGAAAGGTATCGCTGGAGCATTCATTCATTCTCGATTTACCCGCATCTCGGATCGTCAGGGACGTTGGCACACTCGCTCCAATCGACATCGCGTAAATAACTCTTCCTTAAAAACAAACAGTCAAGAGAATTTGAATGGCAGGTGAAACGATTCTGTCGGTTGAAGGAATGAGTGTTCGATATGGCGGTGTTGCGGCCGTTAATGACGTGGATTTCTCCTTGCGTCGTGGTGAATTGCATTGCTTGATTGGCCCAAACGGTGCTGGCAAAAGCACATTCTTTAAAGCTATTGCTGGTGTTGTACGTCCTTCAGCCGGGCGAGTATGGATTAACCGTCAGGAATCGACTCGATTTCCTTCACATCGAGTTGCACGTCTTGGAGTGGGGATCAAAACGCAAGTGCCAAATCTACTGGAAGGGCTGAGCGTGCATGAGAATTTGTGGGTGGCAGCACGTCGTCACCATTCTGCGCGTGAATCCAATCGGGTTGTCGAATCGCTTATTGAACAAGTGGGGATTATTAATGATCGTTCCCGACCGGTAGCTGATTTGGCTCATGGGCATCGTCAGTTGGTGGAACTTGCTTCTGCTCTAGCAATACGTCCTTCCATCTTGCTGCTTGACGAACCCGCAGCTGGGCTTACTGAAACCGAAGTGAACGAATTGGCTTCCTTACTGCATGATTTGCGGCATAGCATGGCTCTACTGGTAATCGAACATAACACACGATTTGTTCGAAAGATTGCTGAATCGATGACCGTTCTGCATAGGGGTCGAATTCTTGCAACGGGTTCACCTGAACAGGTTTTTGAGAATGAGCATGTTCGTGACGTCTACCTTGGTCGCGAAGTTGTTATATGAACAAGAGTTTCTCCAATACTATTCTGTCAGTTCGCAACTTGCGTGCGGGATACCATGGTGTGCCTGTTTTGCATGACGTTAACCTCGGGATTGAAGAAGGATCCTGCGTTGGCGTACTCGGCCATAACGGCATGGGCAAATCAACTTTTCTACGTGCATTGATGGGATACATTCCACTGTTCGGCGGTTCAATTCACTTTGATGAAAAAGATATATCTGACCTCGAACCGTGGCGACGGGCGCGTATGGGAATTGGCTATCTACCCCAAGGCAGAGGCATTTTTGTCAATCTATCGGTACGTGAAAATCTGTGCATGGCGTTCAATCCCGATACATCAGACAGCAATGAAAGTGTCGCCGTCGAACGTGCGGTCACACGATTTCCGATACTAGAATCACTACTCAGAAATCCAGGTGGCACGCTTAGCGGTGGCGAACAGCAAATTCTGGCGCTTGCCCGCGCTCTGATAGCTGAACCAATTTTGCTTTTACTTGATGAGCCAACAGAAGGAATACAACCTTCAATCATCTCGGAAATTGCCGAAATTCTCACGAAAATTCGTGAAGAAACTGGGCTCTCATTGCTACTCGTAGAGCAGAATTCAGACTTCATTCACGCGTTAACAGATCAAGTCATTCGCATAGAAAATGGCATCATCATTCAAAGTGAACGCAAAGAGCTGATAGAGCCTGACAAACCGTCACTTAAAGCTCCAACACCAAATTCGGATTCAGTGGCGCAACCGAAAATAACCAAACTAGCCAAAACAGTCCCCAAAAAGCATGAAATGGTAAACAGGGAGAACTTTATGACAGTCAAACGCCCAACTCTTCATCAATTGCGTGACATTGCGAGCGATTTGCATTTCCACATGGACGATGCCGAAATTGCCCAGTATTCGGACATAATGCAGGGAACGCTGGATGCCTATGATGTCGTTGATTCAATGCCTGATGAATTGCCGAAAGTCAAATATCCAAGGACCTCTGGGCAACAGCCTGATGCAGCAGATAATCCCCTCAATGCATGGCATATGAAATGCGAGGTGCGAGGAGCGTCATCCGGGCTGCTTAAAGGCAAGGAGATCGTGCTCAAGGACACGATTTGCCTATCTGGTGTACGCATGATGAATGGAACTTCCGTACTCGAAGGGTATGTACCTGATGTTGATGCCAGTGTCGTTTCTCGAATTCTGGATGCTGGTGGCACAATCGTCGGAAAAGCACATTGCGAGAGTCTTTGCCTGTCTGGTGGCAGTCACACTAACTCTACCGGACCGGTGTACAATCCATGGAAGCCGACTCACTCTTCTGGAGGGTCTTCATCTGGATGTGGGGCACTGGTAGGCGCAGGCGAAGTACCAATGGCTATTGGTGGGGATCAAGGAGGTTCCATACGAATTCCCTCCTCTTGGTCTGGGTGTTATGGCATGAAACCAACACATGGACTTGTACCCTATTCGGGTGTTATGTCCATCGAAGCCACAATTGACACAATTGGTCCAATGACAGCGACAGTATCCGACAATGCTCTTCTGCTCGAAGTTATTGCTGGCCAACAAGAGGACATGCTTGATCCTCGTCAGTATGCACCTCGTGTGGACAGCTATACGAGACAGATGACACGTGGAATGGCAGATTTACGGATTGGGGTAGTGAAAGAAGGATTTGAATTACCATCCAGCGAACCGGATGTAAACGATGCTGTACGGGTGGCAGCTGATTCGTTCAAAAAAATCGGTGCGCGTGTCGAAGAAATTTCGATTCCACTGCACAAGAACGGAGCAGCTATTTGGACCCCCATAGCACTTGAAGGGCTGACCGACTTTATGATGCATGGAAACGCCTTCGGTACCAACTACCGGGGATTGTTTATCACCAGTTTGATCGATTTCTATGGAAACTGGCGATCTCGAGCTGATGAGTTGTCCCCAAGCCTGAAAGTTTGCATGCTAATTGGTGAATATTTTCAGAAGCATTATCGTGGTCGTTACTATGGTAAGGCACAAAACATATCACGCCGGCTCAGAGCTGCCTATGATGCCGAGCTGGATCGATTTGACCTGCTGCTTATGCCGACTCTGCCTATGAAAGCAACGCTTCTGCCTCCACCCGACGCAACTCTTGAACTTTACATTCAGCGTGCATTCGAGATGATCCCTAATACTGCGCCATTTAGCTGTACCGGTCATCCTGCGATGAATGTGCCTTGCGGCTTGCGGGAAGGTCTGCCAATCGGAATGATGCTCATCGCGCGCCATTATGATGAATCTGCGATTTACCGGGCTGCCTATGCTTTCGAACAATTGAAAGATTGGCGAGATATGTAAATTCGTTGTGGTGGGAATTCACGCGGAGAGCACCTGATGAGCGGACTCGACAAACCAATTGAAAATCTTTCAAAGCCGCTGTTTGAGACAGGCGCCACAACGAGTCGACTGCTGAGTTTTGAACACAATCAAGAACAAACTGAGCAGCATATCGCAACTGAAGGTATGTCTCATGTAATCGGCAGCAAACGGTCGCCGCTAATCGATAAGAGCATCCCGGATTTTTTAGCTGAAATTGTGCGGCAGCATTTGCCTCATGATGCAGTAGTTTTCCTCGACAAGGGAATTCGTTGGAGCTGGCAGGAATTTTCAGAAAAAATTGATGCGCTCGCTGCTGGTTTCCTGGCTCTTGGGCTGACCAAAGGTGACAGAATCGGAATTTGGTCACCAAACAGACCCGAGTGGGTATTAACCCAGTTCGCGACAGCAAGAATCGGTGTCATTCTGGTTACCATCAATCCGGCCTACAGAACCGCAGAGCTTGAACACGTTCTGAATGCATCCGGTTGTGCAGCTCTGGTTACTGCGCGAAAATTCAAGGCCAGCAATTATCTGGCGATGATTCAAGAACTGGTGGCAGATCAATTGGGACACGATTCACTAAATCTCCGAGTGGACCGCTTACCGTCTCTAAAAATGGTAATCTGCATGAAAGATCCAACCGATAAAACGGTTCCAGACGGTTTGCTCGATTTTGATGCAGTCATGTCGACGGCTGGACCTGCACATAGAGGCCGGCTGGATCCCATAAGCGCAACAATCGATTCCGATGATGCCATCAATATTCAGTTTACCAGTGGTACTACCGGTACGCCAAAAGGGGCAACGCTTTCTCACAGTAACATCCTTAACAATGCAAAATTTACGACCGATACTATGGAATTTACCCATCAGGACAAGTTGTGTATCCCAGTTCCCCTTTATCATTGTTTCGGAATGGTGATGGGTGCATTGGGCTGTGTTACGAAAGGCGCCACTATGGTGTTTCCTGGAGAGGGTTTCGACCCAGTCGAGACTCTATCAGCGATTGCGAATGAAAGATGCACCGCACTATACGGCGTACCTACAATGTTCAACGCAATGCTGACCCATGAACGATTTACCGAGTTCGACTTGTCTTCCTTGCGAACTGGAGTGATGGCCGGTGCTCCTTGCCCAATTGAAACGATGAACCGCGTAGTCAATGAAATGCATATGAGTGGAGTAACAATTGCATATGGAATGACAGAAACCAGCCCTGTTTCTTTTCAGAGCAATATAGATGATCCGCTCGAAAAGCGAGTTTCAACTGTAGGAAGAGTTCACCCACATGTCGAATGCTGTATCACGGATAGCAATGGAGACATTGTTCCACTTAGAGAAAAGGGAGAACTATGTACACGGGGCTATTCAGTTATGAAAGGATACTGGGGTGATGAAATTCGTACCAAGGAGGCAATTGATGCCGACGGATGGATGCACTCTGGTGACCTGGCGATTTTCGACAACGAAGGTTATTGCAATGTCGTTGGGCGCGTCAAGGACATGGTGATTCGTGGCGGTGAGAATGTATACCCCAAAGAAGTGGAAGATTTTCTCTACAGGAACGATAGAGTCAAGGATGTTCAGGTGTTCGGAATACCTGATTCCAAGTTTGGTGAAGAAGTTTGTGCTTGGGTAGTACCGAAAGACGGCAGCAGTTTAACTGAAGAAGAAATCAAGGATTTTTGCCAAGGTCAGATTGCACACTACAAAATTCCCCGCTATGTACGAATCAGAAATGAATTGCCTATGACGGTATCCGGCAAGGCTCAGAAGTTTAAAATGCGTGAAGAAATGATAGATGAACTCAACCTCACAGAAACGAAGGCAACCTAATCCCTAAAGCGAAATTCCACATCATGCCAATTTACCGGTTGCTGAAGTGAGATTTTTAGCGCATCAGTGTTGGAATATTCTAGTTGCTTTCAATTGGGTTCACGCTGTGAGCCACACCCTCAACAGGAGAAGCGAATGGAATTACTTGAAAAATAGTGAAGCCAATCGTTGAAATTTTTGCATGGTTAGGAGTGTGTATAACTGCCATAATTTAGTTTATGCCTGAACTGCCCGAAGTAGAAACCACTGTACGCGGAATTTCACCACTTATTACAGGAAATAAAGTAACAAAGCTCGTTGTTCGTGATTCGAGACTTCGGTGGCCTGTTCCTGACACACTTGAAAGCCGAGTTGTCGGCAATCGCATTGTAAGCGTTCGCAGACGCGCGAAATATATTCTCATAGAATTTAGCACTGGGCATATGCTCTTGCATCTTGGAATGTCCGGCAGCATACGATTGTCATCAAGCGATGAACCCCCGGGCGTACACGATCATGTCGAATTGGAAATCAGCAACGGCCTGCTCCTTAGATTGAGAGATCCGAGAAGATTTGGGTGCGTTCTTTGGATTGAAGGTGACCCTGCTGAGTTTCATCTGTTGGCCAATCTTGGACCGGAACCTTTAAGCGAGGATTTTGATGGTGAATATCTCTATGCAATTTCACGGAATCGAAAGCTTGCGGTGAAGAACATGATCATGAATAGCCGGGTTGTTGTTGGTGTCGGAAACATCTATGCGTCGGAAGCGTTGTTTCGTGCCGGAATCAATCCAATCAGACGCGTAAACCGAATTTCCGTTGGTCGATATCGCATGCTGGCTGAATGCATTCAGAAAACAATGAGCAACGCGATAGCAGCGGGTGGGACAACGTTGAGAGATTTTGTGAATGGAACAGGTGAACCTGGATATTTCAGTCAGGAATTGCTAGTTTACGAACGCGAAGGAATGCCATGTAAACTGTGCGCGACCTCCATCAGCAGGAGAGTAGTTGGACAGCGATCTACCTACTACTGTGGAAAATGTCAGACTTGATAGAAGTTTAAGCTACGGTAGCTGCAGATTCAGAGATAATTTGCCTGTACTTGTCTAGCAGCTGAGATTGGATTTCGGTAACGATTGATTTGAGCAGCCGAAACAGGATCATGCACTATCGCTGCATGAAGAAGCCTTTCTCTGGTCGTTCCCTACCTACTATAGATTCGTTCAGCTTGGCGAACCAATCCGCTTCAAGGAACTAGGTCGACTGATCGGTAATGCTGTTCCAGTTCCACTCGGCTAGGTTATCGGACATTCCATAGAGTTCCAATTTATCAGTCATGGATTCAAACGTCTTGTCTCAGAACATAAACGAACTAAACAAAGAACTCGAGAGTGACATTATCTACCTAGTTCCCGATGTTTCCAATTTGCGAGTATAAATTCGAAATGATGATTGATTTAATTGTCCTCGCCTCGCGCTTTTTCGTTAACCAACAGTCGGTAAAAATTCACTGAAGTTATAGTTGAAACATTATCGGGCATTCTGATTAGCATGCACTACGAACAACACTTGTGCAAATATGGTGAAACTACTATAATCCAACTAATTAGGTATGATTACAGATGTGCTGAAGCCTGTCGAATGGGTTGGTTCAAGCAGGTCTGACTTGAGAAAATTTCCAGCCGCTGAGCGGCGCCATGCCGGGTTTGCTCTGCATCAGGCGCAAATGGGACTCAAGCACCGCGATTCCAAACCGCTTAAGGGACTGGGCGCAGGTGCTAACGTCTTGGAAATTGTCTCACGCGGAGCTGGTGACACCTATCGGACCGTATACACAGTCCAGTTCAGGTCGGCCGTCTATGTCCTGCATGCGTTCCAAAAGAAATCCAAACGGGGCATTGAAACACCGAAGCAGGAGATTGATCGCGTCAAAAATAGACTGAAGACGGCGCAGCACCATTACACCAATGCCTATGGCGGAGGGCAGACCAATGAAGACAGACGAAACAACGGTTGAACGTGGCAGTGGAAACGTTTTCGCGGACTTGGGATTCCCCGATTCTGACACCCATTTGCTGAAGTCCGAGCTCGTCACCCGAATCGAACTGATCATTAGTCAGCGCGGGCTTAAGCAGGTCGAAGCGGCGAAATTGCTAGGCTTGTCGCAGCCTGATGTTTCACGCCTATTGCGGGGACAATTTCAAGACTATTCCGTGGAGCGCCTGCTGCGTTTGTTGATGGCGCTTGGACGTGACGTGAAAATCGTCATTCAAAAGTCCCGTTCCGAGCGAGAGGGAAGGCTCCGCGTCGAAGCGTGAATTGTCTCAAGCCCCTCGACTAGAGAACTAGTGCGGGTTTCCGCTGGTGAGTTCGGAGACTGTCCGGTTGCGGAGATCATCTGAAGAAACTGCAAAAGAAACGGCCGAGTTCATTGCAAAGAAAATTCCGACACAACTTCGTTCCAAGTACAGGTCTGAAGATTCAACATTGCTCTGACCTGCAACCGGAAAAGTGGAATCGATTACCGTGGCCGGCCCTTCGGGTGGCAGTGTTACCGCAATTGAACCGCTGCGCCCCAGTGCTTCAACCTGCGTCACGCAAATGGTGTGAAACGGAACTGGACAATAAGAGCCAATCGAAACCTCAGCGCAGATTTTGGGTCGGGATAGATTTTAGCCATTTCGCAAGTGCAAATTTAGATCTACTGCAATGAGCACGGAACTCAAATCAAGTTCGTCCTGAATTTGAATCCCTGACCGCTCATCAGTTTCCCAAATTTCAAGCCATGGTGGTTACAGATTCAGAGATAATTTGCCTGTACTTGTCTAACAGTTGAGATTGGGTTTCGGTGTTGTCCGGGTCGACGATGATGCATTCAACAGGACAGACTTCTACGCATTGCTGAGTGTCGAAGTGTCCGACGCACTCAGTACAGAGCGAAGGCGTGATTTCATAGATTTCGGGTCCCATGTAGATCGCGTCATTTGGACACTCTGGTTCGCAAACGTCGCAATTGATACACTCATCCGTTATGAAAAGGGCCATATTAATTTCGGGGTCTGTAGTCTAACTAATGTTAAATGAATCTGTTATTGGGTATCTGTCAAGCAGAATTTACATTTCACAGTGACTGTGTGAAAGTACACAATATATCAAGGTTACAAAGAATATGGCAACAGAACAACATATATGTGTTTAGCGGAATTAAATTAACCGGGCACACATGAAATATCTGATTGACATGCACAACACAACGGTTTACCGGGGTCGATCAAAAGTTCTGGATCGTTTTTCATTGCAATTGCCCATAGATCGCAATATAGCCATATTGGGTCCCAATGGAGCCGGAAAAACAACGCTTTTGAAGATACTCATGCGAGAACTCTATCCTGTGCGCTGTGAAAATTCGTGGGTACGGATAATGGGTCAAGAAAAGTGGAATGTTTGGGAACTACGCCGTAATTTGGGATTCATTTCTCAGGACCTGCAGAATCGGTATCTGGGTCATGTGAAAGGAATCGAAGTCGTTCTGTCAGGATTTCACTCCAGTGTAGGGGTGTATAGTCATCAGGATTATGATTCTTCATCACTTGATCTGGCTAGACGGGTAATGATCGAACTGCATATCGATCATTTGAGCGATGAATTCTATTCTCGTATGTCTACTGGAGAACAGCGCCGGTTTCTGCTCGCTCGTGCTTTAGTCAGCGAACCATCTACTCTGGTCTTGGACGAACCGACTAGTGGACTGGATCTGAATGCGACATTTCTCTATTTGCGAATCATTCGTAAACTAATGCATTCTGGTAAACAAATAGTACTTGTTACTCACCACATCCATGAAATTCCGCCGGAAGTGACTTTCGTGGTGCTATTGAACAAGGGACGGATTGAAGAGATCGGAGAAAAGCAAAATCTTCTTACGGATAGTAAATTGAGCAATCTTTATGGAACTGCTATGAAAGTGATTTCGGAGAATGGATATTTTCAAGCGATTCCGGACGATTAGTAGATTCTCTGACAGAACTATTAGATCATCATCCAGACCTTGGTAACTCTTGAGAGTTCTTGTTTCAACCACGGGAAGCGACTGCTTTGTCTCAATGAGAATTCAAACCGCTATCGCATCCACAACTCACTCAAGGGGACCGCTAACATCCGTTTATCACCGAGTGGAACAATGCTGCTGCCGTTGTAAAGAACTATCCCTTGTTGAAAGTCTTTTCCGCATTGGTCTGCCAGTCTGACAAGTCCTGAACCATCCTGTTTTCCCAACGTTGTCGACGATTTGACTTCAATACCCCACGTTTTTCTTCCGTGAGTGACGACAATATCAACCTCCACTTGATCTTTGTCTCGGTAGTGCCAGAATCTCAAGCCTGGTTCTGTCCACCCTGCTTGCGCAACTATTTGCTGGACTACGAATGATTCCAGAATATGGCCCATGAATTCTCTATTCTCATACCAGTCGTCCAAAGCCAGTTCAGACAACATACCTGCAAGCCCACTGTCAACGATATGTAGCTTTGGCGATTTTATCAATCGTTTAGCCTTGTTGGAGTGCCAGGCTGGAAAGCGTCGAATCAAAAAAAGGCGTTCAAGCAACGAAATATTCTGCTCAACTGTGTTCCGATGTATTCCGAGACTGTTTGCCAACGCGTTGATGTTCAGCAGGCTTCCGCTTCGCAGTGCACACAATTCCAACAAGCGCCGTAATTGGTAGGTGTTTCTTTGTGTCGTAACACCATGAACATCCCGTTCAATAATGTTGTTGATGTAATGTTTATGCCACTGCCGAGCACGCTTGAGGCTGCTCGTGAGAACCTCTGGATATCCGCCGGTCAGGAGACGCTTGACAACAGCCAAATCTGCTGACGGTTGTTTATCATATTCAATTGGTGATTTCAATTTTCCGTTTACCAAGTCATACACAAATTGACCGGGTGCTTATGATTTTTCGGCTTCACTCAGCGGGTGCAGTTGGATAATTTCCATACGCCCCGCAAGAAATTCTGTAACGTACGGAAGCAACAGCAAATTTGCCGAACCTGTCAATAGAAATCGTCCAGGTTTTCGATTTTGATCTACAGATAGCTTAATTGCGGTAAGCAATTCCGGAACTTTTTGAACTTCATCAACTGTCACCTGACCCGTGTATCTCTTTATGAATCCTTCAGGATCTGTTGATGCCAGAAAGTATGAATTCTTCGAATCCAAACTCGTATAAGGTCGATCTGGAAACTGATGCTGGACTAATGTTGTTTTCCCACTTTGCCTCGGTCCAAGGAGACAAACGACCGGCGTATCCGACAGTGTTTCTTGTATGGCAGATGTTATCAGCCTAGGAATATATTTATCTTGTACTGCCATGATGCTTGCTGTGAGATGAATTACTGATAAGCGTCCATATGTACATTTTCTGTGCGTCTATTTGTACATTTAGTACGAGTCCAATTTGCAAAATAAGCAACGTCCGTATGTACATTTTCTATGCGTTCACAATTAATTTACTCAGCAACTATATATAGATGATGAATACGCCAACTGGTTCTGCATCACTTCCCTTGTTAATTCGACTCCAGCCCGCCCTGGAAAATTCTGTCGGTGCGCGACGCTCAGTTACCAACCGTACTTCGTAGGTTCAGTTCTGAAGGTCAATCACTGACTTGCCGGTTCGGGCAAAAGATTGTCAAATTACCATGCACAATTGGCGCCGAAGAACAATGAGAACCTACTAGTAGGAATATTGTCGTAGTAGATCGAAGGTTCAAATTTTGCCGAACCTTGCTTCCAAACAGACTGTTCCGTGAACTGCTTGAGTTATAGAAATTCAGATAGGTTCGATACAAGCCAAAGAAAAGAAGAAATCCTGACAATCAGCTTGTCATTAGGAGTAATCGGGGGAGATATTATCTACACACTGTCAAAATACCATCTCGGTCTTGAATTCGAATTGTTTTTGAGGACGTCCTTGATAAAAAGACTTATTCGTGACACCGACAACTAATAGGCTAAATAGTATTTCTGCTAAGGTTCGAACACATGAGCGCCAGGCTAACTGGCATCAGGGTAGCCGGTGAAAGTCCGGCAGGAAGTAAATACTAACCACAAACTTTCGCCGCGAGCCGTGCGCCGGCACTCGTGAGGGTGCAGGTGAAGCGTCGGTAGCGGTGCGCATAGTCGTGATGATTGAGCAACGAAAAGAACCTTTTTCAGAGTGTTGAGATTCTATGTATGGTCGAAGACAGCATTGTTTGCACCGTTATGGTGAGGTGCAGACGAGCTCTGCGGTGTCAAAGGAGTCGATGGATGTGCGTACGCCCTGTGCCGGGACCTGGGAGGGCTTTATCTGACCTTGCAGGTGTTTGACAAGGTCGCTGAAAGAAAGGAGGCAATCTGAATCTGAAGATGAGTAGGATAAAGCAATCGGATGCAGTCATAGTACTGATGAATGCGGCGAACAAAGAGGCGGAAGTCTTGGCGGAGTCGAACGAGGGAAGGGCTGCAACCAAGGGGAATCTGCGAAGTCAAATCACGTGCCGCACACAGGGGCGGGAGAGCGTGTCACAGGCGGCTGAGCGGATACGGCAGGCTGTATCAACGGTTTGCCGTCAAGCACCTGAGGTAGGAGCCGTATGCGTTAACGCGCACGTACGGATTCTGTGCGGGGGGAGAGTGGCAACGCTCTTCCCTACCGCGACTGTGACCGTGCTTACCAATTTTGACACTGGTTGGTACTTTACTGATGAATTGCTTAAAATTTCGTCGAAACGCTCGCAGATACATTAGGCACTTGCTCTAGTGTCTATAATTTGCGGTGAATCAACGTTTGGTGAACATCAACAACAGTTTGACTCAAACTCACGCATGTAACGCTGAGCCAGTAGTTGCATACATTGGCAAAGGAAGATTTCAACAAAGGCATCTACACCGGAATGAAAATTAACACTGAAGTAATCGTCGTTGGAGCAGGACCCTGTGGCTTGTTTCAAGTATTTGAGCTGGGATTGCTCGGAATCAAATGTCATATTATTGACTCTCTCCCCGTAACTGGTGGACAGTGTTCAACCTTGTACGCAGATAAACCAATTTATGACATTCCGGCTTACCCCATAGTCGGTGGACAAGAGCTAGTTGATTTGCTGGAACAACAGGCTTCGCCATTTGATCCAGAGTATGTGCTTGGGCAGCAGGTTACGGAGGTCAGTAAACGCGACGACGGAAGATTTGATGTGACGACATCATCCGGAACTCAGTTTGATGCCGGATCAATCGTGATTGCGGGTGGTTTGGGAGCTTTTGACGCACGGCCGCTGCGAACGCCCGGCGCCGCTAGCTACCAAGGTAAAAATCTGAATTATCACGTTGAGAACAAAGAGAAATATCGGGACAGGAGAGTCGCTATCCTTGGTGGCGGTGACTCGGCCTTGGATTGGGTACTTGAACTGCACGAAATTGCGCGAAGTGTCGTCTTGGTGCATCGCCGCGAAGAGTTTCGCGCTCAGCCTGCATCTGTTGAGAAAATGAAGAAACTGGCAGCTCGAAACGACGGTTCCATGGTATATCACATCGGGCGAATAGACAAAATTATCGAAGACAACGACGCGCTCGCAGGTATTCGGGTGATCACATTCGGCGATGCCCCGGAGACCATCGACATAGAATTTGACGAGTTGCTTGCTTTCTATGGTTTATCTCCAAATCTTGGTCCTATCGCGCAGTGGGGTTTACAGCTTGACCGCAAGACGATAGCCGTAGAAACTTCCGACTGCCAAACCAGCGAGCCGGGAATATTCGGTATTGGAGATATAGTTTCCTATCCTGGAAAAAAGAAGCTCATTCTTTGTGGATTCCACGAAGCGGCAATGGCTGCTTTTGGAGTGCAGCACTATCTGTATCCTGAAATTAAGCAAAGAGTTCAGTTCACCACAACCAGTCCGATCATGCACGAAAGACTGAAAGTAGATGGTACGCTGTAAGTTAGTTTATCGCTGGAATCCGAATTTTACTTTACAGACACTGACAAAATGCCAAAAGCACTGGTAGTTCACGAACTTGGCGCCGCGGAAAACATGTGCTGGCAGGACTGGTCAGTCGCAGACCCCCAGCCCAATGAAGTTCGTTTGCGGCACACCGTGGTTGGGGTCAATTTTGCGGATACTTATCATCGAGGCGGCGTTCCGCATCCGTGGCCAGTTCCCCCTTGCCCTGTGGTGATCGGTTTTGAAGCTGTCGGAATCGTCGAAGATGTAGGAAGCGAGGTAAACGGATTTCAAACTGGTGACCGCGTCGCTTACGCAATTCCTCCACTTGGGAGTTATTCGGAAATTCGAAACTATCCTGCCGATCAACTGGTGCATTTACCGGATGCACTGGAAGACCGACAAGTGGCCGCCTTGCTGCTGAAAGGGATGACAGCGCACTATCTTCTGCATAGGACCTACTGCGTACAGCCCGGTGACACGATTTTGGTGCATGCAGCTGCAGGTGCCATGGGGCTTCTTTTGTGCCAGTGGGGGAAAGCACTGGGCGCAACTGTTATTGGCACTGTCAGCACGTTGGAGAAAGCGGAAGCAGCCCGTGCTGCAGGATGCGACTACCCGGTTGTAAGAGCAAATGAAGATTTTGTTGCGAAAGTTCGCGAAGTAACCGATGGTGAAGGAGTTGCCGTCGTATATGAGTCCATTGGCAGGGATACCCTGCAGAAATCGCTGGATAGTTTACGCCCCATGGGTGTTTGCGCAGCTTATGGGCATGTGTCGGGGCCGCCGGAACCGGTTGACATCATCAAAGACTTGGGAAGTCGTGGCTCTTTATTCATTACGCGTCCTGCGATCATGCACTATGTTGAGAAACGGGCGGACTTGGTCAGTACGGCGGAAGGCTTGTTTGAAGCAATCGGCAAGGGTGTAATTCAAGCCCACATCAATTACGAATATGAATTGAAGGACGCGGCCAAGGCACATCAGGCGATTGAAAGCGGCAAGACCGTAGGTGCTACCGTACTAATCCCTTGAGTATCCAATTTGATGTCATTTTTTATGCGAAATGGCATCAAATAACGAACTTTTTGAAGCCTTCGCTATTTGAATACAAATACTTTTCTAAATTATCGAGACTGAGGTTGTACATGAATTTCGATTAAGAATTTTCTCGAAAATAATTTAATATTGGCAGCCGATTGTGATAAATTTTCAACTAGTGACGTCTGTTTGAAGGGAGTGAAATTGAGCGTTGAGATGAGCAACCTGACTGCCGAAGATTTACTTAAACGAAAAAGTGAAATCTTGGAATCGTTCCCTAAAGATGTCGCCCTTCGCGTTCACCGTTCGTTAAGTTGGCTTACTCGCGCAGAGGGACAACAAGACGATGATGATGCCGCATTTATCTTCTACTGGCTGGCGTTCAATGCTCTGTATGCGCGAGAAAAGGTTGAATATTCAGAGTCAATTGAAGGGGAAAGGGGAGCCTACAAGATATTTTTTGAGAAAATTGCCAAACTGGATAAAAATCACAGAATTTATGATGAACTATGGCATCAGTTTTCAGACCCGGTTCGAAACCTCATGCGCAACAAGTATGTCTATCAACCGTTCTGGAATCACTACAATCAAATACCAGGCAATGAAAACTGGGAGGAAAGATTCGAGAAAACCAAGGAGATGAGTCTTCGAGCACTTCAGAGGGAAGATACAGCAAGAATACTTGACTTGATTTTTGATCGCCTGTACGTATTGAGGAATCAGGTATTTCATGGTGCCGCTACCTGGCAGAGCAGTGTCAATCGGGAACAAATCAAGGATTCAAAAAATATTCTCGCTTTTATGGTTCCAATATTCGTTGACTTGATGATGAGTAATCCCGACACTTACTGGGGACGACCGTGTTATCTTGTTGTGGAACAAGCGTGAGCCGGCAGCTTCTTTGCGAAAATTGAAAAGCCGAGCAGCTCAGGCAATTCGATATTCGTTAATCCTGCCAGGCAAAATTTTCGGGTTGAATTTCCAGCAGGGTTGGGCGATCAGCCTCTAATCCATTTTGCAGCAGTCGTGTAAACTCCCCAAGATTGCCCGCACGCTTGGCGTTGCAGCCAAATCCTTTAGCAACTGTCAAAAAATCAGGCATCTGAAGATCGACTCCGACCAGGGGAATGTTCAATTTATTGAAATTATCCCGTATCACTCCGTACCCGTCGTTATGCCAGAGCACAACAACGATTGGCAGTTTGTGTTCAACCGCCGTTGCTAATTCCTGAATCGTAAAGAGGAAACCGCCGTCTCCAACCACGCAAACTACGGGAACTTCAGGATTGCCCAATTTTGCGCCAATCGCCGCGGGCAGCGCATAGCCGAGCGTTCCGAAACCGGTTGTAGAAGTGAGATAGGTTCTAGGTTGGCGTGCTGGATAAATATAATTTCCGCTGTAGACGATTTGCGTAGAGTCCGCTGTGATGATGCCATCGTCTGGCAGAACTCCTCGAATAATGTTCCAGATTTTCGCATGAATTAAGGTGTTTTCGTACCAGTGCGGCGGTGTGCTGTCGAGTAAATTGCCTACCAGATGTTCCTGTTTGTTTCGATCCAGTTGAATACGATTGGTAGCAGAGGAAATCAGCTTGGCCAGCTCCTGTAATGCATGGTGTGAATCACCTATGATGCCAATGCTGGGCATTGCATTCTGATAGATTTGCTCGGCATCCACATCCACTCGAATCAAGTCGCCGCCAAATGCAATATCCCCTCCTCGACTCCAGATATCGGTTTCCGACAAGTGCGTGCCGACAGCAAGCACGACATCCGCTTGCTGCAGGAAATCCAGAATTGGAGGATGTAGCAGGTTTGCACCTAGACTGAGTGGGTGATCCTCGGATATCACTCCCTTTCCAGCGAACGTGGTAACTGCAGGGGCATTCAGCAGGTCAATGAGTTGATTTGCCTCCGATGCAGCGTGTTTGCACCCGCCACCAAATATGACTGCGGGACAGTTTGCTGTAGACAGTCGCTTGGCAGCCAGTTCAAGAAGACTTTGTGAAGCATGTGGTGCTTGTACTCGCATAGCCTGTACAGGGTTCCAATCTACATTGCTGTCAATCAGATCAATGGGAATTTCGATGTGTACAGGGCGCGGACGCATTGCGTCGAATACAGAGTAAGCCCGGGCGACGACTTCCGGCACCGATTCGACGTCAAAAATCGTCTGGCTGAATGCGGTAAAGTGCTCAGTAAGTTTTTGCTGGGCTGGCAATTCGTGCAGGTCCCCCTGTCCTAATTCCAGGCTTGCAGTTTTATTAACACTGGAAATCACCAGAACCGGAACCGAGTCGGAGTAGGATTGTGCAAGAGCCGTTGCCGCGTTGGTTACCCCAGGCCCTGTAATTAAACAGCAGACTCCAACTTTGCCTGTTGCACGTGCATATCCATCCGCCATGAATCCGGCAGATTGTTCGTGCCGCGGTGTAATGTGCTGAATACCTGATTCTGCGATTCCCCGATACAACTCAAGTGTATGCACTCCGGGAATACCGAAAACAAACTCAGTCCCATAACTTCTGAGCAGTTTCATGAGGCTGATGCCACATGTATTTTGACTATTGACCACGTCTTTTCCTACTTTCCTTGTTCAGCGGACACCTCGGACCGAAGCCGTAGTTTAGAAGGTTTGATGGTGGTAAATATTGTTAGAATGCAGATGACACCGGCTCCCCAGAATATTGAGTATGGATCACCTAAATCCAGCAATAACCCAAACAGAGGCGCCCCCAATATCCCTCCAGCATTGAATCCGGTAGTAACTGTGCCAAAAACTTTCCCCATGTCTTTGGCAGGTGCCAAATTTGAGATTATGACGTCTCTGGATGGTGCAATGAATCCATAAAAGAATCCGGCGATGGTCATCGGTATGGAAAGTACCATCAGTGGCATAGGAACCAGCGTAATGAAAAACATGCAGGCAGCGACGATGATGAAACAGTTCATCACCACTAGCTGGTGACGGTTCCAGCGATGCGCATAGAATCCCGCGCAGAGGATTCCGACAGCGTCGGCGGCCAGGAACAGCCAGATTACGATTCCCGCTTGAGCAAGCGTTGAGTCGTAAATCTCGGTAAACGCAGAGACCGAAAAATCATACAAACCCGTACTGCTCATTGCGAAGCCGAGAAAGAATAGCCAGCCGAGAAGTACAGGTAGGCTGAACAGCAGACGCAAGCTGCTTCCCCGTTTCTGAAACGTTGAATCCGCTTCTTGAATGTCGGGCAATTCAATACCGCGAAATCCGACTACAAGACATGCGACTACAACCAGTCCGAGAGCGCCGCACAACATCAAGGCATAAGTCCAGTCGAGACCTGCAGTAATCAGCACAATGACAATAGGGGCAGCTACGGAACCCGATTGTCCACAGAACGTGTGAATCGAAAACGCTTTACCAAGGCTTCTGCTGTGGATGGAACGGGTAAGGATTGAATAGTCGCACGGGTGATAAACTGCGTTTGCCATGCCGGCCAAACCCATCAAAATGAGGTAGGATGTGTAACTGTGAAAAACGCCGAACAATGCTAGAACCACCGATTCCACGGCGACACCTGCAATCAGGATGGATCGCGCGCCATAGCGGTCGACAATAAATCCGATAGGTGCCTGGAACAGTGCGGTTGCAGCACTGAACACTGCATAGCCAATACCGAGTTCTGTATATCCGATTCCGTAAACATCATACAGAATCGGAAACATGAGCGGCAGCACCAAAAAATAGAAGTGTGAGTAGAAATGAGCTGCCCCGACTACGCTAACGATCTTTCGTTCGCGCAATTCCAAGATTCGTTTTTCGTTCACGAGAGTTTCTTTTCCTGTTTACTTCACGTGAAGTTCGACCACGTCCAAATCATGCAGTACGTGATCAGGCCCGACCTGCTGTCCGTCGAATACATGCTGCCCCCAGATTCTCGCAAATCGAAATGTTTCAGCGAAATCTTTATGAATTTGCCGTGCGACGTCGGACACCGTACCTCCTGAGATAATTGTGAAGGGTCGTTCGGTATCAGCTGGTTTTCCAGGAATTTTCGTATATACGCGCACGATGTTCATTTTGTCGAAAATCATGCGTGGTAAGAGATCAAGGTTCTCTCCCGTCATCGCAGATACTGCGATGGACGGAAAATTGTTGTTCACAAGATCGTTGAGGGCATCCAGTTCATCCGGGTTGTTTGCGAGATCGATTTTATTTGCGACCAGTATGGTAGGAAGTCGAATTTGAAACGGGTCTGCAAAATCATTCTGCTGGCTGATGATTTTACTACTATCTTCTTCGAACTGATTTGTCAGATTGATTTTTCTGCCTTCGAGTTGACCGACAGCCTGCTGAATGTGATCAATACACTCCGGGTTGGTTATGTCAACTACAAGCAGAGCAGCATCAGCTGGTTGCAAAGCATTGACGATCCAAGGCTCAAAGTAGTCTTGGGAAATTGGCGGCAAATCGACGAGTTGAATGTACACATCTTCAAACGGCATCATTCCTGGGATAGGAAGTTGTGTCGTGAACGGATATGGGCCGATATCTGTTCGCGCCCCAGTCAAAGTATGGTGAAGTTGAGATTTTCCAGAGTTAGGCGGCCCCAACAGTGCAATCTGCACTGCGCCTTCGGGTCGAACTGAGTACGACGGACCTGTACGCGCACCACCTTTTCGAGGTCCTGACAGTTCATCGGTCAGGAGTTTCATCCGGGTTTTAATGTCTCGTTGCAGATGCTCAGTACCTTTGTGCTTAGGGATGGTACGAAGCATTTCCTTGAGGCACTGGAGGCGGTCCGTTGGTTCTCTCGCTTCACGAAAAGCCTGTTCCGCTTTTTTATAGTCAGCTGTGACGTTAGTTGGCATAAGGCGGTTTACGGAGCAAATTCGTTGGTGTTAGTAACTCAGGAATATGAAGTCGAGATTGCTTTGGTCCAGTGTACGGTAAGGCTGACGATTTGAGGGACAGCAATCCGTTACGTTGGCGATACAGGCAATGTATGAATAATTTCATCCGTATAAATTATAGAATCATCTTTACGCCTCAGAATATTCGATGGGGTGAATCACGGCGTGAACTCACAAATTACCGACCGCACCAACACACATGTTCCGATTAACCATGCAATGAACTACGAGATTTGGCATTTATAATAATCCGCTTGCAACTATTCTCAATGACTATCCTGGCTGGCAACAAACAGACATGAACGACAGAGTTTTTCTGATTACCGGAGCATCTAGCGGAATTGGCGCTGCTGTCGCGCGTGAAGCTGTGAAAAGAGGTTTCAGGGTGGCTTTGGCAGCTCGCAGAAAAGATCGGCTTGATCAGCTGTCAGAAGAACTCGGTGGTTCCGAGCGTGCGCTTGCGATTCAGTGTGATGTCACTCAGTGGGGCGATCAGCAGGAAATGGTCGGTCGTACTATTGAAAACTTTGGCCACATAGATGTAGTCCTCGCAAACGCCGGAATTTATCATTCCGGCGGAGGGTTCACTGAAGGTGACCCTGAACGATGGAAGGAAATGATCATTACCAATATTTATGGTATTGGTTTGACTGTAAGGGCGGGACTTGTTGCTCTCAAGAAAACAAAAGGACACTTGTTGTTGCTAGGCTCGGCTGCCGGCAGAAGACCTATAGCCGGATCCATGTATGGTGCAACCAAGTGGGCGATAACGGGCATGGGGCATAACCTGAGGGAGGAACTTCGAGGTTCTGGTGTCCGCGTGACGATCATCGAACCTGGTGTCACAAATACAGAAATTTTCAGTGAGCGCCGGGCGATTGCAATGGAAGTTGAAGATGTTGCCGGCACGATTCTTTTTGCTGTTGAACAGCATCCCCGAGTGGACATGCATGAAATACTCATGTATCCGACGCCGGAAGTAGACTGAGCGTTGACCACAGAACCAAATAACGAAATTTGAAGGAGTAGTAATGGCAGAATGTCCGGTTTGTGCATGCCAGATCGAATTCGAGGAAGACACGATCGAAGGTGAATTGATTGAATGCCCTGAATGTGGCTCTGAACTGGAAGTCATCAGCATAGATCCTGATACGCTTGATTTAGCGCCGGATTTGGATGAGGATTGGGGACAGTAAGATTGGATTGAATTTGGTGGACAAAAGGACTTAAGGAACATCTGAATAATGTGGCGAATTCGCCGATGGAACCTGAGGATGATGCGGCATACGGAAAAATTGCGGGAAATACGCGTGAACGGCACGGCAAAAGCGGATTTCAAGTTGTACCGGATGCCCGTTCCGCGCCGTACGGCGCGTTGTCGGTTCATTTGCCGACATCAATCCCTAAAGCATCCTGCGCTGGGCCAGCAGATGATTCCTGGACAGCGCCAAATTAACCAATGCACACGACACCTGCAGATGACTCATGTTTTTCGACAAGCCTTTATAGCGCACCTTGCGGAAGCCGAACTGTCCTTTCATCACCCCGAACACGTGTTCCACGCGGGCCCGCACTTTGGATTTGCGGCGGTTGTTCGCGCGCTCGACATCGCTGAGCTTGGCGTTGCGACTGCCTTTTTTGTTCGTCAGGTCCTCGGCTGTCGGCGCGCACGCTTGAATCACCTCGGTGTGCCCCGTGTAGGCCGAATCTCCCCACACGCGGGTCTCGCCACCGTGAAGCAGCTTACCGATCACTTGCGAATCATGCACATTGGCCGCCGTTGCCTCGACCGAATGAATCAGCTTTGTATCGCTGTCCACCCCGACATGCGCCTTCATTCCGAAGTGCCACTGATTGCCTTTGCGCGTCGAATGCATCTCCGGGTCGCGGCTCTTCGACTGGTTCTTGGTCGAACTCGGCGCACGGATGATGGTCGCATCCACGATCGTGCCTCGCTTGACTTGGCGCCCGTGCTGCGACAAGTAGGCGTTGACGCTTTCAAAAATCTTGCCGCACAGTCCGTGCGCCTCCAGAAGATGCCGGAACTTGCACACCGTGGTCTCGTCCGGAGCCCGCTCGCGCCCCAGGTCAATGCCCGCGAACTCGCGCATCGCCGGAACGTCATACAGCGCCTCCTCGACCGCCGGGTCCGAAAGCCCATACCAGTGCTGGAGGAAGTAAATCCGAAGCATTCGTTCAATGCCCACCGGACGGCGTCCTGCGCCCTGCGGTGCCGGATAATGGGGTTGGATCAGAGCCACCAGTTCCTGCCATGGAACCACTTGCTCCATTTCGTCCAGAAACTGTTGCTTGCGGGTCTTCATGCGGTATTTCTCAAAACCTTGGGAAGCGAGGGTCGGCTGGCGCATGTGGGGCAATCTCCTCTATCGGGTTGAATTTCTTCGATGACGATTGGATTATAGTACAACGAAACCAACCTGAATTGATCAGAGTTGCCTTAAGTGAAGATCGGATTTCTACACTCCTTGCTGCGAGTCGAGGAGAAGCTTCTGCTTGAGGAATTTCGCCGGCGCAAAGGTGTGGAAGTAGTGGTTCTGGATGACAGGTCTTTGGTGTTTGATCTGGATTATGTTCCAGAATTTGATGTTGTCTTCGAGCGGTGCATCAATCATTCTCGTGCCCTCTACAGCCTGAGACTGTTAGAAAGTGCTGGGCTGCCATGCGTCAATCGAGCCGACGTTGCGCAGATGTGCGGCGACAAGATCGAGTCATCCATTGCACTCAGTACAAATCATGTTCCGCAACCCGAAATTCGTGTTGCCTATACTGAAGAGTCTGCACTCAATGCAATTGATGAACTCGGATATCCGGTTGTATTGAAACCAGTGGTTGGTTCTTGGGGACGGTTGCTGTCCAAAATCAATGATCGCCAAGCAGCAGAAGCGATTCTGGAGCACAAGAAAACACTGGGTTCCTACCAGCATTCGATTTTCTATATTCAAGAGTACGTTGAAAAACATGGACGCGATATTCGTTCTTTCGTAGTAGGGGATGAGTGTATTGCGGCAATCTATCGAGAATCCAAACACTGGATCACGAATACTGCACGGGGTGCTGTTGCTTCAAACTGTCCTGTAACAAGCGAAATTGCGGAGATTTCTCTTGCAGCCGCGCAAGCCGTTGGTGGAGGTGTGCTTGCTATTGATATCTTTGAGACGGATAAAGGATTCCTTGTCAATGAAGTCAATTACACCATGGAATTTCGAAACAGTATCGTGCCGACAAGTGTAAATATTCCTGAAAAGATAGTTGACTATGTCATCTCGCAGATCGAATAGTCCTGGACACGTTTTGATCAACCACAGTTGGAAATTGCGTTTTACGGAAACTTAAGGAAGGGTTGAATTGGCTGACAAAATTCGAGTGTCCATAGTCGGCGGCAGCGGCTACACAGGGGGTGAATTGATCCGCCTTTTGAGCAATCACCCTCAAGTCGAGATCGTACAGATTGTGTCTCGAAGCAAAGCTGGCAAGTTTGTCCATTCAGTCAATCCCAATTTGCGCAAATCAGTTCTGCTGAAATACTGTGCACCTGAAGAACTTACTGAGTGTGATGTGATGTTTCTATGTCTCCCGCATGGAGAGGCGATGAACTCCATTCACAGATTTCTTGACCTAAGCCCCAAAATTATTGATCTCAGTGCCGACTTTCGACTCAACAGTCCTCAGGAATATTCAAAGTGGTACGGCCGCCCGCACGGCAGCGCCGACCTGCTTGAGCAGTTCGTTTACGGTGTTCCAGAACTTCACAGAGACAAAATTGCAGAAACAAATTACGTTTCCTGCGCAGGCTGTAATGCAACGGCAGTCATTTTGGCAGTATTGCCTATCATGCGGGCGTTCGATGTCGATTCGATCATCGCGGAGGTGAAAGTTGGTTCCAGTGAAGCCGGCGGTCAATTCAGCGAGGGCAGTCATCATCCTGTAAGAAGCGGTGCAGTACGATCTTACAAGCTTGTCGGTCACAGACATATCGGCGAAATGAAACAGGAACTCGAATTCGACCAGATATGCTTTTCAGCCACGTCTATCGATATGGTTCGCGGTATCGTTGCAACCTGTCATGTGTTTACACAACAGGAAGCTCCGGATGAAAAGGAGTTGTGGAAAGCGTATCGTCAGGCGTATGGGAATGAGCCGTTTATGAGAATCGTAAAGGAACGCTCCGGTATTCATAGGTTGCCGGAACCCAAGCATCTTTCCGGCACAAATTTTTGTGATGTTGGATTTGAACGAGATCCAAACGGATTTCGGATTGTTGCAGTTAGCGCATTGGACAATTTAATGAAGGGCGCTGCTGGGCAGGCTGTTCAGAATTTCAACATCATGCACGAATTGCCGGAACGAACAGGCCTTGAATTTGCCGGTTTGTTTCCTGTTTGAATTCGATCAGGCTTCGAAACTGCGACTGACTGTCAATGTGCAGACTGCTTTACGTACGTGCTACGGACGCTGTTGATGTTCGTTCGCATCTGAAGAGATTCGCCTTGACTGCCAAGAACAGTCCAGAAGATCAGAGTCATGGATGGGGATGTGCGTGGATTGAGTCTGGAGACTGGACTTTCTATCATAATCTCAAGCCTGTGTGGGAAGATGATTTTGATCGGTTTGCAGATAGTCGAATATTTCTCGCTCATGCGAGAAGTGCGTATCGGAATGAAGGAATTGAAATCGAAAACAACATGCCGTTTTTCGATGGCAGTAAAGTGTTCATTTTCAATGGGGAATTACAAGGTGTTCGAATTAATGAGCAGGGGAGAATCGGTGCGGAAAAGGTGTTCAACTTTGTCAAGCGATTTGATCGAGGTGATACTCTGAGTGCGATCCGGCAGGGAGTGCAACTGCTTACGAAGAAAACTCAATACGTGCGAGCAATGAATTTCATTATTGCAGAACAGGGACAAGCCTGGATCAGTACTGCATTCAGCGAAAATCCCGGATACTTTCAAATGTGTCAAAAGTTTTCCGAAGGCGAGCACGTCATCAGCTCTGCACCTTACGAAAACGAATCCGGCTGGGTTCCGATAGAAAACCGTACCACTAGGATTATTGATTGATATGTCAGAAATCGAAGATGCACAACTTGGAGATCCGCCAATAATCATCAAGATAGGGGGAGGAGAGAGCATCAATGTGGAGGGCATAATTCGAGACCTTGCAACCGAACATCAGCCCATCATCGTTGTTCTTGGTGCGAATGCAGCACGAGATCGGTTGGCCAAAAAACTCGACATGCCGACGCAGATGATCCAGTCCGTCTCCGGTTATGACAGCGTATATACCGATCAGAATGCAGTCGATCTGATCATGATGACGTATGCGGGTGCAGTTAGAAACCGCTTTGTCGAGTGCTGTCAGCGTCACGGAATCAACGCAGTCGGTTTGAGCGGCCTTGATGGACGCTTGATTCAGGGAGAACGCAATCGCGGGATTCGAGTTCGCGAAAACGGCAAGACACTGATCAAGCGTGACTATTCAGGTAAGCCGCGACAGATCAACGGTGATCTTCTGCGTTTGCTGTTGGGACAAGGTTATACGCCGGTCTTGAGCATTCCGATTGTCGATGCGGACGGCTTCGCGATCAACGCAGACAACGACAATATCATTTCTGCATTGCATCGCGAGTTGGACGCAGGTCGAATCTACCAGTTCATCGAAGCCCCGGGGCTGTTAGCGGATCCAGACCAACCTTCCAGTTTGATACGCAAACTTTCGGTGTCCGATGTTCGAATGCGCGAGGATAGCGCGAGCGGTCGAATGAAGCGGAAGCTTCTTGCCATTCGGCAATTGTTTGATGAAGGATTCACGCAAGTGATCATATCGGATGGGCGCACGAAAACTCCATATTTGGATGCAATTGATGGAAACGGAACCGTGATCGGTTAAACAACAGTAAATGGAAAATGAACAGCAGCGAACAGGAACAGTCATTTGGAATTGGTGTATATGCGAGCCGCGGCATTACGCTGGTTAAGGGTAGTGGAGCGACAGTCTGGGATGATCAGGGTCGGGAGTATATTGATTGCACGGCAGGCATAGGCGTCGCCAGTGTTGGGCATGGCAATATAGAGCTTGTTGAAGCCATTGAAAAACAGGCAAGGGAACTGATGACGTGTGCAGGTGTGTTTCCGAACGATGTCCGAGGGCAATGCATGGAAAAACTTGTTTCGATCAGTCCGGATGGTTTGGACCGGGTATTTCTATGTAATTCAGGAGCTGAAAGCATTGAGGGGGCAATCAAGTTCGCTCGGCAGTCCACCGGGCGAAGCAATGTCGTCAGTGCTATGCAAGGATTTCATGGAAGGACATTTGGAGCGTTAAGTGCTACAGCGAAAAAGGATTATCAAGAGCCGTTTCAGCCTTTGGTGCCTGGATTTGTGCATGCTCCTTACAATCGAATCGATGCGTTTGATCAAGCGATCGATCAGAATACAGCTGCAGTCGTGCTGGAACTGGTTCAGGGAGAGGGTGGCGTAAGGCCGGCTGACAGGGAGTTTGTATCAGCCGTGGCCGAGTTTTGCAGCAGTCGTGGAGCGTTGCTGATCATCGATGAAATTCAGACCGGATTCTGTAGAACCGGCAGGATGTTCGCATGCGAACACTACGGTATGACCCCCGACATTCTATGTCTTGCCAAGGGCATGGCCGGAGGCGTGCCAATGGGTGCCATTCTGGTGAACGATAAAGTAAAGACGGCGATAGGCACGCACGGCAGCACGTTTGGCGGAAATCCATTGGCATGTGCAGCATTCCTGGCTACGGTCAAGATTATGGAACAACAAGAGCTGGCGCAACGTGCTGTTGAGCTTGGCGATGAGTTTGTACGAAAGCTGATTGAAAATCGACCAAAGATCGTCCGGGAGGTCAGGCACCTGGGGCTTATGATTGGAATCGAACTTCGCAAAAAAGCAACTCCGCTCATCAAGCAAATGCAAGAACAGGGCATTCTGGTTCTTCCTGCAGGCTCAACTGTTATTCGATTGTTACCACCGCTTGTAATCGAGAAAAAGCAACTAGATGTCGTGCTGGAAGCATTGGTTTCGGTCCTGCATACCACCTGAATTGAGACTTGAGACGAATTGGTGAATAGAATCTTGTAATTCTCCATAAATGGAGATATATTACTCCTGAAATGGATAATATTTTACCTTTTAACCCTGCATATCCTGCAACGCGTTACGAGATTGTGTCCGTAACTGATTTTTCTAAACAGGCTGATCGTGAGCGTCTGAGTTCAGATGCAATAAGAGCATTTTTTAATGTTGCGGCTCATTGGAGAATTCGAGATTTCGATGCCCGTTTGTTGCTTGGTGGTGTTTCGAATGGTGTCTATTACTCTCTAAAGAAGGGACAGGAACGCCCCCTCAATGAAGACAAACTAACCCGAATTTCCTATCTTATTGGAATATTTAAAGCTCTGAACATCATTTACAGTGAAGAGTTGGCAGACCGTTGGATACAACTTCCAAATAAAAACAGAATTTTCAGAGGTGCGACGCCGCTTGAATTTCTCATACAGGGTGGTATACCAGCATTTGCAATGCTCCGAAAGCTCTTGGATGCGCGGCAGGGAGGCTATTGAAAACCCCGAATATTTCACAGATTCTGCAACTAGATACACATCGACTTATCCACTCAAAATTCAGCGAAAATGGTGAAATTCTTTTCGAGCGAATTGCGGACAATCATAATCACCTACGCGGAATTTCGGAGCTGGAACAAGCAACCAGTGAACGAAAGCATGCTGAGATTGATCGGCTCCCGGGAATCGGAATTGACGAACTGGTGTTCGGAATTTCATACAGCCACACCATCAACAGTGCATTTACGTGTACGCATCCGCTCGGAAGTCGATTTAACGGTCCGGACCGAGGAGCATGGTATGCCGGGTTTCAATTAGAGACAGCACAAGCTGAATTTGCTTGGCGCAAATCAGTCGAGTTTGATGAAATAGACTGGTTCCATGACAGTGTAACCTACGATGACTATCTTGCAGATTTCAACGGAGCGTACCACGACAGTCGAGATAACCCAGGATTTGAAAGATGCCTTAACCCACTCAGTTATGTGGATTCACAAAAACTCGCTGAGATTCTCTTGGCGAAGCAATCATCCGGGATTATTTATCCCAGTGTGCGTCGAAAGAATGGTGTTTGTCTTGCATGCTTCCAACCCGCTTTGGTCGGCAACGTTCGTAAATTTGCGCGCTACCGTTTTACTTGGACAGGAACCCCAGAGCCTGCGATCGAATTTGAAGAGAGTTATGATTTTGTTTTAGATTAAACCTAAAATTCCATCTATGCGCAAGATTCTTCTCATAATTTTATTGTTTACATGGTCTGTATATGCTTCAGACGAGTTAGACGACCCTATTGAATCTGTGGAACAGGGAAATTCAATTGCGCAATTCTTTCTCGGCATCATGTATGAATACGGCGAAGTGGTTGCCGAAGATGATGTCGAAGCGGTCCGTTGGTATCGCAAATCTGCAGTGCAGGGAAATTCCGATGCGCAATGCATTCTCGGCGTTAAGTATGCCAACGGCGAAGGGGTTGCCGAGGATGATGTTGAAGCGATCCGCTGGTATCGAAAATCCGCGCAACAGGGGGATGCTGATGCGCAACACGATCTCGGCCGTATGCATGCCAACGGCGAAGGGGTTGCCGAGGACAACGTGCAAGCGTATGCCTGGTTTAGTGTTGCTGCTGCACAGGGACATGAGCAATCCAAGATTGTGAAAAAAAGAATTGCCACAGGCATGACTAGCGCCGAGATCACCCAAGCACAGAAACTGTCACGCGAATTTTTGCAAGCATATGGTTCTGCCGATTGACTTGAACCAACCTACTTCCCCCGAAACAGGAAGCGCGATTCATGGTGTGATCTATTTGATATAAATGATTGAATATTAAAGGTTATATCTACAAAACCGAATTCCAGAAAGACCTCAGTCTGAATGAGTATGTGAAATTCTACGGCACCGAAGAACGAGGCCGCTTGGCGCTGTGGTGCTGGTCGGAAAGATTGTAATGTCCGCATTGCGGGCACTACAGGGGCTGATTGTTCAACACCCAGAAACTGATGCAGTGTTACTTCTGAATTTGCCGCTAGTACCGGAAATACTCCGGAAGTTCGGATTGTCACAAGGGATGATGAGGAAGATTAATTTTTCCTGCAGTTCCATAAGACAATTTCTGCGCTCCTTTGAATGCCAAGTGCTATACCGACAACGTTTTGCTGCAGTACACGAAAGGCATTGATCGTGAAGCATGACTACGACTTGATTACGCGCCTGGCTGAATCGTCTGCCAATTCATTCTTCAAATGGTATCCCAGGCCCAAACTTACTTCAGATGAATGGCGGTCATGCAGACTGATCGCGCATCGCGGATGTCATGATTCCGGAGCTTCAATTTATGAAAACACGCTTCCAGCTTTTGATGCAGCCTGCCAAGCTGGGATATGGGGGATTGAGTTCGATGTGCACTTTACACGCGACCGAATGCCTGTAGTCATACATGATCCGAACACTGTCAATTTGCCCGGCGCTTCGCCAGTAGAAGTGGAGCGTACAGATTTCGTTGAACTGAGAAAATTCACTCCCATGGTTCCGCGACTTGAAGAAGTCGTTGAACGATATGCGGGAAAGATGCATCTGATGATTGAACTAAAAGGTGCAACTCTCAATTCCAGCACCAATATGCGACTCTCCAACTGTCTCTCGAAACTGGAGCCGACTCTTGATTTTCACATCATGTCGCTAGTCCCGAAAGAGCTGCGATCCGTCAGGGAATTTCCAATGGAGGCTCTGTTGCTAATTGCAACCACCAACACCCGGCAAATCTATAGTGAGTTTCTGAAGGGTGAATTCGGTGGCTTGACAGGTCACTATCTTCTTTTGAACAGTAATATGCGCAAAGAACTTGCAATGAAAAATGTTCCGTGGGGAACCGGATATATAAATTCCGTTAATCTGCTTGCGCGAGAAATTCGATCGGGCACCAAATGGATGTTCTCCAATGCAGCGGATAAGTTAGTGCATTTAATGAATCAATCAGACTAGAAATTTCCTGTCTTCAGGAAACTAGTGTGAAGAACAATCGAGTGGGACACATCCTTTAAAGGGGAAACAATGAAAATAGGCTTTATCGGTCTGGGCAATGTCGGCGGCAAGCTCGCTGGAAGTTTGTTGAGAAACGGTTTTGAACTGGTTGTACGTGAGCTTGACAAGAGTATTGCACAGCCATTTCTTGACTCAGGTGCGCGTTGGGCTGAAACTCCGAAGGAGTTGGCTTCTATTGTGGACATGGTCATTACCTGTTTGCCAAGCCCACAAGCCTGTAGAACCGTTATGGAGGGGCCGGACGGTGTACTATCGGGATTGAAGATGGGCAGTCTTTGGGCTGAAATGAGCACAACCGACGAAACGGAAGTTCTGCGTCTCGGAAAGCTCGTTCGTGACAAGGGCGCAGAACCTTTGGATTGCCCGGTATCGGGAGGATGTCATCGGGCAGCTACTGGAAACATCTCGATATTCGTGGGAGCCGAGCGAAGTACGTTTGAACGTGCGTTCCCAGTGATTAAAACTATGGGGTGACTCATACTGCATACCGGCCCGCTTGGTACTGCTTCAGTGTTGAAAGTACTTACCAACTATTTGGCAACTGCGAATCTTCTCACTTTGTGCGAAGCGCTTACCACGGCCAAGAAGGCTGGACTGGAATTGAACACCACCTATGAAGCAATTCGCATCTCCTCCGGTAATTCATTTGTTCACGAAACTGAAAGCCAGGTTATTCTCAATGGTAGTCGCAATATCAATTTCACAATGGATCTGGTAGTGAAGGATATTTCACTTTTTCAAGGTGTTGCTGATCGAGCGGGAGTGCCTTTGGAAATCAATCCGTTGATGATCAAAATTTTCAAGCAAGGAATGGAGCGGTACGGGCCAAGAGAGTGGTCTCCCAATATTATCAAGCGATTGGAAGAAACATGCGATACGTCAATACTCGCTCCAGGGTTTCCAGCAGAGATTGAAGATGAAGAAGAAGAAACTCCAGGTATGGAAGTTGTTGCATCTCGTGGCGAGAATGGAGTGACCTAATGCTGGTTTCCAGAGTCACTATTGGTGTAATTTCAGGCCTTCCACAACACCCGCAGGAGACGCTGAAGAACGCCGCAATTGTGTTGACGGGTGAACTCGACTGGGAGCGGGAAGAGACGTGGACCGCAACGATTGACAGGTCACTTTCCGGGATCGAAATGAGTGCTAAAATGGCTACTTTGTATGCAAAGGGAAAACTTGCACTGAATGAAGATTTTCACCATGAAGGGATTCTCGGTACGATATTTAAGGGCTGATTCATTGATGCATGTACTATCAGCCCCTATGACGCTGTCATTTCCACGATAAAGGGTAAGGCCTGGATTACCGGATTTTCCACTATGTTGTCAGCCCCGACGATCCATTTCCAGATAGCTTTACCAATGGCGACATTTGGGTAGGCGCTTCCGCGTAAATCATTTTGCCAACGAAAAAATTCAACGAAATATGAATTCAGATAAGCCAATCAAAAAACTGTTAGTTGCTAACCGAAGCGAGATTGCAATTCGAGTTTTCCGTGCTGCTAGTGAATTGGGAATAACGACGGTTGGCGTCTACGCTGCGCAGGACCAGTTTTCGCTACATCGGTTCAAAGCGGATGAAAGCTACAAGATCGGTGTAGGGCTTGGTCCCATTCAAGCTTACGGTGCCATCGCGGACATTCTGGATGTTGCTCAAAGCAGCAGAGTAGACGCGATTCATCCAGGCTATGGATTTCTTTCTGAGAATCCTGACTTTGCACAGGCATGTATTGATGCCAGAATTCAATTTATAGGTCCGACTCCAGAAATCATGCGCAGGCTCGGCAACAAGATCACTGCACGAGAAGAAGCGAAGAATGCCGAAGTACAGGTTTTGCCCGCTACAGGCCCATTGCCTGAAGATACAAGCCAGCTTGAACAACTAGTTAAAGAAATTGGCTATCCCCTTATGCTGAAAGCCTCCTGGGGTGGAGGCGGTCGCGGAATGCGCGTTGTGGAGTCGGCAGACGATCTGCAGGAAGCAGTGTTACTTGGTCGCAGGGAGACGGAAGCTGCATTTGGCAATTCGGAAGTGTATCTTGAGAAACTGATTCGGAAAGCCCGACATGTGGAAGTGCAGTTGCTCGGCGATCGCTACGGAAACATTGTTCACCTGTATGAACGCGATTGTTCAATTCAGCGTAGAAATCAGAAAATTATTGAACGCGCCCCAGCACTTTTTCTTTCCGAAGATCAGCGTCACAGGTTGTGCGAGTCTGCCATTAAACTTGCACGCGCTGTAGGCTACGTCAATGCCGGTACAGCGGAGTTTCTGTATGACGACGACACTGGTGAGTGCTATTTCATCGAAGTAAACCCAAGAATTCAGGTGGAGCACACAGTTACCGAGGAAGTTACTGGCATTGACATCGTGAAGGCTCAGATTCGAATTTCTCAAGGCGGAATAATCGGAGAAATTGAGAGCTCGGGAGTGCCAAGCCAGAGTGAAATTAAAACGAATGGATATGCGCTTCAATGTCGGGTAACGACTGAAAATCCGGAAGAAAACTTTATCCCTGATTATGGTCGCATGACAGCGTATCGAGGCGCTGCTGGGTTTGGAATTCGTTTGGATGGAGGAACAGCGTATTCAGGTGCAGTAATCACTCGATATTACGACAGTCTGCTTGAGAAGGTGACGGCATGGGCGCCAACCCCCGAGGAATCTGTCAGACGGATGAGCCGCGCCCTCAGGGAATTCCGAATTCGGGGAATTGCCACCAACCTGGAGTTTCTTGAAAATCTGATTGAACACAAAACGTTCATCGATGGCACTTACACCACTCGATTTGTCGATGAAACTCCAGAACTCCTGCACATTCCGAAGCGGCGGGACCGAGCAACCAGACTACTGACCTATATCGCCGATGTAATAGTGAATGGTAATCCAGAAGTTGCGGGACGCCCACAACCAGGTTTGATCGGAGCACCGCCAATTCCTCAATTTGCATATGACTATCAACCTCCTGGAACGCGTCAAATTCTGGAAGCGCTGGGTCCTGAGAGGTTCGCAAAATGGATGCTGGAAGAGCAAAGAGCACTAGTGACTGACACTACTTTTCGTGATGCGCATCAGTCGCTGCTGGCTACGCGTTTCCGAACTTATGATCTGATTCAATCTGCTGAATCTTACGCTCGCAATCTGCCGGAGTTGTTCAGTCTTGAATGCTGGGGCGGCGCAACTTTTGATGTAGCGATGAGATTTTTGAAAGAATGCCCGTGGCAGCGGTTGCAGGAACTGCGTCAGCGTGTCCCAAACATTCTTCTTCAGATGTTGCTTCGAGGCGCTAACGGAGTAGGATACAAGAACTATCCCGACAATGTAGTTCGGGATTTCGTGTTCCAGAGTGCGGAATCGGGAGTGGACGTGTTTCGTGTTTTCGATTGTCTGAACTGGGTCGATAATATGCGTGTCGCTATGGACGCAGTACTTGAAACCGGCAAACTTCTGGAAGGAGCGATTTGCTACAGCGGCGATATCCTCAATCCTGAGCGGACGAAATACACCCTCGACTACTACGTAAAACTAGCCCGTGATCTGGCAGATTCTGGAATTCACGTTTTGTGCATCAAAGATATGGCTGGACTGTTGACGCCAGGTAGTGCGAAAATTCTGGTTGAGGCGCTGAAAGATGAAACCGGCCTGCCGATTCATTTTCATACACATGATACGAGCGGTATTGCTGCGGCGAGTGTCATAGCCGCAGTTGAAGCAGGAGCGGATGCCATTGATCTGGCTATGGATTCAGTTTCTGGGATGACTTCTCAACCCAACCTGGGATCAGTAGTCAGAGCACTGAAAGGTGGTGATTACGATACAGGCATCAGTGCCGATTCGGTGCTGGAATTTTCAGCCTATTGGGAAAATGTCAGAAGAAATTATGCGGCGTTCGAGAGCGACGTGAGGTATGGGGCGTCTGAAGTGTATCTGCACGAAATGCCGGGCGGACAGTTCACAAATCTGAAAGAACAGGCTCGATCACTAGGTTTGGAAAATCGTTGGCATGAAGTCGCAAATGCATATTCAATGGTGAATGAAATGTTCGGTGATGTGATCAAAGTGACGCCCACATCGAAAATGATCGGGGATATGGCTCTTTTCATGGTGAGTTCAGAACTCAGCCGAGAGGATATCGAAAATCCGCACAAGGAAGTTGCTTTTCCTGATTCCGTCAAGTCATTTTTTAGCGGTGAGCTGGGACAGCCGCCGGGCGGATTTCCGGAGCATTTGCAAAAAAAGGTGTTGAAGGGACAAGCCCCCATCACCAACCGGCCTGGAGAAAATTTGCCGCCTGCAGATTTTGATGTCTTGCGTGAAGAAGCTGAACATCGGGTCGCACGGAGAATTACGGATGAGGAATTTCAGTCCTATCTCATGTATCCCGCGGTATTCACAGACTACATGTCCCATCGTCGGCAATTTGGTCCTGTAAATATATTGCCAACCTCGGTATATTTTTACGGCATGAAGCCTGAGCAGGAGATTTCAGTTGATCTGGCACCCGGTAAAACACTGGTTATTCAATGTCTGGCGATTGGCGATACGGGTGAGGATGGTAACGTACGGGTGTTCTTTGAACTCAATGGGCAGCCGCGTACGATTAGAGTTCCGAATAACAAATTTGCGAATATGCTTGAAAAACGCCGAAAGGGCGAGCAAGGTAACCCTAATCATGTTATCTCTCCAATGCCCGGAATGATCTCGTCTGTAAGTGTAGGGGTTGGACAGGTGGTAGAAGCGGGAGATGTGTTGTTGACCATTGAAGCAATGAAAATGGAGACTGCGATTCGGGTTGAGCGAGCTGCGGTTGTCGATTCCATGTTGATTGCTGTCGGCGACAATGTTGACGCTAAAGACTTGCTGATTGAATTGGAATCGGAGAGCTAGATTCGGAGCGAGTTTTCAATGGAAGCGACTTACACAATTGTGTGCTGATTCTGTTTGCAGTTCCGCCTATTCTGGTGGTGGTACATTGCCAAGTTAATTAGGTTCCAATTTATGCACTATGCTCCCACATGCAGCCTTTACCAAGCATGGGCGGTAGGGTGATGTCAGTCAGAATTTTCCAGCGTTTGCAAGCGAACAGATTTACCTTGAATCAATTAATTGCAGTGGACTGTTTCGCTTATAATTTTCCGTCATACAAAACACCAGTAAAAGAAAAATTGCAAGATTTTTGTTCTCTGAGACATTGAACGTTCAAATCTGGATTCAGGTTGCATGTCGAGGAAATTTCGAGACGTTACCACGAACGCTGTAGTTGCAAATTCGCCGTGCTTGATCCATTCCTTTCTCAAGCTTCCAGAGCTAACCCCCTATTCTTTTGCGTATCTGTAGAATCTATCCTTGGACTAGAGCCATGACAAATTCCAGCAAGAAAATTGACGATACCGGATTTGCCGCCGGCAGTGCGGCTTACCTGGAGGATTTATACGGGCAGTACCATTCAAAACCGGAGGCGCTCTCCGAAGAATGGCGCGATACATTTGAGGCATTTGAACAGACCAGCCGAAAGCTGCCTCTTATTTCCGCAACCTCATATTCCGACGACTTTGTCAGTCAGGATGACATACGTCGTCAAGCCGCTGTGCAGCGCCTGATACGACGTTATCAGGTTTACGGTCATCTGAATGCAAAACTCGACCCACTTGGACTGAGTGATGACTTCTTTACCGCCGATCTCAGTCTTGATGCAGTGGGATTGGAAGAAAGCGACTTGTTTGAAAAATTCAAGGTGGATGCGGTAGCAGATACCGAATCGATCCCACTATCTAAAATTCTCGAATTCTTCAAGAAGACCTATTGCGGTTCGATCGGCTACGAATACATGCACATTACCGATCCAAATCGGCTGGAGTGGATTCAGGACAGAATTGAGAAAACAGCTCTGCGTCCGGTGATTTCGGATGAGGATCGTAAAGGTATTCTAAGACTGTTAACCATGGCAGAGTGCATGGAAACCTATCTGCACATGAAATACGTCGGTCAAAAGAGATTCTCCTTGGAGGGTGGCGAATCACTGATACCGATGCTGCACGAACTCGTAGAAATGTCCGGAACGAGTGGCGGCAAGGAGGTCGTTATTGGAATGGCTCATCGAGGAAGGCTCAATGTGCTGATCAACATTTTGGGAAAAGCACCGACCGAAGTGTTTGGAGAGTTTGAGGGGAGTCTGTCGGCTAGCGGTTCGTGGCTGAAAGATCACGGCGATGTCAAATATCACCAGGGATTTTCAGCTGATATCAATACCGCTGGCGGAATTATCCATGTGGCGCTCGCCTTCAATCCATCACATCTTGAAATTATCAATCCGGTTGTGGAAGGTTCGGTGCGCGCTAGGCAACATCGTCGACGCGATGAAGCCAAAAACGAAGTGACTCCGATTCTTATACATGGTGACGCAGCCTTTGCCGGTCAGGGTGTCGTAATGGAAACCTTGAACATGTCTCATACTCGCGGCTTCGAGATTGGCGGAACCATCCACGTAATCATCAACAATCAGATCGGATTCACAACCAGCAGCATACTGGATGCCCGCTCTACTGTTTACTGTACTGAAATCGCAAAAATGGTGCAGGCACCTATTTTTCATGTCAATGGAGATGATCCTGAAGCGGTTGTTTCCGTAGCGCGTCTTGCTCATGCCTATCGCCAGAAATTTCATACTGATGTCGTGATCGATATGGTGTGTTATCGAAGATATGGACACAACGAAGCGGACGAGCCGATGATGACTCAACCCGTCATGTATGATGCAATCAAGAAAATTGTTCCAGTAAGGCGTAAATATGCTGCCGAACTCAATGATCGAGGAGTTCTGCCGGATGAAGATGCCCAGAGAATGGTGCTTGAATATCGTGATAATCTCGATCGCGGTGAAGTGGTTGTCGGTCAGATTATAGATCCCGCAAAATTGGAGAAGATCGTTGACTGGTCTCGTTTTGACAAAGCAAGTTGGTTGGATCCGGTCGATACGACTCTGACGCTGAAAAAGATTCGAGAACTTACCGCGAAGCTGAGTAAGTTGCCAGAAAATTTCACGTTGCACAATCGGGTCAAGAAAGTTATGGCAGATCGAAGCAGCATGGCTGCTGGCAAACTGCCTGGCGATTGGGGATTTGCCGAAACCATGGCGTATGCGTCTCTAATTGATGACGGAATTCAGATTCGTTTGTCAGGGGAAGACATTGGACGTGGGACTTTTTCGCATCGTCATGCACTATTGCACGAGCAAAAAAGCCGAGAGGTTTACTGCCCTCTGAAGACGATTCGCAATCCAGAGGATTGTCAGATATTCAATTCTCTACTCTCTGAAGAAGCGGTTCTGGCATTCGAGTACGGTTATGCTACAACAGATCCGGATTCTTTGGTCGTGTGGGAGGCGCAATTTGGTGATTTCGCCAATGGAGCCCAGATTGTTATTGACCAGTTCATTAGTAGCGGATTCGCAAAGTGGGCCAGATACTGTGGCTTGACGCTGTTGCTCCCCCATGGTTATGAAGGGCAAGGTCCCGAGCACTCATCTGCTCGTCTTGAGAGATTTCTTCAGCTGTGTGCCGGAGACAATATGCAGGTGTGCGTACCCACGACTCCAGCACAAAAGTTTCACATGCTGCGTAGACAGGCGATTCGTCCTTACCGCCGGCCTCTGATTGTAATGTCTCCGAAGAGCCTGCTAAGACACAAAGGTTCAGTATCGGATGTACGTGATTTGACTCGATATGGATTTCAGACGATTATTGATGAAATTGACGAGAAAGTGGATCGAGATGCCGTAGCACGCGTAATTTTGTGCTCTGGGAAGGTATATTTTGATTTGTTGGAAATACGCGAGCATCTGGACATAGACAATGTCGTGATCGTCCGAATCGAACAACTGCATCCGTTTCCGGTAACAGAACTCGGTCATCTTCTGCAATCGTATCCGAATGCAGAAGATGTTTTGTGGTGTCAGGAGGAACCGCAGAACCAAGGTGCGTGGTATCAGATTTGGTATCAGATTCGAGATTGTCTCAAGAAAAGCCAGAAACTGCTATGCAAATCCAGAGTAGCAGCACCATCCCCGGCGGTTGGAAATTACCGCGTGCATCTGGCTCAGCAGCAACAGCTGATCACCGAAGCGCTCACGATTACCCGTAAAGTTGTTTCCATCTCAGAACCCAGGAGTGTGAGAGAAAATGTCAATTGAAATCAAGACTCCCATGTTGCCGGAATCGGTGAGTGAAGCCACAGTTCTTGCATGGCACAAGAATGTTGGTGATGGTTTCAGACGGGATGAGCTTTTGGTAGAGATTGAGACTGAAAAGATTGTGCTTGAAGTTCCTGCCCCCAGCGACGGAGTTGTGGATGAAATTTTCAAGTCAGCCGGAGATACGATTTACGAAAACGATGTTCTTGCTGTTGTAAGTGCCTCTGCTCAAGAGTCTGAGGAGTTGCCTCTTGAGATTCCTGCGCAAAAAGCCACTCAAGATGAAAAAACTGAAGTCGAAGATTCGTCTGCCGCAGTAAAAATCGAAGAAAAATTGAGCCCAGCGGTTCGTCGTTTTGCCGCTGAGCAGGGCATTGATGTCAGCAAGGTCGCCGGTAGCGGCAAGGAAGGCCGTGTAACCAAAGCGGATTTAGTGAAATTAATGGAATCGAAAGACGCTAAGGCTCCCCCAAAGCCCGCTGATGATGTAGTCAAGGAAGCCGCGAAACCGGTGGCGGCAGAAGGGAGAGAGGCTCGCCGTCAGCCCATGAGCCGAATTCGCCGAACTATCGCGGACCGCCTTGTTCAGGCCCAGCACACTGCGGCACTGTTGACGACATTCAATGAAGTGGACATGAGCGCAGTGATGGCATTACGGAAACAATACCGGGAATTGTTCGAGAACAAACATGACGCACGACTCGGTTTCATGTCCTTTTTTGTCAAGGCAGCTGTTGAATCCTTGAAATCCATTCCGGCAGTGAACGCCACTATCGATGGCAACGACATTGTCTATCACGATTACTATGACGTGGGAATTGCAGTATCTTCTCCACGTGGGCTGGTTGTTCCGATTGTTCGGGATGCCCACTTGAAGGGTTTCGCACAGATTGAACAGCAGATTAGAGATTTCGGCGAGCGAGCCAAATCAGGAACACTTTCACTTGATGAATTAAGCGGTGGTACATTCACCATCACCAACGGAGGCGTATTCGGTTCGCTTATATCTACTCCGATCGTCAATCCTCCGCAAAGCGCCATTCTCGGCATGCATAAGATTCAGGAACGTCCTGTAGTTGAAAATGGGGCGATAGTCGCCCGGCCGATGATGTATCTGGCACTCACCTATGATCACAGGATAGTCGACGGGCGTGAGGCGGTTACTTTTCTTATTGGGATCAAGGATGCAATTGAAGACCCTTCGCGATTGCTGCTGGAACTGTAAGAGAGGTTTTCAATGAGTGAGTCTTACGATGTTGCCGTCATAGGAGCGGGACCGGCAGGATATGTTGCAGCCATTCGATGTGCGCAGCTCGGACTGAATACCGTCTGCATTGATCGCTGGACCGGTGATAATGGCAAGCCCGCGCTCGGCGGCACTTGTTTGAATGTCGGGTGCATACCTTCCAAGGCGCTTCTTGACTCTACGGAGAGATACCACAATGTTTTGACGAGTTACGCTACCCACGGCATTATTGTCGATAACGTCAAAATGGATGTTGCGACGATGATGAAGCGCAAGACCAAAATCGTCAACGGCTTGACTCGAGGAATCGCAGCACTTCTGAAGGCGAACAAAATCAAGTCCATTCACGCCCACGGACGATATGCAGGTGGCGAATCCGTTGAACTGCTGGATTGCGAAACCAACGAAAAATCCGGTGAAATTACTGCAACTCAGGTAATTCTTGCGAGTGGCTCAACGCCGATTGAACTCCCGAGTATTCCATTCGACGGTAACCGAATCGTCGACTCTGCTGGTGCTCTTGCATTTGAAAGCGTGCCTGAAAAACTAGGCATCGTGGGTGCTGGTGTAATCGGTCTCGAGCTCGGCAGCGTGTGGAACCGATTGGGTTCTGAGGTAACAGTGCTGGAAGCACTATACGACTTTCTGCCAACTGCTGACGATGAAATTTCTGCTGAAGCAGCCAAGTTATTCCAGAAGCAAGGACTGAACATTCAGTTGGGCGCTAGAGTGGAATCAGCGGCACTTGTTGATGATTACATCGACGTAACTTACACAGCCGAAGGCGAAGAAGTACGACTATCCGTAGACCGACTGATTGTTTGTATCGGGCGTAGACCCTATACCGATAGCCTCTTTACCGAAGACAGCGGTATCTTATTGGATGAACGCGGATTCATTCAGGTAGACGAACACTGCAAGACGAGTGTGAATAACGTATATGCAATCGGTGACAGTGTTCGAGGTCCGATGCTGGCACATAAAGGATCGGAAGAGGGAGTGGCTGTTGCTGAGAGAATCGCGACCAGTCACGGACATGTCAATTACGAAACTGTGCCTTGGGTAATCTATACGTCACCGGAAATCGCGTGGGTGGGATTGACTGAAAAAGAGGTTGCCGCAGCAGGCGGAGAGTGCAAGTCCGGCAAGTTTCCGTTTGCCGCAACGGGACGCGCCAAAGCGATGGAAGATACTTCAGGATTTGTTAAAGTGGTTGCGGATGCCCGCAGCGATCAAATTTTGGGTGTGCATATCATTGGGCCGCACGCATCCGAGCTGATCACTGAAGCGGTCGTCGCAATGGAGTTCCATGCCAGTGCGGAAGATTTGGCAAGAACCATTCATGCACATCCCACATTGTCCGAAGCGGTTCATGAAGCTGCATTGTCAGTAGACAGTCGAGGCATACATCGGATCAACTGACGATTAATGTTTCGTTTTTTCAAGAAGAAAAAACAAGTTCCACAACATATCTTCAAAATGTATGACATTCGAGGATTGGCAGATGAGGAACTGTCGAGCGATGTCATGCACAAGATTGGTCAGTCTTACGGCACCGTTTGCCTGATCAAGGATGTCCATCAACTTGTAGTTGCTTCCGATGCCAGACTGTCCAGTCCCGAATTGAAGGGTGCATTAATTGAGGGGGTTCTGTCTACCGGATGTACTGTAATCGATGTAGGAACGGTCCCAACTCCAGTGATGTATTTTGCCACACACTGTTTGGGCACCAATACCGGACTGATGGTCACCGCAAGTCACAACCCGCCGCAGTACAACGGTGTCAAAATGGTTCTGTTAGGGCAATCCCTCTATGGTGAGAACATCCAAGAACTATTTAACCGCATAAGCAAAGGGAATTTTCGGTATGGCCGTGGCAGATTGAAGAAAAACTCAGTGGTTGCTGACTACCATGATGCCATTTGCTCGGATATTCGACTGAAGAGCCCCTTGAAAGTGGTAATTGACTGTGCGAACGGAATTGCTGGCTCATTTGCTCCTCACATTCTGCGACAGATCGGATGCGAAGTTATCGAACTGTATTGCGAAGTTGATGGTACATTTCCAAATCATGAGGCCGACCCGACTGTTTTAAAGAATTTGGCTGATCTCGTAGAAATGGTTAGAGATGAGGAAGCTGATGTAGGGCTGGCGCTGGATGGAGACGGTGACAGACTCGTTGCAGTTTCTCCGAATGGCGAGGTCATTTGGCCCGACAGGCTGATGATACTGTTCGCAAAGGAAATACTATCCAAGCACCCGGGGCAAAAGGTAGTGTTCGACGTAAAGTGTACGAGAGCGTTGCCTTCTGAAATTGAAAAGGCAGGCGGGGAACCAATCATGTGGATGACTGGACACTCTCTGATGAAAGCAAAACTTCGGGAGTGTGATGGAATATTTGGTGGTGAGATGAGTGGTCATCTGTTTTTCCATGATCGCTGGCCTGGATTCGACGACGGCATCTATGCAGCGGCAAGGTTGTGTGAACTCCTCGTGAACAGTGATCAATCGGTACACGAAATATTTGACAGTCTGCCGTCATTCGTCAGTACGCCGGAGATACGGATTAAGTGTAACCGTCCTCATCAGCTGATTGAAATTTTTAAACGGCATGTAAAGTTTTGTGATGCTAGGATCAGTTTTCTAGATGGCATCCGAGCTGAATTTGAAGATGGATTTGCTTTAATGCGTGCATCAAACACAGCGCAGGAAATCGTAATGAGATTTGAAGCAGACTCCAAGGAGAGTTTGGATCGAATTCAGAACGCGTGGGATGAAGAGATGAAAAGGATTGAAGGATTGAAATCTGATGATCTTGGATGAAACCGGCAGGCTTAATTAAGTTTCATGCCTGTGTACATATTTCAGTCTATGATCATAGTAGATTCAAACGTAAATCATTAAATATATTGAAAAAAAGGTAATTCACCATCATGCAACATAACCCCCACGAATTTTCAGCGCTACAACTGACAATACAGTTTGAATGTACGATTGCCGACTCTAAGTAAAATCTATCTTTCGTTAAATTTTCGATTCTAGTGGAGTCGGTGTTGGGTGCTCTACATAGTTTTCTGCATACTTGGTGTAAAACTGTGAGAATTGCAATAATTGTTACAGTCTTCACTTTGCTGTTATCCGCTTGTGGTGGAGGAGGCGGTGGCGGTAGCCAAACCAGTGTTACGAACGGGTCTACTCAAGTAACCACCATCCAAACTTATGAATTCGGTGGCGTAACTCCCGAAGCGTTCCGTCAAAAGCGCGTAGAACTGGCGGAGGAAATCAAGATTGAAGATAGCTTTGCAGAACAATGGGGGCTGGAAGCGATCAATGCTCATCAGGCTTATGCAAATCTTCGCCTCGCAAAAGGCCCCGACGAGCGTCCAGGATACGGAACCACCGTGAGTTTTATTGATACAGGCGTCAATGAGGACGATCCCTCGCTGTCTTCTTCTTTACCCGGTCAGAATAAGCTGGAAATTCTCTACGACGCTGCTGAGAATGAAGACGGTACAGATTTTTCTCATGGCACAGCAGTCTTGAGTGTCGTTGGTGCCGCGCCGGATAGCTGGAACGAGATGAATACCACAAACCAGAATCTAATTGAGCTTAACTTTCAGGGTGTCGCCTGGGCAGCAAACTGGGTAATGGTTGCAATTCCCGCGGGCAGATCATCACAGTCTTTCTACAACCCCATAAGTTTGAGCGGTCTCCTAAATAATGATCGTTATTTTGAAACAGTGATCAAAATTGCTTTCGGTCGAGATCCGATATACCAATCTATCAGTAATATTGATGTCCTTAATTTAAGCATTGGTTTTGAGGGCATCATTGACAATTACACGGAAACTGAACTACGCACCAACTTTTCAAACGCGATTGAAGCTCTGGAACAAAGGAATGTCAGTGAAAAGACAATAATTGTGATTGCTGGCGGTAACGCTAACAACTACCCGTGCCGAGTCAGGACGCCAAACTGTGAGCAAAGAAAAATTAATGCTAAATCGGTAGAAGTTTTCCCTGGACTGCCAGTGCGAATTTCAGAGCTTCGTGAACATGTCATCGCTGTCGTCGCAATCGATAAGGACAGAAAAATTACGGATTTCTCCAATTTTTGCGGTATCGCAGCGGATTGGTGCATCGCAGCACCAGGAGAAGATGTTTCGCTTGCATACTTTGGACCACACTCGAGTATTCTGAATACTCCAGTACAGTCAATTTTCAAGGGTAGAGGAACATCGTACGCGGCACCGTTCGTCTCCGGTGGACTCGCTTTAATGAAGCAACTGTTTCGCGACCAGTTATCGAATTCCGAACTGGTTACACGTCTTTATAGTACCGCGAACAAATCGGGTGAATACGCAGTTAGAAGTATCTATGGGCAAGGTTTGATGGATCTCGGTGCTGCAACTTCGCCAGTTGGCGTAGAGACATTGCAGCTTGGCGATGCCGTTGGGAAGAACGGCAGTGATATCCGATCAACCAGCATACGATTGGGTTCTGCATTTGGTGACGGATTCGGACGTTCGCTAGCCGGAATGGAAATTGTGACTTTCGATCAACTCGGTGCTCCGTTTTGGTTTAGCATTAGTGGTTTAACGCAACAGACAACTCCTGAGTCTGTTCAAACACAACTTCGTAAACTTTTATCACAGCGTCGAATTACCCGATACATTGCGGGTCAAAGAGTAAGTTTTACTCCGGGTCGAACTGGCGGAACAATAGAGCGTTTTTCTGGAATTCCGCAATTGCAACTTGGAATTCTTGAGCCTCTGAACGGGAATAAGAACGGACACCTGAGTCTTGCCGAAAATTCGATAACACTTGGGTTCAAGGGAACAAACGGAACGGCTGTTACCGCATTTACAACTCATGGGATTTCGGGGGTTAAACCGGTATCTGGGATTACATTTTCGTGGCGCCCAAATGGCAGGTACTTGATTTTCAATGCAGGATGGCTTGCAGAGAAATCATCCCTGCTTGGAACCGATGCAACCGGAGGGTTCGGAGGTTTTACCTCCAATTCGATCTTTAACGGCATTCGGACTGAGTTCGGGTTCAATGACTGGCAAATTACAGCCACAGCAGAAATGGGTATGGCGGTACCCAACTACCGAGAATCAATAATCAGGCGTGTAACCCCACTTTTATCAAGTGCGTACAAGTTAAGAGGGACGCGCCAATTTGAGGATGGTAGTTCATTTTCAATTTCGTTATCCCAGCCTTTGCGGGTCGAAAAAGGCAAGACCTCCCTCAGCATTCCGGTCGGGCGCACCAAAGCGGGGAAAATTTTGTTCTCTCAAGCAACAGCGGATATGACACCTTCTGGCAGGCAGTCAAACCTAGCTCTTGAGTGGTATCAGCCTATGGCTCGAAATAGTGAAATTTTACTGAATACCACGTGGATTCACGAGCCGGGGCACAGTAAGAGCGTGAATGATGAACTGCGGGTGATGGCCGGTTGGAGTTCCAGATTCTGAATTTAAATACAGGAAATAAGAAACGCTTGAATGCGTTCTGTCCAAAGGCATGTTAAGTTTTTACTGGAAATGTACTTGGTTGGTATTATTTGCGAACCGTTGGCGATGCTACAGTTATTCGCTTTGAAAGCATTTTGAAACCCGAAACTTGATGAGTTATTAACTCTTAACCTCAACTTTGTGTACATTACGATAGCCCTTAGGCAAGTATGTACCTCTCAAAGTTTTCTCACCTAGATATCGCTCACGTTCGATACGTTTCAGTCGAAGATGTTGTCGCCCAGAATGAATTATCAGGTCTTGATTCGCTGAAAAAACTTTCACAAAACTGATTCCTTCCCCTTTTTGTCTGGCTGGTTTGGGAATGCTGATCATTCTTACTCCGCCACCTTTCATCTGAACTGGCAAATCTTCAATTGGATAAATTAACAGACGTGCTACGTTTGTGATTACTGCGACGTACTGGGTAAAATCATCTATTCGTTCGATAGGCAGGGGTTCGTATCCGTCTTTGATGGTGAGAATTGCTTTGCCGGAACGATTCTTGGATATTGCATTGCTTAGCTTGCAAACAAATCCGTTTCCTTCACTTGAAGCCAGCAGACAGTGACTGTTCTCGCTGCTAAGAAGCAGTCCTGTAAATCTAGCGTCTGCGGATGGATTGAGCATTTTCGTTAGAGGTTCACCGTAAGACCGTGCGGATGGGAGCTTATGAACCTGTAGGGTATACATTCGTCCAGTCGAGTCCATGCAAATCAGAGACTCGTTCGATTTTCCAGTCGTGGATGCCAGGAATTTGTCGCCTTCTCGATAGTTCAATTGATCGGCATCTATGTCGTGTCCTTTGGCAGACCGAATCCAGCCGCTTTTAGACAGAACGATGGTAATCGGTTCCGATGGATTCAGTTCTTCAGAGGTAAATGCTCGTGCCGCTTCTTTTTCGCGTAGCGGTGACCGTCGTTCATCACCATACTTATCCGCTGCCGCCTCAATTTCCTGGATGACCAGCAGTTTCAATCTACTGTCCGAGTTGATCGTCGCGTCGAGTTCATCGCGCTCTTTTCGGAGCGTAAATTGCTCCTCGCGAATTTTTATTTCTTCGAGTTTCGCCAACTGCCGGAGCCGAATTTCCAGAACTGCTTCTACTTGCCGCTGACTAAGCCTAAATCGGTTCATCAATTCAGTCTTCGGTTCATCTTCAGTTCGAATGATGTGAATGACTTCGTCAATATTGAGAAATACGATGAACAGTCCATCCAGAATATGCAGCCGGTCCAAGATAAATTCCAAGCGACTGTTGAGACGTCTGAGGATGGTGTTCTTTCTGAATGTGAGCCAATCCGCAAGCAGCTTTTTCAGATCGTGAACCTGCGGTTTTCCATCGAGTCCGATTAGGTTCAGATTGACTCGGTAGCTTTTTTCAAGATCGGTTGTCGCGAAAAGATGACGCATCAGCGCGTCACAATCGATTCGATTGCTGCGTAATTCGAGTACGAGACGGGTCGGGTTCGTTTCATCACCTTCGTCTCGTAAATCTACGACCATCGGCAGTTTTTTAGCAAGCATCTGAGTGGCGATCTGCTCCATGACTTTGGCGTCTGATACTTGATGCGGGACACCCTCAATGACGATGGAATTCCTTGCCTTTGTCCACACAGCTCGCTGCCGAACAGATCCTCCTCCGGTTTCATACATTTTCAGCAGTTCTGCAGCCGGGGTGATGATTTCAGCTTCAGTCGGGAAGTCGGGACCTTTGATGATTTCGCACAATTCCCTGATGCTAGAAGATGGTTTACGAAGAAGAGTAATGCTGGCAGCGGCTACTTCTCGAATGTTATGCGGAGGGATGTCTGTCGCCATGCCCACCGCGATGCCGGAAGTTCCGTTCAACAATATGTTCGGCAACTGAGCCGGCAGTCTTTTGGGTTCGTCCAGAGTACCGTCGAAGTTCGGTGCCCAGTCGACCGTTCCTTTTGAAATTTCTTCAAGCAGCACTTGGGCATAAGGCGTGAAGCGACACTCTGTGTATCGCATTGCTGCAAATGACTTCGGATCGCTTGCTGAACCCCAGTTTCCTTGACCGTCGATGATAGGATAACGGTAAGTAAACGGTTGCGCCATCAAGACCATTGCTTCATAGGCGGCGCTGTCACCATGTGGGTGAAACTTTCCAATGACGTCGCCGACTGTGCGTGCAGATTTTTTGTATTTCGCAGTGGCGTTCAACCCGAGTTCGGACATCGCGTAAATGATTCTTCTCTGAACTGGTTTGAGTCCGTCCGCAATGTGCGGAAGAGCGCGGTCAAGAATGACATACATCGAGTAGTTGAGGTAGGCTTTTTCCGCAAATTCCTCCAGCGGAATGGATTCTTCCTGAGGGGATTGAGGGTTATCCACTAGGGTTAGATCAAGAGTCATATCAGATCTGCGCCTGATTTCCAACGCTGGTTAGCCAGTCTTTTCGTTCCGCCACCTTCTTTTTTGCAAGCAGCATGTCGAGTGTGTCGTTGATTCTAGTCCAGGAATCGGCTTGCAGACGTATGAGTCGTCGAGTATCGGGGTTCATGGTGGTTTCTTTCAACTGAGAAGGATTCATTTCACCGAGCCCCTTAAATCGCTGCACCGTTATCTTTGCTTTCGGTTTGGACTTTTTGATGTTTGAGGTAACGTGTTCGAGTTCTTCATCATCCAGTGCGTAATGGACATCCTTGCCTGCATCAATTCTGTAAAGAGGCGGCATGGCGACATGAACTCGACCCTCTTCGACTAGAACTCTAAAATGTTTTACGAACAGCGCACACAGCAATGTAGCGATATGGGCACCATCGGAGTCAGCGTCTGCCAGAATACATACCTTGCCATAACGCAAACCATTGGTTTGGGTTGAACCGGGATCGACACCTAGCGCCACAGCAATGGAGTGAACTTCTGCTGAGGCCAGCACTTCTCCCGATGCGACTTCCCAAGTGTTCAAAATTTTTCCACGTAACGGCAGAATCGCCTGAATTACACGATCGCGTGCCTGTTTTGCGGAACCGCCTGCAGAATCGCCTTCGACCAAAAACAGTTCTGTATCGCTGATATTTGCACTTGTACAATCGGAAAGTTTGCCGGGCAATGCGGGACCGATTACGGTTTTCTGCCGTTCGACTTTCTTGCTGGATTTCTCACGCAGTCGTGCATGTTCGATGGATAGCTGAGCAACTCGCTCTGCCGCGGCGACATGTTGATTTAGCCATAGACTGAAGGCGCTTTTTGCAATGGAAGAAAGCGATTTCCCCGCCCGTCTTGAAGACAGACGTTCTTTGGTCTGGCCCGTGAACTGAGGATTTTCCATTCGAACTGAGAGAATATAACTACAGTAACGCCAGACATCCTCAACGGATATACGAAGCCCTCTGGGTAGCAAATTGCGAAACTCGCAAAATTCTCGAACAGCATCGGTTATGCCAGTCCTGAAACCATTTACATGGGTCCCCCCCAGTTCTGTTGGAATCAAGTTGACGTAACTTTCCGCTACGATCTCACTAGCATTCGGTGTCCATGCAACCACGCAATCGACCTGTGTATCGTCCGCCTTTCGATGAACGACAATTGGTTCTTCCGGGATTCTTTCGCTGCCGTTCAGTTGGCCGATCAGGTAGTCTCCCAAGTTTTCTTCGAACTTCCAGCTCTCATTATTTTCTGGGTTGATTTCGTCAGAAAACACCAACTCCAGTCCAGGGCAGAGTACAGCTTTCGCGAGCATCAACCGCTTTAGATTCTTGACCTTGAATCGGACCGAGTCGAAAAACTGCCGGTCTGGCCAGAACTGAATTCTGGTGCCGGTTTTCTTTTTCGCTACAGTTCCGATTTTAGTGAGTTCCTGGTCAACTTCGCCATCGGCAAATTCAATCCGATATAAGCCCCCATCACGTTGAATTTCAACTGTGAGTCTGGTGGAAAGGGCGTTCACTACGGAAACTCCGACTCCGTGCAAGCCTCCGGAGTGCATGTAGTTTTTTGATGAAAACTTGGCGCCGGAATGTAGATGCGTCATAATGACTTCAACTCCGGAAACGCTTTCTCCCTGATGAATATCGATAGGTATACCTCTGCCATCGTCTGCTACGCTGAGCGACTGGTCGGCGTGAAGAGTCACTTCAATTTTGGAGCCATAGCCAGCGATGACTTCATCAACACTGTTATCGATGACTTCCTGGGCGAGGTAATTGGGATTCTCGGTCTGGGTGTACATCCCCGGTCGCTTGCGAACGGGTTCAAGCCCAACCAGGACTTCAATAGCGGAAGCGTCGTAAACAGCAGTCAAGTTACGTGTGAAATCTGAAGAACAAAACAGGAAAGATACAACCAATTATACCCATTCAGCAGAACGAATCTCAATACTCGTAGCAGTCCTAATTTTGCATTTGAGCAGCATGTCAGTATTGGCGAATCCTGTTCAAGACAATTCAATGGTAAAAACTAAAATTTTCGAAATACTATCATATAAACTGAAATCTGCAATTTATATGAAAGTCAGTTGGGAGAATATCTGATGCAAAAAGCAAGAGTGGAAGACCAGAGTGGAAATCGGACAACGATTGACTGGAGATCGAATGGAATTCCGCAGTTCGATCTTTCTGAAGTCCCACACTGGTCAGGCGAGCAGGATTTGATTGATCGATATCAATCCGATGGTGCTGTGCTAATGCGCGGAGTATTTCACGACTGGGTGAAGAGTCTGCAACAGGGTTTGCAAAAAAATCTCGATGCCCCTGACGACTATGCATTCCCTTGTGAAAGCACTCCCGATGGCGCGCCGGGACGCTTTTTTGACAGCTACTGTAACTGGCTGCTGATTCCAGACTATCTTGATTATGTGAGTCATTCCTGCGCGGCTTCAATGGCTGGCCAGCTGATGTACGCCAATGAGGTACAATTCTTTCACGAACATGCGTTTTGCAAAGAACCAGGTACTCAGCGAGCCACCCCCTGGCATCAAGACATGCCTTATTATTGCGTCGATGGGAAGCAGACAGTGAGCCTCTATGTTGCGCTTGATGATACTCCAGCAGAAGTCGCAGTACGATTCGTTCGAGGCTCTCACCGATGGGGCAAAATGTTTCATCCGGTTACCTTTTTGGATGGCTCTGGTTTTGAATCAAAAGGCATGCCAATGGAGTTGGTACCGGATATAGACCAAAGTCCCGAAGAGTATGACATTCTTGCCTGGGACCTGGAACCCGGAGACTGCATTGCATTTAATTTTTTAACTTTGCATGGCACGACAGCGGGTGAAGTGAAATCAAGGAGGCGAGCAGTATCTACCCGATGGTTGGGAGATGATGTGGCATACTGCGAACGTCCAGTTGAAACTTCGCCACCCTTTCCGGATATTGGGTTACAACCTGGAGATCGAATGAGAGAAGACTGGTTTCCAATATTGTGGCGCCGCGGTCGATAGGCAATAGCCCTGTTTTACTATTGACTGGTTTTGACCTCTGACGTAGTTGAACACGAAAACTGGATGCGTCGAGCACTGTATCTGGCCAAGTCCGCATATCAGCGGGATGAAGTACCCATCGGCGCTGTCGTTGTACTGGATGGAAGAGTCATCGGCGAAGGTTACAATCTTACGATTTCCAATTGTGATCCGAGTGCGCATGCGGAAATTATTGCATTGAGGTCAGCAGCTGCGGCCATCAACAATCATCGACTTCCGGGAGCCAGAATGTACGTCACCGTCGAACCTTGTGCGATGTGTGCTGGTGCTGTTATTCAATCAAGACTGGATACCGTGATTTTTGGAGCGACCGACTCCAAGGCAGGTGCGGCAGGTTCGGTTCTGAATGTGTTGCAAAATAACACTCTGAATCACCAATGCGAGGTGGTCGGAGATATTCTGAGCGATGAATGTGCACAGTTGATGCAGGAATTTTTTGAAGCGAAGAGAAAATCTACTTTGTAGCGGGTTTCGCTGAGTCTGAAGCAACTCGGAATATTCGAATTCTTATACAATACCATATTCGCCCAGCCGGCTAATCTGTGGAGGGGTACCGAAGTGGACATAACGGCGCGGACTCGAAATCCGTTGGGGGCGCAAGCTCCACGTGGGTTCGAATCCCACCTCCTCCGCCACACGGTCAAGTCGGGTGATGCGACGGTAAATTCCGCTTGTTATTCAGATCGTCAATCTGCTATTGCCAGCTTCGTCTTGGGGACAGCAAGGCCGATCATCTCCAACCTGCTGTTGCAGCCTCGGTTCGCCAACCGAATGTTCATGACACCGACATCGTAATTATCTGCGTTAAGGCGCCACGTTCAGCTTACGAATGATAGAACTGAAGTTGTTGCAGAACCTGTCATTTTTGGCAACCGCATCAGTCACATCAGTTTGAGGGTCAATCAGCGAGATATTTGGGTTAGATTAGAGATTTGTGCGACTCTGCGCTTCTTGAATCTCTAACGGCCAAGTACTTTTGATGAATGCAATAATAGCTATGATTTCCTGATCGCTCATAACATTGCTATAGGCCGGCATATTTGTCGGATAGTTTGGACCGGCAATTGCTCCCACTCCTAGTTTGGTTAAAGTGAAGAGTAGTTTATCGGAATGATGCCAAGTATGTCCGGAAGCGTCATGCGGCGGTGCGGGCAGTATTCCATCGGAATTTCGTTTGGTCCAATTGGGCTGACCTTCAAGCTTGACTCCGTGACATTCTGCGCAATGTTCCGCATACAGTTTCTTGCCTTGAGTCGTCAGTGCGGTATTGGTTGGATCAGCAAATACGTTTTGATCAGAGGCAACAGGAGTCCAGGCAGACCAAAAACTGCACAGACCTACCAGAACAAGACTTGAAATTTGAAAGAATGGCGGTCGCTTCCGCTTGATCAAGTGTGAATTCTTTGCTTCATATGCCATAGGTTCTCGATAACGCACCAATTAGTAGAACCAAATTGTACAAAAATTCACAAGAATCGAGCATATCAAATTTTATAAAAAGTAAGTTCTATATAAGTGATGAAATTTGAATATGCCCATTCAACTAAGGCGTTCACTCGAATCACAAAACCGCCATCACCAATGCATAGCGTGCTGTTTTTCCAATACCGATAAAAATCGCTGCTGAAATCCAGTTCAAGCGAACCCAGCCTGCTGCAACGCACAGCGCATCTCCTACAAATGGAACCCATGCCAGCACTAGGATCGGAGCGCCATACTGACGTATTTTTATCAGAGCTCGTTGTAAATTGGGTTTGCTGAGTCGATTGGCGGGTATGATTCGACCCATGGCGTAACTCACCATCCCGCCGAGAGTGTTGCCGACAGTTGCAGTGGCAAGCAAAGTCCAGAATCCATGTTGCGAAACGTGGTCGAGATAAACGAGCAATGCTTCCGACCCGCCGGGCAGGAGTGTAGCCGCCAAGAAAGCGCTAAAGAACAAAGCCGTCAGGTCCATTTGGGAACAATACTATGTGGCTTAAATAAGGAAAGGTGCTTATTTGTCAATGGCGGAGAGGGAGGGATTCGAACCCTCGGTACGCTATTCACGCACACACGCTTTCCAGGCGTGCACCTTCGGCCGCTCGGTCACCTCTCCCAATTAATTCTGACTGGATCTGAGAAGTTTAGCAGTGCATCTAAACCGCAAACTCTTGAGTGTTTGGTCAGCGGTGCTGATTATAGTGACTTCGTACATTACCGTGTTGAACAACTGCCACAGCAATCAGCATAGGCTTTGTACCTATGATGTGGCCGGAAATTCAGGCGCCCTAGAATTTTGCCACCCTGTCCATTGTTTCGGGATCCATAAATCCTCGAACAGTTGCTTTAGTTTCAAGATTCATTGCCATTTCAATATTTGAAACCGCCACTTGGTGGAGAACTCGCTTCAGATCCTTCACTGCGTTTCTTGGAAGCGCTGCAATGCGTTCAGCTGTATCCTGTGCAATTTCGAAGACGCTGTCGTTCGCTACAACTTTCCACGCAATTCCCAATTCCAAGGCCTCTGGCGCGCTGAATTTTTCACCCAGCAACATCAATTCTTTGGTCTTCACCAGTCCGATCATTACAGGCAGCAGTGAGGTTACACCTCCGGTTGGAAACATTCCCCATTTGAGCTCAGGAAAGAAACACTTCGTATTTTCTGCGAATACCGCCAAATCGCAATTGATTGCCCACTCCAGCCCTCCACCGACAGCCCAGCCATGAATCGCACCAACCACAATCTTCTCACCCAGAACAATACGGCGAGTAACATCTTGGATGGCTTCAATAAATTTTTCTGCTTCCGCCCGGCTCTTTGACTGATTCTGAAAATCTTTGAGATCGTCTCCAGCACAAAACGCGCGGCCAGCTCCTCTAAGCACGATTGCGCCAATTTGTGGATCTGTGATTGCGGCATCCAGTTCCTGTCGAAAGTCGGATAGCAGTTCGGCATTTAACGCATTCAGACGTTGTGGTCGATTCAGTGTCAGAGTGCGAACTTTATTGTGTGTAGCGGACAAAACTGTATCAGTCATTACGGGTCCTCCCGAATCAATCTTTGTGTTTTTCCTTCCGTACGCGGAAGATGGTAAGGCGGAACAAGATTTACGCGAGCAGAAGCTCTAACGTTGAATTTGATGGCGCGTTCAATATCTTCGACCAGACGTTCACTCGGCGTAACATCTCTAAGCAGTTCTGCCTCAATTTCCAGTCTGTCGTATGGTTCTTTGCCTCGCAGACGAATGCGAAACTCCCCAGATAATTCCGGAAAGTTGTTGATTACGCCTCCCACTGCAGAGGGATAGACATTAACGCCCCGGACTACGATCATATCGTCGGTGCGGCCCAGTACACGAAACCTGGGCGTTGTTCGGCCGCACGCACATTTGTCGGTACCGGTGACAACAATTGTGTCGTTTGTACGGAATCGAACCAACGGTTGGGCTTGCCGTGCCAAGTGGGTGAGTACAAGTTCACCACTACTTCCTTCTTGCCAAGCGACAACGCTATCATCAATCGGATCAACAATTTCAGCATGCAGAACATCATGCCCAACAAAGTGAAGGTCATTATTTTTGTCACATTGTCCTGCAAAATTACTGAATACATCGGACACCCCGTAGTTTGCGTTTCTGACCGCATATCCCCAGGTCTCTTCAAGCCGTCGTCGAAAACCTGTATTGTCGAGGCCGGCTTCTCCTCCGAAAAGTCCCAATCGCAGTCCTAGGTCCTGCGGTTGTATTCCGGGAAAATATTCACAGATCGTTTTTTCGAGAACTGCAGGATAGGAGGGTGTAGATTGAATGGCATCGACTTTCAGATCAAGAACGGTTTGAATCAGCAACTCACTGTTTCCGATGCCGAAGGGAATGACCGTTGCTCCCGTTGCTTCGAGGGACAGATGATCCGTTACTCCACCCATCCACATTTGGTAATTCAGACAGTGGATCACTAAATCTCCAGGCCGAAGTCCTGAAGCTCGATAACTTCTAGCGCCTATCTGAGCAGTCTGGCTCGCGTCCGCACGGGTCAAAGCCACATTCATGGCTTGTCCAGTCGTTCCAGAGGTACGGTGAACTCGAATCAGTTGACTGGATTGAGCGGCTAGATAATTACCAAAAGGCGGATAAGCAACTTGAGACTCGCGAAGCATCTCCTTGTCGCAGAGCGGCAGATTCGAGACATCCTGAAGTTTTTTAGGAACTCGAACTCCATCCCAGAGGTGCTGATAGAAACCGGAGTTTCCAGTTACGTAGTGTCGTTGCGATTCCCACCTTCTATGTTGCAGTTTTGCGATTTCCAAAGCAGGCAGGAAATCTTCGTTACCGAAATTCAGCATGTCCAAATTTCCTGATGAAATCCGTAGATCAGATTTAATTTCGGTATTCTACATGGAAATTCAGACTACGCAAAGTTCGGCACCATCGCCACCCCAGCCAACTGCGAACTCGAAGGGCAGACGCGGGCAATTGAAATTGAGACTAACGAATTGGTCGGGGTGAGTGGATTCGAACCACCGGCCCCTGCCTCCCGAAGGCAGTGCTCTGCCAGGCTGAGCTACACCCCGATTGAATTCTGGATCAGTAGTTGCGGTTGCAAGCAAATTCCGCCAGATTGATAAGCGATTCTTGAAAGAGTGAATGAGGGAGAAAATTTATTTCCTCCGTTGCACGACGACTGTACTCACGGGCAAGCCCGACAGTATATTCAAGTGCACCGGAAGAGGCAACGATTTCGCATATTTCTTCGATATTGGCTTCGTTCGGATGTCGAACTGCAGTCTCAATGATCTTACGCTGGGCAGCACTTACATTGTCTCGTGCGTAGATTAATGGCAGAGTCAATTTCCCTTCAGTCAAATCATCTCCAACCTTTTTGCCGATGGTAGTTGTATCACCTGCATAATCCAGATAATCATCAATCAACTGAAACGACAAACCAAGGTTGCTTCCATATTCAGCCATCTGCTGTTGAACCTCATCTGACTGATTGGCGATAATCGCACCCATTTTCGCAGCTGCCCAAAATAAAGACGCAGTTTTTCGCTCTATAGTCTCGAAGTACTGCTTCTCGGTTGTGTCGGCCGTCTGTAACTGTTCTAGTTGCATGACTTCACCTTCTGAGATTCTACGTGTCGCGTTCGCCATCACATCAAAAATCGGCAACTGGTTAACGATGACTAGCATCTCAAAGGATCTGGAATAAAAGAAATCGCCGACCAGGACGCTGGCGGGATTGCCCCAGATCGAATTGGCGCTGGCACGGCCTCGCCGCAAGCTTGACTCGTCGACTACGTCATCATGAAGCAGTGTAGCCACGTGAATAAATTCCAATATCGTTGCTAGGGTGATGTGGTGTGGTCCTTCATACCCGAATGCGCGTGCACTCAGGGAGACAGTAATTGGGCGCAGTTTTTTCCCTCCGTATCCAATAATGTGTTTGCCAATCTCCTGAATAAGCGGAATTTTTGAATCCAGCGCTTCTAAGATGTATGCCTGTATCTGTTCGAGATCATCACAAATGACCGATTGAATTTCGGACAATAGAGGATCGGACGATGCCTGTTTCAAACCCACCTGATTAACGTTGTAAGTAGCCATCATACTTGGGTGCAGGTGATTTCATATCAGCAGCGACGATTACTGGGAGAGATTCGCAGAATATGCGCTTTTAGGGTACCGGTGAATTTACCGACAAATTCAAAAATGGTTACCGATCAGGCGGGAATGCGACGATGAAACGCCTCAATCAAAGTACCCTTGTCCATGTATTCGAGTTCCCCGCCGAGCGGTAGGCCGCGTGCCAGTCGAGTGGCCGTGAACCCGCGTTTGGCGAGCAGATCCGTAAGATAGTCTGCCGTTGCGTCGCCTTCCAGTGTGATGTTCGTCGCCAATATGATTTCCTTGATTGGATGTTGGCTGAGCGTTTTGAGCAATTCTTCGATGCCTAAATCGTCGGGGCCAATGCCGTCCAGAGGTGAAATTCTGCCCATAAGCACGAAATACAGCCCTCGATAGGCGCCGGCGTCCTCGAATGACGCTAAATCTGCAGGCGTTTCAACTATGCACAGTTGAGAATGGTCGCGAGAGGGTGAAGAGCAAATGTTGCAGATTTCAGATTCACTGAAATTATTGCACTGCCGACAATGGCGAACGTTGTCCACTGCAACTCGCAATGTCGATGCAATTTCTGCGGCACCATGGCGATCGCGAGCGAGTAACTGAAAAACGAATCTTTGCGCGGTTCGAGGTCCAACTCCAGGCAATCGACGAAATGCCTTCATCAAGTCTTCGACTGCCTTCGAGACTGTCATCTTTTTTGGGGTTGGGCACTAGACAATGTCAAGCAGGCCAGTTCGCGATCGGCAGTTTGACACCGGCTGTCAAGTTGGCCATTTTTTCATGGCTTGCGTCTTCGACTCTACGTACTGCATCATTGATGGCGCCAGCGACCAGGTCTTCCAGAGCTTTGCGATCATCCATCAGGCACTCGTCAATGACGACGTTGGAAACATCATGCCGCCCATTCATTTCCACTTTAACCAGTCCGCCACCTGATACGCCGACAATTCTCTGTTTGTCCAGGTCGGCCTGAACTTTCTTCATTTCTGCTTCGAATTCCGATGCTTTCTTCAGAAAATCCCCTAATTCTTTCATTTGATTCCCTCATTCATGGGTTGATCTACTTTTATGGCTGCTGGTCGCACCGAGCCTTCTTCGATTCTTGCATTGAATTCTTCATGCAGTATTCTGGGTATTTCTTCCTGCTCAATTTGCTTTGTCGCTTCCGTTATGCGTTCTTTATGTTCTTGGTTCAGGCGTTTTTCCAGCGAATCATTGCTGCTCGCTTCCGTTCGGACAATCAGTTCTATGTCCGTGTCGAAACTCTCACGCAATATATTTTTGAGATTTTCCGGATTCTGTGCTCGCATCATGGATGCAGGAGCATCTTCAGGTGCAACTAGAATTATTGTATTACCTGAACGATTCTGAAAAGACAGTTTCCGTGCAAAAAGTCCAACCGGCCCATTTAGTCTATCGGAATTCCTCGCGAATTCAAGCCAGTCTTCCGAAGTTTCAATACCTTTGAATTGAGTCGAAGAGGATTGCGTTTGGGCGATAAACTCAGATGTTGCCGTAGCCGGTTCGCTCTGCTGAGCTCTCGCCTCCTGCACGCGAGGAGTTGCACTGGCTGCCGCAGTTGGGTTGGCAGAAGATGCATGCGCGGCAGCGACTGGTGGGGGTGCAGGCGGATCTTCCACATTCGGTTTAACCGCCTGCGATTGCGGATGAAATGCCAGCATTCGCATCAACACCATCTCGAATCCAATACGAGGCTCCGGTGCAAGTGCTAAGTCGCGTTTTCCAATGAGCCCAATCTGGTAATACAACTGAATTTCTTCTGCTGAAAGCAACGGATCCAGTTCCAATAAATCCTTGATGTCATGTTCTTTGGCTTTCACCACAGATGGCGCGATCTTCAGCAGGGAAAGGTCATGCAACTTGAGCAGCATCTCGTCTAGCGCACTTTCAAAATTTACCGAACGCTCGCACATATTTTCAATGGTACCGAGGACAGTATCGGCCTGTTGATTTGCGAGTGCCGTGAGAAGTGACTGCAGATATTCCTGCGATATCATGCCGAGCATTTCGCGTACTGGCGCTTCCTGCAGATTGCCGTGGGTATAGGAGATGGCCTGGTCAAGAATGCTGAGGCCGTCGCGCATGCTGCCTCTGGACTGTCTGGCAATTCCACTGAGTGCGGCTGGCTCGAATTCGATGTTTTCTTGCTGAAGAATTTTTTCAAGCTGACTACTGATTTCAGTGGTGTCCATGGCTCTTAGATTGAACTGGATGCAGCGCGAGAGAACAGTTACGGGCAGTTTTTGGGGATCAGTTGTCGCCATTAGGAACTTCACGTGTTCGGGCGGTTCTTCCAGCGTTTTCAGCAGCGCATTGAAACTGTGCCCTGAAAGCATGTGAATTTCGTCGATCAGATAAATCTTGTATCGACCAGAAGTCGCTCTGTAGGGAACACTCTCCAGAAGAGTGCGGGTATCTTCAACTTTGGTTCTGGATGCTGCATCGACTTCGATCAGATCAATGAACCTCCCCTCGTCTATCTCCATGCAGGCATTGCATTCGTTGCAGGGTTTGGAACTGACACCTTGTTCACAGTTCAGTGCTTTCGCCAGTATGCGCGCCAGTGTCGTCTTGCCGACGCCGCGAGTTCCAGTGAACAGGTACGCGTGATGCAGCCTTTCATTGTCGAGTGCATGTGCGAGGGTACGAACGACGTGATCCTGGCCGACTACTTCTTCAAAGTGCTTTGGGCGCCATTTTCTGGCTAGAACAAGGTAACTCAATCTCGAATTTCTCCGAACTACGGAAATCCACTTTGTATGCAAGTTTGAATGGAGGCGGTTTCGACCCGCTGAATCGCAGTGCCCGAATCAGCTGTTACGGCTGCTTCCTTCCGGACCTGACCGGGTTCACAACCTATCGTCACGGCAGTAGCGAACCGTCCCCGCCATTTTCAATTTCTGGAAAGCAATTTGCCATTCCCTTTTTGTTCCATTATAGGGAATATAACCAGTTCCTAATTGTTCTTGCCGATGAAATGTTAGAGGTAAGCGAATTCTCAGTATCCGCAATCCGTTGCAATTCTGTTACCTGCTATACTGAATACGGGCGAATTTTCCTGATTGCTCAGTTCTTCTCGGATTACATTCAAAATTTGCCTAAAAAAATTGACGGAACTGAATGAAATTAGTATCATTTTACGTTTCACATTTTTTACGTCTGAAAATCCTCTGAAGAATATTAAAGTTCGCTATGTACGCAATCATTGAAACCGGCGGGAAACAAGTCCGAGTTGAACCAGGAACAAAAATCCGGGTGGAAAAACTCAAGGCTGAAGTCGGAGAAAACTTCCAGTTCGACAACGTTTTACTTGTCGCAGGAGATAACGAAACACTAGTCGGAACTCCGCATGTCGAAAGCATGCCGGTAATCGGAAAAGTTTTGGATCACGGTCGAGGCGACAAAATTCGCGTGATCAAAATGAAACGTCGAAAGAATTATCGCAGAACCCAGGGACACAGGCAGGGCTACACCGAGCTTCAGATTGTCAGTATAGGCGACATGTTGATGGAGGAAATACCTGCTGCAGCTGAAGAAGAAGCAGTCACAGCAGTAGAAGATACTGATTCAGACGAAAGCTAAAGGAACATATCATCGGGTTTGAGGTAGATCAGTCATGGCACACAAGAAAGCGGGCGGCAGTTCCAGAAACGGACGCGATTCAGTCTCCAAGCGATTGGGAGTCAAACGCTACGGTGGTGAAGCAGTTCGATCCGGCAATATCATTGTTCGGCAGCGAGGCAGCACATTTCACCCGGGACCCAATGTCGGGATGGGCAACGACTACACATTGTTTGCGACAGCGGATGGACATGTGAAGTTTGAGGTGAAGGGCCCGATGCGCAAAAAAACCGTTACCGTCATATCTGTATAGCATTCCTTTAAAGGCCGATTTAGTGTCGGTCGAATTCCAATTAAGAGCGGTCGTACGCGTCTTTCAATCAAAGGTGCGCGCAGTTGTTTGTTGACGAAGCACAAATCAACGTTTCTGCCGGACACGGCGGAGCTGGATGTCTGTCGTTCAGACGTGAAAAGAATGTTCCCCGCGGTGGCCCGGACGGTGGTGATGGCGGCAAGGGCGGCAACATTTATCTGATTTCAGATCCTCATTTAAACACGCTGGTTGATTTTCAGTTTGAACGAATCTATCAGGCGGAAAACGGTCGCCCCGGCAGTGGTCGCGACAGTACTGGACGAGACGGGAAAGATTTGCGCGTTCCGGTTCCGGTTGGTACCATGGTGTTTGATGCCGAAACGCGGGAGTTGATTGAGGATATCAAGAAGCCGAACAAGAGTGTACTGGTTGCGAACGGCGGTGCCAATGGATTGGGCAACGCCCGCTTCAAATCCAGCACCAACCGCACACCGCGTAAAACCACACTCGGCAAGCCGGGTGAAACGAGAATTTTGCGACTTGAACTTCGGCTGCTGGCTGATGTCGGGCTGGTCGGTTTGCCAAACGCCGGCAAGTCTTCGTTTATTAGAAAGGTTACCAACGCGACGCCCAAAACTGCACCGTATCCATTTACCACGCTCAAGCCGTCGCTGGGTGTTGCATCGCTAGACCGGGGCCGAAGTTATACGATCGCGGATATTCCGGGATTGATTGAAGGGGCTTCATCCGGCAGTGGTTTGGGAATTCGGTTTCTGAAACATCTTCGACACACGAGATTGCTGTTTCACTTTGTAGATATCGCCGAATCGGACAACCTCGAAGCACTCGTGAATTCCATAACGACGATCGAAAATGAGTTGGGCGAATTCGATGAGGCACTGCGATCGAGACCGCGCTGGCTGGTTCTGAACAAGATTGATTTATTGTCTGAACAAGAAGTTGAACAAAGAATGAAGAATATCGTGGAACAAACTGGCTGGAGGGGAGAGTGTTTTACCATATCCGCAATCACTGGGGAGGGGAGTAAGAGGCTGACCGGCATGGCAATGACCTGGCTGGAAAACAATCCGGCTGATGCGCAAGAATCGGAATCTGAGGATGTGCTACTGACATGACCCGGCAATTTGACTGTAGTAAAGCAAGGCGCTGGGTTGTCAAAGTCGGCAGTTCACTGATCACCAATGTCGAGTCTGGAATTAATGCAGATCGAATTCACTCGTGGGCGAGTCAGATTGCATCGCTGAAAGACCAGGGCTTGGAAATAGTGCTGGTATCTTCGGGATCTATTGTGGAGGGCATGAAACGGCTTGGCTGGAAAGAGCGTCCTCATGAAGTTCATCTGCTTCAGGTAGCTGCTGCGGTCGGACAGATGGGTCTGGTTCGTACCTACGAGACTGCATTTGAACAATTTAACTACCAAACGGCGCAAGTGCTGCTGACCAATGCAGATCTTTCCAATCGCACCCGCTATCTCAATGCTCGCAACACGTTGCGGACGTTGTTGGAGATGAATATCGTTCCGGTCGTGAATGAAAACGACACGGTAACTACAGACGAAATCAAGTTCGGAGACAACGACAATCTTGCGGGATTGGTGACTAATATCGTAGATGCTGATCTTCTCGTGATCTTGACGGATCAGGCGGGTCTGTATGACCAAGACCCTCGCATAAATCCAGCTGCCAACTTGATTCGCGAGGCGCAAACTCACGACGAATCTCTTGATGCTGTAGTCGGACCCGGCAGTCAATACGGAAGAGGCGGCATGCTGACAAAACTCGAAGCGGCACGCAAAGCAGCGCGATCAGGTGCGGCAACGGTGATAGCTTCGGGACTGGAACACAACCAACTGGAAAAAATTCATTCTAGCGAATTCGACGGCACACTATTGTTGTCGCAAACCGGTCGTATCACCTCACACAAGCAATGGCTTGCCGGTCGGTTACGCATTTCAGGCAAGCTGCATCTTGATCAGGGAGCAGTAAGTGCGTTGCTGGATCAAGGAGGAAGTCTTCTGCCAGTCGGTGTTCGACAGGTTGAGGGAAATTTTAAGAGAGGAGATCTGGTGGTGTGCCTGAATACCGAGTCAAGAGAGATTGCCAGGGGATTGATCAACTACGACTCCGACGAGGCGAATAATATCAAAGGGCGCCGTACCGATCGCATTGAAAACATACTAGGCTATGTCCGTGATCACGAACTGATCCACCGAGACAATATGGTGATCATGTGATGAGATGTAGATTCTCAAGGGCGTGGTCCCCGAATGGGACCTGAAAGATATTTATTTCGGCATGATGCAGTTCATGGGGCTGCAACTGATTGGCCTCATCTTGATCATTTCATTTCCACAAATTGCGTTGTGGTTGCCTACCTACATCTACGGCGGAGGAAACTAGTTCTCCGTAGTTTACCGAGAACTTCAGGGATACTGTCTATCCTGCTGCGGGTACGTCGGCAGTTGCAAGTTCTTTCAATCTTGCATTCATTCGGCTTTTCAGCCGCGCTGCTTTGTTTTGATGCTGCAAGCCTTTTTGGGTACTGCGATCAATTTTGGAACAGGCTACTCGAAATGCTTCCTGGGATGCATCAAGATCTCTCGATTCGAGAGCTTTGTAAAATTTCTTGATATAGGTACGAACAGATGCGCGTTCACTCATGTTTCGAGCGCGTCTTTTTATATTTTGTCTGGCTCTTTTTCGAGCTTGGGGTGAGTTAGCCAACGGTCTTTATTCCTTCAATGGTTGTGTGATTACAGATGAAGCGACAAATATGCTATTTTATGCGTTCGTTGTCAATAGTGTACGGCAAATCTGTGAAAATATTTGCTAATTTGCAGAAAAATTGGGAGTTAGGAGTGTCCAACAGTCGAACGAGCCATTAATCCTCCTCATTTTCTGTTAGAAGTGCATGATAAAAATATTGCATAGTTGTTTCTGCCTCCGGCGGTTTAGCTTCATAGACTGTTGATTTCATTGAGTGCCACCTTCGATTTAGGCACTAAATTTTAGCCGACCGGCATGCTTTGTGTAAGTCAGTGAATCTCGAACGGAACTGAGCTTCGCTCCACCCCCATCATCCAGTAGAGTTTCTTTGCTACTTGCGACAGTTGCATCGGAATCGCCGAACTCGCGCACCTCTTCCGAGGGCAGCACGAAGCCCGCGAGTCCGAACACCGGGCTTTACTTGTATCTCGGATTCGTGCGGCTGATGTAGGGGCCGAAATGTCCGAATTCGTTGAGATAAGCGAAGTACGTCTCCCGCCGGCCTCCAGAAACACGAAAGCCCGCGCCGGAATGCGGGCCCCGGAAAGAGAGCAATACGAGCTTGCGCCTAGGCTGGAAAGATACGTCTGCGTCCCGGCAACGTCAAGAGCCGGCAAGGATCCGCCAAGCCGTGGGGCCGCTTGCTCTGCCAATCATCGTCCAACCGCTCCTTCCGGCACAAGAACTGGCGCATCCGACGCTTCACCGTAACCACCTCAGAATGACGCCATCGCCGGGCTGGATCGTGCGTCCGCGCACGGTGGTCTCCGCCTTCGCGATCTGGAAGTCCGTCTGCACGGGACTGTCGAAGCGCAACATCTCGTTCACCGCGTCGTGAATTCGGCCCGGCTCCTCGCGTAAGATCTGCATCTGCTCGCGATGGCGCGCGCGCGAGCATACCGTTGCCGATGAGGTTGGTCGTGGTCTCGTTGCCCGCGATCATCAGCACACTCAGCATGTCACAAGCTTCCACCGAGCAGATCTCGTCGCCCGCGTCTACTTGCCTCGCGAGCGTGCTCACCGCATCGACCTCGCTCGACTGCATCCGGCCAATCAGCAGCGTTTTGAAGTAGCGTCGGATCTCGGTGCCTGCGCGGTGTGCGGTCTTGCGCTGTCGGCGCGTGGCAATCATCTCGAGTAGCCGGGCACTCGATGAGTTCGGCCGCGGTGTGTGCGATGGTCTCGCCGAGCCCCTCAAGCCTCACCTTGGTGAAGGCCTTGGCGGCCACCTTGCGCAGGTGCATATGCTCGGGAGGGTCTACGAGCAGGATGCTGTAGTCATATGGAGCTGCCGGCAGCACGCTCGTCGTCGTACCGCGCCAACTCGGATCGTTGGAGAAGCGCTCGTGGTCCTTCGCGGCCGCGAGCACGTCCTCGTACCGCGTGAGCACCCAGCTTCCGAGGATCGCGTTCGGTGCACGGGGCTTCGGCGGCGGAGCCGTGCATAGGCCTTATACGGGTTCTGGATGACGCCAGGTGACAGGGGGTTGTAGGTCGTCCGCTTCTTGCCGTCTCCCAGAAGCCAACAGCGTGCGCGCCGATGCCCTTCCATCGTTCGCGGTTCAATACGGCTCACGTTTCATTACTGCGTATTCTGAATTATGTGAACGGTGATTCTGAAATTATCTGAATGCTTGATTTCATACATTCCGACAGCGGTGCAATTCCACGTTCGGTTCTTGATTTTCTTTTTACTTCAAGTCTGCTCTCCCCGTCAAGTATCAATCGGTTACTCATCGCCGGATCGGCTGCGCACAGCCGGAGTGTGGCAATGCCGCAAAAGGCAACAAGCCGTTCGCGATCCGTGGCAGGACTTCCGCTTTGGCCACACCGGCTAGCGGAACGCAGGGATGTAGTGGACGCACTTCCCCACGGCGTCACAACAAAACGTCCTCCCGACTATAACCGGATGACCCGGCGCCGACGGGCGCAGGACGGTGAAAGCCTCGGCTGTAGCCTGCGTTCTGGATCAGCGAGCGACTTTCACGTTGACGCAGCGTTGCGCTACTGTTTATGTGCGCCGAAAGCGCCGACGAAGTTCACGGCATCATCAGTAGAGTGTCCGCCGAACGTCCCGGCGACCGATCCCGGTTTACCGTCGGATTCACTGTTACCGAAAAACTGGCCACCCCAATTGCCAACATATGTGTGCTCAACGTCGGAGCCGCTTACTTGACCCTTGAAGAAGCCACTGTTTTGCGATCCGATAGGAGCCGTTCCCAATGTCAGCATGCCATCTTCCCGTTCACCGTCAACTTCAAAATTGGTGATCGAGCCGCTGATCGTACCAAGATCGCTCGTCCCGCCGAAATCGGCGTTCAGTGTGACGTCTCCGTTGAAGTAACCGATGCTGGTGCCCTCCTCGGGTGTCATCTCCGAATACACGCCGGTCGCATCACCCTCATAGGTTGCCGTCCGTTGCAGGGCGATGATTTTGCTCTGAAGAAAAGGATCGCTGCCGTCCACAAACGCGCCGAACACATAGTCGGCGGCGCTTGTCCGATTGTCGGGAACGAGTAGCCAAACACCACCGGAAAGATAGTCAGTGTCCAAAATAGTGACAGTTGTTCCACTGGTGGGAACGAAGATCCACTCCCCACTGCCGATCATCACGCGGCCATTGACCGTGCGGCTACCGCAAGTGGTGGAGAGACACTTGAAATACCCCGCCTGGCTATTGTATGTGCCTGACCACCGATCGGAATTGAAACTCCCGGTAACTGCAACGCCGGAATTGCCGGAAACAACTACGGCACCTGGTGGCCGGTCGGGCGTGAACTTCCACGCGCCGCCCGTTATTTGCCCGTTGACGATCATACAACCCGAACTGCATTCGAACCGGCCAGATTCACCTGCAAGACTTCCATCGCTACTTAGCCGATTAGTATCGACGTTTACACCACCGCCAGCAGTAATTCCGGCTAGTTGGATCTGCGTGCCTATCGGAACATCCCTGGTCCCGTCATCGCCGCTGCTGACTTGGCTTGTTGTCGGCGCTTCGATATTCGTGTAGGCATCGACATACGCGGTACCGCCGTTGACGCGCTTGCTCAGCGCAGAACCTTTCCATGGAGCGGAAACATCCGATATCGGGCGAGGATTTCCTTCATTCATACTGATAGACCATTCCGTTCCATTCCGGACCGAAAAACGGGGTACGCTTGCCCCGTACGCCGCAGTAACTTCCACTTTATCGATCGTGATGCCACCACTGTCCACATTCGAAGACTGCGTGACGCTGCCTGCTCTGGGCGTGGCCTCGGCAGCTCTTCCGATCACTGCCAGTATGTTATCCGCAACCTCCTGGGTTGCATTCAAGTCACCTAACACCGATGTAGCCGGCATCGAGCCGCCACCGGTCATTGAGCCACCACCACCGCCACAACCGGATAACGCAACCGTGAGGGAGGCCGCCGCCGCGAACCACATGAGTTTGTTGAATGGGAAAGACATCGTTAGGTACCTCCTTAGATCAAGGAGACTCCGCGCATTACTCTCCTGACCGAATTCCATATTTACTACAGTGTATGAAGAGACTGCAATCTCATACCAACTGCAAAGCCCCTTTCAAATTTAGAATATTAGAATAATAGTTAAATGTCAACAAATAATCTAGGCGAGAGTTCCCCGTTGACGAATTTTTTATTTCCACCGGTAAGATTCTCACTTCAAGATTCCAAATTTTCTGCTATAGATGCCCATTCAGGCTGTTTTGTCAGCTCCCACCGTCGAATGGTTCTGTCAATCGTGTTGATTGTCGCCCTATACGGTTGCCCGTAGAACTCGCTGTTCACATCGTGGATGCCGAGTGTGACCACCTGCTCGCCGCGCAAGTCTGAGATCACGACTTTGGCCTGACTTTGTTGCTTGCACTGGCGACCTTGGTGGATGAGTTTGGCCAGCTCTTCAGGCGAGAACAGTGCCGGCTGAGTCTGTTCTTCGATCTTCGCTTTGATGAGTTCGACCAGAGATTTCAGATGCGCCAACTCCTGCTTATCAGCATCGTCGCCTTCGCGCCACGATTCGACTATTTGCACCGACTGGCACGGGCTGTTGGGTGTGCTTTTGACACGAACATGTATCAGTAGTCAAGAGTATGCCAAATTTTAAATTGTATTGGGCACTACAACGGACTTTACAAAACAAATCCAATAAACATGCGGGATCTCAGGCAGTAGATTCGCTAAAATGTCCTATGAACCGCCGAAGTCAGGGCAATCCTGTGAAAAATTTTGCTAATATGCGGAAATATTTGGAAGTTAGGAGCTTCCAACAGTCGAACAAGCCATCAATCCTCCTCATTTTCTGTAAAAGGTGCATGACAGCTAATGTTGCACAGTTGCTGTGGTCAGCCTAAGATGAATACGACGCCCAGCAAGTTTGTGAGAGAATTACAACACTTCAATTTCCCTAACACCTTCAATCCTTACTCGGATCGCTGCGAAGTTCACGATCGTGATGATGCGCCGGATCGCCGCAGTGCTTTGCTGTACAAAATGCTGGAAGCTGCGGTTGAGTCGGAGGTGGATTCCCTGTGGGTTGGACGCGATCTAGGATACCGAGGCGGAAGACGAACTGGACTTGCATTTACAGACGATGAACGACTGCCAGTTCATGCTGAACGCTGGAACATCGTTGCTGAAAGGTCGACTGTAGGAGAGGCTGTTTCGGAAAGAACCGCAACAATCATCTGGAATATTTTGGAGCAAATCAACTCTAGAATCTTTCTCTGGAATGTTTTTCCGTTGCACACGCACATCGTTGGCAAACCTTTTACCAATCGACCGCACAACTCACACGAACGAACAACAGGCAGACAACTGCTTGTCCAACTTATTGATTTGTTGAAACCGCGAAGACTTGTTCCAATCGGTAGAGATGCGGCTTCAGTTGCTGGAGATATTTGCGGAAATTTGGAATTATGTCCAGTTCGACATCCTAGCTACGGAGGAGAGAAAGAGTTTTCCACCCAAATGCGTAAACTATACGGACTCAACTGAAACCCCGAAATTTGTGAACAAGTCAACTAACGCAAGTTCAGTTTTCTGCTGTATTTGATTATGACCCGAAGCCAGGGAAAAATTCGCGACAAGGTTTCATCGTGGGTTGGCTGGCTTCAATGCTATGGTAGTGTCTTGTCAATATGATTTTCTTTTCCTGACATATTGCTACATTTATTAACTGGACATCTTTTGGCGTGGATTCTCAAACTTGATGAATACCAAACTTGGTCCGCAGCAACCCACTGAGGCAAAAGGCACAAAAGCACTGCTGAAATCGACAGCGGCTTTCGGTTCAGTCACCGTCGTATCGCGGATTACGGGACTGATTCGAGACATCATTTTTGCGCAGATTATCGGCAGTACTATTGTTGCTGATGCTTTTTTTGTTGCCTTTCGAATTCCGAATTTTTTTCGACGAATATTTGGTGAAGGCGCATTTTCGGCTGCTTTTATTCCAGTCTACACGCAGAAGAAAATGTCGGCGCCTGCGGCCGAAGTTCGTGGTTTCCTTGACTTGGTGAGTGGTCGGCTTGCACTGGCATTGCTCACGCTTACGCTTATTGGCGTCATTTTTGCGCCGATTCTGGTTTCAGTGCTTGCACCAGGGTTTCGGGCCGATCCTATCAAATTCCAGACGACAGTAGACAGTTTGAGAATCACCTTTCCGTACGTGTTCTTCATCTGTCTCGTCGCGTTATGCGGCGCAATTTTAAACACCCATGAACGGTTTGCCGCACCCGCCGCGACGCCAATTCTGCTCAATGTGGCTTTAATTGCTGCTGCACTGTGGATTACAGGCTTGACCGAAAATGCGGCAGTTGCCCTGTCAATCGGTGTCTTTGTCGCTGGAGTTGTACAACTGCTATTTCAGATTCCCTTTCTAGCAAGAATCAATACGGTTCCTAGGCCGCGATTGAAGCGAAAACAAAAAGGAGAAGCGGAAGAAGGCGCTAAAGAAGTCTACCGCCTCATGCTTCCGTCTATTTTTGGAGCCTCGGTAGCACAGATCAATCTTATTATTAACACCTTTATCGCTTCCTTTCTTGTTACCGGCAGTGTGTCATGGCTCTACTACTCGGACCGACTGATGGAATTTCCTCTTGGAGTATTCGGTGTTGCACTCGGCTCAGTCATTCTGCCGCGACTGTCCAAGGAGCATGCTCAGGTAGCGAGCGCCGAATTTTCAAGACTGCTGGATTGGGGATTACGGTGGAGCCTATTGATATCATTACCCGCAACCGTAGGGTTGATTGCACTTTCAGACATAATCATGGCTACACTCTTCTTTCACGGAGCTTTCACGGAGAACGACGTAGTCATGTCTTCACGAGCGTTGATTGCATTTTCCGTCGGGCTAATGGCATTGGTGGCGGTTCGCGTGCTCTCGCCTGGTTTTTTTGCCCGAAACGACACAAAAACTCCGGTTCGGGCCGGAGTGATTGCAATGATTGTCAATATCGGCCTTGCAATCGTGCTTGTATTTCCGCTTAAGCATGTGGGTCTGGCACTGGCGATTTCTGTATCAGCCTTTGTGAATGCGGGTTTATTGCTGTATTGGTTAACTAGAGAAAAGGTTTACTCGCCTCAGCTCGGCTGGCTTGTGTTTCTTGCCCGCACCATCGGTGCCTCGCTTATAATGGGAGGCACTCTTATATGGCTAACTCCGAAATTGACAGAGTGGTTTGCAATTGGTATTCAGGGGAGAATTTTTTGGTTATTTTTCTATATTTTCACGGGTGCGTTCATTTATAGTGCGTGCTTAGTGATTTTTGGAATGAAAATTAGGCAGTTTGTAAATCAATGAGTATTGCGAAATCCAATGTTGTTCAGATCGGCTCCCCCGATTCCCCTCGATATTTCACCTTGACGGAAGCCAGCGAAACCTTGCCTCTGGTTAAGAAGATTACCGCTGAAGCGTACGTCGAATTGCAGGTGGTGAAGAAAAAATTGCAAAATCTGTTGCCCAGCGACCCGCGAGTGGTTTCGGTTGAACAGAAATATGAAGCAATCGTGAGGAAGTGGATTTCCAAGATGGAACGTCTGGGGTTGGTTGTCAAAGGATTGTGGCTGGTTGATTTCGATACCGGAGACGGTTATCTGTGTTGGAAATACCCGGAGCTTGAAATAGCCTACTTCCACTGCTACACCGGTGGCTTCGCCGCCCGTCAGCCAATTACCGAAGTTATCGAAGAAACAAGTCCAGACTGGGCTTGACTCACTTTCATTTTCGTTGCGTCGTTATCAGACTCAGGGTTTGAATTGATGGAATTCATTCGTGGAGAACACAATATCGCTCTGCACCATCACGGATGCGTTGCTTCTGTCGGCAATTACGATGGCGTGCATCCCGGCCATCGTCAAGTCATTCAGTCCCTAGCGAAGAAAGGCAGAGAGTTGAAGCTTCCCGTTACAATTGTCAGCTTCGAACCCCATCCGCTGGAATTTTTCGTTCCCGATGCTGCACCGCCGCGGCTCATGTCAGTACGAGAGAAACTGGAGGCACTGAGCCAACTGCATGTCGATCGATTCTGCTGCCTTCGCTTTAATCACACTCTGGCCAATACCGAACCGGAAGATTTCGTTGAAAATCTATTGGTTCAGAAACTTGGAGTTCGTCATATAGTCGTCGGAGATGATTTTCGATTCGGTAGAAATAGACGGGGAAATTTCGAGATGCTGCGCAAAATTGGCAAGCACCATGGTTTGGAAGTGGTGAGAACAAAATCTTTTACAGTTGGCGATGAGCGAGTCAGCAGTACTCGAATTCGGGAGTGTCTTGTTGCAGGCAATCTCATTCAGGCAAGTCGATTGCTCGGGCGGGATTACTCGATGTCTGGGCGCGTGGTTCGCGGTGAGGGAAACGGATCAAAGTGGGGGTTTGCAACTGCAAATGTTCAAATGAAGATTCATAAACCTGCCTTGACCGGAGTTCTTATAGTTGAAGTCGACCTGAGTGACGACAGCACTTGGCCAGCCGTCGCCAGTCTTGGCGTGCGGCCGACGATTGGTGGGACGACAAACGTTCTTGAAGTGCATTTGCTGGATTTCAACTCGGATCTTTACGGTCAGCGGATTCGGGTTCGTTTTCTGAAGAAACTTCGTGACGAGGTGAAATTTTCCTCCATCGAAACCATGTGTGAGCAGATACATCAGGATATTATGAGAACCCGGGAGTACTTCCGACACGAGCACTCTCGCTGTGCTTCGTGACTCCGCCCAACCGCAAATAAATCATTCAATCAATTACAATACATGGAATTGGACACGTAGTTCCGTGAACTCAGGCAATTGGGCTGGATTTCTGTCTGAATCTGGCATTTCCATTCGTTTTTCTAAAAGGTTGCATGTACCAATTTCGGCAAAATATGACCAACTATAAAGACACTATAAATCTCCCTAAAACGGACTTCCCCATGCGCGCGAACCTGGCAAAGCGGGAGCCCGATATTCTCGATTTCTGGGATGAAATTGATATTTATCAAAATTTGCGAGAAGCAGGGAAGGGCAAAGAGAAGTGGGTATTGCACGACGGCCCCCCTTATGCAAACGGTGCTTTACACATTGGCCATGCAGTCAACAAGATTTTGAAGGATGTCATCATCAAATCCAAGACTTTGGCAGGTTACGATTCGCCATATGTTCCGGGCTGGGATTGTCACGGGCTTCCAATTGAGCACGAGGTTGAAAAGAAGTTAGGTCGAGACGTGTATCGTCAAAACCCCGGTGAATTCCGCAAGGCGTGTCGTAAATTTGCTTCCGAACAAATCGATGTACAGAGAACCGGCTTCATTCGTATGGGTGTAATTGGAGATTGGTTCAACCCGTATCTGACAATGAAATTCGAGACCGAGGCAAACGGCATTCGAGCTCTTGCACGAATCATGGAGAATGGGCATATGATGCACGACCTGATGACTGTTTACTGGTGTGCTGACTGTGCATCAGCGCTTGCTGAAGCGGAGGTTGAGTATTTTGACAAGAAGTCAAAGTCGGTTGACGTTCGCATGGCAGCAAAAAATCCGGATGCTGTGCTGGAAGTCTTTGATCTGAACCCAGCTGTTGGAGATTTCGCTGTGAATGCCGTAATCTGGACTACGACCCCTTGGACATTACCAGCCAATCGAGCGATCGCAGTACACTCTGAATTTACCTACAGCCTTGTCAAGCATTCAATCAATGGTAAACAAGAAGAGTATCTAATCATTGCTGAAGAACTTGTTGAATCGTGCATGCTACGTTACGGAATCGGAGACTACGAAGTAGTCGGAAAAGCCAGTGGACGAGAAATGCTTGGACTGTTATTCGGTCACCCGCTTCAAAATGAAGACCTTGTGGTTCCGATGATTCCTAGCGAGCACGTTACACTAGATGCAGGAACGGGTCTGGTGCATACCGCACCCGGTCATGGACAGGAAGATTTTGAGTTAGGCAAAGAGCACGGTTTGGAAATTATCAATCCAGTCGGTCCGAATGGTGCATTTGTGCAGGATACTCCTCATGTTGGTGGCCTTTTTGTCGACGAAGCGGGCGATGTGCTGATCGATTTACTTCGCTCACGCGGAGACCTGCTCGACAACGATGAAATTGAACACAGTTACGCGCACTGCTGGCGCCATAAATCGCCGATCATTTTTCGTGCAACTCCGCAATGGTTTGTGAGTATGGACCGAACTGGTCTGCGAAACACCGCGCTGGATGCAGTCAAAAAAGTTCAGTGGGTACCGGAGTGGGGCGAAGCAAGAATGGATGGAATGGTTAGGAACCGTCCTGACTGGTGCCTGTCTCGACAGCGCGTCTGGGGGACTCCTCTTACACTCTACACACACAAAGAAACAGGAGAGCTGCATCCAGACACTCTGCCAATATTCGAACGGGTTGCAAAGAAAGTTGAACAAGGCGGAATAGATGCATGGTTTGAACTGGATGACTCTGAATTTATAGGTGACGACAGTACTAGCTATGACAAGGTTACGGATGTGCTGGACGTTTGGTTTGACTCCGGTGCAACGCACTACAGCGTTTTGAATCATCACTCCGAAATGATCAATCCGGCCAGTATGTATCTTGAAGGATCAGACCAGCACAGAGGCTGGTTTCAGTCGAGTTTGCTCGTAAGCGCAGCGATCACGGGAACCGCTCCCTACAAGTCCGTGCTGACACATGGATTTACAGTTGATGGAGAGGGCCGAAAGATGTCAAAGTCGGTAGGTAATATCATCGGCCCGCAGGAAATCATTGAAAAACTGGGTGCTGATGTTTTACGGCTTTGGGTTGCATCAACAGAATATGAAGCCGAGATGAGCATTTCTCAGGAAATTCTGACACGAACGACAGATTCGTATCGACGCATTCGAAATACAGCTCGGTTTCTTGTCGGAAACCTACATGATTTTGAAGTTGAAGCTAGCGTTGCTTGGGATCAGATGCTTGATTTGGATCAGTGGGCAGTTCGTACTGCAATGCAGCTTCAGCATGATATCGAAGAAGCTTACGACAACTACAGATTTCATCTGATCTGCCAGAAAATACATCGATTTTGCATCGTGGAAATGGGGGGATTTTACTTGGATATTCTGAAGGATCGCCTCTATACGATGCCCCGAAACAGTCTTGGCCGGTTGTCGGCACAGACTGCGATGTATTACATTTTGGAAGCCTTCGTACGTTGGTTGGCTCCGATTTTAAGCTTTACTGCTGAGGAAGTCTGGAGACATGTGCCCGGCGAAAGAGAAAAATCTGTCCTGTTAGTGGCTTGGTTTGCAAACTGGCCGGAATCTGCTGACGATGAAGGATCAGTGGACTTGGATTTTTGGCAACGGGTGATCGCAGTTCGTGAGGAGGTGAATCGACATCTTGAAATCAGTCGTAATCAGAACGTGATTGGGTCATCCCTCGCGGCAGAAGTCACGTTGTACTGTTCGGATGATTTGCTTTCAATGTTGAACCGGCTGGGTGATGAATTGAGATTTGTCACAATCACTTCCAGTGCATCGGTTCTGCCAGTAAACGAGATGAAGAATGAGATTAGTCAATCTGAAATCAAGGGATTGTTCATCCAGGTCCGAAAATCGGCAAGTGACAAGTGCATTCGATGCTGGCATCAAACTCCTGATGTTGGAAACGACCCCGAACATTCTGAAATCTGTTTGCGTTGCGTAACGAATATTACGGGTGACGGCGAACAAAGGCTGTATGCCTAATTCAGATTCGTGGTAAAAAAGGTTTGGCAATTCGCGGTAGTCAAACTATGACCAATTCTGGAAATCGGTGGAGTGATTTTCAGATTCTAATGATTCATATTATGATCGCGCTGCTGGTTTTGGCATTGGACCAGATTTGCAAGTGGATCGTTTTGACAACAATGGAGCCCCTCGATCCAGTGGCTATCACTGGCTTTTTCAATCTGATCCTCGTTTTCAACAAGGGCGCTGCTTTCGGATTTCTTGCTGATTCCGAGTTGGATGCGAACAAAATATTCCTGTATTCCAATATCGCTATTCTGTTTCTATTGTTCTATACCCTGTGGTTGTTGAGGCCCGGTCGTAGTCAATCAGTAACTGGGATCTGGTTAATCTTGGGTGGGGCACTAGGTAACATTGCTGATCGCATCATGCATGGGCATGTTGTGGATTTTCTCGACTTTCACTATGCAGGATGGCATTACAGTACCTTCAATATAGCTGATGCATGTATCAGCGTAGGGGCGGCACTAATTGTGTTGGAGTTTTTCAATATCAAAGTTATTTTTCGACCAGGCAAAAATCAAGTGTAATTACCGACCAACCGCGTTGCTGTCTCTCAAAAAATAGCTGGTTAAACTTTATTCATTCAATAATTGGGCAATGGTGTGAATCTCGCAAGTATAGAATTCTATTTAAAAACCGTAGTCCTTGATGGATGGCTGGAAATTACCGTCTTTGTTGACTAGACTCATTTTGTATTCTCCCTCATTGAATTACTGAAACGGAAAAAACGCTTATGACTGTAGACATCAATTGCGACATGGGTGAAGGCTTCGGACTCTACAAAATTGGGGACGATGAAGGACTTATGCCCTTTATCACGGAAGCGAACATTGCCTGCGGATTTCATGCTTCTGACCCAAATCACATGCGAAGAACGGTGGAACTCGCAAAACAGTACGGCGTAAAAATCGGTGCGCATTTTTCCTTACCTGACAAGACTGGATTCGGGCGCAGGGAAATGCGAATTGACCGAGACGAGTTGGCAAATATCGTAATCTACCAAATTGGCGCCTTAAGTGGTTTCCTAGCAGTGGCTGGGGTGTCGTTAAATCATCTGAAACCCCATGGTGCGCTGTATAGTATGGCAGCGCGCGAGGAGCATGTCGCACATGCGATTGCCGATGTTGGGGAGCATTTCCGTGTTCCCATATTTGGTTTGGCCGGAACACTCCATGAAGAAATTTATACCGCGCGCGGGCTGGAGTTTCGCGCTGAATTCTTCGCCGACCTCGACTATGATGATTCAGGCAATTTACTGATTACGCGCGAACATGACGCAGTGCCGCCGAGTGTAGCAGCTGATAGAGCGATTCGAGCCGTCACCGAAGGATTGGCGTGTAGTAACGCTGGGGTGGACATCACGGTACGCGCAGAGACTATCTGCGTGCATTCCGATACTCCAAATTCTGTTGCTATCGTTCGAGCTGTTCGTGAAGCGCTGTCGCCATATATTTCAACTCATTCGAGTCCGCGATACGAATGAGCTTAATGCTATTCCAAAGAAACTCTATGCTCTGATGGGGCTTCGGAAATAAATAACTCCGTTTGCACTTGATCATTCGTCTATTGATGCCGACGGCCATGGCGCTCGGACATGTTCGCAGCGAACGGCAACAGCAGATGCGTTCACTGGCCAAGCCGGTTACGGTGCTCGATACCGGCTAACTCCCTACCGTCAGATCACTGCCATTCAAAGCATCGGCCCTGCGGCGTCGAGGGCGATGTTGGTCCGAAATCAGCAAATTCTCCATTTCTAGAAAAATAATTCTTAAATGCGTTGAATTTCCAGCTTGAGTGACGTTTTTTTCACCATTGAGTGTCTTTCCATAACTTAGATTAATTGTTGACAGTTAATATTTAATCTAATATTCTAAGGTGAAATAGGCTTTGCAGTCGGTAGATGCCTTGATTGCAGTCTATTTATTCACTGTAGTAAAGCATGGAATTCGGGAGATGGTGTTTCGCAGCGAAAAGCAGTGTCGTGGTGTTGAGCGTTTATTTTCCGGCGGTTGGGCGAAAGGCGTCAGCCTGCTAAATGAGGAATTCGAACGGCCGATGATTGTGGTCGTGTATACCTGCCAGGATTGTTTGCCGGAGAATTTGTACTTTCGCCAGGTTGCCGATGCTGTCAAGTCGGACATCCGAATGCCCGAGGGAACACCCTGCGAGTTCAATTCCTTCCATGTACCGACGACGGGACAATCGCATTGGTTGGGACACATTTTGTGCTGTCCAACCATAATGTATTCGCCGATATGATTGAGCTGATTGTCGAAGGCCAACACTTTGACGTGACGGTATTGCTTGCTTCGGACAACAGGACGATGGCCGTGGCCCGCTTTAATCTGACTTCGACAACACTCTACCGGGGAGCAACTGTTGCGGGGCGCTACACTAACCGTAAGGTGCTTCTCGAAACAGTCTATGACGGTGTTGGCGCGTATCTGCGCTGCAGGATTGACTCCAAGAATCCGAAGTGGCTTGAGGATCACCTTTCGCTCTTCGCCAGTGCATGCAATACCGCGACATCCGGCGACACGATTGTCATGCATCTCAAGAATCACCGCCTTTACCTCGGTTTGTCGGAGGAAAGCCTCACGGGGCGGACGAAACGTTACGAGCCCCAGCCGACACACATTACTTGGGGCTACTTAAGACACAATGCAAACCATGTGATTCCCGCATCGGAAGGTGTCCCGATGCCGATTGACGGGTTGCAGGCAGGGTGAGCGGACATGGCTAATTTACAAGGAGAATGAAAATGAACTTACATTTAAAACTATCGACAATTTCCAAAAACACAAGGAGAATGAAAATGAACTTACATTTAAAACTATTGAATATTTCCAGACGCGGCGCCGCCATACTCGGTGCAACGGCTTTGGTGGTCGCGATTGCAGGTCTGGTTGTGCCGAATGCCGCCCTAGCGCAGAACTTCAAGGTCAAAGTGGCTCATGTCGACACTGTGGAGCATCCGAAGCATTTGGCCTTCCTGAAATTCAAGGATCTCGTGGAAGAGCGTAGCAACGGCCAGCTTAGTGTGACGGTTTTCCATGGCGGCCAGCTTGGCGACGAGCGCGAGAACATCGAAGGTGCTCAGCTTGGCACGGTTCACCTTGCGTGCGTATCCAATGGTGTGATGGTGCCGTTCTCCGAGAAGTTCATGCTTCTGGATATCCCGTTTCTCTTTGAAGATTACGAACATGCGCGCACCGTCATCGATTCCGAAGGCCAAAATTTGCTGTTCGAGGACTTGGAGGAAATCGGCCTTGTCGGCCTTGCCATATGGGAGCAGGGATATCGCAATATTTCCACAGGCAAAAAAGCAATCCGCTCGTTTGACGATATTGGTGGTCTCAAAATTCGGACCATGGAAGCACCGTTGCATGTGACGGCTTTCCGCGGCATGGGCAGCAATCCGACGCCGATGTCTTTCAGTCAGCTCTACACCTCTTTGCAGCAAGGCGTGGTTGATGGGCAAGAGAATCCCCTCTATGTCCTGACGCAGGAGAAGTTCTACGAGGTTCAGGACTATGTCGTATTGACCCGTCACATCTATGACCCGATGCCGGTCATCGCCAGCAAGAAGTGGTTGGATTCCCTGCCGCCCGAGTTGCAGCAGATCGTGATCGATGCCATGGCCGAGGTGACGGCTTACGAGCGTGAAATTGCAGAAACCTTGGTCAATGAAGCGGCCGGGGAACTGCCTGGACTGGGCGTAGAAGTCGTTGCCCTATCTCCTGAGGAGCGGTCGCGCTTCCGCGATGCGGCCCAGCCACCCGTCTTGGAGCAGGTGCGCGCCTCCCTGGGTGCAGAAGTGGTCGATAACTGGCTGAATGCTGTAAACAGGTAGTCTAGTCCTTCAGCACCAATTCTGTCGGCAGGATGACAGTGTCAGAGACAACGATACATCAGAAGAAGCCGAACTTGTTGATCCGTCTGTTGGACTGGAGTGTATCCGGCGGCGTCTTTGCGATGACGGGAATACTCATCCTGCAGGTCTTTTGTCGGTACGTTCTCGATGCATCCCTGTCCTGGTCTGAGGAGCTTTCGCGCTACCTCATGATTTGGACCGCGATGCTGGGTGCGGTGGCGGTGTTGGATGAAATGGACTTCGTGTCTTTCCGATGGATCGTTAACCTCATGAGCCCCCGGATGCAGAATATCTTCCGGGTGCTCATGATCCTCTCGAGCTTGGTGTTTCTCTGCATCATGGAGTGGTACGGAATAAAGCTGGCGATTCACAACATGAAGCAGCTTTCTCCAGCTCTCTACATGCCCATTGGCTGGGTCTACGCGGCCCTGCCGGCTGGATGCTTACTGATAGCCGTAAGGCTGACAATCGAAATTTTCAAAAAGCCGGAGCGGCACGAACTCAGAGTATCGATTTGATTTGCGGCAGTTGCGGCTCGGAAATTAGGGGGGTAAGAAATAAATGTCGATCGCGTTGACTGCTCTGGTAATTTCTTTCGCTGTCTTACTGTTTCTTGGCGCGCCCGTTTTTATTGTCCTAGCGCTTTCTTCCGCCCTCTATTTGATTATCGAAGGATTGCCACTCGAGCTGATTCCCCAGCGCATATTTACTGGCATCGATATATTCTTACTCCTGGCGATTCCTCTTTTCATGCTTGCAGGCGAGGTCATGAATGCCGGTCGCTTGACCGACAAGCTGGTCGAGTTTTCAGAGGCGTTGGTGGGTAAGGTTCGTGGCGGCTTAGCCATGGTGAACGTGTTGACCAGCATGCTCTTTGCCGGAATTACGGGATCGGCTGCGGCCGACGCATCGGCCATTGGTTCCATGATGATCCCCATGATGTCGAAGCAAGGCTACCCGAAAGCGTTCAGTGTTGCCGTCACGGCTGCTTCATCTATCGTCGGGCCGATCATTCCGCCTAGCATCGTTTTTATCATGTATGGCGTTCTGGCCAGCACGTCGATTATCGATTTGTTTTTGGCAGGCATAGTTCCCGGAATTCTTCTGGGGCTGTCTCAGATGATAGTCATTCAACTAATGGCCAAGAAGCGAGGCTTCGCGTCCGGGCAGCCGACATCGATGAAAAGGATCGTCAGTACAGGCAGTATGGCCATCCCGGCAATGGTACTTCCATTTATCATCCTTGGCGGTATTTTAGGCGGTATCTTCACTCCAACTGAGGCCGGTGCGGTTGCTGTTCTCTATGGTCTCATCGTAGCTGGGCTGATCTATCGCCGGCTGAATGTGCCGACGATCGTTAGGATGGGCTTGAACGTCGGACGAAGTCTCGGCGAACTGTTGCTCATCATCGGTGCTTCAAACCTTCTGGCTTGGATCCTTGTGTCGGAGCAGGTGCCCGTGCGCATTGCGGAAGGTATGCTGTTCATCTCCTCTGATCCGATCATCCTGCTGCTCATGATCAACATCTTGCTTTTCTTCGTCGGCATGTTTCTCGACACTTTCCCGGCCTTGATCATCCTCACCCCGATCCTCTTGCCCATCGCCGCGACGATCGGTGTGGAGCCCCTGCATCTCGGTGTCATTATGGTTTTGAATCTCATGATTGGAACCGTTACGCCGCCGGTGGGTGTCTGCTTGTTCATAGCCTGTAACATTGGAAATGTGGAAGTAGAAGCGGCAATCAAGGAGATCGTGCCGTTTATTCTTGCCTCCATGGCCGTAGTTTTGTTAATCACCTTCGTGCCTGAACTTTCGACGACCGTACCCAGTCTCTTTCGTGAGTGGACCGCTCCCTAGATGGAACGAAAGAATTCGCTTGAGCCGTGATATCGGCATGTTGTTGCTTATCAGCCTCAAGTACGTTCTCGACCCGTCGCGTTAAGGTTCCAAGCCAAACCGAGTTCGGGGCGAAGCTGTCAGTGGAGATTTGCGATGCCGGGTTGGCGTCGATGGATGCGCTTCGCTGGGACGCGTATCACGAGGCATCGGATATTGCTTTTCAAGTTCGTAGTCACCGGGAGCGCCGCGGGAGATATCCGACCATGGTGATTGCCGACAAGCTGTACGGCACGTGCACCAACCGCAAATAAATCATTCAATCAATTACAATACATGGAATTGGACACGTAGTTCCGTGAACTCAGGCAATTGGGCTGGATTGCTGTCTGAATCTGGCATTTCCATTCGTTTTTCTAAAAGGGTACATATACCAATTTCGGCAAAATATGACGAACTATAAAGACACCATAAATCTCCCTAAAACGGACTTCCCCATGCGTGCGAACCTAGCTAAGCGGGCGTTGGATCAAAGTCAATTGGGTCAGCAGTATCCATAATGATCGCCGCGACTAGTTGTGAATTTTCGTTAGTACCCATCTTTGGAAACTCAAAATCATATTCCGCGTCTGGCGCGCTATCATTCGCTCGCAATTTGATCGCGGCATCGCTTCTATCGTCCAAGCATTTGATTGTGATTTCACCGCGTTCCGCCCAGTTCGTTTGGACTGGAGTGAATGATCCGTCTGTTTGCTGCTCTACATTTGTGCGCAAACTATCGGGGCAGTCGACCGCGGTGCGCGGCGACGGAAGGGGTGAAGAAAAAGGCCAGGACGGCAATTGAATAGGGGAATTTTAATATACACCGAAGTCGTAACCGCATTCCAGTGCGTGGAACAGGATTTACCAATTTTTCACCTCCATCGCCAAGTATATTGCTATCATGACGTTTTCCTTTTAAACCTGTAACCTTAATAATCCTGCAATTGTAAATTTGGCATTCAAGAGTCTATTTGCTACGCCAAATAACATATAAGTAATTGATGTAATTCAGTACTTGTACTTTCCCCCTATGTGGTATAAGCCACAACCATGAAGCCCGTGGTCGAAGTACTGCTGTGTCATTTACGCGAATTGTTCCAATCGATTCCCTACCCGCGGGTCGGTCCAATACCCAATACACGTTTGATGACATCTACATGGCAGCATTTTCCGTTTTTTGCATGCAAAGTCCTTCCTTTCTCGCCCATCACTCAATTCCAAGTACCAGCCTAGGCAGGTATAGAGCAAGTTCAGGGAAGAATGTGACAATCAGCACCATTGGGAGGTGCCCCAATACCAAGAACTTCATGGTCGGCCCTACATACTTGTCAAGAGTGAGCTTACTCACCCCCGCCGCCATGTAAAGCATTGGTGCACAAGGAGGAGACACATTGCCAAGGCCCAGATTGGTACCAACAATTGCTGCAAAATGAATCGGATGAACACCAATTTTTGTGGCAACTGGTAAGAGAACAATCGCCGCGAGCACGCTTCCAGATACATCGTCAACAATCATTCCAATAAGTAGTAGAATCACATTAATGAGAAGAAGCACGAGCACCTTATTTTCTGTGAGCGCTACTAAAGTATCTGCGACTTCCTTGGGCACCTGTTGCAAAATCATGGCTCGACTCATCACAAACAGGAAAAAGAGAACAGCAATTATTGAGCCGGTTGTTATCGCTGAACGTGCAATAGCTACCGGGAAATTCCGTATATTAAGTCCTCGATAAATGACGAACCCGACTATTACCGAGTAGACAAGGGCAATTGAAGCTGCCTCCGTTGGTGTCGCAATTCCGGAATAGATTGTTCCCAAGATAATAATCGGCATGAGGAGTGCCCAAAAGGCTTCAACTCCTGTCTTTCCAATTCTTCGCACAGTGGCTTTGAAAGGAATTCTTTCCTCGACCTTAATTGTGTCTACCTTTCTTAAAAAAATGAAGTTCAAGACAATATAGACAACCGCTAGAATTGCGCCGGGAATCACAGTGGAAAGAAACGCCGCACCAACAGATATTCCTCCAGTGACTGCAAAAACAATCATTGGAATCGATGGCGGGATCATCAAGGCAAGAACCGACGAACACGCAACCAGCGCAGTTGCGTGGCCCGCTGGATATCCCTCCTTGATCATACGCGGAATCATAATCTGGCCAATTGCAGCGATTGCTGCTGAGGACGAACCGGAGATCGCACCAAATAGTGCGCAGGTCACAATTGTCACCGCGCCAAGTCCGCCTTTAAGCTGTCCAACAAACGAATTTACAAAATTCAACAGGCGATCCGAGATTCCGCCTTCAGCCATCAATGTGCCAGCCATAACGAACAGCGGCAATGCCAGTAGCGCAAAACTTGAGGTCGTCTGATATGCAAATGGGATGAGGAACGAAATGTCTGAACCGCTAGCGATTCCAAAAATCAACGCACCTATGCCGAATGCGAATGCTATAGGCATTTCTGCCAATAGCAAAATTACAACGAGCCCTAGAGAAATAACAAAAATAAAAATCGCTGTTACTCCGGCTTGGTTTTAAGATGGAATTTCAAATCCGCAATTTGATTTACAACCTGCATCACCAAGTAGACAGAAGTTCCCGCGAAACCCACAATTAGGGAGGCAGACCACCACCCTTTTGGCCAACGCATATACGAACTCAGTCTACCAGTCTGTATTTCAAACAGGGCGTACTTGGTTGCGAAGTATCCAAAAACAATACAAGCTGCAATACTAAGAAAGGAGACAAATATACGTACAGCTCGTACGGTGTTTCCGTTTTTGACCAGCATTGTCAGAATGCCGCCATGGATATGTTCACCGTTACGTGTGACATAGGCCATGCCGAGGAAGTAGAACCAAGCGCCAAGTAATAGTGAAACCTCTTCAATCCCCACGAACGACGATGCGAAGACATATCTCAACAGCACTTGTGCGAACATCAATGTGGTTAAGCAGAGCCCGAAAAATATGATGCCAATGTAAAAAAGTCGTTCGACAACCGCTTCGGTAAAAACCACCAGACGCATCTTCTCTGCCAATTCGCCTTCCGGGATAGCTGTTAGATGCTCCGGTGGTTCAGGTGTCGAGAGCTCAGGATCGTATATGAACGAATCCGTACCTACTGGATCTCGTGGATGTTGTTTGGATTCTCGATTTTTCAAGATCGCCTCCAAATTCGAGGATCGTCTGGGCACGAACGCGCCCAGACGGATCCACGATTAGAAAGAAGGAAACTTCACTGTACTCCAGTAACCATTCGGATTTTGTCCATAACTTCCTTGCCAACAACGGCTTCCATCGCCGGCCATTCATTTTCGTAGATAATTTTTTGGGCAGCACTCATTTGTTCATCGCTAAGTTCAACTACATTGATGCCTGAGTCACGTGCTTTCTGCAGAAACTCATCGCTTTTTCGCTTAGCCTCTGCCCAGGACCAGGCAATAGTGGCATCCGCCGCTGCCTGCAATTTGGCCCGATCGTCATCGGAAAGATTGTCCCACCAAGTCTTAGTCACTAACCAGAAAGCAACCTCAAAGTAGTCATTGGTTAGAATATTGGCTTCCAGTACATCGCGAAGTGTATAGGTTTCAACTGCAGTCGAAAACGAACGCGCATCTACGGTGCCGAGTTGCAAAGCGGTGTGAACTTCAGAAAGTGGAATCGGAACTGCAGCAAAACCGAGATTATTGAAGCGCTCAACTGCGATATTCAGTCCCGGCACTCGGATTTTCATGCCCCCTGGATCATCAGGAAAATTAACCGGAAGTTCACCAACACCCTTTCTGATCACTACGGATCCGAAGTCGGTCGGTATGATGCCGACAGCATAAACACCCAAATCTTGTAGCATGTCGTTATAGACATCCAACATGCCTGCTCCTGGACCATACAGATTCTCTGCTTCTTCCCAATTCGAGACAATGTAACCTAGATAAATCAAATCCAGACGCTTATCAAAGTCAGACGATGCCCAAGTCAATGTCATTGGAACTACGCCTTGCATCGATTGCTCAAACAAAGAAACCCAATCTCCAAGATCGCCTCCTGGATGATAATCGATTGTAATACCGCTATCCTCTCCAAGTTCATCCATAAACCGTTCCGATAAAGCGTGGAATACGTGATCGGTGTTCATCGCATGAGCGAAAATAAATTTTTCGTCCGCACTTGCTGGATTGATTGCAATACTAACTGAAAGTGCCATCGCCGCAAGAACGGTGAATATTGCTTTATAAATTACTTTTAACATTTCTCTCTCCTATTCCGATTATTGTTGCTAGTAAAAAATCCCCAAACTCCTTGATGTCAGGGGTGTCAAATCTTGACGTAGACCTTTCCATTTTCCGTTTTTACTGGATAGGTGTTTAGATCTATGCAAGCTGGTGGCGTCAACGCCTTGCCGGTTTTTATGTCGAACCGGCCTTGATGAAGCGGACACTCAATCACATGGCCCATAACCAGTCCCATCTCAAGATGTGTAGATTCGTGTGTACACATGCCATCGGTGCAGTAAAAGCCATCCGCAGTGTTATAGATTGCGAAGGTACGGCCGTCATAGTCCCAACCTATGACATCTTCTTCGTTGATTTCATCGCAAGCACAAGCGTGTATCCAATCTGCCATGTTTATGTCTCATTGATGGAAAGGTTGACGCATATCCAACGCCGTGATGAATTTGTCGAGTTCTTTTGGCAGCATCGAAACGGAGGTAGCGGCGTCAGGGTAGCTTCCACTTATCACGTCAGTTCGATAATTGCTCAGGGCTCGTCGGCGCTCGTCAGCCAGCTGTTTACGGATTGAGCGAAGATCACCGAACGCCTTGGCGTGTGCAGGCGGATTTTCCGTTTCTCCGCAGATATCCACCAGAAACATAAAGATGACATCACCCCCTGAACCCGCACCAATCGAATGAGTGACCAGCTTTGTACGGGTGTTGATTGCGGCTAAAGCTTCAGTGGCCACACATTCGACTTCAGCCGCATAAGCTCCTGCATCCTCAAGCCGACGAAAATCTTCAGCAAGACTGATCGCCTCTTCTGCCGTCTTTCCGACTATCCTGAGTCCGCCCCGTTGCGTTGAACGTCTTGGAACCAGTCCAAGATGACTCTGAACCGACAACCCCTCATTAGCCAACATCTCGACTATGCTCAAACTTCTAGGCGTGTAGACCGCGTCGGCTCCGGCTTCCGCCGCCTTCACAGCAGCCCGCAAAATATCGTCCCGCGTATAGTGGGACGTCATCGGTAGATCAGCAATCGTAAAGGTTTCCGGAGCGCCGGTACGTACAGCGAGAATGTCGACATCGGACGTGTTGAGCACATCAATTCCGACCGCTTCACAGGCCGCCGCTTCTTCTTCGGTGCTCGGACAAGTCTGGCTCAGCTTGTGTTTACCCTTTAGGGCAACAATGTCTCCTACAGTGAGATTTCGTAGTGCTGGCTTGCCGCCATATGTGTAAATGTTCTTGAGTTTCACTGCATCGTCGCCTTTGCAATCTTGGTGTAGGAACCGTTTGTCATCATGTTCGGTGCCTGCCGAATTTTGGCAGCTTTTGTGTTTCGGCCCAGAGAACGACGAATTACAACAGAAAGAACGTCGAAGTTTGTGCGCCAGAAACCGGGGTCTGGTTCAGGGGTTTGATCAGCGACCGCTTTATGAACATCGGGAAGGGAGTAAAACGGAACTTGTGGGTAAAGGTGATGTTCTACATGATTGTTCATATTCAAATAAAGGAACCTCCCTACCCAGTTTGTCCTAAATGTTCGCGTGCTATCCATTACTGAGGGTGAGTTTTCCTGCAGTTCGACGTGCTGAATAATGTTGAACATCAACATAATGGGAGCTCCAAGAAAGCGTGGCAGCACGTAGAACCAAAGTGGCCATGTGTAGCCAGCGGCAATCAAACCAGCGATACTCAAGTAAATGAGACAGAATATTCGTGCGTTGCGAGTCAGTTTTGGCAATTCCGCTTTCGGCGTTACGGACAGCATCAACTCGGTGTACTGCTTGGTCGCAAGTTGCCACAAAACCCGAATTTGGAATTTGAGAATTGACAGACCGCTGATATCGTAGAACCAACCTTTGAAATCCAAGGGGGTGTCGAAAGGCATTTGGCTATCTAGGCCTACATACCAGGTGTAGGTGTGGTGATTTGTGTGGGTGTAACGTCGGTGCAGTGGTTCTTCTCCATAGAGTAAGGACATAAACCAGAAGACAGCTTCATTGAGCCGACGAGTTCTAAAAGCCGTCCCATGCGCTGTTTCGTGACTGAGCGAGTACGAAGGGACTGACATAAATACGCCATAGATAAACATCGCTGGCCAGATGTAGAGTGTCCCCAGTGAAAACCACACAAGAAATCCTGTGAAGACCATAACGCCGGCCCATGCGGCGAGATAAATTAAGCCGGGCCGATTGCTCCGACGTGCTAGAAACTTCAAGTGTCTTTTGTCAATTTTGACACCAGACGAAGCAGCGTTGGTAATGATGTTGCTCATGGTATTATTCGTAGATAAAATTTCATGTCTAACTGGAGTAAGAATTTTGGATCGCTCTTAGCATTAGCTTTGAAGGATTACAACGCCCATTGGTTCGCCAATTAATTACCGAGGCATCACCGCTCCTTCAGAGGCAGGTGCTACATGTTCAGAGTAGTGCTTGAGATAGCCACGAGTTATTCGGGCCGGCATTGGCGTGTAGTTGCTACGCCGTCTGGAAAGCTCTTCCTCGACCACTTTCAAATCTAGCTTACGCTCTCGCAAATTGATTTGGATCAAGTCACCATCCTCAACGAGTGCAACCGGACCGCCTCGCGCTGCTTCTGGGGTAACGTATCCTATGGCAAGTCCATGTGTGGCTCCTGAGAAGCGGCCATCGGTAACAAGGGCGCAGCTATTGCCAAGACCGGCCCCCATCACCGCGGAAGTAGCACCCAACAGCTCCCGCATACCAGGACCGCCCTTGGTTCCCTCGTTTCTAATGATGAGACAAGTGCCCGGCTTGATTTGATTGTTTCGCACAGCATCAATTGCGCTTTCTTCGTCTTCAAATACGCGCGCTGTAAGTAAGGTCCCCCACATCTCCTTGGCCACACCAGAAGCTTTAACAACCGCGCCTCCAGGTGCGAGATTGCCTTTGAGAATGAAAAGAGAACCCTCTTCCTCAACTGGATCGTCTTCGTTGCGAATGCAGTCAGAGTTCTCTACTAGAGCATTTTCAATCAGTTCCCCGGTGGTCTTGCCGCTCACAGTCAGCGTTTCGGGTTCAATGCGACTACCCAGTGCCTTCATCACTGCGGGAACGCCGCCTGCTTCACCAAGCTCTGTTACCCCCCACGGCCCGGATGGTGCCAGCTTGACCAAAGTAGGCGTTTCACGGCTCAGTTGATCCCAAGTGTCGAAGTTGATTTCGATACCAGCTTCCTTCGCCATGGCTATCATGTGGAGCACCATGTTGGTAGAGCCTCCAACGGCCATTCCAACACGCATAGCATTCTCAAAAGCTTGTCGCGTCAAAATTTTGGATGGACGCAAGTCTTCCTTCAACAACTCCATGATCCGCATGCCGGTATATTTCGCTGCGCGGAGTTGGTAATTGCTTCCCGCTGGGAGCGTGCCAGAGTTGGGCAGCGCGAGACCTAAAGCCTCCGTGTAAATGCCGGCGGTGTTTCCCGACGTTGCGGTGTCGCATGCTCCGGCGAATGGAAAGTGATTGTCTTCAAGACCTTTGAGGTCTTTTTCGCATAGATTTCCAAGCAAATATTCTCCCACACCATCGTAGACAGTTTCCAGGAAAACCTTGCGATTCTTGTAAATTCCGGCCTTTGTCGGTCCGCCATAGATCATGATTGATGGTAAATCGAGGCGCGAAACCGCCATTACCATGCCAGGCACAACCTTGTCGCCCGAACCGATCAGGACCATTGCATCAAAACGATGGCCTTCCACCATAAGTTCAATCATGTCTGCCACAACGTCGCGGCTCGGCAGCACATATCGCATCCCCACCGATGCAAACGTTTCACTGTCCGTAACATGAAAAGTGTTGAACTCGCATGGCGTCCCACCCGCCATGCGAATGCCCGATTTAACTGCATCACCCACTTGCCGAAGGTGAATATTTTCAGGTGAAAACTCCTGGTAGGTGTTGACTACCGCAATCATTGGGCGTTCGAACTCTTCGTCGATCAACCCGGCCCCCTTCGCCCATGCACGTTGCAGCGAACGCTCAATTCCAAGATATTGCTTGTCACTACGCACTTTAACTCCTCTGCTATAGTGCCTTCCGAAAAACTGAACCGGACCATTCAGTACGATTCCAGTTTGAATTAGGCAGAAATTGTATACATTATATTGTTAACTGTCAACAATTATTTTTTGGAGTTCAAGGTGGCGACAACCAACTGAGGGCCTTTGACGACGATATTTTTCATGCGCTCGCCAATCGAATCGACAAATTTGCTGAAAGGGTAACCCAGCTTGTTTTCCAATTCTTTGGGCGGTCCGCAGATCGTAGCGTGGAAGACCAGCCACTGCTGTCGATCGAAACAGAGTATGCTGAACTGGTTTATCGCGTTCGCGCGCACTTTGTTCGTTTTTTGGTTCTAAAAGTACCGCCGTGAATTTTGGTAAGAGACCAACTTGCGGTAATAGTGCGAGGTGCGGGAGTCCACCGATTCCATGTATTAGAAGGAATTGATCCTCTTCATCGTAACGCCGAGATTGTATCGCCGTTTGCTACACGGGCTCGTTCCGCTTATATGAAATGTCTATGGATCCCCCGTCAATGTCAGCTAAAACTTTCTTCTTGTTGTCCTCCCATATTTAATTTATTGCAAGATTGCTACTCTATCCAATTGTCCGTTGCGGATTGTGAACGATTCGAGTCAAGCGACTCTGATGGAATTTGAATCGAGCTCCTATCCTGCCACTCGGCGAAGCAGAAACGTTCGTGAGCGACATGACGGAAATTCGCAAGAATTATGCGGAGCAATTCTCGAAATCCGTTTGGCTTTCCAGTCTTCGCATTAAGCAAATATTCTTGGAACCGACTAGTCGGTTCCACCAGCTTGCCTGGAACATTCTGACTTCGGACGATGTCGTGGTAACACTAGTCAATTCGGACCCGTTGCACCAATTTCCTCTTAAACCCGCCAGTTCTCGAAATAGAGAGGTAAACTCCCCGAGATAGATGCCGTCGACTCGAGAGTTCTTGGTCAAACTGTGCTTCGTGATGATTCCGGAAACTGCCGATCTCACCTCGCCCGAGCAGACGATTCTGAAGGATCTTGTGACGGTCCGGCGCTAAAACTGATGGTCTGGGAGTGTGTTTCTCAAGAAAGAGCGGATGTGCTTGCGAAAGCCATCGACGACCTTGAGAAAAGGATCGACAAGATCGCCGCTGCCATCCAAACCCTCATCAAGCCTCTAAGAAATTCTCTCGTCCCGAAAAGTATCCTGCGATCTAATGTGTCGACACTTGACACGGATACTTATTCACGTCGTTCGCATGCGGTATCGGAGAATAACATCGATCCTGTATCGACCAACCTGATGCGCACGATGCAACCGAATTCGCTGGCTTGCAGTCGACTGCTTTGTGGCGTATTTCGCGTTCTGCGGAGTCCATATAAGGGCCGCCGGCCGCGGTATTTTAGCGTGCTGCTTCTAGACTTGAAGCCGTGGAAGGCCATCGGCAGCAAAAAACAGTTCCCGGGCAGATGTAACTTACTTCGCCCTTCTCGGGATGCACGATATGATCAGCTCAGCCCGAAAAAAGCGGGCGGTTTTTCACCTGGAACCATAGAAAGAGATTGTTTGAAAGGAATTGCCACGCCAGTCAATCTGGCGATTTTCTAGGGCATTTGATCGGATTGACGAGCGGTTTCAATTTTGAGCAAATGCTCGACCAGCAGTTTTCCTTCGCTGCGATTGTGCTCACAGGATTCCTTAAAAGCTTTCTTTCCATCGCCACTAATGATTGCCTCTACGATAGGTTTGTGTTGATCCACGAGATCCATATCGCCTCGCAATAAAGTGTCAGAAGAAAATATGTAACGCTGTATCTGCATTGAAATCATATCGTAATATTCGAACAGCCTGCGATGACCCGAGAGGCGAACGATCGTTTTGTGGAGGTTAAAATCCAGCTTTGCGGCCTCCCTTCGGTCACCTGCCTCGCAAGCAGTTTTCAAAGCATCAAACGCTGTTATCAACTCTGCCCGCCCGGATTCACTCAGCCTGTTCGCCGCCAATTTCGCCGCTAGTCCTTCCAAAGGCAAACGCAGCGTCTGCAACTCGTGAGCGTCCGTCGAGCTTAGAGGTGAAACCTCCCACCCGCGATAGGGTTTCTGACAGACGAAGCCCTCAGAAACCAACTGTCTCAACGCGGTTCGGACTGTTCCTCTGGAAAGACCAAACTCAGTCGCCAATTGAATTTCCGTGAGACGGTGGCCAGCGACCAAAATTCCCTCAGCTATCCGCTCACGAAGAATATCTGCGGCTTGGACATCTAGGGTTCTTTTGGTGATTATGTTCGATTCCGACACGAGTATTTCTCTTCGTTTGACAAATTGGTAATAGTTGACAAACTTGACTGCCTTTCAGGCAATCTGCACGCTCGGGGATATTATATACATTATACCACCGCTGTCCCCAAAAATTTCTGAAAAGTGTCTGTATCTTGTTGTTATTACTTGTATAAACACAGTTTTATGGGCGTTCGAGACTTCAGCGCATCTTGCCGGTCTACCAACACTCCAAAACGGTTCAATCGACAACAGGGAGAATACAAAACTATGTTCAGCGCCAACTCTTTTTTTCAGGTCGTGGGTCATTTGCCGCGGCCGGTCTTCAATCGCTGTGTTCGACGTTACAAAGGCAACCGCTGAGCCAAGTCATTTCGATGTTCGGATCAATATCGCTGCATGGCGTTTGCCCAGTTGACCTACCGCGAAAGTGTGCACGACAACGGAACCTGTCTGCGTCTGTCTGCGTACACAATCGAACAAACTCTATCGCCCTAATCCGCAATTAAATATCTGAGATAAATAAAAAGCCTTGTACAATAAGGTTTTCGAAGACAATTGGATATCACCCAATGGGTGAAGCCCAAAATATATCTCAGAGGTTACAAGTCGATTTCAATTCTACCCCATAAACTGGGAATCAGCAAACTTAATTTGACCTCCCATGTCGGTTTGATAGTCGTTGCGTAGTTAATGCAGCGCCTTGGGCTGGCACAATTAGTTGATCAGCAATTGCCTACAACCTGTTTGCCTTGATGCGGATGGTATTGCCGATTTGGTGGTCAACTGCCCGTGCGCTCACAGTGCGTTTGCGTCTGTATGATGTCGCCGGGCAGATCCTACGCCATGCCAGGCAATGGACGGTGAAGGTCAATGCCTGCCAACGTCAGATGATGGATGAAGCACTGAATCAAGTTCGAAACTTTCCGCTTCTGATATGAACTGACCGCCTCGGGCGGCGCTTGTTTGAATGCGACTTGAATCGATTCCGATTCCGGAAAGGTTGCACACCTGTACCCAGTGGCGAAAATGCCAGCGGACAATGCATCAGGTTCGTACTCACCTGCAAATCGAGACAAATTCCAACCTGTTGCACCTGTCTTCGACAATCGAAGCAGCAACATACAGTTAATTCGCTAAAATCTCGCTAGTGGTCATCGTATTAATTCTCTAATTTCGGATTTGGGTATCATATCGGCATCACTCGAACTTGGCGCCCATCCGGGTCAAACTGCGCGCCCAGTTATGAGAACTGGAGCAAGCCTCCATGCTGATTACGCTTGGCGGAATCTTTTCGAAACACTCCATCGCTTTGTTACGAGAAAAACGACGGTTCATCACTCGTTGGCCTTCTTTGTCTGCCGCGAAAATCAAAGTATTTGCCAGATAATAAGGTTTCCTAATTTCTGGACGTTTAGCTTCGAGTTTTACCGATTTCAACAAGTTACGTAAAACCAGTTTGCATATCTCACCACTGGGTAGGATGATAGCGAAATTAGGTTGTTATAAATTGGCACGAAAACCTTTTTTCTCACCTTTGGTGCAATATATGGGCTAGATCTAAAATTGAATTTAATGAAATCAACGACTTAGAAAAATAAGCCGTCGAAATCAGAAAAGCTTCAAATCGAACCCGTACTGTCTCTGAATAGTGATTCAGTTTTGCAGTTAAATCAACTGCTATCCAACAATTTCCCTTCAGTTTCTGATAGAGAAATTTCCAATTCTTCTTGGTAGGCGAACAGACTCGGAGTGCCTCCAGTATGCAGAAACATCAAGCTGGCGCTTGAAGGTGCACTCTTTGCAAATTCAAGAAACGCCGCCATCGTCTTACCTGTATAGGTTGGATCCAGAACGAGTCCTTCTTTCTGCGCACTGAAATTCATACTCTCCCAAACCTCCTGCCTCGCCTTACCATAACCTGGTGCCAGAAAATAATCTGTCAGAACGATATCTTCATCATTTACTTTCAAATCAATATTCAAAAGCTCGCTGATCTCGCTGCAACGATCGCGAATACGACTGAACTGCAGTTCTTTCGAGCGTCGGACGCATACCCCAGCAACTCTGATCGCGCTATTGAGTGCTTGGAGTCCAAATAAAAGGCCAGCATGTGTGTTGCCGCTCCCCGATGCGACAAAAATCTCGTCAATAGAAATCTGCTGGTTCTGAAGTTGTTTCACAATCTCGATTGCAGCCCGTACGTAACCCAGTGCCCCAAGAGGCCTGTGTCCGGGAGCCAATGGAATTACATAAGGTTTGCGACCGGTTGACTTCAGTTCTTCTGCAATGGATCTAATCCTCGCGTCTGCTCCTTGCTCGTTCTCTCCATCTGGAAAGTAGTGCAATTTAGCACCGAACATTCGATTCAACAGAACATTGCCTGATGAATTGTAGTTATCTGAAGGATTCGGAACTCTCGATTCGAGTTGGACATGACATTCCATACCGAGTTTGGCGGCGAGCGCAGCAGTAATTCTGGCGAAATTTGATTGAACCGCTCCTGTAATCAGAACCGTATCTGCTCCTGCACGAACTGCATCGCCAAAATAATATTCAACCTGACGGACTTTATTTCCACCAAAAGCGAGACCATTGCAGTCATCTCGTTTGATGAAAAGGCGAGTGCCCCCGCACGCTTTCGACAGATTGTGGAGGGATTCAATCGGGGTATGCTCGTCATATTCGGAAACGCGCGGAAATTCCGACAATCGTTTTTCCAGAGCGGAATTGTCATATACATTGTTCATGATTGCATACAACCCCAATTGCGTACAAGCCCGTACGCAATCCTCCAAACAGAATCTCAGGCAGCAACAGCTTCGTGTTTTCTGCGTCTCGACTGGATTAAAATAATGCCAGCCAGTACGATGAGTGCCGGAATGTAGAACAACTCTTTCGGCATTCGTTCGCTTGGCTGCTTGATGTGATCAATGACCACCGGTGCGTCTGCATAGTAGTCGAACAGATCGCCAATCTTGATAAACAGGTCGGTTCCCACGAACGGCTCTTCTATTCGGAGTTGGCCATCTTCGTCAGTAACCGTAAGTCCCGCCCCTGTCAGTCGTTTCTCCGCTTCAGCCAAATTGCCAAGCGGAATCAGTACGGTGGTACTGGTAATCTCCCCGGAATCGAAATCGGGACCGCTCACGACAATCGTCATCACGCCGTTCTGAGGAACATCCTTAACAATCTCATACACTTTTGTTGGTTCGACATTCTCAAAAGGCGGTTGAATTTGATCCAACCAGAATCCAGGTCTGAAGAGAGTGAAAGCGATCAGCAGCATAACAGCGGATTCCCAAATTTTGTTCCTTACCAACAAATATCCTTGAGTAGCTGAGGCAAACAACATCATTGCAATGACCGCGACGATGAATACGAAGATTGCTTTGGCGGGTGAAACATTGATCAACAGTAAATCTGTATTGAAGATAAACAGGAATGGCAATAATGCAGTACGAATGTCGTACACAAATCCTTGAATGCCCGTTTTTATTGGATCACCTTTGGATATGGCTGCCGCCGCAAATGCTGCCAATCCAACTGGCGGCGTATCGTCGGCAAGAATTCCGAAGTAGAAAACAAACAAATGTACTGCGATCACTGGAACGACTAGCCCGTTCTGGGCGCCAAGCAACAATATCACAGGAGCCATCAATGATGAGACAACGATGTAATTTGCTGTAGTTGGCAGTCCCATTCCAAGAATCAGGCTCATGACTGCGACCAGCAGCAACATCGCGATCAGACTGCCGCCGGACAGGAACTCCACAAATTCGCCGACAATCTGATGTGCACCGGTCAGGGAAACCGTGCCGACAATGATTCCGGCAGCTCCCGTCGCTACCGCAATGGCGACCATGTTGGAGGAGCCAGCAATCATGCCATCCTTCCACTCAACTAGCCCTTTCCTGAATGCTGCATCAAAGTTTCCTGTATTCCTGAAGAACGCCTTTATCGGATGCTGAGTCAGTGCAACGATCGTAATCGCGATCATCGCCCAGAACGCTGAAAACGCAGGTGACAGCCTTTCAATGACAATGCACCAGATCAGAATGACGATGGGCAAGACATAGTAAAGTCCAACGATTGCAGTTTCTCCGGCTCTTGGAAGCTCTGTTATTGGTGCATCCGGAGCATCAACTACAAGATCCGGCCGTTTTGAAGATACCCAGATCAACCCCAGATAAAATCCAGCACATAGAACTACAACGATTGAAAATGCAACCGAAGGGAAGGCAGTTTTGATCCAGCCAAGTCCAAAGTACACAATCAAGCCTAGAACAGCTATGCCGATGAAACCACTTAAAAATCCGATTACTTTCATCATGAGTGTTAGCGATGAAGGTGGTTTCGGCAGTCCTTTCAGATTCAGTTTCAGAGCTTCAAGATGTACGATGTAGACTAGCGCAACATACGAGACGAGTGCTGGAACCAAAGCGTGCTTGATTATTTCTGTATAACTGATTCCGGTGAATTCCGCGATCAGAAATGCAGCTGCCCCCATTACAGGCGGCATCAGTTGCCCATTTGTAGACGATGCAACTTCAATCGCACCGGCTTTCTCAGCCGATAGCCCAGTACGTTTCATCAACGGGATTGTAAAGGTACCTGTCGTAACCGTATTTGCAATGGAAGAACCTGAATACAGTCCGCTCATTGCTGATGCCAAGACTGCCGCTTTCGCAGGTCCGCCACGAAAATGTCCCAAAAGCGCAAACGCCACTTTAATGAAATAATTTCCTGCGCCGGATTTTTCCAAAATCGACCCGAATAATACGAACAGGAATATCAACGACGCCGATACTCCCAAAGCAACGCCGAAAACCCCTTCATTCTGCATCCAATAGTGCCACATTGCTTTTCCGTAAGAAGCACCTCTCCACTGCACTGTCTCCGGCAGAAATTGGGCGTCTCCGAAGAATACATAAAGCACGAAAACAGTGGCGACAATCAGTAGCGGCAATCCAAGTGCACGAAATACTGTAATTGCAAGCACGATCATCCCGATAGAGGAAATTACTAGATCTCCTGTAGTGGGCAAACCCGCTCTCACCGCAATTTCATTGCGCAATACTACGATGTAGAGGCAAGACAAAACACCAAGTGCCAACAAAATCCAGTCATACCAGGGTATGTGTCCTTTCGGACTCGACTTGAACAGTGGGAACGACATCGTCGCCAACACGAAAGCGAATGCCAAATGAATCAATCTTGCATTCGCGCTGGTTACAACAAGCGGAATGCCGGTGACTTCGGTAAGAAAATACGGAACGTTGGATGAAATATAAATCTGGAACAGCGCCCAAATGAACGCTATGACAAGGATTGTGCTTCCCTGCCAGCCCGCTGCTTTCCGGGAACCCGTGTCGACGCTAGCTAGCAGTTCTTCAGCGGATTGTTCGGGGTGTTTGTCGCTTTCCATGCCAGCGCCGAATCGTGTAGTAGATGGATTGCAGGAAAGGCAATCGAGGGAGAATCAATCTCCCTCGATTACATGAACTTGGAGATTACATCCAACCTCTTTCCTTGTAGTATTTGGCGGCACCGTCATGGAGAGGTGCGGACAAAGAATCGGAGATCATCTCTTCCGGATTCAGATTGCCAAATGCTGGGTGCAGTTTCTTGAAATTGTCGAAGTTGTCGAACACTGCTTTGACTACAACATAAACGACTTCATCCGGCACATCGGCATTTGTCACAAATGTTGCGCCGACACCAAATGTTGTGATTTCGCTTTCATTGTTGTACATGCCAGCTGGAATAGTAGCCGTTCGGTAGTATGAATTGTCAGCGACCAGTTTGTCGATTGCATCACCTGTAGCATTGACTAGGTGGGCATCACAGGTAGACAAAGATTCCTGAGTCAGTGCGGACGGGTGTCCAACGAGCCAAAAATAGGCATCAATCTTGCGGTCACACACTGCTTGGCCGGTTTCTGCCGACTTCATTTCGGCTGCAAGTTTCAGATCGCTACGCTCCCAACCAAGCGCGGCTTCGATGGCTTCCCAAGTTCCGCGTTGGCCTGAGCCAGGATTACCGATGTTTACACGTTTACCTTTGAAGTCAGTGATGTTCGAGATTCCAGAATCATCATGAGCGATGATCGTAACCGGTTCAGGGTGTACTGAAAAAACAGCACGCAGGCCTTCGAATTTACCTTGATTCTCGAACTTGGATGTTCCATGGTAGGCGTGATACTGCCAGTCGGACTGTGCGACGCCAAACTCGAGTTCACCAGCACGAATTGTGTTGATGTTGTAAATTGAGCCTCCGGTAGACTCAGCAGAACAGCGGATTCCGTGTTCTTTACGGTTTTTATTGACCAGTCTGCAGATGGCTCCGCCGGTCGGATAATACACTCCTGTCACTCCGCCAGTTCCAATGCTGATGAACTGTTGCTGGCTTTGTGCAGGTACGATGCCTGCGGCTAGCGTAGCCAACAGCACCGAAGTCAATGCAATAACAAATTTCTTCATGGTTACTCCTATATAAGTTTATGAAATTAGATTGTTTGTGTGATAAGAGTGAATATAACTGAATTTAAAATACGATGCTAGATTTAACAATCAAGTGTGCGGGACTCTCCCACGCTAGCATAAGCTAGAGATTCTATCGAAATTTTTTGACATTAGAGCACTGGCTTTTTACGCTATTTCATGTATATCGACAGTAGCGGGCGAAGACCGTCTTTTACAGCGAAAGGATTGGAAAGAATTTTCCCTGCATGAAGTTGTGGTACGTCCTGCGGTAGCCAATCTGCGTTACCGGTGAGACACACTGATGCGTAAATATCACCATCTGGGTTTTAAGAAGTTCACTAGACCCCACAATCATGAATCTGCACACTGCATGCATTGACGCGTTACGATAAAACTGTGTAGTTGCATCGCTGGCTGGCAGAAAAACCTTCCGATACAATTCGCCTTTTATGCTGAATCACCCGAAGTTCGTATGAAAAACGATATTCATACCAATTTCTGATTCACAATCACATGCAAGGGTGTTCTACTGCCATTTATTCGTGGAATACATAGAATCGAGTGTACTACGGCGCAACCGACCAGTTTTCAACCCACAACGTGGTTGTGGAAGTGTTACCAGTAGGTTCAATGCCTTTCAGCCATTTGGGAATAATGAATGGGTTGGAACGATAGTAGAGCGGCAGAGCCGGCAAGTCCTCGGTATAGAGTTCGTATATTCTCGCCCAAATCTGCTTACGCTCTACCGGGTCCAGCGTGACTTCCACCGCATCAATCAGTTCGTCCATTTCTGAATTTCGGTAACCCATGTAATTGGAGCCAACCCAGTTGTTGTCTTCGTTAGGAATTTCGGTAGAGTGCAGTGTGGTTCGAGGGGTGCTTTCCGGGTCGCTGATCCAGGCAAACATGGCGAGTCCGGAAAATTGTCTCTTTGCTACGGTTTCACCAAAGAAAACGCGTGCCGGCTGATTACGAATGCGTACATCGATTCCGACATCCCGCCACTGCCCCTGCAGAACCTGTTGAACGGTTTCCCTGACTCGGGATCCCGCTGTCGTTCCAAATTCCAGCCGCAGCGGTTCGTTGTCAGCATTATGCCGTATGCCATCAATCCAGTTCGTCCACCCTGCTTGATCAAGCAGGTCTCCCGCTTTTTCAGGTTCGAAGGCATATCTTGGGATGTCGGTATTGAAAGATGGGTCGAGAGGACTCGCGAAAACATCCGCTACCGGTTGTTGTCCACTGAACAATTGATCACTGATTGTCTGGCGGTCAATGGCATAGATGAGTGCCTTTCGTACCCTTATATCAGCGAGTATCGGATTGTCCAGGTTCAGATCTATGTGCTCATAGATGAGGCCGGGTCGATAAACGAAGTCATAGTCGTTGCTGTGGCGCTTCTGGATCGCCAATGCCTGATCTAACGTTACGCCCAGACTGCCCGACATGAAGTCGATCGAACCTGAAAGCAGGTTGGCTTCCAGTGCTGCGGTATTTTCTATGGTACGGATGACAATTTTGTTGAAGTAGGGTGCCACACCATACCAAGTATCATTTCTTACGTACTCGACATATGATCCGGGATCGACTTTGGAAATCCGATATGGACCAAAGTACAGTCCTGGATTGTAGGTATCAGTGTCGTAAGAGTTTCGACTTCGATACTCGCTCGGTACTACGAACCGGGCACGGTCTATGTGTTCAGGCAACAAATATAGTCCCAATTCGTTGTACTTGAAATCAACTCGATCCTGATAGAGTGTAAAGGTTTTTTCGTCAATGATTTCAACAGATAGAATTCGTCTATAGAATTCTGCGCCGAGCACACCGCTCTGTGGATTTTTACCGACTTCGATCGTGTATTCAACATCTTTTGAAGATACCGGTTTACCATCACCCCAGTTAGCATCCGGGTGAAGAGTGTAGGTTACTGCAATTCCTTGTTTGCCGTCGCCTAGGTCAGTCACGATTGCCCCGCCATTTTCGATTGTCGGCAAAGAAGTGCATAACAAGCAGACTAGATTCCAGTCCTTGTCATAAGCTGTAATAGGTCGCGTGGCCAAGTTCAAGGCGTAATACTTGGCCAGCATGGATTCGATATTGGGGTGAAACGAAGCTGGAAACTGTGTGATGCCGATAACGAGAGTATCTTTATTTTGTGCTGGTGCCGGGAATGCGAGAATCGACAGCAGAATCAGACCAAGGATTCGGCGGATATACTGTGATGACATAATGAATAGTTCCTACAATGCGGTGTTGTATGGGATTTGCCGCCATTTTCATTATACCCCTCGAATTCAGCGGCCAATATTAAGCTAAATTAATGAGTCGCCTGATTACCAAATTCAGCATAAGCTGTTGTCTGGTTGGCAAATCGGTGCGGTTCGACGGCGGACATAAGTACAACTCGTTGATTCAAGAATATGCCTGTGACCAATGAATGGCGGCTGGAATGTCCAGTCGAAATTCACAACTTTCCTGAATAGGTCTACCAGTTTCAGTGCTGAAAGAATATAGAAAACATGACTCTGGATAGGTTAGGTGATTTTCACCGACAGCGTTACGTACACGATTTAGCTTGAAGTGAGCGTCTTGTGAATCGGTTTGTCGAGTTTCTGAGTAACGGTCGATTTGTTCACATTGCTTCGACCGCAGATTCCTACATCAAGATGTCGTTGAGCGGCTTGTCTTACAAACCTACCGTAGAGAGGCATGTCCCCGCACCATGCGAGACGAGATCGAATGTGATTCCTTAAGCCCATCAGATTAAAATATTCGTAACAAATGGCTTGCTACTGTTTAAGATGTTCAAGATCGAGTTTCACGAACCGACCGGGTGGTTAGATGGAGAACAGGCACTCAGCATGCGGGCGTCTAGCTATCTATATCCCTATACCTAGAAACTATTAGACAACAGGGAAAAATACTCTACAATTTAAATAATGGGATATTAATTTGGTGGCTTGAATTGCTGGAGTGGAGGTCTTTCCCCCGGTTAATGCCTTGCTAATGAATAGTGCAAAATTGAGCAGCGGAAGTACATGCTCAATTCGTTTGCTATGAACAATTCTTGAGCGCTAGTGCATTCAGCGTGATAAATGTCGAGCGACTATTTATGATTTAAACAATTTAGGAGAGTTTGGATAAATGCCTACTTATGTACGAACAGACAAATGCGATGGCTGCAAAGGTCAGGACAAGACTGCATGCATGTATATATGCCCGCACGACCTGATGATGCTGGACAAGGACGGTTCAATGACCGGTCACGCGATGAAAGCTTTCAATCAGGAACCCGAACAGTGCTGGGAGTGCTATTCCTGCGTCAAGATTTGTCCGCAACAGGCAATTGAAGTTCGGCACTATGCGGATGTTGTGCCACTGGGCGCTTCGGTTCAGCCTTTGCGCGGCTCGGAATCCATCATGTGGACGATCAAGTTTCGAAACGGAACCCGCAAGCGGTTCAAATTCCCCATTCGCACAACTCCAGAAGGTTCTGCCGAGCCCTATGTTGGCAAACCGGATGTTGATTTCAGTGAACTGACGGATCACTCTGTGCTGTTTACAAGAGGAACGCACTCCTGTGATATGGATCAATTTATCAACAATTAAATTTGGGACGAATCAATGGCAGAATTTGAATTCGGGAATCCCGAAATTGTTGAAGAGGAAGTTGACATCCTCATCATCGGTGGAGGTATGTCGGCTTGCGGCTGTGCCTTTGAAATCATGCGCTGGGCCGAAGGCAAGGATCTGAATATCAAGCTTGTCGACAAGGCGGCCATGGACCGTTCCGGTGCAGTAGCGCAAGGGTTGTCTGCCATCAACACTTACATGGGCGAAAATGATCCATCCGATTACGTGCGCTACGTACGCGGCGACCTCATGGGGATCATTCGCGAGGACCTCGTGTACGATGTCGGGCGTCATGTCGATGACTCAGTGCACAACTTCGAAGAGTGGGGACTGCCCATATGGAAACAGGCTGGCGACGAAGGCAAGATGCTGACTGAAGGCGGCAAACCCGTTCGCTCTGGACGCTGGCAGATTATGATCAATGGAGAATCCTATAAATGTATTGTTGCAGAAGCAGCGAAAAAAGCACTCGGTATCGAAAATATCAATGAGCGCGTGTTCATTGTTCGATTGATTACCGACGCAAATGACCCGAACCGGGTGGCTGGCGCTGCTGGATTTAGCGTTCGAGATCACAAAGTATACATCTATAAATTCAAGTGCTGCCTTCTGGCTGCCGGTGGAGCCGTCAATGTTTTCAGACCGCGTGCGGTAGGTGAGGGGACAGGTCGTGCCTGGTACCCTGTATGGAATGCAGGTTCCACCTATTCTATGGCGGCGGAGTGCGGAGCGCATCTCACGCTCATGGAGAATCGTTTCGTACCGACAAGGTTTAAAGATGGATATGGACCGGTTGGCGCCTGGTTCCTGCTGTTCAAGGCACAGGCGATGAATGCATTTGGTGAAGACTATCAAATCAAGAATGCCGAGATACTGGAGTATCACGGCTACGACAAGTATGCCAATGGCCCCAAAATGGGCACTTGCCTGCGTAATCATCTGATGATGAAAGAGATGCGTGAAGGTCGCGGGCCGATATTCATGGATACACCGACAGCGATGGCGAAACTGGCTGAATCCATGACACCGCGTGAGATCAAGCATCTTGAAGCTGAAGCGTGGGAAGATTTTCTGGATATGACGATCGCCCAGTGCGGCGTTTGGGCTGGAGAAAACATCGAGCCAGACAAAGAAATGTCGGAGTTGATGCCTACCGAGCCATACTTGCTCGGATCGCATGCTGGTTGTGCTGGAATCTGGTGTTCAGGCCCCGACGATCTGCCTGGCACTCCAGACAGCTATCACTGGGGTTACAACCGAATGACTACGGTTAATGGACTGTTTACCTCCGGCGATGGTGTTGGTGCTTCCGGTCACAAGTTCTCATCCGGTTCTCATGCCGAAGGTAGAATCGCGGCCAAGGCGATGGTTCAGTTTGTTTTGGACAACAAGGACTGGAAACCGGAACTGAGCCGTAGCGTCGAAGAAATTGTTGAAGAGATCTATCGTCCAGTAGCGACTTTCCTTGAGCATAAGGATTACACAACTGCAATTGATATCAACCCCCACTACATCACTCCCAAGATGTTCCAGTTTCGACTGCAGAAAATCATGGATGAGTATGTAGCAGGCGTTGGAACCTGGTACCAAACCAATGGAAAAATGCTTGAGATTGCAGAGAAGAAGCTTGAGATGCTGCGTGAAGATTCTCTCAAAATGCGAGCCAAAGATTTGCACGAACTGCTTCGCGCATGGGAGAATTACCATCGTTTGATTGCAGCTTACGCGCACATGAAGCATATCCAGTTTCGTCAAGAAACCCGATATCCGGGTTACTACTATCGTATGGACTATCTGCATATCGATGACGAAAACTGGAAGTGTTTCGTTAACTCGAAATTTGACCGGATCACCGGCGAGTGGACTGTCTGGAAAGAACCTTACGTTCAGATGATCAAATATCAGGATGATGAACCGGTTGGTATTGCAAATCAAGGCTGTCCCGTTTGACATTGAGTTCAGCAATCCGTTGTTGATCGGTCATTGATTGTCATAAACTGAATTTTAGTCTTTGGATGTTGTGAGCTTTCTGTTACCACTAATTGCGGGTGTAATTATTGGTGGATTAGCTGGCTACTTCATTGCTCGATATCGAAGTCGAGAAAATGAAGTCAATGCTAAGTTGGAAAATCTGCAGAATGAATACGACGAATACCGTGTCGACGTGCGCTCGCACTTCATAGATACAGTTTCACTGCTCAGTCAGATTGATGAAAATCAGAAAAAACTCTATCAGTCAGTTGCTGATGGAGTAGTTAATCTTTGCAGCTCCGAAAAAGATGACAACGACTACTTTCTTGAGGAAAGTGCTCGAGCATTAGGCCAACTGGAAGATTCCGGAAAATCTCGCCGTTACGAGAACACCGAATAGCAATTGTTTTTCGGTTTGCCGACAGTTGAAGCTGAACGTGACTGTCAGTCGTTCGAAATTCCTTCGGACGGCTTGAACGGCATTGGGAAAGGTGTGACAACACCCTTCTCGCCAATTGGGTGCACCTTTGCTGATCCTTCTTTTTCCACTTCGTCAACTCGAACTACGGAGTGGATTGGTATATAGGTTCGACTAACACCGCCGAACTGGGATTTCAACTGTTCCTCGCCTGGATTGACAACCAGTTTGGATTGTTCACCAAAGACGATATCCCGCACTTCAAGGAAAGCAAACATGTCACTCTGAGAGATATGTCGGGCATAGAGTTCGTACACTTTCGACTGATTGTTGAAAATGATCCGATACATCTTTTTTGTCTTTGCTGGCATGTTGTATATTCTAGTTTATTAGTGTTTGTAAATTCGTTTCATTAGTTGAAACCTTGTAGTTGATTCGTTAAATTTTAGCAGGTTAAGGTAATTGATGAAACACTCACTCGACTCGAGACTTTTTCGTTGGGCGATATTTTACTGTTTACCGAGCGGGTCACGTGTGCTTGAATAGTGGAATTAGGAGAGAATTTTCAAATCACAACGTCATTTCCCCTCGATTCGGGTGTTTGCACAGCAAGAAACGGTTGAGATTATCGAACTTGACGAAATCCGGGCGCGCCGAACCGCCTGCCAACGCAGATCATGTATCGCTCGGTTGGAAGGCCCCGTCAAGGGGCGAGGTCAGGCGGCCAGCGGATTGACCAGCGAGCGCATGTTTTGCGGTTGCCCGGCCTCGATGGCAAAACAAGCCGCCGCCAGCATCACCGTCATCGACATCGAGATTCTCAGCGCCATGCGCCGTTGTCCGCGCAGATAGTGATTGTGCATCAAAAAACTGTCGGCAATCCTGGAATTGATCCGCTCCAGTGCACTTCTTTGTTTATACAGGCGCTTCCATTTGAGTGTGGAATGCGGCAATTCACCAAAATCTCGCAGATGATCCGGATCCACTTTGACGCGCACCACTCGGGTCTTGGCACCGGCTGTGACGTTGCCCAGACGATAACACTCGTCTCGACCCTGGCACTGGAAATCATTGACCGCCGCCGGACAGGCCCACTTGAGCGTGCCGCGCTTTTTTTCGTAGCCCTGATAATGCATCGGCCGGATTTGCTCGCTTTCCGGACACTTGCAGTAAAGATCGCCATGTTCGGTTCGAAGCAGAGTGTCAAACTTGTTTTCATCCAAGCAACGGGTGGCAACCCGAAGCTGATCCGAGTCCAGGTTTTCATCCTGCCACAGGTTGCGATTGGCAATGACCGACAGGATATCCGCCTCGAACAACCGCTTTCTTAACGAGTTGCTGTCCAGACCGCGGTCGGCAACAAAGCTTTCACAGCGCTTGGACAATGCTGAACCGATAAACTTCGACACCAAAGCTTCACAGTGCGGATGCTCGGATTCGTGGGCCGGTGCCAGCGTAAACCCAATGGGCAACTCGTAATTCACATCGCCCAATAGATGCAGCTCATAGCCAAACCATCGCTTTTGGGTCTGAACCTCTTTGCCATTCGAATCGGTGCCGAACTGTTTATGGCAGCCCCAAGTCGCATCCGGGTCGGAGCTCAGACACTCGCCGCTGAGCGGGTCCACCCGGTGAGCCAGCTTGCGGCCGGTGGAATGAGACTGGATCGCTTTGCCATCGTAACCGACCCTTTGACCGAAGTCCGGCAACAGGTCAGTCAGCTTGTGACGCTGGGCTGCAAACAGCGCTTGAACGCAACCGGTGGTTTCATCCACCTCGATGAGCGTTTGCTTAAAGCGACTAAAGGCACCATCGGATGGCGCCCGGTAACGAGCCCAAGGATTGCGCTCGCCGTTGGTGGGCGCCTTGAGCTCAAAGCCCAAAGCAATCATCAAAGTGGGATTGCGCATCAGTTCGCGGCGAAAGGAAGCGACGCTTCGGTGCTGCAGCACGATCATGGCCAATACCGCTTGCAGCATCGCTTCGATCGGCCAGTCCTGTCTGCCTTTGCCATTGCGGTGACGACGAATTTCGCAGCTCACCTCGGTGAGGTCAATCTGGGCGAAGATGCCTCGGAGTCGATCCAGTTCGCAATAGTCGAAATAGTCTTGCCAAAATAAATCATAATGAACCGGTGCCATGAGTTCGACCTCCTTTGGATTGAGTGCTGCCGATTAATATTTAACAGTATTATACTTGAAAGAGACGGGCTCATGGCATTATTTATCAATAAAAACAACATATTATGAACGAAAAAGCACTTTGACCAAGGCTTGTTTCAGCCCTTGCACGAGGGGGATTGAAGTGGGGTAAAAATTGGCCTTGAAGGCTGAAAAGTGCCAAAAAAACCTGTTTTCAGGCGATTTTGTGGGGTAAACGAAAGTTCAAGCTCTGGATTTTGCGCGAAAAATCAATGACTTACGTTTCCAAAAAATGCCTCGACTCGAATTTAGAGCTTCCCGATCCTGGAGTACGGCTGGAAAGCTACGGACTAGCATGCGCGCGAACACGCGCTACTTTCTGCACTTCGAAGGGCTGAACATCCAAAGTTGGCTTTGGGTCAAGCGTGAGAATTAGGCATGGTCACTAGCTAAACCTGCAAACCACTCCATACAGATCAAAAGAATCAATGAAACGAAATTGATGATCAAGCACGTCGTGGCGAAGACCCACGGATGAAGTGCGACAAGGGGCAACGTGTGAAAAAGGAGGAAAGTGAAAATGAATGACGAGGCGTTTGCGGGCACTCAAGTAACAGTGAATTGCCACCGGGAATTCACGAACGCTCTCACCGCCGCTCTTGGTGCATGCCTCAACACCGTAAAAACGACGAACTGAAGAAACCGCACGAAGTCGTCTTCTTTCTACTCACGTTTAAACCCGCGGGCGAGTAGACCGACCACGGCGGCAAGAAGCATAGATACTGTGCCACTACGTCACCAACGCCGCTGACGTTGAAGACATCGCTGCATTGCTGAATTCGTTAATCGAAGATTTAGAGCGCCCGAAGAAATGATCGTTCAAAGTCGATACGACTTGGTTCACGCGCCGATGATGTCCGAAAAAATACCTCACAACCCTAATTTACTGTGGGAACCGAGGCGCACCAACTGCAGCACATCATCATCGATTTTCCTGTATATGAGAATCAGGTCCGGCTTAAGATGACAATCCCGATGGTCGTTCCAGTTGCCCGCCAAAGCATGATCCCTGTACTGTTCGCCAAGCGGAAGATCATAAACCAAATGTTGTAATGCTTCGGTCAAAAGGGCATTAAGTTCGGCGCGATGCCGGCCTTTGCTTTCTCGTCTTCGATCCCGCTTGAAACGCGCAGATTGCTCAATTCTGCGCATTCAAGTCATCTATGAATTCTTCAATGCTGTTGAAGGACTCCATTTTGCCTTGCCGCGCATCAAGCATTGCGGCAATTGTTTCGTCATTAGGTACCAGCGGCTCGAACGGAAGCGCTTTTTCCGTCGCAGTGCGGGTCAACATGATCCGAAAGGCATCGGACACAGTCAGCCCAATTCCAGCAAGTACGGCCGCCGCCTCGTTTTTGATGTCTTTGTCAATACTGGCACGAACGAAAGTGTTCCCAGACATAAACTCTTTGCCTCTCTCAATTCAGAATCGATGGTTTCATGATACCTCATCACCGCACTTCCTCGATACCAAATTCATTGACGAGAGTTTCCCGTTGGCGCATATTTTATTTCCACCGGTAAGATTTTCACTTCAAAATTCCAAAATTTCCGATACCGATGCCCATTCAAGCTGTTTTGGCAGCTGCCACCGTCGAATGGCTCTGTCCATCGTCAGCAGTTCTGTGAATTCAGGCTACACAAGAACCCGCAGCCACTGTGCATGTGACAAAGCGCGTCCAGCAGAACACCGGCCGGCAGCGAGGTGAACACCATTTGCAGGCGTTGAAGGTCGTTGAATTCATCCAGAGTGTTCCAGTCAAATAGAGTATGACACTTATTTATCAATTAAATCAACATATTGTACATATCTCAGAGGTGCTGCTAGCCCCGTCATGTAGTGGGGAGATATTTCAGTAATTCGCATGAAAACCCAGATTTTTCGGCTTCTCAGGCTGCTTCTTGGGGGGAAAACATTTTGCACCGTCGAATTTCTTCAGCGTTAACAATAGTTTACAGCAATCAAAACTGTCTCCGAATTTGGGTTTTGCTGGAGTATCTTGCTACTCCGTACAATTAGAATTTTATTTCGTATCTCCATGTCGCAAATTGAAATTTCCAGATCCGAGAACTTGATTCGAAGTATTGGCTACGCTTGCTTGATCTGTGATGCTTAGTTGACCAATTCAAGCAGTGATCATTGCTGTATCAAGAGTGAAAATTTTGAATCGCACTTTTGAGTTCGGTTTAAGATTGGAGAATTCATAATCAAGCAGTTCGACATCGCTCACCCATGAACTGAAACGGGCGGTCGTAATCATCAAGAGAATGACTTGGTTATGTCGACGATTGAACAATGAACTTGAAACGACTAGCGCCGGACGACGCTTCCTAACCGATATTTCGGTAATAGGAAATGGTACGGCAACTACGTCAAATGGGTTATAGGTCACGCCATGCTTCCTCATCTTCGGGCGATGACCATTCGTTCAGGGTTTCAGAGATGCTTTCGAGATACTCGTCAGTTCGCGGTTCAATTTTTTTCATAATCACGCGATCACCGTTCGCTATAAACATAAGAATATCACCTGATTTGATTCCCACTGAATTACGAATCTTTGAAGGAATAGTGGTTTGTCCTCTAGATGTAACTCGGGATGTTTCCATAACTTGACCTCAATTTGCTATATTTAGGTATGTAAGAATAATAGAATATAAGTAATTCTGTAATTTTCCACTTGCCCATTCTGTTTCCAGTTGAAAGTTGATCTTTGACCGGGAAATCAATCTGTAATTTCAGATTGAATTTGATCCATCCGCAAGTTAAAATATCAACTTACCTAAAGGCGATATATCGCCTTAAAATTCTATCGGAGGGCTGGAATGAAAAACCCACTTGATTCAATCACTGGCACTATCGTTGCTGGCGTAGTGCTGACTATCGTTCTGTACTTGTTTGCGAGCGGATTTATTTCCACGGGGCCAATGTAAGTTGGTTGCCAATTGAATTTAAATTGCTGAGTAAAGAGGTGAAAGAATGGATTTATTACTAGACCGGTGGTTTCATATTCTAGCAGGTGTAACCTGGGTGGGATTGCTCTACTACTTTAATTTTGTACAGGTTCCGGGTCTGGCAAAGGCCAAGGCTGATGGCACCGCAGCCGGAATAACGAAACACATTGCTCCGACAGCATTGCTGTGGTTTCGATGGGCTGCAATCGCAACTTGGCTTACTGGAGCATATTATTTGGCGCGCTCTGGTACCTTTGTCGACGCTTTTGTATTGCAAGGTCCACATGCTCATCTTGGAATCGGTGCCTGGCTTGGTACCATTATGCTGTTTAACGTCTGGGTACTGATCTGGCCAAACCAGAAGAAAGTGCTTGGATTGGTTGAAGCATCTGATGCAGATAAGGCCAAAGCAGGCAGAGTCGCTCTGCTGGCTTCTAGAACCAACACCATGTTGTCCATACCTATGCTGTTCTTCATGGTGACGGGGTCGCTTTCGCATATCGGTATGTTTTAGTCGAACAGTTTTTATAGAGAACCGAACCAAAGAGTGCACAGACCGACTTTTATCGGTCTGTGCGTTTTTTATTCATTTACTCTCTGTGTACGGAAGATCATGGTAAGGCATTTTCTCACTCTGAGTGATTTGCAGCCAGCAGAAATCCTGTCGTTGATTGATCGGGCGATCGAGTTGAAGCAAATGTGGCGCAGTCATCGAGAGTGCCCGCAGGTTCTATGCAATCGAGCCATTGCACTGGTTTTCGAGAAATCCTCCACACGAACTCGGGTTTCCTTTGAGATTGCTGCCTATCACTTGGGCGGCAATGCCTTGTTTATGGCGCCCTCTGATTCCCAACTAAAGCGAGGAGAATCCGATGCGGATACTGCAAGAGTTCTATCCGGCATGGTCGACCTGATCGTGACTCGAACCATTTCTCACAGTACTGCAGAAACTTATGCGAGAAACTCAAGTGTTCCCGTTGTCAACGGATTGAGCGATTCTTACCATCCATGTCAACTGCTAGCGGATCTACAGACACTGCAGGAAGTCAAAGGATCGATTGGAGATACAGTTGTCGCATGGATAGGCGATGGCAACAATATGTGTGTTTCGTGGGCAATCGCGGCGTCATTACTGGGATTTTCATTGCGGATTTCAACTCCTTCACAATACGCCCCAAACCCGACTCTGATGCAGGATTTCAATACTAACCGCATAGAAATGGTTTCCGATCCGCACGAAGCTGTGCTTGATGCTGATGTTGTTGTGACGGATACTTGGACGAGTATGGGGCAGGAAGAGGATAAACAAGCGAAATTGAAAGCTTTCCAGTCTTATCAGGTAACTGAGTCAATTATGAAACAGGCAGCGGGTGATGCGATATTCATGCACTGCCTTCCGGCATACAGAGGCGTGGAAGTTGAAGCAGGCGTCATTGACGGTCCTCAGAGTGTCGTCTGGCAGGAAGCGGAAAACAGACTGCATGCCCAGAAAGCACTGCTGGAAATGTTGCTGAGCTGAATCTTCAGTGAAATCGAATTGTGCACTCAACGCACAGGTACGGATTTAATTTACTGTATCTGAAGACTTTCAGTGATTCTCTTGGCATTTGCCGTCAAGCGGTAAACCTGATTAAAAATTGACCCCCAACCGTGAAGAAAAAATGCTGGGAAGCCAGGCAGCTCAACTAATTTTAAAGGGAATTATATGGATGGCTACCCAAGCCGTCTGAGGGAAGGCTAGACGTTAGCGTGGTTGAGCCGGGCTTCCTTGAAGTGCATGGTTTCGGGCGGTTCGATGCCGAACCAATTGAAACCGAAGACGATCTCGCGTTGTTCGCCGGCACTCTTGTCATCCAACGGCAAACCGTCACCCGGCTCCCCGGTCTTCCCGTTCGCCACCAGAACGGTTAGCGGCGGCAACCCACGGACACGGCAAAACCACATGATGTTGTCCAACGCCGGAATCACAGGAATCGCACCCCCGAACCCGAGTATTTGGGCAATGCCCATGTAGGTGTAGACGCGACGTTCCCTCGCCGCACAAACGAGCAATGCCCAAATCTGGAGTGACCGCTGTTCCGAGGTCATTCGAAGTCCTCCTTCTTGCCTAAATACCTTCCATGAACGAGCAAGTTAACACGGACTGCGCCTTGTTCTTCGTATGCTTCGCGGATGCGATGCGCCATAAACCATGCCGCTTGCTGGCCGATGCCCAGTTCGTGGTACAGGCGCATGGAGCTAACGCCCTTGAGGCTGACCGCTTGAAGGTAGATCGCGTAGGCCCAGTCTACGAACTTGATCTTGGAATGTGCCATGATCGTGCGAACGCTGAAGTATTAAATTAATGGAAGTGCTCATCTTCGCCAATTTCGCCACGCATGGTTCGCATTGCCTTTTCTTCAATCTGGCGAATTCGCTCTGCACTGACTCCATACTTGTCAGCAAGGGTATGCAATGTTAATTTTTCTTCACTGAGCCAGCGTTGGATAATGATGTCCTTGCTGCGTTCATCCAGTAATTCAAGAGCAGTCTCAATCTGCTGGTGACGGTTGGTTTCGTCCCAATCGGCTTCGTAGTTGTCTTCTGGATTGAAACGTCTGTCTCCCAGGTATGCGGAAGGCGCAAAACTGATTTCCTCACTGTCTTCATCGTAGTTTCCGTCAAAAGAAACATTGGTGCCGGTCATTCTGATTTCCATCTCGCGAACGGTTTCTGTGGGTACATCCAATGCGCTAGAAAGAGATTGAATTTCATTTTCGCTCATCGATTCCAGACTGGAACGATGCTTGCGTAGATTGAAAAACAGTTTTCTATGCGCTTTAGTTGTTGCGATTCGCACGATTTTCCAGTTGCGCAGAATGAAATCGTAAATTTCCGCTTTGATCCAGTGAACTGCGAAGGAGACGAGTCGAACGTTACGGTCCGGCTCGAATTTCTTGACGGCCTTCATCAATCCCACATTACCTTCCTGAACGAGGTCGCCGAGAGGGATTCCATAACCAACGAATCCTCTGGCAACGCGAACGACGAATCTCAAGTGGGAAAGAATTAACTGGCGCGCTGCGTCCAAGTCTTCGTTTTCATGATAGCGAATTGCCAATTCTCGCTCCTCTTCGGCGGTAAGAATAGGCTGTGCATAAACTGACCTGAGGTAGGAAGAAATCTCCCCACTTTGAAAATTTAATGGAACTGGAAAATTTTGACTCATATTGAATTTACCTGAGTTTTATCTTAACCGTATTCTGGCACTCATTATATGAGAGTGCTAATAATTTGTAAAGTTTCATCCAAGTAAAAATTAATTTAGGTTCAGAAAATAAAAATTCAAGAGAGTTTAGGGTTGTGAGGATTTGAGACGGCGCAGATAGATGTGAACAGTAGTTCTGGATGCAAGCCAGCTAAGAATAGATGCCGTTGCTGCTGCTCCAAGCCAAGTGAGAGGAGAGAGTCCGGACAGTTGATAGTCGCTGCTATAAAGTGTAGCGAGTTCACCTATCGGTTCTCTCAGGAACAAACGAATTCCTTCAATGATGGCGAGTGCGACGGCAACGCTGAGCAGGCTGTGAATTACAGCGATGTAGACGAATGGCCTGCGAATGAATGCTCGGGTCCCACCAATCTGGTCGATTACTTTGATTTCTTCGTAACGGCTGACTATTGAGAGCCGGGTGGTATTGCATATCAACAGTATTGCGGCCGCAATCAGCAAGACGGAAACGATCGCAAAACCAATTCGTGCCAACTCGATGATTTTGTACAGTCTCTTAACCCATTGCAGGTCGACTTCAACTGCATCAACCAGTTCGAACCCCCTCAGTTTGTTCGCGAGTTGCTGAAAATCAGTTGGATTGGCATATTTTTCGTAAGGTTGAACAATGATCACAGTCGGCAATGGATTGTCTGGAACGTACTGAATTATGGTGTCCAGGCCGGTAAGCTGCTTGAAATCTTCCAATGCTTCATCTGCAGAAACCAGACGTACATGATGGACTTGAGGCAAATTTCGAACTTGATCAAATAGTCTGGCACTCAAATCGTCGTTCGCATTTTTTGACAGGTACATTGTCAGTTCAGGGGTATTCTTCAATATGCCCGTGACGGGAAGCAAATTTACCGACATCATGTACAAGCCTGCTGGCAGAGACAAAATAACACCCACGCAGGCAACTGTAAATATCGTCGGAAAAGGAGTTCGCCACATTCTACCCAGACATGAGACGAGTGTCTGGAGACGTAATAGCAAGAAACTACGCATTCCCTTCAGACGACGTTACTAGGAGTCATGATGCCGTTTCGCAGCTCAAATACGTTGAATCGCTGTCCCGAAAAGTGGTGCCTGTCGTGCGTAGCAACGATGATAGTGGTTTCGTACTGCACCAGCAGTTTGAATATGTCCATGATTTCATCACCGAGTTCCTCATCCAAGTTGCCAGTCGGTTCGTCTGCGATGATCAATTGAGGGCGCCCTACTATTGCTCTTGCAATTCCTACCCGTTGCTGTTCTCCGCCTGAAAGATGGATGGGGTAAGCTTTCTCTTTGCCGTGTAGTCCGACCATTTCCAATACCACTGATATTCTCCGACGAATCTTCGACATTTCCATGTTTCGGACAATCAGCGGAAGTGCAACGTTATCCATAACAGTACGGTCAAATAGCAGTTTGTGGTCTTGCTGAACCACGCCGATAGAGCGGCGGTAATAGGCAATCTGATTGCCTGCCAGCGCTGAAAGGTTTCTGTCGTCGACGAAAATGTGACCATGTGTTGGCTTTTCCTGTAGCGTGATCAGCTTGATCAGTGTTGATTTACCAGCACCGGAGTGCCCGGTTAGGAAGACCAGTTGATTCGGTTCAATTGCAAAGCTCACACTTCTAAGTGCAGTCTGTCCGCTTGGATACTGCTTGGTGACGTTGGAAAATCGAATCATTGTTAATCGACAGGGGATTCTGTAGTTTCGAGACCCAATAGTGAGTCTACGTAGTCTGCTGCTTTGAACGGTGCGATATCACCGATGCCTTCTCCAACCCCGATGAATGGCAAAGGTAGTGCGAATTGTTGGGTGAGCGCCACAACGATGCCACCTCTCGCCGTTCCGTCAAGCTTGGAAACACAGATGCCGCTGAGTGCGGAATGCTTGTGAAACTGTTCTACTTGGGAGATGGCATTCTGACCTGTGCCAGCATCAATTGTGATCAACGTTTCATGGGGTGCTGAGGGTTCAATTTTTGAAACTACTCGTCGAATTTTTCCAAGCTGTCTCATCAGGTCATCGCGCGTTTGTTGTCGTCCCCCAGTATCGATTAGCAAAATAGACATGTCTCTAGCAGTCGCCGCATGCAGAGCATCGTGTGCGACAGCGGCGGGGTCGGTTCCGGCAGACTGTGCGATGACCGGAACGTTTAGCCTTTCCCCCCAAGTCTGGAGCTGTTCAATTGCGGCTGGACGAAATGTATCACAAGCTGCCAGCATTACCGAATGACTTTGTTGTTGTAAATACCCCGCAATTTTTGCACTAGTTGTGGTTTTGCCTACTCCATTCACACCAACCATCATGATGATGACAGGCGGTGTATGTTTTTCCAAGTTGAAATTCATTTCTGCGGGTTCAAGAATTTGTATGAGCTTCCGACGTACGAGATTAGCGACTTGGGCGCCGGAAATATTCGACCGCTTCATTGAGGCGCTGACGGAGTCTATGATTGATTCGCTCACTGCATAACCGACATCACTGAGTATCAGTGCATCGTAAAGCTTATCAATTTCACTCTGATCTACAGATGAAGCACTGGCAAACAGATTGGAAAATCCAGCGGAGACTGACTTGCGTGTTCTGGCGAGGACATCAAAGAAACTGAATTTCTTTTTTTGGCTGGATGTTGTCTGTTTTTGCGGTTCGTTCATCTAAATAATCCGTAGGAGATGTTCGAAGGAAAATATTTATGGCGTTGAGTTTTTACCCAGCAGGACGATACCGTCAGCAGCTAAACGTTGGCGCAATTTTGGTTTAGTGTGAAGATCTAGTGCGTACGGCGAAACAATCAACAAATTATATTATGTTCGATACAGATGCGATTGAAGGCAAAACAGATTGCAAGGCAAACTCAGAATCATTTCGGGAAAGTGGAGGCACAGAGTCATTCGGTTTGGCTCTTCACTAGACATACGACCTACGACTGATGCAGCGCGTGAGACGCTGTTCAACTGGCTGCAGTGGCGGATAGAAGGAGCGAAGTGTCTGGATTTGTATGCAGGCAGCGGTGCGCTGGGCTTTGAGGCGCTCTCCCGAGGTGCTGAATCCGCTGTTTTCGTGGATATTGATCGGAAGTGTATTCGTAGCTTGCATCGAACCGCCGCTGATCTTTCCGCGAATCAATGTTTGGTTGTGTGTAGTGAGGCGCTGGCCTACTTGAGAACCATCGAAGAAAAGTTCGATGTTGTATTTGTAGACCCACCTTTTTATCGAGGCATGGCTTTGAGTTCGGTTGAACTACTCGAATCAATCGGCTGCTTGAATTCGAATGCTCACGTCTATGTCGAAATGGAGCGAGGTGAGGGTTTGAATCAACTATCGGAGCAATGGAAAATTTTGAGGCATTATCAGTCAGGCTCTCGTAGCCACTACCTGCTTCAATTCGTGCAAAATTGAAGTTGCAGGTTCAAGGTCTGGCTGCAACATGAAACTCTAACGTGCCATTCGTCGTTTTGACGGAACTCCAACCTCAGCAACTCGTAAAGAATTTCCGTTTTCTCTTTTTATATGCATACATAATGTATATTTTTACAATTTGGTTTCGGTTAGAGAACATTTCAGAATCGGCGAAAACATGAACCATTCAGAACGAATCACACGAGCAATATATCCGGGCAGCTTTGATCCGGTTACTAAGGGTCACAATGATCTGATTGAACGCGCAACAGAACTTTTTGATGAGTTGACAGTGGCTGTGGCTTTCAGCAAGGATAAAAAGACGCTGTTCTCTCTTGAGGAACGCGTTCAGCTGATCAAAGAAACCACTGCTCACCTGTCTACTGTCAACGTTGTTGGGTTTGCAGGGTTACTGATTGATTTTGCCAAGGAAGTGAACTCAAAAATTGTGATTCGAGGGCTGAGGGCGGTTTCAGATTTCGAGTATGAGTTTCAGCTCTCGTGGATGAATCGACAACTCGACCCAAATATCGAAACTCTGTTTTTCGCACCGGCTGAAGACTATGCCTTTGTTGCGGCTTCACTTGTTAAGGAAATTGCCCAGTTGGGAGGCGATGTCTCTCAATTTGTGCACCCCATAGTGAATCGCGCTCTGCTGGATAAATTGGCAAAGGTGAAGGACTGATCCCTTCGGCACGACACAAAGTCTTCGCTACTTTAGATCATTTCCAAGCGAATTTCGGCTGGTCGAAATGGGCTACACGTGTGTGTCGACCAAACAGAGCAACTTCTCTGAACTGAAACAAAAAGGCTGCAGTCGGTGCAAATACCCGATGTCCGATTGAATCCAGTGGTGCCGACAACACTCGTGTTCCACTTTCGGCTAACTCTTCCAAAACTGGAATTTTCGGTGATTTCAAGTCTGCAAGCGGCACCCTGAAAACGGATGCAACTTCATTTGGATCAGGATGAAGTTCTTTTCTTTCGCCTGCCCATACAACGACTGGAGTAATAACGAATCCTGAACGAGTCTCGTAATCGTCTAAAAATCCAAGCACTTCATTCTCGGACACGTCTATACCGATTTCCTCTTGCAGTTCACGCAGTGAGGCTTCAAGTGCCGATTCATCACCGTCCAATCTGCCGCCTGGCAAGGCATATTGACCTCCGTGACGCCTCAGATGTTGGGGCCGTCGAGTCAGAAGAAAACTAGCCGCACTTCCAGAGTCTCCATTCAAGATCGTAAATGCAACTGCGGCCTGTCTAAGTTCAGTTTTCCGGATCGATTTTCTGTCAAAATTTGAAAGTCTTTCGACGATGCAATTTTTGAGAGATTCATCAAGAAGAATATTATTGTCGGCGAATTGATTTGAACGTGAAGACATTGGAAGATTAGAAAAAGATTAAGTCTGTCAAGCAACAGGACGAACATAATATACTCTTTTGCTGAGCTTCAAACGCGAGAGAAAATCGGAAGGCAAACGCGAATGTACAGAATTGAAAGTGAGGATTATTCCATACCGGATGAGCCGTTTTATGCACCTCAAGGATCCGAAGTTCGCTTGTTTGAGAGTGCCCACGAGAATCGCATTCCTGTTCTATTGAAAGGGCCGACAGGTTGTGGAAAGACTCGATTCATGGAATACATGGCTTGGAAATTGAACCTACCGCTGGTGACTGTGGCATGTCATGATGATCTTACCGCATCGGATTTGGTTGGCCGTTATCTAATCGTGGGTGGTGAAACCAGGTGGGTTGACGGTCCACTCGCCAGAGCCGTTCGCGTTGGCGGAATTTGTTATCTTGATGAAATCGTTGAGGCGCGAAAGGATACCACGGTAGTTATTCATCCTCTCGCAGATGACCGGCGAGTATTGCCCATCGAAAAAACCGGCGAACTGCTTCATGCTGCTCCGGCATTTAACCTGACGATATCCTACAATCCTGGCTATCAGAGTGTATTGAAAGACTTGAAACAAAGCACCCGCCAACGTTTCCTTTCACTTGAATTTGATTATCCTGAAAAGGAACTTGAGCAATCCATCATCGTGCATGAATCGGGGATAGATAAAGATTCCGCCGGTTCTCTGGTTCGATTCGCCAGGATGACACGCAATCTCAAGGGCAGTGGTCTGGAAGAGGGAGCGAGCACCCGTCTTCTCGTACATGCAGCCAAACTGATTGTCTTTGGAATTGATCCGCTTGAAGCATGTAATGCCTCAATTTCTCAGACTTTGACGGATGATCCGGAAATACTGACTGCCATTCAGGAAATGGCTTCATCAATTTTCTAAATCAGTGACGGCAATTCACCATCGGAATCTATCCTGTGAAGAAGCCGCTTTCTGCGAATCGAATTGAGGAAAAGCTGGAAGAATTGCTCGGTGCAGTCCTGACTTCGCGCCGAACAGCCAGCGAACCGGCGCTAAAGCTTTCATTATTGGATAGATCGTCGCAGGAATTCGCTTTGCACTGGGCCGGTGTCATCTCGAAGTCCAACTCGGAAATGGCGTTTCAGTTCGCAAGCCATGTCTCTCAGGCATTCAAGTTAATGGATTCGGACGGAGTCACCCAGTGGATCATTGAAGCGATGGACATCTATGACAGACAGGGTCTGTATCCAGGTAGCGCTTCATTCAGAGAAGCGAAAAAGTTCGCTGACAGACTTAGTCAGAAAAGACACTCAGTTTCATTTGGTGACGTCGTCGGAATTCTGAACAAATATGTGAAAGGCGTTTCCGGCCGTGAGCTTGAAATACGCGCCGATAACGAAGCTTGGACTGACACGGAAACTCTTTTTCTGCCGGAACTCGTAAATCAGTTTGATTCAGAACGGCTCAATTTTCAACTCTATAAGGCGACTGGAGCATTTTTATTGGCACAGACACTATTTGGAACATTTCGCGTGGATGTACAAACAGGCATTCCTATCGTATGCACGGCGATCACTAAATTTCAAGATCAGGCAAGGGCGCTTCGACTATTTGAAGCTGTTGAAGAAATCCGACTTCTTAACCGCATGAAAGGCGAACTGCCTGGCCTTGTTCGACAAATGAATGAATTGAAAACTTTATCCGAGACATTGCCCGATATCGACGGCATCGACTCACTGCTGGAGCAGGTTCAAAAACCAGATTCGGATGTTCTGGATTCGCTTGCTGTCACACAGCAGCTGTATTACCAAAATTTCAGGTTATCAGACCCCGTCTGTTATCAGGGTATGATTGATTTGGAGCGCGTGAGGCAAGTTGCGAAACAGCGAGTGGAAATAGAGAAGGAGAAGTTTCGAACGGACCTTGCGACGCTTGCCGAAGGAATCGTCAGCGAATCCGAAACTGAAGACGAACAGGTTGAAGACCAAGTTAATAGAGTGAGCATAACAACCCAGCCTGACTCGGATGAGACTGATGAATGGGAAATGACACTGACCATTGACGGTCAGCCTGTCGTTCCACCAAATGATGTGATTCAAAGGGCGAAAAGCATTGTTCAGGATTTTGGTGAAATTCCCGAAGATTATCTCGTGCCCGCAGGAGACGGGCAATATAGACAGGACAGCCAAGTGGAAGAGGACCGTCACGAAAAGGCGAATTCAGAGGCGGAGGAGACGTATTTCTACGATGAATGGGATTATCGGCGTCGGCACTACAGAAAAAACTGGTGCGTTTTAAGAGAACTTGAAATGCACCCCAGCAGTGAGAGTGTTGTAGAGACAATCCTGGAGAAGTATTCGCATCTGGTACGGAACATTCGCAAGTCTTTTGAAGCGTTGCGAGGAGATGATCGAATGCTGCGTCGGCAGAAGAACGGTGATGATATTGATATTGACGCGGTTGTAGAAAGCTATGTTGATGTCGTCGAGGGCAATGAATTGACGGATCGACTGTTCATCAAATCTCGAAAACTGGAACGCGATCTGGCAGTGATATTTATGGTTGACGTCAGCGGATCGACTAAGGGGTGGATTAATGATGCCGAACGAGAAAGCTTGGTTCTGCTAAGCGAAGCGCTACAAACTCTGGGTGATCGTTACGCCATTTACGGATTTTCCGGGATGACGCGCAAGCGCTGCGAGTTATATCGAATCAAGACATTTGAGGAGTCGTACGACAGCAAAGTCAAAGCGCGAATTGCAGGCATTCGGCCACAGGACTACACACGTATGGGAGTCACCATTCGCCATCTAAGTGAAAAGTTATTGAATGTAGATGCGAAAACTCGGGTCTTGATTACTATTTCGGACGGCAAGCCCGACGACTATGATGGCTATCGAGGGGAATACGGAATTGAGGATACGCGGCAGGCTTTAATGGAAGCAAAACATGCCGGCATACATCCGTTCTGCATTACGATTGATTCGCAGGCACATGATTATCTTCCGCACATGTATGGACATGTCAACTACACGATGGTAGATGACGTTCGCAAACTTCCACTGAAAGTATCTGACATTTATCGAAAGCTGACAACTTGAGTTTTGTTAAATATTGTTATTGTAAGGCGGATATAATCAAAAATATTAGTGATATATTTACTATTTTTGATTGGTTATTAATTTCCTAAATTCAATCCCATTCTCCAAGAAATTTAACCTATGAGAAGAGAGATTGAGCAGTTCGTAGGCTGAACAAACGGGCCGAAAAGCACTGTCATTGGTTAGAACACGACACAGTTGCTCATAGAGAAAGCAAGCACCAACATAAGCCCAATTCCACTTTTTAATGTTGCCGAGTGCCGATAAAACATATAAAACGAATTACGGGAAATGTGCAGCAACTGCTTAGGTTTACCTAGCGAAATTAGTAGCGACAAATTCGATTGACACAGGAAGCAAGTGTTTCAAACACATACACATCAATTCAGATCAAGCTTGGTGGAGGAGTGAGTATGACGATGAATGGATGGGGCGATTGATGGTGTCGCAGGGCAATCTGAAAATTACTCCGGAGCAGTTGCCTAAATTTGAACTGCAGGAAGCTTCGCTTGATACTTGGGACCGCAAATACCGCCTTAAATCACAGTCTGGAGAAATAATCGATCAGGGTCTTGATGATACATATGCGAGAGTCGCACGTGCTCTGGCAGATGTAGAGCAGCCGCGTAACCGCGAGAAGTGGTACGAAAATTTTTTCTGGGCACTCCAGAACGGTGCAATTCCAGCGGGGCGAATTGTTTCCAATGCAGGTGCTCGCGAACACAAACCCTCTACGAGCACCATCAACTGTACTGTTTCTGGGACTATTTCGGATTCGATGAAAGGCATCCTGCATGCGGTATATGAAGCCGGTCTTACACTTAAAGCCGGTTGTGGCATCGGTTACGAATTCTCAACGCTTCGTCCAAAAGGCGCGTTTGTAAGCGGAGCAGGTGCATACACTTCCGGCCCCTTGTCTTTCATGGACATATTTGATGCTATGTGCTTCACGGTGTCGTCTGCGGGTGGGCGTCGCGGCGCTCAGATGGGAGTGTTCAGTGTTTCGCATCCAGATATTCTGGATTTCATTCGAGCGAAGAGAAAAGACGGCTGTCTGCGGCAGTTCAATCTATCCTGTCTGATCACGGATGATTTCATAAAAGCAGTAAAGAACGATGCTGAGTGGGAACTTGTGTTTCCAGCGACCAAGGATGAATTTAATAGCAAAGACTGCACTGTAGTTTGGAAGTATTGGCCTATTGGTGACAATAACCAGACCCATATCATCGATGAACAGGGAAGAGTTTCTGTTCGCGTCTACAAGATAATTCAAGCGCGCCGGTTATGGGAATCCATGATGGAACTCACATACGACTATGCGGAGCCAGGATTTATTTTGATAGATCGAGTCAACGAGATGAACAATAACTGGTTCTGCGAAGATATTCGAGCGACAAATCCATGTGGTGAACAACCATTGCCGCCCTATGGAAGTTGCCTTCTCGGTTCAGTTAACTTAACCAAATTTGTTGAGAATCCGTTTACCGATAGCGTCGAGTTTGACTGGGAGAAATATCGAAAAGTAGTTTCGATCTTTACTCGAATGCTGGACAATGTTGTGGAAATTCACGGCCTGCCGTTATCAGACCAGCAAAAAGAGATTCTTCGAAAACGTCGTCATGGCATGGGATTCCTCGGACTTGGTTCAACCTTGGCTATGATGAAAGTGAAATACGGATCTCGGGAATCCCTTGAATTTACCGAACAAATTGCCAAAGAGATGGCTATTACTGGATGGAAGACAGGGATTCAGCTCGCTCAAGAAAAAGGTCCGGCACCGATATTTGAAGAGAGGTTTGAAGTAACGCCCAGTCTGCTGATCAAGCGACCGGAAATGGCTAAGGACGGGATCAGAGTTGGGCATAAAGTGAAGGGAGCGACACTTCTTGCGAAATACAGTCGATACATGCAGAATTTACCTCAGGAATTGACCGATCTGATCGTCGAGAATGGAGCGCGATTCACACATCACAGTTCGATTGCTCCAACGGGAACCATCAGTCTATCTCTTGGCAACAATGTCAGTAATGGAATTGAGCCTTCTTTCGCACATGAATACACACGAAATGTGATTCGAGAAGGCAAAAAGTCGAAAGAAAACGTGAAAGTTTATTCGTACGAGTTGCTCGCGTATCGCGAACTGGTCAATCCAAACGCTACTGCAGATGATGAATCTTCACTGCCAGACTATTTTGTGACTACGAATGACATTTCCCCTCAGGAACATGTTGCAGTTCAAGCAGCAGCACAGAAATGGGTGGACTCTTCCATATCCAAGACTGCGAATGTTCCAACGGATTATCCATTTGGGAAATTCAAGGAAATTTATATGGATGCCTATGACAGTGGATTGAAAGGCTGTACAACATTTCGATTTAACCCAGAAGCTTTCCAAGGCGTATTAGTGCGCGACAAGGATTTGGAGAAAACGAAATATCAGTTTACGTTGGAAGATGGCAGCGTTGTTGAAGTAAGAGGAAATGAGGAAGTGGAGTACGACGGAGAAACCCACACTGCAGCAAATTTGTTTGATGCTCTGAAAGAAGGGTATTACGGTAAATTCTAAGGCTTATGAAATGGCTATCAAAATCAATCAGCCCATAGTAGATTACAAGGTTGCTTCCAAAAGCGATGCGCCGGGGCCTCTTTTCACCTTGTCGGAAGAGCATCCTGTCTCACAAAGTGACGATGATTTAGTCAGCGTCGTTGAAGAGAAGTCCAACGTGGTCCAGATGCACGAACGCGTTAAAAGACCGGAAATGCTGAGAGGGAGCACCTACAAGATCAAGACACCGCTTTCCGAACATGCACTATATGTAACCATCAATGACATGACATTAAATGTGGGAACGCCTTACGAGCGTCAGCGTCCTTTTGAAATTTTCATTAATTCGAAAAATATGGACAATTTCCAGTGGACAGTTGCCCTTACGAGGATTATTTCGGCTGTTTTCAGAAAAGGTGGTGACAGCACGTTTCTTGTTGAGGAACTCCACGCAGTGTTCGATCCTCGCGGCGGATATTTCAAAAAGGGTGGCAAATTCACGCCATCTCTAGTTGCCGAAATCGGCTCAGTCATCGAAATGCATATGAAGCGTATCGGAATGATCACGGATGAACCACTGTCAGAACATAGCAAACGGATTCTTGAAGAAAAAAGGTTGGAATTTGAAAAGCGCATCAATGTTTCAATGGATGAATACGAGAACAGTTTTCCGGATGGCGCTGAATTGTGTAATGTTTGCAGTACTCGGGCAATGGTGTATCTGGACGGTTGCATGACCTGTCTGAACTGCGGCGAATCCAAGTGCTCATAAACCCCCTAGTGTCTTGTCATTCGTCAAGTGTCGGATCAAGACATTTCAGTTTGATACGCGCATCATCGGATGTGAATTGCCAGCCAACTTTTGCCTCCAATCCGTCTCTTTGTGACTGCCACGCAACAACTTCCCGACTCATGGTGACCGTTGCATCGATTCTCCGATTCCAGCACAGCCGGGCCATGACTCGAATCTCAACCTCCGCAACATTGAGCCAACTGCCGTCCATAGATTTGGTTTCGTAGCTAAACTATACATCTCCGCAAAAATTCAAGCGAAGTTCGGGTGTGTTGTTTAGAGTCGCACGAGGCGAAATAGTTTGACGTCGTTATAATAGGAATTCTTCCGACTCTCGCATCGGCCTGTCGCTGGATCATTGAGACGCAGTTGGCCACAATTGAGTACGACCACGAAGTACTGGTTACTCAATCGATTCGATTGCGAATCCTCAGCCGGCAAGAGATACGGCCTGGATCAGAATTCTTGTTCAATGTCGCTGTAGATTGTTCTGAATCTGCTCGACTTGTTTGCGACTCATTCCGGTATGTTGACAAATCTTACTGATTTCCATCCCATCGCGAATCAAATTTTCAGCGATTTTTTCCGAAGCTTTTTTCTCTCCCTCTTTCACGCCTTTTTTCAGCCCTTGTTCCAAGCTCTCATTTTTAATTTCGTCAAAATAAGATAACATTGATCGTTTCCTCTTCGGTAGTGTTTGCTCTTCAATGCGAGCTATGGTTTCGTAGCTAATGCGCTTGCTATGTGTCAAGTGGGACTGCAGATAGTTTACCACCATTGGCAGCAGCCGATTCCGTTTTTCATCGCTCAAACCTTTTGCCAGTCGAAACACCTTTTCGAACGTTCGCTCATCGGCATCCCACACCTTCGACAGCGCGTAAAGCACCACCTCAGAATCCATGCCAGCGGCGCGTCTTTGTGCAATGACCTCATGCAAATTCACCATCTTGCACCTGAAATTCAAAAAATACCCGCCCCATTCACGTTGCAGGTGATCGGAAACCGGCTGCAAGCTCTGTTGGAACTCCAAGGGTCCCGACCAATTGGGCTTTTTACCGTTGTAGATGATCATCGGCAGGACCCGGCATTGTTTGCCTTCTCGTAAATACAGCGACGTCTGATAGCCCAGCAGTTGAATCAGCGCGTTGGAGTCCGAGACGCTTTTGTGCTCCAGCAAAAAAATGAACTTGGTGGAGGAGTTGTCCTCCTTAGTGTTGACCGAAAAGATCAAGTCGGCGAACTTCTCGCGCCCGGCCTGATCGATCACAGAACTGGAATCCATATTCAGGGTCAGCCAGTTGAACTCGTTGTTGGTGGCCTCGTCAAAGACGATTTCGAACAGCTCCCGGCTCAAGTCGTCCACCCCGTCCTCACGATGATAGGTGAACTTGAACAGATTATCGTGAGTCGGTTCGATAGAACGGTCTGGGGGTGATTGGGATGTTTGCTTGGCCATGGTTGTCACTCCGGGCGTACGTTGCACATGTTGATCAAGTGTCTCGAACCGCTTCGCGATTCGAACGACTCGAACCTTATCTGAACTCGTCGACCGCACAGGCCATGCGGGTCGGGGTTGCGAATTCTCGGGCTAACTTAACTCATTCGCATGAAAAGTCAAGCGAATAATGAAAATTGCTCGTGATGAGTTTTTTTGTGCCCGTACTTCCATACCGCTGCGCGGATCCAACAATGTCCAGTAGACTTCAAACAGTTCCTGAACTCTATTGGCTGGAGACAAAATAATTCCCGATATGAATTTGGAAACTGATCGCAGTGATTGATTCGGAGAGCTTCGCCTTTTGAGGGTGTTGTGAGGATTTCACTGCTGGGTGCAGGCATCACCCTCTCAATGCACTGCCAAGGCTTGCTTTCGTTATTTTCAGTCCCGCCGCACCGTCTCGTAAGAAATCTTGTTGATATAGTCGAACTCAACCGCACGCTGCACCAACAGCCACAACGCCCATTGTGAATACGCACTGCTGCTGAGCGCAACCATGAGGGCTTCAATTTCAGCGTCCGCCTGGCGCTCGTAAAAACACTGCTTGCCCTGCTGACCGCCGAGCGCTATTTCACCCGACCCACCTTGCGCGGCGAATCTGCAGCACACCGGCTATGGTTTCACCAAACCTTGGCGGTTCATTGATTTCACCCTCGTCGTTGTTCAGCTAAATCAACGCATTGAGCGCTTTCTGTGATGAATGCGAACTGTTCCCCACAATCTCTCCATGCTGATTGCGTTCCGATTTCTGTCGTGCTGCCACGTAACGTTTGTTCTTTTGTAAATCCTCGTTGTTCAATCTGGCAACAACGAGAATCGATTGGAATTGATACAACATTACATAGTGGACATGATACTAGGGTGAGAATTTTCAAAAACTCAGCGTTTCATTTCACTGATTCTAATCGGAAAATTCGCCAAAGGGGTTGTGCTAAGAAAATTAAGGGCATTATCAAGAATTAAATGCTTTCAATACAAGCATCTAGTGAAAAGAGAGAAAACGCTTGGAAGACTGATACTAAGGCGGCTGAATTTTTCATCAATTCTAGAGTGCCGGGTTTCCGAACGCCCGTGTGTTCTGATTGTAGGTTACCGATCATATGAAAACATGTCAAAATCGTTGGAAGTCATTATGATTATCGAAACAAGTCTTCGAGTGCACCTCATTGCACCGCATGCTTTTCGGGATTGTTGCGCTTCAGCTTCTCTAGATTCAACAACTTCCAACGTACTGCCGGGAGCACTGCTGCCTCAGGAAATCCAATTAGACTAAAATCCGGTTCGGCATCGTGAAGGGAGAGCAGGAATGCGGCGATGTCACCCGTTAGACGCTGACTAATATCTGCATGGAGTCGCGTTCGCGTTTCCTCAAGAATATCCTTGCTTACGCTATCGCGTGTCATACCTGTGAATTCTTCATTAAACAATTCGTAACGTGCTGGGGAGGCAGGCGTAAAGAGCTCATGCATTGGTCGACTAGAGCTCGCCACATAGACCATGAACACACTAAACAGATTCTCGGTTATACCTTCGTTATCGTACAGAATCTTTACGTCAAACAAGTTGCGCGGATGCTGGCGGTCGAGAGTTGCGTGGAGTTTGCTACCATACACATCCTCAAAAGATAGCACCTGAATTTCTGTAAATCCAAACCGATCAGTCACGGTACTGGACGCCACCATTGATACAGGCGGAATTACTGTGCCACGGATGACTGGAGAGGTTTCGATTTTTATCCGAGTTTTACCATCACTAACTGTAATGCGGTTGGTATTGCCCAAGCCAGTAAAATGTCTTGTCCGATAGCGCGAATTACGCTCGGATATCCCTTTCGTAATCCGTTCGAACGTCTCATGAATATGTTTTTGAGTAGCACTAAATTCCTCAACCGGCAAGTAAGTGAGGTCAACGTCGACTGAAAGCCGCGGCATGTCACGATAGAAAAGGTTGATTGCAGTACCGCCTTTTAATGCGAATACATCTTCTTTGGCAATGTGCGGCAACACATCTATTAGCAGACGAACTTGGTCTATATAGCGTTCAAGCATCGACATCTTTCCCGGAATCCGCTACTGACATAAAATCAGTTGGTACATAAATTTTATAGGTAGGATGAAGTTTTCCACCTTCAACGAGTGCTCGTGGACCGGAGCCAAAATCGATTTTCGATGTATTAATGTACTTGCGCCATGCATGTTGGTGGCGGTCGGCGAAGACAAAGAATAACCGGCGAACTTTTACACTTCGGCACACTAATAGCAGTGTAGTCAGCTGCTCTGGACGCAATGAAACCAAACCTTCAAATATCATGTCGAGGTAATGAAAACTCGCGTTTTTCGGCAGCTCATCCAGCGCCTCAAGAATTGCTCGCTCTGGGGACGATGCGCTGATTGGCCAGCGCCAGACATTGATTGCTGGCCTCAGATCCTCTTCTGATCTTTCATGTTGAAAATCTCGAGCTGAGTCGATGATCCCAGTTAAGTCATCACCGAACAATGAACGATGATGCACAACAATTTTGGTGTCAGTTGGGATACGCTTGAACCAAGGAGGCACGTCACCATATACATGAGCTTGGGGTTCATGTCTAAGAAAAAGGTAGTGGGAAAAACCTGCCAGTTGGAGTGCGCTCTCACCGCCTAGATGAACAGCATAGTTCATAATCTGTTGTAAAGAGAGCAAAGCAACCTGCCATGCGGTATTGGAATTCTCATGCACACCTTCCGGGAGTGTGCGGCGGTATACCCCCCGGATAACGCGGTCTAGCCAGCCATACACGACATAGTTGTGTATGGACTTGGGGTCGATGCCCTGACTTTTGAGCCATGATGCATCAACCATAAAGCCGGGTGGAACTTTATTCAACAATGGTTTTAGTCTTGGTTTTCTTTTATGGTACGTAACCATTAAAATCACACATATTTAAAATCAATTCAAGATATATTTTGATTTCTTATATATTATATGGCATAAAGCCATTTATAAATGATATATTCAAAATACATCAAAAAAGAACTTTCTACCAAAATCAGTGATTTCGAAAATGACGTAAGTTGATTCAGTAGGCATCACAAGCCTAGGACAGTACGATCGCCCTCTATAAACAACGGTAGAACAATTTCAACGCAAGTCCCTGAATTGAGCAGAGAATAGAGGAAATTCGCTGGATTATTAGAGTCTTCGAGCTTGGAGTTGATATACATTGGTGAGCGCAATCGCAAATACAGTTGAACCCTAAGTAAAGTACCAGTTGACAGAGTAATTTAGGACCCTACTGGACGGTTCAGCTATCAGAAAATTACCACAAAAGTGCTATAGCTTAAAGAGCTTGGACTCATTCAACGAATGATAACTATTTGATGCATTGAAATGGTCATTCGTACGTCCCGTTTGACGCTGCCTAAGACGCTGGAGAACTTTGACTGCCTGTGCAAGTCTGATTCCGAACCAGGCTTGCAGGCATCGATAGGTGATGCCAACTTCTCGTGTAGATGCAAACGCTATTCTGTTACACGAAGGCTGATCAATTCAAAGCTCCATAGTTGAATACCTTTCGGGTCAGCGTTTCGAAAGGAAATGCTGTCGCGGAAATCTCTCGCTTGCCGCGGAGGAACATTGATCGCAACGAAATCCACTTCTTCTCCAATCACTACGCAAGCGTCTGTAATTTGTTGACTCCCCTCTGGGCAATCATGCAGAATGATCTTGATTCGCACATCAGTGATTGACTTGTCAGAGGAGTTGGAAATTCTGCCTGAATAGTTCCAGCTTTCGCCGTATGATTCCGTTGCATGAGTTTCACTGAGAACGACAGATTCGCGAGGAACTGGAAATTCAGTTATTTCCGATTCGCTCAGATTTAGGTAGTACAGAGTAACTAGAATTGCTGCGAGTGCCCCTAAAAGACTGAATCCAATCTTCGGGGAGTAATAACTGAGCGCTATTAATGCTGTACAGACAACGGCAAGAGCAATCCACTGCATCTTTTGTTTCCTACGGTTACTTCAATACCAGTTAATCGTACAATAATTGATGCTCATAAGTTCTGAAAATTCAAGAATTGCAAGTTAGGCAGCAGATTGACCATTGTGGGTATTACTCGCTCATGTATAAAAAATCTCGAAAAATGATTAATTGACACCAATGAGAATCCAGTACGAAAATTTACTCGCAACCGATACACCACCAAAAATTCAATCGGAGCGGGATCGCTACAATTTCAATAAACTTCGCAAGCGGCTGCGACGAGATGTAGGAAGCGCGATTCGTGATTTTGAAATGATTGCAGATCGCGACCGCGTTATGATGTGTCTGTCGGGCGGCAAAGACTCCTATACCATGCTCGACATTCTTTTAGAACTCCAGCTTCGAGCTCCCGTCCAGTTTGAATTGACCGTCGTCAATCTGGATCAAAAGCAGCCTGGATTTCCAGACCATGTATTGCCGGATTACCTGCAATCGATCAGAGTGTCCTATCACATTCTCGAAGTGGACACCTATAGCATCGTTCGTGACGTAATTGAGGAAGGCAAAACCATGTGTGGTCTTTGTTCCAGACTACGGCGCGGCGTGTTGTACAACTTCGCTTTGAAAAACGGGTTCAACAAAATCGCTCTGGGGCACCATCGGGACGATATTGTCGAAACGCTGTTCCTGAACATGTTTCATGGTGGCAAGATGAAAGCCATGCCGCCCAAACTCAAAAGTGACGACGGACAAAATATCGTAATACGGCCATTGGCTTATTGCCGGGAATCGGATATTGAAAAGTATGCAGAAGCCCGAAAATTCCCTATCATTCCTTGCAATCTTTGTGGGTCACAGACCAACCTTGAGCGAGTGAAAATAAAGAATATGTTGCGGCAATGGCAAAAAGAATTTCCAGGTCGAGTCGAAAATATCTTTAGAAGCGTGCAAAATGTAGCTCCGTCGCAATTGGCTGACCGAAATCTGTTTGACTTCGCTTCACTTGTCACAACCATAGAACCCTCGGACGACTAGCAGGCAAGTACGACATCATGAATACTTTTGTGCCAGCTGGAATGGGGCTTGAGGGTGGATCCTTGAATGATTTTCTGCTGAAGTCTCCAACCCCATATCACGCATCCCAGAGTATTGCTGATGCACTGGACGGAGCCGGATTTATTCGTCTTGAAGAAACCGACGAATGGAAAATAAAACTGGGAGAAAGTTACTACGTAACACGAAATGATACTTCCATTGTAGCGTTCAGGAACGGGCAGAATTCTTCACTAAAATCAGGGTTGCGTTTGATTGGTGCGCATCTGGACAGTCCATGCTTGAAACTCAATCCGAATCCGTTCTTCAAGGGACATGGCTATGAAAGAATCAATGTCGAGGTATACGGTTCGGCATTGGTTCGTACGTGGTTTGATCGGGATTTATCCATCGCGGGGCGCGTCTTCTATCGTGATGTACAAGGAAAAGTTCGAAGCCAACTGGTAAATCTTGCTAATCCAGTTGCATACATACCCAGTATTGCAATTCATCTTGAACGAGATGCGAATATTCACCAGGAAATTGACAGTCAGCAGCATTTGAATCCAATTTGCACGTCAATCGGAGCAGGCGGCGAGTCGATTATTTACGAATTGATTCTTGAACAATTGGATGAGGTAGACTTAAAACTTGGCACCAGTGCAATTCAGGGATTTGACCTGAGTCTGTATGACATCAATGCTCCAGAGACTTCAGGGGCAAATGAAGATTTCATTACAAGTGCCAGAATCGACAATCTTCTCAGTTGTCATGCAGGTTTACAGGCAATCATCAATGCAGAAACCGAAAATTTTTGTGTCTTAGTCTGCAATGATCATGAAGAAGTAGGGAGTGTGTCTGACTCCGGAGCACAGAGCCCTTTTCTGACCTCAGTGCTCGAACGAACGACAGGGCTGGATCCAAGAATAATCAGACGTTCGGTACTGGTTTCTGCTGACGGTGCACATGGAATTCATCCCAATTACCCTGACAAGCATGATGAACAGCATGCTCCAGTTCTAAACGAAGGCCCGGTCGTCAAATTCAATTCCAATCAGAGATACGCGACAACAGGGGAAATGGTGACGTATCTAAAGAGTCTGTGTGAGCCGATTGGGATTCCTCTTCAGTTTTTTGTATCACGAAACAACATTGCGTGCGGATCTACAATTGGACCAATTACAGCATCGGAACTAGGCATCAAGACTGTTGATATTGGTGTAGCCCAGCTTGCAATGCATTCCATTCGGGAGATTGCGGGAGTGCATGACGCAATTAATTTCCAGAGATTGTTGACTGCGTTCCTTGCAAGTGATTCAATCGGGATCACAGACTGACCACCTGAATCTGCTCAAGACTTGCAGACCGACGGTGTGGGTCCAGCGCTATTCAGTATCGATCAACTAAACGGCACTGACAAGCTCTTTGACTGGTGTCAATTCTTTCGGTTTTGCGGTTCCAGTTGCAATTGGATTTTCTTGAGTTCCATAAGGCCGTCAACAAGTCTCGGCGAAGGACGCCCAAGGTAGGCCTCCGAAACTCGAAAAACATTTTTATTCTTCACGAATTTCGTTTCTTGCCATAGGGGATTGCGATAAATTACTTTAGGGCGATACTTGCTGAAATCAACTCCGCACCAGGATATGACTACAGCATCAGGATTCAGTTCAAGCACTTCTTCATCGGTAAGCGGTGTGCTCTTTACCTCTCTGTCGCCGATCGGATTCTTAAATCCTGCCGCTAGAATCAAATCTCCAGTCCACGAAAGCTGTCCGGGCGCGATAACGGGTTTCGGCCACCACTGAATCAGCAAAGTAGGCGCGTGTTGCGAAAGTTCAGCAGAAACCATTCGGTCCGTCATCTCGCAGACCACCTGTTCGGCTTTGCCCGATACACCCAGTAGTTCGCCAATTTCAATAATGTTACGATACACATCGTCCAGTCGGTGGGGTTCGGGTGCGATATAGCGCAATCCCGCTGACTTCAGTCCTTCAACCACTTTCTCATGTCCAGGCACAGTCAGAGATGCTAGCACCAAATCGGGCTTGAGTGATGCTACACGATCAATGTCAACATTCAAGTCTGGACCTACCCGCGGAAGAGGGGCAACAATATCTTCCGGAAAATCAGAATAGTCATCAACACCGACTAGATAATTGCCGCACGCAAGGGCACAAACAATTTCAGTATTGGAACAAGTTAGAGAAACAATTCGCAAAATCTGTATCTACATCTAAACTAATAAAATGAAAATCGCTGTACAAGTTGACGTAGAAATGAAATACGGACAACTAGTGTTTCATTTTTAACAATAATACAGGCTCTGTCAGAATAGTTGCTTGTTAATCAGATTGCGAGAATGGTCAGCATGAAAAATCATTATCGAGTTGTTGTCATTGGCGGTGGTGTTATCGGAGCCAGCGTTCTGTATCACTTGGCCAAGCTGGGATGGTCGGATGTTGTGCTGATTGAAAGGAAGGAACTGACCGCGGGATCGACGTGGCATGCGGCAGGCGGGTTTCACCCGCTGAATAATGATCTGAACATCTCCAAGTTACAGGCTTATACGATCAATCTGTATCAGGAAATTCAACGCGAGAGCGGTCAAGATATCAGTATGGTAAAAGGGGGCAGCATCATTCTTGCCGCCAGCGCCGCGCGCTGGGAGTATCTCAAGTATATGAGAACTATCTTTCTCACGATGGGAATTGAATCCCAGCTCGTAACGCCAGAAGAAATCCGTGAGAGATGTCCATTGGTCGAAACGTCCGATCTCCATGGCGGGATGTTCGACCAACACGAAGGGTACCTTGATCCGCATAGTACTACAATCGCATACGCCAAGTCAGCACAGGGCAGGGGTGCTCAGATCATTCTGCGCAATCGAGTTGTCGAATTGAATCCAAGATCCGAAGGCGCTTGGGATGTGGTCACGGAACACGGAACAATTGTTGCAGAACATGTTGTGAATGCCGGAGGACTGTGGGCCCGAAAAGTAGGTCGAATGGTTGGTGTGAATCTTCCTGTAACACCCATACAACACCACTATCTGGTAACTGAGGCAATTCCGCACCTAGCTGCACGTGAAGACCTCATCCCGTCTGTTTTAGACTTGGATGGCTATACCTATATGCGCCCGGAACGCAAAGGCATGCTGGTGGGCGTTTATGAAACCGATCCCAAAGTCTGGCATCTGGAAGGTGCGCCTTGGGATTACGGAATGGATCTGATTCCGGAGGAAATTGATCGAATTGCACCACAGTTGAGCAAGGGATTTGAAAGATTTCCAGTGCTGGAAGAAGTCGGAATCAAACGCTGGGTCAATGGAGCTTTCACCTTCACACCTGACGGTAACCCGCTGGTTGGCCCGGTACCTGGTTTGAAAAACTACTGGGTAGCGTGTGGAGTCATGGCTGGGTTCAGCCAAGGTGGAGGAGTGGGCTTGGCACTGGCGCAGTGGATGATCGATGGCGAACCGGAATTCGATATTTTTGGAATGGATGTAGCCAGATATGGTGAATTTGCCAGTGAGGATGAGTATCTTTCGCAAATTGCGCGACAGTCCTACGCCAGGAGATTCGTGCTTACCTATCCGAATGAGGAACTGCCGGCAGGTCGTCCGTTGCACCTGTCACCAATTCATGAAGACATGAAACAGGAGGGAGCACAATTCGGTTGCATCTGGGGGCTTGAGGTGCCTTTGTTCTTTGCTTCGAGTCAACCGGAATTCCAGGAAACGCCGACTCTCAGGCGTTCCAATGCGTTTGAACTGATCGACCGGGAAGTTTCCGCAGTTCGCAGCACTGTCGGAATGGTTGATATTACCGGATTTTCTCGTTATGAAGTCTCAGGCCAGGGCAGTGAAAAATGGCTCGACTGGATGCTGGCATGTCGATTGCCGAAAGTTGGAGGGATTCGACTCGCTCCGATGTTGGCACCTAGCGGTCGGCTAGTTGGAGATCTGACAGTCATGCGCTTGGGCGCTGACAGATTCTGGTTAATGGGGTCGTATTATCTGCAATCCTGGCACATGCGCTGGTTCAATGATCACCTGCCTGAAAAAGGCGTCGAAGTGAAGAATCTCTGCGGCAGCTGGACCGGTGTATCGATAACAGGTCCTGATTGCAGAAAGTTGCTGGAGGAACTGGTTCAGGAAGATGTTTCAAATCAGGCATTTCCATTCATGAATCTGCGCAAATTGAATGTCGGTGATTGTTTGGCGGTGGTGGGACGATTGTCGGTAACTGGTGAACTGGGATACGAAATCAACGTACCGGTAGACTGCCTGAGAAGTTTGTACCAAAGACTCATGGAATTTAGTGAGAAATATAAGATGAGTTCATTCGGCTTTCGTGCTATGAACAGCCTGAGAATGGAAAAAGGATTCGGTTCCTGGTCGAGGGAATTCACGTCGGCTTATACCCCAGATATGGCGGGACTTGATCGATTCATTGACTATGAAAAACACAATTTCATCGGCCGGGAAGCTGCACTTCGACAGCGCAGCATCCCTTCTTCCCAAACACTCGTATTACTGGAAATAGATTCGGATGATGCTGATGCGTCAGGTTTTGAACCCGTGTGGTGCGCTGATCAAAGAGTAGGATTCATTACCTCTGGAAGCTATGGCCACTGGGTTGGAAGAAGTTTGGGTCTGGCTTATATTGAGCGTGATATACTGAAAAATTCAAATGAGTTGTTTGTTCATGTTGTCGGCTCGAAGTGCAGCGCACAAGTATTGAACGAAGTCCCACATGATCCTACCGGTGCTCGTATGAGGAGCTGACAGGCGAGGAATGGAAATTGAAATCTTGGTTTGAGAAAAAAACACTTTCGTGGGCATTGTATGACTGGGCGAATTCTGCATTCGCTACGACAGTGATTGCCGGATTCTTCCCGATTTTCTTCCGCGAATTCTGGTCCGTAGATGTTGAAGGCGTGGAAACGACATTCAGACTGGGTGTAGCTTCCTCAATATCCAGCCTGATTATTGTCATTCTTGCTCCCATACTGGGTGCGATTGCCGATCGTGCAGGAGCTAAAAAGAAAATGCTTATGGCATTTGCCTTCATCGGAATTCTGTCCACTCTAGGCTTGTTTCTGGCTGAACAAGGCTACTGGATGGCTGCAATCATATTGTTTACTTTGGGTGCTCTCGGATTTTCAGGCGCCAATGTTTTTTATGATGCGCTGCTACTGGATGTAGCACCAACAAGCGATCGAATCCATTTTGTATCGAGCTTGGGTTACGCGTTAGGCTATCTCGGAGGCGGAGTATTATTCGCCGTCAATGTCTTTATGGTGCTCAAGCCGGAGTTCTTTGGTTTCACGGATTCTGCCCAAGCGGTTCGCGTGAGTTTTCTGAGCGTGGGTATTTGGTGGGCAGTGTTTTCCATTCCCCTCATCTTGTTTGTGAAAGAAGTGCCTCCACAGGCACCCAGTCCGGAAGGTGCCATCATCGCCGGATTTCGGCAGCTTCGGCATACGTTTCAAGAACTTCAAACAAAACGAACGATACTCATATTTCTATTGGCGTACTGGTTTTACATTGATGGTGTCGACACTGTATTTCGGATGTCTGTCGACTATGGCCTTGCAATTGGTCTCAACTCCAATGACCTGATTTCCGCGTTGCTGGTGGTACAGTTCATAGGATTTCCGGCAGCAATTCTTTTCGGCAAGCTGGGGCAGCGCATTGGGCCGAAGAAAGGAATTTATATCGGCATTTTTGTATATATCGTTGCGACAATTTGGGCTTACTTCATCACATCGGGCATCGAATTTTTTATTCTTGCCGCACTGATCGGACTTGTGATTGGAGGAATTCAGGCACTAAGCCGTTCGTTATTGGGACAATTGATTCCGCATGAACAGGCAGGGGAATACTATGGATTCTTTAATCTTGTAGGCAAATCGGCAGCGGTGATCGGACCCTTTCTAGTTGGCTGGTCTGCTGCGATGTTCGGCTCTAGGAATTCAATCCTGTCAGTAATTATTTTGTTCGCCATCGGAGCAGTGCTGCTGAATTTTGTTAAGACAGCAGACTCGACGAATTAACTGATTGAGGATAACTGGAAGGTTGGCGTTCTGATTTCTTGAACTATTCGCAATCGGGCTCTTCGTCGTCAGCGGCCGTAATTTCCGGATCTGTAATAGTTACTAAGACAGCCTGTTTATCTTGCGAACCTGCAACCTCTTCCTCTGTCTGTCCAGAGGTTGCCTCGTCAGCCTGAGAAGCACCGGACAACATCAGAAATGCTGCAAATGACAGAATGATCCATTTGATCGACTGAGACATTGAAATAAACACGCCTCCTGCGTGAACTTTTCCAAGAATGATACTCCATTTGACAGCAGTTCAATTGAATTGTTCCGGACGCTATTGGTAGATTTTTCTCCGAATTCATCAGGTACAATCGTTGTGGTTCAATATTTAATTTTCAACAACCGGTAAAGGCCTATGGCAAGGCGAAGGTCTCGTCGCGCAATTCAAGATCAGCCTCAATCAAGAGTGAAACAACTTCCACTCAGAAGAGTGTCAAACCGTTTTCCGCCGATTTGTGCTCTATCTGAAGACGAAGTCGAATTCATTCATGAATCTTCGCTTGATGTTCTAGAGCAGATTGGTGTTGAAGTGATGTCACCGGCTGGGCGCGAGTTGCTCCAGAAAGCCGGTGCGGTAGCTGACAAGGATGATGGACAGATATTTATTGACAGGGATCTAGTTGAAGAATGTTTGAAAACTGTAAGACCCAGTTTTCGAGTGCACGCACGTAATCCAGCACATGATATTGAGTTTGGAACAGACCAAATCTGCTTCGCAACTGTAGGAAGTGCGCCACATGCGTCTGACCTGGATGGTGGGCGACGCACTGGAAATCAGAAAGACTACCAGAACTTCCTGAGACTCGCCCAACAATTGAATATCGTGCATCTGTTCGGCGGGTATCCAGTCGAAGCGGTGGATGTTCATGCCTCCATCCGGCATCTTGAATGTCTGCGTGACTGTGTGCTGCTGACAGATAAAGTGTTTCATGCGTATTCACTGGGGAGGCAGCGTAATCTGGATGCTCTCGAAATCGTGAAGATTGCCAGGCAATTGGACGACGAACAATTATGTGAGGAACCGAGTCTGCTCACCGTGATCAATTCCAATTCTCCATTGCGTCTGGATGCGAATATGGTGCAGGGAATAATTGAGATGTCGCTACGCAATCAGGTCGTCGTATTGACGCCATTTACACTGTCCGGTGCAATGGCGCCTGTCACTCTGGCGGGGGCGCTCACGCAACAGAATGCTGAAGTTCTGTCGGGCCTGGTCATTTCCCAGTTGACTCGACCCGGTGCGCCATTCGTTTACGGCGGCTTCACCTCCAATGTAGACATGCGTTCTGGTGCTCCGGCATTCGGCACTCCGGAATATATGAAAGCCGCACTGGCCAGTGGACAATTGGCGCGGCGATATTGTCTGCCGTTTCGATCTTCCAATACAAATGCAGCGAATTCTGTCGATGCACAGTCTGCTTATGAGTCAGTTTTTTCATTGTGGGGAGTAATCAATGCTCATACGCATCTGGTTCTTCATGCCGCTGGATGGATGGAGGGTGGTTTGACGGCTTCGTTCGAGAAGTTTGTTCTGGATGCTGATCTTTTGCAGATGATTGCTGAGTACCTATTGCCGATTGTTGTTAATGAGGAAGAAATCGGACTTGGTGCGATGATGCAGGCCGGACACGGTGGGCATTTTTTTGGAACAGATCATACTCAGGCGCGCTATCGAGATGCATTCTATGCTCCTCTGATTTCCGATTGGAGAAATTTTGAGACCTGGTCCGAAGCAGGTTCTCCGCAGGCCATGCAACATGCCAATCGAGTCTACAAGGAGCTTCTCGCTGAGTATGAGGAGCCGCCGCTGGACCCAGCGATAAAAGAGCAGTTAGAAGATTTTGTTGTACATCGGGTTGAAGAGGGAGGTGTGGCCACCGACTTCTAGAAAGCTACTCTGGCAGCCCGCTGGCGAATTCAGTCCGAACCAATTGTTTGCCCATATTGGTCGAATGAAGCAGTTTCAGGAATGCAGCAGGCATATTTTCAATTCCGTCCATGAAATCGGTTCTGAATTTCAGTTTGCCGTCAACAGCGAGTTGCGCCAGAGCCGTTCGAGCTTCATCGTAGAATTCCAAGAAGTCAAACACGAGGAAGCCGCGAACTTCCGCCCTTGCGATCAGTATCTGCCGCAAAAATCGCTCTCCCATGTCCGGCTGATCGAACTTGTCCGACAGACTGATGGTCCCAACGATGATGACTCTTGCACCCAAAGCGAGATTCTGCATGGAGGCGTCGTGAATGGGGCCGGCGGTGTTGTCGAAGAACACGTCGATTCCTTGCGGGCAAGCATTTGAGATGTCTGTTAGGAGATTTTCGGAAGTGCGATAGTTGATGCCTTCGTCGTAACCGAGTTCCAGGCACCAGTCCAGTTTGGATTGAGTGCTAGCAACCGCAACAGCGCGGCAACCGGCTGCTTTGGCAATCTGACCTGCCACCTGTCCGACTGCGCCTGAAGCGGCAGAAATGAGAACAGTGTCACCCGCTTTTAGTTTTCCGACCTTGTTGAGCGCACACCATGCTGTGATTCCTGGCATTCCGAGGTAACTTAGCCAGGCGTGTGGATGACCAAGTTTCGAGTCAACTCGGGTAACACCCTGTACATCCAAAACTGCATATTCCTGCCAGCCAAAATTGAATGTTTCAACAAAATCGCCAATATTCCAGTCTGGATGATTGGATTCGATCACTTCGGCAACAGCAGCGCCTGACATGAGTTCTCCTACTTCAACGCCTTTCGCGTACCCGCGCTTGGCACTGATTCTCCCGCGCATGTACGGATCGACAGACAGATACAAGGCACGGGCAAGAATCTGATTGTCCGAAGGAGAGGGAATCAAAGTGTGTTCAAGGCGCCAGTCGTCTTCAACCGGCATGCCTGTCGGGTGTGAGGCAAGCACCCATCGTCGGTTCATTCTTGTCACGGTAAGGGTTTGGGCTCAGTAAGTGTTAACGTGTTCAGAAGTTTGACTTGCGAGATAATACTGAAGAGGATCGATTGTAATTTATAAGTAGTTCGTTCAGCAATAAAAATTCAATCGATGCTTTCGGTTGAATTATAAATTAGCGGTTAGAATTTACCGATTGAATCACGATTGTTGGTGGAGAACAAAGAATGGGGTATGTTATTTCCAATTTCAACTGGCCGGATGTTGCCGTTCAAGGAACATCTTCCAGATTTCCTGTACGGAGAATTTATCTTGTCGGCAGGAACTACGCAGACCACGCTCGAGAAATGGGACACGACCCGAATCGGGAGAAGCCGTTCTTTTTTCAGAAACCTTCAGACGCGGTTCTTCCGAGCGGCAGTAATTTTCCTTACCCGCCTCAGTCTAGCAATGTTCATCACGAAATTGAGATGGTCGTTGCTCTGGCTTCTGGCGGCAGGGATATTGATGAAGCGAATGCATTGCAGCATGTATATGGGTATGCTGTTGGCATAGACATCACGCGCCGTGATCTTCAGCAGCAGATGAAACAGCAGGGGCGTCCTTGGGAAGCGGGTAAATCGTTCGATCGCTCGGCACCAATCAGTGAAATTGTGCCGGTGGCGCTGTGTGGAAACCCACAAAGCGGGCGAATCTGGCTGACAGTGAATGGAGAGGTGCGCCAGGACGGAGACCTCAGTCAATTGATCTGGTCAGTACCTGAAATCATAGCCACTCTGTCTGCGTCATTTGAATTGGCAGGCGGCGACTTGATTTTTACCGGTACTCCAGCTGGTGTGGGTCCGATTGAACCTGGCGACAGATTATCAGGTGGAGTACAAAGCGTCGGCGAGATTGAAATCAACGTCGTTTGAATGTATGCGACAACTTTCATCATTCGCGATGCGCAAAGAGGCGGCTGACGATTCGATAGTTTCAAACACGGAACCCCACTTGTTTTGCTTCGCATAAATTTGTTGTGAGTGTTTAATGTGATATAAAACGAATTAGCAAGGGAGAAAATTTACGAATTAAATAATTGAACCCTTGATTTTCAATATGATGTCATGACTTGGCGCAAGCGTAGACGCTTGACGGGTTACAGCACAAAACAAGAGGTGAATTATATGAATCATAAAAACGAGCTTGAAAGAGCTTTCAAACTAGGCCGTATCAGCAGGCGGGAATTCCTGCAGCGTTCGGCTGCTCTAGGTGCAGTCGTAGCAGCACCCGGTACTTTACTTTCCGGTATCGCACAAGCTGCCGAACCGAAAAGAGGCGGCAATTTGCGCTTGGGTATGGGTGGCGGTTCCACAACGGATACGCTGGACCCTGGAACTCATACAGACGCTGTGGGACAGTGTTTGGAGAAGCAACTCCGCAGTTATTTGACTGAAGTATCTGCATCCGGTGAATTGGTCGGTCAGCTTGCGGCTTCTTGGGAAGTGCAGCCTGGAGCCGTAGACTGGACGTTCGAACTTCGCAAAGGCGTCGAGTTCCACAATGGAAAATCCTTGACATCCGCTGACGTAATCGCATCCATTCAGCATCATCTCAAAGCGGACTCCACTTCGGCTGTTGCCGGTCAAATGGGGCAAATCGCTGAAATGTCAGCAGATGGTGACCATGTTGTCAAGATCAAACTGAATGCTGGCAATGCGGACTTCCCATGGTTGTTGAGTGACTATCACGTATCGGTTTTCCCCGCTGACGAAGGTTGGGAAACCGGAGTGGGTACAGGCCCTTTTTCCCTGGTTTCTTATGAACCAGGAGTCCGATCCGAAGCTAAGCGCAATCCGAATTACTTCAAGGAGGGTCGTCCATACTTCGATGGTGTGACAATCACAGTAATACCAGATGATGCGGCTCGCGACAATGCCCTGAAAACCGGTCAAGTGGATGCCACGAATCGGGTTAGCCAGCGCACTGCGAATCTGTTGGATAAAGCCCCCGGCATTCAAGTGTTGAAATCCGTAGGAACCAAGCACTATACGGTGCCGATGCTTACAAACGTGCCACCTTTAGACAATGTGACAGTCCGTCAAGCGCTTCGGCTTGCGATCGACAGAGATGCACTGCTGAAGACGGTGTTGGGCGGACACGGCGAAGTCGGCAATGATTTGCCGATTGGGCGTAACCAGGAGTTCTACAATACTGAGCTACCGCAGCGTGAGTACGATCCCGACCAAGCGGCATTTTTGTTGAAAGAAGCAGGAATAGAAGGCTTGTCAATCGAGCTTTCCGCAGCGAATGCAGCGTTTGACGGAGCGGTCGATGCTGCTGTTCTTTACGCGGAACATGCGAAAGCGGCAGGTATTTCGATCAATGTCATTCGAGAATCGAATGATGGTTATTGGTCGAATGTCTGGCAGAAAAAGCCTTGGTGCATGTGCTACTGGTCTGGACGTCCTACGCAGGATTGGATGTGGACCATTGCCTATGAAAAAGGCGGATCTTGGAACGACAATAACTGGGATAACCCGCGTTTCCAACAGTTGCTGATTGACGCTCGTGCAGAAGTTGACCCGGCAAAACGCAAAGACATGTATTGGGAAATGCAACGTCTGCATTGGGAAGAAGGTGGTACTGTGGTGCCGCTGTTCGCAGCTGATTTAATGGGTGTTTCTGAAAAGATAGCGCTACCGGCAGACATTGGGTCTGATTGGGAGTTGGACGGCCTCAGATGCCATGAACGCTGGAGTTTCGCATAAAATGCGCTGCCATTAAGGAATAGTTTAACGGTTGACTGATTAATGGGATTGTTTCAACTCGTAATTCGCCGTTTGGCATTCGGGTTAATTACTCTCCTAGTAATCACGATGCTCATTTCATTAGCCCTTGAGGCGTTGCCCGGCGATTTCGCTGAGCAACGCCTTGGGCAAGCTGCTACACCTGAAACAGTTGCTGCAATTCGCGATCAGCTGGGTCTGAACAAACCTGTTCATGTTCGTTACATTCAGTGGCTCGGTAACTTTCTGCAGGGGGACATGGGTATCTCGCTGGGCAATAATCGGCCAGTGTCAGAGTTGTTGGCTACACGACTGGGCAACACACTGTTTCTTGCAGTAGCGTCGGCTATTGTAGCGGTGCCATTGGCACTTTTTCTTGGAATCCTTGCGGCTCTGTATCGCGAAACTTTGCTGGACAAAATGATATCGACTGCCACACTTGCTGCGATATCTTTGCCAGAATTCTTTATTGGGTACATGCTGGTTGCATTATTCGCCGTCAACTGGCAGCTTTTTCCTGCTATTTCCAATATTTCCGACAGCATGAATTTCGGCGAGAAGGTTTATGCATCGCTGCTGCCGATTGCGACGCTGACAATGGTCATTGTGGCACATATGATGCGAATGACCAGAGCAGCGATCATCAATCTTATGCAGAGCCCGTTTATTGAAATGGCCAACCTGAAAGGACTGAAACGCTATCGAATCATCGTTCACCACGCGTTGCCAAACGCTTTATCGCCAATCATCAACGTGATTGTCCTCAATTTGGCATATTTGGTTGTTGGCGTAGTAGTTGTGGAAGTGGTTTTCGTTTTTCCAGGTCTGGGACTGCTGATGGTTGATTCAGTTACATCCCGAGATTTGCCGATTGTGCAAGCTTGCATTCTCATATTCGGCGCTACTTACATCACACTTAATATGCTTGCAGATATTCTGGCGATTGTCTGCAATCCAAGAATGCGGCATCCGCGCTGAGCGAGTCATGATCAAATTTTTGAATTCACTCAAGCGCGCTGGGTTACCCGCACATATAGGCATCGTTTTTATCTTGTTGTTCGCTTTTGCTGCAATTTTTGCCCCATGGCTTGCTCCCTATGGAGAAAGCGAAGTTGTCGATTCAATACCTTGGGGGTCTCCGGAGGAGAGCGGTACTTTGCTTGGGCTCGATCAACTGGGAAGGGATTTGTACTCCCGCGTGCTGTACGGAGCCAGAAACACGATTGCCTTGGCGCTTGGAATAACGTTTCTTGCTTTTTTTATGGGAATGACAGCCGGATTTTTTGCGGCTGCGGTGGGCCGATGGGCGGATATGCTGCTCAGTCGAATCGTCGATATCATCATGGCGTTTCCGACACTGTTTTTTGCATTGATTGTATTGTCAATTTTCGGAACATCCATTCTGGTAATGGTATTTGTAATTGCTATTCTCGACTCTACCCGAGTTTACAGGATTTCTCGAGCACTGGCGATGGACATAAATGTGATGGAGTATGTCGAAGTCGCTCGATTGCGCGGCGAAGGACTGCTATGGATAATGCGAAGAGAAATACTGCCAAACACGCTTACACCATTGCTGGCTGAATTCGGGCTGCGGTTCTGTTTCGTGTTTCTATTCATCAGTTCATTGAGTTTTCTTGGAATTGGAATTCAGCCTCCAGCAGCTGACTGGGGTGCAATGGTGCGAGAAAATGGAATTGCAATTTCCTATGGAATTTTTACACCGTTGGTGCCTGCTGCCTGCATAGCGATTCTGACTATTGCTGTCAATCTTGTTGTTGATTGGTTTCTGAGAAAGACCGCTGGACTCCGTGAAGAGTACTAGAAAGCTGGAAGTCCTCACGGAAAATTGTTGCTGAACGTCATACAGGAAACGGTCGCATGGGTGAAAAACTGTTAACCATACGAAATCTGCAGATTGAGGGATTTGCGGATGATCAATGGAAACCAATCGTCAGTGGAGTTGATGTTGATCTGAACCGTGGCGAAGTTCTGGGGCTGATCGGGGAATCGGGAGCCGGAAAGTCCACGATTGGAATTGCCGCCATGGGTTATACACGACCGGGCTGTCGCATTGTCGGGGGTTCGATCGATTTCGATGGAATTCAGATTCTCGAACAGACGCCTGAACAGATACGAGAAGTTCGCGGCGTTCGCATGTCATACGTCGCACAAAGTGCTGCGGCATCGTTTAATCCTGCGCATAAGTTGATTGAGCAGTATGCAGAGACTCCTGTGCAGCACGGAGTGCTGAAATTTCAACAGGCAGCTAAAAATGCGCGCGCAATTTATGCTCGATTGGAATTGCCTGATCCAGACAAAATCGGCAATCGATATCCTCACCAGGTATCAGGGGGTCAGTTGCAGCGAGCGATGGTTGCGATGGCGATGTCGTGCGAACCCGACCTGATCGTATTCGACGAACCGACGACTGCCTTGGATGTCACGACGCAGATTGAAGTTTTGGCGGCAATTAAGGACATCGTAAAGCAGTTCAATACAGCTGCGATATATATCACTCACGATCTTGCGGTGGTTATTCAATTGGCCGATAGGATCATGGTATTGCGTTATGGCGATTTGGTGGAGGAATCCACCACGCGAGAATTGCTTGCAAATCCGAAACAACAATACACAAGAGATCTTCTTGCGGTACGCACTTTCGCAAAAAATACTGAAGACGCAGTGGAAACGGAAGTTCCGTTGATTGAAATATCTGACCTCCATGCTTCCTACGCAGGACAAGTGAAGGTTCTGGAGGATATCAACCTGAGCGTCGAACGCTGTCGAACCGTTGCGATTGTAGGCGAGTCTGGAAGCGGGAAGAGTACTCTGGCGAGAGCGATTACCGGTTTGCTGCCTCCTTCCCAGGGAACAGTCAAGTATTCCGGCGAGTTATTGCCAACTTCCTACAAAGAACGCAGCAAGGATCAGTTGCGTCAGTTGCAGATGATTTATCAGATGCCGGATGTTGCATTGAATCCCCGACAAAAGGTGCGAGATGTCATTGGACGTCCGCTCGGATTTTATTTCGGGATATCTGGTGCTGAGCGCGAGCAGCGAGTGAAGGATCTGCTTGAGATGATCGAGCTTCCAACGAATTACGTTGATCGATTTACGCCAGAGCTTTCCGGCGGACAGAAGCAACGCGTATGTATCGCCAGGGCCTTGGCTGCCGATCCTGTAGTCATAATCTGCGATGAAGTGACTTCAGCATTGGATCAGTTGGTCGCCGAAGAAATTTTAAAGCTGCTTGATCGCTTACAGAAAGAACTTCAGATGACGTATCTGTTTATTACCCATGACCTGGCAACTGTCAAGGCGATTGCAGATGAAATCGTCGTGATGCTGCGGGGGAGAATAGTGGAGCATGGGCCGAAAGAGGAAATCCTGACACCACCCCATCACGACTATACGGAACTGCTGTTAAGCTCAGTTCCGGAAATGGATCCAGACTGGCTAGACCAGCTTCTTGAATCGCGGACAGTTAGCACCGCCGCTTAGCTTCAATAATTTGCCACTTGTACGAGTGCATACGCGTGGTACTGAGCATTGAACACAAGCCATTCGTATTGGCAGTTCAACAAATAGCATGGCATTATTGATAACGAAACGATTTCTCCTTATGCTCCTCACCATGTTTGCGGTGTCGATCATTCTATTTCTGCTGCTGGAAATCAACATTGAATCTGTAGCGATCAAGGTGCTAGGCCCGTATAGCTTGGAAGCACAACGATTGATCTGGCTGGAAAATAATGGCTACAACGAGCCTTTGGTAATCCGATACTTCATATGGCTCGGAAATTTTTTGACAGGTGATTTTGGAACATCGACGATTTACAAAATTCCGGTTTCGGAAATTCTCTGGCCGCGTCTTTGGAATACAACGATTCTTGCATTCTGGGTATTCGTGTTTCTGATCCCTGTTTCACTGGTGTTAGGCATATTGTCCGGCATGAGGGAAGGTTCCAAACTGGATCGATCAATATCCGTCGTAAGCATTTTGACAACTTCGGTTCCAGAGTTCGCAAGCACCGTATTCTTTTCTGGCGTTTTCGTATTTTCGTTACAGTGGCTGCCTGGTACGAGCAGCATGTTTGAAGGATTCGACTGGAAGCAGCTGATTTTGCCAGTCTTAGTTCTTCTGGTTTACGACTTCGGTTACGTTACACGAATGACTCGCGCCTCAATGGCAGAAGTCATGACAACTCACTATGTTCGAACAGCAATTTTGAAAGGTTTGCCATATCGACAGGTCATTTTAAAGCATGCGCTTCGCAATGCGCTTATTGCGCCTTTTACAGTGTTGATGCTGCAAATTAACTGGTTGTTGTCTGGAGTCATCGTGGTTGAATTTTTTTATGCTTACAAAGGATTCGGTGCGTTGCTGCTACAGGCTGCTTTGCGTCAGGATGTCTTCTTGATCGAAGCGTGTACCATGGTTGCAGTCTTTGTGGTGGTGTTGACGCAGGTGTTTTCTGATATTGCATATACCCTACTGAATCCGCGTATTCGATTCAATTAACGGAATGCGAGATGGAAAATAGCACTTTAGCTGCCACAGAAACGGTCACCCTGTTTACAGGGCTACGCAGGATCATATCTGCAATCGGACTCTTGCGAGAGAGTCCAGTCGGCGTTATTGGAGCGTGTCTGGTCGGTTTTTGGGTGACTATGGCAATTTTTGCCCCCTTGATTTCGCCCTATGAGCCAAATGCAACTATCTTGCCATTTATGAAACCGGGTGCTGTCAACCCTGATGGCGGGACATTTTGGCTTGGTACCGATCACATTGGTCGAGATATTCTTTCGAGGATAATTTGGGGTTCCAGAACTGTTCTCTTTTACGCTCCACTTGCGACTTTCTGTGCGTATGTGTTGGGAATTCTGATGGGACTGGTTGCCGGCTACTATCGTGGCTGGATTGATGACGTATTATCGAGAATTGGGGACATGATTCTGTCATTTCCGGTACTGGTTCTATACATCATCATCATTTCGACTGTTGGTGCTTCCGGGTTGAATATCGTTGTAGCAATTGTGTTTGCCAGCGGGCCGGCAATCATGCGAATCGTGCGTGGTCTGGTACTTGACCTTAGGAATCGAGATTATGTTGCGGCTGCGCAAACCCGTGGGGAATCAGTATGGAGAATCATGCTGGTAGAAATTCTGCCGAATGCGAGAGGTCCGCTGATTGTTGACGGATGTTTGAGAATGGGTTATGTGATCATCACCATCGGTGTGTTGGGATTTCTGGGCCTCGGTCTTCCACCACCCGACCCAGATTGGGGAGGCATGATCAATGAGACACGCCAGATGGCGTTGATATTCCCGCATATGACGGTTATTCCGTGTATTGCAATCTCTACTCTGGTTCTAGGGTTCAACCTGCTCGCCGATGGCATGCGAGAAATTTCGTTAAAAGACTGATGAGAATTGTTTCCTCAAATAAACTGGCAAGTCGAAATGAACAGCAATACTGAACAGACAGTCCTGAATATTCAGAATCTGGATGTTTCGTACTATACCCGTGCCGGAGAAATACCAGCAGTTGTAGATTTCTCGCTTGAAGTCAAGCGGGGAGAAACCATTGGTCTAGTGGGAGAGTCCGGTTGCGGCAAGTCGACGGTTGCCATGGCGATCATGCAGTTTATGGGAAACAATGGATTGGTAAAAAGCGGTTCGATTGAATTCAAAGGTCGTGACATGACCAAACTCAGTGAAGAAGAGTTGCGGCAGATTCGAGGCAAGGAAATTTCAATGATTTACCAGGAGCCATTCTCTGCCTTAAATCCTAGCATGTCGGTCGGCAATCAGTTGATGGAAGTGCCGCTTGCCCATGAAAACATCAGATCTGAAGAAGCTCTAGAGCGGGCTCGGCAGATTCTCGCAGACGTAAACATTCCCGATCCGGAGCGAGTCCTGGCCTCCTATCCGCATCAACTGTCTGGCGGCCAGCAGCAACGAGTTGTTATAGCAATGGGACTGTTGTCCAAACCCGACCTTCTGTTACTGGATGAGCCGACAACAGCTTTGGACGTCACTGTCGAAGCAGGAATCGTCAAGTTGATCGCGAATATCAGTAAGAAATTCGGAACATCGCAAATCTATATTTCACACAATCTGGGTTTGATCTTGGAAACCTGTGATCGAGTTTTTGTCATGTATTCCGGAGAAGTCGTTGAAGAAGGAACGATAAAGCCTTTATTTAAAACTCCTCGTCATCCATATACACATGGACTTTTCGGTTGCATCGCGTTGCCGACTGCTGACAAGAATGTAGCTCCTCTGACACCGATTCGGGGACAGTTGCCGCTTCCACATGAACGTCCTCAAGGGTGTAATTTTGGTCCTCGATGTGATCATTTCGTTGACGGCACTTGCGACAAGGAAAACATTCACATGGAAACCGTCGATGATGATGAGTCGGCACGTCATCGCGTCCGTTGCATTCGCTGGACTGAAATAAGCCAGCAAAGCGCCGAAAGTCAGTCTAGAAAGAAAGCCACTGGCGTTGGCGACGAGGTTTTGAAAGTGACTGACATGCAAAAATATTACATGTTGCATGATCGATCTTTAAAAGCCTTGATGAGCGGGTCCAGTGTAAAACTTATTAAAGCCAATGAGAAACTGGATTTTGAGGCACATGAATCCGAAACTTTAGCAATTGTGGGTGAATCAGGCTGCGGAAAATCCACACTCGCAAAAGTGCTGTTGGGTCTGGAGACGGCAACGGGTGGCGAGATTGAGCTGAATGGTGAAAAAATTCACGATGTCGCGGTCAATTCACGCAGTGCCAGTCAACTTGCTGCGATGCAGATGGTGTTTCAGAATCCAAGTGACACTCTCAATCCGAGTCACACAGTGGGTCAGCAGATTGGCAGAGCGATCAAGAAATTCGGAGTAGAAAATGATCGCAACAAGGTTCGTCAAATGGTGATGTCGCTACTTGATACGGTTAAACTCCCGAGAGATTTTTACTATCGCAGGCCGCGTCAATTGTCAGGTGGACAGAAGCAGCGAATTGGCATTGCTCGTGCTTTTGCAGGTCAGCCTTCAATGATTATTGCAGATGAACCGGTATCTGCATTGGATGTTTCGGTTGCTGCTGCGATAACAGAACTTCTTATGGATTTGCAGCGAGAGCAAAAAATGACGCTGCTCTTCATCAGCCATGATTTGAGTATTGTCCGATATCTGTCTGACCGTATTCTGGTCATGTATTTAGGGCAGGTCATGGAGCAGGGGCTGACTCAGGATGTATTTCAACCGCCGTATCATCCATATACAGAGGCATTGCTATCTGCAGTTCCAATCGCGGACCCCGATATAAACAAGCGAGAAATCGTACTCGAAGGAAATCTACCCAGTGTATTGGATCCACCTGTAGGGTGTCCGTTTGAAACTAGATGCTTTCGAAAAATTGGCAAAATTTGTGAAGAAGAACGACCACCTGTTCAGTCAGTTACCGAAGATCACTACATTGCTTGTCACATCCCGCTTGATGAGTTATGCGAGGTTGAACCTGTCATCCAAATTTCCAGACCCAGTGTTGACGATGCAACTGCATTTGAGCACTGAAAGCAGGAACAAGGAAGGGAATAAAAAAGGGAATTACAAAGATAACTTGACAAACATATCTATATCTTTGATTTGCTTTGTCTTTGAAATTTAGTTTGAAAGCCTTCAAATTTCTTATCAGCTACTCGAAATATGGCTTTGGCTAAATCTTTGGGATCGGTAGGCATGTCGCGATGTTGTTTCTTACTTCTCCTTTCAAGCCTCACATTGTGTAAATGTGAGGCAGTTTGAATATCACATCTTCACAAATCAACTCGACCTGCTAGATGCACCCTTTTTAGGGGTCAATTTTGAGTGACAATGGACCCCTAAAAGGTCATTATTCAATGACAGTCAACAGCGAACTCAACGATGAACAGCGCCAGAAGATCCTCGACCTCGCCACCGACTTTCCGCGCCTGTGGAACGATCCCGAAACACCGGACCGTGAACGCAAGCGCATGGTCCGTCTGCTGATTGAAGACGTCACCATCTCCAGCAACGATAATACGACCCTCACACTCGGTGTGCGGCTGCGCGCCGGTGCCACCCGCACACTGACCATTGCACGCGAACTCCCCGCCCACCTCAAATACCGTACCCCCGAAACGGTCGTTGCCGAGATCGACACGCTGCTCGAAGAACACATCGATTCCGAGATCGCCGACATCCTCAACCAACGCGGACATCGCAGCGGCCATGACCTTGCATTCAATGCGCACAGTGTGCTGAGGATCCGTCGCGACTACAAACTCAAATCGCACCTCCAGCGCCTGCGCGAGCGTGGCCATTTGACCCTCAGGGAGACCGCCGAAACCCTCGGCATCTCTCCCTATACGGTAATACCCTTTGAAAACCTTGATGACAGTGCCAGCCAAAGGGTTGGGCACCATTTTCGACCATTGCGTAACCCGCCGTTGCAATTAGTGGCGACACCACTCAGCTACCGATCGGATCCCATCAACAACAGGCGTGTCAATTGTCATTTAAAATTTCATAAATTCAACATCTGAAAAAGGCGTAAGGCAACTCCTCTTCGGTCGATTAAACCAGTGAAAACATTGTGCATACCGCAAATTTTGAATAAATCGGGAAAACCGAGTGACAACGCTCAGAATTAATTCGAGAAACTCAACCCAGAATTAAGTGAAAATCAACACCAGTTGCGTCAGTGAGTCCTTGATTCACCAGTTGGCCGACGGTGGGATGCTGACGCCCATCGCAGCGTTGTGCTGGTGGGAGGCACCGGCACTGGGAAGACCCATCTGGCGGTGCCTTGATCGGTATGGGTGTCAAGCAACCGATAAATCACGGTTAAGGTTTCGAGCGGGGTTTTGCTCAATAAGGTAATTGGCATCGGCAGGGAGACTGGAGAGTGCCAAGGTTTCCCCACCACGCATAAGGTAGATAGATTGTGATCTGGTAGCATTCACGGGCAAGCGTTGCGTCTTCAATCAGCAATCGGAACAATTCGTAGTTATCGATTTCGGGGGCGTTCCAAACTTGCTCAAAATCTTGTGTCAACTCCTAAATGTGCTGAATTTACTGATCCGAGATTTCAGTATCGCATACCATGGTATACGCCTCACGCTCCTGGCATGCCTGCTGCAATTCGTGCAGGCGATCATTCCAGTAGGCTTCTTGTGTCGCTGCAACCAGCCGGTTGGTCGGGTCCACTTCTTAATATCGACGCTTTGCCATTTCCGCTTCATAACGCTGACGTTCGATTCCATTGATGCGCTTAGCATCGGCCTACATTAACTCAATGCGAATCTGTTCCTGCACTAACAATAACAAGTTATTGTTTTCCAGATTCGTCACAGCAATCAGAAAGCGCGATATCCCAACACCGCAGGAAGAAAGTTTCCGTTGACATTGACGGGGGTGTACATAGGAGCTGACCTCCAAGTTCACTAAATTCAGTCAAACTTCCAGTTTCGCAGGATTCTCCCACATGATCACTAGCAGAATTTTTAGTTCTGCATCTCTTACCCATAATCTCCCCTGCAGGTTGCAGAGTCTATTCACATTTGAAAATTGCAACAAGACTATCTATTCAAATAAATGGATTCCATCTAATACCACGATGTTTGGTATTGAGCTCGACATATCGGAAAGCAAGAAACTTAACTGGAGAGAATGTTTACAGTATAAAATTGCAAAGGTGCACCCAAGAAAAAATCACCCTTCAGGAGAATTACAGCAACTAGTGTTCAGTCAATAATTCGCACATAGAGAAAAATAATGAAAAATATCGCGACGAGAATATTACCTGCTATTTTGATGTTTGTGATTTTTGTAGTATCTGGTTGCGGTGGTGGTGGCACCAGCGGTATACCGACCCTGCGATACGAACACTATCCAGACCTTCCGAGACAGCAACCTTTGTATGCAGCCCAAGCTCCAATCGTTAATCTTGACGGTTCTTTACATATTGGAGCTGATGTTGCCCCATTAGCTAGTGAACTTTCAGTAGCAGTCGAGCACAATGGAATCGATGTCTCATATGGTTCGGTACAGGATGGACAAGCGGCTAGTGAAATCATCGAGTTTCTTAATCAAGTTATCAATGTGCTGAATATCAGTGTGCAGATTGACACTGAATATACTGAATATCATCCACGTCTTGTGACGTTTGCAGACCAACCGACTCTTCGGTTTTCACAAGGAACAAGTGACGAGTATATCGACTATACGGTGCGAGCCGTTCAACTGATCAATTCTACATTGCCCAATGACAAACGTATTTTGATTAGTAGCAAATTCGCACCCGCTTTAACCTCTGTTGATAATGTCCCGAACAGAGAAATTTTTATTGAATTTACACCGTGGGAAGATTTGAACGATCCACACAAGCTTGCGAAGACTGATGAAGTAGTTGGATATTCAACAACTACTCCACTTTATGAGTTCAACTTCGACACATATGAATTGGAAATTAAGGGAGCCCGTGCGTCTCAAATTTGGATTGATAGCGAGAAAATTTCTTCATCCTATTGGGTTTCTAAGGATGAACGAATAATTGGAATAATTATTCATGAACTATTGCATTCCTTGGGAATGAGCGGCAACCATGCAGACTCTGTCAGGTTTCCCAATTCGATCATGCATGCTCGGCTACCCAACACGGTACCTAAGCATGCTATTTTTCCGATTGATCGAGAGTCCTTGCTTGTCATGTACAGCGCACTTCAACCGGGCGACCCGCACGATGCACTTTCACATGAAACACTTGGAATGTGGGAGGATACTTCACTTCACATTCGTGGTGAATTTGATATTCCGGGTGGGGAGGTCGCATTTGGGGTTGCATTGAGAAATAACCTGGCGCAGCCTTGGGTGTATGGACCGGAACCGTGGACGAATTTGGTCGATGACCCTCAACTGTCCGGTACTACAGCAAGCTGGATTGGCCGCCTCTTGGGTTTCTCGTTGGCTGAGGAAGTCGTCGGTGGTGCCGCTGAGATGGAAGTTAATTTTCGAACTCTGACTGGGCAGCTAGATTTTACCGAGTTGGAATTCTGGGCGGTAAATAGGTCTCCCGGGATGACCGGCACGGGGACAATTTGGGGCGATGGTGATTTGCAATACACGATCAATGTACGTGGAAACACATTTCATCAGTCTGGAGGTGATGAGGGAACAGTCACAGGTGCATTTTTCGGTGCTTCGCATGAAGCGATGGGCGGTGTGCTCGAACGAACCGATCTAACTGCCGGATTTGGTGGAACGCGCTAATCTCGCTGTTACACTATACTTATTTCCCATTTACCTATGGACACCACCTCCAATTTAACCGGAACTTCACGACGGAAATTGAGTGATATTCGTTTCCCTTCAACCGGTTAGCGGATTTCAACCTGTCACATTACTGGGTACACTCTCGGTCACGGTTTAATGTCCAACAGTTCAAACACTCTGTTCTGAATCGCGGTCAGCTCCGGATAGAGGGTGAATGTATGTTCCGGATGGGAGGCCAATGCCATTTCAATTCGCTTGTAGGTGGCAAGGTGCTCCAGCAATGATGCGAAACTGCTGACATCCAGCCCGTCGGCGGTTTTCTTGGTGGCTGCCTTGCGCCTGGCGCTTTCCGAGGGCCTGGCTTTGGCAACCGGTGTCGGGCGTTGTCGCCGAGCACTTTCACGGTCGTCATCTTCGAACAAAATCGGCGCCAACTTCCGACGCATGTGCCATTCCACATAGTAGGCCAGCATGCACAGAAACACGTGGCCGTGTACGTGATCGGCATCATAGACGTAGATCGGACGAACCTCCAATCCGCTTTTCATATTCAAAAACGCACGTTCCACCTGCGAGAGGTTCTTGTAGGATTCCACCGCCTGCGATGCATCCAGCGTGGACGAATCCAAACTGGTGCGGATGACATAAATTCCATCCAGGCGACTTTCCGCTTCGACGGTGTCTTCGCGTCTTTGCCAGGTCAGTTCGCGCTCTTCGATGTGGATGCGGAAGTGCTTGCGCATTTTATATTTCCCGATTCCCTGTTCCACCCGCTTGGCAATGTTCGCCTTGCCCTGCAGTCGGGTGCCTTTGCGTCGCACCTCTGCACCGATGCGCTTAAGCTCTTTCTCGGTCGCCGAAAACAGCTGCTCACGGCTTCTTCTTCGGTCCTCCTTCCGACGCGGATTGAAACACACGATGAGACGCTCCGAAGGAAAATCAGGACTGCTGATCTCGGCCACCGTGTAGGATCCGAACGCCGGCCAGTTCCCACAGCAGTTCGCTAGACTCGGCGAAACTGACGCGTGCGGCGGCGATGCCAATCATACGATGAATGACCGGGGACAGCGAGGTGCGCTGTGGAGCGACAAATCCAAACCCTGGTCCTGCGGATACAGCCCGCTCTTGTAGCTTTGGCAATGGTAGTAAGCGCGGCTCAGATGCATCTCGCAGAGTGCGGTGATGAAAGTCTTTTGCCGGGTTCCAGCGTAGTGCGCCGGGTTGCCACAGTGACAGGGCACTGTTCGGCGCTTTGCGCCCGAAGGGTTGGTGTTGGGTCGTTTCTCCATCAGCCGGGCGGCGAGTGCCAGCACACAGCGCCGCAGTGCCGTCTCGACCGCCTCGAAGTCTATTTCGCCAGCTGCGCCCGGTGCGATGAGCGCTTCGATTTCACGGCTGATTTCGGCTGCGAATCCGGCTGCGATTTCGTGACTCGGGCAGCTTTCTGCATCGCCCCTTTTTTAGCCGTTTTGCCGGCTTTCAGCTGTGTATGGCATAGCGCCTCGTTGACCTCCACCAGTTGTTCAGTCAGGTCACGGAAGCAGTGGTAATTATCGATTTGCTCTTGAGTTGCTTCCAAGGCATGTCGAGGTATGCTTCGGTTGAAGATTTTTCCTTTCACAGTACGGGCCAGGATCCAGTACGGGCCATGTCCGGGGTCATCTGGCTGTGCGCAACGACAGTTTGGTTTGCCACATCTTTGGTAGGATGTGCGCAAATTGCCGGGTCGGAAATTACCGAGGGAAAACAGTTGATTGAGGATGTGCTTACGTTGAGTTTGGAGTTGTTGCAATTTTTCGGTCAAGTTCATGGGTAAGTTCCTGCTGTATTCTTTATGTTTATCATACACAAAGTCAATTCAGTAGAACCTGCCAATTCCTTGTATTTTGAAAATAAATAAAAAATCTGACGTGTACCCTAATAATTCCCATAAAAAAGGGCTTTCCAGAACGGAAAGCCCTTTTTTCTGATAGTTTTGGAATTCGCTTATGCTTCCTTGACCGCAAGCTGACTTCCAAAAATATAACTGGTCGGATGATGTCTGAATCCAACCACTCTGTCACTCCATGCAGAGTAAACTGAACGCCAAAGCGGTTGTGTAATTGGCCCGTCTTCCTGCATGATGACCTCAAGTTGCCTGATCAACTCCCTACGCTTTTCAAGATCAAGAGTTCCCTCTGCTTGGGTCAAAATGGCATCAAATTCCGGATTCGCATAATGCGACTCGTTCCAAGGTACACCAGATCGATAAGCCAAGCCCAGTACCATGAATCCAAGTGGACGATGCGTCCATGAAGTGAAGCCAAAAGGCACTTTGTCCCAGACGTCCCAGAAATCCGACGATGGAAGCAGATTGATATTCACTCGAATATTAGCTTCTTTCCACTGTTCAACCATTGTTTGAACTGCTGCCAATTCCCAAGGCGGATCGCCCTTACAGGCGATTTCCAAATCCATGCCATCCGGCATACCAGCATCTGCCAGCAGTTGTTTTGCTGCCTCTGGATCTCTCTGCATCACTGGCAATACTGCATAGTCTGGATGCACTGGGCTGACATGATGATGTTCACCAGGCGCTCCAGAATTGCTATGTGCAAGTTCCAAGCATCGCGCCGAATCGATAGAAATTCGCAAAGCTTTTCGAACTCTGGGATCGCTGAATTCCGGTCGGTCTGTTTGTCCTCGCGCTACACCAGTTTTGGCTGTTACAGCTTCGTGAATAGTGACACCGGGCATGCCGCGATAAACATCAATTTGAGCGATGGTTCCTTCGTAAGAACCAAGAACCTGCCCAGAAGAGATTGCTGCCAACGTCGCAGACGGATCATCTCCGAGATCAACGAACTCGATTCGATCAAGGTTTGGCCCATTTCCATAATAGCCATCTCTTGCAACCAGAACGGCCTTGGAGTTTTGAACATATTCGACAAGTTCGAATGCACCCTGTCCGTTTGAACCGACACCGAACACCCCGTTTTCCTCTGGATCAATCATTGGAAATGGATAATGGAACATGTGCTCCGGTATGGCAATCTGTGGTACCTTAATGTTCAACCGAAGTGTCTTGCCGTCTACAATCTCAATCGCGTTTGCATCCCATAGGCCGGTTCCATCATCATTCATCATGTATCCTTTCATAAGTCCAAGGACGGATGAACCGGTTTCAGGATTGAGTGCCCGATTAATGTTCCATGCGACATCTTCTGCTACGAAATCTCGCCCATTGTGCCACTTGAGATCTTGGCGGATGCGAAAATCCCAGGTCATCAGATCGTCACTGGCTTCCCAGCCTTCAAGCAAGGCCGGATGGGTGATATTGTCGTGGTCGGTGTAAGTCAGATATTCAACTACCTGCCTAGAGATATTTGAGTCGTAGGCCCATTGGTAGATGTGAGGGTCAGCGATTGTTGGACATCGCATGGATACTCGAAGTACGCCACCTTTGGGCATCATTTCAGCTTTGGCCGTTGGGATTAGCCGAACGCCAGTAATATCACCTGCAAATTTATAGGCTGCCGCCGCTGACAATCCAAGCAAGGTCGAATATCGCAGAAAATCACGACGTGTGATTCTCCCTTCGGCCAGCTCTTCTTTCAGCTTTGGTAAATGCCTGTGTGTTTTATCAGTCATAAGTTATTCCTCAGGGTATAACAGATATAAATTATTGCCCACACTTGATTAGCACGGTATATGCATCAAGTAGAGGCAAGTCTAATCGTTGAGTATATACAAACTAGCTATTGACACCATCAAAAAATTTTTAGATAGTCGTTTTTACGATTCTACCTCGTTGCATTAACGGGTGGTGAGTCGATTACAAATCTACTGAATTTAGAGAATCATTAAATGTGGGAACATCTACAAATAAACCAGATACGTCGCTGAATTTTTACCCTGTCAAACCAGGACTGCTACGGGTGGGGAATTTTGTGCCCGAGTAATCTGAAACCTCGTTCGGGCTCGCCCTCCCTTCGTTTCAAATTGCTCGGAATCATTCACTGCAGACGAAACTCCTGGGACAGAAGCCACCCACCCGGCGCACTACTTTTGATTCCAACTCGTATTGATCTTACAAGTGCTTTACCCAAATTCGTTGTTCCTATCCAATATGAATGGAAACAGAGTCTAGAAATGGATATCTTGACAACTGGCTTCTTCCAAGGAGGTTCTCAAAATTAATCCTAATTACCATGAATGATAAGCCGAGTTTCAAGAATTTATCTGGCATGGACGGGGTTCTCAGCACCACCCAATCGAGGCCGGAACCAGGTTCGGGAAACTATAGGGGGCGATTGAACCGATACTCAAGTTCCGCCAGATAATGTTGCGCATACTGGGTGCGGAATGAATGATAAGAACTATGCAACGCCGTTTTCAAATTGTCCAGCACGGTGTTGATCCAATGAAACTCCAGATTCTCTGCTGCAGTCGCTATTCAATTTTGAAATTGCGTCTGATTTGCTACGGTTCCGCAATAAAATCGGATATTCGTTACGCGGCTTCACGGGCCATCACAACAGGAATCCCTTGAACCTCTCTGAGTGCAAGCATGTGTTTCTTGTCAGATGATACGATCAGGTTGACCTTGCCAGCGATAGCTGCAGCCAAGATCGGGTTGTCATTAGGGTCTGGGGATATGTCTACCACCGGGGCGTCAGTAAGGACAAGAGCGTATGCATCAATATTCTCAACAATGGAAACCGCTTCATCGGTGTGTATAGATCGCTTCAATCGAGGTTTTACAAGAGATCTCTAATCTCAGCAATTTGCGTAGCGGTCATTACGACTTCGATCTCGCCGTTCAACCATGCCTGATACAGGTTGTCGGGCGGAGTTCCCTTGGTGATCAGGGCACTGATCAGGATATTGGTGTCAAGAACGACCCTCACGTACAGCGTCAACCTCCTCATCAATCATTCCAAGGATTTCACGCTGATCATAACAGGCATTTCTTTTCTTGACCTTGGAAACGGTTAGATCTAGCACGCGGCGACGCACAGCTTCATTGACGAATTGGGACAAGTCACCTTTTTTTTCACCATTGCGGCTAAGAAAGGTTCGAACTGCTCGGTCAGTTTCTTCAGGTATGGACAAATTCCATCGAATCATGGCTCAATTAATCATGCGTTGGTGTACTTATATATATATGTACTTATGTACCCATCACATTACGCGTTAGCTTGGCTATCAACTTTCTATTTTTGTTCACTTAGATACACGGTTGTACCAAGATTCCGAATGCTGTGTGTGAGTTTAGTGCAATTTATCGGTTTAAACTATGCAATGCGGTTTTCATTAGCTTTTGGACTTTTCCTTGCAAGCAGGCCATTTTGTGAACGGAACTATAGCAGGCTCAATGACAGCTCAGCTGAGGGTTTGCTACGTTGCCACCCTGCTCACCAATTCATATGCTTTAACGAAGTACACAATTGGTGCAGCCATATTTTGCTTTCGATCATGACTCTGAATTTATTGGTGCAGCTGGAAGGTGTTTACAATGTAAACTTGGCTGGGCATCAATCGATGTCCTGAATCACTTTCATCCTCTTTGTCAGCGTTTCACTGGGTACACGGTATCCGGTACAACTGCACACACAATGTCAGCAAGTCTATCTAGCAGTACTCTTCTTGGAAACGACTTGCGAAAAGCCAATGTGACAGACCGAAATGCGCTTCCAGTCTTTTCTCGCCTAAGAGCAATGCCGGAATCCGTTACCCATGAACCAGATAAGCTGATCGCAGGTACAAGAGTCACTCCTGCCCCGGCGCCAACCAACGCCAGAATTGTAGTGAGACTGGTATTCTGAGTCTTAAAGTTGGGCTGAGTACTCAGCACAGATTTGCAGAAAGAGAGAATCTGATCTCGAAAACAGTGTCCATCTTCAAGCAGCAGAAATTCTTCCATGCTAATGTCATAAACGTCAATCACGTCCTGTTCAGCCAGCGGGTGTTTGTTTGGCAGTGCGATCCAGAACGGCTCATCATAAAGCAATATTTCAGCTAAGCGAGAATCCGGGGTCGGGGTTGCGAGAAACGCTGCATCAATCTGTCCCTCAATCAATTCACGCTCAAGAATCGGAGTGATATCTTCCGAAAGTTTCAGTTCGAGCTGCGGCAGTCCGCGAGTGACTGCTGGAAGCAGAGCAGGCGTTAAATACGGTCCAATCGTCGGAATCATGCCTACTCTCAATAGGCCGGCAAACGGATCTGCAAAGGCTTTTGCAGTCTCTTCAATCTGATCGACAAGATCAAGAATCGTTTTGGCATGAATGATGATCTGTTCTCCCGCTGGTGTGATCTTGACTGCGCGCTTGGTTCGCTCAAACAGCTGGACATTCAACCGATCCTCCAGTTTTCGAATTTGCCCGCTAAGTGCAGGCTGACTGACAAAACACCTTTGAGCTGCCTTGCTGAAATGTTCTAGCTCGGCAACCGCGACGATGTATTTCAAGTCTCGAATATTCATCGTTTGATTAATAGGTATTAGTGATTAAAACAATAATAATAATCTATTTTACAAATTTATATGCAGCAATTAATCTATTGGCAACATCATGCAACAACAGGAGAAAGACATGAAAAATTTAACAACGACTGCCGGTGCACCAGTCGCCGACAACCAAAACAGCCAGACGGCTGGCCCTCGCGGTCCGGTTCTCCTTCAGGACTATCAGTTGATTGAGAAACTGGCGCATCAGAATCGCGAGCGAATTCCGGAACGGGTCGTTCACGCAAAAGGATGGGGCGCTTATGGAACCCTGAAGATTACCAATGACATCTCGAAATATACTCGTGCGGCGATCTTTTCGGACGTTAATAAGGAAACTCCGCTGCTGATTCGATTCTCGACAGTTGCCGGAGAACCTGGCGCCGCCGACGCGGAGCGCGATGTTCGCGGATTTGCTGTGAAGTTTTATACCGAGGAAGGCAACTGGGATCTGGTCGGTAACAATACTCCGGTATTCTTTATTCGAGACCCGTTGAAATTTCCCGATTTCATCCGAACCCAGAAGCGGCACCCGAAGACCAATCTTCGATCGCCCAAAGCGATGTGGGACTTTTGGTCATTGTCTCCGGAATCTCTGCATCAGGTGACGATTCTAATGTCGGACAGAGGCTTGCCAGTTGCACCGATGTATATGAACGGGTACGGCTCCCATACTTTCAGTTTCTGGAATAGTGACGGCGAACGATTTTGGGTGAAGTTTCATTTCAAGACGCAGCAGGGCCATCGACACTATACCAATACGGAAGCTGCTAAGGTTATTGGAACCTCCCGAGAGTCCTATCAGGAAGAACTCTTTGGTTCGATCGAACGCGGTGAATTTCCACGCTGGACGCTGTATGTTCAAGTGATGCCTGAGAAGGAAGCCGAAGAGACTTCCTACAATCCTTTCGACCTCACCAAGGTATGGCCACATGCAGATTATCCCTTGATTGAAGTCGGTGTAGTAGAGCTGAATCGAAATCCTGAGAATTATTTTGCGGAAATTGAGCAGGCTGCATTCAGCCCGTCCAATGTCGTCCCAGGAATCGGTTTCAGTCCTGACAAAGTGCTACAGGCTCGGATTTTTTCTTACGCCGATGCACATCGTTATAGACTGGGAACACACTATGAAGCGCTTCCGGTCAATGCACCTCAATGCCCGGTACACCATTACCACAAGGATGGAGCGATGCGTTTTTTCGATAACAGCACCGGTGATTCGGATGCATACTATGAGCCGAATTCGGTTGGTGGTCCATCTCAAAACGCTGATTTCCGTGAGCCACCACTCAGCATCTCCGGTGATGCAGACCGATACGACCATCGAGACGGCAACGATGACTACTCGCAGCCTAGAGCATTGTTCGAGTCGTTTGACGAAGCCCAAAAGCAGCGACTGTTTTCTAACATTGCCGAAGCGATGCAAGGCGTTCCATCTGAAATAGTGCAGCGACAGCTAGGGCACTTCAGTCAGATTCATCCATATTATGCATTGGGTGTGGCAGATGCCTTGGGATTATCGATGGACATATCTGCTGCGGCATAGTTGCGGAAATTCCAGATTCGGTAAAGGATTGCCGTAAAAGATCAGAGCGGGCGATTGCAGAATGAATTTGCAATTGCCCGTTTCTTTTGTAAGAACTTGTTACACTGAAAAGCAGACAACTGAAGTGATGGGGTGCCTTGACTTCCATAAATTTGCAGAGCATGCCTATAGTTTTCAATTTGTTTGCAATCAAATTGGCCTGCACATCTCACCAACTTGAAGAATTGATTGCAAATTCACCCTGATCTCATTGGTTTCTGCCGATTGACTACTGATACAGCCGGAGGACGTGGCGAAGACCGGTTGCTACGAGTCAATGCGCTCCATTTTCCCGGTTCAGACCCCAAATTCAAGACCTGCCACAGCGCACAGCCGAGCCGCGGCCTGGCGAGCGGTCAAGACCATCCGCCATGATCGTCATGGAGGGTGAAGCGGGGGTTATGCAGGTAGTGCGCGTACCTGCACTTGTTTGAGATTGGGCGCAACTCCTGAGAATTTATGCTGCCATGGGTAGTTTTCAGACCATGAAAACCACACCCGGCGCGTGCTGACATCCACCCGTGCAGCGATTTTCAAAAGTTTCACCTGCAGTGTCGAGCATTGTGTGTTGGCGAACGGCGTACCTTTCAATCCCAGCCACCGCAAGGCCTGCATCAGCACATATGCGAACGAGGAAAAATATAGCAGAAACTGATTGGCGCGCATCTGCGAACAACTGGTGCGGTGGGCAAACAGACACAGCTGCTGTTCCTTGATGCGGTTCTCCATATCGTCATGCGCACAATACAACTTCTCATACACATTGTGAATGCTGCCGACGTGCTACTTTGGCAGATTGGTCACTACAAATCGGGGATTGTCGCCTTTGACCAACGACTCGGCTTTGGCAATCTCCTGTCGGGGGCGCGACCAGGACTTGAGCGTGCGGTAGCGAAATTACACAAAACGGCGCGATGCCAGACTGGTTTTCCGGAAGCACCGAGCTGACTTGGCCAGCGGCTTTCGGATGCGGGCCAACAAGCGGTAGTGACACATGTACACGAATTCGCAACTGCGTCAGCGGATATTTGTGCGGTTAACCGAACAGATTCGTCCGGGCATCAGTCTGAAGATGGGCGTCCTGGCATGGATTTATGGTGAGTATTGGTTCTTGCGATTCTGAAACAGGAATTGGGTTGTGATTACGACCGTTTGTAGGAGCTTGCGAACCGGCGGCTAGACGGTTCGTGAGATGTTGGGGCACAGCGATGGGTTCTACGAAGAGCGGACGAGTCACTACCAGTTGCAATTGCTGATCGACAATGTGTCGCTGCTCGGACTGCAGTAACCAACCAACCGTTTCTGATCAACGCCAGCTACGCCGAGGCGGCGATTCCCATTCCGTGGCTCGGAAACCGGACTCTATGGTTCGACTTCGGAAAATTTGGATTTTGAAACGTCAGAGCGCCGAGCACCCCTCGCAAATTCTTATCAATTCTAACGTCGGGAACTCAGGCTAGTTTGCATGTAGCACTGACAGCAACATTATTGCCTGGAGGAATGAACCTCTTAGTGCCAAGCTGCTGCTCGGACGGCATTGTCGGATGTGGCACATTGAGCATGGTTTTCGGGTCAACAAGCACGATCTGAAAATGCGTCCCTTTCACCACTGGACCCGCGCCGCATTCGTGCCCACATTGCCATCTGCTACATGGTGTTCTGCTGTATCCAGCACCTGCGTCACCGACTGGTGACGTTCGGTCATCCGTCGCGAACTGAACCAACTGCAGGTCAGCATTCTCGAACGCACCAACGGTGATAAACAGTATGCCATGCCCAACAGTGCATCCGCGTAGGCCCGCAGAATTTATCGCGCTGTCAACCTGCAGTGGAATACCGCTCTCCGTTTTCGGTGGAGGTCTGGAAATCAACCGAGACCGAGTGACGACGGCCCATTGTGCGGGTACAGGTGTTGGGAAGGCTAGGAAAAGTAGTGTTTTCGTTTCATACTTATGTAACTAAAATCAATGAATTATGGATATAAAGCTAAGAAGTCAAGAAAGTACACGCTGTGACGTGCGCAGGAACGCATGCTGCGAGTACCGGGGATTATGCAACGCGAGAAATCGCTTTACTTTGACTTTACGTGTGATGTCGTGCGGTAACCGACGAAGAGATTTTCATTCTGACCGCAAGCACGCTTCCAGCCAGAACAAAACTATCGTGTAGAATCCATATAAGGACAAGAATTCACAACCAGAATAAGCAAGGCCTCTCGCGTCTCTGGAAAACAGCACCGTTTAACTGTCGGTGAAAGCAGGCGGTTGCTAGAACTGTCGCACGAAACTGAGCTCGGCGCTAGTGCTTTTGTAGTTATGGAATTGTCCGTTGGATTTTTGAGCTTCGTTGGTTATCGTGAGTTGTGGGCTGAAGCCGTACAGAGTGAATGCGCGATTGTAAACTGAAGCGCGCAGGATACGGGTCCGATCCCTCCGCGATAAACTGTCCAGTGTAGCAAATATACTGCCGCCTTTGTATTGTTTTCGGCGCAATTCGTAGCTAGCACCCAAGGTGAAGCCTCTTGGAAGGATAACTGAGACACCTATTCGCCCCCAGCGGCTGGTGTAGTGGTACAACGGGTTCTTCGGGCGTTCTCTTGCGTATCCAGCCGCCCCCTCGGCCCTGACGGTCGGCGTGATCAGCCAGTTACCGTACAACGAGATGTCACGGAGCGGGCCATCGAGGAATTTATTCGTCCGAAATTTACTACGCTGCCAGTAGACTTGTCCGGTAAAATTTATTCGTCGGGTGAGCCGGTGCCCGACTTGTAATTTGACGCCAATATCCGAAGAGTAGAGCGAAGCACCGACCCAGTTCTTGCGGACGTTGGTAAGAAGGCTGACCTCAGTGTTCCGTCCTGCCAGCCAGCTCGGGCCGACATTTCCAGAAAAAGACATCCGATCGAACTCTTTCCCCGGGTATTGCTGCAAGGATGCGTTGCTACCCAGAAGGAGCCGGACACGCTCTGTCAGCGGGTAATGATATTGACCTCCAGCCCACACTGAGATACCTACCCCCGATTTTCTCGTTTCATCAGGGCTGAAGGGGAAATCGGGCAGACCGGGGATAGTGATGATGGTATTCTCGTGCGGGTCCCTGCCGATGTTGGTGCTTGGCAGCAGCGCGAAGCCGAAATACGTTGACCAGCGGCGCCGGGCCCGAATACTGTTAAGGAAAAGCTGAACATTGGCAACGACTGACGGTGGTGGGTTCCCAGCCAGTACACGCTCGAAATGATCGCGCGCCAGACCATCATCTCTGTTTAAAAAGAACGCACGCGCAAGCTCCAGACGCACACGCACGAGATCGGGTCGATCGATCAGGATCGTACGTAGTGCCGTGATGGCATCGGCCAGCAAGGCCTCTCGGTCTGCTTCAGTGATGTCGCGTTGCTCGGATCTTTCGATCGCCGCCAGACCAAGGAGAAAAAGGATATCGGTACGTTTCGGATAGGTCTTGGCCAGAGGACGCAATGCGACCAATGCTTCATTATATTTGCCGTTTTCGATCAGCACCCGGGCATCGGCCACGCCTGGAATGTCTGCTGGCTGGTCCAGCTCTGCGCCAGCGGCATTCGCCGTTGGTCCGGTAATCAGGAGGAACAAAGCTATTGCAAGTGCGTGAAAAACCGGTTTGATTGTCATCTTCTGGCTCGAATCATGTATGTATGGAGAAAATAAAAAGGTGCTACCACTTATATACTCAAGTTTCGGAGTTCAAAAACTAAACTACGCAGTCATTGACCTCATTTGATCTAATTAATTGTAATAAAAAGATAAATAAGCCTTCAAGCCAAGAATTTGCTAGAGTCTCCAACCACGGTCGTGAATCGACTTCCACCCGTCAGTCCAAGGTACCTGCACCGGTAGTATTCCGTGTAACTTGAACACTTTTCACCTTCACCCCGCAGCAGTGACGCCACTTCCCAGGTATTCAACTGAAGGTGTTCAGATGACGTCAGCTGCGCTCGCGCGTGGCATCGTAACCTGGCTATCGATTTTTACACTGCGGACACCGATGTCGCCACATCGCCGTGCGGTAAATGCACCTGCAGTCTAAAATCGACCTGACAAAACTCCATCTTTAAGACCTTCCACGGCCTCTGATTCCCCTGGACTCAAAAACTATAAAAAACCTGGCAAAACCCAACATCTGTTCATCTCCTCCTGACCCCCTTGATCATGTTTCTACCAGATACATCCCAGGATCACGGACAGTATATGATTACCCATTGTATATGTTCGCAGATCCAAAAAAGACGAGGGTGGGCCGCGAAGCGGCCCACCCTCGTCTTGAACTTTATAGTTCTAAATGGTCGGGGCTTTCCCTGGACCAAGTCGTCAGTTAATTATTGTTTTTCAGCCGCGAATGCACCGACAACACTCGTATAAGTGGAATCGGCATTGAACTGTCCAGCAACACCACTTGGGAGATGAGTAGCTGGGTCTTCCATTACCTCTTCAGATTCATCGGCATCGGCACCGTAAAATTGACCGCTCCATTCACCCGCTTCGTCGGAAGCAGTAGTACTAGTCGCAGTATCACTAAACTTTGCCATGGCCACACCACCGGTTATCGCACCTGCAGGTGTTATATCAGTCCGGCCAAGGGTTACCTCAAAGCCAAGATCCGTGGCGCCATCCATGAAGTTTGTTATGGTTCCACCGATTGTATTTTGAGTATTTGGTACTACAGGATCAGCGTCTGCGTCGCCTGCGAAATCCTCATGCTCGCCAAAATGCGCCGTTAGCGTCGCTGTCGCGGTGAAACGGCCATGGTAGCCGGGACTTGCGGGATCCACTCCTTGGTCTTTAATACGAAGCTTCCTGGTCACATACCTACCGGCCGCTCCCCCTTCATAGGTTGCTGTCAAGGCATCATCTTCGTTGGTCGAAAGGGCGTTAGGCACCGCGAAATCGTCAGCACCGCCGACGAAGGTAGCGAACATGTATGCCGGCTCAACTACACCGGGATCCTCCGGTGACTGCAGCCAATACCCAAACCACATATAGTCGGTGTCTTGCATCGCCGATGTTTCGACAAAGTCGTCGGATTCAAATGTCCACCCGCCAGCAGTAAAATTATTCGTGATATTCATTTGACCGCCGGTGACGGTAGTCACTTCAATAGTTGTGCAATCACCAGCGTCGCCGCACGTAAACGTACCAGGAATCCCGTTGTATGTTGCGCTAAACGTATCCATATCCGCAATATCCATATTTATATCAGCAACATCTTCGCCTGCGCCCAGCACGTACAAATTGCTTGCGTCGGGGTTTGGCGCCGCGCTATCTGCATCACCGAGCGTTAACTTCTGTTCCGTGGCCGGATCAATATTCGTGTAGACAGTAGCCGTCTCCGGTGTCGGAAGATCATCTTCATCACTACGACTCATTGTCTGACCGGACCATCCGTCAATTTCGTGACCTGTGTCAACCGCCTCACTTGTATATTCGACAGTCGTAACCGTTCCTGTCAGCGTAATTGTAGTATCACCGCCGCTGACGGCCGTTCCTCTTGTTACAGTAGCCGTCGTCGGTGCTGTTCCTCTAGTCGCTAGTCCCATACCGGTGGGACTGTGAAGGGCAACAGCCGCTCTCGTCGCCATTACTGAATAAGAATTTGCCCCCGTCGCCGCGCCTCCGAGAGACGTGTAGGAAGCAACACCTGCCTCACTCACTGCTACTACTACTACACAGAGTGGTCCATCTGCGGGACATGCAAAGGTGACATCGTCGCCAGGATGAGTGTATGTATCACCTGAATCAATCTCATAGACACCTGGTGTAACGTTGCCATAGTCCATCGCCGTTGTAACATCAAATGGATTTACCGACTCGAGAAGGGCTGCTCTTTCTTCAGCAGCAATCCTCGCTGTTTCTTCGGTCATCCTCGCTACTTCGGCAAGCCTCGCGGCTTCTTCAGCAGCAATCCTAGCTGTTTCTTCGGCCATCCTCGCTACTTCGGCAAGCCTCGCGTCTTCTACAGCAGCAAGCCTCGCTTCTTCAGCAACCCTCGCGGCTTCTACAGCAGCAACCCTCGCTTCTTCAGCAAGCCTCGCTTCTTCTACAGCAGCAAGCCTCGCTTCTTCAGCAATCCTCGCGGCTTCTTCAGCTTTAGCAATCCTCGCTTCTACAGCAAGTTTCATTGTTCCGGCAGCAGAGTCCATCGCCGTCGCCATGCCTCCGACAGACGTGACAGTGCCGTCATCTGCTACTGTTACGTCGCAGGCCGGGCCCCCTGCGGGACATGTAAAGGTGACATAGCCAGCATCCGCAGTTTCACCCGGTTGAATGGAATGGGTACCTGGCATAATTGTTAGTCCAGCCGACACCGTAGTCGTGTCTACTGGATGTGTCATCACCATGCCATCCGTACCATCCGTACCGTCTGGAGTTTCAGCCTGATCACTGCCTCCCCCTCCACAGCCATACGCTAGGACGGAGAATACGACAGCTAGGCAAACCATCGCTAATTTACGTGTTATTGTATACATCTTTCGACGCTCCTTATTTAATTGGCCCGTTATCAAACAAGCTTCACAGTTGTAATGTCAGGCAACCCCAACGCTCGACTAATCATTATCCAGCAATTCTATCACCTGCGTAATTATTCGCCCAAGCGGCTAATCAAGCACATTTATAACATAATCCACAGATAAATTACAATTTTTTATATATTTTCTGAATTTTTTATATATTTTCTGAACTATTTTTGAAACAGCCGGTTCATGCCTGTCAAAAAACACTTATAACATTTATCTTATTGGTTATTGGTGTTATTTATGTAAATTGTGATACTTTTCGGAGTGATTGTCAATAGCAATGTGCCGGACGAAATTCAAGCGGCTATCCGAAAATTATTTATCAGTTCTCCGTCTTTGATTTGTACTCATTTTATCACCTTAGCCAAATGATTGAATTCGCGCACGCGTCGCCATTCTTCTCGGCGTAGAGACCGAGTTGGAACGTCATGCACAGCATTGCATTGCGGTTCAAGCATCCTTTCAATCGTTTGGTCGATGACGGATAGTGGCAAACGTTGATTCAATCGGATTGGTGGTTCTCAGCGACTGCCAGTGTGCCGATGGAAAACATAGAACGTTAGCAGTTCCTCTCGATCCTTGACCAAGCAGCACACCGCTTTGGGATATTTGTCCTCATAGGTGCGAATGAAGCGGTCCAACTCGCACTGCGCCTGGTCTCGGGTTGCTACCATCCAGATTTGGTGCAGGTCATTCTTCGCGTTCGGCTGCACTGATTTCGGCAGCGAGTTGAGCATGTTGGCACTCTTGTGTACCCAGAATCGCTGCTGGGGGGGGTGCGGATACACTTCATCAAGTGCCGCCCACAGTCCCACAGAACCATCGCCGAGTACAACTTTGGGTGTGTTGAAACTGCGCTCTTTCAGATCCAGCAACAGATCGTGCCAGCTCTGGGTCGATTCTCGCCCCCATCGCTGATCGCCAGCAACTTCTTCTGGCCTTGCCCATTGACGCCGATCAACACCAGCACATAAAGTTTCTCATCCTCGCTCCTCAAGCCACAGTAGATGCCGTCAGACCACACGTACAGGTGCATATTCTTGCTCAAAGCGAAAACCTATTCTTATTCAAAGTGAACACTTTATGTAGAGCTCAACATAAAACACTGAATTTTGCTCGAAGTGAACGCCGGTACTGAGTGAAATCAGAACGGCGAATTCGGGGTCTTTCCCGACGTTTTTGAAGCAACTTGCTATGCTTGTCCATTTCAAGGAGGATGGTATGGCGAACCGGAGATTAACCATGCGAAAGATCAAAGAAATTTTACGCTTGAGATATGAGGCGGGGAGGTCAATCAGTTAGATAAGCAACAGCGCTGGGATAACTGGTAATGACTCGTCCGCTCCGTGTAGAACCCATCGCTGTGTCCCAGCATCTCACGAACCATTTAACGCCGGTTCGCAAGCTTCTGCAAACGGTCGTAATCACAACTCAATCCCTGTTGCAGAAATGCAACAACCAATACACGCCATAAATCCATGCCAGGACGCCCCATCTTCAAATTGATACCCGGACGAACATGTTCGGTCAAAAGCGCAAATTTCCACCGGTGTATTTGCGGACCGATGAAAATGTGCTGAATTCCCTTAAGCACCGCGGGAATGTTGTTCTAAAACTTAGCCTCGATGTGTATCTCGCCTATCGCAATCTCGCCAAACTCCATCTGACTGTTTTCGACTTTTCTCATAGCCCGAATTCCTCGAAGATTTGCCTGTTTCAGGTGAATTACCCTTAGTGATAAGAAAAAATCTTGATATCCATTCAAAATATTCTGATATTATTTAATATTATCAATGTACTAAGAGTTTTCTGCCAGACACTAATTACCTTGATTAATTGGCATTCACATAATTTGCTGCCCAATTGCTGTCAATGACATTGCTTATTTGAAAACAGATTTTCGACTGTGTACTAAACATGAAAGATCAGAATTTATCGGCGCTACAGGCCAGGCACATGCTGCAGTGCTGGGCATCACAACGTGACTACAAACCAATTGAAGCCGTTTCAACCGATGGTTGCTGGATCTATACTGCTGACGGGCGGAAAATTTTCGATCTACGAAGTGCACATGAATCCATTAATCTAGGATTTCGGCACCCGTCCGTAGTTCAGGCAATGAAAGAGCAAATGGAGAGTGTTATTTATGTAACAGACGACTTTGCTACTTCTCCCACGGCCAGATTAGCGCAACGGTTAGCCGAAATTACTCCTGGCGATCCGGAAAAGAAAGTTTATTTCAGTCAGAGTGGAGCGGCTGCCATTGAAGCCGCGGTAAGAGGTGCAAGGCTGTACAAATATAACCAGGTACTAGGAGATGATGGATATATTCCAGATGCACCTCGTCAATATCCTTTTCCGTACAAGATCATCTGTCGATATCGATCTTGGCATGGCTCCACTGCTTCAGCCATCTCTGCAAGCGGTGATCCCAGAAGATGGTTTGCAGAACCTGCGAGTGCACCGGGTTTCATCTTCGGTCCTGATGCTGGGGGTCCAAGTTCTCCCTTCAAAGCAGAAGATGTGGATCAGAATATTGAGTATTTGGACTACTTGATCGAACAAGAAGGCGGCAACGGTAAAGTGGCGGCATTACTCGTCGAACCGATAGTTGGTAGCAATGGTGTTCGATTGCCACCTCCAGATTATCTGGAAAAATTACAGAATCTATGCCGTAAATGGGATTTACTGCTGATTGTGGACGAAACCATGACGGGAATGGGCCGCACCGGCCGCATGTTTGCCTGCGAGCATTATGGAATAGAACCCGACATTCTTGTGATGGGTAAGGCACTGGGTGCATATTGCCCGCTAGCGGCAACAATTTTTTCTAATCGGGTTGCTGCATCATTCGATGACAAAATATTTGGAATTGGCCAGAGTTTTTCCGGACACGCTTTGGGGTCCGCTGCTGCGTTGGCAGCGATAGAGGTTCTACAGGCTGATGGATTTCTACAACGTGTACGAGAGCAGGGGGAGTGGCTAAATGGGCGACTCCGAGAACTTTTAGCTCGATATCCCATCATTTCTGAGATACAGGGAGTAGGGTTGTTCTATACCATTCACCTGGCTTCGTCGCAGTCGGGTAAACCAATCAGAAAAGCAACTGAAAAATATGAGGAATCACTGGTTTCAAAAATTGCGCAGTATCTGCTGGAAGAACACGACATCTATACGCCAAGTGATAAATTTGGAATCTGGGTTGTCCCTCCGCTCGTAGTCACAAGAGAAGAACTTGAATGGATCGTCGAAAGCATAGACGACGCTTTGACGCAGTTCACATAATTCGTAGAATCGTACAGAATCTACTGGTAAACAGCCAAAAGGCGTTCGACCTCAGTAAAATTACGTCAATGTGAGAGAATCTGGCTCAGGAACAGTTTGGTTCTGTCATTCTGCGGGTTATCGAAGAACTCATCCGGATTGTTCTGCTCTATGATTTCGCCTTCATCCATGAATATCACACGGTTGGCGACGGTCTTCGCAAATCCCATTTCGTGTGTGACCACCAGCATTGTCATGCCGCTTTGCGCCAGTTGGATCATGACATCCAGCACTTCCTTGATCATTTCTGGATCAAGTGCTGATGTCGGTTCGTCAAACAGCATGATCTTTGGATTCATGCACAGACTTCTGGCAATCGCAACTCGCTGCTGCTGACCGCCGGACAGCTGACCCGGATATTTTCCTGCCTGTTCGGGAATTCGAACCCGCTCCAGGTATTTCATTGCATTGGCTTCTGCTTCTTCCTTGGACAGCTTTCGAACCCAGATGGGAGCCAATGTACAATTTTCCAGAACAGTTTTGTGCGGAAACAAGTTGAAGTGTTGAAAAACCATGCCGACTTCTCGACGGATTTCAGCAATATTTTTGAGATTGTTGGTCAGGGTAATCCCGTCGACAGAAATATCTCCGCGCTGATGTTCCTCCAGCCGGTTGATACAGCGAATAAGCGTTGATTTTCCAGACCCGGACGGGCCACAGATGACGATTCGCTCTCCTTTTGCTACAGTCAGGTTGATGTTCTTCAATACGTGAAACTCACCAAACCACTTGTGCATCTCATTGATTTCGATGGCATTTAGGTTGTTGCCATTTCGTTCGGCATCGGAGATTTGCATGTTTTCTTGATTTTCCATTGTAAATTTCCTTTATTTGTCCTTGTATCCAGTATCAAGCCTTCTTTCAAGATACAGCGAGTAGCGCGACATTGCGAAACAGGAGATAAAAAATCCAAGTGCGATGAATAAATAGAGTTCGGTGGACAAACCCTGCCATTTGGAATCGGCAAGCGTTGCTCGACTGATACCGAGTGGGTCAAGCAATCCAACGATCACTACCAGCGTTGTATCTTTGTATAAACCAATGAATGTGTTGACGATGCCCGGGATCGAAATCTTGAGTGCTTGGGGCAGTACAATCAAGCGCATGGCTTTCGCATAGTTTAGACCTAATGCGTCAGCTGCTTCAAATTGTCCATTCGGTATGGCTGCCAAACCACCGCGAATAACTTCGGCAATATACGCTGCGGCGAAGAGTATCACCATGATGATGACACGCAGCAGCAGATCGAAATACGTTCCCGGCGGCAAAAAGAAATTGAGCAACGTCGACGCCACGAACAACAGTGTAATTAACGGCACTCCGCGGAAAAACTCAATGTACCAGACACTTAGAATCTTGATGATCGGCATTGACGAATGACGTCCCAACGACAGGGCAATTCCTAGCGGTAGAGATATTACAATTCCCGTAACTCCGATCAGGACAGTCAGCAAGAATCCTCCAAACTTGGCAGATTCGACATCTTCAATTCCTAGTCCACCCCAAAGCATGAAGAAAGCAAGAATCGGATAAATTAGCGAAAACCACAGCAGGTATTTTCGCCCCGGAAGCCGATCATAGAGAACGGGAACTAGCGCTACGAACATCAGCACGAATGCGAGATTCACTCGCCAGCGAAGATGTTCTGGATAAAACCCGTACATGAACTGTTCAAAGCGAGCGCTCACAATAACCCAGCAAGCCCCATCACCGAGTTCTCTGCATTCGTTTCGATGCTGTGCATCTGTAAACACGGCGTCAAGGAATACCCAGTTCACTATGGGTGGAACAATTTTGTACAACAAGTAAATGGAAACTATCGTCAGAATGACGTTTGTTAGACTCGAAAACAGATTTTTGTACAGCCAACCGGCAACACCGACTTGCATAACTGGCGGCGGAAGATCAGCGTGAGTGTCTGGAGTGTACTGTTCTTGTGTCATTTGACTAACGCTCGACTAGCGAAATCCTCTTGTTGTACCAGTTCATAAGTGCTGAAATCGATAGTGAGATGCAAAGGAAGATTGCCAATACGATTGACATGCATTCCAACGCTCGACCCGTCTGATTCAAGGATATGCCTCCAATAGTTGAGACGAGATCCGGGTATCCAATTGCGATTGCCAACGATGAGTTCTTTGTCAGATTTAAATACTGGCTGATCATGGGTGGAACAATCACCCGCAACGCCTGCGGTAAAACAATCAGCCGCATAGTCCAATTCGGTTTCAATCCCAGCGCATATGCTGCTTCGGTCTGACCGTGACTGACCGCTAGAATTCCCGCCCGCACAATTTCAGCAATGAATGCGCCTGTGTAAATCGACAGTGCAAAGGTCAATGCGATGAATTCCGGCGTTAATACCAAACCGCCTTCCAAATTAAATCTAGATAACACCGAATATTCCAGTTCAGCCGGCGAACCACTGATCAAAAAAACAATGAACGGAACCAGTACCACGACTGCTGAATTTATCCAGTATACCGGGTGGCGTTGACCTGTCTGTTCCTGTTTCGCGCGAGCAAAGCGGGAAAACATGACAGCTCCGATTATCGAAACCGTCAGTGCAATGATTACGAACCAAAAAGCAGGTTCCAGCAGTGGTTTTGGTACATAGAACCCGCGATTGGTTAGGAATAGCTTGTCTGCCAAAGATAGCGCCTGTCTTGGATGCGGCAGACTATGAATTAGAATTCCATGCCACAGAAGAATCCACAGCAGTATCGGCACATTGCGGGTGAATTCAATATATACGTAAGCGATTCGGTTGACCAGAAAATTTGTTGACAAGCGAGCGACGCCTACTACGAATCCGATGACGGTTGCAAGCATGATTCCAATAAATGCAACCAGCGCAGTGTTGATTAAACCGACGATTGTCGCTCTGAGATGGGAACTTCGCGAAGAGTAATCAATCAGGTGCTGATTGATATCGTAATTTGATGGCGTCAACAGAAAGCTGTAACCGGCTTCCCTGCCCAGCAGTTCAAGGTTGTTGAGAGTGTTGCGGACGAAGAACCCGATTAAAGAAAGAAGAATGATGATGACGACAATTTGGATGATTAATTGCCTGGACTTTTTTTCCGTCCAAAGATCGCCAAACACACTCAAATCCTAGCAATCAATGCAGTAGCCCTCAGCCATACCGGCACTGCGAATTTCCGGATAAAGAAGAAAACGGCGCGTGCGTATTGCACACGCCGTTTTCAAAAAACACTTACCGATATGGTGGCGCGTAAATTAGTCCCCCATCAGTCCAAAGCGCGTTCACTCCGCGTTCAAGTCCGATATCGGTATTGACACCAAGATACTGCTCAAATATCTCTCCGTAATTGCCTACTGCAGCGATTACGTTAACAACCCAGTCAGCACTTAGACCCAGCATGGCCCCGTACTCACCTTCAGTACCGAACATTCTGTTGAGTTCCGCATCTTTCTGCGTTTCAGCAGCCATTGCACGAACGTTTTCTTTGGTTATGCCTTTTTCTTCAGCAATAATCAAAACATTCAGGGTCCATCGAACGACGTCACCCCACTCGTCATCTCCATGTCGAACCAATGGTCCCAAAGGTTCTTTTGAGATGATTTCTGGAAGCACAACATGATTTTCAGGATCATCTAAGCTTGCACGTGTGGCAGCCAATCCGGAGCGGTCTGTCGTATACACATCGCATCGCCCAGCCAGGTAATTCTGCCTTGCTTCAGCGTTGGTTTCGATTGGAACGGGCTCATAGTTCATATTGTTGCCGCGAAAGAAATCCGCAAGATTGAGCTCGGTTGTAGTACCGGTCTGGATACAAACCGATGCACCTTCGAGTTCGGTAGCACTGTTTACTCCAAGTGATGCCGGAACAATAAATCCCTGTCCGTCATAGTAGTTGACGCCAAGAAATGTAAGTTTGAGATCGACATCTCGACTGTAGGTCCAAGTCGTGTTGCGCGAAAGCATGTCGACTTCGCCCGCTTTTAACGCTTCAAAACGCGTTTTACCAGTTAGATTGGTGTACTTCACATTTGAAGCATCCCCGAAAACCGCAGCAGCAACACCTTGGCACAGTGCAACGTCGAAGCCTTGCCAGTTGCCTTGATCGTCAGTGAACGCAAAGCCGGTCAAGCCGGTGTTAATACCACACTGGACATGTCCTTTTGCCCTTACGTCATCCAGTGTACCTGCACTACTAATCCCTGTAAAAGACAGACCGAGTACTGCCAGCACAAGTGACAAATACTTTATACTTTTCATTAGTTTACCTCACGAAATTGTGATTTAAATAAGTTGATTTGTAACAGCAAGTCAATAACGCCAAATTACATGAATTGAATCGAATTTCAAAAAATTTGCAGTTGAATTTTGATAGGAATCCACGTAATTTGTCTACTCGCCATAATTTAATTATAGAACACAGGAACTAGAATTCAGCGATCCATTAAGTTTTGTTAAAGTTATTCGGCTTGGCAATCTCTCATCCCCCAATTGCAGCCATATCTGAAAAGAATCGCTCGAATAATTTTGAAGACTAATGTTGGTGAGTATGTAAATCAACCTACAGAGCAGTCCCCCAATTCTCGTTGATACAGGATAGACAAAGCCATGAATTCCATTGAAAATTGCCGGCAGCTGCTACAACAAATCTATGGATTTGACGGATTTCGACCAGGTCAGGAAGAAATCATCATATCAGCTCTTGAGAGCCGGGATTCGCTGGTTATCATGCCGACCGGCAGTGGTAAATCGTTGTGCTATCAAATTCCGGCTTTGGTTAAACAGGGAGTCTGTGTTGTTGTATCGCCGTTGATTGCACTCATGCAGGATCAGGTCTCGGCACTATCACAATTGGGAGTGTCAGCGGCTTTCTTGAACTCGACGCTTGCGCCTCGTTTTCAAAGGGAGGTGCTGGACGATTTAAGCAGCGGAAGGCTTGATCTGCTGTACATCGCACCGGAGAGATTGATGGAGCCAGCCACGTTTCAGCAATTTCAGAAACTAGAAATCAGTATGTTTGCGATCGACGAGGCGCATTGTGTATCGCAGTGGGGACATGACTTTCGTAAAGAGTATTTCAAACTCAAAGCTCTAGCAGAGTATTTTCCCAATGTACCTCGAATGGCTCTGACTGCTACGGCTACCGAGCGCACTCGCAATGAAATCATAGATCGACTTGAATTGCGTAATGTTGCGAAATTCGTTCATGGATTCGATCGGCCGAACATTCGCTACAGCGTCGAGGTAAAGGGAAGTGGCAATGCGCAACTGATAGACTTCCTGAATGCACACCGCGGTGAAAGCGGAATCGTCTATTGTCTGTCGAGAAGAGGAGCAGAGGATATGGCGCAAACTCTCTGTGACCTTGGTTACGATGCTCTGCCGTATCACGCCGGCATGGATTCCAACACGCGAGCCGAATATCAAGCGCGCTTTTTGCGTGATGATGGCGTTGTCATGGTCGCAACAATTGCATTTGGCATGGGCATAGATAAGCCGGATGTGAGATTTATCGCACATGTTAATTTGCCACAGAGCATTGAAGGCTACTATCAGGAAACTGGCCGAGCAGGACGGGATGGCGATCCCGCAGAGGCATTCATGACGTATGGATTGCAAGACATTTATCTTCGACTCAGCATGGCGGAGCAGTCAGATAGCGACGAGCTTCACAAAAAAATACAGAAAGACAAGATTTATTCTCTGCTTGCCTGGTGCGAGCTGGCAACTTGTCGCCGGGAGGGGCTGCTGAATTACTTTGGCGATAATTCAGCTTCAGGATGCGGAAACTGTGACAACTGCCTTGCTCCGCCGCGAACTAGGAACGCGACCGAAGATGCTAGAAAATTGCTGTCTTGCGTATACCGGGTTGGCGAGCGATTCGGTGTAACTCACATCATTGACATTCTGCGCGGTCATAAAACAGCCAAGGTGAATCAGCACGGTCATCAGGATTTGAGCACATTTGGCATCGGCGAAGATTTGAAAGTTGATGAGTGGCGCTCCGTTGCACGACAATTGCTCGTGCGCGGTTTTATGAAAACGGATTTTGAAAATTATCAGGTAATCAAATTGACGCCGGAGGCATGGCCGGTGTTGCGGGGCGAAGTTCCGTTGCAACTTCGATTTGACTCAAAGCGAAAACATAAACGGGAACGGGCAGCCGTGAATTCAGCCGATGAAGTGCCGATGACCCCAGGGCATGCACTATTGTGGGAAGCTTTGCGGAATTGTCGGCTGAGTCTTGCTCAAGATGCCGGCGTACCAGCCTATGTCATTTGTCATGACCGGACTTTGAAGGAAGTGATGCAGTTTCGCCCTCGAACGCACAGTCAAATGCGAAATCTGCATGGAATGGGGGAGAGAAAAATCTCGCTTTATGCCGATGCTTTCATCAAGGTAATTGCCGACCACGAATCCAGTTTACTTGGCAATACGTCGGACGGTGGTCAACCTGATATTTGATGGAGATAGCAGAATTTCGCTACGGAATTTCCGCTGAGCGAGCAGTCAGTTCAATTAAAGAGATTTTCCCAGTACCTACCTCGCACTTTTCAACGAAAACCGCCCGGCAAACCGTTAGAATGAGACATATTTAATTGGTCGAGGTCAGGAAAGCTGAAAGTGTTGCAGAATAACATATCCATCCCAGAGTTTTTTGAATCCTGGAAGTAGCTGACGTCTTGACGGAATGAACCTCGCGAGTCGTGCCACCTGTATGACGTATGTCCGGATGTTCGGTGCTCTGACAGGTGGGAATCTCGAACCAGGGCCGATTGCAATGGCATTCAATTTGAGTAAGTTTTTCTACAATGTTTCGGGGTTTTATATACAGGATTGATTAACAAAGCTGTCAGTAAGCGTTCACTCAAGCCGTGATGTTCCACACTAAACGTATTCGATCTAATGAACTGTATTTTGCATTCATGTTTTGGAGGGTGATCAATTCCAACTGAAATCAGGCTTTGGAAACATGATCAATGAAAATACAAAGACGCTGCCAAAGCACAAAGAAGACTGTTGCAGCGAGTGCATCAGATGCCACTTCGGCATCAATGAACATCGTTTTGCAGTTTGTTCACTTCATCCAAAGACAATCCGGTAAATTTGCAGATCGTTTCGGCGCCAAGGCCTTCACGAATCAAATTCAAAGCAATATTTCGTGTCGCATCACTGTAGCCTTGCTCAATTCCCTGCTCAATTCCCTGCTTCATGTATTCCTGCTTTTCCAATTCCGCAAGCGTCATCACCTGTGCCATGATTCTCTTTTCCTCCACTATCGTTTCTCGTTCAATCTGTTCCAGTCTCTGCCAGTCGTAACTTGGGTATTTCCGTCGAATATACCGCGTCACAGATCTGATCATTCCAGTGCGTTCCTCATCCGATTCAATCGTCAGACTAATCCGAAACGCCTCTGCCACCCGTTCATCATCCAGTCGCCATATCTTGCTCAGTATAAATAAGATCACTCGGCAACTCAAACCACCCGTTCGTTCAAGAACCGCATCATCACGCAGGTTCAACACCAGACAATCGGCACTGACGGCAAACAGATGATTGAGCAGCGAGATGGATTCCGGATGCAGTTTCAAAAACACATCCTGAAATCCTGACCCTCCGTTCCACTCGCGTTCGCGACCGTGATAGACAATCGAAGAAATCACCGCACCACGATGCGAACGACGAGCCAGCAACTGGTATTCAAACAACTGCGACAGGGTTGCTTTGTCCTGATGACTTTTATGTTCCAACAACAGATACACGCGCCCCGGCGACTGATGCTTGTTCAAGGTCACGGAACACAACAGGTCCGCCTGTCTCTTTCGCCCCTGCGCTTCAGTCAGAGCGGTGGATTCCAGATGAAAACTTGACCAGTCCAACAACACATTCGCGTTTTCTCCAAGCGCAAGCTGAGCCAGTTCGATGGCGTATTTATCTTTGCTGAACCACTCGCAAAAGAACGCATCGTGCGATTGATGCAGGGATTCATCGTTGGGGGCATACATCTCTTCCATCTTGCATCCTCCTGAATGGATGGGGGTTGAACCTGATCGTGTGGATTCAGCGGTTTGCCGGTCGCACAGCCACAAAATAGATATGAAATTGAAAGAATTGTCAAGCGATAATCCAGAATTGAACCGAAAGGATTTGTTTTGAGGGTTCCACTCCCGCTTCAAAGAACTGCTGTCAGCAAACCTTGAGAACTTCAGATACATGCATGGAAAGCACTCGCCCGGGATGTTGTGGCTTGTTGCACAGGTCAGCAGCCGATACTTGTGAACTGAGCCACACTTTGATCATTCTCAAGTAGACCAAAGCCGCAATTATGAAATTTGATTCAGTGACCAGCAACGAGATTTTAGCGATTTAACTGGATTTTGTTGCTCCGATTATTGAAGACCGGTACGACAGGTTGGAATTGGTCTGGATTGGCAGGTGATTGCGAACCTGATGTATTGTCCGCTGGCATTTTCGCCACTGGGTAACAATATTTCGGGGTTTTATATACAGGAACATGATCAATGAAATTTCAAAGACGCTGCCAAAGCACAAAGAAAACTGTTGCAGCGAGTGCATCAGATGCCACTTTGGCATCAATGAACATCGTTTTGCAGTTTGTTCACTTCATCCAAAGACAATCCGGTAAATTTGCAGATCGTTTCGGCGCCAAGGCCTTCACGAATCAAATTCAAAGCAATATTTCGTGTCGCATCACTGTAGCCTTGCTCAATTCCCCGCTCAATTCCCTGTTCTATTCCCTGCTCAATTCCCTGCTCAATTCCCTGCTCAATTCCCTGCTTCATGTATTCCTGCTGTTCCAATTCCGCAAGCGTCATCACCTGTGCCATGATTCTCTTTTCCTCCACTATCGTTTCTCGTTCAATCTGTTCCAGTCTCTGCCAGTCGTAACTTGGGTATTTCCGTCGAATATACCGCGTCACAGATCTGATCATTCCAGTGCGTTCCTCATCCGATTCAATCGTCAGACCAATTCGAAACGCCTCTGCCACCCGTTCATCATCCAGTCGCCATATCTTGCTCAGTATAAATAAGATCACTCGGCAACTCAAACCACCCGTTCGTTCAAGAACCGCATCATCACGCAGATTCAACACCAGACAATCGGCACTGACGGCAAACAGATGATTGAGCAGCGAGATGGATTCCGGATGCAGTTTCAAAAACACATCCTGAAATCCTGACCCCCCGTTCCACTCGTGTTCGCGACCGTGATAGACAATCGAAGAAATCACCGCACCACGATGCGCACGACGAGCTAGCAACTGGTATTCGAACAACTGCTGTCAGCAAACCTTGAGAACTTCAGATACATGCATGGAAAGCATTCGCCCGGGATGTTGTGGCTTGTTGCACAGGTCAGCAGCCGATACTTGTGAACTGAGCCACACTTTGATCATTCTCAAGTAGACCAAAGCCGCAATTATGAAATTTAATTCAGTGACCAGCAGCGAGATTTTAGCGATTCAACTGGATTTTGTTGCTCCGATTATCGAACACAGGTACAACAGGTTGGAATTGGTCTGGATTGGCAGGTGATTGCGAACCTGATGTATTGTCCGCTGGCATTTTCGCCACTGGGTAACAATATTTCGGGGTTTTATATACAGGAACATGATCAATGAAATTTCAAAGACGCTGCCAAAGCACAAAGAAAACTGTTGCAGCGAGTACATCAGATGCCACTTTGGCATCAATGAACATCGTTTTGCAGTTTTTTTACATCATCTAAAGACAATCCGGTAAATTTGCAGATCGTTTCGGCGCCAAGACCTTCACGAATCAAATTCAAAGCAATATTTCGTGTCGCATCACTGTAGCCTTGCTCAATTCCCCGCTCAATTCCCCGCTCAATTCCCTGCTCAATTCCCTGCTCAATTCCCTGCTCAATTCCCTGCTCAATTCCCTGTTCTATTCCCTGCTTCATGTATTCCTGCTGTTCCAATTCCGCAAGCGTCATCACCTGTGCCATGATTCTCTTTTCCTCCACTATCGTTTCTCGTTCAATCTGTTCCAGTCTCTGCCAGTCGTAACTTGGGTATTTCCGTCGAATATACCGCGTCACAGATCTGATCATTTCAGTGCGTTCCTCATCCGATTCAATCGTCAGACCAATTCGAAACGCCTCTGCCACCCGTTCATCATCCAGTCGCCATATCTTGCTCAGTATATATAAGATCACTCGGCAACTCAAACCACCCGTTCGTTCAAGAACCGCATCATCACGCAGGTTCAACACCAGACAATCGGCACTGACGGCAAACAGATGATTGAGCAGCGAGATGGATTCCGGATGCAGTTTCAAAAACACATCCTGAAATCCTGACCCCCCGTTCCACTCGCGTTCGCGACCGTGATAGACAATCGAAGAAATCACCGCACCACGATGCGAACGACGAGCCAGCAGCTGGTATTCAAACAACTGCGACAGGGTTGCTTTGTCCTGATGACTTTTATGTTCCAACAACAGATACACGCGCCCCGGCGACTGATGCTTGTTCAAGGTCACGGAACACAACAGGTCCGCCTGTCTCTTTCGCCCCTGCGCTTCGGTCAGAGCGGTGGATTCCAGATGAAAACTTGACCAGTCCAACAACACGTTCGCGTTTTCTCCAAGCGCAAGCTGAGCCAGTTCGATGGCGTATTTATCTTTGCTGAACCACTCGCAAAAGAACGCATCGTGCGATTGATGCAGTGATTCATCGTTGGGGGCATACATCTCTTCCATCTTGCATCCTCCTGAATGGATGGGGGTTGAACCTGATCGTGTGGATTCAGCGGTTTGCCGGTCGCACAGCCACAAAATAGATATGAAATTCAAAGAATTGTCAAGCGATAATCCACAATTGAACTGGAAGGATTTATTTTGAGGGTTCCACTCCCGCTTCAAAGAACTGCTGTCAGCAAAACTTGAGAACTTGAGATACATGCATGGAAAGCACTCGCCCGGGATGTTGTGGCTTGTTGCACAGGTCAGCAGCCGATACTTGTGAACTGAGCCACACTTTGATCATTCTCAAGTAGCCCAAAGCCGCAATTATGAAATTTGATTCGGTGACCAGCAGCGAGAATTTAGCGATTTAACTGGATTTTGTTGCTCCGATTATTGAAGACCGGTACGACAGGTTGGAATTGGTCTGGATTGGCAGGTGATTGCGAACCTGATGTATTGTCCGCTGGCATTTTCGCCACTGGGTAACAATGTTTCGGGGTTTTATATACAGGACTGATTAACAAAGCTGTCAGTAAGCGTTCACTCAAGCCATGATGTTCCATACTGAACGTAATGAACTGTATGTTGCATTCATGTTTTGGAGGGTGATCAATTCCAACTGAAATCAGGCTTTGGAAACATGATCAATGAAAATACAAAGACGCTGCCAAAGCACAAAGAAGACTGTTGCAGCGAGTGCATGAGATGCCACTTCGGCATCAATGAACATCGTTTTGCAGTTTGTTCACTTCATCCAAAGACAATCCGGTAAATTTGCAGATCGTTTCGGCGCCAAGACCTTCACGAATCAAATTCAAAGCAATATTTCGTGTCGCATCACTGTAGCCTTGCTCAATTCCCTGTTTCATGTATTCCTGTTTTTCCAATTCCGCAAGCGTCATAACTTGTGCCATGATTCTCTTTTCCTCCACTATCGTTTCTCGTTCAATCTGTTCCAGTCTCTGCCAGTCGTAACTTGGGTATTTCCGTCGAATATACCGCGTCACAGATCTGATCATTTCAGTGCGTTCCTCATCGGATTCAATCATCAGACCAATCCGAAATGCCTCTGCCACCCGTTCATCATCCAGTCGCCATATCTTGCTCAGTATAAATAAGATCACTCGGCAACTCAAACCACCCGTTCGTTCAAGAACCGCATCATCACGCAGGTTCAACACCAGACAATCGGCACTGACGGCAAACAGATGATTGAGCAGCGAGATGGATTCCGGATGCAGTTTCAAAAACACATCCTGAAATCCTGACCCCCCGTTCCACTCGCGTTCGCGACCGTGATAGACAATCGAAGAAATCACCGCACCACGATGCGAACGACGAGCCAGCAGCTGGTATTCAAACAACTGCGACAGGGTTGCTTTGTCCTGATGACTTTTATGTTCCAACAACAGATACACGCGCCCCGGCGACTGATGCTTGTTCAAGGTCACGGAACACAACAGGTCCGCCTGTCTCTTTCGCCCCTGCGCTTCGGTCAGAGCGGTGGATTCCAGATGAAAACTTGACCAGTCCAACAACACGTTCGCGTTTTCTCCAAGCGCAAGCTGAGCCAGTTCGATGGCGTATTTATCTTTGCTGAACCACTCGCAAAAGAACGCATCGTGCGATTGATGCAGTGATTCATCGTTGGGGGCATACATCTCTTCCATCTTGCATCCTCCTGAATGGATGGGGGTTGAACCTGATCGTGTGGATTCAGCGGTTTGCCGGTCGCACAGCCACAAAATAGATATGAAATTCAAAGAATTGTCAAGCGATAATCCACAATTGAACTGGAAGGATTTATTTTGAGGGTTCCACTCCCGCTTCAAAGAACTGCTGTCAGCAAAACTTGAGAACTTGAGATACATGCATGGAAATCACTCGCCCGGGGTCTTGTTGCTGGGTCAAAGCGAAGACTTTCAAATATTCTCCTATAAATGGTATAGGAGACCATATATGTAATTTATGTCAGGAGTTCGATTCTTGGCATATTTGATGCGATTGCCACTTGTGTAAACTTGGCATTTGTATCGTATAACCTGGGAAATTGACGGCAACTGCAAGAAGTTGAACACATCTTCAAACGCGAAATCAAGCGGCCGCTGCGCGGTAACGGTTCTTCGTGAATCACCCATGCGTATGACGTATTGTCTCGACCTATCGAAAGTTGGATGGGACATTCCAGCGTGACGCTATGATGGGGATTCACCACAGGCAAGCCGAAGATCAGAATGCCGCGATCAATCCCTTTACTGGCAAATCTGAGATCATCGCAACCGATTGTTTTCGGGTCTCACAGAAAATCAGGTCTGGATGATAGTGTATCATCTAATTTCACTCGTAGAGTGCTCTGAATTACATTTCAATCCGCATCAATCCTCATATAATCGTAAATTCTGTCAGGGAGTTCGAAATTCGATTCTTGGCATATTTGGTGAGACTGCCACTTGTGTAAACTTGGCATTTGTTTCTCACAATCCGGTAAATTGACAGCAACTGCAAAAAGTTGAACACATCGTCAAATGCGCAATCGGGCAGCCGCACTGCGGTTTCGGTTCAGTCTGTTACCAAGATATTCGATAGCGGCAGCGATTTAGTCACCGCTTTGGATGACGTTTCTCTAGAAATTCGAGAGAACGAGTTTTTTACTTTGCTGGGCCCGTCGGGCTGCGGCAAAACGACACTTCTGAGATTGATTGCTGGATTCGAGCATCCTGACTCGGGGCACATCCAGTTGTATGAAAAAGACATTACCTTCCTGCCCCCGTACGAGCGCCCGGTCAATACGGTTTTTCAGAGCTATGCGCTGTTTCCGCACATGACAGTGGCGCAGAATGTCAGTTTCGGACTTGAAATGCTTCGTAAACCCAAAGCACAGATCAAAGACACCGTTGATTCCATATTACGGCTCGTCAGAATGGATGAACTCGCTGATCGGCGAACCAGTGAGATTTCAGGTGGACAACAGCAACGCGTCGCACTTGCACGGGCGCTGGCGCCTCGACCAAAAGTCCTGTTGCTGGATGAATCGCTTTCCGCTTTGGACTACAAACTTCGTCAGGACATGCAGCTTGAGCTCAAACGTCTTCAGCACGAAACCGGAATCACTTTCATCTTTGTCACGCACGATCAGGAAGAGGCATTGACGATGTCGGACCGACTGGCGGTGATGAATGAGGGAAAGGTGTTGCAGGTTGGCGTGCCGAGTGAAATCTACAATTTCCCAAGAGAGAGATTCGTCGCGGAGTTTATCGGTGATTCAAATTTTCTGGAAGCAGAAGTTCTTTCAGTAAATGACTCGAAAGCGCGGCTGCGCTTTACGTCTGGAAGTGAAATGGATATTCCAGCGCGTTCAACTACCGTGGCAGGTCGGTCGGTTACAATCGCGGTTCGGCCGGAACAGGCGACTTTGATCGATTCTGGATTAGATGGTCTGTTGTTTGGAACCATTCGAAACATGGTGTATTTGGGAACGCACACGCATTACATTGTCGAGTTGCCAGAAGGTCCGGAATTCACTGCACACGTTCAGAATCTTCGAGGCCATGAATCACGCTTCGAAATTGGTGATTCCGTAGGCATTTCAGTGGACGCATCCACCATGCAGGTTCTGAAGGATTGAATGAATCGTTCTGAACACACAGCCGCTGACGCCGAAAAACGGGAGCATGCAGAAGCGGCGCGCGACTCTCACCACCAAGAAGTGCGTCGAAACTATCTGCTGTGCACACCGTCATTGATTGTGCTGGCGGTTGCCGCTACCGGTCCGTTGCTGATCATGCTTGTCTATTCATTCCTCGAAGCCGGTGCGTACGGAGGCGTCATCTGGAGACCGTCGTTGGACGGATGGTTTGACTTATTCTTCAACCGTGACATTTTTGATGGTACGGTTTCGATTGCGGACGCCCACCTGTCGATACTTTGGCGTTCCGTCAGTCTTTCGACACAGTCAACGCTGCTGGCGCTTACTCTCGGATTCCCCACTGCATATTTCATTGCCACCCGCTCACCGCAAACCCGAAATTTGTGGCTATTTCTGATTACGATACCTTTTTGGACCAATCTCTTGATTCGAACCTTCGCGATAATGCAGATGATCCGAGATCAAGGGATCATCAATCATGCATTAATCAGTCTGGGGATCATTGAAACGCCCATAGAAATACTCTACACCGAATTCGCCATCATGCTGGGCATGACTTATGTGTATCTGCCGCTAATGGTGCTCCCGCTTTATGCGAGCATCGAAAAACTCGACTTCAGACTGGTGGAAGCCGCTTACGATCTGTATGCAACGCGTCTTCGAGTGCTTTGGCGAGTCATCATACCGCTGGTAAAGCCCGGAATCGTAGCGGGATGCATTCTGGTATTCATTCCGTCACTAGGCGCCTACGTCACGCCACGAGTGCTAGGCGGCGGCCGTAATCTGATGTTGGGAAACCTCATTGAACTCCAGTTTCAGCAGGGAAGGAACTGGCCGCTTGGAGCAGCTCTATCAATCGCATTGCTCGTGATCGTAATGGGAGCGTTGCTGATCTATGTACGAACCGCACAACGCGGGAACACCAGCCATGCTTGAATCTGCGAAACGGATGAAGCCATTTTCAACCCGTCGTCTGCCGGGTTTCTCGACAACCGCAGTGCTGTGTTTCATACTGCTATATGCACCAATCGGCGTCCTGGTCGTATACTCATTCAATGCGGGAACCAACATTGCGCTGTGGGAAGGATTCACGCTCAACTGGTATTACGTTGCCTGGGACAATGAGCAGGTTCAAGAAGTCACGATCCGTTCCCTGATCGTTGCTGCGATTGCATCATTTTCGTCAACATTCCTGGCGACCATGGCTGCGCTCGGAACCACTCGTACCGCATCCTATAGAGGACGCACTGCAATATACGCAGTCATCAATCAGCCGCTGATGGTGCCGGAAATTGTGACCGGTGTCGCACTGCTGATATTTTTTGCCATCATCAAAACTGCAACTGGCTTTTACGGCTTGCTGTATCTGATCGCAGCGCACACCGCGTTCTGTATTCCATTCGCTTACCTACCGATCCGTGCACGTCTGGAAGGTATGGACACATCGCTGGAGACTGCTGCTCAGGACCTCTATGCAACACGGTGGCATGCGTTCAGGCGTATCACGCTTCCGCTGATGTGGCCAGGCATTCTCGCCGGAGGCATGCTTTCATTTGTAATTTCGCTGGATGACGTTGTGATCACGGAACTCGTGAAATCTGCCGGACAGGATACTCTGCCAACCTATATGCTTGGTCAGCTACGCCGTGGAGTGACTCCAGAGATCAACGCAATTTCGAGCGCTCTGCTCGCAATATCGGTACTCTTGGTGTCTCTGTTCTATGTGCTGCGCAATCGCTAGAAGTATTTGCGCCACTGCTGAAAGCTCAGCTCAATCGATAGCATTTTCAGATAGAGATGTGCAGGTTGATGAAATGGAAGTTAATATCGGTGAGAACTGAATTTCTGTTGCTCTCAGCAAGAGAGAGATATAAAATCTGTTGACATAACTGGTTACTACATTGAGGTAGATGCAATGAAGAGGAAAGAATTTTTATATGTTATAGCAGCAATTGCGTTTGCTGTGGCGACTGCAGCTCATGCTGCGGGTGAACTTCACATATTCAACTGGGGAGACTACACCAATCCGGAATTGATTGAGAAGTTTTCCAAGAAATATGATGTTGAAGTCACGCTCACCGATTACGATTCGAACGAAACTGCACTGTCAAAAATCAGACCGGGTGGGCACGGTTTCGATATTGTTGTTCCAACATCAAGTCATATGCCGATATGGATCAGCGAAGACTTGCTGTTGGAAACCCGTCCCTATCAGATGGAGAATTTCCATAATGTGTCGAAAATGTGGCGCGATCCGGTATGGGAGCCAGGCCGTAAATACTCTGTGCCTTGGACTTGGGGAAGTACCGGAATTTCGGTAAACACTGCCATGTATAGCGGTGACATCAACACGGCCGAGCTGTTTCTGGATCCTCCCGAAGAGCTGGTTGGAAAAATCAACGTTGTTCCGGAAATGAACGATGTTCTCAGTATGGCGATTCTATATGTGGGCGGAGACCTATGCACAGGCGATAAAGGCGTACTGAAAGAAGTTAGAGATCTTCTGGTTTCGGCCAAACCCAAGTGGAAATCCATCGACTACGGCACTAAAGAAAAAATTGTCAGCGGCGACGTAGCTGTAACAATGAACTGGAATGGATACAGCCTGAGAGCACGAAATGAGAATCCTTCAATTCAGTATGGATACCCGGTGCATGGATTTCCTTTGTGGATGGACAACGTAGCAGTGCTGGCTGACGCTAAAAACGTCGAGAATGCAAAACTGTTTCAGAATTTTCTGATGGCGCCTGAAAATGCCGCCATGATTTCTGCATTTGCGAAGTATGCAAACGGAATCGATGGTTCAGTCGAGTTCATGTCTGAAGAGCTTCGTACGGCACCGGAAATTGTGATTCCAGAGCCGTATGCTGCCTCAGGTGTCTTCGCACCGGCCTGTCCTCCTGAGGTTCAATCGATGTATACGGCGATTTGGACCGAACTGCAGAAGTAGCCTACAAAGCAAATTTTAAGCGGCAGCTGTTTCGGCGCAGCTGCCGCATCGTATATTTGTACCGGAAAGTCAAAGAAACGCACTGAGATGACTGACAGCGGGGAACAAAAATGAAAATCGTACGGAGTGAAAAACATCGTCTGCATTTTCCGAAAGGAGAACTATACGGTGGTGAACTGGTGCGGCCGTTCGAGTGTCCCGAGCGCTGGGACTATATCATCGAACGACTTGCGGAACGAGGCTATGGCGATCTGTCCGAACCAGGCGAATTCGATGTTGAGCTAACGCAGAGAGTTCATGCTCCGGAGTTTCTGGAGTTTTTGGAAACTGCTTGGAGCGAGTGGCAGGCCGAGGGCATGAACGGCGAAGCGATACCGGCAGTGATTCCGGCTAGGCGCATGCACAGCAATCGCAGGCCGAATCACATTGATGGCAAGCTCGGTTACTTCTGTATGTCGATCGAAACCGCAATCACTTCTGGAACCTGGGAGGCTGTAAAGTCCGCAGCAGCCTGCTCAATGGCCGCTCAACGGATGGTGTCAACTGAAAATTCAGCATTCGCACTGTGCCGCCCGCCGGGACATCATGCCGCAAGAGACCTGTTTGGTGGCTATTGTTTTCTGAATAATGCGGCGATCGCAGTGGAGGGCTTCATTCGGGATGGGGCAAAGCGGGTTGCGTTGCTGGATGTAGATTTTCATCATGGCAATGGCAGTCAGGATATCTTCTATGACCGGAACGACGTGCTGTTCTGCTCGCTGCATGGCCAACCAGAAGATGCGTTCCCGCACTTTCTCGGATACGCAGATGAATGCGGCACTGGATCGGGCGAGAGTTTCAATAGAAATTATCCGCTCCCTCCGAACACGCAGTTCTCTGAGTGGTTCAATGCGCTTCAGATTGCCTGCCGCCACATCAGTGAATTCTCTCCGGATGCGCTGGTGGTGTCGCTTGGTGTCGATACATACAAAGATGATCCGATCAGCTTTTTCAAACTTGAAAGCGATGATTTCACGCAGTATGGCGAACATATTGGAAAGCTCGGTTTGCCGACACTATTCGTCATGGAAGGCGGGTATGCTGTATCCGAAATAGGGCTGAACACAGTGAACGTACTGGATGGATTTCTGAATGCATAACGGTGCCTCGGGCGGCATCTTATATGCAATCCGCTGAAAAGGTGTCAACGCAACCGCGGTTATTCAATGTCGTTAATTTCAAATCTTCAGCGGCATAAACGAGTATGAACTCCTATATGAGCTTGCTTTAGTGCTTATCGTCGGGCTAATGCTTATGGGCCCTTCCCCCCGTAGGTATGTCGAACGCGGTACGATTGGTTTCCGATTCGAAGTAAAAACACTCTTACGGTGCGCTACGTTTTGCGATTGCACCTGGTGCATGCTGGTCGGCGCGATAGGAAGAACGCACCAAAGGACCTGAAGCGACATGGGAAAATCCAAGTTCCTTTCCAATATCCTTGTACTCCTCGAATTCTTCGAGCGGAACATATCGCACTACCGGCAAATGAAATCGACTGGGTTGCAGATACTGGCCAATCGTCACAATGTTGACTGAATGATCTCGTAGGTCCTGCAAAACTTGGATGACTTCAGCCCTCGTTTCTCCCACTCCAACCATGATTCCTGATTTGGTTTCTACACTAGGATGCTGCTGCCCTAGTCTCTTCAGAAGCATCAGTGAAATTTTGTAGTCTGCGCCGGGTCGAACCGCTTTGTACAGCCGGGGTACGGTCTCAAGATTGTGACTGAATACATCCGGGGGTGAGGTGGCGATGTGCTCAAGTGCCTTGTCCATTCGGGTGCGAAAATCGGGTGTCAGAATTTCCACCGCGGTGTTAGGGCAGACTTTACGCATTTCATTGATGCAGTTTGCAAAATGCTCTGCGCCTCCGTCGCGTAAATCGTCTCGATTGACTGACGTAACTACAACATAGCGAAGCTTCATGAGTTTGACAGTCTTGGCCAGATTTGCGGGTTCGTTGACATCAGGAGGATTGGGACGCCCATGAGCGACGTCGCAGAACGGGCATCTTCGCGTGCAGATGTCCCCAAGAATCATAAATGTTGCTGTACCGTGGCTGAAACACTCGCCGATGTTGGGGCAGGATGCTTCCTCACATACTGTGTTCAGGCTATTTTCCCGCAGAATTTTTTTAAGGCGAATGACTTCTGGGGTACCGGGGAATTTGGCACGAATCCAAGGAGGTTTTCTCAGTCGTTCACTACGTTCTTGCGGCTGAATGCGCACAGGGATGCGAGCCATTTTGTCCGAGCCTCGAAGCTTGACTCCAACTTGTACGACGCTTTGCTCAGTCATGAAAATTGACTAGCCTTTGAAACTTTCGAAGCCATTGCATTTTTTGCCGAATATTGAACTGGATTTGAATTTATAGTCATTATAGCCTCCAGCGGACTGCGTCCCCGCATACACGGAAGGAACACGTCGCAGCAAATCTGCCGAAGAGTTCAGAATTGCGGGAGAATTTGGAAAAGTATAGCGACGCTAATGGGGCCAGAGTTTAAATCCTGTTCCTTCAAAGTGATTTTACTCTTTTGACTGATTCGAGCCCGGCAATGAGAGCTTCCCTTTGGAACAGATTTTGGAGTTAAGATCCGTCAAAAATTGGTGTGAACCCTGTCAGGGTGATCGGATTTAAGAGCGCAGCCAGTCATTTCAGCGCTGATTCGGAACGCGCGGGGGAATTTGCGTCTGCGGGGCCGGTTTCAGGTCGAGCGGTATCACCAGCGAACGCATGGTCTGTGGCTAACTGGCGTTGATCGCCGCGGTCGTCGACGCCATAGGCAGTATCCACATTCATCGAGCCAACATCGAGAACTTCAATCACAGCACCCATCCGACTGACGAACGAAGGCAGATTTCTAACCGTTATGCGTTCAACTGTGCCGTCGCGACAATCGGCACGAACCCCGACGAGTCCGCCGAGAGCTTCCAGCGCCATTTCGGTGACCGGTTCCTGCATTGGCACAATGCCGCTTTCGAGCAAAACCGTAGAAACGCAGATTGAATTAGAGCCCGACATCGGCGGAGTATCCTCCGGCTCCATGATGATAAAGCCCATGCGCGCTTCGGGATGTTTTGGCGGAAGACCTGCGACAACCACGATCTCACGACATTGCACTGTATTATCGGTTTTACTGTCGACTGAAATTCAAAATAATTTTATCGCACCTTAGCGAGAAATCGGTGCGTTTTTTCAGAAAGCGGACGATTGAATATCTGTTCCGGCGAGCCGATTTCCTCCATGACGCCGTCATGAACGTAGCCGACACGGTCCGAAACATCACGCGCAAACCCCATTTCATGGGTGACGCAGATCATCGTCATGCCTTCTTCCGCAAGAAGACGCATCGTGTCCAGCACTTCTCCGACAAGTTCGGGATCAAGTGCTGATGTCGCTTCATCAAACAGCATATATCTTGGTTCCATTGCCAACGCTCGCGCAATGGCAAGACGCTGTTGCTGGCCGCCAGATAGCGCGCTGGGATAACTGTTGAACTTGTCTCCCAAACCTACGTGTTCCAGCTGCATGGACGCCAATTGTCGAGCGGCTGTACGCGACAACTTTCGTACGATGCGCGGTGCGAGTGCAACGTTTTCAAGCGCGGTAAGATGCGGAAAACTATTCCATTGCTGAAATACCATTCCTAGTTTCTGTCGGAGATGGTTAATGTCTGTACCCTTGGCATGTACATCCTCCCCATCGACAGTTATCCGCCCTTTGTCGATGCCCTCCAAACCATTGATGCAATAAAGCAGAGTAGATTTACCAGAACCGGAAGCGCCAATAATGCTGAGTACCTCGCCGATTTGAACATCCAGTTCGATGCCTTTCAGCACATGGATTTGCCCGAAATTCTTATGAACGCCACGAATTTCAATCATTCAGCCCACCTTTTTTCCAGCCGGTCCGCGAATCGCGCAATCGGGAAAGACAATGCGAAATAAAATGCACCGGCAATGGCGAGTATCAGGAAAGGTTCCTGTGTTCGCGTAATCAGAATTTGTGAAGCTTTGAGCAATTCTACATAACCGAGAACTGAGACTAAGGCGCTGTCTTTCATCACTCCAAGCGCGACGCCGACCCAAGCCGGAAATACCGCACGGACGCCGATTGGAGCCACCACATAAAATGTATCTTGCCAATAATTCATGCCTAGACTTCTAGCTGCCCGACGAATCGGCATTCCAACCGCATCAATGCCGCTTCGCGCTACGTTGGCGACAAGCGCCGCAGTGTAAACTGTCAAAATGACCGTTCCACACGAAAATGGATCGAGCGAAAGCCCAATAATGGGAGCAAAATTGTAGAATAGCACAAGCTGAATTATTAGCGGCACGGACCGAAAAGCATCCAGAAAAGGTGCCAACGTTACACTACTGATGAGGCGACCTTCATGCAGCATCCAGCCGAATACCAAACCGAGCAGCGTTCCGAGTGATATCGAAATGCCGGAAATCACCAGCGTTCTCACTGCTGCCTCGGACATGAACCAAAGATCCTGAAGCTTAAAGCCGGTAAAATATATGGCGGTTGGTTCCATACCGGACTCCATTCAGTACCTGAACAACCGCATGGCAAGAACGCGGGAACTGCCGAGAATAATTTTGACGATTACGTAATAAATGACTGCGGTTACTGTGAAATACTCAAAGATACGGAACGTACGCGAAGCGAAAAACTGTGTTTCACCGGACAATTCCCTAAATCCGACCAACATTCCTAGCGAAGACATCAGTACTGCCCAGACCATCTGATTGGTCATCGGATAATAAACGGTGCGCAAAACCTGTGGAATGACAATTCGAATGTAGGTCTGCGCCGCTGATAAACCAAGACTACGAGAAGCACGAATTTGTGTTTCAGGAATTGCTTGAAAACCACCGCGGAAATTTTCCGCCAGATAACCGGTATTGTTGAACGTCAGTCCGAACAGCACAATCCAAAATGGGGATAGATGTAATCCGAATGCGCCCAGGCCAAATCCGAAAAAGAAGAGTTGAAGCAGTGCCGGCGTATTTCGCGCAAGCTCAATCCAAGAAACCACGAACCAGCGCAACGGCCCCTTTACTTTAATGCGAATGATGGCAAAGACGATGCCGATCAGCACGCCGAAAAGCATCGATAGAACAGCTACTTCCAGCGTGACCAAACCGGCTTGCAGTAGATCAGGCAGGTTACGGAATACAGGCCGCCAGTGAAAGTTGTAATCCATGCGGCGGTGGTATGCGCTTAGGATTCTCCAGCGCTTTCAGGCGCTGGAGAAAACCATTTGGATTCTGAATTTTAAACTAGTACATAACGCCTGGAATACGGAGTTCGGGAGCTGCGCCACCCACAAATTGTCCCCACAATTCCTGATAGCGGCCGGACCGAACCTGATGGGTAACGAACAGATTCAGATAATTCAACCAGGTAACGTCTTTTCGAGGACCGACTACCGAAGTGTAATCTGTCGTCCAAGGCATTCTTGGCCCTGCGATGATCGTGTCATACTGGTCTGCTACGGGCTTTACGGCTGTGTTTGTGGTAATGCCGACATCGGCCTTACCCTGTGCAACAGCAAGAAACACTTCGTTTTCGGACTGATAGCCTTGATAGAGATCTTCGGTACCCCATTTTTCCGCGTATTTCAGAAATTCTTGTTCTGGTACGGTGCCGACTGCAGCTGCCACACGCGCGCCTTTCAGGTCGTCAAAGGTCACTACTCCGCTGTTTTCGCCGACTACCGCCTGTGCATAATAAATTGCATACGGAATGGTGAATCCGACGGTTTTCGCGCGTGACAGCGTATCTGAAGTTCCGCCGAACACGACATCCGCCCTATTCGTCACGATGACCGGCAGCCTTTCGGCCCAAGTCAGCGGCAGAATTTCAAAATCGACTTCAAGTGCAGTTGCGAGATCTTTACAGTATTCAACGTCAAAACCGGCCGGATCGTTGTTTTCGTCCCGGTAGCCGATAGGTGGGAAATCGAGGACAACGCCACAACGCAGCAAGCCCGCGTCGATTACATCGTCAAGTTTATCCGCCAAAGCTGGACTGGATAGTGCAATCGCCAAAACGATGGCGATAAGTGTTCGAATTCTCATTTTTTACGCCTCTAATTTGTTTGCCAATGAAACACGTACGGTTAACACCGTGCAGAATTTTCATTATAACGAAATGACTTTTGAGTTCAATGGCGATGTTCTGAGATGAGCGTTTGCTTAAAGCGACTAAAGGCACCATCGGATGGCACCAGGTAGCGAGCCGAAGGCTTGCGCTCGCCGTTGGGGGCGCCTTGAGCTCAAAGCCCAGAGCGATCATCAAAGTGGGATTGCGCATCAGTTCATGGCGAAATAAAGCGACGCTTCGGTGCTGCAGCACGATCATGGTCAATACCGCTTGCAGCATCGCCTCAATCGGCCAGTCCTGTCTTCCTTTGCCATTGCGGTGACGACGAATTTCGCGGCTCATCTCAGTGAGGTCAATCTGGGTGAAGATGCCTCGGAGTCGATCCAGTTCGCAATAGTCTTGCCAAAATAAATCATAATGAACCGGTGCCATGAGTTCAACTTCCTTTGGGTTGGGTGCTGCCAGTTAATATGTAACAGCATTATACTTGAAAGAGGCTGGATCATGGCATTATTTCTCTATTAAAACAACATATTATGAACGAAAAGGCAGTTTGACAAGGCTTTTTTCAGCCTTTGCACGAGGGGTATTGAAGCGGGGTAAAAATTTGTCTTGAAGGCTGAAAAGTGCCCCCAAAACCTGTTTTCAGGCGATTTTGTGGCGTAGACGAAATTTCAGGTTCTGGATTTCGCGCGAAAAATCAATAACTTACGTTTTCAAAAAATGCCTCGGCAATAGAATCAGTCCTGTACTCGAACTAACCAGACATTTGATACAACAGGATTGTTCCGTCAGTTCAGTAAATTACGATTCACGTATTACCGAAAGCAGTAAAATTGATGTGCTAGAATGAGAGGAGCAATCCCGTTGATTGTGCTCGATATGCAACAGTTATCCGAATTTACCGCTAGCCAAATTAATGACGCTGCTCGCTATGCCCGTTCGGCAGCAGGAATCGCGGCAGACGCGTACGAGAAAGAAGCGATCTATAAAGAGATCTCTGACCTCCTCATTCGCCGAGATGCAGTCCTGGTTGCACATTACTATGTTGATGGAGATATTCAGGATCTGGCCGAACAAACGGGTGGATGCGTCGCGGATTCGCTGGAGATGGCTAGGTTCGGATATGAACACCCTGCCTCGACCGTCATTGTTGCCGGAGTCCGTTTTATGGCAGAGACGGCGAAAATACTAAGCCCCGAAAAGACAGTATTCTCAGTAGATAACGAAGCCAATTGTTCGCTTGACTTGGGATGCCCAGCGGACGAGTTTAATCAGTTTTGCGATCAGCATCCTAGCCGCACAGTCGTTGTGTATGCAAATACCAGTGCCGCGGTGAAAGCTCGAGCGGACTGGGTCGTTACATCTTCAATCGGATTGAAACTGATCCAGCATCTTCACGATAAGGGCGAAAAGATTCTCTGGGCGCCAGACAAATATCTTGGTGACTACATCCAGCGTGAATCGGGTGCGGACATGGTCTTGTGGAACGGATCTTGCATCGTCCACGAAGAGTTCAAGGCGGTGGTTTTGCAGGGAGTGAAGAATCGATTTCCCCAGGCGAAAGTACTGGTTCACCCGGAATCACCTGCAAACGTCATAGCTAGAGCCGACGTGGTTGGGTCGACCAGCCAAATCATTCAGGCCGCACTATCCATGCCCGAAGATACGTTCATTGTCGCGACAGAAGAGGGAATTCTGCATAAGATGAGGGCATTGGCGCCCCACAAGAAATTTATTACCGCTCCGACTGCCGGCGAAGGCGCAACTTGCGAGAGTTGTGCACACTGCCCTTGGATGAAAATGAACGACCTGCATCGTTTGAAGCGAATTCTGATTGATTTGGATGGAGAAGTACTGCTCGACGAATCCATTCGAAAACAAGCCGAACGCTCAATTCACCGAATGGTGGAATTTGGCCGCTTGCATGCTGCACCAACGCCTGTTGCCTGAATCTGCCATTAAAAAAATTCATGGCGAAGTACATCGATAACTTCGTCCCAAGTCCCGACCAGAATGCCTTTGGCGTGGTACTTGTCAATCTGGGCACCCCCGAATCACCGAAAAGATCTTCTGTTCGATCTTTTTTGCGACAATTCCTGTCGGATTCTCGAGTCGTAGAATTGCCGAAGCCGATTTGGTGGCTTATACTCAACGGAGTTATTTTGGTTATCCGCCCGGGCCGAAGTGCGTCAGCATACCGGGAAATTTGGACGAATGAAGGTTCACCTCTTATGACGAACACACTGAACCAAGTTCGGGAAATGGAGAATTGCCTGAAAGGAAAAGGCGTTCACAGCGCGCAGGTTCGCTGTGCCATGCGTTACGGCCAACCATCGATAAATAGGGTGCTGAAAGAATTTGGTGCCGCAGGCATCAACCGAGTACTTTTTTTACCCTTGTATCCGCAATATTCTGGTTCAACTACGGGATCGGTGTTTGATGACGTCGGCAACATCGCACGTAAATTGCGCTATGTTCCTTCGATTCGATTCATCAATCAATATGCAGAGAACGATAGCTATATCCACAGCCTTCAAGTTGCTGTCCGGGAGCACTGGGCAGTACACGGCAAGGCCGAGCGGCTGGTCATGTCGTTTCATGGAATACCACAGGCATTTTGTGAAAAAGGCGATCCCTACTACGATCAGTGTGTTGCAACGGCAGCGGCACTGGCTACGAGGTTGGAGCTTGGAAACGAAGAATGGATTTTGTGCTTTCAGTCGCGAGTTGGTCGTCAGCAGTGGCTCAATCCCTATACCGATGAAGTTCTTTCTCAATTGCCGGAGCAGGGTGTACGGAGCATTGATGTGATTTGTCCTGGATTTTCTGTGGATTGTCTGGAAACTCTGGAAGAAGTGAACATCCGTTACAGAAAGTTGTTCATGGATTCCGGAGGGGAAACATTTCACTATATACCCTGTCTCAATGCCCATCCAGAACATATCAACATGCTTACTCAGTTTGTCATGGATTCAGCTTCTGACTGGATTCGCAGCTGAGCAGAAGGCCAAATTCCATGCCGCAGATTGAAACGATTCAAACACTGCTACTGAGTACAGTGGATGAAAGCGTTGCGCGTCTGCACTCAGGTGCGACCGTGGTTGTCGAAACTGAGCGTCTGAAGCATCTAATCGAAGATGGCTACAACCTGTCGATGCACGACGCTGGGAAAACGGCTTGGCCGACTCCTGATGTTTGTACCTGGAATGTCTGGCTTAAGAATACATGGCGTGACTATGAGGATCGATCGGGTGAAACGGTGCCGCAACTTCTCAGTGCCGGGCAAGCCAAGCAGGTCTGGGAGCGAACAATTGCGAAAGACGTCAGCAGTCAGTACAGCGAACAATTTGAATATCTGCTTTGGAACATTACCGCGACTGCAAACCGGGCAAAGACGGCATACGGACTGATGTGCAGTTACATCATTCAGCCCTCTGATTTCGACGATCAGATCAGTCAGGATGCCGAACATTTCTTAAGTTGGCTTAAAAGCTATCAGCTTGAATTGCGCAAGCGAGACTGGATTGATCTCGAAGCACTGCCTGACAGATTCATTGACGAGGCAAATGCAATTTTCGAAAGCGAAGGGGCCAGAATCGTATTTGCAGGTTTTGACACTTGGACTCCCCAGACCCGGCTCCTAGCTAAAGTGCTGATACAAAAAGGTTGTGACATCGAAATCCTCAACCATGCGACGGGACGTGATCCAAGTTGCGTGCGAAAGTTCGAGTTTGAGAAAACAAATGATGAGATCGATACGTGTGCGCGTTGGGCCAGAGCTGTCGTTGAACTAAATCCGACTGTTCACAAAGTCGGAATTGTTGTCGCACGACTGAGCGATGTCCATCAGAGACTTTACAGGACATTTTCCGCATATCTGAACCCAGATTCAATTATGGAAAAACGCCAAACTCATGAACTTTCGTTTCACATTACTTTGGGTACTGCGCTCGGGCAGACTCCACTGGTTGTCGATGCGCTGAATCTGATTGAGCTAATTCGGCCCGAGGTAGATGTTTCGGTAATGTGTGCGGTGATTCAGTCAGATCGGATCAAAGGTTGGGATGAAGAGGCAGCGGTTCGATCCGCTTTGGCAGAAAAAATCGTCGGGATTGGGGGAACCCGGGTATCCATTGAGAACGTCCTGACTGTGATTCAGAACAACAAACTTAATTGCCGCTCCCTTGCCAGAGTGCTTCATTCTGCTCAGATATTGAGGTCGCAAATGCCAGTGCACGCCGATTATGCCTACTGGGGACGTTTCTTTATGGACTGGATGAAGAACTTCCAGTCGGAAAAACGGGAAAACCGAAAATTTGGTGCAGACGAAATACAAGCTCACAAGTCGTGGGGTTCGGTGCTCGAATCTTTAGCGGAACTGGGATTCGTTTCTTCAAGAGTTGACGTCCAAACTGTGATGGCAAAGTTGGGGCGACTTGTTTCGGAAGTCAGCATACAGCCGCGCGCACGTCGTGTACCTGTTCAAATTGGCGAAATGATTACACTGGCGGGGCAGTCATTTACTCATTTATGGATGATGGGCATGAACAATCAAGTGCTGCCGGGAACTCCGCGCCCAAATCCTTTTATTCCCATCAAGGTTCAAAATTCCAAGGAAATACCAGAGTGTTCTGCAGAGACACTGAGAAAAACAATGACGGACCGGATCAACAGACTATTGAGCGGCGCGGCAACTGTTGTTCAAAGCTACTCAGCCACAGATGGCAAAGATCATTTCCAGCCCAGCAGCGAACTGAGTGGCTTGCAGCCCTACGGAGCAACACAAGAGTTCAATCTTCCGGAATACATGGATTACAAGACGCTGTTATCGAAACAGTTGAACCAGTGTGAGAAATTTGACGACTGGCGTGCGAAGCCACTGGAACTAGGTGCGGATGTTGAGAGATTTCGAGGCGGTGGATCCGCTCTGAGACTTCAGTCACTTTGTCCGTTTCGCGGATTTGCGGTGCATCGTCTGAAAGCTACGCAGTTGGAGGACAGGAATATTGGTATTTCGCCAATGATACGCGGTAGTATTGTGCATCGGATGTTCGAAATGCTTTATGAGGAGTTTCCATCCAAGTCTGAAGCTATGGCGTGCGGTGGCCAACGTTATCTTGATGCAGCAGCTGTTTATGCAAGGACAGCAGTTGAGGAATACGATTCTCAGCGGGTGCGAAGACTCAGTCGTGAGGTTGCAGAAATCGAAGTGGAGCGATTGGTTGATCTTGCCCGCCAGTGGCAAGTCGTGGAAAAAGGCACACATGACGATTTTGTCGTCTACGAGCGCGAGCTGGTGGTCGACATGGAAGTGGCAGGCATTCCGTTTAGATCAAAAATTGATCGAATCGATAAAGTAGATGGTGGGTATCTTGTAATTGACTACAAGACTGGAAACTGCTCGGCGGGGGATGCTGTGGGAAGCCGCCCGAGAGACGCGCAACTCTTGATTTATGCGTATGGGCTGTACAAGCAGGAGGGGATACCTATAAGTGATGTCGCCTATGCCAAGGTAAAAAGAGGCGATATCAGATTTGTACAATTGCTGCCTTATTTAAAAAAATATCGGCCTAGAGAGGAATATGAAGAAGCATCAAATCCAAATCAACGCATGGCGGTCTGGCAAGAGACGCTGGAAACAATTGCAACAGAATTCATGAACGGAAATGCAGATGTAGATCCGCTGGCACGGGCGTGTGATTATTGTCATTTAATGCCACTGTGCAGAATTGGCGAACAGTCGGAAGAGACTGAAACATGAAAAAAAGTTGGTGACATGAGCGACGCGCAGGTACGGATTGAAGCTCTGGATACCGGACAATCGTTTATCGTTCAGGCACCGGCTGGATCAGGCAAAACAACTCTTCTCATCAGCAGGTTCATTCGCTTGCTGGCCATTGTCGAGCAACCTGAAGAAATTCTCGCCATGACGTTCACCCGCAAGGCAACTGCTGAGATGCGCGAACGAATTCTGGAGGTGCTGGATCCGGATTGTGAAAAGGAATTACCTGAGGAAATTGCAAATCAGGCAGTTGAGATTGTGAGAAAGCGTTCAGCAGATCTGGGCTGGAATTTACTGAACCAGCCATCCCGGCTTCAGATTGTGACTATCGACGCGCTCGCCAGCGCACTGATTCGCCAAATGCCTTGGGCATCGCGGTTCGGTTCGGCACCGGGTTTGGCTGAAAATGCGGATGATCTATACCGAACCGCAGCGGTAAACACATTTGAGTTGGAAGAATCGGCTCTTCCCGAATTTCGCTCTGCGTTGAGAACTCTCTACTCTCAGATTGACAACAACTCGAGTACCTTTCAGGAATTGATCATTGAGATGCTGAAAAAACGTGATCAATGGCTTCGCATACTTGTAAAGAACAGTTTTTCCGAAGATGAGAAATTCCAAATGGAAGAAGTATGGAAGAGGCTGTTGACGATAAAGATGGACGAAGTCGGGAATCTGTTTCCAGAATCGATGCGCCAGATTCTGCGACTGGACGATCTCAAGGAGGACGATCTGACATCTCTGGAATTTTGGAGAACAGTTGCAGGCTTGTTGTTGTTGAAAGATCGTCCCCAATGGCGTAAAAGGATAACACTGAGTCAACTGTCCCCAGACTCTAGCAAAGAGCAAATCGCAGTTTCCATTGACCAATGTGTGGCAGTGCCTCGGCTGGCCGAAAAGCTATATGATCTGGGCTACAATTTTCCATATCCTGAATACCGCGGGGGGCAGTGGAAGGTTTTGCAGGCGATTTCCATCGTGTTGCAATATGCAGTGGCGCAATTGAGATTGGAATTTAGAAAGCGCGGTGAAGTTGATTTTATTGAAATTGCCCAGCAGGCGGAACTGGCTCTCGGATCGCCGGATAACCCGACCGACCTGTCACTCGTTTTGGACTATCAATATCGCCATATTCTGGTAGACGAGTTTCAGGATACATCAATCTCCCAAAGAAACCTGCTGAAATCGCTGACTGGTGGTTGGCAGTCAAACGATCAACGAACTCTGTTTCTTGTTGGCGACCCCATGCAATCCATCTATGGGTTCCGTGAAGCAGATGTTGGAATTTATCTTTCGGTAGTGACAAACGGGTTGGGAAATATCCGACCAACACCGTTGCGATTGAGTCGAAATTTTCGATCCAATGCGGATTTGGTGAAATGGTTCAACGTGGTTTTCGAGGCTTCATTTCCTGCCCAGTCGGATGTCACCAGCGGCCACGTATCCTATGCCCCTTGCACATCAGATATCGAACCCAGACAAGACAATTCTGTCAATATTTGGCTGCAACCCAAAGTTGATGCATCGGGTGAAAAATTGAAGAGCGATCGATTTCCTCCGATTGAAGCCAAAAAGGTAGTCGCAGACCTAAAACTGTTTCTTGAACGAAGTGCGGGCGAAGATATGCAGGCTGCTGTGATCGTTCGAAGTCGGAAGCATGTGAATGAAATACTGCCGTTATTGGATGAGGCTCAGATTCGATACTATGCAGCTGATATCTTTCCCTTGAAAGATAGACCGGTTGTGAAGGATCTTCTATCTCTCGCCCGGGCTTTGCTGAATTTTGCAGACCGGACTTCTTGGCTTGCCATATTGCGTGCACCTTGGTGTGGTTTGACACTGGACGACTTGCTGGCTGTTGCAGATGACGACAGCACAACAATATGGAATTGCCTGAACAACGATGATGTGCTGAGAGGATTGACTTCGGACGGGTGTCAGCGAGCGGAAAGAGTTTGTAACGTATTAAATCGAGCTTTTTCCATTCGTGGTCGATTTGACGTTCGACAGTGGATAGAGGATACCTGGGTTCTGTTGGGTGGACCGACGTGCGTAGAAATGTATGATATTGAAAATGCGAGACTCTTTTTGGACCTTGTTGAAAACTATAGCCACGGTACTGCAATTGAGCACCTGGAGAGTTTTGAAGATCGGATGGACAATTTATATGCAGTTCCCGAGTACAAGCCTGCGGATGTCTCCGTTCACATCTCTACCATTCACGGTGTCAAAGGTCTTGAGTACGACGCCGTTTTCATTCCGGCATTTGATAAAGGGACAAGCAGATCCACTTTGCCCCTGCTGATCTGGTCAGAGTTTCTACTGGATGAAACTGTTGAATCCAAGTTGTTGATTTCTCCGATAGCGAATAGAGCTGCAGAAGCAGATGACCCGATGTACAACTTTCTCAAGCAGTGGAATAGAGAAAAGACTTTGACGGAGTTGACAAGGCTTGCCTATGTCGCTTGTACAAGAGCGAAAAGTGAACTCTATATTTATGGAGCGAAGACTGATGATGGTGATCTTCCCAGCTATTTCAATACTTTGTTGACTCGTTTGTGGCCAGGATTCTCGGCGAGCGAATTCAAGCATGTAGTTTGGACCGATCCGATAGCAGCGGAAGACATCGAAAATGATCCAGAAATAAAGCCATCTCAAGCACCCATCCTTACCAGACTGCCGACGAACTGGAGTCTTCCTGATACACCCGATCCTCTAAAGTTGCCTGAACGGGAGTTCGAAACACCAGGAGATTACGAGTCTATTGATTTTGACTGGGCCGGCAGCGTTGCACTCTGGATTGGTTCTATTGTTCACAAATGGCTGGAACGAATCGTACGAAGTGGAATGGAGAACTGGAATCTGGAGCGGCTGAAACAGGAGCGCCCCAAATGGAAAACCGCACTACTGTCTATGGGCATGAGTCAGGAGGAGGAGATAAATTCCGCACTCACGCGAATTGAGAGAGCATTAAAGAATGTTTTCAAAGATCCAACAGGACAGTGGCTACTTCGTAGTGGCTACCAACAATCAGAGGCGGAGCTGAGGTTAACCGGATACATTGACGGAGGATTCAGGAACGTCATATTGGATCGCACTTTTGTAGATGATCGCGGAATACGATGGATCGTAGACTACAAGGCGGGATCCACCGACGGCAATGTCCGGGAATTTTTAGACAACGAAGAGCAACGTTATCGCGATCAGTTGCAAATGTACAAAAGAATCGTTTCGGGGTTTGAGGAAAGGCCGATTCGATTGGGCTTGTATTTTCCGATGTTTCCAGAGTGGCGGGAATTACAATAGACGATCTGACAGTTTCACAAATTCGAGCGACAATCCAATTCAACGCTGTCATGGAAATTTACAATTCAGCTAGGTGTATGGAGATATCTCCCCTTTGGGCGCTGCCTTCAGCCATTCCTTGCCTGAAATACTTGCCAGTCTTTGCTATTCAGTGTGATTTGTTTAGATTTATTCGTGAAACCTTCTGAACTGAGAGAGTCCGCGTTTTGCATTCAGATGTCCGGAGTTTGGTAGTGCAATTGATGTTGTTGAGTCATCGAATACGATTCTCGGTAGCGTTTGTCGTTTTCCTCTGTTTTATCTTGGTCGTCCCATCCATTGCTGATGAGAAGCAATTTGAAGAACAGTGGGCGGATACGATTAGTTGGATACGCGAAGAATTTCCAAGCGTTCAACACATCTCGACGAACCAACTGACGCAGTTGCTTGCTGAACGGGATAACATCACTCTGCTAGACACTCGTGAACAGGAAGAATACGAAGTGAGTCATATTCAAGACGCGGCTCTCGCAACCGACGCGAACGACGCACTTGAAATACTAGGCAAACACGATAAGGATCGAATCGTCGTGGTGTATTGTTCAGTCGGATATCGTTCTTCCAAGATTGCCGAAATACTCGCTCGACGCGGCGTGCCGAACGTGTTCAACTTGGAAGGTTCATTGTTTCAATGGGCGAATGAGGGACGACCGTTGTATCAGGGTGTAAGTCGTGTCAATCGCGTTCATCCATTCGATGATGAATGGGGCAAACTGCTTGATCTGCAGTATTGGCCATAGTTGGTTGCTGCCACAATAGCCGAGAACTCCACATCAATTTTCATTTGTCGCGCATCGAGGCGGCAAAGCCCAAACCAATTACTGGTACCGCAGCGGCTTACAAATCTTCGGCACCAGCTGTATGCCACGTTATACCTGAATCTGATTCGATACATGACCGCATTCTGTCGCACTGAGGCGTGGTGCAGAGAGTCCGTTTGCGGTCGTAAACGGACATTTCAAGTTCCTTTCGAAACGCTAATATTTAGCGTAACAATTTTTTCTATATGTAATATTATCAGTGATTTATTGTATTGAACCGCCGAAGTCAAGTGACGGGATGGATTGCATACAACACCGCCGACAGTTGCGCGAGAGCCGCGAACGCGGCTACGATAGCGAATACAGCATTCTGACCGACTATCTGCGAACTATACGGCCGTAGCCAGTTCGCGTACCGAACAGCCATTTCGATATTCCGTCAAAATCTGAATTTGCAATTATTCCAATAACTTTATGCAATTGAGAGAAGCCCTACCGAAGTTTGCAGTTGCAGTGGTGCTAATTGCTCTGATTGGTATCGTTGCGTACTTTCTGAACTGGCCCCTGATTCTGTCTCTCGATTTTTCAGTCGTATGGGAGTACCGGCAGGTACTGTTACGCGGCTTGTCGCTCACTATAATTCTGACTGCATGTGCCGCCGTACTCGGGCTGTTGTCTGGAACGGTCCTCGCAATTGCCAGTCAATCTGCCTTTGCCCCTCTTCGCTGGGTGGTTGCCGCATTCGTTGAAATTTGGCGCAACACCCCGCTGCTTGTTCAGTTGATTTGGATTCATTTTGCCTTGCCGCTCGTTACTGGAATCAGCACCACCGCGCTTCAAAGTGGAGTCATCGGGATCACACTGCAAGCCAGCGCCTATTTTACGGAAATTGTCCGAGCCGGAATCGAATCGGTTCCCAAAGGTCAATGGGAAGCCGCTCACTCACTCGCATTGCCGGCGCGAATTCGATGGACACAGGTGATTCTCCCACCGGCAATTCGTACGATGATTCCGCCGCTTGTCAATCTCACCATCAGTTTTTTCAAAGGGACTGCCATCCTGTCGATACTGCACGTTAGCGAGCTGATGACAGTGACCAATCGAATCAGCAATGTAACTTTCAAGCCGGTTGAGCTATTCAGTTCCATTGCTATTATTTACTTCGTTGTCGGTTACATAATGAGCAGAACCACACTGCGGCTTGAATACTATTTTCAGAAGAGGGAACGCTGATGCGGTTCGAGTGGGATCAACTGATCCGATACGCTCCGGAATTGCTGCAGGCTTTCGGTGTGACGATCATCATATCGGCGATCTCGCTGGCGATTGGAATCGCACTTGGGTTGATTGCCTGCCTGGGCAAACTCACGCAACGTGGAATTGCCTTTCGGCTGTCAAACGCATTCATTGATTTCTTTCGAACGATTCCGGAAGTTGTGTTGATATTCTGGGTATATTCCTGCTTGCCGTTGCTGTTGTCAGTGCGAATTTCCAGCGAAGCGTGCGGTGTGATCGCACTTTCTCTTTTCAGTGGCGCTTATCTCGCAGAAATTTTTCGGGCAGGGGTGCTGGCAGTGCCCCGAGGACAGGTCGACGCTGCATACGCCTTGGCCATACCGAGGTTGCACATTTGGCGCAAAATCATCATTCCACCAGCAGTTCGTCGGATGATGCCCGCGTTCGTCAATTTTCTAACTGAACTGCTCAAGGCGACCAGTTTGCTTTCTGCTATCGCAGTCGGTGAAATGGCATACACAGCCAGCGTTCTGGGGGCGAAGACTCTAAGTTATTTTGAGTTTCTCAGCGCAATCGCAGTGCTGTATTTCGTACTGATTTTTCCATTCAGTCTGCTGGCCAGGCGTTCCGAGAAGAAACTGCTCCAGCGTACCGGGCACTGAGTTTTGAGTTCTGCCGATCAAAATCCAGATCAGGAATTTGCGGATGCGTTCATTACCTGCGACAGTGTTTCGAAAATGTTTGGAGAGTTCACCGCGCTGGACGACATTAGCGTGGAAATCGCTTCGGGAGAAATCGTCTGCATTGTTGGACCGTCGGGCGGTGGAAAGTCGACTTTTCTGCGCGTCTTGAATGCACTGGAACTCATTGATCGCGGCCAGATTGTGATTGATGGGATTCGATTGCCGGGAAGCCGGGAAGACGTAGAGAATGTGCGTCGGGAAGTAGGCATGGTTTTCCAGCAGTTTAACCTGTTCGACCACATGTCCATCCGCGAGAACGTCACCTTTGCACCTCGAATGTCTCGCGGGATGAGCACGGAGGAAGCTAACGAACTAGCGGAAAGACTTCTCCGACGCGTCGGAATCGTCGAACAGATTGAAAAGTTTCCAAGTCATCTTTCAGGCGGCCAGCAGCAGCGTGTTGCGATTGCAAGAGCTTTGGCGATGCAGCCAAAGGCGATGCTGTTTGATGAACCCACCTCGGCACTTGATCCAGAAATGGTTGTCGAAGTGCTGGACGTAATGCGCGAGTTGGCGAAATCAGGTATGACCATGATTATCGTTACCCACGAAATGGGATTTGCCAAAGAAGCGGCCAACCGCATAATGTTCATGTCGCATGGGCGCATCCAGGTGGATGTGGATACGGAATTGTTCTTCAGCCAAACTGAGAATTCGGAACTTCAGCGATTTATGATGAACATTCTCTGAAGGCGACAACCGCACAGCCTTGAATTCGATACGATCACCACTTCGTGCTGGCAACTGGTAGTTAGCAAATCCATATTAGTTTTCCAATCGAATTTATAATAAACTCTCATTTCATCACAAAATTAGAATACCAAAATGTAGGAGTAAGTGATTATGAATAAATTGTTGACTTGGCTAACTGCAGTTACATGCATGTTGATATTTGTAGCGGGGACTGCCTATTCAGCAGATGATCGCATCGGCGCGATCAAGGAACGCGGTCAGCTTCTGGTTTGTCACGCGGAAGCGCTCCCATGGGGCGCCAAAGATCCCAAAACCGGGGATTGGGTGGGAACCGACATTGAAGCCGCAAAACATCTCGCCGGCATCATGGGTGTTGAATACAAGCCCGTGGATTCGCAGTGGGGAACTCTCATTCCCAGTCTTGAGACTGGAAAGTGTGACATTGTGATGTCTCCGATGTTTAGAACTGCAGAACGAGCGATGCGAGTGCTCTTTTCCAATCCATCGGGCTACGAAACCCAAGGCACTGCGGTGCACATGGATTCGGATGCCCAGTCGCACCAAGATCTGGACAAGGACGGGATGATCATTGCGGTTGGATCTGGAACGGCGGATGAAGCGTTTGCCAATCGCTACTTCAAGAATGCAGAAGTAAAAGCTTTGGTCAGCGACAAGCTTTCAACTTACTTTCTGGAAGTTGCAACCAAACGTGCTGACGCGGTATTGACCGACAGTTCATCACTACGCAGATTCATAGCGGAGAATCCAGGCATGAATTTGCGCGTCATTGATGACACGCCTTTGAATCAGCAGGGGTATGCCTATGCGGTTCTGCCAGGCCAATATCACTTCGTCAATTTCATCAACGTATGGATTGAGACGATTGAGCAGCAGGGACTCAAAGACCAGTGGTATGAGATGATCACACAGGAGTGACATCCTTGCATATCTGTTTATGTCTTTTGGATACTGGATGTAGTCCAGACAGCTTTTGACTCTGACGGCAGAGCAGATTTTCGCGCAGCAGGTGTCCATCGCCGGAGGTGTGATGTCGCTTAATCGGGCGATCGACCCGATACGAGTTTTCGTGCGCGCAAAAGGGGCGTACATGTGGGATCACACGGGCAGGAAATACATTGATTACCATGCCGCATTCGCCCCTTATCTGCTCGGTCATGGAGATGAAGACGTAGATCGCGCGGTCGTTGAATCGATTCAGCGCAGTGAGTCCCTGATGGGTGCGGGCACAACGCCTTGGGAACGGGAAATCGCCGATCTGCTAGTCGAATCCGTACCCTATCTGGAACAGGTGCAGCTGACATGCAGCGGCACCGAAGCTGTTGCATTCGCGCTTCGAATTGCACGCGCGGCGACACAGAAGAACGATATCGTGTTCATGCAGGGTGGGTATAACGGATGGATGGATTCGGTGGCATTCAACCTGATGGATCCCGCATCCGAATTCGAGTCGCATCGAAAGGGCGACGAGCATGCGCTACGACCGATTTCCGCCGGTATGGAGGCGTCCGTTGGCGACGGCGCTCGGGTTGTGGAATTCAACGACATTCAGGCACTGGAAAGAGTGCTCAAAGATGGCACGGCTGCGGCAGTGATTCTTGAGCCAATTCTTCAGAATGTCGGAATTGTCAAACCATTGCCCGGATACCTCGAATCGGTGCGCAGATTGTGCACTCAATACGGTGCGTTGCTGATTTTCGACGAGGTTAAAACCGGTTTTCGGCAGGCGCTTGGCGGATACCAGTCAATTTGCGGAATCGATCCGGACCTGAGTGTTTTTGGAAAGGCCGCGGCGAATGGATATCCGCTTGGAGTTGTCGGCGGAAAAGCCGAGTACATGTCGACTGTCTTCCATCCGACTCCCTCTAAACGAGTCTTGGTCGCCGGCACTTACAATGCGCATCCGTTCGTAGTGGCGGCAGCTATTGCGACGATTCGCAAGCTCAGAGACCGAGGTGCAGAAATATACAGCCATCTTGAGAACCTCGGAGCTCGAATGGAAACGGGATTGAGAAAACTTTTTGCGGACCGGGACTATTCGACTGAAGTGGTCAGGCAAGGCTCCGCATTCGCAGTTTATTTCATGGACCATGAACCGACATCATGGGCCGATATTGCGCGCAATAATGATGGGCAACGGGATGTTCGCTACAGAAAACTGCTAATCGAAAACGGCGTTTTTCATTTTCCCGTTGCAACAAAGCAGGGAAGCATTTCTTTCGCTCACACAGAGGACGACATTGACCAGACACTTTCGATCACGGAGCGTGTGCTTGACGTCTTGAACTGATTTTGCGTTTTGCGGTCAGTCCGACGCTTCGACGTATAAGCGCTCGCCGATGAATCCGGATTTCCAGACGTGCAGGCAGGCCTGTGCGAACCTTTCAAGTTCTTCAATATCCGCGGCTGTAGCGAAAATGTTGCCGGTATTGCCGCCGCTCGGACCGTACAGATTGTTGCCGCGGTCGTAGAACAAGGCGATATCAACGATTCTGTGATCGCTTTCAGGGGTCCATACTTCGGGAGGCAAAAGTCCGTCTGGATGGAAGATGTACATCAGGTCGCCTGGCGCCGGAAACATGCACAGCCATTCTTTGGGTGGGTCTTTTCCGAATATTTCCTCAACGGGCAACAAGGTATAAATTTCGTGGTTTGCGTACTTGGCATGCCACATGTCACCTTCAAAAGGCAGAGCATCACATATGATCCGGCAGGTTGCCGGAGAATTGTCCCAGCGAAGTTTCAATCGGACGCTTGCACCGTTGTTCCGCATCCCGACGCGCACATGTTTCAGTTGGCCACTCATCTCTAACTGCGAAATTTTTCGGTGTTGAAACGAGTGGCTTTCACCGCAAAATCTCAATGGCCGACGGTTGCGGATGCACAGAATTCAGTAGCTGGCGCTTCACAATCCGCGGTACTGATGCAACGTTGCTGTGGATCAGTTTCTGGAAGGGTCCTGTCTCTGCTAAGAATTTGCTCATCACTTCAATGCGTGCGGTATAACTGTCCATAAATTGTACCTGTTTTCGAGAACAGATTGCTGAAACACTGCCGATAAAATTCAAACAGCGCAACCGAATCAGTGAAACCACGGATCGCCATTGGGGGGATTTGGCACGAAACCAATACGTTCGCCTCCGGCATAACAGCATATCAGGATTTTAAGAATTACCAGTTCACTCGCGCAGACGGGATGATCGCTCGCTATCTCGGCACCAATACGGAGTTGGGAGGAGTCATCGGCGAAGCCCGTACGGGCAGTTTTACCGCAGTTCCCACGCTCTATGCGGCAGCAGTACCTTCAGCAACCATTGAGCAAACAGCGGCACAGAGACTGTGTGACGAACTCATCGATTCAATCAAGAGTGCAGCCCCGCTTGATGCCGTCATTCTGACTCTGCATGGTGCTGCAGTGGCAGAAGGCGTTGAGGACTTCGACGCCCTCATCTTGGAACGCACCCGACATGCAGTAGGTTCCGATGTTCCGATTGTTGCCACATTCGACTATCACGCAAATCTGAGTGAGCAAATGGTAGATTACGCATCGGTGTTGATCGGCTATGATACATATCCGCATGTGGACATGGAACAGCGGGGTGCCGAAGCAGCGACAGTCGCAGTGAACATCCTCGAAAGTGGTTCAATTCCCAGACCGGCGTTCAGACGGATTCCGTTGCTTACGGTACCGCTGAAGCAACAGACCGACGTGCAGCCTATGCGCGATGTGATGCAGCAGCTTCATAAACTGGAGAAGGAACCGGATATTGTTTGTGGTTCGGTTGCGATGGGATTTCCATACTGCGACGTACCGCATCTGGGAGCATCGGTACTTGTTTACGGAGACCATGATTCGGCAGCGCATCTAGCAGCTGACTCCGTCGCGCTTCAACTGTGGGCGGCAAGAGAGTTGTTTGCAGCCAATGCCGTGTCGGCAAGTCAAGGCGTTGAGCAAGCAGTAGAATGTACCGAGCGACCGGTTGTGGTCGTAGAGGCAGCCGACAATGTCGGTGGCGGAAGCTCTGGAGACGGCACTGCCGTTCTGAAAGAACTGCTGACGCAGAAAGCCGCTAGATCCGTAATTGTGATGGCCGATCCGGAGGCGGTTCAAACAGCGAAAATAGCTGGCGTAGGAAACGAATTTAGAGTTCAGGTCGGAGGTAAGATGGATGATCGTCATACAGCGACGCTGGAATTCAGGGCCTCGGTCAAGTCAATCTCGGACGGAACGTTCATTCATAAGGGTTCTTACATGACCGGGTTTAAAACTTCGATGGGTGAGACAGCGGTTATTGAATCAGAAGGCATTCAGATTGTCCTAACATCGTTGCGCACCATGCCATTCGATGCCGAGCATTTGCGTTGCGTTGGCATTGAACCTGCTTCGTTGGAAATTATTGTAGTCAAATCGGCGATTGCGTGGAAAGCAGCGTTCGGCGACATCGCCCGGAAAGTCATTGTGGTGGACACCCCGGGAGCCTGTGCGATCGAACCTGGGCGGCTGAACTATCGCTTGCGTCCTCGACCGCTTTACCCATTGGAAACCAACACCCAATATTCACTTTGAGGAAGCAAGATGAACATACCGCGCGAGGATGTTTTCGATCTGCAGGAATTTGAATCACGTCGCGAGAACGTACGGCGTGAGATGGTTCTGCAGGGCATAGATACACTGATTTTGCACTCTGCTCCGAACATACTGTATCTGAGCGGCCACCATACATTGAACATTTGGGACTATCAGTGCTTTGTGATTCCTGCGGAAAAGCCGCCTTTTATGGTGCTTTGGCAATTCGAAAGAGGACGATTTGAAGCGTCTGCGGTGCAAACGGAACTGGAGTTGTATCCAACGCATGCCGACCCGATTGAGGAGACATGCAACGCGTTGCGAAGACGCGGATTGGATCAGGGTACAATCGCTTTGGAAGCACAGTCGCGCTATCTGGTTCCGAAAATGCATGACTCTTTGCGAGATGCCTTGCATGGAGCGCGGACCGTGAATGGTTCGGGGATTGTCGATAATGTCCGCAACATCAAATCCGCCAGGGAAATCGAAGTGATGCGCCTTGCAGCGGGTATCACCGATCGGGCTGTCACCGCAGGATATTCCTGCATTCGAGATGGAATTTCGGATTCTGAAATTGCCTCTCAAGTTGCTGCTGAACTGATTCGTGGGGACAGTCTGGGTTTTTCCGTGTACCCCATCGTGTCGGCCGGATATCGTGCCGGGATGCCACACAACAGCAACAACGGTCACATCATATCTAACGGAGAGACAATTTTCATTGAATGCTCTCCAAGCCTCCACTGGTATCATGCACCATTGATGCGCACAGCTGCATTGGGAACTGTCTCCCAAGAAGCAGAGCAGTTTGCCACACTGGCGGCAGAAACTGTCGAGGCGATGCTCGAAGTGGTTCGTCCCGGCGAAACGGCATCTGACATTGCGCGAGTTGCCGAAGCGAAAATCGCTCCGATTCGAGACCGAATACTGTTTCACGAAGTATACGGCTATCCAGTTGGAATCGGGTTTCCGCCGACTTGGGGAGAGGAATCCGGGTTTGCGATCGTCGTCAACAATCATCGTCCTTTGGCTGCGGGCATGGTGTTTCACATTCCCATGACACTTCGCATCAATGGAGTGATGGGAGTTGGATTGAGCCAGACTTTCGTTGTTACCGACAATGGCTTCGAGTCGCTGAGTGAACTGCCGCTTGAATTGCACAGGATTGAAGCGTGAATTCCCGGTTCGAAAGATCAAAACAGCTGTTTGAGTTCGGAAGCCGATACCTGTCAGGCGGAGTCAGCAGCAATTTTCGGTATTCGGGTTACGGAGAAAGCCCAGTTCCGCTTTATTACGCGAAAGGCGAAGGGTCGCGCCTCATAGATGTCGATGGAAACGTCTATATCGACTATGCGCTTGCCAATGGCCCGATCATTCTGGGACATGCTCCGAAACCTGTTTTGGATGCTGTCATTGGCACGATTTCGGACGGGCAGCTATTTGCCGGACAGACCGAACTGGAAGCGCAGTTGGCGAAAAAACTGGTGGAGATTGTTCCGTGTGCAGAGCTGACGCGATTTGCGTCAAGCGGCACTGAGGCGATTCAGGCAGCTATAAGACTTGCACGTGCATTTACCGGGCGCTCAAAGATCATCAAATTCGAGGGACATTATCACGGCTGGACCGACAACGTATTCATCAGCGTGCAGCCGCCGTTGGACCAAGCAGGTGACGAACGTAGTCCGGCGAGCGTCGCGCAGACACCAGGCCAGTCAATTCGTGCGCTGGATGATGTAATTACGTTGCCTTGGAACGACTTGGATCTTCTGGTTCAGGTGCTGAGGACGAGACGCAACGAAATTGCCGGCGTCGTTATGGAACCGATTAACTGTAACACCGGTGCGATAATGCCGCTGCCGGGATATTTGGAAGGAGTCCGTGAAGCGACTTACGAAAGCGGGACTGTATTGATTTTCGATGAAGTGATAACCGGATTCAGAGTCGCGCTGGCCGGTGCACAAGGTTTGCTGGGAGTCACACCGGACCTTGCGATATTTGCAAAAGCCTTGGCGGGGGGATTCCCGCTGGCAGCTTTGGCGGGCAAGCGCGAAATAATGGATCTTTTACATACCGGGCCCGTCATGCACGGCGGCACTTACAATGCGAATGTCGTAGTGGTTGCTGCTGGTCTGGCGACGCTGGCCGAACTTGAGCGGAATGATGGAGCGGCGTATCACCGCATGAATCGTCTCGGTAACCAGTTGATGGAGGGCCTTCAGAAGATATCTTACAGATACGACCAGCAATTGCGAGTTCCGGGTTTGGGTACTGTTTTTCATCCTCTGTTCGACACTTCCGACAGTATCAGCAGCTATCGGCAATTCGCAAGTCTTGATATATCGAAAAAGAATCGGTTTTACGCTAAACTACAATCAGCGGGAACCCGTGTCACTGCGCGCGGAACATGGTTTCTCTCTACTGCGCACAGTGAAAATGACATCGAGGAGACATTGGAACAAGCTGAAAAGGCGATGAGGAGTACAGTCAATGAGTGAAAGAAAATCCCGCCTTGGATTCGTGTGGCCGGGCGGCGGCTCTGAGCATGACTTTTACAGGTTTCTTGAGGAGGCTGGCGACCGCGCCAGAATTTACATGACTTGTACGAGGGTTGGTGGAGACGGAGACAATGATCATGATATTGACGCACTTGAGCAGACGGCTCGCCTTGACTGGCTGGTGGAAGCAGCGCAGCGTCTTGTACTACTGAATGTTGATTGTGTCTACTGGCCCTGCACAAGTGGGAGTTTTGTTCTCGGGCGCAGCCATGCTGAGCGCCAGGTCGATATTCTCAGTGAAACTGTGGGAGTTCCGGCTGGGAGCACTTCGCTGGCGTTCATTGAAGCGCTGAATCGTTTCGGCATCACGAAAGTAAGTGTGCTTTCGACTTATCCAGAACCAGCATCGAGAGCGTTCGTGTCGTTTCTGGAAGAATTCGGCGTTGAGGTGCTTCGGATGAAGTGGCTGGGAGCGGCAAGTGGTTGGGATGCGGCGCTGTTTGAGCCGGATTTCATCATTGAGAACATACCCAATGCAGTACACAAGGATGCGCAAGCGCTGCTGATGCCTGACACTGCCATGCCCACTTTGTTTTCGGTTAGTGATTACGAAGCTGCGGCTGGGCTGGCGGTGTTAACGGCAAATGGGGTTACCATGTGGAATGCGATGGAACTAATGCAGGGTGAATTCAGAGTCTCCGGTTTCGGGTCGCTGATGTCCGGCGAATTGAAGCGCGGTTAATCATTCGGGTTTGATTAAATTGCCGCGTGCGGAAACTGAATTGCACGCATTCAGCGACAATTCCGAATTCGGACTGGGTCGTGATTCTACAAGTGAAGTCATTCGACGTTTTGACATTGATCACATGGCAGTTGGTTGAAATCAGTCAGACTATGAAAGTTGCTATCAAACAGCGGAATTTGTTGACGGATGCATTGTCTGTTGGGTATAACTCATTCATCGTACGAATTTAGTGCTTGCACCTGCATTTTGTAGAAATTGTCTAGGTCGAGGACACACATATCAACCTTATATTTCGTTGGAAAAGTGATAAGAAAGTTTACAGTTTTGCTCGCGCTGTCAATGCTAGTTGGTATATTGGGAAATTCCCATGCAGTTGCTACTGCTCTGCCGTCGATGGTGGATGGAAACAAGCTTCCGACGCTGGCGAATGTAGTCGACAAAGTCAAACGTGGAATCGTAAATATTTCAACTAGGGGTGCCCGTGCGAATTCCGTCGAGAATTTTTTTGAAGGAGATGATTTTTTTCGACGATTTTTCCAATTCGATGACAATCAGCCGCGAGGAATTCCACAAAATCTGAATCTTGGATCTGGCGTGATCATTGACGCTGAAAAAGGCTATGTGCTGACTAATCATCATTTGTTGGCTAGGGCATCACAGATTCAAGTGACCTTGTCGGATGGCCGAGTTTCCACTGCGGAGGTTGTCGGAACGGACCCCGCAATGGATTTGGCACTGCTGAAAATTCCCGCGGAAAATCTGCAAGAAGTGATAATTGGCGATTCCGATGAACTTCGCGTCGGGGATTTCGTTTTGGCGCTAGGCAATAATTACGGATTAGAAGCTACGGTTACTTCGGGCATCATTAGTGCCTTGGGGCGAAGTGGATTAGCACTGGACCAGTATCAGGAGTTCATTCAGACAGATGCTGCCATTAATCCTGGCAGTTCTGGCGGTGCATTGGTTAACTTGAGAGGTGAGGTGATTGGCATCAATACCGCAATTCTCGCGCCGACTGGCGGAAATATTGGGATCGGATTTGCTATTCCCATTAATACGGCTTCTAGTATCGTTCATCAAATCACCGAGTTCGGTCGAGTCAAAAGAGGAGTATTGGGAATTCACTATCAGGAGTTGAATGAAGAATTGGCTGAAGCTTTCAATCTTGATAAGATCGAAGGTGTTCTGGTTGTTAGGATCATAAACAATTCTGCAGCTGAACAAGCGGGGCTTCAGGATGGAGATGTTCTCACTCATGTCAACGGTGAACGAATAATTGACGGTTCTCAGTTGCGAACCCTGATCGCATTGATCAGGGTTGGTCAAACCGTGAACGTTAAATTCATCAGAGATAGTACTATTCTTGAAGGTTCCGGCATCATTGGAGATTTTGGAATGCAAACTGTTAGCGGTGCGGATTTGAACGATCGCCTTGATGGTGCAGAGTTCCAGAATACTGACAGTTCGGCAACATCCAAGAGTGAAGGAATTGTGGTTTCCTCTGTACGTGAAGGGAGTTCAGCTTGGCATTCCGGAATACGTGAAGAGGACATCATTCTAGAAGTCAACAGATTGCCAGTGAACAACGTAGACGAATTTAAAACAGTCGTGCAAGAACAAGGAAGTATGCTGATGTTGAAAGTCAGGCGTCAAGGCGAATCCCGATACATGGTCATCGGTTAAAACAAATTGCGGTATTCATGGAAGCTGTAATAGCTCCCTCAATTCTTTCGGCTGATTTTGCCCGTCTGGGGGAGGAAGTCGATTCGGTATTGGAAGCTGGTGCTGACTGGGTGCATGTTGATGTCATGGACAATCACTATGTCCCCAATCTGACAGTAGGTCCATTGGTCTGCAATGCACTTCGCAATCACGGTGTTACAGCTCCGTTGGATGTCCACCTAATGGTACGTCCGGTTGATCGCATCATCGGAGATTTCATTCAAGCCGGTGCATCATCCATTACTTTTCATCCGGAAGCATCCAGCCATGTCGACAGGACTATCAGTCTGATTCGGGATAATGACTGTCTCGCGGGTCTGGCGATAAATCCTGCGACCTCTTTAACCTGTTTGGATCACGTTCTGGACAGCATTGACATGGTGCTGTTGATGTCAGTGAACCCTGGCTTTGGAGGTCAAAAGTTCATCCCCTATGTTCTGGAAAAGATAAAAGAAGCGAAAGCTCGAATATTGCGACAGTCTCGGGAAATTCGCATTGAAGTTGATGGCGGTATCACAGTAGATAATATCGGCACAGTTGCCGAAGCGGGGGCAGATACTTTTGTCGCCGGATCTGCAATTTTCGGATCGCAGAGTTACGCAACTACGATTGAAGTCATGCGACGCCAAATCAATCGTACAAGATAATAGTCTACATCCACGGAATTCGACCAACAGCCAGTCGAAGTACCGGTTTTACTCTTCACTAATCTGCAAGGCCGGGATGATTTTCATTAAAAGTTTCAATTTGTCGATGAGATTTCCAGCATGACTGAGAACGGGAAGAGCAATGCTAACTAGAGAAGAATTCAAGGAACTCAAAGAGCAGGGTTACACGCACATTCCTTTTGTTAGAGAGGTGCTTGCGGACTTTGACACACCGCTCAGCACTTACCACAAGCTCGCCCGACAACCCTATTCCTATCTGTTCGAGTCGGTTCAGGGTGGTGAAAAATGGGGCAGATTCTCCACTATCGGATTGCCAAATTCAACTCGACTCGAAGTGCATGAAGACCGAGTCACGATTTGGAAATCTAGTTCAATTGCAGAACAGTGGGTAAGTGAGGATCCGTTGACGGATATTAAGGATTTTCATGCTCGTTTCAAGATACCAGTTATTGCTGGATTGCCAAAATTTACGGGTGGGCTTGTTGGATTTTTTGGTTACGATACTGTGCGGTATATCGAGCCAACGTTGGCAGCCGGAAGAAAACCCAGTGATCTTGACGTACCAGACATCTGCTTGCTGGTTTCGGATGAAGTTGTCGTTTTCGACAATCTGTCCGGTCGCCTTTTTATCGTCGTATATGTTGAAGTCGAGGCAGGAGAAGACTGGGATACAGGTATCAATCGACTGAATGAGTTGTCCGAGAATTTGCGCGCTCCGGATGAGTCTAGACCGGCACTGTCGCTTCAGCAGCAAGCTAACGAGGCCGAATTTGAATCAACCTTCGGCCAGGAAGGATTTGAAAAAGCGGTCGAAAAATCCAGGGAATACATACTTGCGGGTGATGTTTTTCAGGTTGTGATTTCCCAGCGACTGTCGGCTGAATACAAGGGAGACCCGATTGACTTGTATCGGGCTTTGCGAACGCTCAATCCTTCTCCGTATATGTACTATTTGAACTTCGATTCATACCACATCGTAGGTGCTTCACCGGAGATTCTGGTTCGCTCTGAGGATGGAATTGTTACGGTTCGCCCGTTGGCGGGTACTCGCCCGAGAGGGGCGAATGATGAGGAAGACAGAAGGCTCGCAGAGAATCTACTGGCTGATGAGAAAGAAAGAGCTGAACACATTATGCTTGTAGACCTTGGCAGAAACGATGTTGGACGTGTGTCAAAACTTGGTACGGTACGGGTGAATGACATGATGGAAATCGAACGATATTCGCATGTAATGCATATCGTTTCCAATGTAACTGGCGAGCTGAACGAGGAACTAGACGCCATTGATGTCTTGCGTGCGACTCTCCCAGCAGGAACCGTAAGCGGGGCGCCTAAAGTAAGGGCGATGGAAATCATTGATGAACTGGAACCACACAAGCGTGGAATTTATTCAGGTGCCGTTGGCTATATCGGATGGAATGGAAATTTGGACACTGCGATCGCAATTCGTACTGCCGTTCTAATCGGCGATCACGTTTATGTTCAGGCTGGTGCTGGGTTGGTTGCTGATTCCGTTCCCAATACAGAGTGGCGCGAAACCATGCACAAAGCCCGGGCGATATTGCGTGCTGTGGCGATCGCCGAATTACCGGAGTAGTGGAATTGGTTCAAATTTGCCGAAAAATCGTTGAGTGGAATTGGTTTGAGAAAATCATTATCGGGCTGATAGTAGTCAATGCCATCGTTCTAGGTGTTGAAACTTATCCAGCTATCGCGGACCCCTACGAACCCTTTCTGCTGGCCTTCAACAACTTTGTACTGATAGTCTTTGTTGTTGAAGCTTTGTTGAAAATCATCGCCGCCACGCCGGTTTTCAGCCGATACTTTGGCAACGGATGGAATCTGTTTGATTTTTCAGTCGTTGTATTTTCACTGATTCCGACAACAGGGCAGTATGCACTAATCGCCAGAACGATAAGGCTGCTACGGATACTCCGTTTGATCACCGCTGTTCCCGAACTCCGATTGATTATTTCAACCCTGATCAAATCGCTGCCTGGTCTAGGCAATGTCATACTGCTTCTCTCCATTGTGTTCTATATATATGCGATCGCGGGATACCATCTGTTCCATGAGCATGATCCGTTTCACTGGAATTCCTTGGGCAGTTCGTTAATTACATTGTTCAGGGTGTTGACGTTGGAAGATTGGACCGACGTGATGTATACCGCAATGGAACTTTATCCGTACGCATGGATTTTCTTTATTAGCTTTGTGGTTGTGGCGGCATTCATTGTGATCAACATGTTTATTGCAGTCGTAATCAACAATCTGCATAAAGCACAACAGGAAAGCGAAATCGTGCAAGGTGCAAATCTGCACGGAGAAATTCTGCATGAACTAGTCCAGTCGAGAAAGACGCTGGAACGGGTTGAAAAAGCACTGGCAGTACACGAGCAAAAATCAAATTTGCCTGGCAGCCAATAATTGACATATTAAGCTTTGTCGTCAATGTTGGTGGACGTCTGCTGGAGAGCGCAATCAGTTCGGCATATTTTGTAATTTCAAGAACACTACATCGACCGATTAATCGATATGAAGGTACTAGGAATAGAGACGTCCTGTGATGACACGGGAGTCGCAATCTATGATTCAGAAAAAGGATTGTTGATCAATCGGTTTTCTTCCCAGATTGATATTCACAAAATTTACGGAGGCGTTGTGCCTGAATTGGCGGCGCGTGATCACATCCGCAAAGTACTGCCATTAGTAAAGGTGGTGCTAAATGAGACCGGTCTGACAAGTCGATCCATCGACGCAATCGCTTACACCGCAGGTCCGGGACTGGTTGGCGCTTTACTTGTGGGCGCTACCATCGGTAGAAGCTTGTCCATGGGATTAGAGGTTCCGTCGATTGGTGTACACCACATGGAAGGACATCTTCTGTCACCGATGCTGGAGAACGAAGTACCTGAATATCCATTTCTTTCTTTGCTGGTATCCGGTGGGCACACGATGCTTGTCGATGTGCGTTCGCCAGGATGTTATCGGTTGCTAGGACAGACTCGGGATGATGCAGTCGGGGAGGCATTCGACAAATTTGCGAAAGTACTCGGACTCCCATACCCCGGGGGTCCGAATATACAAAGCACAGCAAAGCTCGGCACCCCGGATCGTTTTCGTTTTCCGCGACCAATGGCGGACCATGCGTCACTAGAATTCAGTTTTTCTGGCTTAAAAACTCATGCAGTGCTGGAAGCTGCCAAGCATGAATTGAATGAGCAGACGCGTTATGACCTCGCTTATGCATTTCAAGATGCCGCCATAGATGCATTGGTGAATAAATGCGAACGTGCACTTCAGATGACTAATTACAAGGATCTGATCGTTGCAGGCGGCGTTGGAGCAAATGAATTGCTTCGTGAACGAATCAGCAAATTGGGAGATAGAAGCAATGTTCGTGTCTACTATCCATCACTTGAATTGTGTACGGATAACGGAGCGATGATCGCCTATGCTGGCTGTCTCAGATTGATGTCTGGCGAGCACCAGGGTTTGAGTTACGAGGTTCATCCTCGCTGGTCACTTGAGAGTCTCCAACCAATCCATAAAAATTAGATTCATTCAGGATTTGGAGAGATTGATCCGGCTTTCTTCTCCAGCGAGCAGTCGTTTGATGTTGGCAATATGACGGGAGACGATAAATACGAAAATCACGACTGCAGTGCCGATAATCCACTCATCATATCCAAAGTACCAAATAAAAAATGGAGCTGACAGCATGGCGAGTATCGATGACAGCGACGAATAGCGGCTTATCAGTGCAATTGTAAGCCATACACCAACCACGCCAAGGCAGACTGGCAGACTCAAGCCGAGATACGCGCCGATAGCAGTTGCAACTCCCTTGCCACCAGCAAATCGGTAATAGACTGGATACAAGTGCCCGAGAAACGTTGCCAGTGCCGCTATGGCAACGGATACAGGGTCCTGTGTCATGGCGCTTGCCGCAACAACTGGCAGGGTACCTTTTGCAACATCTCCAAGCAGGGTGAGCGCAGCCGGAATTTTCCCGCTGAGACGTAGAACGTTTGTTGTTCCAGGATTTCCAGAGCCTGCATCTCGTGGGTCCTGCAGACGAAGGAGTCTAGAAACTAAAATTGCACTGGAAACTGAACCGACTAGGTACGCAATTGTTGCAGATAACAGGATTTGCATGATGAAATATAAGCGGATATTGAATCAGCGGTAATCAGAATTCGATTTCAATAGGGAAAAGTTTCATCCGAACTCAGAATACAATGAATTCGGACTCTACATTTTCGACACTATCTGCAATTTTATAGAACATACAACATGGCGACTCAACTAAACTGATTGAATTCAGAATTGCTGGATCAAATTGGACAAAGGATAATAAATGGATATCGTATTCATTGAAAAACTGAAGATTCCCGCAACGATTGGCGTCTGGGAGTGGGAACAGCGCATCAAGCAAAATTTGATAATCGATCTGGAACTGGGAACTGATAACCGCAATCCCGCTGCAACCGACAATTTGGAAGACGCGGTGAGTTATAAGGATGTCGCAATCAGAGTATCCGAATTTGTATCCGGTTCAAGTTACAAACTCATTGAGGCTGTTGCGGAAAATGTCGCCAACATTATTCTTACCGAATTTCCGATTTCGTGGTGCAGAGTAAAAGTCAGCAAACCGCGTGCAGTCGAAAATAGCCAGAGTGTTGGAATCGTCATTGAACGGGGTGAGAGATTTTAGCTGAGTATCAGAAGCAACTGCTCCAGTTCAAGGTTTGTTTATGGTACGTCCGCCGTCAATCGTTAGTATTTGACCGGTAGTAAACGTAGCATCGAACACAAGATATTCGATGGCTTTGGCAATATCATCAATGTTTCCCAGACGTTTGAGCGGTGTTCTGCCAACAATGTCTTTTTCGACAGGCTCTTCTTTCGGCCATAGAATGGCTCCAGGTGCAACTGCATTAACCCTTACGTCTGGTGCAAATTCTAGTGCCATTGATTTTGTCAAAGATTCCAAGGCGGCTTTCGTTGCGCTGTAAAGTGCGAGATGTTTTTTCGGTCGCTGTGCATAAATGTCAGTGACGTTTACAACACATCCTTTGGATTTTCTTAACTCCGGCAATACAGACAACGTAAGAGTATACGGAGCTAGAATGTGGATTCCCGCAAGCTCTTCAAAATTCTCAATTGATGATAATTTGTTAGTTTCGCTACGAAACAATGAAGCGTTGTTGACTAGTGCATCGAGTCGGCCAAGCTCATTGACAACTCTCTCACCGAGTTGGAAGGCCGAATTTTTGTCTAACAAATCTGCCTGAAAAACAGCGGCGGAGCTGGGTCGTATTTTGTTCAGTTTCTGCTGAAGCGATAGTGCTTCACTTTTCGAGTTTCGATAGTGAATGGCAACTTTCATTCCTCGAGAATGCAAGCCCTGAACGATTGCCGCGCCGATTCGTTGACCGCTTCCAGTAACCAAGGCAACTTTTTCTGATGTCGTCATCTTACACGCAATCGACGATTACCTTTTCAACCGCTTGCCGAAGGTCAGCAATGCCGCGACGAGCGGCGATTTGTTTGAGTTTCGACAATCCGATGCTCTTCTGATTAGCGGAAGATCCCTTTCCGCCACGACAAAGAAACTCCACTGCCCGGTGCAGTCGAGATCAATCCATGTGCCTCCATCTTTCTCATAGTAGCCTTTAAGGGGAGCAATGTCGAAGCGCAGATTGGTTTTTCGCAAGGTGCCCTCTTGGTGCCATGGTTGTTTTGTTGCCGACCGCTTGGTTGCCAGCTTGGTGTACGAAGTGTGTTTACAGTCAAACGATGCACAATCCCAGCCATCCTCCCAAGTGAGCTTCCAATGAGAGAATCTCTATGCTCGCAAACTCGCGTAGGGTCTATACAAAAACGGTAAGCGCAAAATTTCGATTCCACCAAATAAAGCCCGATATTCGAGCATTATGTAGAATTCTGGAGCGATTTGCCTGAATTACTCAATTCTCCCCGCGGGGTGTGATTAAAAGTTATGTGTCGAATTTTCGTAATTCATCATGTTACCTTTTACGTAGCTCCTTTCCAGTAGCTGTTCAACCTAGCTTTAGGAATCGCTATGGTGGGCATTGGTGCGCCGGGACGTTATTTTGGTCGATTTCCAGACTCCTACGCCAGACCGTGACGAGCCATGGCTGTTCAGCTCGTGGTCGGCCTGGCGGGCGGTAGTAGTGGTGCAACTCCCGAAAGCCTGCGCCGGTAACGTAGGTGCGCCACGTTTCTAGATCATGGAAACAGCCGTAGCGCCCATCGGCCCAACCTTCCTCATTGTGGCCCCGCGGGTTCGAGCACAACAAGACGCCGCCGGGCTTGAGTGTGGCGGTGAGGTCGGCGAGGACCCGGGCGAGCTGGCTGATCGGCACGTGGAACAGCGAGGCGTTCGCGAAAATCCCGTCGAAGTGGGCGAATGGCAGGTCAAGCGTGAGGAAGTTTTGATGCAGCACCTCACAATCCGTTTTAGTACGCGCGATACTAGCGAGCTCGCCCGAGCCGTCCAGACCTACCGCCTCGTGGCCGAGTGCTTTGAATCGGCACAGATCCCGGCCGGGGCCACAGCCTAGATCGAGAATGACGTGGGGCGCCTCGCCCTTGATCGCCTCAAGTAAGGCCGCGATGTTCTGGCTGACGTCATGATTTGCCGTGCCGTGACAGTAAGCAATTGCCATGCGGTCATAGTTCGCAATCGTTATAGCCGAGACCTCTTGCGCGTGTACCGCGTCTTGATTTTGGGTGGGTTCGCTCATGGCGCGAGGCGCCACCGTGCATTGGCGAGCACCACCGAAGTCTCGATCTGGCGCTCGGGTATGGTCCAATACCGTCGTAGCAGAGTTGACTTCTCTAGCGCCGGTACCGGCTTGAACCCATGCAACCGGTAGAAAGCAATCGCCCAATCGGCGGCAGCCCAGGTGCCGACCAGGATCGGACAATCCAGGTGCGCGCACAGCCCGGTGAGCAGTGCCGACCCAATCCCCGAACGCTGATATCTAGGTGCCACATAGGCGTGGCGAATCAGTGTCACGTCCTCAACCGTCTGGACGCCCATCAAGCCGACCAGCCCGGTCCCGGCGATCTCGTACCCGTCAAAGACGACGCCAGCGGCGATCTCGTCGGCCAGCTCCTCGGCGGGCATGTAGGGGTCCTTCCACCGATCGTCTGGGATAATGCCCCTATAGGCCTGCGCGGCCTCGTTGATGATCGCAAGTATGCGGTCGAAATCGTTTTGCGCGCAGTGCCTGATTATAGCCATACGAAGAATGCGCCGAACAGTAGGGCTATCAACTTCGCCGACCGCTCGAACTGAATGCTGGGGTCGGCAGCCTCAATCTCCCACTTCAGCCAGTTGAAGTGGTTTCTTACGCTTTGAATTTCGGATTTCGTTGCAAGCTCGTACTGGCCTGCTCCGATCTCCATTGCCACGGTTTCGGCCAACGCGGCGTCCATGCCTGCCTTCTGTAGGTTCTTGGATGCCGCCAATGATAGTACGTCTGGATTGAATACGCACTGCTTTATGCGGTCCACAGCAGTTCTGATAACTTCACTCACCCCTCTTTCGGCTCCTTCCAACACTTCACCTCCCTGACCTCCTATGTGCAATCCAAACCCAACGCAAATTACTGCAATATACTATGAACCCATACTAGTTGGAGAAGAGCGCCAAATAGTTTTATGAAACTTCTTCGCAACCTTTTTGAATCCGCTTGCTGTAGCGTCGAGTTTATCGGCCTAATCGCTCTTGCACATATTGAATTGTAATTGGCTATCCACGCATCACTTTCAATTGCACCTCTTCGATTCGTTCCAAACTAGTTCTCTTGCTGCTTCATGCTAAATCTCAGCTTAACCCCAGAAGAAATCATACGCAGCAAACACTTAACTCAAAAAATATTAAACGCTGCTCGAAACACCAATAGACAGGCACTGACGTTTGGCCAGTTCATGGATCTCGCCTTATATGATGGTGAGTTTGGCTACTACACAACAGGCACTAGAACCGTCGGGCCTGGAGGGGATTTTATTACTGCACCAGAAATGGGCAATTTATTTGGCCGAAGCCTGGCATCAAAACTGGCTGAGTCTCTTTCAGGGTTTGCCAGCCCCTTGAATCTGTACGAATTTGGGGCGGGAAGTGGCAAGCTCGCCGTTCAAATTTTGCATGAATTAGACAAATTGGAGTGCAGAATTTCTGAATACGCAATTATTGAATTGAGTCCGGTTTTAAGAAACGTCCAACAAAAAACCGTTCGCCAAACCGCAAAACATCTTGGTGAGAAAGTTAAGTGGTATGACCACTTGCCACCACAGGGAATGAAAGGAATCGTGATTGCAAATGAAGTTCTGGACGCGATGCCGGTTGAATTGTTCTGCATGGAAAATAATGAACTCTTGCAGGGATATGTGGTGGAGTCGGATACAGGATTTACGCTTGAATTTCGCAATGAATGTGAAGCGGATTTCGAGGCTTCTTTCGCTGCCTTGGATTTGCCAGAAGTTACACAACCCTATATTTCCGAGTTGCACTGTCGCGCTGAAGCATGGTTGAGAACCATTGCCAATCATTTAGACTGCGGATCAATCCTGATCACTGACTATGGGTTTCCGGCGCATGAGTATTACCACAGTGAGAGAAGTCAGGGCACTCTCATTTGTCATCGTCGCCATCACGTGCTTTACGATCCATTGAGCTACATCGGATGTCAGGACATTACCGCTCATATCAACTTTTCGAATCTCGCTCGAATTGCCGTTGAATCAGGAATGGAAGTGAATGGGTTTACAAGTTTTGCCGCTTTTCTTGTTGATGCAGGAATAGAATGTGGGGAATTGAGAAATCGATCGGAAATGGAGAAAGCGCAAATGCTAAATGAGTTCATTGCTCTAGTCACACCCTCTGAAATGGGAGAGATTTTCAAGGTGATAGAATTTACGAAGAATTTTGATTCGACCATAACTGGATTCGAAACGGCTGATCGGTCGCACTCCCTTTTCAGGAAAAATTCTGTTCCTGAACATTCGGTTTGATACAGCCTGCTGATTAATTGGTGACGGAATGGCAGATTATTTGAATTCAGGAATTCTTGCTCTCATTCAGGGAGCTACCGAGTTTCTGCCAATCTCAAGTTCTGCACATCTGATAATCATCCCTCACTTATTCAGTTGGCGCGATCAAGGGCTTGCATTTGATATAGCTGTTCACTTGGGTACTTTGATTGCTTCCGTCTCATATTTTCGGCTTGAATTAATCAGAATTTTGCGAGGATGGTTCCAATCCTTTACAGGAGAAGGCCCCACGGATGAGTCAAAATTGTGTTGGTTTATTATCGTCGCGAGCATTCCGGTCGCGATTACCGGTGCCCTCGCTCACGAACTTGTAGAAAAAGAGCTTCGGAGCGTTGAGGTAATCGCAATGGCAACATTGGCTTTTGGAGTGTTACTTTGGTATGCAGACTGGTTCAGACGTGGAGAGCGACAATTGAACACCTTGAGATTCAGGGATGCGATTCTGATAGGGTTGGGTCAGGCTGTCGCGATCATTCCGGGAACTTCAAGATCTGGAATTACAATCACCGTCGCCCTCATGCTGGGGTTAACAAGACACGACGCAGCAAAATTTGCTTTCCTGCTCGCAATTCCAGTCATTGCAATGGCTGGCGGCTGGCAATTTCTGAGTTTAACTACATCCAACCAGGAGACCAACTGGCTGATATTTGGATATGCTACGGCGGTATCTGCAGTAGTAGCTTATCTGTGTATTCACTACTTTTTGAGATTCATCGAAAAGATTGGAATGCTGCCGTTCGTCATCTATCGCGTTGTTCTGGCACTCGCAATCTTCACATTGATGTAGTTTGTCGGATTCGACTATCGAATCAGCATTGTCGACTTGTAATAAGCTAACCAACTGTTTATATGTTTTTTTTTGCCTCTGCTACGAGGGATATCTGAGCTTTTCGGATTTTCTTTCCTAATTTATTGCCAGAGTACTTCGCAGAAAATTTATGAGCATCGACTCTAGCCATGCTGTTTCGGCACTGCTGCAACAAGTCGACTGCCTTGTCTGCATAATTTGAGTCTTCGCAGACAACTTTCAGTAAAACCCAACAGGCTTGCAGAAAATTCTTGAACTGCTCGGGGTTGCGAACGCCGTTCAACACTCGAATCATGTCTACTACTTCTGTAGGCGACATTTGGTTTAGTTGCCGGATGTTTTCTGCAAATCGGGCTATTCGTATGGACTGATCTCTAAAACTCGCAGGTGTCTTGAGGCGTCGACACAATCGTCGAACTTCGATTGATCCATCAACTAGCGTGTTTAAGTCTTTTGCGGTTGATAGTTCGTGTGCCGTGCTGACAGTGTATCGGCTGATCGCATAAGCAATTACGGAGAATCGATACTCTGCATTGTTGGTAAGTTCTACCGTTCGGTCAAGTTGTTCCATGGCAGAAGATTTACGCTCGTTGCCCTCACCATCAAATAGACGATCGATTTCAGGAAAGAGTCTACGCAGCGCATCGCAGTATCGCAACGAAGTGAAAAAGACGGCTGGGTTACTTTCAAGAATGGCATTTTGAAATTCCTGCCAGATGCGCTCCGCTGCAAGATCATCAAGTTCCCCACTATTTGAAATCTGCTTCATCAAATCCAGAGTTGAATCCTCCACAACAAAGCCTCTGGAATAAAATCTCGCTGCAAATCGCGATACTCTTAATACCCGTAATGGATCTTCGGCAAAGTGATCAGATACATGACGCAAAAGTCCGTTTTCCAGATCCTGCTTGCCGCCAAAAGGATCAACCAGATTCCCGTCAGTCGAAAGCGCCATGGCGTTAATTGTAAGATCCCGCCGATACAGATCCTGTTCCAAAGTGATTTCCTCAGAAACATCAACTACAAATCCCTTGTATCCCTTGCCTGATTTAAGTTCCTTACGTGCGAGAGCGTATTCTTCATGAGTTTCAGGGTGCAAATAGACCGGAAAGCCTTTGCCAATGGCTTTGAAATCGAGTGACAGCATGATCTCGGGACTAGCTCCGACAACAACCCAGTCTCGATCGGTTCGCTCGATTCCCAAAAACTTGTCGCGAACCGCTCCGCCGACGAGATAGCATTCGAGATCTTCGATTTTTGTGATTGGACGAACTGATGCCATCGGATAGTGGCTAGTTTGTAATGTCAGCGTCCAGCTTGGGCTCGATAAGCATCAAGTGGATCGGCTTGCGGGCCAAGCCATGCTTTTGCGGCATCTTCAAATCTTTCTGACTGAATGCCGAATGGCTCTGGATTTTCACCGAGAATGACGTTCGGAACCTGCAAAGTTAGAAGATTGTCAGGCGTAAGCGGTTTGCCTGGGAGGAACTGAGCAAGCGTCGCGACCGCCAGTGAAAGCGCATGGTTCAAGCCGATAATTTTGTGTCGTCCACCGCACATTCTGTCGATTAGACTGACAAGTTCGTAAAGGGTGAAAATCTCCGGACCGGCGATTTCACAGGTATTGCAAACTAGTTTCTGCTGACTGGCCGCATGAACGATGCAATTTACTACATCGCCGACGTATACAGGCTGCATTTGTGAATCGGGGGATATCAGCATGAAGAATCCTTTCGCCATTTTCAGAAGCTTCTCGAACTGGCGCGTAAACGAGTCATTGGCTCCGAAAATCACTGACGGGCGTATGACTATGCAGTCCAGTCCTTGCTCAATTGCGGCAGATACTGCCTGCTCGCCACGACCTTTGGATTGTAGATATGCGCTAGGAGCATCAACATGGGCGCCGAGAGAGCTGATGTGTATCAATCGTCTGACTTTCTTTACAAGACAAGCCTCTGCAATGTCTTTTGGCAGGCGCGCATGGACCGCATCAAAGGAATTTTTTCCGGATTCATTCAGAATTCCAACTAGATTCACGACTGTGTCAGCTTCGTGCAACTGACCTGCGATAAATTTGCTCGACAGGTTGTCTGCCTCAACCAGTTTAACGGTTGGGATGACCAACAGATCCCGATGGCGATGCAGGCGTCTTGTAATTATGGTGATTTTCCAATCCATCCCGACTAGCGCCGTAACCAGATTGCGTCCGACGAATCCGCTACCGCCGAAAATCACTGCATGTTTTGGGTGTGTTGTTCGCATACTCGAAATTGTACGATTTTCATAAGTTGCACTTCAATTCGCGACGTATGTGTCCATATAGCTCTTCATTGACGCTGCATGGTGTTGCAGATTGTCTGTGTTCTTTACGTACTCTAGTAAATCACATACCGTAGCAATCGCAAACACGTCAATTCCGTGCGTTTGTCGCACCAGTTCTACGGCTGACACTCTTGAATCAACTGCTCGCTCCATCCTGTCGAGACAAATTACGACAGCAACAGGCTCGGCTCCCTGCCTACGTATGATGTCAACGGCCGTGTTAATTGAAATTCCAGATGTAACTACATCTTCAACGATGACGACCTGGCCGCGCAACGGTGATCCGACAATCCAGCCTTGATCGCCGTGATCCTTGGCTTCTTTTCTGTTGAAAGCATAGGGTACGGAAAGCCCATGTTCCCGATGCAGTGCGACTGCAGTTGATGCAGCCAGCGGAATGCCCTTGTATGCTGGCCCGTACAGCATGAAGTCGACGGAAATGTTCTGCGTGATCGTTGCAGCATAGAAACTGGCTAGTGTCGACAAGCCTGCGCCGCGTGAGAATGAACCCGTATTGATGAAATACGGACTAGTGCGCCCCGAGTTGAGAACGAATTCTCCGAATTGAAGAGCACCTTGCTCAAATGCGAATGAAACAAATTTCTGTTGGTGTAAGGTCATACTCCTCTAGGTAAGTATCACGAACAATAAGACAATTCAAAGCAGTTAGCGCAACTTGAGTACTTATAACATTGTGAACACTTTATAATGAAAATTAACCCGATAAACCACGTTTCCACCAAAGTGGACAGGAAATGCTTTCACATCAATTAAATTCGCCATGTCCCCTGTTGAAATAACCCATGGAGAGTTGCCTATCGTGTTTGCGATGCCGCATACAAGCTGCTACATTCCGGCTGCAATTCTTGAAACTTTTACAGATTCTGCAAAGCAACTGGCCGACACGGATTGGAATATTCACCAGTTGTATGACGGGTTACTGCCAAATACAACTATAGTAAGAGCTATGTTTCATCGCTATGTCATCGATGCGAACCGCAGTTCCGAGGAATCCTCATTGAATGCCGAATACCCATCCACTGCACTTTGTCCGTTGACTACATTTGAAGGTGGTGCGCTGTACCTTCCGGGCTTTGAGCCCGATAAGAATGATATCCGTCGTCGTCTGGAGCGATATTATGTTCCGTATCACAATGCGCTGAAAGAAGCCCTACGCCGCGCGCATGCGAAACATGGAATCGCGATGCTTTTCGACTGCCATTCAGTTCGCTCGACATTGTCGTATCTCAATTCTTCAAATTTTGCAGATTTGAATATTGGTACCAATCACGGGACATCTTGTGCACTGGCTGTTCAGAATACTGTGCTAGGAGTATGTCGGCGCAATCGCGATTACACAGTCGTTTTGAACGGAAGATTCAAAGGCGGATTTACAACTCAACACTATGGCAATCCATCCGAAGGATTTCACGCAATTCAAATGGAACTGGCGCAATCCACCTATATGCAGGAAAGGCCACCTTGGACCTATGATATAGAAAAAGCCGAAAGACTAAGGATAATTCTCGCACGTGCTCTGAATGCCCTTAGAGTCTTGGCAAAAAAATTGTAAACAAGGTGTAAGATGATGCTCTGTCTGAGCTCAAAAATTATCATCCTGCAATTCGATGCTGTAGTCTTAAACCGAAATTCAATTGAGAATCTATCGCATGCTGCTGATTATCGACAACTATGATTCTTTTACTTACAACCTAGTTCAGTACTTAGGTGAGTTAGGACAGTGCTCTGACGTTGTTCGGAATGACCAAATCGCCACGAATGGAATTGAGAAGAAGAATCCTGCTGCCATAGTCATTTCACCCGGTCCGTGCACTCCCAAAGAAGCCGGCATTTCGGTTGAAAGCGTAACGGAATTTTCGGGCATGATACCCATTCTAGGAGTCTGTCTCGGCCATCAGAGCATTTGCCATGCTTTCGGCGGCAGTATTGTCAGGGCAAAGAAAGTTATGCATGGCAAGGTTTCCGAGATTTATCACAATGGCAGCGAAATTTTTGAAGGGATTGATAGTCCTTTTACGGCAACTCGCTACCATTCACTGATCGCAGAGAAAAGCACTTTGCCGGATTGCCTGGAAGTCACCGCATGGACGAATGACGGTATCATAATGGGAGTCAGACATCGCGAGCAAGACGTGTATGGTGTTCAATTTCATCCAGAATCGTTTCTGACATCCAGCGGACATACCCTGCTGCAAAATTTTCTAACAGCAGGCGGAATTACGACTTGATTCGAACACAACCAATTCAATGAATATTCAGGCAGCGTTAAAGAAAATAACCGAAGGACACAATTTGACAGGTGATGAGATGCTGAATGTCATGCGTCAGATCATGACCGGTCAACTCACAGCCTCCCAAATTGGCGGCTTCCTGATCGGACTTCAGATGAAAGGCGAGTCCATCGAAGAAATCACAGCGGCTGCTACTGTGATGAGGGAACTCGTAACGAGTGTAAAAGTTTCAGTTCCACATTTGCTGGATGTAGTGGGAACCGGAGGCGACGGTACTTCATCATTCAATGTTTCTACAGCTTCGGCTTTTGTCGCAGTCGCTGCCGGTGCTCATGTAGCCAAGCATGGCAATCGTGCTGCCTCTGGAAAATGCGGCAGTGCCGATTTGCTGGAAAGAGCCGGGGCGCGGATTGATCTTGATTCGGAACAGATTACGCAGTGTGTGCTCAACACAGGGTTCGGTTTCATGCTGGCTCCAGCACATCACACTGCGATGAAGCACGCGATCGGCGCAAGAAAGGAATTGGGCGTTCGCACAATTTTCAATGTCCTTGGACCGCTCACGAATCCCGCCCATGTTTCCCGCGAAATGATGGGCGTGTTCAGTGCCGACCTGGTCGAACCTCTTGCACATGTTCTTGGAAAATTGGGGTCCGAGCATGTCATGGTCGTTCATTCCGAAGACGGTATGGACGAAATCAGCACCGGTGCGCCGACCAGAGTGGCTGAATTGAAAAATGGCGAAGTCAAAACATATTCGATTGAGCCTGCACAATTCGGTATCAAATCAGCCGCTCGCGAACATTTCGTAGTCTCTAACCCGGATGAGAGTCTGGCAGTCGTTCGTTCAGTATTTTCTGGCAAGCATTCGGCTGCTTCAGACATTACGGCGATGAATGCCGGAGCCGCCATCTATGTTGCTGGACTTGCCAACAACCTCTCGGAAGGTGTCGAGCGAGCTCAGAGCCTCATTCAGTCCGGAGCAGTTGAGGACAAGTTTGACTTCTATGTGGAATTCACAAACAGTTTTTGAAATGTCGAGTCAGCCGGATATTCTGAGAGCCATCATTCAGAATAAACGACTCGAAATTGACGTTGCAAAGTCGGCAGTTGCCATTGCAGAACTGAGAGATCGAGTCGCGGATACTGCCGCAGCCAGAGGCTTTGAAAGACACATACGCGAACGTTTGGCAGTCAGCCAGGCGGCGGTTGTTGCAGAGTGCAAGAAAGCCTCTCCCAGCAAGGGCGTGATTCGCGAGGATTATGATGTTCAGAAGCTCGCAAAAAGTTATGAAAAGGGCGGTGCGACCTGCCTGTCAGTCCTAACGGATGAGAAATTCTTTCGGGGGTCACTGCGCGATCTGGAGACAGCAGCCAGTTCATGTTCGCTGCCGCTGCTCCGCAAGGACTTCATTGTCGATGCATATCAGATTTATCAGTCTCGGGCCAGCCGTGCGGACTGTATCTTGTTGATTGTTTCGGCACTCGACTTAACTGAGCTGATTGAGCTCGGCGCATTGGCGAAAGAACTTGGCGTGGATGTGCTTGTAGAAGTGCACTCGCACGCAGAGCTTGAGAAGGCGCTTGAATTGACACATGGCATGATCGGCATCAATAATAGAAATCTGCGCACTTTCGAAACCAGACTCGAAACATCCATACAACTTTGTCAGCACGTACCTGACGACCGAATCATTGTTTCCGAAAGCGGAATTCATACCGCTGACGATGTGAACAGACTCAGAAAAGCAGGAATTGAAGCCTACCTCGTCGGCGAATCCTTGATGAAAGCACGCGATCCAGGAACTCAATTGGCTGAACTGTTTCATCAAGATCAGAAGGAATTGACTGAGCTCTGATGAACGGTTTAGTTCAGCTTGTGGATGGTGTCAGTTTCCGGGTGACTTCTGGAAGTGGACACAGTACCTTTACTGATGGTCCACCCGATCACGGCGGGCAAAATGCCGGCATGCGTCCGATGGAGATGATGCTTCTTGGTATGGGTGGGTGCACTGCATACGATGTTGCGCAAATTTTACGCAAACGAAAACATGAGCCGCAGATGCTTGAGGTTGAACTCGAGGCGGAACGGGCCGATGATATTCCTCAGGTATTTACGCACATCCATCTGAAATATCGCGTACGAGGAACCGACATCACCGAACGAGAAGTGCAACGTGCCATTGATCTCTCAATTGAAAAGTACTGTTCTGCAACACGCATGCTTTCTGCCACCGCCGCCGTAACTTACGAATTTGTAATCCTGGATTGAGCATCGTAAATTAGATACAGTTCTCAACAGCCAATTAGGTCAACACCGTGGAAAATTTAGTCAACTGGTTCAAACGTCAGATCAATAATCCTCAGATCATCATTTTGGGGGTAATTCTGATCATACTTTTTGCCTTGATCATCTACGCGGGGGAGATGATGGCCCCGGTGATCGCGAGTATTGTGATTGCCTATATTCTGGAAGGCGGCGTCAAGAATTTTGAAGCGATCAAAATTCCTCGACTCGGTGCGGTAGTCATCGTACTGCTGTTATTCCTGATTTTGTTGCTGGCATTGGTGTTCGGCATTCTACCGCTAGTCAGCCAGCAGGCGCTTCAACTTGTGGCGCAGATTCCGTCGTGGATTGCCGATGCCCAAGCAGCACTGCTCCAGTTGCCTGATAAATATCCGGAAATTCTGTCGGAGCAACAGATTCGAGACTTCATCACAGCTACAACCGGATTCTTGACGGAACTAGGGCAGCAGATTGTTGTCACTCTGTCAGCTTCTTCCGTGTTGGGAATCATTACGCTTGTGATTTATCTTATTCTGGTGCCGATTCTGGTATTCTTCTTCCTGAAAGACAAGGACAAGCTGACCCTCTGGTTTCAAGGATTTTTTCCGGACGAGGATCACGGATTGACGGCGGCGGTTTGGGAGAAGGTCAACCGTCAAATGTCGAATTACATTCGCGGCAAATTCTGGGAAATTCTGATTGTTGGCGGAGTGACTTTCATCACATTCTCCATTTTCGGGTTGCAGTATGCCGCACTGCTCAGTGTAATCGTCGGTCTTTCCGTGCTGATTCCGTTTGTCGGTGCAGCCGTAGTTACGATTCCAGTTGTTGTGATTGCTGCTGTGCAGTGGGGTTTTGAACCTGAGTTTTTTTATCTGGTGGGTGCTTACTTGATCATTCAAATGTTGGATGGAAATGTGCTGGTACCGCTGATTTTTTCCGAAGTAGTTGATCTTCATCCAATTGCCATTGTCGTTGCAGTTTTGGTTTTTGGGGGCCTATGGGGAGTTTGGGGTATATTCTTTGCAATTCCTCTCGCCACATTAGTGCAGGCGATCCTAATTTCCTGGCCACGCGGCGGAGAAAAATTTCAGGAGTAAGATCAAAGCGATTATGCAGCCGAAAGTCAAAGGGCGCGGAACAAGTTCAAACGAAACTGGTCGATATGAAGACTGGACCAAAACTCTGGTTGACGATGGATGGTACAACGAACCGCTGCCAGCTCTCAAAACAACGGTGGAATTTGACAGTTCCAAGTCGGCGATTGCATACAATCAGTCTCCTGATTTGCCATTTGATCGTTCGATCAACATGTATCGAGGTTGCGAACACGGCTGCACCTACTGCTACGCTCGCCCGAGTCACACCTATCTTGGCTATTCGGCAGGTCTGGATTTCGAGACCAGACTCTTTGCCAAACCAGATGTAGCTGAAAGACTTCGTAAAGAAATCAGCGCGCGCAAGTACCAATGTCGAATGATTGCACTGGGTGCCAACACTGACCCCTATCAGCCCATTGAGCGAAAATTTGGGTTGACCCGACAAATTCTCGAAGTTCTGCTGGAACATCGTCATCCCGTTCAGATCACGACAAAATCAGCTTCTGTCGTGAGTGATATCGACATCTTGTCGGAGATGGCAGATCTGAATTTAGCAAGTGTCAACTTTTCAGTTACAACCCTTGATTCCAAGCTTTCTCGAACGATGGAACCCCGTGCAAGTGCTCCGCACAGTCGAATAAAGGCAATCTCTCAACTCGCGCAGAGCGGTATTCCAGTTACAATATTCTTTGCACCTGTGATTCCGGGGCTGAACGAGCATGAAATGGAGTCGATTCTAAAATCCTGTGCTGATGCAGGTGCGCGCCGTGCAGAGTGGACGATGATCCGTCTGCCTCAGGAAGTGCGAGAATTGTTTCAAGAGTGGCTGGCGACCAGTTATCCGGACAAGGCATCGCACGTAATGAGTCTGATTCGTCAGGTTAGAGGAGGTAAAGACAACAGTTCTCACTTCTTTGAGAGAATGCGAGGCACCGGTCCGGTTGCCGACTTGATCGCAAAACGATTTTTGATTGCCATCAAGAAGTATGGGTTGGATAATCCTCCAACCGAGTATGACAGTACGCAGTTTTGTAAGGATGTGACAGAAAGCGTTCAGACAACACTGTTTTGACTAAAACAGGAGCACGACAAATTCATGATATCTGGATGCAAATTTATTAACTTTCAATTTCAAGCAGAGATGTTGATATATGGATATTGAACGAGAAAGTACGCCGTTAGCGATGGATTCAGTTAAGCCCAGAAAAGCGCCACCGTCTTCGGCGCCGACCGCGATTGACCGTTTTCTCGTCAAAACACTGCTCAAGATCAGTGGCATCCCGCGTGTCGAAATTCAACTTTGGGATGGCTCAGTATATTCAGCCAGCGGAGAGCCGCCCATCGCGGTGTTGCGATTCAAAAATCGTGCGGCTTTCATGAAAACCCTAGCGAGCAGAGAAATTGGATTTGGTGATGGGTATTCCGACGGGCATATTGAAGTTGAAGGCGATCTGCTGGATTTTCTCTGTGAAATTTACTTGGCGACTAAGCATGCAGAATCCGAAAGGCGATGGCTCGCAAAGCAGGTGGCCCTGTTTGGCCAAAAGAAAGCCAAAAATAATACTCTGAGGGGTTCAAAGTCCAATATCCATCACCACTACGATTTAGGTAATGATTTCTATTCGTTGTGGCTGGATAAGGAAGCAATGCAATATACATGTGCATATTTCCCGAAAATTGATTTATCAATTGAGCAGGCGCAGATCGCAAAAATGGAGCACGTCTGCCGAAAGCTGATGTTGCGGCCGGGACAGACGGTCGTGGAAGCGGGTTGTGGTTGGGGTGGACTCGCACTCTACATGGCGAAGAATTATGGAGTGAAAGTCAGGTCATACAATATTTCCCACGAACAGATTGCCTATGCGACTGAGCGTGCCAAATCCAACGGAGTGCATGACCAGGTAGAGTACGTCGAAGATGACTATAGGAACCTCAAAGGCACATATGATGTGTTTGTTTCAGTCGGAATGCTGGAGCATGTTGGGAAGCGAAATTATTCCGAGTTGGGTTCGACGATCGACCGATGCCTGACTGCCAATGGTCGTGCGTTGATACATTCAATTGGTCGTAATTCTCCCAATCTGATGAGTACGTGGATTGAAAAACGCATTTTCCCGGGAGCGTATCCTCCAACCATTCGTGAAATGATGGATACTATCGAACCGTATGACTTCTCAGTTCTCGATATCGAAAATCTACGCCTTCACTATGCAGAGACGCTAAGGCACTGGCTGGATCGGTTCAATGAAAACGAAGAAGTTGTGACAAAGATGTTCGACGAACGGTTCGTACGTACCTGGCGGCTGTACCTTACGGGTTCGATTGCTACATTTCTGGTGGGTTCGCTGCAGCTGTTTCAGATGGTATTCGCGCGCGGTGCGGACAACAGTGTTGCCATGACTCGGGAGCACCTGTATTCCCCTCTGGATCGATAATGCAAGATTCCGAAAATCCTTGCCGTCCAGAATTAGATGAATTAATTCGAAAAATTCGAAACTTCGTGGAAGAAAGAGACTGGGATCAGTTTCATTCACCGAAGAATTTGGCGATGGCACTGGCGGTCGAAGCATCAGAGCTGGTTGAAATATTTCAGTGGATGACGGAAGAAGAAAGCCAGCAGCTAGATCCGAAACGGAAACAATATGCCGAAGAGGAGATTGCTGACGTGATGACTTATTTGATTCGAATGTCTGACCGACTGGATATTGACCTGCTGGCGGCTGTTGAAAGAAAGCTCGCCATCAATCAGAAAAAATATCCTGTGAATTTGGTACGCGGAAACTCAAAAAAGTACACTGAATATAAATTTTGATTCGAGTCTATATCGCCGAACACCTGGCTGACGCCCATCTTGTATGCAATCGCATGCGAGACAATGGCATTCCTGCCCAAGTATTCAATGAATTCTCACACGGCGCAGTTGGTGAATTGCCATTTACCCACACTTATCCAGAAGTATGGGTGGAAAATAATCGTGATGAGGCGAAGGCAAGATTGATTGTCGAGAACTTTGAATCCAGAGTTGCAGGTAGTGGGGATTTAATCTGCCCGAATTGTAGTCAGCCAAATCCCGCCAATTTTGAAATCTGCTGGAACTGTTCAACAATTCTGTCTGCCGATTGAAAGCAACTGCCTCTTACACCTATGGCACGGCGCTCAGGAACTCGATCTAAAGGAGTCAAGCGCCGCCGTCGTAAATCAGGCATATTGCGTAGCCTGTTGATCCGGTTTTTGGTCTGGAGCATTGTTTTGGTATCGCTTGGAGTCGTAGTCGGATTCCTTTGGATAGACAATATTGTTCGCGATCGTTTTGATCGTCAGCTATGGGAAATTCCGGTACATATCTACAGTCGATCGTTTGAACTCTATCCTGGGCTAACGATAACGCGAGATCGATTGGAAAGCCGGTTACAGGGATTGGGATATCGTCATGTCTCGGCGGTTGAAGGCGCGGGTGAATTCAGATTGAACGGTGAATCCATCGATCTCGTTACAAGGGAATTCACTTTTTGGGATGGACCGCAAAATTCCCGTTCCGTGCGAGTGAAGCTCAATGGCAGCACCATCGGCTCGCTTACCGACCGTCGTTCAGGTCAGTCGATTCCAGTGTTGCGGCTGAAGCCGCATCTGATCGGAAGCCTGTCCCAGATTCAGCACGAAGACCGTTACCTGGTTCGATTGGGCGATACGCCGCAGCTGTTGCTGGCCACCTTGATCGCGGTGGAAGATCGACGATTTATGAAGCATCACGGGGTGGACCTGCGCGCAATTCTTAGAGCTAGCTGGGCAAATCTGATGGCAGGACGAATCGTTGAAGGGGGCAGTACCCTCACTCAGCAGTTGATCAAGAATGTCTATGGCCGAGATGAACGGACGTATCGCCGTAAACTTTTGGAAGTTGCTATGGCGCTGGTAGTGGAATACAGACTCCAAAAGCATGAAATTCTGGAAGCATACTGCAATGAAGTATTTTTGGGACAGGATGGCAAACGTGCGATACATGGATTCGGACTTGGAAGCCAGTACCTGTTCGGGCGGCCGGTTTCCGAGTTGAATGTCGCGGAAGTTGCTCAGGTGGTTGGCATGATCAAGGCACCTTCCAGCTATGATCCGCTACGTAACCCGGAGCGAGCGAAACAGAGGCGCAAGGTTGTGCTGAACATCATGAGGAGTGACGGACTGATAAGCGATCAAGAATATCAAAAATTCGTGAATTCTTCGCTTGATGTCATCCCCGCACACAAGCGGAAAAAACGGAATTTCGCATCTTTCATTGATGTAGTACTTCGCCGATTGTCTGACAAAGTTAACTCATCCGACTTGACTCGTGGTGACTTTTCCGTATTTACGACAATGGACATAGAAGTGCAGCGTGCGGCGGAACGTGTACTGTCAACTGAACTGACTGCAATCGAAAAAAATCACGGCATACCGGATGGTACGCTGCAGGGAGGAATTGTAGTTGTGCGTCCGGACGATGGCGAATTGCTGGCGGTAGTAGGCGGCAGGAATTCTTATGTCGGCGCATTCAACCGCGCCATCGACATCCGTCGTCCGATAGGGTCGCTAGTCAAGCCGTTAATTTATCTGACTGCGTTCATGCAGGGTAAGAAATGGACACTGAGTACCTTGGTATCTGACAAACCCGTCACGTTCAAGTTGAAAGATGGTCAGAAATGGTCTCCCAAAAATTTTGATGAAGAGTTTCAGGGTGATATCACGGTTCTTGACGCGTTGGCGAAATCCCGTAATGTGCCTGCTGTTCGGGTGGGCATGACGGTCGGCGTAAAGTCAGTTGCAGACAATTTGCGTAAACTCGGAGCTGATTTGCAAGCTCCGATCTACCCCTCCATGCTGTTGGGTGCTGTGGAACTCTCGCCGTTGCAAGTCGCTCAGATCTATCAAACACTGGCGAACTATGGTTATAAGATTGGATTGAAGGCCATATCGACCATGTCCGCCGATGCTCGTGAAATAACCAGTGCGTCGAGCCTTCAGGCAACATCCGCGGTGCCTGCTGATCCGACCTATCTGACTATGTTTGCGATGCAGGAGGCAGTTGCTCGCGGAACCGGACGACGGTTGTTGAATTCTTTCAGTGCTGATTTGAAGATCGCGGGCAAGACTGGAACAACGGACGATTTTCGCGATAGCTGGTTTGTGGGCATTTCCGGAAATTTGCTTGCGGTAGTATGGCTCGGACGGGATGACAACAAATCCACAGGTCTGACTGGGTCGTCGGGTGCGCTGCACGTTTGGGCTTCTATGATGAAACAGTTGAATCTTCAAGCACTGAATTTGAGTTCGGTACGCGAAATTGACTATGTCGACATTGATCTGAATTCAGGATTGATCGCTGCGACCGGATGTGCGAATGTCCGGAGTATTCCCTTCTTGCGCGGAACCGCTCCTCGAAGACGCGCCAACTGCGAAGTCGAATCCAGATAATGAATCCGATCAATGTCACGGTTGCTAGGCCGTGGCACAATTCGACCAACACAACAAGTATGATCAAAGGTTAGCTAAAGTTAATACTGTTAAAATAATTATCCGTTATGACTGACGAATACAAACCTTCAGAAGTGGAAGCTTCGGCCCAGGATTATTGGGATCAGAATCAAAGTTTCAAGGTCACGGAAGACCTTGACAGAGAGAAATTCTACTGCTTGTCGATGTTTCCTTACCCGTCCGGCGCGCTGCATATGGGGCATGTGCGCAACTATTCTATCGGCGATGCGATGAGTCGCTATCAGAGAATGTTGGGCAAGAACGTACTGCAGCCGATGGGTTGGGATGCATTCGGATTGCCAGCAGAAAACGCCGCCATTGCAAAAGGTGTTCCTGCAGCGAAGTGGACTTACGAGAATATCGCCTACATGAAACGCCAGTTGAAGCGACTCGGCTTCGCATATGACTGGTCGCGTGAATTGGCAACTTGTACTCCCGAATACTACAAGTGGGAGCAGTGGTTTTTTACGCGACTGATTGAAAGGAAACTGGCATATCGAAAAATGGGGACCGTCAACTGGGATCCAGTAGAACAGACGGTGCTTGCAAATGAACAGGTGGATAGCAACGGAAGAGGGTGGCGCTCTGGAGCAGTAGTTGAAAGACGGGAAATTCCACAGTGGTTCATCAGCACTACCGCTTACGCGGACGAACTGCTGGATGAATTGGACAACCTTCCGGGTTGGCCGGAATCTGTCAAAACCATGCAAAGGAACTGGATTGGAAGATCTGAAGGGGTGAATTTTGATATTCCAGTGGAACAAGATCATCCGCCTTTACGAGTATTTACAACGCGCCCAGATACTGTCATGGGAATCACTTATGCCGCGGTTGCACCCGAATACCCTCTGGTCCAGCACTATGCAGAATCCCACCCCCAAATTGCTGAATTCGTAGAATCCTGCAGAATAATCAACACTTCGGAAGCTGCCATGGAAACCGTGGAAAAAATAGGCGTTCAGTTGCCTGTTCGTGCAATAAATCCGATTAGTAGAGAGAAAATTCCGATTTTCGTGGCGAATTTTGTGCTGGCTTCTTATGGAACCGGAGCCATCATGGCAGTTCCGGGGCATGATCAGCGGGATTGGGAGTTCGCTCGAAAGTATGACCTTGAAATTCGTAAAGTCGTCCGACCTGTTGATGGAGATGTAGATCTCGACCAGGGAGCTTATGTCGACAAGACAAATACACAGTCGTGCAATTCCGGAGAGTTCGACGGTCTCAACTTCCAGGAGTGTTTCGACGCTACCGCGGAATCTCTCGTTCGTAACGCAAATGGAGAAAGAGCGACAAATTATCGACTACGTGACTGGGGTGTCTCTCGACAGCGCTATTGGGGATGTCCGGTTCCAGTCATCTATGATGAAGATAATCAGGTTCATCCTGTTCCCGATGAATCTCTGCCAGTGATTCTGCCCGAAGATGTTGAATTTCAAGGCGTTCAATCACCCATTCGCGATGATCCCGAATTCCTGAACGTAGAGGTTCCAGGAAAGCAACAGCCCGGAAGAAGAGAAACCGACACCTTTGACACATTCGTCGAGTCTGCCTGGTACTTTGCGCGATTCTGCTGTCCGGATGCTGATAAAAAAGTGGATGAACGCGCCAATTACTGGCTTCCCGTAGATCACTATATTGGCGGGATTGAGCATGCGGTGTTGCACCTCTTGTATGCGAGGCTATATCACAAGCTAATGCGTGACTTGGAACTGATTGATTCTGACGAACCATTTACAAATCTACTCACGCAGGGAATGGTTTTAAAAGATGGAACGAAAATGTCTAAATCGGTAGGCAATGTTGTCGACCCTCAGGAGATGATCGATCAATATGGTGCGGATACCGTTCGGCTGTTCATTCTGTTTGCTTCACCGCCACAACAGACCCTGGAGTGGAAAGACGAAGCACTGGCAGGCGCCCATCGTTTTCTTAATCGGCTTTGGAATCTCGTTCATCGTTACAGAGACTCAATTCGCCAGCGGTGCACCGCGAACGGGGAGTTTACACTCGACAATTTAAATGGTCAGTTTGAAGATTCAGATAGCGATGTAAAGGAGTTAAGACTGCTTACACACACTTTGTTGCAGAGAACTTCCAATGACTTCGAGCGCAATCAGTTCAACACTGCCATAGCTGCATGCATGGAACTGGTGAACGGCATTTCGACGTTCGAGGCGAAATCCAGTGTCATTGATTCCCCCGACAGACTGAATGCAGTGGCAGAAGCAGTTTTCATACTGGTTAGAGTGCTTGCACCGATCGTACCTCACATTTGTCATGAATTGTGGATTCGGCTCGGTATGCACGAGCAGGTGATTGACGCACCTTGGCCAACTGTTGACGAATCTGCGCTGGTACAGGAAAAGAAAGTGATGCCGGTACAGGTCAATGGGCGGCTTCGAGGACAGATCGAGGTAGCTGTTGATGCGGATCGCGACGAAATTACCAATGCCGCGCTGGAAAACCCAGGAGTTCTGCGCCATGTGGAAGGAAAGCCGATCAAGAAAACAATCATCGTGCCAGAAAAACTAGTCAACATTGTCACATGAAACGAGTACTGACAGTTCAGAGCCTTACGCTAGTTTTGGCGTTGATATTTATGCTCAGCGGATGCGGTTTCAAATTGCGCGGCACTGATCCATACTTGTCGGAGTCCGACAAGTATGGGTACACCGTACAGATCAAGAGCTCGGAGCCGGGTCTGCGGTTCAAGCTTGCAGCAAGTTTGCGCGCACAGGGATATGGAGTTGTGTCAAGTGATTCCGATATTGTGATTGAAATCTTCAAGGAAAGAATCATTGATGACGAGCTCGAACTCCACTCCAATTTCGGGTTGCTGCCCAAAACACTGAACTACCGACTTGAATACGCCATTCTATACGGCGACAGCACCAGTGAATATGCTCCGGAGACACTGGAAGTGTCGATGATCTATACTGAATTCGGCAGCAGTGAGGTTGCGCGTAATACTGCAAATTTAGCAGCAAAGGAAAGAATCAGACAGAAGGCAGCAAATCAGCTGGTCGAGCGTCTGGCCCTCGTCATTTCGAAGGAGATGAAAAATTCCCCGTCTGAGTAGATGATACTAACCAGAAAAGCGTTATCTCAGCGGTTGGCAAGGGAATTGGACTATCGATACCTGGTTTATGGAAAAGAACTGTTTTTGGTTGAGCGCTGTTGTGATGTTATTCGAGAACGGGCGCGAAGCCTAGATTACCTTGAACGTGTTTCACTGACTGCCTCGCCCGATTTCAATTGGAGTACTCTCCATGAAGAGATCAGCGCACAATCCCTTTTTTCCGTAAAAAAAATCATTGAGCTCCGACTGCCACCGAGCGGACGACCCGGAATTCAAGGTGCGGATGCATTGATGGACTGTCTGCTGTCGCAAGACGAGAGTTCCATAGTTGTGGTTATTGCTGGAGCGTTAGAGACAGGTGTGCGCCGATCGAAGTGGTTCAAGACTTGGGGAGATGGTAAAAATGCACTCGTCATCGACAATCCCGAATTGAATTCCAGGCAGTTTCAAGAATGGATTAAGAATTCCCTTGATCGCCATCAAATTCTGCATGAACCGGAAGTAGTTGATCGACTGGCGTATTATTTTGAAGGAAACATGCTCGCTGCGGCAAATGAGATTCGTAAACTGATGATGAGTTATGACGGAAATACCCTTACCGTTGAGGAAATAGAGCGAATCGTAGTCGACCAAGCGCGATTTAATGTATACGCGCTGACAGATGCCTGCCTAGCTGGAAATTCAAGTCGTGCGGCACGTCTTTTAAAGGTACTGAGAAACGAAGGGACCGACCCTATTTTGATTTTGTGGGCATTGGCCAGAGAGATCAGAATTGTCTACAAAGTGGCATTTGCTGCGACCAATGGCAAATCCACCAATCAAGTCTATAGGCAGTTGGGAGTATGGCAGGCACGTCAGGACTTGATTACGCGGGCATCGCGCAGACTTGGTTTCAATGGCAGCCAAAAATTGCTGCGCTGGATTGCAAGGGCGGATCGAATTCTGAAAGGGAGAGACGAAGTTTCAGCCGGAGGTTCAATCTGGAATGAGTATGAACGTATTGTGCTTGGAATCTGTTCAATTAAATAGATTCTTTCACAATCATCGTCGTAATTTCATTGAATTTTGTAATGATCACATCTTTTCCAGATATTATTCCTACCCTCGCATCGCTCCAACAGAAAATTTCGTTTGAACGCCATTCCCTTAATCGAAATTTAGTCACTGTCATGCCGCCGCCTTTGTTCCTCGAACGTCAGCGATGCTCCGTAAAGAACCAAGCTCTGTCACGGACTTGAAGCGTATCGTCGATTCGTGCACATTGGTTCTCTCGCCAGTTCTCTCCTAGCAGTAGCAATCATTTCGGAGTCAATTCCAATTATGTCTGCGACTGCGTCGTCCAACCGTACACGCACCGGATCATCCGTATCAGCCCACTTCCCCAGAATGACATCAGCGTTCAAATCATACGCTTCAGCCATTGACTCCAGTTGTTTTTTCGACATGTTGGGCACGTGAATCTGATTTTGTCCCTGAATTGAGAAGTCCGGATAACACGGTTTCTTTGGAGTCCTGATGCCAAGCATGGAGATGATTCCCAATGTGGAATTCAACCACAGACATACAGCTCTTTCGGTAATTTCCTTTTCCTCGCGGAAATGAACTGTTACCCAATACGACCCTAAACTCGGCTCATTGAGACGGACTGCGATTACTCTTGCCAGATTTGTTTGCACCTTTACCGGAATCAGGAATCTGCTTCTTCGCTCCCATACGCGGTCAGCATCAATCTGGTTGTTCTTCGCTACAATTGAACTGTCAGTGCCCGGCCGCATAGTATTTGTCACATCAGTCTTGAAATGCCACAAGGCTCTTCTGCCATGTTGGTCGGGGTTGGATGCGAGACTGAACGCGGAACGAGCAGACCGATAGGTTGAATCAAGTTTTGCAATAATTCCAAGGTTCGTAACGTCAAACAACTCACCGGTTCGAATTCTGGAGAACGTGCCGGTCAAATATGGCGAATAGAATTGAACTGCCCCCCAATCCCCTTTCATGATTTTTTCGCACGACCAATTCTGCAAGGTTCCAGCGATGCTATCAAAGTTATCTTCTCTAATGTTCTCAGCCAAACGAAAAGCTTCATGAACAGTTTCGGGGTTACGAGACAAATTGATGAACTTGGTTGGATTTTTCTCTTTGCTACGACGCATTACTACCAACATCTCGGATATTGAAGTGTTCTCGGAGAACCAAAATCTTCTGGGATCATGTGATGTAATGACTATATCTATTTGAAACTCATTCGCAAGAAACTGTCTGATGCTTTGAGTCGATGGATTCATTGCTGCTACTAGGGGCAACACCACAGCTAAAGTGGAATTTTTCGATTTTGCAAGATATTCAGCCAAAACGAGAAATGCCGGTCCGCTGCTTGTGAACGATACGTCAACAGGAGCTTTGGAAAATATTTCTCGTTCACGCTCCTTAATTTCGTTCTTCACCTTCTCCCCCAATTGATTGTGACGTAGGCTATTTCGCGTGAACGGCGGGTTCATAATCACGATATCGGCTTTTTCCACCTCTCGCCGATTGACCCCAGTTTCAAATTGTGCCATTGAACCTGGCCAATCGAAGAAAGGCAGTCTGTCACCTTCATCGTAAATTTCCAAAGAACCCGTCTTAACTGAATGAGCGTGGTTTTCGGTCACACCAAATGCAGCGAGGAAAATATTCATTTTGTGGAATTTAGTAGTTGGAGACAGCAAACCCAAAGTGGTTGCCGCCATATGCGTTGCTGTCAAATTAATGTCATATCCGGAAAGTACATTTTCTATCAATACCGAATCATTCACATCTCCCACAACATCTTTGATTCTTTCTGCAGTAGCCATCAACAATGTTCCCGTACCACATGATGGGTCAATGACTCTCATGTCAGCCAGGTGTTCTGTCAAGTCAGTTGAACTGCGAATTGCAAGTCCTGCCAATAACGTTGCAGCAGCGGTGGTTGTATAGAAAGAACCGTCATATCGAGCGTTGTCGAGTACGGCATGGAAAATTCGGCCTAGAAGGTCATGCCGTAGTCCTTCTACCACGCGTACTATGGATAGAGATGCTGAAACGACGCGACGGAATGCAGCGGTCAAATTCGGGTCATGTGTCACGCCATCAATTGCCGCAATTCCAGTTTCAAATATTGGCCTGTAGTCTATACTGAGTATCAGATTCCATGCATCACGCAATGCTCCAATCAAATCATCGCTCTGCAGGCACTGCTGTAGTCGAAGTGGAGGCCAGTCCCCTTGGAACGATTCTCCTGTGCGAGCATCCGTTTGAGGCTTCATATCAACAAGGTAGCTGTTCAATCTTCCGTGAAACATGGCAGCCGATGCAACAACAAGCATAGCTCTCTTCGCCGCCGCCCGGAATTCCGGGTCCTTCTCATCTTCAGGCAAATTTAGAGATTGCGCGATTTGTTTTCTCTGGTATATGGACAATTGCTCGACGGCGTACTCCAGCGATTTGTTGAGTTTTTGTGCGAAAACATCAGGATTCCCGATATCGTCGTTCAGCCGCCTAACCGTTGCGGCCAAACCATTGACTGAAGACAGCGTCCACTGTGATTGACCGGAAATCTCATATGATGTCAAGTCGTGAACATCCGCTGGATGGACTATTGCATATTCAAGGTCGGCACAATTTGCAAGGCTGGATGGACTGCAATTGGGAGGATAAATTAATGCAATAGCGATATCGGCATCAGCGCTCCCTAAATCATCTTTCGGAATAATGCGTTTAATGGCATCATCAACTGCCGCTGCCCTTTTACCAATTCCAAAATTTTCGCACTCAATCGCAACGATGTGAGTATCAAACCTGACCTTGATGTCCATTCTGCCGCTTGAAACAGCTTGTTCTGCACCGGCATTCAGATTTTCCTCGACTAGCAGCTGCGCCAGTTGTCCATTTAACAGCGGTTCATAACTACTATCAGACTTCTCTATGCTCATACGACAATACCTATGCGTCGATTCGAATTTGTTTTCTGCTGAAGCGACGAATTGAGTCAACCTGTTTCTGACTACTTACTTTGCGCATCCAGAGTCAACTCTGTGTCATTGCGTGTAATAATAACCCACAAATGGCAGAGGAACCGGCTGAGTGGTCTAGCACATTTCAGTTTTGACTTTACTGATCTATGCTGGCAAAATAGGTGGAAGAACTCTGGTTTATTGCGTTGGCAGTTCTTCGGAATTTCTTGAAATCTACGCATTGAGCGTCCGACATTAAATGAATATTCAGACACAACCGAAATTCGATATTGAATCTCACGTGAGAGAGATTGCTCTAGCCGCGCGTGAAGCTTCTCGCGCAGTCGCGCGTTCCTCCACTAAAAAGAGAAACAAAGCTTTGCTATCGGCAGCCGAATCGATTGAATCTTCAGCACAAGCCATTCAGAACAGCAATCGGATTGATCTCGAGGCTGGTCGTCGCTCTGGTCTTTCTGCAGCCATGCTGGATCGTCTTGAATTGACGGATGCACGCATCCGATTGATGTCAGACGGCTTGAGGCAGATTGCGCAGTTGCCTGATCCCGTTGGTGAAATATCCGACATTACCAGCCGTCCGTCTGGAATTCGTGTTGGTCGCATGCGTGTGCCCCTCGGTGTGATCGGCATTATTTATGAATCAAGACCCAATGTGACGTCTGAAGCTGGTGGTCTGTGCCTGAGGTCCGGTAATGCGGTCATTCTTAGAGGGGGGTCCGAGGCTTTTTATTCAAATCAGGCTATCGTCAATTGTCTGCATGCCGGCCTGGAGTCGGTCGGATTGCCAAGGCAAGTAATACAGTTTATTGAAACTACGGATCGCTCGGCGATTGATGTGCTGATTTCAATGGAAGGGCATGTTGATGTCATTGTTCCCCGCGGCGGCAAAGGACTAATCGAAAGAATTTCTTCACAATCCAGAATTCCTGTAATCAAGCATCTGCACGGCGTATGTCATGTTTATGTCGACGACAATGCCGATATCGATAAGGCGGTTCCTATCGTGATGAATTCCAAGACACACCGTTATGGTGTCTGCAATGCAGCAGAAACCCTGCTGGTTGCCCGTAGCGTTGCACGTAAAGTACTGACCCGCGTAGTTCCGATGCTTATTGACAAGGGCGTTGAGCTGAGAGGATGTGAAGAAAGTTGCAGTTTGTTTTCGAGTATGTCATCCGCAACAGAGGACGATTGGCATGAGGAATATCTTGCGCCGATTCTGTCTATACGGATTGTTGACGGACTTGATCAGGCGATGGATCATATCCGCCAATACGGTTCCGAACACACGGACTGCATTGTCACGGACAGTATCAATCATGCCAACAGATTTCTGAGAGAGGTAGATTCGAGTTCGGTCATGGTTAACGCTTCAACGCGGTTTGCGGACGGATTTGAATACGGACTTGGTGCCGAAATAGGTATCAGTACCAACAAACTGCACGCTCGAGGTCCTGTTGGACTAGAGGGTTTGACAATGCAGAAGTTTGTCGTATATGGAGATGGCAACATCAGAGAATAGAATTTGGCTGTAGACAGAATCTTTATTAACCACTCAGGTGTTCTCAGGTTGCCGTTTGCCATTGCCGGTCGCAAGACTGCCATTGCTTAGGTTGCATGAATCCGATTGGAGTATTCGGCGGAACTTTTGATCCGATTCATTTTGGACATATCAATCCAGTGCTGGATGTCTGTAGGCAGACCGGAATTTCTGAAGTTCGTTACATTCCCAACTCACGTCCCGGTCATCGCGGGTTGCCGAAGACTGACGCATCACACCGTTGGAACATGACGCAATTGGCACTCGAAGGATATTCGGAACTGATTGCAGATGATCGGGAGATCAGGCGCCCCGGCACCTCCTACATGGTACCGACTCTTCGTTCGATGCGCAGCGAATACGCATTGCGCCCCTTGAGTTTGATCTTGGGAATGGACGCATTTTTGCAGATTCATCGGTGGTATTGGTGGGCATGTGTATTGCAGCTTGCAAATATCATCGTGATGAGTCGCCCGGGCTTTGAATTCCCACATCAGATCCCCAGCTGGTGGTCGCGGGCTGTTCAAGACAAACCTCGCGCGCTATTCGAGAAAATGTCGGGCAGCATCTTTCATGTTGTTGTACCACCAATTGATATATCGGCATCAGATTTGAGGAGAAAGCTTTTTCATGGAGAGAATGTAGCCGATTTATTGCCCGAAGCCGTAACTCGATATGCAAAAGAACACCACATTTATACTGACTCAGGAGGTAATACCTAGTTGGAATCCAACCATATACTTGAGCCGATCATGGAAGCGATCGGAAATGCAAAAGGCATGAACATCAACGTTCTGGATGTTAGGGACATGACAGACGTTACAGATTACATGGTAATTGTTACTGGTTCCTCGAATCGTCATGTGAAATCCATCATGAAAACTGTCATTCAAGAGCTGAGAGACGCAGGCCGAAAACCCATTGGCGTTGAAGGCGAGCTGTATGCACAGTGGATTCTGCTGGACTACAGTGATGTCGTACTGCACATCATGATTACAGAGGCGCGTGAGTTTTACGACTTGGAACGACTCTGGCAGGAAACTCTGAAAATCCCCACGACAGCAACAGCCAACTTATCGTCTGACTGATTCCTCTTCGGCCATAATCTCTTCGACCAAGTAGTAAAGCAACTTTCGTGTGCCTGAGTCTTTATCTGGCATCTGGTTCGCCCCAGAGATTTCGACTGCTGCGGGCTTTGGGGCTCGAATTCGAGGTAATCCATTCGCCGATCGATGAGTCTGCTGTCGACAATGAAGCGGCCGCTGAATACGTATCGAGACTCGCTGTGCAGAAGTCAATTACAGGTTCTTCCCTTGTAAAAAACATGATTGATGATTTCGTGGTTATGGGTGCAGATACCTGCGTGGTACTCGATGACGTCAAACTAGGTAAGCCGACAAATAGAGCAGATGCCTTTCGTATGCTCAGAGCATTGTCGGGCCGAGTGCATGAGGTGTATTCGGCGATAGCGGTGACAGACAAGCAGACTACTCATTGTGCGACGGTATTGACTCAGGTTGAATTTGCCACGCTCACGCAGACGCAAATTGACAAGTTTCTGGATAGTGGAGAATCCGACAAAAGAGCAGGTGCTTACGGAATCCAGGGTAAGGCAGCAGAATTTGTGACACGACTTGAAGGTTCTTGGAGTTCGGTGATTGGATTGCCGATACGGGAGACAGTCAGTCTTCTGCGGGATGCAGGAGTTCTGGTGCCGAACTATGATCAAGCGGCGCAACGAGTGAAGAATGAGTTTACCGAACCGCCGGTCTGGGGTGGGCAGTACTACATCTGAGTTAGTATATATACTTACTGATATCTACAAGCAGAATCCGTGACAGTTCGGATGAAGAAACTAACACCCCGCAGCAAAGAAATTTTCAACAGAATTCTCAAATTCTCCATGAGAATTATTGCACTGGCAAGCAGTGTGGTGGTTTTATTCGGTTTGCTTGCTGCTTTGCTGATAGTGAATTTCAATGTATTCACGCCTTGGCTGCTAAGCGAAATCGCTGAGAGATTCGAAGGCAAATTCTCCTTTGACAGTATTGAGCTGGGGTGGCACGAGTCGTTTCCAACCTTAGAAATTCATAATCTTTCGGTAAAGCGAAATTTTGACAGTGACTGGCTTGAGTTTTCTGCTGAAAGCGCAGAACTTCGGCTTGCTCAGCCATTTTTCTCACGTGAAGGCTGGCAGATAGCGTACGTCGGTGTTGTCAAGCCTCGGCTTTTAGGGCAGCGATCCCTTGTACAAAAGAAAGATAAACCTGCACCGGTTCAGAAACGTGGTGCAAGCGTATTAATCTGGAGCTACCTTCCTTCACTCCTGCGCATTCAGCAGATTTCAGTTCAGGAAGGAGAGTATGACGTCGTTTTGAAGTCGGATGAATTTGATGTGAATGCCTTAGGTCGATTTAATGTTGAAAGCGGTCATGGAGACAATGCCAATTCAATTACGGGTTCACTCGTAACTACTTTGCACAATGAATCTGAAGTTAAATTCAGATTGGATCTTACAGGTTCAACAGACGATATGAACACTGTCAGGCTGCACATTAATGCCAAATCTGTCGATGCGGCTTGGCTGGCGATCATGAGTGGCGGCCTATTGAAGGAAAGAAATGTTGACTTTGCAAACGTTACCATGGTGATTGATGCAGACATTAATGGGTTGTGGCGAGACGGATCATTGGAGTCGGTTGATTGGGCCGTGAAAGCACAAGATTTAGAGTTAGACGGCACGATTTCCAACTCAAAGGAAACACTTGTTGCGAGCGCAGGCAGCTGGTGGTTAAACCCAGATGAATCTAGTCATATCGAAACCACTTTTGAGTTGGCCTCGCTCGATTTTGTGGCACTATTGAAACAGCACCCGGGAATGTTTCCGCCTCGTTTTCGCAGATACGTGTCGGAACGACTCCATTCTTTGTGGGTATCTCGTGCTGTAGGCAGTTTTTCAGGCGATCCCATTCAATTGATCAAACAGGACAGGATGGACAATCTTCTGGTAGAAGGGAATTTCGAAAAACTGTCTCTAGAATATGGCGAGAAATGGCCCCCATTATTCGATGGAAAAGGCACATTTGAATTTCGTGGTAGGCGATTTGACGCGATTTTGGCAGAAGGCACTATCCACGAGCAACCGTTAGAACATACACTGGTCTATGTGGAGGACTTTACTCTGCCAGATCCCCTACTCACCGTAAATACTCAACTCCCGACTCCAATGCCACTCGTTTTTGTGCTCTTTGGACCTGAAGGCACTGTCAATCCGGGTAAAACGGAAGGCATTGTCAGTGGTTCGGGTACCAGCGAAATTTCATTAATTGTTGAAATTCCCCTAAAAAGAGGAAAGGAATTTAGCTTAAACGGCACTGTTACACCAGTAGACGATGTTTCGGTAGTTACTTTTCTAGGACCTCAAGTTTCTGATATTGAAGGCAAGGTGCATTTCAATCGAGCAGGCTTAACGACAGGTGAATTGAGTGGGAATTTTCTCGGCGGAACAGTCAAAGCCAATTTCAAAGGATCCGGGCCCTTAGGAAATGTCGCAATTACAGGAAGTGTCATTGGTAATTCAAACGCGCAAGATCTTGAACCAATTATCGGTGCGGCGCTTACTTCCCGTTTGAGTGGATTCTTCCCATGGAATGTCGACTTCGAGGTTTGGCCGGAACAAAAGAGCATTGTATTTTCGACGTCATTTGTTGGTGTTGAGTCGCAACTGCCTTTCCCTATGCAGAAGGAAGCGGAATCAGAAATGCAGTTGAGGTCAATTATTCGAGGCATTGGCCAAACTGAGCGCAGATTTGAATTCGAGATGGATAAACGGATTGGTGGTCGAGTGCAATCGCTGATCAGCGGGAACTTTCTGGTAAAGCGCGAAAACCGAGAGTGGGGAATAGATTCCGGGGTGCTTGGTGTTGGCAATGCCAAACCTCCGAAAAAGGATGAATCAGGAGTTTTCATTGCTGTCGATTTCCCAGTCTTTGATATTGAAGAATGGGTGAATCTGATCAGGCAAAACGAAGGAATAAGCGAGCTGGGCTTTGCCAGACTGAAATCGGTACAAGCAAATTTTGATAAAGTGTGGTTAGCAGGAAAGCGCGAGTTGAACGGTGTAAGCCTGTCTGTAGAAAAGTTGGCAGAACACTGGGGAGTCACAATCAACTCTGATGAACTTAAGGGTCAGGCCGCCTATCGAACTTCCGAATTTCTACGCGAAGGCGAAACTCCGCTGATTGTCGTTCAACTTTCAAAATGTCATATGGACGAATCTCAAACCGGTCCTTCGAAGCGATCTATGGACCCGCGTGTTTTGCCAGCGATGGATCTCACATGTTCAGATACAAAGTATGGTCAGTATAGTGTTGGAGAAAGTAAAATTATTGCGACACCAACCGAAGACAGCTGGAAAATCACCTCCGCAAATTTCAATTCGATGACGTTTAATGTGTCAGCCACTGCAGATTGGAAGTATTCGAATTCTTCGGTTATCGACTTCAAATTTAACTCCGTAGATTTTGGTCAATCAATGGAACAACTTGGCTACCCCGGCACGTTTGATGGAGGGACTGCCAAGGCGTCAGGCCATCTTGAATGGGATGATGCTTTTACTAAATGGTTGCCAGAATTGACATCGGGCAGTGTCAATTACAGTGCGCGGAGCGGCGTAGTGACTTCCGGATCATGGACAGACACGGCGGGCGGTGCTACACAAAAGTTTGTTGGAGCTTTAAATTACGAAACTTTGTTGAATCGACTGTCAGTAGACGTGTCTGATGCCTTAAAATCTGGTATTGCTTTTGATCGCCTTGGAGGAAGAGCAAGCATTAAAAATGGTATTATCGAGGTGCAGGGGGCGGTACTCATCGGTCCATCTGCCGACATGGTTATTCGGGGAACAACTGACTGGGCCACCAAACAGCACCAATTGAAGGCAGGTGTCGATCCCCAAATTGGTAATACCTTAACGACGCTCGCTACTTTATTTATAAATCCAGCTACAGGATTGTTAACTTATCTTGGAAAGAAGGTTTTTGAATCTCTGGAAATTGACATTTTCCCGCTTCAGTACGAGATAACTGGATCCTGGGAAGAACCTGACGTCAAGCTGGTCGACGCTAGAATTTTAGCACCGAGTGATTCCAATTGAGTCTGATGAAGTTAATTGCTCGATATATTTTGCTAGGAGCTTTGTTTGCATCAACTGCAAGTCAAGCTCAAACTGATTTCGAAGTCCAAATCGCTCGCTACGAATGGCCTCAGCAAAACTCAGCGGATGGCATACTCCAGATTCCACAGTTAAGAAGGGCGATTGCTCGATTTATTGAAACTGAAGATGCACAATTGATTGTCCGTTATCCTGGTGGTGACGTAGGCAACGAATGGGCGATCCAGCTGCATGACAATCTTGTAAGCCTTGGCATTGAATCGAGTCGTATTTCATTGGAACCTGGGTCAGGCGTGGAAGAGACCATCTTGGTAATTGTTTCCAGCGACGAGTATCGGTAATGCCTCGAGTCGCTGCAATTCAGATGAATTCCAGCGACGACGTCGAACAAAATCTTCGATTGACATCTGAGCTGGTAAAGGAGGCGAAAGACCAATCCGCAACACTGGCCGTTTTGCCGGAATGTTTTGCAATGATGCCAAAAGACCATGGCCAGCGGCTTGGGTGTGCCGAACCTGCAGATGGTGGAGGTCCCATTGTAGGCTTTCTTTCGCAGCTCGCGATTGAGAATCAGATGTGGATTCTAGCTGCAGGAGTGTTCGTAAAATCCGAGCTGCCTGAAAAGGTTCGAAACACTTCGTATTTGTTTGATGAGCAGGGCCGTCAGGTTGCTCGTTACGACAAGATAAACCTCTTCGATATCGTTTTATCGAGCGGCGAGCGGTACGCGGAATCAAGCTACACCACGCCAGGCGATCAGCTTGTAGTTCAGTCTACACCGGCCGGAGTCGCCGGGCTTACCGTCTGCTATGATGTCAGGTTTCCGCAGCTTTACAGGAGGCTTGTATCAAAAGGGGCAATCTGGTTTGCCGTGCCGTCGGCATTTGCATACACCACTGGGCGAGATCATTGGGAAATTCTGCTCAGAGCCCGTGCTATTGAAAATCAAGCATACGTAGTGGCGCCTGCACAGTGGGGAGTACACGCCAGTGGGCGAAGAACGTATGGGAATTCAATGATCGTAGACCCTTGGGGTGACTTTATAGTTTACGACATAGATGAAAATGGGGTATTGGTCACAGACATCTCTCCCGACCATGTGGAAGAGATTCGGAGCAGATTTACTGCATCAATTGAGTAATGAAACCTTTTAATCAGTAACTCTGTCTCATGATAGACGCCATGCCTGTTTTGCAAATTGCTATAATTTGCTAGCCGGTCTTGCATTTATTAGGCTGACTTCAGTCAGCCTCGAAATCACCAGCTTTGATTACCCAGATCCTGAAACCTCGGGTTCTTCACTTTGCTATGACTGTAGAAGGCAATTTAACTGCTGTTAAGCATGAATTTTGAGTGCTATGAAAAAATATATCGACACAGCTCGAACCGCCCTGCTTGAACCCGCCGAAGTTGGCGAACGGGAACTGAATGTGTTGCTCGGAAAAATGGTGGGCAAATACATTGATCACGCTGACCTCTATTTTCAGTATGCCCGGCAGGAAAGCTGGAACCTTGAAGATGGATCCGTCAAATCAGGCGCTTTCAGCATCGACAAAGGCGTCGGTCTACGGGTGATAAGTGGTGATAAAACCGGATTTTCCTGTTCTGACGACTTGAGCTTGCCAGCATTGACTCAAGCTGCAGTGTCGGCTCGCGGCATTGCACACGGCCTTGGGTCGGATGCACACGCGGTAATGCAAAGGCAATCGACAGAAGTACCGATACTTTACCAGCCTGACGATCCTCTAAACAGTTTGTCTGATTCCGAAAAGGTGCGGTTGCTTGAGCGAGTTGAACAGGACGCCAGAAAACAAGATTCAAGAGTCAAGGAAGTTATGGTGAACCTATCTGGCTCGCAGGAGATTGTTCTAGTTGTACGTAGCGACGGAAAGATTTGTGCGGATGTACGTCCATTGGTGAGACTGAACGTTAGTGTGGTAGCGGAACACAACGGTCGTCGGGAACAGGGTTCATTCGGCGGCGGTTCCCGTGAATCCTATGATTTTCTGATGCAGCAGGATCGGGCTCTTGAATATGGTCGTGAAGCTGTACGGCAAGCATTGATAAATTTGGAGGCCATTGATGCGCCGGCCGGTACGATGGTGGTTGTTCTCGGTCCCGGATGGCCGGGGATACTTCTTCACGAAGCAATCGGACACGGACTTGAAGGTGATTTCAATCGTAAAGGAACTTCCGCTTTTGCAGGCCGTATTGGCGACCAAGTGGCATCGAAACTCTGTACCATCGTTGACGACGGAACTATACAGTATCGAAGAGGTTCACTCAGCATAGATGACGAGGGAACGCAATCACAGAATACTGTTCTCATTGAAAATGGCATTCTTGCTGGCTATATGCAGGATCTGACAAATGCGAGATTGATGAATCAGACGCCAACCGGCAATGGCCGTCGTGAATCTTATGCCCATTTGCCAATGCCGAGAATGACCAATACCTACATGCTGCCGGGTGCGTCGAGTCATGAGGAAATTATTGAGTCTGTAGACAGCGGTTTATACGCAGTGAGTTTTGGCGGGGGGCAGGTCGACATCACTTCCGGCAAGTTTGTTTTTTCTGCTACGGAAGCATATCTCATTGAAAAGGGAAAAATTACCAGACCCGTAAGGGGTGCGACTTTGATTGGTAACGGTCCGGACGTTCTCACCAAAGTCACAATGGTGGGCAACAACCTGCAACTTGACTCCGGCATTGGTACCTGCGGCAAAGAGGGGCAAAGCGTTCCGGTAGGAGTGGGACAGCCGACACTACGCGTCGATGGCCTGACCGTTGGCGGCGTGCAGATGTGAAATTACGATGACTGCGAAGAATATCCAATCCACCGAAGATCGCGGTGATGCAATTGATGTATCGAATATTGTCGTACAGGCTCTGGATTGTGCCTCGCGGTTTGGTGTGGATGCAGCATCTGCGGGAGTAGGACAGACACAGGGTTACGAACTGAGCGTTCGCATGGGCGAACTGGAGACGGTTGAGCATCATAACGGCGGAAATCTGACCGTTACGGTGTACATGGGAAATAAAAAAGGTATTTCCACAACGAACGACTTTAGCAATGCCGCGATTGCAGATACGGTGCGGGCTGCTCGTACGATTGCGAAATTTACTGCTGACGACCCCTGTAACGGGTTGCCGCCAACAGATCGTTTGGCCCGCCAGATTCCTGAATTGGAGTTGTATCTGCCGTGGAATATCGATCGCGACCAGGCACTTGAAATGGCTCTTGTCTGCGAAAATTCTGCTCTATCCAGTGATTCCAGAATCATGAATTCAGAAGGAGCAACGTTTGGAACTTCTATAAGTGAATCAGCGTTTGGCAACAGCGATGATTTTCTCATCCATCAGCAGACGACTCGCCATGCTATGAGTTGCTCCGTTGTCGGAAAATCTGCTGCTGGTATGCAGGGCGATTATTGGTTTGACGCTGTACGCGACCCGGCATTGCTGGATTCACCGCAATCCATTGGATTGATGGCGGCGAAAAGAACTTTACGCAGACTTGATGCAAGACAAATCAGTACTTGCAGGGTGCCGGTACTGTTTGAAGCGCCCATAGCGTCCAATCTTCTATTGTGCTTGATCAGAGCCATCACCGGCCCTGCGCTTTATCGAAAGGCAAGTTTTTTGCTGGATAGCATCGGACAGCAAATTTTCCCGCCATGGGTACGAATTCACGAACAACCGCATTTGAAGCGAACCTTGGGTAGTGCGGTAGCCGATGCTGAGGGCGTTGCAACGCAGTCGCGCGATATTGTTTCAGATGGCGTGCTGCAAGGCTATGTTCTCGGATCATATTCGGCGCGCAAGCTTGGACTTGAAACAACCGGAAATGCCGGTGGCGTTTTCAACCTGACCATTGATTCAGGGAAGCGTGATTTCAACGAAATGCTGAAATTGATGAATCGCGGAATACTGGTGACCGAAACTATGGGTTTCGGGATCAATACGGTTACAGGAGATTATTCGCAGGGAGTGCGAGGCTTTTGGGTTGAAAACGGTGAAATGCAATATCCGGTTGAGGAACTGACAATCGCGGGAAATCTTCGCGACATGTTTCGATCAATTGTTGATGTTGGAACTGATGTAGATTTGCGCGGCAACACGAGAACCGGTTCGATTTTAATCGAAAACATGGTAGTTGCCGGTAAATGAATCGTTTCTTTGTTAGTAGATGAAATAACCTGCTAATAGTTTAAAATCTATCTTTTGTTCTTATTTATCCAGAATTTACCATGCCGATTTACGAATACGTTTGCAGAGCTTGTAGTCACGAACTTGAGATTATTCAGAGTATAAAGGAGAGTCCGCTTACTGAGTGTCCGTCCTGTAGCAAAATAACTTTGCGCAAGAAGCTTTCTGCAGCTGCCTTCCATCTGAAAGGTACAGGATGGTATGAAACCGACTTCAAAAACAAGGCAGACAAGAAAAAAGATAAATCAAATCAGTCTACTACCGATGCGTCTTCCGAGAAGGGCGAGTCGGGCTCTGACAAGAAGTCTTCAGATAGCAAAACGACCACTGCAGACAGCGCTTCAAGTTCTGGAGCAACCGCAGCTTGAGCCATCGCATACCTTGAACAGTTCCATGCGCACGCACCTCTGTGCGTCAATTCTCGAGTCCGATATTGGCAGTGAAGTTCAGGTCTGCGGATGGGTAAACAGCCGTCGCGACCATGGCGGTGTGATATTCATTGACCTGCGAGATTCCAGCGGCATCATTCAGGTCGTTGTGAATCCAGAGCAAACTGAGAGTTTTATGCATGCAGAATCGGTTAGAAACGAATTTGTACTGCAGGTTTGCGGGACGCTGCGCATGCGTCCTGACGGAACCGAGAATCCTTCCCTTCCAACCGGCAAAATTGAAGTTGTAGCAGACTCAATCGTCATATTGAATAAAGCGGAAAATTTGCCTTTTCAGGTTGATGAAGGAGATGCCAATGAGGCGTTGCGTCTGAAATATCGATACATTGATCTAAGGCGCGAAAAAATGCAACGCAACATACGGCTTCGACATTCACTCATCCGCGAAATTCGTTCGTTCTTGGATCAGCGCTCATTTACGGAAATTGAAACGCCGATGTTGACGCGTTCCACTCCGGAAGGCGCTCGCGACTATCTGGTTCCGAGCCGTGTGCACACCGGATCGTTCTACGCACTGCCGCAATCCCCTCAGATGTTCAAGCAGATGCTGGTAATTTCAGGTTTCGAGCGATACTACCAGATTGCCAGGTGTTTTCGGGATGAAGATTTGAGATCAGATCGACAGCCTGAATTTACCCAGCTTGACGTTGAAATGGCTTTCATCAGCGAGTCAGACGTGATGAAACTGATGGAAGAAATGTATATTCGGATTTTCGATGTCGTAGGCAAATTTACTCTGCCTGCCAAGTTTCCGGTACTGACTTACTCTGAATCCATGCTTCGGTATGGAACCGACCGTCCTGATCTTCGAATTAATCTGGAACTCGTTGATTTGACAGATCTGATGGCGAGTGAGGAGTTTCAAGTATTTCAGCGTGCCGCAAATATGCAGGGCGGGCGGGTCGCCGCTCTGAACGTGCCCGGTGGCAGCGCTTTGTCCCGCCAGCAAATTGACGAGTATACCCGTTATGTTGGTGAATTCGGCGCCAAGGGCCTCGCTTACATCAAGGTAAATGATCCGTGGCAGGGAACGGAAGGATTGCAGTCCCCCATTCTCAAGTTCTTGTCCGATGCGACTGTTGAGCAGACTGTGAAGCAATGTGCAAGCCAAGCCGGAGACATCATCTTCTTCGGAGCGGATTCCGAAAGTGTTGTCAATGCAGCTCTCGGAGCATTGCGGGTACGCATCGCAGAAGATTTAGGGTTGATTGAGCCGGGCTGGCAGCCGATTTGGATTGTAGATTTTCCACTCGTGGAATTCGATAGCGATAATCAACGCTGGCATTCGCTGCATCACCCGTTTACTGCACCCAAAGAGGAGCACGTAGACTTGCTTGGAGAAGACCCAGGCGCCATACTGTCCCGTGCCTATGATCTGGTTTTGAACGGCGTCGAAATCGGTGGAGGGTCAATTCGAAACCATCGGCTCGACATTCAGCGCAGGATATTTGAGATGTTGGGGCTTTCTCAGAAAAACATTGAAGCCAAGTTCGGATTTTTGCTTAACGCACTGACGAGTGGAGCGCCGCCCCATGGGGGCATTGCCTTTGGACTGGATCGGATTTCAGCGCTTCTGTCAGGCGAGAGTTCAATTCGCGATGTGATTGCATTCCCCAAAACGCAAAGAGCTTACTGTCCTGTTACCGATGCACCGAACGAAATCAGCAGCGAGCAGTTGAATGAGCTGGAACTTCGCATCAAATCAACGGCAGCGATTATGAGTCAAGTGCCCGGCGAAGGGGGTTGATCATACAGGAGCTGGGAATTTGTCACAGAGTTCAGAACCCTTGTACCGTCGGCCCGAGTCGGTATTGCTTGTGGTGCATACCCCACAGAGACAAACTCTTCTGCTCAAAAGAACTCCACCCCGTAGTTTCTGGCAGTCTGTCACCGGCTCTGTGAATTGGAGCGGTGAAACCCCAGTTCAGGCAGCACTGCGAGAACTCAGGGAAGAAACCGGCATCAAAGTCGGCGAAGACGATATCCACAATTGGCAGCGCCAGTTCAGATTTCTGATACCGAGAGAGTATCGGAATCGATACAGACGAGAAGATCGGATGAACATGGAACATGTACTGTCGGTCTGTCTGCCGAATGTTGTAAGCGTAACATTGCAGTTGTCAGAACACACCGAATACCAGTGGCTGAGCATTGAAGCCGCGCAGAATGTTGTCTGGTCCTGGTCGAATCGAGAAGCATTGCTGATGGTGAGCGAATCCTTGCCTGACGGATGATATTGCACCGACTGCTTTTGCTCCCCAATTCACAGATAGGAACCCGGGTAAAAGAAGAAACCCTACAAGTATCATGTGTTATACATTTTAGCTATTTCACCCCCGCCTGAGTTGGCAGTTTATCAGACAAACTAACTCAGCGAAGCAATTGAGGAATGCTCGGCGTGAAGTCTTTGTCGCCGAGCATTCAGTTGGAATCTGAAGGTATTGGAGCTGTTGAATTCTGTCGCTCTTTTTTCGGCGAAACAGGATGCTTGAGACATTGAATTCTCATGACAGCTCGTGAAACTACCAAGTGTTTCCCACGCAGTCAATTTTGAATTGGTTCACTTCAGATCTGTGAGTCGACATTCAGTCTTTGCTCGGTTAATTATTCAACCGAGCCATTTTGCAGGGTGTCGATGCCAACAGAGAACGGCAGATAATCACCAGTTGTTTGACTTTCTAGGTTTATGCTAAAAACCTAGAAAGTTAAAAGCGTGGGTATCGTTCGAATGATTCCGTCACCAGTACGTACATCAGTTCGAAGAATTCGTTTCACTCGGCGGCGATTCATTGAACACCAATCCCTTCGACAGTACCTCATCCCGTCGTTTAATCCAGTCAAGCCAGAGTCTGTTGGCTTCAGCGATGCCTTCGGACTTACCTTCAGCAATGCCTTCGGACCTACCTTCGGCGATGCCTTCAAGCCTGCCGTCAGCTTTGCCTTGGATATAGCGTCTGAGTTTATATTTTTCTGCAATCATTTCAGACAACATGCGATATACCTCCGTTAGAAAAAATGCAAATGCCACATTGAACACAGTGACCACCGACAATCCTTTCTCGACATTGATTATACTTTCAATGAACCTGGGCGGTGTTCCAGTGTACGACCATGTCACACAGATGGACATCATTCCCATGTTTATGAAGAAAATCGTGAAGAAGGTTGCACGCCAAGCCTCGGTGACACTCCATATGGCAGTACGACCGACATTGTCGGATGTCTGTTTGTCCATAACTCAAAATCCTCCATGTCCGTTTGTTCGCCATACCGGATTTCAGTACCGTTATGGCGAATTTGTGATGAAAGTGCTCAGTTTGCGAAAAGAATTTATAAATGCGACGAAAAATTCAATATCAAATTGGGCGGATTTATTTATTAAGCTATTTCAATGTCAAACCTTCCATTGAACATCTGGAAGAAGCGGATTGTTGATGGCGGAATTGAGTGCCTGTCCGCTCCTCATCATGCGTGTTTTATAAGTCCCGAATGAAGCTTCGAAGCGGACACTGATAAATCAATTTCTTGACTGAATCGAAGCAGTCAGAACAATTTCACTTTCTCTTGTTCAAGTTCCAGATCAAGTGGATTGGTAGCTGTGCTCGCAATATGCGCTTTCAAAGAGGATCGATAGGTGCACCAAAATGGTACACAAGGGGAGGTGTGGATTAAGGATAGGTGTGACTGGTGAGCCAAGGTTTGATTGAAAGTTAATATTTTCTTGCAGACAACTCTGTACGGTGAAAACAATCGGTGTGATCGGGAACAATCAGAGGAATGTCACAGTTCAACAGAACACTTGCTTGTCTCCCAGTCTTGAAAATAAAGGCGCTATTGCCCTTAGGTAGCGAATTGAGCAGGATTCGCCATGATAAATCTCACCGCAGTCCATCATGCCGGACAACCGTGAGTGCTTCAATTCCAGGACAATTTACTGACTGATAAAAATGATTGATCCGATGAATGACAGACTAAATTTACACTTGGTCAACTCACCAATGCTCTATTGGTGCGATGTTGGAATGGCGTTACATATTGCATGTCAAAATGAACCTAACGGTGTTCATCTTGAGAATATCGTTCTGCAGGACTTGCTAACTTGGCGCGCTGGCAGAATCGATCGCGCCGAAATTCACTATTGGCGTACAACTTTGGGGGAAGAGGTTGATTTTATTATTGAAGTAGGTGGGCGGGTTTTGCCGATCGAAGTCAAAACGAGTAAACGACCGCATATCGGTGATGCAGCCAAGCTGCGGTTTTTTCGACGGGAATATGGTCATCTCGCCCGTTCCGGATTACTGTTGCACACCGGTGACGAAATGTCATGGCTTACCGATGATGTGCTGGCAGTGCCGTGGTGGCGAGTAATATGAATGAAGAATCTCCGCTGATTTCAGATCGGTTTCCTTGAATTCTGCTGAATATCTAAGCCAGTTCCACATCTGTTTCTTGAATTTGTAACTGACAGTTTAAAAATTGCGTTTCACAGTTGCCAAGGTGCACGACAGCAGCACCAAGATAGGCGGTTGTGTTGTGGTGTAGTGAAAGTTTATCTAGAAATTCCCTTGGCAACCGTCTGAACTAGCTTTGACCGGAGCGAAATCCTCACGCAATAACCCGATTCACTTGCCAATTTAAGCTTTATTAATTTCTAACGCGGATTTTGGGGTGCTGATTTGCAATATTCACCCCTATCGAAAGTGATAAAATAAAATGGATAAAGTCAAATCACTTTTCTTCTTATGGCCGGACATAGTAAATGGGCGAATATCCGGTTTCGAAAAGCCGCTCAGGATAGCCGTCGCGGGAAACTTTTCTCGAAACTTATCAGAGAGATCACTGTAGCTGCGAAGTCAGGAACTCCCGACCCTGAGGGTAATCCTCGTCTTCGTTCTGCCATTGACAAGGCGCTTGCCGCCAATATGGGTCGAGACGTGATCAATCGAGCGGTGCAACGCGGCTCAGGAGATTCCGGTGGAGATGGATATCAGGATGTGGTATATGAGGGATACGGGCCTGGTGGAGTTGCCTTGTTAATTGAGTGCTCGACCGATAATCGAAATCGTACCGTCAGCGAAGTTCGCCATGCCCTGTCAAAACATGGCGGAAATCTCGGTACCGAGGGGTCGGTATCCTATTTGTTCAATCGGGCGGGTTCCGTTCAGTTTGCCGCTGGAAGCGACGAAGAACAGATAATGGATGTGGCTGTGTCGGCTGGTGCAGATGATATCGATACTCTGGACGATGGCTCGATCATGGTGTCAACACCGATAGATTCGTTTTATGAGGTCGTCGAGGCTGTCGAAAATGCCGGGCTGGAATACGACGAAGCGAGCATTGAGCAGCGTCCGACTACTTCTCTTGAAATAGGAGATCAATTAATGGAGCGCGTTGTCAATCTGATCGATGTAATTGAGGAGCTTGACGATGTCCAGGATGTCTATACCAATGCAACATTCACTGCAGATTGATGGATGACAAGAATACTGGGAATTGATCCGGGCTCTCGGGTAACCGGTTACGGAGTGATTGAGTGCAGATCTGACCGCATTCAGCACGTCAGTAGCGGTAGCATCAAGCTGCCAACCGGTGATTTGCCGGAACGCTTAAGTGAAATCTATCACCAAATTACAGATGTAATCTGTAAGTATGAGCCTCAAATTGCAGTAGTTGAACAAGTGTTTGTTTCTGTCAATCCTCAATCTGCGCTGCTGCTGGGGCATGCACGTGGAAGTGCAATCGTTGCGTGTGCAGCAAGCGAACTCGAAATTTATGAATATGCTGCGAGACAGATCAAGAAATCAATTACCGGCAGTGGTTCAGCCGCAAAGGAACAAATTCAGTACATGGTACAGATGTTGCTGCGTTTAAAAGAGGTGCCCGACCAGGATGAAGCAGATGCGCTGGCTGGCGCCATTACACACTTTCAGCATATGCCGATACTGGATCCGGTGCTGAGATCGCGTCGTCGTAAGACGCCTTTGCAGCGGATTGCGTCAGTTACTTGATCAAACAGCGAGCGCGTTGTGATTGGATATCTGCGTGGCTCCATCCGGCAAAAGCGGGCTTCATATGTCTTGCTGGATGTGAATGGGGTGGGCTATGAAGTCAACGTTCCTGCAACCATAGTACAGGAAATGGATGATATAGATGGACAGGCGGAACTTCATATACATACGCATGTACGAGAAGATGCTCACACGCTGTTTGGATTTACCGGTCAAGCTGACCGAGACTTATTTCGTGTGCTGATTAATGTCAGTAAAATCGGACCGCGAACGGCGCTCGGAATTCTATCCGAAATGAAAGTGTCCGAACTGGTGGCATGCGTCCAACTTGAAGATCCTAGGTCACTTGAAAAGGTGCCAGGAATCGGTAAAAAAACTGCCACAAGACTGCTGCTGGAACTACGGGATAAAGTCGGTCAATTTCCGGTAGACAATTTCGATGCTCGGGACCCGTCAACCGCGGCTAGTGACATCGTACTTGAAGCGACTGAGGCACTGATTGAACTGGGGTATTCTCACCGGGAATCAAGACGCGTGGTACTGTCAATTCGAGACAATGCCGATAGCACCGAACAGGCAGTCGTGCTCGCGCTTGCTTCTCTGACTACAGCTTCGCCGTGAACGATACCATTCGACCAATCTCACCAGCGCAGATGGATGAGACCGAGGGGGAATTTGATAGAAGTCTTCGGCCGAAAGTGCTTGGTGAATTCATTGGGCAGAGCAGAACCAAAAAACAGCTGAAGATATTTGTCGAGGCTACTCTCCAACGTGGAGAAGCACTGGATCACGTCCTGATTTTCGGGCCACCAGGACTTGGCAAGACAACCCTCGCGTACATCATTGCGAACGAATTGAAGGTTGATTTAGTACAAACTTCGGGACCTGTGCTGGAACGTCAGGGCGACGTTGCCGCGATGCTTACCCGGTTGCAGTCAGGGGCTGTACTGTTCGTCGATGAGATTCATCGACTGAACCCGGTTGTAGAGGAAGTGCTGTATCCTGCAATGGAAGATTACAGAATCGATATCATGATCGGCCAAGGACCAGCGGCGAAATCGATCCAGCTCAATCTGCAGCCATTTACGCTGGTAGGCGCTACAACAAGAACCGGCCTTCTTACTTCTCCGTTGCGCGACCGATTCGGTATCGTGCAGCGTCTTGACTACTACAGTACCGATGACATCGCAAACATAGTAATACGCTCTTCAAAAATTTTATCTATCGATACCGACTCTGATGGCGTTGAGGCGATAGCGGAACGCTCTCGCGGCACACCACGCATCGCCAATCGGCTATTGCGTCGAGTGCGCGACTATGCACAGATTGAAGGGAGTGGGAAAATTGATCGATCAACAGCGCAGTATGCACTGGAAATGCTGGAGGTAGACATCTGCGGGCTGGACGTGCTGGACCGAAAATACTTACAAATTCTAGTTGAGAACTATCAGGGCGGGCCGACTGGTGTGGAAACGCTTTCGGCTGCTATCAGCGAAGAGAGAGGAACGATCGAAGATACGATCGAACCTTATCTGCTGCAACAGGGCTTCATTCAACGTACGCCGAGGGGCAGAACAGCGACGCCAAAAGCGTGGAAGCACCTTGGAGTCTCTCGCAGACATCATACACTCCTGTAAATGAACAAATCGCCATTTAGTACAATTGGACCAACGGAACTGGAATCTGTTAAATTGAATGTTGTCTGAAGAATTTTTCTCGAATTTTCGAGTGTACTACGAAGATACGGATGCCGCCGGAGTGGTCTATCACGCAAATTATTTGAAATTCATGGAACGTGCCAGAACGGATTGGCTTGCCAGTTTAGGCTGCAGGCCGCAACAGCCTAAGGATTTATTCGGCATAATATTTGCCGTGCGCTCGGCTTGCCTGGATTTCATCAAACCAGCGAAGTTGGGAGATCTATTGAGAGTCTCCGTTACTCCTGATTCAATTCGTGGTGCCAGTATGACTATATCGCAAACCATCTCGGGTGAACGAGGTTTGCTCGTTCGGGGAAGTTTTCGCATTGCATCACTAGATGCTGTTCGATTGACTGTTCGTAGAATTCCCGCAGATCTCAAGCAAAGGTTAACTTAATGGAAGATTCACTCGAACTTGTTCCGACAGGAAATACTCTTTCTTTTATTGAACTGATTACGAATGCAAGCGTTCTGGTTCAATTTGTAATGGCGATTCTGGTATTGGCGTCATTGGTGTCTTGGTCGATGATTTTCTATAAGTGGTTTACGTTGAAATACTGGACACAGTCAGCCGATGAGTTTGAAGGGAAGTTCTGGTCAGTTGGCGATCTCAGTTCTTTGTACTATGACTGGGAAGGTCGCAGCAAAGATGCTGGCTCAATCGCCGAAGTATTTTTGGAAGGCTATCGGGAACTTAGTAGGCTGTTGACACGTCATAATATAGACAGAACGGAAATCGTCGACGGCGTACATCGTTCAATGCGGGTTGCGCTGAACAGAGCCGAGGACAGCGTTAATTCAAATTTGTCGTTTCTCGCCACGGTTGGTTCCACTAGCCCGTATATCGGACTGTTTGGTACAGTTTGGGGCATTATGAATTCATTCAGGGCACTTGGTTCATTACAGACGACTACCATTGCGGCAGTCGCGCCGGGAATTGCAGAAGCCTTGATTGCAACCGCAATGGGACTTTTTGCCGCAATTCCAGCAGTGATTGCTTATAACCGGTTTTCCTATCAGGCGGATCGACTACTCAGTCGATACGAGACCTTTACCGAGGAATTCCTAAGTATCGTCAATCGCCAGTACGCGATGAGGTAGGGCAAGACATGAGAACGGTTGTACGACAGCGCAGACACAAGCAGATGAACGAGATCAATGTCGTTCCATATATTGACGTTATGCTGGTTTTACTGGTAATATTTATGGTAACAGCGCCTTTGCTGACGGAGGGCGTGAAAGTCGATTTGCCGCAAGCAAAGGCGAAACCGATCATATCAGACGAAAATATCCCGTTCGTGGTTCATGTCAATAAAGACGGCGCCTATTATGTGAATCAGGACGTTGACAACACAGTTACACTGCAGCAGATACAGTTGAAAGCGACTGCCGTAAAGCGTGCAAATCCAGACACGACATTTTTTGTGCGCGGAGATGCAAACGTAGATTTCAATTCGGTCATTCAGGCGATGGTTGCTCTGCAGATTGCGGGTGTAGATGATGTTGGACTTGTAACCAAGAATCCGATAGGTAAATAACTCTGAAGTGAAAAATCGGAATCCAAAAAAATTTGGCACTAGGTCAGTATTTTTGGCGCTGTGCGTTCATGCCGCCATTGTTCTTGCAGTTGGGGTAAATATTTATTTTGAACAAATCATTCCAACAAATACGCAGAGCAGCAAGCCCACCGAAGCGCCAATTCAGGCGCATGCGATCTCCGAACAGGCAATCGAGCAGGAACTTGAACAAATTCGCTTGAAAGAAGAGCAGGAGCGACAGAAGGTATTAAACCAGAAAAGGGAACTGGAAGCGGCACGTCAGGAACAGGAGCAGATTGAGCAACAGCGCGAGCTGGAAGAAAAACAGCTGGCGATGATTGAATCTCGCAAACTAGAGGAAGAGAAACGCGTACGCGAAATGGAGGAGCAACGTCTTAAGCAGGAACAAGAACTGCGTGAGATTGAAAATGCCCGTCAACAGGAAGCTGAAAAATTGGCTGAGTTGAATAAGCAGCGCGAGAAACACTTAGAGAAACAGAAACGCGAGCAAGAGCTGGCTGAAATCCAGAAGCAAGAGCAGGAGAAACTGATTGCGCAACAACTAGCAGAGGCAGCACAGGCTGCAGAGCAGAAACGACTGGCTGAAGAGACAAAGAGACAGGAAGAAACCCGGCAGTTGGCACTGTTGGAAGAACAGAAACAGAAATTGCAGTCCGAACTTGAGGCCATGAATCAGGAGCAATCGAACAAGGAGACTCTGCTAAAAGAATTGGAAAAGCAAGAACAGGAACGCTTGCAGAAACGACAGCGTGAACAAAAACTGGTTGAGCAAAAGCTAGCAGAGGCACAGGCTGCGGAGCAGAAACGATTGGCTGAAGAGGCTAAGAGACAGGAAGAAACCCGGCAGTTGGCACTGTTGGAAGAACAGAAACAGAAATTGCAGTCCGAACTTGAGGCCATGAATCAAGAGCAATCGAACAAGGAGACTCTGCTAGAAGAATTGGAAAAGCAAGAACAGGAACGCTTGCAGAAACAAGAGCGTGAGCAGAAACTGGCGGAAAAGCAAGAACAGGAACGCTTGCAGAAACAAGAGCGTGAGCGGAAACTGGCAGAAAAGCAAGAACAGGAACACTTGCAGAAACAAGAGCGTGAGCGGAAACTGGCGGAAAAGCAAGAACAGGAACGCTTGCAGAAACAAGAGCGTGAGCGGAAACTGGCGGAAAAGCAAGAACAGGAACGCTTGCAGAAACAAGAGCGTGAGCGGAAACTGGCGGAAAAGCGGCTAAAAGATCAGGAAAAACTCGCGCAGGCCCAGGAGGAAGAGAACAGTCGCCGAGCCGAAGAAGCTGAAAAGCTGGCGCTTGTTAAACAGCGCGAAGAACAATTGGAAAAGCAACGACGAGAAGACGCTGAAAGAAAAAGACTGGCTGATGAACGTAAGAAGAAACAAGAAGAGGAGCAATTGCGGCAGGCTAGCCTAGAACGCGAAAAATTAGCGAAAGCAGTGCAGGAACAGGAACAGATTAGAGAAGAGGCAAGGCGAAAAAAGCAGCTTGAAAATGATGCACTAGTAGCATTTTCCGAATTTGCACCGCTAATAAAAAGGAAAGTTACCAACAATTGGATACGAGAAGCTGCTACACCGGATATTGAAACGGGTGTGATCGTCGAAATTGATCGTAGCGGTGTCGTTCTGTCTGTTACTCTTACCGAATCTAGCGGCTCCAATGAATTTGATCGTTCTGTGTTACTAGCCGTTAGAAAGGCTTCACCACTACCGATTCCTGACAATCCGGATTACTATGATTATTTACGAAGGTTTCGTTTTGTGTTCAGTTCTCCAGAAACCTCTAGCTAGTCATCTTGAATATTAAGCGTAAACTCCTGATCGCGCTCGGATTGCTTGCCGTATGCGCAAATGCGCATGCATTGCCAATAATCGAAATCGATGAAGGCGTAGAGCGGGGCGTTCCAATTGCAGTTGTTCCTTTTGGAGTAGATGAAGGGATTGAACTGGAACACCTCGTGGATGACGTAATTCGCAACGATCTTGCTCGAACCGGGCGATTCGATCCGATCCATCCGCTTGAATTCTTGAGTTTGCCAACTACTGTTGAGCAAATCAGGTTCGATGACTGGCGACTGATCAAAGTTGACTATGTGGTAATTGGTTCCGTGAGTTACATGGGTGATGGCAGTTATAAAGTGATTTCTCGCCTATTTGACGCCTATGATGAAAAGCAGATTTTTGGTAGCCAGTATATGGCCAAGGCGTCGCAATTGCGCAATATTGCCCATCAGATCGCGAACAATGTGTACGCAAGCGTGACTGGCAGCAAGAGTTCCTTTCACAGCAAATTTGCCTACACGACTACGCTCCAATCTTCACAAAGACAACCTGAGCATAGGCTTTACATTGCTGATTACGATGGACATAATTCGCAGATTCTGCTGAAGACGAACGATCCGATTCTTTCTCCGACATGGTCACCTGATTCCAAGCAGATTGCATATTCCATTCTCGACGCGAATCAGACAAAGATTTATATTCAAACCGTGGCTACAGGCGACCGACATGTCGTGGCAGAATTTGAGGGGCAGAACCGGTCTCCGAGTTGGTCCCCCGACGGACGAAAGATTGCTTTTGCAAATTCAAATAAAGGCAACTCGGAAATCTTTATCCTCACTCTTGAAGACGGCAAGGTTACGCGACTTACCAATCATCGCCAAATTGATACTGAGCCTGCATGGTCGCCGGACGGGAAATATATTGTTTTCACATCGAACCGAGGCAAGAATGCTCAGATTTACAGAATTCGGGCGAGGAATAACGCTAAGGCCAAGCGAATTACGCTTGAAGGTGAATCCAATGCAGGCGCCCGCTATTCTCCCTCTGGCAAGCAATTGATACTGATTTCCAACCAAGGCAATGGCAATCAAGTAGCGATTTACGATTTCAAGGCGCAATCAATTAAAATTGTTTCGTCAACAAACATTGATGATTCAGCAATTTTTTCGCCAAATGGAGATATGTTGATGTATATAGTGGAAGGCGGGGACAGACACATTAGTATTCTTTCCCCAAACGGCAAGATACAATCACGTATTGAGGTTGTTGCAGGGTCGGTTAAGCAGGTTGCTTGGGAAAGTAAGAATTAAATCAGTATATTTAGAAAGAATAACAGGAGCAAAATTCAACATGCAACGATACACAGTATTGATTGGAACGCTATTATTTTCATTAGCAATGTTGGCCGGTTGTGCCAAAACAGGTGTTGACGCAGCGGGAGTCGGCCCTGATGGTACGGATGCGGGCGTGGTGGAGACCTCTAGTGTCGGCGATTCTGGCAACGTGATCGAGTCCGAAATTGGTGATGCGGCAGATGCCTCAGATTCGGATGCAAATTTGGATAACCTTCTGGATCAGAAGGCAATATACTTTGATTTTGATGATGCCAAAGTCAGCGAAGATTCGCAGCGTATTATTCGTGCCCATGTAGAAATCTTAAGCGATTATCCTGATGCCAGCGTGGCTATTTCAGGGCACGCAGACGAGCGTGGTACCCGCGAGTACAATTTAGCATTAGGCGATCAGCGAGGAGAAGCCGTAAGTGCCTTTTTTCAGGAATTCGGAATTGACAGTTCCAGAATTTCAGTTGTATCGTTCGGTGAGGAAAGACCTGCTGTTGTTGGTTTTGACGAGTCGGCTTGGAGCCTGAATCGAAGAGCTGAGTTTGAATACGAACTGGCCTATTGAAACTAATTCAGTAAACGCGTCTGCGTAGTGTTAGATACTTTATTCTTATGAATTTATCAGAAAATTTTGATTCCCGTTGGACAGCAGTGGCACTAGCGATGGTGTTCATGTTCACGGGGTGTGCACCGACAAAAACTTCTTCAGATGTAGTTGCGACTGTAGAGACCATAACAGTTGCGGATGGTGGTGTTGCCTCGACACCATCTGCTTTGATGCTTGCACAGGTACAGGAAATGTCTGATGAAATTGGCACCTTGAGAGACAGAGTGGAAATTCTCGAGTTTGAACTGGATAAGTCCAGCCAGAGGCAGAAACAGCTTTATGACGACTTGGATCAGAGACTTCGCAAATTTGAACGTCGTGATAATTCGTTAGATTCAACTCCATCTCAACCTCAGACAGGTTCCGGTACACAGCCGGATTCCACTGATGAAGGTTCTCCAGATGCCACTGATGGCGTAGAACCGGTGGCAGTCGAACTTCCTGCTTCGGATGTGAACCCCCAAGTCGTACGCGAAGTCTATGACAATGCTTTCCGTGCGCTTCGACAGGGCAAATATGAAGATTCAATTATTGAATTCCAAGCGTTGATTGATACTTATCCGAACAGCGAACTTGTAGACGATGCCTTGTACTGGATTGCCGAAGCGAACTATGTCACTCAGAAGTATGATGTGGCATTGCCAGTATTCGAGCGCGTAATCAGGGAGTTTCCAGAAAATCAGCGGGCGGCTGAAGCAATGTTGAAAATTGGATACATTTACTATGATCAGCAAAATTACGAAGAAGCAAAAATTTATCTGATGGAAGTGATTGACAGGTTTCCTGCCAGTCGGTCCGCTTTTTCCGCTAGGCGACGGCTTGACAAAATGGGACGAGATGGGGTGCTGTAGCGGACGACTACAGGCCGATGTATTTTTGTTGCAGTTCATCGCTGGACGCCAGTTCACTAGAACTGCCTGACCAGACAGCATGCCCCTTTTCCACAATATAGTGTCTGTCACCGATTTTCATCAAAGATTCAAGATTTTTGTCAATCAACAGTATGGACTGATGATTGTCTTTCAACTGGGTGATGCTGTTCCAGATTTGTTTTCTTAATAACGGAGAAAGCCCTTCCGTTGCTTCATCCAGGAGTAGCAGTTTGGGGTTCGTCATCAACGCTCTCCCAATCGACAGCATCTGCTGTTCACCTCCTGATATTCGATTGCCTTTTATTTTGATGCGAGATTCCAAGCCAGGAAACAACGCAAACACTTTTTCTACGGTCCAAGGATCGGTAAATTGATTTTTGTTATTCGATGTCGCAACCAGATTTTCCATCACAGTCAGGTTTGGGAAAATACGCCTCCCTTCAGGTGCGAGTCCAAGTCCGGTATTGGCAATTCGAAACGCTGGCCAATCCGTAATGTTCTGGTCCTGAAACCAAATGCTGCCAGCACGTGGTTTGATCAGCCCCATAATCGATCGAATTGTTGTCGTTTTGCCCATGCCGTTTCGTCCGAGCAGTGTAATGATTTCTCCCTCATTAACTTCAATGCTCATGCCGAACAGCGCTTGAGTGGTTCCGTAAAAGGAATCTATTTTGCGAACAGACAACATAAGCTAATCGTCCAGTCCTAGGTAAGCACTACGTACAAAATCGTCATTTCGCACTTCGTCAGGGTTGCCACTTGCGATGATTCGCCCATAGACCATGACGGAAATTCGGTCTGCAAGTGCAAAAACTGCATCCATGTCATGTTCAACGAGCAAAATGGTATAGCGGTCTTTCAAGTTCCGAAGGAATTTCACCATCTGGGACGAATCTGATCTTCCCATTCCGGCCAGCGGTTCATCAAGAACGAGCAGTTTCGGGTCCATTGCCAATGCAATTGCAAATTCAAGGTGACGTTGTTCGCCATGAGCAAGTTGGCCAGCAATTGTACCAAGGTGATTTTCCATTCCGACCGACTGTAGAACGCTGATCGCACGATTCTGAATTTCACTCTCGGCAGACACCGGGCGCCAAAGATTGAAGCTATGTCCGTAGTGAGCCTGAACAGCAAGTGCCACGTTTTCCTGACATGTGAAATCTTTCAAAATCGACGTTACCTGAAATGAACGAGCGAGTCCCATCAACGATCGTGACGGTGCGTTCATTTTTGTAATTGGAATGCCGTCAAATTCAATCTCTCCTGAATCACACTGCAGAATACCTGAAATCAATGAAATCAGTGTAGTCTTGCCTGCGCCGTTCGGTCCGATCAAAGCATGGATTTCGCCGGCTTGAATCTCCAGATTTACATTGTCCGAAGCGTTGACTCCGCCGAAGTGCTTGTTTAAGTTTCGAATGCAGAGCAGAGCGTTATTCACTTGAGGATCTCCTCAGAGCAAGCAAACCGTCAATTCCTCTAGGCGAGAGAAGTACTACGAGTATAAGAAATGGCCCAAAAATTATGTGCCAGTGCTCAGTGATTCTGGACAGAACTTCCGACAGCAGCCAAAAAACAAGTGCACCCGTAACCGGGCCCAGAATGCTGGCCATGCCACCCAGAACAACCATGAATATCAACTCTCCTGAACGCGTCCAGTGCATTACATCTGGACTGACGAATTTTTCGACATTCGCGCTCAGCACCCCTGCCAGCGTACACATCACACCGGCAATGATGAAGCACACTAGTCGATATCGAAACGTTGAATAACCGAGTACTTCCATCCGAGTTTCGTTGGATTTTGCACCTCGAATGACGTAGCCGAATCGAGACTGAATGAGTCGATGCGAAAAATACAGGCAGGCGATCATTACCGTGAAAATCAAATAATATCGATGAAACGGATTATCGAGATTAAGCAGATCGGTGCCAAAGTCACTTCGGTCGTAAATGATCAAACCATCATCGCTGCCAAATTTTTCTATGCTGATGGCCAGAAAATAAATCATCTGTGTAAGTGCCATCGTAATCATGATGAAATACACACCGCGCGTACGTAGGCTGATTCCGCCAAATATGAGTGACACAAGAACAGCGGCGCCGATAGCCGTGGAAATCTGTATGAATGCACTATTGATGTTGTAATAAGCGCAAATTCCAACTACGTATGCACCTATGCCGAGATAGAGCGCATGACCGAAACTGATCATTCCGCCGTAGCCTAGAATCAGGTTCAAGCTAATCGCCGCAATTGCCCAGATCATCAGCCGTGCGAACAGATTGATGTAGTAAGGCTCTTCGAAAACGGTTGCGGCCAAGGGCACGATAGCACAGGTGCCGACTACCAGCGCACCAAGCAGTCTGCGTCGTGAGGACAGGCTGTTCAGATTAATCATAAGGATTTCGAGGGTCATCAGGTTGTTTGTGCACCAAACAACCCTTTGGGTTTGAAGAAGAGGATACAAGCCATAAAGATGTAAATCAGCATGGAAGAGATTGCTGGGGCTGCCGCTTCAGCGGCAGTAGGCGACACGAAAAGTGCCAGTATGACATCCAGGAATGATCGCCCAAGCGTGTCAATCAACCCGGTGATCAAGGCTGCAATCAAACTGCCGCGCACCGAACCAATTCCACCGATGACGATCACCACGAATGCAACGATGATGATTTGCTCACCCATCCCGGAGTTGGCACCCAGAATCGGTGCCATCAACACGCCAGCCAGTGCTCCAAGTGCAGTACCCAAACCGAATACCAGTGTAAAAAGAAGGCGGATATTGGTGCCGAGGGCATAGATCATTTCCTGGTCGGATGCCCCCGCACGAATCAGCATCCCCAGTTTAGTTTTAGCAACCAGCATCCACATGCCCACTGCTACAACAATGCCCGCCCCGATGATCATCAGTCTATATACAGGATATTCGATACCGAGAATGAGTGGTACCGCTGACGACAGGTATTTCGGAAAGGGTACTGTCAGGCCATCCAGCGGCCAGACAATCTGTACAAGCTGGTTGAAAAACAGTATGAGCCCAAAAGTTGCAAGCACTTGATCGAGATGGTGGCGCTGATACAGAGTTCTGAGTGTTGTAACCTCAGTTAGAATTCCGATGCCTGCAACGATTGGCACTGCAAGCAGTAGTGCAGCGATGAATGAGCCGGTCCACAGAAAGATGGTTGCCCCGACAAATGCCCCTAGCATGTACATGGACCCGTGTGCGAGATTCACGAGATCCATGATTCCGAACGTCAGTGTCAGCCCTGCAGCGAGGAGAAACAGCAGAACGCCAAATTGGATTCCATTAAGAATCTGTTCGACTAGAAGCGCCCATTCCAATTTGGTCTACTCGATATTCGCTTGTGGCAAAACATGATGATCATTGCAAATACGGGAAGGATTGGTGCTAATTGATCCATTGTTCGTACTGTGCAATCGTACAACACAAACTGCAAGGCTTGGAAGTCAAGCCTTGCAGAATTGCATATTGCTCGAACTGTTGTTTATGGGTAATTCAACAGTTCAATATTTAATTTACACGAGATAGTGTAATTGCCGGGAATCGGCTGATTACATACTGCACTCGCCTGCATAAACGTCCTGATGCATAGTTAATACGGTTTCACGGACTGAAGTTGTCCAAACGCCGTCTGCATCTTGAATGACTTCACGGCTATAGAAGTTCTGGATCGGAAAGTGATTCGGTCCCATGCTGAATTTTCCTCGAACTGAATCATAATCCGCTTTCTCCAGGGCTGCACGCATACCATCGGTATTGCTGATATCGCCGTCAACCGCTTCAACCGCACTCTTGATAAACATAACTGCGTCGTAACTCTGAGCGGCATAGAAACTTGGATATTTTCCGTATTTCGCCTTGAATCCTTCTACAAACTTTTTATTCGCTGAATTATCCAAATCTGGTGCCCAGAATTGAGTCATGGTTGTACCTAGTACGCCATCCATTTCTGCAGCTTGGAATCTCGGCAAGCTGATCGAATCGATGGTAAAAACTGTATATAAATCAATTTTACCTGCGAGACCGGATTGCTGATACTGTTTGATGAATGCTGGTCCATGCTTGCCTGGATAGAAAATAAACACGCCATCGGGACTGGCAGCTTTGACTTTTGCCAGCTCTGCCGCCCAGTCAATCTGATCCGGCCATTTTGTCATGTCCTCACCGACGATTTCGCCTTTGAAGGTTCTTTTGACGCCGGTTACCATGTTTTTCCCAGCAGCATAAAGCGGTGCGATGACATAGAGACTCTTAACACCTCGCTGATTCAGAACTTCTCCCATCGCCATTGGCGTCTGGTCATTCTGCCAGGAGATATTGAAAAAGTTTTTATGGCATCCTTTGCCGGCGAGAGGCGAGGGGCCAGCATTTGCGCTGATCAGGATCTTTCCAGCATCCAATACCGTTAAAGCGGACGCAAGAAGTACATGCGACCAAATATAGCCGAAGACCAAATCAACTTTGTCTTGTGAAAGCACACGCTCTGTGGCTTGTTTCCCCTTTTGTGGGTTAAATTCGTCATCGGCGTAAACGACTTCAACGTCAGCCGGACCCATTTTATGGTTGATATGTTCCAATGCGAGTTCTACCGCATCTCTCATATCATTTCCGATTACCGCGGCAGGTGTACTGAGAGTCGTAACGAATCCAAGCTTTACTGTTGCCGAGTGTGCGTTTGCTGTAATAAACAGTACACCGACTGCAACAGCTGTGACAATTTTTTTGATCATTGTAATTTCCCGTTTATTGGCGCTATATAAATATTCATTTCTAATCCGATCGTCCCTAATTCCCAATTGGCTACGTTGCCTGTAACCGTTTGAATGACAGAAGATCTGTAATGTTATTATTTTACTTTTAGTTGAACGATTCAAGTTTACACAATCTGGATACCGTGAATCTGTAATTTAAACCGCATCGGCAGGGTATTTCTTAGAAAATTCATCAAGCATGCCGATCAAGCGCCCAATCCACATGCTCGCGGACCAAGTCTGAAGAGTCATTCTGCCGAGACTTGAGTGCATCAATCACATCTGGAGTTGAATCTGCATTGCCTAATGCGATAGCAATATTTCTGATCCAAAGTTCATAGCTCAGCCGTCGGATTGCAGAGCCTTCAGTGTTGTGTAGAAATTCCTCTTCGGTCCAACCAAAAATTTCACTTAACTTGATCGAATCCAGTCGATTTCTCACGCGAAACCCGGGCTCTTCCGTATTGCTTGCAAATCGATTCCAAGGGCATACCAATTGACAGTCGTCACATCCGAAAATTCGATTGCCGATTAAGGGTCGGAATTCTAGGGGAATGGACCCTCTGTATTCAATTGTCCAATACGAAATGCATTTTCGTGCATCAACCACATAAGGTGCAACAATGGCATCAGTGGGGCAGGCGGATATGCAAGACGTGCAATTTCCGCAGTGGTCTGTCTCTGGAGAGTCGGCCGGAAGCGGCAGGTCGGTATACAGTTCTCCCAGAAAGAACCAGGAACCAGCACGTCGGTTTAACAGATTGGAGTGTTTCCCGATCCAGCCTAAACCGGCTTTCTGAGCCAAAGGCTTCTCCATGACTGGCGCACTGTCGGTGAATGCCCTGTAGTTGAACCGGCCTATCTCACTCTGCACTTTGCGCGCTAGTTTTTCAAGACGTTTTCGAATCAGCTTGTGATAGTCTCGTCCGGTTGCGTAGCGAGAAACAAACGCGAGAGTGGAATCTTCAAGGGTATCTGCAATATCTCTTGAACTTGGCGGAAAGTAATCCATGCGAACAGAGATGATGCGAAGCGTACCAGGTATCAGTTCGTTTGGACGTGTTCTCTTTGTGCCATGGCGTTCCATGTACTGCATGTCGCCATGCATCCCTTGCATCAGCCAGTTCTTTAAAAAATTTTCGGCGTGCGCCAACTCCGTGTCCGCAATTCCTACTTGCTGAAAGCCGAGTTCCTGCCCCCAGTCTTTGATCTTGATTGCCAGGCCTTTTAACTCTGATTCAGTGAGCAACATGGCATCGTCCAGCATCTGTTGTTCCAGTTGCCCAAAGCAGGTATTGTCGGGTGGAGAGCAGTACAGGCAGTCGAGAATGGATGGCGATTGTGAACTACTCCAGTTCTACTGCAGTAGACTCAATTTCAGCTCGAATTTCTTTTTCGTGCTCATTGAAATCTGGCGGTGGGCGACGGATCGGCAGGTCTCGTCCAGCATGCAATATCGGATGGGCAAACGTTTTCGTGACTGTACCGCCAGGCAACTCAAGCAGCTGTACCCAGCCTTGATCTTCAACCTGGGCATCACCTAAAACATCGCCATAGTGATTAATTGGAGCGGTTGGCACTCCAGCGTCTCTGAAGCGCTGGTACCAGTAATCTGCAGAATTGGCAACAAATTCCTGCTCCAGAATTTGTGCAAGTTGACTCTGATTTTCGGCTCGACTGGCAGTACTTGTAAATCGCGGATCGCCAGCCAGGTCCGGGCGTTCAACTACGTTACATACGATTTCAAACAATCGTTGATTGCCAGCTGCCATAACAAAATAGCCATCCGATGCTTTGAATGCCTGGTAAGGGGCATTTCTAGGATGGCGCGAGCCCAATCGTTGCGGATTTTTTCCTGTACCGAAATATTCGCTCACCTGCAAAGGTGCAATTCCCAGACTGGAACCCAACATGGAAGCATCGATGTGAACACCCTTGCCAGTAGACTGGCGTTCATACAGCGCTGCCGATATATGAAATGCTGCATACAGCCCAGTTGCAAAATCACTGAGCGGCACTCCGCACTTCACCGGAGGTTCTCCTTCTTCGCCAGTGACGCTCATAATTCCTGAAATTGCTTGCATTGTTACATCAAACGCACCTTCCTGAGAACGCGGGCCCGTTTGGCCGAAGGCTGATATCGAACAGTAAATCAATTCTGGACAGATAGTTGAGACCGCCTCGTATCCGAGTCCCAGGCGATCCATTACACCGGGACGATTGTTTTCGAGCAGAACATCTGTTTGTCGGACAAGCTCTAAAGCTGTTTGGAGATGTTCTGGAGATTTCAGATCCAGTGCGATGGCGCGCTTGTTTCGATTGACGGAAGCAAAGTTCTCGCTAAATCCTCCCGAGATTGGTGGCCATTGCCGCATGGCGTCGCCGTTCGGAGGCTCGATCTTGATTACATCGGCGCCGAGGTCTCCCAACAGCATTCCACAGAAGGGTCCTGCCGCAATTTGGCAGATTTCAATAACTTTTACACCGGAGAGCGGAAGCTCGACTCCATTCGTAGAATATGCACGACTTCCGAGCCTATTTGAATTGCCGGGTTGCATAGACTCAATATGTTCTGAGAGAATCAAGCCCCGGCACAATCGTCTCAAATTGTGCCGGGGCGGGACGATTGTGTACTAGGATGGGAAATTGTAAGGCAAGCTTCGGGCTCGCAGAAATTCTCCTTCCGTAGAATCGCTGTAAACGATTTGCTCGTTGCGGAACTTTGACATATTGGCGAAAATTTTCGCGCTAGAGGCGTCATTCGCAACCTGATCAGCAATAATCTCGCCGACTGCGTTACCGATTTTGACTAGGGCTTCATCCGGTATAACCTTGATGATGACTCCCTCGTTCTGAATCAGATCCTGCAATATAGGTGCCGAACGCGCAGTGAATTCTGCCAGAACATTGTGCGTGGTAGAGTATGCACATTGCCTGACTATTGCCTGCAGGTCACTAGACAAGCTATCCCAAGCAGTCGGATTGATAAACAGGTCCAGTGAAGTATTGGGCTCGTGGAACCCAGGAGTATAGTAGTACTTGCCATATCGGTGAAAACCCATTGAGGCCTCTCCATATGGATTGTTCCATTCAACCCAATCCACCGTGCCGGAGGCAAATGCTTGTGCGACTTCACTGCCAGGCAAATTGATAACCGTGGCTCCCACAGCAGACATGGCGGCACCGCCAATGCCTGGCATACGCATTTTCAAGCCCTTGAAATCTTCAAGCGTGTTGAGATCTTTGCTGCTGTAGCCTGGATGCTGAACACCGGTGTTACCACACAAAATGAATCGACAGCCAAGTTCCTCCTGATACAGTTCGTCGCACAGTTGCGCGCCTCCGCCGTACTGATACCAGGCGTTGTATTCCTGAGCAGTCAAACCGAATGGAAAGTTGCTCACCAACTGGGAGGCGATTGACTTTCCTTTCCAGTAATATGGGGCACCATGTCCCATTTCAACGGTACCGGCACTCACAGCGTCAATGGACTCAAAAGCTGGAACAACTTCGCCTGAAGCATATAGTTTTACTTCCAGTCGGCCACCGCTGCAAGCAGTAACCTGATCCGCAAAATACTGGGCACCAGTACCCAAGCCTGGAAAATTTTTAGGCCAGGTTGTAATCAAGCGCCACTGTTTGCGGTCTTGCGAGATTGCAGGAGCGGCAAGTGCAGCAGAGGCCGCACCCGCTGCAGCTGCGCCTGATTTCTTGAGAAAATCTCTTCTTTTCATATCTATCTCCAATTTAATTCTTTAATGCCAACAAATTTGGCAATCTTACATCGGCAAACGACGATTAGAGTGATTTGCCTGAATACACAACATCCCTGTTCGTATATTTAATATATACATACAAATGGAACGAATAAGCAAATAATTTTTTAAAAATCGATGGTAGAGAAATCGATAAATGCTCTGAATTGCGGGAATCCGCACCAATCACGCGCGTAATTGGTGCTGCGATGGACTCAGTAAGGATGTAATGGCAAGAACAGCTAACCTAATAAAGCTTTGGGCAACCAGGTTGCAAGACCTGGGAAATAGGCAACAATACCAAGTGCAACGAGTTGCAGAACAACAAATGGAATGACTCCTCGATAGATTTGGCTTGTCTTGATTCTTGAGGGTGCCACTCCACGCAGGTAAAAGAGCGCCCATCCAAACGGTGGTGTCATGAAACTTGTTTGAAGGTTCAAACCGATCATGATGCCAAGCCATACGGGGTTGACGTCCGCTTTGAGCAGTGCAGGGGCAATAATCGGTACGACAATGAAGACAATCTCGATGAACTCGAGAATGAAACCAAGCAGGAAAATCAACACCATTACGAACACCAGTGCAGTAGCTGATCCGCCCGGTAGTGAAAACAAGAACTCTTCAACGACCTCATCGCCTCCAAGTCCCCGAAAGGTGAGCGAAAATATGGACGCGCCGATTAGAATTCCGAAAACCATGCAAGAGATGCGAGTCGTACTACGAACTACCTCGCCAAGAATCTTCCAGTTGACCATCTTGCGCGTCGCAGCAAGCAGCATGGCACCGACAGCGCCAAATGACGCGGCTTCGGTTGGAGTTGCCAGACCCCCTAGAATAGATCCAAGAACTGCCAGAATCAGAAACAAGGGAGGAATCAGAACTTTCACGATCTGCTGCAAGAGGTGACTTCGATCCATGTTCGAATCATAGTAAGCCGGGGATGAATTCGGACGATAGGCTGCGACTGTGAGTTGCCACAAAATATAAAGAACAACAAGCAACAGCCCAGGCAGGACCGCTCCGGCGAACAGGTCGATGACCGAAAAAGGCTGAATAATATAATTTCCCATCGCCAGCTGGGCTTCGCTGTAGATTCCCGACAGAACATCTCCCAACAAAACCAGCACGACAGACGGCGGAATGATCTGCCCCAGAGTCCCTGCAGCACAGATGGTTCCACAGGCGAGTTTGGGGTCATAACGTGCCTGAAGCATTGTCGGCAGGCTCAGCAATCCCATCGTCACGACGGTAGCCCCCACGATTCCGGTGGTCGCTGCGAGTAGCATTCCCACCAAAGTGACAGAAATTCCAAGCCCTCCACGCACCGCACCAAAGCACTGTCCCATGGTCGTCAACAATTCTTCGGCAATTTTGGATTTCTCAAGCATGACGCCCATAAAAACAAACAACGGCACTGCAACCAGAATTTCGTTGGTCATGACGCCGAAAAAACGAGAGGGCAGGGCATTGAAAAAAAGCATGTCGAAAGCGCCCATCGACTGTCCGAGAAAAGCGAACAGCACTCCGACACCGGCCAGCGTAAACGCCACCTGATAGCCGGCCAGCAGTGCACCGCATACCGTGAACAGCATCACCATGCTGAGTACTTGACCGTTATCCACCGCTCACCTCGTCGAAATTTTCTTTAGACTGCGCTATAGATTGGCCACTGATCAACGCTTGGGAACTGCGAATGAGAATTGCGACGGCTTGCAGGAAAAGCAGAGTGAAGAACAGCAGCATTGTCGTTTTGAATAAAAACAATCCTGGCATCCCACCGGCTTCGCGGGAAACTTCCAACCGCTCCCACGAAAGCAGAACGTACGGAATCGTGTATTTGCCGATTACGTATAAAGATGGCAGCAACAGGAATAGGGTTCCAAGAATATCAACCAAAGCCTTATAGCGAACGCTGGCTGTTCGATATATGATGTCTACGCGCACGTGCCCGCCAGTCATCAGTGTGTATGCCATGGCAACCATAATGATGGTTCCATGCATCCACACATAGGTTTCCTGAAACCAGACCCATCCTATGCTGAATCCATAGCGTAACGTTGCGACCGAGAATGTGACAATTGCCATGGAAAGCGCAAGCCACGAAACCGCGTGTCCAATCCTTCGATTAATGGAATCAATCGCATCGGCGATACGATTCAGAGCGGGCAGTAATGCAGACATAAAGCGGTATTCGCTGTCGGAAACAAACAGTTATTGCTAATGATTTCCGAACTGCTGGGGCAATGCCTTTGTCAGCGCTATCAGGCGATCTGTCGGATTTTGCCCTTGGCTTGCCTTTTCTGTTGAATTTCCGCCTGTTCGCTCCTCTGCATCCGCGAAAACAGTTGGCGAATTCGCCTCAGAGCTTTGTCCGGTTTCAGAAACACCTCAAAGTACCCATTGTCCTCGAAGTCGAACATTTCCTGCTGTTTTTCCAGTGCCCACAAATCTTGTGCTACGACCTCAGGAAACATTTCGGCCACGCGCTTGGTAGTAGAAATGTTTGGATCGCCTTTGGACATGTGATGCGACTTGCAATTGACGCACCAGCGCCAGATGTGGTGAGTATCGTCAACCGGTGTGTGTGTATGAAAAAGGGTATAGCCTCGAATCATGTCGGCATTCCCAAGTTGGCCGGGAGGGGCTACGCGCATCTCCACCCGCGTAAAGCCAGGGCTGGTCATGCAGTGAGTGTGTTCGCGGTCTACAATGTCGTAGTTGAACCAGTCTTCCAGAAACGGCGGCTGTTTATACCCGGAGGTTTCTCGAATCGTCTTGACGAACCTGTTGCCGTTCTCCTCTCCTTCGACGAGCTTCACCGGAATTCGGCTGTTGTCAATATCGCCAATATTGCCGTCGTGCAATGGGTAGAAGTGCGAAATATCCATCAAGTTTTCAATCAGCAGCAGATAATTCGCTTTGACGTGCATTGGGTCCGAATGAATCGACTCCCATTCTCCGGATGTAATTTCAGGCGTCGGTGGCGGGCTGACATGCAAGGATTTCTCAGGCTCACCCGGCCAGACCCACACCAGACCTTCCTGCTCTATGACCGGATAAGATCTCAACTGTAGCTGTGCCGGAATATTTCCGTCGGGATGGGAAGGTACGGCAACGCATTTTCCTCTGGAATCGTAACAAAGTCCGTGATAGGCGCACTCAAGAGTTCCGTCAGGCATGATTTTCCCTTCTGACAACGGCATCCGTTTATGCATGCAACGGTTGTCAAAGGAAACTACTTTGCCATCCTCAGTGCGCCAAGTGAGAATGGGTTGGTCACAGATCTTATGACCTTTTAGCTGATTCGTTTTGAACTCATTCGAGAATCCAGCGACGTACCAAGCATTCAGTATGTAGTGATAAGGAATCATTGCTCAACCTCAGTCTAGTTTTGATTTTTGTTGGATTCTCCAATAAAGGTCAGCGAATTTGGAGTCCCCGTGCAATCATGCGTCTACTTATTTTTCCGCACATCCGTTATTGTTCTTCATGTAGATTGCAGTATTTTAAAAAGATACTTATACAATATTGTGCATTCGATTTTTGTTACCAGCTTTGTACATCCAGTAAAATTTCAAATCCGCGGTAGATTTCCCCCGAGGCAGTCTGTGTCTAGAACAATGTCTCTTTTACCCATTCAAGAATCATCATCTCCTGGGTAGTATTGCGGAACGAACGTTTGATCGGACATTGGCGGCCGAACATAACCTACACCTTCCTTTCGCTCTGGCAATGCTATCGGTTCTGGCGTTAGGTCTTCGTACGGAATCATGCTTAAAAAATGACGAATACAATTGAGTCGCGCATGCCGTTTATCATCTGCATTGACTACATACCAAGGAGCTTGTTTGATATCGGTGTGTGCGAACATTTGATCCTTCGCTTTTGAATATTCCAACCACCGAGTCCGCGATTCAAGGTCCATCGGCGAAAGTTTCCAACGCTTGTGCGGTTCAAGCAAACGACTCTGAAACCGCTTTTCCTGCTCTTCGTCAGCAACTGAAAACCAATACTTGATCAAAGTAATTCCCGATCTCACCAACATTCGTTCAAATTCGGGACAAGTACGCATGTATTCGCGATAGTCCTCCTCAGTACAAAACCCCATTACGCGCTCAACGCCAGCTCGGTTGTACCAGCTTCGATCGAACAGTACAATTTCACCAGCAGCTGGGAGATGGGCGCAATACCGCTGGAAGTACCACTGTGTCTTCTCGCGTTCCGTCGGTGCGGGCAATGCAGCGACCCGACAAATCCTGGGACTCAAATGCTGTGTCATTCGTTTAATAACTCCGCCTTTCCCAGCAGCGTCACGGCCTTCAAATATAACAACTACTTTCAGACCATTGTTTTTCACCCATTCCTGCATTTTTACAAGTTCAAGTTGCATTCGAAAGAGTTCTTTCTCGTAAACTGATTTCTTGACACGCTTACCTGAAGAGGTATTCGGAGTCGAGGCGCCTTTATCCAGTGAGCTCATACAAATTTCCAGAGTGTAATCAGATTTAATTCAGTCCAGTATAGCATTTTTACTACGATATCACGTTGGCTCGGCATAGCCGTAGCAACTCTTATTATGAGTTCGTCATTGAATATACACCTTGTTGTGTTTTTTGGATTATTGGTTCTGAAACAGGCCCTGAGATTGGTGATGTGAGTGGTCAGGGTGGTGGTTGTGGTGGACGGGTGAATGCGGCCAGCAGTTTCCGCTAGTCTTCAAAGAAAGTGAAATTGTTGATGATGTCCGGCGTCACAAAAAAGCGATGGCGACGGGAGAATGTAGCGCGCGCCTGTTGCCACAGTTCACACAACTGATCGCAGACAGTATGGAAAGTAAAGGCGATCAGATTCAGTGTCAGCAGCAGATTGGACAGTCCCTGGTGTCCGTGCCCGAAGTTTTACTCGGCGTGATAAACGTTGTCTTTCAACAGGTTGAAGCCTTCGTTTTCGATTTACCAGCGGGCTCTGCCACACGCTACGATTGTGGGTTTCATGAAACCTTCTCTGATTGTCTAGAAATGAAAGCGACTGTACCAAGAACACGGCAAAAGCCGCCATGCGGATGTCAGCGAAGGAAAATTGCGTGTTGGCACCGGTGTGGGGGTCTGGTATCTGTTGAAACAGCCCCCCGTAAATGGTCGAGTAGTGAACTGACCATGAGTTTCATGGTCGGGGTGTATATCAGATTTGGCTTTAGGGTACAAGTTTTTATAATCAACTACTTACATGTGATTCAAACTATGGTCTACGTAAAATTTCTCCAAAATGAGAATTGCTGCTGATTGTCTGCTGCATTTGCTGTTGCCCAGACTTGCATGCTTCTCAAACAGATGACATTGAATTCTAATCATCCGTATCCTTTCAAAAGCTTTGTTCCTTCCTAATTTGTAATGTCATAATTGGAGAGTTCAGCATAAACGACCAGAACAAGTTGGAACAAAGGGATCAATTTCAACAACCAATTCGCGAAGTGATAATATGGCAAGAGTAAAAAACATTGAACTCCATGAAGTACCGGATGAACTGAAGGATATCTATACGAAATTCTCCTCTGACTACGGACCATTTTCCAATCAGGTCAAAGTTTTCGCACATCGTCCCCCAGCACTGAAGCATATTATGGGAATGCTGTTGGAACTTGCCGATGATGCATTGCTGCCGAAACGTTACCTTGAAATTGCGTTGGTTGTTGTATCCAAACTGAATGAGTGCGATTACTGTGTTACTCATCATGCTCCGAAACTGGTCGGCGAAGGCTTTTCTTCAGAAATCGCTGACAGAATTCTCGAATCGAACTGTCCAGGTTTGAATCAAGTTGAACGATTGGTAAGAGACTACTCGATTCAGGTAACACAGAATGCCAATCGGATTGCCGAATCCACACACGCCAAGTTGCGAGAACATTTCAGTGAAGCACAAATTGTCGAACTTACACTGCGGATTGCACTTTGTGGATTTTTCAATCGCTTTAACGATGCCATGGGAATTGAGACTGAAGACGATGCAATTTCCATAATGATGGCAGCTGAATCCTGAAATAGATTCTACTGACAAATTCAGGACGCGAATACATGTCGGCACTCAGAAAATTCAAGGTTCGAGTCAGGACAATTCACTATGAAGCGGAAGATATTCGTAGTTATGTGCTGATGGATTCTGATGGGGCGCAGTTGCCTGAATTCAAGGCGGGAGCGCATATCGATTTGCATCTCGAAAATGGATTGATTCGTCAGTACTCGCTTTGTAACCCGTCATGGGAAAGGCACTTCTACCTGATCGGGGTGCTGCTGGAACATCCAGGAACAGGCGGATCGGAGTATATCTTCAATAATGTTCAAGTAGGTGATATGCTGGAAATTTCAGAGCCCAAGCACTTGTTCAAATTGAGTCCGAGTGCGCAGCGACATTTGCTGATCGCCGGTGGTATTGGAATTACTCCTATATTGTCAATGGCATATACGCTTGAACAAGAAAAAGCAGATTACGTAATTCACTACTGCACCAGAGCGCCGGAGAAAACCGCCTATAGAGAAGAAGTTGAGAAACTGGTCCAGCACGGCAGTCTGCAGTTTCATTTTGATGGCGGCAACCCGGAGAATGGACTCGATCTGAAGGCGACGTTGCAAGAGTACCAGGATGGCACACATTTATATTACTGCGGACCTGCTCCCATGATGAAAGCTGGCAGCGAGGCGTCTGCACACTGGCCATCTGGAACTGTTCATTATGAATATTTTTCTGCCGAAGGATTGGAGGCGGCTACCCCCGATTCTCAAGAACCCGACGCGGAATTCCAGATCAGACTCGCCAGTAGCGGCAGCGTGTACACAGTGCCGGCCCACAAGACAATTGTTGATGTTCTGATGGAGAACGGCATCTTCGTAGATACCTCCTGCGAAGATGGTTTTTGCGGTACCTGTTTGACGCGATATCTGGAGGGGGAACCCGAACACAGGGATGAAATTCTAGATGATGAAGATCATGAAGAATACGTACTGATTTGTTGTGCCCGTTCTCGTTCACCCGAGCTGCTGTTGGACCTGTAGCAGTTTGGTCTGCGCACAGCGTTCGTATCCGAACGCTGTCTGTTATCCCAGCTTTCCCGAAACACATGTGTTGGTGTTTACGACTCTGTGAACGTACCGATAAGTTGAAAACGCCCAATCAACCTGATCAATACAACTGCGTATTCAAACTGTTGCCAACCGGTGTTCGATGCTGACGTGGATTTTGATCAGTGAGCGCATATTCTGTGGTGATATAATTCATCAAGCTTTCCGGCATTGCAAAATAAGCAATCGATAAATGGTTTTAGCGCCTGAATTCGTGGTTCCGCAGCCAATTCATACTGGTTCTCAATCGAAGTCTCTCGACCGTATTGTCATACGGAATTTTGGACTGTCTGGTTATGAACTCATGCGTCGTGCAGGGGAAGGGGCATTTGGAATTTTTCACCATAACTGGCCGCAGTGCCAAACAATCGCACTGCTGTGCGGCTCAGGCAATAATGGGGGAGATGGCTACGTCTTTGCGGCGGCTGCCGTCAGATCCGGAATAAAGGTGCATGTGTATCGGACGTCCGCACCGAAGTCGGCTGAATCCAAACGTGCGCTTGATGAATACTGCGCTCATGGCGGTGAATTCAACGCAGTATCTGGTGGCATTGATTTCGACCAATACGATGCTTTCGTGGATGCATTGTTTGGTATTGGACTTTCACGAGATATTGACGGGCAATTGGGAGAAATAATCGAGTCTGTAAACATGTCAGGTAAACCTGTAATGTCTTTGGACATACCATCGGGACTCTGTAGTGATACAGGTTCAGTTCGAGGTTGTGCGGTGCGCTCTGAAATGACCGTAACGTTTATTTCAGTCAAGCTGGGTTTGCTGATCGGTCACGCCAAGGACTATGTAGGGGCACTTGAACTGGATACGCTTGGAATACCGCCTGCTGCTTACGATCTTGTGGAAGCCGCTGCAACAAGAGTAAATGAGCAAGAACTTGCTGGGATCGTTCCACAGCGCAAAGCAGATGCGCATAAAGGATCGGCAGGCAGGGTACTGATCGTCGGCGGCAGCCTGACGATGCAGGGTGCCGCTTTGATGGCAGGCCGAGCCGCCTATCGAACCGGGGCGGGTCTGGTTTCAATTGCGATGCAAACTGAGAGCACTGCAATATTTGCGTCCGGTGCACCGGAAATTCGAGTGTTTGATTTGAATCATGCTGAACAATTATTGCACTTGTTTCACGATGCGGATGTCGCTGGTATCGGACCGGGCCTCGGACAGGGAAAATTGGCAGGTGAAATGTGGGATGTTGCCAAGGAAAAATTTCCACGATTGGTTGTTGATGCAGATGCCTTGAATCTTCTGGCGAAACAGCCTGTTAAAAGACAGCATTGGATTTTGACGCCACATCCAGGTGAAGCTGGCCGACTGCTTGGAGTAACGACAGAAGAAGTGCAGAGTAACCGATTCGCTGCAGCAAATGAAATAGTTGAACAATTTGGTGGTGTGTGTGTTTTGAAAGGTGCAGGGACGTTGATTGCATCAGCTTCAGGAATCTGGCTGTGTGATCGAGGCAATCCAGGGATGGCGACGGGTGGAATGGGGGATATTCTCACCGGTACAATCTGTGCACTCTGGGCACAGGGAATGACAGCCGAACAGGCGGCCAGAACCGGCGTTTGGCTGCACGCATCGGCTGGAGATGACTGCGCAGCCGAGTGCGGTGAAATTGGAATGATTGCAACAGATTTATTGCCGGGAATTCGTACCAACCTCAATCGTTTGATCAATAGAGCGACAAGTGAAAGAGCCAATTGAAACTCCATCTGTTGAATACTGGGTCAATTCTCCTCAGGAGATGGCGGAACTAGGCAGAAACTGGGCGCAATATGTTCAGCGGGGTTGCTGCATGCATTTTGAAGGCGACTTGGGTGCCGGGAAAACGACATTGATACAGGAAATATTTAACGGATTGAATGTTGCGGGCCCGGTTCTGAGTCCCACTTTTTCGATAATGGAAACCTATACGACTGATCTCGGTTTGGAATTACTGCACATCGATTTATATCGAATCGAAGATCCGGATGAACTGCTGCTGATTGGGTTAGATGAACTTGATAAACGCGACTATGCATGGTTCATCGAATGGCCGCAGCGCGGAGGGGGCATTGTTCCACGCGCCGACATGAGAATCAATATCAGTTACGCAGGAAACGCCAGGAAAGTGGCGATGGAATTCAACTCGGCTGTGCCCAGTACGTCATGCAGTTAGCGATTCGTCATAAATTGTCAATTACTGCCATTGCGATATGGCCAGTGCTGTTTGCCGCCAATGTATTGGCCGCAAACATCAGCGACATCCGTGCTTGGAATGCGCCTGATCACACCAGAATCGTATTTGATATCAGCAGTCCGGTGGACTACGAACTGATTCCACTGAAAAATCCAGATAAGATCGTTGTCGATATCAAAAATGGCAAATTCACCGGTACGCTGCCAAAGAAGTCTGCTTTAGGAAAACTCGTAAGCGGAATCCGTGTGGGTAAGCATTCAGACAAGATTCGATTCGTAATCGACCTCAAAGTGGAAGCCAAACAAAAACATTTTTCGCTGCGGCCAAACGAGCTGTACGGTGACCGGCTTGTAATCGATATTTTTCCGCATAGCGCCAAGGGACAGCCGCGCAAAAAGATCACGGAATCAAGGGATCGTAACAAAGATTTCCTGATCATCGTTGATGCCGGCCATGGCGGTGAAGACCCCGGAGCTATTGGTGCAAATCGAACTTATGAGAAGAAAGTTGTGCTGGAGGTCTCTAAGCGACTGCAGAAGGCGCTGGATGCAGAACCGGGAATTCGCGCCGAGCTCACACGCAAAAGCGACTACTATATTCCACTGCGCAGAAGAACGAAGATTGCGATTGAGAAGCGTGCTGATCTTTTCATATCAATTCATGCAGACGCAGCTAGAAATCGAAGCGCGAACGGAATTTCTGTTTTTGCACTGTCCGATAGTGGTGAAACGAGTGAGCGAGCCAGATTGCTTGCGAATAAAGAGAATTCCTCAGACATTTTTGCAGGTGAAAATCTTGCAGATTTGGATGACGTGTCGGTATTGAGAACGATTGTGGATTTGACGCAGGACGGTACGATCGTGCGCAGTCTTGATCTCGGTGAAATGGTACGCCTAAAATTGTCGAGAGTTGGTAAGTTGCATGGTCATGCAGTGGAACAGGCCGGCTTTGTCGTGCTGAAAACTGCTGGAATTCCTTCCATATTGGTGGAGATTGGATTCATCTCGAACCCGCGAGAGGAAAAGAAACTGCTTAGTAGCAGCTATCAGAAGAAGATTGTGAAAGGCATCAAGGATGCGGTCGTACAATATGCTCGTAAGTACCCGTGGGGCCAGGATTCTTGGAGAACCGCGAGTAACTGAAGGAAATTATGGAGTCAGCTCAACCCGTGCAGACAGAATCCGGTGCGCCTGAACGCATCCGCAAGCTCGACGACAAGATTATCAACAAGATTGCTGCAGGCGAGGTAGTCGAACGCCCCTCATCCGTACTGAAAGAACTGATCGAGAACAGCATTGACGCGGGTTCGCGTAAGATTGAAATCGAAGTGCAGGCCGGTGGAACACAGAGCATGCTTGTTCGCGATGACGGAACCGGTATACGTCACAACGAGATCAGTCTGGCGCTGTCTCGACATGCCACTAGCAAAGTGGATGACTTCGACAGTATTGAAGGGATTCGGACTCTGGGGTTTCGCGGTGAAGCACTACCGAGTATCGTCTCGGTTTCCCGTGCAGTCCTGTCAACCAGAACCATCGAAGATGCCCACGGCTGGTGCGTACGATGCGAGGGCGGTGGCCCGTTTAGCGACCCTGAGCCAATACAACATGCCGTCGGCACGACAGTCGAGGTGCACGATATTTTTTACAACGTTCCCGCTCGTCGCAAGTTTCTCCGCACTGCTGCAACTGAATTTTCGAAAATCGACAAAATTGTGAAACAGATGGCACTAAGTCGAAGCGAAGTTGAAATCCTGTTCAGCCACAATAGCCGAAGAGCCGTTCGATATCGAGCAGCATTGGACAACTCGGGTCTGAAACAGCGGCTCGCGACCATATTCGGTGAGGAATTTGCAGAAAACTGCATTCGTGTAGAATTGGAGTGGGGTGACATGCGTGTCAGTGGATGGGTGAGTCGACCGGACTATACGCGTTCGCAACCAGATCAGCAGTATCTATTTGTCAATGGAAGGGGGATTCGTGATCGAAGCATCATGCACGCAGTCCGCCAGGCGTACATCGATGTGCTGTTTGATCCATCAAGATTTCCGATATGTGCACTCTACCTGGATATTGGTGCCGATCTGGTTGATGTTAACGTACATCCTGCAAAATCGGAGGTCCGCTTCAGGCAGCAACGAGAGGTATACAGATTTGTAATGCGTGCGGTTAATGGTGCACTTTCGGGGGAAAGACCTGGCAGCACCCACCAATCTGCGACGACTACCGCTGCCCAGTCCACGATACTCCACGACCATTCCAGCGGATTCGTTTCACAGAGAAACATTTCTCTGCCACTCGGCAGTTGGACTGATTTTGCTGAAGGTAAAGCTGACGGAACACAATCCGCGAAACGCCCGGCGGATTTAGAAGAGGATGCAGAAGTACCGCCGCTTGGATTCGCTTTAGCGCAACTTGGGGGAGCCTATGTGCTTGCTGAGAACAAAGAAGGATTGATTATTGTTGACATGCATGCATCTCATGAGCGAATCACCTATGAAAAGCTGAAACAGGATTATGAGGCCTCCTCATTTACATCTCAGATGCTCCTGGTTCCTGCCATCATCAAAGTTTCGTCCGAGGAAGCAGATGCTGCTGTTGCCAATTCTGAAGTGCTGTCCAACCTTGGATTCGATATTTCCCTTGCTGGCGACAATGTGATTTCGATTCGGTCGATACCGGATATCCTGAGTAAAACCAACATTGAGGAACTCGTTCGGGACGTAATATCCGACTTGGTCCAACACGAGAATTCCAATCGTGTAGAACACATCCGGAACGAGCTCTTGGCCACAATGTCCTGTCACAGTGCCATTCGAGCCAACCAGCAGTTGAGCATTCCGGAAATGAACGCCCTACTGAGACAAATGGAATTTACTGAACATTCAGGTTACTGCAGTCATGGGCGTCCGACCTGGAAACAAATAACCATGAAGGAACTTGATCGCCTGTTCTATCGAGGTCGTTGAGCCTGATTCAGTCAGTTTCCACCTCCAGCAATGAAACCCAGCGCGCACCGGTTGTCTTTGTTTTGGGACCAACCGCAGCAGGCAAGACCTCTTTGGCTGTTGAACTGGCCTCACAATTCCCGTTTGAGGTGATCAGTGTTGATGCCGCTCAGGTGTATCGGGGCATGAACATTGGTACGGCTAAGCCATCTGCTCGTGTTTTGGAGCACGTTCCGCATAGGCTGATCGACATCTGTGATCCTTGGGAGCGTTATTCAGCCGGTAGATTTCGCAGCGATGCACTGAAGGAAATCAGGCGGATATTTCTAAGCGGACGTATTCCATTGCTGGTTGGAGGGGCAATGTTCTATTTTCGAGCGCTAGAAAGAGGATTGTCAGATTTACCGGTGTCTTCCAAAGCGTTCAGTACGCAATTGCGTCAAAGGGCTGCTGTGGAGGGTTGGTCCACTCTGCATCAGGAACTAATGAGCATTGATCCGAAATCAGGCGGCAAAGTTTCGCCGAACGATTCCCAGCGAATTGGGCGTCTTCTGGAAATGTACTATACCGATGGACGGGTGCCTAGCCAGATGATGCAGGATAACGGTGCCAAACCGTTTCCATTCAAGATCGTGAAAATTGCAATTGTCAGAAGTGACAGGAACAGTCAAAAATCAGTCATTGAGCAACGCTTTCACGAAATGCTGGATCAAGGCTTCTTGCAGGAGGCGGAAAAATTATTTACATCCTCGCAATTTGATATTACTTTGCCTGCGATGCGATCTGTCGGCTACAAACAGATTTGGCAATATTTGCTGGACAATGTCGGTTATGAGGAAATGGTGGAGAGTGCGGTTCGCGCCACCTGCGGTATCGCCAAGCGACAACTTACTTGGATTCGAAATTCCTCCGGGGTGATTTGGACTGTCGGAGATTATTCCAAGTCAAAGGATCGAGTTCACAGAATGTTAGAATGCATATTGAACCGTTGAATCAGACATGAATTGAGATTTTTCGATAAATTCGCTTGTGCAATGCAAAATTGGGATTGCGATGTTGGTATATTATTAAATCGTCCCTATATAAGAACTAAATCAGCAATAACATGGAATTTATATGAATAATCAACAAAAGGGATCATTGCTTCAGGAACCGTTTTTAAATGAACTGCGCAAGCAGAAAATTCCAGTCGCTATTTATTTGATTAATGGCATTAAACTTCAAGGGCAGATTGAATCATTCGACAGATTTGTGGTTCAATTGAAAGCAGGCGTTACTCAGATAGTCTACAAACACGCGATATCGACAATCGTTCCTGCCCGGCCCGTGACTCTCGAAGGAGAGTAGCATTTTTTTGCAGTGTCAGACACTAAATTTTTGTCGAACGTTGACGTAGAAATTTTGTCATACCGAATGTTCGATTACATGCACAGGTAGAGTGGCGAAATTTCAGCTTAGCGGCGAGATGCCGTCTACCGCTGCCGACAAGGAGTTTGCCATACTTGTTCGGCAGGAGCCTTCGGCTAGCAGTCATGGCGCCAACTGCTTTGAAGAAATTCAATTGCTTGCTGAGTCTGCCGGAGCCGAGGTAGTCGGCGCAGTTCTCTCAAAGCGAAGACATCCAAGCAGCGCAACTTTCATTGGCAAAGGTAAGGTTGATGAACTGCGCGCACAGGTATTGGCTACCGGCGCGACGACGGTCATCGTCGATCATGCCATCTCGCCAATTCAGGAGCGAAATCTGGAAAAATCAGTCCAGTGTCGCGTAGTGGACCGAACCCGTTTGATTCTGGATATATTTGCCAGCAGAGCTTCCAGCCGGGACGGTAAACTTCAGGTCGAACTGGCACAGCTCAAACATTTGTCTACGCGACTGGTGCGGGGCTGGACGCATCTGGAGAGACAAAAAGGTGGAATCGGCCTGCGCGGTCCTGGTGAAACTCAGCTTGAAACCGATCGACGTCTCATTGGGCATCGAATCAAAACGCTCACCAGAAGATTGGGAAAACTTCGCACTCAGCGGGAAATTCGACGCAACAGCAGAAAAAAGGTTCCGATTTCGACTGTTGCTCTGGTCGGCTATACCAATGCTGGTAAATCTTCGCTGTTCAATTGTCTTAGCGGCGCTGGTGTACAGGCGGAGGATAGGTTATTCTCGACTCTGGATACGACTATGCGCAGACTCCAACTGCCGAGCTATGGAGCGGTTATTCTCTCGGATACGGTCGGCTTTATCCGAGATCTTCCACATGGATTGATATCGGCGTTCCATGCTACATTGGAAGAAGTATCCAGTTCGAGCGTATTACTGCATGTCATAGACGCTTCTTGCGAAAATCTTGATGAAAGAATTTCCAATGTTGAAACCGTGCTGGATGAAATCGGCGCTGCGAGTGTTCCACGTATTCTGGTGTATAACAAAATAGATTTGATTGATGTAGGTGCGGGACGGCGTACAGATTCGAATGGCGAGACCAATCGCGTCTGGCTGTCCGCACATACTGGCGATGGCGTTGGCGACTTAATTGAAGCGCTCAGCCAATTTTTTCGTTGCGATTTTGTATTCGGTCGTATTCGCATACCGCCATGTGCCGGGAAGCTTCGTTCATCAATCTATCTGAGAATGGGCATCGTCAGTGAACATGTCATGGATTCGGGTGATACAGTATTGGATCTGGAATTATCTCCGAGTGATGTCAACTGGCTTAGATCGAATCGAGAATTCAAAGATGAATACTGGCAGGTTCGACCGAATTCGGAAACGTGAAATGGCAGGAGGCTGGCAATTGTTGTGTAGTTGCCGAATCCAAGTGTTTTTGTAATTATGCTCGTATAATGAATTGAAATGCGGTGATTACACCCCAATTGAATATTCTGATGGTACGCTTTGCGCTGACAGGCGGTTGAGTGCAGCCATAACAGTCAGTGATATCGTTTAATCAAGAGGTAAAATTTTATGCCATGGGATGATTCCGGCCCCGGTCGCAGAGACCGGAATTCCGGGGATAATGGTGGGCGCTCAGGCCCGCCGGAAATCGATGAAATCGTAAGCGACGTTCGACAGAAATTTTCCCGAATGTTTTCGGGAATCGGAGGGGGAAATTCAGGCAAGTCAGGTGATTCGTCCTCAGGCTCAGGTCGTGGACCTATGAAACTGTTTGGTGGCCGTCGGGTGCTGATACTGATAGGTGTCATTGTCGCAGCAGGTTTGTGGATTTCAAGCGGGCTCTACGTTGTCGAACAAGGTGAGCAAGGCGTTGAGTTGAGATTTGGCGAGTACACTCGGACGACTGGTGCAGGATTGCGCTGGCATATACCGTATCCGATTGAAGAAGTTCTTATCGTCAATGTGCAAAAAGTCAATACAGTTGAAGTTGGATATAGGGTAAGCGAGCGCAATCGTACGTTTACACCCGTTACGCGTGAAGCATTGATGCTGACCGCAGATGAAAACATCATTGACATCCAGTTTGCGGTGCAATATGACATAAAGGATCCGAAAGATTTGCTATTTCACGTCAGTGACCCACTCCACTTGGTCGTGAGACAGGCAACGGAAAGTGCAGTTCGTGAAATCGTAGGTGGCAGCACGATGGATTTTGCCATCACTGAGGGTCGAGCCGAGATTGCTCAGGGTACCAAAGTTCTCTTGCAGGAAATTCTCGACCGTTATAAAACTGGTGTCAATGTCCGTGCTGTCGAAATGCAGAATGCACAGCCTCCGGCCGAAGTAAAGCCAGCATTCGACGATGCTGTAAAGGCACGTGAAGATGAGGAGCGGCTGAAAAACGAGGCGGAGGCATACTCTAATGACGTCATTCCGAGAGCTAGAGGAACGGCAGCCCGACTTGTTCAAGAAGCGGAAGCCTACAGGGCGAGCACAATTGCACGTGCAGAAGGTGAGGCATCTCGTTTCGAGCAAATTTACGACGAGTATCGCAAAGCCCCGCAGATTACCCGCGATCGATTGTACTTGGAGGCGGTAGAGGAGGTGCTCAGCAACTCTACCAAACTGATTATTGATCAGGAAAATGGCAATAACATCATTTATCTGCCGCTTGATCAAATCATTCAACGGAGAAACAATAACGACGCTGGTGCCAACAACGGACGAATCGGCCAGTTTGACGGCCAAACGGGATTTATCGATGGTTCGCGCCGTTCGAGTCGATCAAACGACCGCAACAGTCGAATTCAGGGATAAGCGGAACAAGGAATAGAGGAAACATTAAATGTCGATTAAAGCAATAATACTCAGTGTCGTTGCAGTCATTGCAGGCGTGCTGATCTACGAAACAGTTTATTTTGTAGATGAACGGGAAAAAGCGATCATCTTCCAGTTTGGGCGGATCGTCCAGTCGCACGATCAGCCTGGAATTCATTTCAAGAAACCATTTATTAACAGCGTACAATTTTTTGATGCCCGAATTCAGACGATGGATGCGGACCCAGAGTTGTACCTGACCGGTGAAAAGAAAAATCTGGTTGTGGATTCATTCGCCAAGTGGCGAATTCGAGACGTTGCAAAATACTACGTCACGGTTAGCGGATTGCAGTCAAATGTTCGTGCTCGGCTTGCGCAGCGAGTTAATGACAGTCTGCGCCAGGAATTTGGTAAGCGAGCGGTAAAGGAAGTAATTTCCGGCGACCGAGCTGAAATTATGGAATTGGTTCGACTCGCTGTGGATAAAGAAGCGTCTGAATTCGGCGTGGAAGTTCTGGATGTCCGATTGAAACGTGTCGATTTGGACCCCGAAGTCAGTGAGAGAGTGTATAGCAGGATGGAAGCTGAGCGTTCTCGAGTTGCCAAAGAGTTACGGGCACAAGGGGCGGAAGTTGCAGAAATTATTCGCGCAGATGCTGACCGACAACGTGAGATTACGGTTGCCAATGCTTATCGGGAAGCCGAGCAGATTCGTGGAGAAGGCGATGCTACAGCGACACTGACTTATGCCAATGCCTTTGGTCGAGATGCGGAATTCTACAGACTATATCGAAGTTTGAATGCGTATCGAACTACGTTTCGGTCCAAAGAAGATCTGCTGATTCTTGAACCCAATTCAGAATTCTTCCAATACTTCAAGAGCAATTCCCCGAATAGCATGCCATCGGAGGTTGATGAATCCGGCGGATAGGGAGTATTGAACAGCAGTGTTCACCTGGAAAATTATTATTGCCGCAATAGGCTTGATACTTATCATTGAAGGCGCTGTTTATTTTGCCCTTCCCGATGTATCCAGAAAATTGCTCCAGTCTGTACTTGAATCCAAAGCTCATGTCATACGGTGGATAGGGCTTGGATGCATCATACTTGGGTTGGCAGTTCTCTGGTCCGCAAGTTCAATATAGAATCCGAAAAATTTTCCGTTTACGGAAAATTTTATTGTTTGATGGAAATACTGCCAATTTCTTAGGTAGTTTGAAATAGTATTGAGTGAATCTATGAACGATTCTTGGAATCAACTGGATGGTGTTGAGCAGATTCTTCCGTACGACGGATGGGAATTTGAACTGCTTCGACGCAGACTGTTGGATTGCCTATACCAAAACGGCTACGAGCTAGTTGTTCCGCCGCTGGCTGACTTTGTCGAATCTCTATTGGGTGGGACAAATGAAGATCTGGACCTGCTTACTGTCAAAACACCGGATTACGTGAGCGGCAAGCTGTTCGGAATTCGTGCCGACATGACACCACAGGTTGCGCGGATGGCAGCGCTGCATCTGCCGGTTCAGGATACAGTCGTACGCCTGTGTTATTTTGGACCTACTTTGCTCGCTCGTGCACCGAATATTGGTGGAAGCCGAGAATTGCTGCAATTCGGTGCCGAATTGTTTGGTTCTTCATCTCGGGAGTCCGACTGTGAAATTGTTCGTTTGATGGTGGAGTGTCTGAACATAGCAGGTATTGAATCCCTTTCTGTTTCACTTGGGCACGTAGGAATTATTGAGGAAATCAATCGGACTTTGCATCTTGAAGGGCAGATTGAAAGTGAGATTTTGAGCGCACTGCAAAAAAAATCGAAACCTCGACTTCGAGAATTGGCTACGCAATATGGTTTGCAACAGAACGGAGTCGAAATTTTCTGTGATCTTACAGAGTTGAATGGAGACATTGGCGTCATTGATTCAGCAAAAGAAAGATTGTCTGGTATCAGCATGCAGTTGGATTTATTGCTTGGTGAATTCGAACAGGTCGTACGGCAGCTTTCAAGAGAAATGAGTCACGTTGAGTTTCATGTCGATTATGCCCAGACTGGTGGCTATAAGTATCACACCGGGGTCGTATTCGCTGCTTATGGTTTGGGTTATGGACACGCTCTCGCAAAAGGGGGTCGCTATGATCACGTACTTGCCGCATATGGCACGCCCTGTCCGGCAACTGGCTTCAGTGGAGATTTAAGGTTACTTCGACGGGCGATTCGAGGAGAGTGTCGAAAAGGCATATTAATTGCCACCGGAGCCGAAGTTTCTGCAGACAAGATAGCCGAGGCCGTCAGTCGGGGTGCCAGAATAATTCGTCAGCTTCCGGATCAGAGCTGCGACAAGCTTGCCATGCTTTGCGATCGAGAATTTGTCAAACAAGACGGAGACTGGAAAATTGTTCCGATCGGCGTAAAGGAGGAAGCAGAATAATGGAACGAACGCTTGCCATTATCGGTGGGCAGTGGGGTGATGAAGGGAAAGGAAAAATCGTCGATTGTCTGAGTGCCGACGCGAATGCAGTTGTTCGATTTCAAGGCGGACACAATGCCGGACATACTCTGGTTGCAGGAAATGAAAAGGTCATTGTGCACTTGATACCGGCAGGAATTCTGCATCAACAGGTAACCGCTTTCATTGGCAATGGCGTGGTACTTTCAGCGGAAGCACTTCAAAAAGAGATGGCAAATGTAGAAGAGCATATAGAGGGGATTGCTAATCGACTCCGAATCAGTGAAGACTGCTCATTACTGCTTTCAAGCCACGCGGCTCTGGATCAAGCCCGAGAACTAAAAAAAGGTAGGAATGCGATTGGGACGACCAGTCGTGGAATCGGACCTGCATATGAAGACAAGATTGCACGACGCGGACTCAAAGTGCATGACTTGAAGGATTTCAGTATTACGCGTGAGAAAGTCCGGGAATTGCTGGAGTATCACAATTTTTTGCTGACCCAGTATTTTGCTGCTGATCCGGTAGATTGTCAGCAGATGATCGATTATTTGGAACAATCCTCTGAATGGTTGATTCCCATGATGGCGGATGTCGGCTCCGAGGTGAGTACATTGATTGATAGCGGGCAGAAGGTTCTATTCGAAGGTGCGCAGGGGGCGATGCTCGATATTGATCACGGTACCTACCCATTCGTGACATCCTCGAATACGGGATCTGGGGCGATTGCTACCGGTGCGGGGATTGCCCTTTCAAAGGTGAATCACATCATGGCGATCGTGAAAGCTTATGCAACGCGGGTTGGCGCTGGACCATTTCCCACTGAACTGCATGATGCAACGGGTAAGCATTTAGCCGAAAAAGGAGCGGAGTTCGGTGCGACAACGGGACGTCCTCGTCGTTGTGGCTGGTTTGATGCGGTTTTGGTTCGCCGCGCTCATCAACTGAATCATTTTGACGGGCTTTGCATTACTAAACTTGATGTGCTTGATGGACTCCAGTCCATCAATATCTGCACGGAATATCGTAGTGATGGTGCCGTATATCAGAATTTACCTTCCAATGCACTGAGTTTGCAGCAATGCTATCCGGTCTATGAGAAATTGCCTGGCTGGCAGGAATCGACCTATGGCACAACCAATTATGACCAGTTGCCGCAAAATGCGAAGAATTATTTACGTAGAATTACAGAACTGACCGGTGTGCCGGTTGACATCATTTCAACAGGTCCGGATCGTACCCAAACCATCTATAGAGGATCCCTCAACGGTTGGTGTCAATCGTAGTCTGTCCTTGACGACAGGGCAATCGAGTTTGTCGGTTAGGTGATGATTGAATCACCGACGCTGATTTTTCCACTTCTCACAATGTGTGCTCGCAGTCCAGCTCGATGAAGCCATTGTTTGACGAGTTTGGGATTGTCGGTCAATCCGCTTAAATAAGTGCATGGCTCGCACAGTCGCATTCCCGTGAGCGTCACATCTCCCACTTGAAATGTTCTTCCAACCAGACTGTTCAGATTTACATCACGGGTAATGATATTTCTGCGAGATTGTGAATAATTCAATGTGATGCCGTGTTTTTCCTTCAATTCTTCAAAGGCTTCTGATTCGATCAGAGTGATTTCCTGATCGGGTTCAATTTCAGCTTTTGAGTAGGTTCCATTTAGCGAATAGTATCGGTCTCCCATGAGTCCACGATTTTCAACCGCGCTGACAGGGTTGACTGAATTCATTGCGGCACCTGGTTCGGGTGTGATAAACATTTCAATTACTACGCCATTCGACATTGAATTCTGATCCTTTTTGGAGTGAAAAATTTTAGAGAGAGCAAGTATACCGTTTGTAAAAAGATGAAGTTGCGAAAACCCAGTATATATTGCGATCTAAAGTATTGTACCAGTTACCAATTGACATCGAGTACTCGACAAGGCTTGAAAGAGTACGAAAGATATTCCGAATCTTGTAGTCATAAAGAGTAACATTGATGGACATGTGATTGTGAAAAATTCCAAAATTTCGTGATGATCCCGTTCAATAGAATCATACAGTTGTGCTGCAGATATCTGTTGCACAAGGGTTATTGGTTAGTGCAGCTGTTTTCACGCCAAAAAGGTTCGGACCATACTGCCAACCAGAGCGTCAGGCGGATTCATCATATGGATGAAAATCTGCCTGAGGACATAGAAGATGTACTTGAGTTGTCGGCGATTTTGGAAATCAGAGAATTTGATTTTTTCGGTCTCGCGTATCATTGGTGGTTTGGACGTGTTCCCAGCCACGAGGTACTGGAATCTCACTTTTGCAGATACATGTTCAACAAAATCGTCCCTCACTGGGTTAGACACTATAGCCGAATGGTATTTGATCTTAAATTACAGGGCGAATTAGACAGGGAATCTCTAGGAATCAACAGGCTCCCCGATGCCACACCACAGTCCATACGAGCTGGAGTTCGTTACACGGTAATTGTGTTTTCCAGTTTGGCGATATTGATTCTGATTGCGGAATTAGCCGTTCAGTTTTCTGTTCTGCCTTGCATGTTTCCACCGTGTTATTGAATTCACGAACCAGTCAATCTGAATGGACTTTTTTTTTCTGATCGTTACGGCAGTAGTAGCATATCACGCACTTACATATCGTAATAAAGAAGGCGAAAGAGATACTGTTCGTCTTCTATTTGGTTGCATTGCGCTGCTATTTTTCTTTCGGGTATTGTTTGTAGACGTCCTGGAAGTGTGGAACTGATTCGTGACGGACACTGCTTGATTTCTCATCACTGAAATCAAGTGAATTTCCAATAATCCATTTCGAGTTGTGGATACAGGCGCACATATTGTCTGCAATCTTGTAGTTCAGAGCCGCCCTTCGCAGCCTCGAATATTTGCAGCTATCATTTTTGGCGCTGCGCTCCCTGACTTGCCGATCGTTTTTTTCTACGCTTGGGAATCACTGGTTATCGGCAATTCTGAAGCGGTAATCTGGGATTCTCGATATTTCCTTCCAAACTGGCAGAACTTCATTGACTGTTTCAATTCAATTCCGATTATTGCCACAGTACTTTTGATTTCTGTACTGTTTCGGCTGAAATGGCTCTCTGTCATCATGATTGGAATGCTGTTGCATATCATGTTTGATTTGCCACTTCATCATGACGATGCACATCGCCATTTGTTTCCATTTTCAGAGTGGCGCTTCGTTAGCCCGGTGTCTTACTGGGACCCTCGATATCATGGTGATCTAATAAAGATGATTCAAATTGTTTTGGTAGCAGTTGGGCTGGTCTGGCTGTGGATACGTCATCCGGGAACAATGGAGAAATTAGTGACCGTTGCAATAGGACTGGGATACGTAGCGTTTCAAATATTTGTATTGCAGGTTTGGATTAATTGAAAAATATAAAGCAAATTTATTTTTTATAACCTCTTTGTTGCTGATCAATTTCAGGATTATTTAGCAGGCGTTCGAATTCCGGTTTCTCAAGTTCACGCAATATGTAACCAGCCCGGTCTGCAATGCTTGGTGGCTTTTCCGCCTGTTTACGAAGAAAGCGGGTTAGCCAGTGAGGGCCTTCCGAAATTTCAGGATCCAGCTGGAGAGCTTTTAGGTAGTCATTCAAAGCAAGTTCATACTGCCCCATACGGTCATATAGAATTCCTCGATTGGCATAGGTTCCTCCGAAATTGGGTTCCAGTGCGATTGCCTCATTGAATATATCCAGCGCCTCATTGTGTTGATCCAGCTGCATCAATGTTCGGGCTTTGCCACGCATTGCATGAATATGAGCGGGGTCTTCAGTAAGTGCAAGGTCGTACGATTCCAGAGCGCGATCGTAGGCCTCGTCCTCAAACAGTCGGTTTGCAGCGTGATAGAAGGAATCACCAGGATTGCGGTGTTGAAAATAGCTGTCATAGATGCCCCAGCCGAGCCAGCCGACAGCCATGATGATAGCGGTGTATTTCAGAAACTGATAAAGACGCGGATCCAAAGCGTTGACATCAATTCAGGATGCGATAGTTAAAAAGCAAGGAAAATGCCAGGCAGACTACGCCAGCAATAATGTAAGCTCGTCTTTTCTGTCCTTGAAGTTCTTCTGATTCTAGTTTTTTCTGCAATTTCTTCTGTAATCTCCTGACGCTTATCACCCAAATCAGTTGTCCGACAGGATAAAGCAAGGCGAGAGTTAACGCAATTACCCAGAGCCAGTAATTTGTAAGTTGTGACATGTTTGCGTCAGTTGCTTTGGAACAGATATATCGAACATTCACAGATTATAAAAAAAGGGAGGGTTGCCCCTCCCTTTTTTGAAGCATGAATGCTTATCAGGCACTTGTTTCCTGAGTGTCTCCGATATCTTCTTGAAGCACTTCGATTTCGGTTTCTTGCAGGGTAGACATTTGCATCCTGTAAGCGAGAAACCACATCATGAATACTCCAAGAGCCCACCACAAAATTTGCCATGCCCAGATGGACGGCATTCCGAACATCCAGGTTGCAGCATCATTCGGGTTTCCGAAAATCTCGTTGCCGATCACGGCACCAGGGCCGATTCCAAAGAAGAACCAAACCAGCGTGATAATCCACGCCAGAGGAATCATTCCTCGTTTGGATTCCGGCAGTGAAGCATGCTCAGCAAGGAAACTGTGGTATTTCATCTTGTGCTCATATTCTGCTTTGTTCTGAGTAACTGCAGAAATGACGACCGCTATTCCAAGGTTGAATATGATTCCCCAACCGGCAGAATGTATCGTCAGTGGCCATCTGCCCCAAGCGGTGATGCCCAGATTTTGGCCAACTGTTTCCGTGCATACGACAGCAACCAAACCGACCGCTAATCCTATCGTAATTCCCGCTCTTGTCAGCCATGGAAAGTAACAGACAGCCAGCAAGGCGGGCCACATCTGAAATCCAAATGCTACTGCCAGTCCTCCAAGAAGAACCAGAGCGTCGGTGGAGGTCGTTGCAACGACCAGAGCGGCGAGTACGATGAGTCCAACGCCGATTCGTCCGAACAGCTTCTGCTGCCCGTGCGAGACATTCGGCATGATGAAATGCTTCAACAGGTCACGGGTCAGCATCGCACCGGCAGTCGACATATATGCCGCACCAGTTGATTGCATGGCCGCTAGAGCACAGACTGACAGCAGTCCCACCAGCCAGGGCGCTACATCCTGCATCACGTGGATCAACTGTGGAACAAGCATCCCTTGTTTACCGACTGACTGCATCAGGTCCTTGCCTTCTAGTCCTTGTCCTAGTGCGTTATTTACTGCATCAGGATATGCTGCTAGATATGCTAGATCGGCTCCAATCATATGCCCACCCATTCCCTGCATTGCAGTGAAGAAGAACAGGATAAAACCAATTCCAAGAGAAGAAGCCCACACCTGCTGAGGTGCAAATGGTTTCGGAGAGTGGTTGGAGAATGCCCACATGGAAAACGCCGGTGAGGACTGAATACCCATGAGTGCGAACATGTAGCTCAAAATCATAATGCCGGTCCAAGCTCCGCCAACAGCTGAGGGGCCATTCGAAACCCATTGAATGACTCCAGGTATGGCAATGTAGTGACTAAAGCCATCGGGCGTTCGCTTTGGGTCGATTGCAGCTAGGTTTGCAATGCCTTCATTCAATGCAGCCCAGCCGCCTACCAGATTCAGAGTAATGATTCCGATGACGACAATTCCGAGCGCCAACAGTACGCATTGCAAAGTATCCACATAAGCCACAGCCCTTAATCCGCCTGATGCGACATAGATAAACACAACCGCAGAAAGCAGCCACATTCCAACATTCACGCCCAGTGCACCGTCAGTCAGCACATTGAACAGAAATCCGGAGGCACGTAACTGAATACCGAGATATGGAACCGAAAAACATAGTGCCACTAGTACAACAAGAACTCGAATAATGTCGGATTTAAAATAATGGGATAACATCTCGCCAGGCGTAACAAATCCGAAGCGTTTACCCAGCATCCACTGACGTTTCAGAAATAGGACACCGGTAAACGGAATTGTTATCGCATAGAAAGACGCGTAAGCGTACTGAAATCCATCACGATATAACAGACCGGGGTGTCCCATAAAAGTCCAACCCGAAAAAGATGTTGCAGTTGCAGCAAGTACGAATACCCACAGAGACAAACGACGGCCGGCAATGAAGTAATCACTTGCCGTATGTGCAGTCATCGCACCTCTAACGCCCCAGTAAATACAGTAGGCCCAGTATAGAACTACAAATATAAATAACCAAACTATCTTAGCATCCAATTTAACTACCCTCTCTCATAAAATTACAATCGAAGCTTTCCGACTGAAATGATCCTCCTTTCAGGAGGAATTTTAATTGTCTGATTATAAATTATTAATATTCAAAATATATTATTTCTTGGAATTGTTGCAAATTGACCGGCTGAATGCGGTTTTTCACAAAATTGGGGGGAGATTACATGTCGACAGAAAGATTTTCGTCGAGCCAATTATTCCAGGCAACGTTTACACATGAACAATTTATAATTATTTGCAAGCCACAGCCAGTTGAACTTTTCTCAGGGTAGTAATGCAGTCGAAGTTATCCAAATTCGGGAATATCAGGTTATGGCGATAGCTTGCTCAACTGTGTGGAATATAAATTTTAGGTTTATTGAGCCGAGGTGGCGAAATTGGCAGACGCGCTAGCTTCAGGTGCTAGTGGGGGCAACCCCGTGGAGGTTCAAGTCCTCTCCTCGGCACCAGCCATATGCTGGTAATGACCAAATTTCCGTTGACTGGAATTCCAATTCTCAGCGGTTGCCAGAACAAATTCCGCACCAAACAGATGGAACATGAAAGTGGCACGCCCGGAGGGATTCGAACCCCCGACAACCAGGTTCGAAGCCTGGTACTCTATCCAGCTGAGCTACGGGCGCTTAATTGAAAGTCTACTGTGTGTCCCAAACAGTAGCAACTAGTTTAACTGAAATTCTGCGTTCGCTGCAGTCTAAATTCACTGTATACCTCTAACAGAATGACACTTTGCACATTACAAGTCTTGTCTTCGGCGTTGGGCTAGTTGGCAGATGAAATCCATCATTAAACTTGCTCCAGCTAATGCAGTGATTTCCCCAATATCATAGGCAGGCGCAACTTCAACAAGATCCATGCCAACAAAGTCGATATCGACTAAACCTCGAATAATGCTCTGAGCCTGCCAAGTTGAAAGTCCGCCGCACACCGGCGTTCCCGTTCCCGGGGCAAATGACGGGTCCAGGCAGTCAATGTCAAAAGTCAGATACGCACAATTGTCACCTACAATGGCGAGTGTTTCCTGAACTACCGCGTCAATGCCATTTTTTTGTACAAAATTGGCGTCCATGATATTGAATCCATGAGTATCCGTATTCCAGGTTCTCAATCCAATTTGCACTGATCGTTCTGGTGCAACCAGACCGAGTCGGGCAGCGTGAAAAAACATTGTGCCGTGATCAATGCGTTCATCGTCTTCTGCCCATGTGTCTGAATGTGCGTCAAAATGGATAAGCGATATCGGTCCGTGTTTTTCATTCACCGCTTTCAGGATGGGGTAGGTGATGAAATGATCTCCGCCCATTGTCAGAATCTTTGCTCCCCCCGACAGCAGATGACGGGTATGCGCTTCAATCTGTGCGGGAATCTGGTCAGGAAACCCATGGTCGATATCACAATCGCCGTAGTCTGTCGTGATCAGTTGTCTGAACGGGTCGAAATTCCAAGGCCAGGTTGATCCGAACCAGGCAAGTTGTGAGGACGCCGCGCGGATGCCGCGCGGTCCGAATCTGGCTCCGGGTCGATTGGTTACAGCGAGATCGTAGGGAACGCCACTTATGATGAGGTCGGAATGTGTGACGTCTTTTGAGTAGGGTCTCCGAAACGTACTGATTGCACCAGCATAGGTGGATTCATAGCCGATTGAATTGGTTTTTTCTCCAGTAAAGGCGTTATCGCCGGAATAACTGTTCATAGCAGTTCATTCTCCTAGATGCTTGGAATCAGCCATCTTTTGACATGGCCTACATTAATCCGAGTTTGTTTCGCAAAATTTCACTTACAGATTTTGGATTTGCCTTGCCTTGCGACAGTTTCATGATTTGGCCGACAAAAAAGCCGAGCAGTTTTTGATTGCCACTACGCAATTGCTGAACCTGTTCCGGGTAATCCTGCAGCACCTGATCAATATATACCGAAATTTCGTCGATGCTGTCCAACTGGTTCAATCCTTGAGTTTCTATGGTTTCATCAACGTCTTGTCCCGGATTATCCCAAAGAGCAGCGAGAAGCTCTTTGCCGCCCCGCCCTGATATGATTCCTTGATCAATTCGAGCGACTATTTGACCCAGAGTTTCAGCACCGACTTTGGATTCGTCAATACTCAGATTGGACTTGTTCAAATAACTGGCAAGCTCGACATTTATCCAGTTTGCAATGCCTTTGGGGTTGTCCGGAGCCTGTTTGAGAGCTGCCTCAAAAAAATCTGCTGTAGTCCGAGACTGGGTAAGTTGTGCGGCATCGGCTTCCGTTAGTTTCAGTTGGCTAATGAAGCGCTGCTTTTTTTCGTGCGGTAATTCCGGAAGCGTTTTCTGTACGCTGCTGATGAACTCTTTTGACAGTACCAGTGGTGGAAGATCCGGATCCGGGAAATAACGATAATCCTGTGCATCTTCCTTGCTTCGCATTGGACGTGTGACGTTCTTCTGCGGATCGTACAACCTCGTCTCTTGAGCAATACTGCCGTCGTTTTCGAGAATTTCTATTTGACGTTTGCTTTCAGCGATGATTCCTTTTTCGACGAACCGAAAGGAGTTGATGTTTTTTAATTCCGTACGAGTTCCAAGCTTCGTTTGTCCACGAGGGCGAATCGACACATTGGCATCACAGCGAAGCGATCCTTCCTGCATATTTCCGTCGCATATCTCCAGATAGGTAACCAGGCTGTGCAGCTTTCGCATATAGTCAGCTGCTTGTGCTGCGGAGCGAATGTCGGGTTCAGACACAATTTCCAGCAACGGCGTCCCAGCTCTGTTCAAATCGATTCCGGTCGAGTCCGAGAATTCCTCGTGTAGAGATTTTCCTGCGTCTTCTTCCAAATGTGCCCGTGTGATGCCGACAGTTTGGATTTCGCCGTCAACCGAGGTCCGAATACAGCCGCCAACTACCACCGGTATTTCGTATTGGCTAATCTGATACCCTTTTGGCAAATCCGGATAGAAATAATTCTTTCGGGCAAAAATGGACTTGCGATTGATCGTTGCACCGATTGCGAGCCCAAATTTAACCGCCATACGCACCGCTTCCGCATTACAGACTGGCAACACTCCAGGCAATGCGACATCGATCAAACAGGCTTGTGCGTTGGGCTCGGCGCCGAACTCAGTCGAAGCCCCCGAGAATATTTTGCTGTTGGTTGCCAGCTGGATATGCACTTCCAGTCCAATGACACATTCCCAGTCAATCACGAATTGTCCCCCGGTGCTCTTAAGTGATAATCGGTAATTTTCTGATACTGGTGAGCGGCACGAAGCAGAAAGGCTTCCTGCAAATAAGGTGCAATGACGTGCAGTCCAACCGGCATTCCCAACGGGTCGAATCCGACAGGTATTGAAAGAGCGGGCAATCCAGCAAGATTGACTGAGGCGGTATAGATGTCATTCAGGTACATCAGCACAGGATCGGACGTTTTTTCGCCGATGGGGAACGCTGTGGTGGGTGTCGTCGGCCCCATGATCAAGTCGCATTTCTCAAAAGCGCTTTTGTAGTCGTCCGAAATCAGTCGGCGAATTTTCTGCGCTTGCAGATAGTAAGCATCGTAGTAGCCGCGTGAAAGAACATAAGTACCGATCAGGATTCTTCTATGCACTTCCGGCCCAAAACCTTCGCCGCGTGTTTTACGGTACATATCCGCAATATCTTCTCTGGATTTGCTGCGATAACCATAACGCACACCGTCGAATCTGGATAGATTTGACGATGCTTCTGCCGGTGCGATCACATAGTAGCAGGGGATGGCTGCCTTGCTGTTCGGCAAATTCAGATCAACCAGGCGAGCGCCGAGAGATTCGAACTCGGAAAGTGCCCGCTGAACGATTTCACCGACCGACGAATCAAGTCCTGCAGTAAAGTATTCTTCCGGCACTCCGATAGTCAGCTTTTCAAGCGGCTTTTCTAAATGTTTCATGCAATCGGGCGGCGGAATCTCCAGGGAGGTTGAGTCTTTCGGGTCAAATCCGCAAATTACATCCAGCAACAATGCAGCGTCTTGCGCGCTGCGAGTGAGCACGCCGGCCTGGTCCAAGGATGAAGCGAAAGCAATCATTCCGAAACGCGAGGCTCGCCCGTAGCTTGGCTTGACCCCTGTTATTCCACACATTGCTGCGGGTTGCCTAACTGACCCGCCTGTATCGGTACCAGTTGCGGCAGCAGCCAATCCAGCCGCAACTGCGACTGCCGAGCCGCCCGAACTGCCGCCTGGCACCTTCGACAGGTCCCATGGGTTCTTGACTGGATCATAGTCGGAATGTTCGCTGGATGAACCCATCGCGAATTCATCCATGTTCGTCTTCCCTAGCGAAATGACCTTTGCCTCGTTCAGTCGCGAGACGACGGTTGCATCATACGGTGGCACGAAATTGCCGAGAATTTTGGAGGCACAGGTGGTGCGCACCCCCTTGGTGCAGAAAATGTCTTTGTGAGCAATTGGGATGCCAGCTAGAGGCCCGAGCTCTGAGCGTGTTCTCGCCTTGTCAATTTTTTCCGCTTTACTTACAGCCGCTTCCTGATCAAGCGTGATGAAGGCATTTAATTCACGACTGTTGCCAATTCGTCGAAAATACTCGTTACACAGTTCTACACTCGAAATTTCACGATTTTGCAGTGACTGGGCGATCTGTGCAAGTTCCAGTCCAAGCTGTCTCATCTAGCTTTCCGTGGAGAATCGGGACAATTTTGGGGTTGCAAATTCACTAAATGACTTCGGTTGTCGGCGAGCTTTCCTGAATTCATTATTACTGGCTGAGAGCAGAGTATAATCATATAATTGGAAGCATGAATTTCAGTTAAATCTGAGCGGTGCGGTGCTGAATGCATCGCCAGCGATATGGGATATTCGGTAAATTTATGGTCCAAAGTTCGGTAAAGACGCTCAATCAAGTACTTTTGGAACTAGATATAATCCGTCTTTTGTAGCAGGAGCGATTGATTGCAGTTCAGAGCGCTGATCAGGTTCGGTAATCTCGTCCAGTCTAAGTCTTAGCTTAATATCCTGCGGATGTGGCATTGGCTTGATTTCTGATGTGTCAATTTCTTGCATTTGACGAATCATGGACAAAATATCTGCCATTTCCTGAACGAATGAATCTATCACGCTATCTTCAACATCAAGCTGGGCAAGTGTTGCAATGGTTTCAATATCTGATTTTGAGAAGTTCATGATCCTGAATTCTGCTGCAAATAGGGATGAAATTATAGTAATTCCCCCACCTTTCATTACGAAAACCTTGAAAAATTGAAGTGCTTGTCGGTTCACCTGTATGATGATTTACAGCCCGTAGACGAGATGAATTGAATGGGACGCATCTTCAATTATTTTTCTCAAGACTTGGCGATAGATTTAGGAACCGCCAATACCCTGATCTATGATAGGATCAGAGGAGAAATCATCCTCAACGAACCGTCAGTCGTCGCTGTCTACGTTCCGGAATTTCACGGGCAGCAACGCTACAAGAGTCTGTCCGATTCGATTCTGGCGGTGGGCCAAGATGCGAAAAATATGCTCGGTAAAACGCCAGGCAACATACAGGCAATCCGCCCCTTGAGAGATGGTGTTATTGCTGATTTTTCAGTGACGGAAATGATGCTTAGGCATTTCATTGGCAAAGCCCAGTCGCGCCGTCTATTCATACGCCCGCGCACCGTCATCAGTGTACCATGCGGATCCACGCCGGTAGAACGACGCGCGATCCGCGAGTCCTGCCTCAGCGCAGGTGCACGAGAAGTCTATCTTATGGACGAACCTATGGCGGTGGCTGTCGGAATGAACTTGCCGGTTTCGGACCCGGTTGGATCGATGGTCGTTGACATCGGTGGAGGCACGACTGAAATCGGTGTGATTTCTCTTGGCGGGCTTGTTTATTCAAGTACGCTACGGTGCGCTGGAGACCTCTTTGATCTAAAAATAAAAAATTACGTGGAAGACAAGTACGGTTTGCAAATCGGAATGCCGACTTCGGAAAAAATTAAGCAGCTGATCGGAACTGCTTGGAGAGGGTCGGAAGAAACCATGATGGAAATTCGTGGGCGAGATTACAAAGGTGCCATGCAAAAGCACGTTCTGCGCAGCAGCGAAATATACGAAGTGCTTCAGGGTTCCTTGGGCGAGATCATCAGTGCAGTGCGTCAGGCACTGGAAAAATCTCCACCGGAGTTGTCGGGTGACATCTTTGAGCGTGGCATTCTGTTGGCGGGCGGTGGTGCGTTGCTGAGAGACATCGACAAACGGTTCAACGAGGAATTGAAAATTCCGACGATAATTGCTGAGGAACCTTTAACGTGCGTGGCTAGAGGCTGCGGACGCGCTCTGGAGCAGGCCGAGCTTCTGCACAAGGTGGTGTCAGCCCATTGATAATAGACATGCGATACACAAAATATTGAGGAATTCTGAATGAATCTAGGCGCATCTGGATTGAAGCAGGACCTGCACTTCTTTCTGTTGGCCGCACTGTCAATCGTTCTTATCATCCTGGAGTCTCATTCTGCAATGTTGCAGAGTACTCGCTCAGTGATGTTCGTTACGGTCAAGCCGCTGATTGAGGTGGCTCAACTCCCCACAAAAGCCACCAATAGCATTCGACAGATTCTTGAAGAGCGAGAACAGCTCCGAGAGCGTAACCGAATAGTCAACCAGGAGAACGCAGAACTACGGGAACGAATCATCCAGCTGAAGAATGAAGAACTCCGGAGCAAATGGCTGGCGGAACTGCTCGATGCGAAAGAGAAGTTTCAGTACCCAGTGCTATCTGCAAACCTGACATCGATTCAATTGCAGCCTTTGTCACAAAAGATTGTGCTGAATCGTGGAACCGACGACAGAGTATTTATAGGGCAACCGGTTATCGACCATAGAGGTGTGATCGGCCAGGTGTCTTCAGCCACACTGACAGAGAGTGCGGTTACACTGATTACGGATGCCAATCACTCTATTCCGGTACGCATTCAGAGAAATGGCATTCGAGCCGTTGTGCACGGGCTGGGAGTACCGAATCAGTTGCTTGTGTCGGAGTTGCAAGTCAATCAGGACGTTCGGCCGGGCGACATATTGGTGACTTCAGGTCTGGGCGAGAGATTTCCACTGGGTTATCCAGTTGCTGAAGTAACGAGCGTCGTACGTAACAAAAATGTTCCTTTTGCGGAAATTACTGCGATTCCCCTGGCAGCGCTAGACCCAAGTTTTGAAGTGTTGATGGTTTGGAACAACGCCCCTGTGAAATCCGGCAATACACCTATTGTAACGATGAATGATTCCGGAGAGAAGTAATTTATCGAAGATCACGGACTTTGCTCAAATCGTAGCTTCGTTCGCGATCGCCATGGTTCTTTCTGTTGTTTCGCTGCCGGAATCAGTTGCAGAATTTCGTCCCGATTTTGTGGCGTTGGTGCTTATTTTCTGGTGCCTGTACAAACCCCAGACGGTAGGTATTTTCACGGCATTCGCAGTTGGATTGCTTGCCGATACAATACTTTTTGGCGTGCTGGGCCAAAATGCTATTGCAAAGGTTTCGGTAGCTTATATTGTCCTTAGATTGATGAGTACAGCAGTCACGGCAACCCTTTGGAAGCAGACATTGGTGGTTCTGGCACTGCTCTACTTAAACGCATGGATCATTAGCATTGTCAACGAATTTACGCAAGACCACGCAGGTTCCATTTCGCTCTGGTTAGCGCCATTGACCGGTGCACTAATCTGGTATCTATTCGTGTTTTTCTGGCGCACAAGAGAAAAACAGCATGGCTTTATTGATTGATCCTATGAATCACCAGATGCCGGCTGGTCTACGCAAGATAAGTCGGCATCGCGTTCTGCTATCGCTCATTGGCATGGTTATTCTGCTGCTGATTCTAATTGCTAGATTAGCATATCTTCAGATCATCGCATATTCCAACTATGCAGCACTTTCGACCAACAATCGAGTGGAAATTGTTCCGATACCGCCGGTTCGAGGACAGATTCTGGATCGAAATGGAAATCTGCTGGCAGGCAACAAGACCGTCTATACGCTGGGAATTGTTCCAGCACGCGCAGCTGATCTTGACAAGCTACTCGACGATATTAAAAACATCATTCCAGTCAGTGAATCTGAACTGAAGGATTTCCGGAAATCCGTAAAACGATCAAGTAGATTCGAACTACAAACTCTAAAAGACTACCTGACTGACGAGCAGATCGGACATCTGGCAGTGGATCGATACCGTTTGCCAGGAGCCTATATCAGTGCCGAGCTGCATCGCAACTATTATTCAGGTGAATATGCGGCACATGTGATTGGTAGAGTGAGTCGAATTGATGAACAGGATTTGAAGAGAATCAATCCTGTTCGATACCGAGGCATCCAGTATATTGGCAAATATGGGGCCGAACTATCCAGTGAAGAAAGCCTGGTGGGTTGGCCGGGTTATGAGCGGGTGGAGACAAATGCCCACGGTCAGAAATTACGAACCTTGTCTCAAGTGCTGCCAACTTCCGGCCGAGATATTTATCTGACGATTGATTTGGGCTTGCAAAAGGTTGCATATGACGCGATTGGTGATAACAAAGGGGCGTTAGTAGCGCTTGAACCAGCAACCGGAAGAATTCTGGCGATGGTTAGCAAACCGTCATTTGATGCCAATGATTTCGGGATTTCCGCACCACCGGAAAGGCTTGTTCAATTGCTGAAAGGAGAACAAAGCCCATTGCTCAATCGAGGGATTCAAGGACTGTATTCACCGGGCTCTACGATCAAGCCATTTTTGGCCATTGCAGCAAGTGAGACTCAATCTAGTTCTGCACAAGTTCATTGTCCAGGCTGGTATCAGCTACCGGGAGTGAAGAAAAAGTATCGATGCTGGAAAAAAGAAGGTCATGGCAAAGTTGATTTGCGAAAATCAGTGGTAGAATCCTGCGATGTGTATTTTTATGCCCTAGCTAGGGAACTTGGCATTGATGAGATGTATTTCCAGCTGTCCAAATTCGGCTTTGGACATCGCACTGGTGTCGAACTGAAGAACGAGGTTAATGGCCTTCTTCCATCCCAGGAATGGAAACGCAAGACGCTGAATGAGGGCTGGTATGCGGGAGAGACGTTGATTGCGGGAATCGGACAGGGTGCCTTTTCGGTAACCATGCTGCAATTAGCTCATGCAGTATCGATTATTGCGAATCGAGGTGACAAATTCACTCCGCAAATTATTCTGAAATCTGTGGATATCAATACCGGAGTGGAAGACTACCGAAAGCCCGATTTGAGGGGGACGATAGATGTAGCCACCCAAAATTTCGAGAAAAATATTGATTACATGATAGATGTGGTTCACGGCAATAAGGGTACAGCGAAAGGAATCAGCGAGGGACTGCAATACAAGATTGCCGGCAAAACCGGTACAGTGCAGGTGATTCAGCGTGCGAGTGATGTGGAGTGGGATGCTGAGGCTATTCCCAAGAAATTTCATCCTCATGGAATTTTCACGGCATTTGCTCCGGCCGAGAAGCCTGAGATTGTAATTGCTGTGATCATTGAGAACGGTGGATCTGGTAGTTCGGTTGCCCCGATTGCAAGAACAGTGATGGATTACTATTTGCTCAATCCGCAAACCAAACCGCAAGGTGACAAGATTGCATTTAAATCAATCCAATAATGTCAGGGGAGTGGTTCCGATTCTCTCGCGAATCGATCTTCCGATTCTTTTGGCGCTAATAATTCTGTGCGGTATTGGGTTAGCAGTTCAGTTCAGTGCCGGTGGGGAGGATGTCGATCAGGTATGGCGTCAGACGATTCGCATTTCAATCGCGGTTTTGTTCATGGTGGGTTTGACTGCCATGTCATTGGAGACTTTGCGCAAGTACACGCCGCATCTCTACACAGGCGGTTTTTTGCTGCTTGTCCTCGTCCTGATCATTGGTACAGTGGGGCGAGGTGCACAACGCTGGCTGGATTTAGGCATCATTAGTTTTCAGCCCGCGGAACTCATGAAAATCGTCGTTCCCATGATGGTTGCATGGCTTCTTACTCGTTCTCAGATGTTCAATCGAAAGCTGAGTTTTGTGGCCTGTGGATTTCTTGTGCTGTTTCCGGCACTGCTGGTTTACATGCAGCCGGATTTGGGGACAGCTATTCTCATTGCATCTGTCGGAGGATTCGCAATTTTTTTGGGCGGTCTTTCGTGGCGCTGGATTACTTCGATCGGGGTTGTCACTCTGGTTTCCTTTCCGCTTATTTGGCCACTGTTGCATGAGTATCAGCGGCAAAGGGTGATTACAATGTTTGATCCGTGGAAAGACCCGTTCGGACAGGGATATCATAGCGTTCAGTCCATGATTGCGATCGGCTCTGGGGGAGTGTATGGCAAAGGCTGGCTGAATGGCAGCCAGTCTCAGTTGGAGTTCATACCCGAAAGAAGCACCGACTTCGTTTTCTCGGTTTTCGCTGAGGAATTCGGTCTGATCGGCAGTGTCATTTTGGTTGTTGTCTTTCTTTTCTTGATCAGTCGTTGTTTTTTCATTGCCTACAAGAGCAAGAGCGATTTTGGAAGAATTGTTGCCAGCAGCATCGCAATTATGATTTTCGTTCATCTTTTCGTAAACATCGGAATGGTGGCGGGTATTTTGCCTGTAGTCGGCATTCCGTTGCCGATAATCAGTTATGGAGGTACATCCATGGTAACAGTTCTGGCTGGTATCGGAATCGTAATGGGAGTTCGACATGCGAAGGACTAGATCTAGAAACGGAGTTCAGAAAACGATTCAGGTTGTCGTGCAAGCCTTGGTTGTTTTAGTCGTCGCGTCGACACTTGTTCAAGCGGTGGATTTCGAGGAATATCCGGAAGCGGCTGAACTCATCAAGGAAATCGTGAGTGAACACGGATTCAAAGAAGCATGGGTTGAAGCGATTGTTCGTGACGCGGTTTTTCAAAAAGACATCATTGAGGCGATCTCCCGCCCAGCAGAAAAAAGGCTTCCCTGGTATCGCTATAAATCAATATTCGTCACTCAGTCGAGAGCCGATTTCGGCGCGGCTTTCTGGGAGCGTAATAAAGAGGTAGTAGCGAGAGTGGAAAAAGTCTACGGTGTGGATGGAGCAGTGATTGTCGCCATAATTGGAGTCGAGACCCACTATGGCAGGATCACTGGTAAGCATCGAGTGATAGACAGTCTGGTAACGCTTACGCTGGGATATCCTCGCAGAAGTGAATTTTTCAGAAATGAGTTCATTGCGTTTCTGAAATTGGTGGATGAGGAAGGACTTGATCCCATGTTCGTGAAAGGATCTTATGCTGGGGCCATGGGGATTCCTCAGTTTATCTCCAGCAGTTACCGTCATTATGCGGTTGATTTCAATGAAAATGGACAGCGAGACCTGCTTGCTGAACCGCATGATGCAATCGGCAGTGTGGCAAATTATTTGAAGAAACATGGTTGGAAAACGAATCAACAAATCTACGCAGATTTGCATTCCACCAGCACGGATGCATTGGAAAAAGTCGTAACCAAAGGTCTGAACAACGATAGAACTTACGGTGAACTGATAGATTCTGACATTACTCTGATTCCTGAAATCGAGGCAGATGCCAATCTGAATGTTGGGGTGATCAAGTTTGAGACGAAAGCAGGTGCTTTCATTTATCGCGCGGGGTTTCCAAATTTCTATGTAATTACAAAGTACAACAGAAGTCCACTCTATGCCATGGCTGTAGCAGAGCTTGCAAATCTGATTGATTCCAGACGAGCGAGGGACTAGGGTTGCGAAAAGTCATTGCTTTGATTTTGCCGTTGCTAGTGTTCGGCTGTACCGGCATTTCCAGCAAAATTCCACAATGGGTATTCGACGTTCCGAACGCGGTTCCCCAAATTGAACCCTACAGCCGCTACGGAAACGACCCATATTCCGTATATGGCAGAACATATGTGCCATTGCGTACCGCAGAAGGCTACAGGAAAAAAGGCATTGCCTCTTGGTATGGAAAGAAATTTCATGGCAAGCGAACATCAAGTGGGGAAACTTATGACATGCATCAAATGACTGCTGCTCACAAAACGCTTCCGCTGCCGTCTTATGTAAGAGTTACCAATCTGAATAACAACAAGAATATTGTGGTTCGTGTGAATGATCGAGGTCCCTTTATCGATGACCGAATCATTGACTTGTCCTATGTAGCTGCTCACCAGTTGGATTTAGTAAGACCGGGAACCGGACCGGTACTGGTTGAAGCGGTACTGCCATCCAGTGGGTCGTACCCGAGTTTGCCGAATGACAATTACTATTTGCAAGCTGGTGTTTTTGGCAACAAGGATAATGCGGTGAGGCTGAGTAAAGTTTTGCGCAAATCAGGGGTTAAAGACGTACATGTGCAGAATAAAGTCATTTCAGGTTCCACCTTCTATCAGGTACTAGTGGGCCCCATAAATGTGACTGAAAATGTAGATCAGCTGATTGACAGGGTTGCTCAATATCTTCCCGAAGAACCAATCATCGTCGTTGAATAGCGGTCGATGAGAGCAGGCGTATTGCAGATTCTTGGGAGAGTTGATTGATAAGCGACCAAGTTGTCGTTCGTAGGCTGGGGTTAGTCAATTATCAAGACGCATTCGATCGAATGCGCCTGTTTTCATCCAAACGCGATGCCGATACTGTAGACGAATTCTGGTTGCTGCAGCACCAGCCGGTCTATACTCAGGGCTATTCGTGCAAGCATGTTCCGGTCGGATCAACCGACATTCCAGTCATTTCAACGGATCGCGGAGGGCAGATTACCTACCATGGTCCGGGTCAGATAATCGTATATCTTCTACTTGATTTAAGACGCCGCAATCAGGGCATTCGGAATCTGGTTCATTTGGTTGAATCAGCAATCATTGCCATTCTGGATTCGTATGGTGTTGGAGGTGAAACTCGACCTGACGCGCCTGGGGTCTATGTACTAGGTCAGAAGATTGCTTCACTCGGAATTCGCATAGCTCGAGGATGCAGTTATCACGGACTTTGTTTGAATGTAGACATGGATACAGCCCCATTCATGCTAATTGACGTCTGCGGTATTCGCGGGCTCGAAGTGACGACCTTTCGTCAACTTGGCATTCATGCAGACATCAATGAAGTAGAGGAAAATTGCATTTCAAGCCTTGCGGACAAACTCGGATACCACAAGATCGTTTATTCGTAGTCTCGGGGAATATAAAGCAATAAACAATGCGCATCATGCTTCTTCGTATAAGAATTGTTACTCAGAAGCCGATTTCAGATTCTCGTTGTCAAGCATAGTGGTTACTTGCTCAAGTCTCTCGGGACTGCCAACATCATGCCAAATTCCTTTGTAGTATCTACCGGAAAGTTTACCTCTTTCAATAGAATTACTGAATAAGCTGTATAAAGGAAAAATAACCTCATTCGTATTCGAGAAAAGACTTTTGCGCAGTATGGAAATTCCACTGTATGTCAGAGTCTGTGATGCGATTTCTGCATCTGGAATATTTAGCTTACCGTTTGTTAATATGAAATCTCCATCAGAGTTGTGTGCAGGATTATCGACGAGAATCAGGCATCCATCTGCAAACCCAGGAACATGTAACTGACTGAACGGGAAGTCAGTCCAGATATCGGCATTTACGATAAGGAACGGGTCTGACTGAAGCAGCGGTAGTGCTCTGCGAATCCCGCCTCCTGAATTAAGCGGTGGCTCTCTTTCATGCGAATACATAATGTCGACGCCATAAGCCGAGCCGTCACCAATTACGTCCACGAACATGTCAGCAAGATAGGAAGTATTAATCACGATATTGGAAATTCCTGCAAGCTTCAGGTTGTGCAGGTGATATTCGATTAATCGATGTTTTCCCACTCGCAGTAGCGGTTTCGGAATCGACTCTGTCAATGGACGCATTCTTGTGCCAAGCCCGGCGCTTAGGATCATTGCATCCATTCTGTCTAATTCTCAATTAAATGAGTAACCAGTCTGTGCAGGGGTTTGAGTTCCTTGTAATTCCTGCTTACGGACTCAATGTAGGTCATTACGGTTGGAATGTCCTCTAGAAACTTTGCCTTGTGGTCTCGGTAGTTCAGTCTGGAAAAAATTCCGACAACTTTTATGTGGCGCTGGAGGCCCATCCAGTCAAACCACTGCATAAACTCGTTTTCGGTAAATTCAACTGGTAATCCGGCATCGTGTGCCAAATTGAAATATCGGTGTATCCAATATCGAATCCGCTCCGGAGGCCAGACGATGTAACAGTCACGCAACAGGGAAACGAGGTCGTAAGTTATGGGGCCTAAGACTGCGCTTTGAAAGTCGATGATGCCGGGGTTGTTGTCAGCGACGTGCATTAGGTTACGAGAATGATAATCGAGATGCACCCATACTTTCGGCTGTTCCAGTGCCCTGTCTCGAAGGAATTCGAATGTGCGGTCCAGTACATCGGAAGTTTCCGGGGTGATTTCCAATTTACGATGTTCGGGAAGATACCAGCTTCGGAAAAGTTCCATCTCCGAGCAGAGAAGTTCGGCATCATAAGGCGGTAAGAAATTCGGATCGCTTGACGTCGCAACCTGCAATCGAATCAGTGAGTTTAAAGCATCCTCATACAATTCATCTGCGGTTATATGGGTTAAAATATCAAGATACATGGTGTTACCAAGATCTGATATTAATGCGAATCCTTTCTCCTTGTTCGATGCAAAAACTGTCGGCACGTTCAAGCCGATAGACAGAAATTTCTCAGCAATTCGGAGGAATGGTTCAATATCCATGTGTTCAACAGGCGCATCCATCACGATATAACTGGAATTTTCATAGACAATTCGAAAATAGCGTCGGAAACTTGCATCGTCTGATGCAAATTCTATGGAGCGGATTTTTTTGTCCAGAATAGAAGAGAGCCACTCAACCAGTTGCAAAATGCGCTGGTCTTCAAGAGCAAATTTTTCCAGATCGAGGGAATTTTGTACCACAATCCGTCCTGTTCCTCAGTGCATGATTCGGTCTGGAGGTGAGCGGGGGGAAGAGCCGCGACTCCCCATAGTGAGAGTCTGCTGGATGGTCATTATACTAGCAATTTTTATGCTGATGATAGCAGGCGCCAACGAAGTCAGCGCTCAGCAATTTGTCGGTTGTCCCGAATCATTCTATTCAACTGTTGAAACCGAAAACCGTCAGCTGCTGCCTTCGCAACTAAACTTTATTGGCGATTTTGTTGATGTGACCGAAGATGAAATAACAATTCGCGGAAACGCGATTTTTGTCCATGGTGGCCGCACAATTAGAGCGGATGAAATTGCCTATGATCGACAACAAAATCAACTTGAGGCAGGAGGAAATGTACTCATCGAGGAAGCCGGTATTCAAATTGAAGCTGCGGCAGTTTCAATTGATCTGAATCAGGACTCTGCAATTGGACAACTTGCTGAATTTAGACTGTTATCGCCTAAACTCCTGGGGACAGAGCACAGGACGCTACAAGCACGAGGCGAAGCAAAAATTATTGAACTTCAAGACAGGGAGTTGCGCCTTGGTGAGGCAGCGTTCACGTATTGTCCCGAAAATAATAATAATGCAGTTCTTGTTTCATCTGATATAGAACTTAATGCTGAAACGGGTCAGGGTATAGCGCGAGATGCAACTCTTAGAGTTAGAGATGTGCCGATATTCTATTTTCCGTATATAAAGTTTCCAATTGGTGAACAACGAAGGAGTGGATTTCTGTTTCCAAAAGCTGGTTACGAAACTCAGCATGGCACTGTCCTCGAAATTCCCTATTACTTTAATCTCGCCCCCAACTATGACGCAACAGTAAGTACGAACCTTCTGTCTAAGCGCGGCGTTCAGCTGCAGACAGAGTACCGGCATCTGAGCCAACACTCGGAAACAAAAATTCGTGGAGAGTATCTGCAGAGAGACAGCGAGCATAGTAATCGACAACCTCGTTACGCAGCACATGTTGATTCCAAGTGGCACAATGACAGCCAGCTGTCTTCGAGACTCGATGTTAACTGGGTATCTGACAAAAACTATGTTGGTGATTTCTCTGGACTTTTTCCTGATCGAGACGATCGGTATCTTCAACAGAATGTCGAAGTCACAATTGCTGATATTCGCTATAAGGCATCAATCGGAGTGAATCGATACATCACTTCAAATCCTGGCGTCATTGAAGCCGAGCGAACCCATGATCGGATACCCTGGGCTTCATATGAACAAGTATTCCATTTGGGCAAAAATGCAAATCTCACGACAACGCTGGGAATGGACAAATTTCGGCATAAGACCAAGCCATCTGGAACTCGGACTCGAACAGACACTGCAGTGGAATTTTGGCAGCAAAGAGAGTTTGGCAAACTGAATGTAACACTCGGCGGCGAAACATTGCACTACAGAATGTCGAATGTACCGGCTGGTTCACCAGACAAAACGAGCGTTACATCGTCGTATTACATTGTGGACGGCAGTCTGTATTTTGACCGGAATTTGGATGACAGTGAAATTCGCAGCAGATGGACGTTAGAGCCTCGAATCCAAATTTTGTCGGCGTCAAACACAGATCAGGGAAATCTTCCTAATTTCGACACGACAATTGCCACCATCGACAATTACGAAGATCTTTTCCGAAGAAGTCCGTATATCGGTGGTGACAGGGTTAGAGACGTTCAAAAAATTAGTGTCGGGATATCGGCAAGTCTCTACAAACCATTGAATCCAGTTAGTGTGAATAAGATTGGTCTTGGACAAATTTTCTATCGAAATGATCGAGTTGCCAGATTGGATAATTCTGCAGTTACAGAAACCAAAAAATCCGACCTTTTCTTTGGGTGGCAAATAAAGAAGCCTGCATGGGAAGTGAATTCCGGCATTCTATACGATGATAGAGCCAGTCAAGTGAATCAGGCAGTGCTGAAGCATTCCATGGCGCTTACAGAAAGGGGTAAACTCAGCAGCATTTACCGATTCATGAGAAATGAAGACGAGCAATTCGGAAGCTCTCTCAGCATGAAGTTGCAATCTGACTGGTCAATGAAACTGCAGCACATTGAATCCCTGAAGCATAATCAGCATGTTGAATCTCTTCTGCAATTCGATTATTTATCGTGTTGCTGGAATGGAGGTGTTCAGCTGAAGCGACAAACTGAACCTAATGGTAAAAAAGATGACTCTATATATCTTTACATTCATATCAAGGGATTCGGGTAGAATTGGTTTGTTTTCAATTGTATGTTTGTCGAAAGTCTCTATGTTCTATGCTCAATAAAAATTTGAAACTAGCAATAAAGAAAATCGCGATTCTATCTGGACTGCTGACTCTACTGGCTATTTCGTTTACGGTTCAAGCGCAGTCCAGCACTTTGGATCGAATTGTTGTTACTGTCAATGGTGAACCCATAACTGAAACGGAAATTCAAGTAAGAATTAAGATACAAAATTATGAGACAGTACAGTCGGGCGTTAAACCTCTGTCTGCCGATGTTGCGAGAAGTCAAGCTATTGAAGGTGCAATTTCTTTTCTAGTTCAACGTCAATTCGCCAGGACAATCAATTTGTCAGTTACGAGCAGTGAAGTCACTCAACGCCTGAATGCACTGAGCGAGCAGAGTGGACAGTCACCGGAGGAACTTATTCGCCAGGTAGAGGAATTCGGATTGGCGAGAGCGGATGTGGACGGCTTTTTGTTTGAAATTTTGCTGACTGAGAGGTTGACCCAACGCGTTCTTCTTCCTAGGGTTCGAATCCGAGAGGAAGAGATTGATCGCTACCTCGAAGCGAACAGTGAGGATTTTGGCAAAGTTGATGAATACAATTTGAATATTATCGTAATATCGAATCCACCAGTTGTAACTGCAGAACACAGGCAACTACTGCTTCAGGTAACTCGCGAAATTGAATATGAGTTAAAGAGGGGGGCAATATTCAATGAAATTGCAAGAGCTGCACGCAGAATAGATGGAATAGATGCGGGTGAACTTGGATGGGTTCGCAGTCACGATATTGCACCTGAATTAGCATCGGCGATATCTCAAGTGCCAACCAATTCAAGTGTCGGCCCAATCGAGTCGGGTGGAAATACATTTTTTGCCTTGGTCAGAGGCCATCGCGAGAATTCGGGATTTACATCGCAGCCGATACAGCAGTTTCATCTTGCAAGATTTGTTATGCACGCAGGAAACGAAGCTGGTGCGGAAGTGATCGTCGAACAATTAGAGGAGTTTCGCCAGAACATTATCGATGGTGCAGATTTTGGTGCTTTGGCAAAACTGTATTCACATGACAGCGACAGCCGAAAGAATGGCGGTGATATAGGTTGGGTATCGGAAGACAATCTTCCATTCGAATATTTACGACCGTTACAAAACATGGACGTGGGCGATATATCCCCCGTGCAACGAATTCAGAACTCCGCTTACATTCTGCAATTGCGCGGCTTAAAATTGGCGGATGTTGAAGAGCAGAAGCGTAGTGCCGTAAGAGGGTTCTTAAGGAACAGTAAATTACGGAACGAACATGCCAAGTGGGTTGATGATCTACGCGCTTCAGCTAAGATTAATTACCGCAAGAATTTCTAAGGTGAACGAACAAAAATTAAGTCTGAAGAAAAGCAAAATAGATTGCGCAGGGTGTAGCAAGTTCTACCGAGTAAAGAACAAGACTGCGGAATTCAACGAATGAAACAACTCGCCGAAAATTACCAATCCTGCTCTATTCAAACTTTGGATATGTGATGAGGCTTTCCGATTCAGATTCACCTAACTCGGTGGAAAACATTGTTGCAGCAGTTGGATCGCTATTGCCTGCAGAACTATCTGAAAATATCAGAAAAAACTTTTTGAATTCAGTCAAAGCCGCATTAGAGAATATGGACTTTGTAACACGTTCGGAAATCGAGGTACAAGAAACTGTGTTACGACGTGCTCAAGTAAAAATCAAGGAACTCGAGGCACGAATTGATCAACTGGAGTCGGAATCAGAAATTAGATCCCCAGCAACTCCTTCTGACGGTTAAATCAATAGAGCAAATTTTGGTTACTGAACTAGATCCACTAGATAATCGACAGCCGCTATTACATCCTCGTTTGAGAGGAGCAAATTTCCACCCTTAGGCGGCATAATCCCTGTTTCCCCCTGAAATCCCTTTATTGCATTCGAATACAGTGTATCGAGGCCTTTGGTTATTCGGGGGGCCCAATTGTCTGCATCTCCAGGTTTCGGAGCACCTGTTATGCCAGTTGTGTGACAGATGAAACAAGCTTTGTCATAAACTGATTTACCTACATCTCCGGATGATGCAACCTGAACGGGTGTTGTGGGTTCAACCGAAGGTTCCATGGCACCCACATTAAGCGTGCCAACAGGTTGGGTTCTCTGCGCAATTATGCGTTGCGTGTATTCTTCAGACTGAGCTCTCAGTTTGTCGTCAATGGCACCGCCAATCACTATTCCAACTGCAATCAGGGTAACCGTAAGTAACGCCAAGAAGAAAATCATCTTGAAGAAGGACTTAGCAAACTGCCTGTCGGTCATCATCGTTGTCATTTACCTTGTATTTTGTTTGTTCAGTATTCAGAAGCAAAATTGGGTCGAACAAATCCGATTTTGATGAGATGAAGTTTATTTTACTACTACAAATTGACAATTGGATTGATTTGCGAAGAAAATTGACTTTCCCGGTCAATATACGGGTTAGCCCGATTTTAACTCAAGCAAATCAAAGAAGTCGTCGCCAACCGCCTACGATTATGATCTGGTGTGAACCAATTGAAAGCAAAATGGTTTGCTTTGGATATAATTTGGCTTGAATTGAACTAATCCCACCTTCGTTCATATTCACCTCTTTTTCTAGGGCCGTTAGCTCAGACGGTAGAGCACCTGACTTTTAATCAGGGTGTCGCAGGTTCGACTCCTGCACGGCCCACCAGTTTAACTGATTTAAGAATCATTTGATTTACCAACTGAGAGAGATTGAGGGCGGTTTTAAACTGGGTGAAGGTGCGCAACTTCATTAAACTGATGTTTGGGCGTCCATCGGTATTGTGCAGTGCAGTCGGGCAAACATCTGTTTGTTTATGACTTTCGTGGCGGCATGCCATACTTCGTATTGATACAGCTGACTGTAGCGGAATCTGAATTTGCCTGAATTAATTCAACACTGTCAGGCAATCTGCACTGTGTGCCGATTGCATACTCGTTATGGTATTCTGACAAATTCGAATACAACAATCGTGTTGGATGATATGCCAATTGAACTGCCATCTTTGAAACGTTCACTTCCAGACAAATCAAGATTAGCATGTGTGTCTTATTATTTGCTTTGAATCAACACAGCCAATACCCGTTTGTAATGGCCGCAAATCGGGATGAGTTGTATGACAGACCTTCCAGAGCAGCACGCTTCTGGGAAGATTTTCCTCAGCTGCTAGCCGGCCAAGATCTCAATGCTTACGGAACCTGGCTCGGTGTGACAAGAAGTGGACGTTTCGCTGCGGTGACAAATCATTATGGTGCACCGGTTGCCGATCCAACCAAAAAGTCCCGAGGTACTCTGGTTTGTGATTTTTTGATTGGCGATCAAACCATTGAAGAATATTCCGCCATTCTGATGCACACTGCCGACCAATTTAACGGCTATGGCATTGTATTCGGAGACACATCAAGTGTTCACTATCAATCCAATCAGGAGGAAGTTCAAACAAGAGTATCCAGTGGTGTTCATGGACTCGGCAACTGCTTTCTTGAATCAAACTGGCCGCGGGTGGAAGAAGGGAAAAGAAGACTTACAGATTTTCTGAATCGAAGGAGTGATAATCTTCAAACTGAAGGCTTGTTTAGCATACTGTCTGACGCAACACCGTCACAGACCGTATCAACTGACCCCGAAGCAATGAATTTGCATCCTATGAGTGCTGATCAACTGCCGCTTTTCCTTCGACTTGAGAATATGGGGACTCGCAGTTCAACAGTCGTGCTAGCGGACCGATTGGGGCACATTACATTCGAGGAACGGACTTTCTCCCGTGATTCGATTGACTTCATCGATCAACGGAAATTTCAGTTTCAAATACAGGAAGACTGAGTAGTATCACTACAGAAGTGGAATTGAGCTCAGCAGAAAAATTTTCACTTTCTGGGAGAGAATCCTCGCCATTGTGAACACATTGTCTACTGCCCCAGTAGATACGGAGTTCAAAGAAACAGGAAAGGCATCTGCAATTTAACTACCAGCAGTTGCTATCTCTGCAAATTGTGTTTTCAGAGTTTCACTTGCAGCAGGACCACTGAGTGCCTGTGGATTGGTAAGACTGTATCCAGCCAACACCACGCTTGCTACAGCGAGACATAGAGTTCCCCTTACCGATCTGTAAATTGTGAAGTTGCGACTCCCCTAGAAACGTGCGGTACCGCAAGCCGAACAGTTTGTAACTGATTTAATCGTTGATCCTCCTCGCCTTGACGACTCTATCGATTCGCAAGAGTCTTCCCAAGGTCTTTTTAAGTTCGCCCGCACTGCCAACTTCAACCGTCAGATATATTTTTCCGAGTTCACTGGTTTTTATTCGGGTAGTGTTCACTGCAACCAAGTGGAAACCGAGTTCTGCTACCGCGGCTGTTATGTCTTGTAGCAGCGCATGGTGTCCTTCAGCTACCAGTTCAATATCAACCGCGTGCTTCAAGTCATTGTCGTATTGCCAATCAACTGAAACCATTCGATCAGGATGATTCTCTACCATACGTTTGATATTCCCGCAATTTTGCCGGTGAATCGTAATTCCGCGTGAAACTGTCACATAGCCGACTACATCGTCTCCAGGTAGAGGTCCGCAACAAGATGCGTGATTTGTTAGCAGATTGTCTACGCCCAGAATTGATAAAGAAGCAGTTGAAGTATCAGTTGGGCGAGGTAGATTAATCTGGAATTCTTGATCTTGGGCCTTATCGGAGTCTTTTTCTATCAGGCAAGCTACCGCGTGTGTTGGTTTGAGTTCCTTCATTCCGATTGCTGTAAACAGGTCTTGACTACGTCGAAAGCCATTGTCGACTGCAAGTTTTTCCAAATTCATTTTGGACAATCCGTGGCGGTTCATTTCTTTTTCGAGTAAGATCTTTCCCTGAGCTTGATATCGACCATACTCTTCCAGTTTGAACCATCTGCGAATTCGATTCCGTGCTCTCGCAGAAACTGTAAATCCTTGATGTGAATTCAACCAGTCTCGGCTCGGTCCACCAGACTTGACTGTTCGAATCTGCACCCAATCACCAGTTTTGAGCTCATGAGTCAAGGAAACGATTTTGTTATTTACCTGTGCTCCCCTGCATCGATGGCCAACTTCTGTATGGATGGCATACGCGAAGTCGATTGGAGTTGAGTGAACTGGAAGTTCGACAACATTCCCAGCCGGCGTAAACACATAAATCTCCTCGTTGACTGAATCCGCTGTCGAGCTCAAGTTCCTGTCAAAGGTTCCAGCTACTTCCGCTTTCCAATCCAGGAGTTGACGCAGCAAATTCACTTTCTCGTCCTGATAAGAGTTAGATTTTGCTGATTCCTTGTATTTCCAGTGTGCCGAAACTCCAAATTCGCAGTCATTGTGCATTTCCACAGTGCGTATCTGCACCTCGACCACTTTCGAATCGGGGCCAAACACAGCCGTATGCAAAGATCGATAGGCATTCGATTTCGGCATTGCAATGTAGTCATCAAACTCGCCGGAAACCGATGTCCATGAAGCATGAACAGCACCTAGAGCAGCGTAGCAAGAAGCGATATCGTCAACCAGAATTCGTACCGCACGTACATCAAAAATGTGATCAAAATTCACTCCTTTCTGGTTCAGTTTTCTCCAAATGCCATAAATATGTTTTGCACGTCCGTTTACCTTTGCCTGGATTTTTGATCTCACCATTAGGGAGTTCAGTTGTCCGACGAAATTTCGAATGTACCCTTCCCTCTCAATACGCCTTTCATCAAGCTGGCGTGCAATTCGATCAAATTCCAGGCGGTTGAGATACTTAAACGACAGATCTTCCAGTTCCCATTTCATCCTCCAGATTCCAAGTTTGTTTGCAAGAGGCGTATAAATGGATAATATCTGATTCGCCAAGCTCTGCCGGGCAAGCTCTGGCAACTCTTTCGCTTCTCTCATGTGCACCAGTAATTCCGCCAGATGAATTACTACTACCCGAGCATCGTCAACCATAGCAATTAGAATTCTACTCAGATCAATTCGTCGAACTGCAGACGCCTTTTGAACATCGCCACGCTCTACTGTCAATGAAATACTATCTAACTGCAAAGTACCTTCATATAACTGACAAATCGAAGCATCAAATTTTTTTCTGATTTTTTCCAGTTGAATTTTTTTTCCAGTCTGCATTCCTCTCAAGGCGGCAACAGCCGCCATTTCCCAGTCTGCTTCCACTTCAGCCAATAGTGAAATTACATCGACAAGACTCCTCTCATAAGAAAACGGATCTCCAGTGTAGTTTTCGCACACCTCCGATACCAAGGTGTCATGCATACTTCGATCCGGCCCATGCCAGTTTCTGGCCGAATAGAACTGCTTGGTATAAAGGGAATTCACTTTTGTAACTACAAGTAAAAATTAGCGAAAGTTGTGAAATCGGAATTTGTAAATCAGTTGTTCTAGAGATCGGCAAATTTTGCATTGAATTTGCTCAATCGTCGCCTCGGATATAGGATAAAAATGGAATAGTAGTTTATCATAACACTATGATATTATTATAAATATTAAGGTTTACAACAAAAATACGGTAACCCTCACAGTAATTTTTCGAATCTATGGTCTGGCAGGGCAAGAACAACTGATATTTCCAAACTGGTAAATAATTGTTCAGTTGAATTTGTGCGATTACTACAAGCAATTGCAGAGTTAGTTACATACTTGTGCACAGAAATTGTTAATAAATTGCAGGCAAGATTTTATCATTCGCTCGCAACCCTCGAATTTACCAATTTGGATACCTGGCACTCTCTGCAAATTAAATTCAACGCTGAATCTGCTTCTCATGACTATGACAAAAATTGCTGATATTTTGTCACTTACACTCTTGACAATTTGATTTATAGAATTATATTTATGTTAAACATTTCTAAAATGATATATATTGACGTAGGAATTTAGAAAATTATTTCAAATTTAAATGGAATTAGAGAATTATTTGCAATGAAGCTAGATTTACCTTTTTTATTGGAACCATCACAACTGGAAGAAGTTCTCGGCCATCCCAATATTTTGGTCGTAGATGTTGGCGATTTGGATGTGTATGAAAAGGAACGCATTCCAGGTGCTGTGCATATCGATTATCTGGATATCGTATCCGGCAATGTACCAGCAAGCGGTACTTTACCTCCAACTAACATTCTGAAAGAAGTATTTTCTGCGGCCGGCTTGACGCGAGATAAACACGTCGTTGCCTATGACTCCGAAGGCAACGGGCGTGCTTCTAGGTTGCTGTGGACACTTGATGTACTGGCGCATCCGAATTCTTCACTGTTGAACGGCGGCTTTACATCATGGAAAAATGAATCACATCCTGTTGATTATTCACTTCCGCAGGTGGTTGAACGCAGTGAATATCCGGTGCAGGTAAACGGCAAATCCCAGGCCGACAAGAGCTACATTCTTTCCAAGCTCAGCGACTCCGATGTCGGATTGCTGGATGCCAGGTCTCCCATGGAATATCAAGGATTTGATGTCCGAGCTCTGCGTGGCGGTCATATTCCTGGTGCCAGAAATGTCAACTGGCTGGATACTATTGATACTTCCAGAAATAATCGCTTCAAAACCAGCGATGAGCTTCGGGACATGCTTTACCAACAAGGAATAACTCCTGACAAGGAAATTATTACCTATTGCCAGACGCATCATCGCTCTTCACACGCATATGCCATGCTGAAATCTCTGGGATATGACCGAATCCGCGGATATGCCGGTTCTTGGTCAGAGTGGGGGAATTCCAGCGAAACTCCTATCGAATAATATTATTTTACGGAACAAGCTTTGCCGATATCGTAGTCGGTTAGAGTCTAGTGCTGATACGAGATTCCAAAATCTGACGTGTAACAACAGCCCCATTTCATCGTGATCCTCCATGTTGATATGGATGCTTTCTATGCGTCCATCGAACAGCGCGACAATCCAGAACTTTCTGGAAAACCAGTTATCGTAGGCGGAACACCTCAAAACCGAGGCGTAGTTGCCGCCGCAAATTATGAAGCTCGAGCCTACGGCGTTCGCAGTGCCATGCCATCAAGCGTTGCAGTTCGGCTGTGCCCCCATGCCATTATCATCCCCATGCGCATGGATTATTATGTGAGCGTCTCTTCGGAAATTCGAGACATATTCTATCGATATACACCGCTTGTAGAGCCTCTGTCTTTGGATGAAGCGTTTCTTGACGTCGAAGCGAGCACGCAATTGCACGGGAGTCCGGAGGCGATTGCTGGCAAGATCAAAGAGGATATTCAAAAAGAACTGAATCTCACGGCATCAGTTGGAATTGCATCAAACAAATTTCTTGCAAAAATTGCCAGCGACCTGGAAAAGCCAGATGGGCTTGTGAGTGTCCCATCGCCGTGTCAGTCGTTTCTCGACCCATTACCCGTTACTCGCCTTTGGGGGATTGGTAAAGTCGCTTCCGCAAATCTCAAAGATATAGGAGTACACACCATTCGTGACTTTAGACTGCACGACCAAAATGCTCTCAAATCCTGTGTCGGGCATTCTGTCGATCGCCTCTTGCAACTGGCAACAGGCGTAGACGCTCGAAAAGTTGAATTTGAATCCACACCCAAATCAATTTCTAGAGAGACTACATTCGCGACTGATATTGAAAACATTGAGGCTTTGGAATCGACTCTGTTGAAATTAACGGAAGATGTTGCTGCTAGACTTCGGAAGAAATCAATGTCAGCACGTACGATAGGAATAAAACTGAGATATTCAGATTTCAACACAATTTCCCGCGATGAAACACAATCCTCTCCCACAGATGTGACTCAAACCATTTGGACAATTGTGAGACAACAACTGCACACTACACTGTCCGATAAAAATTTTAAAATTCGTTTGGCTGGAGTTCGAGTGGGATCACTGGAGGCTCACTTCGATGATCCTACTGATCTTTTCAATCACAACGAACTCAAGCATCAGAAAAAAGTCGATGCTGTAGTGGATCAAATCAACAAGCGATTCGGAAAATCTACTATGCGTAGAGGCGGCGGTGTTGGATCTGAGGATTAACTTCCATTTGGAAGAACGAGAGTGCTATTTGGAGCTTTAGGACATACTGATTTTAATGTATTTCTGTTGATACATGTGCCTGGCGACGCTTAAAAAGCGGCGTAAAAATATAACACCCCAAACTAGCAAAATCACTCCGTTCTACAAGAAACTTAATTTACCAAATGGCACCTTTTTGCACATAAACTCCATTTTCATTGAATTCGGCTCAACTTTTCGCTATAAAGGTAATTCCAGTTTGTTTCTTATGAGGGAGTGTCACCTAATTACGCCTCCTCACGTTGCAGTTTTCCCTACAATCACTATGATCCTTGGTTCATGGAACAATGAGTAGCAGTACAGAAATTCAGGAATTGTCTTCAGAGAAAGAAGCAACAAATGTCGAACCGCAAGGTTTAGAACTTTCACAATCGCCCGCCTCAAAAAGTACTCAATTTCAAGAAATTGACCAAGAGCCAAATGGTGATTTGAAACGTGTTGAGTCAGCGCAGTCAATTGAAGATTCTAAAGTGCACGACTGTTCTGTCGAATCTCCGGTTGAGTCTGAATCCCCTAATCCACCTGTCCAGCCTGATGAAACTGCTGCAACAGAAGTCGATTCCGGTTCTGCAGTCTCGACTAACGATCAAACCGCTCCCGAAGTAACTGCAGAAAAAAAGGAGTTGAATACTTTAGCTGCCAAAAAAACACTTGAAGAAATTGAAGAGTTGGTTGTCGAGTTGCGCCAATCGCTTAGTGACGGTCAACTCAAGGAGTGCATATCACAATATGAAAAATGTCAGGCAAAACTTCGAAAACTTTCGGAGATAGGTTTTAAATCGAAAAAACTTACCAACCTGCAAAAGACAATCAACGGACTCTACTTCGGCGTTCGTGAACTAAAGGACTGGCGACACTGGGGAATGGATCAAGCCCGTCTTGATTTGATTGAAAAATTGAAGAAACTTCAGAATTTCCAAGGAGACCCTCGCGACTTGCACATTCAGATTAAAGAAATCCGAGAACTTTGGAACAGCTGGAATCAGACCGGTGACTTTCCCAATCGTACACTGAGGGAGAAATACACTAGCGCCTATGAAGAAGCATTCAAACCTTGCAAAAAATACTTCAAGGAACAAAAGAAACAACGCAAAACCAATAAAAATCTTCGTAAAGAAATCTGCGTTCAGCTTGAAGAGGCTTATGAAGCAATCGACTGGAATCGACCGAACTGGGCGTCCATCGGGGAGTTGATTCGAAACTCGCGCAAGCAGTGGGTGAATGCGGTGCCCCTGAACAAGAAAGACTGGAATTCAACGAATGCCCGATTTGACGAAGTTATGAAGAAATTCGCTCCCCACCTTGAGCGTGAGCGGAATAGGGGTGTTCGATTCAGAATGGACTTGATTGAAAAAGTCAACGCACTTGAGAGCTTGCCAGTCAAAGCCGCGACCGAAAAAGCAAAAGAGTATCAGCAGAACTGGAAATCAGTCGTCATCCGCGACAAGAAAAAGAAAGAAAACGAATTGTGGGAGCAATTCCGCAAAGCGTGTGACAAACAGTTTCAGCGCCGGAATGAATTCCGAAAGGTAGCAAATGAAAAATGGCAGGAATCAGAAAAAGTTAAAATATCACTGCTTGGTGAAATCAAGAAACTAAATGAACTACCCACTGATCAAGTCAAGGACAGTGCATCTAAGGCTACTGATATCCAAAGACAATGGAGTACTGCTACGCAAGACAACAAGCGATCGAAAGGTGCGCTTGATACCAAATTCAATCATGAAATCTCAAAGTTTCAAAACAGCGTTCGTAAGGCAGACAAACTCATATTTGAGAAAAGAATTTCTGTTCTAGAATCTAAAGCAGGCATTTGCAACGAGCTGGAGATGGCCATAGGCAAGGAAAATTGTGAATCCACTCTTACTGCTTACCAGAATAAATGGGACAGCATCGAAGCGGATTGCGGGGAATTCGAGGAAGCTATTCAAATCCGTTACGCTACAGCCTGTGAAATGCTACAGAACGGTTCCGAGATTTTGGATTGCAATTCCGAAAAGTGCGCAGAAAATCTAGAAATGAAGCAAAACATCTGTCTCCGCTTGGAAATTCTGTCAGAAATTGAATCTCCCCCGGAGTTCGCACGAGAGCGAATGAAGCAGAATGTAGAACGTCTGAATGCAGTGATGACAAAACAAGTGTCAGTAACAAACCCCGAAGAGGAAATTCGCGAACTAATGATCAGCTATTGGCTGACTGGTGCGGTTCCAAGCGAAGCACATGAATTGCTCAAGCAAAGATTCAACCGAATTCAAGCCGAACTGTCAAAGAGTTAATAATTCTGGAAATCTGTCTGTATTCAAGGCAATGCGTTCCACTTGAATTCGTATCTCTGTGAATGCCATGAACACAATTTCTCAAGATCATCTAATACAGAGTGTCGCCGACAGCCTGCAGTTCATCTCCTATTACCATTCGCCTGACTTCGTTCAGGCCATGTCTGATGCTTATGAACGAGAACAGTCGCCAGTTGCAAAGGATGCTATTGCTCAAATTCTGATCAATTCCCGCATGTCAGCAGAAGGTCACAGGCCGATCTGCCAAGATACTGGAATTGTTGTTGTATTCGCGAAAATTGGTATGGATGTACGCTGGGATTCCGACTGTTCATTACAGGAGATGATCGACGAAGGCGTACGACGTGCATATCTTGATCCGGATAACCCTCTACGGGCATCCATTGTTGATCCGCCTTGGGGAATTCGCAAGAATACACAAGATAATACGCCTGCAGTCGTTCATACTGAATTGGTTGCAGGGGACAAAGTAGATATTACTGTTGCCGCTAAAGGGGGTGGCTCTGAAAACAAGGCAAAATTGGGCATTCTGAATCCTGGTCAAAGCGTGGTTGACTGGGTCGTCAAGACAATGCCTACACTTGGAGCCGGATGGTGTCCTCCAGGAATACTGGGACTCGGAATTGGCGGTTCTCCAGAAAAGGCAGTCGTTCTAGCCAAACAAGCATTAATGGATCCAATCGACATTCACCACCTGCTGCAGCGGGGACCGAATTCACCTACAGAAGAATTGCGCTTAAAACTCTATGAAGAAATCAATAAACTTGGCATCGGTGCGCAAGGTCTTGGGGGTGTTACAACCGTCCTTGACGTGAAAGTAAAGGAATTTCCCACACATGCAGCTTCATTGCCGATAGGCCTGATTCCGAACTGCGCGGCCACCCGGCATTTACATTTCACTCTGGATGGCTCCGGACCAGCGCGATTGCCCGTGCCTTCTTTGGAGATTTGGCCTAAAATAGTTCGCGACACGTCAAGCGCCCGCAAGGTTGACCTGAATTCTCTGACTCAGAAAGACGTACGCGAGTGGAAAATCGGCGAAACGCTGCTAATTTCCGGGAAAATTCTTACCGGCAGGGATGCTGCCCACAAGAGAATGATTGAATACTTCGACAGCGGCAAGAATCTGCCGGACGGTGTGGAGTTGAAGAATCGTTTCATTTACTATGTCGGGCCAGTCGATGCGGTCGGCGATGAAGCGGTAGGACCTGCCGGACCAACCACTGCAACCCGAATGGATATGTATACGAATCGACTCATTCGAGAAACCGGATTGATAGGAATGATCGGTAAAGCGGAGCGCGGACCGGAAGGCATTGCAGCAATCAAGGAACACGGTGTAGTTTATCTGATCGCAATTGGCGGAGCAGCATATCTTGTTTCAAGGGCGATACGATCGGCGCGAGTCATTGCCTTTGAAGATCTCGGAATGGAAGCAATTTATGAATTTGAAGTCGAAGACATGCCGGTGACAGTGGCAGTCGACAGCAGCGGAAATTCCATCCATGTCGCAGGTCCGCAGAAATGGCGCTCTATCATCGCGGACATTCCTGTAACTGTTGCCTGAAAACTATTAAATCAGCTATTCATCAAGTGCCTGTACTCCAGAAGCAGCGTGGTGATTACATCCTCTGTGATTTCCTTTCGCCATCCGGAAAATATTCGACTGTTTCGGCTCCCTCGTACCATTGAATTTACTTCTTTTCTTGTGCAGATCATTTCGACGGGAATGCGATTCTTCAAAGCTACTTTTTTCAACTCACGCAGAATGTGGTTTGACAATTCCTTTTGACGTGTTGTAAGCGGCTCCTGAGGTTGCCAGACTGGTGTGGCTATGTCGCTCGGCCGTGATTGCAATATTGACAAAACCTCTCGCATCCAATTTCTTGCTTTTCCATGCTTAATTGCGAGTGCATTGGCAAGCTCTCCAGATGTTCTCGGTTTATCCTGAACAATTTGCAAAACCTGTTTGTCCGTCATTACCCATTGCCTTGGCAAGTCAATTGACCGAGCTCGCTCTTCACGCCAAATCAACATCTCTCGAGCTCGGTACTGATCGACAACGGCTAGATTTCCCCCCTGTAAAAATGATTTCAGCACCTTGTCACTTTCGGAACTGACGTGGGATGCATCCAACAGACAGACGCATTCCTCTTCCAGCCATTTTTTTCTGTTAATTTTGCGAAGTTTTGAATCCAATTTGGTATAAACAGGCAGCAGATAGCGCACATCATCCAGTGCATATCGAATCTGCTCTTGTGAGAACGGTCGTTTCTGCCAATTTGATCGAGTCATGTTCTTGTCAAGAGACAGCCCGACAATTTCGTAGACTAGGCTCTTAAACGAAAGCTCCTCGTATCCACAAATCCACGCGGCAATTTGAGTGTCAAAAATTCGCTTTGGCAGGGTGTCATAATCGTGCAGGACGTCTAGATCCTGTCCAGCCGAATGAAAAATTATAGTTGCAGAAGACGAGTTGATCAATTGCAAAACCGGCGACAAATCCGAGCAAAGTACTGTATCAACACAGAAAATGAAATCATCCGTAGCTAGCTGAATCAATTGCAGTTTCGAACGATAAGTTCTGATTCGAGTAAACTCGGTGTCAACTGCAACGTAGGAACAACTGCTGATTTGTGCGCATGCTTCTCGAAGTTGAACTGGATCTTCTATGGGTGATTCGTAAATTTCCATGCTACGCAAATATTATCAAACCCTTATTGCAAAATTTTTTTATATAGGAACAATTAAGACAGGCATCCTGCGACGTGAACGTGAAATTCTGTTCTCTAGGGGCTTGCCAAAGTGCTATCAAACCCACATGCAATACATGGAATATAATTTGTTAACTGTAACAGTACCTCAATCTGTTTTTGCGAAATTTCTGTTTCACATTTCCGAAACACATTCCGTTAAATTGAAACTAGCGACAATGCGAGTAGTGAATAATACTCCTTGTTCAATTTCAAAAGCATTCGTAGGTTGGTAGGTACGTCAAGCCTAATATATATATCGATGAAGCCAAATCTATTCGAAAATTGCCGACAACTGCACACCAGCCTGTTGGCATGAATTCGGCAATTCTGCGTTTTATACAGCCTATGCATAGATTAATGAGTGTTGTGGCTTCATTTCTCCCGGCACACTGGCGAATTTAGACGATGTTTGCGCGAAATCACCCCATATCAATGCTCGCAAGAATGGCGTTCTTTGCGGAAAAACCGCAAAACCTGCAGTCATCGAGGTATCTGGTACTGTACTCAGCAACAGCTTTACTGCTTGCAACCGCCGCGATGGCAGTGGTTCAGTCGTTTTACGAAAATTTATACCTGGCATTTCTACAAATTGCCACATTTGGGCTCATTGTTTGGATCGTGTTACGACTAGCTGGTAAAGCAAACCGCTGGCCGCAAACCGCGACTGCATTGTTTGGAACCACCTGCATCATTCGATGCCTGTCTTATCTGCCAGTCAAGTTGACCTGGGATTACTACGAGCCAAGCCAAAGTGCATTTTATTGGGTGTCAATTGCAGCTTTACCATTCGGAATTTGGAATTTATTTGTATCTGCATTCATCCTAAAGGAAGCAATGGAAATTTCGGCAACTAAGGCGTTTTTTATCGTGCTGGGAATCGCCTTACTCGTATCATTCATCGTTTTGAATCTCTTTGGTTTCAACGTAACTCAATTGCCGGATTCTCAATGATGAAACATTTGCACATTGTAGGAATTTGCGGGACGTTCATGGGCAACCTCGCATTGCTTGCGCGAGAGCTTGGGTATCAGGTTACGGGTTCTGATCTGAATGCTTATCCTCCAATGAGCAATATGCTGGAGGAACAGAATATAGAAGTAGCCATGGGATATCACCCAGATAACCTTAAGCACAATCCAGATCTGGTCATTGTCGGCAATACCATTAGTCGGTCTAATCCTGAGGTTGATGCGATGCTTGATCTTGGAATCAAATACATCTCCGGCCCGCAGTGGCTGTATGAGAATGTGCTATATAGCAGGAAGGTCATCGCAGTTGCAGGTACGCACGGAAAGACTACAACATCCAGCATGATTGCATGGATACTCGAATATGCAGGATACAAGCCTGGATATCTGATCGGCGGTATTTCAAAAAACTTCAACGTTGCAGCTCAAGTGGGTGAGGGTGAATGGTTTGTGGTTGAAGGCGATGAATACGACACCGCTTATTTTGACAAACGATCGAAATTTATTCACTATCGCCCACAACTAGTGGCGCTATTGAATCTTGAATTCGATCATGCAGATATATTTGATTCGATTGAAGACATTGAGCGACAGTTCGAATTTTTCATCCGTACGCTCCCATCATCTGGCCGCATTATCGCCAACTTTGATGAAGAAAGATTGCAGAAAACGATCACCCGAAGTTCAGTGACGCCGGTTATTACGTTCAGCATGTCTGGCAATCGTGACGCGGACTGGTACGCAGATTCTCAGACCGATGACTATCTTAAGCTAAAAATGCACTCAAGAGTTCACGGAACGGTTCAACTGAACTGGGACGTTCCAGGTCGGCATAACACGGCCAACGCTCTCGCAGCGGTCGCGACAGCCTGCCATATTGGAGTAAACATTGAAGTCGCAGTAGAAGCACTGCAGTCCTTCAAACCTGTCAGACGCAGGCTGGAATTTTTAGCAGATGTTAACAATATTCGTATATTTGATGATTTTGCCCACCACCCTACAGCGATTCGAGCGAGTATTGATGCTATGTCTAAATTCACGCGCCCAGATAGGTTAGTTGCAGTATTCGAGCCACGTTCGAATACGATGAGAATGGGTATTCATGGAGAAAAACTCATACAGGCGTTTGCACAAGCGAATCGAATCTACATGTATCGTGCCCCTAATGTCGAGTGGGAAATAGGCAAATCAGCAGGAGCCAACTTTTTTGTCCATGATTCGGTAGAATCATTGCTTGACGCGCTTTTATTGGAACTTTCTAGCGGAGATGTAGTCTTAATAATGAGTAATGGAGGGTTCGATAATTTGCAGAGCAGATTAGTTGACCGCCTCCAAGAAAAATTCAATGTTTCCTTAAGCCAAATTCAGCCCAGCCCATGACATCGAAACTATTCAGATTCCCATATTTAGCAATCACTTTGTCAGTACTTCTGTTTCTAGTCAGTCCACTGCATGCAGAAGAATTTGAAGAAGGTGTCGACTACGAAACGCTTCCTGGGAAAATTAAAGTACAAGCAGATGGGCGAGTCGAAGTCATTGAATTTTTCTGGTTTGGATGTCCGTCCTGCTACAGATTCGAGCCTCATCTGGTTGCCTGGCAAATACCTGAAACAATTGATTTCAAGAATGTTCCAGCTGTGCTCACAAATGCCTGGTTATTTCACGCTCACGTATACTACGCGATGGAACTTCTAGGGTTGAAAGAAGAACTGATGCAAAAATTCTACGATGAATTGCACATTGAACGCACCAGGATTTCTAGTGATGAGCAGTTTAAACAATGGGCATCCTCTCAAGAAGGCATAGATGTTTCGAAATTGACGCAAAACCTGTATTCATTTGCCACCGTGGCGAAGCTCGGTCAGGCAGAGAAACTCGCTAAAGACTATAACATCACATCAGTTCCGACTCTTATCGTAGGCGGGAAATACAAGACCTCACCAAGCATGGCTCGGTCTGAGAAGAGGGCATTACAAATTGTCGAGTATCTAGCTGATCGGATTCTTTCAGAGCAGTCAGCGTCGAACTAGGTGTTGGTGGTACTTGTCCGCGCCTTTATTGTTTGAGAGCAGTAACTTCAATTTCCACTTTCATTCTTGGGTCGGCGAGTCCTGCACTGTACATGGTCGATGCAGGTCGAACGTTGCCAAAATATTCATGAAGAACCGGCCAGCACTTTTCAAAGTCTTCTGAATCTGGAAATATGTAGTTGACTCGAACAACATCGGCAAATCCGCTTTCAGCTTCACTCAATACTCTGCCGATATTTTCAAGAGTCTGCCGACACTGCACAACGACATCGTCAGAGATTTTCATCGTTTCATAGTTGAAGCCAGTCGTGCCGGCAACAAAAACCCATCTGCCATCACACACGGCACGGGAGTAGCCAATCTTCTCTTCAAAAATCGAACCGGAGGAGATCAATTTTCTGTTATTTTTGTCTTCACTCAACACGAACACCCTATAAATACATTAATGAGTTCAGCCAGTAAATATCGGAAATTAATTTTGTTTGATCGTTACTCGAATGCATACCTGATGCAAGCAGCTTTGAATTTACAAAATTCTGGTTACCGATGTTGGCGTATCCGTTCAATGTGGAGGATCACATGGAACCGTACTCGTTATGGAAGGAATAGAAATTTCCAGAATTTCCATATCTTCGGAAGTAGCCGTCTCGTTATGGATCATTCCACCGGGAATATATAGCGATTCACCTTCTCTGAGATGATACCTGTCACCTGTCTCGAATTCCATATCAATCCAACCTTGGAGAATGTACAGAAACTGACATTCGCAATCATGGTAATGCCAGCCGGTCGGCTTTGTCATACCCTTTACTGCGGTCATGGTTTGTGCATTCATTTTTCCGAGACTGGCTTCTTTTGCGCGTAAATCTCGATAAGTGAAAAATTCGCGGCGGCCAGGAATCTTTGGTGCACTTTCGGCCGTTGAGTGAATTAATTTCTGTTCTGAATTTTCAACCGACATAAGTATTTCTCCAAACCTCGTTCGTGCAGAGTATAACTTCTTTTATAGTTGGGTTGAATAGCGCACAGATATTTGAATTCAAGTGAAATACGATTGAAATTGATTTGGGGAGAATCCAAAGTTCATGGGCTTGGATCGCTGTTTTGAGTCAACTTGATCGTTCCTAGGTCCATTCGGGAATGTCATCGAAATTTCCCCCAATCCTGACAAGTCATTTACCGGAGCCTTGAATTGCCAAAATCAATACGACGTCAAAATCGATCATCCTCACAATGGCGGCAGATGCAGGAGAACGACGGCTTTGTTCGCGAAGCAGCCCGGTTGGGTGTTCGTTCTCGCTCTTATTTCAAGATTGAGGAAATAGACCGAAGGTTCGAACTTTTCAAACAAGGACAGACGGTACTGGATCTTGGCGCCTCTCCAGGCGGCTGGTCGCAATACGCCTCGTCCCGAATTGGTTCACAGGGGAGAGTGATTGCAGTAGACCTGCTGGATATGAAGCCACTGAATCAGGTTTGCTTCATGCAGTGTGATATTACTCAACAGCAAGCTGTCGATGAATTGACTTCAGCCATTGGTGAAACACAGGTCAACGTCGTACTTTCTGATATGGCGCCGAATATTACCGGAAATTCCACTATTGATTCGCGTAATTTTTCCGAAATTCATGAGGCTATATTCAATGTCTGCCGCACTGCGATGGCTGGACAGGGTTCGCTGGTCTTTAAGTTCTTTCAAGATAATGAATCATCCGCGTTGAGGGAAATGTGTGCAGCGCAGTTTGCTGATTGCAAATTCTATAAACCAAAGGCTTCTCGTTCGAAAAGTCAGGAAGCCTATATGATCGCGAAAGGATTTATTGGTTGAGTGTTATCCATCTCTTGGAGATATTCTGTTCGCGTTCGCTTATTCATGCGAAGTGAAGTTTGCTTGAAATATTGAAACCACTCAGCAAACAATCTAGCAAAAGGCAGAAAACTGGCGGATCGTGCAGAAATCAAACCTGCGACACCCTGATTAGAAGTCAGGTGCTCTAATGCTTATTCTATTCGGTTTCCAAACAGGATTTCCAATTTATTCAAATTTGCTAAATTGCTGAGTTTGGCCAGTACGATAATGGAGGACTCAATGCCCTCCATTATTTCTTTGGATTCAACTGCAAGCAATGAGTTCGGTCACAATCACCCCAACCGGCACTCATGCGTGTAGTTTTACACAAACTGTAACGGCGTAACGAAATGATTGATTACTGACAATGCTGCAAGTGCTGCTAATACTCACCACGGTAATTTGTGTAGTACAGTTAAGAGGCTGAAATTACTAGATGTCATCGAACTGAAAATTTGTATATTAAATTTTTGCAGAATTTTGTAAACAGTGGATTGTCCGATCCCCAGTTGCCGAGAGATGTTCGTGGTGGCGGCAGTGAATAGTTCCGTGTTTTTAAACTACGCTATTCTAACGAAGCCCGATTAGGCCCATAGGCTTCCCAAAATTCGCGTGACAGACTCTGGGCTTTTGTAATGGGACTTATATACCTAACTACACAACGCTAAATTAAGCGTCTTGTCAAGTTCTTTTTGACGTTTCACTGAAGAACTTCGTTCCTCTCCGCGTCCGTTTAGACTCTCCCTAATCCCCAAGGCGAGTATGTACTTTGCCGCATTGACATCGGTATGGTCCAAGTGACCGCAACAAACGCATCTGAATTCAGATTGCATTGGGCGATTATTCTTGTTTGTCGTTCCACAGCGATTGCATCGCTGACTGGTGTAATTCGGTGCGACTTTGTGAATCGTCGTTTTGTTAGCAAGCATCCGTTCCAGTTTGTACCAGCCAGTTTTCAGAATTGAATTGGTCTACTGTTGTTTTCTCACCACTTTGACTGAGATTGCATGTCGATGCTTGCGTGGCGGCCGAATTTGTTGAAAATTGCGATCAGTCGGCAATGGACCCCAACTACGAAGAGTTGCCATTGGAGTTTTTCGAACCGCTTGTACGGGTAGTCGTGCGTTGAATGCCGTCGGGAGAGAGACAACCGAAGGATATTCTTTCTGGACAATTGCAAGAGAAAAGTGACCAAGTAAGTCCAGTTTTAACCGCTCTCCCACTGCAAGGTTCGAGCATGCGTTGCTGAGGAAACAAGTTGCGGTCATATATCCGGCATCATTGTAAGAGACTTCTTGTTCGCTCTCGTGCCATGATGAAATTCGCGCCCCTAATTAGGGGAATTAAGTATAATTCCCCTAATTAGGCCGCTGATTTTATTACTGAATCAGGAAATTTGTGAAGTAATTAGAAAAGCTGATTGACAGACTCGCCGATTGATGTTTCTATATCGCATCAACATTCCGAATTCGAACTCCCGCTATTGCTATCGATTTATATCAAGAAATCAAGTGTTGAATCAAATCAAATACTTTGTCATTTTCATTGTCCGAAGTTGAACCGCCCTAGTTCATTTACAGAGTCGGTAAATTGAGGGTCCATCGTGTTTAAGTTCCTGAAAAACAAGCAGAATATACAGTTTATTGTTACAGTTGCAATCGTTGTTGGCTCCATAACTTACAGCGTGTACCTAATTTCCGAAACGGAACAGATTGAAGAACAGATTGAAGAATTGGAGATCCAATTGACAGAACTAAATGAAGACAAAAATAGATTGCAACAGTTGATAGGTGACGTGAAGGAAAGGCAGAGTACGCTAGTGGGTTCATTGCGCGAATTCAATGAGCTTCTTGAAAATAGATTGGAGATAGACAAAGAACTATTCATACAGCTTGAGCAGCGTATCGCTGCATGGCAAGACGTGCTGAAAAACGCAGACCTAAGCAGTACCGAATTAACGATCGTTCAGGCAGATATAGCAGATGTCATGCAGCTACTCAAACGCATCAATGAGACAGAGACGGTTGACCTCACCGAATCAATATCCGAGCAAAGCAACTCCATAGAGACAGATTAAACTGAATCAGTAGCAACTGACGTAACGAAACTAGACCCGATATGGAAGGCAGGCATCTACGGCGGTGGAGACAACTTCAGGCCGCCACGCAAGAATTGACATGCAATCTTAGTCAAAGTCGTGAGAAAACAACAGTAGACCAATTCTGAAAACTGGCTGGTACAAACTGGAACGGATGCTTGCTAACAAAACGACGATTCACAAAGTCGCACCGAATTACACCAGTCAGCGATGCAATCGCTGTGGAACGACAAACAAGAATAATCGCCCAATGCAATCTGAATTCAGATGCGTTTGTTGCGGTCACTTGGACCATACCGATGTCAATGCGGCAGAGTACATACTCGCCTTGGGGATTAGGGAGAGTCTAAACGGACGCGGAGAGGAACGAAGTTCTTCAGTGAAACGTCAAAAAGAACTTGACAAGACGCTTAATTTCGCGTTGTGTAGTTAAGTATATTAGTCCCTTTGTAATGGCAGAAGCTGTCATTTCTTCGGCGATGAATTCCAAGTTCTTCTTTGCCGTTTCGTTGCCTTGCGCCGCGGCAATGTTATACTAGGCATAGGCCTGTACGTAATCCTTGGGAATGCTTTCGCCGGCGTCATACATATAACCCAGATTGACCTGCGCCGAGGCCAATCCCTGCTCGGCGGCCATGCGATACCATCGCACTGCCTCGGAATCGTTTTTTGGAATGCCGCGACCATTGGAATACATGACACCCAGATTGAACTGCGCATTGGCATGCCCTTGTTCGGCGGCCATGCGATACCATCGCACTGCCTCGGTATGGTTTTGTGGAACGCCTTCGCCGGTGTCATACATGTAACCCAAAATGTACTGCGCATCGGCATCTCCCTGCTCGACGTCCGCTTTAAGCGCATCCACCAGCTCGTCCGCGACCGCCAAACGAACCGTTAAAATCATCACAGCTGCACTTAGCAACAGCATTCCAAAATATACAGATCTAATAGTAATTTTAGGGTTGATTCGTGTCATGGATTGAAACTTCTTGTCAAGTTTGCAGACGCATACCGCTTGATGTGTTCAGGATATTGTAGACGGTGGATCTCGCGATCCGCATCTGCCGGGCGATCTCCGTCGCTCCCAAGCCTTTACGATGCAGCTTGAGAACGCGGTCGCGATCGATGCTGGGCTTGCGCCCCATGCGGACGCCATTGGCTTTCGCCTCCAGTAGTCGGCCCTCGTTGGTGCGCTCCAGGATTCTCTCACGTTCCGCCTGGGCGACTGCAGAAAGGATGGTCACCACCATCCGTCCCATCGTTCCTTCAGTAGTGATGCCGTCGTCCAGGAAGCGGACGGCCACGCCGTTTTGGTCGAACTCCTGGATCAGCCGGATCATGTCAGCAGTGTCGCGTCCCAGCCGGTCGAGTTTCCGGACCAGGATCACGTCGCCATTTTCCACCTTTAGCTGCAGCGTGTTGAGGCCCGGGCGCTCAAGCGAACGCCCGCTCACCTGATCGGTGAAGATGTGGTGCGGCTTCACGCCTGCTTCCTGCAGAACGCGTACTTGGCCGTCAAGAGCCTGGTGACTAGTGGAAACGCGGGCCTAGCCGAACAATCTCATGCTTCAGAACTGTCTATTGAATCGATTTGTGGACACGAGTGTCCATTATATGCTGTTTTTAAGATTTAATAGACACATGAAAAGGGGCTATTAGGGGTGTCCGATAATTCATGAATTAGTGGATACAGTGACCTGAGTGTATTGCATTACTATAGGGCGTGTGATACCCTAGAACAACACTTACAATTGAGGTAAGAAATGATAAAAATGAAATTTTTTACAAGCTGTCTAACAGCATCGCTGATGATGTTTATTTCTCCCATGACTCAATCAGCCGAGGAGGGGTTAGTGGACTACATGACCGCTCTGCAATACTTTTCGCACAAAGCTGGGCTTGCCATACGTGGAGGCAACTTGGAACTTGCCGATTTCTATATGCATGAAATTGAGGAAACTCTGGAAGGAGTTGGTGAAATAGAAAGCTACGACGGGCATCCTGTTGGGGCTCTCTCAAAAATGATGGCGGTACCCGTCGAAAGTGTCGGCGGAGGATTGGATGCCGGCAGTACTGAAGTTGCGATGGAAGCCTATCAAACGATGCTGAATACATGCAATGTTTGTCATGTTGCCACAGCGCATGGATTTATAAAAATCGTTGATCGCAGTATGGAAAACCCATACATGCAAGCGTTCGACTAACCAAATCGCAACCGAACTGGTTTAGCCGATTCTGCCAACGAGGTCCGGAGCATCCGCCGCGAGCTAGCCGAAAGGGAACTCCGGGATTTGGTTTAAAATCGCTTCGAGCCGCTGGCTCTCGTGCTCTGGAATGATTTTTCCAGGACCTGGCCACCCGTGAGGGCATGAGAGCGGGCGTGAATTCGCCGTGGTCCGGTGCCGCCAGTGTCCGAGCAGCTGCCCATTAGCGGCAAGTTCTTGCCCGCCATGACGGTCCGTCAGCAGTTTTTACCACCTGCAAAGCGTTACGTTCATGAGATCCACTTAACCGCTTCAGTTTTCCAACCGCTCACACTCTTGCTGATATAACAGTTGAAGTTCGAGTCGTGCGTCAAAAGAGACCATTTGGGTTTGTTGCCATCATGAAGCATGTCAGTTGTGAAGGAATCCTAGCCCCGTCGTTTTCGGACACTGCAGGACGCGTCCAGCAGGCTCAGCCGGTATCCACGGCTGTCCTTTGCGAACAATGGGGCGGAGTTTATCGGCTGCGCCTACGGACATTGCGTAAATCTGTAAAGGAAACAACCTGCGCAAACTAACCTAAAAGGATTGCGTCATGGCTTCGGAGTCGCAGCAGTTCATTCCGGAGCACCATTGAACGTGGTGTAGCGAAGGCTCGGGAATTCCTCTCTCGTAACCACAACGATCTACGCTCAGACGATCGGCGCCGAAAAGTAGGTTATCGCAGACCGCATATTCAAAAAATTCGCATAACGCCTTTTGACAATGCGGCTTCGCCGCCGAATACTAGCAAGGAGAGCGGATATAATACAAAATCCCTGATTTTCATGCGGGAGCGCTCCATGAAATTCAATGATTTTACACAAACCTATAAACTTCACATCCAAGCGCACCTGAAACCACGGACAGTTGAACAGTGTTCCGATATTCTGTGACGCATTCTGGTACCAAGATTCTGCAAGCGTGAGCTTACCGATATCCGACGAACTCATGTAGTTCGTCGTTCCTGAATAATCAATAAATAGTACATAACATGCTGTTTATATTAATATAATATTTCATAATCACTGTTCTGATATTGCAAGTAATGTTATAATTTGTAGTTAATTCCTTGCAATTTCGGAGTGAAAAATGGTCCCTGAAAAACCTTCGAATCAAACCCAGTTCGACCTGTTCCGAGTGCAACTGGACAACATCATCAACCGCAATCACGAACTCTACCGCCTGGCCGAGATGATCGACTGGTCGGTGTTCGATGAAAGCTTCGGATCCCTGTATTGCCCGAATAAGGGGTGCCCCGGCAAACCCACTCGCCTGATGGTGGGTCTGCAAATGCTGAAGCATATGTACGGCATGTCTGACGAGGAAGTGGTCGACAGATGGGTGGAGAATCCTTACTGGCAGAAGTTTTGCGGCGAGGTCCATTTCCAGCATAAACTTCCGATTGACCCGAGCAGTATGACCCGATATCGAAAGCGCATAGGCGAAAGTGGCTGTGAGTTGATTCTGCAGCTCACGGTGACTGTTGGCGTGACAAGTAAAGTGGTGAAACCCTCGGATCTTAAAAGAGTGACGGTGGATACCACGGTACAGGAGAAGGCGGTGAGTTATCCAACGGACAGCAGGTTATTAAACCGCTCGCGTGAGCGGTTGGTTCGTTTATGCCGAAAACATGCCGTGGTGCTTCGCCAGAGTTATGCTCGAAAAGGGCCGAAAGCGTTACTCAAAGCGAACAGATATGCCCATGCCCGGCAATATCGTCGAATGCGTCGCGAAGTCAAAACACTGCGAACCTATTTGGGACGTGTGGTTCGCGATATCGAACGCAAGACTGCGTCAGACCCCACACGACAAGGGCAGTTTGCTGAGGAACTGTCGTTAGCGCATCGTTTGTTGAAGCAGCAACGACACGACAGGAACAAACTCTACAGCCTGCATGCTCCGGAAGTGGAATGCCTTGCAAAGGGCAAAGCTCATAAGCATTATGAGTTTGGAGTGAAGGTGAGTATCGCGGCGACCAACAAGAGTAACTTCGTGGTCGGCGCGATGGCTTTATCAGGTAACCCTTATGATGGACATACGTTGACTGGAGCACTGGAGCAGGTACGTCGGATGAGCGGGCAGCGGATAGATGAGGTTTTTGTGGATCGGGGTTACCGGGGGCATGGCGAGAGTCTAAGCGAAGTGTATATTTCCGGTCAGAAGCGAGGCATCACCACGCAACGCTTAAAGCGAAGCCTGAAACGTCGACAGGCGATTGAACCGATTATTGGTCACCTGAAGAGCGATGGATTGCTGGGTCGCAATTATCTCAAAGGCACACTCGGTGATCAGATGAACGTGCTGCTGTGCTGTGCAGGACATAATTTACGCTTGATATTGAAGCGCCTGAGGTTTTTTTGTCTCGATTTTTGGGGACGGTTTTGGGCGCCGATACGCTGTTGGGAGGGGGCAAATCGTCTCATCACACAAATCAATTCCGGTGCATGATGGTTACAGCGTCGATCAACAAATTCGTTTGCGACTCAATTGCTTCCAACCACGGGATAAATGGATTTTTCAGGGTCGACTAGTTCGTCTGCACCTCTCGCTTGGAGACAGGCGTACGCTCGCAAATCGAATGCTCTCGGTGGGGAGCGGGCTTTTCAGATATGCAGGATTGCTTGAGGAAGTGCCGGAGGGTACCAATCCATTCGCAAAAAATCAAACATTTCGACGAACCTGTGCGGGAGAGGTTTCTTGATCACTCCGAATATGTGCGCATTGATTAGGTTCTTACCGCGCTTGAGAATGAACGGACTTTTTCGATCTATGGAATCGCCGCAATTCGAGTATTGATTCTGACTGGCGCCCGTAATTCCGAAATTGAGAGGTTGCGATGGAATAGCATCGATTTGGCTGCTGGAAAAATCCGTGTCGTACTTCGGATAATCTGTATCAGAATTAAAACCGCTTTTGAATTCTCCACCGGAAATTTACAGTATATAAATTAGCGCATCCAGCGCCATACGCAATGCGGGTATAGGCCATCTGGTACTCCGTTCGACTAATCTTGAAAGCCGAAGAATTCGTGGCAGAACAACAGGAAATGTTCGGCTGGTTTGGATAGCTCCGTGCTTTTGCGCCACACCAGGACAACCCGGCTTGGTTCGACCTTGGCTTTAAGTCGGCGGCTGACAAGCGCACGCCCGTCATATGTCATTGGCGAAGCCGGTTTCGTGGCTAGCAAAGTATAGCCCAGACCATGCCCAACCATACCGCGTACCATTTCGAAATTGGAAGAACGATGCGCAATTCGCGGTGTGACACCTGCATTTTCCAGGATTTCGGTAAAGTAGTCCCGGCTGGGCGGGGCATCCAAAAGAACCATCGGAAATTCGGCTAGTTCTGCCGGAGTCAATGCAGGTTTGTCAGCAAGAGGATGACCTTCAGCCAATAAAACGTAAGGGGTCATCTGGGTAAGAGGAACGACAGCCAAATCATCAGGAAGATGAAGATCATAAAGCAGCGCCAGTTCGGATTCACCGGCTTGTAGGCTTTCTAGAACCCTGCGCTGATCACCTTCCACAAGATTGATTGTCTGCATCGGATCATTGGCAATCATGCGTTGGATCATTTCCGGCAGAAAATAAGGCCCAAATGTGTGAAAGCAACCGATCGACAGCGTATTTTTGGCGCTTTTCTTGCCTGCTGCGATTGAAGGTGCGCGCTCAATCCTAGAGGTGACGCCGTAAGCACGATTGGCATAAATCAGGGGGGAACCCTGTTCCGCTACGAAAATGTCGGTTACTTCACCAAAGAAAACATGATGCGTGCCAACAAGATTCGATGAATTCAACTCACAGTCGAAGCCGACCAGAGGATCAATCACCCGAGGTGCGCCTGATGGCATCACGGTCCATTCGGCACATTCAAACTTGTCGTCAACTACGCCCTTGAAGTGTCCTGCAAAGGTATCCGAAACGTAGGCCTGATCATCCTTCAGAACGTTTACGCAGAACACACCATTGTCGATTATCTTCTGTGCTACTGGACTCAGCTGATGCACACAGACCAGCAGAGTCGGCTTTGGCGTGTCGGCAGAAACCGAGGACATTGCTGACACTGTCACCCCTGCGCGTCCAGCAACGCCGTCCGTGGTGATGATGTTCACTGTACAGGCGGCGTGGCTCATACCCTCCAGGAACTTGTTTCGGATTTCGGGACTCGATTCAGCTGGCATAGGCAACACCTCTCTGGTCTCGTGGATTTACTTTACTGTGGTCATTTTGCAATGCGCACTCTCTTCTGCTGCAAACCAGTTGCTGACGGCACTATCACTTCGCGATAGCGTTTGATCATCCAATACGTTGTCGCTGAGGCCAGCGGTGTATTTGAAAAAGGCCGCCGGACCATCCCAGCCAAAGTTCTTGTAGATTACAGCCGGATGCACCAAAGGCAACGATTAAATTTCAAAACAGGATAGACTGATCTAACTATTCTAAATTCAATGCCTGTGCTTGGAATCCGATGATCGCAAGTTGAAGATCAAACACTACCTCTTGTATTCTCTCTATTTTTTCTCTGTAAAGTCCAGTGACTAGACTTCCTTTTGTTCTAACAAATTCTATAGGAGATTTCGTGGTCATGTTTGTTGTTTCGCCTTCGGCGGTTGTGACGGTGACTACAAGATCGGCGGCTGACTGACCGACAGCCTAGCACAGGGACACTGAAAATGCCGCGAACATGGTCAGCCTCGGGCGTAATTTGATATCAGCGGTAACACACAATTCGAGGGACTTGTGCGCACCGTCAAGGGCGATTGCGAACAGCAACTTTACGCCCTCGACACCCTTGCACGTGAAAGACGACATCAGCCACAGCCACACGACCGGCAAACCGACATACGACAGAGAAGTAATGATCGTCAGAACCAAATCGTTAATGCCCCGTTGAATCAGAATACCGGTTTTGCCATACATGTAATCGATCATTCGCGCAGCATTGAACTTCGACAGAGCCCACAGAGCTGTCAGAAATTTCAGGCTGAACAGAGCGGAAATGAAGAATACCAGCAGGCCGAGTCGTAGCGTTGCGAACGGCACGGCGATTGGCAATGCAATGTAAACGCATACAAGCACGATCACCTGCACTATTGGCAGACCGATCATTATGATAAATGTTGCGCTTTTTGCTATTGCAATTCCGATCAGGATCCCCGCCTTACCGAGCAGCTTGAAGGCACGATCGGGTTGTTCTTTCCAGGAGCTGAATTGACACCCGTTGGGTTGGTGAGGATGTCGGGAGGCAACTTCTTCAGAAATCCCCTTACCACTCGACGTTTTGATGTAGGATGTTCTGATATTTCTATCCCCAAACCTTTCCTCAATGTCACTTTGGCCGATGGTACGCTGGATGTGTGCCAATGAGAACGCGGAGAGCTGGAATTGACAGCAAATATGACGATGTGCAATATTCATCGTTTGGCCGTAAATTTGCTAAAATGGAAGCTACACAAACAATAACTTGAATCTTGGACTTGTAAAATTACTCTTTTGTCCCCACAATTTGTTTAATCTAACTGCGTCAGTCTGGAAAACAGAATGAACAATTTAGTATTATTTACCGTTCCAACGAAAGCGAAAGCGAAAGCAAGAGAACCACTTTGGGCAATTTAACGAAAAATCTCATTTTATGGGTCGTCATTGCGATGGTGCTAATGGCGATATTCAAGAATTTCGCTCCGACCGAGAGCGAAACCCGAAAAGAACTTGAATACTCCACATTTCTTGCGGACGTCAAGCAAGGCCGAGTAGACAGAGTTGTTATAGACGGCAGAACGATCATGGGAAGTTTCACCAGTGGAGAGCCTTTCCTGACTTATTCTCCAGATGATCCCAAACTTGTCGATGACTTGGTTAACGCGGGTGTAACCATAGTAGTACAGAAAGAAGAAACCCCGTCACTGCTTATGCAATTGTTCATTAGTTGGTTCCCATTGTTGCTGCTGATCGGTGTCTGGATTTTCTTCATGCGCCAGATGCAAGGCGGTGGAGGTCGAGGTGCGCTGAGCTTCGGCAAGAGTCGGGCGCGCTTGCTCACGGAAGACAAGAATCGAGTTACTTTCGAGGATGTAGCGGGAGTAGAGGAAGCCAAAGAAGAAGTTGGCGAGCTTGTCGAATTCTTGAGTGCACCGGCGAAATTCACTAATCTGGGCGGACGGATTCCGCGCGGCGTGCTCATGACAGGCAATCCGGGAACCGGTAAAACATTACTGGCCAAGGCGATAGCGGGCGAAGCCAAAGTGCCGTTTTTCTCGATTTCGGGGTCGGATTTCGTCGAGATGTTTGTCGGTGTTGGTGCATCTCGTGTGCGCGATATGTTTGAGCAAGGTAAGAAAAATGCGCCTTGCATCATTTTCATTGACGAAATTGATGCAGTCGGTCGTCAACGTGGAGCCGGACTTGGCGGAGGTCACGATGAACGAGAACAGACATTGAATCAGTTGTTGGTCGAGATGGATGGATTTGAGGGGAATGACGGTGTGATCGTTATCGCTGCGACCAACCGCCCAGACGTTCTTGATCCCGCACTTCTTCGTCCTGGAAGGTTTGACAGGCAAGTGCATGTGCCCTTGCCGGATATTCGCGGTCGTGAGCAGATTTTGAAAGTTCACATGAAGAAAGTTCACATAGACGAAGATGTAGATGCCAACATCATTGCACGAGGTACACCCGGATTTTCAGGTGCTGATCTTGCCAATCTGGTGAATGAAGCAGCGTTGTTTGCCGCGCGTGCCAGCCGCAAGACTGTGACAATGGAACAGTTTGAGATGGCCAAGGACAAGGTTTTGATGGGAGTTGAACGAAGGTCTATTGTGATGCCGGAAGAAGAGCGTTGGAATACCGCGTATCATGAATCAGGACATACGGTCGTGGCCAAGGTGCTTGACCATACCGATCCGGTACACAAAGTGACGATCATCCCGCGCGGAAGAGCTTTAGGTATAACCATGCAATTGCCTGAAGAGGATCGCTATAGTCATAACCGCGAATATCTACTCGCTAGAATTGCGGTTTTGATGGGCGGTAGAATCGCTGAGGAAATTTTTATGAATCAGATGACAACTGGAGCTTCCAATGATTTTGAGCAAGCGACAGACTTGGCACAGAAAATGGTTTCCCGTTGGGGAATGAGCGATTCCATGGGAACTCGGGTGTACGGTGAAAACCAATCAGAAGTGTTTCTTGGACGTGATGTGACTACGCACCAGAACTTGAGTGACGCAGTCGCGGAACAAGTTGATCAAGAAGTAACTCGGATAATAGAAGAGCAGTACACTAGAGCGAGAAAGACCATTGAAGACAACAAGGATAAGATTGAAGTGATGGCGAAAGCTCTCATTGAGTGGGAAACTTTGGAGTCAGATCAAATTGACGACATCATGGAAGGACGCGAGATTCGCCCCTCGTCTTCAGATTCCAATGAATCATCTACATCAACAGATGAACCGAAGAATTCCGGTGGAAAGAGAAGAAAGACAGTCGTCAAGCCGCGTATGGACCGTCCTGCCAGTGGCGAGGCTTGATTCGGGCCCAATTTTCGACGAATGGCGGAATCTGATGAAATTCGTCGGTTCCCATACTTGAAGTGCCATCGAAATACTTTTCGTAGTCTGCTTGTAGCATGAAACTTTTCGGCACAGATGGTGTGCGCGGCAAGTTCGGTTACGAACCAATCACTCCGCAGACAGTACTAAAACTTGGCTGGGCTATAGGTACTGTTTTTCGCGAGCAAATGGCTGAACTAGGCGAGGTCATTATAGGTAAAGATACGCGGGTTTCAGGATATGTAATGGAGTCTGCGCTTACCAGCGGCTTGCTTTCTTCAGGTGTCAATATTGCATTGCTGGGACCAGTACCTACTCCTGCTGTATCCTACTTTTGCAGGTCTACAGGCGCCATGGCTGGAATCGTCATCAGCGCATCTCACAATCCAGTTCAAGATAACGGCCTAAAAGTTCTAAGTTCAGATGGCGGAAAGTTGCCAGCTGCAATCGAAAGAGGAATTGAGGAAATGATGAATCAATCGATTCGTGTAGTCTCATCCGAACTGCTAGGAAAAGCCCGCAGAATCGACAATCCGGTGGAATTGTATGTCGGGCATTTGTGTGCTTGTGCTACTCAGCCATTGAATGGTTTGCGAATCGTGGTTGACTGTGCAAATGGCGCAAGTTATCGAATTGCTCCGAGTGTATTGTCTCAGCTAGGTGCAGAGGTTGTAGCTGTAGCTGACAAACCCAATGGATTTAATATCAATCTTGATTGCGGCTCTACAAATGCCGAATTTATCAAAAGTTGTACGCTGAAATACCAGGCAGATGTTGGGATAGCATTGGATGGAGATGGTGACAGGGTGGTGATGGTCGATGCAGAGGGAAATCTTGTCAACGGAGATCAGATTCTTTATGTCATAGCGATGGCAAGAAAGCGAACGGGGATATTAAACGGGGGCGTTGTCGGTACCCAACTCAGCAATATGGGATTGGCAGATGCACTATCGGAAAACAGCATTCCATTTGAGCGCGTCGAAGTTGGCGATCGATATATTTCAAAGCGTCTGGAAGAACGCAGTTGGAGCTTAGGAGGTGAAGAATGCGGGCATATTTTGAATGGCGAAGCGGGGTTGCCGGGAGACGGTCTCATCGCTGCTTTAGAAGTGCTTGCTGAAATGATCAGTACCGACAAATCGTTACACGAACTTGCACAAGGTGTGAAACTGGTTCCACAAGTGAGTCAAAATGTTTATATGGAAGATCGCAATGCACCCATTAGCAAACTTAACCTTGATCAGTGGCCGGAAACCAGTAGAGCAGTTGACAAAGCGCAAGCAGAGTTGAACGGTAACGGACGTATTCTTCTACGTGCCTCTGGCACTGAACCTGTTATTCGAATTCTAGTCGAAGGAATTGATCGAAATACTATCAATCAGATTGCAAATCAGCTTGCTGAGGTTGTACGAGAAGAATCCGGTAGGGTTGTTTCTGGAAATTAGTTGAAAATGACTATATTTCGTAGTCCAACCCCATTTCGGGTCGCTTCAATGGCGTCGTTAATGTTTTCCAGAGAGTATTTTCCTGACACGAGTTGATCCAGTTCCAATCTTCCTGACTGATACAAATCAACCAATTTCGGAATATCTGATTGTAGGTCCGCACTGCCCATCTTGCATCCTAGAATTGATTGATTTGCATCAATAAAATCAACCGATTCTAGCATCAGATGGGTGCCAGTCGGCGGCATTCCGACAAGAACGAGAGTTCCGCCCCGACGAATCAATCGAAATACGCCATCGGCTGCGTCCGGATGACCGGTAGCTATGAACACAAAATCAGCTCCACGGTTCATAGTCAATTCTTTTATAAATTCAGCAGGATCAATCTGATCGGGGTTGGCAGCATGCGTAGCCCCGAATCGCATGGCGATATCCAATCGATCTGGGTTCGAGTCAATGGCGGTAATCGTAGCAGCTGAGCTGATGCTTGCGGCTTGGATACAATTGATTCCAACGCCGCCGGCGCCGATGATGACTACATGGCTACCAGGTTTAACCGAAGCTGTATTCACGATTGACCCAAAACCTGTTATGACGCCACATGCAAGCAGTGATGCGCTGGATACATTCAACTTGTCTGGAATTTTTACAACCTGCGACTGATGGACGAGAGCAAATTCTGCAAAACATCCAGTACCGAGACCTCGATGTACTGCCATTCCATGGACGGTCTGCAGGCGCCTTGGCTCGTCAGTTGCAAAAACATGTTCGCACAGATTTGATTGTTGCTGGCTGCAGAAAAAGCACTCTCCACAAGAGCGCAAAAGTGACACTATGACTTTATCACCATTTTTTACATGCTCGACTCCTGGTCCGCAAGACGTGATTATGCCGGATGCTTCATGCCCAAAGATTGTGGGCAATCTACCGCCCCAAACTCCATCCATATACAGAATGTCGCTATGGCAAATCGCACAGGCAGAAATCTGGACTTTGACTTCGTTAAGCCGGGGCTCGTCAATGGCAATTTCATCGATAACCAACGGTTGACCGAACCGGTAACAAACAGCGGCTTTCATCATTTCTGGATTGGGAAACTGATGATGGCTAGCACTTGCTCAGTGACTTGTGAGAAATTTCTTGAGAGCAGCAAAATAGTCTTCCGGTTCTTCATAAAATGGCACGTGCGAACTATTGGGCAAAACTACAACTTCGGAATTTGGCAACACGTTGTCCATTCGAAGTGCACAAGCCGGGCCGATTTCATCATGAGTGCCGGTTACTATCAAGGTAGGCATGGTCAGTTGATGCATGTCCGGAATTCGATTCCAATCCTTCAGGTTTCCAATGTACAGAAATTCGTTCGGTCCTTGCATGGTGCCATAAGGCCCCATATTCCAGTCATTCACCGAAGCGAGCAAGGAAGACGGCCACTCTTTCAAGCGGCAAACATGTCTATAGTTTAGGATTGTGACAGCTGCTTGGTATTCAGGATGATCAATCGTACCCATTGCTTCGTGATGAAGCATCATTGCTTCAGTTTCACTACCGAGTGCATTTCTCATTCGATTGAGTTCCATGGTCAAATGCGGCAGGTCGCCGCAGGTATTTGCAAGAATTAGTGTGCGAATTTCTTGCGCGTAAGTCAGAGCATACTCAATACTTAGCCACCCTCCCCAAGACTGTCCTAGTAGATGAACTCGCTTAAGCCCGAGTGCTTTACGAACTGTTTCGACTTCTTCGACATAGCGATTGATATCCCATAGGGAAGTATCATCCGGTCGGTCGGAATTGCCACAACCCAATTGATCGAATGCGACTACGCGGTAACCTTCGTCAACCAATGGAATATGGGGGTCTCGCAAGTAGTCGCAGGGAAGACCTGGGCCACCGTTGAGAAGAAACAGAATATCGTCGCCAGAGCCGTAACTGTAAGTAACAATCTGGTATCCGTCGACTGTAACTGTGCGAGTTTCATCTGGAGTTCTGAGTGTAGTCATAACCTTTTACCTCCTGAACTTGATCCTACCAGAGATTATTATTATACGAATTCGATCTAATGTTCTTTTAGGCTTGGTTTGGTGTTGAACACAGGGTCGGGGTAAAATTTTAGCGGGCACTATTCAGTGGAAAATCTGTTTCTTTGTTTTTACTCTAGAACACCGAACCGGATTTGCCTTCAATTGCTAGCGCAGTTTACGTTCGTACGCGGAGATTGATCCCTACATATTGCAGGTACTGCTTCTCCTGTACCAGATCTGCGCGTGTTAGTGGATGCTGATTTAACCAGCCGGACGGAAAAGTTATTTCGATATTCTTCTTATTCACTTTGCATTCAACTTCTAAATCGACACGGTCGGTTCTAGGACGATGCAGAAGAACTGCGATCCTTAGAAGTACACACAGTCTTTTCAAAATCTGTTTGGGTAAATGTGTCGTAGCACCCAGATAATTTTCAGGAAATTTTCTACGATGCGAACGCACCAGAGTAGCTAGGGCTGTCTGTTCGGAACGGGAGAATCCTGCCATATCCGAAAATTGAAGAAGATAGGCTCCATGCTCATGATATTTCGCATGGGCGATTGACAAACCAATTTCATGAAGCATCGCTGCCCATTTGAGCAAATTTCTTGTTTCGGGTAGATTTGCAAACCAGGCACTGTTTGTCTGATCATATAAATTGAGTGCTAAGTCTTGAACCCGATTTGCGTGATCTACGTCTATCGACCAGTGATTTATTAGAGATTGCACGGTATGCTGTCGAGCATCATTGTTACGTAGCCGTCCAAGCAGATCGTACATTACGCCTTCGCGAAGTGCGAGTTCCGAGACTTCCATAGAGTCAATTTCAAGGAGGTCGAAGAGCGCACACACAATGGCAAAGCCGCCAGGCAAAACCTCACATCGAGTTGAATCAAATCCAATATCAAATAGTTCGGATGTGTGTTTATACATGAGAATTTTATCTCTCAGTCGGTTCAGTGCTTGGCGCTCAATGGTTCCGTTACACCAATTGAGTTGCTGCAATACGCCTCCTACTGCACGAATAGTACCGGAGCATCCCAAGACTTTGTTCCACCCATGTTCACGATATTTACGATGAATCGCACGTACCTCTAATTGTGCATCTTGTTCCGCTTGAAGCATTCTTTCGCGGCTGATCCGGCCGTTTGGAAAACGAGATTTAGTCAAGCTGACGCATCCGATATAGAGGCTTTCGACAAGGTGGGGAGCGTGGCCGGTTCCCACGATAACTTCAGTACTTCCGCCACCAATGTCTACAACAAGTTGTTTTTCCGAGTTCTCCGACAATCCATAACAGACAGATTCATAGATCAATCTTGCTTCTTCACGTCCTGTGATCACCTCAATGGCGTGCCCAAGCGCACTTTCGGCTTGAGGTAGGAATTGATCAATGTTGTGAGCCTTACGGAATGTATTTGTTCCGACTGCTCGTATATTAGTGGCAGGTACATCGCGTAGCCTTTGTCCGAATCGGTGCAGGCACTCCAACGCACGTTTTTGGGTTTGTGGTGTGAGATTAGATTTTGCGTCCAGCCCACCGCCTAGTCGAACAATTTCTCGAATTCGATCGACTACTACTAACCTTCCGCTATCGAGTCTCGCAATGACGAGATGAAAACTGTTAGATCCGAGATCGACCGCGGCGACAAATTCAGAGTCGTTGTTTTGATCTCTCGAGGTAGAAATTTCCGTCACGCAGTGGCCAGTTGGCGCAGAGCCTTTGGATTCATGAACCAATGTAAAATTCCGAACGAATCTCCGAGATGCCCTTCAAAGTAAATCATGCACGCTCCGGCTTTTCCAAATTTTACAACCTGAGTCTGTCCGTGGGTAAATTGCTGCATCAGCCAACTCATATCCGGTTCGTGTCCTACAAGCACGACTGTCCCTGATTCTCCATGCAGCCAGTCCTGAATGGTATGAAAACTGCATCCTGGTGTAAGGAGGTGGGAAATTTCAAGTTCGGGGTGCTTGTCTTCAGGTATGGCTTCCAGAAATAGTTCGGCAGTTTGCAGTGCACGCGTATAGGGGCTCGTAACCACTCGTTGGACGTCACAGTCCAGGGCTTTGTAAAGACCCGCACCGGACAATTTCATTTTTTCAATTCCGTCATTCGTAAGCGGTCGTTGAGAGTCCGGAGCACCATTGCTGTTCATGTGAAATACATAGCGATCTTCAGCGACCGCGTGTCTGAGAAGAACAAGTCTCATAACTTAAACAAATTTATCAGAGTGGATTATTGAACAGAATTCATAAAGGCAATTTGTGGAAATTAATAATAGCATAGTGCTCGAAAAATCAGTGCACGCATGGCTGGCTACACGGTGCATAAAGTGAGAATTATGGCAAAACAAATGATGGATTCAGCACAAATTTTACAGTAAGTAATTTCGCACTAAATGAGGTTATATTCAGATTCAAACCGAAGCAAAAGGGACTAGAATCAATCCTTGATTTAGTGAGTTCGATTGCGTAAAATTGGGTGAAAAGTAAATTTTTTTCGCGCTCTGTGACCCAATAAATATGCTATCTGAACAATCTCGAAGAAAAATAATTAATTCTTTTAAAATCAATAACTTAAGAAGACTTGAAATATTTTAAAACCAACTGAGGCTTAATCAGTAAGTCGCAGGTTCGATTCCCACTTGACCCACCGTCCATTACAGTATGGAGGGTGAACTCGTAAGTACAAATACCCCGCCGTACTGAGCTATACGGCACCCGAGCGTAGCACCGCTCAGGTGCGGTTGGCTCCCTAGGCGGGCAAACGGAATCAACATGAAAACAATAACGGTTTGCTCAACCAAAGGAGGCGTTGGTAAAACTACGCTTACAGCCAACTTAGGTGCAATTATAGCAGACACGGAATACCGTGTTCTCCTAATTGACGCTGATCCTCAGCCATCGCTTTCCAGTTATTACGCCGTCGATCAATCACCAGATTCGACCGGCCTCACCGATCTGCTCACATCGGACAAACGTCCGGTTCCGGCGCGAACAAGTGTTGAAAATCTCGACATCATCATCTCCGATGATCCGACCGGCTCCCTTGAGACGCATCTGTTGTACGCAGCTGATGGCCGTTTACGCATGCATAGAGGACTCCAGCGCATTGAAGTCTACGACTTCGTAGTGATTGATACGCGCGGTTCCGTCGGCGTCATCGTTGAGTCGGCAGCACTCGCGGCCGACATCTGCCTATCTCCGATTCCTCCAGAAGTCATGGCAGCACAGGAATTCGTGCGTGGAACAGTTTCCATGATCTCCGGACTTCAGTCCTTGAGTGCATTTGGCATTTCACCAGGAGCGCTGTACGCGCTTATATATCGATACGATCACACTAACGATACCCGAAGCGTTAGCGAAAGTATCGCTGTTGCGGCCGCATATGCAAATGCAAGGCTCCTGCAGTCGGCAGTGCCGAACCGAGTAGCGTTTCGCGAAGCGGCAACACTGCAGGTGCCGGTGCATTCACATGAACGATCTCGCCGAAATTCCGCAAGTGCTCGGCAGATCATGGAAGCGCTGCGATCTGAAATTCTCGATATCTTCTCATCCTTGGAGAAATAAATGTGCTGCGCTGCACAATAATTCACAAAAAATGCAAATTCCGAAAAAAGACTATTTATGAGATTTATATGACCTGATTTTTGAAATTAATCCGTAAATATGAAAAGAATATTTCGCATGAATTTGACATAACACTGTTCACCACGGTGAACACTTATTGCAACGCAATATCGGAGGAGTTACAGAAGTGAAATCGCAAAACAATGATTTGACCGGTAGAATTATTGGTCAAACGAATTCACCGGAATCTGCTGCCCCATCAGTCGCGGAAACGATGATGTTTCCAATCGCGATTGATCAGATTGACGAGTATGAAAGCAATCCACGCTTTTACGAAAATCCAGAGTTTAGGGCTATCAAGGAATCAATTCGGGAACGCGGTGTAATCCAGCGCATCGTCGTTACAAAACGCCCGGGCAGCGACCGGTTCGTACTTGCACAGGGCGGAAATACCAGACTCCGATGCCTCCACGAACTTCATGTGGAAACTGGCGACCAGAAATTCGCGACAACTCTATGCGAATACAGGGTTTGGACGACCGAGTCTGATCTTCTGATCGGCCACGCCATCGAGAATGAGCTTCGAGGCAACTTGACTTGGCATGAGCGATCCCACATGATCTGCAATCTTCGCACAATGCTGGAAGAACACGAAGGCGCGAATTTGAGTGCGAGAGAGTTCGAATCCGCGGCGGGTGAAAAAGGCGTCAGAGTCAATTACCAAAATCTGCAATTGTACGGATACACAGTTGATCGCCTGGACGGCATTTTGAAGACCCAACTCCAGAAGGGACTAGGCCGTAGGCCGATCTCAACCATCTACAAAATCGACCAGGCGCTACGCTCGATCTGGACATCCGCGGGCGAGCCGGAAGAGGAGTACGACAAAATTTTCCTCGCCGAGCTGAAAAATCTCGACGGAACATTCCAATCGCCGGCACTACTGACCTACGTAGCGGATGCGGTTTCGAAGAAAACCGATGCAGTAATGATCGATATCGAGCATCGCGTGAACGACTACATCCGCAACGGGGGCGACCTGCCGGTATTTCAGGAGCTTCGCACTGTCCAGCAGGAAGAGCAGCACTATGCTGAGTTGCAGCGCCAGCGCTACGACGCAGCAGAGCCGGCCGGTGTGTTCAATGATTACGACGAGAATTGGGACGAACCGCCGCCGGTTACACACTCCCAACCCGTCATTGATCCCGACCCCCAGCCAGCTTCGACCCCCGGAAGCGACAAACGCAAGTCCCAGCGAAAAGTAATACTCCTTCGAAATAAACTATTCCACGAAATAGAATTGTTTGCACGAATGATGCATTGTGATGAGTGCGTCGAGAATCTGCGTACTGGCTACGGGATCGCTGTTCTAAGGGTTCCGCCGATCCCCGAATTCGAGATCACCGCCGAAGAGCGGCACGCGCGGGATCAGGCGTGGTGGCAAATGATTGAGCTGAGCGGCGTGACGGAGGCGATCCGCAAGGACCCGGCATTGATGTCCCAGCTCGCCAGTGCGCAGCAGAGTGACATCCAGGAATTCTACAATACCGGCGATCCGAAGACACTGCGCGCTGCGGCGGAAAAGCATAGCATCCGTCTGCCGGCAATCAACAACACATTCACCGCAATGTTCCGCTACAGCCATAATTACGCGCGGAAGCACTGGTTCAAGGCGATTGAGCACTACTGTGAAATCAACTCACACATCCGTTGGTCGAAACTGGACCTGTGGGAGCCGGAAGACAGCTAAGAATGATCACCCGCGGCGAGGAACTGACCCTGTTAGCAGTGCGCTATCTGCGCCGCTGCCTGCTGGAGGGCGATATTGAAGCCCTGACCGCCGCGCAATTCAAATCGTCGGACTATGAACTGTTGGAAGATCCGACGCACTTCATCAAGACGGCTCAGGGCCAGCCAACCGCTCGCCTACAGATCACAATCAATTGGGGCAAGGCCATTGACCTGGTCACCTTGGCGAACGGCCAAGAGGATGCAGATATCCCGATTTCAGACGTCTGCAGAAAAACGGAGCTGCTAATCGGGGTATTGGACTATCTGCGCCGTTGTCTGCGCGAAGGAGACTACATCCCGCTCGCTGCAGCTGGAATCAACCAGGCGTCAATTGATAATCTGGCGCACATGCGGATCAACTCCGCGCGGAAGCTCAACGACATTCCGGCCAGCATCCGATTGTTCGTGGATCACAATCAGCTTCGGATCAGGCTTCGCCGGCTTCAGAACAGCAGCATGGAATATGAAACCACGCTTCGGTTGATTCGTTGCGGTGCGACATTCGAGATGATGAAACATCTGACGGGAATCACTACGCATGATTTTGCCGGATTGAGACGAATCGCCGGCCTCTCCAACCGCAGCCGTATTCCAGTGCGCACAGACGAAGAAATCGAATTGATCCATGATCTGCTGGAGCGAGTATGCACAGACAGAAAGCCGCCTGGCAAACGGGAATATTTGGAAATCTGCAATGTCTCGAACGATTCGCAGGACCTGGGCAAGGTTGCAGCCGAGGCGGCTATTCGCTGGCCGGGATCTTGACCTGAAGTGGTGGTCCCTCTTTTACCTGCGCACCGTTTGCTTTACTTTTGCGTAGAATGTATCTGACTTTCGGACAGATCGAAAAATGGCGCACACCAACGCTGAAATATATTCACCTTGATCATTTCGTCTTTTTTATGGCCCATCGCACGCATTAATTCGTTGTGGCAAATCGTATCTAGTACTCTGAGCACCGGTGGCTCCGCCGCTTCGATCTTAAGACGCTTGTCCTCTACGTTTCGAATCAGCTCTTCATCCAGATCCGCCGACCCAGATACCAGTCGACGCTCCAGTTTGATAAATTGGCGTGCTAGATCAGAGTGCTGCCAAGACTTCTCTGTCGAACCTACTACCAAGTCTATCCCCGCCAGCACACTGACTGTAGCTGCCGGTAATAACTTACCCCATAGAGGCCAATTTGCCCCAACCGCTTCAGCAAGCGCTGCTACCGTTACCGAGCTTAAAATCAACGACAAGAATAGAACTATTCTATGGAAATTTCGGAAGAATTTCTGGCGACGTATATGGTAACGCACTGACCGTCGAACACCGAACAGCATATCCTGATAGCCATTTTCAGTTTTTAGAGTGTCAGATTCTTTGTTAGCGTTACACATCTACAGTCTCAACTTCCAGCGTTTCGTCAATTTACTCCTTTTTGGAGGGCTTTTCAGGTGGTGGTGGCGGTGGATGAGTATTGCTCACTTCCTGCTGATGCCGCTGCTCAAGTGAATCGCCTACGTGTCGCGACTTTTCGCGTGGCTCGGGGGGCCGAGGAGCGGGTTTCTGATTTTGCTTGCTCTTTTCACTCATTAGTATGACTACACTTATAAATAAAGACAGATTGTAATTGTAAGCCAAAATTGGTTTATTCATGTACTCGAACCCCTGTAGCACAAGCAAATTGTCTTGAAATCGTAGTTCGGTCTGATTGTCTCTTACAGATGCCGCCAATTTGTTCAGGAGTGTAAGCACGACTCTGTTTGGCAAGTTCATGTCCGTTTTTATATCGAGAACGCTCCTGCGGAAATATCACTGTACTTCCGGTAGTCCGCCGAAGTAGAAACTGTGTTGCATGGCGGTATCTATCCAGCGATTTTCGTAGTGCAGTGAAAGGGAATCAACTGTAAAAAATGGATTTTTGTCGAAAAGTAATTTAGGGAATAGCACAGCATCGGCTCTTGATGCTTTGTATGACGCTCCGAAATGTAAAAACGCCCGAGTGGGAATCGGGGGTGTGAGAAATTTTTATAGTGTGTATCGCAATCCCAGCCATCATTGGCCCCAAAAAAAAGAATCAAGCTTACGAGAAACACACTAATTGCTGCCATGGATTTTTGGAAGGAATCAAGCAGATTCAGAATTTCAGGAAGGCATTGCGGAATGTAGGATTATCCGGTGGACTACACTAGCTGCCAGCAATCCATTCACTTCACCGAGCATCCCTAGGAGTGCTTTATTGTCAGCCGGGTATGTGAAGAAACATAAACACAGTCCGCTCCGGCATCAAACTCCACCCGAATACTCCTCACATCCTCAAAACTGCACACGCTAAAAGAAAAATGGGCTATATCTCAAGAAGAATTTGATAGCTCATTTAAGCCCCCAGTATTGCATTGCGGCCTCTTGTACAATTTTTGTAAATACGGATATCCCACCTTTAATTCCAGCATCAAATCCATTCCTTATGCGGTCCGCTAACCATTCCCTGACACCATCGTTCAATCCGTCGTCTTTTTGTTCTTTCGGTTCTTGTTCGGAAATCAATTTTGTCACGCGGTGGCAAAGTTATCAGAACTCCACTGTCTCTAAATTCCGAAATCTATCTGGATTATTTCTAAGGCGGGTTTCTACTAAACGAATCCATGGTTCGACCAGCGGATCTTTCTGCTGTGAAACAGCGGTTCCATCAGGTTCTCTTAGGTCGTCTTGTGTGGCAAATAGGACTAGGTTTGGCCCGCCCGCTTGAAACTCGCTGGGATAGTGAATTCCGTCAACCGCACGGCAGTCGAATTCAGAATCACGAATATATTCAGTTATAACCTGGGATGGAATGTACTCGATATGTATGCGGTCGTCCTGTACAACAGGGCGGGCAATATCTTTTGCAAAAGCGTGCATAAAAACAAGTCCTAGTAGCTTCCGGCGCTCCATACCCGAAAATATGCTTGGTATATCGGGTAAATCAGCCAAATCCAATATCCGCACCTCACGCTCAAACTCAAACTGTCCAACCGTAACGCAAGAGGCCCGCGATTCAAGGACAGCAGTGGTTTCAGTTTTAGCTCCATACATCATCGGGATACCAGGAGGATTCATACGGTTGGCCCGAAAGGCCTCACTAGCTGGCGGAGGACCTAGTTGGCGGGCTGTTTGAAAAGGTGCGTCTGGTTCGCAACGGCGGCTTCGGTAGAATTTAGTACCAGCTAGTAATGTCTGCACCAAGTTGAATTCGGCAGCTAGGTCGACGATCTCAATTAGCAATTCAAGCGGTTCAAATTCTTCACCATTGCGGAACAAATTCTCACCCACTTCTGTATTCTCTTTTAGTATGGCAAAAAAGAATCGCCGTTCATGCTGTATCATTCGGCAGAATTTTTCCCACGAGTCTTCAAGGATTTCATCGTGATCCAAGGAAAGCCAGTCATACTTACACCAATACTCCTCGCCTATCCGATGGAGTAGCATTTGTCTCAACTGCTCATCCGAATCCCTCGGCAGGTCCAGCTGCAACTTGTCGAACAAGAGATCATACGTATCCCAATGCTCTGCTTGATACCCGCCTTCCCTGCTTTCGTACGGGAGACAATTAGCAGCTAAAGAAAAAAACTCCAGCAAACATGTGTGCATGTAGTCACACACCATATCAATAGGCGCAGTCGGGGAATCGCTGCGTTCACAGAACGAGCACCCATGGGGATCGCCAAAAGTTTCAATAAATCGGCAAATACCGTCATCACCGAAGCATTGGGCACATACAGGAAGTGAGTTCCTGTCGGGAAAGTTGTCAGGATTGAATTCGTACATACTAGCCCAATTTTAACGTATGCCGCGAAGTAGTGCTGTATTCCACTTAATCTGTATTGATAAACCAAATCAAGTCGACAATTTCTCTCATGTTTGGCAATGTCTCGAACGATACGCAGGACTTAGGCAAGGTTGCGGCCGAGGCAGCTATTCGCTGGTCGGAACCCTGAAGAAAATTCCTCGCATGCGGAGTAATAATTCCTGCGGCGGTGCTTGCATAAAAAACCGTTTACCAATTGGATTGAGTTGCCTATAAAAATCCGCCATGATCGAAAAAACCGACGAACCCGCGAAAACCAATTCCGGCCAACGCCCATCGCCGGCGCTTGACGGTACCCCTGGAAAGCTGACAAGCGAGCTCACGCTGCGCCTGCACACGCATCAGGCGACTCATCTGTTCCATGGTCGTCGCGCGAAAAAGAATCGCTCATCAATCATAGGGCTGGTCGGGTTCGGTCGGTTGTGCGATGTGATTCGTGATCCGGACGCGATCGAGAAAATCGATGGCCAGCTGCGCGATGCTGCGGAGAGACTGACGCAGATGAAGCGTCAGGTTGACAAGGACGGCGAAGCCAACCACCTGGATGTAAGTGATCACCGATCAGACCGGCCTCAGAAAGTGGCCCTGGCATTCCGAACGCCTACCGCAAACCGCGGCGCACAGCTACTCGGTCAGTATGACGCTGTAATCATAGAAATCCACAAGAATTTCATGCTGGGCATCTACGACAGACGGGAATTCCGTGCCAGGGTGAAGCTCGCCGGGCGATATGTGCGCGGCGCCTATGAGTCGATCATGCATCATTTGCCGCGCGATGCGGCGGAACCATCCCCTACACCATCCCCACCCGAGGAAACTAAATGACAATTCAGTCCGATATCCTGTTTATCCCAGACGATTTTTCAACCAGCCAACTGAATAAAAGAACTGAATATCTCGTCGAGTATCTAAAAGAGTGTTCGCTGATTGCCAGGGAACTCAGTATCGAATTCGACCGGGAATTCCCGAATGCGCAGATCTCGCTCAAGAAATCCGCCCGGCAGCTGCGGTGGCTGTGGCGGGGAGGCTCGCGGCGGTGCTTTGATCCAGCTGCAATTCTGGCGCAAGACCACGCCGAACACAAGGAGAAAATCGTGTCGATCGAAACCCGCAGAGCCCAAATCAACTATGCGCTATCAACCGCGGCAGCGGAGCTTCAGCGGTTGCGCGAATACCGCCGAATCGAGAACGATCTCCTCGCAGCGGCCTAAAATTCTACCAATGCGGGATCTCATCCCGCATTGATATTCCAATCAATCCCAAGTACAGCAATAAGCGTTGAATGCACCGCTCGGCTGTCTGAAAATCCCAAGTTCGCAAATCGCACCTCAAGCTGGATAGATCGGTGCGTCGGCCTCAGAGCCGCCAGCCAACCGCCGCACCAGCGGCGTCATTCGTCGAATCTTAAGGTTCGGCCATTTCAACCCGAATATCTGGGGAACAACGATTCTCCAGACATGGGAGTGTTGATGCTCCGGATATTATTTTGGAGGTAATCAATGGACTCTTTTCTCAAATCAAAACCGGAAATGACAGGATTCATCATAAAAGAGGGATGTCTGTACGCGGTACTTAAATCGCCGTCCGGCGAAACACGGCTGTATGATAGCCAAGCTCTCGCTTGGCTCGTCAGCGAAGCCCGAAAATCCGGCGCCCTGGCGCGGAATTTCGAAAACGCTCATCAGGTATTGACGACAGCCAATATCTGCTAGCAGCCCATCGGGACTTCGGTCCCGAAATTCACAACCCGTACGGGAACACGCTTCCCGTCATGGGCGGTGCGTGCTCCCGTATTCTTTTAGGAGATACAAGATGGAAATGGAAATGGAAATCACGGAACTCGCTATGGCTAATCTGTCAAAAGACGATGATCGCTATCATGAAAAACTGGCGTCCTTACAGGATGCCGGATTTTGGTATGACCCAGTCTTTGACTGTTGGACCAAACCTGAACCCCTCGTAGATGAGGAGGTTCACCTGCAGTACTTTGGATCGGAAGGGGTTTACCTCGACCGTTACGATACAGGCAGTTTTAGAAAGATGCTGTTCTTCTTGATAGAGAACGGCTTTGAATATGACGAACCCAGCGACCGCTGGTTTCGGCCGAAAGACCGAAACTGCTGGCGCTGAACCAGTCAATTTTCCACCCCGCCGGGGATTTCGATCCCCAGGTGGGGGTGGGAGTCTCCGGCTTTTTTTCGGAGACTCTCATGAAAAAAAACATTCAACGGCGGCTCGCGGCGCTTCCCCCGAAGGTCGCGCAGCCGCTTACCCATCTGGTCAAGATCGGCCAGATGAAAGAACAGGACATTCGAACTGTCCTGGACGCCGGCGAAATAACCGGTAACACCCACACGCTTGTCGGTTTTGCGGCTGGCGCCATGGGACTGAAAGCGCAACATGTTCCGGTCGCCGATACGGTGGCCATGGCGAAGAAACTCGGGCGAACAATCCGATTGGACTGGAGCCCTCGCCGCTGGCGAGAGGAACATGACAGGATGGCGAAAGCTGTCACACTGCGTCAGTTCAGCGAAGAGAACGTAGACTATGATGTTGAGTTCTTTGCGAGCGAATTGCCGAAGAAGTATCCAGGATACATCATACGCAACAGCCGCCGCCTAGCAACAGTCGGTTGGTATCAGCGACACTGCGTCGCCAGCTATCACCCCAGATGCGCAGACGGCTCCATCGCGTTTGTCTGCGTATTCGTAGACCACAATCGCTGGACAGTTGAGCGCAACAGAACGGGCCACCCCGAATGTCCGATCCGAATCAATCAGATCCGGACAACGGACAACAGGAGCCCCGAGCCGCCGACTGAGAAGAAGATATACGAGCATCTCGGACTCGATGAAAACGAGTATGAGTATGACGAATATCTACTGAGGCGGCTTGAAGAGCATCAGCTGAGGCAGATCACTGTGGCCAACCTGAGCAGGGTACACCAGGCGCTTGCCGAAGCAGGAGTCGAATACGTATACATGTATTACGATCCGAATCCGGATAATGTGCCGCTTCTAGCATTGCCAGAAATCATGGCCGCCCCGGCCTCCAAGGAAAACTTCCTGGACACACCGGTGGAGCTATTCACACCGTCCGAAACACGGAACGAATCTGGCCAGCTCGTCATTGAGCTGCAAAAGGAAACGATCGAAAACGCCTTACGCGAGATGCAACAGAAGCTGATGGCAGAAAGGCGCGAACGCGAATATCGTTGGCGCGCACCGCCCAAACGGGAACACTACGCGCTGAAGCTAGATGTCGCCAATCGATTCCTTGAGATTCTACAAACGACCTCGAACGGTGTTACTCTGCAGGCGCAGGTAGAGACGTCCACGATGAATGTGGGCATAGAGGAATGTCCGGACGTTGATGGACTGCTGCAAGCGGCTTGACTGGTTGTGTGCATGAGCTAACAATTCCGACATTCTTTCGGGCTCTCCGGGGATTCAATTCCCCGGAGAAGGACGAAATCCACCCAGCCGACTTGAACAGCGATTTGACACCTCACCTGCAATGCAGGACAATAGTGAATTCAGAAATCGCACCTCAAGCTGGATAGATCGGTGCGTCGGCTTCAGGGCCGCCAGCTAGCTGCCGCGCAAGCGGCATGCAGAAAACGTCGGGGCAATGTCCCGATCACACTTCACCCTCCGGGGAACATTGTTTCCTCGGGTGGGCATGGTGTTCTTCGGAATATTTTTAGGAGATACATCATGGATATTGAGCAAGTTCATCGGTTGAAAAACCGGCAAAAGGTCATGAAATCCAGGGTCAAAGACATAGTTGAAAAGATGAGAGACATTTCATCGACAGTAACTGGTTATAAGACTATGACTACGTCGTTGATCATAGGATTCGCAGCCGCAATGCTTTTCATTGCAGGGCTGTTTTTGGCAAACTATGCAAAGCTGACGGACATTCAGTCCAAAGTGGCGGTTATCCCCACACTGCAGGCTGACATGACTCTTGTGAAAAAGAAGTTGGAAATCTAGTCTGATCTCAATCAGGCCGAAATAAGGAGGTGCTTGCACCTCCTTTTTTCTATGGCATTGGCTCACAGTGCCGTTCGCACTGAATTTTTACGCCCAGTTGTATCACGTCTCGCTGTCGCTGTTAGAGATGGATGAAGTTAACCTGAATCCCAACATCAACAATCCCATCGCGGCAGATGAAGCCAGGAATGCCGATATCGGCGGTCATGTTGAGGTGAATACAACAATGCTCAGTCATTTATCAGGTAATTCGGAGTCTAATTCGACTGAATGCTACCCGCGGTTAGGTGACATCCTTGATGTTGTGGACCGTTTGACCACATACATATACAACGACGGTTTTCTGCCAATTGTTCGTGCTCATGTGTATGCCTCGATTCCCCTTAAACGAGGGAGGGACGCAATGGAGAGTTTTTTGGATGACGGATGAACAAGCAACATAATAAATACGGTAATGCCGACGGGAGATGGGCTGGACTTGGCCCATATTACGCGACTTTTCCGGTTGGTTTCGCCAGAGCGGTTATTGAAGCTATGTCGCCTAGGCGAGGTGGTTGTGTCATGGACCCATTTTGCGGTCGCGGGACCGCTCCATTCGTTGCGCAGGCAACGGGCCGGGCATCACTGGGAATTGACTTGAATCCTGTCGCCTGGGTTTTCGCAAAGGTTAAGACGGATCCGGAACCAAATGTCGAACAGCAGCTCTACCGGCTGGAAGAGGTACAAAAAGAAGTAAGTTCAGAAGACCGGATTGCACAGAACGAATTTCAGGAATGGGCATGGTGCGGAGAGGTGTTAGGTTTTTTGAATGTAGCTCGAAGAGTACTGGATTGGCGAGAAAGCAAAACAGACAGGACACTGATGGGGTTCATTCTTGCCCATCTGCATGCGAATCATGAAAGTGGCCTAAGCAATCAACTACAGAATTCTCGATCAATGGGCCCGGATTACGCAGTTCGGTGGTGGAAATCGAGGGAGATGAGGCCGCCCGTAATTGACCCGGTTTCGGTGCTCAGCAGGAAGGTCAAATGGCGATATCGGCATGGAGTGGTTGACTGCCGGAAAAAAGCTCTTATCGAACTTGGAGATTCTTCTGAGATTCTTGCAACAAAAACGAGTGGGCAATTCAATCTGCTTTTCACCTCACCACCGTATTGCAACGTGACTGACTATCGGCAAGACAGCTGGATAAGGTTATGGATGCTGAAAGAGGGTCCGGCTCTTCCTGATTGGAAAAAGGACAGTCGAACTGTGAGACAAGATTCGTATAAAAAAATGATAAACGATGTTCTAACCAGCGCAAGCAGACTATTGACTCCACAGGGCGTTGTTTGGATTCGGACGGACGCTAGGGAATTCACGAAAGAAGTCACATTGAACGCGGTCCGTAAAATTTGGCCGAACAGGAAGTTGTTCATGCGCGAAGACATTCCCAAGTGTGCAACTCAGACTGAACACTTCAGAAACTTGTCGTCCGGAACCGGAGAAGTTGATCTGTTAATCCCAGGGAAGCGACCGCTTCCGTTTAATTGTCTAGACTGGAAGCCACTGTAAGTCGCACTCACGTATGCAAAGTCCGGCATCGAATCTACGCTAGGGTTGATAACATTCGAGAAAGATTGGTGATCAATTTGACACCTCACCTGCAATCCAGGACAATAGTGAATTCAGAAATCGCACCATAAGCTGGAAAGATCGGTGCGTCGGCTTCAGGGCTGCCAGCTGACTGCCGCGCAAGCGGTATGCAGAAAACGTCGGGACACTGGTTCCGATCACAACTACACCCTCCGGGGAACATTGTTTCCTCGGGTGGGCATGGTGTTCTTCGGAAAATTTTTAGGAGATACATCATGGATATTAAGCAAGTAAATCGGTTGGAAAACCGGCAAAAGGTCATGAAATCCAGGGTCAAAGACATAGGTGAAAAGATAAGAGACATTTCATCGACAGTAACTGGTTATAAATCTATGACTACGTCGTTGATCATAGGATTCGCAGCTGCAATGCTTTTTATTGCAGGGCTGTTTTTCGCAAACTACGTAAAGCTGACGGATGTTCAGTCGAAAGTGGCGGTTATGCAGTCCGATATGGCACTTGTAAAAGAGAAGTTGGAAATCTAGTCTGATTTCGATCAGGTCGAAAAAAGGAGGTGCTTGCACCTCCTTTTTAATGGAGGAAATTGAGCGTTGCCGCTGTACAGAGGCTATCGCAGGTACTCGTTGACAATTTCTGGACGGAAATGTCCGAGCTCCTGACTGACGAGCGTCATGCGCATTTCACGGGTATGTCCGAGTTCGGCCAATTCGATCAATCTGTCGTGAACGTAAGCGTGTCGCAATCCATGTGCTCCCGTTGACCATCTCAGTGCCTTTTTACTGGTTTCAGTGAAAATCCGGGAAAAGTACATGCCGGCAGAGATGTCGTACTGCGAAGTGTATCTGATTCCGCGGTCTGTCACGACCTTGGGGTGGGTGAGTCTGCGACTTTCGAGTTCCCTGGCTAGATGAAATGGAATCAGAACTTCGCGTATAAGGCCGCCTTTCCCTTTCACCGTATAGACGGTGCCTTCCCGGCCGTCGAACCGGTCCGGAGACCATTCTCGGTGGATGCTTGGTGGACGCTGGTTCCGCGGAGCCAGGGTCAGGAGTTCATGCGCGCGCAGTCCTGATGCGTACGCCAGGCGTACGGAAAGCGCGGAGCGATCGGACAGGCGGCTGCAGATAAGATCGACCTGTTCACGGGTATACGCTCTGGGTTGATTCGCGAGTCCTCGTCCACCTTTGAAAGAGGACTTGATCCGGGGAAGTCTGACAGCTGCACCGGTCGTCTGGCGTAACAGAAACTGCGTCGCCTGGCGGTCTCGATCAAGGGTTTTCTGCCCAACCTCTGCAGAGCGTTCTTCGAGCCAGTGCATGATGGTCACGACGGATGCGCCGCGTAGGTCACCGAGACGATTTTTTTGAATCCAGCGGCACAGTAGTGTCAGTGCCTGCTGGTGGCTGCGCGCCGTACCGAGCGAGTGTACCCGACCGTCGTCGCGCGAGTCATGTCTCGATTTGCCGAGAGCCAGACCTAGACGTACGATGTAATTCGCCTGTTTATGTGCAGCGCGAAAACTGATTCTTCTTCTCTTCATGAGCTCTGCGGATGCGTGCACCCGGTCTGGATTGGATGAATGCGGAAATAGTGGAAATGCTGGCTGTACATCTGTGCTTGCCTAACCGAACTCGAATGGTCCTCAGACTGGACCCGCGGACAAATTCATTCAGTATGAGGTCTTCGAACGAATCGAGTTTGAGACCTATCCAGCGCCTTGGATGAGTGATTTTTTCAGACATGGATTCCTCCTCGCGTTCTCGCCACGATTTCGGTTTTGTGTGATTGAAACCGATTGTTTCATACGTTAGACAGTCGGGTCTATCCCGGCGAGTAAATTCTCGACTTGCTCCTTTGCGAGCGACCATTTACATGGAAGTCCAGGTGGAACTGATCGTTACCTGATCGGAATTGGATCTACCGATTCGATGACATGTTATGGGCTTATCAAGCCGTCCGGAAGGGAGATGTGAGCGCTATAGCGAAATGGCCGAAGAAAGGTGGACCAGATGCTGAAATCGCACTACCGATGCGGAATTATTGAGAAATGACGGGCAGTGAAGCCTGCGAATGAAACACGGCCTAGTGAGGCCTGAGGATACGGAACTGGATGATTCCGTCGAGTAGAAAAAGGCGAATACGTGTGTTTTCGCTGATGTGTGCTACGGGTGATACCGTTGCACTGACCGGCAGCCTTGCGGCTGTTGCGACTGAGTCCGGCGGTGTCGCAATCACTATGTAGACGGATTGTATTCTCAAAATTTGTCTATTGTCAAGCGGAAATTGCCGTGTTCGGCATTTCCCCTGATTTTCGGGCCTGAACGCCCGAATCCGCGCACCTGGTGCGGGCGCACACGCTATGTCCACTATGTAACATAGCGTGTGCGCCTATATGCGCGCAAATGACCGCAAAATCCCATGTTTGCGGGGGCGAGGATGTACGCCCCATGAAGGGGCAGGGCATCCTCGCCGAGCGGAAATTCGCATTGAATGCGATGTTCCGCTCCCCGTTTTCTGACGAAAACGCGATACGCAAACCTATCGGTTGCGTAATGTGCTGTAAACGCACACGCGGAACAGTTCATATTCGATGTGCGAATGTTCCGCCACCGCCGATCGATGCCTGTCGGATCGACCGGCGATACTGAAGCATCGCATCCCATTTAATAGGGTGCGGGGCTTCAGTGCGGGAACGCACAAGCGTTCCCAAGGCTGCAATGGCAGCCTGCTGGGCATGCAATGCCCGAAGCAAATGAACGTCAATTCGGATTGCCGTTCATTTGCGCTGGATGGTTCACCAGAACCATTCAGCACGGATGGCTTGCAAAAAGCCACGCCGCCGATTGTTGTTCGATGCAGCAATCGGCGGCCAGCGCGAAATTCGTTTTTTCAAAGCGTTTCCGATCGCTTGTGTATTCCTGCGGATTCCCCGATCGATTCGATTCAACCATAGGTACAGCTAAACCGGTTGAACATGATTGCCTCCTGCCCGAAAATCTCAAATTCAGAAACCGCACCTCAAGCTGGACAGATCGGTGCGTCGGCCACAGGGCTGCCAGTCGGCTGTCGCGCAAGCGACGGCATTAAACCGTCGGGACAATGTTCCCGATCATTCTCAACCCTCCGGGGCGCAAACGTTCCCCGAGGGGAGACATGTGCCTCTGAGGAACATTGGAGGAAATCATGATGATTACGATCGAAAGTTTTGAGTCCATGACCAACTTTCACGAAAATCCGGAAGAGTTGATTTTCCGTGAACACCGCGCATATCTCCAAATGAGGTTCGATAAACTCGTCAGAGAAATCGGACTGATCAAGGAGAAGCTTGGTATTACGATCGAAAGTATCGAGCCGGTCATCGGCTTTCACGAAAATCCGGAAGAGGCGAAGTTCGATGAACACCGCGAATATGTCCAAATGAGGTTCGATGAACTCGTCAGAGAAATCGGACTGATCAAGGAGCATCTGGGTACCTGAGTATCCGGCTTCGGATTGAGAAAGAAAAAGGAGGCCTTGCGCCTCCTTTTTTGTTCCTACAAACTATCGCCGGTCCAATCAACGCAGATTAAGAGGCTGCTGCACATTCCTGCACAAAGTGATTCAGATCTTTGCTATCGCGATGATCGCTGGATTGTCCTGAATCGATTCCATTCAACCGTGCGTACAGCCAAATCGGTTGAACATGATTAACGGCTGTCTGAAAATCCCAAGTTCAAAATTCGCACCTCAAGCTGGATAGATCGGTGCGTCGGCCTCAGGGCCGCCAGTCGGCTGTCGCGCAAGCGATGGCATCAAACCGTCGGGACACTGTTCCCGATCACACTCAACCCTCCGGGGCGCAAACGTTCCCCGAGGGGATACATGTGCCTCTGAGGATCATTGGAGGAAATCATGAAAATGAGATTCGTAATAGAGATTGGGGCGGACGGAATCGTTCGCGTTGTAGATTCTACTCCGATCGCCGAACACGGTAATCCGCAACCTGCATCGGTGACTGCGCAAGCAGAAACCCAGGCGGCTGCAGATTCTCCGTATGGAGAAACCGTGAAACTGGACCGCAACTCTCCGGAGTTCGAAGCCAGAAAAACCGAGTTGAAAGAACTTGGTTACAAATGGAACCGCAAGGAAAAGGTCTGGCGCAAGCCAACCGAAGCCAACGGTTCCCGAAAGTCTGAGCGGCTTCCACTTCGAAGAGTGTTTCAGATCTTTGCATTCGCAATGCTGGCCGGGATGTCCTGACGATTCCATTCAACCGTGCGTACAGCTAAACCGGTTGAACATGCTTGACGGCTGTCTGAAAATCCCAAATTCAGAAATCGCACCTCAAGCTGGATAGATCGGTGCGTCGGCCTCAGGGCCGCCAGTCGGCTGTCGCGCAAGCGATGGCATCAAACCGTCGGGACACTGTTCCCGATCACACTCAACCCTCCGGGGCGCAAACGTTCCCCGAGGGGATACATGTGCCTCTGAGGATCATTGGAGGAAATCATGAAAATGAGAATGGTAATAGAGATTGGAGCGGACGGAATCGTTCGCGTTGTAGATTCTACTCCGATCGCCGAACACGGCAACCCGCAACCTGCATCGGTGACTGCGCAAGCAGAAGCCCAGGCGGCTGCAGATTCTTCGTATGGAGAAACCGTGAAACTGGACCGCAACTCTCCGGAGTTCGAAGCCAGAAAAACCGAGTTGAAAGAACTTGGTTACAAATGGGACCGCAAGGAAAAGGTCTGGCGCAAGCCAACCGAAGCCAACGGTTCTAAAACGTCGGCACCGACAGCGCCAGCTGACTGGTACGGCGATGCGACTAAAATCCGGTTGGAGAGATCCGACCCGGATTTTGACAGCAAGAAAGAATCACTGAAGTCCGCGGGATTTCAGTGGGACCCAAAGGAGAAGGTCTGGCGTCTGCCAGGCTAGTAACCTGACCACTGGGCGGATGCGTTGTGTAAACGACGCATCCGTTCTAATTCAACCCATCCGGGGTGACAGCGCCCCGGAGGGGCTTTCCTGTTGCCCTACATTGCGAGAGGGCAAAACAATGAAAGAAGAAGAAACTTTGTATCCAACAAATTTTCTAGTCTCGATAAGTCCAGACGGGCGGATCGAGTCGATAGGCTCCTTCGGTGGCAACCCCGAAGGAGGAGATGAGGCTGGAGAAATCAAGAACTTATTCACAGCGACCGTGCAATCGCGCAGTCTGAGTAAGGAGATACATGATCGAGCCGCAGCACACGTGTTGATCTCCGTCTTTCCAGACGGAAGATTCCGCACTTTCCGAGCTTCCAATACACCATTGGAAGATTGGGACGTCAACTGGCATAAAAGCCAGTATGAAAAACTGCTTAAAGCCTACATGTCTGATCCGGATTCCCGAGCCATCTCCGATGTGGAGATTGCCCCGAATGATCCGGAGGCAGAGAAAAAGCGATTAACAGTCCAAAAGATGGGCGAAATTACAGCCGTCCGTCCGGAATTGAAGAAGGATTGGAGCAAAATCAACGCTGCCTTCCCACATCTGCAGGAGTTTGCCGGCTGGTTCGGCAATGCAAAAAGAATTCCGTTGTCGATAGACGACGAGAATTACGATGCAAAATTGGAAGCTCTTGAAGACGCTGGATTTATTTTTTCTCCAGTAGGGAATATATGGATTCGTCCATAGATCCCTTTTCATCAGCGATTCATCGAATCGAACATTCGATGTCGCCGAAACAAAAATCACGACTTTTGTGATTTAGGTGATCAGCATGAACCTTCGGGTTCGTGCTGATCTTTTCCAACCCCGCCGGGGATTTCGATCTCCGGTAGGGGATGGGAGTCTCCGGCTATTTTTTTAGCAGGAGATATCTCATGAAGAGGAAATATGAAAAACGCGACCTCTACAAAGAGGTTACGCAACGATTCATCGACGCGCTGAAGAACGGCGCACCACCATGGATCAAACCTTGGTCAGACAGCGTTTCAAATGCTGACCGACCAACCAATGCTGCGACTGGCCGGAAATATTCCGGAATCAATATCTCAATATTGTGGGCAGCAGCAACGGCAGCCGGCTATACGAGAGATCGCTGGCTGACCTACAACCAGGTATCGACAGCAGGCGGCCACGTCTGTCGCGGTCAGAAAGGCACAGTTGCCATTCTTTATCGTGATTGTGATGTGAAACGCAAAGATAATACTGGCGCCGTAGTGTTAGACGAGAACGGACGGCCCATGACCGACACTATCAAGTTAGTCAAAGGGTTTTCGCTGTTCAACGTCGAGCAATGCGATGGGCTGTCAATCGAGACTATCGAAGGCCCTGCCCTCGCGCATTCACAACCGGCGTGGAGTCCGCACGAAACCGCCGACGCTTGCCTGCAGCGCCGAAATGTCAAAATTCAAGTGAGAGGGACTAATGCTATCTATATACCTCGCGAAGACGTCATCCAAATGCCACTCAAAACAGCATTTAATGATTCCGAGGCATACTACAGCACGCTCTTGCATGAAGCGACGCACTGGACGGGCCACAAATCCCGTCTAGCACGTCCCGGCATTACCGTCAAGAAAGCGTCTACCGAAGTTTATGCTTTTGAGGAGCTGATCGCAGAAATAGGATCCGCTTTTCTGTGTGCAGAATTCGGAATCCGAGGAGACCTGCGCCATGAGGGGTATGTTCTCAGCTGGATCCGGGGACTGGAAAACGATCCGAAGGCGATATTCAAGGCCTCTTCTCTTGCGTGGAAAGCGCGATGTTTTCTGCTCGGCGAAGAAGCGTAAAAAACGAAGGCGACCCAATTTGTGGGTCGCCTTTTTACATTCCGGAAACGAATGCCCGGCTCGTTCCTGTTATTCCTGCGGCGGTGCTTGCAGGTAAAACTGTTCAAAATCGTCCTGCGGTCATACATATTGCTCGCCATGAATACCGCAACCGAGAAAGCACTCGGTGGCGCACTCGCAGCCGTGATCATCGCGACCGCGAACGTACATGCGGACGACCCGATTCGGCTTGCTCGTTACACACTGCAGTCTGCGACTGCAGAAGCTAGCCAACTCGACCTGCTTGCAGCGCTAATCGAGATTGAATTCCCGCCGCATATCGAAACGGCTGGAGACGCGATCGACTATGTCCTGCTCCGTTCCGGCTACCGCCGAATCGAAACGCCTGCCGCACGCCGGACGATGGATCTCCCGCTCCCGAGGGCACATCGAAAGATCGGACCGCTTGACCTGCGTTCTGCAATCAAAACCCTCGCAGGCGCCCCGTGGCATCTCCATGAAGACGCTATTCAGAGAGTAATCTGGCTAACGCTGAAAGATGGAGTTGATCTCGAATCCGGAGCTCCTGAAAACCTTGCTATATCCGTTCAGGAAACACCCCCTCCACCACCAGTTCCCTCGGTGCCACTGCCACAAGTGTCGGCGGAGTGGACGCTTGATACGGAGATGACCCTGCGCGGCAACTTCGATATCTGGACACGCATTGCGGACTGGTCTCTCGAATGGAATAGCCGACACGACTATGCGGTCGACCAGGTGGCCGCATACAACGGTACACTGAAAGACGCAGTTACAACCGTCCTGGAACATTACCGCACGGCCCCGATCCCACTGACAGCAACTTTCTACGCGGGCAATGCCGTATTGGTTGTTGAACCGCTGGACTCGTCCGGCCGATAGCATGCCCAGAGCCAGAATCATGTTGGTGTCCGTCACCGTTTTGGCCATGCTGGCCACGCAATCCTGCCGTCTACCGTTCAGTATCGTGAAAGAATCGAACGAAATCGTTCACTCTGCGGAATCTGCAATCGACCGCTCCGCCGAAACGATGCAGCGATTCAAGAAATCATCCGCACTGACGCAGGAGTCACCGCTATCGTGGCCAGGAATCCGAACTCCGATCCGATCTCGCGAACTCCCTACCCCTCCGCCACCGGAACTGCAGGAAACCATCGATATGCAGATCGTGGATCAGCTGTCACTGGAAGAGGTTGGTCGCCTGCTCGCCGCCCAGACGGGGATTCCAATCATAGTTGCCGACGACATCCGCGCAACCACACTCGACGACATGTCCTGGCACGGAACGACCGCAGGAGCGCTCGACTACCTGACAACGAAACTTGGTTTCCGATGGAGAGTTCGGGCCGGCCGCGTGCAGATTTATTACACGGATCACCAGTCATGGACCATATACGCGCCGGTCGTTTCCGCACAGTGGCAGGCGACAGTCGGACTTTCCGGCCAGGTGACTGGTGGCGGCGGCGGATCGGATCTGCAGGCGCGCGACCAGGTTGTCATCACGATGGACACTGCAGAATTCTGGCCTCAGCTTGAAGCGACGGTCACCGCACTGCTGTCACCGGCCGGCCGCTCGACGCTCAACCGTCAGACCGGAGAACTTAATGTAGTCGATACGCCGGCGGCCTTGAGCCGGGTAGACGAGTGGGTAATCGGAACAAACCGGGAATTGACTGCCCAGGTGCTGATCAACGTGGAACTGTACGAGATTGACCGATCCGCAGACGCCATCACCGGTTTCAACTTCGACGGCATTTTGCAGGAAGCGCTTGGCTCCAGTACTGCAACGATCGAATTCGGCAGCGACGATACCGGGGCCCTGTTCGGTCTACGCCTGACGCCTTCATCTGAATTGGAACTCGACCAAAGCAACATTTCGCTGATACTGCGCAAAGCGGCTGCGGGGTCCCAGGTTGCCAAACTCACCTCAACTGTGCTGCGAGGCATGAACGGACACCCGATACCGGTGTTTTTCGGAGACGAAACGTCTTACCTGGAGCGCCGCGATGTGGTGCACGAGGAAGGACTGACTACAGTTCGCCTGGTGCCGGGAAAATTGCAGGACGGCATTGCACTGAACATATTGCCCCGTATTCTACCGGACACAGACCGCCTGAGCCTGAACATAACGGTACGCACGACGCGGATCAAGGGAATTAGTCGCTTCCCTGCGGATGCCGGTCCGAACGATCCTGTAATCCAGCTGCCGGATCTGGAATCGCGTTCGGTGCTGTTGCCGGCTCTGCTGCGTTCGGGCGAGACGCTGTTCGTAGCAGGTCTCGATACTTCGCGCGCAAACGACAGTTCATCCAAAGGCATCCTTTCGAGGCAGTCCCAGGCGGAATCGCGTCGATCAAGTCTGGTGCTGCTGATCACACCGCACATCGTCCGTCCGCCCCTGGAAATTGTGCGCGCCAGCCGCCGGAGCCCTCTGCCATGACGGTATACAGCCTAGTTGACCGAAAGTTGGCTCTGGGGCTTAAATGGCTGGCCCCCGGTGCGATTCCCGCGGGTGCCGGCGCCGGGCGTAAAACCCGAGAACTGGCGGGCATGAAACCACCGCCCGTGGGATTCGTTCAACTGGAAACGGCTGGCGGAACGCAGCTCGGAGCCACCACTGACCAAGACGATATCGGTCTGCCGAGTGCCGCGGCGTGGCTCGCCCAGGCACAGCTTTCTGCTGTTCTGATCGAGAAGCTGGATTCCGATCAATACTGGCTGTGCGCAGTAGAAGATGGCGCGGTGTTCCCAGCCGGCGACATGGTTGGCGAAAAGGACCTGATCGCCGCCAGGCTCGACGAAATCCGTACGGATATCGCTGGCAGCGGCATCCTCATGTATGACAAAACCGGCAGTTTCGGCCTGATCGATGCAGAACCGCTTGATTTCTCCGACCTGGCTGCCGGTTTTGATACTGCTGCAGACATCATCTGCCAGCCGACCCGCACGCGCAGTCTGAAAAAGCCGTTGGCTGTCCTGGCCACAGTGCTGCTGATCGCTGCCGGCGGTTATGGAGTCCGCGACCTGTATCTGTCCTATCTTGATACGACGCTTGAATCGGGGCAGGATGAGCTCGCGCAGCGACGGGCCAGGCGGCTGAATGATGAGAAAAATCTTCTGCATCAGGAGCTGACGCAGAATGCTCCGGCGCTGCTGGCGACCCTCGCGGACACAGTCTCCGGCCGGCCGCTACGCGCAGCCGGCTGGCGCGCAACGCAATACGAATGGTCCGGCAACCAGGTTGCAGCCACCTGGCGGCGGGAACACGGCAGCATGGCTGGGATCGCGGAACACCTGGCCGACGCACAATACAGCCTGAACGAAAAAACCGGTCAGGTGGTCGAGCAGTTTGACTTTCCGGCACCTCTGCTGTCTGATGCTGCGTCTCTGGAAGATCGGCTTGGCAGTCTTCAAGAACGCATGACACTGATCGACCTCCTGGCAACTCTGCCGGGCAAGTGGTCGCTGTCCCCTGCAACGTCTTCAGGCAAACATTACACGATCAAACGCTCGTCATTCTCCGGTGAAGCTGAAACACTGCACGCAGCGATCGAGGTCGCCCGGGTACTGCGCAGTCTGCCGATTCGGATCAAAACAGTCACAATCAGCCTGGAGAACCCGCACGTATCGATCATCGAGGGGGGTTACTATGCGAAAAATTATTGAGTCCCTATTGATCTTCCTCGCTTCCGCGCAGATTTACGCCGCGGAACCGGTCCAAATCCCGCCGCCATGCCATGTCGCTGTCGGTACGGTGGCCCTGATCGATTGTCTCAGAAATCAGCAGGAAATCATCAGCCAGCTGCATGAGTACTACTCGATCACTGCAAAAATTCATAAGTTGCAGACAGAACTCGGCACCGCCGACGAACCGCCTGCTGCTCTGCCCTCCGCCGATCGCGACAGTGATACGGAGATGAACCTCGCCATCGAACGCGCGAACTGGTTCGACCAGCAGCTTGAAGTGTATGCAGTCGTTGGTACGCCGCAGGAAATGACTGCGCACGCCCGTCTTGAAGGTCGAGAGTACCGTCTGCGTGAAGGCGATTCAATTCGCCTGGCGCGAATAACCAAGGTTCATCCCAGAGGTGTTGATCTGTTGGTGTCCGGACACGAAATTTCAGTCGGCCTTTCCGGCCGATCTCGGCCCGCTGCGAAAGAAAATGGCGAGTAATATTCCAAATTACTCGCTGCTGCTCACCGGCGGCACGGGATCGCTGGTGCCGATTAGCGAGGCGGAGCGTGCGTATTTCGCCGCGGTGGCGGAAGACGATCCGCCCACGACTGCATATATCCTCTACACGGTCCTGCAGTATCCGGCAAGATTGAAGGCACAGCTGCGCGAGAATCTCAAGCGCCAGAATGTGCATGTCATTGACCAGGTCGAAGTGACGCCGGCCGATCTTGAAAACATCTACGCAAATGCACAAGTTCAGGCGAAATCGACTACAGCGGACGTCGACTACGAACGGGGGCGCGATGCAGTGCGCGGCCTGCTGGCGCGAGCCGTGGCCGAGGACGCATCCGACATTCATATCGTCCGACGCCGAAGAACGGCATCGGTGAGTTTTCGCATTGACGGCCGTATCGTGCCGCACGTTGAATGGAGCGATCAGGTGGCAGATCAGACCTGCAGATTCATCTACGAGGTGATGGGCTACGATCAGGAGGTTACCTGGAATCGGCATGAGCCGCAGGATGCGGTGGTGGACACGGTTCTGCCCAACGGCCGTAGAGTCCGGGTGCGCGTGGGAACCATCCCCGCTTCACCGGACGGCTATGACATGGTCTTGAGGATTCTTCCCGGAAGCGGCGACACTCTGCGTCTATCCGAGCTCGGATACGATTCCAGCCAGATCAATTCCATTCATGAACTGGCGAGCCGGCCGGCCGGACTGGTTGTCATGGCCGGCGGAGTCGGCAGCGGCAAGAGCACGTCCATTGTCGGAATACTGCACGAAGAACTCGAGATGCATCAGTCGCGTCTTCGAATCATCACCGTGGAAGATCCACCTGAGCGAGTAATTCCAGGCGCAACACAGGTGCCGGTGGTGCGAAAGCGCGGCACCGCCGCCGGCGATGAGTTTTCGTTCGCGATCCGCGGTGCGCTGCGGTGCGATCCGGACACCCTGATGGTCGGTGAAATACGCGACCTGCAGTCTGCAGTTCTGGCCATCAAATTTGCCCAGTCGGGACACCGCGTGTATACGACGGTTCATGCATCGACCGCACTTGGTATTGTCGGGCGCCTGGTCGGAGTCGGAGTCGATCCAACCTTGCTGTGCATGCCGGATGTTCTAAAAGGACTGATCTACCAGACCTTGGTGCCGCAGCTCTGTCCGAGCTGCAAAATATCAACTGACGAGTGGCTGCGAGAGGATCCGTCCGAAACAGCCCGCCGTAAAGAAATACCCGACCGTGCGGCGGCCGCACTCGAATCGCGCGGCTACGAAGCAGGCGGTGCCGCATACCGTGCATCCGGCGGTTGCCGAGAGTGCGGCTTCAGCGGCGTATCCGGACGCACGCTGATGGCGGAAATCGCAATCCCGGACGACGACATGCTGCTGCATCTGAGCCGCGGCGACTATATCAGTGCCAAACGTCATTGGATAGAAAATCTTGACGGCCAGCCGGTTGAGGAACATGGAATTCGCCTGACGGCATCGGGGACGGTTTCGCCATCTGACGTGGAATGGCGTATCGGCCCCCTGTTGCCGGCAGCAGGAGGCCAGGCCGTGAACGGCTCGACAAAGATTCCGGTACAGGAATTGTCCGGTAAATTGAAATTAGTGAAGGAGCCGGGACATGCTTGAGAAACTCAGTGTCTTGGTCAGCAGAACCCGTTTCAGGATCTCTTCAAATTCCCGGGAGCGTCTGTGGCAACGCCTCGGTTCGCTCAGTCGCGCCGACGTGCCGATCGCGGAAGCAATGGAGTTTCTGCACGAAAGCAGGACGATCGGTGGCGTTACCGCCGGGTTTATCGAACACCAGCGGGTCGCAATACGTTCCGGCGGATTTTCCGCCGGTGCGGTCGGCTGGGTGCCCAAAGAAGAGCTCATCATCATTGAAGTCACTCAGGAAGGCGATATCGCGGACGGCTTCGCGCAAGCTGCCCGCATCGCTTCGGTGCGCTCGCAGCTTCGTTCCACACTGGTTTCCGGATTGACATACCCGACTCTTCTATTGTTTGCAGGCGGAACGGTAATCGCCGTGCTGCCCGGCTACGCACTGAAGGTGATGGTCGATCTCGTGGACCCATCGCGCTGGCCGCCGGTATCGCGCAGCGTGCTGGTGTTTTCCGAATTCATGTCGAACTGGGGCCTGGTCTGCGCCGCCGCAGTCATCACACTACTGGCCGTTTCGATCTGGTCGGCGCCGCGCTGGAGCGGCTCGATCCGGCACAAGGTCGACTGGTATCCGCCGTTCGCTCTGTATCGCAGGTTTACCGGTCCGGAAATTCTATCGGCCTGGCTGGCACTCATGCAATCCGGAATTCAAAGAGTCCGGGCGCTCGCACAGCTGGAAACCGGACTGCCGGAGTATCTGGCATCGCATGTGCGCACAATGCGCTCCCGACTGTATAGGGGCGATCCTGTCGAAACCGCCCTCGACACAGGACTGTTCTCAGCGGAAACGCTGGATGATCTGCGCATCTACGAACGTACAGGCGATTTCAGCGAACATGCCGAGCGCATCGCCGAAGAGGACATCACCCGTGCACTCGAGAAACTTGAGTCAGCTACGAAAACACTTTCCTCGATGCTGCTGATCGTAATTGGCGCTATGGCAGTCTGGATATATGTAGGAATCGCCCGCGTCGCATTCACCGTCCAGCAATCGATTTACTGATCTTTCGACCCATGGAGAATTCATCATGAAATATCTAAAGCTTTTTTTCAAATGGCTTCGCAGAAAGCCGCACAGGGATTCGCAAAGCGATCCGGAAAAGGGCGCCATCACGGTTGCCGAGACGCTGATTGCGCTCGGCATCGGCGCCACCGTACTGGCGGTCGTGTTCGCCGGAATACCGGCGCTCACGGATGCCCGCAACCATTCGACTTCCATGAGCGGGCTGACGCAGATCGTGACCAGCATCCGCAGCACATTCGGCGTGCGCAATAACTTTGACGGTCTGGACACTGATCTTGCACGCCAACTGGCGGGGTTTCCGCCCAATTTCGTCGGCGGCGATGACATTATTCGACACCCCTGGGGCGGCATTGTGACAATCACCGGAGACAATGACGGTACCTTCGACGTTGCGTTTGACGCCCTCCCCGAATCCTCCTGTTCGCAGCTGGTTACCTCCACGGCTGACCTGGCACAGACAATTGATGTCGGTGGCACAGTCCTTGGCAGCGACGGCCCGGACGACGTAGACGGCAATCCGACCGACCCCGAAACCGTGACTGCTCTCTGTGATGGCGGGGCAGAAGTCACATGGACGTTCCGGGGGTAGATATGAAACCAGGATATCTGCCCACCTCACCCGCCGGTCGCGACTCGGAAAAGGGCGCCATCACGATTGTCGAGACGCTGATCGTGCTCAGCATCGGGCTGATTGCGCTGACGGTTTGGGCACAGGCTAAATTGAGTGAATACCAAACCGCAAACGCCACCAACGCCGGCCGTGCAATCGCCGCTTACTCCAGGGCCGCATCAGTGTGGCTGGCGGAAAATCCGCCAGTCGCAGACGGCACCTTCACGATCACCAATCTGCAGGACTGCGCGGATCCAGACGGCGCCCGCTACCTGTCGTGCACATTCGGCGCTCAGACGCCGATCGCCTACGCGCGTAATGATGCCGGTAATCCGGTCAATTACGGTAATCTCGATATTGATGTTGTGATTACGCCTGTAGGCGCAACCGGCGTCATTGACTTTGGCGTGTTTCGAAGCGGAGACGACGAGAACGAAGACGGGCTGCCTGATTCGCGGCCTGATCTGGCATCCATCGCCTTTCAGGCTGCCGCCGAAGAATCCGGCGCAGGCGTGCTCGAATTTTTCGAGATGACGTTCGCCCGGGAAAGTCCGCTCGGATTGGAATTTGATCCGGATGCAGCCGGTTTCGACCAGGCCGCAATCGACGATCTGTCAAGACTCCAGGCCCGCGTCGGCGCACAGGCCGGCGATGCTCCGTTCCTGCGGCTTGATGGTGCCAACGAGATGTCGGCCGGCATTAGCTTCGATAACGGCATGCAGGTCAATATGGATGGTGGCGGATTGGAATTCCAGGGCCCCGGCGATGTTGGGGTAAGCACTGCTACCGGCACGCTGGTCGTCGCGCAGAACATTCAAACGGCAGCGCTCGAGTCCGGTTCGGCCGTCTTTGACTCGCTGACGGTCGAGCCGGTCACCGGGGTACAGGGCGCCGGCTTCGAACGGTTCAACCAGGCACCGGATGTGGTGCGTATAGACGGTGATGTCATTCGACTGGCTGGTGAAATCCAAGCCAACGACACCGACATCGAAGCGAATCGTCAGAACATTGCAGAGAACGAAACCGACATCAACCGCCTGACCGGTGAAGTGAACGACAACGAAACCGCCATCGAATCAAACCGTCGGAACACTGCAAGGAACGCAGCAGGAATCAGCCGACTGACCGGCGAAGTGAACGCCAACGAAACCGCCATCGACAGCAACCGGCTGCGCATCAACCGCAACAGAAATAACATCGCCGCGATAATAAACCGCCCGCCACCAACCCCACCGCCACCCATCTGCTCTCCCCTGTTGTCATCCGTGCAGAGCACCCAGCGCAGTAAGGGGAACCCTTATTCTAGCTCTTGCGGCAACTCCTGCAGAACAGGTTCATATCCTGCTTCCTGTGGCCATGACGGCAACTACACTTGCACCGGTCCGTCCGGCGATAACCCAGTTCGATACCAAACCCGCAACGCAAATACGCTGAACTGCGTAACGCGCACCGCCAACTTTTATTCAAACCAACGGTGCAGGGGAGCCGGCGGCAACCCCTGCGGAGGAATTTAATGCGCCCATCTACGCCATTCAATGACGCACTAATGCCGTAAATCTGCCATTTGCATTGAAAAGCCGCCTCCAACTTGCTATTGTTAGAGAATGCAACAAGCGCGGAGAAACAAAATGCAGATAAAATTTACAGCCCTGGCCGTCCTGTTACTCGCCATGGCGCTCTCAGGCTGCGGAGGTGGCGCCGGTGGAAAAGGAGGTGGAGAAGGAGGCAGTTCATCCGTTCCACCTCAACCAACCCTTCCGGACTGCCACGTCTACAGACTGGACTGTACCGTCTACAACAGTTACATTTCGCAGGGGTTAACCCGCGACCAGGCCGCCGAGCGCACCCGAACCCTGTCGATCAGAATGATCAATGCCGACGCCGCATACGACCGAGGCTGGACCGGCGACGGCGTCACGATCGGTTATTACGAATACGCAATTGACGGTTCCCACCCGGAACTAAACGGAAAGGTGGTAGACAATCCGTACGACGAGATTGAGCCAGGAAGCTACAGCAATGTAGTCCAAACCCTCGAGCAGGCCATACAGCACGCCCAGGGGGTTGCCGGGGTCGCTTCAGCGAAGAGAGACGAAACCGGAATGCACGGCGTGGCATACGACTCGAAACTCGAATTCGTATCGTTTCAGAACGAGACTTTCAACAGGGAGATCCAGGATCAATACGCGAGCGGTCTTTTCAGTGAAGAGGTAGAGGAGCGCGAAGCCCGCGCAATCAATTACCTGAACAGCCGAGTTCCGATCGCTTTTAACGCAAGTCCAGGATCTTTCGATGAGTCATACTTCACACCCGAAGAAACCGAATACTGGTTCCCATCTTGGTTATCCGCTCTGCGTCAAACTTCCACAGCTGCTGCCAATCGTACAGTCTGGGTTTATGGCGCTGGCAACGACTCGGAACCCTATCCTATCGGTGCTGGCTACTTCCCGGTCCATTTCCCCGAACTTAGGGCCCATGTGATCGCTGCCGTTGCGCTCGACAGCGACGGCGTCATCGCAGATTATTCAAACCACTGCGGAGCGGCCAGTACGTTCTGCATCGCCGCCCCCGGGCGCCACTACGTACCATCCGGGCCGAACGGGTATGTGACAGTTCAAGGCACATCCCTTGCTGCACCGACAGTGGCCGGGGCGCTGGCAATCCTCAAGCAAGCCTTTCCGTCCTTGGGCAATGACGAGCTCGTCACAAGGCTGTTCGCCACCGCAAACAAGACCGGCATTTATGAGGTCGCTTCCATCTACGGACAGGGGCTGGTCGACCTGGATGTTGCTACCCAACCCGTCGGGCAAGGCCAAATTCCGATCGGAAATTCAGTGGGCGGAAAGTCAGCGCCAATGAACCTTACAGCAGTCCAACCTGCCCTGCCCACCGGCAACGCGCTCGCGCTAGGTTTCGCCGGCCGCCGAGTGATGATCCTGGATGAACTGAATGCTCCGTTCCACTTACCATTCGAGTCATTCATTACCACCGACAACACTCCCAGCCCAACGTCGAAAAAAACTCGAGACCTGATGAGCCGCCTTGTGCATGGGACAAGTCAGACCCATGTCAACGCTTCGCCATGGCTGTCGATTGTCGGACAACCGCTGGCATACCGCGACGAGGCGCGTAAAATCGAGTCCTGGTATTCCGCCGGAAACCGGGATTCTTTCGGCTTTGCTTTCCGCCAATCGAAGCGCAAAAAAGGCAAGGCAACCATTTCCTATACCACCGGAGCCATGATCGAACCGCAGTCTCATCTGGGATCGACTTCACATGGGGCTTTCGGAACGATGTCGGCGGGTACATTTCTGACCGGCATAGAGGCGGAGCGTCCATGCGGCACATGGTCGTGCCAGGCTGCTGGATCACTGGGCGTCTCATTGATGAGGCCTGCAGGAGGGCTGATCCAGTCTTCGACACCGACATTTGCATCCTCGTTCAGCTTGCAAGCGCTCAAAGTGACCCCCGAATACGACCTCTACGTTGAGCTGTCACAACCGCTTCGAGTAGAATCCGGGTCGGTCGAAATTGCGTATCCATCGGCTCGCACCCCGGACAGGAAAATACTGACGGAATCCTTCAGAGCCCCACTGTCACCGGATGGCCGGCAGATTGATATTCAAGCAGGTGTAGTCTTGCCTCTCTCCAGGAACTCGAAGTTGGGCGCGCAGGCCTGGATATCGCAACATCCAGGTCATAATCGCCAATCACCCCCAATTCTTGGCGCTGCAATTGCGTATCGAAGCAATTTCTAAGGACAAGGCAAAATATTGCCCCTCAAATTCAACGTAGAGCGACTTTAGCGCACAATTTAACCCACGGGCATACCCGGAACCCAGAATCGCCTGGAATCGCTCCACTCCGCGTCTGACGGCGCCTTTCACTCTGAATGACAGAAGCCCTGATCAAAATCCTGTTGTTTGGCACGTTTTCCTGTGTTTTACTTTCCTTGGCAATAGAGGATCACCGCAAGAACCGATTACCCAATCGTCTGACGATCCCACTGATCCTTGCAGGATTACTGTTGAATTCGACTAATACCCTCAACCAGCTTGGGTTCCAATTCATTTCATTTCAAGATTCAGTTCTAGGCGTTGCAATTGGTTATGCTGGAGTCCGCACATTGCACGAAATTCAGCTCTACCGAACAGGCCGTACGGGCATCGGGCTGGGTGACGCAAAATTTCTGGCCGCACTGGGCGCTTGGTTCGGCTGGCAGTCGCTGCCGGTTCTGCTGGTCGGATCTTCGCTCATCATGCTAACCGTATATTACCGAAGACGGGACAGACCGTTTGGAGTAGGACTCAGCATAACCTCCTTCGGAATTCTGGGAATTCATACGTTCGGCAGCGGATAGAATTCTTCTGCAGGCGGTCACTGTCTGAATTGCGAGGCGCACAAGACAGGCAACTACCAGTAGATCTCAGTATCCTCGACACGTTTTCCGTTCATTTTCCTGCGGCGTCGCTTGCAGGCAAAATCGTTGATTGATGTGCTCGGTGATGACACAATTCGCCCGCATGAGCGCAAACGCACCGAATTTTGATCGCATTGTAGCTGACGATCTCACTGACAATGACCGGCTCGTAGAACTCTATGCCCAGGCAGTCCGTCGACGACTCTGGGGATCGACGGAACGGGATTTCATCGAGTTTGTGAACCGGGCGTCCAAAGCGTTGCACGACGATTCACAAAAAACGCCAGGAAAGCTATTCCGGTGGCTGATAGAACACCCGTCGCACGACAACGTTTCGCAGACCTGCGAAAACCATACGCTTGCCAGGTTCAATTCACAAGCTCGGTATTATGCGCTTGCAAAAGCTCGCCCTCGACAGATGAGCCCTGTTGCACAGGCTGCTGAAACGGCCGCCAAAGCCGCTACTGATGAATATCCTATCGGATATCTGCCAGGGGTATTCGTGCAGCATTGTCTTTTTCCTCAGAAACGCCTGCCGCCGGACCGCCGCCGCTGGACAGTTCACACAAAAGCCAAAGTCATTGAAATCGTGGCTGGATCGTACTCTCTGCCAGGGTTGTCCAGTCAGGGATTCGAAGTCCCATACGGGATCGCGCCGCGGCTGATTCTGCCATACATAGCAGGGCAGGCGGTAAGGGGAAGGCGAAAAGTGATCCTTGGCAGAAAGATGGCACAGTTTCTCAGGAAACTTGGCATTTCAAACTGCTCGAAAAATTACCGCACAATTCTGCAGCAGTTCATAAACCTCGCTACATGCCAAATCGTAGTCAGTAATTTTACGGATCGGGATGAGGACCGACAGGAAGCATGGCTGGAAACTGATATCTATGGCATCACGCGGAAAATCCGATATCACCAACCTCTTTCAGTATTCACCGACTCCATCGCATCGGGTACGGTTGGAACTGCGGCGGGCTACGGTCTTCGGTATCAGGAATTCATGGAAGGCAAAACCAGTTTCACACTCAGCAGAGACTTCTATGATTTTGTCCGGACCAGACCGACACCGGTTCGGTACCAGCATCTTCTGAAGTTCGTCCGCTCCCCGCGGCGAATGGATTTGTATGTCTGGCTGTCACACAGAACCCACAGAATCAGGCCAAGTGGTGTAAAAATTCGCCTCGAAGCCTTGCATCGCCAGTTCGCTCCGGACATTGACTCGACTTCGCGCAAACTTTTTCGCCAGCGTTTGCAGGGCGATCTGGATGCGATCCTCACTGTGCATCCAGGCTTCAAAGTCCAACTGATGCGTGATGCTCTGATTCTCTTCGATTCAGAGCCACCGGTTCCGCGCCTGCCCAGAAAATGAACTTTATGGTCGACTAAGTGCGTCTCCAGCAGTACATTCAAGGCCTCATTCCGAGTTGAATGGACCGGACCTGGTCCAGAGAAATAATTGCTTTTTTTGAGTTCGGAATCACCCGATTCCGTTTGCTTCCTGCCCCGATTTTTTTCGCGCAACTGATACCTTATGCTCGATTTTTTCCGAGTAACTGATACCCTTTGGGGGTGAATTCTCGCGCAACTGATACCTTATTTCAAGGATTTAGGTGTTAAAACAAATACTTATCTAGATTCCTATAGTATATAACCTATAGACCCGCCCACCCGCCCTTCGCGCGCGTACGCGTGAGTGGATCGCTGGCACCCTATCAAATTTCAATAACTTATAGTTGCGCAAAAGTTCGCAGATAAGCGTTTGAATGACTCCATTTCGGCACCCCTGACATCAGCATTTCAATCAAGGGGGAAAACCCCCTCGATGACTCCCCCTGAAAGTTTCCGAGAGGAGGGCGTTGGGAAGAACCGAACTGATCCAGCAGTTTCAGGTTTTTAATGTGCTGGTGCCTACAGGAAAAACCGTTGAACAGTTTTCTTGCCTACTGCCACAATCCGTCCTCATGAGCGATGCAACCGACAACCCTGAAATCGAGGAGATGCCTCTCCTTAACGACCCGGCAGAACCGGCCGCGGATCCAGAACCCGTCCGTAGTCAGTCACGTCGGTTGCCGGCCAGAAAAATGATCTTCTGGTCATTGGTCGTAGTTGTCGGTTTTTTTCTCGTCGCGGGTGCGGCAGCGATTTGGCTGTACCAACCGCCACTGGCTCAATTGCAGACGTCAACTGTCGAAAGCGCCGAAAAGCGGATGACGGCACAGGAAGTCGTCAATACAGAACCGCTGCCGGTCAGTGAGACAGTAGCGCAGGGTCAGCCGGGTGTTTCTCCGGACGAGCTCGAAATCGTTCCGCTTCCCGTAGGCGGGGTCAATGAGTCTGACGAAGGTCTCCCGCTGGCCAATGCGGAGTATGAGGAACTGCTGGAGGAGGTCAGGCATCAGCTGCGCCAGAATAACGACGCCGACCTGTATTTGGCCGATCAAGTTGCGGAACTTCAGAAACTGGTCATCTCGCTACAGACCGGTCAGACTATCGTGGCAGAGAGTCTCGAGAACCGCATAAATGTCCTGGCACAGAAAATCGACGTCATGTCCGAAGCGGTGCCGACCGAACCCGCGCCAATTTCGTCTACCAGTTCATCGGACGTTCCACCATTCCGGCTGATTGCCGTTGATCGGTGGGAAAACGAGTGGAACGCAGTAATTGAACTGAATGGAAAGATCTCGATGCTCGTCCCGCAATCCGCACGAGCTGGCTGGATACTGCTTCGGATATCGCCGCAAAACCGCACTGCGCTGTTTCGACATCGCAGCGGCATGGAAGCGCAGCTCACCGTCGACGGCTGATCGTCTCTGCCATGAAAAGATCAATCGTTTTGATTATCCTCCTGGTCGCCCAGGTTTCGGCGCAGTCACAGTCGATCGATTCGGCGCAAACCGACGGTTTGGACATCGCGCCAATTGCGCATCGAAGCGCCGAAGCCTGGGGACTGTCAATCGACGAGTGGCAGCGGCACACGGAGTTGCGGGCACTGAGCCAGGGCATGCTTTCTCAAGATCTCACACCTCTGGAAGTGCTTGGAATCTTGGCCGACAACCCGGCCGACCGCAAACGGTATGCGAGGCTCTATGCAGAACGGCAGGTGCAACTGCTGACGCAGATCGCCGCGTTTGAGGCCGACTACCTGGAAGCCGTTGCCGAGCTGAACTCCAGCAGTATAGCGATCGTCAGATGGCGACTCGTTACCGATGCGGAATGTCGAATCGGCGAATGTGCTGACTTGATCAGACAGGCAGTGAGACATGCACAGAGCGGTGATTTCGTCGACATGTTTGTCCTGGGCGCGCCCGACAATCAGACGATCCGCAGCTGGGCAGCCCGTCACAGGATTCCGCCCGAGCTCGTCCGCGAGCGTACAATCACACTGAATCATGCCGCTTCCGACATGGTGCCGGGTCTGCGAACGCCATGACTACACATGCCACGCCGCTACTGCGATCACCGGTCGAGTTTGCCGCCTTTCTCGCATTTGCTGCCGTGGCAGTACTGTTCGTCGTCGCTCCGCCCGCGCTGAATGTTCCTCCGCGGCTCGGACTTGTAATGGGCGGGATATTCGCTCTGATCGCGGCGTTTAGATTCAGCCAGGGAATGCGTCTCATACGATACCGCCGTCTGCTCTGTCGTCGTCGACCCTACTTCATAGAGAGGGTGATCTCGTCGGATACGAAACTGTTTCTCGGCAAAGGGTTCCGATGGGAGCAGCCTCACTTACAGCGCCTCAAGGAAGCCCGGTCTGCAACCGGAAGGAAATTTCTGCGCCGAATCGCAAGCAGTGGCGGCGATCCTATCCTTCACGGCGTCGGTATGAACGAGCGCGAAACCGATGTGTATACCTCACTGGCCGAGCGGACAGGCCACATGCTCGTGCTCGGCGCCACGCGCGTCGGCAAGACGCGGCTCGCAGAACTTCTGATCGGCCAGGATATTCTGCGAGGGGATGTGGTTATTGTTTTGGACCCGAAGGGCGACACAGAACTTCTGCGGCGGATCTATCATGAAGCCGGCTGGGCCGGCCGGCGGGCCGATCTGAGAATCTTCCATTTGCGACATCCCGAAGAATCACAGACCTACAATCCCATCGCCAACTATCACGCGCCGACTGAAATCGCGTCCCGGATCTCCGAGCAGCTTCCCTCGAAAGGCGAAAGCGCCGCCTTCAAGAGTTTCGCCTGGCGTTTCATCAACACCATCGCGGTGGCCTTGGACGCGATGGGCCGGACTCCGGACTTTAAATTGATCTATGAATACATCGAGGACATTGAGCCGTTGGTCCGCGCATACCACAAACACATGCATACGGCTCTTAAGACACCGAACTGGACGCGCGAAATCAAAATGAACGCCCGCCTGATCAATCCGAAGGAGAAAGCCAAATCCCTGCAGTCAGCCGACAGAGTCACGATCGCAATGATAGAGTTTCGAAAAAAGAACAGAATCAAGGATGAGATTGCCAAAGACCTCGAATTTGTCTTGCAGTACGACCCGGTTTACTATTCGAAAATCACGGCGTCGCTACTCCCGCTGCTGCAGAAACTCAAGTCAGGCAGCACCTCGGCACTGCTGTCACCGGCTGAGCATACCACCCCGATCAACTGGAACGAGGTGGTTGAACGATCCCAGATTGTGTACGTGGGCTTGGACGCATTGACAAACCCGGTCGTCGCACGTTCGGTCGGGAACGCCGTGTTCGCAGATATCGCTTCGACAATCGGCCGCCGATACGCACACACCGAAGGAGCTGAAACGAAAACTCGTATCTCGATTCATGCAGACGAGTTCAACGATGTGGTGGGACCGCATCTGCACCCGATGCTTTCCAAATCGGGCGGTGCAGGGGTGCAGATCACTGCCTACACCCAAACGCTCTCGGACATTGAAGCTTCCCTGGATGGCGACCGGGCATCCGCCAGCCGCCTGGTGGGAAACTTCAACTCGGTCGTCATGCTGAGGGTGCGGACCGTCGATACAGCGCGGGTGCTGGTCGATGAGGCCCCGAGTTACGATGTAACCGAACTTGTCGAGTCGGCTTCCGTCTCCGATTCATCCCAGCCGGACTCGGATGTGAGTTTCACGTCTTCGATCTCGGACCGCATCAGCACCCGTTCCGTACCAGGCCTTGAGCCAAGCGATCTGACGAGGCTGCCGAAAGGTGAAGCCTTCGCTCTGATCGACGGCGGTGATATCTGGAAAATCCGAATCCCGCTGATTCGCGATGAGCCTGAAAAGCTCACCGTCCGCGAAATGATGAGAAGAGCCAAATAGCCGCCCCCGCAGCTCGTCCTCCACCGCGACCGCGTCGCACAGCCGGTGCTGTAGGCCTGGTACTCTCGGCCATGCTGGCCGGCGCCGCATTCGCAATCGCAGCCGAATCGGTCGGGGGTCTTGCCGGCTGGTGGCCGGTTCCGCAGCACAGTGAGGCGAATTTGGCAAAAGCCGTGCGGTCTTTAAGTTCTCTGCGCTCACGCACTTTGGCGGGTGCAGTCGAACGCGCGCGCCAGCGTGTGGCTGTGTTCACCCGCTCTCTCCCACACGCCGACAGCTCCTCGGGTATGGATTTCTGGCTGCGCCATCTGTCGTCTGTGCTGAATACGGTTCAAATCGTGCTGACGCGCGTCGCCATCCTCACAATCTGTGCGCCGATCCTTGCAGTAATATTCGCCGCCGCAGTGATTGATGCACTGCTTGAGCGTGAGAAACGCAGGCAGTCCGGCGGCCGTGAATCGGGATTTGTTTTTCATCGTATCTCGAAACTGCGCGGATTGGCGTTTTGGCTGCCTCCGTTTGTCTGGCTGGCGGTACCGCTTCCAGTTTCAAGCTTGTTCATGCTGGCGGTGCTGCCGGTTGGTTATCTTTGGACGCAGATGGTGCTGTTCAAGCGTCACGTATAGATTGGAAATCCGTTAGATGTTTCCTGCGGCGGTGCTTACAGACAAAATCGTTTACCTGTGCTCCTGCCAACACTATAAGCCGTCTCATGCAGAAATATCCGAAAATTTTGTTGGTCGGTGCCATCGTACTCGCGCTGGCTGCAGCCGCCTGCGCACCGACCAATTCGCCAATGTCTGTACAGACGGATCGGGCGATTCCTGTCACGGCATCCGATTCCCTGAACGCCGGTCAATCGGAGCCGATGCATTCGTCTGACATCCTGCAGCGTGTAGCGACAGCGGAACAGCGTTCGTTGTATCGTCTTGCCACCGAACTGCGATTCGTCCTGAACCTGGTTCGGGAAAGCCAGGCGCAGGCCGACCCGGATGCCCGCATCCGTTTTGACTATGGTCTGCTGATCCGAGATCTGCGGAACATGATCGCCGGCATCGAAGCGCATGCAGTCCCGAATTCAGCGAGTTTGGATTTCATTGAGCCGATTCCCGGCGATTACCTGAGATAGCCGATGGAAGTCGAAGCCGCTCTCAGGACACTCAATGAAACGCTCGGCTGGACCGGATCAGCGACACTGAGTAACACACTGGCAGGCCTTACCGCCACCGCATACATTCTCTGGTTTGCGTGGGTCACAGTGTCGCAAATGGCTCGCTTGCGGGCAAACGAGCAGACTGTTGACGTGCTGCTGGCAGAAATCGGCAGAGCGCTGGCAGTCGTCTTTGGCCTGCTCGCCATCCTGTTTTTTTTGGTCTGACGGAGGTGCGACCATGTTAAAGAAATTTGAAGAATTGTGGATCCGCGCGTCCATTGCGCTGGTCTGCGTATTGCTGGCGCTCGAGGCGCAGTCACAGACTCTCCCGAGTCCGCCGGATATCGGCGGAACATCTGCCCAGTCGGGCGACCCGCTGGGCTACATGGTAGGCACCATCCGCGCGTTGATGCTGCTTGGGCTCCTGGTCATCGCGGTGATTGGCATGATGTCCTATGGCGGCGGAATGGTCGCGGAATTGAACAACGCCCGAACCCGAGGAGAATGGGGCAGGTTCGGCGTGTATACGATCGCCGGCCTTTTCGTAATCGTGGTGATCGTTTTTGCCGGTTGGTGGGGCGCAAATTATCTCGCAACCGCTTTATCAAGCGCTGCCATCGGCACCTAAAACATAGCAATGCCAAATCCTGCGACACCACTCGATCTTGAGCCTGCAATCTACAAGGGACTTGGGGCGACTGCGCTCCTGCGAACGCTCATCGCCGCCGCGATCGTCTGGCTGGTGCCTTCAATCGTGGCAGCCGTCGTCCTGGCAGACGGGTATGCATGTCTGATGGCATTCCTGTTCTGCGAGCTCGCCCTGACCGTTCTGACGATCGTAACGGCGGCTGGAAGCGTCCGAAATCTGCAGCGCGGCAGACCTTATAACTGGATCAACCGTCGTCTCGCGAATCGGTTTCCGGCCGGCCAGCTCGCCCTCGTCCGCCGCACCGGAAAATGGTCTTTCTAGATGGCTCGACACCAGTTCGCGGATGACAATCTGTACTCCCACATCCGAACGCTTCGCATGATTGTCATAGCACTGCTGAGTCTGCTGGCCGCTACGATCGCCGGCTGGTATGCTACGTCTGGGGTCCAGCGCCTTAGCCTTCCGCCGCAGCTTGAATATGCGCAGCAGATCGTTGCGGGCAAGGTGCACCCTTGGGAGGTCTACAATTTCACTGGATATGTCTGGCAACTGCTGAATCGTTGCGAGACGGACTGTGTGGAAGATTTGCCGGCGCGGCAACGCCGCATGATATCGTTTCTCACTCCACAATTCGCCGCCTGGCTGGACCGCGATCACGCACAGCGACGGAACGAACTGAGCGGCCGCACCCGATATCTGCTCCCATCGGAGAATCCCTGGCAGGTTGAATATGCCCGGGAACTCGAAACCGGTACATGGATAGTGCGTCTTGATGTACTGCTGGTCGAACATATCGGCAGTGCCGAAGTCAAGCGCGTTGCGGTGCGATACACAATCCAGGTGCTGGAACAACGCATCGATCCGGAATTTAACCCGTGGGGGCTTTATTTGGACCGAATAGTTCGCCCTGCGGAACGCCTGCCGAAGTCATGACGTATCTGGTGCTGGCAGTGATTGGCGTGCTGGTGACTGCAGCTGCAGCACCGGCATTTGCAACTGAACGAGTCGAATGGAAAGGTGATCCGATTCTGATCCGACTGTCGACCGGCTTCGAGCGACGAGTGATTGTCCAGAGCGCAACAGGAATCAGCATTGGGATTCCGGACACCGCCACGCCGCACCTGCATGCGCAGTCGATCGGAGATTCGTTCTGGCTCACCGCAAGCGCTCCAATCGACTCGCCTACACGCATCATTTTGAAAATCCACCCGGACAGCACAACCGTCGTGGCAGAAGTCAGATCAATTCCGGATATCCCGCCACCGGAAAATCTTTTCATAGCGATCGCATCGGATCAGCCTGCAGCTGAATCGCCCGTAGAGAAGCGCCCCGGCTTTGCATCGCTGACGCGCTGGGCAATACAGCAGATGTATTCACCCGAACGGCTCAAGCAGGCGCTGCCGGGAGTTACACGGCATTCCGTAAATCCCGATCCAGTCAACCTGTTCCGCTGCGGCCCGAATCCACCTACCAGTTGTGGAGGTGCAGTGGAAGCGACGCCATTGGCCGGATGGCGTACGCCGACGCACTATGTGACCGCGATTCGCCTCAAGAATACGATTGAAAAGCCGGTTGTGCTGGATCCGCGGGAACTGCGAGGAAGCTGGCGTACCGCGACATTCGTGCATTCGCGCCTTCGACCTGTCGGTCAGCAGGGGTCTTCGACAATCCTGGTCACCATTTCGGATCAGCCTGCGCAGGAGGCACTGGATCAATGATCCGATCCCCGGCGATCTGGATAATCACAGCCATGGTTGTAGGCTTCGCCGCCTGGCTGTTGTGGACATCGACCCCCGCACCGCCTGAAACAGCCATGGAACTGAACGGCACCCAGCAGGGAGACAGAGATTCGGCAGCGGAAGAAGTCCGCGCAGTCGCCACTCAGATTACTGAAATCAGCGATAAACTCGAGGATATCGAGACGCGTCAGTCCGGGGAGACGGACCGGATCCGGCAGGAGAACGAACAGAGTATCGCGGGGATTCGTGAAACGATCGAGAGTCTCAAAGACCAAACCCGGACCCCGCCTGAAGTGATTGAATCCCTGGCTCAGATCGGCGATCGGCTGACAGCGCTGGAAATCAGCCTGGATGATGGTGGACGTGTCGACTTTGAATACCCGGTCGGATCAGCTGCTTCGCCATCGATCATTTGGATTGAGCCTCTCAATGGACCGTCGTCTGCAGCGCTGGAGGTTGATGGTATCGGTGACCTGATTCCTACAGATATTGCGCTGCGCGGTGAAGAACCTCCGGCGGAGCCCCGCTACACGATCCCGCCATCGTCCATCATCTATACCACCGCCCTGACTTCGCTGGTCGGCAGAATTCCGGTCAACGGACGAATTGAGACGCCCTGGCGATTCAAATTAATCTCTTCAGGACGGAACCTGACATCGAGGCGCTTTGAAGTTCCTGGCCTCGAGGGGGTGATTTGGACCGGAATCGCCCATGGCGATTACACGTTGTCTTGTGTATCAGGAACAATCGACACGATTTCATATGTCTTCGACGATGGCTCGGTCCATACCCAACGTTCTCCTGTAGATCCGGACGACATTACAAACGGGATTGGCTGGATCTCGGACGACCGCGGCAACCCCTGCATAAAAGGCGACCTGAAGACGAACGTTCCGCAAGCCATTCGGCGAAGCGTAGTAGCCGGCACATTCGCCGGCCTGGCACAGGGTTACGCGGACGCACAGTCCACCCGCAGCACCGATTCCAGCGGTACCAGATCGACGACTGTGACGGGCGATGCGGCGGAATATGCGTTGGCATCTGCGGCGTCAGAAGCCATAAGCGAATCCAACCAATGGCTGCAACGGCATCTGGGCCAGTCTTTCGATGCGATTTATGTTCCGGCTGGCCGGGAAGTGGTGATACATATCGAGCAGCAGGTGCTCATCGACGAACAGCCTGGCGGCCGCCGCCTGGATCACAGTTATCCGGAATCTGCTCTGCGGGTGGAAAGCGATGCGAAATATGGCAATCTGGATTAGCATCGCAACGGCAATACTGGCCAGCAGCTGTACAAGCAGCGGACTGGTCTCTCCGTTGCCGGACGGTGGACTGACGATCCGGGAAATTCTTCTGGGAAGAATATCCGACGATCCGCAGGACGGAGAATTAGAGCAACGCGATGCGCTCCCGGACGCTACCGCCGGTCTCCATGGATACACGCGCGACGCCTACACCGAGCTGGACATCCGGTTTCCACGGCTGCCAAACCCAATTCTCATCATGTACGTATTTCCACACCTGTCCGGAGAACTTACACCCGTTCCAGGCTATTCGACGATGTTTCCGCTCTACGAGCATCCTGTATATGCGCTCCCCGGAGAAACTCAACCGTGATTGCCCGGCAGAATCGGAATGTCAGCTCCGCCGCAGTGACGGAGAAACGGGTCCTCTGGGAACGAAGAGAACCACTTCGAAGAAGCGAAGCGCAGCGTCCGCAGATCCATCCCGATCAACACGCGGAAAAGTCGGTTCTCGAGATGCAGTCGTTTTCGGAACTTCTGTCGCCGAAACTCGATCTCGGGAGCGGTGTAATCGGTTTGCGTGATTTGCAGTCAACCGGAATGGCATTCGAACTGACGCCGCTCGCCAGCGAAGCCCGGGATCGGAAACAGGTCGAATCAATTCACGAGAAAATTGTTCTGGCGCTCTGCAACATCTTTCCGCAACGACGGCATAATCCGTGGCTCGCCCAGGTTTTTGTATATGACGAACCTACGCTCGCGGGCATGAGCGAGGATATCGCGGCATATGCCGCGGCGCACGGCACAGCGGATCGATATACGCAGAACTGGCGCGAGACGATGGACGCCCATCTGTCCGATGCCGCCAGCGATACAGGTTTTTTTCGCACGGATACCCAAACCCCCTGGCGCGCCAAACGACGGCGCTTGCGTCTGTGCGTTTGGAGACGTCAGAACCCGGGCGAGACGGACGACCCAACCGACAACCTCGAACACATCGCCGATCGGCTGACCGGTATGCTGGCGCATGCAAATGTCCGCGTAAGCCCCTTGGAAGCGTCCGATCTTCACGCCTGGCTCGCCACACAGTGGTTCACCCGTATCCCGGAAGAGCATCTGGCGACCGATAGCGTGCAGTTGCTCAAAGCGCAGCCGTGGAATCCGCAAATTGCATCTGCCGACATCGGAAGGGCGGCCCTGTATGGCGCAGCTCCGGAGAGTTCGGCGGATGGCGTCTGGTGGTTCCGCGGGCATCCGTCCCGATTCATCACGATCGACGAACCTGCGACAGTGCCTGAAATCGGTCATCTGACGGCGGAACGACAGATCGGCGACTCGACGAGTGCACTGTGGGACCAGATGCCAGCGGGCAGTTGCTGGTCGATGACGGTAGTTTTCTCCCAACAGGACGCCGTACTGGAGACGATCCGGCGTATCCGGCACAACTCGATCGGCGCAGACCCAGAAGCAGTGGCCCGCCGCCAACTCGCCGACGAGGCGCTGTCCACAGCCGCGGACGGCAATCCGATCTTCCGCGTGTTCTGTGGAATATACGTGCGGGCGGCCGAATTGAACGAGCTGAAGCACCGTACCGGTCGAATCCTTGCGATCCTTTCCAGTCATGGATTGAAGCCGATCGCACCGCAACACGACCCGATTGCGCAGGATTCGTATATTCGGGCGCTGCCGTTCGGTTTCGACCCGATTCAGGACGAACGTTGGTACGCGCGTCGCGCGCGGCTGTGGCATCTCGATCACATCGCCCGGGTGATCCCGTTCCTGGGTCGCTCGGTCGGTACAGGCCATCCAGGCGTTCTGCATTTCAACCGTGGTGCGGAACCGTTGGCGTACGACCCGTTGCACTCGCACGACCGACGAAAGAATGCGCACTCGCTGATTCTGGGACCGACCGGATCGGGCAAGACGTCGCTGTTCATCTATCAGTTGCTGCATCTGCTGGCAATGCGGCGGCCAAGACTCTATCTGATCACGGCACTGCCTACATTCGGCCTGTTTGCAGACTATTGTCAGTCGCTGGGATTGACCGTCGCTCGTCGATCGATCGGAGTGGACGGAGCAGTCACATTGCCGCCATTTACCGAAGCGTCGAAACTGTCTAAATCGGCGGGAGTGGTACAGGGAGACGAATTGTCAGCGGCTTCCCGCGACATTCTTGGCGATATGGAAATCCAGGCAAAACTGATGATCACCGGTGGCGAGCCAGCGGAAGTGGAACGTCTGCGCAGAGACGATCAGGAGATGATTCGATCCGCACTCGTGGAAGCTGGTAGAACTACACCGCCGGATCGCCAGACAATGATCAGCGATGTGGTTGCCGCGCTCAATGCCGCCGCCAACGGAAAATTGGGGGAGATGGCCATTCCGCAGCAGCGCCGGAAATCCGCAGGACGAATGGCAGCCGCAATGAATCTTCTTTGTACAGGTGCAGACGGTCGTATTTTCGATAGTCCTGGCGAACCGTGGCCGGATGCGGATGTGACTGTCGTAGAGCTCGGGTATTTTGCACGAAAAGGCTATGAAGACCGGCTCGCCATTGCGATGACCGGGCTGATGACAGCGATCCAGAACCGGGTCGAAGCGGAACAGATGACCGATCGGCAGACGATTGTCGTGGTCGACGAAGCACATGTGCTTCTTCAGAATCCGCTGGTGTCGCCGTACCTCTCGCGCATTGTGGCCACCTGGCGGACGTATGGCGCATGGCTTTGGCTCGCAACCCAGAACCTGCGACAGTTCCCCGATTCGTCGAAGGAACTTCTCAATCAGCCGGAATGGTGGATCATGCTAGCAGTCGATGAGGATGAAATCGACCAGATCGCACGTTTCAGGACATTGACAAACGAGCAGCGGTCCATGATCCTGTCCGCGCACAAGAAGCCCGGTCGCTACACGGAAGGCGCGGTACTGTCGAGTTCGCTGCTGAACCTGTTCCGCAGCATCCCGCCGCCGATCGCGCTGGCGCTGGCACAGACCGAGAAAGACGAAAAAGCCGAGCGTGACCGGCTTTGCCGGAAACATGGACTTTCCGAACTCGAAGCCGTAGAGATTATTGCGGACCGGATCCGGACGCAGAGGTTCCTGGTATGATCCGATTTGTCGTACCGGTAATCTGGATGATGTTACCGGCTGCCGTGTGCACGGCGGCGGAATGGCCAGAACTCATCGAGGTTTTCATTGATGGAAAAACCCGCATCCAAGGGATCAGACCCGCTCGCTCAAGTGGCGCGAATGTGCAGTTGCACGATGTCGCTGTCATCCGGGAGTTTGAACGGACACTGGCTCATGGACTGCCAACCGACCCGAAGCAGGCGGTACGGACAGTCAATAGACGTCTGGCAAGCATGGACGAAAGTGTACGCGAGGCGACGATAGCAAGTTCGATTGCCCGCAGAGCAGCCACCAGATATGGAATCCAGGAATATCCGACGATCGTAGTGGATCGCAGATATGTCTATGGCTCTGTGTATGATGTCCGAAAAGCAGTAGCCTCATGGCGCAGGCGGCAACGATGAAGGTCGTGATGCCACATCTGCTTGTATTTCTGCTGATGCTTCTGCCTGCAGAGGAGTCCGATGCGCAATCCTTCGGAATTGACGCGTTGGCAGAATCTGCTTTGAGCCCCGATTGTCTGGACTGGAAAATCGATGGAATCTGCATTTGGATCCGTTGCTGGATTTTCGGCTGTTATGTGGTTACGAGCCCATTGATCTCGCATAGATTGCCGGACCTGATCGTGCAATCCTACATCAATCCAGGCGAACCGCCGTGGAATGAATGGAAGCCGATCGCGAAAGCGCTTGCAGCTGCCAGTTCGTCCATCGCCGGCAGCGTGTTTGGATTTGAATTGGGCGGTGGCACAGCCGGCACAGGCGCCAGCGTTCACAAGTTCTCCGATTCGCTGCAGTATTACGAAACCGATGCGGTCGGCAATCCGATCGCAGCTCTGGCGAGCCGGGCGGCAGGGCCGTTTTTGTGTCGAAGCGACGTCACGCCCATGTTTCCATATTTCAGTGCAGCCGCGGACGCGGCTTCATGGCGCTCCGGCATTGCGGAGATGAACCGATCGGAGTCGGTGGTGCCCGGCCAGCGCGAGGTCGGAAGCAGTGCGTCCAACACTTGGGGTCCGATCTATCCTCGCACCGGTTTCCTGATTCAGTCAGATCCGGCCCGTGCGGCAGCAGTGACCGCAACACGGGCGATTGACATCGTATCCAACGATCCTGCCGGACATGTCGTGAAGCCGTATAAGTCATCGACCAGCACCCGCCATGTTCGGCGAGGCGACCCGCAGGCGCGCACTGAAAGCGCTTGCGCTGAATCCGGTGGGTCCTGGCAGGTGAAAAAAGGTGATGGCAAATGCCGGCCGGCCGTCTGGCGACAGTGGCGGGACACGGGCAATGACCAGGGCGAGCACTGGCAGATGATTACGCCCGAGCCGACAAAGCAGTGCCGCGCTTTTGGCACCGGTGAGTCTCCGTCGGCAGCGTCCAAAGACGGCAGCTATGCGTGGTGCCGCTGGATTCGTTACAGATGCTGCATGAAACTCGGCAGCGCCGCAGGAGTGCTGTTTTGAGAGCAAAACGCATCCCGGAAGAAACGCTGGCCGCGGCGAAAATTCTCATCCAGGACGGTCAGCTTACGATTGCACAGATAGCAAATCGCCTCGGCATATCCGTTTCCACCATATATCTTCGACTTCCGGCAGCTCGCCGACAATTCGGCAAACCTGACCCTGGCCCACCAGGTTGGGTCTCGTCTGCGCAGGAAATGCTGTTGGAAGGTGAATTGACGGTCGTTGAAGTGGCAACAGCCATCGGGATCAACCAGTCGACGCTATACAACTGGATTCCTGCCGCCAGACGGAATTCGGCGCCGTTAAAACCGCGCGCTGCCAACCGAAAATCGGATAAACAAACCGAGCAAGAGGAGTAAACCATGAAAAGTCTTTTCTATTTTGTCGTTCTGTATACATTTCTCGCCGCGCACCCGGCATCGGGACAGTATATCGCAGACCCGTACCTCTACTACTCGGTCGGCGGGGGGAGGGCGATATCGCCGCCTGCGTCCCAATCGCGTATACGGTTCAGTTCAAATGTCGGCATCTCCGGATTCAGCTGCGGAAATTTTGATCCGAAGCTCGACGTCAGCTCGATGTTAGGAGGCATCGGCAACACGCTTGCCGATCTGAAATCCATCCCCACTGCGATCACATCGGCACTGCCAGGCCAGATACTGTGCCGTGCACAGCCGAGCCTGTGCAATCTGATGCAGCACTATTCAGTGCGGGCGGAAGACGCCTGGCGATTTTCGATCGACGCCTGCGAAAACATATTGAACGAATCGACCGATCAACCGTGGATCAAGTTCGCAAAGGCACAGGAATGGGAACGGCAGGCAAGTACTGGTACTGACGCCACAACCGCACACCGTCGCGTCTCTGAAACGGAAGATCCATGCATTACATGGGTGAACGGAAAACTTGCTGGCTGCCCTGGTCATCCGGAACTTCGGCCGGTCATGGATTCAACCCGCGCCGGTTGGTGTGCAACAAACGGGCAGCCGCCCGACTGCCGGAACGCAGGCGGTTCAGACACACGGGCGTCGCAAACTTGGTCCAGTCCGGATGAAGCGGCGGAGTGGGTGGCCGATGTCGTCGGAGACGTGATCGTCACGAATAGCGGATCCCAGGCCAGCGCCAGCCACGCATCGAGCGGATTGCAGCCAAAAATTTCCGACGAGGCGAAAGTAATTCTCGAAACTCTGAGTTCAGTGCTTGCGACACGAGATTATCCCAATCGGGAACAGCAGGAAATACTGAGTTCACCTGCCGCCGGAGTCAACACTCATCTCATCAATGCGCTGCGAGAGGTTGACGAAACTGGGATATACGCGACGCGCGTAGCCGAGGAAATAGCGCTCGCTCGCGTGATAGACAAAGCCCTGCTGGCTAGACGACTGTTGCTGACAGGGCAGAGTGAACCCTATATTCAGTCGGCTGAACCTGGCAGCGAGACGATAGACAAGGCCGTATCGCGACTGGAGGAGGAAATTGACCGTGTGGTCTTTGAGTTTCGAACCCGCCGTGCAATCGTTTCCGGAACATCGGTCGAGCTGCTGAACGCCTATACACGAAAACGGACTCCGGCAACAAGCGGATATCAGTTCTCGCCGTCGCGACTACCGTACTAACCACAGATGCAAACCGGTTCGTATCTGGAGCTGGCGCTCACCATCTATGCCTGGCAGGTAAGCAACCGCCTGGCGGAAATGATTGTCGCAAGCGGACTGATCTATCTGCCACTGCTATTCATCGTCTGGCGAAACTGGTCGCAGACCGCACGAAGCCAGGAAGCGAAATCCGCCGCGCCGGTTTCGCTACGGCGCATGGAACAGGATGTGATCGTGCTATTTTTCACGATCATATTCGCATTTTTACCAGCGGTATCGGTAACGGCAGGTGAAATTTACTACAAGTCACCCCTAACGTCCGAAGAGGTCACCGGATCAAATCCCGACATACCTTATGCAACAGCCGAAAATGGCTCACCTGATTCCATAAAAATTCCGATTCTGTGGTGGGTTGTACATCAGGCATCCGCGGGCTTTGTACAGTTGTTTGTTGCAGGCGTTAACAGTTTTGGCGAGCCTACACACATCCGTGAGCTCTCTCTTGCACTGGACTACGCGAAATTCAACGATCCTCAACTGCAGGCAGAACTGCAACTCTTCGACCGGGACTGCTATTTGCCTGCGCTTGCAAAACTCGAATCCGGTCCCCCTTTACAGGGTAGCCAACCGCCGGAATGGCGGGGGGATGATTTCTGGTTCGATACTCCCGGCTTCTATGACCATTACACAGCCACGACAAAAATTGGCAGTTGGGTAGCAAAGTATAACTGGGTGTCAATTAAGGGAAAGCCAGGCTGTAATGAATGGTGGCGCGGTGCTGAGTTCGGTTTGGAGTCCAGGTTGTATTCATACATCGAGCGTACAACCGGCATCGGTTCTAGCAACACTGACATGGAAGGTGTGGGAATCCCCTTACCCGATGATCCGAAGGAGAAATCCAGAGCGGTAAGGGCATTTTTGAAGAAGTCTCCTCCAGATATCCTCGGCAACATGACCGGCGGCGATTCAGCTCCTGGAAACAAAGGAAATCCGATCGCACCCTCAAGCTGGCTCGGCAAAGCGGGGATCCTGATCGGATACGCAATCGCGAAAACCGCAACCTTCATCATAACGATTGGCCTGCCAATGGTTCAGGCGATTGTGCTTGCGTGCGTTTACATTGCTCTTCCTATCGCCGTACCGTTCGCAACGCTTCGACCAGGACTGCTGGTTTTCTTCATTTCTGCTCTGTTCAGCCTGAAATTTCTAACGGCCCTGTGGGCTCTGTCGAAGTTCATTGACGAACGGATGATCGATTACATGTACGGCGATACCGGCATCCTTGTTCAATGGGGCTTTAACGACATGGTTCTGACGATTATCACATCCCTGTCGTATATTGGCCTGCCGATCGTGTGGCTGTGGCTGATGTCGTCTTTTACGGGCAAGGGTGTAGAGGGCGTAAACCTGCTGTTCGCATACACTGCGGCAAAGTTTGACTCAGCTGCACAGCAGTCTGCGAGCATTGCGCAGAGTGCTGTGAGTAAGGGTATGAAGTGATGCCTGAGGTCCGGTCCGCAGCTGAGTTGCTTAACGGATATGGCGATGTGGTTGACGCATGCCGAACTCTGTCGCAGATCGGAGATCGATATTGGAACAGCATCTACTTGCCTCTGATCAGTTCGATCGCTGATTATTTTCAGCTGCTCACCGACCGATCCGGAGATCACAAGCTGTTCGCAACCGCCCTCGAAGGTGCACACAAGTCCCTCGAATTGTGTATTGCCGAGGATATCAAAACTCGCCCGAAACTGACTATGTTTGCGGCATTTTCAGCGACCCTGTGTCAGGATGTCGGCCAGCCGGCCGGCGATCTCGAAGTCACCGCCACAACCGCCGAAGGTGAATCAACGCTCTGGCAGCCGGCCGAAGGTGACCGACTTGCTTCGTTGGGGGATACATACGAACAGAACTGGACGCTGCAGTATCTGCCTGCGAGGAACTGGTCAGCTGTAATTGCATGGAGTCTGTTGCCGCCAGCTGGCAGAAAGTGGCTTTCTAGTGAGAGAACAGTCCTGCATGCCTGGCAATCTGCTCTGCTCAGAGAGAATCCGAATCCGCTGACGCACCTTATGTGCTACGGCAAGTCGAACGATGTCAGCACGCTCCGATCGGCTCATCTCCGGAATTTTCTCAGTTACCTGCAGCAGCAGATAGACGAGGGTGCGATAAACCGACCATGGTCGCGGATTCACGCTGTTGACGCAGGCATCTTCATTGTCGTGCCCGACATTTTCCGAGACTACGATCTGAATGCGGCGCGCGATCTGCAGTCTGAACTCGCCGGCGCTTCCTTCATCGTCAAGGCAGACGACGAAACCAGTAGCTGGAAATATTGTGCGCCGGAGGCAAAAAGTCTGCGCGGAAATGTTCTCGATCCGGTCAAATGCGGTTTGGAACTCGGAAAGATTCGAATAAATCACATCTTGACGTGCCCGAAGCAATCCATCGATATTCCAGCCTTTAAACGAAATCCTGACTGATCGAACCACTGACCTGGATCGCCGCCTTTTCAACAACCCGTTCAGAAGCGTGAAGATGGCGTGATGTCGTCCAGATTGTCGAGTGCCCGAGAAGCCGCGCAGTGACGGGCATGGATATCCCGTTCTTCAGCGCCGATCGCCTGAGTGAATATCGCTATGGTGTCCAATGTAAACACTACCATCTTGCGCCTGCGATTTCTGTATGTATGTTGCCTTCCGAGTCGAAAAGAGAGACATTCATTTCTTATTACTGACTAAAAAAAGATAAAAGACAAGTATTCGCGGGCGATTAAAAAAATAACACTCGATAAATTTTCAATTCTTTCATCGGCTAATAAATTGCGAAAATGTTTTAAATATGAAAAAACTTCTATCCTTGTTCCAAACAAAATAAAATATGCAAATAAATCAAATATTACAGGTGAGTTGAGAGCGTGTGTATTGCGGATATTCTTCAGGTTGAATTATATCTGAACGAACGGATTCCCTCCTCTTCGGCGTAGCCACCGTAAAATTATCATACAAATTGTTGTTGAGAATCTTCTTCAAAGTTTTAGCATGAGGTTTGTTTCAGGGAAATCTGTTTACTTGAAGAAGATACTCGGGGATAGGAAAGGATGCAAACGGAGAACTTGGAAAATCAGCGACAGTTGATTCCTCTCACTCGGAACTGGGGCGCGTGGCCAACCGTTTCATTTTTCCTTGACCGGTGCCAAGTTGATACACCTAGATATTTAGTTAAGTCTACATGGGGACACGTTCATAGAATTCGATCGGAAATCGGTAAAGTAGTTGATTTTGGGGCAGGTGATGGTCGATTTGCAACTTACGGCAATTACAAAAATTACATAGGTTACGAAATTGATACACATCAATGCCTCCTCTCGAATTTCCCACCGAATGCTGAAATTTATAACAATTGCGCATTTTCTGAAATTATTGAAGATGCTGACCTTTGCATTGGAAACCCTCCATTTGTACGGAATCAGGACCTTCCAGCAGGTTGGAGAACACGGTCGTCCAAAATTTTGTATGAAAGGACAGGTGTCACTATCTCAGGACTGGCGAACGCTTGGCAATACTTCTTTCTTCTTGCACTAGCAAGTATCAAATCCGATGGATTATGTGCATTAATTATTCCGTTCGAGTGGGTTTCACGCCCTTCGGTTCAAGCACTCAGGGACTACATTCACTCTAATTGCTGGAATGTGGAAGTGTACCGCTTAATTGATACAACTTTTAGTCGTGTATTCACCACATCTTCGATAACCATTGTTAACAAAGCTGCCAAGGACGGTGTCTGGTCCTATTTTGAGGAAAGCGGTGATGGTGCCTATTCACAGATTTCGTCACCTAGCGGATCCTCGGCAGGCGTGATTAAGTATGCACAAGGGTTGATGGTCAATTGGGCTGGTCCTAGAGCAATTCGAGGTCTTAGCCCCGGTACACAGAAAGTTTTCACTCTAACCGAAGGTGAGCGTGTCCATTTTGGCTTGGAGATTGATAGAGATGTCGTTTCATGCGTTACAACTCTCCGACCTCTTCCCACCAGTGTGAAAGAACTGAACAAAGCTAATTTTCGGGATTATTATTTGAATTCAGGACAAAAGTGCTGGCTCATAGCAACGCAAGCCGAACGCAGTAAAGCACTCCAGGCCTACCTTGATTCTGTTTCACCAGATGACTATCAGACCAGTACGTGCTTGGCGCGTAGACATTGGTGGAAATTTTATTTACCACAGATACCGAAAGTACTTGTTGCCACGAGCTTCAGAGGCAAATTCCCAAAGTTTGTAACCAACCAAATTGGTGCACGTGCATTAGGAGGGGTATGTGGGATACACAATATGACAGTCCCTCAAGTAAAACAGTTAACTACCGAATTCGAAAAAAAAGACATTCGAGGTCAAATTGTTTCACATTCCAACGGGTTGTGCAAGATTGAAATTAACCAGTTAAACACCTTGCTCTATGAGGAATTTTCTGACCAGGCTGTAAACAAGTTGGTGGTTTCCGGGTGACAGCAATAATCCTCCAACAAGGTAAACTTTCTTTCACAATTGAAAGCCGCATACTGCGCGAACTTGGTGAGCGCCTAGTCAAACGGCCAGAAATCGCCGTCGTTGAATTAATCAAGAATGCATATGATGCTGATGCAACAGAGTGTTCAGTAGTTTGCGACTTCAATAAGTCTATTTCCGTAGTGGATAACGGGTGTGGAATGAACCTCGATACGTTTACGACTGGATGGATGCGCATAGGGACTAGTTCGAAAGAATCTATCGAATTTAGTGAAAGATACTTCCGACGAATTACTGGTGAGAAAGGCATAGGACGATTTGCAGTTCGATTTTTAGGTCGTAAATTACACTTGGAGTCTGTTGCAGACGATCCAGAAAAGAAACATCGAACACGGCTCATTGCTGATTTTGACTGGCCGGAGTTCGATAAAAACGAAGACCTTGGCAAGGTGCAAGTTCCGTATTCACTTGAACTTACCGACAACTCAACACCAACAGGAACGAAACTTGAAATTTCTCTTCTGCGTGTTGATGAAACAAATTTTGAAATGAGCAAAGTTCGAACGAGTTCGATCGGTGTAATTTCACCCTTAAGTTCACTGCTTCAGCAAATGGGTAAAAGAATTGGTCATGACCAGCAAGAAGATGAGGATCAACAAGACCCTGGTTTTGTCTTGAATACGCAGACAGAAGACGAGGCGGTCGATGGTGACGTAGCATCTGCAGTACTTAATGAATTTACACTTCGTGCAACCCTCAAGCTCAATGGTGACAAATTGGATCTGCGAGTCTATCAGTACGGGAATGTGAAACCTTACATAAAAATCGTTGACACTTATCCAAACCAGTTACAACAGCTCTATGCTGACATTCGGTTTTTTCCTCGACGTAAAGGCGCATTTGCGAATTTGCCAGTTGATGGTCGCCGAGCGTATTCATGGATTTCTGCGAATTCCGGAGTGGCGGTGTATGATAGAAATTTCCGTATATCGCCCTATGGCATGGATTCTAATGACTGGTTACGAATTGATGCGGATTCAGCCCGAAATCGTCGTGATCCCCGATCATCCATAGCGGCCAAGCATTTCCCAATGTCATTTGAGGAGCGAGGGGCAACATCAGAGAACTGGATGTTGCGCTTACCACAATCTGCACAGCTGGTAGGGCTTGTGTCCGTAGAAGGGCGAAGGATTAGCGATGTTAATCCAAACAAAGATGAAGGATTGGTTGCCTCTGCGGACCGAGAAGGATTTGTTGAAAACAAAGCTTTTCTTAATCTCTATGATCTCATTCGAGGTACAGTTGAGGCGATTGCCTATGTTGACCGCCGAATTCAGCAAAAGCAGGAACAATTATACCGTGAGTATCTTCTTAAATCCATCCGGGAGGAAGCAAAAATTGCGATTAATGAGGTTCGAGATAACCCCAATATTTCGAAACTCGACAAGAAGCGTATTATTGATGCAATTGCGCAAACACAAATATTTGCCGAAGAGCAAGAAGAGACAACTCGTGAGCGTCAGAGACAACTTGAAATAATGAGTCTTCTCGGTGTAATTGCCGGTTTCATGACCCACGAGTTTGGTGTCGCCCTTCAGGAACTTGAGACTACTCACACGAAATTGGCTGAAATTGGGAAACGGGATCCCAGTTTTATGCTGGTTGCAATGGAATTTGAAGTTCATATAGCGAACTTGAAGGAGTTTGTGACGTACGCATCTGGTTATATAAGAGGGACGAAGACACGACCTAGCAAACCCTATCCTGCGAAACCCCGAATTCAACAGGTATCGCGCATATTCGGTCGTTACGCAAAAGAGAGAAACATAGAAGTTGTCGTCGACGTCGAGAATGATGTGATGGCTCCATTCGTGCCTGTCTCGCTTTACAATGGAATTTCACTCAATCTCTATACAAACGCGTTAAAGTCTGTAACTGCAAAAATGGGTTCTGATCGTGGTCAAATTGCATTTCGTGCCTGGAATGACAAAAAATGGCATTACCTTGAAGTATTGGATACCGGCATTGGGATTCCCTCCGCACTCGAAAGGCGGGTGTTCGACCCTCTATTCACGACCACTCAGTCGCAACACGATCCCTTGGGCTCTGGTATGGGGTTGGGGCTTACACTCGTAAAACGAAGTGTCGAATCATTCGGAGGTCGTGCAGAAATTGTAAATCCGCCCCCCGGATTTTCGACTTGCGTACGAATTCGACTACCAGTTACGGAGGCGTGAATCAAATGAGCTCTACAAAATCTAACCTGTCAATTCTGTTAGTTGATGACAATTCGCGTTACCTCCAAAAACTAAAATTTACGCTCATGGATTCATTGCAGCAAGAAAATGTCAGTATTCGTGCCTGGAATCCTAAGCCGAAAGGTGATTACCTAGATTTAGTTGGCGAGTTTGAGAGTTTCATTGACGAGAATACCATATTGGTCGCTACCGACTACGACTTAACAAGAAGCGGAATGAGAGGTTTTTTTGGAGACACTGTTGTTGGATGGTGCCGAAGGCGCTTCATTCCAGTTGGCGACTTTTCGCGCGCTAATGCCACTGCTCTTACTGAAAAACCGGACCTGTTCGAACTTCGGATTCCAGCAAATAATGTCGAAGGCGCTCGATATATAGCAAACGTTTATTGTGGGTTCTCTACGATCCGAAATGCATTGAGTAAGAATGCCATATCTCTTGGGTCAAAGCTGAGCTTATCTGCCATGCTCGCAGAACTTCTTGAGCGCCCATATTTAGACAGTCATTTTTCGCTTTACATGTCACGAATTGTCATGAACAATTCCGCGATAGTTGAGCACGTGCGTCCGTCAACAGGGCATGGGAACAAAGGTACACCCAGTAAGATTCAGGTAGTGACCTATTTGCTTGGGCATATACTCATTAACGCCATATTGAGATATCCCGGTCCAATTCTTTCCGAACGCTCGCTTTGTGCTTACTTAGCAACTTCAAACTCGCAAGCGAAAAAACTAAAAATGTTATTTTCAGATGCTGTATACAAAGGGCCTTTCGGTGAGGAGGGAAATTATTTCTGGCTTGAGGACATAGATGCAATCCTTGACAACCTTATGTCTCAAACTGGAACTCACGAGACACAAGCCGAAGATTGCGAGACAATCGGTAGTTTTAACCGAAAGATTGCTGAGAACGAACTTAAGTGCAAATTGGAAAATCACCAATGCATGCGTTGTCACGGGAGTGAAGGTGGATTTTATTGTCCGTTTACAGAACGTACAGTTTGTCAACGAGCAGATTGTTCGGTGTCAGCCAGCAGTTGGATACCTCATGGAGCAGATCTTTGTCGTGTAGAGCGCGAATTCTTTGATGAATGGTCGCCAATTCTTGGTCTGTGATACATGGGTGCACGTACAGTAAATCGTGACGTTAAGCAAGCTATGCGTCTAGTTTCAATTGCTTGGAATACTGTACAGAGTAGCATGTCTTCGATTTGGCAAGGAAGTCAAATCCGCCCGCGCACGTCAAATGAAATTTTTAAATTTGAATCACCCCCCAGTGGCAATGAAATTAATATTGAGGTGACACCAATTGTTTTTGTGGTTCCAGAACGCGCTCCAAATCATAAAAAACTCTATATTTGTGTCAAAGGAAGAATAGATTTTGAAAGTCCTTTCCCGAAAGAACCACCACCAAAAATTAAAAATTTCAGCACTCAAGTAGGATATTTCCGCCACCACAGAGACCATCTCGAGCATGTTTATGGCGTTCATTACGATCTTGATATAAGTAATTTCGAACATCCAGTCTTCCACGCTCAAATGAGGCCTTTGATGTTTTTTGCTAAAAATATAGAAGAACAATTTTCAGACAAACGGTTTGTCTGTAATAGGGTCAATGAAATCCTTAGAACTGTTCGTATGCCATCAGCTGAGATGGATATATTCTCTGTTTTCGCTCAGATTATTGCAGACCATCTCATGCACAGTAATTCTGGCCAAGAAGATAAAGAAAATTTTCGCAAGACTTTGACTTGTTGCAGTAAATTTGAAGGTGTAGCGCAGAAACTGAACAACTTTAATCGAGCATCCACTCCGTTCTGCTATCGGTCACCTTGTTGGTATCCTAGTTTTAATCCCTAAGATTTGGGAAACTGGCAAAAAAATGAAAATTTGACCGGTTTCCAAGATCATAGACAGGGTGTAGATAACCTAGCCCTAATTTACCTTACGGTTACAAACATAAACACCGAAGCTTGCTCAATTCCAGTGTCTACCAATTCTTGAATTATTGGACGATTGAAAATGCCCCTTTCAGATGCGCATTAAATCGCCAAACGATATATAATAGACAGTTGAATCCCCAAAGTGTCCGTCAATCGATTTAATAGACACTTTTAGTTTTTATTCTACTAACCCAGCCAATAACTTTTATTGTGCGTTTGTAAGTGATGCGACACGAAGCAGCGCAAACCGGATTGAAGGTTCGGCCATAGGAAATCAAAATGAAAAATGCAGGTATCGTAGAGCAGCAAAAACCGCTTAGTATGTTCGCAAAAATGTTCACTGATTCAAAGATGTTTTATTCAGCAGCGAAAGCAGCTTGGAATGAAGCCGCTCAATTATTAGACGAAAATAAAGAGTCGCAAAGACGACAGGTGGAAGAAAATAATCCCAAAACTATTGTGCTTGAATTTGATAGAGACCGGCACGACACAATCCGCCTTAGACTGGAATCAGCGTTAACAGTTGCGACAATGAACTATTGCATCGCCATTGAACTTCTCATGAAAGCATTTATAGGTGTGAATAGTCGATTCGACCAAGATTCCCTTGATGTGATGCGCGATGAGGTTTCACATAGCATTGAAAAAATATTTGACCATATTCCCAACGACTGGACCCTACGACTGGAGGACATCTATCATACCGCTGAGATGGAAGATGCAGAAGTTGTAGTTTTTTGGAGTGGATGGAATCCGCCAAATGGCAGATGGATAGGAGATACTCGACGATTAGCGACACCAACATTGAAAAAGTTCTTGTATATTTTGAGCACAGAAAAAATTTATGCTGACAGGTACTCATTCGAAGATTTTTCCAATAATGACTGGAGAGTTAAATTGTGCGAGTCCCAAAAGATCGAATCGTTTCAACTTGAAGTTAAAAAATTTCTGCTTGAAAAAGCAAAGGAAAACGAATGTTTGTCTAGCCCATGGACAATACACATTAATCTTGAAGAAGATCAAACAATTAAAATTCCTGGAATTTACTCTCTTTCACCAAGGGCAATTTTTCAATTAGACAAGGCACAATTCGAACAAACAAAATAGCTATCGTTCTAACCATGAGAATGTTCGGCTACGCCCGAGTTTCAACCAGCCGTCAGGCCCTAGACAGTCAGGTCCGCGCACTTCAGGCGGTGGGCGTGAAACCACACCGCATCTTCACCGACCAGGTGAGTGGGCGCTCGAGCGAACGCCCGGGCCTCAACACATTGCAGCTGAAGGTGGAAAATGGCGACGTGATCCTGGTCCGGAAACTCGACCGGCTGGGCCGCGACACCGCCGACATGATCCAGCTGATCCAGGAGTTCGACCGAAACGGCGTGGCCGTGCGCTTCCTGGAAGACGGCATCACTACTGAAGGAACGATGGGACGGATGGTGGTAACCATCCTTTCTGCAGTCGCCCAGGCGGAGCGGGAAAGAATCCTGGAGCGCACCAACGAGGGTCGACTGGAGGCGAAAGCCAATGGCGTGCGCATGGGGCGCAAGCGCAGTATCGACCGGGACCGCGTTCTCAAGCTGCATCGCAAAGGCTTGGGAGCAACGGAGATCGCCCGGCAGATGCGGATCGCGAGATCCACCGTTTACAATATCCTGAACGCATCAAACGGTATGCGCCTGCAAACTTGACAAGGAGTTTCAATCCATGGGACAAATCAACCCTAAAAATACTATTAGACCTGTATATTTTGGAATGCTGCTGCTAAGTACAGTTGTGATGATTTCAGCGGTTCGTTTGACGATCGCATCCGATCTGGATTCGCTTAAAGCGGCCGCCGAGCAGGGAGATGCTGAGGCGCAGGCCAATCTGGGTTACAAGTATGACACCGGCGAAGGCGTTCCCCAAAACGATGCCGAGGCAGTGCGATGGTATCAAATGGCCGCGGAACAGGAATTTGCCTGGGCACAGTTCAAGTTGGGTTACAAGTATGACACCGGCGAAGGCGTTCTCGAAAATGATGCCGAGGCAGTGCGATGGTATCAGATGGCCGCGGAACAGGGATTTGCCTTGGCGCAGTACAATCTGGGTGTCATGTATGCCACAGGTAGCGGCGTTCCTAAAAACGATATCGAGGCAGTACGATGGTATCGCAGGGCCGCGGAACAGGGATTTGCCGAGGCACAGGCCAATCTGGGCTACAAATATGACACCGGCGAAGGCGTTCCCCAAAACGATGCCGAGGCGGCGCGATGGTATCGCAGGGCCGCGGAACAGGGAATTGCCTGGGCTCAATCCAGTCTGGGTAGCATACATGCTACCGGCGAAGGCATTCCCAAGGATTACGTACAGGCCTATGTCTGGTCTAACATTGCCGCGGCGCAAGGCGACGAAACAGCAAAAAGAAACTTGATAATCTTCACAAGTAATATGACGACTACTGAAATAGCCAAGGCACAGGAACTATCGCTCGAATACTGGAAAATCTTTGGGCTTAGTCGGGCTTCGTCTGAATAACGTAGTTTGAAAGCAAGGAACTATTCACTGCCGCGTTTTCGTCCTCTCGCCCGAGCAGCCTGCAGACCTGCTAGGGTTCTTTCCTTGATGAGGTTGCGCTCAAACTCTGCCAAAGCGCTGAAGAGATGAAAGATCAACTTACCGTAATTTGATGCAGTATCAATCAATTCGTGTAAGCTTTTCAACTGAACCCCGGGGATTCCAGCAACGTCGTGGTCTCGCTTAGATTTCGCAGTGATCAACTGAAACGATCCACTCTCCATACTACTAAGGTGTCTCCAAACCGAGCGAAATTAAGTTGCCTGATTGAGATTCGGTCGAGTATTGACAATCCTGCTAACTTGGTTATGAAAAAGCCGTTCGCATCCCACTTCTTCCAACGTGTCAATCTGCAATGTTAAACTCTGATCCCCAGTGTAGACACGAGCATCGCCGCGTAATTCCTTCCAATTGATCGAAATACTCGCTTGATTTTTAGACAAAACCGTCGTAAGTCATTGATTTGAGGTGTTGTAAAAGCCCGTCATTTTGTCTAAAGCCTTTGATTTGAAAGGGAAAGCGATCGACTCATAATCCATTGGTCGAAGGTTCGAGTCCTTCCGGGCCCACCAATAAAATCAATAACTTGGAGATTGAACATAAACCATTACAAAGGTTTTTAGACAGTCCGATCAGATGTTTTTAGACAGTTTCAGGCTTCTTCAAGCTTCTGCACCGCAGCAATGAAACCTTCTGCCGCTCCGTTCAACGCCTCGTTGGCCACTAGTGTCTCCTTATTCCTTCCTCGAAAACTTATTCGCACTTTCAACCTTTATTCTAGCAATTTTATGCAAATATCTACGAGAAATCTAATTTGTATTCCTTTCAAATGGACCAAAGGCGCAACAAGTCCCAAATTCCGATTTGATTTCAATTTGCTTCCACTTCGGAAAAGAATTAGAATCCGGCTTCGGACTTCCAAGGCGCAATTTCAAACCTTTTACGATATTTCACAGCGCACAATCGCGATACTGAACCATTAGAGAACTAATTTCGAGGACGAGCGGCGCGTGAAAATTAATAACGACTTTCAGGGAAGCCTGTTCGCCAATGATTTCCTTCGCGAGTCAATCGTCGAATCACCTGACTGGCAGGCGCTCGACGACAATGCGCTAGATACCTTTGAATTCGCCATCCGAGACGTTTTCGACCGTTTTCCGACAACGCAGAAGCCCAACGAGAGCCAGACAGAGGACGACCTGATTTGGCCGGTATTGGCGGAGGTAGGCTGGACGGCGAGTCTGCGGCAGCAGAACCTCTCGGCACACGGTCGCGATGATGTACCGGACGGTTTGCTGTTCGCGGACGATGGGGCGAAAGAACAAGCCAACCGTATTGCCGAGGAATGGAGGCGTTACGAGTACGGCCTTGCAGTCGTGGAGTCCAAGCGGTGGCTTCGTCCACTTGATCGCCGATCGGGAAGCAAGGGCGAGGAGACAGCGCCATCGACCCAGATGCTCCGCTATCTACGGCGCGTCGATGATTTGACGGAAGGCCAGCTCCGCTGGGGTATTCTCACCAACGGGACAACATGGCGGCTCTATTACCAGGGGGCCCGCTCTGTTTCGGAGCAGTTTTTCGAGGTTGATCTGGCGGCACTTCTTGATCTTCCCGGCCGCAACGACGGCCTGTTCGCCCTCACCGAAGCCGAGCGGCGCCATTGGCTGAAGGTGTTCATCCTCGTCTTCCGCCGCGAAGCATTTCTTGCGGTAACGGACGATGCGCGGACGTTCCATAGGCGGGCCATCGATGAAGGCCACTTCTATCAGAAACGGGTCGCCGCCAATCTTTCCGATCTGGTCTTCGGCCAGGTCTTTCCAGAGCTTGTCGGCGCAATAGCAGGCGCGGCGCCCGATGCGCCGTTGCCGGAGGTGCGCCAGGCGGCCCTTATTCTGCTCTACCGGCTTTTGTTCATCCTCTATGCGGAGGATCGCAATCTGCTGCCTGTCCGCGACGCGCGCTATGACGATTACGCGCTTCGCGAAAAAGTGCGCGGCGATGTCCAGCGACGCAAGGATCTGGGCGACACCTTCTCCGTCACGGCCGCCCGTTACTGGTCGGCGATTGATGATCTGTGCCGGGCCATCGACCAAGGCGATGCTTCGATCGGCCTGCCGCCTTACAATGGCGGATTGTTCGACCGGCAGCATACGCAATTGCTCTCCAACATCCGGCTCGGCGATGAAGTCATGGCCGGGGTCATTGATGCGCTTTCGTTCGAGCGCACGCCCGAAGGCCGGCGCTACATCAACTACCGCGATCTCGGCGTTCAACAGCTCGGCTCGATCTACGAACGTTTGCTGGAGCAGGAAATCGTCCGCGACGGCGGCGGGATCATTGTCCGGCCCAACATGTTCGCGAGGAAGGACTCGGGCAGCTACTACACGCCCGACGATCTGGTCGGGACGATCATCGAAGAAACGATCAAGCCTCTGGTTCGCTTGCGCATGGACGCTTTCGCAGTCGAGATATCCGAACTCGCTTCAAGCCGACTCCCGGAAGACCGCAAAATAGGCCGGTTGGAGCCGCTTGATCCGGCTTCAAAGCTGCTGGAACTCAAGATCTGCGACCCTGCGATGGGGTCGGGGCACTTTCTGGTTAACCTTGTCGATTATCTTTCCGATCATGTGATTACGGCCATGGCGGAAGCGGAAGCCGCGTGGGACGGCTACATCTCTCCCTTGACGAAGCGGATCGACGATATCCGCAACAAGATAATGGCGAATGCAGAAGATCGTAGCTGGACCATCAATGCGGAACAGCTCGACGACCGGCATATCGTCCGGCGCATGGTGCTTAAGCGCTGCGTCCATGGAGTGGACAAGAACCCGATGGCGGTCGAACTGGCCAAAGTTTCGCTCTGGCTGCACACATTCACGGTGGGTGCGCCGCTGAGCTTTCTGGATCACCACCTGCGCTGCGGAGACAGTTTGTTCGGTTTATGGGTGAATGTCGGCATTGAAAAGGCGGGGGAGCACAGCGGCCCGCTTTTTATGGAAGGGCTGACAGCATTGGCCATGAGGGCTGAGGCGCCCATGCGGATAATCGAGGGATTGACCGACGCCGAGATTGCCGAGTCCCGCCGTTCCGCTGAAGCGTTCGCGGAGATCGAGGAACTGACATCGCCGTTGAACGCCGTCCTTTCTTTGCTCCATGCTTTCGCCTGGCTGAACATCCGCGAGCGAGACGACAAGTCGGTTCTTGGCGCCTACTTCGGAGGTGCCTTCGGCGATCCCGCCGATATTGCTTTGGGCAGATTCGATCCCTTAAGGGAAACATGGGACGGCAGACGTTTCGCCGAACTATTCGATGAAGCACGAAAGCTTATCGCCGATGAACGCTTTTTGAATTGGCAGGTAGCGTTTCCGGGCGTATGGACGGAATGGGAAAGCGCTGAACTTCACGGCGGTTTCGACGCCGTGATCGGAAATCCGCCATGGGACCGGATGAAACTGCAGCAGGTCGAATGGTTCGCGGCGCGGCGGCCTGAAATCGCCAAGGCTCAGCGCGCCGCCGACCGAAAACGCATGATCACGGAACTTAATAATACCGGAGACCCTCTAGTCAGCGACTTCGCTGGAGCCAGCGAACGGTCCGCGGCCGCGGTCCGCATGGCACGGCGCTCGGGCGACTATCCGCTGCTGTCCAGCGGCGACGTGAATCTTTATTCTCTGTTTGTCGAGCGCGCCATGACCATCGTCAAACCCGACGGCATGGTAGGGCTTCTCACGCCGTCCGGTATCGCCTCGGACAAGACGGCGGCGCGGTTTTTCAAAGGCGTGGCGACGGAAGGGCGGTTGCGGGCGCTCTACGACTTTGAAAACAGGCAGAGATTCTTTCCGGATGTAGATAGTCGGTTCAAGTTTTGCGTCTTTGTCGCCAGTCCATCGCGGATCGGCGAATCCGCCAAGTGCGCCTTCTACATTCACAACATCGCCGAACTTGACGACCCGGACCGCTGCTTTCCGCTGACGGCGGCAAACTTCGCGACCGTCAATCCAAACACCGGCACCGCGCCGATCTTCCGGACCCCGCGCGATGCCGAATTGACAACGGCGATTTACGGCCGCCTGCCGGTGCTGGTAAATCGCTCGTCGGGCAAGGAAGCGAAGGCGTGGCCGGTGAAATATTCGAACATGTTCCATATGTCCAAAGACTCCGGTCTCTTCCGCACGCGGGCGGAGCTTGAGGAGAACGAAGGCGCCTACCCGATCGGCGGCAACCGATTCGACAGTCCGGAAGGCGAATGGGTGCCGCTCTACGAAGGCAAGATGGTGCAGGCGTTTGACCACCGGGCCGCCAGCGTCGTCGTCAATCCCGCGAACCGGCACCGGCCCGCGCAGCCAGAGCCGGCAACTTTGGCTCAACACCAAGATACGGACTGGCTTCCCGCTCCGCAGTTCTGGGTGTTGAAGGACAATCCGGAACTTTCCGGCGCTCCATACATGCTTGGTTTTAAGCATGTGACCGCGCCGACGAACGCTCGTTCAATGATTGCGGCGCTGATCCCCGGCGTTGGGGCGGGGAATTCCCTACCGTTGTTGCTGGGCCCGAACGGGTCCAAGGCCGACAGCGCTATTGCAGCGCTCGCAGCCAACCTCAATTCCGTGCCGCTCGATTATGTCGTGCGCCAGAAAGTTCAAGGACAAAACCTCAACTTGTTCATTATCGAGCAACTCCCAATCGTGCCGCGCGATCGCTACGAGACCATCTGCTTCGGCGACAAGACGTCCGGCGAGATCGTCCGCGACGCGGTGCTAGAACTCACCTACACCGCCTACGACATGGTCCCGTTCGCCCACGGTCTCGGCCATGTGGACGATTCCGGAGTGGTCAAGCCGCCATTTGTTTGGGACGAGTGCCGCCGCCTGCGTCTGCGCGCTAAACTAGACGCTGTTTTCTTTCATCTCTACGGAGTCACCGACCGCGATGATGTGCGCTATGTCTACTCAACCTTTCCCCTCGTCAAGCGCCAAGAAAAGGCTGTGTACGGCCGATACATCTCCCGAGACCTCTGTCTCGCTCACATGAACGCGCTCGCAGCAGGCGATAGTGACTCGGAGATTGACTTATGAGGATACCGAAGGCGTTGCTGGCCGGTTGGTGAGGATGGCGGAAGGACAGGCCGTTACATTCAAACTGACTAAAAAGCGGGCCGACATGCATCCGATCGAGGAATTGCCGAATCGAATAAGGGCAATTGCTTGAAACACAAAGTGATTTTCTGTTTCACGCAGACCTCAATAAATGATCACTATAATCTCGCTTGGGAAAATCGCCAAGGAGATTCAAGGTTGTTACTTAAGGTATAAGCCCCTACAGCATGCACGGTCTTCAAACGGTATACGCTGGTTACATAGTCATTACAATATAAATGCAATGGTCATTGCTACTCCGTACCTCAGTAAAAACTCCGTAGTGACAGCAATAGAAGGATTTATTTGGCGATTTTCACATTCAATATAACAATTGTGCAATTCCTGTTCCCAATTGGTGATGTCAAAAATCTCATTATTCAAAAAGTAATTTCCCGTCACACTTTCAAAACATTCTTTCGTGCAATGGTTAAAATCACTGACAGACATAGCTTTTTGAACAGCCGCCGCAACTGTTTCTTTACTAGCTTTCGCTAACTCATCCTTAACTTGATTTGGCAAGATATCGGAAACCAATTGGGCATAAATTATTCTATTCGACACATGTTCCTCCTCACGACTGCTCGATTCCCAAATTAAATTGATGAGATGGGCTCCTGTACCATTCATAGGAGTATATTCGAAGGTATTCGCGTTGACCTGATCCTGCGAAACCCGTTTGCATCCTGATTCTTCCAGCGCATCTATTAGCAATGCTAAACTCTGATCCCCGGTGGAGACACGGGCATAGCCGATCAGCATGACAGGACATCCGGAAAGTAAAGAAACTCGTTACCCATTGCGAGTATCTTAACATAGAATTCTTTACCGAGTTTCTTTACTAAAAATCACGCGAATATCGATCGATTCTGTGGAATAGGGAGAAAGTAAATAAAACCCACGTTTTCTTTACTAGACTGCTAGTCATTAGTGAAACAGTATCTTTGAATTGTGGACAAACTGACACCTAATGCAGAGGTGTCGCCAACAACCCGGCAAGAGCTATGATTAAGATTTCAAATGAGACCGCAGACTTCTAAATTCCAGCATCGTTCAATGAATCAAGAAGTTTTCGGACTGTTGTCATGTCAGGATGAATGTACTTCATAGTGGTATTTACATTCGCATGTCCGAGAATTTGTTGCAACTCTTTGTACATACCCTTTGAAGCAAGTTCAGTTGCCATAGTATGTCGAATTTGGTGAGCAGAAACTCGAATTCCTGTTTTTATTGACAGTCTCTTGAAGAAATTTGAGACTGTAGATTCCTTGATGTGATCTTCACACTTATATTTGGGATTGAACAGTTCGATATCGAACACAAACCTATTGCCGAACTGCTTATCATCGCCGACCAACTTGTGGGTGTGATGCCGCAGCTTATCCAGATCAGCGATTACCTGCATCGGTGCTGGGATATACCAAGATCTTTTATTCTTGCTCGTCAATGCAACCAGTTTGATAGTATGATCCGAAAGACTGATGTGTTCCCAGCGCAATCCCGCCAGTTGTCTACGACGCATCCCTGTATAAAAGAATGTCCTGATCAGAGCCACCCAGAACCACGAAGGTTTGAAGGGTGAGTTCTCGCTTTTTAAATACTCAATGACCTTTTGCAAATCTTCAATTCGCACGACTTTCGGCTTCTCCTCAAAGCATGTAACACTTAACATGTTCATAGAAGGCGTGTGATCAATGATGTTTTTCAATGCTGCATAATTTATAAGAATACGGAAATGCCGCAGGTAATTATTCCAAGTCGATTTGCTAGAATTTCTAGCAAAAACTTTTTCTCGCCAGCATATTAGACATTCGTTTGTGACTAGTTGTATTTCAGAAATATTCATATCTTTTACAAAAAGCCTTGCAACGAATCGAAAGTGAATTGTTGTGTAATAAGCTAAGTTCCGCTCACGTAGGTACATCTCTGTCAGTTCAATAATTTTCATGATTAATTCCTCGCGCTACATAGTGTTGAAGTAATTGGCAAAGTCCTGGCTTTGCTCGACCTAGTATGTAGCGAGGAAGAGCACTTGCGATAAACGGTTTTTCCTGCACGCACTACAGCAGGCATTTTTACTCCGCATGCGCGGGACTTCTGTCAGGATCCTTAATAAAGAGGAATATTTGCGATTGAGTCCTCACCTCTCAAACATCAGATAAGTGGAGTTCATAAAAAAATATAATCACATATCCAATTCAACCGATTTTTCTTGTTCCAATCGATAATGCCAACTGAAACAGAAACAATTAGCCTAGCTAGAGAACTAGTGGGAAGACGCTCAATCACTCCGGAAGACGGGGGTTGTCAGCAATTCATAGCAAGCCGGCTAGAGTCCATGGGCTTTCAAATTGAAACCATGGATTGTGGTGAGGTGAAAAATCTCTGGGCTCGCAAAGGCACCAGATCCCCGCTATTGACTTTCGTTGGTCATACTGATGTAGTGCCCACAGGAAACGAGTCGGAATGGACCTATCCACCATTTTCAGCGACAGTGGCTGATGGTTTCCTGCATGGGCGGGGAGCAGCAGACATGAAAGGCAGCATAGCTGCCATCATTACCGCTTGTGAGAGGTTTTTTGCACGTCAAAACTCTTTTGTCGGATCGGTATCGCTGCTTATTACGAGTGATGAAGAAGGTGTTGCTATAGATGGAACTCGTTATGCCCTAGATCAACTGGTGATTCGCTCAGAGCTGATAGATTATTGTTTGGTGGCAGAACCGACATCGGAAGTTGTACTGGGTGATACCATGAAAGTCGGGCGAAGAGGATCGTTGTCGGGTGAAATAGTAGTCCATGGAAAGCAAGGGCATGTTGCTTATCCGCAATTTGCCGACAATCCTATTCATCGAGCAGGCGAGCTGATCGCTGGTCTTGCAAACATGACATGGGACGATGGCGATGAATTATTCCCGAACACAACATTGCAAATTTCAAATGTAAATTCGGGTGTAGGTGCAGCTAACGTGATTCCCGGATATCTGCATCTAAAAATGAACTTTCGATATTCTCCTGCAACAGAAGCCAGTACTCTGATTAAGCAAGTAGAGGACCTTTGCCGAGAACTGAAACTGAATTATGAAGCAACTTGGACCAATTCAGCAGACTCATACTATAACGATAGCAAATTCTTCACTGACGTTGTTTCGGACGCGGTTAGCAGAATTTTGAACCGAGCACCGAAAGTATCAACTGCTGGAGGAACTTCGGACGGTCGTTTTGTTGCGAAATCTGGTGCTCAAGTTGTGGAGCTTGGCCCTTTGAACACAACGATCCATAGAGTGAATGAATGTGTTGGAATCAATGACTTAAACCAGTTGTCCTTGATATACGAACAAATATTGGAAATTTTGTTTTGTGAGAAGCGTCCTACAGAAGGTTAATATGGAAATGAGTAGTGACAATCAATCTCACATGATTTCTCTTGGGCATCAGTCGTATGCACCCAACTACAAACCGCGTGATGTTGTGTTTGAATCAGGAAGCGGTAGCACTCTGTGGGATGTTGATGGCAATGAATATTTGGATCTCGGTTCCGGTATCGGTGTCAATTGCCTAGGACATCGAAATCCAGAAATTCTAGCGGCTCTGACTGAACAAGCAGATCGACTCTGGCACACGAGCAACATTTATTTCACTGAACCTCCGGTTCGATTGGCCAGCGAGATTATTGAAAAGACATTTGCAAATCGAGTTTTTTTCTGCAACTCTGGTGCAGAAGCCAACGAAGCGGCAATAAAGGTTGCCCGTAAATTTGCGCACGACAATTTCTCGTCAGACAAACGAACAATTATCACATTCAACGGTTCTTTCCACGGCAGAACCATTGCTTCCGTTACGGCTACGGCTCAACCCAAATATCACGAAGGTTTCGGACCTCTTCCTGGTGGGTTTCGATATTGCGAGTTCAACAATATTGAGCGCTTGAACGAGCTTTTCAGTCTGGATGTGTGCGCGGTAATGCTTGAACCCATCCAGGGCGAAGGAGGAATACGACCCTTTTCAACCAATTTCTTGAGACATGTCAGTAAACTCTGCGAAGATAATCAGGCGTTGTTAATTTGTGATGAAGTACAGTGCGGAATGGGGCGAACAGGCAAACTGTTTGCTCACTCTTGGGCGGAAAATGTCGTTCCCGATATAGTTACTGTTGCAAAAGCTTTTGGGGGAGGGCTTCCGATCGGAGCGACACTATTGGGCCCAAAATTAGAAGAAACCTTAAGTCTAGGCAGTCATGGATCTACATTCGGTGGCAATCCTATCTGTTGCGCGGTTGCGCGTGTGGTTTTCAAGAAAGTCAGTTCAACAAATTTTCTTAATGAAATCGTTGAGAAAGGTGACTACTTAACCGATATGTTGAAGGGTATCAATCAGCAAACCAACTTTTTTAGCGAAATTCGAGGTAAGGGCTTGATGATAGGCGCAGAAATACGCGAGGAACACGGTCAAATTGCTGCGAAAATCATGCAAGCTTGTTTAAGTGAGGGTTTACTTATTCTTCAATCGGGACCTAGTGTCATTCGACTACTCCCTGCTTTTACCATTCGCAAAGCAGAAATTTCTCGTGCGATGGAAATCCTGCGAAAAGTTATTTTGCAGCATTCTTGAAATAGCTGACAACAGCCAGCAAATTTAGCGAAGAATGTACGTAGCAGTATGGCTAAATTACTGTGTCAAGTGCGTGGCAATCTTCGGCCTGCCAACCTACGGAGATTTGATTCCCGTATTCCAAATCGACTCTGTTATGTGAGTTCGGAATTTTGATGACGAAATCGTCATGCCCGCATAGGCTGACGCGGATTCTGACATGATCACCAAGATAAATGACTTCTTCAACGCTCGCCTCAACCATGTTGGCACAGGTTCCACTTTCGGGGTTGACAGTTACTCTCTCCGGTCTAAGAGACAGTGTGGTAGGTGACCCGACACCCTTTACATTTACAACTTTAGCCTTGACAACACTTCTATCTAAAACTTCTACATCACATAGTCCATTTGATATGTGTCGTACACTACCAAACAAAACGTTGTTTTCACCGATGAACTGAGCAACAAAAGCATTTTCAGGTTTTTCATAGAGAACGCCTGGTGGTGCTAATTGCTGAATTACACCATCGTTAAATACCGCAATGCGGTTGGACATTGTGAGTGCTTCTCCTTGATCGTGCGTCACGTAAATTACAGTGACGTCCAGATTTTCATGTATATGTTTTATTTCGAACTGCATCTGCTCCCTAAGCTGCTTATCAAGTGCCCCTAGGGGTTCGTCCATTAAGACGAGTTTAGGTCGAAAAACCAATGCGCGTGCTACAGCAACTCTTTGCGCTTGGCCCCCCGACAATTGACCAGGTAGTCTTGCCCCAAAATCGCCAAGTTGCACCATATCTAGTGCTTGTTTCACTTTACTATCAATTTCAGAAGCGGGCAATTTACGAACTCGCAACGGAAATGCCAGATTTTCGCTTACTGTCATGTGCGGGAATAGGGCATAGTTCTGGAAAACCATTCCAATTTCGCGTTTATGGGGCGAAACGTTGTTGATTGGCTCCCCATCAAGAATGATTTCTCCGTGGGTAGCTGTTTCAAATCCCGCAAGCATCATAAGGCAAGTGGTTTTGCCAGAGCCTGACGGTCCCAGTAGCGTTACAAATTCGCCCTGTTCAACCGAAAGGTTCAAATTTTTTACGATAAGAGTTTCTCCGTCGTAACTTTTTTGTACATCTACAAATTGAACGTAGGAATTCTTAGTATCCATTTTCAATATCTATTAATTGAGTTCTTCTAATTTATAGACCTAGTATAAAACACACCACAGATTTCAAGTAGACAATATTATTACTATGTCTTGAGTGCCTTCCCACAACATCGATCCGGCTACAAATAGAATTATGGCAATGCCGATATAGGCAATCCATCGATGTCTGTTCAATATATTCGCGATCAGTGTTGCTGCAACAAGCATAAGCACAACTGAAAGAACAAGGCCAAAAATCAGAATCGCAATGTGCTCGCGTGCAACTCCTGCAACTGCCAATACGTTATCGAGCGACATTGAAACGTCTGCAGCTAGAATTTGGAAAAGAGCTTGTTTGAAAGTCAGTGAATTACTTTCTACCGCATCTCCCCCAGCATCTTCGGAAGCCGTTCGTTTACGAAGATCCACATAAAGTCGCCAGCTTACCCAAAGAAGCAGAAGTCCGCCAAGCAGCAGCAGGCCCGGAATTTTCAACAATTGAACCGTCGCAACAGCGAATATTATTCTCAAAATAACGGCCAAACCAATTCCAGCGGCAATTACTTTTGTACGTTGGGATTGAGGCAATCCGGCTGCTACTAGACCGACAGCAATCGCATTGTCACCTGCGAATAACAAATCAATCAGTACTACCTGAATTAGCGTACTGAACTCGTCCATGGGAATCTTTTAGAATTGGGTGAGATAGTCGGTTGGGGTAGATATGAAACGCAGTAGTATAGTTGATTAAGTAAAATTCTAGGACAAGATCGAGTTCACTAGAGGAAGTACGCTAGAGCCATGTTGCAGTAACCTGACTTGCCGAACTCAAGTCCCCTCTCGCTAATTACTATTAACCACATCTCATGCAATGTTCTTCGATCGCCATAGTCAGCCGTCTGCATAAGGAAATTGTAAGTTCGATTCTAAGTCAGAATTCAACACTCGTTCACCGCATTCAACCGTAGTTCAACAGATGAACCACGGAGAGATAAACACCGTAGTCTACGATGCGAACTGCGGTGAAGAAACTTTCCGCAATTCACCTGCACAGAGTTGTAGTAGTAAATATTAACTACTTAATTACACAACTACTACAATACTGATGAAAAATGTGAGAAACAAAATCTTGATGAACTAGTATTTCCAAATTCGCTTGACGAAAATCAAAAAAATCTGATAAGATTTCACTTACAACGCTCACCAGATTCACTCCCTACACCTATACCTCCTTGAAAAATTTTCAAACTAGCATGGATATTTTGCGTGAAGATGCGCGCGAAGAAGTACGCGAGCGTGTTGCTTTGGAGATGATTCGCAAGGGTATGGATGTTGACACGATTCGAGAAATTTCCCGGTTAGATCCCCAACGTATTTTAAAATTACGAAGTAAAATCATCCCATGATTTTCCTTCAGTAATTGAGTAGGTCAACAAACGAATAATATTCCATCTTGCCCAACTCGGTGCGTTAGTGCCGCAGGGGGAGCGCCATGGGTCCTCTTGGGAGGGTTATTGAATTAATTAGGTATTGAAAGAGTTGAAACTATTTGCCAATACTCGCGATATGGGCCGACGACTAACACCAAAAATACGCGCGCATTCTGAAATGCTTATCCGCTGAATCGTTCTTGCTTCAATTACAGTCTGCTTTTGTTCTAGAGAAAGAACTGAAGGCCTTCCACCACCACTAAATCATCCTTACGGAGTTGATCTAACATTCGATTGATTTCCACACGATGTCTTTTTCCACCTGACTCAATCTCTTGGTAGACACGTTCAACTCCATGGTCTTTTAGAAGTTTCAATTGACGATCAAACCGTTGATCTGAAGTTGAAACTCGTGCGTAGCCTATTTTCATGAGTATTTATTGCATTTATGGGTGAGCAATATTATGCCAAAAGTTCTTTAGTTATGACATAGAGTTTTGCCCATAGACTTGCCGGTAAATTGTACGCTGTGCGAAAACTAGTATTTTTACTCATTGTTCGCAGCTGAATCCAAAAGAAAATGGAGGGTAGTGAACCGTCCATTTTTGTACTGGCAAAACTCAGCAATTTCGCAGATATGAAAAAGTCGGAAATGCTGTTTGGAAACCGAATAGAATATGCACTGGGCTATCTGAACCAAAAACGCGCCCTGCTGAGCCATCTGAGGCTTAATCAGTTGTTCTAACCAGTTTTTTTAGTTCAATGGAAGAAAACAAGGGGATTCGATTACGGATGATTGATGACAGAGGCGAGGTAAAATGGGTGAATTTACTGACTAGATAAAGTAAAGTTTGCCGATCCAAATTCAAGTAAAATTAGGTTGGCTGAGGTTGGCACAAAGATAAATATTCCTGTGTCAATTTCCAATGCGACTAAATGGTGTTATTGGCTCCGCTTGTGAATCATAAAATAATATTTAGTTGAATAATTTAATGCGCTGATTTGATAATCAGCTTGCCGGCGCGTATTTTCAAGAGGCTAAAGCGATACTTCGGTTTGCCCTTTGTCGTGCTTTTCGGTAGTAACAGATGGACAAGAAAGGGTTTAAAACCAAAGCAGTCAGAGCTGGGCAATCTCGAACTGCTGAAAATGAACACAGCGATGCAATATTTGCAACATCCAGTTTTGTGTTCGAAAACGCTGAGCATGCCGCCAGTCTGTTTGATGAATCTGTCGCTGGAAACATCTATTCCAGATTCACCAATCCAACCACAAAAGCATTTGAGGACCGCCTTGCGGTCTTGGAGGGCGCTAATTACTGCGTCGGTACAGCTTCAGGGATGGCCGCTATACTTGCTCTTTGTTTGACTACGCTGAAGTCGGGCGACCACATTGTCGCAGCGAGAGGATTATTTGGTTCTACCATCAATCTGTTCAACAATATTTTGACCCGATTCGATATATCGACTACCTTTCTATCACCAACCAATATCGAAAGTTGGGCAAATGAGCTTGGACCCAGAACCAAATTGATCTTTGTCGAATCGCCGTCCAATCCACTGTGCGAAATCATCGACATAGCCAGACTTGCGCAAATCTCGAATTCTGTGGAAGACTGCAAATTCGTTGTTGACAATTGTGCCTGTACACCTGCTTTACAGCAGCCCCTGAAATTGGGAGCTGATGCGGTGGTGCATTCTTCCACAAAATTCTTGGATGGACAGGGCCGGGCAGTTGGCGGTGCTGTCGTCACAAACGACCAGCAGCTTGCAAACAACATATACGGCTTCCTACGCACTGCAGGTCCCTCCATGAGCCCTTTCAATGCTTGGATTTTTCATAAGGGATTGGAAACTCTTGCCATCAGAATGAAAGAGTCTTGTGCAAACGCTGCAAGAATTGCTGAATGGCTAAACCGACACCCGAAAGTAAATCGCGTTTTCTATCCAGGACTCAAGAGTCATCCGCATCATGAATTAGCAACCCGTCAGCAAAGCGACTATGGAGCGATACTGTCGTTTGAGGTGTTTGGCGGTAAATTGGCGGCATGGCAAGTGATTGATGCTTTGTCGATATTTTCAATTACCGCAAACATGGGCGATGCGAAGAGTACGGTGACTCATCCGGCAACTACAACGCACAGTCGCATTACCCAGACAGACCGGGAGAGAGCCGGTATTTCGGATGGACTGATCCGCCTGTCTATCGGGCTTGAAGACGCGGATGACATGATTGCCGATTTGAAAGGCGGATTGATGAATCTCTAGGCGATGCAAATGCTGTCTTCTTCACAAGTTAAAATTAGTCCGAAGTTAATTGAAGTCTGGAGGCGTTTGAATGGATAAAGAATTATTTGAAAGAGGCCTTGGCCGACGTAAATCCACTCTCGGTGAGGCGTATGTCGTAAAGAATCTTGAATCTGCTGATGATTTCACCCGACCGTTCCAGGAGGCAATGACTGAGTGGTGCTGGGGCTTTGGCTGGGGTGACGATGCGATTGATGCAAAAACCCGTTCTATGATGAATCTCGCTATGCTTGGTGCGCTTGGTAAGATGCATGAATGGGAATTACACTGTCGAGGAGCAGTAAACAACGGCGTCAGTAAGGAAGAAATTCGGGCCATCATTCATGTAGTAGGCATTTACTGCGGCGTTCCTCAAAGTTTGGAGTGCTTTCGCTCCGCTCGCAAAGTATTGAACGAACTGGATTTGCTCTGAAAAGCAAAGAATTTCGATTCGTATTGTTGTCTGTTTTGCAGATAGCTGCTAATTTGGTTTGTCATTCAATTTACTTTCGTCGTGACGAAGTCCGAATATCCAGCGTTCTTCTGTGATGTCCTCAAGATAGTGAAACGTTCTTCGTTTAAGATATTTGAACCCAGGGCCAGGCATCAAAATTACATCCCCAGGCAAATTGGCAATCTCCCGCTGATTGGTTTTCTCACGGTCATCGGAGACATAAAATCTTCCGTGACCGGCTAGAATGAACAGGCAGATCATATGACGATAGTCGGTTCGGTCGCGATGGGGAGTGATACCAGCGCTTCCGGGCACGTACTTTTGGATCATCCAATCATTGAAGACGACTCCGTCGTTAAAGAATCCCGTTCCAGCCACGGATTGGTCGAACAACGTTTGGAAGTCCTCTGTCAATTCGCCAAAAAGTCCATGAAGATTCAATTGATCTTGCAGAAACATTTCCTGACGTACTTTATTTCGACCGCTGCCAACGTAATTGGAAATTTCACGAAGTGGATACTGCCGAGCTTCCTTGAGAAGCGCAAGCCGAAATTTGTCCGACAATGTTGGAACAGATAGTGCAGGTATGTGTTGCAGTAAACGAATTGCGCCAGCCAAATGCTGCGGAGTTGTTTCAAAGCCGAAACTGTTCATGAAGGTTGTAGTATTCTAAGTATTTCTTAGAAGAGCCGTACCACAGCGTATTTATGAATAAATCCGCGAGATGGTTCGTGCTTTGCACTACTACGGATAAAATTAACTTGACAGTACATAAGACATCATAGGGATTGGAGTATTGAATCAAATTTTAAGTCGTAACTATTGCAGGGTGCGATTAGATTGTTTTGCGTCGGAGAAATATGGAGACTGGATGTATGAGATAGGTTCAAATTTTACATAACGAACACAAATACAATAGAATTAGCAATGCGTTTCGATATATTTAGAATATACAAAACGAAAATATTGAATTTATCTGAATGAACGATCGGGACGAGAGGAGAAAATATGGCCGCTGGAAACGATTTGGGTTCGCGTCTTGCTGAAATTAAAGGGGCGCAGATAATCAAAAGTTTTTGTTACACTTGTCCTTGGCAATGTCCAACGGAGGTATTTGTACGCGACAATAAAATTGTCTATCACAAAGGGAATCCTGAATCCCCTAACAACATCGGGTCCAGGTGCGCAAAAGGGATGGCGAGTTGGCATGTGACAATAGATCCTGATCGTCTGAAGTACCCGATGCTGCGAACCAATCCCAAAGGAGAAGCGGGGCGCTTCAAGCGTATTTCATGGGACGAAGCCTACTCGTTCATTGCTGATAAACTAATTTCCATCGCCAAAGATTTTGGTCCTGAAGCGGTGGCTCTGACTTGTCACCACGATCCCAATACCCAGTTTTATCGGCATCTGCTCGGCGAACTTTATGGTTCGCCGAATTTGTATGCCCACACATCAGGCTGTGAGCAGGATCGCAGATCGGCCTGCCTGACTTTGTTCGGGCATGTTTTTCCAATGCATGATTTTGCCAATTCAAAATATGTCATGCTCTGGGGCATGAACAATCTGGGCGCAAATCAAGGGCTGTGGGAGAGCAGAGCCCTCATTGGAGCGCAGAAGAAAGGGTGCAAGCTGGTGGTGGTCGATCCGAATTTTACCGAGACCGCACAAAAGGCAGACGAGTGGGTACCCATCAATCCAGGCACCGACGGGGCCTTGGCGCTCGCGATGTGCCACAGCATAGTCAGCAACCGAATGTACGATGTAGATTTCACGAATAACTACTGCAATGGCTTTGACGGATTTCGCGAACACCTGCAGGAAAATGGCTATACACCTGAGTGGGCGGCACCGATCTGCGGGGTAAGCAAAGATACGATTGAACGGCTAAGCCGAGAGTTCGCTACAACCAAGCCGGCAATGTCAGCTATTTTCAAAGGATCCGGATATTACACCAACGGTGCGGATGCCGGGAGAGCCTGCTATGCGTTGAACGCCATTTGTGGAGAAGTGGACAAGCCGGGAAATCTTCATCTCAAAGACTGGGCGCCCCTTGGGTTGCCGGTCAATATTCCGGAGGAGGCGAGGACTGCATCAACCAAAGGAGCGCTTCACGCCGCCATGGGTTACCCTTTGGCCCCGGACCTTCCGAACTCCAAACTGCCGGAAGCGGTTATTGATGGAAATCCGTATCCAGTCAAAGCATTGTTTGTTCATGCCACAAACCCGGTAATGAGCGATCCGAATCGAGACCGAGTTCTTGAAATGTTCAAACACTTGAATCTGGCTGTCGCCTGTGAGCTTTATATGAGTGAAACAGCACTTGAATGCGATATTGTTTTGCCGGAAACCTCATTCTACGAACAGGCAGAAATACGTCAGGGCATGTGGCTTGGCCCCGAAGTTATTCTGTGCCAACCAGTCGTTCCAGCGGTAGGGGAATCGAAACCGCCTTACGAAATTGCCAAAGGAATTGCCGAGAAAATGGGATGGGGCGAGTATTTTCCGTATGAAAAATGGGAGGACTGGGGTGAACTGATGATGGAGAATATACCCATGACTCTGGATGAATTGAAGAACAAAGGATTCTGGGCCGGGGAGATTCGCTACAACCGAGTGCCGGAAGGGTTGCCGACACCCTCCGGAAAGATCGAGATACATTCCAGCAGTTATGAAGAGGCTGGATTCAACGGTTATCCTGACTATACCGAGCGGTCGGTGCTTCCTGACAAAAATTATCCTCTGCAGCTGACTCATTCTAAGTTGAGCATGCACTGCAACATCGTGACTCAGAACAATCCCTACCTAATGGAGGTGTGCGGAGAGAACTGGGTCGAAATAAACAGCTCAGATGCTGCACGATACGGCATCCAGGATGACAGCCTAGTAGTACTCGAATCACCGAAAGACAGTATTGAAATTAAAGCCAAGGTTGTTGAGGGGCTGGTACCCGGTTGCGTCAGCGTTCGGCATGGTCATGGCTTTGGTCATTGGGCTATGGGCTCCACGGCCAAGGGACACGGAGCGCACTCCAACAATCTCATGGATACTCACACCAGCCCGATCACCGGTGCGAATTGCTACAACGAGTGCAAAGTTCGCGTGCGTGCAGCTTAAATCAGCGAGAGGAAAAGTCATGCAATATGGATTTTATTTTGATCACAAACGGTGCGTGAAGTGTCATGCTTGTGAAATTGCCTGTAAATCCTGGAATGAAGTCGAAGTCGGACCTCGCTGGAGGGAAGTTGTAAAGATCGAGTCGGGAACGTTTCCCAATGTGACGGCTATGAACGTCTCAATGGCATGCATGCACTGTGGCGATGCACCTTGTCGCACTGCTTGTCCCGTCAATGCGATTACCAAAAGAGTAGAGGATGGCATCGTTGTTGTCGATCAGAACACCTGTATTGGTTGCGGATTCTGTACTTGGGCTTGTCCATTCAATGCCCCCCAGCTGAGTGCAACTGCAGGTAAGATGGAAAAATGCAACTTCTGTCAGACACCCGGCAAGGAGCGGCCGCTGGATATGCCGCGTGCCTGCGAGGAAATCTGTCCAACGGGGGCGATCGTATCGGGGCCGATGTCGGAACTGGCGACCGTGAATCGCGAAAATTCGGCTAAACGACTATCCGCGCAGGGATTTCCAGGCATAGTGATGGATGCGGCATCGAGATTTGCGCCCAATTCATAAACAGATTCAAAATTTTAATATTGTTCAATCGTTGACGGAGATTAACGATGGCTGAGATTATTGGTAATGCGGTTCCGCCGCAGCGAAAAAGAGTGATTGACGCGCTTCATTTGCGCGAACCCGATCTTGTTCCGGTTGGCCTCTGGGGCACAATCGAGGGATATCAGAATTTGCGCAAGGGTATCGGTATGGATTACAAGGCCGATCCCAAAGACTACCGTACGGGTTCGACAACATGGACCACAGACGTGAGTTTCGAGTTGGATCTAGCGCAGAAACTGGATGTGGACTTTATGCGAATTGCAATTGGAACGCCTGGAGGTTCACCAGGATTTCGTGAAATTGCATTTGACGAAATTCCTTTCGATATGGGTATTCCGCCACCGAACATGGATATTAACGTGGACGAATGGGGAGTGATTCGAAAGTGGACGCCGCACGAACAAGGCGGCTACTACGAAATGATCGGATATCCACTGTTTCACGCGACGAGTGCACCCATTGAAGAAGGCCTGCGAATTCTCGACGAGTTTCCTTGGCCAGATCCATGGGATGAATCATGCTGGGAAGATGCTCCAATTCCTGGCATGACGTTACGGGAATACTGCAAATTCATACATGATGAAACGCCTTTCGCGTTAATGGGCCAAGGCGGCCGGGGCGGCATCTTCGAGCAGGCGAAGTATATGGTCGGCTATGCCAAAATATTTTCAGATTTTATTGAATCCCCCGATTTTCTCGAAGCAATGTTGACTCGATTGACGGATATTGAAATCGAATTCAACAAGGCGATAATTGACGAATGTGGAGAGTATCTCGACTGGATGCGCATGAGTCCGGAAGACTTGGCCAGTGAGAAAACCGCGTTCCTGTCACTGAAAATGTTCGAGCGACAGGTAAAGCCTCACTATGTGCGTGCATTTAATGAAATTAAGGAATACTACCTAAAGAAGAACCCACTGGGTAAAATTCAGTTTCATAGTTGTGGAGCGATACCGGAACCTTTCATGCGCGGCTTGATAGAGTCGGGAGTGGACGGTTACGATAGTCTGCCGCCGAAAGTTGCCCGGCACTCGAATCCTGCGGCAAAAAAGCGACAGTTGGGGAAGGAAATGTTTTTTTATGGCGGAATCGACGTGCAGGAAACACTGCCGTGGGGCAGTGTAGAGGATGTACGATCCGAAGTTCGGCAGCGTATCTGGGAAATGGGGCACGGTGGCGGTTATCTGCTGAGTTCATCTCATCGGCTGGAGCATGATGTACCAACGCAGAATGTGCTTGCGATGATTGATGAGGCGAGAACTTACGGTGTGTACCCTTTACCGAGCGAACCACCCCCGGGCGCCGACACTGGCGAGGGTTATGAACCTTGGACCGGAGAGCGCAAACGCCGTAGGCGCCCTGACCGTAAAGCCGCGCGCGCAGCTTGATTGTTTTTACTTATAGATTGCGATATGCCGTTAATAATCGAAACTGAAAAGGAATGGGATCTCGAAGATCTTCAGTATGACTATGAAGATTCCTTAGAAACTGACCGCTGGACGGATGCTCCACCGGAAATCAAGGAACTGTTTCACGAGATCGAGTGGAACATCATAGATGGCGAACACGAAGAAACATCGGATTTGATTCATCCAGCATTGGATGCGGAAATTTCGCCAAGGACGCTTGTTGCAGGCCCTATGGCGACAGGAATCGCTGAGGTTGGCCGTAGATTCAAGATGGACGAATACTTTCTGCCGGAAGTCATGATGTCGGCGAAGTGCATGCACTCCGCACTAGGAATTCTGAAACCGCTGATCATAGCGGAAAAATCAGAGGAAATCGGTACGGTAGTTGTTGGCACTGTGCAAGGGGACTTACACGACATCGGCAAGAAGATTGTTGCCATGATGCTGGAAGCCGCGGGCTTTACCGTCATTGACCTCGGTGTTACAGTTCCACCAGAAGATTTCATTGCCGCAATACGCGAGCACAAGCCGCAGATTGTCGGCTTTTCCGCTTTGTTGACCACAACCATGAATATGCAATGGGAAACCATCAAGCATATTCAATCGGAAGGATTGCGCGGGGACGTTAAAGTTTTTGTAGGCGGAGCGCCAATCAGTCAGGCGTGGTGTGACAAGATAGGTGCGGATGCATATGGAGCAGATGCTCTAGTCGCGGTAGAGAAAGCCAAGGCATGCGTTAAGGAATTTCGAGATATTAAAGGCGGTGATCCAGCATTGCATGGAGCAATGCTTGCCGTGGATGCACAGCGAGCAGCTGAACAAGCGGCCAAGCTGGAGTTAGCCGCTGCAGGCTGAAATACGAAGGTTTGATCATGGTGTCGTCAAGCGACTGCCGTCTCAAGGATTAGTGGCACAGGAGGACTATGGAGAGAGCTGCAACGGATTTTCGCCGTAGCCGTAGACGCGTAGTTTTGCCATTGGTAGTGGGGATTACGGTTTTCGTATTGCAGTTGTCCGGTCAGTACGGCGCCGGGCTAGGATATGCTTTGCTTCTTGTTTCCGTAGTGCTCTTGACAGGGGGCGTTACAGCGCTGGGATTACTGGTATTTACGCGGAAATTTTCAGCCGAAACCTTGACTGGTGCGATGAGATGGTTATTTCTTGTCGGTGCCTGGATGTATGTAATCGGTGTGTTCGATCTCTCTGGACACTTTGTCATGGAGGGATTGGCTGGCCGAATCGAAATGAAGTGGTTGCTGTTCGGCCCGACGGCTCTTGCAGCACTGGTCCTTTTCGATATCGGAATGTATCGGATACTCTATCAGAAGAATCGCCCGAGCTGGGATCGTTATCACCGCTACATTTCGAGAGAAACTGCTGAACCTGCATTGATGCGTAAGACATTCCTGGAAGATGTCGTAATACATTCCAGCCTGTTTTCGGTGAGCGGATTTCGCTGGTTGCGGCATACCTTGATATTTTGGGGTTTTGCATTGTTGTTCGGTGTTGAAGTCATTGCGGTATTCATACGGGAAGGCATTCCGGCTTTCGGCTATGCCGATATTTGGGAAATCGCCGGGCACCCAGTTCGAGTTGCCTTCGATTTTGCCTTCGACTTCTTTGGTTTTCTGGTGCTGGTCGGGTGTCTGCTTTCGTTTATTTGGCGGATTCAGGTTGGCAAGTCAGAAGAAAAGAAGTTTGCTGATACGCCGTCGGTACTGTTCCTGTTTTTCGTGGTATTGACCGGTTTTGTTGTCGAAGCAGCAAGGCTTGTTATTGATGGTTTCCCGGCCGGCAGTTGCTATTCATTCGTCGGTTGGACAATTGCAAGGATGACCTCAGAAAGCGGGCACGTGCTTGCTGCGTTACACACGCCGATGTGGTACTTTCACGTGTTTGGGTCGTTGGCATTCATCGCATACGTACCGGTATTCAGACTCGTGCATTCCTGTGCCACGCCCATTGGAAGAATGATGAATTCACAAAAGAGAATCCTTGCCAACAAACGCATACACTCGTTGTCCGGACTACTGTCAAGCATGAGTAAAAATGATCATAAAAGTTGAGATTGTCACATGAGTCAAGTAATTGCAATTTATGGAAAGACATGTTGCCTAAAATCGGATGTAGCGAGAGCTGTTTCGCGTCTTACCGGCTACAAGCTGGCAAGTCGCGGAGAAGCTGTTACAACCCAGGCATTGGTATCGAAGTCAACCAGCGGCGCAGACATTGATCTGGATTACCACCACAAGTTGGATCAAGAAACAAGGTCAATGACTTCATGGCCAGATCCGGTTTTGATTCTTGAGAGCGCATTCATGGATGCTGTTCTGCAAGGTATCGAAGGTGTGTTTTTTGTGCATCTGAAGTCCGATGACAAGATCAGAAATGAACGCTGGGAACACCGGCGAGAAGAGGGCGGAGGGCGAACCAGACAGATTGGAGAGGGCGTCAGTCAGCGTGATCAAGACGATGAAAAACTCAACTGCCTGCTTTATCCGCAGGCCAATCACGTCGAGCCTGATATGGAGTTCGATACATCAGATGGCAATGTGGAAGACTACGCCCTGCAAATCTGGTCGAAGTTCACTGGGGAGGACTTGTCGCATTTGGATGTGGGCGGTTCCACGGCAATGGACAAGAAACAGACCAAAGGTTTGAAACCCGGTGCATCAGCAGGCGAAGTGGCGGTATATAACGCTCTGAGAAACCCTTTCGGCGGATATATCACTGACGATGAAAGCGGCCGAAACGTTTTTATCCACAAAAGCGCTGTGGAATCCAGTGGTCTTGGCGAATTGCATCAGGGGCAAAGAGTTAAGTATCAAATTGCCGAAGATGGGTTTGGCGGATTTCGAGCCATAGACATCAAGCCGGAATAGAGTTCACACCTATTGCCTGAACTTAAAGACGTTTTACCGAATTTAACGGAAGATGCGGCGTACCGGGACACAGCCGCGTACAAGTTGAGGAATCAGCGAGTTACGGCGATAAAACTTACCTCCGGAGAGTCCTGTTCATCGCACAGTGAATTATTTGCTCTCTGGCCAGGCCCCGAGCAAAAAATTGAAGAGTGGTATTTGCTGGATAGTGGGCAGGCAGTGGGTAAAGGCCGGGACTGCAAAGGAATGCCCGTTTATCCTGTGCTAACTTTGAATATTGCGCGAGATTGATATGGAACTGCCGCTTTGTCCGCAGATGGCGCCTTATGTAGTACAAGTGGAGTCAGGTGTGCTTTATGCTTGGTGCAGTTGCGGCCTGAGTAATGCGCAACCCTGGTGTGATGGTACTCATCGGGGCACAGAATTCAAACCGATTAAGTTTGTTGCACCCATATCCGGTGAATACTACATGTGCGGATGCAAACAATCGGACAATGCTCCATACTGTTTTGGAAACTGTATGGGAAATGCACCATAGCATCAGGTTCAAAAACGAATACGAGGATAGCGGAATACCAAGCGTACAGGTTGAAGGATCATGTTATACAGAGTCGTAGTACGGAACAATATAGTTGAAGAAATCAGACATCAGCGCTTGCTGGCCGAAGATCAGCAACTGCTGCATACAAATTTGGAGGCAGGCGCCTCGCTTGCACAGAATTTCCAGCAATTTGGCTGTATTGATTCGGACTATTTTTTCGATGACTCGGAACGCGCAAAAGCATTCGCCTCCATGTGCATGGACTTCATGAAGAAACTGATTGATTCTCGAATGGCTAGCATAGATCGATTGGATCACGACCAAGAGTATATAGCTGAATTCTCGTACCAGCGCTAAGCTATACACTAGATATCAAAGTCTCATGGATGGAACAGGCTATTGTGGAATTTAGCTTTGATAGAAATAGGAATTTGACAATAAAAACAATATTTGGCTGGAATTTACTCCTGCTATTCGGAATTCTGATCAATTCAATCTCGTTGGCTGACGGGCAGCCTGATTATGAGCGGGAAGCAAGGTTGGCGCAAGAAGCGGAAGCTGGACTATTCGAAGGCGACGCGGTTTACCTGAATGATGGTGACCGTGATTTTCTATCGCTGTATTCTGAAGCGAGTGCTTCGAGATTTGAAGGTGCAGTCATTCTTCTTCATGGCAGAGGCTTTCATCCTGACTGGGTGCAGGTTGTCGGGCCGTTGCGCGAGGGTTTCAGCGAACTTGGCATGACTACACTCTCTTTACAGATGCCGGTTCTGGCGAAGAATGCCAAATACTATGAGTACCTTGAAATCATTCCTCAGTCTTTCCCTAGAATTGAAGCAGGGCTCGACTTTTTACAGTCAAAAGGATACCAGTGGATCGCGCTTGTGGCACACAGCTGTTCGGTACACATGACCATGGCATGGATTGAAGAATTCGGCGACAACGAAATTGATGCGTACGTAGGTATTGGCATGGAAGCCACAGACTACGGTCAGCCGATGCTTGAGAGATTTCCGCTTGAACGAATGTCGATTCCGGTACTGGATGTGTACGGCAGTGAAGACTATCCAGCAGTGATTAAAGGTGCAAAAAGGCGGATATCAGAAATTTTATCAGCAGGCAATCCTCAATCCATGCAGATTGAGATTGAAGGGTCGGATCACTTTTTCGAAGGCTATGAGAACGAGCTGGTCACGACAGTTGGTGAATGGGTCCGTCAGACTCGATACCCTAATCAGTCTGTCATCAATTGATCTATGTCGAGGTGACGTATATCCTCGCCTTTCACACAGTAAATCACATGTTCGCAGATGTTGCACGTTCTGTCGCCCACTCGTTCCAAAGAACGAATCGCCCACAGAATATCAATTGCATCCGGCACTGAATCGGACTCTTCCATCATCCATTTTTTTATACGTTTCAGCGTATTTCTGAATTTCTTGTCTACTTTTTTGTCCTTTCTGATCAATGCAAGCGCTTGTGTATCGTCAGTATGTTCAAATGCTTTGAGAGTATTCTGCAATAGTTTCAGCACACGCAAGCCGATTTCTTCAATATCATCGTAGTTTGGAGGGGCGCTCGGACGCTCGACGACGCGGCTACCCATCAATGCAACGCGGTTGACTTCATCGCCCATTCGTTCTAAATCGTTTACAGTTTTGATGATCATCAGCACAAATCTAAGGTCTCTAGCTGTTGGTTGCCGCCGTGCGAGGAGTTCTGTGCTTTTGCTGTCAATTTCCACTTCTAGCTGATTAACTAGACGTTCGTCGTCGGATACTTGTCGAGCAAGCATTCGATCACCTCTAACCAATGCGTTTATTGCATTTCTGAGCTGTTTTTCAACTAGACGTCCCATCATAAGCGTCAGTTCTCCCAACTCTGCGAGCTCGATATCGTATTTTGCGGAATAGTGCCCGTCAATCATTATGGTTCCTTGACTACTGGCTGCTGTATGTAGTGGGGTTGATTTTTGAAAACCGTCGAGTGGAAGCGGATAGTTTAGCCGCACTGCTCTGTGACTCAGAGCTTATACAATTATAACAATAAACTACATTACTTAATTCTGTAAACTGATCAGGAAATGAGCCTAACTTGTTGCCATAGCAATTGAAAAAATAATTACAAAATTTATATTTACAAAAAGTTAAATTGAAATTTGACAAATAGAAATTTTTCTATAGACTTGCTCACGAAACCACAAGGTTTCTGTACCCTACATTGGCGACCTAATCTAGGTCGACGTGTTCAATATGGAGAATGAAGATGATCAGTTCGTCGTCAATTCTCAGGGTTTACCTGACTGTTCTAGCAGCAATGCTAGGGTCTTTCTCGGTAACTGCGCAAGCAGACGAAAGAGACTATATCAGTATCGTTGGGTCATCTACGGTGTATCCATTCGCGACAGTGGTTGCTGAGCGATTTGGAACAAGTTCGCAGTATCGGACCCCAATTATCGAATCGACCGGTTCCGGCGGTGGCTTGAAACTGTTCTGTGCAGGTATCGGGGTCAAGCATCCTGATATCACCAATGCTTCCCGACGCATTAAAAAGTCGGAAGTTGAGCGTTGTGGCGGGAATGGAATTGATGACATAGTCGAGATCAAGTTCGGTTATGACGGTATCGTCGTAGCGAATTCGATCAAAGCGGAGCGGTTCAGTCTTTCAAGCCGGGACATTTTTCTTGCACTCGCAAAGAACGTTCTGGACCCAAATGGTGAAGAGAAACTAATTCCGAATCCTCATAAAACTTGGAAGGATGTGAGCTCTGAACTGCCGGATGTTGTAATTCGCGTACTTGGACCACCTCCGACTTCGGGCACTCGAGATGCCTTTGCTGAACTTGCACTTGAAGGCGGATGTAAGACATTTAAGTGGATCAAGGCTATCAAGAATAGCGACAAGAAACACTACAAGTCAATTTGTCATGGTGTTCGAGAGGACGGCGCTTGGGTTGAAGTTGGTGAAAATGACAATCTGATTGTTCAGAAGTTGACTGCGGACAAGGATTCTCTTGGTGTTTTCGGCTTCAGTTTTCTGGATCAGAATTCCGACCAAGTTCAAGGTTCAATTGTCGATGGAGTTGCTCCTGAGTTCGAGAACATCGCGGCAGGGTCTTATGCAATTTCACGACCACTGTATTTTTACGTTAAATCCGCACATATCGATGTAATTCCAGGTATTAAGGAATACATCTCGGAATTTACCAGTGATCGATCTTGGGGTGAGGATGGCTACCTGGTTGACAAGGGAATGATTCCCATGCCGGAAGTCGAACGCAACAAGTTCAGTGCGGCTGCTATGAATTTAACGACGGTTCAACTCGCCTCCGAGTAGGTTCGAGTTCGATACGCGATTCGTTTCATGAAATAGTGCCATCGATTCTGATGGCTGATCGTGTGATTTGATATGCCCGGCTGGCATTGACGCATTTGGTTGTGAATATGCTGGCCCTGTATGTCCCGAGTCTCCGCACAATTTTTGGGTGCGGAGATGGGTGGTGGGTAGCGGAATCCGATAATGCGCTCTGTGGAACAGATCAAGTCGTTTGGCTAATGAGATTTACTCAATTGGACCGATCAGTCTTTGTTGAGTGAATGCCTGCGATTGAGTAACGAATTAATCCCCACAAATTGTCTGCCAATAGGAGTGATTAAGTAACAATGTTTGGATACTTATGAGTGCTTGGGCTTTGATACTCATCCTGCTCGGGTTTTCGTCGCTGTTTTATTTTTGGGCGAAGCAGCGTTCCTTGCGAATCGCAAAAAACTTGGGTGGTATCCGCTATTTGCATTCTGCGCCAAAATATTATGGCATTGTCGCAGCCCTGCTGTTTGCGATTCCGGCCCTGGCTGTGCTTGGTCTGTGGTTGAGCGTCGATGAAAATATCATCTTACGCATCGTCATGTCTGAATTTTTCCCCGACACGCGAGCGGAGTCACCGGTCGATATTGATTGGCTGGTCAGTCAGATTCAGATTCTAGCTCAGACCGGCATACTTGGAAATATGGAAAATGCTGATGCATTGCAGGGCGCCGCGGCTCGTTTTCAGCACCTTGTCGACTTGAACGAAACCCTGCGTAATGCTGCTGTAGTGGTGGTGGGCGCCATTACTGCATTTATTTTCACACTTTTAATTTCCGAAAAATTGCGGGCGCGCCCCATCGCGGAGACGATTATCAGATTCATGCTTTTAGCCAGTTCGCTAATCGCAATTTTTACGACTGTGGGAATCGTGCTGTCGGTGCTGTTTGAGGCGCTCAATTTCTTCAGAAAAATCCCCTTGACTGACTTCTTATTTGGTCTTGAGTGGAGTCCGCAGATTGCTATCCGAGAAGACCAGGTCGGTTCGTCGGGACTGTTTGGGAGTGTGCCGCTCTTTACAGGAACAATTCTAGTTGCCGGTGTCGCCATGGCGGTTGCGGTTCCAGTTGGACTGCTGTCAGCGATTTATCTGGCTGAATACGCAAAAACGAAAGTGCGGGCGTTCGCAAAACCTACACTTGAAATTCTGGCAGGCGTACCAACCGTCGTATACGGATTTTTTGCAACACTGGTGGTAGCACCTTGGCTGCGTGAAATCGGTGCTGGATTTGGACTGGAAATTGCTCACGAGAGCGCCCTTGCTGCTGGAATCGTCATGGGAATCATGATTATCCCGTTCGTATCTTCGCTGACCGATGACGTTATCACTGCGCTGCCGCAGTCAATACGAGAAGCCTCCCTGGCTTGTGGTGCGACTCAGTCGGAGACCATAAAAAAGGTAGTTTTCCCAGCGGCATTGCCGGGAATTGTTGGGGCACTGCTGCTAGCAGTTTCGCGTGCAATTGGAGAAACCATGATCGTACTGATGGCTGCCGGACTGGCGGCGAAGCTAACCGCCAACCCCTTCGAATCGGTAACTACGGTTACCGTCCAGATTGTGACCTTGCTGGTCGGCGATCAGGAATTCGACAGCGCAAAGACGCTAGCCGCGTTTGCCTTGGGGTTGACACTATTCGTTGCAACACTCTTGCTCAATGTCACCGCGTTGTACATCGTTCGTAAGTATAGTGAGCAATATGACTAGCGCTCTACCCCAAGATGTTGAAAGCGTTTGGGCTAATCCCCAGTTCAAACGCAGACTGAAAAGACGACGCGCTGCAGAACTAAGGTTCAAGTTCTACGGCATCGGTGCACTGATGCTAGGAGTATTTTTTGTTGTTGTTTTATTTATAAGCATCACCATCAATGGTGTGGGTGCTTTTTGGCAAACTCAAGTTCAGTTGGAAATTCATTTTGACCCAGATTTTCTGGACCCTGAAAACCTGGCCAAAGCCAACTACGGCAAATTGAGCAAGCAATCGCTTTATCGTCAGTTTCCAGAAGTCACGAAGCGCAATGAGAAGCGACAACTGGGAAGAATTGTCAGCGTAGGTGCAGATGTTGTCCTGCAGAAAATGGTGCAGAACGATCCTTCATTGATTGGCACTACGCAGACAATTTGGCTGCCGGTTGACGATGAATTCGACATGCTGCACAAAAACAACATCGGGCGGGATATAGGCACACACGGTGGTAGGCGAATTTCTAAACCGCAAATTGAGTGGTTTGATGCACTCGTTGAAAAGGGTGTCGTTGAAAGCCGATTCAACAAGACGTATTTCATCGCAGGCGATTCCCGAGAACCTGAGCTTGCTGGATTGCGAGGCGCGTTAACCGGGTCGTTTTTCACAATATTGGTGACGCTTGCAATTTCGTTTCCCGTTGGCGTCGCAGCTGCATGCTACTTGGAAGAATTCGCACCGAAAAATCGATTTACCGACATCATAGAGATCAACATCAATAACTTGGCTGCTGTTCCGTCAGTTGTATTCGGATTGCTCGGCCTTGCAGTTTTCATCAACTTTTTTGGATTGCCAAGGTCGGTCCCGCTTGTCGGGGGCCTTGTTTTGAGCCTGATGACGATTCCCACGATAATTATTGCCGGTCGTGCCGCATTGCGTGCAGTTCCGCCGTCCATTCGAGAAGGCGCACTAGCTTTAGGCGCTTCAAAGACACAGGCGGTAGTTCAGGAAGTTGTCCCACTGGCGATGCCAGGCATGCTGACTGGAACGATTATCGGCCTTGCGCAAGCGCTAGGAGAAACAGCTCCTCTGCTGATGATCGGCATGGTAGCGTTTATTGTCGATGTACCATCGGGACCGTTAGACCCCTCCACCGTATTGCCGGTTCAGATATTTCTTTGGGCAGACAGCCCTGAGCGCGCCTTTTTAGAAAAAACATCAGGAGCAATTCTTATTTTGTTAACATTTTTGATTACTATGAACGTAATTGCCGTATGGTTGCGTCGCAGATTCGAGCGGCGTTGGTAAAATCAACTTCATCCACGACCGTAGAGAACAATTACGATGCTAGAAACCAGTGTGACGACTGAATCCTCAAAGATTGTTGCGCGGACTGATACATCCAGATTTGCAAACAGCGAATCAACAGACAGTGTTTCCGAAATTCGCATGACAGCTGAAAATGTGGATGTCTATTACACGGACACTCATGCCATCAAAAACGTCAATATTTCGATACGAGCAAACGAAGTGCTGGCCATTATCGGCCCATCTGGCTGCGGAAAGTCTACCTTCCTGCGATGCCTGAATAGAATCAACGACATTATTGACGGTTGCCGGATTACCGGCAGGATCAAACTCGACGGCAAGGACATTTACGGCAGCGACATGGATGTGGTGGAGTTGCGAGCGAGGGTCGGGATGGTATTTCAGAAGCCAAATCCCTTTCCCAAGTCGATTTATGACAACATCGCATACGGTCCGAGACTTCACTCTCTGGTGGGCGATCGAGCGGAAACGGATGAAGTGGTCTATTCCTGCCTTCAGAAAGTTGGATTGCTTTCGGAAGTGGAGGATCGAATCCACAAGTCTGGAACTGAATTATCGGGTGGTCAGCAGCAACGTCTATGTATCGCACGAGCGATTGCAGTTCAGCCTGAAGTAATTCTCATGGATGAACCGTGCTCCTCTTTGGATCCGATTGCCACAGCGAAGATTGAAGACTTGATTGACGATTTGAGAACACAGTATTCGATTGTAATTGTTACGCATTCCATGCAGCAAGCAGCTCGTGTGTCGCAGAGAACCGCCTATTTCAATCTTGGGGACTTAGTCGAGATGGGAGATACTGGTCAGATATTTACCAACCCGCAGCATCAGCTAACGGAAGATTACATTACCGGGCGATTTGGCTAGCTTTCAATTTATTGAAACTCAGCGTATCCACCGAAGTGCAATTCAATCTTCTGTCGAGGATGTTGCAACATTTTGCATAAATCGATTTGTCTGCCGACTGAGTCAAACTGATTTCAGCACGACCGCGATGCCTTGACCGACACCGACGCACATGGTAGCAAGAGCCACTCCGCCGCGTTCATTGAGTTCGACCGCCGCCGTGCCGGTAATCCGTGCACCGCTCATGCCTAACGGATGGCCGAGTGCGATAGCACCGCCATTGGGATTGATATGTTCCGACATCTCGTCGAGATCCAGTTGGCGCAATACCGCGATAGCTTGTGAAGCAAAGGCTTCGTTGAGCTCGATTACGTCAAAGTCAGCCGGCTCAAGACCGAGCCTTGCGCAGATATTCCTCGTGGCAGGAACCGGGCCGATGCCCATAATTTTTGGTTCTACGCCGGCTACTGCTCCACCCAGAATTCTTGCAATCGGTGTCAATCCGTGCCTGTAGATGGCTTTTTCAGAAGCCACTATCAGCGCTGCCGCACCATCGTTGATGCCTGACGCATTACCAGCAGTCACTGTCCCGCCTTTACGGAACGGTGCTTTGAGAGTAGCCAGTTTTTCGAGGCTTGTCTCACGCGGATGTTCATCCTTGTCTATCACAATTGGATCCCCCTTGCGCTGGGAAATGGCGACAGGTGTAATTTCATTGGCCAGCCGCCCGTTTACCTGCGCGGCGATGGCCTTTTCATTGCTCCGAAGAGCGAATCTGTCCTGCGCTTCCCGGCTGACATTGAACTCTTCGGCTACGTTCTCGCCGGTTTCCGGCATAGAGTCGACGCCGTACTGTTTCTTTATGAGTGGATTGATGAATCGCCAACCGATCGTCGTATCGTAGATTTCAGTGTTGCGCGAAAATGCTGATGAAGCTTTGGGTATGACAAAAGGTGCGCGGGACATGCTTTCGACACCTCCAGCAATAATCAGTTCGGCTTCTCCGGCCTTGACGGCGTGAGCGGCGCTGATGACGGCATTCATGCCTGAACCACACAGCCGATTGACGGTAGCGCCGCCAACTGAATTTGGCAGCCCGGATAATAGCACCGCCATTCGAGCAACATTTCGATTATCCTCTCCGGCCTGGTTTGCGCAGCCAAGAATCACATCATCTACGGCTTCCCAGTCAACGCTATTGTTTCGCCGTTGGATTTCCTTCAAGGGGTGGGCTGCCAGGTCGTCGGTTCGCATCGAAGATAACCCCCCGCCGAATCGTCCAATGGGGGTTCGTATGTAATCGCAGATATACGCTTCGCTCACGGTTTTACTGTCCTTACACGATTGATGTTGTGGCTTGTTTTGTTCGTGGGCCCAGTCACATCAGACCGCACCATCCAACCCTGTGGACCCGTAAAGCCAGCTAATTGTATCGCACCAGTCGCTTTCGGACTTTGCGCCCATGATTTTATCACGCAGGTGGGCGTGAGCATTCGCAGGATGGTAGATGTGCTCGCCAATAAGCCGGGACATCAGCTGAACTTTAGCCGTGCGCAGACAACGTCGGTCGCAATAGTTAGGTAACGCTTTTACGAAGTCGCCATCTTGGCGTTCCACCTCATCAGCTAGACAGACGGCGTCTTCTAATGCCATACAGGCGCCCTGCGCGAAATATTGGAGCATCGGGTGAGCGGCATCGCCAAGCAACGCGACGCGCCCTTCAACCCAAGAACTCGTCGGTTCTCGATCGCACAGCACCCACAGTTTCCAGTTCTGGCCTCGTTCGATGATCTGGCGCGCGACTGGATTGACATGTTCAAAACCCTTGCGCACCTCGTCGTGCGAAACCGGTTTGCCGGCAACTGGTTCTGGAGCATTGTTGTGATAGGTCACTACCAAATTGAACGCCTTCCAGTCGGACAGAGGATAGTGAACGATATGGCATCTCGGCCCGGCCCAAAGCGTCGCTGCGTTCCATCGTAAATCCTCCGGCATATCTTCGGTTGGAATGACGGAGCGATAGGTGGTATGGCCCGAAACCCGCGGCTCGCCGTCGCCAACCAGTTGGTCTCTAACGTTCGACCAAAGCCCATCGGCGCCGATAAGGGCCGCACCGTCAATTTGATCGTTGTTTTCCAATGTGACGGCGACACCCCAATCTTCCTGTTTATAACTCTTGACCGCGCTGTTCGTGCGTAACTCCACTAGATCACTGTCGATGCAGGCTTTCAGAAATACGCCGTGAAGATCTCCACGGTGAACAACCGCATAGGGATTACGGAATCGTCGCCGGAATTCACCGTCTAGCGGGATGCGGGTGATTTCGTTACCAGACAGGGCATCCATGAGACGAAGACTGTTGATATAGACTGCCATCCTGCGCGCAGTGTCGCCAACTCCGAGATAGTCAAACGCGTGGAATGCGTTTGGACCCAACTGAATGCCAGCACCAATTTCCCCGAATTTTGACGCCTTCTCCAACACGAGCGTTTCAAAGCCCTTCTCTGATAGCCCCGTAGCTGTTGCCAGGCCACCGATACCGCCACCAGCAATAAGTATGCGCTTCGAGTTTTTAGCTGCCATGGATATTTTTATCGATCAGGTTGCGTCGAGGATCGGGCCGATGAGACTGCAGGAGTAGATGTCAGCATTGATGTCATCGCGGCAGCTTTGCGGCGGTTTAGACTGGACACCGAAAAATCGGACCATGAACGTATCTCCTAGGAATTTCCTGCAAATTACGAATAATTAGTATAGTCGTCATATTAGTGACGGTGTGCCAATTCGGATTCATGGCGCTTAAGCCTGGTTGTGTCTCAGACTGGGTCTTCATACGATGTTGCAGTGCTTTATTTGTTACTTTGTCAATTCTTAATTGCTGATTCTGTCGGAACGGGATCCTGATCGCGCGAGTGAACTGGTTTATGCGGGGTGTGCAACACCATTTGGGAGGCAGTTTGCCTCAAAATAGCATGGCTGAAGAAGGATGTAAATTAGATGGAAGTGTGCATTTATGGTGGGATGGGAAAACGACGAGTTGCTAGAATCGGTAGAATTCAGTTGCAAAAACGGTCTACTGCAATTTCAGTGAATTGCTTCAAGGTAGGTGTTTTACTTCGAATATCAACACGTAAAGCGAAGGTGTTGGATGTGAAATTTATTTCGAAGAAAACCTGGGTCAAGTATTAATCATTACATCATTTAGGAAAATTAAGAGAACTAAATGCACTTGATTCGATACTGAAACACTACTACAAGTCGATTGATATACTTGTTTCAACAGATGTATGAGTAAGCATAAATTTACAAGGTAACTTGCGGCGATTTGAGGATGTCCTCAACGGGAGCCCACGCATCTTCAGAATCAACATATCGGCTTTATATGAAACTGTCAATCAAGTCGTGAATCTAGTTTAGTGAGTTTAGAGTTTTGAAATGAATTTGAATAGCACTCAGTTGCTAGAATGGATTGAACTAGGCGAGGACAGCACAGTTGAGTTCAAAATGGCCTCTTTTACAAAAAAGGGCGTCAGTACTCCTCGACGAGATTCTATCGCGAACGAATTAGCTGCCTTTGGTAACAGCAGTGGTGGCACACTTGTCTTTAACATTTCTGATAGTGGCGATGTTCAGAAAATGTCTCGAAAGGAAATGGATGCATTGGAAATTTTCATCAATGAAATTTGCTCAGATAGTATTCGACCGCCGCTTCGATTCTTTAGTAAACGGATCGCACTGCCAAATGGATTTTCAGTAATTACAATTAAAATTGAACAAAGCGCACAAGTTCACAAAAGTCCGGGAGGATACTTAATCAGGAGTGGCAGTTCGAAACGCGAACTATCACCGGAAGCGCTTCACCGTCTGTTTCGGCAAAGAGGACGATTCGGAATGCTAGGGCCTGACGAAGTAATTGTCGCTAATACAGGCCCAAACACACTCGACGCCGGACTCATCGACAGGTTTTTAAGTTCTCGAGTCATTGAACACTCTAACATACAGTTAGAAAAATTAGGGATGATTAGAGACGACGAATTCGGCGTTGCCCGTGCAACGGTGGCGGGAGTATTACTTGCCAGCACAGATCCGAACAAATACATCCACGGTGCAGCAATCAATGCCGTGCGGTATCAAGGCACTGTTCTTGGAACTGCAAATCAAATTGATGCGGCACTGATTACAGGCCCGCTAGATCAGCAGATTCGAGATGCTGTTAATTTCACAAAACGCAATACCCGTGTCGCAGCAAGAAAAAATCCAGGGCGAGTGGAGATACCGCAGTTTAGTCCAAGAACTGTATTTGAGGCGATTGTAAACGCTGTAGTGCATAGAGACTATTCTATTGAGAATGCGAAAATACGACTTTTTATCTTCGACAATCGACTTGAACTGTATTCGCCAGGGGCATTGCCCAATACACTATCAATCGACGCAATGCCTGCCCGTCAGGCCACACGAAACGAGGTCGTAGCAGCACTGCTCGGCAAGCTTGTAATCGGTGAAATCCACGGCTCAGGTGATCGCCAGTACTTCTTGGAACAACGCGGTGAAGGTGTTCCAATCATCTATGAGGAAACTCGGGAATTGACCGGGCGCATTCCCGTGTACGAACTGCTTGACGATGCGGAACTCCTACTCTTGATACCGTCAGCAAGACCTCCAGTCGAAGGTCTCGAAGGTCATATTACCGTTTCTACTGGAGGCCGACCGCTTGCAGGTGTCAAAGTTGTCGCACTTTATCCAAACAAAACTTGGATGGAACAGCAAACCGATGCACTGGGGCAAGTTAGTTTCAGTTTCTACGCCAGACTTCCTATTACTGTTTTCTGTGCAGAATCGGGTTACACGGCGCATGTAGAAAGGAACTGGAACCCTCCGGAACCACTCTCCATCCAACTTGACAGTTTAGCAACAGGCGGTTCATGCGTATTTACAGAAAGAACTGGCCATTTACCACGTCTATCGGGAAGATTGAATCCGATTCTTGATAGTCATGACCGCATGTATCTGTATGCGAAAAATATTGCGATTGACTGCGGAAAACAGCAGCCAGTACATTTTAAACTGAACCAATCCGTTCGGCTCACGGATGTACACGGAATCGAATTAAGTGTTCGTTTTATTGATTTTATTGGGAATACTTCGTTGCTGGAGTATCAATATTTAGGCAAGAGTATGACATGACGAGCAGTAAATCTCTTTGCTGTTTGAATGTTATAAATCGTTTTCTGGCAGACATTAACTAGGAAAATTTCCGCAATGCCTGAAAATGCCAATGCCGCCAGTATATTTGTAGACTGGCATGTCGGTTCCGCCGCTGAAACGAAGCCAGCTTTTATAGAAGCGGGCGGTGAAAACCGACAAATTAATTATGGTGAGCTTGCCGAGGAAAGCGGTCGCATGGCCGCGCTCTATGAGAAGCACGGCATTGATCGCGAGGACCGTGCCGCCATGCTTGTCCTTGACCGACTGGAATTTCCAATCATCTTTTGGGGAAGTCTAAAATGCGGCGTAGTTCCGATTGCGCTAAACACATTGTTGGCGACTGAAGTTTATGGTTCCATTCTTCGTGATAGCCGGGCCCGAGTACTGTTTGTGTCCGAAGAAATCTTACCGGTAGTTGAACCGGAGCTTGCAGGAAATCCGCATCTGTCAAAAGTTTTCGTCATCGGTGTTAATGCAGGCACTCATCTTGACTTCACCACTGAGCTTGCCGATTGTGAAAGTCGGCCGGCACTGGAGATGGTTGAGGACGAGTGCGCTTTTTGGCTTTACTCCTCCGGATCGACAGGTCAGCCTAAAGGAGTAAGACATGCTCACGGCAGCCTGAAGGCAACGGCGGATACCTATGGCAGCGAAGTTCTGCAAATTAAAGATACAGACGTTGTCTATTCAGCGGCAAAACTATTTTTTGCCTACGGTCTGGGCAATGCCATGACATTTCCCATGTCGGTTGGGGCGACGGTGCTGCTGTTTGCCGGTCGACCGACGCCAGATTCCGTACTCGATGTACTGAACACTCACAAGCCGAACGTCTTTTGTGGCGTGCCGACGCTATATGCCGCAATGAACTCCTATATTGAAAGCGGCAGGGGCGTACTAGACGCCAAACTTCGCCGCTGCATATCAGCGGGCGAAGCGCTGCCGGAAGAGGTTGGGAAGAATTGGGAAAAGATATCCGGCTGTGAAATTCTGGATGGCGTTGGCTCGACAGAGATGCTTCATATCTTCCTTTCCAATCAGAGCGGCGATGTAGTTTACGGAACCTCCGGAATAGCGGTGCCGGGATATGAGTTTCGGCTTGTTGATGAAAGCGATAGGGACATTGGAGTCGGCGAAGTGGGCGAGCTGTTGGTAAATGGCGATTCTTCTGCTTTAGATTACTGGAACCAGCGAGGTAAGAGCCGTTCTACGTTTGAAGGGAAGTGGACTCGAACAGGCGACAAGTACGTGCGCCGTGAAGATGGACGCCTGGTTTATTGTGGCCGCACCGACGATATGTTCAAAGTGTCCGGCATTTGGGTGTCGCCGTTCGAGATAGAGCAGAGCCTTGCATCGCATCCAAGCGTGCTGGAGGCTGCCGTTGTGTCGGCACGGGATGAAGAAGACCTCGAAAAACCCAAGGCATTCGTCGTTCTGAAGGATGGTGTGGATGCGACTGGCATCGACGTTGTATTGAAAGACCATGTAAAAGAACGAATCGGCAAATGGAAGTATCCACGCTGGGTGGAAGTTGTAAATGATTTGCCAAAGACAGCTACCGGGAAGATTCAGCGTTTCAAGCTGAGAGTATCGAAATGAAACGGTGGCGGCTGCCGGAGCATGGATTTATCGAAATAAACGGCGCTCACCTCGAATTTGCGATATTCGGCGCCCCTCCAAGCGAAGCCTCTACAATTGTAATGCTGCATGAGGGTCTTGGCAGCGTGAGCCATTGGAAAAACTTCCCGGATCGGCTCGCCAGCGAAACCGGGTTCGGTGTTTTTGTCTACAGTCGTGCGGGATACGGTCAGTCGTCTCCAATTGAATTGCCGCGACCAATGGATTACATGACGCGAGAAGCGATTGATGTTCTACCGAGGGTATTGGATGCTTCGGGGTTTCAGGAGGGCATTCTTCTTGGCCATAGCGACGGTGCCACAATTGCTGCAATTTATGCCGGAACTGTGAAAGATTCAAGGGTTCGCGGTTTGGTGTTGATTGCCCCGCATATATTTGTCGAGGATGTGGGGCTTGTTTCAATCGCCGAGGCCAAATCAGCATACCGGACTGGCGAACTGAAGGAGAGACTTCAGCGCCACCACAAAAATGTCGACAATGCGTTCTATGGTTGGAACAATGCTTGGCTGGATCCTGGTTTCAGGGAGTGGAACGTATCTGAGGTTGTTGACGGTTTGAGCATCCCGATTCTTGCCGTACAGGGAAGGGACGATCCGTACGGAACGATTGCTCAGATTGAGGAAATCGAAATCCGCGCCTGTTCAAAGATTGATGTGGAGATTCTTGACAATTGCGGACACTCTCCGTACAGAGAACAACCGGAGAAATTTTTGAAAATCGTGGCAGAATTTACCGGTAGAATGAATAGTGGCGACATAACTGACACTGGAGAGTATGAAGCGCAAGAGTCTTGTTGTTCGCTACCTGAGGTGCAAAGAAATATACAGGTATGATTCCGCGCTACGGTATATGGCAAAAGACAATTGGCCATTGCTGTAGGATATTCTGTTTCAAACTAGAACCTGCAAGTTCTAGAAAATTGTGTGACTTGATCAAACTAGTATCTAGGGCAAAATCACCAAGCCTAATTTTGTCCTCCTTTCGCACATTGGAATGTATGTTTTGGACAATATAATGAGAATTTCCAGGATAAAGCCTTATCATGCGAATTGATTTTCAAACATACCCTGCAAATTACCGCCACTGGCGCGTGGAATATGATGGCAATGTTGCTCGCCTCATCATGGATGTCGACGAGAACGGCAATACATTTGACGGCTATGAGCTTAAACTGAACTCCTACGATCTGGGCGTCGATATCGAACTGGCTGATATCGTACAGCGTATGCGTTTCGAGCATCCCCAGGTGGGCGCTGTTGTGATGCAATCCGGTAAAGCCAAGGTTTTCTGCGCAGGTGCGAATATTCGGATGTTGGGCGGAGCAACTCATGCACACAAAGTGAACTTCTGCAAGTTCACGAATGAAACCCGCAACATGTACGAAGCCGCTGGCAAAGAATCAGGTCAACATTATTTAGCCGCTATCCGGGGTGCATGTGCTGGCGGAGGCTACGAACTGGCACTGGCGTGTGATGAGATTTATATGACCGATGATGGCTCGACTTCTGTCGCATTACCGGAAGTGCCGCTGCTGGCGGTACTTCCGGGAACCGGAGGTTTGACTCGCGTTACCGACAAACGCAAGGTTCGACGGGACCTTGCCGATGTGTTCTGTTCAATCGAAGAAGGCATTAAAGGTAAGCGCGCTGAGAAGTGGCGTCTCGTTGATCATGTAGTCGCCAATTCGAAATTCGATGGGTTCGTCACCGAACGTGCACGAGAAATTGCCGGAAAAGCAAAAGGTGGCAAGGATCTTAAGGGTATTGAACTGACCCCGCTGAAGCGTGTGTTTCGGGAAGACTGCTCGGTAGAATATTCGGCGATCAAGGTTGAAATTGACCGTAAAACAGGTCGTGCAACGATTACGATTTCCGAACCGAACCGTGATGCCCCGGCAAGCGTTGAAGAGTTGCACGAACAGGGTGCCGATACTTGGATGCTACGATGCGCCCGGGAATTAGACGATGCGATTCTGCATCTGCGGTTTAACGAACTTGAACTCGGGGTAGTTGTGTTTAAAACTGCCGGAAATCCGCAGAAAGTCGCCGAACACGAAAAATTCCTGCTCCGAAATCGAAATGCCAACTGGCTTTCGAATGAAATCCTTCTTTACTGGAAGCGAGTTCTGAAACGCATTGATTTGACATCGCGGTCGCTTGTTGCTCTGATAGAAAATGGATCCTGCTTTGCAGGCATGCTTGCCGAGTTGCTATGGGCTGTTGACCGCTCGTATATGATGGAGGGGGACTTCGAAGAAGATAGCAGACCGATTGCGACGATCATGCTCACAGAGGGTAATTTCGGGCTTTATCCAATGTCCAACGCTCTCACACGATTGCAGACGCGGTTCCTCGGCGAACCTGAAATAATTGGCAACGCACGGGAGCGAACCGGCGAGTTGCTGAATGCCATTGATGCCGGCGAACTCGGCTTGGTTACGGAAGCATTTGACGATGTTGATTGGGATGATGAAGTGCGTATTTTCCTTGAAGAGAGAGCGAGCTTCTCTCCGGACGCCATGACTGGAATGGAAGCCAATCTGCGCTTTGCGGGACCTGAAACCATGGAGACGCGCATTTTCGGACGTTTGAGCGCTTGGCAGAACTGGATTTTCCAACGCCCAAACGCGGTTGGCGAGTCTGGCGCCTTACAGCGTTACGGAACCGGAATTCGTGGTAATTACGATATGCGTAGAGTGTGAACCCTGTACGCAAGTTCGACAATGAAAATCGAAAGCAAACCGAATTGAAGCAAAACTGCATATTCGAAATACATTAAACCGTTTAACATTGTACAGATGACCCTCAAGAATAGTGATTTTCGACCTGCAGGAGAGCTGTACTTTGCCGATAAGCGCATGCCCCTTGTGAATTGGCCCTTGTGAGGATGCAATTTAGATGGCTGACTTCATTAGTGTAGTAGACTACGACTCCGTCATCCCGAACAATGTTGGTCTTTCTTCGGATCGGCGCGTACAGAAAGCGCTTGAGAAGTGGCATCCGAAGTACATCAACTGGTGGAGCAATCTTATTCCCCAAAATTTTCAAGACTCACATGTTTTTTTACGTACAGCGGTTTCGGTGGAACCGAAGGGATGGGCTAAATTCGGTTACGTGAGAATGCCCGAATACCGTTGGGGAATCCTGCTCGCTCCGCAAGTTGAAAACCGAAAGATCCCTTGCGGCGAGCATGTAGGAGAACCAGCCTGGCAGGAAGTGCCAGGTGAATACCGCGCCTTGTTGCAGCGGCTGATCGTCATCCAAGGTGATACCGAACCCGGTTCGGTGGAACAGCAACGCTTTCTCGGCCTCACTGCACCGTCACTATACGACATGCGCAATCTGTTTCAGGTGAATGTCGAAGAAGGCCGTCATCTTTGGGCAATGGTTTATCTGCTGCAGAAATACTTTGGCAGGAACGGGCGTGAAGAAGCGGATGATCTGCTGCGGCGCTCATCTGGTTCGAACGAAGCGCCACGCATGCTCGGCGCATTCAACGAAGAGACGCCAGACTGGCTGTCATTTTTCATGTTCACATTTTGCACCGACCGGGACGGCAAGATGCAGCTGGAATCGCTGGCACAGTCGGGTTTCGACCCATTATCGCGCACCTGCCGTTTCATGCTGACAGAAGAAGCCCACCACATGTTCGTCGGTGAGTCGGGCATTTCCCGCATAGTTCAGCGGACTTGTGATGCAATGAACTCGGCAGGCATCGATGACCCTTACGAGATCAACAAAATTCGTGAACTGGGTGTGATTGACTTTCCGACCATTCAGAAGAAGTTGAACATGCACTATTCGTTGTCGCTGGACCTGTTTGGTCAGGAAGTCTCAACAAATGCAGCAAACGCGTTCAATGCGGGAATCAAGGGTCGTTACATGGAACATCGCCTTGATGATGACCATAAACTCAACGACGCAACATATCCAGTCGTTCAGTTTGTTGATGGGGAGGTCAAGTTGACGGACTTACCCGCGTTGACCGCAATCAATATGCGCCTGCGTGATGACTACAAGCACGATGCATCCGGCGGCGTCGGCCGCTGGAACAGGATAATAAAGAAAGCAAACATCGAATTTGAACTGAAGTTGCCGCATGAGGGCTTCAACCGGGCTATCGGTGTGTTTGCCGGCAAACCCATTGATCCAGAAGGCGGCATTCTATCGCAGGAAAATTACGATACGAAAAAGGAGAATTGGTTACCGGATTTGTCAGACGGTGAATTCATCCAATCGCTCATGGAACCCTGCTATGAACCGGGCAAGTTTGCAGGTTGGATTGCACCGCCGAAATTTGGGGTCGACAATAAGCCGGGCAACTTTGAATATGTAAAGCTTCACATGGCTTGAGTAAATTATCATCTCCGGACAATATTCACACTGAAGAGTTAAAAACATCTTTCTGATTGTTGATAGTTGGAGTAATCGCCAGACAAATTCAAATGTAGCAACCCTTAGCACTCTAATTTTTGAGGACTATATGCTCAACTCTCATCCATATTTCTGCTGTAATATCCAGCATAAACAAAGTTTTAAAGGATATTTACGGATGAGAAAACAACGATTTCCACTTACGAGTTCGTCAAGACGTTTAAAATAGTGTAAGGATAATCGATTGTAGTACTGATTCAAAAAATTCCACAAGGCAAATGGAGGTAGAAGTTCATGAATACACTCAAACGAATTGAACGATGCGAATTTCATGTGATGCTCATCGCTGTTGTGATGTTGGTGTTCGTTACAGGGATTAAGTCAGTGGACGCACAAGAGGAGCAGGAGGAATCCGTCAGTCGATATTCCCCAGGAGATGTGTTTAGGGATTGCGTGCAATGTCCGGAAATGGTGGTTGTGCCAGCCGGAACATTTAACATGGGGTCGAACGCATCTAGAGGTGATGACGAAGGTCCTGTGCATCAGGTGACGATTTCCGTACCTTTCGCGGTTGGAAAATACGAGGTGACGTTTTCGGAATGGGATGCCTGTGTTATTGCGGGCGGATGTGGCGGTTATTGGCCGGATGACGAAGGCTGGGGTCGCGCAAATCGCCCAGTCATCGATGTAGGCTGGGAACATGCAAAAGAATTTGTACGCTGGTTGTCAAGTGAGACAGGTAAACAATACAGGCTGTTATCGGAATCCGAATGGGAGTATGTAGCGCGCGCTGGCACTACAGGTCCGTTTCACTTCGGGTCGACAATTTCGACGAATCAGGCGAGCTACAATAGGTATCACGGACAAACGGTGCCAGTGGGCAGTTTTCCACAAAATAATTTTGGCCTGCATGATATGCACGGCAATGTTTGGGAATGGGTTGAGGATTGCTGGCATGAGAATTATGCGGGTGCTCCGATGAATGGAAGTGCATGGACATCTGGCGGCAATTGCGACATACGCGTGTCGCGCGGCGGTTCCTGGATTGACGATCCGTGGTTCTTGCGTGCGGCGAGCCGCAGCAGGAATGAGGCTGGTGTCCGGTACTACGGCTATAACGGGTTTCGAGTTGCCCGGACGCTTACCCCATGAATCTTTACTTCCTTACCTCGGGGTTCCAAGGGGCAGAGCCCCTTGACCGACAAATTGTTAAGATTTCAATATGCCCCAAACTTGGATACATTGATTTCTGAAAATTTCTAGGGGTGTCAAGTATTTATCACCCTTGATTTTCGGTCAAAACTACAAGAAATTCGCACTGTTCCGGACAATCCCGTGATAGCGGCGAAATGTACACATACGAAGTGCATAACTTATGTCAGTTCGCATTCGATATGACGGTGAAGTCGCAGTAGTCACAATCGACAATCCACCGGTAAACGCAATTTCTTGGGAAGTTCGCCGGGGTTTAGTAGAAGCCTTAAAGGCTATTGAGTCAAACCATCGAAAACTAAACCGGGTGATCCTCACCGGCTCGGGCAACTATTTTTCGGCGGGTGCGGATGCGAGAGAGTTTGATGGTGCGTTACTCGAACCGTATTTGCCGGATGTTGTTGAAGGTATTGAGAAGTCGCCTGTACCATGGATTGCCGCAATTAATGGTGTGGCTCTGGGAGGCGGGGCGGAGCTTGTGCTCGCCTGCCGTGCGCGTATCGCTCATCCGGCTGTAGAGATCGGTTTTCCGGAAGTGAGGCTCGGCGTGATTCCAGGTGCGGGCGGCACGCAACGACTTCCTCGTCTTGTGGGGTTCGAGGTGGCTGTCAATCTCGTAACGTCAGGTCGTCCGATGAAAGCAGAAGAAGCGCTTGAGTGCGGCTTAATCGATTTGATTGACGAAAATGTCACTGATACTGCCGAATCCTGTCAGCTAGATATCTGGCAGAACAGAAAACCACTATCGCAACTGCCTTCGCCAGTTTTCCAGGAAGCCGCTTGGCACAAAACCCTTCATTATCTTTCCTCTAGATTGCGTCAGCAGCATGCTCCTGAGAAAGTGGCTGAACTTGTTGCGCTTTCCACGAAAACGACCTTTGCCAATGGTATCGCGGAAGAGCGCAAAATTTTTCTTAATTTGCGAACTTCACCTCAAGCCAAAGCGCTCCGTCATTTGTTTTTTGCTGAACGAGCCGCCAGAGCACCAAGAGATTTTACGCAAGTTGAGCCGCGTTCCGTACAGACTGCTGTTGTAGTTGGTGGCGGCACGATGGGTGCTTCCATTGCCTATGTGCTACAGAGAATTGGTGTTTCCGTTCAAATTATTGAGGCGAACGACGCTGGCGCTGAACGTGCACGCGTCAATGTCGCGCACCTATTTGAAGTTGCAGTTGCTCGAAGACTGATCAGTGCTGATCAAGCTCGGTACGGTAAGGAACAACTCAAAGTAATCGTCGGTTATGCAAGCCTTTTTGCTGCGGATCTTGCCATTGAGGCTGTATTTGAAGATATGGACGCGAAAAAAGCTGTTTTTACGGCACTGGAGCGTTCGCTTCCGGATACAGCGATTCTCGCAACCAACACTTCATATCTGGATATTGATGAACTCGCATCCGCTGTACGCGACCCAAGCCGCGTAATCGGGCTGCATTTTTTCAACCCAGCGCACATCATGAAACTGCTGGAAATTATTCATGCGAGGAACACTAGCGAAATTGCTCTTTCCACAGGGTTTTCCTTGGCGAAAAAGCTTGGAAAAATCCCTGTTCTGGTCAAAGCGTGTGACGAATTTATCGGCAACCGCATTCTTGCTCGATATCGTGAAACTGCAGATATGCTTCTCGTTGACGGAGCTACGCCATATGAGATTGACGAGGCAATGGTCGCCTTCGGTTACCCTATGGGTCCCTACGAGGCTCAGGACTTGTCGGGTCTTGACATCGCCTATGCAAATCGCAGACGGCAGGCAGCGACCCGTGATCCAACTCGCCGTTACATTCCTATTTCAGATCGGATGGTTGAACGAGGCAGACTTGGTAAAAAATGTAGTGTTGGCTGGTACAGATATCCAGACGGACAAGGAAAAGTTGAAGACCCGGTTGTCATAGATTTAGTGGTAGAAGAATCACGTTTCGCTAAGGTGAAACGACGCACATTTACGCAAAATGAAATTCGTGAGCGGCTGGTTACCGCAATGATAAATGAGGCTAGTGACATACTCGAAGAGGGGAGTGCCCAATCGCCAAAGGACATTGATCTGGTGACTGTACACGGATATGGATTTCCTAAATGGCGAGGCGGCCTTATGTATCATGCAGATCAAATTGGGCTAACGAGGATTGTTAATACCCTGAAAAGGCTGGAACAGGACGACCCGATTGTATGGAAGCCGTCTGCGGGACTGCTGCGGGTAGTAAAAGGTGGGACTTCGTTCTCAGATATTTATTCGGACTGACTTTATCGGCTTTGCTGGTAGTTTTAGCGTAGTCCAACACTATGGGTGAATGCCGAGTAGGTTTGAAACAGATGTCTGTAAGTCAACTTCACTCCGCACGCAGATTACGAGACTTGCTATTTCAACCAGTTAGCAGTTTATGATACGATGCGCTTCCCGCGCTCTGGTCGGGTACATGAATACAGCCGATAGCGAGCAGAAATCCTAGGATGACATACAAGGACGATGTTTTGTTAGTCAGGCTGAGAACTAACTCTAGTCTATCAAAATTTTTCGTACACTGGATTCAATTATGAACTTGCGCACCATTCGCTTCATTTTTCCAAATTCAATAATTTTTCTTTTACTTATCAATACAGTGTATAGTGTAGTTTCCTACACACAATATTAGAATTCATGACTAAATGAACACATCAACTCTTACTTGGCAAAATGTCCAGCACCATAAATTCTGATTCCAGTGATCTTGCGCTCCAAGTTGAGGATATTCACAAGAGCTTCGGAGAAATCGAAGTTCTCAAAGGAATTTCTCTTACTGCGAATGATCACGATGTGATCTCCATACTCGGAAGTAGCGGTTCCGGCAAAAGTACATTTCTTCGCTGCATCAATCTGCTTGAGACACCTACATCTGGCTCGGTTTGGGTCAAAGGGGAGTTGATTGAGATGAAGGAGCAACGTAATGGCAATGTAGTTCCAGCGAATCGCAAGCAGGTCGATCGAATTCGATCACGTTTGGCTATGGTATTTCAGCAATTCAATCTTTGGTCGCACATGACCGTGATGGAAAATGTCTGTGAGGCTCCAGTGCATGTCTTGAAAGTTCCCAAAAAAGAGGCCAAAGAACGCGCTGAATCGGTTCTTCAGAGAGTTGGGCTGTTTGATCGAAAGGATTATTACCCAGCACACCTGTCAGGAGGCCAGCAGCAACGAGCCGCTATAGCAAGAGCGCTGGCGATGGATCCTGATCTGATGCTCTTTGACGAACCCACATCAGCACTTGACCCCGAACTGGTAGGTGAAGTGCTGAGAGTGATGCGAGGGCTTGCAGAGGATGGATCAACAATGCTTGTCGTCACACATGAAATGGGATTCGCCAAGGAAGTATCCAACAGAGTCATGTTTTTGCACGAGGGTAGAGTTGAGGAAGACGGCACTCCGGAGGAGGTATTCGATCACCCCAAGTCTGCCAGATTTAAAGAGTTTCTTTCAGGGAATCTGAAATAGCACAACGTATTTGAATAATAAATTCGGTCTAAATATATCGAGGTAAATTACAGATGAAAAAATTAGTGACGATGCTGACAGTTATAGCGATGATGGCATTCGGGTCGGCAGTTTCCGCGAAGGAGTGGAACAAGATCAGAATTGGTGTCGAAGGAGCATATCCGCCATTCAGTGCAGTAACCGCCAGCGGTGAGTTGGTAGGGTTTGACATTGAAATTGCAAACGCACTGTGTGATGAAATTGGAGCAGAATGCACGCTTGTTCAGCAGGATTGGGATGGCATCATTCCAGCATTGCTCGCTCGTAAATTCGATGCAATCATTGCATCCATGTCGATTACGGAAGAACGGAAAAAGAAAGTTGCATTCTCAGACAAATACTACAGCACTCCCGCAAAATTTGCACAACCGAAAGGTGCTGGAAATGAAATTTCGAAAGAAGGACTGAAAGGCAAGACGATTGGTGTTCAGAGAGCAACAATTCACGATAATTTTGTAACTGGTGAATTCGGTGATGCGGTAGATCTAAGACGCTATGGATCACAGGATGATGCCTATATTGATGCAAATTCAGGACGACTTGATCTGCTGTTGGCAGATTCCGTTGCTATGGCCGCAGGCTTTCTATCTACTGAAGAAGGTGCCGGATGGGAATTCGTAGGTCCAGGGTTTACAAATCCGGAATATTTTGGCGATGGAGCGGGAATCGCCATCCGTAAGAACAATGAGGACCTGGTGGATCTCTTCAATGATGCAATCGCTGCAATACGTGCAAGCGGAAAATATCAGGAAATCAATGCCAAGTACTTTGAATTCGACGTATATGGAGAATAGAACAACAAGATTTTAGTTGTGGCTGGCTGTTGATCGAAGTATTGGCAGCCAGTTTTCCATTATCGCCATCCAAAACGTAGTTTTACTGTGCATGAATTTCTAGTCGAAAGCCTAAGTGGAGTTCTTGGTGGGTATTTGTACCCGTTCATACTGGAAGGTATGCTACTTACGGTTGAACTCGCTGTTCTGTCTTTGATTTTTGCGCTTACCTTAGGTTTTCTAGGAGCAACTGCGAAACTGTCAAACAATCGCATCGCGCAACTTGTCGCGACACTGTACACGACTCTGATTCGAGGCGTTCCGGATATTGTTTTGATGTTCATCATCTTTTTCGGTGGGCAGTTGTTGGTTAATATCATCGGCGATAAGCTAGGTCTGGACTATATCGAAATCAGCGAATTTACCGCAGGTGTAGTTACGATCGGTTTCATATTTGGTGCTTACATGGCAGAAACCTTTCGCGGTGCAATTCTTGCTGTACCACGTGGTGAAATTGAAGCGGGATATGCTTACGGCATGACACCGATTCAAGTTTTTTCTAGAATTACCTTCCCTGCATGTGTAAGGCATGCGATTCCCGGATTTGGAAACAATTGGCTTGTGCTGGCTAAGACAACTGCCCTTGTTTCGGTAATTGGACTGGAGGACATGGTTTTTCGAGCTGCCCAAGCCGGAGGTTCATTGCGCAAACCGTTCACGTTCTATTTAGTCGTGGCGGTTCTCTATCTGGTGATCACAGCGGTGTCTGATGGTGGGTTGAGATGGCTGGATAAACGATATAGTGCTGGAGTTCGACGAGCCTGATCTGTCATGGATTTTGAAGCTATCACAACCAATATTCCGTTGTATCTAAACGGGCTGGCTACAACCGTTGAACTAGTCGCTATTTCACTGGTTCTTGGACTGCTGCTCGCTATTCCGGTTGGATTGCTGGCTAGTAGAAGAAACTTCTACGCTAGTATTCTCCCGAAGGCTTTCAATTATTTCTTTCGAGGAACTCCGTTGATCGTACAAATGTATATGATCTACTACGGAGCCGGTCAATTTGAACCGTTACGGGAAAGTATTTTCTGGCCAATCTTCAAGGAAGCGTATTCCTGCGCGTTGATTGCTTTTTCCTTGAATACCGCTGCTTATACTGCAGAAATTCTCAGGGGAGCGATTATTGCGACACCGTATGGTGAAATTGAAGCGGGTCGTGCGAGTGGAATGTCAGGTTGGCTGATTCTACGTCGGATCATTCTACCGAGTTCGTTCCGCAGAGCGCTGCCGGCTTATGGAAACGAAGTAATATTCATGTTGCACGGCAGTGCGTTGGCTGGCGTAATCACGATCGTTGACCTGTTCGGCGCAGCCAGAATTGTGAATTCAAGGCACTTTGTTCCCTTCGAGTCATTTATTACTGCTGGTGCTTTCTACCTCGCACTGACCTTTGTAATCATCTGGCTATTCAGACGAGCTGAGTTTCACTGGCATGCGCATTTGCGCCCAAGGAAAACTTGAGCAAGCGCAGCCTCTGTAAAACTGTTTGCTTTACGGAACTAATCTGCCAAGTGGCGTGAGATATTTAGTTGTCTTTGGGTGGGTGGCAACAGCGCTGAATGTGCAATCAGGCTTTTTTTAGCAAGAAGACATAAATGCCATTTTCCTGATTCGATGCCAACAACTGGTGTCCGGTCTGTCGGCACAAGGCTTCAAAATCCATGACCGATCCTGGGTCAGTCGAATGGACTTCAAGAATTTGACCTGTTTCCATCTGTGAGATGGTTTTCTTCGCCTTCAGAATGGGTAGAGGGCAGTTGAGTCCTTTTGTATCTAGCACTTGATCCGGCATTTCAGATTTCTCCGTCTGGATCACAAATTAATATTAAATGTCGAAAAGTCAAGACGGGTTGCATCCCGCAAATCCGTCGGATTCCATCTTTGCTTCATAAGGTGCGGTGATTTCGTTTCCCATGGTTAGCTGAGGTTTGATTGAACCCCAATCATCTACTCGAATCTTCAGCAGCCATCCGCCACTGTAAGGTTCGGAATTTGCAAGCCCCGGTGTAGAGACGATATTGTTGTTGACTTCAACCACTTCACCGCCGCTCAGCAATTTTGCGGGCCCCACCCATTTCCCGGATTCCACTATCGCGCAACTCCTTCCAGGCTGAACTTTACGACCTGCTCGCTTGGGCGTGATTGCCACGATTTGACCGGCCATTGCGGTCGCCACCGAAGTCATTCCCACAGTAATCGTATCGTCTTCGTTTTCTCGGTACCAGATATTGTTTTCGACGTCGTATAGCAGTTCGTCCGGCAATTCACATCCACGCACTTGGGTCATTGGTAACTACTCCCGTCAATGACTAGATTGTTGTGTTCTCAAGGCTTTGGAAGAACAGCAGAACTCTCCCAATTCTTGTGATTCCAATTTACCGCGAATGAAGAGAAGTAGATGCATGGCAACCATAGCGGAAAGGACAATTTTACTCCGGTCTTGATTGAGTCGATATAAATTGGTCTGATAAATGAGTTCCCTGCAAGTTTCGCGGCAAGCGTTAAATGAGGAATCATTTTTTGCTCCTTGGCGATGAAGAGCCAACAAACGAAAACCTTCACGTTTCTCGTTGGTCGGGTTCAATCCATGAGCCATTAGCCAGTTTTCCAAAATTTGTTCCGCCAGAGCAAGCACATACTCGGCTGGCTCAGATACAGCAGCCGGGTTGTGTTTCAGTGCTTCTATGCCTTTTTCGATTTCAGCGAAGTCGGTCATGCCAACCCCTTGTTTCGCAGTAAACCCAACGACTGTGAGACATTTTCATGTATGCCGAGTTTTCGAGCAGAGATTCCGAATGCAAGCCCAAGCAACTGCGTGAAATATAACATGACTGGACGCGTTTTTACATTGAGGGTTTCTTCGGCGCGAATCTGGTGCATTTCCAGTCCGCTATGGCAGGTTGGACACTCCGTTGCAATCACGTCGGCTCCACAAGCTTCGGCGGTTTCAAGAATATTGAGTACCAGGCGTGTTGATGTGTCGCAGTCAGACAAAGTGTGAGCACCTCCGCAGCACGCGGTTTTCAGCGGGAATTCTATGATTTCGGCACCAGCAGCCTTCAGCAAGTCATCCATGAAGTGCGGTTTCGTGGTCGACTCACTTCCATTGCCTTTATCTTTTTCAGGAAAGATGTGTCGCGGTCGTGTATACATGCAACCGTAGTAGTTTGCGATTTTGAGTCCGCTTAGAGATTTTTTCACTTTTTTAGCGATATTTTCTTCGCCGATAGCATGCTTGATCCAGTCAAGTGCATGAATCGTTTCTACATCTCCCGCTTGATATTCTGGCAAACCAGATTTTTGTGACAGTTTCTTCAACGTTTTGCGAGTTTCTTCACGGTGCGTTACATCATGCTCGGCTTTTTTGAGATTGTGATAGCAACCATTGCACGGTGCCATGACGACATTCAGACCCATACGATGTTTGGCAATTGACATGTTTCGAACTGACAGGAAATTCTGAATTTCCGGGTCTATGTTTTTAACTTCCATTGCGCCGCAGCAATTCCAGTTTTCAATTTCTACAAGATTCAATCCGAGTTTTTTCCCAATGCTCTTGGTAGATCGATTGTATGCGTGTCCACTGCCTTCAAGTGCGCAGCCTGGATAATAGGCAACGGTTTTCAGATCATCTCTCAAATTTTCGGTGTCACTCATGTTGAATCTTCCTGATGAACCTGCTGCATGACTTCACTTCTTTCCGCTTGACGCTGTTCAAGATACTCTTTAATCGAATCTTTGGACTTGCCCCAGTCTCTGGTTTTCGGTCGGATCAATGTCGACAGGCCGAGCCGGGTGAGCAATAGAATGGGCAACCCTTTGACCATGTTTTTTACCATCTGAATCAACCAGTTCTGCATCAAGGGTTGGGAGGTTCGAGCAAAGTAGTTTCGTACCAGTCGACCCTCTTCAATTTTTCCGGTTTCCAGAACCTGATTGTAGAATTCCTCATCGAAGTGCTGAGAATGTGATTTTTCAGTATGCCCCTTTGCTTCGAGCCAATGCGATAGCGCTTTCATTACTCCCTCCGGCTCTACGTCTCTAGGGCAGACATAGGTGCATCGATGGCAGGAGACGCACTGCCAGATAATATCTTTGTCTCGCAACAGTTCCTGTTCCATTCCCAAACGGACCAGATAAATCCAGTATCGGGGATTGAAGTCAGGGTTGATCGCATTCACTGTGCAGGAATTGGTACAGGCACCGCACTGCCAGCACCGATGGATAAAGCTCCCCCCTGGGAAAGCGGCAACCTCGGTTTCGAGATTCTCGTTATAGTCATTAACGATTCGCGATTCAATAAAGGTGCTCCATGATCCGGAAACATCAACGCCATCGATATCCAGACTGTCGTGCTCGCGCAGATTCTCTGGGCGGATGAGTGATGTTTCGTGAATGGGCATTGTGCGCTTCGCTTTCGACTAATGTGTAACCGCGTCAATCATGCCGGAAAGAGAATAACGTTTTCCGTTCGGCAGCAGCAATCGAGTCTTGCCGCTATCTACTAGCGCTGAGTCCAGTCCCAGCATTCGTAGTGCATAGCCAAATGGAGAGTTGTAAAAACTGAAGTCAGTTTTTAGGAAACTTCCCCCTTGAGAGTCGATGTATTGGCTGTACAGCCAAGCGAACAGTACATCAATCATGAAGTTATGATTTGCGAATACACCCAAATCTTCAAGAAAATTATGGAGTTCACGCCGAAGTTCCAGGTGCGTTTGAATGCCGTCCGGAATGTCGAGATAGTTCGATTGTTTTTCCGAGAACCAGATTTCCCGTAAAACACCGGAATTTGCCCGGTAATCCCAAACCCAGCGAGTCATGAGTGGAAACGAATCAGGATCACGATAGTGCAGAATCTCGGCTGCAAAATCTCGTGGCCATCGGTTTTTCTTTTCTGTTGTCAGGCTGGTTGTGAATTGCTCTATTCGAGCGTCTACAGTTTCTACCGAAACCTCTTGCAGCAGTTGATGGATGGATTTATTTAAATACTCGAAATCTCGAACTTTGAGTATAGACTGCAACCTTCGCCGTACTGTCGGCATGAATGCACAGGAATCGAGGACCTCAGATTCGAGCAGAGTATCTCCCTCGTCTGCAAACGTACGCTGGAAAAGTAGAGATTTACCGGTAAGTCCTTCAACAATGACTTCTATACCGCCCAGTTTTTCAGCGGATTGCACCATGGAATCGAATGCAGTACGCAGGATTCTGCCGTCTAGGTCTAGTACCGGCGCGGCAGTTAGTTGATTTGCAGTGAGAGCCATTCCGTGATTTGGTTTCTGTACGCTTGCCATCGCTGTATGAGAGGAAACTAGGGGTGTGAATCAGGCGGCATCCGCAGCAGTGCCTAAGGCTGCCATTGCCGCTGCCTGTCCCTGGGCGATAGAATCGTCAATTGTCTCCGGGCCGACAGCCGCACCCGCAACATATATATCGGGTCGTGAAGTGCCCACCACTGAATCGTAAGACGGTTCCCGCTTGATGTGTCCATGGGGTTCTAATTCAACACCGAATACAGACGAAATTTCTGGGTTTTCAATGTTCGGGTCCATTCCAATTGCATGAACGACGAGATCAAATGGAATTGAAATCGGTCGTTTGACCAGTGTGTCTTCACCTTTCAACAGTATCCGGTTTCCATCGAACGTCACTTCGGCAATTCTCGCCTTAATGTATTTAACCTTGAATTCTTCCTGACTGCGCCAGTAGAACTGGCCTTCATGCAAGCCGTACGTACGAATATCCATATAGTAGATATAGACGCTGCAATTTGGAAGTTCTTCTCGAATTTCCATCGCGAGATTGGCTGATACGGTGCAACAAATTTTTGAGCACCATTCGCGTCCAATTTGTCGATCGCGGGAACCAACGCAAAGAAGAATCGCCACACGATCTGGTTTTCGTCCATCCGAAAGGCAGCGCACGCCATTTCCCGATGAGATCATCTGCTCGACCTGAGTTGTTGTAACGACATCAGGGTGAGATCCGAATCCCCATTCGGGTTTATTCACCGAATCGAAATGTGTAAAACCAGTGGCCAGTACGACAGATGACACGGAGATTTCAGAGCCGTCGGAGACTATTGCTTTGAAATCGCCTGGGCCGCCTGAAAATCCGGTTATTCTCGACGAAGTTCGCACTTCGACATTGCTGGCGCTTTCAACCGCTGCAACCATGCGCCCGATCGCCTCGCTGGCCCATTCACCGGACGGGACAAGGCGCGCATATCCAGAGATGATCGGCGCGCCGCCGAGTCTCTTTTCTTTCTCTATGAGGGTGACTTTTCTACCGATATTTGCGAGAGATCGAGCGGCAGACAAACCCGCCGGTCCACCACCGACTACCAGTACGCTCTGATTCACACCCGAGCCTCGTATCCGGGTCCGGAAGTGATCGCTCGTCGAGGATCGTAGAGGGTGTCAGATTTTCCTGCTTCGACTTCCAAGAGGTAACTCTCGAACTCAACTTTCGCCTGTTCCCAGTCGATGCCGAGTTTTTCAAGAAGTGGTTCAAATGCGGAAGCGTGCCAGTGTAGTTGGTTGATTTTGTAGGGGTGCGCTCCACAAAGCAGTGCTGCCAGTTGGCAATCCGCCAGAATCGGAAGTTGATATTGCTTACCGACCGCCTTGCCAATCCATTGGTTCTTATCCAGTGTGGTGATGCAGCCAGTGTCGTGCCCGACCATCACATCGGCTCGCGCCTCTTCTACGGCAACCTTAATTTTTCTGTCAATCGCAAAGGATCGGGTAAATTCCCGTTCTGAAATTATGTGGCGAAATCCAAACCCGCAACAGTCGTACCAAGTTGAATAATCGATAACATTGGCCCCCATTGCTTGTACCAGTCCTGTCGAAACCGCAACGCGGTTGCCATCGAGCACTTCATCATCATAGATAACGTCTTCTGGAACCATCTTGTATACGTGACATGCTGGATGTATGACTGCACGTACATGAGATGCGTCAATGACCTGTCGTGACTGAATCTGATGTCGCATCACGTGCAGCCACTCCGAATAATGAACGATCTCTTCAGGAATCAGGATTTTGCCGTCTACCAATCGACCAATTTTGGCAAGAATTTTTTTAACCTGTTCTCGAAGCTCGGCAGACTTTAGGAGAAACTGCCGCATTTCTTTGTAATTTCCAAAGGACGTCCCACAATGCACCAGAGGAAAGTAGTATGCAGGGTCCAATCCTTCAGCCTGAGACGCAACATAGGCCTGATGGAAATTCCTCAAGAATACGGCGGCCAGGCTTACAACGTTACCTATGCCGGAACCGTGATAATTCCACGCGGTGCAGGAGGTCTGATCCGTTTCATCCAGATACGTCGTTCCTAGTTCATTCATCAGCCATAGAAGTGAAGTCGGGTAGCCCGGAATGTTGCCGCACTGACCGCAAGACTTGTGATGCCAGAGACGGTTGGTAGGGATTTTCTTGTCCCAGCCGTACAGTGTTTTGGTCATGACCGGTTCATGTCCGTCATTGACTCGATGCACGATAATTTCACCGTCTTTTTCGAGTTGCCACATGATGTCTCGCACGTCTTCGACATGCTTGCGGGTGGTGAGCATAGAGCGTTTGTCGATTTTTGCTTCAACCCACTGAGTGGCAGTTTTAGCATCATCCGGATTCAGGTTGGAGTCTTTCCACTCTGACCCATGTCCGGTAAATCTTTCGTCTGCATGCTGATTTCCAAATGGAACCTGAATGCTCATATTGACTTTCCTCCAATCATAGTAGCGTTGTGTTTAGTCATCTTCTTCCTGTTCGTCCAGCCATTCTTGGTACTCTTCCCGTTTCTCATCCATGATATCTACGATGACATCAAACAGATTTTCGTCAATCGTCTCCAGCTGATCCAGAACGCCGGAGTCTTCCCAGATTGTGTACAGCTCAATGGAAGTCTTCAGGTTCACTTCCCAAGCCGTCGATGTTGTATGCATGGTCGGCATCGGAATCGCCTTGCGCAGCAAATCCAATGGTGCATCAATCTTGCTGATATGCGGGCCCCAGTCGGCGAAATGGTCGGGAGTGATCATATTGGGTGCCAGTTGGTTGCCGGTAGAAATCAATTTCAGCATGACGCGGGAGAACGGTCTTAGCACGTCCTTGGCTGATTGCAATCCGTGTTTAATTGAAGTTTCGCGCATGATGCTGACCAGTCCGCCAGGAGAATTACTGAAAGGACACCGAGCCGCACAGGTATAGCACTGCGCGCAAGCCCAGATTTTCTCCTGCATGGCATCGTAGATTCCCTCCAGGTTTTCGGTCCACAGCAATTGAACGATTTCGCGGGGGGAGTAGTCGAAGTAGTGAGCTGAGGGACAGGTTGCAGTACAAATCCCGCAATTCAGGCAACCGTTGAGTTGATGGTCATAAAGAGGGTGTGCGCAAATATCCGCAAATATCTCTTCAAGCGTATCCTGACTGACTTCAGGTTCACTCGATAGCGGGTCACCGATTGTCATTGCTTCGGCAGTCATGGCATCAAATCTTAGTAGCTGAGTACCTTGGTGTCATCATCTTCCATAACCTGCTCAATGACATAGGCGCCACCGACTATGCCTTCGCACTCCGGAATCAGATCGTCTACGGTCATGTCGAAAAGGTCCAAATTCGGTGAGCAGCAGAAAAATTTCACGCCGGCTTCGTGAGCGTCTTTGATGAAATCATAAACTGATTTTTCAGATCCCTGTTTGATATACAGCGATTCCGCGACGCCTTTTTTCATCAATTTACCTGCTGTCGCAGTACAGATTACTTCAACTTCATACTCCATTGCGGCTGCCACTGTCGCCTGAAATATCGGGGCGCCCAACTCCTCACCATTGGATGGGTCAGAGTTGACCATCATGATCACCAATCTTTCAGCCATGGAATTGAACCTCCGCTTCGCTGCACTCAGTAAAATTGATCAATTAGCACTATATTAGCAAATTCTAAGGGAATTACGAACTTGACGATCCTAAAAAAGTAAAGAACATCGTTCTACGCAGTAGGAACTGCCAATGCAGTCCCGTCGTTTTCATTCTCCCTGCGTGTCGGAGTATTCCCGCCCGACTTCAAGAACTTTCCAAGTCCTTTCTTGAGAATATTCAGTGCCGCGTTCAAATCCCTGTCCGCCTCAAAGCCACAAGATTCGCACTGATATAGCCGAATGGCTAGCGTGAGTTTTTTCGTTGGCTTTGAACCGCACTCGGAACAAATTTGCGACGTGAATTTCGAGTCAACTTTCTCTACTTTCCCACCAGCACTTTCAGCCTTGTAAGTCAGCATGTTTACGAAGTTTCCCCAGTTCGCTTCAAGAATTGAACGAGCCAGTTTGTGATTCTTGACCATATTCAATACTTGTAGATCCTCAACATAAAATGTGTTGGACTGTTTTACCAAGTCGGTAGTGAGTTCGTGCAGTTTTCCGTGCTCCCGTTCTCTAACCCTCTGCCATTCCTTTGTAAGAGCAATCCGCTTTTTCTTGCGGTTGTTTGAACCCTTGACCGCTTTCGATAGAATCCTTTGCTTTCGTTTGATTTCTGCTCTGTTGAGTTCATTCTTGCCGGTCTGGAATCCGTTGGAGCACGTAATCCGAGACTTGATTCCAACATCAATTCCAATGGGATTGATGGATGGAGCAGATTCAACATCTTCAATTTCATGGATGATCTGAATCTTCACGCGCAGTGCTGTCTTGACTACACGAACGAATTTGATGTTTTCAGGCAACTCGCCCTCAAATCGCAATTTCCCAACGCCCTTGACCTGCAGAACATTGTATTTGCCGTGTGTCTGGATCGATGGATTGTGCCACTCAATACTTCGGATTCCTCTGCTATACGACTTGAATCGAGGGAATCCGCCATGCTTGAAGAATCCTTGATATGCTTTGTCCAGACGTTTCAATAGATTCTGCTGAATCGCACATCTATGGTTTTCATAACCTAGATCGCTTGAGCGAATTTCGGTCAGTGATTTCGCCTGTGCGACGTATCCGATCGACTTGCCCGATTTCCTGTATGCGTCAATGCGCTCTTCGAGAGCTGCGTTATAAAGAACCCGCAGCATATCAAGAAATTCATCCAACTTCGTGTGAGACGGTCTCGATAGTTTAGCTGTGTATGTTGCGGTTCTCATCATGCTTTCTACTGCTTTGGATCTTCAAATACATAAGTCCCAATTCTAATATAAGGATTTTGTGTTTTTTGAGGTTGTATTCACAGGCAGCGACATCTCAATGAATTGTACATGAAATTGTCATCCGTCAAGGATATCGAAGTGTTTGGTTCTTAGTGAATATCTTGATATCACTGCATCCAGCCGGTTATCTGAATCAGCCCTGTCATAATTGAAACCAGGGAATCTTCGAGTCTTTTCTGACATGCCCGCACCGCACTTAGAGCTGTTGCATCCTGCATAGCGTATTCTGGTATCTGCACAAATGAATCCTCAATCATTGCAGTTTTTATTCCTGGGTGTCCAACAAATCCGAAGCAATTTCCAAAAATCTGAAATAATGCGGGGCGACCTGAACTCGTCTCCGACAGCACTTCGGCCTCAGAAGGGATGCTTGGAAAGTCACGCATGTAGATGACGAGCGGGTATTCATTCGGAAGAAATTCATTCAGTGCGTTGTCTTGCGTTTTGTATGCAGTTTCGACGGCAAACGCAAGATCTCCTTCCTTCACACTTGCTCCCGCAGCGAGTGCCAGAAGCTGTGCTCCCGTTCCAAATCCAATTACCGACATTTGGTCATTCAGACAAGATTCTATCGCGGCGATTCTTTTCTTTAGGTGCGGCAACTGGGGTTTGCTGACAGTTCCATAGGGTGCTGCTCCAAGCACAATGAGACCGTCTTTCGGGAGTTCCAAACTGTGTTGCCAGTTGTTGTCATGAATGGGTCGGACGTATCGAAATCGGATATTCCTGCCTTCCAGATGGTCCTCGACCAACCCAAGGTGTTCCCAATCCGTATTTTGCAGAACTGTGATGGTGCGCATTGACGGTTTGTAGAGTAAATTTGAACTTAGTTACAGTGCTTGGCTGGATGATTTTTTGGGGGGAGGATTGAATGCAGTTTATCGATATCGAATTTGATACACGATGACTGTTTCGGCCGAAATAAATTGCAGGAGTCAGTCGATATTTCACACCTTCGGATCAAGCTCAGGTGGCTCGATCAGTCCGCATAATCGCTATTACGCTGTAGTTGCTTCCCGTAGAGAGACTGGAAGGTTGAAGCGCACGTTTTCCGATATTCCGCCCATGGTCGAGATTTCCAATTCGTCATACTCTCGAAGTTTTTCGATCAGGTCTTGCACCAGTTCTTCTGGGGTGGAAGCGCCAGCAGTGATGCCGATGGTATTTTTGCCGCGAATCCACTCCGGGTCGATCTTGGAAGGATCCTCAACCAGATAGCTGGGTATGCCGCTATCGTTGCTTACCTCACACAATCGATTGGAATTCGAACTGTTTTGGGCTCCCACTACAAGCATCAATTCTACCTGTGCGGCCAATGCGCGCACGGCAGCTTGCCGATTTTGGGTTGCATAGCAGATATCTTTGATATCCGGTCCTGCAATATTCGGGAACCTCTTGCGCAACGCCTGAATAACGTCTCGGGTGTCATCAACAGACAGTGTGGTCTGGGTGACATAGGCCACTTTTTCAGGATTGCGTACTTGCAGCCTTTCTACATCTTCTACTTCGCTTACCAGATGAACCATTCCTGGAATCTGACCCAAAGTACCCTCCACTTCAGGATGATTTTCGTGGCCGATCAGAACGACTTCGTAGCCCTTGGTTGCATAGCGCTGTCCTTCTTTGTGCACCTTTGAAACGAGTGGACAGGTAGCATCAAGTGGTTTCAAGCCGCGGGCTGATGCATCTTCTTCTACTTTCTGTGATACCCCGTGAGCACTGAACACAGTGATCGCTCCAGAAGGGACCTGTTCAATTTGCTCGACAAAGCGAACTCCTTTCGCTTTTAAATTTTCCACCACACGCCGATTATGGACGATTTCGTGGCGAACATAGACCGGAGGGCCGTACTGCTTCAATGCTGCCTCGACAATTTCGATGGCACGTTCAACTCCTGCACAAAATCCACGCGGTTGAGCCAAAATAACTTGCACTGTTCTCTACCTGTTTGTGATCAACCGAAACTTGTTTGTTGCGGTTTTCAAACCATACCACCAGACTAACAACCTGTCAATTTGCCGTAGCCGTCTGTAAGGGTCATCCCACGCTAGGACCACTATCGAATTCGCACAGCATTTTTGTTAATTCCGAATCCTACACAGTTCAAATGGCTACCAATAGCCGTTCAAATGCTCACGAGTCCCCTCAATTCAGCCACGAACTTCTACCATGTACTAGCATGGGATAGACCTGGCGGTTTGTAGCAATTAAACGTTCTACGCAAGCTTCAGTTATCGGCACGTGAAATCGTGATGCAGAGCCCGCGTCCCTTGTAGTTTTGCCATTGCTCCCAGTTTGGGTAATCGTGGTTGTAACGCCATTTCACTGGGTATCCCCACAAATTGGACTTTATGTGATCGATTACGATTTCTGGATTAGCTTGTTGGACTTCGTCTAGTTTTTCTTCTATTTTGAGAAATTTCCTTTCAATAATTTTGCCTGGCTGGGCAATAAATACAGCGAGAATTCCGAAGGCCACACCATTATCATTTTTAACGAGTTCCACGATGCGGCTCATATCGTTCTCGCACGTTTTATTACCCCATTTAATTTTCGCTTCAACTACGCATGTGGTTCTGCCGCTTTTGTCCAACATTGCTATGTCCACGCGCTCTCTGCTATTGGAGTCGATTTCATTATTTTGCTTGACATTCCACTCTAGGCGGAGGTCGGTATATTCATTTTTCTTATGGGGTCGCTCATACAGGCTTCTTGCAATGCCAGCGACCATCTGGCTTTCACTACCTGTATCATTCAGCCAGCAACCTCCACGCGACCATTTTTCATACTCAAGATTTGAGGCATATATCCCTTGAAGTATGGCCTTAACTATTGAGTCTACATTCATAGAGTGTCATCTCCATTGTTGGAATTTGTTAGTGTATAGAAAGTGTCAAATGCTGGTGGATTTCGTTTCTTCACGATGCTACTACACGTTGCACTTAACCTTACTACTCCCAATACCGGTTTGTTTATAAATCGATTCTGAAAAAAATAACACGCTATTCTGATTTAGTAGGTTTCATCATTCCGGTTAGATTTCGAAAGTGGTTCTTCTAACCCAGCACGATACACATAACGCCTAAAACAGGAAATTCGACTATGCTGGGTTAGTATATATCGCTGATCGATGTTGCGATTCAAGCAGACAATCAGTGTACTGAATAGGAATTTGTCAAGAAAGCGCTCGGCCTGTCAGCTGGTTGTCTCCGTAGCGGTAAGACTACGGCTGAAACACTTGAAGAGGAATTTGAGTACGATGTTGGAGCGAGCTAGAACACTAGAGGTGATAACCACTGCCCATACGCTATAGCGAGAAATTTTGACTTCCTGTCGGGCTGAAAAATTCGGATTTGCTCGAATTTTGCGCAGCGTTAAAACAGCCATCCCCAGTGCCATCAGACAGTGCCGACGTATGCCGGTCTCACGACTCGGAATGATAAGAGTGTAGTGTAGAGCATTCGCGAGATGAGCGCTCGCGATGGCAACCAGTTCAAGCATTGCCTCTGCGAAGCCAGGGCTATCCTGACCAGGTCGCATGTTGCGAATTTCAAAGCCAGCCTTGAGAAAAATGTCTCGTGGCAACCAGCAAGCATGACGATTCCGGTCATCCCAAATGTCCATCAAAATATTGGTCATCTGCAGTCCCTGACCGAACGAAACTGCAAGTTCAAGCAGTTCGTCACGCCTGTCATGCATTTCAGCGCAGTACTCACAGAATAATTCCGTGAGCATCTCGCCAACTACACCTGCTACGTGATAACAGTAGCGACCAAGGTGAGGCAGATCGTTCAAACCGTCAAGTGTCGCATTCTGTTGAAACTCTGTCATTCCACGTGACATGATTCTCACGCAGCGTTCAAGAGCGCTTACCTGTACAGCATTGAAACCTCGGGTTATTCGAATGACACGAGGTGTATTGGCAATCAGATCATGTTCACGTTCAGTTGTCGACGACGACAGTACTTTTCCAAGGTCCCGTGCAAAAGTCTCCGACAGTTGATGGCCGGATACGATATCGACGAAACTCTCTGAGAACTTGTGCTTTTGATTGATACTGAGTGCTGGTTCATCTTCGATGGTATCTGCAATTCGGCACAACAGGTAGGCATTGCCAACAACGTCGCGCAATGGTTTTGGCAGTTGTGGAATGGTTAGAGCGAATGTACGGGAAACACCCTGCAGAATTTGTTCTTGGTAAGCGAAATCTTCGCTCTTCGTATATGCAGAAGCGGGTGTTGTCATATTAAGTTTGGCGTCGCTTAGTCATCTGATTGGAAGTCAATTCTTGTTATTTTATGCTGTACCTGGTCCATAAGAGAACAAACTGCCTGTAGTCACTTTTTTCTCTTATGGCTTGCAACCATTAAATTCTTGTAACATATAGAAGCTGATCTGATGCGACATTAGAAATAGTTTAACCTGTGAGAGAAAGATAGAAATTCTCAAGCAAATTGGGTCAGAGAACAAAGTTTTCTAATCTCAACACGGAATTAGATTGTGGATGATCTGATTGGAATCCCGGTACTTTCCGGATTCTTTCTAGCGGCGGTGGTTATGGGTGTAGCAATTAGCCGCACTAATTTTTGTACGATGGGTGCAGTTTCCGATTGGGTAAATCTGAGAGATTTCGGCAGACTGGGTGCTTGGATGCTGGCGATTGTCGTAACCATGCTGTCAGTTTCTATACTTGAAGTTTTATCAGTCTTTGAATTAGACGGATCACGGCCGCCGTATCGTTCACCAACCTTTGCTTGGCTAAGATATCTGCTGGGAGGTCTGATGTTCGGCGTCGGTATGACTCTGGCAGGTGGATGTGTCAGCAAGAATCTAGTGCGATTCGGTGGGGGAAATCTCAAGTCTTTCATTACGCTCATTATTGCAGCCATTTTCGCTTATCTCATGACGAAAACTGTATTTTTTGAAATTGCGTTTTACAACTGGATTCATCCTCTCTCGATCGATTTGTCTCCGCTGAATATACAGACTCAAGACATTGGGTCGATCATGGCTGCATTGATTCCGTCAATTGATGCTGGCGTATTTCACATTGTCACAGCTATTGCGGTTTCAGTTTTAGTTGTCTGGTTTATTCTAAAAACTCGCGGAATCCGCAACAATCTTGCCAATATCAGCGCGGGTCTGATCATCGGCGGTGCGGTTACTGTCGGTTGGTATTTGACTGCCGGTCCAGCTGGCATTGAATGGGCTGAAGCCGCGGAGTTTGTTGACAATCCACCGGTCGGTGTCGGAGTGCAATCCTTTACGTTTGTTAATCCGCTCGGTGAGTTCATCAGTCTGTTTCTTGATCTCGGCAATATTTCGATTTTAATCACAGCTGGAATGCTTGCGGCAGTGGGTCTTGTAGCAGGGTCGTTTGCTGACGCACTCGTGAGCAGACAATTCAGATTGTCCTGGTTTGCCTCTTTTCGGGATTTTGTTGTGAATGCAGTTGGTGGCATTTTGATGGGCATCGGCGGAGTGCTGGCACTTGGTTGTACTATCGGTCAGGGAATTAGCGGACTGTCGACGCTGGCAGTCGGTTCATTAATTGTTTTGGTTGCAATTATTCTTAGCAGTGCGGTAACTTTGAAGGTCCAGTATTACAGACTGGTCTATGAAGATGCGAACTTCATTGATGCATTGCTCAGCGGACTGGTTGATGTAAGACTTCTGCCGTCTTCCATGCGCCGTCTGGAAGCACTATAAACATTCTGAAGGAGTGAATTAATGTCCGACCATTCAACATGGCTGCCGTCAGATAGAGTTTATGATGGAAAGTCGTATTTGTGGATAAAGGATGACTCGGAAAACGGTCGATTGCTGGTCGGTATCGGTTTGCCGACTATCGAATCGCTCGGAGAACTAGCCTATTTGACTATTTCTGGTCCTGGAACACAGGTGAAACGAGGTGACTCAATTGGGTCAATGGAGGCGGCAAAAATGACCGGCGAGATTGTCAGTCCAGTGAGCGGCACCATCGTCGAGCGAAATGACGCGGTGCTTGAAGATCCTCGAAAGATTAATATTGATCCCTACGGAAAAGGCTGGTTGTTAGCGATTGTGCCTGATTCCTGGAATTTGGAGAAAGCGGAATTGCATGATGCTTCAAGTCTGTTTGAATTGCTTCCGGATGATCTTCGCGGTCCGCAAACTGTTCACTGAGTTGAACCAATGAAGTGGCGACTCTTGGTCGATGGGGCGGTCGACCATGGTCAAGGACTCTCGGTTGATGATGGGCTTGCCCAATCTGCAACACAGCATAAAGGAGTCACACTCAGACTTTACACCTATCGTCCGTGCGTGCTTGTCGGCAGGTTTCAGCATGTCGCCGATGAAGTGAATATCGAAAGGTGTAATGAGATTCAGATTCCCATTAACCGAAGGCCGACAGGTGGCGGTTCCATCATCATGGGGCCGGATCAATTGGGCATTGCGCTGGTGGTTCCACAAGGCATTGGACGATTCTCCTCAAATTCCTCTAAGCTGATGTCCGAGTGCGCTCGCGGAATCATCAAAGCGCTTCAGATTCTAGGAATACATGCTGAGTTCCACGGAAAAAATGACTTGGTTGTGGGCAGGCGGAAAATTGCTGGATTGGGACTTTATCACGCAAGCGACGGAGGAACTTTGTTTCACGCTTCGTTGCTGCTGGATATTGACGTTCAATATATGATTGAGGTACTTCGTACTCCTTTCGAGAAGTTGGTTGATAAAGGGTTTGAAATCATTTCCGAACGCATCAGCTCGGTTTGTTCAGAATTTGGAAGCACTTTGGCAATGCCTGATTTAGTCAACATAGTTAAAGCCGGTTATGAAGAAGAGTTTTCTGCTGTGCTGGAATCTACAACTATGGATGCAGAAGAACGAACAATGACTGAACAGCTTTACAAAGAGCGCTACTCTACAAATCAGTGGGTCTTTGAGGAAGCTTCGCGAGTTCGAGATAGTGTTGGGCGTAATCGGGTGCACACTGCAGGTGGAACACTGGATGTACGAGCAATTGTTGCAGGGCAGATGGTCAAATCGGTGTTTTTATATGGCGACTTTATTACGTCGGACAATGCGATTTCTGATCTGGAGGGGAGTCTTCGATGGCATACGCGTGATTCCGATGTTGTGTTCAATACAATCCACAAATCATTTGAGCGCAACTGCGAGGCTTGGAATCAGGTGTCCGTTACGGACATCGCGAATGCAGTGATGGGAGCTATCGATCAGTCGGATTTCGGTACGACGGCGGAGTCTCCTAGTGCCTGCTTTGCTCATAGGAGCGTCGAAATTGTCTGAGGCTGTCAATTTTGTAGATGATCGATTGCCGGAATACCTTGCGGATTCCGGGGGCTTGGACCTACGAAGAAAATATTTCGATGATCGAATTGTTTTTCATGCGCCAGGTCTTAAAAAGTATGAGACATCCGAATATAACGATCACAATGCATCCGAATTCGTCGCGATCAGCGTGACAGGTGAAGCTTGTGCGCTGAACTGCGAACATTGTAAAACCGGTGTATTGCGAGGAATGCAGGACTTAAGCTCCACCAGAAAATCTCTTTACGAGATGTGTTCTGAATTACATGATCGAGGCGCCCGAGGAGTCTTGATTTCTGGCGGTAGCGACCGGCAGGGCAGAGTGCCGCTCAAGAAACACATTCCGGACATGATCAGAATTGGTCAGCAACTGGGCATGATCATTCGGGTTCACCCCGGCCTTCCGGACGAGGAGACCTGCGCAGGATTGGCAGATGCTGATATTGATGGAGCGATGGTTGACATTATCGGACATGATGAGACGATTCGCGAAGTCTATCATTTGCAGACTGACATCAGTGAATATGATGCGGTACTGGAGCGCTTGGACCGATATGGTGTTCCATGCGTTCCGCATATTGTTATGGGACTTCACTACGGAAAAATGCTCGGCGAAGAGCCTGCGTTGGACATGATTAGCCGGCACGATTTGAAGCTTCTTGTTCTCGTAATTCTGATGCCTCTTTCCGGCACTCCCATGGCCACAGTTCAACCACCACCACTCAGCGAAATCGTGGAATTTTTTGCATTGGCACGTCAAACGCTGCCTCATAAACCGGTCATGCTGGGATGTGCACGCCCGCTCGGGAATTACAAGATGAAGATCGATCGGGCAGCGGTCGATGCCGGGTTGAATGGTATTGCATTTCCAGCTGAAGGGGTTGTCGACTATGCACAAAAAAAGGGGTTGACACCTGAATTTGTCAATGCCTGCTGCGGGGTAAACTGGTAAATCTCTTGGAAAATTAGAATATTAGTCATGGCTACAACAGGAATTCCAACCAAGCTGCAAAATCAGCACTACCAAATCAGTCCAGACTATGTACGAATCAGTGTAGCGGCGGCGATAGAACTTGGCTTGACGCCAGGCAAAATCAATGGATGCAATTGCAACTGTATCAATCTATTGCAGAATTATCCTCAAGGGTGTGCAGCAAACTGTTCTTATTGTGGTCTCGCCCGAGAACGCCCTGGTGTGGCGGAGGAGAATAGTTTCATTCGAGTCGACTGGCCTTTGTTTGAGACCGATCTAGTAGCTGAGAAAATCGCTGAAAAGGAAGCGCAGTACACGGTTGGCAGGGTTTGTATTGCTCAGGTGCAGGATCATCGCGCAACTGGAGACCTGATCGACATGGCTGCGCGAGTACACACCGCCGCACCCGCAGTGCCGATATCCGCCCTTGTTACAGCAACGCTTCTTGACGAAGAGAATCTGTATCAAATCAAGGAATCAGGTGTGGACATAATTGGTGTGGGGCTGGATGCTGTATCCGAAGAATTGTTCTTGCGCACCCGGGGCAAACTCGCAAAAGGCCCTCATCGCTGGGATCAGCATTGGGGAATTATTCGAGCCGCACGTCGGATTTACGGTGCCATGAAAGTAAACTGCCATCTCATCGTTGGGCTTGGCGAAACCGACAGAGAAATGTTCGACATGATCTTTCAATTGAAGTCGGAGCAGATTGCTGGGTACCTGTTTTCTTTTAATCCAGAACCCGGAACGCAGATGCAGGATGTGCCGCGCGCACCTTTGGTACGATGGAGACGGATTCAGTACGTTAAGAACCTCATCGAAGAACATAATTTGCCCCCTGAATCATTGGAATTTAGTGCGCAGGGCGATCTGGTCGGGCTCCACACACCGGAACCATCAGCGAGGCTGGGATTGGATAGTGGTATTGCATTTATGACGAATGGATGTCCGGACCGGAATGGTGTGATGGCATGCAATCGCCCTTATGGTTCCTATCGTCCAGGAGAAGACTACAGAGACTATCCGTTCCTGCCGGATCAAAATGAGCTTAGAACTATTTCGGAACAAACGCGACTTGAGGAAATTCAGTCGACGTAAGCTGACAGATAAAACCCATCTCAGGAACAATCGATGTTCAATTGACAGGATCGGGTTGATTGCCGGCAGGTCGTTTCTGTGTGCGCACCGTAATCACGATTCCAGCTCCAATAATGGCTGCGATGCCGATGAAGCCGATTGCATCGGGCATTTCTTTCCACAGCACCCATCCCCAAAATCCAGCAAAGACCAGGAAACTGTATTCAAAGACCGTAATGTAAGTCGGCTCGGCAATCTGGTAGCCACGAATCAGCCCCGAAACCGCGATGAGCGAGCCGAGTCCTTGCACAACTGTCCAGAACACAAATCTGCCTGTTGGTGCTACCCATTCGGTAAAGAAGAAGGGCGCAGTAAGGATCAAGTCGTCAGGTACCCTGATGACAGAAAGCGCAATCATTCCGATAAGACCGAAGATTGCGGTTGCGATAAAGAACCATAGCAAAACCACTACTGTAGATTCATCGGCACAGAGATGGCGGGTTGCCAGTTGCCCGAGTGCGTACAGCATTCCAGCCAGTAAAGGCAGAAGAGAGAAAACATCTAAGTTTGCCGGGTCCGGTTTAAGAACAAGAAGCACTCCGGCAAATCCTACTGCTACGGCTGTGATACGCCAAGGGCCAATTTTAGTGCGAAACATCAACGCCGAAAACAGCAGTAGGAATATCGGTGAGCTGAACAGGGTGGCCCCCGCCTCTGCGATTGGCATCATAGTGAGGGATCCGAAGTAAATCAAAATCGCCCCAGCCGTAAGGACAGACCGGAGCGCAACCGCCCAAAATCGTTGCGGAAGGAATCTCTGTCTCTTGTAAAAAAGGTAAACTGAAACAATCGTGCAAGATACGGCTGCGCGGAAAAGATAAAACTGCCACACTCCGCTTTCTTCGGCAATGATGCGGATAAAGTTATCGATCAGCCCGATGACTGACATTGCCCCGACAATCATCAGGCATCCGTGAAAGACATTTGATGGTCTTTCTGCTGCCATCAGGTAGTTACTAATTTTTTCAATTGGGCACCTGCTACGATCGTGTTTTGGCTATTTAGAAATTTCTGGCATAAAACGCCAGTACTCGAACGCCGATCAAGACAGTCGTATATTTGCACTTCCGCATTTCCAAGATTCAGGCAATATGTCACCGTTACGGGTCTGGAGTCGCCACGGTCGGGGAGAATTTGTCGAGTGCATCGCTGGATTGACCACGCAGCGATCGAGATTGCATTGTGTTTTGCAAATTTGTATATTTTGAATATATCAACTTATGGTATTGTATAAAGTGATACGGTGTGTAAAATTACTCAATACGTACTAAATACCAACTACAGATTTTGGAGGAATTGAGTTATGGCAATTCAAAAATCACGACGTAACTTTCTGAAGACTACCAGTGCTTTTGCCGCTGCGTATTCGATGGGAACGTTTCCCACTCTGGCGCGTGCAGCAAGGGAGAAAGAACTCAACATTTACTGTTGGGAAGGATACAACTCGGACGATGTATTGGACCCGTTTCGTCGGGAATTCGATGCTACTGTCCGGGCTGAGGGTCTGACTTCAGACCCAGATGCCGTAAATCGGCTCAGAGCAGGAGAAACCAAGATATGGGATTTGATCAACGTGAATAACCCATGGGCACGTGAGATGATGTGGCCGGAAGGATTGATTCGAGAGCTTCCTAGAGAACGGTTTGAACCATTTTTCGCAAAAATGATGCCGGCATTTCATCCCCCATATCCGTGGGCGATGGACAAGACTGGTGAGCACTTGCTCGGAGTTACTCAACGATTCGGCCCATTCAATTTTGTCGTGAACACGGACAAGATTTCCCGGGCGATGGCCGAAGATCAGGGGTACAAGTTGTTCCTTGATCCAGCGATGAAGGATCGATACGGAGTTCTGACTTACGACAACTGGAATATCTACCACATGTGTGTTGCCGCGGATGTTCATCCATTCAAGTCGCATACTGCGGATGAAATTTCACGTTTTAGCGACATGGCTCGACAGATATTCAATGGCGCAAAGATTTTAACCGACGATCTGGTTGCGATGAATCTGGCTTTGATTAATGGAGAGATAGACGCCTATTTTACTGGTGGGACTTATACCGCTTCACCGGCGCGATTCGATGGACACAACAATGTACGAGGAATCACGCCGAATTCAGGCCCGATGGACGGCAAGGGCGGCATTGTGTGGATTGAGTTGACCTCTGTCGTCAACCATCCTGAAGTATCTCCATTGGCTGAAGAATTTCTTGCCTATATCCAGCGTCCCGATGTGAGTAAAAACGTTGCATTCGCTGAAGGCACCTATAACCCGGTCACACAAATGGGTGACTCTGCTGTTCTAGGAGCATTCAATGCCGACGAGCTAGATGCGATTCAATGGGATTCTCTGGAAGAGGAAATGGCGCGTTCACAGGATTACGACATTAATCCGGACTATGCGGAAATGTATGATCACTACTCCGCTGCCAAACGAGAACGTGAAGGCTAATCGACTTGATTCGCATGTCATTGTCGGAATTTCTTCTGGAGTTCATTCTGCATGGATGAAGGACGACTCGGTATTCTTGAACTACGAGGAATTACAAAAAGTTTTGGTGACTTCACAGCCCTCAACAATGTAGATCTCAATATTTCAGAAGGCGAGTTTTTCACACTGGTTGGGCCTTCCGGCAGTGGCAAGACAACCCTCATTCGCATACTGGTGGGGATGGAATTCCCCACCAGTGGCGAAATTTCCCTCAAAGGCAACATCATCAACGATGTTCCCGCAAACAAACGTCCGACGTGCATGGTGTTTCAGAACTTGGCACTGTTTCCGCACAAGTCGGTTGGGCAGAATGTCGAGTTTGCGATGAAGATTGCGGGGGTGGATTCCGCCGCCAGACGCAAGCGGGCACTTGAGTTGCTGGAACTTCTGCGGCTACCGGCAGATTTTTACGGTAAAAACATCAATCAGTGTTCAGGCGGCGAGCGTCAGAGAATCGCCCTTGCTCGCGCGTTGGCGTTTGATCCTGAAATCCTGTTTTTTGACGAGCCGCTTTCTGCACTGGACTTCAGGCTTCGAAAGACACTCGAGAAGGAACTCAAGGACATTCATCGGGAGACTGGAAAGACGTTCGTCTACATTACCCATTCACTTGAGGAAGCAATGGTGATGAGTGATCGAATCGGAATTCTGAATGAAGGCGCGCTGATTCAGATCGGAAGCCCGGATGACATCTACAATCGTCCGAAAAACAAGTTTGTCGCCCAGTTCATGGGAGAAGTGAATACGCTTGAAGTCGAACGTGTGGGCGGGACTCATGTCAAGGAATCCTCGACTGACGGCGAGTTTGAGATCGGAGCCAATGCAGAGGATTTTAAATCCGGATTTTTGATCATACGTCCCGAAGTGATGAAAATCGGGCCGGCAGCGGAAACGCTGTCGAATCGGATTCAAGGTGTTCTTTTCAATGATTACGCACTCGGTTCGCGCATTCAGTATCAGGTGCGCAGTGCCCATGGCGAATATCACTGGCTGGTTGAACGGTTGCAGGACGACCCATATTCCGGCAAGCGAGGGGAACTTGTGACTATTGGTTGGCGACCGCAGGATTCGATTCTGGTAAATCAGTGAGCCTTTGAAATTGCAGCGATGAAAGCCCTCCCAAATTGGGTCCGTCAGCCTGGATTTCTAACCGCACTGCCAGTTGGAATTTTTCTCTTGATCGGATTTGCGGGTCCTTTGGTACTGGTGGTGCTGTACAGCTTCATGCCACCAAGGACTTTCAAGCTTGGCCAACTGCCAACGCTTGACAACTACATTTCGGTCATCACACAGAGCTACTATATTTCGTTCGGCTGGTCGTTGACGCTTGCAGTCATAACGGTCATTCTGTTATTGATTGTCACTTATCCGATCGCTTACGGTATGGCGAAATTGTTTGGAAAGTGGGCGACGCTCATTACCATCTTGGTTGCGCTGCCGTTGTTGATTTCAGAAAACATTCGCTTGTTCGGCTGGGTGTTGCTGCTATTGAAGAATGGAATTATCGATGGCTCTATCCAATTCCTGTTCGGAGCGTCAATATCAGGCATGCTGTATACCGTTCCTTCGATTGTGCTGGGATTGGTATACGTATATCTTCCCTTCATGTTGTTTCCTCTGGTGATCGGCATGTCTATGGTGCCGGAGTCGTTGAAGGAAGCCGCTTCCGACCTCGGTGCCTCAAGACTACAAATTTTCCGCGAAGTTGAACTGCCACTTTCCATGCCGGGAATTTTGATAGGCAGTTTGTTGGTGTTTATTCTCACTTTGGGATCGTTGGCCGAATCCAAGATACTCGGGGGGCAGGTAATTGTAATGATTGCCGATGATATTGAATCTGCCTTTACCTTTGCTCAAAACTGGCCGAAAGGGTCAGTCCTGTCAGTTTTGCTAATCATGATTTCACTGATTATCATCTATTTCCTTTTCCGCAAGATAGATCTGGATCGATTGGTTGGAAGGCGATAATACGTGAAGAACCATCGTAAAGGCAGAATTTCCCGAGCTCTCATCATCGTCTGGACTGGGAGCATTCTCCTGTTCTTGTATATGCCGATGCTGTCAGTGGTGATGGCTTCGTTTACGAAACAGCGCTATTTCCAGTTTCCAGTCAAAATGTGGGATACGCGATGGTACGAAAAAGCATTTACTTCTCTGTCGGTCCGCGATCTTTTCTGGACTTCCATTAGCATTGCGACCTTGGTGACACTGCTGTCGGTGGTGCTGGCATATTTCGGTGCGCTTGCTTTCGCACGCTATGACTGGAAGGGGCGCAAACTCTATCAGCGTCTGATCCTGCTGCCGATTTTCTTTCCTCAGGCAGTGCTTGGATTGGCTTTACTGTTGTGGTTTTCTTCGCTTGGAATTACGACAAGCTGGCAGACAGCGGTGTTCGCGCACATGATCTGGATACTGCCGATTGTGACATTGATCATGTCCATTCAGGTATACAGTTTCGATCCGGTGTGGGAGGAGGCGGCATACGATCTAGGTGCCTCGCGGTTGCAGGTGCTCAGGGAGATCACCTTGCCGATTCTCTCTCCAGGTATCATTTCCGGCGCCATCTTCGCATTTCTGCTTTCCTGGGGAAATTTCCCTCTATCGCTTTTTACAACCGGAGCTGACCAGACAATCCCTGAATGGCTGTATTCAAAAATGGTATCGGGTTACACACCGATGGTGCCGACTCTCGGTTCGCTCACGATGGGCGGTGCTGCCGGAATCCTGCTGATCGCCTTTGTTCTACTGATTGTCTATCGTAAGGTGCGCGGACGCAGCGGATAATCAAATTTCAGAACTGCGGCCTCGGTATTCACGTGGGGAGAGGCCGGTCCAACGTCGGAATGCTCGACTGAATGCACTGAGCTCAGAGTACCCCAACAAGTAGGCGATTTCGGACAGCGATAGATTTCGTTGTTTGAAATACATTTCAGCTAGACTTTTTCTAGTCTCTTCCACCAAATCGGTGTAGGAAAGTCCTTCCCAGGCAAGACTGCGTTGAATCGCGCTAGTGCTCATGTAAATACTCTCAGCAACCAGTTCAAGAGAAGGATAGCCGTCCGCCAGCTTGATTCGAATGATATTGCGAATGCGATCTGTCAAATTTTGCGTGAACGGAGTATTGGTGTGAAGGGATTCAAGACAGGTTCGAGTGAGTGACATCAGCTTCAGATCGCTGTTTGGCATTCTGGTTTCGAGAACGGCAGGGTTGAAAACGATCGCATTGATTTTTTGGCTGAAAAACACTGGGGCGTCGAATGCTTTTTCGTGTTCGCTGCTGTTTTCAGGTTTTGGGTGCTCAAAATAGATTTCTTCTGGTTGCCAGTTTTTACCTGCACCTTCACGAATCACGTTTAAGAACATTCCGAGGGATAATTCGGCGTCTTGTCTGCGTTCCACAATTTGCGGGTCGCGTACCTGATACTCCAGATTGCAATAACCATTGCTGGCGGAAGCCAGTCGCATCATGGAGCATTGCTGGTGGTATCGGAATAGATCGATGAGATTGTCAAGCGCATTACCTAAGGTTGGAGAGGAAATAGCCGCATAGCCCCAAAGTCCAAGATCATTGGGTTGAAACTGGTTGCCGAACCACAATCCAAAATTGTCGTTCCGGGTGTTCTCGGAGGCTGATTCAAACAAGCCACAGAAAGACTTTAACGACATGCCTTCGGTCGGATTGCCGATGCACTTCTGGTCTACCCCAGCTTCACCAAAGACTCGGTCTACATCGCCTCCATGTTGGCTGATGAATTCATCAACCCCGGTAGCTGCTGGTGCCAGTACGTGTGAGACTGGCTCGGCATCATGATCAGGCTGAGCGAATGTCCCCGAATTCTGAAATTCGTACACTGATTCAAAGTTCATTTTGATTTGCAATTCCATTAGTTTCGAAGTCTGCACTGCTAAGAATGCACTAATCCGCTCCAATTTGCAAGATTTAGGAACGCCAGCACACCAGTAACTGATGCATCTTCGATGTAATTTTCACTTCTACCCTTGTTCAGTTTATGGTTGAATTTGTTTCCATGATTAAAGCACAAACGCGGGCATCCGCAGGAGTCCAATCGAAAATCTGTTCTTCAAAAACATTGACCAACAACCCGTGGAACTGCTCGGTGATTTCCGACCTACGACGACTACTGTCAAGTCGGCCAATACCATTAAGAATTTCCCAGACCGTAATCGTGGAAATACCAAATTCTTCCACGCTAATTGCATCAAGAAATTCAGCAACTCGAGGCTCAGGTTTTGAACGCATCATTTCCGAGACGACATTCGTATCGAGTAGCCAAGTAACAGGCACAGTTATGGCTTACCATCGTCAGAGGGCATTATCGGTCTATAACCATACCGTTTTGGCAACGGCAGATCTACACCGTGATCCGGCCCGAAGTATCGTTGGAAAGCTGCGGACAGTTTAGTGTGGTTTTGCGATTTCTCGCACTGCTCATGGATCAAAAGACACACAAGTTCCTCCATTGAAACGCCGCGCTGGAGTGCTTCATGTTCAAGCCAAGATTTGTCTTTGGGATCAATATCTCGGATAGTGATGAAAGATCTCATCTTCATAACCTCACATGTATTGATGAAAATTTTATGAAATTTTACTAATTTGGTATTGAGTGAACTCCATACTCGCACGCGTTATATTTACCACCTCGCTTTCAATCCGATTGAAGTCAAAATTTTGTCGGCCTAATTTTCAACTGCATACTTGAAAGTCACACTTTATTGCCTTTCTTGTAAAACTCAATAAATGTTTATTTCTGCAAAGGAAATCAGTTTCGTGCAATTCACAATTCGTCAAATTCTTTCATGGTACTGTATAGTAATGCGCGTCAGCTTGAGAGTTCATTGCCAGGGGAGGTGATCTCATGTCGATACTGCATTCACAACAGACACAAGCTCTTATAAACCGGCTTGTCGGCGACGAAAGCAGTTTGGCTTCGTTTGAAGCCGAACAGTTTACTGCGTTCGTTCGTCACTATTTCCACGGAGTTCCGTACGAGGATCTGAGTGAACGAGACCTATTCGATCTGAGAGGTGCAGCACTTGCGCACCGGGAATTGGGTAGAGTACGCAAGCAGGGTGAATCCAAAATTCGCATCTACACCCCGGATGTAGAAAGGGATGGCTGGCGGTCGAAACATGCGGTTCTTGAAGTGGTTGCATTTGACCGGCCGTTTTTAGTTGACTCCATCACCATGGTTTTGAAGAAGATGGGGCTGAAAATTCACTTGGCGGTACACCCGGTATTTGCCGTCAAGAGAGATTCTAATGGCGAACTTGAGAAAATCGCGTCCCCTTTGAACGCAGATTTCCTGGATGGGGAGTTTGAGTCGTTTCTTCATTTTCAATTCGTCAAGCCGTCTGGTGCGGATGAGATAAGTACTCTCAAGGCTCGGTTGCTGCAAACCCTCCAAATCATTGAGTCCGCTGTAATGGATTGGCCAGTGATGCGAAAACGTGTCGGGGAGACAGCTCGAAGTCTTGAACAGGAGATGAAACGCTCCAAGAATCCATCCATGGAAGATCAAGCCGAATTCTGTAATTGGCTGAAGAACGGAAATTTTACATTCCTCGGCTACTGTGAATTCAAGAACTCAAAGTCCGGTACGATGCGATCTAATGAGAAATCCAGACTTGGCGTATTGCGGAAAATCGACGATATTGGTGAAGTAATTCCAGTTGCCGATTTCAATTCAGATGGACGAGAACAATTGCTCACCATCACCAAAGCAAACACGCACGCCCCGATTCATCGTGCGTCTTATATGGATTTAATCACGGTCCCGAAGTTTTCATCAAGTGGAAAGTGTACTGGACTTCGCGTGCTAGTTGGGCTCTTCAGTTCGACTGCATACAATGGCAGTGCCAACCTAATCCCTTTACTCAGAGTCAAGATTAAGAAAGTCCTTCAAAGAAGCAGATTTTCGGAAACGACGCACAGCATTCGTGCACTGACGAACATCATTGACAATTATCCCCGCGACATGCTGTTTCGCGTTTCTGCTGACGAATTGTTTGAGGATGTTGCCGGTACTCTGGAACTGCAAGAACGTCAGCGTATCAAAGTTTTTTTAAGACGGGAACAGTACGGTCGGTTTTATTCGGCGATCGTATATGTTCCACAGGAACTGTTCAATCGAAATTTGCGAGTAAATATCGGGGAAATTCTAATGGAATCCCTGGAAGGCAAATCTTCGGATTTCTTTTCCACCTTTTCTGAGTCAGTGCTAGCGCGTATTACCTATACGATTCATGTCGATAAAGACTCTGTTCCCAAAAGGGAATTGACGGAGATTCAGCAATTGGTTGAAGATACGACAATCACATGGCAGGATTCGCTATACAAGGCAACAATTGAACGCTATGGCGAAGAGACCGGTACGCAGTACTTTAAAAACTATGAAAATTCATTCAGTGCCAGTTATCAGGAAGATCATTCTCCGTGGATGGCCGCGGCGGATTTTGAGCGATTTGCCAGATTGGGTGAAGATGAACTCATCGTATCCTTTTATCGTCCTTTAAGTGAGGCGAGCGAAGAAAAATGTCATCTGAAGCTGTACTGCTACGGGAAACAGATTTCCCCTTCAGACGCGTTGCCTTATCTCGAAAATATGGGACTACACGTAGTCGAAGAAAGGCCATACGAAGTCAGACCGAAATCCGGTGAAGTTCTTTGGGTACACGACTTCACTGTAGTGCATTCGAAAGGCGATCATCTGGATCCGGACCAGCAACGAGCGACTTTCGAAGAAGCGTTCCGACATATCTGGCGCGGGGACGCGGAGAACGACGGGTTCAATCGTCTAGTGCTGACGGCAAATTTAGCTTGGAGGCAGGTAATTATTTTGCGAGCGTACAGTCGCTATCTCAAACAGATCGGAAATCCATTCAGTGACTCCTATATTACTGAAACCCTTACTCGGCATGTTGAAATGACTGTCAGGTTAGTCGAGTATTTCCAGATGCTGTTCGATCCATCTTCAGATTTGACGGACAGTCAACACAATCAAATTTTGGATCAACTCAAGGGTTATCTGGATGAAATTACGAGTCTGGATGAAGACGTCATGATGCGCAATATTATGAATATGATTTCATCTACGATTCGGACGAATTTCTACCGCACTGACGAGAGTGATCAACCGCTGAGCTATTTGTCGTTCAAGATCGACGCATCCAAAATTCTGAAAATGCCGGATCCCAGACCGAAATATGAAATATTCGTTTACTCTACTCGCACTGAAGCTGTACATTTGCGCGGTGGCAAGGTCGCGCGTGGTGGATTACGATGGTCAGATCGCAGGGAAGACTTTCGCACCGAGGTGCTTGGACTGGTGAAAGCACAAATTGTGAAGAACGCGGTGATTGTTCCGGTTGGCTCAAAAGGTGGTTTTGTCGTCAAACAGCCACCACCAGAAGGTAAAACGTTGCTTGACGAAGCCATCTACTGCTATTCGACATTCATCCGCGGCATGCTGGATATCACGGATAATATCGTCGACAACGAGATAGTGAGCCCGCCAGACGTTAAGTGTTACGACGAGAGCGATCCATATCTAGTTGTTGCCGCAGACAAAGGTACAGCAACCTTTTCCGACATTGCCAACGGACTGGCGGACGAATACGGTTTCTGGCTCGGTGATGCATTCGCGTCCGGTGGTTCTGTCGGTTATGATCACAAAGGAATGGGGATTACCGCCCGTGGCGCATGGGAATCGGTCAAGCGTCATTTCCGCGAACTTGGCACCGACATTCAGACCACTGACTTTACAGTAATTGGAATCGGCGACATGAGTGGCGATGTATTCGGAAACGGAATGCTGTTGTCCCGTCATATCAAACTGGTTGGTGCGTTCAATCACATTGAAATCTTCATTGACCCAAATCCAGATGCGGCAGTCAGTTACGAAGAACGTAAACGTCTATTTGACAATCCAGGGCTGACTTGGAAGGATTACAACAAGAAACTGATTTCAAAGGGCGGCGGGGTTTTCGATCGAACTGCTAAGGCGATTAACATTTCTCCTGAAGTGCAAAAGAGACTCCACATCAGCGAGAGCAAACTCGCCCCGACTGAATTGCTGAATGCCATGCTCAAGGCTCCGATTGATCTTTTATGGAATGGTGGCATTGGAACCTACGTAAAAGCGACATTGGAATCACATGCAGATGCGGCAAACCGTTCGAATGATTTGATTCGAGTAAATGGCAGCAATCTTGGCTGTAAAGTTGTCGGAGAAGGCGGAAATCTTGGCATGACCCAGCTTGGGCGGGTTGAGTACTGCTTGAACGGCGGCCGTTGTTACACTGACTTCATTGACAACTCCGGCGGCGTCGACTGCTCCGACCATGAAGTCAATATCAAGATCTTGTTGAATCAGATTGTGAACAACGGCGAGATGACCATGAAGCAACGGGAACAGATACTGAAAAACATGACCGATGAAGTCGCAAGTTTGGTTCTTACTGACAATTACCAACAAAGCCAAGCATTAAGTTTGGTCAATGCGAATTCAAAAAATCTGTTGCGGGAACACGTTCGTTTCATCCGAGAGTTGGAGTCATCTGGGGACTTGAATCGACAAATTGAATTCCTGCCCGACCGGGATGAATTGAAACGGCGAGAATCGGAAGGAATCGGGCTCAAGTTTCCGGAACTGTCAGTACTGCTTGCGTATTCCAAAATGACACTGTACCAAACTTTACTCGCATCCGATGTTCCGGAGGATCCATTCCTGATCAAAGAACTAGACGAATATTTCCCGGAGAGATTGTCGCGGGATTTCAAAGAGGAGATTCACAAACACCGTCTGAAACGGGAAATTGTTGCTACTTATGTGACGAACAACATGGTCAATCGTGTCGGCCCCACATTTGCCTTGCGTATGCAGCAAATTACTGGTGCCGACAGTTGTGATGTTGCCAGGGCATATTGTGCGGCGAGAGAGATTTTCCAGATGCAGGATGTCTGGAAAGCAATTGAAGACCTCGACAATAGGGTTGCAGCACAAACCCAGATGACAATGCTTTCATTTGCTGGAGGACTGTTGGAGCGAGCAACATTATGGCTTCTCCGTCACCGTAGTCTTCCGATCGATGTTGAAGGAACGGTGAACTATTTCAAAGGTGAGATTAGCAAACTTTCCAAAGTACTACCGAGGGCATTGACAGATCAGTACACCCAACCACTGAATGAACACGTTCGGGTGTTGATGGATGATCAAGTTCCGGAGCCACTCGCTCGACAGATCTCGGAGTTTATTCCTCTTTCAACCGCGTTCGACATTGTTGAAATCATAAAGAATTCAAAAAAACCGATGTTATTTGTCACACGGGTGTATTTTGATGTTGGGGCACGTTTGGATTTAATGTGGATTCGTCAGAGAGTGTCAATGCTTCCAATAGAAAATCACTGGCACAGTCTTGCGAAATCAAGGCTGAGTGATGATATTCACGCTCACCAGTATGCAATTGCCAGCGATGTCGTACGGGAGGCGAAAACGAGTGACCCTGCTGAAGCGGTATCGGAGTGGATGGATTCCAACAACAATGGCTGTCGTATGCTGTCCAATATCATTTCCGACATGAAGTCTATCAGCAATATCGATTTTGCTACACTTTCGGTTGCTATCAGCGAGGTTCACCTACTCGGAAGAGCTTCTGAATAGTTACGATTCAAGGGGCTTGTCGTTGCCTCTGACAGTCATGAAGCAGCCGCTAATCCTTTCAGTAAATACCTGGTAATTTCGGTTTCTACATAATTCTTGCTGTGAATTAGGTTGATTCGCAGTTGTGTGAACTCCGCCAGGCCATCAAGTTGCCTGAATATCGGTTCTGCCCAATCTGAGATAAGCAATGCTCTGAAGTCAAAAGATTGAGTTGGATTGTCAAGAATCAATCATTTGACAGCAAATAGAATTTGCTCTACAAGGCGAAGTGCCGTACGGAGACAGCTGAATTTTAGCCAAATGACAACTTACTCACATCCAACACCAGTATTTCAAGCGAATCGGGTAATCGATCGAGCTCAATGGGCAGGAAGCGTCTTTGCGAACTACGCTCGTGAAGATGTTCTGCGAATTGCTAAAGCGGCTGCCGATCTAGGTGAGGCGACTGCTCGAAAGTATGCAGACTGGGCGGTAGCTGAGACTGGATTTGGCAATGCCGATCACAAGGAAATTAAAAATCGGATGTGCAGTGAGGGGATTTTCGAATATTACAAGGATCAGAATTTTACCAGCCACCGAGTTGACCACCAACGACAAGTAGTCGAAATTCCTCGTCCTGCAGGAGTTGTTTTTGCATTGACTCCTTCTACCAATCCGGTTTGCTCGGTTTTCTTCAAGGTGTTACTCGCCTTAATGACCCGAAATTCGATTGTAATTAGTCCGCACCCAGCAGCGAAAGAGTGTTGCACAGATGCCGCGCTTAAGCTCGCCGAGGCTGTTGAGAAAGCGGGTGCACCGGATGGTGTTGTTCAAGTCATTGAGAATCCGACCTTGGAAGTAATCCACGCGGTAATGAGTTCTGAACGAGTTGATGTGATACTGGCCACAGGCGGTTCTCCAATGGTCCGGGCTGCGTACAGTTCAGGTAATCCAGCACTCGGTGTCGGTCCGGGCAATTGTCCGGCATTTGTCGATAAATCCGCCGATATCGAACATGCTGCAAAGTGCATTTCGGACAGCAAGGCGTTTGACAACAGTGTTTTGTGTACCAATGAATCTGCCGTAATTGCCCATAAATCAATTAGCGACGCACTGATTGTGGCGCTACAAAAAGATGGATGTTATCTGTGCAGTGATGAGGAGCGTGACCGCTTGGCGGATGTGCTGTTTCCGGAAGGCGCATTTGATACAGCTGTCATCGGCCAGTCTGCTGAATGGATTGCAGAACGGGCTAGAATTCGAGTCCCAGCCAAAACTAGAGTTCTAGTGACTCCTCTCGAACGAATTGGTGATGATTATGTATTAAGCCGGGAAAAGCTCTGTCCGGTTTTGGGGTTTTATACGGTTTCCAATCGAGATGCAGCGTTCAAAGCGTGCAGTGCAATGGTTCGTCGAATGGGAAGCGGGCATTCAGCAGCCATTCACTGCAAGGATCAGAAAGTGATTCTTGAATTCGGGGCTCATCTCAATGTACTGAGAACTCCAGTGAATGCGCCGTGCAGTACCGGCGCTTCGGGATTTGATACGAATCTAGCTCCCACGATGACTGTCGGCACCGGATTTTTCGGCAGAAGTTCAGTCGGAGAGAACGTCGGACCGCAGCACCTGGTGCAGTGGTCAAAGGTCGCTTATAGCAAGGATGAAATTGTCGACATGAGAGAGTTCGACAACCTCGTTTTACCTACAGCACGACCCTATAGTCGGGGTGACGTGCCGATCGACTACTCATTTTCCAGTGGATTTGAATCTAACGGTTCATCAGGACAGTCGAGTTCTGAAAGCGTTGATGGAGCTGTTGGGCGAGACTTGCGAGATGAAATTCACCGCATCATTCTTGAAGAGATCAGATCGTTACAACTTGTGAGTGAATCACGACACTAATGGCTGAGATTCGTTCCTACATTTTCATAGATCAACTTCAGCCTAAAACCATGTGCTATTTAGGAAGTTGGATTCGTGGATACTTGCCGAAAACCAACATGGCGGCAATGGTTATAGAAGTTGTTCCAGGGTTGCACATTGAAGGAATAACGGATATTGCATTGAAGAGTGTCAATGTAAAGCCTGGAATTTTGGTTGTAGAGCGTCAATTCGGCTATCTGGAATTTCATTCGGATTCAACCGCCGACGTTGTTGCAGGCGGAGAGGCGGTAATGGAGACTCTTAATGCAAATTCTAGTGATGCCATGCCGCCTGAAATTCTTGCGTCAACCATCGTGAAGCGAGTCGATGACTACCATGCATTCTTGATCAATCGAAACAAACTTGGCTCTATGGTACTGCCTGGCGAATCGCTTTTCGTCCTTGAAATGCAACCTGCTTCATACAGCATATTGGCCACGAATGAAGCGGAGAAGGCGGCGGATGTCAAAGTCGTTGACTATCGAATGATCGGTGCAACGGGTCGGGTTTATCTGAGCGGCTCGGAGAGCGACGTACGTTCCGCAGCTCGGGCAGCGGAAGAAGCATTGGAAGCAAGGATGTAGAGAAAAATGAGCGGCAATACTTATTCCAGTGACCAGATTCGCGCGGTCGTACGAGAGGCTCTACTTGAAGCGCTTCCAGGCGCAACAAATGGCGGTCGTCCCCAAAAGCAAATGCCAGATTGCCCGTTGATGAAGCAAATTCTCGAATCCATTGCGACAAACTGTAAATCAGGCATAGTCGTGGATGTGGCAACGGACCGCAAGTTTAACGAATTCTTAAAAAATTTCGCCAAGTGCCTTCATGATCAAGATGTCGAAGCACTGATTCTTTCCAATCGACTGAAATTCGAACTAGAGAATTCCGAAAGGCAAAGAAGTCGAAATCTTAATGTAAGCCCGCACAAGAGTAGTCATCAGAGTCGAAAAACCGATGACGGACAGAGCAATGGATGCTTGGACTCTGGAGTGTTGACTGAATCGAAAGTATTGGCGCTGGCAAAAACGAATCAGTGCATTGAAATAGGCAGTAAAGTCGTCTTGACTCCGCTAGCCAAAGATCGAGCGCGCAAAGTCGGACTAAAAATAGTGAGGCAGTAGATAGTCATGAAAGTTGGAACTGTAATCGGAAAAATATGGGCAACTCGCAAACTGGACGAGTTGCCAAACGGAGCGCTGTTGGAGATTGATCTGATTGACAACGGCGAGAACCCAGAAAGAATTCTGGCCTTTGACCCACTCGGAGCAGGATCGGGAGAACGTGTCCTCGTTACTCTAGGTTCTGTAGCAAAGGGGTGGTTCAAGTCTGGAGACGCCGTTATTGATGCCTTGGTCATCGGAATAGTTGACGATACCTCAGATAATGGCAACTAATTTAACTGTCAAAATAATTTTCAGGAGAAAATCATGTCAAATGCAATTGGATTTATTGAAACTCGAGGCTACGTTGCCGCGTTCACTGCTGCAGATGCTATGGTGAAAGCTGCCAATGTTGAAATTATTACTCGTGAACAGGTTGGTGCTGGACTGGTATCAGTGCTGGTGAGAGGCGATGTTGGTGCTGTGAAGGCGGCAACTGAAGCTGGATCTGAAGCTGCCGGTTCCGTGGGGGAAGTGATTTCCGTACACGTAATTCCTCGTCCGCATGCGGATGTTGTTAAAAAATTTGATGTAGCTGCTGGTAAGTAGAAAATTTCACAGCTTTAGACCTCTCTGATGATGTGCATACTGACTTGCCACAGTGTTAGACTGCTACAGTGAAGGTAATCGACTATGGCTGAATTGCGAGTCTATCTGCAGATTGAGAGTCTTCAGACGCAATTCGCTGCTTATATGGCAACTGCATTGCGGGCGAGAGGCTATGTACCTTTGCAAGGCATGCATTCGCTGATTATCGAAATATCGCCTGCGCTTGCCATACACAGAGTCATTGATCTTGCATTGAAGTCTGTGCCTGGAATTGAACCGGGGATTCTGTATGTAGAACGTCAGTTCGGCATTCTGGAATTACACAGCACAAAAATGGAAGATCTCGAAGAGGCTGGCAATGCGATACTTGACGGGTTTAACCTTAAGGCGGAAGATCGCCTGAAACCGCGAATTCTGTATTCAGATTTAGTGGCGGAGGTTGTTGACCAGCACTCGGTGATTATCAATCGCCAGAGAGACGCGTCTATGATTCTGCCCGGCGAGTCGCTCTTACTGCTCGAGACTGCGCCGGCACTGTTTGCGGCAGCAGCAGCGAATGAAGCAGAAAAAGCCGTTCCGGAAAATGTTCTGGTCGACTGTCAAATGTTCGGCGTTTCGGGAAGGGTCTTTATTTCGGGCGATGAGGAAAATACCCAAAAGGCACTGAGTCATGTACTTGAGGTGATAGAGAACATTCCCGGTCGAGAACACTAATGGAGCTGAATTCTTTCAAGAGTATGTCCAATGTCGCGAATGCGCTTGCATTCCCGGCATTGAGGGTTACAAAATCAACTACTTTTTAAGAACTTCAGGCCAATTCACATCGGCCCGCTTAATGTTTCCGGGGATGTCTTTGCTCCACGTCCTACGTACGCTTCGACTGAAGTTCAGATAGAGTTGATCATCCACGATGGTCCATGCATCAGGGTCAGTCTTAGCAGTGTAGTTGTTGGATACTGCCCATGCACAATATCCCCCATAGCGCGGCGCCCATCTTTCTGGGTTGGACTCGAATAGGTTGCGGTTTTCGTTACTGGCGAAACGCCAATCGGCTCCGTTCCATTGCACGGTATAGCTACTATCACCTTTGACGGGTTTCTGTTCTTTGTGATAAGCGACAGCATCATACCCGTTGATTGCGAACTCTCCTCTGCCAGTAAATACGGGCGGTTCTGCGGCGAAGGCTTGAGTGGCGATCATCAGCAAACCTATTACAATCAGAAAGGGTTGTGAAATTCTAGTAAAAATGTCCATATAGCTCTCCTGTCGAATCTATCGCATTACGCTGGATTTGGAAGCTCCAAAGCCAATTCCCACATTTTAGTGGAAATCAGAATTCGCTTTCTTTCAGAAAATCAGTTTGGAATTTTCCGAAGTCATTCGACGTTTTTCCGGAGTCCAGCCGGTACACAACATCCGACCGCGACTGCGAATTGAAAACTTATTTTACGCTGGGAGATTGGTAGGCAAGAATGGATTCAGCCATCTGCTGAATGCGATACATGACCTGCGCACCGGCAACCACGATATCCAGCTCGCAATCGCAGGAGATGGGCCCGAACTGAACAATCAGATCAACATTCGAGGCCAACTGGGCTTGACGTAAGCCTTTCGGTTTCTTGGTAGCCGTAGTGATGTACCGGACCTGTTAAATCAGGCCAATTTGTTTGTGCTTCCGTCGCTATCTGAATCAATCGGGAAGGTTTTACTTTTGAAGCGATGGCATTCGGTACCCCGATTGTTACGACGAAAACCGACGGTCTACCTGCATTACTGGATGATTCGACTGCTTTGCTTGTAGAGACGAGCGGCAATACCGTGCTGTCTTACGGAATCATGTCAGCAATCGAAAACCGGTAGATGCCCGTCAACGCGCTCAGAACGTATTGAATCGATTTAGCGACCGCTATACTGCAGACGCAGTAACCCCTCAGATTCTTTCATAGTTCTATGTGTATCTTGATGATATCTGTGCTGTTCAGACGAATGAACTGATTTGTGTTATTCCAACAAAGTAAAACAAACATATAATATTTAATATGCAAGGATACTATTATTATAACGAAAGGTGCGTAGATAATGATTCCGCGGTATGCTTATCACGATGTCCTTAATGCTCTTAATAGACAGGCTGCAGTCGGATTGCTTGGCCCGAGACAAGTGGGCAAGACTACATTGGCGTTCAGCCTATCAGATGAATTGGACACTGTTTACCTTGATCTTGAGACTCGAAGAGACCGCAGTAAACTTTCCAACCCCGAAATCTATCTTGGCCAATATGAAGATCATCTGGTCATTCTGGACGAGATTCACCGGATGCCGGAAATTTTTCAGGAACTGCGAGGAATTATTGATCAAGGCCGACGCGATGGAAGACGAACCGGAAGATTCTTGATTCTTGGATCAGCTTCCATCGATTTACTTAGGCAGTCCGCAGAAAGTCTCGCCGGGCGCATTGAGTATATAAACCTGAACCCGTTCAACGTGAATGAAGTTGCTGGCAGTTCTAGGGATGCAGTTCAGTTGTGGACCAGAGGCGGATTTCCAGATAGTTTCCTGGCATCATCCGATTTAGACAGTTTTGCGTATCGTTGGAATTTGATTCAAACATATCTTGAACGTGATGTTCAACAGTTCGGTTTTCGATTTCCGGCGGAAACCCTTGAACGACTTTGGACCATGCTGGCTCACAGTCAGGGACAGTTGCTGAATGTTTCCAGACTCGCTTCCGCTTTGTCCGTCAGTACTGCAAGCGTATATCGCTACATTGATCTGTTTGTTGATCTTCTTTTGATTCGAAGATTGCGTCCATTTCACACCAATGTCAAAAAACGTTTGGTAAAGTCACCAAAGACCTACATTCGGGACAGTGGCCTGCTCCATGCGCTACTCAATATAGAAGACTATAACCAGCTGGCAGGACATCCAATTTCGGGGGCAAGCTGGGAAGGACACGTTATCGAAAACATTCTCGGATCATTGCCTGAAAACACTCAAGCGAGTTTCTACAGAACCGCTGCTGGTGCGGAAATAGACCTGATACTTGAGATGCCTGGGGATAATAGGGTTTGGGCGCTGGAAATCAAACGCAGCAGGTCACCAAGAGTGCGTAAAGGATTTCACATCGCTTGTAAAGATGTGAAGCCAGATAGAGCGTTTGTTGTTGTATTTGACAAGGGTCGCTATTGGATTACCCACAATATTGAGGTTGTCGGGTTGGGTGAATTCCTGAACATTCTCAAATCGGGTGAGTAAACCAATTTTTAGATTGGAGAATAGTCCATATATGCTATTTCCCTGTTGAAAACCCCTGATTTTCAGGGATTTTCCGATTGCCAATTCTCCAATCCTTTCTTATTGAATCGACCCCTTAGAGTCCGCCCAGAAACGGATGCCTATAGCTACCATAGCATGACCACCTTGCTTGCCGCTCTCGGCACCTTATGCCTTCACGAAGTGACGTTGCCCGGGCTTCTGGAGGGTCGGTTCAGACCCACTACACAACCCACGCCGCTACAGAAATTAATTTGGAACTGCTGAACATTGACCCCAACTAATGTGTTTCCATAAGAATGGCAGGTTAATTTTCGAAACATCTCCGCAATTACAACAGTCTGTCACGCATTCCCGCGATGAGGTTCCATTTAAACTTCAGGACTGTTATGATTTTACCTGCCCGCAGGTGTCACAATGATTCGATCATAGACCGCGGCACTTGAAACGGGACTGCCCGTCCGCTCAGGCAGTTGGCTTCAGAACTGTGCGTGTCCGGACTCTGCGTTTGGGCAGTTCAAACATCGAAAATCTACTGCACAGTGATGGGCGCATATCTTTCACACCAGTCTTGCTGTTTCTGCTGTTCACTTTGAGCAAGAATATGCAAATGAATATGTTGCGTAGCTTCTGCGAATCGCGGCTGAGTTGCATCGGGTTCTGAAACTTACATGTAAATTTATCCTGAATATTAAGGAACGATGTTGTGAATGGGGAACGTGATATCTACGTACTGGAACTGATACTGGCGATGAGAAGGCAAGACTGGATATGGACGGAGGAAGTACATGTGATTAACACTGTTGTGTCTCGCGTTTTCCTGCGGGAGATTGAGTAGGAACAGGCAAGATCAGATTGGAGAAAACACGGTTCCTTATGTCCAGCAGGCTGCCTGATAAATTCGCGAGCTTCGCGAATCATCACACTTACTGAATGCCGTTGAGTTCCTCAGCAAGCCTGCGGACGCTGGTCGCTTCAATATTTTTGGACATGGGAAATGTATCATCGCCGGCGTGTATTACCAAACGACGTACCGGCTTGATGTCCTCGCAGGCAACATGAAAACCCCGCTTCACTCTCGCGGATGATGATCGTTTGATTTCGACAGCCCAAACCGCCCCATCGCCGTGCTCAATGAGCAGATCAATCTCCGCGCCTGCGCGCGTCCGATAGTAGAATGCAGATGCTCGCCACGGCAGAACCGACAGCAGCGTCTCAATTACCCATCCTTCCCAGCTTCTGCCAACTACCGGGTGTCCGCACAATTGTGTGAACGATGAAATTCCCAGAAGTGCGTGGACAAGTCCGGAATCTCGTACATAAATCTTGGGGGATTTCACCAAGCGCTTTCCTACATTGGCATGATATGGCTGCAGCCGCCGAACCAACAACAAATCTGCGAGAAGATCAATGTAACGTGAAACGGTCTGCGTGCTGATTTCAAGGGAACGACCGAGTTCCGAAGCGTTTAATATCGTTCCCTGACGGTGTGCAAGCATTGTCCACAGACGCTCCAGCACTACAGCCGGAATACGAGGTCCGAATAGTGCAACATCACGCTCCAGATAGGTACGAATGAAGTCTTTTCTCAACAAATAACTCTCCTTATCGTTGTCGGCCAGATAGCTGTCAGGAAAACCACCACGAAGCCAGAGTTGTTCTCGAGATTTGTGCAGATCTTCTACTTCAAGTGCTGAAAGAGGCATTAGTGATATGTATGCAATTCTTCCAGCCAGAGATTCACCCGACTTTTTCATTAGGTCAATCGACGCAGAACTCAAAATGAGAAATCTCCCCTTTCCTTTATTGTGCCGTCGGCCTCTGTCAATAATGCCGCGTAGTGAGGGGAAAAGTTCAGGCATTCTTTGAATTTCGTCCAGAATCACCAGTTGGTCTTCTACATTGTCAAGAAATAGAGCTGGGTCTGCAAGTCGGGTCCGATCATTCATGTCCTCAAGGTCAAGATATATCGCGTCATGAGATTCGCCTATTTTCAAGGCTAGTGTTGTCTTGCCCGCCTGACGTGGACCGATCAAGGCTACTGCAGCCTGGCGTTGTAGCGCGGCTTCAACTTCTTTACTGGCATGTCTTGAATATATCATTGCATATTTTCCATCTGATGGTAAATATACAATGAAAATTCTTAGATGTAAAACGAATCGACACCAAGCAGTGGCTTTAGCAAGAACGCATCAGATTGGCTTGGACGAACCAACGCTTACCCGACCAATGTACCTCATATCGTCGCAGTGATTTCGCTACGGCAAACTTGCCTTGTGGGGACTTTGATGCCAATGCAGCATGTTAAATCCTATTGCCTACAACTTGTTTGTCTTGATGCGGATGGTATTGCCGATTTGGTGGTCAACTGCCCGTGCGCCCAGAGTACGTTTGCGTCTGTATGATGTTGCCGGGCAAATCGTACGCCATACCAGACAATGGACAGTGAAGGTTAACGCCTGCCACCATCTGCCGCAACCGGGTGGTGTTACGCGACAAGCCGGAGCATGAATTCACGATTATCACCGAACCGATACTGCATCAGCAGAGGGCATTTGACCTGCTCGGTATAAAACCTGATCGAATATAGAGTGTACCCAATACGGATTTGTTTGTTTTTCTGCTAAATTGCGGATTTGGTTTACTTTTTTCCATTTTAGCCGATGAAGTTCCGTTTACGTGTCACAATGATTCGAGCATAGGTGGCACATGAAACGGGAGTGCCCGTTCGCTCGGACAGTTGGCTTCAGAACTGTGCGTGTCCAGACTCTGCATTTGGGCAGTCCAAACATTGAAAATCTACTACACAGCGATTGGCGCACATCTTTCATACCGATTTTGCCACGGCGGGTCTGGTCTCTTTTAATGTGCTCGGCCTATTTTGAAAGGACGTCAGGCCAGTTCCTGTCTGCACTCTCTATGTAGCCCGGAATATCTTTAGTCCACCTTTTTCGTACTCTCAGACTAAAGTTCAGGTAGAGTCGATCTTCGTAGACCGTCCAAGCTCTTGGATCAGTCGGTGCTAGCGCATCATTAGCCACTGCGTATGCGCAGTATCCTCCGTACAGAGGTGCCCAACGTTCGGGGTCCGAATTAAAAAGGTCACGGTTTTCAGCAGAAGCAAAATGCCAGATAGCGCCTTCCCACTCAGTCGAAAATTCGCTGCTGCCCTTTACAGGACTTTGTTCCAGATGATAGGCGACGGGGTCATAAGCTCTGATAGCAATGCCTACTTTACCAGTAAAAACATAATCTTTCTCATCAGCTATCGTATTGGAGGCAATAATCAGAAAACTTAAAAATACAGTTGAAAGAGTCGAAACTCGGAAAAAAACAGACAATGTAAAGCTCCATTAAATTTCTATAGACCGGTTATGCATACTGTAGACAAAGTCTAGATGCTTTAGTTTCATATTCTGCTCTCGACAGTTGCAAATATTTAGATTTCCGGCAAATATTTATCGATTCTGATCAATCGCTGAATTTCGACAGATAGGCCTCACACAATCCAACGGTTTCGGCGGTGTACGGTAAACCCATAGATTGGGCCAGTTCCGTTTCGGAGTGTGATCCAATCCATGCAACCAGAAGCAGACGACGAAGCATGACGAATGTGGGGATTTCATGCTCGTCCTCCTCCGACAAGTCGATGACTGAGCGATAACCTCGCACCCATGCCTCAATAAGATCAGGTACATCCTCTCTTGCCTCGAAAAAGCTGAGTGCAGTTGCACAGTCATACATGAACCAGCTGAATCCACAGTCATCGAAATCTATTACTTTAGTTATATCTCCTTCAATCAGCAAATTGGCGAGTCGAATGTCGCAGTGAACGAGCCCCCATCTACGCGAGCGCTGCCCGAAATCCCGCAACCTGGACTCGATTAGTTCTGCAGTTTTGCCGAAAAGTTGTTCTCTTTCGAGATTCATTCCCATGCCGTCCTGCCATCTCCCCCAGTGAGGCTTGCTGCCAAGACTTGTTTCAAAATTCCATGTATAGCGTTCAAACCAGGAAGGGCGTTGCCAAGTCATTGAGTGCTGATGCATTTGTGCGGAAACTTTCCCAAGCAGCTCAAATGGGCCCAGTAAATTTTCTTGGGGGGGCTCTACGCCCGCTTCCCAATCGAACATGACAACGTGTCGAGCGCCACCCGGCATTCCTTTCGCATGTATCAACTGAATGTTCTGATCATCTCTTCCGGGCACGATTGTCGGTGTGATTACCCCAGCAACTTCACGCAAGGCATCTGTCCATGCGTGTTCTGAAGCGATCGCTGTTTTAGAGTGATACCCTTCTCGGTGTACTCGTAGAGCCCACTTCTTACCACTGACAGGATCTTCTACACGATAGGTTGCATTTTCTGAAATATTGATGAGTTCAACCCCAACATCAGACGGCAAGTCATAAAACGGAATAGCGTTTTGCGCGACTTGTCGTAGCAAGGTAAGTTGTTGTTCATGGGTTAAATCATCAAAATTTTGCATTTATTTCTCCTGCTCTGCTGTTATGCAGCGTTAGCCATCTCCCGTTTCTCTTGTTGGTTCGAATCTGCAGATTTTCTTGCAGAAATTCCCTGAAAGGCAGATACCCGCGCTTGTCCCAAAGCGGTATCGAGTCGGTTCAAAATTTCGTCGCAGAGCTCCTTGTCAACTAGAATTCCCGGCTTGAACTGCAACACCTTTGGGTCCAAGGACGAGAATATAGCCCAGACGCCGTTGTGGAACAATGCTTTCATAACATGAATCGCACCTTCCGGGTGACTGAATTCCAACCCAATTACAACACCTCTTTGGCGAATACCGACAAAAAAGTCAGAGTAATTTTTCCGAAGCTGTTCCAGTCCATTGCGTATGTATTGTGCAATGTAGTGCACCATGGAACGCACTTCAGGCCGATTGGAAATCTCAAGCACCTTGGCTGCTGCAATACAACCAAGCTCGGCGCCGCCAAATGTAGACATGTGTCCCCAACCGTCTTCTTTCAGCCAGGCTCCGGCCCGCTCACTGACTACGACTGCACCAATCGGATAGATTCCACCTGACAGTCCTTTTCCGGTTACCAATATATCGGGTATGACTCCGTAAGTATCAATCCCCCAAATTTCGCCGCATCGCATTAAGCCGGTCTGCACTTCATCAGCGATGAACAGTGTGTCGACTCTTTCACAGGCCGCCTTTATTGCACTCAGGTACCCCTGTTTTGGCATGGGAAACCCATAAGTTGCAGGAATCGTCTCTATAATTACGCAAGCTGCGTCACCCACTCGAATTTCGCGCTCAATCGCCTCAAGATCGTTGAACGGAACTTTGACGACCTCCTGCTTCGGTGAATCACTTAGAAACAGTTTGGAATATCGATCATCACCGACTTGCACTGCGAGTCCTGTATGACCATGGTAGCAATGATCAATGCAGATAAGTTTACGTCTTTGGGTGGCGTGGCGTGCACACTTAAGTGCAATGTCGATTGCTTCGCCGCCGCCTGATGCGTAGATTGTATACTGCAATCCTTCGGGAGTACACTCAGCCAGCATCTGCGCGACATGTGTTCGCATTAACGACGGAAAGTGGTGATTGCCGATGTCGAAATATTTCATTCCATCCTTTACGGCCGCCACGACTTCGGGGTTGCGATGTCCGAGATTGTATGTGCCTCCGTTCAGGTGAACATCAATCAGACGTTTTCCATCCATATCATACAGATAGTAGCCTTCCCGCCGATCGATCACCAGGTCCACTCCGAAATTTTGCCAGTCGGTAGTTTTCCCTGGATTCCAGTATTCTTTAGTGCGTTCCAAAAATTCCTGCTTTGTTTCTTTCATGTAATCCTCCTTTGTCCCAATACGGACAGGGATTTGGTTTCTTACACGCTCAATTTATTTGAGTAAATCAAAAAAAACTTGACAGTTGATATCGAATTGTTGATAACACACCGAAAATGCGAATTTGTTGCATTGTTGATTCAGAAATCAGTACATTATCCAAACCTATTTAACATCAATCGAACTTAAACGAGGTAAATGAGTCATGCTTACATCAGTAGAAGGCAGATCGGTCATAGTGACGGGGTCCAGTAAAGGAATTGGAAAAGGCATTGCTACGGTATTTGCCAATCAGGGTGCGCGGGTGTTGATTGTTGCACGTGGGCTTTCTGACGCCGAAGCTACGGCAGCGGAAATCAGGGAGTCAGGTGGTACGGCATCCGCATTCTCAGCAGATGTAACGAATTCTGAGGAATTGGATGCCATGGCAGCTGTTGCGACTGAGCGCCATGGCGGGATTGATGTGTTGTGCTGCAATGCCGGCATATTTCCTCAGAGTCATTTGGAAAACATGTCTAGCGACGAGTGGGACCTAGTGCTTGGAACAAACCTGAAAGGAACATTTCTTGCAATAAAGAGCTGTTTGCCGCATCTCAAGAAGAGCAGTTGTGGTCGAATCATCTTGACATCTTCGATTACCGGTCCCATAACCGGATATCCAGGCTGGACGCACTATGGTGCAAGTAAATCAGGTCAGCTGGGATTTATGAAAACCGCTTGCATGGAATTCGCCAAGTACGGTATCACGATCAATGCCGTTATGCCGGGCAACATCATAACGGAGGGACTAATGGGTCTTGGAGAGGATTACCTTGAGACTATGGCGGCATCAATTCCATTGAAGCGTCTGGGATCAGTGGCGGATATAGGAAACGCCGCATTGTTTTTTGCATCTGACGAAGCGGGTTACATAACCGGCCAGACAATTGTTGTAGACGGCGGACAGACGATTCCGGAGTCAGTCGAGGCACTCGAAGAAGCATAGACTAGTAAATTGGGGAAAAGGTAATCGGCGTTACTGAACGCCATTTCAATGAAAATCGAGAATTTGTACTTGATTTCTAGGCAAAAAGCAGTCATCAATGTGCAATCGATGCTTGTATCTGCATTTGCAATTCAAGCAGTATGATGGGCGACATCGGCTCAGTACGTATCATCAGTCTAGGCGAAGTTTCCTATTTAGAATCTCAATCGTTCTACCACTCAGTTGCACACTGCATGGCAGAAAATTCTCCGGATACGATCATTCTATGTCGTCCCAGGGAGTCGTATTTTTGTATTGGCTATCACCAAAACAGCCTTCACGTGCTAGACAATGCTGCACGTACACGACTAGGTTATCCCGTCATGCGCAGACAACTCGGTGGCGGAGTAACCTATCTTGACAGTAAACAACTTTTTTACCAGTGCATATTTCACCGGAGCAGGAGTCCGGCTATTCCTGCGCAGGTCTACAAGGCGCGATTGGAAGCGCCAATCAAGGCGTTGCAAAAATTGGGTTTGGATGCTGAACTTCTCTATGTAAATGAGATAGAAATTTCGGGTAAACGAATCGCAGGGATCGGCGGAGGCTTGATTGGCGAAGCTAGCGTTGTTGTAGGCAACATCCTAAACGAATTCAACTATCAAGCCATGGCAGAAATCATTAACGTTCCGTGCGACACATTCCGGCAACTGGCATTGGCTGCAATGCACAGAAGGATCACCACACTGAGTCAGGAGCGTTGTATAACGAATTGGAGTCAACTGTCGGAACTGCTGGTTGATGAATATGAGCGGTCTTTTGGTCGGCCGGTTTACTTGGATAAATTTTCATCGCAGGAGTACGAGAAGGCCACCAAATTGGCAGAAAAGATGGTCTCAAGTAACTATCTTGAGCAGTACAGGTGCTCGGACTTCCAACAACCGAAACCACTGACTCGGCTCAAGATTTCCGGGTCCACATGGATTGAATTAGTCGGGGTAAAGCATGCCAATCGCTTGAAATTCTGTGTGCTGATGATCAAGGACGATGTCATCGAAGAAGTTTCAGTTGCAAATGAACTGGATGATCAACAAATTTACACAGATGCAGTTTCAGGATTAAAAATATGCTGCCCAACGGATCTCAGAGTAGGGAATAGATTTTCTCAATTGAGCTGATTAATGGATATAGTTCTGAATTGATGTCCATTCTAAAGAGCAAAGAAATTTCGATGTCGGAAAGCGATTACATCGTTCGAGATGTTCTTCAGACAGGTTTAATTACCGTATTTTGTGGCAGAGCGCCTAGTAAAGAGTCAAAACGACGGCGTGCGTATTACGCACATCGCTCAAATAAATTCTGGGAAATTCTTGCTGAAACAGGATTGACTGACCGGCAACTTGAACCAGAGGAGTTCGGCAGTCTTCCCAGTTATGGCATAGGGTTGACTGACCTAAACAAGACAGAGTTCGGCAGTGATCACGAACTTACAGGTCAGGGAGATAGTCCAGAGTCAGTGCTCGAGAAAATCAAGACATATCAGCCTCATCTATTAGCTTTTACAGGCAAGAACAATAGCAGGTTGTTCTTTCATTCAGTTTTCGGCATTCCGAAAAATGCAGAGATTGAATATGGACTTCAGAAATCGTTGTCAGTGGATATCACGGAAATTCATGTTTTGCCAAGTACATCCGCTAGAGCCCGAGGCTACTGGAATTCCGATTACTGGCATGAGCTGGCCAATCATCACAGGAGATTCAAACTAGAATGAGCATTATCTGCAGCCTGACACCAGGCAAGTGGAATCAAATACTGGCTAATGGGCGGAATTTTCACAGAGTCCTGAACTAATACAGTGAAGAAACTGTCTGATATTTTATGACTCGAATCACCAGTACATTTTTGCCAGGATTGATGTTTGCATTGAGCATATGCTTGCACAATGCAATGGCTCAGCAGGGCGAAACCGTTTCCAGTGCAAGTGAAACAAGCCTCGGTACATTTTCAGGCGCCAAGCCTACAGAATATCCTCCATGGTTTAAGGAGAGTTTTCTCGAGTTCGCAGATGACATTGACGAAGTTGCAGAGCAGGGCAAACGCGTGCTGCTGCTGTTTCACCAGGACGGCTGCCCCTACTGCAATCTTCTGGTGGAGCGAAATCTAAGCCAGAAAGATATTGTTGATTTCATGCAGACCAATTTCAGCGTAATTGCGCTCAACATGTGGGGTGATCGCTAGATTGTGACGGTCGGAGGTGAAGCTTATGCGGAAAAGGAATTGGCGTCTGCGCTGAAAGTCCAGTTTACCCCGACTCTAATTTTTTCAATGAGCACGGCAATCCAATACTGACATTAAATGGTTACCTGCCGCCGAATGAATTCTTGACTGCTATCCGTTATGTTGGCGAGCGACACGAGTCTACAGTTTCCTATTGAGATTTTGTTCGCAGCCAGCCAAGAGACGACAATGCCGCCAAGGAATTGATTTTCGAACCTTTTTACCAATCTCCACCTTTAATTCTTGATCGAACTGCAAGCCAGGCCAATCGTCCTCTCGCAGTATTTTTTGAACAGAAACAGTACCCAAACTACGACATTCTGCATAGAAAAGTTCTGATTGATGAGGAAACTAGAAAACTTCTCGTCGAGTACGAAGTGGTTTAGCTGGAAATGTGGTCAGATACACCACTGATTTCAACCTCAGGAGAAAAGACGACCGCACGGAATTGGGCTTCCAGTTTGAGAGTGAGTTATGCACCTACGATAATTTTGTTTAATCGTAACGGCGACGAAGTTATACGTTCCGAAGCTTGGTTCAAGAAATTTCACACGTAGTCGCTATTCGACTATGTTCACAGCGAGTCTTATCGGATTGAGCCGAGCTTTTAGCGATACATTTCGGCCCGTGCAGATCATCTCATTGAGCAGGGAATTGATGTAGACGTCTGGAATTGAGCAGTCAACTAAGACTGGCAATTTCATGAATGGATATGGGTTGCAGCAAAGATGTGGCACTGATCCGGATGCTGCTTTCCACTCTTAGTAGATGAGACAGTTCTACAGCCAGCAGGCTGTCGATTCCAAAATTCACAATTGGTTCGTGTAGGTCAACCGCATCTCGGGGGATGCTCAGCACCCGTGACACACAAGAAAGTACTTTCTGTTGGACATCTGTATTATTTGAATCTGTATTTTTCGACCCTTCTTGCCCATTTTGAGATAGCTTCACTGAACTGATCGTAGAACAGCCGAACTTTCGACTCTGGGCAACTTCCTGCGCCCATGTTCCTCCTGCAATGACAATTCTATTGTCGGATTCCGAGCCTAGTGCTCCATTGAGCAAAGAGAGCATTCTTTGAGCCGGCAGAGGGAATACTCCAAATTTGTCTACTGTTTCTACTGATGTTTGAGAATTGTCAGCGACATATCCGTAGTCTGATACTGCTCCCCAGTTCACTGAGGTTGCAGGAATTCCTCTATCCCTCAGATAATCTGCGAAGGAATCCAAGAAAGCGTTGGCGGCTGAGTAGCTAGCCTGTCCAGGCGGGCCAACAATGGAAGTTACTGAAGAGTAAAGAACGAAGAAATCCAGTTCCATATATCTGGTGACTTGGTGTAAATTCCATGCACCGAGAATTTTTGCATGCGTAGATTTGGCATAACTATTTGCATCCAAATTTGCTAGTACACGATCGTCGATTTCCATTGCGCAGTGGAAAACTCCACGAATCGGTGGCATATTGCCATCAAGTTTCGCCAGATTTTCCTGCAACTGATCAAGTCGAGTAATATCAGCTTTAACAACTTCAATAGTGGTTCCAGATTCCTCAAATTTGTGTCTGTATTTTTGTAGTGTATCAGTGGATTCGGGGGCTCGGGAGATGAGCACAAGATTTTTGGCACCGTTTTCGCTGAGCCACAGTCCGGTGGCAAATCCGAACCCGCGACTGCCACCCGCGATGACATAAGTTGCATTGGACGATATGCGTGTTTTAGGACGATTTCGGAAATTCTCCCGATGCAGTTGAGTCATTGACACCACAACTTTGCCGATATGATGAGCGGAGGCTATATGTCTGAATGCATCTACCGTGTTTTGTGCGGGAAACACTCTATATGGCAATACCGGCAAACGGTCCTGTTCGAAGGATTTCATCGTATCGTTGACATAGCTCGCTAGAGAATCCGGATCGTCATTCCACATTCTGTCTATGTCCACGATTTCGATTTTGGCTGTTGGATGGAGGTCCAGAATTGATTCTTGAAGGTTCTCCCGATTTTCATACTTGCCGAGCTCGATGAACGTGCCATCAGGCTTAAGAATCTCGCGATTCGCCATCGCCAATTCTCGCCCGAGTGTATTGACGACTACATCGACGCCTTTGCCTTGGGTCCACTCAAGTATGTCGTCTACAAATGACGCAGAACGAGAATCTGAAATCTGTCGGACCCCAGTCAAATTCAAAAATTTCGCTTTATCGGAAGTACCGACAGTTGCAAAGATATTTGCTTTGGCTTTTTGAGCTAAATTCACCAGAGCGAGTCCAACACCACCCGATGCGGAATGTATCAGGATTGAATCTCCAGGTTTTATTTTCGCTGCTTGCTCTAAGCAGAAAAGTGCTGTTACATACGCGGTTGGCAATCCTGTTGCCTGCTCAAATGTCAGAGTGTTCGGTATTCGGTAAACGAACTTTACATTGGCTGTTACGAAAGTGGATATTGAATTGCGTGCGAGTGCGATTACCCGGTCTCCGACTGAAATATTGGCTACATCTTTTCCAACCTCCACAATTTCTCCTGTGCACTCGATTCCGAGTGAATTCTGCATGAAGCCGCTTGAAACTGCACTGGCCGGTAAAGCATCCAGCGCAACCATGATGTCTCGAAAATTCAGTGCGGAGGATGCAATTTTTACGACGACTTCTGTGTTTTCAGGTACTGGGCAGGCAATCCGCTTGAATTTAAGTTGATTCAAATCACCTGTTGGAGTGCAGTTGAGTTCAAGCGCAATCTTCTCTGGTTGAATCAAGCGGTCAACATGCAAATTACGGGCAATTGGAACATACCATCCGGACTCTCGTAGGGACACTTCCAGAATATCTTTATTACATTCAATGAAATTGTGCAGCCCTTTTGCAGAATTGGATTTACCTGTGTCGATGTCAATGAGTCTGCAGTGTGTCTGTGGATATTCATTTCTTAGAGTTCGTCCAATACCCCATATTGATGCGTTGAAGCATGTCGAGATGTCGCGAATTTTGTTTTCTTGATGAATGTCGGCGGAAACCAGTGTCATTCGAGGCAGTGCTTTCGCTTCACGGTCAAACGCCTGCACTAAGTGCGCGATTACCAAAGCAATAGGCGTAGCGGCATAAATCGCATCAAATTCATTAGCCGCGGCGGCTTGCGGGCTAAAGTTCCACAGAACAATAATTTCATCTGGAAACTTTTCGGACTGACTCAAATCCCTCATAATCTGCAAGTAGTCTTCTACGATATTTGGGCGAATTTTAAATCCCGATTTATTTCTCGAATATCGCCTGCCGCTGGTTACCCGAAATACACTGTCAGATTCAAAATGTTTAAGCAATTTTCTGGAAAATATACTGTCGTCTGAAAATATAAGCCGTTTCCGATTTTTCCCAATCGCCGCTGGACTCCCCCCTCGGTTTGTTTCAGCGTTCTGCGCAAGGAATATCGAGTGCAGTGGGTCTTTATCGTCTGTTCTGTCGCGAATCGTAAAAATCGACTTGCATTCAAGCCGGTTCAACAACTCCAGCCATTGGCGGTGTGACTTGCAGGGACTATTGTGTAGTCGATTGGTGTCAGCGTTATGCCACCAACCATGAAGCATTCCAAAAACGAGCCGAGCCCAGTCAGGTTCGTCAGTGAGTTCGATGAAATAAAAGAATCCTCCGGGAGCCAGCAATTTAAGAAGTCTTTCCAGTGCTTGCTCGCTGTCGTGTGCCAGATGTAAGGTGTCACTAGCAAGAATGACATCGTAGTGATGGCCTTCGTATCCCTGCGCCAGTGGGTCAGCGTCAATATCAAGTTCGCCAAAACGAATGAATTCATATTTCTCGAAGCGAGTCTGCGCACGTCTGATGAAGCTGCTGGAGATGTCAGTGAAGGTATACTCAACAGGGTGTTCTTGCAGAACCGGAGCAAGGTGAAACAGTAACGCGCCGGTTCCGCCACCAACTTCGAGAATTCGGCACTTTCTGGCAAACGGCCAAACTTGCAGAAGCTTTTCAATGGATTCTCGAATCACTTCGTTATAAATTCGACACGTCGGCGAAGTCTGGTACAAATTCTGCAAATCCGCTATTGACCCTTCTGGAAACAACGTATTCAAACCGGTTTGCTTTCCGGTCAGTACGGAGTTCAAGCAGTTGCCGCAACGGTCAATCAACAATAATTCAGATACATATTCTGCCGCATCTGGAGATTCAAGAAATTTGGAAACTGCCCGGTCGGGATTTGCTGGCAGGTCTTGCACTACGTCGATTTCCACGCTGTCTACATCATTGGAATGGCCTTCTTTTCTGTTGTCGTATTTCAGACGAATAGTCTGATTCTTTTCTAGCAATGCCAGCAGTGAATGGAACAAAGGAATCTGCTGGTCGTCGATTCCTAGATTGAGTTTCAACGTAAGCAGGGAAATCTGCTTGCCTCTGCCTGGAAAGCCAGCGAGATTGAAAGCCTGTCCGATGTAGTTGAGCGTTATCTCGGCAAGCCCATGGGATACATTTTCATAGTAGTTTTGTCTTCGACAGGATTCGGACAGTCGAAGCATGTAGGTTTGGAGATTTTGGTGATACTTGTCGATTTTGCTATCAAACCAGTCGGCACCTTGAGAATTCGATTGATATAGTGCCCACTCTGGTCGAAATGCATGAATCGGTACGGAACTATCTCGTAACGAAGGTTTTTTGACGTCAAATTGACGAAGCGCAAAGCGTGAGATTCTGGCAATGACATGCCCGTTTTCACTGGAAATTTCGAGATCAAGTTCCAACGAATCTTTCATCACTGACTTCACTTGAATGTAACACCAAACTACCCGCGAATGATCCGTCCAGTATTCGAGACGTTCAATCTCTTGAGGCAGAAAAACGCGATTTCCCCCAGTTATTGTTGAGGCGGTTCGAAAGCACAAATCCAACAGTGAAGGATCCAACTGATAATTCAACTGCAGTTCACCTGGCTTCTCCGGAGATTCAATTCGAGCGAGAACTTCTTTCTGGTCAATGACTTTCAAATTCCTGATCTTCCATGTAGACCAGTCGCCTTCAAGACCCAATTCATTCAATTCCTCCCGCAGCCGAATTGGATCAACAGAATTCACAAAGCGTTCCTTCAAGTCACTGAGCCTCGACCTAGGTTGTGGACTATTGCCAGACTGAAGCACTCCATGGCAGTAGATGGTGGATTTCGGCTGAGCTGATCTTGAGTGCTGCAAAATTTGAAAGTCGAACGAGTTTTCGTTGGTGCTGTCGGCTATGTTCAATTTCAATTGAGCCTGAGCAGTTTCTCCTTCGTCTTGCAACTCAAGAATCTGATTAAATTGAATTGAAGTCAATACAAGCGCCGGCTGATCAAGCCATGAACTGGCGGCCTCCAGAGCCGCTTCTACATATCCTGCAGCGGGGAAGACCAGTTCTCCACGAATTCGATGAAATTTCAGCCAGACCAACTCGTTGACATTCAATGCCAAGTCCCATGAACCTAGGCCCATGCTGCCCGAACTTTGCAATAGAGGGAAGCGATTGGTGTGCCGGGCTTGCTGTTCTTCCAGTACCATCGCGGCACGCTTCCAATGCCTCTGACGATTGAATTCAGCGATCGGAAAATCACATATCTGTGCTTTTGGGTTGATTTCCCCCCAATTTAATTTGACACCGAGATTGAACAATTTCCCGGCCGTTGAAATCATGGTTGCTCTATCTTGGCCATTACGTTGAACTGAATGTAGAGAGGGCGCTATCACTCCCTCACTTCGAAGGCATTCCTGTATGTCGTATGAAAGATTTGGGTGAGGACCTATCTCGACAAAGCAGTGAATTCCTGCATGTATACAGGCTTGCACGCATTCGGAAAATCGTACCGGTTCTCGAAAATTCTCCCACCAGTAATTTGGCTTCATCGTATCGTTGACAGTTTCCGTCCCATGTACTGAAGAAAACCAACGAATTTGATTGCGCCTTGACCTGACAGCACGAATTTTCGACGTGATTTCAGCTTGACACTCGTCTATGAGTGGACTGTGAAAGGGAACGGAGATTTCCAGTAGACGGCAGAATCTGCCTTGATTCTCTAGCTGTTTGTAAATCAGCCGAATCGACTGTTCGGTTCCAGAAAATGTGACTGAAGTCTCACTGTTGATTGCTGCAACAAAAAGTTCGTTGGGCATTGATTCGGCGATGCGATTTGCTTCAACCGGCGAAAGCGCAGCCGCCAGCATCAAGCCGCGTCCTGAGCACTTCTGAAGCGTTCGTGCACGTTCGCATACGATCCTGCTTGCATCGACAATGTCTACATGACCCGCCGCGCACGCCGCTGCAACCTCTCCTACACTGTGCCCGAATACGGCGTCTGGATTCACGCCCCAGGATTTCCATAGTTCATGTGTTGCGATTTGTACAGCGAAATACTGTGCATGAATCCTTTCCAGACCGCCTTGTGAATTTGGACCTTCATGCAAGAAGTAGGAACGAATGTTCGGTAGGCCGAACTCCTTCTGAAATATGGAATCACAGAGGTCAATCGTTGCTGCAAACACGGGTTCCGTAGCATAAAATTCTAATCCCGCAGATTGCCAATCAACTCCCATCCCATTGAAAACAAAAGCGATTTTCGATACTGAATCGATTGCTTTTATATTGGTTGCACTGTCGGTTTCCAGCGCTGACAATGATGGTGTTGGTTTGCCGTCAATTTCTGCTGCGATTGGAATCGAACAGCGAAATTTCTTGTGAGGTCTCCTTGCGGCAGTATGGCACAAACTTCTGACATCTGGGTAGTTGTTCAATTCGGGTGTCGTCAAGGAGTTGCGCAACTGGTTGAGGTTCTGCGAGGTTGAAGCAGTCAGTGGAAGAAGGAGAACTTTCTTCGACATTGGCTGCTTTCGATCTAGTTTTGCCGGAGCTTGCTGGATGATTACATGTGAATTGGTGCCTCCGAATCCAAATGAGTTTATCGCCGCACAACGTGGATTGCCAGTTGTCTCATGCCATTCTTGAAATTCATTCGGGACACGGATGCCAAGAGCCGTGAAATCAATTTTTGGATTTGGATTCGCGAAATGGAGATTCGGCGGAATTCGGCCATGGTGCACTGCCAGCGTCGCTTTGATCAATCCGGCGATGCCCGCAGCCGCTTCTGTATGACCAATATTGGTTTTGACCGAACCGACCGGGCAGCCGTGAACTTTTCCCGGTTGTCCATACACTTCGCCAAGTGAAGTGGCCTCAACCGTATCCCCGGCTTGCGTTCCAGTGCCGTGTGCTTCCACATAGCCGATATCCGATGGATGAAGTCCACATTGTTGCAATGAATTTTGCATCATTCGTACCTGAGCCTCTGGGTTCGGTGCCATCAAACCAATGGTGCGTCCATCTTGATTTACGCTACTAGCAACGATTGTCGCGTAAATTCTGTCCCCATCAACCAAAGCATCAGAGAGTCGTTTCAGCATCACCAAACCGCCGCCCTCTGCACGTACGAAACCGTCCGCGTTTTCATCGAAAGCCTGACACATTCCCGCTTTCGACAACATGGATGCCTGCGAAAATTCAATGTAACTCTCCGGTAGCACAATGGCGTTTGCTCCGCCCGCCAAAGCGACATCAACATCCCCGGATCTGAGTGCCTTGCAGGCAGAATCAACAGCAGTCAGCGAAGAGGAGCACGCAGTGTCAATCGTCATACTTGGACCTTGCAGGTTGAAACAGTATGAAATTCTGTTTGCAGCAATGCTTGTAGAACGTCCAAGTGCGGAGTATTGGGAAATTTGTTGTCGGTCGAAAAGAATCAGCCTTTCATAGTCGTGGTTAATGACGCCGACGTATACGCCGGTCTGCAATTTGGACAAACAATCGGGCGCAATTGCAGCATTTTCCATGCACCGCCAGGCAAGTTCAAGCAGGATTCTCTGTTGTGGATCAATCTCGGATGCCTCTCTGGGAGAAATGCCGAAAAATGCAGTGTCGAACTGGTCAATATCGTTAATAAACCCTCCGACTTTTGCAAACTCTGCCCCAAGTTTTTTGTCGATATCAGTCAGAATTCGACTGTCCCAGCGATCAGACGGAATGGGAGTTATGCAGTCGACTTTGTTTTTAACGTTTTGCCAGAATGTGCTAGGGTTATCGGCTTGTCCGGGAAAACGGCAGGACATGCCGACGATGGCAATGGGAGAACAACAGTGTTCCTTCATCTTACCGAATCGAAGCATCTAACGATACAGTTTCGGATATGCGCAGTGCCGGAAATATCGCAGTCGAGGGATGCGTCAGAGCCTTGATTCGGAAGGAGTACAGTAAATTTCATGTAGAAGTTCAATGACTTGCAAGGCGTTTTCATTCGCGATGGAATAGAATTTGGATTGCGAATGCCGCCGTGCTTTGATAATTCCTTGTTTCCTCAGCCTCGCTAGGTGCTGAGAGATAGAGGATTGTTCCAATCCAATAAGACTTTGTAGTTCATTGACGGATTTCTCGCCATCTGCAAGATGACAAAGAATCATCAATCGTTGTTCATTCGCCAATTGTTTCAGGAAGCCGCTTGCCTCAAGAGCAATGGCTTGTAGTTGTTCCGGTGCAATTTCCATTGTTAGAAAGTGAGAATTTTTGTGGAATGGTTATGCAATTGATCTATGTTCAGTTTCGAGATTTAGTAACGATCAGTACCGAAATCGATTCTTCGTTCTCCACCAGTTCGACATTCATTGAATTGAACAATGAAATAATTTATTGTATATTGCCAAACAATTTTTCGGGTGTCTCGAAGCATTATTTTTGCAGGCGCTTAGGAACAAAACTGACGCTTGAGGAGTCTTAAACAGTAATGATAAAATCGCTATTCGGATTATTCTCGCTTGTTGCGGTATTGTCCTTCTCGACTGTCTACGTAGACCCGGGGTATGCCGACAGTGGCGCGGACGTTATTGCGGAGGGAAAAAAACTTGCAGTGGACCGAAAGAAAGGCAACTGCCTTGCTTGTCACTTTATTGATGATGGTGAAATGCCCGGCACACATGGCCCGCCTCTAATCTTCATGAAGCGGCGTTTTGCAGATAAGGCAAAACTGAGAGCGAGAATTTACGATGCTACAGCATTCAATCCGAATTCGATGATGCCGCCGTTCGGGCGTCACGGCATTCTTACAGATGATGAAATCGACAAAATTACTGAATATATATACACGTTATAAATGAGGTGTCTCAATGAAAACGATTGAAGTACACAGACGCAAGATACTCAAGGGTGCATTAGCAACAGCCCTCACCGGTCTTGCTGCGTCTTGGGGCTTACTGACAAATTTGGCATACGCCGCACGTCCGCAGATGGCATTTGATGCCGAGGAAGTGCCTGAAACCCTGAAAGCGTTGTTTGGAGAAGACAGTGTTCAGGATAGCGATGCCGTTGTTGTCAAAGCGCCGGATATCGCGGAAAATGGTGCAGTGGTTCCGATCAAGGTTACAGCGAATCTTGGCAACGTGGAATCCATCGCCATCATCGTTCCGGAAAATCCGGCGCCCATGGTTGCCGCATTCGACCTGCAGCCTGGCGTTGTCCCTGAGGTCTCCGTGAGAATCAAAATGGGTCAAACCTCCGATGTCATTGCCTTAGTCAAAGCGAACGGCAGCGTATACAGAGGCTCGAAAGAAGTGAAAGTCACCATCGGCGGATGCGGTGGGTAGATGAAATTTACGAGGAATTTATTATGACTATGAAAGTAAGAGCGAAAATGACCAGCGACAATAAGGTCCAGGTCAAGATGCTGATCAAGCACCCGATGGAAACCGGACTGCGTAAAGACAGAAAGACCGGTAAACCAATTCCTGCTAATTTTGTTGAATCAGTCACCTGCCACTGGCAAGATAAGGAGTTGCTGCGAGCTCACTGGGGCCCGGCAATCTCGAAAAATCCGTATATGTCTTTCAAGCTGAGTGGCCCGAAGTCAGGTGATGTATTGATGCTCCGCTGGTCGGACAATCAAGGTAAATCAGGCGAACTGGCATCGACAATTGGATAACGCCTCCAATACGGACAGTCGAATTAGGAGAGCAATTTAATGAAAAGAATGTTATCGGCTGTACTGACCGGTTGCGTGATGGCAGGCGTGTCGATTTTAACGTTTGCTACACCTGAAGAAGACCGGCAGGCATTTCAACAGTATTACCTGACCAAATTTCCGGATACGCCGAAAGACGATTTCATCAATGGAGCTTATTCCATAGATGCGGGTTCGCGGGAGCAATGGTTAGCCCTTGAGGAGTTTCCACCATATGAATTCGCGTTGAGTCGAGGTGAGGAAGCCTTTGGAACTTCATTTGCCAACGGTAAATCCTATGCGGACTGTTTCGAGAACGGCGGAATCGGAATTCGGCAAAATTATCCTTATTTTGATACCGAACAGGGACAGGTGGTAACGCTAGAGCTTGCGATCAACCAATGTAGAGAAGCGAATGGCGAAAAACCTCTCAAGTACAAATCCGGCGACATTGCCGCAATTTCGGCATACATGGCATACACTTCGCGTGGCCAGACCATCAATGTAGTCATTCCAGATGATCCGCGCGCATTGCAAGCGTATGAAGCCGGCAAGCAGTTCTATTACACCAAGAGAGGTCAATTGAACTTTGCATGTGCAGACTGCCACGTCAATGCATCAGGCGGATATATCCGTTCGGAGTTGTTGAGCCCGGCATTGGGACAAATGAGTCACTTTCCAGTGTATCGACTGAAGTGGGGTGCGATTGGAACCCTGCATCGTTTTTTCAGTGGGTGTAATCAGCAGGTGCGGGCAAAAGCGTTCAAGCCGCAAGGCCCCGAATATCGGAATCTTGAATACTTTTTGACCTACATGAGCAATGGATTGGAATTCAACGGACCTGGAGTCCGCAAGTAAACGACGGGAGACAGACATGAGATCAACGGTAACAAAACTGTTCTTTAGCCTATTGTTCGTTGCTGCCGCAATGTCGTTCAATGTGGCGAGCGCATCGGAGCCTACCGTGGAAGAATTCAATGCAGCCTTTGTGGAAGCAAACGAAGCGAGAAAGATCTCCAGGTCGCTCGGCCATGAATGGCGCGATACTGCAAAAATCCTCAAAGCTGCTCGAAATGCTGCCTTAGATGGGGATCTCGAAAACGCAATGAAACTTGTTGCTCAGGCCAAGTTTCAGAGCGACGCGGCAATTGTACAGGCGAACAGAGAACAGAGTCTGTGGAAAGGCCGAGTGATTCGATAGTTCAATTTACTATCGAATTTTTAATTCCAAATCAATGGTGATTTAGCGGATTGGCCTGACCTTGAGTGATCGGCTTTGCCCGGATGAATTGGTACTATGGGTGAATAGTCGTGCACATGGACCGCCGGGAATTTGTACAAACACTCGCAGCAGCGAGTGTGGCTGGATTTATGCCGGTGTCGTCCGTCGCCGACAAGAGCCTGTATGATATTCCCACATTCGGACAGATTCGTCTGCTGCATATCACCGATTCGCATGCCCAGCTCAACCCGATTTACTATCGGGAGCCACACGTCAACATAGGCATTGCCGATTCTTGGGGAAGACCGCCTCATATCGTCGGCGACGCGTATTTCAAGCACTTCGGAATTTCTCCAGCATCACCGCAGGCGTACGCCTTTACGTATTCCGATTTCGCTGGACTTGCACATCAGTACGGCAAGGTAGGCGGATATGCATACATCAAGTCTCTGGTGGACCAATTGCGACAAACCTATGGTTCGGAGCGAACTCTTCTGCTTGATGGCGGCGATAGTTGGCAAGGCAGTGGAACCGCACTATGGACACGTGGCATGGAAATGGTGCAAGCCAACAATATTCTGGGCGTGGATATTTCGACAGGCCATTGGGAGTTCACCTATACACCAGAAGAATTCCAGCAAAACCTGCAGGCATTTGAAGGGAAATTCGTGGCTCAGAACGTCTTTCTAACCGAAGATGCCCAGTTTGAGGAGAAGCCCGCTTACGATGACTTTACCGGGCACGCATTTCAGCCATACGCGATGAAATCTCTTGGCGGGTTTGACGTGGCCATCATCGGCCAGGCATTCCCCTACACTCCGATTGCCAACCCGCGTCGAAACATTCCGGACTGGAATTTCGGCATTCGCGTGGAGGAGATGCAAGACCTGATCAATGGGATTCAGGAGAGAGAAAAACCGGATGCAATCATTTTGCTTTCGCATAACGGCATGGATGTTGATCTGAAGCTTGCGGGCATTGTTACGGGCATAGACGTGATACTAGGTGGTCATACTCACGACGCAGTTCCTGCGGCAATTCCGGTGAAGAATTCGGCGTCGACTACACTGGTGACGAATGCCGGATCAAATGGGAAGTTTGTTGGCGTTCTGGATTTGAAGTTGGGTGAGAAAGGGGTGAATGAAATTCAGTATCGGCTGTTGCCTGTGTTTGGAAATTTTCTGGATTCGGATTCTGAAATGCAGAATTTCATTGACACTTCTCGTCAGCCTTACGCCGAACAGTTGGACGAAGAACTGGCAGTGACTGAGTCGCTTCTGTTCAGGCGGGGGAATTTCAATGGCACCTTTGATGAGCTTATCTGCGATGCGTTACGAAATACAGGTGGCGCGCAGATTGCATTGTCTCCTGGCTTTCGGTGGGGAACTTCCATTATTCCAGGACAGACCATCACCATGGAGGACGTGCTGGCGCAGACAGCCATGACTTATCCCGAAACGTATATTCGGGAAATGAGTGGTGAAACCTTGAAGCTGATACTTGAGGATGTTGCAGATAATGCATTCAACCCAGATCCGTTTTACCAACAGGGCGGAGATATGGTGCGAGTATCCGGACTGACGTATGTGATCAATCCGACGATGTCATTCGGCAGCAGAATTTCAGATATGCGGTTGGAAAGTGGCGAGTTGATCGAGGCGAGCCGCAATTACACTGTAGCCGGTTGGGCAACGGTAGGTGAAGTCTCATCCGGTCCTCCGGTGTGGGTTCTGGTTACAGAACATCTTCGATCGCGAGGAACAGTTAGAATAGACAAGGTTAACCAGCCAGAAATAATCATGAAAGCTGGCAACCCCGGAGTTGGTAACTGGAAAAGCAGTTAGTTTATGGAGTCGAGACTTATGAAGCAGACAGGCAAAGTATGCACAGCACTCGTCGTATTCTTCTTGTGTGGAATTGTGCAGGTTTCGGCGGAGATTCGGTCGCCGGAAGAATATTTCTTCCATCAAACCTTTGGAGACCTATTGGAAGAAGTGGAAATTGCCAAAGAAGAAGGACAGGGTTCCATTTTAATCATGTTCGAGTTAAACGATTGTCCATGGTGTGAGCGTATGAAGGCAATGATTTTGAATCAGTCCGGGGTTCAAGATTACTATCGCAAGCACTTTCGAATCTTGACCATGAATGTCGAAGGAGATAACCTAATCGTCGATTTCAAAGGTGAACAAATTGCTGAAAAGGATTTCGCCCTCAAGCACAACAGGATTCGTGCGACACCGGTATTTCTGTTTTTAGACCTCGAAGGCAAACGCACTATGCGCTTTACCGGGGCAGCAAAAAGTGTCGAAGAGTTTTTGCTGTTGGGAGAGTTTGTTGTGCAGCGGCATTATGAGACAACCAATTTTATAAAATTCAAGCGAAACCGATTAAACTCGAATACGCAATAGGAAGCCGCATTCTTGTTGCCTATCATTCATGGAAACGTGGGGAGACTTCAGAATTGAAAAGGACAGTTTTTTGCCTGGCATTTCTGTCGCTGCTGTGGTTCGTTCCCCCTAATTCATTTGCTACAAGATATAGTGCGCCTGGTGATCCGCTTACGCTATCGGAAGCGTTGAATATCACATCTTCATTTCATCCTTCCATTGAAAGTGCTGAGCTTGATGTTGCGCGCGCTCACACAGATTATAATTTTTATCGCAACGGAAATCGTGGCAGCGTAGAAGCACTGATCGTGCCTCAGCGCGTTGACCGAGCCCCACCTGGTGCCAGTAATTCTCAAGACGACAGTTACGCAACACTACGGTTTGTTCAGCCGATTTATGATTTCGGTCGAAAACAGGCATTTGAAGCACACGCAGAGACTGAACTCAAGCGGACCAGTGACTTGCTTGAGCATCGGATACAGCAACAACAGCTTACAGTGATGAGGCGATTTTTTGACGTTCTATTTGCTGATTTGGACTACGCAGTGAAGAACGAGAAGATGACTCTCGCTTTTCTGCGCTTCAATCGTTTACAGGAAGAATCCGAGATGCACGAAGCGCATGCTGAAGTCGATGTGCTGGCACATGAAACCAATTATCGCGAGAAGTTTCATGAGCGTCAGCAAGCCGGCATTCATCAAATAGCTACTCGACGTTCTTTGGTTTTGGCTATGGGATTCATACCAGGACATCATGACTATGTTCCGCGGGATTTGGTTCCACCTGATATTGCGGATTATGTCAATCGAGAAGTGCCAGTGTATGAAACCATGCTGGAACAGGTGCTGGCAAACAGTTATGAACTGACTGATGCACGACTGAAACTGCAAGGAGCGGAGAATGCTTTGGATATCAGCATCAAGAAGTATTCACCAACGCTGGATGCGACTCTTGAAGCGACGGAATGGGTGCAAAAGACCGGCAGTAGAAATTCTGCTTCGATTGGGTTTCAGATCAGAGTGCCCCTAGTTGCCGGAGCAACAAAGAAAAGAGACCGACAAATTGCACGGATCGAAATTGAACAAGCGCGAGTGAAAGTCGAACAGCTCAAATACGATCTGCGAGCTCGTGTTTTTGATTTGTGGAAAAAATTGCAACTCTACCAGGTGGAACTGGCAGCTGCGAAAGTAAGAACTGAATTTCGAGACCAGTATATGGATCGAAGTCGCACTTTGTATGAATTGGAAGAAAATGCCGATCTTGGAGATGCCCAAGCCGAACAGTTGCGTGCACTACTAGAAACCAAGAGAATTGAATATGAACTTACGATGGCATGGGCCGAATTTGAAGTAATGCGTGGTGCAGGTTTTCCTCAACTAGGTGGCAACTGACACCTCCACTTTCTCCTGCTTTGTTGCGGCGGAATGCTTTTCGGTGTGTTGCTGTTCCCACCGCACAGATTGACTCGCAACACAAAACTTCAAAGTTCCCTGCTTGGGCGAATTGCATCGAAATTCGATTGCTTTATTCTATCGATGTATATAATCGAACTCTTATATTATCATTCAGCAAAATTAACAATTAGAGGGTGACATGGATTCTACGGACCTCGAACGACACGTAAACAGACCAGGTCGAGCTGATCTGGTCAAGCAAGTCAGAGAAAAAATAAACGAACTGAATATCGACTACATCTATTACCAATTTATTTCCGTAACAGGAAGAATTGTCGGTAAGGGAGTGCCTGCGGATCACTGGGAGCAGATTGCCAGTCGGGGATTTCAATTGGTATATGGGTCCACTGCCAACCTGTTTATTGATCGTTATGGCGACTATATCGGTTACGGTCCGGAAGCCATGGAGCTTGTTGGAATTCCTGATCCAGAAACTTTTTGTCAATTGCCATGGGACAAACGAGTCGCACGCGTTTACTGTACGTGTTTCCGCAATCGGGAGGAACGCGAGAATCCGGGCGGACATTTGAGTTCCGATTGTCGTGGAAACTTTCGAATTATGCATGAAGAGTTCCAGACCAAGCACGACGGATTGCATCTGCGTCACGGTATGGAACCTGAAATGATGTGGTTGAAACGAGGAGAAGACGGCAAACCGGATGGCGGGTTCTCGAAACCGTTCTGCTATCACATCGACCAGTTTGAAAGTCTGCGTCCGGTGTTTATGAAAGCTATCGAGTATTCGAGGTTCATGGGGCTGGACATGATTCAGGGCGACCACGAAGATGCACCAGGTCAGCTGGAGTTGAATTTCACCTATGACGATGCTCTTCGAACCTGTGATCGACTGTCAACCTATCGACAGATCTGTGCTCAGGTCGCAAGAGAAAACAACTTGATCGCCTGCTTCATGACAAAACCCTTCATGGGTGTATCCGCAAACGGCTGTCATACCAATATGTCACTTTGGACAGGGGGCGAGGACACGTTGAATCGACTCGGCAACGATGTATTGAACGGCTTGGATGACAATTACCATTACCAGCAAGGTGGTGATAACAAGTTCATGCCGGACACCGATGACCCGCAGTTGCCAGGGAAAATCGGTCTTCATGCTGTTGCTGGAGTGATGAAACATTTAGATGGTCTGACTGCACTCGGTTGCCCTACCGTGAATTCCTACCGACGCTTGTGGGACACTGGGTTCTGGGCTCCAGTGTATAAGGACTGGGGTTATCAGAATCGCACGACCGCACTGAGAATTTCAGCACCCGGGCGATTTGAATTCCGCGCAGTGGATTCAATGGTTAATCCTTATCTCTTGTGTGGCGGATTATTGAAGGCGTTTGATGACGGTATTTCCAATCAACTCGATCCTGGAGAGCCGGAAGGGCGTAACATCTATGAAGCGATGGAAGCGGGAAAGGAAGTAACAAAACTGCCGATGTCGCTGGGTGAAGCCCTAGAAGCATTGAAGAAGGACTCTTTCCTGATGGAAGCTTTGCCGGACGAAATGGGCAGAGTTTTCCTGCACTACAAGGAAGATGAATGGGCAAAATTCATGTCAACCGTAACCGAATGGGATATTGAAACCTATCTCGATTGTTTGCCATAGGAGCCAAAATATGTGTGGAATAGCAGCACTCATTCATCGCGGTAAAACATCTGACATCGGTGCTGAATTGCTGTCAATGCTTCAGGCGTTGAAGCATCGCGGACCTGATTCAACCGGATTGGCCGTCTACGGTGTCCCCTCTGAAAATGGGGAAGGCGCAAAGTACGTGATGCGATTCAAGGTTGCAGAGGGTGCGGATTTAGCAACCGGCTTTAAGATTTACGATCAGATCAAAGAGAGAATTGCGGCAGTAAGGGATCGCCTATCCGAAAGTGGGGCGGAGGTTACGCTTGAACAGGAAGCAACGAAATATGCCTATCGATGTCAGTTCAATTTTGAAGGTGATTTACGACGACTTGCAGACTATCTTGAGGATGTCGAAGGGGTGGAAATTCTTTCGATTGGAAAAGGTCTTGAACTGATCAAGGATCTTGGAGATGCCCAGGTTGTCGGGAGCCAGTATGGTTTACAGAATTTTCAAGGAACCCACGCAATCGGGCATACTCGAATGGCAACCGAATCCGACGTAGACATTCGCTCGGCTCATCCGTATTGGGCATATCCATTTCTGGATGTAGCTGTCGTACACAATGGACAGTTGACCAACTACTGGAATTCGAGACGAGCCCTGGAAAGACGAGGACATCGATTCATGTCCAACTGCGATTCGGAACTGATCGCCGTTTACTTGGCAGACGCAATCGATCGCGGCGATGATCTCGAGGAATCGATGAATCGTTCTCTCACTGATTTAGATGGCGTTTTTACCTACGTTGTGGCTTCGCAGAATCAGCTCGGCATGGCCAAAGATTACATGGCCGCAAAACCCATGGTGCTCTACGAGTCCGACGACTTCGTTGCGTTGGCTTCAGAGGAAGTTGCAATTCGTAGCGTATTTCCCCACGAAATCGACACGATTGATCCCTATGAAGGAGAGGTAAGAGTATGGCAGAGCTGAAAGAAGCGGGTTCGATGCATGCAGAAAAACTTGCAGGCCGAACTCAGCAGGTATTTTTTTCCGCTGTTGAATCGGATCGCCTCGCTTCCCCGCTTTCTATTGAGGTTGATATTGACAAGAGTGCCGTGATTGACGCGGACGGTCTGACAGCGCGAGAAGTGAACACGCGAATCATGCGGTTAATGCATGAGGGGCACGGCACCATTACGGTGCTGAATCCCGGTGCCAAACACTCGTTGGGAGTCGGGATTCTGAATCGCCTGAATTTGAATTTTGAAGGCAGCCTCGGTTATTTCGGTTGCGGATTGAGTGATGGCCCCAATATTCGGATTTCCGGACGGGTCGGATGGTCGTGCGCAGAAAATATGATGTCTGGCACCATTGTGATCGAAAAAAATGCCGGGTCGACGTTCGGTGCGGCCATACGAGGCGGTGATCTGGTGTGCAAGTCCGATGTTGGTTCCAGGACCGGAATTGACATGAAAGGCGGCACAATCATCGTCGGCGGACGCACTGGAGCGTTCAGCGGATTCATGATGCAACGAGGTCGCATGATTGTTCTTGGTGATGCCGGCCCGAACCTGGGTGACTCAATGTATGACGGCATCATCTATGTGGGCGGCAGCATTGAAGGGCTCGGCGTTGATGCAGTCGATGCTGAAATGACAGATTTGGAATGCGACTGGATTGAACGGAAATTGGCATTGTACGGAATGGAAGCGCCAAATGGTGCACGTAATTTGCGCAAAATAGAATCCGGCAAGCAGCTGTGGAACTATGACAGCCTTGAACCTGCCGAAAAGAAACTCGTTCTGTGAAGGATTAATTATGGACCCTAAACCAAAATCAACACCACCGGAGCCACCAAAGGTGTCCCGGAATACCAGTAGTCTCGGCAGGAGCTCAATATTCCCGCCGGAGGTTATTGACGATATACACATTAAGTCAGAACTCGGTCGATACCGAATGCGGGGATTTTCTCTATTCAAGGGAATTCCTACATTTGATGAATTGACATTTCTGCCAGGCACGCTTACGAGGTTCGTTATCGAAGGATATCGGGAACGATGCGTGACCGAAACCGTTTTAGGTCCGCGCGCGAAGCGGCCGCTGAAGCTGGATATCCCTGTGTACATTACGGGCATGAGCTTTGGTGCGCTGTCGTACGAAGCAAAGACTGCGCTCGCCCGAGGCGCCACCATGGCAGGAACTGCAACTTGTTCAGGGGAAGGTGGCATGATTCCTGACGAGAGGCGTTATTCAAGCAAATGGTTTTACCAGTGCATTCAATCTCGCTATGGATTTAATCCCCATCACCTTCGCTTGGCTGATGCGTGTGAATTTTTCATTGGGCAGGGTTGCAAAGTCGGTCTTGGCGGACATCTGATGGGGCAGAAAGTGACCGACCAGGTTGCCGAGATGAGATCTTTGCCGGCTGGTATCGACCAAAGATCACCAGCTCGGCATCCGGACTGGCTGGGACCGGATGACCTCGCGTTGAAAATTGAAGAAATCCGTGAAGCAACGGATTGGCAGATTCCGATTCAGCTTAAACTAGGCGCCGCACGCGTGTATGACGATGTGCGTATGGCGGCAAAAACCGATCCGGACATGATCTATATAGACGGTATGGAAGGATCGACAGGGGCTGGGCCGCATCTAGCGACTGAAGAAACTGGAGTGCCGGGTATTGCTGCAATCCGCCAAGCCCGAAAGGCTTTGGATGATGTCGGCAAAACTGGGGAAATATCTCTGATTTATGCGGGCGGAGTTCGTAATGGCGGAGATCTGGCGAAAGCTTTGGCCCTGGGTGCGGATGCTGTAGCAATCGGACACGCTTCACTGATGGCGTTAAACTGCAACAAGGACATTCCAGAAGCGGATTACGAAAATGAAATCGGGGTTGAGGCTGGATACTGCTATCACTGCCACACGGGACGTTGTCCGGTAGGGGTTGCTACTCAGGACCCAATCCTGCGAGCGCGACTCAATCCTGACGCGGCTGCCGAACGTGTCTACAATTTTCTGCACACGCTTGCGATTGAGTGTCAGATGATGGCTCGTGCCTGTGGTAAAACCAATGTCCACTCGCTTGAACCAGAAGATCTTGCTGCTCTGACGATGGAAGCCTCAGCCATGGCTATGGTACCGCTTGCAGGTACCCAGCACACTGTGGGACGACCCGACATGACTCGCTATTGAGGTGGATAGGAATGGATAAAGTTACAGATATAAATCAGAAGTCCAGTAGTGATTCAACAACCGAACGAGAACAGGAAATCGGTCAGCATATTGGCTATAGGTACGATGTCAACTTGGTGCCGGACTATTCCAAGATCACGCCGTTTCTGAAGAAGTATATTGAGTTCATGGGTTGGGATGATTTGAACTGGCTAGAAGATGTTCATCTCGGATACGAGGAGGGAAGACCTGCAGTATTCGATCGGAACATTAATGGCTGGGTGCAGGTGCCCGCGGATCTTGAACTACCCGACAGTCAACAGGAACGTGACATGATTGCACGCGAACTGTTGGTCAAGTTCCAGTCTTCCGAAGAGCATCCGATGGTGGAACTCGATCAGGAATACGGCAAAGTCAGGCCAGCTGCGGAAAATTCATAAACATCGATTTGTGCATGGCTTACTGCAGCTATGCGCAATTGTCTCTGATAAAAAACCATGCCTGCTTGTTTGCAGGCATGGTTTTTCATTGCTTGACGGACAGTCTGAACTAGCCAGCAGCGGTCAGGCGGGTTGCCCGAGATAACTCTCCATGGAATCATCCATTGCTTTCAGCCACTCGGTGTGGTGAACCGGCTGTTGGTTATTTGTCATTAGCGAACGATATCCGTTGTCTCGATACGTTATGATATTTTCATGTTTGTGATGTTCCCACTCCATGAACGTATTGTTGATTCCCTGCACATCGAATTTCGGATAGTCGCTTTGATCTAGCAGAGTCTGCACATAATCCCCCTGAAACCAGATTTCCTGTTCGTAGTCCGCAAGAGTCGCTTCCCGTTCCAACCAGGCAGCGCTGTCCTTTTGCATCTCATCTTTGGACGGCAGTTGTATGCGCCCCATGATGACATCCCGTGCATACCAAGCCTGAACGTCGAACATGTTGAACGTGTAGTACTGATCCTGCATTCCGAGGTACATCACTTTGGGATTGTCTTGCCATACGACGCCTTGATACAGATCTGGTGTCCACATACGGTTCCCCGTTCTGAGCTTCAAGTCTTCTGCCATGAAAGGAAAGTGGTGCAAATATCCTGTGCACAGAATTATCGCGTCAATGCGTTTGCTGCTGCCGTCCTTGAAGTAAGCGGTCTCGCCATCAACATGTGTCAGCAGAGGAACTTCCTCAAAGGAGTCTGGCCAGTGAAAGCCAGTGGGGGCAGTACGATGGCTGATTGTGATCGATCTCGCACCATATTTATGACACTGAGAGGCGATGTCTTCTGCTGAGTAACTTGTTCCGATTACTAGCAGATCCATGCCTTCGAACTCAAGAGCATCCCGAAAATCATGGGAGTGCAGAATACGTCCATTGAAGGTGTGAAACCCGTCAAACTGGGGAACATTCGGAATCGAGAAGTGCCCGCTTGTGACGACTACGTAGTCAAATTCCTCAGTCTCCAGCGTGTCGTTTTCGAGATTCCTGACAGTTACACAAAAGATATCGCGGTCTTCCAAGTAGGACACCCAATGCGCTGAATGATTGAATTTGCACCATTTTCGGACTCCTGAAGCTTCGACTCGTCCTTTGACGTAGTCCGTTAGCACCGCTCGTGGCGGATATGAAGGTATCGCTCGCCCGAAATGTTTCTCAAAAGTATAGTCAGCAAACTCCAGACATTCCTTGGGACCATTCGACCATAGATACCTGTACATGCTGCCATGAACCGGTTCACCGTAGGCATCTGTACCAGTGCGCCAGGTGTAGTTCCACAGTCCACCCCAGTCGCTCTGTTTTTCGTAGCATACAATTTCTGGAATTTCTGCGCCTTTCTTTTCGGCTGAGGCAAATGCCTGCAACTGTGCCATGCCGCAGGGTCCTGCTCCGATGATTGCAATTCGTGACATAAATCTACTCCCTTTGTTTCTATCGTTGATATTTGCAATTCAGCAAAGAATTTTTCGCAAAATTCTTGGTATCGCTTCAATCATTATAGTAATAGTTGAAGCAACTCCAAGATTCTGTATCTCCTTCAGATTCCAGAATTTACGTCCAGAGCATTAATTGCATCGCATTGATTCTGAGTTTTTGTTCAAAGTTGAAAATTGATCCGCCACCATACGAAAAAAATTTTAAAGCTTGTAAAGCAACGTGCCTGGGAGGGCAAATTTGATGTGGCTGACTTTGAAGTGAAAATAGTAGAACTGAACTCGATCGTGGACCATCCCAATGCTGACCGTCTCGATATTTGCAAAATAGGCGACTACAACGTGATTTCTGTCAAGAGAATGCATTCACAAGGGGATAAGGTCGCTTACATTCCGGAACAGTCCATTCTGCCGGAATGGCTGATAGAGGACATGGGATTGGTAGGGAAACTGTCGGGCCCTAAAAAGAATCGAGTGAAAGCGATAAAACTGCGAGGAGTGTTGTCGCAAGGCCTGATTTATAGTTTGGAGCGAATTCGTAAGAGATTTCCATCTATGGAGTTTACCGATAATTCTGTGGGATTGGATGTGACTCGGTTGATGGGAATTGAAAAGTATGAGCCTCGCATCCCAATGCATATGGAAGGAGAGGTTTGCAATGCTAAGGGGTCAACTCTTAAATACGAGATCGAAAATTTGAAGAAGTTTCCCGATGTATTTGAGGAAGGTGAGGAAGTAGTCATTACTGAAAAACTTCATGGAACGCTTCTGCTCGCTGGCTGGCATCATCAAGTCGGTGCAGTAATTTCATCGAAGGGGTTCGGTGCAAAGGGGTTGATGTTCAAGGATAACGAAGTGAACAACGCCGGAAATGTGTATGTGAACGTAGCTAAGCAAGCGAATCCTTCCGGAATGAGCCTTATGGATTGCCTGAAAAGGGAGTATGACGCCCTGTCCAGCACTTCGGGCGAAGAGGAGCTTGCCATCTATGCTCTGGGTGAAATTGTCGGACGTGGAATCCAGGATTTACAATACGGAACCCTGAAACCGATAGTACATCTGTTTGATGTATATGTCGGGATTCCAGGGCGTGGGGAATTCCTCGATTCCAGCTTGTTAGGCAAAGTATCCGAGTGTTGGAAAATCAATTCGGTTCCACAACTTTACAAAGGAGCGTACAGCAAAGAAGTTGTACAGGAGTATACCGACGGAAGAGAGACCGTTTCTGGAACAGATTCTCACGTACGTGAAGGAGTTGTAATCCGTCCGGCAAAGGAAAGATTGGATTGCATACTCGGCCGAGTCATTCTCAAAAGCGTATCAGAGAATTATCTATTGCGAAAGGGCGGAACCGAATTCAACTAAAGTACCTGAACAGGAGCGTACGGTTCTAGAATAAATTGCATTCAATTTCAGATTTTTTTAAATTGAACAACATAAATTCTTGACAATCTGACCCAATACGGTTTATGTTTACACTATCAGTTGAAGTAATTCTATTGGATTAGCTACAAAATTAAATATTTTTGGGTTTGTTCCGAAGTTCGATCGCCAGTATTTGGGATTATGTTCAACCGACTTTAGCTTGCTATTAACGATTGAACAAACGTACAGATCTGTAAATTTCTTGATTATTCGCAAGGAGGATATACATGGAAAACAAAGCAATGCAAACCTCAAGACGTAAGTTTCTTAAGCAAGTTGCTGCAGGGGCTACTACGGCGACAGCAGCAGGAATTATTCCGAGCCGCGCTTTCTCTGCCAACAAAATGTTGACCGTTGGCATGAACATTCCAATGACCGGTGATTTGGCACCTTGGGGGCTGCCCGGATTCTATGGTTGTGAAATAATCGTCAATAATATTAATGCTGCAGGCGGCGTTACGATTGGCGGTGAAACCTATGACATCAACATTGCAACCTATGATCATGCATACGATACCGAGGCAGCGATTCAAGGCATGAAGAAATTGACGTTGGAAGATGATGCAAAAATGGTAATGATGCTTGGTGGTGCGACTGTCGGTGCAATACTCCCCTGGACGACCCGTAAGGATGTGCTCTCCACGACATTGTTGCCAAGCGACATCACGCCGGATTCAAACTACCTTGTTGCGACTTGTGAATCACACCCGTTGTACAACGTAACCGGTGTTGAATATCTGGCTAGAAATTTCCCGGATGCGAAGACGGCTGTCATTGTCACGAACAACGATGCTGAATATGGTCTGCAGTCTACCGCAACCTACAAGGCAGCATTTGAAGTGGCCGGTATTGAGGTAGTTGACACAAACCTGCACGGATTTGATGTTACAGACTTTGCGCCAATCGTCAGTTCCGTTCTGGCGAAAAATCCTGACATTTTCTGTATGGCGACAAGTTTCTATGTCACGCCGATTATGGAACAGTTATACCATCAAGGATTTGAAGGCAAAGTCATTTCTTGCACACTAGACTACTATGACGAGATCATTGCAAAAACCAGCGTTGATTTCGTCAATGGTACAATTTTTCAGTTCCCGGATTTTGATGATCCAGCCCTGCTAGAAGAAGGCATTAGTTTTCCTGATCCAGCGGGATTCGATGCGGCGTTCCGCAAAGATCATCCAAATGACTGGTCTGCGGTTGCCTGGGAATATCCCGTCAAACTGCTGAACTGGCTGGAAAATGCCAAAGCTGCCGGTAGTGTTGAATCAGTAGATGTAATTGCACAAATGACTGGCACTGCTCAGGACTTCGTCTTTGGTGGCGGAAACTGGTGGGGCAGCCAATTATGGGGGCTTGACAACGTTCTGGTCGGACGTTGGCCAGTTGTCGTAGTTCAGGATGGAAGGGCTCGAATTCAGGAATACGGCGATCTCGCTGCATGGCTGGACGCGAACAATGACACCCTGATCAGACACATGAAAGAATTGGGTCTGCGAACCGTGTAATTTCTGCGGCGAACAAAAAGGGGGAGGGAACTGCATTCTCTCCCCTTTTTTTCGTATTGAAAAACATTCTAGTTTGAGAAAAGTCTATTGGACCTGTTGATCCAAACCGTTGTTAATGGAATCATTCAGAGCGGATTTTACGCTTTGGCGGCAATCGGTCTCGTACTGGTTTTCGGTGTGATGCGGGTTGTAAACTTCGCACATGGTGAGCTGGTCATGATTGGTGCTTACACCGTATGGTATGTCCATGCGCAAAACCACGTGCCTTACCTACTCACGGTTGTTCTCGCAATTGTCTTAGTTGCTGGCATCGGCCTGCTGATGGAGCGGTTCCTGTTTCGTCCCATGGTCAACGACCCACTGGGCGGACTGATTTGTTCGATCGGGGTGTTGTTCATTTTGCAGGTTATTGCCTCGTTTCTCGGTGGTGAAGGTCCTTCCAAACAGGTTCCTCCACCGTTTGAAGGTACGATGATCATTCAGGATTCGATTCGAATTCCCTATCAGCGGCTGTTCAGCATTACTGTTTCCATCGCAGCGCTCGTCGTTTTGTGGTACTTTCTTACTAGAACTAGACTGGGCTGGGCTTTGCGTGCAGTTTCACAGGACCGAGAAGCGGCAGCTCTGCAAGGAATCAGTTCAGTACGAATTTCAATGATTGCAATCGGAGTCGGTGCGGCTATGGCGGGTCTGGCGGGTGCTTTGATTGCACCGCTGACTAATATAAACCCGCACATGGGACACAACGTCATAATTACCGCTTTTATCGTAACGATCGTCGGCGGAATCGGAAGCTTACCAGGAGCTGTTATTGCATCCGTACTTTATGCGTTATTCCATACCTTTGTTACAACATACTTCAGCGGTACGATTGCTACCATATCGGGACTGCTGATCATGGTTTTGATACTGATCGTACGTCCGACTGGAATCATGGGGCAGAAGATCAGTGAATAGGGTTTACTCAACCAATCTAAAGACTGTTGTCGCACTGAGTGCACTGTTTGCGGTTCTCATTGTTCTTCCGCACTTCCTCAAATACCATCAGCAGGATTTTCTAATTTTTCTCACCATCAACATTCTGGTGGTTGTGAGCTACAGGCTGGTTACACTTACTGGCGAATGGTCACTGATTCACGCCGTCATGATGGGTGTTGGCGCATATACAAGTGCGATTCTAAGTAAAAACTTCGACATATCCTTTTGGATTACGCTTCCGCTTGCAGGTCTTGCCGCAGGAACAATGGCTGCTTTGCTGAGTTATCCGCTGTTTCGCATGACGCAGTTCTATTTCCTGATCGGCTCATTTGCGGCGGGTGAAGCCATTCGACTATGCTGGATCCAGTTTATCCGGCCGTTCGGTGGTTCGGGAGGAATCAGTGCGATTCCATCACCGGAGCTCTTAAACATCGATTTTCTTGAACCAATCCCGTACTTCTATCTTGTTCTTGTCATCGTTAGTGTCTGCGTATTCCTGCTCTATCGAATCGAGAAATCCAGAATTGGATTGACCCTGCATGCAGTTCACTGGAAAGGCGTGCTGGCCGAATCCGTCGGGGTGAATACTTGGAACTATCGGTCACTCGCGTTCATAACCGGTTCGTTGTTCGTTGGTTTGGCGGGCGCGCTCAAGGTGCACTACATAGGAACGGTAGCTCCAAAGCAATTTGATATCGGCTTTATGGTGTTTATCTTGATCTGGGTGATTGTGGGCGGTTACAGAACCATTTATGGCGGTATAGTGGGTGCGGTTGTGCTATCAATTCTGAATGAACTGTTCCGTGAAATTGCACAGCTTCGACCGGCAATCTATGGTGCCACCTTGATCATATTTATTCTGTATCTGCCAGGCGGGATGGAAAGCATCCCGCAGAAGTTAAGAAGTCTGCGGCAGATGAGATACAGGAAGATGACATGATGCCGATCCTCGAAGTCAAGAACCTGGTCAAGCAGTTTGGTGGCTTGATCGCAGTGAATGATGTCAGTTTCGAGGTTAACGATGCTGATATTCATGGATTGATTGGTCCGAATGGGGCAGGAAAAAGCACTACATTCAAGATTGTTGCCGGATTCATGTCGCCAACTGAGGGCGATGTTCTGTTCCGCAATTCAAGCATAAAAGGGCAGAAACCATCGGCAATTGCCACAATGGGAATCGCACGCACTTTTCAGGAAACAACGCTGTTTCAGGAATTGAGTGTTTTCGACAATGTTCTGATCGGTGTTCATAAGGAAGCCCGCACCGATATTTTCTCCGCGCTCTTGGGACTGGATCAGGAAAAGCAGCAGGCCGCTTCTGAAGCAACAACCCAAGTGATTGAGTTCATGGGACTCTCCGATCGACAGAATCAGTTGGCAGCGGCACTCCCGCTTGGATATCAACGAATTCTTGCAGTCTCGATTGCACTGGCATCAAAACCCAGTTTGTTGTTGATGGATGAGCCGTTTGCAGGCATGAATCCAGAAGAAACCCGACACATGATGGAACTCACTCGGCGAGTCCGAGAAACCGGAATTACGATTGTACTGGTCGAACACAACATGAACGCCATTATGGGATTGTGTGATCGCCTCACTGTATTGAATTTCGGCACGGTTCTGGATGACGGAACGCCGGAGCAGGTGCGAAATAATCCTGATGTGATTCAGGCCTATCTTGGTGGCAGCTAGGAATTATCGCGATGGACCTGGTAGTTTCAGACCTGAAAGTCAATTACCAAAATGTTGCAGCGCTGAAAGGCATTAGTTTTAGTGTATCCGCAGGTGCTTTCATTACACTGATTGGTTCCAATGGTGCAGGAAAAAGTACGACTCTGCGGGCCATTTCAGGACTGGTTAGACCGAGTGCCGGATCTGTCACATTGGACGATCAGAGAATTGACAACATTGCAGCGGACAAGCTACTTTCCATGGGAATTGCTCACGTCCCGGAAGGGCGACGGATTTTCAAAGACCTTTCGGTATTGGAAAATCTGCTTCTTGGTGCGTTTATCTACAAAGACCAGCATCGAATCAATCAGGATCTTGATGAAGTGTATCGACACTTTCCTGTACTGAAGGATAGGCAGAATCAGCAGGCGAGAACATTGAGCGGTGGTGAGCAGCAGATGCTTTCAATCGGGCGTGCTTTGATGTCGCGTCCCAAGATTCTGTTGCTTGACGAGCCGTCTCTAGGATTGGCGCCTTTGATCGTTCAGGAAATCGGGGCAATTTTGCAGGAAATTAACAAGCAGGGTGTTACTGTCATTCTTGTCGAACAGAATGCAGATTTGGCATTGAAGCTGGTTGACTACGGATATGTGTTGGAAAATGGCAGAATTACCATGGACGACAAGGCCGAAGCCCTTTCCAACAACGAGCACGTCCAAAAGGCTTATCTCGGAATCTAATCGGATTCCGGGTAAATTCCTCGAACTCGGGATTTTGTCGGGTCAAAGTGAGGGAATGGCACAACCTTCGCGGGAATCCGTTTTTGGTGTTGATCCAGTTTGCCAATCTCTATTTCAGTGCCGTCAGCCGCGTACTCAATATTCATCCTACACAGGGCGATGGTTTTTCCGAGTACGGGAGAAATGGTTGAACTTGTAATTTCTCCGACCTTGTAGCGCCCCTCAAATACGCCATCTCCAGATTCGACAGCTTCCCGGCCGGCAAGCTCAAGGCCGACCAACTTGCGTTGCGGACTGGCCTTACGTTTTTCCAGTGCATCGCGGCCGATAAAGTTGTCAGTCTTCGATTTGAGTGGAACAGTAAATGGTATGCCGGCTTCAAATGGGTCAGTTTGCTCACAAAATTCTTGGCCCGCAAAAATAAGCCCGGCTTCAATGCGAAGAATATCCAATGCTTCAAGCCCCATGGGTTTAACGGTGGATATGTCCTGTTCCAAAATAATGCGCCAAACTTTTGAAGCATCACGAGGGTGACAGAAAATTTCATAGCCAAGTTCACCCGTGTAACCAGTACGGGAAATGACAATCGGTACGCCGGTTGAGTCGCACATCCGGGCAATGGAAAATCGAAACCACTCCAGTTCTTCAACAGATGCCTGATCCGGCCGCGTCCAGATCACTTGTTTTAGGATGTTACGGCTCTCGGGTCCCTGCACCTGAAGATTGGCCAACTGGTCGGTCGAATTTTTAACCCAGGCTTTCAATCCCAGTTCTTCGGCCTTTTGACGCAGCCACAATCCAGAACCATCACATCCTCCAACCCATCGAAAATTGTTCTGGCCGATGCGAAAGACCGTGCCATCATCAATCATTCCGCCGGATGGATTGCACATCGCCGTGTACGTTACCTGTCCGGATGAAAGCTTCTTGATGTCTCTCGTCACGCAAGTTTGAAGAAGAATTTCTGCATCGGGTCCTACAACCTCATATTTTCTCAGCGCTGAAAGATCAATCATCACCACCCCTTGACGGCAGGCCCAGTATTCTTCAATTGCGCCTTGGTTGGTATACGAATTCGCTACCCAGTATCCTGCGTATTCGACAAAGTGTCGAGTCAATTTGGATGTCTCAGAATGAAATCCAGTTTCTTGTGTCATGGTGGGATCCGCATCTGTGGTTTTTCGAACTGCTATGGACTGTTTGAACATCTCGTTACTACCGTATACGCGCACTTGGATATCAGTTGGATTCCAGGCATTGGCCGCGTCTATATCGTCGGGGCATGAAGATGACACGCACACCATATCTCTGAGTGCACGCATGAGCACATAATCTCCCGGCCTAGACCAGGGCTCATCCAGATAAATCTGAAAGCTGTCATCGAAAAAAGTGTTGAAAAACAGATTGATTGCCATCCAGCCTTTTCGAGGAGCAACAGAGTATTCTTGAAGTGCATAATTGAAATTGTCAGAACAGTTGACGTGGCCTGGGTATCCAGCGTCATCATAGAATTTGCTGGTGCAGGCGAGACCAAAACTGTCGTGGCGCCCGCAAGTATCCTGTACCACTTCAACGACAGGTTCTAGATCGACATCAAAGAATTTCGAGGCAAGACCGGGACTGGGATACGCCGCACCTGTAAGTGATCGGGTTGCAGTCGCATCAAGGCAGCGTTCAAGGCCGTTGTCCAGAGACTTTAAGTCAAAGCACTGAAAATCAGAACACTGACGCCCGTCTATATCGACAATCTGAATGTACTCTCCAGTCTTCACTTCGTAACTCACTGCAGTTGCCGCTTTGATTTTGAAATCTTGACGCGTGGTTGCCAATGGATCTGGCAGACCGTTTGCAATGTGCTGATTTGGATGACTGCGAGTAACCCATACGATCAGATCGGTCGGTGGGTTCTGTTCATTCACTTTCATTGGTTCGCCAGGAGCACCGATGATGACGATACACTCGGTATTGCAGGTTAGTGTTTCTCGGCCACCTGGTAATGTTTCTCCTTCTAGATAAACAGCGGTCTGTGCATTTGCCAAATCCATACCGAATGCTTTTAGTTTTGACCGAATTTTGGAGGCGCCGTTTGTATCGCGTTTCAGCATCTGCGCAAGCTTTTGTCCAGTTGTAGCGGTACTATGGGAGAATTGTCCAGTGCAGACTGCACCCTTGGAATCGAAAGCAACGATATGTGCGCACTGCAATCCTTCCGGATCGAAAATTTCAACAGTGTCGCCAGCGAGAAGGGGAATAACGACTAGTGCACCGCCTCGGACAGTGTAACGTTCCTGGCCAATGCCGAAATTTGCGAGTCCAGGTTCGCGAGCCTGCCTGGAGAAGTCAGATGCTAGATTTACAGTTGACATTGTGCTACTGATTGTTGGTTTATTTCCAGTATAGTATAGTCGGGAAATCGCTAATTTTATAAAAGTAAGAACAAAATTTGGACTGAGTTCTCGGATTTTTCGTTGCAGATTTTTACAAACGTCGTTTTTACTCGTCTTGTTGTGTTCGTCCTACAAAATTCAGCGAAACTTCGACTGTGATATACAATTTATTCGAAATTGTCTGTGAACTAAAGGGGCACTCACATTGAATTCAAGAGTAGTCGTAAGATTCAGCGTACTGACCATGATCGGTGGTTTGCTGATACTGTCATCACTTGCGACAAGTGCAGATCAGGTTACGGGAACAGTCGATTTCAGGTATCGGATTCCGATTAATGCATTGTCAAAAGGAACGGTTGCAGCGGTCAATGTGAATGTCGCAGATTCAGTTGAAACAGGAACGGTTCTGATCGAATTTAATCCTACACGCCAAGCGGCTAAAGTGCGCGCAAGACAAAGCCAGGTAGACCGCATTAAAATTGAACTGGATAGCGCCTCTGCGAAATTTGAACGACAGCAGGAGTTGTTCGATCGAGGCTCATTATCTCTTCTGGCCTATGAAGAATCCGAAAATGAGGTGAGGACAGTTCGTGCCCAATTCGTTGAAGCACATGCAAAACTTGATGCTGCAAAATTTCGACTTCAAAACACTAGACTGCTCTCACCAATTGATGCGATCGTGTTGAAAAAAAATGTGTATCCCGGCATGAACATCCTACCAGACGAGTCAATTCAGCCACTCATGGTGCTGGGGAGCGCTCAGGAGTATGTCGTTCGTGTAACGGTACCTTATGAGCAACGAATGCTGATTGAAGCAGGAAATCGGTTTCAGGTTATGGTACATGCACCGAATTATCTACCTGATGTGAATTTCGTAGCGCGTTATCTAGCTGAAGTGGAATTTTCGACATTGGATCCTATAACTGCAAAAAACGGCATGCAATACCCTGTCAACCTCCATTTTCGCGAGGAATCGGCCTTGTTCCTTCCGGGAACGCCTGCGACAGTGATATTTGAATAGGCTATTGCAAATATCAGTTCTTGTACCAACAATTCCTAAGTGCTCCTGCGGTATACAGCGCCTGCTGCAATACTAAATTCAAGATTCAGGTAAGTGAGTAAAGCATTTGCCTGGATGACAGGCACACTATTTTGCTACACCGCTGTTGCGGTTGCCACCCGAGAAGTTTCTTATGATCTCGGCACACCTTCAATACTGTTCATCCGTTCCATCGTAGCAATACTACTGACTACTTTTCTTGTTGGAATCTCCAAACGAGGATTTTCCCAGATTCGCACACAATGCATACGCCTGCACGCCATTCGAAACTGCGTCCACTTTGTGGGCCAGTTTGGATGGTTTTTCGCCATCGCTGCCATTCCGCTCGCTCATGTCTTTGCACTTGAATTCACTGTTCCAATCTGGATTGCACTACTGGCTCCAATTTTCCTGAAAGAAAAGCTAACGTTAGAAAGAATGGCTTATATATTTATCGGGTTTGCTGGAATATTGATTATTGTTCGTCCCTTTGGCCTGAATGTTGAGTTGGGTGCGATCATAATGTTGATCGGCGCACTTGGTTTTGCCGGTGGAATGCTTGGCACAAGACAACTGACGTTAACTGAAACGCCTCTATGTATATTGTTTTACATGGCGGTTCTGCAACTGCCTCTGTCAACTACATTGCTTGTCAGTACTGGATCAATTCAGATGCCGAGTCCTGAGAATCTTGCATTGATTGTGTTCATAACAGCAGGCGTGATGACTGCGCACTACTGTATGGCACGGGCATTTCAGCTTGCGGAAATCATAGCGGTCGTGTCGTTGGAATATTTGCGTTTGCCAATGATTGCAATCGTAGGTGCGTTGCTTTACGCGGAAGCGATTGATGTCGCAACCGTGGTAGGCGGATTGGCAATTCTAGTCGGAAATTACCTGAATGTGAGGATGTCATCTCGAAAACGCGAAGGTTGAAGGAAAGAAGTCTGGTGGGCGATACTGGGATTGAACCAGTGGCCTCTGCCGTGTGAAGGCAGCGCTCTCCCGCTGAGCTAATCGCCCGCGACAGATGATTATAGGGTATTATCAAGCCCAGCCTTCCGACAGAAGGTTGTACTTTTGGTAAATGCGAAAAGAATTCGAGTTTCAATATAGGTCACTATTCAACAATTTGCACGAACATGAAGAACCAGATTCGCGCCATTATGTTTGACGTATTCGGCACAGTGGTTGACTGGCGTAGCAGCATTGCCGATGAAGTACGGAAGATTCCCGAATTGGATTCTGTAAATGGGGAGTCATTTGCAGAGCGATGGCGCGGCAAATATCAACCCGCCATGGAACGAATTCGGAATGGTACTCGACCTTGGGCCAAGCTGGATATCCTTCATAGGGAAAATTTATGTGAACTGCTGGATGAACTCGGCATTGACTCATTGGATGAGGAGAAGAAGACGCTTCTGAATCAGGCATGGCACCGATTGCAGCCATGGAAAGATTCCGTTGAAGGATTGCATAGACTAAAAAAAAGATACATCCTTGCAACGCTCTCAAATGGCAATGTTTCTTTGATACTGAATATGGCAAAACACGCAGGCCTGCCTTGGGATATGGTACTGGGCGCTGAAGTCGTACAGCATTACAAACCACAGCCGCAAGCCTACTTGAAATCCGCAGAAATGCTTGATCTCGAGCCGAGTCAGTGCATGCTGACAGCAGCGCACAACTCTGACCTCATTGCTGCAGCTCGATGCGGCTTTCGAACTGCCTTTGTTCCTCGACCGACAGAATATGGTCCCAACCAAACTGTAGATATTGAAGCGGAAGATTCATTTGATATTGTTGCAGAGAATTTCATTGATTTAGCCGAGCAACTTGGATGCTAATGCATCTGGTTCGCATGCTGAGTGCAGCGATTCTCAACCTTTCTTCTGCTTGAAACCGCTGCCCTGACATGCGTATTCCCCCCAATGGGGTAAGCACAACCCTTGTGATGTTGCTGACTATGGCGGTTGGCAGTTCTTCCATACTCGCGGTAGCTGTAAGTGCACCCGACTCTGCTACCGATATTGGTGTCCGAGCCACCTATGTTGGACTCTTCACAGGATTTGTCTACTTCATTTCCATGTTTACGGGAAGCTTCTGTACTGGCCTCATCGTCAAGTACGGACCAATACGGGTGTTGCAAGTAACCGCGCTATCTTCAATTCTGGGATTGGTTGTATTCACATTTGCATCGCCGCTGACTACTGTCCTCTGTGCGCTACTGCTCGGCATCGCCTACGGCCCGATCAATCCAGCGAATGCACCGATTCTGCTGCAGATTACGCATTCTGGAAATCGGGCATTCATGTTTTCGATCAAGCAATCCGGCGTCACTGTTGGAGGTGCTGTTGCAGCACTGGTTGTACCGTTTGTCGCAGCTTGGTGGAACTGGCGAGCCGGAATACTTGCAATCGCTCTGCTAGGCGTGGCATCGATTTGGATTCTGCATCCGATGCGCGCCCGATTCGACAATGTAAAAACTAGTGTTCCCATGCAATGGTCGCTGTCATCATTTTTCGGCCCGGTATTACAGGTTCTCAAGATTCCGCTGCTCAGAGGATTCTCAATGGTCGGGTTTATCTACGCCGGCGTACAAATCAGTGTCAGCAGTTTCTTCGTAGTTTATCTTGTCGAGCAGGGGTTTACCCTGATTGAGGCTGGAGTGTGTTTTCTGTTTGTGAATTTGGGCGGGATACTTGGCCGTGTTGCTTGGGGTGGATTGTCCGACAAATGGCTGACTCCGAAATATACGCTGACGGTTATTGGAATCTCCTCGGCAGTATCATTAAGCGGAATGTTTTTGATATCCGACAGTTGGAATAATTTCTTTCTCTATGTGTTTTGTTTTGTTCTTGGCGCCAGTACACACGGTTGGAATGGAGTATTTCTTTCCGAAGTTGCGAATCAGGCACCGGAGGGTGAAGCACACAACTGGACTGGTGGGGTGCAGTTTTTGATCTATGGAGGCGTGGCGCTAATGCCGCCAATTTTCGGAGTGATTATCCTAGCAACCGGTGGTTATACATTGCCGTTCTTTCTGATCGCGATATCTGCTCTTCTGGCGAGTTTACTGCTTCTATGGCTGTACAGGAGGTATTCCGAATTTCGCTGAATTCCGGCTTATTTTGGCATCTGAAATTTTACCTGACAACTAGCAACCTCAGCTGCTGTAGTTGTTCGCATAAGGGAGAGATTGGTACAGCTTTTCTGCCTCATCCATGTTTTCAAGCAGAAGTGCGGTACTGTCCCACAAACCCTGCATTAATGTTTCCTTATGGTGTTCCTGCATATGAAATTGGAATGAATTTTCACCACCGGAAACTGTAGAAGATTCAAGATCCACAATCCATATCAGTGCAGAGTCATCCATAGAGAGCCGTTGAATTTCTTTCATGTCGTTTTCGGAAACTGTAACCGCAGGAATTCCAAGCGTGATACAGTTTGAGCCGAAAATTTCTGCGAATGATTCTCCAACAATTGCGTGGATTCCCCATCGCTTGAGGGCTTGAGGTGCATGTTCTCGACTTGATCCGCAACCAAAATTCTTGTTTACGAAAAGTGCCTTTGCACCTTGTCGGTCTGGATCATTGAACGGATGATTCTTCTTACTCATGTCATCGTGAAAGCGCTCGTCATGAAACGGGTATTTGCCTAAATTTGAGAAGGTAATCTCCTTTAGAAATCGGGCAGGTATGATTCTATCGGTGTCGATGTCATCACCATTGATGACAATTCCTTTTCCCGATACGGAAACTATCTTGCCATTCATCTTTTTGTTCTCCTGGTTATCCACAATGAGGTAGCGAACGAATGTCGGTGACTTCACCGGTGATTGCGGCGGCCGCTGCCATCTGCGGTGACATCAGCAGCGTTCGCCCCTGAGGACTGCCTTGACGTCCGATAAAGTTTCGATTGCTTGTGCTGGCACAGATTTCATCACCCTGGAGCTTGTCCGGGTTCATCGCCAGACACATGGAACAACCGGGTTCTCTCCACTCCAACCCAGCGTCAATAAAGACTTGGTCCAGACCTTCTTCTGCAGATTGTTTCGCAACCTCTTGAGAGCCCGGTACAACGATTGCCCGAACGTTTCCTGACACTTTCTGATTTTTCACCACATCTGCCGCAGCGCGCAGGTCTTCTATGCGAGAATTGGTGCAACTGCCGATGAAAACCACATCAATTTTTACGCCGGACATCAATTGACCTGGAGCGAGTTTCATGTGTTCAAATGCGCGCTCGGCAGTCTGGCGCTCTCCATCCGGTAACATTTCTGGATCCGGTAGAGTTTCATCAATCCCGACACTCTGTCCAGGATTGATGCCCCATGTCACGTGCGGCGTGATGTCATCTGTGGAAATTGTAACTTTGTCGTCATACTGCGCGTCGGGTTCCGAGCGTATCGATTCCCAGTGGTCCATTGCCAGCTGCCAGGCATTTTCTCTGGGTGCGTAGGGTCGGCCACGCAGATAACTGTAGGTAACTTGATCGGGATTGACATAACCGACTCTGGCGCCTCCTTCAATTGACATGTTGCAGACTGTCATTCGTTGTTCCATGGTCATCGCCTCAATGGTCGTGCCAGCATATTCATAGGCATAACCAATGCCTGCCTTTACCCCTAGCTTTCGGATGATATGAAGAATCACATCCTTGGCGAAAACGCCGTGTTGCAGTTCACCGTTGATTTCTATTCGACGAACTTTCAAGGGATCGACGCTAAGGCATTGAGTTGCCAATACATCTCCGACTTGAGTTGTACCGATTCCGAAGGCCAAGGTTCCAAAAGCGCCGTGTGTTGAAGTATGGGAATCCCCGCATGCGACGGTCATGCCCGGATGCACCATCCCAAGTTCTGGGCCGATGACATGCACAATTCCTTGTTCCGCTGACCCCTGGCCAAAATAACGAATTCTAAATTCAGATGTATTGTCTTGAAGAGCCTGAGCCATCGTTTCCGCCTGTACGTCACGATAGGGTCTATTCTGATCGGTAGTGGGGATGATGTGATCAATGGTTGCGATAGTAAGATTCGGGTAGGCGACTTTTAGTCCGCGTTCCCGAAGCATGTCGCAAGCTTGAGGGCTCGTAACTTCATGGATGAGGTGCAAGCCAATGAACAACTGATACTGCCCGGTTTGGAGCTGGCGAACTGCGTGTTGATCCCAGATTTTGTTGTAAAGCGTGCCGACTGCCATAAGTATCTTCCTCAGTATTCCTGCAAATTTCTGGCTAAGTTCTTCGTGAATTCTTGGTTGATGAAAATTTACGAGCAACCACTAACCCGGGGTGGATTTGTACTGTCGTGCGCAGGTCACCCTCAGGCAATGACCCAAGAGAGTCTTATAGATGCTGTAATCAAGCCCAATATGATAGCGAAATTAGTTTTTGTACACCAAAATAATTGAATTTGCCCTTTGCTATTGACTGCGAAAAGGGGTCAAACTTTCAAAATAACAACGGATTTAGCCAAAGCCATGACTGCTGAATATATTGATCGGAGACATTGGATTTGAATTTGTAATAATAACTCACGAATAAATCAATATGAGAAATCTATTATTTACTTATAGAGCGAATAAAAACATAACTTTAATGACCTATTTTAATCTTCTTATACATGAATAAACAGTCATGAATATAGGAAAAACTATCTATTGAATTTCTGCAGAAATACACTATCTTATACACAAGTCAATAGACGACAGAATTACCGAAAAAATTAACGAAATATGATCGAGGAGAATCACAAATGTTTCAAAAAATTCATAACCGAGTTGGACTCGCATTTATCGGCGCAGTGGTAGTGCTCGTCGTGATCACGAACCTAGTCGCCTAGCAACACAAAATTATTAAATTATAAGATTGGGCAGCGCCCAAAGGGAAACAGAAATGACTATTCATAACCTAATTGACATTCGTCCTTTCAGACGAGCACGACGTTATGTTTCAATCGGAACTACGATTGGTAAATTCATGTTGGCATTCAAAGTCGCAAGGATTCGCCAAAAGGCGATTCGAGAACTTGAGGGACTGAGCGATACACAGCTCGCCGATATTGGAATTCCGAGATACTCGATTCGAGACGCTGTCGAAGGTAAAATTGATGGGATGGTGCGCGGAAACGAACCAAGTGATACAGTGCATAAGCCTGAATACTTGTATGAATCTGGAACCATTGAACATCCTAAACTTGCAGCTTAATTACTCCTTGTATTAGTAGCTTTATCCTCCTACTTTTAGGCCGCCAGAAATGGCGGCCTTTTTTTTGAATCTTCCAATGCAGATGGCAGCAATAGAAATCTCCGAATTCCCCGTTATGGGTTAAGGTCGGCGGCACCAGTCGCTACAGAAACTGTGGTATATTTTCAGGCTTACTTGGTTCTGGGTTGGAACTGGTCAATTTATAGACGGACATTCCTGCTATAGATAGAATGTTTACTTAGGAGCGTAGCTTATGTTGCGAACAGGACAGGAGTACCGAGATTCTCTAAGAGACGGTCGAGTGGTTTGGATGAACGGCAAACGAGTCGATGACGTATCTATCCATCCCGCATTCAAGCCAGTTGTTGATATTCGAGCTCGAATGTTCGATATGACGCATGAGGAAGAGCATCAAGACCTCCTTGCTTATGTTGACGAAGCCGGTGATACGAATGCCACGCTTCTGAAGTTGCCTTATGTCCGGGAAGACTGGTATCAGAAACGCAAGGGTGTTGATGTGGTATTGAACGAAATCGCTGGAGTCGTAACCCGGGTCGGTGATGAAACCGTAGGGGAAATGTGGTCGCTTTATGACGGCAGCGATGTTCTTGCGGAAATTGACCCTCGCTTTGCAGAGAACATCAAGAATCACATCGACCGAGTGATCAAAAATGATGTATTCCACGTTTCCGCCAATACCGACCCCAAAGGCGATCGTTCCAAACGCCCACAAGACCAAGACCCAGATATGCTTCTACATGTGGTCCGTGAAACCGACGCTGGGATTGTAATTCGCGGTGCTAAATATGAAACCGCTTCAGCTTATGCGGATCAGGCGTTTGTCAAACCGACTATTGCAAACTGGGGTGATCAGAAATTGTCGGATTATGCACTCGGCGTCATTGTTCCAATGAACGCGAAAGGAATCACGCACATCTGTAGAAGCGCATTCACTGGACGCGCTGCGATCGAAGACTATCCACTTGCAAACAAGTTTGACGAGATCGATACCCTGATGATTTTCGACAATGTGTTAATCCCGTGGGAAGATGTTCTGTTTTATCAGCACACTCGCGCCGCAACATTTATTCGTGCGACGCTTCACCGATATAGCGCGTTCGCATTTATCCAGAGGATACAGAAAACTGCCGACATGATGATCGGTGCAGCATTGTTCAATGTTCGCCAGACCGGGCTCGACAAACAGCAGGCGGTGCGCGAAAAACTGGCGCAACTGGTTTGTTACCGAGAAGGCATCAATGCACATCTGACTGCTGCAATCGCGGAGGCCAAAGTAAGCCCTAAAGGTTTGCTGATGCCGAATCCACCGCTTCTCTACACGGGCCGAGTACTGGCTTGTTCGCAGCTTCCTCACATGATGCATCTGGCACGTGAATTGTGCGGCGGACAAATCTGTTTGACCCCAGACAAGGTAAACTTTGAAACTGAAGAAATTAAGCCCTGGCTAGAAAAATACTACTCCATCAACGAAGAGTGGCAGTACGAGGATCGAAGGAAACTACTGGCATTGGCTCGGGATTTGCTGAACTCTGACTATGCAGGGCATAAGCTCACTTTTCAGCTGTTCGCTCAGTCTCCGCCTTTCGCTCATCTGAATGCCGTGTACATGAACTATGATTTTACTGAAGCTTTGAACTTTGTTAAGAAAGCCGCAGGCCTATCAGACCAAATTACTACAGATTAACACCGGGTGGGGAGTTCAATATGTCAGAGCATGTCAGACTGCGTAAATTTAATACCAGAGACACCTACGCGAATCAGTCACTGGATAATGACCTGTGCCAAGTTGTGAAGGTGGGAAATCTCATTTTTCTGAGAGGGCAAGTCGGAAGCGATTTTGAAGGCAATGTCATTGGAGCAGGTGATCCTGCAGCACAGACCGAGCAAGCCATGAAAAATGTCAAGCAGTTGCTCGAGGAAGCCGGCTCTAGTCTCGACGATATATGCAAGATTACTGTGTACATTACGGATCGAGCTTATCGGGAGTCGGTTTATCATGTGATCGGAAAGTGGCTGAAAGGTGTTTTTCCGGTTTCAACAGGACTGATCGTGCAGGGTCTGGCAAGACCCGAATGGGTAATGGAGATTGATATAATCGCAGTCTCTTCTCAAGATTGATGTTGACTGCACTCAGAGACAAAACAAACAATAGAAGACAATTGGAGATTAGGAAAATGTTGAAAGAAGAATACAACACACAGGATTTGTGGGAAAAAGATCGGGATCACTACATACATCCGTGGACCGATTTCAATGTATTCCATAAGGAAGGTTCTCTCGTCCTAGCAGAAGCAGATGGGGCTTATGTTTTCGACAGTGACGGGGGTCGGTACATTGACGGTATTGGCGGTCTTTGGTGTGTGAATATCGGCTACGGCAGGGAGGAAATGGCACAGGCCATTGCGGATCAGGTGCGTGCGATTCCTTATTATTCGTCATTCAATCACCTTACAACTCCCCCCTCAGCAGAACTTGCAGCCAAACTGGCGGAACTTGCACCGGCAAACCTGAACCATGTTTTTTACGGCTCCGGTGGTTCGATGGCAAATGATACCGCGGTTCGTATCATTCATTATTATTTCAACCGGTTGGGTAAACCCTCCAAGAAGAAAATCATTTCTCGCATAGATGCCTATCATGGCAGCACGTATCTCGCAATGACTCTGACTGGCGTTGAGGCAGATCACACTGGGTTTGATCTTGCGCCGGATCTTGTCAGTTATGTGTCCTGTCCCAATCCATACCGCAAACCGGACGGTATGACGGACTCCGAATACTGCGATTTTTTAGTAGAGGAACTTGAGCAGCGGATCGTCGATTTGGGTGCGGATAATGTAGCCGCATTCATTGCTGAGCCGATCATGGGAGCGGGAGGCGTAATTGTTCCGCCAGAAGGCTACCATAAGCGCACAAAAGATGTGTGCGCGAAGTACGATGTCATCTATATTTCGGATGAAGTGGTTACTGGATTTGGACGAATTGGACACATGCTGGCATCTGAACCCGTTTTCGACCTTTCACCGGACATAATAACCGCAGCAAAAGGTATTTCATCTGGTTATCTGCCTTTATCCGCAACCCTGCTTTCGGATGAGATCTACGAAGTGATTAGTACGCCGACCAGCGATGGGAGTCTGTTTACACATGGATTTACCTATTCTGGACATCCAGTGTGCTGTAGAGCCGCACTCAAGAACATTGAAATCATTGAGCGCGAAGGTATCTGTGAACACGTGCGTGACGTGGGTCCGTATTTCGAAAGCCAGCTCAATACGTTGCGAGAACTGCCAATTGTAGGGGACGTGCGAGGCAAGTGCTTCATGATGTGTATCGAAAACGTGAAAGATGTTCAGAGCAAGGAGATTTTCGATGATGAGGTGAAAATTGGCGATCGAATTGCAGCACACTGCCAAAAGCTTGGACTAATTGTTCGCCCGATTGCTCATCTCAACGTTCTGTCGCCGCCATTGATTCTGGATCGAGATAAGGTTGACGAAGTCGTACAAATTCTGAGGGACAGCATTCAGATGACGATGGATGATTTGGTGCGAGAGGGGGTCTGGAACGGCTGATGGTTGCGATGGTCCGAGACCCGCGTTACGACATTCTGTTTGAGCCGGTACAGATAGGGCCGGTTGTAGCTCGCAACCGGTTTTATCAGGTTCCGCATTGTTGCGGAATGGGACATCAGAAGCCCAATACGGCTGCTGCGATGCGAGGAACGAAAGCGGAGGGCGGCTGGGCAGTCGTTTCTACTGAAGAATGTGACATTCATCACTCCTCCGACGTTTCTCCTTATGCTGAACAACGGTTGTGGAGTGATGCCGATATCCCGCAACATGTACGGATGGTGGAAGCGGTTCACGAACACGGTTCCCTGGCCGCCATTGAACTGGCTCACAATGGAATTCATGCCCCGAATCATTTCAGCCGAAGCGTAACGCTAGCACCGTCTGCGGGTCCGAGCCCAGGGCATGATCCTGTTTATGCCAGCGAGATGACGCTACGCGACATCCGGGAAATGCGAGAAATCTACCGAAAGGCAGCACTTCGAGCCCGGACCTGCGGGTTCGACATCGTGTATGTATATGCAGCCCATATGCTGACTTTGCCTGCACAGTTCATCTCCCGCAAATTCAATCAACGTACAGACGAATATGGCGGCTCGCTGGAAAACCGAGTGCGGTTTTTGAAGGAACTCATTATTGATGCCAAGGAAGCGGTTGGAGATACCTGCGGAATTGCGGTTCGCCTGATGGTGGATGAATTGCTGGGTGCCGAGGGGCTGGAGTGTGATGGAGAAGGAATCGAAATCGTCAGCATGCTGGCGGAACTGCCCGACATTTGGGACGTCAATATCAGCGATTGGGACAATGACTCCGCAACTTCGCGCTTTCAGCCGGAAGGATTTCAGGAACAATATATCCGGGCAGTGAAGAGTGTAACTACAAAACCGGTGGTTGGCGTCGGCCGATTTACTTCACCAGATACCATGGTGTCCCAGATTCGCCGCGGTGTGCTGGATATGATCGGAGCGGCTCGACCCTCGATTGCAGATCCCTTTTTGCCGAAGAAAATTGAAGAGGGGAGGATTGAAGACATCCGCGAATGCATCGGCTGCAATATCTGTGTTTCGGGAGACTATACGATTACGCCGATCCGTTGCACGCAGAACCCGACCATGGGCGAAGAGTGGCGCCGAGGCTGGCATCCGGAAATAATTCCACCGGCCAAGTCAGAAGACTTCATATTGATTGTTGGCGGAGGTCCTGCCGGGTTGGAATGTGCGGTTGCCCTGGGTAAACGGGGGCACAAAGTAGCTGTGGCCGAATCGCTGGAATACTTTGGTGGCCGTGTAAGCCGAGAAAGCAAACTGCCGGGGCTGTCTGCCTGGGGACGAGTACGCGACTATCGACTACAGCAACTCGACCAACTGACCAATGTGGAACTGTATCCCGCAAGCGAACTTACCGCTTCAGATATTGTTGAATTCAACGCGGAGCGAGTCGTTATCGCGACCGGTTCGAAGTGGTGCAGGGATGGTGTTGGGCGGGAACATGCATTTTCAATTGCCGGGTCGGAGGGCAGCAATGTATACACGCCCGATGACATCGTGGATGGTCTTGAACTGAAAGGAGATGTTGTCATTTATGACGACGACCACTTTTATATGGGTGGTGTTGTTGCAGAACTTGTCAAAGCCAGCGGTGCAAATGTTACCTTTGTTACGCCTGCTTCAGTCGTGTCAGAGTGGACTCATAAAACTCTGGAGCAGAGGTTTATACAGGAACGTTTGATCAAGCTTGGCGTTTTGATTCACGCGAATTCATCACTCGCGGCAATTCATGAAGATCGTGTTGATTTGCGATGTGTTTACTCTGCCCAGATCACGCAAATTCGATGCGATTCGGTTATTCTGATAACTTCTCGCAAACCGGACGATGATCTCTACCAGCAGTTCGTCGCGAGTTTTGATGCGCTGAACGATACCAACATCGTTTCAGCGGATCGAATTGGCGACTGTCATGTTCCCGGTACGATAGCGGCAGCAGTTTACTCTGGCCACCTGTGGGCACGGCAAATTGGCGAGCCGCAAGATCAGCGTGATGTGCCATTTGCACGCGATATGGTTTTGGTTGAATGACACATTGAGTCTCTGAATCTTATGCAGAAAGTTAGCTAATTCGGGTCTCGGAGTTCATTATCTGCACGTTTTAACTCTTTAATCACGAGAAAGTGCGAACTTCGAAATACGCATGAAATTTTAAAGGGTTTGCGAGGCGAATTTGAAGCGAATGGTGATAGGAAGTTTTTTAAGCAGACCGATTAAATTTTTGGTGTAGACCTCCTGCAGCAACGCAACAGACTTGAATATACCGTCCACAGCGAGACAATCATGTCGAATCGGAGGGAAAGCGCTGATCAGATTGCGGAAACTAGGCTATTCACATTGACATACGTCGAGGCAGTAGTGACCTTTTACAATAAATTCATTTCTCCAACGAAATTTGGCTCAAGGTCGAACTTTCAAGTGTTGATCACATCAATCTGTTATTCTAAAGTCATTGACAATTGATAAACATGCCCCCATGATGTAAATTCAATAGCCTAATTAAACATTAGGAATAGACACCATCCATATCACAATCTGTAAAGAACGAAAACTATATGAATGATTTGAGTGTATTAAGTGTGAAATCTCCAAGCGAGTTGAATTATCCCATTCAATTCGCAAATTCTGAATTCTTACTCAGTGTAAAAATGTCAGAAAAATTTCCCATAAAATCTCAGGTTGTGCAGAATCAGTCGAGTGCCCAACCAGATTGTCAACTGGAATATGAAAATGACGATATTACCCACGTCATTGGAGGATTTGAAATTTCGAATTCATTTTATGAAGAATTCAATCAGAGAGCGCAATATTTTCTAGATTCGCTGAGCAATTACGTAAAACGTATTCAAGATTTGAAAGAGATAGGCTTGGATGATGGAATATCCCTCAACCCTGATTCCATAACTGCTTGCTTAAAGTTCTTTATGGTAAATCCCTTCTTAAAGCCGGCGGGACTAATTGTCAAGGAAAATGGAAATCTTCGTGCGATTTGGGAAGGCGAAAACGAAGTTCATGTTGGACTTCAGTTTTTGGGTGATCAGTCCTTGCAATATGTGATCTTCAAACAGAGAACACCGGAAGCTCTTGTTTCCAGAGTGAGCGGTCGTGATACCATGGATGGAATAATGCATCAGATTGAAGCATTTGATTTAAAGGAAGATTTGTATTTTTATGAAGGGTGACCAACTCCCTGATGATGATCACATCGTACGCTACGTAAAGCCTTCCTTCTTTCTCAATGAAAAAGTTACCGGTGATGTGTTCGAGTTGAGTAACCACGAAACTGGACTATCTGTAAACTGGTTAGAAATTATTGAAGCTGTTGATAATCATTCGCGACTGAATGAAATTAGGCGCATTAGCAGACTCACACTGAGAAGAAATGGACGATTTGCCCGACTGAATGTCGGCGATACTATACGTCGTGTTTTAAAACATGCTTTAGAGATTGGTATAGTTGAAGCTCCGTTGGATGCTACCAAAATCTTTGAAGCCGATTGTTCCCACGCGGAAATTCTCGGACTTCCGCAAACTGGAAGTCATGAGTCAGAACTGATTGGCGATTTGATTGCTAAAGGCGTTATGTATCCGCTTTACCAAGGATTGAACCAACCCGATTGAACATGCACTTAAAACATATATGGTACAGGAGTCTATCTCATCAAATTGAAGCGAACTTCACATTTACCGGCAACAAATTAGATGTATTTCGCTCGAATCACAGAGTGCTTGTCGTCTAAATTTCTAGGATACTAATATGGTCGGAGTGCTGGCAGTAGTCAGCGTACTAATGTAATTCTCCACCCGCAGAAGCCCTAATTCTGGCACGCATTTGAAACCAAGAATCTATCGATAATACTATTCCTATCTCATCAAGATTTTGAATGAATGTTTGCAAAGGCCCACGTGGAAGGTGCCTTAGACGAGTTCCGAAGAGCGTTAAGTATTTATCAAGCCAATTGAACCACTGGTCGTATTCTTCATATGCACTAGCGGTTTGCAAAAGGACACCGATGAGGTGTGGTATTTGGTCCGGTTGTACGTTCGTTGCGTACAATCCGATAATCACTTCCGCTATCCTGTCTGCCAAAACCATATCTCGGCTTATGGCGGCGACAATTCCCGCAAATTCCAAATCCTTCAGAGTATCAAGAGAGTCGGAATAACTATCGTTTGTTGCTAACGACTCTACGACCTCCTTTACATGACAAAGTTCCGTTTCGCTCAATGCAAAAAACTGTGAAGCTTTAAGTATTGGCAGTAAACTTGATAGTTTGATGTCACTAGGTGATGTGTTCTGAAAGCTTTCGAAAAACTCACTTGGTACAAATTCTGTGGGTCGTTTGTGAAATTCAAGTGGTCCGAGAGATTTTAATATTCGTGTTTCCCCCCCAAATTCCAATATGGCTAGGGTTTTGCCTATATCCTCCGACCGCGGTACGTTGCGGCCCTCGCTTTCATGACGTAACTTGAGAGTATGAAGACGAACAAGAACTTGATAGCGCAACGCTTGTGGTGTCAATCGATCAACAAGACACATTGGCTCCACCCTCGTACCTAGAAATTCCGAATATGTTCCAGCTCTCACCGAATGTCCCACTATCCATTCTCGAAAAGAATCAAATTCTATATTAGTTCGACTCACTATCGCTCGTGTAACTAAACTAGCCTGCATCCATGCACACATCCGCTTCCAGAAGCTGGGATGCTTCGGCATTTCTTCAACAAAGTTGATTAGGTTAAAAATAGACTCAGCGATTAGTTCAAGAAATTCATACGCGGCAGGGGGATTTGGCTGTTGTGTATTCTCATCCAATAATCGATTCATGATTTCTTCAGAAAACTTATAAAACCTTTCATCGTGTTGTCTATAGAGAGTTATGTCAAGCATTCCGAGTAATGAGAATGGATCGGTTCTTTGGGCATCTGGAACAAGCGCTTCCCAGAGTGCATCATCTTCTACATTAACAATCCATTGCCCTGGCGAGAGATCGTCTCGAATTGTACCGAGAAAACAAATATCCAGTCCGGTTCGTAGATTTCGATGTAAAAGCTCCTTTCTGTACGAGGCGAGAGTGATTTGAAGATAGTCTTCAGGATCTGGATTTAATGGAATTGGGCCGCAAAACTTTTCATAGTAAGAAATTGATTGTGGAACTAAATCTATAAATCGTATATCAGAGCCACGTTCTAGTTTTCGAATCAAATTAGTTTGCGTTCTAGCCACACCGTCCGTTGATTCTTGAAAAATTTCACTGAGAATGTCTTCGTCGATTTCACTGCACTCAATAGTGTCTTGAAGATATCGATAATCCGTTGCAGCCGGTCCTAGCTTTTCAATCACACTCTTCAATGCATTGGCTCGTACACTTGGAATCGGCGACAACAGAGCTAACGGGTAAACTTCCCCACGATGCGATGTGCTAGAGTCTTCAGACCAATTTAGGAATACTTTCTGGTGATTTTCATCATACCCAATCTTTATTTCCCGCCCACTCAATTCCCGAACATTTTGTTCGACATTGGACTTCAAAACTTTTTTCGTAGTAGCAAACAATTCGTCTTCTAATACTCTGAAATGCTCTCCTATACGAAAACTCCTTTGAATTGTAAATCCGCATTTATACGCCAATTCTTTATTTTCGGCTATCACCAGTTGACGCATAGGCCCCGGCAGCTGATCTAATAAGATGTGCCCGAAAAATTCTGAGTTATTTTCACTGCTTGCTATAGTCTTACTAATGATTTGAGCCGCATATTTGATGATGTCCGCGCTTCCTATCCGGAGAGGCTTGAGAACTGATTCTTCAACCCATTCGGTGTACTGACTACGACGTTCTTGCGATGGTATACCCTTAGGCAGCAGAATTCCTACAATTCGTCGCGATATCAGTTCTCGAATCAAGGTCGAATAAGTAGATAGCTCATAATGTTCGCGACCGAGAAAAGCAGCTGGCATCATAAAGTTCCAAACCCAGTCGGACAGAATTCGCACGCTTGCCCCGGTTAGGTTACTTTCCTCCCAGAGTTTGGAAATCGTTTGCACACAAGTGAGCGTAATCATTTCCTCCAATGCTCGCACTTCAAATTCAGTCGCTAAGTGAGAGGAACTAATGAAAGACACCGTTTGGCGAAGTATTCGCAATTCCTCACACTCTGTTAATTCACTATCGGTTGAATTTGCTGTTAAGAGCCAATGTATTAACTCGCCCGATTCGAGTGGAATAAAACAGTAACCGCCTTTTCGGAGCTTGTGCTGCAATTCCCACTGCTCATTAATCGAAATTGAGTCTTTCGAATGAAGGTGGCGGACCACGTCCAATACGCAAACAATTGGGACTGATTTCCTACCGGGTTCAGCGGTTACAAAATGTGTATTGATGCAACGGTCATCAATGCATATTGCGTCGCATTTGAAAGAACTCTCCAACAAAGACTCAATTCCATAAAACCAAAATCGGTGACTCTCCAACTGTTCGTGATTATCAGCCCTACGAGACAGGAAAGATGCTTTACCTAACTCAACTGCGTTTCTCAGTATCAACCGAATGTCTCTAATGATATTCGTTAACTCGTCGCCAGCATCCTCCTCTTCAATAAGTGTATTCATTTCAATCACAACATCTGGATGTAGTCGGAGATCAAGTTGCTCTAAAGCGGCGATTGGTTGTAAAATTTTTGCGTCTTGCAAGTAGAAAAAAGCGACGCGATCAACATAGATGGGAAAGTCAAAAATTGATTTCGTTAAATTAGCTCGCTTTTCTTCTCCTCGGCTCTCCAAATATAGGCGAGCACTCCGATAGTCAGCTTGATTAATTTTTCCTGATTCTTTCAATAAAGAACACAAATCCACCGTTGATATTATTAAGTCATCGAATTCTGAAGTGTTCGCTTGCTGTTCAGTAAATGACCCTGGTTTATGGATTGGCAACGTACATACAACTTTGCCATTGTTGCGTTGCGCCATTTGTAGAAGCGCAGCTAGCTCATGTCCCACCTCGTCCGTGATTTCTTTGGGTGGCACACCAAGTGATTCAGATTTGTCAATCTGTCCATGATTGATCAATTTAACCACTTGTTTGGCCTGTTTAATGAGATAGGGTTGATGGAAACGAACGGTAGCACTTTCCCGAAACAGAAACTCCATGACATCATGAGTCAACTTCACATGGTTAAAAACAGAAATTGCTTTTTCCAGCAGACCCAGATATGAGAGCACAATAATCGAAGTTACATCTAATCCTATAGTCCAGTTATCTTGTATCTGAACCCGATTTCTCCCTCCGGCAATGATCGGCAAAATGACTCGATTCCGACCATCAATTTCGGTTTCATTGCGTTTCGGAACGTGACGGAGAAGACGTACCAGCGGTACATTGAATACATGTGCCATGAAACCAATCGGCAATTGTCCACTAAGCCACTTTTGTTCCACGTCGTTCAAAAGTTGTCGACGTTCTGGAATTAGCCGTGTGACAATATCCTGTAAGCTGAACCGCCAAGCAGGACCTTCATCAACAGTAGAGTGATCACATGCGCGCTGGAGCCAATCAGGTTCCACTTCATCATCGTGACCAAGTTGGAAATGCAGTCCGATTGCAGCAGTCAACACTATTGGGTCTTCATGAGCTTTTTTCACGGCACATTTTGACAACTTCAGCGCTATATTTTCATCTTTAATGATTTGGCTCGCGAGTTGTGCCAAATACATCAAAAAATTCGAGCTATAATTATTCCGGTTTTCCCATACATTCTCGGTAGTTTCAACTATCGTTTCCCAATTCCCTGAATTAACAGCAATTTTGACATTTAGAATTAAATCTTCCTCATTTTCTCTGTGATTCAACAGCTCGTCGTTAATTTCCTTCGAATCTCGAAACTTTCCTGCCCAAAACAACGCGCGAGCTTTGATTGACTTCAAATCATCGCTTTCACTAACTATTCCTTGATTCTCGTCTAAAAATTTCAGAATTGCGGCATGATCAAAAAAGGGACTACCACCGAAACAATTAACAACTTTAAGCGCGTTATCAATATTTGACTCTTTGTCAAACTGCTCAAGAACCAAAGGTCTGATTGACTCAGAATCACCCAAGCCGTGTAAATACGCGATTAGATTTCGTAAATCGATAAGACTCCCTGTGCTCTGATAAATCTGCTCAAGTTGTGTTCGTGAATCTGCACCTTCACAAAGGTCAATGTATATATTCAAACGATTTAATAGTGCATTATCCAAAGTATCTGCTTGATCATTTATAAGTGTGCGCGCTCTTTCGTTTTGGTTGTCCTCAGTTAATGCTTTGACCCAAAGTTGGATTAAGAAAGACAGTGGAATGACTTCTTTCAATCGTAAATGGTGGCGGTCCAAATAGGTCACACGATCGCGTGGGGTCATAGATAGCTGATAGATAATGCATTCTGCATAAAGTTCTTCATTGGTAAGCCCTCCCCATTGTTTTCGCTTGTTCAAATACTGTGCCATAGGCTCAATATTGAAAGATATATCAAATGCGAATGCGAAAGGAATGAGCTTAATTGCTGGTGAGTCGCTTTCCAGTTCTTGATGAATTTCTTCTCGGACCGAATCAACATCTGCAACCCTGGGACTCATCAACCGGAGCCAGAGTTGCCAATCAGCGATGTGCTCCTTAAAATTCTGATCAGCGATGGTTTGAATATTCTGCTGGACAAAATTCAAACAAGTTGTAGCTCTGGAATGATAATGCTCCGCCTCTTCTCCATGCTTAGGAGAAACGCCTACATATAACGGTACGCCATTCAGAGTGATCTCGCGAAATTCATCAGGTAGCAACATTGCAGCATTGATAATTCCCTCAATCAATGCAAGCAGTGGGGTTTCGTACCCCATTGACTCAAGATCAACCAATCTTTGAGTGGCTTCGGACCATTTCCCGAGTCGACACATCGATACCGCCCAATCTTTCCAACCAACAGTGGTAAAGAATTTTGGATCATCAGATTCGTTGTTTTGGCAATACCATTCCAGTGCTTCACTGCCTCCTTTCGAATGAGCCAGTATATTGAAGAAAACCGATCTATGATCGGAGCTATCGACATCACGTAAAATACGAAGTGCAGCGTCAATATTATCTTCGGTATGTGCAATTAGAGCATCCACTATCGTCAAGTCTACTTTGGGGTCTAGCTGACGCAATTCGTCTCGAAATCGCATGGCATCAGAAAGTGTTTCCGAATCAACTGCAAATAGCCTCGTACACCAGTAGATGACATTAGCTTTGGTACAATCATCAGCGGCTACGAGATCCCCTATAGTTAAACGAGTATGCAACATCTGAACTTTTCTTCTCGATTCATCAGGGACAAAAATCCTGACAGCGATTAATTGAGACAACTCAAACTCTGCTTGGCGGGTATGGGCTTTCTTGGTAGAATTGTCATGGGTAAGTCCTAGACCAAAGTCTTCCAAGCGATCAAAACGCTCGTGCATTTGAGCAGAAATCTCTTGAATCAAGCCAATTGTTGGACGTTGATTTGGAGGAATCGAAGCGATGTATCCTGAGACTAGAACAGCTAGTGTCGTATTAATCGGATTATCTGCAAACTGAAATGCTTCGCCCGTTTGTTCTGAATAGGATTGGGTAAGTCGTGCTCGAACTTGTTCGGCATCGTCAATTTCGTTCAACAATGCACTCTTGGCTAACGTTTTCAGGTCACGTGCAACAGATTTGTTGTTTAACCATTCCTGAAGTGCAGGTTTCTGTAGAAATTCCGGCGTAATGTATTTGTGGTTAACTTTATCCAAAGTAATTCGCCACCAAGAATCATCAATGTTTCCTCCTTTTATCCGATCTAACGTCTCGTCTAGATTAATTTCCAACAAGTCAGGAACGACAGGATTCTTACCTGCCTTTTGCTCATCACGCAGACGCGATGCGATGCTCAATGAATTCTTTACGAAGGAGATTAAACTGGAAGACAATACCGATGTAATAATTGGGTCAAACATGTTGAAAATTTCGTGTAATTAATTTGAATTTGTGAAAAATTGACTGGAATACTGTTTGTGCGGCGAGATGGTGATTTCTATTCAAAATTGATGTTTTTTACCTGCATCCAGATTTGCATATATCTCGAAGGCTAAGGTTATACATAAGCGTAGTCAATATTTTGCTCCAACTTGCCATTCTTCTTCAGGATTCGCATTCTTTATTTCCTTCTCGGTCCAGCAATTTCCCTTTAGCTCACTGGAGTACATTTACAAATCAATGTTTTTGCAACTTTTCAAACGATTCTTGATATTGCGGATACTAGGATTCAAGTGGCCTGACCATAAAATGCTGAGTAGATTGTTGTGGAGTCTGTCCAATACACTATTTGATTCTTCGAATTCATAACTCCCAAACCAGTTCATACCTGATTCGACTATTCTCCGAGAAGTGGCCAAACAATTTCTGGAAATATGGGCGAAAATCGTGAAAATAGTAAAGATGGGCTAATGTGCGTGTTGTTTACGCATTTGTCAGGCATCATCATTTGAATTCGAAGATTCGATACATTGATGTGAACGACAGATAGTTGAAAAAACGGCAAAGTTGATGATAGTCTGAACTACTTTACGCTACGAGCAGTTGCGCTCTTAACGCCGAATAAAGTTTGTGACTTGTCTCTTGTGAAGTTTGTTGTCGCTTGAGGAATTCATTCATGGAAGCGAGCTTATCTTCAAAAATTTTATGAATCTCGTATGGAGGGACACCTACCTTAATTCTTTCTAGGTAGTTGAGGTTTGCACGTGGCATGCGTGTACCAGTTGAATTCGAAACGATAGCGTTGACAATAGTTTCGCTTCGAAGTAGATAGGTTAGGTAGCATCGTCCTATATTTGGCTTTGGAAGGTACGGTATTAGTTCTGTAGTACAACGCCCTCTAAAAGTTGGCATTACTACCTTATTTAGGTAAGGGCGAAGTTTTCCGTAAAGAACGTGAGTATCATTAAAAACAAATGTTGTCGCTTTTCCTCTCACTTCTTCCTCACTCAACTCCACTATATCTCCTGTATTCTTCGTGATGTGTTCTAATCCTAAAAATGTTAGCTGTCCGTCTCGCTCACTGTTATATGTAATCCTGTCTTGCTCGCATGTTTCACCTATTTTTTTCGCCTCCCATCCTTTCTCATTCCTAATCGGATTTCCAAACATCTCATAAAACAGCGCTGATGCTATTCGTTGTGTTGCCTCTATCGATAGTTGTCTTAAGCGTATGATGTTTTCTGCTCTGTCAAGAATCTCTACGATGCGTAGTTGTTCTTCGCGTGCTGGTATTTTGAATTCTTGTGCCTCAAGCTCGCTTTTATTTATTGCTTGAACTGTTGTTCCTTGTCCTCTTTGTTGAATTCGAGACACCGACATCTTCAACGAGTGAAGAAAATAACGGCGGAGTATCTTGTTCTTATCACATCGAATTGCCGCTAATCCTCTACCGATGCAGTAACGTTTATTGGCAACATTTACATCTCCAACTGGAGCTCGGACCGAAAATAAGATATCACCTGTCTCTGCGAACTTCTTTGGCGCATTGCACCACTTATTTGAGATTGGTGTTTCAATGCCAAACTCCTTAGAGCCTTGTAGGAATGGGACACCTTCTCCGCTCTCGTTATAACTGGTACCTGGAGGTGCCTGCCCCATTACTACATCTGCTACATCTTTTAATGCGTATCTCATACGTAGTCTATATCAACATCTCTAGTAACGCTTCCAACTCTTTCTGAATCTTCTTCTCTAGTACAAGCATTTCATTAATCAACTCTATTGGGTCCTCATACTTGATGTCTGCGTGATGTATTGGACGATAGCGCGATGCTGATAAATTGTAGTCGTCATGAACAATCTCATCTCTGTCAGCAAACCACCATTTGCTTTCCCATTCTTTATCTTTGTCACGATTGTTCCACTGCTTTAGACATTTATCTTTATCTCTGTAAGCATCTCTAGCAGCAGGTAAATCATCTGCATCAATTGCTTTGTCGTGTTGTGAGTCGAGTTTGTAACCATCTTCATCTACCTGTAGAAACATCACTTGCTTAGTCTCACCGCCTTTGCTAAAGAACAGCACAGAAGTCTTAACGCCGCTGTAGGGTTGGAATATACCACCTGGCAAAGACATAACTGCGTGTACTGTATTGTTCTCCAACAATTGCCGCCGTAATTCTTTATGTCCTCTTGTGCTACCAAACAATACGCCTTCTGGTACTATGACACCACATTTGCCGATCTGCTTTAGAGAGCGCAACATATATTTAACAAACAGCAACTCTGTATTCGTTGCAGTACCTACCTTCACATCATCAACAATTCGGTCTTTGTCTAGTTTCCCGCTAAATGGTGGATTCGCAAGTATCACATCATAGCCATCTAAAGGTAAATCAAATTCGGTGCGCTTATCTCTATCCATTGTTTGTGTCAATGCATTACGCTTCAATATTCGCACATCTGGCAGTCCGCGCAACATTAGGTTCATCGTTGCCAAGTGAACCATTGTCCCGTCAACATCGTTACCATAGAAAGTCTGTGTGCGAAGTACTCCGTGTTCCTTCTTGCTCAGCTTATCTCCTACTCCCCTTTTTGTAGTCTTTCCATCGACTTCTACTTCTTCAATACCATAGTTTGATGAGTGTTGTAATCGAATGTGGTTGTAAGCAGCAACTAAGAATCCTGCTGTACCTGCAGCAGCGTCATAAATGGTTTCGCCAATTTGTGGATTCACCATTTCTACTATTATTCTAATGATATGACGAGGCGTTCTAAATTGTCCCAATTCACCTGCTTGTTTAATCTGTCCTAGGATGTGTTCAAACAAGTCGCCTTTTGTATCGCTGTCTGCTGCATCCAATTGCAATTGATCAATCAAAGTCAATACTTGTTTCAGTACAACTGGTTCGTCAATAACAAGTCTGGCGTCTCGCAAAAAATCGTTAGCAGTTTCGAATGTAATCTCTGCATAGAACGGAAATACTTCTTCTCTTACAAAGCTCACTAGTGCCTCTCCAGTCATTCCAACTGCCCAGGAACTCCAACGAAACTTCTCTTTATCTATTTTTCCACTTTTGTCTGCATTATTTGGATTCTTTGCTGTCGATTTTCCCTCAAATATGCTCGTATATTTCGAGTCAAGTAATTTATTGTCTCTATCCAATCCTTCCATCATGTTGAAGAAAAATAAGAACGACAGTTGTTCAGCATTTGCCAATGGGTTGGGATAACCACCTCCATACAGATAATCTCTTATCTTGTCTATCTTCAACCTCATTTCTGCAGTGAATGGCATGTAGAGTTTCCTTAATGCTAAACTCGTTCTTCAAATACTGCGGTGTTGATTTGTCCAACTAACTGCTCTAATTGTGACTTGTCGCCAAATAGTTCATTCGCCTTACTAATGCCTCCAATACTGTTAAATGGTGCTGTCACAAAATCGGATAACTCGAACATCTCATTTGTTTCAGCATTTGCTTTAATCTGGGAACCAATCATCTTCAACCATCTTGTCTTCTCATAGCCCGCACCATCATTTTCTGTTAACCAACCGTTGAACCAGCCGTTAAACCTTACCCCTCTTTTTTCTGCTTTGGCAACAACTTCCTCGGGACGCACAATGTTTCCGTCATGATCTAACTCAAACACCATCCGCGAACCAGGTTCAATCCAGTCGTCCACATCAACGGTGAGCAACTTGCGTGATTTGCCAGGTGGCTTTGGAGGTTTGATTGTGACGAAACCACCTTCTCCCCCTTCACCATCATCCCCCTCTGTTACACCTACATAGTCAAACATCCAAAAACATTGCTTACCCATCCAGCTAGCCAAACGTGAGCCTCTTCCACGCATTTGCTGATACAAGATAGATGAGTGCGTGTAGCGCGCCAATACTAAGTTTTCTACTTCCGGAGCATCGAATCCTGTATCCAACATTCCAACCGAACATAGAATTTTTGGATATTCTTCATCCTTGAACTGCTTGATGAGTGTCGAGGCGTCGTTATCACCCATAAACGTCATATCGCTAACAACATAGTCGGCAATCCTTGTTGCAACTGTAGGCTTTAAGTCTGCGAATGCATCATCAAACAATCGTGCTAGTGTCTCCGCGTGCCGTTTTGTAACAGCAAAGACTATGGATTTACCTAAGCGCGGTTGTGGCACATTAGGTGCCTTATCTACAACACCCTCATCAATTGCCTTACGAAAGTCATTGACGATTTCTCGATTGCGCTGTGGAATCGTAAATCGCCTTTCTAGAGCGTTGGGTTCGATAGTAATGGAGTCTTTACTGCCAAAAACTTCCTCCAATTCATATCTCTCGTCTTGTGGTAATGCATCCCAATCAATATCAGTCCGATGGACTTCAAAGCCTTCCTCATCCATGATGCTGAACGTTTTGGCTCTGTAAATGTAATAAGGCACTAGCCAGCCATCTGCTATAGCTTCTTTAATAGGGTATCGGAAAGTGGGTTCTGCTACCTCAAAGAATCGCAGGGTGTCTCGCACAAAGGCGCTGTCATCTTTAACTAACTTCGATAACGTCTCTTCACTTGCAATACACGGAGTAGCCGTCAACCCAATCTTGATGCCATCAAAGTAGTCCAGCGTTCTTCTGTATTCACCGTAAATTGAGCGATGGCATTCATCAATAATAATCAAATCAAAATATCCAGCGGATAGTGCATCATAGCTACCAATAATAGTTTGAAGGGTAGCTATCGTTATTTGTCTTTCGGTTTTATAGTTATTTCTTTTTAAGATGTAGCACGACAAATCAGTTAGATGTTCTGTAAAAGCATCTTCTGCCTGCTTGGCAAGAGTAATCCTATCTACAACAAACAACACTCGACTAATTTGTTGTGCCTCAAACATTCGTTTAATGAGTGCTGCCGCCATTCGAGTCTTACCGGTTCCGGTTGCCATCTCAACCAACAACTTACGCTTACCCTGATTAATCGTTTCACAAAGCGTATTGATGCAATCAAGTTGGTAGTCACGCTCTACAATTCGTTTATCAATCTCGACATCATCAAGTTCTTTTCTGAATTTACGTGATGCGATACGGCGTTCTATATCTTCTTGGGTGAAGAAAGATGCGACAGGGCGAGGGTGTGCTTGGTACTCAATGTCCCAAAAGCGAATCTCCTCACCGTTCGACATAAACGCAAACGGTATGCCAGCTTGTTCAGCGTAGTGTTTGCCTTGTACTTGCCCCTCTGCTGCGTTATTTGAACTCCTCTTCGCTTCTAGCGCTGCAATAGGGCGTCCATTCCTATCTTTGAGCATGTAGTCAGAAAAACTTCCATCTGGTAGAGGAAACTCCATTTGAACTGAGTTGTAGTCCGCAGGCTTCCAACCTTGTTCTTTTAAGCGCTCGTCAATAATGACGCGTGCTTGTGCTTCTGATGTCTTAGCTGCGCTCATTTTTTCTAAAGCCTTCTCAAGTGGTCAGAATTACATAGAATTCCGTTCAGTTAATTCGCAGCCAGCTAACCAACGCTTATTTCCACCTTGTGTGCGGCAACCATGTCAGTCAGAGACTCAAAGCGGTAATCAGTTACAACGTTTACATTGACGGATGGCGTCGCTCCGGCACCCTCCTGACCAGCTCGTCGATCGATCCAGCATGTCGCCAGTCCAATCTCTGTTGCCGGAACCATGTCGTGATAGAGGCTTTGCGCTGTATGTAGAATCTCGTCCTTCGGTATGCCGAGGGATTCGAGTTGCTCTAACATGTAGATGAAATTCGTCGGCGAAGGTTTGTACGAACCAATGTCCTGAGCGGTATAGACAGCATCGAAATCAACCCCTAGATGTCGACTGCTATATGAAAAGCCAGTTCGGTCCACATTGGACAGGATAACCAATTTGAAGTATTTCTTGAGATACTGCAATGATTCTGCAGAATCTGGAAATGCTGGCCAATTGGCGACAGATCGGCCAAATGTTTCGTGAGATTCAACTGTAGCGGAAATATCGAAGCTTTTTGCAAGCTGCACATGAACTTTGACTAGAATTTTTGGGTAGGGCAAGTCTGGAAATTCGAACTGCACCCCGGACTCGACTTCGGCAAATACCTGCAGTACTTGCGTGCGATCAGGCAGTGGGCTCACCTGCTGGGTCAGAGGGAGCAATGCATCGTAGATACCGGATTCCCAATCGATCAGTGTGCCATAGCAGTCAAAAGTGAGCGTTGAATATTGATTTATTGTCATTATATTGTCTGTTCTCAGGGAGCGGTTGTGCTGCGGTTGTTATTAGGATGTGTATAATTTTACATTCGTATGAAACGTTTGACGCGAAGTGTTTTATTTTTTAATCTGCTGTTTTTATTCCATAGTTCCCTGAAGTGAATATTAAATTGTCGAATCAGATTGCCGACGCGAAAGTGGCGGAATTGGAAGACGCGCTGGTTTTAGGTGCCAGTGGGGCAACCCGTGGGAGTTCGAGTCTCCCCTTTCGCACCAAAGTTGGTTGGATGTGAATGGAAGTTACTGTTGAAGAAGTTAATTCTGCAACTCGCAGAATTAAGTTTATTCTTGCAGCCTCCAAAGTTGGCGCTGAATTCGATAGGCGCGTTCATGAACTATCGAAGTCAGTTTCCGTGGCAGGATTTCGCAAAGGCAAAGTTCCGCGCAAGATTGTCGAAAAACGATTCGGCGAAGATATTCGTAACGAATCAATTTTGGAACTGGCAAGCGAGCAAGTCAAATCTGCATTGTCCAACAATGAGTCACAGGTAGTGGGAAGACCTGTACTTGAGAACTACTCGATTGATGAAGAAACGAAAAACTATGAAGTATCAATTCAATATGAAATTTTGCCTGAATTCACTGTAAAGGACATTTCAGACTGTCACACCATTTGGCCGGTGGTGACCGCCACCGAAGAAGACATAGATTGGGAAATTGAAGATTGGAAAGATCGGTATAAGTTGTGGGAACCAGTAGAAAGGCCGGCTCAGTTAAATGACAGACTGCTGATCGACCTTGAGATTGTTGAACATCTCACAAAGAAAAATAAATCGTATAAAAACGCTCATATTCAGTTAGGCGCAGAAGGCCTTGCGGACGTAGTCAATGAGGAATGTGTGGGGAAATCTGCGGGTGATCGAGTCACTGCAGTGCACATTCGGAAGTCTGAATCAATAGCAGCTGAATCGGAGGGTGATGAACCATCTACAGATGAGATACAGTTACCGGAACAAAAAATTACCTACTACATCGCGATTCATTCCGTGGAAGAATCTGTACCAGATAGGTTAGCTCCGGAATTTCTTGATACCCTCAAAGTAGAAAGTATTGAAGATGAAAATATTCGCGACAAAGCGAGAAGCGCTGTGGAAGAACGAATCGAGCAGATGCTGAAAGAATCGAAAGACCAACAGACTACACGGTTGCTATTGCATCGCAATCAGTTTGAACCACCGCAATCTCTTGTTTTGGACGGTGTATTCCAACAACTTGTGAGCGGAGGTATTAGCGAAGAACAAGCCAGAGAGATAATGTCGAATGATATGAGTACTCCTGAGGTGCAGTCGAAAATATTGCTGGCACTGGTAAATGTTCAGCTCAGAATCATCGTGGGCAAGCTCAGGAAAGAGCGAGAGTTAGAGATAGACGAGCGAGGAGTGCACGAATTTGCTGAGAATTACCTGAAAGAGAATCCGGTAGGGGATCAGAATCAATACAATAGCATGTATAACTATTTGATTGAGTACTCGACATCAATGCGTGAACAAGAACTTTACGATGGTCTGGTTTATGATTTATTCAACGAGACGCAGTGCGAAGAGGTAGCCATGAGTTACCAGGAATTCGCCAGATGGCGCAAGGATTTTGACATTCTGGAGCACCATTTAAAAACAAGCGGTGAAGCCGATGATCTAGAAAAAGAATCGGAATCTAGTAGGATTGTGGATGCATCCGAAAATCCCATGGAAAAATCCGCTTGAATCTGAAAGAGGAACGCACAAATATGGTAGCAAATTACCAATCGCCTTCGAGGGTAGAGACCTCAACCTTGGTACCGATGGTCGTGGAAACTACCGGTCGTGGCGAGCGTGCCTATGACATCTACTCCAGAATGCTGAAAGAGCGAGTGATATTCATCGTTGGCTCGATTGAAGACCACATGGCCAATCTGGTTGTTGCGCAGTTGTTGTATCTTGAGTCAGAGAGTGCCGATAAAGACATTCATTTGTATGTAAATAGCCCTGGTGGAGTCGTGAACGCAGGTCTGGCGATTTATGACACAATTCAGTTCGTGAAACCGGACGTTAGTACGGTTTGTGTCGGACAGGCCGCCAGCATGGGAGCGCTAGTGCTTGCTGGGGGTGCAAAAGGGAAACGTTACGCTCTTCCACATGCTCGAATCATGATCCATCAGCCAATGGGAGGTTTTCAGGGACAGGCATCGGATATTGATATTCAAGCGAAGGAAATATTGCGCTTGCGAGAACGACTGAACAAAATTATGGTTAAGCATACAGGGAAGACCTTAAAAACGATCAATCGAGACACGGATCGGGATAAATTCATGGAAAGTGAAGAAGCGTTGCGCTACGGAATTATTGATTCAATAATTGAAAATCGTAAGTGACGTTGCAGGAGAACACCATGATTCCAAAAGGAATGACAGATTGGAGGAAATCTAGTTATGTCTAACAGAAGAGGTGGAAAGCAAGAGCGCGGACTGCATTGCTCATTTTGTGGGAAAAGTCAGCACCAAGTCAAGAAACTAATCGCTGGCCCTTCGGTATTTGTATGCGATGAGTGTGTGGAACTGTGCAACGACATCATTCGCAGCGAAACAGCATCTGAAGAAGCACAAAAGGAAAACGGCAAGAACAGGTTTCCTGCGCCCAGTGAAATCTGCGCAATACTGGATGAATATGTCATTGGACAAACCGCCGCTAAAAAGGTTTTTTCCGTTGCGGTCTACAATCACTACAAGCGTATCGAAAACGATGACATGGTCAATGATGTTGATATTGCGAAGAGCAACATCTTACTGGTTGGGCCAACGGGCTCAGGAAAAACTCTGCTTGCTGAAACTCTCGCTCGCGAATTGAACGTACCGTTCACACTAGCGGATGCCACCACTTTGACAGAAGCGGGTTATGTTGGAGAGGATGTTGAAAACATCATTCAAAAGCTTCTGCAAAAGTGCGACTATGACATTGAGAAGGCACAGGTCGGCATTGTCTACATTGACGAGATCGATAAAATTTCTCGTAAATCCGACAATCCCTCCATTACCCGGGATGTATCGGGGGAAGGTGTTCAGCAGGCGCTTTTGAAGTTGATTGAAGGAACTGTTGCCTCTGTTCCTCCGCAGGGCGGGCGCAAGCATCCGCAGCAGGAATTCCTGCAGGTGGACACGCGCAATGTTCTCTTCATCTGTGGCGGGGCGTTTACCGGCCTTGAAAGAGTGATTCGGTCGAGAACCGAGAAAAGCGGTATCGGATTCGGTGCTGACATCGTCGGAGCAAACGAAGAAAACCTTGCGGATACCTTGCGACAGGTCGAACCCGAAGATCTGATCAAGTTTGGCTTGATCCCCGAGTTCGTAGGACGTTTGCCGGTGATAGCTACCCTTGAAGAACTTGATGAAGAAGCACTGATCAAGATTTTGGTAGAGCCTCGTAACGCCTTGCTGAAACAGTATAAGAAGCTTTTCAGTCTGGAAGATGCCGATCTGGAGATTCGTACAGATGCTCTCAAGGCTGTGGCGCGCAGGGCGATGGAAAGAAAAACGGGTGCACGCGGATTGCGGTCCATTCTTGAAAACGCACTGCTTGAGACCATGTACGAACTGCCGTCGCTGCCAGGAGTGAAGAAAGTTGTGGTGGATGCAGAAGTGATTAACGAAGGAAAACTTCCCTATTACATTTACGAAGAGGACGAAACTCGACAAGTTTCCTAAATCGGTTATAACAACTTCGGGGAATTGAAGTTCCTGTTGTAGAACGATGCTATGAATAGTAGATTGAATATAAGAATCAAAAATCGAGAATTGTATGGCCAAAGATAAAGACAACATTGTCCCGGAATCTCTGACTCTACCGCTGCTCCCGTTGAGGGATGTCGTGGTGTTTCCTCATTTTGTCGTTCCGTTGTTTGTCGGACGTGAAAATTCAAAAAGAGCGCTGCAGTTAATCGATGTTGACTCGTCGCTGGTCGTATTGGTAGCGCAAAGAGATCCGTCTATCGAGGAACCCGAAGATGGAGATTTATATAAAGTAGGTACCGTCGCTGAAGTCGTACAGACTGTTGTATTAGGCGATGACACAAAGAAGGTGGTTGCCGAGGGACTGTGGAGAGCCGAATTGGAAATTTTTGAAACTGGGGATGGATCCTTACAGGCACATACTACACCGCTTCCCAGCACGCCGCTGAATCAGGCACTGGCAGATTCATTGATGGATTCTTTGTTGACGCAGTTTGAACAGTATGTAAAGACAAGTCAAAAGATTCCTGCCGACATCGTGCCAAAATTGAGAGAGATCGAGTCTGCAGGACAGTTAGTTGATATCGTAGCAGCACATCTGGTGAGCCAGAGTGTTGCCGAAAGACAGGCGATTCTGGAGATTTCCGATGAACAGGAACGCTTGGAGCAGGTGATGTCCGTCATGGCGTCGGATGTGGAGTTGTTTCAGATCGAACGTAATATTCGAGGGCGTGTAAAGAAACAGATGGAGAAGAGCCAGCGAGAGTACTACCTCAATGAACAGCTGAAAGCTATTCATCGAGAATTGGGGAACCCCGAAGAATCCAAGAGTGAAGTAGACGAACTGGCGGAAAAAATTGCCGAGTCGGGAATGACAAAAGAAGCCCAGGACAAGGCAACTTCAGAACTCAAGAAACTCAAGATGATGTCCCCCATGTCTGCAGAAGCAACTGTGGTGAGAAATTACATTGAATGGCTTGTTGCAGTTCCGTGGAAGAAAAGGACGAGAATTCACAAGAATCTCAATGCCGCAGAGAAAATTCTGGATGAGGATCACTATGGTTTGGAAAAGGTCAAAGAGCGCATTCTTGAATACTTGGCGGTGCAGCAGAGAGTTCGAAAAAACAAGGGACCGATTCTGTGTCTAGTCGGACCGCCGGGGGTGGGAAAAACCTCACTTGGCCAATCGGTTGCGCGAGCAACCAACAGAAAATTTTTAAGGATGTCGCTCGGCGGTGTTCGCGATGAGGCGGAGATTCGTGGACATCGAAGGACCTACATCGGGTCTTTGCCTGGCAAATTCATTCAGAATATTGCAAAAGTCAAGCGTAAAAATCCTCTATTCATGCTGGATGAAGTTGATAAGATGTCAATGGATTTCAGAGGCGATCCGTCGTCTGCGTTGCTGGAAGTTCTTGATCCGGAACAGAATCACACATTTGGTGACCATTATCTGGAAGTGGAATACGATCTTTCGGAAGTGATGTTCATCGCAACAGCAAACACGCTGAACATCCCTCCGCCTTTGTTAGATCGAATGGAGGTGATACGGATCTCTGGTTATACGGAAGAGGAAAAGGTTCGAATTGCGCAACAGTATCTGATTCCAAAACAGTTGAAAAACAATGGTCTCAAGCCCAACGAGATATCAATTTCAGAAAATGTATTGCGGAATATCATTCGATATTACACTCGCGAAGCAGGTGTGCGTGGGCTGGAGCGCGAGTTGTCGAAAATCTGTCGTAAAGTTACCCGGCAATTTGTACAGAATGAAAGGAAGACGAAAGCGGTGCGAATTACGCCAAGAAATCTGGAGAAGTTTCTTGGGATTCGCCAATATCGATTTGGTCGTGCAGACAAGGTGAATCAAATAGGACAGGTGACTGGCCTGGCCTGGACTCAGACCGGGGGAGATTTGCTGAGTATTGAAGCCATTATTGTTCCCGGCAAGGGCAGACACGTCTATACGGGTAAACTTGGTGACGTAATGCAGGAATCGATTAAGGCGGCTGTAAGTGTTGTCCGCTCCCGGTCAGTCCATTACGGCATTAAACCCAACTTTTATCAACGCTCGGATATACACGTTCATGTCCCGGAAGGCGCCACTCCGAAAGATGGTCCCAGTGCCGGTGTTGCAATGTCCGTTGCTATAATTTCTTCTCTCACACGAATTCCTGTACGAGCGGATGTTGCAATGACGGGTGAAATCACGCTTCGTGGAGAGATACTGCCGATTGGCGGACTAAAAGAAAAGCTTCTAGCTGCTCATCGAGGCGGGATATCGACAGTTCTGATCCCACATGAAAATGAGAAAGATATTGCTGAATTGTCAACCAAGATTAAGGACGATTTGAATATAGTGCCGGTACGTTGGATAGACGAGATCGTGAATCTTGCTCTAGAATCACCACCGGAATCAGACGTTGTGATGGATTCACCTAATCTCGGCCTTGGTCTAGATGCGGATGATCCACCCGAAGACGGTGTTAGTGTTGTAAAACACTAGGCCCGGCTAGCAGTCGAATTTGAGAATATCTGGAAATTTCGACTGTTACTTTATTGACACTGATATAGTGAATGCTATAAATTTGTCTTTACCCTATATCTAAGTGCGATAAGCCTAAAAACTGCCGTTACTCAACACAATGGCACCATTTTAAAAGGAAGGAGAATACTAGTGAATAAAGCTGAACTAATCAGTAATGTAGCTGAGCAAACGAATTTGTCTAAGGCAGATGCAGGTCGAGCGATAGATTCTGTTTTTAACCAAATTAAAACAAGTTTACAAGGACAGGATTCAGTCACCATCATAGGATTTGGTACCTTTTCAACCTCAATGAGAAAGGCTAGGACGGGTAGAAACCCGAGAGATGGGTCTGAGGTTGCCATTCCCGCTGCGACGGTTGTCAGGTTTAAACCTGGCAAAGCTCTGAAGGAGGCTGTAAACTAGTATTCTCTAGGGTGCTTAGCTCAGTTGGGAGAGCATCGCCCTTACAAGGCGAAGGTCGCAGGTTCGAGCCCCGCAGCACCCACCAACCGTCGTGGAGCGGTAGTTCAGTTGGTATAGAATTCCGGCCTGTCAAGCCGGGGGTCGCGGGTTCAAGTCCCGTCCGCTCCGCCAATCTTTCACTACTCTGCAGTTCACGCGTGGCACTAGGCACACAGCGCGAACTGCAGTACGTGAGACAGTTGCTACTTTCCAAAAAATCATGTTAACAAGTATTCGAGAACGTGCCACAGGCTGGATTGCCTGGGCAATTGTCATTCTGATCACTATTCCATTTGCACTATGGGGCGTCAATTCCTATTTCAGCGGCGGTACGAATGTGAATGTCGCTGAATTTGATGGGGAGGAGATAGGCTATCAGACCTATCAGCGAGCTTTGTACAACGAAAGGGAACGAGTGCGCCAGCAATATGGTCAAAATATCAGCGCCGATTTTCTATCCGGCAATATATTAGGTCGACAGGTAGTGAATCGACTCGCCAATGAAATCCTGCTTTACCGGTATGCTCATGATCAAGGATTTCGCATTAGTGATGAGCAACTCGTTGAGGCGATTCTTTCCAGCCCTGGCTTTCAGACTGAAGATGGAAAATTCAGTCGAGATCAATATGAACGAGTTTTACAGTTCTCTGGCTACTCTCCATCTCAGTTCGAAGAAATCCAGCGAAACAGTGCTGCTGTACAGCAGATACAGACAGGTTTTATCGAGTCTGTGCTACCCATGGATAATGCAGTCGATGACATTTTAAATGTGTTGAATCAAAAGAGAATTGGCGAGTATTCGGTGATTGAACCCTCCAGATTCTTGTCCGAATCAGTAGTGAGTGAGGAAGAACTTCGGGCATCGTACGATCGAGACAAAGATCAGTACAAAGAAGAAGGGAGAGTGAAAGTCCAGTACATTGAACTGCTGCTCTCGGATTTTGCCAAAAATTTAACCCCAGATGAAGAGACGCTTCGAGATCAGTACAACGCTGATACTGAGCGATATCTTCAGACGGAACAAAGGAGTGTCAGCCACATACTATTGAAAACAGAAGGCGATGAAGATGCAGGAGCAAATGAATTAGCATCGCGATTGATAGAGCGTTTGAGAGCTGGAGAAGATTTTGGGGCTTTGGCCGCAGAGTATTCTACTGATGTTGGTTCAGCAGAAAATGAAGGTAGTATTGGTTGGATCGGCAGAGGAGCGACAGTGCCGGAATTTGAAGCGATTGCTTTTTCACTGAAGGCAGGGGAGACAAGTGAACCGGTTAAAACAAATTTTGGCATTCACATCATTCAGGTCAACGAAATAGAGGCTGAGACAGTCAAAGACTTCGAAGAAGTACGCGATGAACTTGTTGAGCAGGTTAAAAGAGAACGAGCAGAACTCGAGATGTTCGAGACTTCCGAAGAGTTACGCAATATCGCTTATGAGCAGCCCGACAGCCTTGACTCTGCTGCAGATGCACTGGGACTGAATTTGGAGGTCTCAGAGTGGTTTACAAGAACAGAAGGGACAGGGATTGCTGAAAATCCATCGGTCCGTGCAGCTGCCTTCAGTAATGAGGTACTGCAACAAGAGTTCAACAGTGACGTGATCCAAATTGACGATGGTCATCTGGTTGTATTGCGCAAAAACCAATTTCAGACGGCGGAGCAACTTGAACTTGCCGAGGTAAAAGCGGAAATTACCGAGAAACTATTGGCTTTGAAGAGCACTGCAAAAGCACAGGGTTTCGCAGAGGAACTGATCAAAGAACTGAAGGACGGAGGTGATTGGAACCAAGTCTTGTCGGAAAACGGGCTTTCTGTGACAGATATTCCATCGAGTGATAAAGAATCTACCGATCCTTTGTCATTTGATATTGCGAAGATTGTCTATTCGGCGGAGAAACCAAGTCCCGAAAAAGTAGTGTATGGAGGGAGTCCAGTTGGCGATGGCCAGTATATGATATTTCGTTTAACAGATGTTGTCAGTGGTGATACTGCTTCGGCTAGTGAAGACGAACGCCAGGGGATTGAAAATGCTGTCCATCAGAGGTTTGGCGTAGGTCTATTTGAAACTCATGTGACCCAGCTGAGAGATGGGATAAAAATCGACATAAATGACGAGTTGCTGTAGTGGCTATAGCATAGCTTGGCTGAATCCAACAGAATTGAATCCGCCATCTACATAGAGTATTTCACCGGTTATTCCAGAGGCAAGGTCAGAACAGAGAAAGGCTGCTGCATTGCCAACTTCCTCGATCGTAACACCGCGACCGAGCGGGGAAATCTTTTCGTAGTAATCCATCATGGTTTTCATGCCGCGAATTCCCGAGGCTGCCAAGGTGCGAATTGGGCCAGCTGAAATTGCATTGACTCGGATTCCATCGGCTCCCAATGATTGGGCACAGTAGCGGACATTGGCTTCAAGACTGGCTTTGGCCAGTCCCATAACATTGTAACCCGGCATGGAGCGCATGGCACCGATATAAGTTAGTGTCAGCAGTGCTCCATTTCGTTCTTTCAGGAGAGGAGCAAAGCCACGAGCAAGGGCTGAGAAGCTATATGAGCTTATGTCATGAGCCATAAGAAACCCTTCGCGACTCACTGCGTCTAGATACAATCCCTCCAACTGTTCACGCGGTGCGAAAGCTATGGAGTGTACAACGATGTCAATAGAGTTCCAATGATTTTGAACTGTATCTAGCAGAACTTCAATTTCGGAGTCTGTTGAAACATCACAAGGCGCGACGAAACTGGCATTGAGTTTTTGGGCAAATTTCTCTACTCGAGGCTGAAGCTTTTCATTTTGATAAGTCAATGCCAGCTCTGCACCCTGGCCAGCCATTGCACGCGCGATTCCCCATGCAATCGAACGTTCGCTGGCTATTCCTGTAATTAGCGCTCTTTTACCTGCAAGAAATCCCATAATATTGACCTACCGTTCTGATGATTTCACCGTTGATAAAATATTTTCTTTGTTGTGCTTCATTATAAGAACATGATAGTTGGATGTGAATGTGCTGTAGCCTGCCAAACAGACTTACATACCTAAAGCAGGTACTCAAGAAATCAAAATGTAGATTGTCCCGTCATGTTGACTCAAAAAAATAGCTGCACACAGTCGACGTCGAGTCAGGTTGACTCGCTTGTGTGTTTGCGCGTTTCCCGACAATTTGATACTCAGTGTCAGCAAATTGCTGACCGGTACTGCTTTCCAACAGTTTCTGAATTTGGAGAATGTCAATCAAAATTCGGCTTGGAGTACCAAAGCGATGGCTTAAAGTTGTTGGATTTGCAAAATCGAAAATTCCGTCCTATTTCAGTGACTATCAATCAGGTAAACTGGTTAACCAAGAGAAACCTGTTTGGGCGTGCAATCGGACGCAAAGCGAAGTCTGTAGTTGATGCTACTGGCGGATTGGGCAATGATGCGATCTTGCTAGCGAGAATGGGTTTCAAAGTATTGATGATTGAGCGTTCGCCAGTGATGTCTGCTTTACTGGAAGATGGTTTACTAAGACTTGCATCTAATGCTGACCACTTGAGCATTCTCCATCGTTATGGAGACGCAAAATCCATACTCCCACTACTTGACTATTCGCCCGATACGATCTATTTGGATCCAATGTATCCATCGGGTCGCAAGCAATCTGTTAAAGTGGCCAGATCCCTTGAAGTATTGCGAGAGATAGCGGGAGATGACCTAGATACGGAAGAGTTGCTGGAGATTGCGCTTCAATCTTGTCGACGTAGAGTGGTCATCAAACGTCCCATCTACTCTGAAAGGATGTTCTCTGATAGATTGTCTATGAGTCTGCCGGGTAAATTGGTTCGCTACGATATTTACTTGACTGAATCCAGCCAAGGGAAAACAACATGAGGATGTAGGAGGTTGCAAATTTTAAATAACAATCTGAAATCAGAAATTCAAACCAAATTTTATTGTCTATTGAGAAGCGAGCCCTGTCGTTATCAGTTTAGGAATTGACAGAGTGTACCAACACTAATGGTTGGTTGGGCTGGTTACGGCGATTGAAGATTTGCTAAATACTAATTTTCGCTATGCCGCATATGCCTTCAATTTACTGCATCTCATATCAAGTTCAACCAGTGTTTTCTGACAGTCTAATAGCCGCTCACGTTCTTTTTCAACTATTTCAGCAGGCGCGTTGGCAAGGAACTTTTCGTTGTTCAGCTTGGCAGTCGAACGCTGAATTTGTTGAGTCTGCTCCGCAATTAACTTTTCAATTCGATCAATCTGCTTCTCGATATCTCCAAGTTCGCCAACTGAAAGCATTATTCTGAAGTCGCCAACCAGAGCAGAAACAAACTTGTAAGAATCAGACTCACTAGATTCGGGATCGGAACCGCTAAACAATTCAAAAGACTGCAACCTTGCGAGTTCCTGAATTACATGCGAGTACTTTGATAGATATTTCAATTCTAGGGATCCTGCATTTTGGTGAAACGCCCTGATTCGATCACCAGGATTGAAATTCATTTCACTGCGTAAATTACGCATGCTTGAAACTACTGCTTTCACCCAGTCTATTTCTTTCACTGCATCTTCGCTCGTCCACGCACTGAAGTCATCTGAATAGGGTTCAAACATGATTGACTCGGTGCTGCCTTTAGTGCGAATTTTTTGCCAGATTTCTTCAGTGATATATGGCATAAATGGATGGAGAAGACGAAGAGACGAATCCAGAATCAGTAATAGCGTTCTGCGCAATGAAATTTTTTGGTTTTCTTCTATGAATTCCGATCGAATCATGATTTTCGTGATCTCAATAAACCATGCGCAATATTCATCCCAAATAAACTCATATAAATTCTTGGATGCGATATCGAATCGATAAATTTCAATGGAATTTTCAATTTCAGAAGTTGTGTAATGAAGCCTTGAGATAATCCATTTTTCGGCAGTCGTCAATGGCTGCAAGTCGCTTACGTTATAGGGTGATTCATCGGCTGCATTCATCAGTACGAACCGTGCTGCGTTCCACAATTTGTTACAGAAATTTCGGTACCCCTCAATTCTTCCGAGATCAAAGCGTATGTCCCGTCCTTGTGTAGCCAAGCGGGCAAAAGTAAATCTTAGGGCATCTGTACCATAAGCAGGAATTCCGTCTGGATACTGTTTGCGGGTAGAATTTTCGATCCTAGGTGCCAGATCAGGCTGCATCAATCCTGTAGTACGTTTTTTGATCAGGCTTTCAAGATCAATTCCGTCGATCAAATCCAGGGGATCAAGAATGTTGCCTTTCGATTTGGACATTTTCTGTCCTTCAGAATCTCTGACTAGTCCGTGGATATACACTTCGTGAAAGGGAATATCGCCAGCGAACTTCAAACCAAACATGATCATTCTGGCAACCCAGAAAAAGATGATATCGAATCCTGTTACCAGCACACTGGTCGGGTAAAAAGTCTGTAGTTCGTCAGTGTGCTCCGGCCATCCGAGTGTCGAGAAGGGCCACAATGCGGATGAGAACCAAGTATCGAGTACGTCATCGTCCTGACGGAGCTCAAAATCTGAATTACCGTGGACTTCTCTGGCTTGCTCATATGCATCTTGTTCATTTCGAGCAACGAAAGTATTGCCGTCGTTATCGTACCATGCAGGTATTCTGTGTCCCCACCAAATCTGCCTGGATATACACCAATCCTCTATGTTTTCCATCCAGTCATAATAGGTTCTTTCCCAGTTTTTGGGCACGAATCGAATAGTTCCGTTACGGACTGCATTAATGGCCGGTTCGGCAAGCGGCTTGGTTCGAACAAACCATTGGTCCGTCAAATAAGGCTCGATAACCTCTCCGGTTCTGTCGCCACGGGGCACTTTGTATCGATGATTTTCCACCCTTTCGACTAGACCAAGCTTTTGCAGGTCTTCCACAATCTTTTCTCGTGCTTTTGTTCTAGACATACCGTGATAGTCGCTGTCCGGGAGATTGATATCAGCTTGAGGAGTCATGACATTAATAACCTCAAGGTTGTTTCTCTCGCCGACATCAAAGTCGTTGAAGTCGTGCGCTGGTGTGATTTTGACGCACCCTGTGCCAAAGTCAGGGTCTACATAATGATCTAAAACAATAGGAATACTTCGGTTCACGAGAGGCAGTGTGACAGTTTGCCCTACCAAGTGTGAGTATCGGTCGTCATCCGGGTGAACCGCAACTGCTGTATCTCCCAGCATGGTTTCGGGCCGCGTTGTAGCGATTATCACAAATTCGGAACTGTCTGTAATCGGATAGCGAAAATGCCACAGAAACCCGTCTTCCTCTTCAGAAATAACTTCGAGATCAGATATTGCAGTGAGCAGAACCGGATCCCAATTGACCAAGCGTTTACCTCTGTAGATCAAGCCTTCGTCGTAGAGAGAAACGAATACTTCGCGCACTGCCTCAGATAGATCTTCATCCATAGTGAATCGTTCTCTTGACCAGTCGAGCGATGCACCAAGTCTGCGAAGTTGGTTGGTGATTGTGCCGCCTGAACTGGCCTTCCAGTTCCAAACTCTGTCAATGAATTTCTCTCGTCCGAGATTGGCTCTGGATATTCCTTCAACGTGAAGCAGGCGTTCCACTACCATTTGAGTTGCAATTCCGGCGTGGTCCGTACCGGCTTGCCACAAGGTTCGGCATCCTTTCATTCTGTGATATCGAATCAAGGCATCCATGAGTGTGTTCTGAAATGCATGCCCCATGTGCAGGCTGCCCGTTACATTGGGCGGTGGAATCATAACGCAGTATGAAGAGCCTTTGCCATGCGGGGAGAAATTCCCGCTTTTTTCCCAGCGGTCGTAGATTCTCTTTTCAAGCGAATGTGGGTCGTAAACGCTGGAAAGTTCGATTGTATTCATTGAAATCTATTTGAGCAGTAAAAAAATTTTACTTCTACTGCAATGAAACCTGGAAGGGTATCAAATTACGTGAGAAGTCGGTTCAGTTCCAAACAGCGAAGTATATTTTGCAAATCGGATTTTCGCCTGTTCAATGTCGCGAGAATCGGCATCGATCGGTTCCATAATTCTCTGAAATTGCGCTGCATATTCGGGCACGTCTTCTTTGAGCGAAATCAGCACATCGTTGAATTGTTCCGGTGGTGGAATGTGTCCGATTGTAACCGGATATTTTTCAAGATTCGTAGTGCGTTGTTCCAAAATCTGTACATGAGGGATAAAGCTGTTCTGAGTAAATGTCCACAGAAACTCATTCAGAAAATTACATTGCTGTTCATCAGTTCCGTTTACGTAGACTTTGTGCCCTTTCTTGAAAGCTGCATTGGCTAGATTGCAAGTCAGACGCAACTTTCCTCTGCTCTCAGGCAATTTCAGGTAATAAAAGACGACGGCTACAGTCATTGGGATTCCTTCAATTTCAGCTATCCAGATTTCCGCAACGATCAAGGATAAACTGCACCAGCAGACTAACCGGCCTTCCAGTCGAACCTTTTTGTTTACCAGAATGCCATGCAGTGCCCGCTATGTCAAGATGCGCCCACCTGAACTTTTCTGTAAATCTGGACAAAAAGCAAGCAGCAGTGACGGCTCCAGCGTCACGTCCACCGATATTTGCTACATCGGCAAAATTGCTGTCCAGTTGAGATTGGTAGTCATCCCACACCGGCATCGGCCAAACTCTGTCTCCACTGGTTTCACCCGCTGCAACCAGTTGATCAGTCAGGTCCGCGTCTTTACTGAACAACCCGCTCGGATGTTTTCCCAAAGCAATTACGCATGCACCAGTCAGCGTAGCCGCATCTATGACAATTTCGGGATTGAATCGTTCGACATAGGTAAGCGCATCACAGAGAATCAGCCTGCCTTCAGCGTCGGTATTCAGAATCTCAATTGTGGTACCAGACATGCTTTTGACAATATCACCTGGTTTGTTTGCAGCGCCATCTGGAAGATTTTCGCTGCTCGCAACTACACCGACTACGTTGATGGGAAGTTTCAAGCTGGCGATGGAGAGCAAAGTTCCGATTACACCGGCTCCTCCGCACATGTCGAATTTCATTTCATCCATGGCACTTGCAGGTTTGATTGAAATGCCTCCAGCGTCAAACGTCAGCCCTTTGCCGACCAGTACGATAGGTCGCTGATTTTCGGTTCCACCTTGGTAATTCATCACAATCAACTTCGCCGGTTCACGACTTCCTCTGGACACAGATAACAGAGAACCCATGCCGAGTTCTTCCATTGCCGGCTCGTCTAGGATTTCTACACTTAGATGATCATGGCTTTCCAGGTTTTTCGCAGATTCAGCAAGATAGCTGGGTGTACAAATATTACCCGGCAGATTTCCGAGATCACGTGCCAAATTGACGCCTTCGCTGATCGCTTTTCCGATTCGTATCCCTTGGCGAATCAGTTTCAAATCGTGTGTAGATTCAACCGCAATCTGGACTCTCCACTTCTTGCTTCTTTTCTTTGACGGTTTCTTCAGTTGTTCGAATTTGTAGAGGTTTAGACAAATCGTTTCAACTACACGCCTCGCAATCCACGAAGTATCCCGATCTTCGATTTCCAAGTCACTGATGAAAAATGTCACACTATCTGCAGTCAGTGTTGCAAGCAGGGAGGCGACTCCTTGTACTGACTTATTGAATTGAGATGAGTTGAATTCTTTTCGTGGTCCGAGTTGCACTACGATAACGCGCTTTGACTTGATTCCCTGAACGATCGGTAGCATCACGCAGCTTCCAGGATTTGCTTGCAGGTCCTTGTTGGATATTACTGACTGGATCGCGCCCTTCGTTTTGTTGTTCAATTCTTGTGCCGACGAAGTAAAATCATTTGTAGCATATACGCCGACAATGACATAGCCGGTGGTACAGCTGGCTGCACTAGCGCGATTGGATGTAAATTGTACGGACATGACTTTCTCCAACTTTGGGTTGTGTTAACTTGGCTTGAATATGTAGATTTGACAAACTAGAGAATTGTAACACTACAAATGTACAGGAATTATCGTCAGGTTTGTCTAAGAGGGGCAATGAATCCAATAGTTCTGGCTGAAACGGATCTCTGACTATGCGAATATTTCGTAGGAAAATGATTGTAGAAACCGCTAATTTGTGCGGTGTTGTTATGATTATGACGATTGGAATCTTTTCGGTGGTGAAATTCTTGGGGTTGTTGCGAAGAGTTTTGCAAGGACATCTTCCCACGGAAGGTTTTGAATTGATTCTTCTGCTAAAACTTGCCACATTTCTAGATGTCATTTTCACACCAGCGATTTACATTGCGATTCTACTGGTTTTGAGTCGCTGGAGCAGAGAAAACGAAATTACGATTTTTGCAACTAGTGGGATCGGTCCGGCTGGATACCTGCTTCCTGCAACTCTTGTCGCAATGGTAGGAGCGGTAATCGTTGGATTTTTTTCTTTCGTTTTATCGCCCTACGCCGAACGAGCTTACACTAACAAACTTGAGGGCTACCAGCAGAGCATAAAATCCATTCCGTTCGAGGCGGGCCAATTTCGAGAAATTCGCCCAGGGCAAAATGTCATCTATTTCAGCAAACACGACGATGATACCCATGATCCGGTACGCCTTTTCTACATCGTTTCCAACTCAATTGGAACAGAAATTACTGTAGCCAAGAATGGTTCGTATAACTTCAGTCCTGACAAGAAAGTTGAAACACTGGAAATTCTAAACGGAATTCGATATTGGTTGCCAGCCTCATTGTTCGGTTATGAAGTGACTGAATTCGAATCTTTCAACGAATCCATTCCTGTTGTGGAAAATCAGTTTACTACAACATCCGTAAAGGCGAAACGCACGCTTGAGCTGATCGGTTCTAGCAACTTGAGCGACATTTCAGAACTTGAATGGAGAGTCTCTAAAGTCGTGGCCGTGTTTCTAGTTGTGCTGCTGGCTTTCGTACTTGGAAGTTGTAAGCTGAGCTCTAAATCCAGCGTCAATCTGGTAAGTGCTGTTTTCATATACTTCATTTACAGCAGTTTCCTGGGGTTTATTGCAGATGCCAATCGAAGCGAATCATTTGGCACTGATTTTTTTGTGTGGCTGCCTCACTTAGTGATTATTGGACTAATTATCTGGGTCGTTTTTCGAACACACATCAATCGGCCAGTCCTGCCGGCGATATTCTTCTCATCGCGCAGTTAAGTCATGTTCTTGATGCGTCTTATTGATCGGCATATTGGACGTGAAATCGTCAGCAAGTCATTTACAACAGCTATTTGGCTATTAGCTGTCTATCTGTTCATCGCGCTTTTAGATCTGCTGGAAGACATTGATTTAGAAAATCAGTTAACTTTCGCCATTCAAATTCTTGGTCTTTCCTTACCGAGAATGATTTATGAACTCGCCCCTATGATATTTCTTATCGGAACGATTATGGCTCTGGCGACTCTCGCAAGACAGCTGGAGTTGACTGGCATGCAGGCTGGTGGGATTTCCAAGTATCGTATTGCGGGATCTGTCGTCGGATTTTCTCTGATTTTCGCTGTGGTGATGTTTGTTTGGGGCGAAGTTGTTGTACCTTTGAGTGAGTCAAAGAGGGCGCATATTAAGGATTCTCAAGAAAATGTGCTATCTCCCAAACAGGAAAGATCAGGTGTATGGATCAGAGATCGGAACCAGTTTATCTATGTGGACGAGATTGAAAAAGAAAATAAACTGGCCGGAATCTACATTTACCATTTCTCGGACAATGGACGTTTGGTCAAGCAGACTCATGCACAACATGGCAATATCCTGGAAGACTCCAAGGTTCTGGAGATGTGGAATGTGGTGGAAAAATTGTTCAATCGAGGCGGGATTGAGGTACGCAACAGCGAGAAATTAATTCATCCCATCAAAGTGGAAGTGAATTTAATTGGAGTACAGCGACGCGACCCGTCAGTGCTGACGGTCAAGGAATTGTACAAATCGATTCAATTTCTGAGAGCGAATGGTCTAAAGTCCGATTTTTTCGATCTTGCGTTCTGGAATCGATTCATCATTCCAATGTCCATGCTTGTAATGGCAATTTTTGCGATTCTGTTCACATTCAGGAGACATCGCAGTTTCGGTACCGGACCGATTGTTTTCATCGGGCTTATATTTGGGCTAATCTATTTTGCGGTTCAACAGTCAGTTGGCTACATTGCGATGTTGAACGGCTTGTCGCCAGTGGTTGGAACTTTTACTGCATTCCTACTTTTTTCAATTTGTGCGGGGATGGCACTAATACGAATTTGACAAAAACCAAATCGATCTGCAGAAATTATTCATTGGTAAAACATTTACCGAAATTTGATATTTCCTGCTAGTAGGATGAGCTCAAAAAATCAAATAAAAATCAGATTCTATTGTTTACACAACGACTTACAATTGATTGAAAAATTAATATTGAATCGTGAAATAGAGGAAAAGTTATACACAATATTGGCCAATCACACCGTTGTCCATATACAAGGACTTTCTATAATCAAAGTTAAACTACATCTTCTAACCTATTGATAGTAAATATAAATTCTGAATATATTTAGTCATTGGAAGTTAATCATCTGAAATTGATAAATTTTCGAAGTGTGAAATTAGATTTTGTTCACAGAGTTATCAACAGTCATAAAACGAGATTTATGCCATAGATCACTATGTATTTCGACTGTGAATTGTCGGATGTATAGAAATTCCTTGTAGTGGATTTAACATTGAACAATTGGTGTAACCTCCAAGCCCTTAAATGTAATCTTCTCCGCAGAATTGAATCGAATTTCAATTTGATCAATTAGTTGATGTGGCGCCCCGAAGACGACTCGAACGTCTGACCTGCCGCTTAGGAGGCGGCTGCTCTATCCAACTGAGCTATCGGGGCACAGGCTGCAACATGGATAACCACATTAGTAGAAATCGAACCTTGCAGTAGATTTATATTTATATGATATTGAGCTTGCATTTTATAACTACTCATAGACCAGTTGGCGAAACTGAATGATGAACGAACTTCCTAACAAACTTTTCGAAACTGTAGTTCGAATTAGAAGAACAATTCACGAACATCCGGAGCTCTCGAATCAGGAGCATCGAACTTCCGCATTCGTAAAGGAAGAATTGTTGAGTCATGGAATATCAGACATCACTACGCTTGGTTCCACCAGTTTTGCAGTAGAGATTCAAGGACAACAATCCGGTCCATCTCGCAAGATCGCGGTTCGGGCAGATTTAGATGCGTTGCCAATTGAAGAAAAAACTGGCCACGAATTTTCATCAAAATCACCGGGAGTGATGCATGCTTGCGGACATGATGGACATACGGCTATGGTGGCCGGACTTGCGATCTGGGTGAATGATATTCGGGAGAGCTTTTCCGGCTCCATTCGATGCATTTTTCAACAAGCTGAAGAGGCTGAACCACTTGGTGGTCCTGTTGTCGTTAAATCGGGAATCCTGGATGACGTTGACGGTGTTTTGGGCATTCATGTAGACCCAGGAATTTCAGTAGGTCAAATGACGGTTCGTGAAGGTGCGTTTGCCGCGTCCGGGGACGAATTCAAAATTACAGTCAAAGGACGCTCCTGTCATGCAGCGAAACCACACGAAGGCGTAGATGCCATTGCCATTGCTGCGAGCATGATTCAGGAAATTCAAAAGATTTGTTCTCGATTCAAAGATCCACAGACACCACTGGTGGTTACCGTATCGAAAATTTCGGGCGGTGTCGTCACCAACATTATTTGTGATCGGGTGGAGATTGAGGGAACAATTCGCTCTTTGTCCGAACAAGCGAGACTATCTGCGCACTCACAACTGACGAAGATATGTACCAGTCTGGCAAATATGTACGGCGGTGATGCAATTGTTGAAATATTCAGCGGCGAACCCGTACTGATGAATGACGAGCGGATGGTTGAACTGATACGATCAGCCGCACGCAGAGTAGTGGGGACGGAAAATGTTCTGAATCTGCCGCCATGGGCGGCCAGCGATGACTTTGCTTACTACGGGCAAGTCAAACCGAGTGCATATTTTCGGCTAGGCGTAGGGAATCACCAGAAGAACTGCGTTCACGGCCTGCATCATCCAGAATTCAAACTGGATGAAGATGCCCTCCCTGTCGGCATTCGGATTTTGAAAGAAGCGGCATTCGAATTTTTAGACTCCACCTATTGAACGTGCGGATGACTGCGGTTCTGGCGCCACATCGTTTGAAGTAAAAGGGGAGAGCAGTGATCTCCTATTGAATAACAATTCTAGTCAGTTCAATAATCATTTATTTCAGTTCTAAGCGGATGTGCTTCTACTGCCTTGTGTAGCTACACTTCGGGAAAGGTATATCCCATCGCATACGTATTCACAATTGCACTTACAATTTCGTCTCTTGTCAAATCATTCCTGAATCGATTGGGCTGAACAGCTGGCAAGTCATACGGCGCTTTGTCATTGACAATCCAACTGCTGAGATAGGCGCCAGAACCTCCACCGGTGCCAATTCCTATGCAAAATCCGGTTGCCAGCCACAGTCCTGGATATCCATCTAGCGGACCTAACAAGGGACACCCGTCTGGCGTGTAACAGATCGGCCCATTGATGACAGACTTGACACCTGCTGAGAAAAAAGCGGGGATTCTATCAATAACACGCACCAGATGAGATTCAAGTCGGTCCATATCATTTGGCAGGAGTCGTCCTTCGAAATCTTTTGGAATACCGTCTGTTGCCCATGGTTTGGGATTTGATTCGTATACTCCACATAGCAAACCACTAATTTCCTGCCTAATGTTCGCTGGTGCAACTGGATCGCGAATTACAGGCAGCTCGAATTCAAGACATTCGATTTCAGGCAGGGTTTCGGTGACCAGATCATGGTGCTCCAGCGCATACAGCGGCAAATTCAATCCGATCGTTTCCGCCAGTTCTCTAGCCCAGAAACTGTTCGCAATCACGACGTGCCTGGCTATGAAGGATTGATTGTTTCCTATGAGCAGCCAGTTTCCATCCGATCTTCTTTCCAGTCGTTCAATTTCACAATCGGTTATGACTTCGGCACCGCGGTAGAGTGCCGCTCTGGCAAGTGCATATGTTGTTGAATATGCGTCAAAATGCCCATCATCAGGCGTGTAGGCGGCGCCTAGCAAATCGTGTGTACTGAGCATCGGATGAAGCTGTTCAATTCCATTTGTGTCAATCACCTGGCAGTCTATATTCATCTCCTTGAATAACGGTCCAAGTGCGTGGAAAGCGTCGAGTTCCTTTTGATTCGTTGCCAGCCGCAAGCTTCCGGATTTATGAAAACCAACGGAGTGGTTGATTTCTTTCTCCGCTTCGAGATAGGTTGTCACTGAATCGACGTAGAGTCGAGTGATGCTTGGATAGTGTCCGAAGTAGGTAACATTGCCTGCTGCATGCCACGTCGACCCAGACGTGAGAATTCTTTTTTCGATCAAAGTCGTGTCGGTCCAGCCTAGTCGCGCTAGATGATAGAGCACACTGCAACCGACAATGCCACCTCCGATAACTGCTACCTGAAAATCACTGCTCATGGTTATCGGTCCTCGTTGGTAATTTGAGTCGAATCAGAAATTTGCTTCGGATCAATTCATCTGTTGCACTTTCGATCTGATCGGCAAAGTATGCTGAAAGAATCCGTTTTGCTTGTTGTGAGGCTCGCTGCCAGACATCTGTTGCTCCTAGATCTTGCCGGTCGTTCGGCAAGTTGCGATCCGCACTTCGAGGATAGACGAACTCGCTTTCCATCAAATCAATCGTTTGCTGATGCCCGAGATAGTGCCCGGGACCGTAGACGGTAATCGCATGTACCGTTGGCCGTTTGGCGAATGCTCCATATTCACCAGTAATCATGTCTAGCAGCGGTTGAGGCATACACACTGCGTAGGTTTCTTCGCTCTTGTCTGGCAGTAAGTTTTATGAGCTGAGCCGACATGTACAAGATTCAGTCAAGCACTCAGCACATCTTTATTTAGAAACATCATCACGACTCCAATGACAATCAGTATTGCACCGAAAAATTTCATCCAAGTCATCGGCTCGCGTAGCAAAAACCACGATACAACGATTGTCACGAGGATCGTGCCTCCGACGATGACTGGTATTGCGAGATTGGCGTTTACGGGAGTGCTGCCTAGCGATCCCCGGAACAGATAAAAGTAGCCGATTTCTGCGCTGCCGATGCACAGCCCGGCAGCAGCCGCCCACAAAAAGGCGGGTATCGTCAGCGTTAGAGTACTGGCGCCGCGGATCAACAGTCCAGCTGCAAAAATACAAGATATGGTGAGTGCAGCTACTTGCAGGGTTATGGTTGCAAGAATTGTGGAAGTAGTTTCAGCGGGTACATAGTTGCTCGAAACCTTGATCAGTAAATTGTAGCCAGCGTACAGGAATGTTACTGTTAGAAGCAATAGGAGTGGGGCGTACATTGTTTTACTCGGTCAGTTAGGATATTCAAACGGCACTTGCGGTCAATTGTAGATTGTGAGCTAATTCAATGGGGGTTAATATGCAAAAATAACTGCGGTTCATCACTGAGCCTTCTTCAATTGAAAAATTCTGAAAAGAATTTTTACTGGAAATTCTGCCAATGAATCGAACTTACCGTATAAATTGTGATATATAAATATCTTAGTGATTCCATTATTATTTTCAATTTCGCGGATTTCTACAAGAAGTTGATTAAATGTATGAGGTAAATCAGCCATTCAGGTATTGCTGACTTCCTAGAAATTAGTAAAGTATTTCAACTATGGGAATATTGAGTAGATTGATTGGGAAAAGGGAGCCCAAACCCGAACCCCAAGTGGAACAGGTTCAGTATGATGGATTCAACATCAAACCTGCTCCCCAGAAACAGAAAGGCACTTTTGTCACCGCTGGTTATATCTATATGACCGATGAAGCTGGTGAAACTCGGGAGCATTTCTTTATTCGAGCAGATACTCACGCTGATTTCGATTCGGCTTGCCAACATGCGATTTTTAAGGCCAAGCAGATTATTAACGAGTCTGGCGAACGAATATTTGACAAGAGCTGAATCTTCAAATTAGGCCAAGATTTTTACTATTGGGCCATCAAGCAAAACGACGGTGTAACTTGTTATACAATTTGTCCTTTTGCTCAATTCAACCATTCATTGAGCACTAATATTCTGAGGATTTTTAGTTGCAGTTTGAAGGAATATACACGCCAATCGTCACGCCGTATCACGCTGACTCCGACTATTCGATCAACAGGCAAGCTCTCGCGGATACCATTGAGTTCCTGATCGAAGCAGGTGTACACGGCATAGTCCTTGCCGGCACGACGGGAGAATACTACGCTCAAACGTTTGAAGAGCGTACACAGATGATGACCTTTGCAAAGGATGCCATCAATCAGCGAGTGCCGCTCATAGTGGGTACCGGGGCTATACGAACTGAAGATAGCGTATATTTTGCTCAGCAGGCAAAATCTGCTGGTGCCGATGGGCTGCTGGTTGCCACTCCACCTTATGCCTGTCCGACCGGCCGTGAGATCGCCTTGCATTGTCTAGCGATCGACAAGGCAGTCAATCTTCCTATCATTCTGTACAATTATCCTGGTCGAATGAGTGTAAATATGGACGAAGATACGCTGGATCGGATTAGCCAAAGCCCCAATTTTTGTGCAATCAAGGAAAGTTCTGGCGACCCGAATCGCTTGCATATGCTCGCTCGAGACTATCCACACATCCAGCTTTCTTGCGGTATGGATGATCAGGCATTGGAATTCTTCGCCTGGGGCGCACGTTCTTGGGTGTGTGCAGGTTCGAATTTCGCGCCCGAAGAGCACATCGCTCTTTATAAGGCTTGCGCAGTTGATGGCGACTTCAACAAGGGGCGCCGAATCATGTCTGCCATGATGCCGCTTATGCGCGTGCTGGAGCAAGGAGGCAAGTTTGTTCAATGTATCAAACACGGCTTGACCCTTCGAGGAATTGATGCGGGACCGCCTAGAAAGCCACTGCAACCACTGAACAATGACGAAGAAAGCGAATTGGCACAGGTCATTCGAACTATGAATGCAGAAGTTGAAAAGGAGGCTTGAATTCAGCGAACCTCTGACTCGCAATGTAATATGCAGCCATAGCGAACGCAATCAATTTTCCTAGGTCTGCCTTTATTTGATGGTAAGTTTCGCGCCGACAATGGTGGGTTCATCATCGGCATTTCTCAGTTCTCCTAATGGTAGTCAATCAAGTCCACGTACCATGCATTTCGCCTTTCAAATCGGAAGCTAGTCGAGTTTGCTTCTGGTTGCAGATCCAATGATTTTTTTGGTAATTTCACGTGCGAGACTGTCAGTTTCAATCTCTCCAGACTGAATAAATTTCAAAATTTTCTCGATCACTGAATCCTCTGACTTCAGAAATTCTTGTTCGACATTTTCGCCCAGAATCCGTGCTGTCAGTTTGCGGGTGCGTTCAAGTGCTGATTTGGAACGGTCCTGTTTCATTAAATCGTCAGCGTGACTGCAAATTTCGTTTACCAACTCAGGTATGCCTTCCCCGGTTGTTGCAGTTGATTTCAAGACTTTAGGAGTTTTCAGGGAGTGGCGAAGTGAAATCGAAAGTGACAAGTCACTTTGTGTCAGATCAGCTTGCGGAAGATCCGCTTTGTTGACAACGATGATGTCGGCAATTTCGAGGATCCCGGCTTTGATTGCCTGAACTTCATCGCCGAGCCCGGGTGATTCAACAACGACAGTCGTGTCAGCCAACTCTGAAATCTCTATTTCCGATTGTCCAGTACCGACCGTCTCAACAACTATCGTATCCCACTGAGCCGCATCAAACAGATTGATAATGTGCATTGTTGTTGCTGAAAGTCCGCCAAGATGCCCGCGGGCTGCTACAGACCTGATGAATACACCCTCGTCCTCGCTGTGACCCGCCATTCGTACTCTGTCTCCCAGAATCGCACCGCCACTTACGTGACTGCTGGGATCAATGGCAAGAACGGCAACTGACCTGCCCAATCCTCGAAAAGCAGGAATACAAGCGTCAATCAGAGTGGATTTCCCGACGCCCGGCGGTCCGGTTATGCCGACTACCTGTGCATTCCCCAAGTGATTTGCAATTGCCTGAAGAATATCTTTTCTACCGGCTAGATTGTTTTCGACGATGGTAATTGCCCGAGCAAGCGAATTCCTGCTTCCCTGAATCAGATTCGTCAGTATCGGATTTTCACTGGCTTTGTTGCCAGTGTTTCCGGATCGATTCATATTGTGGTTTGAGGCTGCCCGAATCCTAATTCCTGTCGAACGTGATGCACGACTTCTCCATGTGTTGCTCCATTGCAAATGGCGTCAACAATTGCTCCGTAAACATTTTGGCCTTCATCCTGCGCAGCATCTTGAAGATTGGAAATGGCAGCGTTGTAGTCGGATTGGTTTCGATTGGATTTGAACTCCTTGAGTTTATTCAACTGTCTCTCAATGCTTGCTTCAGAGGGGCGTTCCAATGGTCTAGCTGAAACTGAGTCCTCTTCCAGTTTGTACTTGTTTACACCGACGATGGTCTGTTCTCCGGAATCGACTTGATCCTGAATTTTCATTGCTGACTGCCCAATCCAGTACTGCACCAGGCCTTTTTCCACAGCTTTGAACATTCCGCCTGCATCATCGATTTTTTGTAGAACCTGCAAAATTTTTTCTTCCATCTGATCGGTAAGCGATTCAATGTAATACGATCCCGCAAGAGGGTCAATGACATCAGCGCAGTGCGCTTCTTCCCGAATAATATTTTGCGTGGCAACTGCAACTCGCGCCGCTTCTTCAGTGGGTGCACTCAGAACTTCGTCGAAGGAGTCGGTATGCAATGACTGCAGCCCGGTGAACACTCCAGCCATTGCCTGTATGGTCACTCGAGCAATATTGTTGAGCGGTTCCTGTCGAGTCAGATCGACACCGGAGGTTTGCCCATGAAATTTGAATCGCCAGGTTTTTGGATTCTGAGCGCCGAATCGTTCTCGAACGATTCTCTGCCAAATTCTTCGCCCGGCACGACACTTGGCAATTTCTTCAAAGAAACTGATTGAGATATCGAAGAAAAAAGTGAATCTCTCCAGAAACTGATCAGGATTCATGCCGCGGGCGATGCAGTCTTCTGCATACTGAATTCCGGTTGCCAGTGTAAACGCCATTGCTTCCGCCGGCGTCGCGCCAGCCTGTTGCATATGCTGGCCCACGATCGACAATGGATTCCAATTCGGCACATGTTCCTGGCAAAATGCGATGTGGTCTACAAGAACTCTTCGAGAGCCGCTCAGGGCCAGTCGGAAAAACATGTGGTTGGCAACGTAATGCGAAATGTAGTCGCTTTGGTTGGATGTGCCGGACACGTATTTCCAGTCAATTCCTCTACTTTTGGCAACCGCCAGCAGAAGAGCCAGCAATGTGAACGGTAGAGGATCGTTCATGGCAGTCGATAGTGATTTCAAATCGACATTCTTAAAACAGAGATCCATGTCGTCGACTGTATTGACGGTGACGCCACACGTGCCAAGCAATTTGGGATCGACTTCATCAATGTCGTAGCCGCGATAAACAGAGTTGCACGGGATAAGACTGATTGCCGTGTTGCCTGCGTCGAGCAGTTTCTGCAATCGTTCGTTGTAGTCCTCAGGGGTGCCGAACCCGATCAGCTGTCGCTGGCTCCAGACTCTCCCGCGATGCATTGATGGGTAAATTCCGCGTGTCATTGGAATCTGCCCTGGATAGCCGAGTTTTTCGGAATACTCTTCTCCGTTCCAGTCGTCCGGTGTATACAAAGGCTTTATGGAAATCCCAGAGCGATTCGTTATCTCTTTTTCCTGCGGCAATTGCTCTTGATATTCGCGTCGCCAGATTGAACTGGATGTTTCATGTTTTGACGTCGCAAAATCTACAACGTTACTTTTTTTCATAACTTTACCTCTCCCATTGCTGGAGGATGCCCGTTCGTATGTCTTTCGCCAACGTTTGAACGAACTCGGAAATTTCCTTCAAGGAACTTTCAGGGTGAAACACCTGGGCTGACGCCGAGGTTGAGTAATTCATTTTCATCATCAATCGAGAATTGTGATGAGCCGTGTGGTGGCGCCGAAGCGTGTTCACGAGCGGCCTATTGCGGACCAACCAGTTTTCATCCATGTGACAGCAGAATTGCATGAACTCGTATATCAGGTAAATCACGGTAGTTGTACTGAAGAACAGCTTCCCTTCAAGATCGCGCTTGCATATTCAGTTTGAATCTTGAGTCCTAAATTCGTGAAATGCCATGCAATTTTTTTAAATTGCCACTCAGACTGCTCATTGTACAACCAATAGAATTCAAGTCGGTAATCTATCGACGGTTGTTAAATCGACAATTCACAAAGCATTCGGACTCGCCGCGGCACTGACAATTGTGAAGCGAATGCTGGTAACGCAAGGCTACGCAGCGGGTTGCTTCATCTGTGAGTTTGAAATTCAGACAAACGTTGATTTTGCCGACCATTGGAATCGAAATTTTCTCTTTTCAGCCAACATTGAAACGCATTTTTCAATGCAGGCCATTCGGTGTCAACAATCGAGTACCAGGCGGTATCCCGATTTCGTCCTTTATAGATGGTTGCTTGCCGGAAGATCCCTTCAAAAGTAAATCCCAGCCGCACCGCTGCTTTGCATGAACCAGCGTTCAGCGCATCACATTTCCATTCATATCGACGGTAACCAAGTTCATCGAACACGCGTTGCATCATCAGATACATGGCTTCGGTGCCAGCGCGTTTCCTCTGCAAAGCTGGAGAATAGTTGATATGACCAACTTCGATTACGCCGAATTCCGGCTGGATGCGCATGTAGCTGGCTACTCCGAGTGCCGTGCTCGAGTCATTTTCAATAATGGCATGAAAAAGCGGATCGCTGCCGAGGCAGTAATCCTTCATCCACGCTTTGAAATCCTCAAGAGTGTCAAACGGTCCGTAACCTAGGTATGTCCAGATCCGATGTTCCAGATCCTTTACATATGCTTGATGAAGTTCTGCGGCATGAAGTTGCAGGTCGATAGGAACCACTCGGCAATAGTTGCCCGACATTCCGCTTTTCGGTGGACGAGGGCGTGCGTGCCAGTTGTCTACAGGAAATCCAACAGGCTGCCCAAAGTGATTGAGGGTCTCAGTCATATTCTTTAACAGTTATTCAACGTCTTCAGCGCAGAGTAAGGTTCGCCGGCTATGTTTGGTGTAATGGTACAGGCAAAGATATGCTCTGGCGCAGTTCGCCGGTTCCGCGATACTGTCGCTGGCTCGAGACTCTCCCGCGATGCATTGACAGGTCAATTACGAATGTCGTTGAAATCTGCCCTGGATAGCCGATATTTTTGGAATATTCTTCTCTGTCCCAGTTGTCCGGTGTATACAAAAGCTTAATGGAATTTCCAGAGCGATTCACTATCTACTTTTCCTGCGACAGTTACTCTTGATATTCGCGTTGCCTGATTAAACTGACTGTTTCAGGGTTAGGTGTCGCAAAATTACAACGTTACTTTTTTTCATGACTTTGCTTCTCCCATTGCCGGAGGATGCCCGTTCGCACGTCTTTCGCCAACGTGTGAACGAACTCGGAAATTTCCGTCAAGGAACTTCCAGGGTGAAACACCCGGCTGACTCCGAGTTTGAGTAATTCATTTTCATCATCATTTGGAATGATGCCGCCTACCACAATACCAATATGATCCATATCTGCTTCGTGTAGTGCTTTGACAAGATCCGGAATCAAAAGGTGGTCTGTAGCCAGGCTGCTGATTCCAATTACATCTGCATCTTCTTCTTCCGCCAGACGAACCAATTCCCGGACAGTTTGCCACGGTGGTGTGTACACAACTTCCATACCGCTGTCTCTCAACTTGGCGGCAACAACACGACTGCCACGATCATGACCATCCAGTCCAATTTTCGTGACAATCACTTTGGGTCTGTAAGAGTCAGACAGTGCGGTCAATTGGTATCGGTCAGTTTCAGTTTACGGTGTTCGGGTTCGACTAGAAATTTCATTTAATTCAATCCACGATTTACTCGTCAATCAGATTCTGGATGATCGCTCGAATATTATCGGAATTGAAATTTCGCCCACCCAAAGCACGATAGCGAAATCGTCCGTTTCGATCAACCAGAAAACTGGTAGGCAAAGGACTAACACTCCACTGTTTGTAGACATCAAGGCTTTTGTCCAGAACAATTGGAATCTCTAGTGTCATACCTGTTTCAGTCAGAAATTTTTCGATATCATCTTGACTCTCGCCCACGTTAACGGCAACGACCTCAAAATCTTCGCGACTATGAGATTTCCATACTTTCTGTATCGAGGGGAGTTCTTCCACACAGGGCGGACACCAGGTGGCCCAGAAATTGACAAGAACTACCTTGCCGCTAAGAAATTTGTTGTCAGAGGATGAATTATTGATCCACTGGACATTTTGAATTTTCGGTGCCTGTCGGTTGTCTACTTCCTTGAGGCTGTCTTCCAAACCGGCATAACCTGCGCTTGACAGCAACCCGAACAAACACAGAATAAAGGACAGCCTTCGGATGTTGTGAAATCGGTTACCGATTTTGTTCATGCTATTTTACTGATCAATTCGACCGGTAATTTGCAGTGAATTCAGTACTGCACAATTCCGATGGGAACGCGACAAGTTATTTCGATTTGTAAAGACTAGGTGATTTCGCCCGCTCCTGTGAGCAGATTTTCAAGACTGCCGATCTGCATCTCCCGACTTCGTATCACTTCTGCAAGAAGGTCGTTCGCAGAGATGACTCCAACTAGTTCCCCGTCTTCGACAACCGGCAAGTGACGAAAGCCTTTGTTGACTACAATTTTCATGCAATCTTCAATGTTGTCATCGGGATTTACAGTTACCACATTTTCAGTCATCACCTGAGAGATTTGCGTATCTTTTGACGTACGTCCCAGAAGAATCACTCTTCGAGCGTAATCTCTCTCACTAAAAATGCCAACCAGCTTGCCGTCCTCAACAACGGGCACAACACCAATGTTTCGTTCCGCTAGAATGTGAAGCGCGTCAAGCACGGTGCTGTCCGGTGCGACTGTCCAGATCGAACCCCTGGATTTTAACAAGGATGAAATCGTTAACATGATTTACCTCCTATTTTGTGTACTTTCATTTTCTCCAGCTCAGTGACAAAGCAATAGTGTATGAGTGGCTTTGGCTCAAATTGACAGGAAAACTCCTTTTCCAAATTTGAAATTTCTCCAAACACCCGAAAGGTGTTGTATCAACTCATGAGGGCTTCGATTTTGCTCCGCCGCATTGAGTTTTCTTTTGTCTAGCGATTGTTCATTGGATGGCAAATTTCAAGTTGTCTTATGCAAGCTTGCGTTGCCTGCAAAAACTGTTCAAGTGCAACACTGGTGTCTCATTCGAACAGATTTTACCCTTAATATTCTAAACTATAATGCCGAACTGCCGATTAGGTCAAATTTAGATATAGTTGATTTGGTTTACGGCACAATATTCTCGTTGGCGCCTCATACTCATTTGACAGATAGAAACAAGATTTCGGGTCGTTAGCTCAGTTGGCAGAGCAGTTGACTCTCAATCAATTTGTCCAAGGTTCGAATTCCTGACAGCCCACTACTTTGTTTGTGACGTTGGTATCACCACAGATTTCTACTGTTTGACCAGAATCAATTCTTAGCACTGAATTGATTGTGCCAATAGATACGAGCTTTTTTACCCATACGAGTACAACCCTCAAATCTACTAGAACCTGAGTTTTAAATAAATCAAGGAATTGGGTTGAGAACAAGGTGTCTTTTGCGGTCGTTAGTCGTCAATCGACATAGTTCAAACTGTTTCGCTATGTGTTAGGGAGCAAATTTCGAATGAAATGTTTTAGCAATACTGTAAATAAAATTTAATTCAGTGTCGTGTATCGTGCATTCGGAAAGTTATGTGACGAAATTAACCTAGTTTTACCCCGCAAGGTTCAAAATGGGCTGAAAGTTGTTTAATGCTCCTTCCATATTACATCGTCATCTGACAATGACGTAAATTTGACATATAGTACGTCATAGCGTACGATATCTACCATGGTGAACTAAGATGACTATAGTTAGCGTAACAAAAGCACGTACGAAGTTGTATAGCTTGGTCGATGAGGCATTGCAATCACATAAGCCGGTTGTGATCGCCGGGAAAAGAGGTAATGCGGTGCTCCTCGCTGAGAAAGACTGGAATGCCATCAATGAAACACTATTTTTACTATCCATTCCAGGTATGCGAGAATCTATAGTTGATGGAATGAATACCGATCTTGAAAATTGTGACCAGGAACTTGATTGGTAGTGTGGAAACTGTATTTTACCCGGCAAGCAAAAAAGGATGCAAAAAAACTAGCTGCTGCTGGTTTTAAGAGAAGAGCAGAGGAACTAATTGCAGTAATTCAGAATGACCCATATCAATCTCCACCCCCTTTTGAAATACTCGTGGGAGATTTGGCGGGTGCGCACTCTCGACGGATCAATATACAACACCGACTGGTTTATCAGGTACTGGAAAAAGAAAAAGCTGTTAAAGTTCTACGTCTATGGACTCACTACGAATAGACACTAAGAAACTAATTATGCTGACTAAGTTTTGCAATGTTGCAATTCAACAGTGAAAATCAGGAAATTTTGCATGCTAAAAAAATTAGATAAAAATGAAAAAATTACATATAGCGCTAGTTACCACTGGTTGGTTCAATTCTTAGCTTTTTTGCTCTATCCTTTGATACTATTCTTGGGTTTTTACTTCATAGTAGCTCCTGATGAAAAAATTTCGAATTACGCCCCTGTCATTTACGTGGCAGTGATTGCCTTCGGTATAGTCAGTTTAATGGAATTTTTGACAATTAAGCGTGTTTTAACTACACAAAGATTGATCATTAGACATGGAATATTTAGACGCACACAAGAAATTGCCATTTCCGAATTGGATGAAGTAAGCTTGCATCAATCACCTTTAGGAAAGATTTTTGGATACGGAACGATTATTGTTGCTGGCACGGGCAGCGTCAATGTCAAAATGAAACATACTCGCGCTCCATTGGAGTTTATGAAAGAACTGAACAAATTACAGTCGGTTTGATTCCCCCTTATTTGAAATTCGATTTCTGGCTGTTTTTGAGCTAGTCACTACTTATTCTAGCGTTGTACCAACTTACAGACATCACCCTGATATTGGGTTGAAATCTTTATCATGAATTTTCTATTCGATATCGGATGTTACCGGTAGGCATTAATTGGGTTATAGACCTCTACGAATTTTATCCACATCCCAAATCTGATCCATCGTTTCTAGTAGTAGATTCACGTTCTGCCGATTGGTTTACCATTCCACCACCAAAGGATTCAACAGAGTCGATGGTGTATAAATTTAGCCAATAACCATTTATTAGTCCGTTGCGCTATTCGTCCACTAGCGGTCGCCGTTGGCAAAGTCGAATGTCTCAAGGCTGATCAATTCACCATCGCGGAACTCGCCCTCGTAGCGATCGCCGTTAAACAGGATGAGAGCTCCGTAACCATGTGGCATGTCATTTTGAAACTCCCCCTCGTAGCGATTACCGTTGGCGAAATTTAGTATTCCAAGACCGTTCATTTTTCCATCGCGGAATTCACCGTTATAGCGACTACTGTCTGGAGAGGTGAGAATTCCGCGACCGTGCTCTTTGCCGTCGCGATATTCCCCCTCATAGCGAGAACCGTTGGCCCATATGTAAGTCCCGTGACCGTTCATTTTTCCATCGCGGAATTCACCGTCATAGCGACCACTGTCTGGAGAGGTGAGAATTCCGCGACCGTGCTTTTTGCCGTCGCGATATTCCCCCTCATAGCGAGAACCGTCGACCCATATGTAAGTCCCGTGACCATGCATTTTGTCTTCGCGGTACTCACCTTCGTAGTGGTCGCCTTCGGTCCAGGTATAAGTTCCGCGACCGTGCTTTTTGCCGTCGCGCCATTCCCCGTTGTAGCGGTTGCCGTTAGCATACAAAAAATTCCCGCGACCGTGTATTTTGCTGTCGCGGAACTCGCCCTCGTAAACATCCTCACCTGCACTGCTACGCCAGGACAATCGACCCTCTCCGGAGGCCTTGCCGTCGACACAGCCACCAGACCAAGTAACCAATTCGTCAGAAAGCGGATAAGGGTTATGCACCTGGCAAGGCTGGTTCTCAATGATCAACCAATCCGGGCCGAACGGTTCAACGGCGTAAGAGGTCGCCGCTACAGTCAATATGGCAATGGCCATGTAGCGTAACATAATGCATTTCCCAGTCGATACTGAAAGGGCCATGGGTCAAATGTACTCTAGAGAGTTGATTCTTGTATTCGGTATTAAATCGAATATTGAGGTTTTATGCAGTTGAATTATAACCTTCACGTGTAATCATTCGATTGAGCCGATTTTACTCAATGCTTCTTTCTGATTCCATCGATTGTTTCTGAAATCAAAACTGATTTTCAATTAATTCTTGTTTCAATAGACTTTACTGCGTTGGGGCCAAACATCAGTCGAAAACAGGGTAATTAATTTCTATTTCGTAGACGTGGACAAAACTAACAACGTGCATCTAGCACTAAATTGAAAATTACTCTTCTGCATCAAATTGAGACACTGATCACACAGCTGAGCGAACAATGATGGCAGCATCCAGATTATCGTCTTACACTAGTCTCTTGGGGCCGTCAAACGAGTTATGAAGTTGAATCTACATTGGAAACAGATTAGAATATTAGGGACTCTGGGTCAACTGATTCATATCTTTGAGTCGGGCCGTTAGCTCAGTTGGCAGAGCAGTTGACTCTTAATCAATTGGTCCGGGGTTCGAATCCCTGACGGCCCACCAATTTTCAAATCGACAAGTCTGAATCGCTAGTGTCATACAATCTCAGTAGTTTCTCAAAGAGCACGCAAAATCACTGTGAATCAATTTGAATAATTTAGCCAGAACGATTAGCATAAACGCCGTAAAATCCTCGAGACAATAAGACTATTCAAGTCTGCAAAAAAGATTGAAATTGTACTAATGCGACGAAAAATTATCGTTGGCAACTGGAAAATGAACGGAGCGCTAGAGATGGCGCGTTCACTGGTTGAGGAGATTGTCACTGGCGTTGAAAACTTAAATTCAGTGGACGTCGTACTCTGCCCACCGTATGTCTACTTGCCGCTGGCGGCTGAAGCAGTCAAGAATTCCCCCTCAGTTGCTTTGGGAGCGCAAAATTCCAGTGAACATTCGTCCGGTGCCTACACAGGTGAAGTATCATCTACCATGCTGAAAGAGTTTGGTTGCGAATACGTGATTACCGGGCACTCCGAAAGGCGGCAGTACTACGGCGAATCTGATGAAGATGTTGCGCGTAAGACGAACGCAGTAATTGCTGAAAACATGAGGCCGATTGCTTGTGTCGGGGAGACGCTGGAAGAAAGAGATTCAGGACGAACTCGATCTGTTGTTGAACGACAGGTAGATGCAGTCCTTCAGATTGTCGGGGATGATGAAATTGAACATGTGCTGATTGCCTACGAACCGATTTGGGCTATTGGAACGGGTAAAACAGCATCACCGGAACAAGCACAGGAAGTCCATAGTTGGATACGCCAATCTCTGCACGGTGCGAGCGAAAATGCCGCTCGAAGTTGCAGAATATTGTACGGCGGCAGTGTGAACGGAGAAAATGCTCAAAGCGTATTGATCCAGCCTGACGTCGACGGGTGTCTCGTAGGTGGGGCTTCCTTGAAATCAACAGAATTTTTGAGCATATGCAATGCTGCAGGATAGGAAAAGATAACGAACAATGGAATTGATTACAAAAGTATTACTTGGGTTGTTTTTTGTCATAGCGATTTCCATGGTGATATTGATTCTGCTCCAGAGAGGACGCGGTTCCGATTTAGGCGCGGTCTTCGGAGGTGGATCACAATCGGTTTTTGGCAGTCGCGGTTCCGCCAACTTTCTGACTCGAATCACAGCCGTACTGGCTACATTGTTTTTTGGAATCGCCTTGAGTCTGGCATATATTTACACCGGTGCGCGAACGCCAACCAGCGTGACTGATACGGTCATTGAGGAGGTGACTGGCGAGTTGCCGCAGGCTCCGATTGAAGCAGAAGCTGATAACAGTGAAATTCCGAGCATACCTGAATAGATCTAAACCCCGAAATTGCCGAAGTGGTGGAATTGGTAGACACGCCGTCTTGAGGGGGCGGTGGCGAGAGCCGTGCCGGTTCGAGTCCGGCCTTCGGCACCAGGCCAGGGATGAATTGATAACGTAAAATTCGAACACCAACCCGATTGAAATAATGCTCAGTAACTACGTCCCGATTCTGATTTTTCTGCTGGTCTCAATGGGGCTTGGGCTTGCCATGCTTACAGCAGGAAGACTGATGGGACCTCACAAGCCGGACAAAGAGAAACTGTCACCCTACGAGTGCGGCTTCGAAGCCTTTGAAGACAGCCGGATGAAATTCGACGTGCGATATTATCTGGTCGCTATCCTGTTCATCATTTTTGATCTTGAAATTGCTTTCCTGTTTCCTTGGGCGATTGCACTGGACAGTATCGGATTATTCGGTTTTTTTGCAATGATGATTTTTCTGGGTGTGCTGGTGGTCGGGTTCATCTACGAATGGAAAAAAGGAGCGCTTGAGTGGGAGTGAATTATGCCGATTGAAGGAATCCTGAATCAGGGACTGGTTACAACGTCCATGGACAAATTGATGAATTGGGCTCGAACCGGAGCCATGTGGCCGATGACGTTCGGACTGGCTTGCTGCGGGGTAGAAATGATGCACGCTGGTGCATCTCGTTACGACCTTGACCGCTTCGGAATTATTTTTCGCCCAAGCCCAAGACAGTCGGACGTGATGATTGTGGCAGGAACGCTGGTGAACAAGATGGCACCGGCACTGCGCAAGGTATACGATCAGATGGCCGAACCTCGATGGGTGATTTCTATGGGCTCTTGTGCCAACGGGGGCGGCTACTACTACTATTCCTACTCTGTTGTACGCGGTTGCGACCGAATCGTCCCAGTTGATGTCTATGTGCCCGGATGTCCTCCGACCGCAGAAGCCTTGATCTATGGTATTTTGCAACTGCAACGTAAAATTCGACGTACTCATACAATCGCCAAGTAACCGCCGACATGGCATCGGTCTCACTACTTTCTCAGTCAGTTCAAGATCTGCTGGGATCCAGCATTCTTGATTCGTCGCAATCTGCCGGCGAATTGTCTGTTGAAATCGATCACAAGGAAATTGTCGACGCGTGTGTTGCTCTGCGGGAATTTGAGACAACAAGCTTTGAACAACTGATAGATCTTTGTGGAGTGGATTACTCGACTTATGGCGTGGAAGATCCAACTAAATCGTGGTCCGGTCCAAGATATGCGGTTGTCTATCATCTGCTGTCCGTCAGTCATAATCATCGACTGCGTATTAAGTCATTTCTTGATGACGAACTTCCAGTCATTCAATCTGTCACGAATGTCTGGCCCTGTGCCGACTGGTTCGAGCGCGAGGCATTCGATCTTTTTGGAATCGTATTTGAAGGACACCCGGACCTACGCAGAATTCTTACCGATTACGGATTTATTGGTCATCCATTTCGCAAAGATTTTCCGCTAACCGGCTACGTCGAGATGCGATATGACCCTGAAAAAGGCCGGGTTGTGTACGAGCCGGTCACGATAGAACCTCGCACGCTAGTACCCCGCATCATCAGAGAGGATAGCTTTGGCGACCGAGATTCGTAACTACACCATGAATTTCGGACCGCAGCATCCAGCCGCTCACGGCGTGCTGCGTTTGGTAATGGAGATGGACGGTGAAGTGGTCGAACGAATCGACCCACACGTCGGGCTGTTGCATCGGGCTACCGAAAAGCTGGCAGAAACAAAGCCGTACAACCAGAGTATCGGCTACATGGACCGCCTTGACTATGTCTCAATGATGTGTAACGAGCACGCCTATGTCTTGGCTATTGAAAAGCTTCTAAATGTTGAGGTACCCATTCGTGCGCAGTACATCAGAGTGATGTTCGATGAAATCACCCGGATTCTGAATCATCTGCTTTGGCTTGGCGCGCACGGCCTGGATATCGGTGCGATGTCGATGTTTCTGTATTGCTTTCGGGAACGAGAAGATTTACTGGACTGCTATGAAGCGGCCTCCGGTGCGAGAATGCATGCGACGTATTACAGACCCGGTGGCGTATATCGGGATTTGCCTGATTCCATGCCCCAGTATGAACCATCGAAGCATCGCAGCAAACGAAAACTCGAAGCCTTGAACAAGCACCGCCAAGGCTCGCTGCTTGACTTCATCTGGGCCTTCACAGAAAGGTTTCCCAAGTGTGTGGATGATTACGAAACACTCCTGACGGAGAATCGAATTTGGAAACAGCGTACCGTGGACATTGGAATTGTCTCACCAGAGGCTTGTTTGCGACGGGGATTTACCGGCCCCATGCTGCGCGGATCTGGCATCGAGTGGGATCTTCGTAAGAAACAGACTTACGAAATCTATCACAAGGTAGATTTCGATATTCCAGTTGGCACCAACGGGGATTGCTACGATCGTTATCTGGTGCGGGTTGAGGAGATGCGACAATCGAATCGCATCATCCGTCAATGTGTCGAATGGCTGAATCAACATCCAGGACCTGTAATGATCGATGATGCGAAGTTGATCGCGCCACGCAGGGAGACGATGAAACGGGACATGGAATCGCTGATTCACCATTTCAAGTTATTTACGGAAGGATACTGCGTTCGTGAAGGGGAAGCTTACGCTGCAGTTGAATCGCCCAAGGGAGAGTTCGGAATCTATATCATTTCCGATGGTGCAAACAAACCCTATCGATTGAAGGTTCGAGCACCGGGGTTTGTTCATTTGTCGGCGCTTGACGAGATGTGTCGTGGGCATATGCTCGCAGATGTGGTAGCTATCATTGGTACGCAGGATCTCGTCTTCGGGGAGGTTGATCGCTGATGCTGTCTGCTGACGCACTGGCGCAAATAAACGCCGAAATCGCCAAGTACCCGGAAGGACATGCCCGTGCAGCCGTTATGGCAGCACTTCGCATTGCTCAGGAGGAGGGCGGCTGGGTGAGTGTTGATGTAATGGAGTTTATTGCAGACTATCTGAAAATCGAACCGATCAAGGTGGCTGAAGTGGCTACGTTCTATTCAATGTATGATCGAGAACCGATAGGTCGCCACAAAATCAGTCTCTGCACAAATATTTCGTGTGCTCTGAGAGGTTCCGCGTTGATCTCCAGTTATTTGATTGAAAAACTGAACATCGGTTTTGGGGAGACGACAAAAGACGGACGATTTACACTCAAGGAAGTCGAATGCCTGGCCGCTTGCGGTGGTGCTCCCGCAGCACTGATCGGAACCGAATATCATGAAAATCTTACACCTCAACGAGTCGATGAGATTCTGGAGTCGCTGAAATGACAGTTGGCGAAGTCCGAGTCTGCTTGCCCGAGCCCGGACTGGAGCGTCCGTGGACGCTGGCGGCCTATGAAAGCACCGGAGGGTATGCAGCGTGGCGCAAAATATTGGCTGAGAAGATTCCGCCGGGAGATATTGTCAACGAGATTAAAGCATCCGGTTTAAGAGGGCGCGGAGGTGCCGGATTCCCTACGGGATTGAAGTGGAGTTTCATGCCTAGAAACACTCCCGGCCAACAATACATCGTTTGTAATTCTGACGAAGGCGAACCCGGCACGTTCAAGGATCGCGATATTCTTCGTTTCAATCCTCACTCCCTCATTGAGGGCATGGCAATCAGCGGCTATGCAATGGGCGCTACCATTGGGTACAACTATATGCGCGGCGAATTTTACGAGCCTTATGAACGATTTGAGTTAGCATTGCAGGAAGCTCGCGATGCGGGACTGCTTGGCAGCAACATTTTGAGTAGCGGTGTCGACTTTGAACTTCATTCGCATTTGGGGGCGGGTGCCTACATATGCGGCGAGGAAACCGGGCTGCTCGAATCATTGGAGGGCAAGAGCGGTCAGCCCCGATTCAAGCCGCCATTTCCGGCGCAGTATGGGGCATTTGGCCGTCCAACCACCGTCAACAACACTGAAACCTTGGCTTCGGTTCCGCGAATCATGCGCGAAGGTGCCGATTGGTTCGTCAATCTCGGCCCCAAGAACAATGCTGGAACGAAAATCTTTTCGGTATCCGGACATGTCAGCAAGCCCGGCAACTATGAAGTTCCCCTGGGGATTCCGTTCCGTGAACTTCTTGAGATGTCTGGCGGCATGCTGAATGGCAAAAAACTAAAGGCGGTCATCCCAGGCGGATCGTCGGTACCGGTTCTGCCGGCGGAACTCATCATCGACTGCAACATGGATTATGACTCGCTGGAGAGTGCAGGATCCATGCTAGGCGCCGGGTCTGTCATCGTGATGGACGAGTCGACCTGCATGGTTGAGATGCTGGAACGCATTGCATACTTCTACTGGGAGGAGTCTTGCGGTCAGTGTACGCCATGCCGGGAAGGTACAGGGTGGCTGTATCGTATCTTAAGAAGGATTCGAAGCGGCAGGGCGCGGCTGGAGGAAGTCGACCAACTAGTCGATGTAGCAAATCGAATAGAAGGGCGCACCATCTGTGCTCTCGGCGAAGCCGCAGCCTGGCCGGTACAAAGCTTCATTAAACATTTTCGACACGAATTCGAAGCGATGATCGTTTCACCGAGTAAAGCGGCTTGAACCAAGAGTCATGTCAAGAGATCTAACAGTAAAAATTGAGATCGACGGCCGCGAGCTGCAAGCCGCACCAGGGGCAATGATCATTGAAGTTGCCGATGAAGCAGGCATATATATCCCCAGATTCTGCTATCACGAAAAACTGTCCATCGCAGCAAACTGTCGCATGTGTTTGGTAGAAGTGGAAAGAGCGCCGAAACCACTGCCTGCTTGTGCGATCCCGGTCATGGATGGAATGAAAGTACACACCTGTTCTGAAAAATCGGTCGATGCCCAGAAAGACACCCTTGAATTTCTGTTAATCAATCATCCGCTTGATTGTCCGATTTGTGATCAGGGAGGCGAGTGCCCGTTGCAGGATCAGGCAGTCGGATATGGGGGTCACCTGTCTCGCTACAATGAAAAAAAACGCGTCGTTTCAGACCACAATATCGGTCCCCTGATCGAGACTGAAATGACTCGGTGCATTCATTGCACCCGCTGCGTTCGATTCGGAGAAGAAATTGCAGGCGTTATGGAATTAGGCATCACAGGTCGCGGCGAACATCTAAAAATTGATACTTTTTTTGATAGCGCCGTGGATTCGGAAGTTTCGGGAAACGTTATTGATCTGTGCCCGGTTGGAGCACTCACTTCAAAACCGTACCGTTTTACTGCAAGATCATGGGAACTGATCAGCCACGATTCGATCAGCCCACACGATTGCGTCGGTACCAACATCGATATTCAAACTCTTCGCGGCGAAGTAAAGCGCGTATTGCCGCGTGTCAATGAGTCAATTAACGAATGCTGGATATCGGATCGAGATCGATACAGTTACGAAGCACTAATTGGCGAAGGTCGACTTGGCGAACCGATGATCAGAAATGAAGACGGTATGGTACCTGCCAGTTGGCAGGATGCATTGGATGCCGTCGTCAAGGGGCTTCGCAAGGTGCTGGAAGAGCAGGGTGCTGAAGCACTGGGTGCGCTGGTATCCCCAACATCCACGTTCGAAGAGTTTTATCTGATTCAGAAACTGATGCGAGGCTTGGGTTGCGAAAATATTGATCACCGCCTGCGTCAGATAGATTTCTCAGCGGATGCAGATGCGCCGCTTTTTCCAGGCAGCAGTTTGTCGATCAAAGAGTTTTCTCAGGCTGGCGCTTTCGTACTGATCGGTTCGAATATCCGCAAAGAACAGCCATTGCTTGGATTGCGAGTGAGAAAGGCATCGTTGAACGGTGCACAGATATGTGCAATCAACCCGATGTCATGGAACCACAACTTCGTGCTTGCCAGTAATGTAGTGACTGCCCCGGGTGTGATGCCGTATGCCCTTGCGCGAGTGCTGCAAGCAGTATGCGAGCTGAATAATGTGAATTTCCCGGCTGATATATCAGAGGAATTTCTAACTGGTGCGAGCGAATTTTCAGAAAATGAAGAATGCCGCAAGATTGCCGGAATACTTTGTGACCAGGAAGCAGATTCAGTGCTCGTATTGGGCCAAGCGGTAATTTCCCATCCGATGTACAGCTGCATTGAACGGTTGGCGCGTCATATCGGCAACATTACGGGTGCTTCGATAGCTACGCTGCCGCCGGCCAACAGCGTTGCGGGCTGGATAGCGGGATGTCTGCCGCACCGTACTGTGAACGGCAAAGAAGTCGAGCAGGCTGGCATGAGCGCCCGACAGATGATCTACAATCCCAGATCTGCCTATCTGTTGTTCAATATCGAGCCATCGAAAGACATGGCAGACGGATTGCATGCATCGGATGCCATGGACAGCGCCAGTTATGTCGTCAGTTTTCAGTCGTTTACCGATGTTCCGGATTACGTCGATGCAGTACTGCCGATTGCACCGTATACAGAAAACGCCGGTTCCTTCATTAACTGCGAGGGTCGAATTCAAAATTCCGTAGCCGCGGTTGCACCGTATCAAGAAGCTCGACCGGGCTGGAAAGTAATTCGAGTGCTTGGAAATCTGTTGGGTGTTTCGGGCTTTGATTACACCGCCGTAGACGAGATTGTGGTTGAGGCTTCTCCGATGTCCGGCATATGTGCGCAGCAGGCAGATATCAACGCCGCAAAAGTGCCTTGCGTGGAAAAACGGAATGTTCGAGAGCTAGGACGATTTGAACTGGTTTCAGATCCATTGATCTATGCAATTGACCCGGTTGTTCGCCGATCTGAACCACTGCAGGAAACCGCCGATGCATCAATATCGCACATAGGACTTCACCCGACAGATATGGCCTCGCTTGAACTCGACAGCGGCGCGCCGGTAACGATCCGGCATGACTTGTACACCATACATAGCCACGCGATGCCAGACACTCGTGTAGCACTGGGCTGCGCTTATTTTCCGGCTGGAATGAATGCAGATCCGACTGCAGCTTGCGGTGCTGAGATTCGTCTTGAGCGTGAGGAGGGCAAATGAGCTGGGCACTTTCAATATGGGCGGGTCTGCCTTTTGGGTTACAGGTTACCATTGAAAGTTTGGCCAAGATTATTGCAATTTTGATCCCGCTTCTTGTGTGCGTTGCTTATCTGACTTACGCTGAGCGCAAAATCATCGGCTACATTCAGGTGCGAATCGGCCCCAACCGAGTAGGTCCGCGTGGTTGGCTGCAGCCGATTGCAGATGCGGTAAAACTGGTTTTCAAAGAAATCATCATACCGACCAATGCCAATCGGTTTCTTTTTCTCTCGGCACCGATACTTTCCCTAACACCAGCGCTGGCGGCATGGGCAGTGGTGCCTTTTACCGACACTTTGGTGCTGGCAAATCTGGATGCCGGATTGCTTTACATTCTGGCGCTGACCTCGCTCGGTGTCTATGGAGTCATTGTTGCAGGTTGGGCATCCAATTCAAAATATGCGTTCTTGGGCGCGATGCGCTCGGCCGCACAGATTGTTGCCTACGAAATCGCTATGGGATTTGCATTAGTGGGGCTGTTGATGGTGGCAGGCAGTCTTAATCTTGTTCAGATTGCGAATGCACAGGAAGGAGGTATCCATCAGTGGTATGTGTGGCCGTTGTTTCCACTATTTCTGGTCTATTTCATCTCTGGAGTGGCAGAAACCAACCGTGCACCGTTCGATGTGGCGGAAGGGGAGTCTGAAATCGTCGCCGGTTTTCATGTCGAGTACTCCGGCATGTCGTTCATGATATTTTTCATGGCCGAGTATGCCAACATGGTACTGATTGCGACCTTGGCAGCAATACTGTTTCTGGGCGGATGGCATGCGCCGTTTGATATTGCGCCATTCACTTGGTTGCCGCCATTTTTCTGGCTGTTCGGAAAGGTTGCCACACTGATGTTCGTCTTCTTGTGGCTCAGGGCGACGTTTCCGCGATACCGCTATGACCAGATCATGAGGCTCGGCTGGAAAGTATTCATTCCGGTAACTCTGGTGTGGATTGCAGTGATTGGAATATTCCGTTTTCTTACGCCTTTCGGTTTTATTTTCCGATAGAACGGACCTTACCGTGCTAAATTGGATCAATCGTCACCTCAAGACTTTTCTGCTGGTAGAGTTGATGCGTGGAATGAGCGTGACTGGACGACATCTGTTCAAGCGAAAGATTACAGTGCAGTATCCGGAAGAAAAAACACCAAAGTCGCCGCGCTTTCGCGGGCTGCATGCACTCAGACGATACCCAAATGGAGAGGAACGCTGCATCGCATGCAAATTGTGTGAGGCGGTCTGTCCGGCTCTTGCAATTACGATTGAATCCGAAGAACGGTTGGACGGTACGCGGCGCACCACTCTTTACGATATTGACCTTTTCAAGTGTATTTACTGCGGCTTCTGCGAAGAAGCCTGTCCAGTCGATGCAATTGTTGAAACGGATATTCATGAGTTTCATTTTGAGAACCGCGGCGAGAACGTCATGACGAAGGACATGCTGCTTGCTGTCGGTGACGAATTCGAACAACAAATTGCGGATGCCCGCCGAGCCGATTCCCTCTATCGATAGCGGAGAATTTTGTGACTTTCTTACAGTTTACATTCTACTTTTTTGCCGCTGTTCTGGTTTTTGCCGCAATGATGGTGATTACCATACGCAATCCAGTCAAGGCCGCTTTGTTTTTGGTGTTGTCATTCTTCAGTGCTGCGTGCATCTGGATTACGCTGGAGGCGGAGTTTCTTGCCATAGTACTGGTGTTGGTTTATGTCGGTGCGGTAATGGTGTTGTTTCTGTTCGTCGTGATGATGCTCGATGTGAATCTGACGCGATTGAAAGAAGGCTTTGGCGAGTATTTGCCGATTGGAGGTGTTGTTGCTGTCTTGCTGGTTTTGGAAATGGCAATCATTCTAAACGCCAAGGTATTCAGTCCGGAGTTCATGCCTCGGCCTTCTGGCCAAGTTGAAACCTACAGCAACACATTGGAACTTGGCAAAGTCCTCTACACCGAATATGCCTATCCTTTTGAAATTGCCGCGGTCATTCTTCTGGTTGCGATTATTGCTGCGATTTCCCTGACGTTGAGAAGACGTCCTGAGACTCGTTACCAAAAGCCTGCAAAGCAGATTTCAGCGCGCAAAGAAGATAGACTACGGGTAGTTTCAATGGACGCGGAATTACCTGATGTTGAGCCCACGGGAGATTTGAAAGAATGATTCCGCTCTCTCATTATCTGGTTCTCGCTGCATTGTTATTTTCCATTGCAGTAGTGGGAATTTTTCTGAATCGAAAGAATGTTGTGATTCTGTTGATGGCGATTGAACTTCTGCTGCTTGCGGTGAATATCAATTTTGTCGCTTTTTCTCATTATTTGCAGGATATCGCGGGTCAGGTGTTCGTATTTTTCATACTCACAGTGGCTGCTGCCGAGGCAGCGATTGGTCTGGCAATACTCATTGTGCTGTTTAGAAATCGCCGCACCATCAATGTTGAAGATTTGAACTCACTCAGCGGTTGAACAAACTTCCTCTGTTTATGTCGCTATGTTGCTGATTTACTCACTCATTCCGTTCAGTTGTCTGATCGCCGCCATCATTGCCGGCATCGGAGGACGAATTATTGGGCGAACTGCAACCCATCGTGTTGCCATTTCAGGTGTTGCAATCAGTTTTGTTCTTTCACTTTACGTCTTGTTTGACGTACTTCATGGAAACACCTTCAACGGGACGTTGTATACCTGGGGAACAAGCGGTTCTCTTGAGTTTGAGATCGGATTCCTGATTGACGAACTGTCCGCATCCATGGCAGCAGTCGTAACGTTCGTGTCCTTCATGGTGCACATATACACCATAGGCTATATGCATGACGATTCGGGTTATCAGAGGTTTTTCAGCTACATTTCACTGTTCACGTTCGCCATGCTTATGCTGGTTATGTCGAACAATTTCATGCAACTGTATTTCGGATGGGAAGGTGTCGGCGTTGTTTCCTACCTGTTGATCGGATTCTGGTTCGACCGGGAGTCGGCGATATTCGCGAACATGAAAGCTTTTCTGGTTAATCGCATCGGGGATTTCGGATTTATTCTGGCGATCGCAGCGATCGCCTATGTATTCAGTTCTATGGATTATGCGACTGTTTTCGAAGAAGCCCCCGCAATCTCAAGCATGACAGTCGAAGCGTTCAATGGCGTGCACTGGCACTGGCTGACGATAATTTCAATTCTGCTCTTTATAGGTGCGATGGGCAAATCAGCACAGGTTCCACTACATGTCTGGCTCCCGGATTCAATGGAAGGTCCGACACCCATATCTGCTCTGATTCATGCAGCGACCATGGTTACAGCAGGAATTTTCATGGTTGCCAGAATGTCACCCATATTCGAGCATTCGGAGGTTGCACTTACCGTAGTTATCACGATCGGTTCCATAACCGCATTGTTTATGGCGCTGATCGGATTAGTGCAGAACGACATCAAACGAATCGTTGCATATTCCACACTGTCACAACTTGGCTACATGACAGTCGCACTCGGTGCTTCAGCATATGCGGCAGGGTTGTTTCATTTAACGACTCATGCATTCTTCAAAGCTCTATTGTTTCTAGCCGCAGGCTCGGTAATCGTTGCATTGCATCATCAACAGGATATACGGCACATGGGTGGTCTGCGCAAGTATATGCCGGTAACTTACTGGACCGCGTTTGTAGGTTCGCTTGCTCTTGCCGGAGTGCCGCCGTTTGCTGGTTACTTTTCTAAAGACTCAATCATTGAAGCAGTGCACGCGAGCACTCTGCCTGGAAGTGGATTTGCGTTGTTCGCGGTCACGACTGGCGTATTTATTACGGCACTGTATTCGTTTCGAATGCTATTTATTGTGTTTCATGGCGAATCCAGAATATCTGAAAGTGAACTGAGTCATGTAAAGGAATCTCCGTGGGTGATAACCCTGCCACTTGTTATGCTGGCAATACCATCTGTTTTGTTCGGTGCTCTGTATGTTGAGCCGATGCTGTTCGGAGATTTTTATGCGGAATCGATTACCGTAGCATCGGAACACGATACGCTCAAGATTGTCGGAAATGCGCTGCATGGGTATGAAGGATCAGGTCTCGTCCTGCAGATGATCTTGCACGGATTCTTTACATTGCCGTTCTGGCTGGCGCTTGCTGGAATATTCGTTGCCTGGCTTCTGTATATTCGCTTTCCCGACTGGCCAGAACAGATTCGCGCTCGTTTTCGAGTGATTTGGTACGTATTGGACCGAAAATATGGCTTTGACGAGTTCAATGAAATTGTTATATCGAGCGGTACCCGCTCACTTGGCAGTGCGCTTTGGAGAGTAATGGATGATCTTGTCATCGATGAGTATGTCGTTAACGGTCTCGCCCGATCGGTGAGACGAATGTCGGCACGCCTGAGAGCGATTCAGTCCGGATTCGTGTATCACTACGCATTCACGATGATCATCGGATTATTTTTGCTGATCACATGGTTTGTCGCGAGGTAGGTTTCTGAAATGGTGCTGGGTGACGTCGGCCAGTTAAGTTTCGTAATCTGGCTGCCGATTATCGGCGGTGCACTGGTTCTGGCAGTCGGAAATCAGCGCCGTGAGGCGGTCAAACGGCTGGCCTTGGGAATTTCCATTGGGACCTTCTTGTTGAGTCTTCCGCTCTACACCCGCTTTGACAAATCAATTGCAACCTATCAGTTTACCGAACACTCTGCGTGGGTTCCGACGTTCAATATCAATTACTCCATCGGCATAGACGGCATTTCATTGCCGTTGATATTGCTAACGACATTCTTAACTGGCATCGTCGTTGTCGCAAGCTGGAAAGTCATCCAGTATCGAGTGGCGCACTACATGGCGGCGTTTCTATTTCTGGAAGGTTTCATGATCGGTGTATTTTCGGCACTGGACGCCGTGCTCTTCTACACTTTCTGGGAAGGAATGTTGATCCCGATGTTCTTGATCATCGGTATCTGGGGTGGGGAAAATCGCGTCTATGCCACAATCAAGTTTTTCCTGTTTACGCTGCTGGGTTCGCTGCTGATGCTGGTTGCATTTCTGTATCTCTACAACATTAGCGAGTCTACCTTTGATATTCGAGAGTGGCACATTCTTCGAGTCGGCTTCACTCCTCAGGTGCTTTTGTTCATTGCTTTCTTTACCGCATTTGCGGTAAAGGTGCCGATGGTGCCGGTTCATACCTGGCTGCCGGATGCACATGTCGAAGCCCCCACAGGCGGTTCGGTGATACTTGCCGCGGTCATGCTGAAGATGGGCGCTTATGGTTTTCTTCGATTCAGTCTGCCGATTTTGCCAGATGCATCGCGTTCGCTGGCAGGCGTGATGATTGCGCTGTCGCTTATCGCAATTGTATATATCGCTTTAGTCGCGCTCGCACAGACAGACATGAAAAAGTTGATTGCCTACTCATCGATTTCGCACATGGGATTTGTGACTCTAGGTATTTTTATCTTCAACGCAAATGGCATTGAGGGTGCAATCGTACAGATGATCTCACATGGATTTGTATCCGGTGCACTGTTTCTCTGCGTTGGAGTTCTATATGATCGACTGCATTCGCGCAAGCTTGAGACGTACGGTGGAGTCGCGCATAGCATGCCGATATTTGCGGCTTTGATGATGCTTTTTACCCTGGCAAATGTAGGATTGCCTGGAACCTCCGGCTTTGTCGGCGAACTGCTGGTAATTATTGGAGCCTTTCAGGAAAACGCGGTTTTTGCTGGAATTGCGGCACTGACATTGATACTTGGGGCCGCCTATACGCTGCGAATGTACAAACGTGCAATCTATGGAAAAATTGTCAATGACGCCGTTGCAACGTTAAAAGATTTGGAGCCGCAGGAAAAGATTTCGCTTGGACTGATCGCGTTTTTCGTTCTTCTGCTTGGAGTCTGGCCTTTTCCGCTGCTGGAGGTAATGCATCCTGCAGTTGATCTGCTAATCGAGCAGACTTCCACAATGAAGAGCTACTGATTATTGGCACTTCTAGTCTGAATAAATCGTTGTTATCGTTTTTTTACCAAAATCGAATTTGCAAATAATTCAAAAATAGCAGAAATTTATTAAATAATTTTTCACTTGTCTAACATCCGGCATATTCCTCGAAAATTTTCCATTAGGACGTGTACACTCATACTTTGTCGAATTCGAAGTAATCAATATTTTATGTATTAATTATTCCGCCAACGGAAAAGTCGATAGCACAAAGAATCGAAAACACTGAATCGGAGCAAATCTCCATTCTAAATCGATGTGAATTGGTTTTGAAGTTTTAGTGTTTTACCGGAGACTGACTATGCGAATGATTAGAGATACATTACGCTTACGACACGAAGCTACAGGGTCAACGGTCATGTTGAGTGACCGAAGCGAATCATACTGTTCTCTGGCGATGCACGTCCCGCCGGTGGGCGATACGGATGACTAGCATAAGGAGCGCATCGTCCTGCACCTCGTAGAGTGTGCGGTAATCGCCGACCCGAAGTCGTCGCAGACCCCGTAACTCTCCTTTCAGTGCATTACCCAAGAAGGGGCTGTCTGCCAATCGGTCGATACTTTCAACTATTCGTGTGCGGTTTGCCTTCGTAATACGCTCAAGCTCCTTGGCTGCACTACGCTTAATCCGTATCGAGAAGCTCACGTCTGACCTGATCCCAGTCTAGCACCGGATCGCTCGGGTCTCGGAGCCGTTCGATGACTACCGACAAATCATCGAATTCTTCAAGGTAATATTCGATAGCTTGCCGAATAATCTCCGCCCGGCTGCGCTTGAGATGGCTCGCGGCTACGTCCAGCTCGGCGATGACTGAGTCAGGCAAGCGTGCGGTAATCTGGCTCATGAATAACTCCTTGAAGTCCTATGATGTCATACACATAATTTTACTGTCAAATGATGCTTGAGCCAATCCAAAATCCAGCATGAGAGATATGTGCTGTAGGCATTTTCAGTCATTTTTAATTTGATGGAATTAAGTTCGATAAGGCAACCCTTTCTATGATCTGACGGTGGGAAATCAGCCGGTGTCAAGCACCGTAATCGGTTTGACCAGCGAACGTATCTTATATTGCCGTTCAGGACTGAGGAACTTACAAATCCCATAATTTGTGTTCTTCGAATTCATTCTTTCTACTACTGCGTCAATCCTTGTCGCATTGTTGTAAAATTTCTTGGCCAATACGAAATATCGGTAAATTACTCTATACAATTCCAGACATCAGATATGCCGGAACGAATGAATACCGGCTTGGAAAATTTTGGAATACGGAGAAACAAAATGAAAGTTTCAGAATTCACAGTGGCGGAACGTCCGCTGTTCATGGTTGATAGCAAGACGGATTTACCGGCTAGAGTGCCTGAATACAAAGCCCTGTATCGTACGGATACCGGTCAAGTGCTAAGCGTTGTCAAAAACAGCTACAGGGTCATACAAAACGAAGAAGTATTCGACGCTGTCGAACAAAACGTTGTACAGGCGCTGGGACACAGTAGTCTGGCGAAAGCCAAAATAGAGGATGACATTGCCAAAGACGGCCTCCTGTCAATGAGGTCATGGATATTTCCAGACGTTCGAGTTCGGAGTATAGGAGCATCGAAGTCGGACATCGCTTTTCGGATCGTTGCAATCAACGGCTTTGGCGGGACTTCAGTCAAATGCTTCTATGGAGGGATCGATTTCTACTGTTTTAACGGCTTGATTTGCGGCGAAGACTACAGTACCCTCGCATTCCGACATGCCAAGCACACGGATACCAGTGTTCGGTTTACACCCATCAGGGACTATCTGGAACAGTTTGAGGAACAATCCAAGGTTTGGTTCCGCTGGCAGAATACCGAAGTCGACCACGAAAGCGTGATGTCTTTTCTCAAACAGATAGTGGAGTCATATAGTTTGCTGAACGCACTGAAGGATCAGATCTTCAATGAGTATGTCCATCGAGGCCAGACTTTGTGGGCTGTGTACTCAGCGCTTACCTTTTACGCATCTCACAATGAAGGATTTTTTGCTGTGAGCGAACGCGCTAACGGAAACGAAGCGGCAGTCATGCTCAGAAGACAGAATGCGGTGCAAAGGATGGTGAACTCTCCGCAATGGAACGACATGGATATCGCCGCATAGAATTCACCTAAAACTGTTTGGCTGTGTCATCTAGTGATAATTTGGCACTGTACAGCGTCGTTACAACAGGATGTTGCATGCCCCAAAATTTTTGATGTTCTATAATTGGCAATAATCCGGGTTTGGTACATTCATTTCAGCACTTGAATTTCCAGATTACAACCGTCAGAGAGTAAACGGGTAAGCAGCCATGAACAAGTCAGTTCCAAGTTTTGAAGCAGCACACATTGTCGATGTTTCCGAGCCTTTGTGTGTTCGAAATGGCAACGGTTCGACTCCACAGTTGAATAATTGGGGCGTGAATTCTGAATATGGCGTGCTTCGAGATGTTCTATTGGGATCAGCGGAATGTTTTCGCTGGATGGGCGAGGAGAACCTCGAATTCAGTTCTATCTGCAGAGCGTCGGAACGGTCCGGTCTCGAATTCGATCATTCTGTGGCTGTTCGTCAGCACAACGAACTGGTTGAAGCGTATGAGTCGGCGGGCGTGAATGTTCACACTCTTCGTCCGGATGAGCACACTCCCTATCAGGTATATTCGCGCGATTCTAATTTCATGACGCCATTCGGTGCAGTCGTCTGCCAGCTCGCTAATCCGAGGCGACGTGGCGAGTACGCCGAAGTACTGAAATTCTATGTTACTAAGGGTATTCCGATTTACGAGCTTGTAAGCGCTGGAAATTTTGAAGGTGGAGATTTCAACATCATTGAACCCGGCGCAGTACTTATCGGCTACACGGGGCACCGCAGTGAAGAACGTGCTGCGAAGCAGGTTGGTGGCTGGATGAAAAAGGAAGGCTGGGAAGTCAAGTATGCTCCTATCGATGAGTTCTACGTACATATAGATCTCATGGTGTGCATGGTCGCTGAGAAGTGTGCGGCCGTCTGTTTGGACACTACGAGTGATGATGTACTGGAATGGCTCAGAAAAAGAAATATCGAGATGATACCAGTCAGCTTCCGCGACACAATGAATCTCGCGTGCAATGTTGTGGCGCTGGGGAATGCTCGAGTCGTTTCAACAGCTGCAGCGACAGAACTGAACAGCAAACTCAGAGCTATGGGTTTTGAGGTTTATGATCCCGATATGTCGATGTATACCAATGCCGGTGGCGGGGTACACTGCATGGCACAACCTCTTCGACGAGATCCAGTCTAACTTACCTCGATTTTCGCTTTATACCGATTGATCGTCCAGCATTTTCTGGAATTTCCAGGAGTTTGTGTTTATCGTAGACACGTTTCATGAACTCCTGTACTGAATCTTGAAAGGGTTGAATGCCCCTAAGATTCAGATCAAATCCCAATGCCATGATTTCGTTCGTGGCAGATATGAACCCCTGCTCGGCATGGCGCAATTCGTGGAAAATGTGAAATCGTTTCTCATCGAATCCTAGCAGTTGAGTTGCTACGATTAGAGGATCGTTGAGTCTGACTTCGCGGATATAGTTTACGTGAGTTTCTACGACCGCGTATTCCATTCCAATTCGGTCTGATATGGATTTTCGATCATTGATGAGTTCCCAAAACTCGTAGGTAGCTTGATCACACACCAGAACGTAGTAGGCTAAATTCATATGATCGTATTCATCCACCCACTCGGGCCGAACCATGTCTCTGTGCAATAACAGAGATTGATCGAAATTCATGCTTGAAGACATTGGTTTCCTTTGGGCAGTTTGGGTGCAGGTACGATTGATTCAAGCCTCTGGCCGATTGCCAGCAGTATGTGTTCTTTCCCCGCGGGCGCCATAAACTGCAATCCGACAGGCATGCCTAATGAATCTAGACCGACCGGTACTGTGATCGCACAAAGATTTAGAAAACTTGCCACTGCGGTATTTTGAAGTGCGAGTAAATTTATGGGCATGTAATTGTCTGTGTCGCTTACCTCACTCAGCAGAGGAGGAGACAGCGGAACAGTTGGCGACACTATAGCGTCGCAATCGACAAATCGTTGAATAACCTCAACGCGCGCTTGTTCGAACTGTCGAACACGGCTCAGGTATTCAACTGCTGAAATATTTCCGCCGATTTTAATTCGTTCCCTAATGACCGGGTCCAGTATTTCAAGCCACTCAGGTAGTTCAGATTGCAAAAACTCGATTAGATCCGCGGAAGCAATTCCGCCTTTGTTTCTCATTTCAATCGCGGTTTCAGCATCTGGAAAATCAACAGAAACAATTTCGCAGCCGTCTGCTTCAAGGGCGGTGATAGCTTCAATACAAACGTCGATAATTGATCGCTCGGTACTCTCCCACATAATTCCAGAATGCAATCCTATTCGAAAATCGTTAATTTGCATTCGAGAAATTTCTCTGACAAATTCTTGGTGAGAACTGATGGGTTGGCCCGGTGAATCGATTGTACCGAAAACGAACGTTGCATCCTGCACGGTTCGCGTCAAGATTCCAGCGGTATCAAGATACGGACTGAGCGGAACGATACCTGCGGTTGACCATCTTCCTGAACTCGTTTTAAGTCCAACGTTCCCGGTATAACTGGCAGGGATTCTGACAGATCCGGATGTGTCGGTTCCCAAAGCGGCGAATGCCGAGCCTTCACACAGACTGACACCAGCGCCGGAACTTGAGCCTCCTGGTACTCTGTGATTTTCCTGATCCCAAGGATTGCGAGGAGTATGCCAATTGTTGTTGACCCCGAGTCCTCCGTAAGCGAATTCGACGCTGTGCGTTTTGCCCATGAATACGCAGAGTTGGTTTTGCAATGATTGAACAACGGGACCACTCCGTTCCCAATTTGCAGGCAGTCGTTTGCGGCTTCCAGCATACACCGGATATCCAGGGAGTCCATAAATGTCTTTTGCAGATACAGGGATACCCTGCATTGGTCCTTTTATGATTCCTGATTCAAATGCTCCGTCGGCTAATTTCGCGGTTTCGAGAACATACTCCGGGTTCCACTCTTTATATGCATTCAAACGGCTGCCAACTGTTTGGTGTTGCTGTATCGAGAATTCAGTCAGTTCAACGCTACTCAGCTTTCGCTGAATAAGAGAATCGGCCAAATCGCTGACCGAATATGTTTCAATGCTTGCTTCGTTCATTCAACGCCCGTTGCGAGCCAGTCGCTGCTCTTAACCCCAAAAAGACCGGTCTGCAGGATAAAGAACTCCGTCGATGAATTTCACCCCATTGGAGTGATCTTCGAGCAGCCAGATTGAAGAGTCGAGATCCACATAGCTTGCGTAGTGGGCCAGTAGGAGTGCCGGCGAGAGACTGTAAGAAGTTGCCATCATGCTTCCAATCATGATCCTTTTTCCGGCCGAATGAATTTGCTGGGCCAAACTGATCGCTTCCGTCAGTCCGCCAGTTTTATCCAGTTTAATGTTGAACACCTCGTATCGGTTGATCAGCCTTTTCAGATCGATTCCAAGGTGAAAAGACTCGTCAGCGCACAGTGGAATTTCACTATCAATTTTCTCAAGATATTCATCATCGGAAGCGGGCAGCGGCTGTTCAATCATTTCGACTCCCAGTTTTGCAAGTTTTGGAAGATATCGAGTCAGAGAATCGGCCGTCCAAGCTTCATTCGCGTCCACGATCAATCGGTTGCCAGGACACGCATCTCGAACTGCCCGCACCGATTCAACGACTAGATCATCGCCTAGTTTGATCTTCAGAAGCGGAAAGTTGCTCCGAGCCTCTGCGCACTGCGCTAGCTTGTGCGGTTTTTCCAAGCTGAGCGAGCAGGCACCCAGCACCGGCTTCGGAGGAGGCAGGTTCGCTATTTCCCAAACCTCTTTGCCGATTTGCCTTGATTCAAGATGCCACAGTGCACAGTCGACTGCATTACGTGCAGCATTAGCTGGGAAATGATCCCTCAGTGAATCACGTTCAAGTTCGGATGCATGGGAGTTTCCCATGCTGTAAATATCCAACAACGTCTGCTCGATAGTCTCTCCGTAGCGAGAATAAGGAACGCATTCACCAATGCCGGATTCCCCTGCATCTTCAATTTCTGCAACAATCACATCGACGCTAGTTTTAGAGCCTCTCGAAATGGAGAATGAATCTCGCAGCGGCCAGTTTTCATGACGAGTAGTGATATTCATAGCAGTGAATGGTGAGTGAAGCGATTGTAGTGTCGAAAAAACAACTACAACAGATTGTCTACAATTTTTCCTACACCTGTGACAAATGGGTCTACACAAGGCAGTTGGTGGGAATCCTCAAGCGAATCAAGGTAACTTCTGCTCTGTGTTCCTGACAAATTTTTTGTATTGACCGAGATCCCGACGAAGCGGACGTTTTTCTGTACGATTTGAGCGGTTTCGACGTTGATGCTCATCGCATCTTCGAGTGAAGGCAGCGGTCGTTTAGGCAGACCGCGCATGTTCGTCCGCGTAGGTTCGTGGCACAATACAAGCGAATCCGGCTGAGCGCCGTGCAGCAGTCCCAGGCTGACACCGGCAAACGACGGATGGTGCAACGAACCTTGTCCTTCGATGATATCCCAGTGATCTGCTTCTGCAGCCGGGCATAGATCTTCAACCGCTCCCGATATGAAATCTGCAACGACTGCATCGACGGGCACGCCTGAACCCTGAATAAAAATTCCGGTTTGTCCTGTCGCTCGGAAATCGACACTGATATTGAGCGAGCCCATTTCTTTGGCAATCGCAAGTGATGTGTACATTTTTCCGACCGAGCAATCCGTTCCTACCGTCAGCAGTCTGTGCCCAGTTCGAGGCTCCCCGGTAGCAACACGATCAGTTCCTGAAGGTTTACGAATTTCGTGCAGCTGGCCGGAGCTCTTTGCTGCAGCATCTCGAATAGCCGGGATTGAGTCAAGAGTGGTATGCAGACCATTAGCGATGGATAATCCGTATTGAAGCGCTTCGGTGAGATGCTGTGTCCAGGAATCTGGTATCACGCCGCCGCGACTCGCGACTCCGATCACGACAGTTTTGGCGCCGCGTGCAGCCGCTTCCTTCATGTTCAGTGTGGGAATGTTCAGGTCCGCAGCACACCCCGGCAGTTTGAATTGGCCAATGCAGTCTGAGGGGCACCAGTCCACCACCCCGAACGCGGTTTTCGCGGCTAGCTCGTCATGGGCATCGCCGATAAAGAGGAGGTAAGGTTTCTCAAGTTTCATTGAACATTCTGTAATGAATTCGCATCAATTTTTCTGTATTCGTTTATATTTGCATTCATAGAATACTACAAAGAAAAATTTTTCTATTGCACTGAATTTCAATCGATTCAGTATTGAAGTTTTCACGTGAACAAGAGTTCGGGAATGCGATGAAAAACACTCTGAAGAACATGACAAATATCGACGGCAACATTGTGCCAACCAGCGAGGCAGCTGTGCCAGTGATGGATCGGGGTTTTCTCTACGGCGACTCTGTTTATGAAGTTTTCCGAACTTATCGGGGCATCCCCTTGTTCATGGACGAACATTTTGAACGAATCGAAAATTCTGCTCGCTTGGTGCAAATGACAATTTCTCAGTCCCGGGACCAATTGACTCATGAAATCAAGAGGACTTTCGCAGCATCGGGAGCTAGCATTGATCATGACGTATATGTTCGTTACCAAATTACCCGTGGTGAAGGGCCGATTGATCTATTTCCAAGTTCGGAGCTAATGACACGATTCGTCATTATTGTGGCGCCTTTGCGCGCTTGGGATCCCAAACATTATTCAATTGGCATGTCGATGGCGATTCCAGACATTCGCAGAAATCCAGTTGATGCGCTAGACCCGAATATCAAGGGAGGAAATTATCTGAACAATGTTATTGCTGTCATGCAGGCGAGAAAGAGAGGTGCCGATGAAAGTCTGATACTGAGCACTGAAGGTTATGTTACCGAAGCTTCTAACAGCAACGTATGGTTCGTCATCAACGGCGAGACAGTCACGCCCGCCACCGGCAATCTGCGTGGACTCACCAAAGCGGCAATCCTCAAAGCCTGTGCAGATCGCGGAGTGAATGCGGTAGAACGCGACATTCACGGCGATGAACTAGCGCAGGCTACGGAGTGTTTTGTCACCAGTGCTACAAGAGAAGTGATGCCGGTTTACTGTCTTGAGCTAATGGATGGGCAGTTTGTGGATTTTCCGAGAGGTGGGGGTGTGCGAACCCAGGAAATTCAATCGATTTACCGTCGAGTCATCGAAGAATATCTCGAGACACATACAGCCGATTCACTGGTAATCAATTAGATTTTTGCATCTGATTGGCTCTTTATTTGGATATGGATCGAAAAATTCGGGTTGGATTGCTCTATGGGGGGCGTTCTTGTGAGCACGAAGTTTCGGTTACTTCTGCCCGTTGCGTCTATCAGGCGCTTGATTTAGAAAAGTACGAAGTCAGTCTGCTTGGAATTTCAAAATCAGGCGAATGGGTATTGGCCGACGACAGCGTGCCGGTTCTCGATGCCAAGGTTGTTGAACCGGAGGGTCAGCTATCGGTAATGCTGGATTATCACATTTCCGGCAGTATTGTTCCCCGCAGTGTCAAACAAGAAGTTTCAAGTTCTCTAGCGACACTTGACGTTGTGTTTCCAATCCTGCACGGCCCCTTTGGCGAGGATGGTACAGTACAAGGTTTGCTGGAGTTGGCGGGGTTAGCGTTTGTAGGCTCAGGCGTGACTGGGTCCGCGGTAGGCATGGACAAGGCTGTTGCCAAAGCGGTATTTACCGCTGAAAATATCCCGCAATCAAAGTATTTGGTGTTGCGCAAGAGTCGGTGGGAATCGAGTCACGAAGCGGTTATTGAAGAACTCGAAGCGAATCTGAACTACCCGCTTTTTGTAAAGCCTGCGAATCTTGGTTCCAGTGTTGGTATCAGCAAAGCTAAGGAGACCAAGGAACTGGTTGCTGCGATTGATCTTGCGGCCAATTTCGATTTGAAAGTTGTGGTGGAAGAGGGCTTCGAGAATTGTCACGAAGTCGAAGTCTCCGTTCTCGGAAACGAACAGCCCGAAGCTTCAGTTGTCGGCGAAATCATACCGGGAGGAGACTTCTATGATTATCGGGATAAATACATCGATGATCTGTACAGATTGGTAATTCCAGCTGATCTTCCTGAATCAGTCAGTCGTACGATACAGGAACTTGCGATTCGTGCATTTCTTGCCATTGATTGTGCTGGTTTGGCAAGAGTGGATTTCTTTGTCGGAAGAGATGATCACAAAGTGTACATTAGCGAAATCAATACTATGCCTGGCTTCACACCAATCAGCATGTATCCCAAACTGTGGGAAGCCAGCGGTCTCGGCTACGCTGAATTGCTTGACAGATTGATCGAACTGGCTCTGCAGCGCCGAGAGCAGCAAGATCAAAAGCAGACCGTATTGTGAGCTTGGCTTACTGCCCTAGAAGAATAGACTATTAATAGGTGAGTTTAGGTAATGAATAAAAACTGCGATTACATCATTATTGGCGCAGGATCTGCCGGTTGTGTGCTCGCCAACCGATTAACTGAAGATTCCGATGTCCGCGTTCAGCTGATAGAGACTGGGCCGGCCGCCCGAAGTTGGATGCTTCAAATGCCTGCTGCGTTTTCACGTCCGCTGATGAGCGACAGATTCAACTGGGCATATCGAACTCAGCCTGAACTATATATGGACAATCGTGTGATGGATTGTCCTCGCGGCCGTGTCATCGGCGGCTCCTCTTCGATCAATGGAATGTGCCATGTACGCGGCCATGCCGCCGACTATGATCGCTGGGCCGAACAAACCGGTGATCCTGAATGGTCATATACAAACTGCCTGCCTTACTTCATAAAATGCGAATCTCGAAAATCTGGTGCAAACGATTATCACGGTGGAGACGGACCGCTTGTCGTTACAACTTCTCCTTGTAAAAACCCTTTGCATCAAGCGTTTATAGAAGCGGGAATTCAAGCGGGTTACGGAAGCACGGAAGATCAGAATGGATTTCGTCAGGAAGGTTTTGGTACCATGGACCAGACGGTCAATAATGGCGTTCGATGGAGTGCTGCAAGAGCCTATCTTGATCCGGCGTCTTCACGAGAGAATCTGAATATCTTGCGCCGCGCACTTGTGACCCGAATTCTATTTGATGGAAATCAGGCAGAAGGAGTTGAAGTGTACGTCAACGGTAAGTTTCAGTCCATTTACTGCGAGCGCGAGGTCATTGTTTGCGGCGGAGCCATCAACTCGCCTCAGATTCTCAATCTTTCGGGTATCGGGCGTGCCAGTCATCTGGAACAAATCGGCATTCCTTGTGTCATTGATTTGCCTGGAGTGGGAGAAAACCTGCAGGACCACTTAGAAGTTTATGTCCAGCATAGCTGCAAGCAGCCAGTTTCACTGTATCCAGCCTTGAAATTTCACAAACAAGCTGCTGTACTGCTTGAGTGGATGTTCACTAAGAAAGGCTGGGGTACATCAAATCATTTTGAAGCTGGAGGATTTATCCGGAGTCGCATTGGTGTTCCGTATCCAAACCTTCAGTATCACTTCTTTCCTGTTGCAGCAAATTATGATGGCAGTTCGCCCGCAAAGGGACATGGATTTCAGGCACATATAGGCCCCATGCGTCCAACCAGCCGAGGCTATGTCAGAACCGTTTCCAGCGACCCCAGAAAATTTCCAGAAATTCGTTTCAACTATATGCAAACACTAGATGATCGTCAGGAGATGCGAGACGGAATTCGACTGACAAGAGAAATTTTTGTACAAAAAGCTTTCGATCCATACCTAGGTGAAGAACTCGCTCCGGGAGCCGGAGCTCAGTCTGACAAAGACCTCGACGCATTTGTCAGAGCGAAAGGTGAAAGCGCATATCATCCGACTTGTACATGCAAGATGGGAACCGATGATATGGCAGTGGTGGATTCTGCAGGACGAGTCCATGGAGCGGAAAACCTTCGGATTGTAGACGCATCCATCATGCCCAGTATCGCCAGCGGAAATACCAATGCCCCAACACTCATGATGGCAGAAAAACTCGCCGATCAAATTCGTGGCATAGAAGCACTGGCTCCATCCCACGCACCGGTGTATTTCGATCAGAATTGGCAATCTAGTCAGCGAGAGTTTGCTCCACAACAGGATGGTATGTGATTGATAAATCAGTAGTTGAACTCAGCAAACTGATCCGAGATCGTCAGATTTCCGTATCTGAACTGCTGGATCAGTATCTCGCACAAATCCAGCAATTTGATGGTGACTATCACGCCATTTCAATGATTTCCGAACAAGGATTGAGATTACTCGCCAAGAAAGCTGATCGGACGATTGATTCTGGCGAAGAAGTAGGACCGCTGTTCGGCATTCCGATTCTAGTTGACGATTTGTTAGATGTCTCGAATGTGCGAACAGGTTACGGCTGTGCTGCCTACTCGGATAATGTGCCTGAAGTAGATTCGATAGCGGTACGAAGACTGCGGGATGCCGGAGCCTTGATCATGGGAAAAGCCAGAACTTCGGAATTGGGCATGATCATGGAAGAGACACATGAAGAGTTTGTTTCAAAATCGCCCTGGGGAACAAATCTCGTCAGTGGAGGAGGAGCTTCCGGAATTTCAGTTGCACTTGCTAAGAATTTTGCGCCAGCGGCGGTGGGTATCGATGTTGGAGGAAATGTCCTCCTGCCATCGGCTTTTTCTGGCAATTTTGCGCTCAAGCCCACCCACGGGCGCATTCCACATACACCGATTTATTCAAGGGGAATGATGTTTCCGGACGTAACTCCAGTAACACGATCGGTAATGGATTGTGCACTATTGATGAGCGTAGTGAGCGGTCATAGCGAGGTTGATCCAACCAGTGTGGGGTTGGAAGTGCCTGACTACTTGTCTGCTGCAAATCGTTCCATTAAATCTCTGTCCATCGCACATGCTTCGGCACTTTGGAATGCACCTTTCGATGATAGTCATCAATCAGCTGTCGCCGATGCAGTTCTAGCACTGAAATCTATTGGCTGTAGGGTTGAACGAGACCGGCCGCCCGTTTCGAACTCAATCGGTGCTTGGGAGACTGTGATTTGCGCAAATCTCTATGCAGAGCACAGCAAACTTGCTACTGAAAATTCGGAATATCTCGGTGAGAAAACATTGGAGTGGATCAGAAGAGGAGAGACGATTACTGCAGTCGAATACATCGAAGCTCAAAAGAAAATATTTGGGCTGCGCGTATTGCTCCGGACGTTTTTTGAAAAACACGACATTCTGATTGTTCCTGCAGCGGGATGCGTCGCCTTTGAGTACGGAGAAATTCCTTCGAATATGAGTGCAGACAGTGAAGATACAACATGGCAGCAATATGCTTCAATGTGCGCTGTCGGGGCAATCAGCGGAAATCCGACAGCCCACTTGTCGGTCAACCGGAGTGCTGAAGGTCTGCCTGTGGGTTTGCTGTTTCTTGCCAAACAAGGCAATGAAGATTTGTTGCTGGCAGTATGTGCAGCATATGAGAGATTGCTCCCTTCCACAATTGGCTGAAACGCGTTACTAGGTTTCTCGGTAGGTATCAGAATCCTCAGAATTGGAAGCAAATAGTCGATCTGATACATCAATGACCGCGGCACTAAATATCAGTGTGATGCCGATTGCTTGATTCCAGCCGAAAGGCTCCCCTGAAAGCATGGCGGCAGAGGACACGCCAAAGATAATCTCTGTCATCAATAAAATCCCAACTCGTGCCGGGCTTAGAAGTTTGGCGCCCCAAAAGACGAGAAACACGGATGGAAGAAAGGCGACCGTAAAAATACCCAGCCAGAATATCGACTGAATGACCGCATCAACACTCGGCGGCTTGTCTAGTCCTTCAATTGGCACAACGACAAACACCGCAGCAACAATCGCTCCACCAATGTAGAAAGCGCAAACTTGTTCCCATACTGCAGCATTTGAATCTTCTCGGATTCGGACTGAGGCGTAAGCCCATAACATTCCGGATAGGAGCGCAAGCAAATCGCCAAGATTGGATAGTCGGGGGATGCCGTCGGCAATTCCCAGGATCACCGCTAAGCCAGTTAGTCCGAAAATGACTGCAACAATTCGAAAAGCGGTTATTTTTTCACCCAGTAGAATTTTGCCGAGTATCGTGCTCCATATCGGTGTCAGATAGAAAAGGAGCACTGTTTTGATCACTTCCGTCAGTACCAGGGCTACCGCATAGAAAATTACGCTGGTGCCGGACAGCAGTCCGGTCAAGATAATACCCCTGGGAAGTCGACCGGATTTGGACCATTGGCGAGCGAAAGCTGCCAAAGACAAGAGACCTACGAAGCCGAACGTGATAAATGAAGTCCAGGATGCAGGGATTCCGCCTGCATCAAGCTGACGAATCGGAATCCAGAAGAGGCCCCATAACGCGCCGCTCATAGCCACGGCAATGCTTGGCAGCATTATCGGTGTGCGTGTCATTTCAATTCAGAGTCAGCTCAAGGTTCAGACGGTTTCACGATTCACTTTGATGTGCATGGAGTCAACTGAATTATCTGCAAATTCGCTTGCGAATGTGAGACTATACCGAAAGTCATTCGGAAAGAAGTCAAAGATTGTCTATTTTAAAAGCTCCGAGGAGTCTTGCTGCAGGAATTGCATGACACTGCTGCCTCAACAACTGAATTTGTGAAATTGGCAGACAAAATAGATTACTGTTGAGACGTGGTTTGTTGTTTTCAGTTTGAGTGACACATTTTTATCATTGAAAGGCTAATTTATTATCAAAATTAATTGCTTCAAGCAAAAAAATAACTGAGAAATACGTCTACAGAGAATATCTTCTCGAATTATTGGCCCAATATTGTCGTACTTGATTCTGTGCTATAATTTCATTGCGCTAAACGTAGATACTACGGTGGGCATATGATGGTCGACTGACCGACTGGAGCTGCCGTAACGAGAATAGTTCGCCAGAAATGGCGGAATTGGAAAGCCTCGCTTATGCGAGGTTTTTAGTTCGTTGCTCTGAATGATTTCAGGAGACGAATTTAGGCAAGAGACTCAAGAAATTGAAATTAGGCAATGTTGGGGACAATGCAAGCGGCGACAACGACAGAAAGCTTGTACGGATTGCTGGATGCCAGCATCGACAGTTATGGATATGAACTGGTACATCTTGAACTGGTCGGGCGAGAAAAGTCCCGCGTGCTGCGCTTGTACATCGATGCACCGGGAGGTGTGACTTTGGATGATTGTGCATTCGTAAGCGGGCAGGTTAGCCGCTTGCTGGATGTCGAAGACCCATTACCAGGTAAATACACTTTGGAGGTTTCATCACCTGGAATTGAAAGACCACTTGCTAAGCGCGAACACTTTGAGAACGTCGTCGGTGAACGTGTCGACGTGTCAACCATGGTGCAATGCGACGGGCGAAGAAATTTTTTGGGCAAACTGATGAAAGTCGAAGGGAATTCGATCGTGCTAGATGTCGATGGTATGTCTTTCGCAATTGAATTGAATAACGTTCGTCGAGCACGGCTAAAGCCGAATCTCGATGAATTGAAGTAATGGAGGGCATGCGTAGTGAACCTTAATCACATACCTCAGATAGTACAGGCGCTGTCGGATGAGAGAAATCTCGATCCAGGTGTGATTTTCGAGGCGCTGGAACTCGCCTTGGCAGCCGCTGCCAAGAAGCACAATCTACTCGACATCGACGCTAGAGTTGCCATTGACAAAGAAACCGGTGACTTTGAAACTTTTCGGCGCTGGGAAGTTGTGAGCGACGACGAGGAAATTGAATTTCCAGATCGTCAGCTGTCTTTAACGGAAGCGCGAGAGCAACACCCCGAAATTGCCATTGGTGAGTTTGTTGAAGAATACATTCCGTCGAAAGCCGTAGGCAGAATTTCTGCGCAAGCAGCCCGCCAGGTTGTCATGCAGAAAGTCCGTGAAGCGGAGCGTGAAAGAGTTCTGTCTGTATACAGCCCGCAAATCGGATCCATGCTGTTTGGGGTGGTACGTCGGATTGACCGCGGCGACGCAATCGTTGACATTGACGGTATTGAAGCCTTGTTGCCTCGCAGCTCCGGATTCGCAAAGGACGGATTGCGCCAAGGTGACAGAATCCGGGCGATTCTAAAGGAAGTGAGAACCGAGTCTCGCGGACCTCAACTAATCTTGGACCGCACGTGTCCAGAACTTCTGATCGAGTTGTTCAAGCTTGAAGTTCCAGAGACCAGGGAAGGTTTGGTTGAAATTCGAAACGCAGCACGAGACCCTGGATTGAGAGCCAAGATCGCGGTACATTCAGATGAACCCAAAATTGACCCGATCGGCGCCTGCGTAGGCGTTCGTGGGGCACGCGTACAGAGTGTATCCAACGAAATCGCTGGGGAACGGGTAGATATTGTCCAATGGTCTCAAAATGCAGTTCAGTTCGTTATCAATGCACTGGCACCAGCTGAGGTCGAATCGATCATTATCGAAAGCCAGTCCCAGAGCATGGACGTGGTAGTAGCGGATTCACAGTTGTCGCAAGCGATTGGACGGGGCGGGCAGAATGTAAGACTTGCTTCGCAACTGACCGGTTGGGATCTCAATATTCTGACAAAAGCCGAAGCCGAGTTGAAGGCCGCGGATGAAGCTGTGGTCGTGCGAACGAAATTGATGGAAATGCTGGATGTGGATGAAGACGTGGCGACGATACTGGTTCAGAATGGCTATCAGACCATGTTGGATATCGCGTATGCGGATACAAATGCTCTCACTAAGATCGAACAGTTTGATGCTGGTCTGGTGGAAGCAATTCAAAGCAGAGCTACGGATGCCATGATCAAACAGGAAATGGGCAGCTTAATCGAAGCGCAGGAAAATGTACCAGATGAGACTCTGTATGAAGTTGAAGGAATGGATCCAGAGACTGCAGTCGTTCTGGCGGCACATGGTATTCGTACTATGGAAGAACTTGGAGACTGTGCGACATTCGACTTGATTGAAATTCCAGGAATGGGCGAGGAACGTGCCAAGGAACTTATTATGAGTGCCAGGGCGCCGATGTTGGCAATGCTGGAGCAGCAGCAGTCTGGGGAATAGAAGTCATGGCAAATTTAGTTAAAGAGCTTGCAGAACGGTATAACACTTCAATCACAATGTTGATTGAAACGCTTGAACAGGCAGGGATATCGGGCAAGACTGAGGATTCAGAAGTAACCTCAGAAGAAAGAAGTATATTTTTGCGGGAACTACTGAAAGGGCGCGTGCAAACAACCCAGCAAGGTACTAAGCAGACTCTTCCGGCAACAGGGAAATCCGGGGACAAACGTGAAATTACCGTAAAGTTGAAGTCGGGACAACAAGTTGCCCCTCGGCCTTTGGCAGGAACTTTGCCCGTGCTAGATAGTACTGAACCGGAGGTAGAAGCAGAGACTGATACGGAGCAACTGGAAGAAGCCGAAATTGAGGTTTTCCCTGATGATGTTGCTGCGGATGAACAAATAAACGAACCCGAAAAGGATGCGGAAGTCGAAGCGACGGTGCAACCGGAGGTGCCGCCGGCAGCGGTTGATCAAATTGAAGGCAAAACTGAAAAGCAGCCTGAGCCCGAAGCTGTAAAAGCTAAAAGGACATCGCCTCCGTCGAAGAGACCGAAGCCAAAGCGAAAATCCGCTAGAAGTACGGAAACCAAGGAACGTGAACAGTTGCATGTCGTCAGTGGTAGCGGTAAGCTGCGAAAGGAACGTGAAAGAAGAACTAAGTCTCCTATTCCTGAAGAAAGCCATCATAAACATGGGTTTAAGGCGCCTCAAGCACCAGTGGTGCTTGAGGTGGCCATTTCTGACTCCAACTCTATTGGAGACCTTGCACGTGCGATGTCTGTAAAAGCGAGTGGACTGATCAAGAAACTGTTTGAAGTCGGCCAAATCGTTACGATCAATGATTCAATTGACAAAGATGTGGCCTACTATCTTGTTGAAGAGATGGGGCATATTCCAGTAGAAGCTGCAAAGCAGGATCTGGAAGCTAGTCTCGCCAATCTGGAAGCTGATAAGCGCGAGCAGTTTCCACGCCCTCCGGTCGTCGCTGTAATGGGCCATGTCGACCACGGCAAGACAACCTTGCTTGATTGCATCCGTTCCACCAAAGTAGCCGCAAGTGAAAAAGGCGGGATTACTCAGCACATAGGTGCTTACATGGTGGAGACTCCGAAAGGGGAAATTACGTTTTTCGATACGCCTGGCCATGAAGCCTTTGCGGCAATGCGTGTGCGTGGCGCGAAAGCGACTGATATCGTAATTCTGGTTGTTGCCGCTGATGACGGTGTAAAGCCGCAGACCATTGAAGCAATCAATCATGCCCGCAACGCAGATGTTCCGATTATTGTTGCAATCAACAAAATTGACAAGCCCAAATCCGACCCAGGTCGAGTATTGCGGGAGTTAACTGAACATAGCATTGTGGTTGAAGAACTTGGAGGTGACGTACTGGTTGTGCAGGTTTCGGCACTCAAGCAAACCGGAGTTGATACCTTGCTGGAGAGTGTGGAATTGCAAGCTGAACTGCTTGACTTGCAGGCACCTGTGGATGGACTTGCCAGCGGCGTGGTCATTGAAGCTCGTGTTGATAAGGGCAGAGGTGTTGTTGTTACCGTTCTGGTGCAGAAAGGCACGCTTCAGGTCAAGGACTTTGTCGTCGCTGGGATTCAGAGAGGAAAAGTTCGAGAACTAACTGATCATCGAAGCGGCCGTGTGAAAAAAGCCACCCCGTCCATGCCTGTGGAAATTGTGGGATTTCAAGAAGTCCCGGTAGTTGGAGACGACTTTGTATGTGTTCCAGACGACAAAACGGCTCAGCAATTGGCTGATTTTCGTCTCGACAAGGTGAAGAAAATATCAGGGCTCAGACCAAGTGAAATTGCATTCGGTGGTTCGGATGAACCAAAAATTGTCAACGTGTTGATTAAGGCGGATGTTCGCGGGTCAGCAGAAGCCTTGTCGAATGCGGTCAAGAATCTTTCAAATGAAGAAGTAGAAGTGAAAGTGATTCATGACATGGTTGGTGGCATTAGCCAATCCGACGTCAATCTGGCACTGGCCGCGGACGCATTGATTATCGCTTTCAACGTTAGAGCCGAATCCACTGCGCGGAACGCGATTGATGAGCACAAAATCAAAGTAATCTACAGCGGGGTTATCTACGATGCAATTGATGCAGTGGGAGAAGTAATCGCCAGCAAAGTAGAACCGAAATTAGTGGAAGAAGTAGTTGCACATGTTGAAGTGCGAGAAGTGTTCAAACTCACAAAAGTGGGGACGATTGCAGGCTGCTATGTGCAGGAAGGTGCGGTTCGTAGCAACCTCGCAGTTCGCGTTTTGAGGGACAATGTAATGATCCACAACGGCGTAATCGATTCCCTTCGAAGATTCAAGAACGATGTTTCCGAAGTCAAGGCTGGGCTGGAGTGTGGAATTCAAGTACGGAATTACCATGATCTGAGCATTGAGGATCAACTAGAGGTTTATCAGTCGCGAGAAATCTAGCCGCCCTGGTTCAACGATGCCTGGTCGTTTCGAATTTCATTCCCCATGCCGAACAACTCGACAATGACTGACTATAGTGACATTCAAAGTGATGTTGGAGTCAACCGAACGAAAAAAATCGGATCGGTCCTGCATCGGGAACTGAGCTTGATTCTACAGAGCAAGATTGCTGACCCACGTATCGGAAATATCACCATAACCGAAGTCATTGTCTCAAGAAATTTGAAGCATGCGAAGGTTTTTGTGACGGGCGTTGAGACAAGCGAATCTTTACACGCAACACTGTCCAATCTAAATCGAGCGATACCGTATATTCGACGCCAATTAAGTGAGCAGGTCGTTTTGAAATTCACCCCCAATATTCAATTTTTAGCAGACGAGCTACCGGAGCGAGGAAACAGGGTCTTGAATTTGATTGATCAAGTTTCAAGTTCCAGGTCAGAAAAGTTGTGAATACAAAACCATCAAAGTATTCTGCCTCAGTGTCGGGGGTTTTGCTTCTGGACAAGCCTGGAGAGATTTCGTCAAATTCGGCTCTTCGAAAGGTAAAGGCATTGCTGGGCACGCGCAAAGCGGGTCATACCGGAAATCTAGATCCAATTGCTACCGGTTTGCTGCCGGTTTGTCTGGGAGAGGCGACCAAAGTCGCAGGTTTCTTTCTAGATGCCGATAAGCGTTACAGAACACGTATTAAATTGGGTGAGTCGACGGTTACTGGTGATCGGGAAGGTGAAACCATCTTGAAACGACCAGTCTCAGTATCTGCTCGAAAGATTCGAAGGACATTAGATAGTTTCATCGGAGAGCACAGCCAGGTGCCACCGATGTATTCGGCAGTCAAAATCAAGGGAGAACCCTTGTACAAATACGCTCGACAGGGTATTGAGGTAGAACGCAAACCACGACAAGTCACAGTCTACGAAATTGAACTGGTGGAACATTCGGCTGAATACATTGATATTGAACTGAGTTGTTCTCGAGGGTTTTATGTCCGCGTGCTTGCGCATGAGATTGGTGAAAAACTCGATTGCGGTGCACACGTCGAGTCATTAAGAAGATTAAGCGTGGGACACCTGCAAATTGACGCCAGTCATACTTTGGATGATATTGAACGAATTTCATCAGTTAAGGATCGACGTAATCTCTTGATTCCTGGTGATCAGACGCTGACGCATCTGCCAAAAATCGATCTTTCGTTTGATGCTGCTTACTACCTTTGCCGCGGTCAGGCGGTGCGCGCAGGTAATCTGCCAGCAGAGGGCATGGTAAGACTGTATGAAAATACCGTCGGGTTCTTGGGTATCGGCACTTCTTTGGGAGATGGAAGAGTAGCGCCGAAAAGACTTTTTCATACTTCCAGTCTGAATGTCTAGTATGATACTCACGCCGCCACCGATTGGATGATTTTTTAATGGTCCGCAAACAAAGGAACAAGATTGTGTTTGCGGATATTTTTTGATTAGGATTGAGAAAGGAAATATGGCTTTATCTGTTGCTGAAAAGGCAAATATAGTCGGCGATTACAGCCGAAACGACAAAGATACGGGTTCACCGGAAGTACAGGTTGCGCTCCTGACGGAAAGAATTCGCGGATTGACAGAGCATTTTAAGGAACACAAACATGATCACCACTCCCGTCAGGGGTTGCTGCGTATGGTTAACCGCCGGCGTAAACTACTGGATTATCTGAATTCAGGGGATCCGGAGCGGTATCGCGAATTGATTACAAGATTAGGATTGAGGAAATAATTAAGTGGGTAATTTACAGGAGAAACTTAGATGAGCGAATTTACGGAAACCAAATTTCAGTATGGCGCTCATGAAGTGCGTCTGGAAACCGGACGTATTGCACGACAAGCAACTGGTGCAGTTGTAGCGAGTATGGGAGACACGTCAGTTCTGGTTACAGTGGTAGCTGAAACTGAACCGAAAAATTTCAATTTTCTACCACTAACAGTGGAGTATGAAGAAAGAACTTACGCCGCCGGAAGAATTCCCGGCGGTTTTTTTAAGCGTGAAGGACGTCCTTCTGAAAAAGCAGTGTTGACCTGCCGATTAATTGATCGGCCTTTGCGTCCATTGTTTCCAAAAGGATTTTGCAACGAAATTCAAATCATTGCGACGATCATGTCCGTTGATCCAAACATCGACCCGGACGTGATTGCCTTGCTTGGGGCGTCTGCAGCAGTCAAGATATCAGGGATTCCCTTTAATGGTACGTTGGGTGGCACCCGAGTCGGATTCATCAATGGCGAATACGTTCTCAATCCATCGACAGATTTGTTACAGAGCGAATCGCGACTTGACCTGGTGGTTGCCGGGACACTGGATGCAGTTCTAATGGTTGAATCTGAAGCAAACAATCTGTCTGAAGATCAGATGCTGGGTGCAGTTATGTTTGGACATCAGCATATGCAAACAGCAATTGATGCAATATCTGATCTGGCGGAACAAGCTGGAAAGCCGAAGTGGGATTGGCAGCCTGAATCATCAAATAGTGATATCGTTCAACGTATCGATTCAGCTGCACATGGCAAACTTGACGAAGCTTATCAGATTGCGGATAAATCAATGCGTCAAGATCAGCTTGCAGCGATTCGCGCTGAGGTTTGCGAACAGTTGACGGTTGAGAACGACGAAGATGACGGTATTTCTACCGTCATCAAAGATGAACTGAAAAACCTGGAAGCAAAGATTGTTCGAGGAAGGATTCTTGAAGGCCAACCTAGAATCGATGGACGCGATACGAAAACTGTCCGTCCCATTGATATTCGAACTCGGGTTTTTCCACGTACCCACGGTTCAGCCGCATTCACGCGTGGTGAAACTCAGGCACTCGTGATTACTACGCTCGGTACCGAGCGAGATGCTCAGATTATTGACGCGCTTGAGGGCGAACATCGCGACCCATTTTTACTTCACTACAATTTCCCGCCTTTCAGTGTAGGCGAAACCGGCAGAGTGGGGTCCCCAAAACGTAGGGAAATTGGCCACGGTCGGCTGGCAAAACGGGCGATTGCAGCAGTTTTGCCTGAACGTGAAGATTGTCCATATGTAATTCGAGTTGTTTCCGAAATCACGGAATCCAATGGCTCAAGTTCCATGGCTACAGTCTGTGGTACCAGTCTCTCACTCATGGATGCGGGAGTGAATATTTCTGCACCTGTATCTGGAGTCGCCATGGGGTTGATTAAAGAAGGAGACCAGTTCAAGGTTCTGACAGACATACTCGGGGATGAAGATCACCTTGGGGACATGGATTTCAAAGTAGCCGGTACTGAAAGCGGAATCACTGCTCTGCAGATGGACATCAAAATTGACGGAATTACGGAAGAAATCATGCGTCAGGCACTTGACCAGGCGAAAGAAGCGAGACTTCATATTCTGAATGAGATGGCCAAAGTATTGTCGGCACCTCGTGAAGACATGTCTGAGTTTGCACCGCGCATCATCACCATGAAAATCAACCCGAACAAGATTCGGGATGTAATCGGTAAAGGTGGTGCAACGATTCGGGCATTATCCGAAGAAACGGGCGCTACGATTGATGTTTCGGACGATGGTGTCATAAATATTGCATCGGTTGACAAATCAGGCGGAGAATCAGCAAAAGAGCGAATCAAGCAAATCACCTCTGATGTTGAAGTCGGCAGGATTTATCAGGGAACGGTGGTAAAACTGATGGATTTTGGTGCGTTTGTGAATATTCTTCCCGGACGTGATGGGCTGGTTCATATCTCGCAAATTTCACGCGAGCGAGTAAATCAAGTTTCTGATGTGTTGCGTGAGGGCGACGTCGTCAAAGTCAAGGTGTTGGAAGTCGACAAGCAAGGAAGAATCCGGCTCAGCATGAAAGCAATCGATGCGGCTGCCTAAATTCAAATAGTTCGCTGGAACGAGAGCGGATGAAGGTGCTGGTGCAACGTGTACAGAGCGCCTCTGTCATCGTATCCGGCGAGACTATCAGTGAAATTGGTTACGGCTTGCTGCTTTTTGTCGGCTTTACGGAAGACGACAGTGAAGCAGTGGTTCATGAACTCGCTGAAAAAGTTGCCAACTTGAGAATTTTCCCGGATACTGAATATCGACTTCAGCATTCAGTGATTGAAGTTGCCGGACAGGTCTTGGCGGTGCCGCAATTTACACTGTATGCAACTACCAATCGCGGGCGCAGACCAGATTTTACGCAGGCAATGGAACCAGAGGCCGCAAGCAGACTGTTTGATCAATTTGTTGGCACAGTGGCGGAGAAAATCGCAAAGCCGGTTGCTCAAGGACAGTTTGGTGCACACATGAAAGTTGCGCTGATCAATGATGGACCATTTACAATCATGTTGAGACGCGAATCCAGTTAGTCTATTAATTGGTCATCAAGGGTTGCATAGACATATTGGAAACTACGCACTTTATTCTGATTTAGGTTGCGCAGGAATAGAAATTTGGGATTTATAAGCTGACTAGCCTATCGAATTCTGCCACTCAAAGGATTGAATCAATCCGGTAGCCGGATGATCAAAGACAGTATCCGCATTGCGAAATCAAACACATCTTATGCAGTAGAGAGCAAAAAGCCTTTGCCGTATCGATGTCACAAATGCAAAATATATTTCACCGTTCGGATGGGTATGAATTTTGCAGAATCACCCCTACTATTACGAAAATTGGTACTTGCTATTTATCTTGTGACAACCAGTTTCAAAGATGTTTCCAGTATGAAGCTGCATCCTGACTTGGATGTTTCACAGCCTGCTGCATGGTTCATGTTACATAGAATTCGAGAAGCTTCAATCTAAAGAGATGATATGTATTCCGGCGCTTTTGAAGTCGATGAAACATATGTAGGGGGTAAGGAAAGCAGACAATGTATTGTTGTTGCTCTTGCCATCATCGCTGTTACTCTTTTTTGTAATTTCGGGCTTGTTTTTGCCGCACAATCCGAGTCAGAAAAGACTGTCGGAGAATCTTATCGTCTGGACGGGCTTTGCATTAGTTCACCTTGGGCATATGAATCACTCGGGGTTCCAGTCGGTGCGGTATATCTCGTAATTTCAGCCCAACAGGGATTCATTGACGAACTAAGGGGCGCATCGTCATCTCAAGCACAGCGAGTGGAAATTCACGACATTAAAATAGAGAGTAGTGTAATGATGATGATCCCTGCAGACAATTTGCAAATCAATGCGTCTGAGCCTTTAGTTTTGAAACCTCTTGGATTGCACATTATGCTCACGGGTTTGGAAAAACCACTGGAAATCGGCGAATCCATTTCGCTGGACTTGAATTTTGTCAAATCTGGTACGATTACGGTTGAAGTTCCAGTTCAAAGTGTGGACGCCAGTCCGTTGGATTACATTCCGAATTGCGAATGACTGTTTGAAAGTTCAAATCTTGTTGTATCGATATAACTAATGAAACGACGAAGTAAACATTCGATCATTATTCTGACATGTGCGATTGGGTGTGTTGTACTGGGATTTAGTCTGAATAAGTACATTAACCTACAGCAGGAACCGGAAGTAGAGATTGGAGCCCCGTTCAAACTAACTCGACATACGGGTGGATCAGTGACTGATGAGTTCTATCGTGGCAAATTCATGTTTTTTTACTTTGGTTTCACGCACTGTCCTGCTACATGTCCCACTATTCTGTTGAAAATGACCAATGTACTCAACCAATTGGAAATCATTGAACCCCGAAAAGCAGACAAAGTTGTTCCGATTTTTATTTCGGTTGACCCTGATCGCGACTCACCTGAAATTATCGGTCGATACATCTCGCATTTTCACGATAGATTCGATGGACTTACAGGTACATTGGAAGAACTTCAGGATCTTGTCAATTCTTATGGGAGTTACTTCAGATTTGGTGAAAAAGATGAATATGGCAACTATGAGGTCTACCATAGTTCTTTAATTTATTTTATTGGTCCAAATGGTCGATATGTTACTCACTTTGACCCAAACGTATCAGTCGAAGAGATCGTGACAGATCTCAAACAACGGGTAACTTGAGCAGGGCATTTCAAACTGTTCTGCTCAAATTCACATTCCAAATTGAAACTCAATCTTCAAGAGTAATCAAAGGAATCCAGCTGCTACTCAAAATTAGACGGTACCGTACCGATTTAATTTACTTTCACGAAATTTGTTGTCGTTTCAATGTAAAGCAGTGAGTTCGCCATCGTTCTCACCCACGAATCCTGCTCGTTGCATTCTTGCTAGTTCGAATTCTCGAAGATGATTGGGGAACCTCGGACATCTTCCTGAATGCGATTGTCTGAAAATGCTATTCTTCCGCCAACGATCGTCCATAGCGGCCAGCCGGTTAGCGGTTTTCCTCGGAAAGGACTCCATCGAACTTTTGTAAACATCTCGTCATCCATCACTTCTCGATAATTTTCCGTGTCGACAATGGCGATATCAGCACAATACCCTTCCTCAAGTTTGCCTTTACCGACTATGTTATAGGCTTGCACTGGCCCCCAACACAGCCACTTCAGAATTTGCGCGAGCGTGCACTTGCCCGCTTTCCATGCTGTCAGCATCAGAGGCAATGATGTCTCCACACCGGGCATTCCGGAAGGTGATTCAGGGTAAGGTCGGCGTTTCTCCTGTTTTGTGTGAGGTGCATGATCGGTTGCAATAAAGTCGATAGTGCCATCGCGCAATCCATTCCATAGTGCCTGCTGATCATGAAATGTTCGGACCGGCGGGTTCATCTGAACGAAGCTGCCCATACGATCATAGTCATCTTCAGTTAGAAACAGGTGATTGGGGGTGCACTCTACTGTTATGTATTCAGTCTTGTGTACTCTGAGATAATCGACTTCCTGTGCTGAGGTAAGGTGAAGAATGTGCAAGCGCCGTTGAAATTTTCTGGAAAGTTCAGTCGCTCTTTGCGTTGCAATCAGGGCGCATAAATCATCTCGAATTCGAGTATGAATGCGAAGGTCGGCGTTAGTTTCACCTTCTCTCAGTAGCTTCCGGCCGCGTTCGCGAAGTCGTTCTTCGTCTTCTGCATGAACTGCAATCAAACGCGTTCCGTTGGCAAAGATTTTTTGTAAATCTTCTTCTTTGTGCACTAGTAAGCTTCCAGTGCTGGAGCCCATGAAAATCTTGATTCCACAGACCGGATTTGCGGTATTTATTTCATGCAAGTTATCCGGCGTTGCACCGATAAAAAATCCGTAGTTGGCGACGGAACAGTCCGCAGCGCGAGCGAGTTTGTTATTCAGTTCCTGCTGGTTTACTGTAGGCGGATTTGTATTGGGCATTTCGAGAAAACTCGTCACGCCTCCTCGAACTGCCGCACGTGAGCCGCTTGCGATATCCTCCTTGTGAGTATTGCCCGGATCGCGGAAGTGAACCTGTGCGTCTACGACTCCGGGAAGCACCAAATTTCCGCTGGCACGAATTTCGCGGGATGTGCTTTTGTCGATTGAAGAGTCGATTCGCTCAATGCGGCCGTTCTTGCATGCAACGTCACATTCTTGTGTGGTGCCGTCCTGGCTTGCAACCAGTCCATCACGAAGGATAAGATCAAAGTCAGCCAAAACAGAATTCTATGGTTGGTGAAGCGAGTTGAAAGTAAACCTTAGCAACGATGCTTCTGTTGACACGTAAGGCATCAAGTCGATTCCAGAATTTTCTTAGTTTTCTCACAGTTAAATGGAAATTGGCTTCGGATACTTGCAGGCTGATTTACTGCCCGGTAGTTTAGATCAGTGCATTCTGCGTTCTTTCATTTCGTCCAGCGTTTTGCAATCCAGGCATAGCGTGGCGGTTGGTCGGGCTTCCAGTCGGCCAAGGCCAATTTCGATTCCGCAGCTTTCGCAAAAGCCGTAACCCCCCATCTCGAGACGAGCAATGGACTCTTCAATTTTACGAATCAACCTTCGTTCTCGGTCTCGGTTGCGAAGTTCAATTGACATGTCGGTTTCTTGGCTTGCCCGATCAGTTGGATCAGGATGATTGATGGTTTCGTCCTGCAGATTGATTACTGTGCGAGAGGTTTCATCAAGCAAATCCTGACGCCATGTCGTCAGAATGTTCATGAAGTGTTCCCGCTGTCTCTCATTCATGTATGCCTCATTTTTCTTTGGGCGATATGAATCAAATTTTAGAGATTGCGGAATTGGATCAATGTTTGCTGAATCAATAGTCATTGTGATAAAATAATCGTATTAGAAGTGCTTCCCTTTTTCTTTTGGATAGCAAGCTTGAAAGTCGGCTTATATAGCACATTAGCCACAAAATTTCAACGGAAAATTGGCAATCGCCAATCGTCCCAGGCCAAATTCACTCCTCATTTCACGAGAACCTAATATGCTGAAACTGCGTTATTCGTCTACCTCACCTTTTGTTCGAAAAGTATCTGTAACCGTGATTGAATGTGGTCTCGAAAATCAGGTGGAAAACCATCCTACCAATCCATGGGCATCCGATACCGACCTTCCATCAACAAATCCTCTTGGTAAAGTACCGGCGTTAGCGATTGAAGACGGACAGTCACTGTTTGATTCTCCTGTCATCTGCGAATTTCTGGACAGTTTGAATAGCACGCCGAGATTGTTTCCTTTCAATGGCAAGGAACGATGGACTGCTCTTCGACAGCAGGCGCTTGGTGATGGAATTATGGATGCAGCGGTAGGCCGAATCCTGGAAAGTCGAAGGCCCTTGGAACAGCAATCGAAATCGGTTTCGGATCGATTTCAGGCAGCAGTGGAGCGAACTCTCAATACTCTGGAAAGTCAGGCGGATGAGCTCTCGAATGGATTTACGATTGGTCAAATTACTGTAGTGTGTGCGTTGGAGTACCTTGATTTCCGATTTTCAGCGGAGAATTGGCGCAGCGGGCGTCCTAAATTGGCAAACTGGCACGAGACTGTGGCCTCGCGCCCATCCGTGCAACAGACCGTTCCGCACGATTAGATACAGATTGAGTGCGAAACAGGTTTCGTTTCGCGCAGGTGAACAATGGAATTCTAAGTGTCGGAAGACATTTAGAGGTTGGTGTAATCTTTTTTAGGACGTAAAATCCATTGCAGCTCAAGAGAATCAAAATAGTCGGTTTCAAATCATTTGCTGATCCGGTAACCATTCATGTGCCTAGATCATTTTCAGGCATTGTTGGCCCCAACGGGTCAGGAAAATCCAACGTAATCGATGCGATGCGATGGGTGTCGGGAGAGTCTTCCGCCAAAAGTCTGCGCGGTGACACGCTGGATGACGTCATTTTCAACGGTTCGGCTCAACGCAAGCCGGCGAGTCGAGCAAGCGTAGAACTGCTGTTCGACAATACCCTGAGTCGCTGCCCTGGCCAGTGGTCGAAATATGCGGAAATATCCATTCGCCGAACGGCGACTCGGGATGGAATTTCTGAGTATTTTATTAACGGTACCCGCACCCGCCGCCGTGATGTACGTGAATTGTTTCTCGGAACAGGATTCGGTCCAAGGTCGTACTCCATAATCGAGCAGGGCATGATTAGCCGGATCGTAGAAGGAAAACCAGAGGAACTCAGCTCGTACATCGAAGAAGCTTCCGGGGTTTCAAGATTTCGCGAAAAACGCCACGAAACGCTGCTCAAGTTGAAAAGGACGCAGGATAACCTTGAACGCTTGGATGACATGCGTGCCGAGGTAGCCCAGCGTCTTCGTCAGTTGAAGTATCAGGCTGATCAGGCTCGCCGATACAGGAAACTGAAAGAAAGAGCGGACGCTCTGCGGGCGCAACTGTTAGCTGTGGAATGGGGGCATCTGAGAGAGCGAATCGCCTCAATTGAAACTGGCATGCTTGAGTTTGATGTTGAAAAGCAGAAGAGACTATCACTCGTCAGGTCTGCTGAAGCGGACCTGGAGAGCGCTCGAAAGGGTCAACTGGAACTGCAAACGAAAGTAAACCAGTTACAGATGGAACACTATCGTGTCAATGCCGAAATCTCCAACCTCGACCGACAGATCAAGGAAAGCCGCGAAGCGATGGAGAGCACCCGACACAATCTCGCAATCAGGAACGAAGAGATCGCTCAGACGGAAGAATCGATCCTTGATCTGCAGCAAAAAGAGAAATCTTCGTCCGTAGAATTTGACAGGCTCCAAACTCTAATTCAAAAAGTTTCGGACAACTTGAAGCAGAAGCAAGAGGTTCTGGCGAAGTCGGAACAGGAACTGGAAGCCTCTCAGAACAACTTGGAACAGATTGATCAGCAGGTTGTCGACGCAATTCGACGAAGAGAAGCGGCATTGGCTGGTCTTGAAGAGTCTCAACGCAGACAGTCGGCTGCAGACAGTACCATTGCAGAGCTCGAGTCGGAACTGCAGCAGATCGAATCTACAATTGAGATTGATTTAACCGAACCGTTACAGTTGCGAGTTGTGGAGCTTTCCGGAGTTACTGAAAAGCTGAAGAGCGAGATTGAACAAGCCGAATCCTCGCTTTCAGGCAAACGCATTCAAGGCGATCAATTTGTCGACGAATTAGAGCGAATGCGGGACGATGCACAGGAAGCACAAGTAAAGCTGAAAACTTTGGAACGCAGTCTGTCTGAATTTGATGAAAGCGAAGCTGCAGTGCAGTGGATGATGGATATCGGATCGGGAAATGGACACCGAATTTCTTCAAAAGTGAGCGTGCAAGAAGGTTGGGAGCGAGCGATTGATCGAGTATTGGGAGATAAGCTGTCGGCTGTTGTTGTAGAAAACATCGAGCAAGTCGTTTCCAGGATTAACGGTGATTCTTTTCCTTCCCGGATGTATTTTGTTGACGGAAGCCAGCTATCCGGCGGTTTGAAAGACAAGCCATCAGTACTGGCAAATTTTGTGAATAGCGAGGGTGAGGTAGTCGAAAGCATGCTTGCCGGAGCTTATGCAGCGAATTCCCTGGCTGAAGCTCTTTCAATGCGACCGAATTTGAGTGAAAACGAGTGTGTTGTCACCGCTGAAGGTGCGATGCTGGGACCAAACTGGTTTTCGCCAGCGATTAACGATGAAGCTTCCACGGGTGTACTGGAAACGGTCAATCTGGTACGAAAATTTCGCAAGCAAGTTGAGCGGACCGAAGAACGCCAGCAGCAGAAGCGACATCAGATTTCAGAGAATAGAGAAGCCGTTACGCAACTTGAATCCAGGCTTATGCAATTCCGTGTACAGCTGGCTGAGAGTTCTGGACTGGTTGCAAGTGTTCGAGAAGAACTTGGAGAGCTTCATTCACGTGAAATTCGCTCTGTTGAAAGATTGGAGCAAGTGCGCAGTCAGATCCAGCAGCTAAGCGATATCAAAGACAAAGCAAAAGCGGAACAACAGGAACTTACGCAACAGGCTGAGGTTGAAACAGAAGCGTACAACGCGATTGAGCGGCAAAAATCGGAACAAAGTCAGCAATCCAGGCTCAGGCAGAACGCACTGAAAGAAAGTCAGGATTCGGTCAATGAACTAGTCGCTGTCAGACATCAGCTTGAACTGGAAGCTCAAAAACATGAGTCCGATCAGGAATTATTCCGAACATCTCTTGAGGATTTGCGGCGACGGTTGGTTCGAATCCAGGAAGAGCGAAGCCGCCTGCAAGAGAAAATGTCCAGCACGGATGATCCGACGGCTGAACTCAAACAGAAATTGGAACAATACGTTGTTGAGAGTCGAATTTGCGAAGAAAAACTGTCGAAAGCGCGCAGCGAAGCGGATGACTCGGAAATGAACTACAAGAAACTGGACGAACAGCGTCTGCAGCATCAGTTGTCGGTTGAGGAGATCAATAATCGATTGCAGGACCAGAAAGTTGAGATTGGTAAATTGACTGTGCAAGCGAATGAGACTGCTCAAAAAGTGGAAGACCTGGATTTTTCGCCTGACAATGAACTATCCGCCATTGATGAGGAGTTCGATTACGAAGCCGGTACGCAGCAGTTAGAAAAACTGCTTCGAAGAATCGATAACGCGGGGGCAATCAATCTGATTGCAGTGGAGCAGTTTGAGCAAGAAAGTCAGCGCAAGGAATACATGGATAGTCAGCACGACGACTTGTCGCGGGCAGTAGAAACACTGCGCAGCACCATTGCCAGAATTGATAATGAATCCCGCGAACAGTACATCGAAACCTTTAGCATGGTAAATTCCGAATACCAAAGACTGTTGCCGCTGTTGTTTGGTGGGGGAAGCGGTCACCTTGAATTGATCGGAGAGTATCCTGAAGATTCCGGACTTCGAATTTTTGCGCGTCCAAAAGGCAAGCGCATACACAACATTCAATCACTGTCCGGTGGTGAAAAGGCATTGACTGCGGTTGCCTTGCTGTTGTCTTTCTTCCATTTGAATCCATCGCCTGTGTGCCTGCTGGATGAAATTGATGCGCCGCTGGATGATGACAATGTCTATCGATTGTGCGACAGTCTGAGAGACCTGGCCGTTTCGACCCAACTAGTATTGATCACACATAACAAGATTACTATGGAGTCGGTCGACTCGCTGATCGGTGTGACAATGCCAGAACCCAACGTGTCAAGAATCTTGTCAGTTGATCTACAGGAAGCTCAGGAGTACGCAGCATAATGCAGATCGCAATCATCTTGGGGTCCATTCTACTAGTAGTGCTTATTCTCTGGTATATCAGGAAGCATCTCAAAATTTCCCTTTTCGGCCAATCATCAGGCAACCGGAGTATCTTTCGCACAACGGGCAAAGAAGTGATTCTGCCACAACTTTTGCCGCGAGACGAAATGCACGACGAAGTGATGCTGGGGCCTGTGATTCAGGTAGAAGGAGACCGTGAAAAAGACGATGGCGAGTCTTCGTCAGACCATTTTTCTGAATCAGGGGTGGAAGCAGTAGATATTGAGTTCGAGGAAATTGGAGAAGCAGAGTATCAGACTGATGCTGGACACAGGGAAGTGACTGGAGAACCCGTTGCTGCTGAACCCTTTGAGACCGATGAGCCAATGGATGAGTCGGAGATTGATTTAGCCGAAGGAAGCGAAACGAAATTCACCGAACCGGCTCAGTTTGTACCCAAAACGGAAATAAAAATTCCTGAAAATTACGGCAGGTGTTCAGAGCAGGAAGATGATTCGAGCGATGAGGTTGAGTCGACACCATTACAGTCTGAACTTGAATTTGGTGTTAGTTTTCCTGATTTTCGTGGGAGCGATGATCGGCAAATTGATGTAGTCGGATGGTTGCCGGAAAGCAATGGTCCGGCGAAACGAATGGATGTATTGGCAATTTACAGGAGCCTTGCTGTCAAAATTAGACGTCCTCATTCATTGATAGGCCTCGATGTGAACACTGGCAAGTGGAATAATCTCGAAGATGACCGAGTGGCAGCGCGCTACTCTGATCTGATTTTCACTATGCAACTAGTGCACAAGGGAGAGACTGTTTCTGAACGGGATTGGTGGCAGTTTTCCAGTATGGTTGAAGACGTTGCCGCGGCACTTTCTCGAAAGTGTTACTTGTCTATGACCATCGAAACAGTGCTCGGCGCAGCAAGAGCACTGAATGAACAAATAGAGGTTTTGGATCTTCAAGCAATTCTGATTCTCAAATCCGATCATAACGGAAAGATCTCAGAAAAAAGCATGAGTTATCTCGCACGTGAATATGGGCTCCAGAAACGTAGTGGATCATCAATATATGACAAGATGGACTCCGAGTCTACTACAGCACAACCACTATTTAGCATCGTGCCCATGAATGAGACGAACGTTTTGCTAGCCAAGGAACTTGGTCAAGAACCTGACATACGGACTCTAGTTATTTTTTCCAATCTGGCCTGCGCAAAAAATCCTCGTAAGGCATTTGACGCGATGGTGGACGTCGCTCACGAAATTACAGACCGACTAGCTGTCAAACTAGTGGACCAAAATCACAAACCTGTAGACAGCAAGTCCATTGCCGCCATTCAATCACTGATTGACAAGTTCGTGGTTGATTTGAAAGAGTGTGGAATAACACCCGGCGGTGATGTTGCCTCACGACTGTTCGACACCCAAGAACGATTGAATCATTGGTCACAATTGCAGGGCGTTGTATCGTTCAAACCCGAACGATAGGATATGGATCAGGAGAATAAAACTCGACAGCACATCGAGTTCCTTCGGCAACAAATCAACCAGCACAACTACGCATACTACGTACTGGATCAACCTAGCATTCCAGATTCGGAATACGATCAGTTATTCCGCGAACTCCTCAAACTTGAAGAGCTTCATCCTGAGTGTTTGAGTGACAGCTCTCCAACTCGCAGAGTTGGTTCCAAGTCAGATAATTCCTTTGCAGAAGTCCGTCATGCTGTTCCCATGCTTTCTCTTAACAACGTATTTGACAAAGCCGAAGCTGGCGACTTTGATCGGCGTATTCGGGAGCTGATTGATGTGGATCCGGTCGAGTACATCGTTGAACCGAAAATCGACGGTTTAGCAATCAGTATCGTTTATGAGCAGGGGAAACTGGTGCTTGGCAGTACAAGAGGCGATGGTGAAATAGGAGAGAACGTCACTGGAAACGTCCGCACCATTCGAAGTGTGCCTTTGGAACTTAGAATGGACAATGTGCCATCCCTGCTTGAAGTTCGTGGTGAAGTCTACATGAGCCGAACGGGTTTCAAGAGACTGAATGAACGGCAAGAAGAATCTGGAGGCAAGACCTACATGAATCCGCGAAATGCTGCTGCTGGGAGCCTGCGACAACTTGACCCGAAGGTTACGAGTTCACGACCGCTTGAAGCGATGTTATATTCTGTGGTTCGATGCGAAGGCGAACCCTTTCCAAAGTCTCAGTTTGAACAGATTCAGCGATTGAAAGAATGGGGATTCAAGGTGACTTCCGCAAGGGTTACAAGTGGAATCAAAAAGTGTATGGAGATTCGTCAGGAACTGCTTGAGAATAGAGAACAGCTTGACTACGACATTGATGGAGTGGTGTACAAAGTCAATAGTCTGGCTGAGCAGGAAAAAATCGGATTTGTCACGCGGGCTCCGCGATGGGCTGTTGCACATAAGTTTCCAGCGCAAGAGGTAACTACCGTACTGTTGGATATTGGCGTTCAAATCGGGCGTACCGGGGCGGTGTCGCCAGTGGCGCGACTTGAACCGGTCGAAGTCGCTGGCGTTACAGTGTCAAATGCCACGTTGCACAATGAAGACGAAATCAGACGGCAGGATATCAGGGTAGGTGATACCGTAATCATTCGACGAGCTGGTGATGTCATTCCAGAAGTTGTTTCCGTAGTTATGGAGCAACGTACTGACAACAGTCAGGAATTTGTATTCCCGGTGGAGTGTCCCGTGTGTGGGTCGCCGATCGTACGCGACGAGGATGCTGCGGTTTCGCGATGTACTGGGAGCTTGGTCTGTTCAGCGCAAATTAAGAGAGGAATCTGGTATTTCGGCTCAAGAACAGCACTGGATATTGAGGGTTTGGGATCCGGAATTGTGGAGCAGCTTGTTGACAAGTCTCTAGTCGAAAATGTAGCGGATTTATACAGCTTGACTGAATCCCAGGTTAGTGAGCTTGAACGAATGGGGGAGAAGTCGGCAAAGAATCTGCTGGAGGCAATCGAAAAAAGCAAACAGGCTACGTTACCGAAGTTCCTGATCGCACTCGGCATTCCACTGGTCGGCGAATCGACCGCCGCGACACTTGCCAAGCGATTTGGAAGTCTGGAGAGAATTATGTCGGCGAGCGTCGAAGAATTGGGTGAAATACGCGATATTGGACCTATCGGAGCGAAAAGCATATTCAATTTCTTTCAACAGGAACGCAATCTCAACATCATTGATCGACTGCTTCAGCGAGGAGTACAGGTTCAACAAACTACGCCAGTTGATCCACAAGCAGTTGTGGATGCGCCTCTGGCAGGTCAAAAATTCGTACTCACTGGCACACTGAAATCAATGCCGAGGGCAGAAGCCAAAATTAAGCTGGAAGAGCATGGAGCGACTGTAGTTTCGAGTGTGTCGAAAAATACTGATTATGTCGTTTTGGGAGAGAGTCCGGGTAGTAAAGCCGAAAAGGCAAGAGACCTGGACATTGTGATTATCCAAGAACCCGAATTTATCAAATTACTGTCTAGTGCAGATTGGAAGGAAAATTGAATGCTTGTTACAGTTCCTTATGGGAAGAACTTTATTCCTTCGAATGATTCTCCACCCTAATTCAGTTGTCCAACTACCCTATTAAATCTGTTTCCATTCGAGTGCATGATTCTTGTACTTCGAAGAGAGAAAAAAATCGAATTGGCGTCTGGTCTATTTGGCAATTTTCAACTCCTTCCACTAGTGCGTTGCTTATAATGGATAGTGTAATTTCTGATGATGCACTTACAACAATTCTCAGTAGTTCACTAGTTTAGAAACTGAAGTTTCATCATCTGATTTTCAATAGAACATTAAAAAGCAGAGGTGCCCCATGGTACAGAAATTGGCTTCACCGTTTGGTGGGTATTACATATACCCTGACGACCCCAACAATCTATTTCAGCAGTTGCTAGGTGCAAAACCTGGCGCTCAACACGAATCAACTAGCGAACTTACGCCAGCGGTTGATATTTACGAAGATAACTCGGCTTACTACGCAAGTATTGAAATGCCGGGTGTCGGCAAAGAAAACTTGAAAATTTCTTTTTCTGATGGAACGCTCACAATCAACGCGGATGTTGACCGGGTGCCGCATGAGCAGGGACATTGGGTACAACATGAACGAAGAGTTGGTACTTATGTCCGTAGCATTCGGTTCCGCTCTAGCATTCAAACTGAAAAGATTTCAGCCTCTTACGAAGACGGCATCTTGGAACTGACGATTCCTAAAAAATCAGACAAGCAAAAATCAATTTCCATAAGCGTTGACTGAAGGCTTACCTGAGAATCATAGATCAAGCCGCGCTTGCAATTTCTCGAAGTGCGGCGAATCGTCTACATCCGCGAGTTTGCGACTTGAGATTGTCGAAGTTTGCAGTTATTCAGCACCCGTCTTTCGTGAAGTTGATTGTTGGAACTCGGTATTCAATAACCACATTTAAGTATGTTTGAACCAATCTAGTAAAGGAATACTCTATAGCATGTCAGACAGTTTTAATACCCGAACTAAAATTGAAGTCGGAAATCGTTCCTACGACATATACTCGCTTCAGCGTCTTGCTGGCCAATACAGTGTCAATTCACTACCTTACTCACTCAAAGTCCTACTTGAAAATCTACTTCGGAATGAAAACGGTGTAGACGTTACCCGGGAGCAAATTCTGTCAATTGCTGAGTGGGATGAGAGCAATCCACCTCAAATGGAGATTGGATTCTCACCTTCCCGCGTACTGATGCAAGATTTTACCGGAGTTCCGGCGGTTGTCGATCTGGCATCTATGAGAGATGCATTGGCTGAAATGGGATTCGATTCCAGAGCGATCAATCCGGTTATTCGTACCGATCTTGTAATCGATCACTCGGTTATGGTCGACCACTTTGGTACCAACAATGCCGTTGACCTCAATTCCATTCTGGAATACAAGCGAAATACCGAACGTTACTCTTTTCTTCGATGGGGACAAAATTCATTCAGCCAATTCAGCGTAGTTCCTCCTTCGACAGGCATCGTGCATCAGGTCAATCTTGAATATCTTGCTTCGGTAGTCTCAGAACATTCTGTAGACGACAAACTGACAGCCTTTCCAGATACAGTTGTAGGCACAGATTCGCATACCACCATGATCAACGGAATCGGTGTTTTGGGTTGGGGTGTCGGTGGAATTGAAGCCGAGGCTGCCATGCTCGGAGAGTCGATCGCGATGCTGCTCCCGCGTGTAGTCGGTTGCAGACTGCATGGTTCTTTACCGGAAGGCGCTACGGCAACTGATCTTGTACTGACTGTTGTCGAACTGTTACGAAATCATGGTGTAGTCGGCAAATTCGTGGAATTTTTCGGCGATGGACTGGATCATCTTTCGGTTTCAGATCAAGCGACGATATCCAATATGGCACCGGAGTATGGTGCGACTTGCGGGGTGTTTCCGATTGATTCCAATACGTTGGACTATCTGCGATTGACAGGACGTTCTGATAGAAGAGTGGCGCTGGTGGAGGCTTATGCCCGTCATCAAGGGTTATACCGAGAATCGGGTCAAAGCGACAATGCCAGATACAACGAACTGCTAGAGCTGAACCTCGCAGAGATTGAACCGAGTATTGCCGGTCCCAAACGCCCGCAAGACAGACTACTGCTGCGCGATGCCAGTAGTGTTGTTCGAAAAACTCTCGAGAAGCTTCGAACTGAGGATGACGGTCAACAGTCTGTCAATATCGAAATCGACTCACAACCTGTAGAATTGAAAGATGGCGACATTGTCGTAGCTGCCATTACCAGTTGTACCAATACATCCAATCCAGCTGTTATTGTCGCTGCTGGATTGCTTGCGAAGAAAGCCATTGATGCCGGTTTGAGCGTCAAACCCTGGGTAAAAACTTCTCTTGCGCCAGGATCACAGGTCGTGACTGAGTACCTTGAACGTTCGGGCTTACTTGAGCCGCTTGAGAAGCTTGGTTTTTCAATTGTCGGTTATGGCTGCACGACTTGCATCGGCAACAGCGGCCCGTTGCCAGAGGAAGTTGCGAATGGCATCAAATCCGGCGATCTCATCGTGAGTTCGGTATTGTCCGGTAATCGAAACTTTGAGGGACGAATTCATTCAGCCGTAAAAATGAATTTTCTGGCATCTCCGCCACTAGTGGTTGCCTACTCTTTGGCAGGGTCGATGAATGTAGACCTGTACAACGACCCGCTTGCAACCAGTTCAGAAGGAAAAGATGTTTTTCTGAAGGATCTGTGGCCGTCAACCAGCGAAATAAACAGCGTGATTGCAAGTTTCGTTACCGATGAACTGTTCCGTTCAAAATATATGGATGTATTCAGGGGCGATGACAAGTGGGCTGAAATACCAGTTGTTCAGTCAAGTCAGTACAGCTGGGATGACTCGTCAACCTATATTCGCAAAGCGCCATACTTTGAGGATATGACAAGATCTCTCGCACGACTGGAAGACATACGAGGTGCGCGAGCGCTGGCTGTTCTGGGTGACAGTGTCACAACCGACCATATCTCGCCAGCCGGAGCCATCATGCCCAGCAGTCCGGCTGGACAGTATCTGATAGAAAGAGGCGTGCATGCTTCCAATTTCAATTCCTACGGTTCACGACGGGGCAATCACGAGATCATGGTTAGGGGGACGTTTGCTAACGTACGACTGCGCAATGAGTTGGCGCCGGAAACCGAGGGAGGATGGACGCGCCACATGCCTTCCGGGGAGACTATGACGATTTACGATGCTTCTGTACGGTATCGACAGGATAGAACTCCGTTGATCATTGTTGCCGGTTCCGAGTATGGTTCTGGATCATCGCGCGATTGGGCTGCGAAGGGTCCACTTCTGTTAGGTGTCAAAGCTGTAATTGTAGAAAGTTATGAAAGAATCCATCGCTCCAATCTAGCTGGAATGGGCATTTTGCCGCTGCAATTTGAGCCGGGAGATACTCGAAAGTCGCTGGAGTTGACCGGTGAAGAGGTCTTTCACATCAACGGACTTGAAAAAGGTGTCGAAAAAGTTGAAGTTGTTGCCACGCGAAATGACGGATCGCATCGCATCTTCAGAGTTATTGTACGAATCGATACGCCAAGGGAATGGGAGTATTATCAGCACAGAGGAATACTGAGATACGTTCTTCAGCGTTTGGCGGGGCGACCAAAGATCAAGGCTGCCAGTTGACTGCGTCAGTATTCCAGATACCATAGTCAGACTGGCTGGCTCGGGAGTGTTGCGCGGAATCCTTAAACTCGCATAATCCATCGTTGCTGCATCCCTTTGGAAACCCCTGATTTTCAGGGTTTTCCGGTTTTTCAAGCCTTTGATTTCATTGTATCGAAACACAGTCCTTTCTCGTAAAAGCCATACAGCGATAACGGCACACGCAGAGTAAGCCTTATAATCGGCGAATTCCATAGGAACTCGATATGTTGAAAAAAATAAATCAGTGCGGTTCATTGAAACTTCATTTGCTCATGAATTCCGATAGCTTGGCCCACCACTCGCCACCTGATTTGGGCGATAGCGCGGATGGCAGGGTGCGGGAGGTGGAATAGTGGTTCCCGAGTGCTTGAATATCCCCGAACCAACCGCTGCGTTCAGGGTGTATGCAGCCGACGGCGGCGTCATCGTCGTTCGGCGGCACGGCAATCCAGATGGTCCGCGGCTCATTCTAAGCCATGGCAACGGATTAGCGATTGATGCCTACTATCCCTTTTGGTCGCTACTCGCCAACCGTTTCGACCTTTTCATCCATGATATCAGGAACCACGGCTGGAACCCGGTCGGCGAACGCCACATGCACAACATCCCAACTTTCATCTGCGATACTGGGAGTATCCTCCGGGACATTGATCGGCGCTTCGGCAAGAAAAGTAACATCGGTGTGTTTCATTCACTCGCGTCCCTGATCGCACTCCATCAGACCGACGACGAACACAGGTTTTCAGCCCTCGTTTTGTTCGACCCGCCCATTTTAATACCTGGCGGACTTCCGGAGCACGTACAAGAAATGGGATACACCTTGGCTGAGATCGCCCGCAAACGCCAGAACCAGTTTAAGACTACGGAGGAATTCGTGAGTGGACTCTCCGGCAAGATGGCTTTCGAGCGCGTGTCTCCTGGTGTACTGGATCTCTTTGTCCGAGCAACGCTCCGCCGCATGCCAGACGGGGCGGCCTGGGAGCTTTGCTGCCCACCCGAATACGAGGCTCAGGTATTCGAGAATATGTTTGACTGGACGATAACTGTGGATATCGGTAGCGTTGCCTGTCCTGTGAAGGTCATCGGAGCCGACCCCACCCTTCCCTACTCTTTCATGCCGAGCATGGACATGAAGGAACTCTTGAGTGTCGACTACGATTTTGTGCCCGAAACCACCCATTTGCTCCAACTCGAAGAACCGGAGACGTGTGCATCTTTTGCGATTGAATTCCTTGAGAACCAAGGGCTCGTATAAGGCAATCTTCAACATGACACCCCGGAATCATTCGAACGCGCTCCCGAGCGGCTTGAGCCGCCGACGATGATCGACGAATCAGATTGGCTGAAGCTGCAGATTCGACAGAACACCGAGCTGGCGGAGCAGCGTAACTTGTTCAAAGCGATGGAAGTGAAATTGAATCGTGATCGACGGATGGGAAAGATGTCCAGAGAGGTGGATATGACACAGAAGTAGTAACATAACGCGGGGTGGCGAAAATGCAAGCTCCTGATAATGCAGAGAAAATATGGTGGGAAATCATAAAGATAGCTTATGGTTCGACATCAAATTCATTACGTTTCCCTTCGAGATCATCAAGTTCATATCGCTTGACGAATCTCATCATGATGAAAAACTCGAACATTAAGAAAACGAGTGTCATGCCGAGTACTCCGAACACCTTAAAATTAACCCAAATTTCTTCACGACGGGCTTCGTCCAGATCCAATGCGAAATAGAACGCTACATAGATATTCAGTGCTCCGATAAACAAAAAGAAAATTGCCCAATGCAGATTTAGCATCCGCCAGACTTCTGCAGGCAATTTCACTTGCGCACGTGTGATGACTTCAAAAACCGTGCGTTTTTTTGCGAAATGAGAATAGAAGAGAACACTGCAAAATATCCAGTTAACGATTGTAGTTTTCCACTTGATGAAAACTGGGTCACGCAGAAGAATAGTTAATCCACCAAACACGACAAGCAAGCAAAGAGTCACAACGTGTATGGTTTCGAATCGCCGATTTTTTACCCAGAATGCGGTTAGCTGAATGAACGATGCAACGATTGCAACGCCAGTAGCTACATAAATGTCGTACATTTTGTATGCCACAAAAAATAATATGAGCGGAAACAGATCGTATAGCAGTTTCATATCAATTGGAGTACTCTGTAGATTTGGTGCCGGGAGAGAGACTCGAACTCTCACGGTGTCACCACCACCGGATTTTGAGTCCGGCGCGTCTGCCAATTTCGCCATCCCGGCTACCAGAAAGATGGTCAGCGCTAATTGTACAACAGCCTGTTTCAGGCGCTTGCTTACATTCAAAGGGAAACAGGCTATGCAATGGTACAAATTAGCTGCCCTTCGACCTGTTGACGTCGCATGAATTTCCGAGACTTATTTTCGCTGGAAAACAGGCCGCTACATAGACGGGTACTGAATCTCACCTGGCCGGTCATTATTGCAAATCTGAGTCTGCCGCTTGCCGGTGCAGTTGACACAGCAGTCGTTGGGCATCTGCCGAATCCTGCTTATATCGGCGCGGTCGCACTCGGTGCGCTAATCTTCAGTTTTGTCTATTGGCTGGTTGGTTTCCTACGCATGGGAACAACTGGTTTTGTCGCACAGAGCCTTGGAGCGAATGATAGCTCGGAGGTTGTAGCTGCGTTTTTTCGTGCACTGGGCATCGCAGCAGTTGCAGGGATTCTGTTTGTCCTGTTCCAGTACCCGATAGGAGCTATTATTTTCTGGTTCTTTAAAGCTTCAGAACAGGTGGAACAGTTCGCATTGGACTATTACCAGATTCGAGTCTGGGGTGCAGTTTTTGCCATGTTTAACCTTGTTGTTCTGGGGTTGCTGTTTGGCATGCAGCGCATGCGAACTGCACTTGCATTACAGTTACTGCTGAACGGCATGAATATCGTTCTGGATCTGCTGTTCGTGCTGGTTTTCAAATGGTCAGTAGCCGGTGTTGCTACTGCCACTGTAATCAGCGAAGTTGTCACTGCCACCACAGGTCTTTGGATCTGCCTTAATTATCTCGGTTTCAGAAGATTTGCTTTATGGCAAATTCAGATATTCCAACGAGAGAAGTTAAAGAAACTTGCGGAAGTCAATGCCAACATTCTGATCAGGACCTTGTGTCTGGAGTCCGTGTTCATTTACTTTATGTGGGTAAGTGCAAGTCTCGGAGATGTGGTACTGGCAGCCAATGCCATTCTAATGCACTTGCTGCACTTTTTGGCATTTGGATTAGACGGATTTGCACATGCTGCAGAAGCTCTGGCCGGCACAGCTTATGGAGCGAAAGATCGAGTCAGGTTGCACAACACGGTACTGGTTACGCTTTTTTGGTCTTGTATCGTCGCAGTTTGCTTTTGTTTAGTCTATTGGTTAGGAGGAACTCTGGTTGTGAACTTGCTGACAAGTATCGACAGCGTACGACAGGCTGCCGGTAATTATCTGTTCTGGCTTGCAATTGCTCCGGCGTTCTGTGTTTGGCCGTTTCTATTTGACGGTGTATACATCGGCATGACAAAAACAGTGGAAATGAGAAACTGCATGCTGATTTCCATGGCATCGTTCTTCATCGTTGTGCACTTCAGTGCCGCGGCATTTGGCAATCACGGTCTGTGGATCGGAATTTTGGCTTTCATGGTAATTCGCGGATTGACTTTGGGATTGTGGTATCACCGAATTGAAGCCAAAGTCGGTTTGGCTTCATAATATGGTAAAGAATTCCCAGAATCATAATTGAGGAACACGCTATGGACTTAAAAAACAGGCTCAGATGTCCCAAATGTTTTGATGACGGACAAGGAATTCGACGACTATCTTGGCGCGAAGCTGAACAGCTTAAAACACCCAGGGGAAAGACTCGCCGAACTCACAAGAGATCCAGAGGCCAGGGAATGAGCATGTAGCCGCCGCGCGGTTGAGGAGTGAATCATCAATCCGGCGGCGGACAAGGTATCGGTAGTGCCGCGGCAACACCTGACCCCGAACCGGGGTCAATTCAGATCGATTTTGTCCATCCTCTCACCGCGATTCACTGGATGTTTACGGGAGAGCGAGCATCGAACAGGAGTCTCGGAGACGTGGCTTTGAGGGGGATCTCTCGCACCTGTTTTCTGACACGTAAGGCTGTCCCACTCGAATCCTTCTGAGGTGTGATCGATCGGATTATCGCCCAGTGCCCATGGTAGAATTGTGAAATAACGGGCGCGTTGAGAAATCGTCGTAATGCCGTTGATTAAAGTGAGTTCGACAGCTTGGTCGATCCCTCGTACGCCCAAGATGTCGAGGCCTTGGGCAGTTTCTAGTAGGTCATCTCCCCAGGTCATGATCATTTGATTCGTTCCCTGCGTCTCCAGAGCCATGCAGCGAGAATTCACCCGACTGTCCTGCCAGTGAATTGCAAACGCCGCTGGCAAAGGTTGCGACCGCATGACTAAGGTACTCCAGTACATGCTTGCCGCCAGGCAGCGGGGAAAGGGCGTACGATTTCATCTTAACTTACTGCGGTTCCGGCCACGGATCGTCACGTACGTCGTATGTCCCGAACATCCCTTCCAGTACGCGGTCATGAGCTTGCTTCCATCTGCCCTTAGCTCCGGGAGAGGTCTTGTCCCAGACGCGTATGAAGAAAACGCAGGAGTAAGTTCGGACCTTCGATTGCTTGCCCCGCTCGACAAGCGGCTTTAGATGTTTGGTGAACGCCTCGTCGCTCAGGTGCTTTCCGTAAGGGAGGTCCGCCACACCCAGCCGCCGGGCTTCTTCGGCATATGGTGGCCCGCCGTCGTCCGTTGCGGCTCCGGAGGGCACGGGACTCGGGGCCATGACAAGGCCCGTGTCGAACAAAGCCACATTGAACAAATAGTGAGTTCTTTCACGGATCTTCCCGTCTCCAGTAGCTACGATCTCGTACCAGCAAGGTGGGTTCTCGCCTTTCCGACGGAGCACGTCCAGGGCGAATTCCACTTCTTCTTTTCCTTTAAGTGCTTTTTCTAGCGCTTCTTTGGCTTCCCTGCGATACTCATGCTCTTGCGCCAGCGCTTCTTCGGCTACCCTGCGATACTCATGCTCTTGCGCTAGCGCTTCTTCGGCTTCCCTGCGATGCCCATGTTCTTGCGCCAGCGCTTCCTCGGCTTCCTTGCGATGTCCAAGCTCTTGCGCCAGCGCTTCCTGGTAACGATCACGGGCCTGTTCAACCTCCGTTATCCGGACGTACAGCGTTTCGATCTGCTCCGGCGTGATAAACCGCTCATCAGTGTTGCCAGAGAGGAGCTCGGTCAATTTTTCCTCGTAACCTTTCTTTTCTTCGTTCCACTGGCTGTTAAGCGCGAGCGTGGCGAGCAAGAGGAGGAAGATCAGCAGGATGAAAATTTCGGCAATGGTGAGGCCTAGAACGGTGCCCTTGCGGTAGCCTGCTGTCACGGTGAGGCGGGTCTCCTATCTGTTGCGCCAAGGCGCCCACCAGTGGCGCCGGCGGCTCGACATCATAGTGGTTTGAGCTGTTCGCTCCAGCACTTTTAGTGCTTCGGCTGTCGCCACTGCCTGCGTCCCCAAGACTGTCCAGTGTTCTGCGGTCCGTTCCACTTTCTCGTATGCCTCGCGCAAGCGCTGTGTTTGTTCATTCCACAACGCCACTTCCTCCTGCATCAGCTTCTTCGACTGGGTCCGCCACTCGGTAAGCTCGTCGTGCGACTGTCGGATGTGCTCGCGCTCCTCTTTGAACGTTTCTATGCGCTTCTCGCATGCCGTAGCCAGTTGTTCGCACTGCTCCGCGAGCGTTCCTGCCGTCGCTTTCACATGCCGATCCAAGATTGTCAAGCCTTCAGCATGCCCTTCGAGCCTCTGTCTGAAGCTTTCCAGAGCGGGGGCTGTCTTTATCACCATGTCCGTGAAACCTTCCAACACTCTGTGCACGGCCGTAACGCTCTCCTCGGTGGCGGTCTGGATTTCCTGCGCTCCTTTCGCAGTCTGCTTGTAAGCTTCGGTGACGTCGCCTAGTGCGGTGCGAGCTTTCGTTTGCATTTCCCTGCTGGACGTTTCCAGGGTCTGGTTCAGCTTCATCCTCGTATTGTGCGCCAGCCTCTCCGTGACATCGTTGTATCTCCGAAAGGTTTGTGTGGCTGTCATCAACTGGCGTCGGAGCGTGCGAGCCGCCGCCCCAATCCCTATCCCTTCGGCGCTCTTTTCTCCGTTCATCTCCGCAGGGTCTAGGTGGCGATCACCAATCTGGTAATTCTGGACGAAGATCCGCGCAATGATTCCAGCTACCGTTGATGACAGGGCGATTCCGAAGTTGCCAAGCAATTCGTACGTTCGTTCCGTCAAATCATCATCAATGTTATACACTAGGAAAAGCGCGATGAGCGCGTACATAAGAGACACGAGCGTGAACAACAACCCTAGGTAGTACAGGTTGTCGCCTTCCTGTTCTCGGTCGTCGACATGGTTGTGCGCATAGTAGAAGCCAAGCCCGATGACAACCGCAACCGCTAGAGCTGCGGCGGTACCGGCCGACAACTGGGTATCTTTGATGAATATGCGCAGAAACACGATTCCTGCGGCGCCTACCACGAACGCGGCGCCTAATGCGGCAGCGTTCCTTAACTGTCCGTGTCCGTTCACGTATTCTGTTCAGTTGTCACTAGAGGGACTGCTGCCAGTGAATGCGTCCCCCCAGTTTCTGCACGGCGTGGGTCCACCAGTAGTAGTGCTCGACGGTCTGCCATTTCGCGTAGCGGTCACGTTCTAGGCGGAAGATACTTACGTCAACACCACTCAGATCCGTCAGCAACTCGCGTTTGCCTTGCTGCTTCATGCCTTCGATGTCGGGGTATTGCCCGTAATGGGAGAGCCCTGGAGAGTGCTGGAGGAGGTCGGAGAAGATAATGAGGTGTAGGCGTTTTGTTGTCTCGTTCCTGTCGCGCTGGCTCGGCGCATGGCGGGGTACCACAATAGTGAGTGCCTCCAGAATGGGCGACTGCGGCTGCTCCGCGCTTTCAACTGCGGGAAACAATGCTTCGATACGCTTCTCGAACTGTTGCCAATTGTACAGCGCAAATGCCTTGCCTTGCGTGAGTCCCTTGGTCAGCGTCCACTCGTCCGGGTTGTCTCCGGGGTTACAGACTTCGACCGCCTGTTTCTCTACCGTCCCGGTGGCGTCCAGGATGTAGGCCACGAGTGCTTCGCCCTGACGGACCGTCATGTTGCTGTCTGTGCCACGCCCCTTGAGTTCCTTCACGAGCCGCTTGAGTTCCGCCGTATGCTTGGCGCTCAGTGGATCGGTCGTATCGAGCAACAGCACCGTAGTGCCCGTTGGGCCACCCTCGACCGGGCAGAGCCGCGCGTCGAGCACGGTAGCTCCTCCCGTCAACGCAACCCATGCCAGCCCACCAAATAGTGCAAGCACCAGCAATCCCCCAGCGACGTAGACTGCAATCGCTTTTCCACCGAGCGGCTCTTCCGTGAGCGCATTCATGCCGTGACTTCTCCGGTGAATCCTACGGCGCTGATTTCTTCTAGCGACGGGTACTGTTCAAGTACCTCCGCGTGGCGCGTTTGCACTTTCTGGATCGCTTGATGGATATGATCAGCGAGATCCTTCTGGTTCGATTCCTCCGGTGGTTCGAATTTCGGTGCCGTTAAGATATCTGGATCAATGGACATCGGTCTGTCGAAGAACCCCGGCTCGGGCTCTGTTCGTGTCTCCCTGTTCGTCGTGCTATAGGCCGTCAGAATGGTATCCAGGTCGTTCTGATACTGCCGAAGATGCGCCGGGTAGTCCGTCACTATTCGCTCGATGCGATCTACTGAATTGCGCCATTGCGCTTTCTTCACTTCCATTTCGTGGCGGAGATCTTGAAGCTCGTTGACCGCCCTAAGACGTTCTGCGTCGATTGCGCGGCGAGCTTTCTCCAGTTTGTTCCGATACTGCTTGTTCAACTGTCGCAGATGCCGGTCCTTCTTCCCATATCCCGGGTAGGCATCGTCGCTTTGATAGCCCTTCCACGCCGCGATTGAGCAAAACAGAATTCCGACAATTACTAGTAGCAAGGATTGGAACGATTCATAGTGCAGATGATTGCTCGCCAACCGTGCCCATGCGTCGTTCTTGAGTACCTCGAAGGAGTCGCTGAGTTGGGCCTGCTGAATCCCGATCATGCTGTCGCGCAGATGCCCTACACCCAGATTGAATATTAGTATCCCCGCTGCGACTACCAGCAGCAATACCAAGCTTGGGGCCACTATTGTGATATTTATGTGGTGGCGCGCGCGCAACAAACTACCAATGAGCAACGCTCCGATCAGAATGTTGACCGCCGTGATGAGCCCCATCAGCGATATCGCTCCAAGGAACCCGGTAGGCGTCACATCCGCGAGCACAAAGGCGTTGAATATCACTTCAACCATAAAGCACACGATCACTAGCCACCATTTCTGGAAGAAGTTGGTGGGATAAACCGCCATGCGAGTGAGGTTGGCACGCTGGCGAAATTCTTCGAAGTCCTTGGTTTCCTCCGTAAGTGCCTTTCTGAATTCGTAGAGAATATTGTGGTCACGCGCACGGCAATTTTCGATTTCAGTCATCGTGTTTTCGCGAATTTCAGCGACCCTGTCCTTCTGTACTTCCAGCCCTTCCTGATCTTCGATGTCGTTGAGTTCAGCAACGGCATCCGCAATGTGATCGTTGATGTCATGCTTGCATTGCAACCCCCGCTGATTGACCCACGCTCGGATCTTTTGGTACATGTCGTCTGGTTGCTGTTGTGCCGCATCAGGCTGGTTCTGCCGCCCGCGCTTAGCCGCAATTTCGCGGATCTTGTGATCGCGAAGCCAAGCATCTGTATCCAGGCGGATGTATTTCTCCGGTTTGCGGTCGAACCCCGGGATGTCATCCCACTGGCTGTCGGGTGTCGGTTTTGGTTTGCCCATCTGTGCCCACTTCGGTCCTTCGGTGCTCAAGCTACGCCTGCGTTACAGGTTACTCAAGGTCGGTCTACCACGCGTCACGCAGCTTATTGTGTGCATGTTCTGGATGAGCGGGATTTCACTCGTCGCCGTTGACGGACGGACGACTTCGGTACGGTTGCATGAAGCACCCCCGAGGGCTGCGGAGACCGCGGGCGGGGGAGGGAAAGCACGAACCTTATCGCCATCCTGTCTCGTGTTGACACAGTGTTGAAACTCTATAAAAGCACTAAGGAATAATCAGATAATTACAATTACAATTGCAATTACATTTTACCAAATAGTTAAATGGAAAAATCGAAATCTAATTTTTTGTCATCATTTCTGGATCACACACCCTTGGTATCTGCTCGTGAAGCTTTGTCTTGGCTAGGGGAACCAGACGTCAGGTTTGTCGACGTAACTTGGTTTATGCCGAACGTGCCGAGCAGTGCCCATGATGCCTACGAGATGGAGCATATTCCGGGTGCATCCTACTTCGACATTGACAAAATTTCGGATGCCTCAATTGATCTGCCTCATATGTATCCATCGCTCGATAAATTTGAATATTGCATAGGAAAACTGGGAATTTCTGAATCCGATCGCGTGGTGGTATATGATCGATCAAATTTTGTTGCCTCGGCACGTGCCTGGTGGATGTTCGTTTCATTCGGCCACGAGCATGTCAGAGTACTGGACGGTGGACTTTCAGCATGGAAGAAAGCCGGTGGTTCCATAGAAGAAGGCATCCCTGCAATCAACTCCAAATCATATTCCGGAAAACCTGCGGGCGATGCAGTTATTGTTCGTGAAGAAGTAGTCTCTAAACTGTCCGACCCATCCGTGTCGATTGTTGACGCCCGCTCAGCAGGCCGATTTAATGGAACTGAGCCGGAGCCTCGTCCAGGGCTTCGAGGCGGGCATATCCCAGGCAGCGCTCATTTGTACTACGGTGATGTAATGGATTCAGATGGTTTGATGAAGAGCCCTGAGCAAATCCTTTCTTTACTGGAATCCATTTCCGTAGATTCGGATAAACAGATTGTAACGACATGTGGTTCCGGTGTGACAGCAGCCATTCTTTTGCTGGCAATATATCAGGTGCGTCAGCATGACTTGCGGTTGTACGATGGATCATGGACTGAATGGGCGCTTTATCCGGACAGCCCTCTTTAATGGATATGGCTTGAGCTGAGATATATTGGACCGCGTCGATATCTCGCAGTTTGAATTCTATCTGCCTGCGAATCAGATTGCTCAATATCCTGCGAAGGAAAGAACTCAAAGCCGCTTGCTGGTTGCAAGCCATTCCAAGCAAAACACCTGCGAGATATTATTCTCTGATCTCCTGAAGGTTCTACGACCTAGTGACCTACTGGTATGCAATGACAGCAAAGTCATTCCAGCACGGCTGGAAGGGCGAAAATCAACGGGCGGTCGAGTTGAGATTCTGCTTGAGCGAATTGTGGATGACAGTTGCTTTTGGGCACAGATGAAAGCCCGAAGGCCTCTGAAGAAAGGTAATTCTGTCACAGTCGGCGAAGATTTCAATTTGACGGTTCGCGCTAGAAACCGAGACTTGTTTGTGCTTGGCATAGAAAACGGTGTTAGTGCTGAATTTATATTTGGCAAGTATGGCATGGTTCCTCTGCCGCCCTATATAGACAGAGCGGTGGAAGAAGAGGATTGTGAACGATACCAGACGGTGTATGCCAGAAATGCGGGCTCGGTAGCAGCTCCCACAGCTGGTTTGCATTTCAGTAGAGATCTCTTGCAAGAATTAGATGAATGTGGAGTCGGAATTGCGTACATTACTCTTCATGTTGGAGCCGGTACGTTCGCACCCATACGAAATGGTGACATCGACAAACAGGTTTTGCATTGGGAGCGATACGAGTTTTCCGAGTCTGCCTGCGACGCAATAGAGCGTGCGAGAGAACAGGGGAGACGCATCATTGCTGTAGGTACAACGGTGGTTCGAGTGCTGGAATCGATAATGGCTGACTATGGTGGGTTGAAGCCTGTAGTTGGGCAAACAAATTTATTCATCAAACCCGGGTATCGTTTCAGAGCAGTAGATGCCATGATCACCAACTTTCATCTTCCCCGTTCTACGTTGCTGATGCTGGTTTGTGCATTTGGCGGGAGGGAAAGGGTTTTGGATGCTTACCGCTTTGCTGTCGCGCAAGGGTTTCGATTCTATAGTTATGGAGATGCAATGTTTATTGAGCGTAGCGAGTGAAATTTCAGCTGATTTGAAATGCAATGACAATCTCAACGCCGTCAATTTTTAGGGTCTGCGTCATTGATAGAGTATTCTTGTGCACACTTTCTACAAGCTGAAAATCCACGTTCAATCGATTTCAAATTTGTTTGAACCTATACGGAGAATGTATTGTGAATAGAGATCCAAACTGTATTTTCTGTAAAATCGTTACCGGAGAATTGCCGAGTATTCGAGTATATGAAGATGACCATAGTCTGGTATTCATGGATATCAATCCAGTCGCGAAGGGTCATGCACTTGTCATCCCCAAACAACATTGGCAAAATTTATACGAAATGCCGGATCAGCACTTGGGCTATGTTGTGGCAACTGCTAAATACGTGGCAGCTGCAGTAAGAAAAACATTGAATCCGGATGGTGTCAGTCTTACGCAAGCCAACGGCAAGGGAGCCGCACAATCGGTACTGCACTTTCATTTTCACATCGTACCGCGTACGATGGTAGATGATCTCAAGATCAACTGGGAACTGCAGCCAGGCAATATGGATGAAATTCAATCAATCGCGGACCAAATTCAAGAAAATCTTGGCCAATGCGAATTGGCATAGTCTTGCTTATGCTAATTGTTGACAATTGACCATTTTTCTAATATCCTAAAGATGAAATGGGCTTTGCAGTCGGTAGATGCCTTGATTGCAGTCTCTTCATTCACTTTAGTAAAGCATGGAATTCGGGAGATGGTGTTACGCAGCGAAAAGCAGTGTCGTGGTGTTGAGCGTTTATTGTCCGGCGGTTGGGCGACACGCGTCAGCCTGGTAAATGAGGCATTCGAACGGCCGATGATTGTGGTTGTGTATACCTACCAGGATTTTCTGCCGGAGAATTTGTACATTCGCCAGGTTGCCGGTGCTGTCAAGTCGGGCATCCGAATGCCCGAGGGGGCACCCTGCGAGTTCAATTCCTTCCATGTGACCGACGACGGGACAATCGCATTTGTTGGGACACGTTTTGTGCTGTCCAACCATAATGTATTCGCCGATATGATTGAGCTGATGGTCGAAGGCCGACACTTTGACATGATGGTATTGCTTGCTTCGGACAACAGGACGATGGCCGCGGCCCGCTTTAATCTGACTTCGACAACACTCTACCGGGGGGCACCTGTTGCGGGGCGCTACTCTAACCGTGAGGTACTTCTCGAAACAGTTTAATGTCCAACTAATTTTCTGAATGCTCGCATTTTGCTGTAAACTACTAATTTTGTGAAAATTTTCTGCGCTAAAGGATTTACCGTTTAAAATTCTGTAACACTACTTGTAATAATGAAACTAGATCCCAAGCTAGACACCTTTCCGAAGCTTCTTCTCAATCGAAAGAATTTGAGTCCGAGTCGTCCTGCGATGCGGGAAAAGGACTTTGGAATCTGGCAAACATGGACTTGGGAACAAGTGGCAAATGAAGTTCGAAGTGTCGCATGCGGGCTAGCTGCTGCCGGATTTCGAAGAGGAGATAAACTTGCTATCGTGGGCGATAATCGGCCTCGGCTTTATTGGGGCATGGCTGCAGCTCAGTGTCTCGGCGGAATTCCTGTCCCTCTATATCAGGACTCCGTAGCCGAGGAAATGGAATATGTCATCAATCATGCAGATGTAAGGTTTGCGCTGGTTGAAGATCAGGAACAAGTCGACAAGCTTCTCGAAATCTCTGAAAAATGCCCGAAGCTGGAACAGATCTATTACGATGACCCACGGGGACTTAAACATTACACGCCTCAAAATTTGCATGAATATGACAATCTGATTGCCGAAGGCGACGCATTCGATACAAAAAACCCGGAATATTTTGAGAGTGAGTTGCAAAAGGGGTCCAGTCGCGATATTTCCGTCATTCTCTATACGTCCGGGACCACGGGTTTCCCCAAAGGTGTAATTCTTACCTATCGGAACATACTGACAACCGTCTTGAATTCTATTGAATTTGACAAACTCACCGAAAAAGAAGAGTGTCTGGCTTATCTACCGATGGCATGGGTCGGAGACCACATTTTTTCCTATGCGCAATCTTATGTTTCAGGATTTTGCGTCAGTTGTCCGGAGGGTGGCGCTACAGTAATGCATGATATGCAGGAAATCGGGCCAACCTATTTCTTCAGTCCACCTAGAATCTTTGAGAACATATTGACAACCGTACTGGTACGGATGGAAGACGCCAGTTGGATCAAGCGCAAAATGTTTGATTACTTCATGGGCGTCGCCAGGCGATGCGGCGTACGCATACTCGAGAAGGAATCGGTTGGGTTGGTAGACCGAATTCTCTACCTGATTGGCAATTTTCTGGTTTATGGCCCGCTCAAGAACACAATGGGATTCAGTCGGATGCGACTCGCTTATACCGCTGGTGAAGCAATCGGCCCTGAGATATTCGAATTTTTCCGTTCACTAGGCATCAATGTCAAGCAGCTCTATGGTCAGACCGAGGCATCGGTCTACATTACGGTGCAGGCCGATAATGATGTAAAGCCAGATACCTGCGGACTGCCGTTTCCTGACGTGGACGTCAAGATTTCCGACAGCGGTGAGGTCATGTACAAAAGTCCGGGTGTATTTCACAGTTACTACAAGAATCCGGAAGCGACTCTGTCCACAAGAACTGGCGATGGTTGGGTATTTACCGGTGATGCCGGCTATTTCGACGACGGAGGACATCTGAAAATCATCGATCGCGTGAAAGATGTCGGAAAACTGAACGACGGCACACTGTTTGCCCCCAAGTTTCTGGAAAACAAACTCAAATTTTTCCCACAAATTCGCGAAGTGGTCACCTTTGGAGATCAGAAGGATTACGTCAGTGCCTTTATCAATATCGATCTCGATGCCGTCAGCAACTGGGCAGAACGTCACAGTGTCTCTTACGCCAGCTATCAGGAGCTGGCGGGTAATGAGCAGGTGTACGAAATGATCCGTAAATGCATTGAAAAAACCAATCAGGATTTGTCCAGCGATAGCGAAATTTCCGGCTCCCAGATCAAGAAATTTCTGATCTTGCATAAAGAGCTTGATGCTGACGATGGCGAATTGACTCGGACCCGTAAAGTGCGTCGCAGAATCATTTCGGAACGGTTCAGCAGCCTGATTGATGCTCTTTATTCAGATTCCAATCGTGGTCACATTGAGAACGTCGTAACTTTCGAGGATGGACGTAAGGGCACCATGTCGGCAGACCTGGAAATTCAGGATGTTCAGATTTTTGATCACATGAAAATGGCAAGCTAGAAGTGTCAAGCATGGATACCGCAGCACCACAATCCAGTCAAGATTACGAAACTCAGCGTTCTCGAGTATTTACCGACTTGATTCTGGAAGTCGAAGGAATTTACGTCAGCTTCGGCGGTGTCAAAGCATTGCAGAATGTCGGATTTTCTGTATACAATCACGAGATTTTTTCCATCATTGGCCCCAACGGAGCAGGTAAAACCTCGATGCTGAACGTGATTAGCGGATTTTACAAGGCAAGTGCGGGTACGATTTCCTTTCAGGGGAAAGACCGAACAAACGCTACACCGGATAAAGTTGCCAGAATAGGTTTTGCCCGAACGTTCCAGAACATCGCTTTGTTCAAAGGCATGTCAACGTTGGACAATATCATGACTGGGCGAATCATCAAGATCAAGCACAATTTTCTCAAGGAAGCATTCTACTATCCGGCACAGCAGCAGGAAAATGAACATCGCGAGTTTGTCGAAGGGATTATTGATTTCCTTGAAATTCAGGAAATTCGAAAAACACCGGTCGGAAAACTACCTTACGGACTGCAGAAGCGGGTTGAGCTTGGAAGAGCTTTGGCAATGGAACCGACAATCCTGCTACTGGACGAACCCATGGCAGGTATGAATCTTGAAGAAAAAGAAGACATGGCAAGATTCGTTCTGGATGTGAATGACGAGTTTGGTACCACCGTCGTGTTGATTGAGCATGACATGAGTGTAGTCATGGATATATCCGATCATGTTGTCGTACTCGATCATGGTGAAAGAATCGCTTATGGCGTGCCGGACGAGGTGCGCACCAATAAAGACGTAATACGAGCATACCTCGGCGAACATTAAGAGTGTGAATCAGTATGGCATTAGAAGATTTTGTATTTTTTGTTGAAGTTCTGGTCGGTGGCCTTCTGTCAGGCATCATGTATTCCTTGGTGGCGTTGGGATTGGTGCTGATATTCAAGGCGTCATCGATATTCAATTTCGCACAAGGTGCGCTTGTTCTGTTCGGAGCACTAACCTTTGTACTGCTAACCGAAGTCGCATCGGATTTCTGGATGTGGACCGGCTGGCTCTCAATCGGTCTGGCGGGCGCCGCAGCAGTCATGCTGTTGCTCACGAAGTTGAAGACAGAGGGTAGCGCAGTTAAAAAATTCTCGGACCGGTACTTAGGGCGAATACCGCTGTTTGTTGCTGCCGTACTGCTGGTTGTGTGCGCCATGTTTGTAGATGGCGGACAGAATATGTGGCGCGGTATTTTCGTTACATTGCTGATTTTCTTGATGATGACGACTGCAGTACGCTCGCCTCAGTGGGCGATTGGAGTATTGCTGGGACTTGCAGTGATCTCGCTGGTTACAGATGGAGCGATTGCCTATCGGTCTTTTGCCGTTACGCTGGTGATCGTAATTGGATTGGCAATTGCGATTGAAAGAATTGTGCTGCGGCCAATGGTCAATCAGGAGCCGATCATCCTTTTCATGGCGACGATCGGGCTGAACTACGTTATCGAAGGTGTAGCGCAAGGAGTCTGGGATGCAGATGTGCATGCACTGGATATTGGAATTCCCGATATTCCATTCGAATTTTACGGTGTATATCTCAGCCAGTTCGATCTTTATGCGGGACTGATTGCTGCGGCTTTGGTGACAGCACTTGCAATATTCTTCCAGAAAACCCGAGTCGGAAGAGCGCTTCGCGCAGTTGCCGATGATCATCAGGCGGCATTGAGCGTGGGTATTCCCCTAAAGAACATTTGGGTGGTTGTGTGGGCAGCTGCGGGAATCGTAGCCTTGGTCGCAGGACTGATGTGGGGCTCCAAGCTTGGTGTTCAGTTCAGCATTTCACTGCTTGCATTCAAAGCACTTCCAGTCCTCATTATCGGTGGGTTCACTTCCATTCCGGGTGCCATTATTGGAGGCCTGATTGTTGGCGCAACTGAAAAGCTGTTTGAAGTTTTTGTCGGCATTCCGTTCCTCGGAGGCGGTACGGAAAATTGGACACCGTACATGTTGGGGATGATATTTCTAATGTTTCGCCCGCAAGGTATGTTTGGCGAAAAGATTATTGAACGGGTCTAGGTGCTTAGTCCATGATTTATAGGGAAGTCGGACAGTACAAATCGAGTTATCGTGCTGATCAGGCGATTTTTCCGATCACCAATGATCGATTGGGTATCATGGTTATTCTGCTCATTGCGTATATCTGGCCGCCGTTGTCGGGCAGCCAGTACATTATGGGTCCGATTCTTACCCAGTTGCTGGTATTCGGACTGGCTGCTCTCGGTCTCAATCTGCTTACAGGTTATGCAGGGCAATTATCTCTCGGTACTGGGGGATTTATGGCAGTCGGAGCATTCGGTTGCTACAACCTCGTTTTGCGTCTGCCTGAAATTCCGTTGATCTTCGACTTTATCCTCGCGGGTTTGATGGCGGCTGTAGTCGGAGTCCTGTTCGGTATCCCTTCGCTAAGAATCAAAGGCTTCTATCTCGCAGTTGCGACACTGGCTTCGCAGTTCTTTTTGCTGTGGATTTTTGACCACGTTGGCTGGTTTACAAATTACGACGCGGCCGGCGTGGCTTCAGCACCAACTTCGACTTTGTTCGGAGCACTTGCGGAAGAAGGTAGAGCACTAGACTTTCTCTCGCCGATTAATGTGCTCGTATCGGGTCCAAATGCTACCCCAGAAGCGAAATATCTGGTCACTCTTACGGTCGTGGTAATTCTCGCTTTGCTAGCGAAGAATTTGGTACGGGGCATGACCGGCCGCGCCTGGATGGCCATTCGAGATTTCGACATTGCCGCTGAAATCATCGGCATACGCCCGCTTCGCACCAAACTTCTGGCTTTTGCAATCAGTTCTTTCTACTGCGGAGTTGCCGGCGCGATGTATGTTTTTACTTACGTCGGCAATGCAGACACGGAAGCATTCGACCTGATTCGTTCATTCACAATACTGTTCATGATCATCATTGGTGGGCTGGGTTCAATCATGGGATCATTTCTAGGAGCGGCGTTCATCGTACTGCTGCCGCCATTTCTGAACATTATGGCTTCGCATGTGGGGGAGGGAACATTGTCTGGATCAGCACTAGCGAATCTGGAGCTGATCATATATGGGGGCTCGATCATATTCTTACTCGCGATCGAACCTCTGGGATTTGCTCGGATGTGGCAGATCGTGAAGGAAAAGCTGCGTCAGTGGCCTTTCCCGTATTGATTTATTTTATCGCACTGCTTGGAAGCGTAACTGAAGTAACATTCATGAAGTTGCAGTGTTAACATACTCACTTGTATCAATTAACGAAAATTAACCACGAATGTGGGAGGTAATAACTATGAAATTTAAATCCATGATACTGTCGCTGGTCGCTTCAGTAATAGCGGTGGTTCCTTTTTCGGTATCTCAAGCACAGGATATGGAGCAGTTCATTCCGGCGCTTATCTATCGAACGGGGCCCTACGCTGCTGGCGGATCGGGATTCTTTGGAGGTATGTTAGACTACTTCGCTCTACTGAATCTGCGTGATGGCGGTGTAAACGGTGTAAAGTTGGTTTGGGAGGAGTGCGAGACTGCTTACAATTCTGATCGCGGTGTTGAGTGCTACGAACGACTGAAAAATCAGGGTGAACATGGTGCGACTGTTGTGCATCCTTTGAGCACCGGTATTACCTATCGTTTGATCGAACGTGCAACGGCTGACAAGATTCCACTCATTTCAATGGGATATGGCAGAACCGATGCAACGAACGGAAAAGTATTCCCATGGGTATTTCCGTTGATCACCAATTACTGGAGTCAGAATACTGCAAAGATCAAGTACATCGGCATGCAGGAAGGCGGAATGGAAAACCTTAATGGCAAGAAAATCGCCAATCTATACCATGAAAGCAGTTACGGAAAGGAAACGATACGCATATTAGATGTTCAGGCTGAAAAATACGGTTTTGAGGTCAGGCACTATCCAGTTGCCCATCCGGGTCTTGACCAGAAAGCGGCTTGGCTTGAAATTTCTCGTCGGTACAAACCTGACTGGGTCATTCTGAGAGGCTGGGGTGTAATGAACCCAACGGCAATCAAGGAAGCGGCACGAGTCGGCTTTCCATCGAATCGAATTCTTGGTGTTTGGTGGAGTGGTGCTGAAGAGGACGTAATTCCAGCGGGCAAAGCGGCAGTCGACTATGTCGCCGCCGGTTTTCATCCGTCTGGTGCCGATTTTCCGGTCGTGCAGGCTATGCTTGACATCGTTCATGGTGCGGGTAAAGGAAATCTCTCACCGCAACGTGTTGGCACGATTTACTACAACCGCGGGCTTGTAGCAGGAATCGTGACCGTTGAAGCAATCCGAACCGCACAAGCGAAGTACGGCAATAAAGTATTGAGTGGTGAAGAAATGCGTTGGGGTCTTGAAAACCTGAACATTACAGCCGATCGAATCAAAGAAATCGGTGCGGATGGTTTGATGGCACCTCTGACGATTACCTGTGCTGATCACGAAGGCGGCGGCCCGGTGAAGTTCAATCGTTGGGACGGATCTAAATGGGTTGAGATTACAGACTGGATTGCAACCGACAAGTCCTTGGTAGACCCGCTGATCATGGAATCTTCTATGAAATATGCCGAAGAGAAAGGCATTACACCTCGCTCCGGCATGGATATGGGTTCAGACTGCGGTTAATCTGAAAGCCAACGCAATTCAATTTCCATGAACGAGACAGTACAGAGCGCAACCGATAACGGTGCGCTGATTTCCGTAAATAACATTGAAGTCATTTACGATCGAGTAATTCTCGTTCTGAAAGGCGTGTCTCTTGAAGTACCCGAGAAGGGCATTATTGCCCTTCTCGGTGCAAATGGCGCCGGCAAGACAACAACCCTCAAGGCGATCTCGAATCTGCTTCGTGCCGAGCGCGGGGAAGTCACCAAAGGCTCTATTATTTACCGGGGAGAGAGGGTCGATGCAATGACACCTTCAGAGCTTGTCATGCGTGGAGTCACACAGGTAATGGAAGGCCGAAACTGCTTCGAACATCTGACCGTAGAAGAAAATCTGCTGACAGGAGCTTACACCCGTAGAGACGGTCGAAGCGCAATTCAGGCTGATCTGGAACTGGTGTACGAATATTTTCCAAGACTGAAGGTACGGCGCAGCGGACAGGCTGGCTATATATCCGGTGGTGAACAGCAGATGGTCGCAGTCGGACGCGCACTGATGGCGAAACCGACCGTGATTCTGCTAGATGAACCATCAATGGGGCTGGCACCGACGCTGGTCGAAGAAATTTTTGAAATTATCAAACGACTGAACGAAAACGAACAGGTAACCATTCTCCTGGCGGAGCAGAACACCAACATGGCACTTCGCTATTCCCAGTATGGCTATATCCTTGAAAACGGCAGAGTAGTCATGGATGGAGATGCATCGGAACTGTTACAGAACGAAGACGTTAAAGAGTTTTATCTTGGCGTAAGCGGCGACAAACGAAAAAGCTTCAGAAATGTGAAGCATTATCGCCGGCGCAAGCGCTGGCTGGCTTAGACCAGGCTGCCAACTGCGGAACAACTAAATTCTTTGGCGGAAACAGCCGCCGAACACCTACCCCTCGATGCGTAACCCATAAGGACGAGCATGAGCACACAGTATTACGATTCCCTTGAGGTTCGCGACCCGGAACTACGAGAGCAAGAGTTGCTTTCGGCACTTCCCACCCATCTTGAGCGAGCTGCTGCAAAGGCGCCTTTTATTCGAGAACAGCTGGCAGGCAAAGATGCCAATTCCATAAGATCACGCGTTGCGCTGGCCGAGTTGCCGGTTGTGCGCAAATCCGAATTAGTTGATCTGCAGAAAAAATCTCCGCCATTCGGCGGTATGACAGCTTTCGAGCCGGGTACGCTGTTGCGAATATTTGCCTCACCTGGCCCCATTTTCGAGCCGGAAACAAAACGCAGTGACAGTTGGCGAATAGCGCGTGCTTTGTTTGCAGCTGGAATACGGTCTGGAATGCTTGTTCACAATACCTTTTCCTACCATTTTTCTCCTGCGGGGATGATGATGGAGAGTGGTGCGGGTGAACTGGGTTGCGCAGTGTTTCCTGCCGGAGTCGGTCAGACTGAGCTGCAGGTTCAGTCCATTGAACGTCTGCAGCCGCAGGCCTATACCGGCACACCTTCCTTTCTGAAAATAATCCTCGAGGCAGCATCGGCTAGTGGAGTTGATGTTTCGTCACTCAAAGTCGGACTGGTTTCAGGCGAGGCGTTGCCGCCGTCACTTAGAGCGGAACTGGATGGTCATGGTGTTTATGTGAAGCAAGCTTATGCAACAGCGGACATCGGACTAATTGCCTATGAATCAGAAGCTATGGAGGGGTTGATTATGGATGAAGGTGTTATCGTCGAAATCGTTCGCCCCGGCACCGGCGATCCAGTGCCTGAAGGTGAAGTCGGTGAAGTAGTCGTAACGGTATTCAATCCCGATTACCCTCTGGTACGATTCGGCACCGGCGACATGTCAGCAGTAATGTCGGGACAGAGTCCCTGCGGACGAACCAATACCCGAATCAAGGGATGGATGGGTCGAGCAGATCAGACAACCAAAGTGCGAGGCATGTTCGTCCATCCTTCGCAGGTTGCGCAGATCGTAAATCGCTTCCCGGAAATTAGCAAAGCGCGTCTAGTCGTTACCAGTGAAGGTCATCAGGATCAAATGCGATTGTGTTGTGAAGTTTCAGAGCAATCGGATGAACTAGTTCAAAATATAGCGGTTTGTGCACGGGAAGTATGCAAGCTCAGAGCAGATGTTATCCTGGAAAATCCCGGCACTTTGGCCAATGACGGAATCGTTATTGAAGATGCTCGCAGCTACGACTGATTGATCTCACTCTTCTTGAATCTGTTCAAAGCAGGCGTGAGTTGAAATCGAAACCTTCAAGATCTAAAACAGCCTCATTGCGCACTGTAGCAATGCCAGCGAATGCGAATCCGAGCGGAGACATATTCGGCGGCTGGATCATGGCGCAGATGGATATTGCAGGCGGTATTCATGCTTATGAAATTGCCAAAGGCCGTGTCGCAACAGTTGCAGTGGATGCGATGAGTTTTCACTTGCCGGTTTATGTCGGGGATGTAGTAAGTTGTTATTGCTCAACAACTAGAATCGGTAATACTTCCATTGCCGTTCTTGTGGAGACGTGGGTCAGACGTCGTACGTCAGGAGCAGTTGAAAACGTAACCGAAGGTCTTTTTACATTTGTTGCTATTGATCAGGATGGCAAGCCTCGTAGCGTGCCCAGAGATTCTAATGACTAGCGCGACGTCTGATCCAGCCAGCTTGATTGCGCAGATTTCAAAGAAAGGTCTGCCGCCAGTTCATAAGTGGAATCCGGAACTGTGCGGCGATATCGACATACGGATCGCCCGGGATGGAACTTGGTTCTATATGGGTTCGCCTATCGGCAGAAAGAGACTGGTTCGGTTGTTCTCCACGGTGCTTCGCAAAGATGACGATGGTGAACACTATCTTGTCACTCCGGTTGAAAAGTTGCGCATTGAAGTTGAGGATGCGCCGTTTGTGGTGGTGCAAGTGGAAGAAGAAGGAAAGGGACAGGATCAGAAATTGTATTTTCGAACCCGGACGGATGACATCATATTGGCGGATCAAGATCATCGAATTTGGGTCGAATTTGCAGAGGATGACGAACCGTCGCCATATCTGAATGTTCGCAGCGGACTTCGCGGATTGCTGGCGAGAAATGTATATTACCAGTTGGTTGAACTCGGTACTGAAATCCAAACCGATGATGGCAGAATGTTCGGCGTATGGAGTGCGGGAGAATTTTTTGCCTTGGGATCGGTAGACTGACATTCAGAGCATTGCGGAATTCATGATTACAGATGATATACAGTCGTTGCGGCGGATTCTTAAACAGAACAAAACGATCGCCGTAGTCGGATTATCGGCGCGGTGGTATCGGCCGAGTTTCTTTGCAGCAAAATACCTGCAGGAATACGGATATCGAATCATACCTGTTAACCCAAACTATGAAGAAGTGCTGGGTGAAACGTGTTATCCAGCGATTGAGGATATTCCAGAACAGGTAGATGTCGTAGATGTTTTTCAACGCTCCGAGTTTGTATTGCCAATTGCAGAATCCGCAGTAAAAATAGGTGCGCGTGTGTTGTGGATGCAACTTGGAATCCATAACGAAATAGCGGCTGAAATCGCGCATAAAGCAGGCATGGATGTGGTAGTCAATCGCTGCATGAAGATAGAACATGCCAGACTTTTCGGCGGGCTCAATTTTATCGGGGTGGATACCAAAATCATTTCATCCGAGCGCCCTCGGTGGAGTAGTTGATCAAGAATTATGCCTGATCGAGAATTTGGTATAGAGACCTTGTGTTTGCACGCGGGACAGATGCCCGATGCTGTAACCGGGTCGCGCGCGCCACCCATCTATCAGACGGCTGCATATGTTTTCGACTCTGCCGATCATGCGGCGAGTCTGTTCAATTTGCAGACTTTCGGAAACATCTACTCACGCCTGATGAATCCTACAAATGCGGTTTTCGAGCAACGCATGGCGGCTTTGGAAAGAGGCCGAGCTGCGGTTGCGGTATCTTCCGGCATGGCTGCACAAATGGTTGCACTGTTGACGATCTTGGAAGCTGGCGATGAAATCGTATCATCGAACACGCTCTATGGTGGTACACATACACAGTTCGGATTCAGCTTCAAGAAGCTGGGTATTAAGGCAAAGTTCGTTGACGGCGATGATCCTCAGAACTTTGCAAGAGCGATTTCGCCGAACACGAAATGCATCTATGCGGAGTCCATTGGCAATCCTGCCAATAATGTAGTCGATTTTGAAGCAGTTTCGGAGATTGCCAGAGACAGTGGCTTGCCATTTATCGTTGACAATACGTTCGCAACTCCGTATCTGTGCCGTCCGTTTGACTATGGTGCAGATATCGTTGTCCATTCGGCCACCAAATTCATATGTGGACATGGCACATCTATAGGCGGGGTTTTGGTAGAGTCAGGAAAATTTCCGTGGGACAACGGCAAATTCCCGACTATGATGGAGCCTTCCGATGGTTATCACGGAATTCGCTTCTATGAAACTTTCGGCGATTTTGGATACACCATGAAAGCGCGTTGTGAAATTCTGCGCACATTTGGTCCGACTCTGAGTCCATTCAATGCTTTTCTGTTCCTGCAAGGTGTGGAGACGCTTCCAGTGCGCATGGATCGACACTGCAGCAATGCGATGGCGGTAGCCCGGTTTTTGGAAGATCATTCTACGATTGAGTGGGTTAATTATCCGGGACTTGAATCCAGCCGATACCATGATCTTGCGAACAAATATTTTCCGAAGGGGGCCGGAGGAATTATGAGCTTTGGCATCAAGGGCGGAACCGAGGCGTGCGTGAAATTTATTGAATCCGTTCAGTTCCTGAGTCATTTGGCCAACGTCGGTGATGCAAAAACGCTGGTTGTTCACCCATCATCAACGACGCATAGACAGATGAATGAGGAGGTACAGATTGCGGCGGGTGTACAACCCAACATGGTTCGAATATCAGTAGGGCTTGAGACCATTGAAGATATCTTGTGGGATCTGGATCAGGCTTTGACTCGTTCCCAACAGTAACTTGCACCTTAGTAGATAGAAAAGGCGATTTCAAACCATGGGATGTTGTCATCATTATCAAATTATTGAGGGAAACGAGTCTGTTTTTACGGTAGATTTCAACCCCATTAAGTATGGACCGGGAGCACTGGGCGAGTTGGCTTTTGATGTCCAACAGTTGGGAGTTTCAAGAGTGGCTCTTTTCACTGACTCTGTTGTGAAGGCGCTTGAACCCACACAGAGAGCGTTGGAAGAACTGCGAAAGGCTGAAATTGATTTTGAAGTGTACGATGAAGTGAGCGTCGAACCCACCGATGTTTCTTTCAAGGCTGCAACTCAGTTTGTAGTTGAAGGTCGCTTTGACGGATTCATTTCAATCGGCGGCGGTTCGGTAATCGATACTTGCAAGGCGGCAAACCTGTACAGTACCTATCCAGCTGAGTTTCTCAACTATGTTAATGTTCCTGTTGGAGAAGGAATTCCTGTTCCAGGAAAGCTGGCACCGCATGTCGCATGCCCGACAACTTCTGGTACCGGCAGCGAGTGCACCGGCATCGCGGTATTCGATTTTCTGGAGAAACAGGTGAAGACGGGTATTGCCTCTTATCATCTCAAGCCGACGAAAGCAATTGTAGATCCAACAGTAACCGCATCGCTGCCCGCCAAAGTTGTCGCATCAAGTGGATTTGACGTGTTGTGTCACGCACTTGAATCGTACACGGCAAGACCGTTTACCGAACGCGCGAAGTCAGCAACTGGTATTCGTCCTTTGAGTCAAGGTGCAAATCCCTACAGCGATATGGGGTGTCGGGAAGCTCTGCGCCTGACTGGACAATATTTGGTACGAGCGGTAGCTGACGCAAGCGATGAAGAAGCAAGACATGGAATGATGCTCGCTGCAACACTGGCTGGAATTGCGTTTGGCAATAGCGGCGTGCATATTCCGCATGGAATGTCCTATTCAGTTGCCGGGTTAGTTCGGGATTACTGTCCAGACGGATATCCTCCAGGTCATCCTTTGGTGCCTCACGGAATTTCGGTAATCGTGAATGCTCCGGCCGCTTTTCGATTTACAGCACCCGCAAATCTGGAGCGACATAGAGATGGTGCGCTACTGCTTGGAGCGGAATTACGCGAGGCAGATCAGAATGAGGCGGGAGATGCTCTTTCGGAACATCTCGAACAAATGATGAAAATGACGGAAATGCCAAATGGTATTTCGGATGTCGGTTATGATAATTCGGATATAGAGAATCTGGCTCATGGAGCATTCATGCAGCAGAGGTTGCTAGCAAATGCACCATGCGATGTTTCAGAGATCGATCTGGAAAACATGTACTCTCAAGCCATTCGGTACTGGTAATTGAACAGAGATGATTTGAGACTGGTTCACCCCGAGTGGGGAGACTGGGATGCAATCTATGAAAGGTTTCAGTGGAAAATTCCGAAGCACTTCAATATTGCACAAGTGGCGTGTGACCGGCATGTGAAACGCTGTGGCAGCGAAGTCGCGATTTACTATGAAAACAGAGAGGGAAAGGCAAGTCGTTATACATTTCAAGAGCTGAGTCGCCTTTCAAATCAGTTTGCCAATACTCTGCGCCACCAAGGAATCGGCAAAGGAGACCGGGTTGGCATAATACTGCCACAACGTCCGGAAACGGTTATTTCTCATTTCGGTATATACAAGCTGGGAGCGGTTGCCTTACCGCTTTCAATTCTGTTTGGACCAGAAGCTGTGAGCTACAGGCTGAACAACAGCGGCACAAAAGTTGTGATTACAGATACCCAGCATGTTGAATTACTTGAATCGATGCGAGATCAACTGCCGCATCTTGAAACGGTCATTGACTGCGACTCTGCAAATGGGTTCTGGAAGGCAATTGAACGAGCAAGCGACAATTTTGAAATTGTTGATACGCTGGCTGAAGATCCTGCATATCTGGTTTACACATCTGGGACAACCGGTCCACCGAAAGGCGCTCTTGCTCCGCATCGGTGTCTAATTGGCAATCTGACCGGGTTTGAGATGTCGCACAACTTCTTCCCACAAAAAGATGATTTGTTCTGGACTCCAGCAGATTGGGCGTGGACAGGCGGCTTGCTGGATGCGCTAATTCCATCCTTGTATTACGGTGTTCCAGTTCTAGGTTATGACGGCGGAAAATTTGAACCGGAAAAAGCCTGCCATTTGCTGGAGAAATATAGGGTGCGTAACGGGTTCATACCTCCTACAGCACTGAAGATGTTGCGTCAGGTCGAAAACATGCAGAGTCGGTTTGATATTAATATTCGCTCCATCATGTCGGCAGGAGAGTCGTTGGGTACCGAACTCTATCACTGGGGCAAGGAGGCATTCGGAATTGAAATTAACGAAATGTGGGCGCAAACTGAGTTTAACTATATTGCAGGAAATTGTTCCGAAGTGATGAGTGTTCGCCCTGGATCAATCGGCAAGAGCTATCCGGGCCATTCTGTCGAGGCGGTTGACGAAGATGGAAATATCCTGGAAGCTGGTGCAATTGGCGAGCTCGCAGCCGACCGCAATGATCCGGTAATGGTTTCTGGTTATTGGAATAACAAAGAAGCTACCCAAGAAAAATATATTGGTAAATGGTGGGGAACGGGTGACACCGGCTACAAGGATGTAGACGGATATTTATGGTTTGTAGGTCGAAAAGATGACGTCATTTCCAGTGCCGGTTATCGTATCGGTCCTGGTGAAATAGAAGATTGTCTACTGAAGCATCCGGCAATTGCACAAGTTGCGGTCATTGGCATTCCGGACAAACTCCGAGGAGAGGCGATAAAGGCTTACATTGTGTTGAAAGATGGGAATCAACCGTCAGACAAGCTCACAGCAGAGATTCAGGATTCTGTGCGAAAACGACTTGCTGCCTATGAGTATCCCAGATTCATTGAATACATCGACGACCTGCCACTGACTACGACTGGCAAGATCCGCCGTAATGAATTGCGAGATCGGCAGCATCAGTCAGAATAACTGCAAATTTAGTTATCAGCAGATTTATTTGGCAGATTTCACCCGTTTTCGACGAGCATCAGTCGGCGATTGTTGCAGTGGTCTGTAAACTTCGACACGGTTTCCATCCGCAAGCAAATAATCATCCGGAACTGCTTTACCAAATACCCCAATTGGTGCAGATCCAAAGTCGAAATCCGGGAATATCCGATCTAACCCGGATTCTTCAACTGCCATTCTTGCCGTGGTATTCACCCGGACTTCCATTTTTATGATTTTCTGATGTGTTGAAGACGCAAATGCAACTTCAATGCAAATCTTTTTATTGATTTCCAAACTGTCGTACTGCCTCTTCGTGAAATGAATTTACCATGTTTTTTGATATTTTATGGAATAAAGGAGCACTCGCAGTGGCAATCAGACTCGATGAAAATTCAAAATCAAGTTCAAATTCAACCCGACATGCGTGTTCTTCAAGATTGGTGAATTTCCAACTACCGCTCATCTTTTTGAATGGACCTGAAACCAGCGTCATGGAAATTTCACTGAACGGGATAGCCACATTCCGAGTTGTGAATGATTTGCGAATGCCTTTCAGCGAAAATTCAAGTGTAGCCGTATATCCGTCCTCATGTACCTTGTCTACTCGACCGCTTTTGCAATCCTTGATGAAGTTTGGATAGGATGCTACATCAGTCACCAGAGAATACATATGTTCAGAGGGATATGCCGCAATGATTGACTTACGGACACTTGGCATACGGAGTCAGATTCAAGCAGTGGGTGGACAGTGATCAAATAGGCATGGGAAGAATCGCATTCTCATGAATTTTGACATTGATTCGAGTTAGAACGTCGAACTTCTTCAGGCAAATTCTGCTCAATCAAATCGTTCAGCATCGGCCAGAAGAAATCTTCCCCTTGATATCCGACTATGCGTCCCACTTCACTCTGATTATGAATCAGTACGAAGGTGGGGGTGTATCGTACAGACTCGTGGATCGAAATTGAATCTGGAATCTGATCGCTAATCTCGACTTTTCTGATGGGTGCCTGACAGGATTCAGGCGTTAGACGATAGATGACTCCAATTTCTTCATCCCACTTACGGCACCAGGTGCAGTAATCTGCATCAAACATGATTAGTTCACTGGCACTTGAAATTTGCAGCAAACTGAATCCTAAAAAAGCTACAAAAGATGAAATGAAAATATTTTTACTCTGCATAGCCGAGAATAAGCCAGTTTTTTCAACAATTCAATGAACTAGATGTGAAAAATTAGAACGGTCTGAAATTTCAAGATTATCATTAATAGACATTATACCGTTAGGGTTTTTGTGGATAAGTTTCTGAAAATGGTTCCGCAATTTGGTACAAAATCATTCGATTTGCACTTCAAATTAAGAATTGGCAGCAAATTATTTTTATCAAATATTTAATATTGAGTAGCTACAAGAATTGGAAAAATTATGGAAATCACCAGAACCAATAACCCGTTTCTGAAAGCGTTGAACAAAAAAAAATGTCTGTTGATGGATGGTGCGACTGGCACCAATCTTTTTGACATGGGATTGGTGTCGGGAGATGCACCGGAACTTTGGAATGATGAATATCCGGAGCGTGTGCTACAGCTGAATTCCAGCTTTGTTGACGCAGGTTCGGATGTGGTTTTGACCAATACTTTTGGAGCCAATGCGATGCGATTGAAGCTGCACAAAAGTCAGCATCGGGTTTTGGAATTGAATGAAATAGCGGCTGAAATTGCCAGAAATGCAGTAAATCAATCGAGCAGGGAAGCGTTTGTTGCTGGTTCTATGGGACCTTTGGGCGAACTGATTGAACCAATAGGGACATTGTCGATGGATGAAGCAATTGAAGCATTCACAGTTCAGGCGTTAGCTCTTGAACGTGGTGGCTGTGATGTTTTATGGATTGAGACTCTTTCTTCAAGAGAGGAACTGATCGCAGCCGCTACCGGGGCGAGCAGTACCAGTCTGCCGTTTGCTTGCAACGCGAGTTTTGACACGAACGGTCGTACGATGATGGGAATCAGCCCGACTGAATTTGTTGAAATCTGTTTAAATTTGGTTGTTCGCCCATTTGCAGTCGGTTCAAATTGCGGAATTGGTCCGGCACAAACGGTTGCTGCCGCGTTGGAGATGGCTGAGGCGTTTCCATCCGCGTTCAGATACGTAGCGAAAGCGAATTGTGGTGTACCTGTATGGGAGGGCACAAGAATTCGATATACAGCGACGCCCGAGCAAATGTATCTCTATGCGCAAATCGCTCGAAATGTTGGAGCAACCATCATCGGAGGATGTTGCGGTACGCAGGTGGAGCATGTACGAAGGATGCGCACTGCGGTAGATGAACATGTAGTGAAAGAAAGACCTACTATGGAGCAGATTGCAGTAAATCTCGGAAAAGTTTTTGATACATCCCCTGTTAAATCGACTCGACAACGAGGTTCGCGGCGACGCAGGTAAAGTGGATTAGTCATGGGCAAAAAGAAGAAAAATCAGGATTCCAGTCAAATCATCTCGACCAACAGAAAAGCTTCGCATGATTACCATCTTGAAGATCGGTACGAAGCAGGCATCGTGCTGAATGGTTGGGAAGTCAAGAGCATGCGGGAGAGCAGAGCAAATCTTAAGGAAAGTTATATTCTAGCAAGGGGAGGTGAGCTTTATCTTGTTGGATCACATATTTCGCCTGGCTCAACAACTTCAACTCATGTGACTGTCAATCCGACTCGCCAAAGAAAGCTGCTTTTGCATCGTATCGAAATAAATCGATTGATTGCCGCTGTCGAGCGAAAGGGGTATTCGATGATACCGATACAGCTTTATTGGAGTAATAGAAAAGTGAAGCTTCAGTTTGCACTGGCCAAGGGAAAGAAACAGTACGACAAGCGAGCAGCAATCAAATCTCAGGATATCGCAAGAGATCAGGCTAGGGAAGTTTCTTCTTACAGGCGAAATTCGGGCAATTGAGCAAGAGTGCAACAAAAATGAGTTTTTTAAGGCATGAAATTCAATAAATTGCGAACTAGTGTTGCATTTTGGGGACAAGTTCATATATCGTAAGCTAAATAACTTCCTGTGGGGGTGACTTGGTTTCGACGTGAGTTGCAAAACCGCTGGAGCATGCCGAGGTGCAGGTGCCTCGTTAAACTGTCTGCAAATCAATAGTTGCCAACGACGACAACTTCGCCTTAGCAGCTTAGCTGCTAAGCCCTGTCAGTATCATGTCTGGATGGTGCGAAACGGGGTCATTAAATTCAGACTAGTTTACAGGGATTGTCTCGTAAGCCTGTAAGCGAATGACTACTTCGGTAGACGAGACCGACACACTCCGTATTGTCTGTCCTGACGAAGTGTGGTTGAACTAGGGATAGACTAAGCATGTAGTCGCCAGCGAGCAGAGGGCTCACGGACGCGGGTTCAATTCCCGCCACCTCCACCAGAGGTAAGAATCCGCGCCATTGTCCGCACTCGTTAAATCGGTCAATGGTGTGGTGATTGCTAGGGAGTTAAATTCAGTTTTTGCGACATAATATGGTTTCCCGATATCAGGATACGTCGGTTTAAAGTTTATTGGCCCCAACAGATTCCGCAGCGCGATAGCAGACTGTCCAGTGTTTTGTTCCAACAGTTCCTGAATTGCTGACAGTTTCTCTTCGATCCTTTCTACTGGCGGCGCCTGAATAACCTTTGCGTTCGAGCAACGTAGCCCATTGATTTCCGTTTCTAATACTTGAACTTTCTTTTCAGATTCATGCAGAGCTTTGCCAATTGTTTGGTTTCCGCGCTCTTCGGCAACAAATTCCACAAAATTAGCGAGTCGCCGATTTTTAGACGTCAGTTCTCGCTCTTTCTGTCGAATCATTTCTGGAATGTCTACATAAGATTTCTCGACTTCATTTTCGACTTTCTACAGTACGCGAGCAAAGCTTTGTGGACAAGCGATCTTTTTGCAAACTTCTTCGAGAATCCATTCTTCGTCCACTGATTTGACCTGATAGAGCTAATTTTTCAATCCAACTCCGTCTGTTTCATGCGAAAATGGGGAATTCTGACAGACACTAGCTATGCGAATTTTAAATCAATGATAGTGTCATTTTGTGCGTAGTCGTATTTGTTTGGATCCAGTTTAGTCCGAAATAAGCGCAGCTGTCACTATCAATTGTAATTCCCCACCTGTTAGGCAAGGTGGTGCTTCGAACTCCGCCAATACCAGAGAAACTGCTGAAACCCAACTCAACATAAGTGGCAATTAGGTAGATAATTTGTTTGTTGAATTTCGAATTGGGTTTTAAGCAGGTAACTGACATTAGAAGACAAACGTAATGATGGAGTATCGGTAACTACACCGATGCTTATCACAAGCCTGTTTCGAGTTAAATGAAAAACATCTCTCAACGTCGAATACTCTTGAAATATGATGGCGAGACATAATGTCAAATGAAGATACAAAGCAAATCAATGCGTAAAGGGATATTGAAAATTGTTTCTATCTGAACTCACAATCCGCAATTTCCGACAGTTCGGCGAGGGAGAATCTGAACTTTCAATGGAACTTCAACCAGGAGTGACTGCACTGGTTGGTCGGAATGATTCTGGCAAATCTGCCGTTATTGATGCGATCCGCTACGCGTTGCTTACGCGGGATCAAGAGTATATCCGTGTACAACCGGAAGACTTTCACATCTCCAAAACTGAAAAACAAGCCAATGAAATTTACATTGTATGCAAACTTGTTGGACTTACAGACAGGGAAAAAGGTGCTTTTATTGAGTATCTCTCTTATGATGGTGATGACGTCTTCCTTAACGTCACTTGGACCGCTCGCAAGCTCAGTGAAGTGCCGGGCACCCGCCGCTGGATTGATGTATCGGTCCGTAGCGGTATTGATTCTGCCGGACCGCCATTTGAAATGTCTGTTCGAGAATTGCTATCTGCCGCATATCTTCGTCCCCTGCGTGACGCTGAACAGGAGATGTCACCAGGCCGTAGCTCTCGGCTGTCTCAGATTCTTTTCAATGTACCTGAAATTTCCAAAGGAGAAACTTTCGACCCCCAAAATTTACCCCAGGACACCGAAGCTGTTGGTAGACTTGGTCTTGTAGGTCTCGCGGATCATATGCGCTACAACATCAATCAACACTCCGGTGTTAGGAGTGCACAGGATACGATCAATGAGCGGTATCTAACTTTACTGACTCTTCGGGGAGATAATCTACAAGGAAAAATTGACGTTTCCGAAGGCGGCACAGCGAACGCACGACTGCGGCAAATTCTGGAGCGTCTTGAGCTCGGATTACTTAATGTATCGACTGGATATCCAAAAGGGCGATACGGTCTGGGCTCCAACAATTTGTTGTTCATGGCATGTGAACTTTTATTGCTGGGCAAAGAACCTGAAGGTCTCCCATTGCTCCTGATTGAAGAACCAGAGGCTCACCTTCATCCTCAACGCCAACTACGTTTGATGGAGTTTTTTCGGCAAGCCGCCGAAGAGAATGTTGAGGGAATGGACCGCTCTGTTCAGGTTCTACTCTCAACGCATAGTCCCAATCTTGCTTCTAAAATCCCCCTTGAAAATCTTATTCTCATGGAAGGGCCGGGAGCATTCGCGCTCGAGAATAAAGAAACAAAGTTAGAGATCGGAGACTACCGGTTTCTCGAACGTTTTCTTGATGTCACTAAGGCGAACCTGTTTTTTGCGCATGGAGTGCTGATCGTTGAGGGGCATGCCGAGGCAATCTTGTTGCCTGCGCTTGCGAAGCTCATAGGCAAAGATTTGACCCAATACGGCGTTTCGATTGTAAATGTAGGTGGTAAGGGTTTGCGTCGTTTCAGCAACATCTTCCAACGTAAGAAAAAAGATGTGGCAACGATAAGCATTCCAATTGCTTGTCTTGTAGATATGGATGTGATGCCGGATTGTGCACCAGAAATCTTGGGTTTGGTTGAAGATGACGATGACGAAAAATGGAAAAATCCTAAACGTAGGTGGAAAGCAGTTCGAGACTTTGGTGACGATTCAGAAGAACGCAAAAAAGCGTTGAAAAAGCATGAAAAACGACTAAAGAAGAACGATGATCAGGCAGTCCAGACTTTCGTCGCTGATTACTGGACGCTCGAATACGATCTCGCTCGTTGTGGATTGACTGAACAGGTCTACATCGCGGCTTGTTTGGCGAAGAACGATGGTTCTTTGAATAAGGGGAAGAAGAATCGAGTAGATGTCATCGCCAAAGCGAAAGAAAAATTTAGCACCCTCCAATCAGAATCAGCCGACGAAGATGAATTGTGCTCACGAATTTATCTCCTCTTTCACTCGAACAGGGCATCCAAAGCCATTGCTGCACAGTACCTTTCGGAATTGTTGTCGGAAAATTGCTCAAATAAGAGCCTTGACGCAAACGGATTCCGTTCAAAATTGCCTACCTATGTTGTCGATGCTATCGACTATGTGACTGCACAGCCATCCCAACACGTTCCCAAAACCGTCTCGACGGAAGATGGAAAGAATGCCTGATGTGAAATCCCTCATTCCTGAAATTGCCGACCAGGACATTGAGTGGGTTCAGTCCCTTATGGGGCTCGATTCTTTCGACGAGTCTCGACGTAACTTTCTCAAGCAGCATTCAACTGTCGATTTGTTCGCTTGCCCCGGTAGCGGTAAGACAACTCTTATAGTCGCAAAACTCGCCATCCTTGCCCAAAAGTGGCCTCATCGAACGAAGGGAATCTGTGTTCTGTCACATACCAATATTGCACGTGAGCAAATTGAGCACCGGCTCGGACGGACGGTTGTGGGACAGAGAGTCTTGGCATATCCGCATTTTGTCGATACTATACATGGTTTCGTAAACCGGTTTCTGGCTCTCCCCTGGCTTTACTCCAACGGCTACCCATCGCTGACGATAGATGACGACATAACAACTGAATATCGACGTAGAGTGCTCGGACGTGACTATTTTGGGTTAGAAAATTTTCTTACTAGAAATCATACTAGCTTCGAAAAGCTTCGCATCTGTGACTCGGATTTAGGCTTTGATCTAAGTGGTAAATCTTTTACAGCTGGGCCTGCCACGAAGAGTTTCAAGAGCGCTAAACGTGCAATAGAAACTACTGCGGAGGCTGGATACTTTTGCTACGATGAAATGTTCGTGTGGGCAACTGCGCTTCTGGAAGAATTTCCCAACTTCCCTGATTGGCTCGCGCACCGTTTCCCACTAGTCATCGTTGACGAGATGCAAGACACCTTCGAACGGCAGGCGTCATTTTTAAGTGCAGTATTTCCTCGAACTTCAAACAAAATCGTTGTTCAGCGGGTCGGTGATCCAAATCAGGAAATTTTCGATATATCTGATGTAGGGGTCGGCAAAGGTGATACTTACCCCGATTCAAATCACAAGCTAGAGATACCAAACAGCTATCGTTTCGGCAGTGATATTGCTACGCTCGCTTCACCGTTCGCTGTTCAGCCGGTTGGAACGAAGGGGTTGTCCGGTATCGGCCCTATGTTACTTGGTGCTACAGTTGAAGAGTGCAAACATGCTATATTTGTTTTCCCTGATAATAGCACTGCCGGTGTTCTTGATGCTTTTGGGAAACACGCGCTTGACGAGCTCGGTGATGCACTTCTTACAGAGGGAACTGTTCATGCGGTTGGTCATGTTCATAAGAACGATCCCAATGTTACGCTAGGACATCAACACTACCCGAAGTCGGTAGGCCATTACTGGGAGGCCTACTCACCCGAAATATCCCGCAAGGCCCCCTATCCCCGAACCCTTGTCCAGTTCGTCCGTGTCGCGCAGGGGCTGATCATCAACGGACGCACATTGTCTTGCGGCGTTGAGAAGATTGCCTCAGGTACTATTGAACTGGCACGGCGTATAGGCGACATCGGCAACTTGAAACGCAAGGCTCGGACACATCGCGCAGTCATGAATGCACTTGAAGGGGATGCGGTGTCACTGACAACTTATCTGAACCTCCTAAGGACCTATCTGGTAGGACGAACCTCTCTATCGGAGGATGACTGGCCTTTGCTTGCGAAAGACTTGACTACGGTAGCAGCCGCTCTCTGCAATGGTGAAACTGATGCAAGCAAGGCAACAAATTTTCTGGCTTGGCCAAGAGACGACACCTCTCTTGGTTTGTTGGCCACTTCATCAGGAGATGTTGAGCCAAACGTTCTGCGAGTTAGTAGTAACAACGGGACTATCAACATTCGGTTGGGATCAATTCACTCCGTAAAGGGTCAAACACATGTCGCCACACTTTTGTTGAACACTTTCTGGCACGGGCATTCCGCTGAGCACATTATGCCCTGGTTACTAGGGCGTAAAATCAATGGAATAAAAGCGGGGAAACGGGATAAGCAGCGTCTTCTTCATACTTATGTAGCGATGACCCGCCCCAGCCATTTACTATGCCTTGCGATCCCACGTTCTGCATTGGGTAAGGATCAAACAGTGGACAAGAAAATCGCAACGTTACAGTCAAGAGGGTGGTGTATCGCTGAGATTTTTGATGGCAAAGTAAATTGGCGAGATTAGCTCTTCTATTCTTTCGCTGAGAACAGAACTGAACGAAAGGAGTATAAAGTTCTGATTGAAGATATCCATAAGAAAGGCAATATGAACAAACACAGCGGTGAATGTGAAACAATGAATGGCCAGCAGCGGGTAGCGATTTTCAATCGATAATTAAGGTTATAGTTCATTGTGTACAGGATTCTGTTCAGCAGAGCACGTGAAAAATCGGTCCAAAGTTTAGGGACAGAAGTCCGTTTCCCACCCATCGAATTTTTCCACGAGGATAGGTATTGTGAAGAATATTGAAGAACCATCAGCTGATCAGGTAAAAATGTACCTAAAGAAAAGGGATGCACAGGCAAAATGCAATCCTTGGAGAGTTTATGAACCGCAAGAGAAATGCGTCGAAAACTTTTTCACGGAGTTTCCTCGAAACAATAATATGAAAGATGTGTTGGCTAAATCCTACTTGCTCAATTCCCTCTACAATACGAGGATTAGCAATGAACATTTAAACAAAATCGCCCAGAACATTGTTCATATTGTGAAAGATTGCGATCAGCGACTCAATAAATGCGATCTTGAACTTGTGAATGAAATTGCTTATGTTGAATTAAACGAGTGGGAGTGCAGAAATAATATTTCATTTGCTACAAAATATTGCAGCTTTCATTACCGAGAGAAATACCCGATTTACGATAGATATGTCGACCAAACGCTTTGGCACTTTCAGGGTAAATTTTGTAAATTCTATAGGAGCGGCCTTAGGAATTACCGGAAATTCTATGAAGTGCTAGAGAAGTTCAAAGAGTTCTATATGCTGGAAGAATTTACTTGGAAAGAAATCGACCGATACCTTTGGCTAGCGGGCAGGGACCTTAAATTCGCTAACTAGTCTGAAATTTACGGAACAATCTGTACCAATTCCCGCACAATTCTTTCAGCTTGAATTCTGAATTTATTCGCTAACTCCGCCAATTGATTGCCTTTGCGACAGTTTTTTCGTCAACCTTGAGGTAATTTGCGATTCTTAAATTGCTAAACCCGAGTTCTTTTAGGTGTAAAAATTTATTGGCAATAATTTGATAAATTGGTTCCCGTTCAGAACTAAGGAGATTTACACAAATCTCCAATTTGGCAGCGGTGCGGAATCTTATCGTCTACCTCATCATTTCGAGGCACGTATGTGCATATTCCACAAAATAATCAACTTATGCCAGATGATCCTGGATGGCGTTCGTTCAATTATTTATAAGTATCAAAATGTACACTTTACTCCGGCCCTAAATGTACCCTTACCTGTTTCACTTCGAGTATGAACTAGGTTTAGGCAATCCTCCTCGGACAATAACTACAACAATTGTAATTTGAGCCCGGCCTATTGGATGCATAAAGACCTCAATATCGTCTTCAACGACACCAACAGGCTTGTCTCTTGGTGACGATTCGAGGACAGACAATATCCCAATTCTTTTACCTAGACCTACTGCATATGCAGCGGTCTGATTGAAGTATTCCTTACAATCTTTAGGAAACAGAAATTTTCTGTTCTCAACTTTCAATTCAATCGGTATATCCTTGAATGTGAGATCGGTGATCCCACCTGCTGCCTCAGGATGACCTTGCAAGTATTCACCAATATTTTTCCTGTTTCGAAGCATCTTGGTGGCTTCTTGCTGGTAGGTTCGCTCAGATGTACCCGTCTCAAAAATGCCTTCTCTCAAAGCCTGAGCAGCGATGTTACCCAACCCAGCAAGCACTATCATTGTGTTGGCAATATCATCTGAATCCAAGCCAGGGATGGTTCGCAATTTATCGCGAACAGTGAGGAGATGACGATCTACATTTGAAAACCCGGTCAAAGGGTTTGACGTAACATCACATCCTTCCAAGAGCAGGCGGCGATGTCCCACAATAGCAACATCTCGGCAATTGCTTGCGTCGTCGAACTCAGCTGCATAAAGAAACTCATAAGGCCTTGATCCGAATGAATGGGCCACCTCCAGAATGGCGCGACCGGTGCCAGTCAGAATGTACGAGCCACCTCCCTCGGGTTTCTCGAATCTGAAACTTGGTAACCAGTCCCGCTCACGGATGTCGACTGTTACAGGTGTTAACGAGAGGACGCTTGCCCCTTTGGGCCAATGTGAAACCCTGACTTCTATTGTAAGGTCATAAGATGTCCCTGGCTTGAGGTAGTTCCAGTGCCTAGCAGGCTCTCCATCGATGTCAAATTTCAAGAACGCTACGGTTGTTTCGAGTTTCTCAGGTTCTTCCGAATTTTCATTCGAGGCAGGAATGAAACCCTCTCCGAAACCTCTAGTCGGAAGATTGGCAAATAAAAGAAGTGGGACAGTCCATTGTTTCAAATGATCCTGAATGGCATCCAATTCGTCCACGCTTTTGATACCTTTCACGTGATTTAGAAACGCTTTCAGCCGTTCATCGGTAGCGAAAGTCGAAGATTTTCGGACTTCTGACGCTTTTAGCTTCGCTGAACTCAAGAATCGTTGAGCATCTTTTTCAGCATTACGAATTGCGTGCTTCCACTCAGCCAAGATAACAAAAATGGCGATGGCTGTGTGATAAGCACGATACTGATCCTCGACATCACCTTGATCCACTTCGGAGACTTTTGATTCAAATTCCAAGCAAGCTTTTTTTAGTTGCTCGAAGTCCTGCACCGAAGATTCCAACGCTCCATCAAGTGCTGTAGCAACTTCAACTCTCGAGGAAAAAGCTCGGTGGAAAATCTCGAAGTTTGGCTCGTTCCTCATTCTCTTTCTCCAAGTCAGACGAAAGGTTGATCCATTTTTCAATCAGTTCATCAAGTGCCTCTTCATTTTCTATCCTGTGTTCAATCTCCGCAGCCGTCTCTACTATAGCGGCTTTAAGTCGCCACTGTTTATATCGATCTTCTATAGGGATACTTGCCTTAAGCTCCATAAAATGAGCACTTGTATCTTTATATTTTCCAGCCCTGGTCAAAGCAGTAGCATATAGAAGAGCCTCTCTAAAGCTCTCTGGCTTGGGGTTGAGCGCCGAAAATGCTTTTTGGATATCGTCAGCACAGTTCACTATTTCACTATGTGGGGCACTCAAGATTGCGGACATGCAGTCGTCGATAGAAATAGAACGAGTATAGTCATCTTGAATTGACTTCAGCGCCACTTTGGCGAAGCCAGGAACTTCCTTAAAGCCGTAGTGTAGTCGATCAACAGCACGGTAAAGGGTACATCCTTCTAGGCTGAGTAAAATACCTGAAAGCAACTGCCCGGGTTTTCCTTTTCTTTCGTCATACGAAAGACAGAGAAATGCAAAGGCGTCAATGCAGTCAACAACGAAATCGTCTTGCTTACTATCTTGGGAGTAGTAAGAAATCAGGCTCAAAAGCGGTTGTTTTATAAGACTCCTTTTTTCTTCAGGAAATGATCGACGCCGAAGAGCATGAACAGCAGATTGATGAACGATGACATATGGATCAGTTAGTAGCATGGAATATGCTTCGAAGAACAAACCAGGGAAATTCTTTACTAATTCGTATGGTACGTCCTCCCATGCCGTTACAGCGCTAGCACGCACCAATGTGCTCTCGTCCATAAGTGCGCCATACCAATCAGATAGTACGAGTGTCAAACTTTCAACCCCAGTCAACAAATTCGAAACACTGGCGATCATGTTCCCACGCATTCGGGTTTGATTTTGGGGCAGTCTCCGAAAAAAATCGAGAAATTCTTCAACCCCCACATGCCCCTTGGTTCTTGCACCAATTGCAGCCCACTCGAGAAGTGATTTTTGTAAGCTGTCAATTGCTGCGAATTTGTTGTGCTTATCCATCTGAGAGAGCACATCGTCAGCCAGTTCCAAGGTGCCATCTGTGTCTACTTGCTCATGTTTTTCGCTGAGTGTCGCAGCTGCACCGATCAGTTCTTCAAAATGTTCGACTGCGAGTTCAGAAAATTCGTCCCAAGAATGCCTGAAGAATTCTCCTGCATCATCCATATCTCTATCTGGCCTTTCTACAGCCGCCCAAAGCAACCTTCTAAATGCTATTCTTTGAGCTGTTCCTATCTGTGTTTTTTCTCCAAATCGATATTTCAATACCGACCTATAGGCACTAAAGGCTTCTTTTCTTCCTGTTTCGTCACCACCCATGAGGAGTGATTGGATAATCTTATCTGTGTCCTCTGGAAACCGTTCTAGACACTTCGAGGCTGCTTCTCGAAGATAGTAGAGCACGCTACTATCTCGATGCTCTCCGGGAAGTAGAGTTCGTTTGCGCATCAGCTTGGCAAATATTCTCTCAGTATGTCTCGAAAGCAAATCGTCACTATCCGTCGCGAGAATAATCTTAGCGGCAGCGCCAATCTTTTCGGGGTTTTCATTGTTACTTATAAGGACGTCGACCTCACCACAAATGTCAGCTTGCCTTTTCTGGAAGAGCGAACTAATAGGCATAGCATCGAGCTGTATTGGCTCACTGTCTCCAAGATGCATTCCCGGTGGTGGTCCTAAAGCCATCGATACAAAGCGATTCAGGATCTTTGGTAAGTCATGCTTAGAAATCTTCTCCGCGTTCGATAGAACAACATCGATAGCCACTGGCGACTTCTCATAGCTGTTAATCAAGCGCACTGCCACCGAGAGTTTTTCTTCTGGTTCTAAAGGAGCCCCGAGCAATGCCTTTGCAGCGGGCATAGAGTACGGTAAGTACTCGTGTAATACTGCCGGCAAAAGATGATCGATCACCTTTCTGGTAAATATTTCAGGAGCAAGATTTGCAAGCTGTTCCAGACGAGGATCGTCTGTTGCAATATCCTCATGATCAAGCTCATCCAACAAATCGAAAACGAACGTTTCTTCTAAAGAGAGTTCGCTGCGAAGCTCAGCTCGTTCTTTCTTCCTATCTGTTTGCTTTCGCTTTCTCTTCCTGTCTTCCTCTTCGCGGACTCTTTTTCTTTGTTCGGCAGCTTTCTCCCGTGAGGTAACAAAGTCCGTAATATTCGGGAGTCCGACAGGAACTCGCTCTTTACAATTCTTGCAGTTATTCTGATAGAAGTCGTACGCACCATCTTCCAAAAGCCAACACATTATCGAGTTTTTCTTAGAAAACTTGCACTGTACCCCCATGTGTCCGATTGGAAGACCGGTCATAGCTTCAATCATACCCCTGCCCGGAGATCGAACAAGCTCAGCATGAAAGCACCAGTTGCTTAGAAGTTTTGTTGCCCGAAGATTGCGCTGGCCTGTTTCTATTGCATTCTTATAGTCGTTTTCGAATTCGTCCATCTTGGCGGAAACTCTACCCTTATTTTTGCCCACTAATTTTAACCCTAATGTTTTCTTTCTAGTTGTCAACGGAAGTCAGAAAAATGAAACGATGGAAAAAGTTGTAGTTGAATTTCCGGAGGTAATCCCTAAATATAATGAATGTTTTAATCAAACCACACTGCCCGCCTGATCGTCTCACATTAATTGAACTAGGTCAGTGGGTTGAATGGCAGGTACAATAGGCTAGATGCAATCGAACGAGAATGACCGAGTTGCCATGACGCATTTCACATCTCAAGAAGCCGCAGCACAAATTCTGGATGGCTGGAGACACGAGATGCTGAAGCAGACAAGTGCTTCCGAAGAATTCGGTCCCAAGGAATTGTCACTACGGCTATACAGCCGGTATGGAATGAATGACCCAACCGAGTACCTGCATGACCCCCGGAAAGCGGGTGGTGGTATTGGCAGTCAAAGAGAGGACGGATTGAGCCACAATCGCTTAGTGTTCCCGGACACCGCGTTTATCTACTGCGGCTCGAGGGAAATTAAGAACGAAGCCCTCGATCGGCTTGATCTCTGGCGCGCCTACGGTGCCGATGGCAAAGGCATCGCCATCACTACGATATGGAGTAAGAAAGGTCTCGCTGACGATGGTTTCGAAATTCTGAACGTCAAGTACAAGACCACCGCTCAACTTGATAAGCTGAAAAATCCGTATGAAAAACTTCAAACTGAAATCAACAAAGCCATCGAAGAAAAAAATAAGGATAAGGCAGAAGAACTCCACAAAAAGCGCATGGCCCTAGAAGTGGGTTACAAGGGTTCTGACTATAAGTCGGAAGATGAACTTCGAATTGTTTTTTATGCTGGCGATAAGAGTGGCGTGGTACCTCCAATCCTCCATTTCTCGGCGGAAAGCGGTCGACTTCGTGCTTATGTCACGCGCAAGGTTAAAGTCGGAGTGGGGAAGACTCTCTCTGGTTTGTATGTCACTATAGGGCCACGGATACCAGAGTATGAGGTCAGCCACTGGAAAATGATGGCAGACTGGACCGTACGACAACTCGGATTGAGCGGTAGTCGCTGGACTTGCCAATCCAAACTGACATATGTTGGTTAATTCAAAGTAGGAGCGAGACAATGGATGATGACAAAGGAGTCAAAGCAATTCTGAACGGGACGGTAGTTTCTCTTTCCCGGGACATCAGTTTCGAGGAACTGACGAAGCTCGCCTTCCCTGATGTCGTACGGAACGACATGATCGAGTGGGAGGTCGACTACAAATACGCCGACAAAGGGCAACCACGTGAACTGCATCCTGGAAAAGTACTTGAGGTGGTTCGCGAGATGGTGATTAATGTCTCCTACACCGACAAATCATGAGGCCCAGCTTGCGGAGGTACTGCAAGCGGGATTCGATTGCTGTGTCGAGGACGACACCCTAACCGTCCGACCCATCCCGTACCGGCTCTCCGGTGGCGGCATCGGCCACGGTTCACTCATCTGTCATCTGAACCGCAATGGCGGGGACATCGCATCTCCGAACGACCACACTGCAGCGTGGATTGGGGATGAAGTACCACACCGACAGGACGGTCGACCGATGGACCAGCTAATCATCGATCAATCCAGAAACACTTGGTCGAACGGGGAGACAAGCATTTGCGTCATGTCGCGGCGCGGACCTGAGCCATACCCAAATTATGGTCAGAAGATGCTAACATACGCCCGCCTGATTACAAGAGAGGCCGTCGCCAACTGGCGCTCAGAGAGTCCGGGTGTCATCGCGGTGAAGGACGTCAACCACTTAGTGGACCACGAGACTGGACTCAGCCGAGCGCGCGTCGGCTACCTCAACGCGCTCCTCGTCAAGGAGAACGTCGCTGTCATCGGAGCAGGAGGCACTGGATCCCATATCATCGATCTCGTTTCGAAATCCAACGTGCAGCAAATCGACATCTATGACCCCGATTGTGTGAGCACCCACACCCAGCTTCGTTGGCCCGGAATTATCGAGAGGCGCATCGTTGAAGAGAATACGAACAAGGCGGAGTATCTAGCTAATCTCTATGCCAGACGAACGAACCGCAATATACGGGGGCATCCGTTTGCTATTGACAAAGCTAACCTGACGTACCTCAACGGAAAAACGATGGTATTCGTCGCGATCGACAAAGGCCCGGCAAGACGCGAAATCCTGGCCGGTCTTGCCAGCATAGGCCTGAACTTCATCGACTGCGGCATTGATCTCCAAGGTGACAATGGACCGCTCACAGCCAGTGCTAGGATTATCCGCTGTCAGGCCGAGCAAAACCCCGAAAAGTGCTCAGAACTCGCCACGCTCGCACCCGGTGGTGCCAACGAAGCTGAAGACGACCCATACACCCAGAACATCCAGACCGGGGAAATGAACAGCCTTAACGCTGCCCTTGCGGTGATCGCATGGAAGCAAGGTATCGGGTTCTACAGGGACGCATATGGTTATCGTCGTAGCCGCATGCACATGTCGTCAAATATGTGGGCACTGTACGACGCCAAGCACGATCCGATGCAATGAAGCTCAAACTTCAGATTACTGAGACGATCCCTGAAGACATTGAGGAAGGTATTCTCTATGTGAGCTTCACTTATTGGACAACCGCGCACAAATGTGGCTGCGGTTGCGGGCAGAAGGTCGTACTTCGGCTCAGTCCGAATCATTGGGCGATAACGCTGAATGGTGAGTCAGTATCGATGTACCCATCCATCGGAAACTGGCAACTCCCATGTCGTTCGCACTACTGGATTGAAGAGGGGCGTATTCTTCAAGCTCGACGTTGGTCCGATGCAGAGATAAGGCGGAACCGAGTTATGACGAAAGGCAGGCGGACGCCCCTTCAGACTCAGCGCTCTCGCTATTTAAGACCCTTGCAGATTGAGGACAGTCCCGATTTTCCAACACGGCAAAACACTCTGTACTCAGGAAACGATACCGGAGGAGATACCGGCAAAGTTGGAGGAGGCACAATTGTGTCGTCGGATAGAGGTAAGGATAGCACAAAAGTTGTCTCGACCCGATGGTGGAACAGGGCGAGGAACAGTTTTTACCAGACATGGCGCAGAATAGTTGACAGGATAGACGACTCCCGCTTTTCTTAATTTTTGAAGATTCCATTGATTTGCTGGGTTAGTGTGCCAAGGTTTGAGTAACTGATCATCGAAGCCCTGAATTCATTTGAACTTCGAATTACGAGAATTAGCCTGTTTTGATTCCGGGGATTGCGACGGTACCAAGGCAGGTGCGACGGAACGCTAAACTAAACTTGAATCCGGTAGTGAACCAGCAGACCCAAGCTCCGGTGGTCAACGATCAGCCCACGTCGTTGATTGTCTGGTGACAGATCATTCAGCGATCCAATTGATAGCCTTCGCAACGGTTCTTGACTTCGTAGGAAACTCGAGTTTTACTCGATTTTCCGGATTTCATTTTTCAATTTTATCATCATCTTACAAGCGTCCATGCTGACAAACAGCGATGTAGTGCCCTCATCAAAATAATACTTGCATATCGATCCGGACTGAGGTATAACTTCATCCATGTTTGTAAGAAAGAAATTCGATGCCGCCCGAAACCGATACCGGGTGCAGATCGTGCAGAGCTTCCGCGACGGCAAGAAGGTGCGCCAGAAGATCATCCGCCATGTCGGCACCGCGCCCGACGGCGCCCAGTTGACAAAGCTGATGGAGCTCGGCGAGTTCATCAAGGAAGATCTCAGACAGCAGTCCAATCCGCAGCAGGAGCTGTTCACGCCCAAGCAATACGCGGATCTTCTGAGCCAGTGCCGACGCAACCGCAAAGCGACGCACCTCGGCGTCGACCTTGGGCAGTGCCGGGAACAAAACCGCCTGAACATCGGCGTGCGCGAAGCATTCGGCCGGCTTTACTCAAGCATGGGCTGGGACCGCCTGCTCGGTTCCCGCAAAGCCAGCGCCAACCGCATCATCAAGGAACTGGTGCTGGCGCGCATCGCCCAGCCGCGCTCGAAACGCGGCACCGTCATGGACCTGGCAACAGACGGCGGCGTGACGCTGAATCTGGACTGGGTCTATCAGTCCATGGACTATCTTGACCCGCAGGTGATCGACAGCATACGCCGAAACGCGTCGGCCCGGGCTGAGGAACTTTTCACGCAGCCGATCGATGTCCTGTTCTACGACACCACCACACTTTATTTTCAAAGCGAGCGGGAAGACTACGGCCAAAACAAAGATCCTCTTCGTTTCAAGGGCTACAGCAAGGACGGCAAGCCGCATCGAACCCAGGTGGTGCTGGCATTGCTGGTGACCCGCGGCGGGATTCCGCTGGATTATGAGCTTTATCCGGGCAACACCTACGAGGGCGACACACTGTGCCAGGCGCTCGATGGCATCACCGAACGATACGATGTGAGCCGGGTGACCGTGGTGGCCGATGCCGGGCTGTTCAGCCGCAGCAATCTTGAATGGCTGCGCGAGCGCAACCTGCCCTACATTGTGGGGTTTCGCGCCAAGAATGCGACCCGCCAGATCAAGGAGCAGATTCTCGATGCCGACGGCTATCAGGGCTATAAGTTCAACCAAGATGGTGTGGCTGAGTGCAGCTGCAAGATCATCGCCCGCGGCGAGGAGCGAATCATCGCGACTTATTCAAACAAGCGGGCGAGAAAAGACCGCCACAGCCGAGAGCGGACGCTGGAGAAGCTGCTCAAGCGCCTGAAGCGAAGCGCAAAGCCGCTCAGCCTGGTGTCGAAAGGACATGCGCGGTTTCTCAACGTTCCATCTGACGGCGAGGCCACGGTCAATGAGGAAAAAGTGGCACAGGCCGCGCGCTGGGACGGCATCCACACCATCATCGCCTGGGGCAACGATCAGCTCAGCGCCACCGAACTGCTGGACCAATACCGTCAGCTGTGGCACATCGAACGCGGATTTCGCACCAACAAGCACGATCTGAGGATCCGACCGATCTTCCATTGGACAAGCCGGCGCATCCGAGCCCATATCGCCATCTGTTTCATGGCGTATTGCTGTGTGCAGCACATGAGTCACCGGCTCCAGGCGCTCGGACATCCGATGAGTCCGGAATCGATGCGGCGCGAACTGAACCACCTGCAGGTCAGCATTCTGGAAAACCACCAAGACAACCGCAGATTCGCGATGCCGAGCAACGCGTCGGCAAAAGCCAGACGGATCTATCGCTGCGTGAACCTCAAGTGGAGCACCGTACCGTTTGAGATCAAGCCCATGTGACCATCGACCTGATCCTCGCCATATCGCTGCTGACACTGCAGCGCAATCTGATCGGTTTTGGCACCATCCTCAAAATGTAGTGCCCACATTTGAACCTCGATTCAATTAAAACAACTATTTACAGCGAAAGTTCTATTAAGTCAAGATGTACCCATCCATCGGAAACTGGCAACTCCCATGTCGTTCGCACTACTGGATTGAAGAGGGGCGTATTCTTCAAGCTCGACGTTGGTCCGATGCAGAGATAAGGCGGAACCGAGTTATGACGAAAGGCAGGCGGACGCCCCTTCAGACTCAGCGCTCTCGCTATTTAAGACCCTTGCAGATTGAGGACAGTCCCGATTTTCCAACACGGCAAAACACTCTGTACTCAGGAAACGATACCGGAGGAGATACCGGCAAAGTTGGAGGAGGCACAATTGTGTCGTCGGATAGAGGTAAGGATAGCACAAAAGTTGTCTCGACCCGATGGTGGAACAGGGCGAGGAACAGTTTTTACCAGACATGGCGCAGAATAGTTGACAGGATAGACGACTCCCGCTTTTCTTAATTTTTGAAGATTCCATTGATTTGCTGGGTTAGTGTGCCAAGGTTTGAGTAACTGATCATCGAAGCCCTGAATTCATTTGAACTTCGAATTACGAGAATTAGCCTGTTTTGATTCCGGGGATTGCGACGGTACCAAGGCAGGTGCGACGGAACGCTAAACTAAACTTGAATCCGGTAGTGAACCAGCAGACCCAAGCTCCGGTGGTCAACGATCAGCCCACGTCGTTGATTGTCTGGTGACAGATCATTCAGCGATCCAATTGATAGCCTTCGCAACGGTTTTTTCGTCAACGTCAAGGAGTTTGGCTATTTTGCAGTAGCTGAAACCAAGTTCATGAAATTGCAAAGATTTTTTTGCAATTTTTTGACAAATTGGTTCTCGAAATGAGTCAAGTAAATTTACTTGGATGGGAACTTTAGCGACGGTGCGGATTCTTACCGTCCAAGTCCACCAGAGGTAAGTATCCGCACCATTGTCCGGACGTATTAAGTCGGTTAATGGTGCGGTTATCGCTAAAGCATTTAATTCCAAATTTACAACGTAATACGGCTTACCAATATAGGGATACGCGGGTTCGAAGGTTATCGGGCCCAATAGTCTTCAAAGGGCAATTGCAGACTGTCCAGTCTTTTGTTCTAATAGTTTCTGAATGTCCGAGAGTTTTCTTCAATCCACTCCAGAGGTGGTGACTGAAACACTTTGGCATGTGACCGTCGTAGACCATCGATTCCATTTCCAGAGCATGGACTTTTTCTTCGGATGCTTGCAAGGCTTTCCCAATCGTTTGGTTTCCTCGACCTTCGGCGATAAATTCCTGTAATGTGATCACAACGATCTCGGAGCCGTTCTATTTTTATCTTGATTGCGTCTTCGTCGCGTACCGCCTGAATGATGATATATGTATCTAATCATACAGGTTTTTTACATTTTTCCAGGATCTAATTTCCGATTGGAGAAATCGGAATTTATAGAATTAACCCAATTTCAAGGTATACTGCAGGTCTGTAACGAGATTATTCGAATTTATGGAATCAATTATTTAGGAAGTTCAATATGCAAGTCGTCGAATGGAAGGACAAATTAATGGTCCAACTTCCCGAAAATTTGATTAAATCCCTTGAACTGAAACCTGGCGACGAGTTGGATATTGTCACGGCCGACTGTACATTTCTTGCAGTTGCAAAAACAGACAGCAGTTTAAGAAAACAGGCCATTGAGCGAATAATCAAGCGTTCATGGCAAATTCCTGACGACTATGTTTTTGATCGACAGGAAGCCAATTCTCGGTGACTGCATTCATCGACACAAATATTTTGATTTATGCACAAGGCGCAGGCCGCAAGAGTGAGGTTGCAAAGGGAATAATTTACTCTGGTGGTGTGATAAGTGTGCAAGTGCTGAATGAGTTTGTCAATGTCACCCGCCTTAAGTTGAAATATTCTTGGGAAGAAATTTCCAGTGCCGTTTCAGACTTAACAGCCGTGTTCAATCCAATTCTTCCGATTGACATAAATACTCATGCCAAGGCATTTATGCTCAGTCAGGTTCATGGATTTCATTTTACGATGCTTTAATAGTCGCGGCTGCACTACTGTATCGATGTGATACTCTGATTACCGAAGACCTTCATTCGGGACAAGAAATTGAAGGTTTGACAATTACCAACCCATTTCCAACGGATTAGATTTGCGGTCGGCATTTTCGAAATTCCAGTCATACTTTATCGGAATTCTATCCAGTAGGAAGGGACATATTACCAATTTCCAGACTGAGAAGAAATTTGAACTAATTTCAGTGATCCCATTCTTTATTCACAAGAATATTACATTATTCCCTATCCATTGATTTGCCGTACCAAGACGCTGTCCCAGATTCTGGATTGTGTATTCGATAACGTACTAAGATTCGAATTCAGGCGGAACAGCTAATCTGTGGAACTTTATCATCTCCGATAGCGCAACCGTCGATCAGAAATTCTTGCCCAAAGACGTATCGAAGATCGACCGAAACACTAATCGACAATAGAGTCAAATTCTAATTCCACCATCGTCGATTCAAATTAAAGAAACGCCCCGGAAAGGGCGTCGGGCCAGCGATACTAGCGCTAGCGGGGTTAATGCCCGTTAATATAAAGCCAACTTCGTCATTCACCAAATGTTGTTTTCGACTTTACACCTAGGGTAACAACGAACGGGGTAATCGTATACATCGACGGCTCTAATCTTAATTTCGGACTTAAGAAAAAAATGGCATTGTTACTATTGGTCAGACATTAATCACCCCAGATTCATATGAGCCTGCATTCAATGAAAAAGTACTGTTTGAAATTGCTCCGGCTGATCAAGAAGACCAATTGGGGGAGCGAATAGTGAGGATTTAGATTTCCTTACTAATCGCGTTGTATCGTAGATGCGGTGGACTACTGGTTAACCTTCTTTAGTCCATCGAATCGCTTTAGATACAGTTTATTCGTCAACCTTCAGTTTCTGAGCGATTACTTTCAAACTTACTCCGAGTTGACTTAGTCGTAGTGATTTCGTTGCAATTTCCTGGTAAAGAGGTCGGGATGAGGTATCCAGAATAATGACATCAAAATGTAGTTTTGATATGGTTCGAATACGTTGCGACCAAGTCCACCACGCAATTTAGTTGAACTGTATTCCGCACCAGTGTTAGAAAGCGAAATTTCGAGTAGAGCGATCGTATCGGTAGAGCTGTGAGCGACGTAATAGGGCTTTCCAATATCAAGATAAACTGCCTGAAGAGTGACTGGGCCTAATATTTGCCGCAATGCTTCGGTAGATTGTGTAAGATTCTTTTCCAGTAATGCTTTAACATTTTCGAGTTTTGCTTCTATCCATTCAATAGACGAGGTTTTGAATATTTTGTCACGTGTTCACCACAAATCGTTCAGTTGAGGGGGTGATATTCAGCAACAGAAACTGCTGCATATCTATTTCAGAAAGGAGGAGGAAACAGTAATAATTCTGAGTCTCAGATTTGTATCACCATAGGAGGTGGTACGAATTATTTGCAAAAAGTATCAATAAATGATACTTTATAAAAATGAAATCAGAATTATTTCGGTTACACGCAAGAGAATATGTTAGCGACCTTGCCGCTGCTGGGAGATATCACTTCGTTTCGAGTGACGCTTGTAAGGCACTTGATGTGTCTGCAGCCGCAACCAAGCTTGCTCTAAACCGGCTGGCCAAGCAGAAAATGGTTGCTCAACCTGCACGGGGCTTTTATGTGATCGTTCCGCCGGAATATCGCACTCTTGCATGTTTGCCTCCGGACCAGTTCATTCCGGCATTGATGCAAAAGCTTGATCAGCCCTATTATGTCGGGTTGCTGTCGGCGGCACAGTATCATGGTGCGGCGCATCACCCGCCTCAGGAATTCCAGGTACTTCTGGAAAAGTCTCACCGACCAATTCACTGCGGTCGGGTGCGTGTGACTTTCATCGTTCGCAAACACCTCCGAAGTGTGCCCGTTCAAACTTTCAACACGTCTCGAGGTACGATATTGGTGTCGATACCGGAAGCAACAGCCATTGATCTGATAGGCTACATTCATCACGTTGGTGGGCTTGACCAAGCTGCAACTATCCTCTGTGAACTCGTAGAGCAGATCGATCCGCAGAAATTAGTGAATGTTGCACAAACTGCTCCTATTACGTGGGTACAAAGGCTGGGCTACTTAATCGAACTTGTTGGTGCCAGCAAAAAGGTCAATCTTCTTAGAGACTATGTTGAGAAGAAAGCTCGGCAAACAGTTCCGCTTCTCCCTAGTGTACCCCACGAACATTCACCTCGAGATGCGGAATGGAAACTCTTTGTTAACGCCAAAGTGGACCCGGATATTTGATTCCTCGTGATTACATCACAGAGTGGCGGGCACAAGTGCCGTGGGTGCAAGATTTCCAAGTCGAGCAAGATCTTGTCATCAGCCGAGCTCTTATAGCTATCTTTCGCCATCCTTTTTTAAGACAAACACTTGCATTACGGGGCGGTACGGCACTCTATAAACTCCACATTCATCCACCAATTCGCTATTCTGAAGACATTGACCTTGTGCAGGTCAGCGCAGATTCAGCCGGACCTATGATGAGTGCAATACGGGAAGTATTAGATCCTTGGTTAGAAAGACCAAGATGGAAACAAACCGAGGGACGCGTGACCTTCATCTACCGCTTTTCATCCGAGAACGTGCCGTCGATTACACTAAAACTGAAAGTGGAAATCAATACGCGGGAACACTTTGCAGTATACGGTTTCGTGCATGAACCATTCGCTGTGTCTTCGCGTTGGTTTGAAGGCGCCAGTGATATTAACACATATGTGCTTGAAGAGTTGCTAGCCACCAAATTGCGCGCCCTATATCAGCGTCGAAAAGGACGCGATCTTGTCGATCTTTTTGTTGCACTGGAAGAAGCGACACTTAACCCCGATCGCGTTATTGCTGCGTTTTCACAGTACATGCTACATGGTGGCCATAATGTTACGCGCGCTAAGTTTGAAAGGAATCTTGAAGAGAAATTACATGACGCGCAGTTCAACGCCGATATCGGCCCACTACTCACAACTGGATATACTTGGGACATCAATGTAGCCGCGGAAAATGTTCGCTCCCGACTAATTGCCTTATTGCCTGATCGCCCAAGGAAGTGAGAACGCAGAGGTAATCATAGAGAAAAGTTGATTAAAGGTACGTAGTAGGAAAAGCGTCGTGACATGTAGTTGCGAGGTGCTTTGATAGGAAGATTACTGGGGTTGTATCACATACCATTGCCTTGTGTAAATAGTACTATTATCACTTTTCATAACGAATTGTTCGAGAAGAAAGTTTTAACTTCGAAGGTGGCAAATACCTTCGAAAGACTCAATCCCATTTTTTGGGATTACCTCCTGCCGTGTATTTGGATGTTCCGCATTTACTTTGATAGAGCAATGAAAATTGTTTATCGCAATTCTTTTCATTATCTTAAGGAGATGAAACCGATTAGTTGTGAGTTGCCTACGAAATCTGTTAGGCGAATCCATATATCTGAAAAATCAATTTAATTTATGTGTTTAAAATTGAAAATTTGAATGGTAGCAAGGATATGGTTCGAATACATTGCGACCACGTCCACCAACGCAACATAGTCGAACCACCATATTTTGGAGAAGCGATACACCACAGTAAAGGTGGTTTTCATTTTTGTGCATTCCTTGGTTGACCCAGGGCACATCTGGGCAGTAGTTGTTGGTTGTTGAACAGTATGTAGCTATTGTGATGGTGGCATAGCAAAGCGATACTGGGATCGAGTTACACTCGGAGTCGATAGAGAAGAACCAATTAGAACAATGGATCAAATTTATGAGCAGACGTTAACATTCTTAGAACAAGTCGTTAACGTATTGGCAGCAAAAGTTCCTCAGCCAAAGTTGGTAGTGATCGGGAATTTTCGTGCATTTCGCTATGAGGAACAGACAATTCATCAAGCTGTCGTCCAAAAGCTAGCTCGTATGGTAAGCACGCTTGCTGCGACCCGTCTCCTTTTTAACGATGGTTTCGTACAGGAGCAAGCCTCCCTACAGAGAATTCTAGATGAGATTAGTGAGGATATTCAATTCCTCGCTTTCGGGGTTCTTGAAGGAAATCATAATTCTGAACTGCATAGTCAATTTTTAGATGCTTTTTATGAAGAGGAGTTTGATGCAGAAACGGCAATTAAATCGTCTCAGAAGAGACAGATGATACCCCGCAAAAAAATACAAGCATATTTGGCTCGTTCATCATTCTCGCCATTTGACCCGAGCGGTGGACAGGAGGTTTTGCGAACTGTGAGCAAGTTTTATTCTGGATTCATACATGCAGCATCGCCTCAATTGATGGAGATGTACGGAGGAGAGCCAAAGCGATTTCATATGTGTGGTATGAAAGAAATTCTCAATTATGACGATTACGAGTGGGATTTATGGAATTATTTTTACAGAGGTATCTGTTCGTGCGCGCTAAGTGCAAAAGCATTTGGTATTGAAGAACTTTTTCACGAATGCCATGAATTGGAGAAAGGGTTGCGGGAGAAATTTCCTGATCGTGTTCAAATGGTATAAGTTGCCCGCACAGTGTCAATTATGGTTATTTGGAATACGGAATAACCAACATTGGCGCCCTACAAAGTCCTGAATCTCGGCGTACTTGGCCTGATTCGCTTAACGACTCCCCAGTTTGTCTTCCAGGTTTGACATCCACGCCTCATCATCAGGGGCGAAATCACGGACTGCCGCAATGACAGATTCCAGGTCAGTGGGGCTTGCGGCAGCGTTTTCAGCGTCAACCAGGATACTGCGACACATCTCGGAGTCTTGCGAACTGGAGCGAGCGGCGGTGAATGCGGCTACAAGTTCGGCTGAACCAGCAGCCAGCAACTTCATTCGATCAAGCGTCTCGAGAGTGAGCTCAGGGTCATTGAGAGCGGCGCGCTGGCTAGCCAAGATTCGCTCCAACTCGGAGAAACTGTCGCATGCTGTCACGGCATCGCGGTAAATCGCGCAAACCATGTCCCGGTTATTCAATGTTCGAGCGACTGATTCAACGAGGACAACCAGATCAAGGGCATTGGCCATTTTCAATCTGATTTCATTAAAAAGCTCCCTTATGATTATGTCGGCAGTCCTCTGATAGCACTGCAGCGCCAGTTCGGGATTGTTGAGTTCTCTTACGGCAGTTATGGCAATATTCTGCAGTACCGTTCGATCAGAGATATCGGGAACAGCCTGTCTGAAAATCACAAGCGCCGCTCCCCGGTCATTCTTAAGTTCCAGCCAAGCGTAGGCAAGATCCGCAAATTCCTCGCCTTCCATAGCAATTTGGGCTGCCTCTTCCAAAAGATCATCGATCCGCTCCGGCTCACCTAGCACCTCCGCAAACCCCTGAGCCAGTTCAATATAGTCTTCGAAATCCTTGCAGTCCATTGCCGCGTTTTCGAGCAGTTTCCGCGCCTGACTTTGGTCGAACTGGATAATCGCCTTGGCGAATGAAACACTGTCAGCGATTGACTGCAGATCACGCGCGGCTCTTTTCGACATGCATTTAGCCGCTTCGACGTTAGACGAACTCACCCACTTCGCCAGACTCAGAATATCCCAGGCATCTAAGTAACCGAAGGAAGCCTCCATTTCCAGTACTTCGGCGAGTTCCCCGTTGCCAGCCTCGCCAGCGTAGTGGGAGAGCCTGACAATATCGTCTATGTCATCAGAGTCAACGGCTTCAACGGCTTTGTAAATCAACGCGAGACCCCGGTCCGGATTACCGAGCATGGTGAAAGCATTGCCAAGTTCAGCATACTCCATTGGTTCAAAACAGACGTCTTTTGCCTGTTCTAGCAAATCTTCGAGGTAATCCGAGTCTGTCAGGAGGAATTCTGCGACGAATTGCGCTAGATTTACATAATCTTCCGGGATCTGGCAATCCATTTTTGCCTTGCCTACAAGTTCGGCCGCATAATCCTCGTCAGCGGGTTCCTCAAGCGCTTGCAGGGCTAGGTCTGTCCGGTCATCGACAGTGGTACAATAAGTCTCCAGATTTTGCAGATCTAACTTTTGAGGCATGGCCGACTCAATATTTGTCTCGTTGTATGCTTCTGTAAGAAAATTTAATTGTAAGTGTTCAGTCCGAGTGTGATTGCAGTTAATTGTTGTCGAGACTCGGTGTTAGCATGTGAGCTTTTTTTGGCTTTGAAGTTTCAGACGTTGAGGATTTTTCTCCAATTCTTCTGCAACGGTCTGAGTCAGATGTCCTTGATCGGCAACGCACACTGTTTGAACCGGTCCTTTTTGCCTCTGCCCTTGGTTTGGCCGACCAGGGTCTAATTCGCGGCGCGGTGACATGTTCCTTTGAAGCGATGATTTTCGCAAAATGTCTCCAACAGCACCGGTGTGACTGCATAGCGCAAGGTCCAGTCATCAGCTAGGCGTTTTTCGCATTCAGCCAAGATGTGTGAGGCCAGATTGGGAATGCAAATCCACGGCAGAATCAGAAACCGGGCATTGTTCACCGCTAGTGGCAGATTGCGCTGTCAGGTGTCGGCATCCCAGCCGATGAACTGATCTCTTGGTGCCGTCTGAAATTTCTGCACAATGAACAATGAACTCGCAGCACTAGTATGACGAATTAGCAGTGCTTGAATATTCTAGAATTCAACGAATTGGTGACACATCATTCAGTGATCCAATTTACAGCCTTCGCAACGGTTTTTTCGTCAACATTAAGGAGTTTGGCTATTTTGCAGTAGCTGAAACCAAGTTCACGGAATTGCAAAGATTTTCTTGCTATTTTCTGATAAATTGGTTCTCGAAATGAGTCAAGCAAATTAACTTGAATCGGAACTTCAGCGACGGTGCGCATTCTTACCGTCCAAGTCCACCATTATTCACGACTCAACACGTCTCTCCGGGTGATTCTCCAGAGAGACGAGTTGTGTCATAACCCGTTATTTTCAAATGGTTTGGGCGTTTCTCACATCCTTCCCGCTCCGTTTCGCACTGGTCAAATTCGTCCTGTTCTGCGGCCTCTCATTCTCTGTTCGGCCCGTATTCTCCGTTCTTACCGGACCGAGTCCGAAAGTCGTCCGATTGGCTTAATCCGTTGAATATCAACGGGTTGAGCCCAAGAGGCCGTTTTCAGGGGTTGTGGGAACACGCCCTGTGCTCGGTCTTGAGCACCCGAGAGTTCGAACGGCTCGTCCGGAAATCGATTTCCCCCCCTCTGGTCTGAATCCGGATTTCCGGCACTCCCGACAGTCGGCGCTGGCCTCCGGTAGGTAACCGGCGATAGGGCCGGGCACGGCGCCCGGCTGTAGCGTCAGAAACCAGACAACGGACTGGCAACGAGAGCTGAGGCGGTTGTGGGTGTCGGCGAACCCGCTCCACTCCGTCCGACGAGTTCCCACGGCATCCCCACCCACCGAAATGGCCACCTGTAGCATCCAGCCAGCTAGATTCGGATGCGGCGGGCCTATCGGTGAGAAGTTGTCGTGCATCTCGTAGGGCCCTCGTTGTTCGCGGGGAGTCAAATCGAGCGCCACCATTCGTCTCCCGTTCGTGTTTGAAATTCTCGGCATACGTTACTCCTCTCAGGGTAGTCTCTCGTGACGTCGCACGTTAAGGGCCTTCCATTCGAGGAGCGGCTGAGCTTGGATGCGTTGCTGAAGTGACACATTGGAGGTCAAGATCGACGCGTCGATTTCTCCTCGCTCCAGTAGCAGGTCCAGGAAAGCGCACTCGGCGTCGGTGAACGGTAGTACGATGGACAGCGCCCTCCTGCATTCTTCAGCTAGCCACGCACAGTACTCCGCCAACGCCTCCTGCTCTCGCGGTTGGCGGGTGCGAAGGGTGGGGCCGAGTTGCCTCGCCAATTCCGTACTGTCGAAGTCCACATCGTCGACTGAAACGGTCCGCCAATCCTTACGGTTCATGCCTCCGTAGGCGACGAAGGCGATGCGGAGCCTTTCGCGCTGGAGTGCGTCCGTGTCGAGAATGCGATGGCAATCGAACAGGTCTCTCGCTTGCCGGCGCGAGAATAGCGCCGAGAGTTTGCCGGCCGCGAGTTCGTGCAGGTCGAGAATAGGAATACGCTTGGCCTGGAAGTCCCCAAGCGGGTGAGAATCGGCGTGGTGAATCTCCCAGAGCGGCTGTCTGTACATGAAGTTGAAATCCACGTCGAGGTTCGCGGGTTGCCCGGTGAAGCTCGGATAGCTCAACCGCCACTTACCGCCGGCGTGTTCGCTCGGCACTCTCCGAACAGCAAACCCTTCACGGGAAAAGACAGCTTGGGCCGCCTGCTCGATCTTAGGACGGTCCGCTAGCATGTTCTCGCGCTCCAGCGCGCCGATGTAGTTGAGATCGATGTCTATGGACAATCTCGGATGGGGGAGGACAAATAGGTTCAAGGCGGTGCCGCCTTTCAGCACCCACTTCCCTCTGAGCGATGGATGGGAGTTCAGGGTGTTCAGGAGATGCACCAGATGGAGGACCTTCTCGACCACCCTCTCGTCGAACCCGTCGGGTCTCGCTATAGGCTGGATTTCCGCCGCGGAGAATCTCATAGCACCTCCCCCCAGGATCGATTTAGGATTTCAGTCGGGACCATGAGGTTCCAGCCTTTGACCCACTGGCAGCCTTTGGGTCTGCCGCGCGTCAGATAGTGGGGCTGCTGCGGGCAAAGCTTACGCAGCGCATCGAGATGTGCTTCCTCCACCATCAACGGCTCCTGGCACTGCTCGAGGAAGAATCCCACCTTCGCGGCGGTGGTCGCATTATCCAGCAGCCGTGTGTACTCGATGACCTGATCTAGGTTAAAAAATTCCACTGACTCCAAAGAGCGCCATATCTCTTCCCAGGTTCCGGTCAGGTCGGGCCGGTCCAGCGCATCGACCAGAGTTCGTTCGTGGTTGGTCACCCGCAGTTCCACGCCTGAGCGATTGTGGCGGGTGACCCCGAACATTTCCTCGCCCTTCGCCAAGAGCGGCGGTGGTATGGGTGCGCCCCGGAACTCATGCAATTGGAAGGTGAGCGGAAGCGACTTGCTTGCCGAGACGTATAACAACCGCCAATGGGCCGAGTACGCCCTGCCGTGGAATTCCAGGGCCGTGTGATAGGCCAGCACCGCGTCCTTGGTCATCTTGGCCGCCACCAGATACGGATCGACCGTCATGGATGCCGAGTCCATACCCCAGGGTACGGTCGCATATAGGCCGCGCCTCACATGCACGAGACGACCCAGCTTGCGGTGGTAGGCCAGCAGCGAATTGCGGGTGCTCGTGTTGTGTGACCCCCGGTCGGACAGAAAGCGATCCAACTCGTCCACCGTGAACACGGCGTGCCGCTCCAGAAAGTGGTTAAGCCTCACGGGGCTGTCCATTTGATGATTAGTTGACATAGCTGCATATAATTTAGCAGGTTTTAGAGTATTTGTCAAACTATATTTGACGAACAGTCGAAATACCATGTAATTTCTTATGGAGTACTCGCCTATATGTCAAGTCTTATCGTTTCCGTCTCACCGGCGCTATTTCCCCGCCTCAGGTAGGTAACCCCCGAGGTGCGGCCCTTCTAACCACACGGCAACTCGCTGGTGCTGCCCTCGTTCTAGTTCATCAAACTGCTGTGCGACTACCGAAGGGCCACGCCGTTTCGCCTGCTGAAAGTGCGTGTCGACTCGAATCGCCGGGAGCTTCTGAATCGCAGCGGAACGGTCGTAGGACAGCTTGCTGGTGGTTTCGAGGCCCGGGTCGGCATGCGCTGCATGTTTGCCACGGTCTTGGCCATTGCCACATGGGACCACGAGCGTTCGGAACCGCAATTTCGTGACCGCCTTCACTGCGATACCTGGGAAGTGGTGGTACCAGAGCTAGTGTTCGAGCCGGATTCGTAACCGGACCGATGGCATCCTGCGCTAAAAAGTCTTAACCGCGCATTATGTGAGGGAAGTTTGGGATGTTTAGCTTAGTTGGCTACTTCGGAATTCCTGGGTGCGGCAAAGCCTTCAAGTTACAACCGCACTACGAATTAAAAAGCTTGTAGTACAGTACACGTAGGCCCTGTTGTGTATTCCGGCGAATTTGAACACTCATTCTGATTAAAAGTAACCGCCCACAATTTAGATGGGCCGGAGGATTATATGAGGTTGAATTTATACGATTAAACATTGGATTATTCGTGCCCCTCAAATTAATCACTATTGATTCACTGAATCGCTTTTGCGACGGTTTGTTCGTCAACGCTGAGGCACTCGGCTATCTTGCGGTTGCTAAACCCGAACTCTCTCAAATGTAGAGATGTATTGGCTATTTTTTGGTAAACCGGTTGATGTGCTGTATTCAGCAGATTGACTTCAATCGGGATTTTAGCAATAGTGCGGATTCTTACCGTCCAAGTCCACCAAACTCGGTATCGCCTTATAACTTCAGTTCACTATGAGAACCGAGACGTACCAGCCGAAGCACTTCTTCATCGACCTTTCTATATATGAGTATCAGGTCCAGTTTGATGTGGCATTCCCGATAGCTACTCAAGTTCCCTTTCAATGCATGATTGTGATGCCGTTGGCTTAATGGTTGATCGCTTACTAGGTCTCCCAATACATTATTCAGGAGATGTTATCGAGTGTAGTTCGATCTTGTCCTCTGCTCACTCGCTTGTAGTCCCGCTTGAATTGTGCAGTACGCTCAATCTTTCGCATTTAGGTCTTCCATTAGCTCTTCAATACTATTAAAAGACTAAACTTTGCCGTGTTCAGCATCATGAATTGCGGCGATGGTTTCATTTTTCGGTTCAAGCGCATCGAACGGCAATGCTTTTTCTGTTGCTACGCGAGTCAACATGATTCGAAATGCATCGGATAAGGTCAATCCCATGCTAGCAAGTACAGCAACAGCTTCGTTTTTTATATCTTCGTCAACGCTGGCGCGAACAACAGTATTTCCAGCCATGACCTTTTTCTCCCTCAAATAATTCCAAACTTTTCTAAATTGTAGAATCTTAGGCTATATGTTATAGCCCAAGCAGTCTTCTTCTCCTTTTCAATATGGTGCTCTCTCACCCGCTGATTTGCATAGAATTGTAGTTATCTTCCAGTGGATAGGAACTTAATGGAATTGAGGAGGTCGACCTCGAATGGCAACTTGGGCAAGGCTAGGATACGTTGCGACCGCGCCACCAAATCTATAATTAACCGTATAGACCTGGACGTAATTACCTCTTCTACAAAACACCTACGCCAGATATCGGCGTATGCAAACTTATTGATACTGAATTAATGCCCCATTCTTGTGTCCGTTACATTTTGTATTAGGAGTCGTTGAATCACGTCCTAGGACTGAATGACGTACAGTTAAACGAATGTCAGTAGAGCGAAATAAGAGTGACAATTTTCAGTTAAGTTTTGTTGTCCGCGGGACGCTTGAATGAATTGCGTGCTGAAAAATTTCGAAATCGTTCTGAAAATGGCATTGGTTGACTTTATGGCGTGTGTAGAACTCATGAAATGCAACTTTTTTTAAATAGTCTACATAGAACACGATTCCGGCTGCGTCGCAATCACCCCATCCGGCAACTTTAGCCATACTGAACGCAATTTTTGGGCCCTCCCATATTGACAGCCTTGAATTAAGTGTTGGACAAAATTATGAAATACGTAAAATAATCATGCATATTGAAACGACAAGTATGGAAGGATTTGATGAAAACTGGCATTCTCGGTGCCGGTCCGGCTGGCCTTTACGCGGCGATTTTGATTAAGCGCAACTATCCGAATGCGGAGATCAAAATCCTCGACCAAAGCAGCGCAGACGCGACGTGGGGATTCGGGGTTGTGTTCTCCGAGACGGCGCTGACGTTCCTACGCAGGGATGATCCTGAAACTGCCGATTTGATCGAGCCGTATATGGAGACGTGGTCTGACATCCGGGTTACCCATCAAGGCGAGACTATCGCGATCGATGGCATTGGTTTCAGCGCAATTGGTCGACTTGAGATGTTGTTATTGTTGCAAAAGCGGACCGCCGAATTCAACGTTCATCCGATCTACAATAAACGGGTCGACGATTTGTCGGTTTTCGATGACTGCGATTTTGTGATTGCTGCCGACGGATTGAACTCGATCGCTCGGGCTGAAGCGCCACAAGCGTTCGGTGAGACAATTCATTTCCTTCACAATCGGTTCTGCTGGTACGGTACCGACCGTCCGTTTCAAGCTTTGACTCAGACGTTCAAGGAAACAAATTACGGTTTCTTTAACGCGCACCACTACCGGTTCGCACCAGATCGTAGCACATTCATAGTGGAATGCGAGGAGGCAGCATTTAAAAAAGCCGGTTTCTCCAATATGCCGGAACCGGAATGCCGTGCCATTTGTGAGAAAATTTTCGCTGATACATTGGACGGCGCGAGGCTGATCAACAACAATTCAATCTGGCGACAGTTCCCAGTGTTGAGCAATCGTCGTTGGTACTACGGCAATCGTGTCTTGGTTGGCGATGCCCTGCATACGACGCATTATTCGATCGGGTCGGGAACGCGGCTTGCGATGGAAGACGTGATTGCGCTCGTGAAAGCTTTGAAGGAAACAGACTTCAATGTGCCAGAAGCCTTTCCAAAGTATCAGGCCGAACGCCAACCGATTTTGGAGAAATTGGCGAGTGCTGCACTTACTTCGGCATTATGGTATGATCGCTTTGGCGAACACATGGCCTTAGCGCCTTGGGAATTCGCCCTCAGCTACATTACCCGCACCGGGCGGTTGACGGCCGACAAAATCCGGATAATGTCGCCACAGTTTGCGGCCGGCCTTGAGGCACATGGCCTAAATATCGAAGACGCCTGACGATCGCTAGCCGACGACGGAATTTTTATGCGAATGAAGGCAATTGATAATCTATAAAGGAAGTCTTTGCAATGACCAAACCAACTATTCAGCAACTCGCCGACACGGTCGGTTTCGAACTACCAGAGTTGTACAACGCAGCACGGTTGCTTTGGGACAATCTGCTGGAGAATGCTGCACGGCCGGCCATTCTCCACGATACGGGGACGTGGACTTATGCGGCGCTAGCCGACGAGGCTGCGCGAATCGGCAATTACCTCAAAAAATTCTGTGTACCTGGCGACCGGGTGTTGTTGTTGATGGAAGACGAACCCGCTTATCCTGCAGCTATCATGGGAAGCATGCGGGCGGGGTTTGTGCCGATACTCACAAATACCCAATCGCCCGCCGATTTGATTGAGTTTTTTTTGGAGGACAGCGGGGCGATGGCGGCGATCGTTTCCGAAGATTTTCAGTCTTTGCTGAAGGATGAAATGATTGAGGCTTTTCCATGTCAGATCATCTTGACAGCGCAACGACGGCCCTGGGCTTCAGAACCGACGGTGTTGCCGGAGCATCCGACCTCGCGCCGCGATCAAGCGTTTTGGATGTATTCGTCCGGTTCCACCGGACGGCCAAAGGGCATCATCCATTGTCATGAGGACGCACCTTATACGGCGGAGACTTACGGCGCAAATTTCTTGAATCTTCGACCCGACGACATTTGTTTTTCAATCCCGAAAATCTTCTTCGCTTATGGCTTCGGGAACTCCGTATCTTTTCCTATGAGCCGCGGCTCTGCAACCGTGTTGCTTTCTAGCCGCCCTACGCCGGAGCGCGTGTTCGAACAAATCGCCAAGCATCGTCCATCCGTCTTGTTCGGGCTGCCGACTATCTATACGGCTTTGGCATATAGTGCCGTAGCGGAAACGGCGGATCTCAGTTTCGTGAGACTCTGTATTTCCGCAGCCGAAATTCTATCCGAGGAACTAGCCGTAAAATGGAAAGCACGTTTCGGCTTGAATATTATCGAAGGGCTCGGATCGACAGAGATGCTACACATCTATTTATCGAATGACGAAACGCTCCAAAAAACCGGATCCGCCGGACGTGCTGTGCCGGGCTATGCCGTCAAACTTCTAGATGTAGATGGCCAGGAAGTCGGACCAGGCGAGGAGGGCGTTATGTGCGTGCGTGGTCTCTCCGGCGCGGAAACATATTGGAACCGGCCCGACAAAACCAGCGAGACCATGTGTGATGGCTGGATTATGACAGGCGATTGTTTCGTGATGGATGAAGATGGACACTATTTCTTCAAGGGCCGCGCCGACGATTTGGTCAAAGTGTCCGGTCAATGGGTCTACCCGATGGAAATCGAGACAACGCTCAACGAACACCCAAAGGTCAAGGAGTGCTGCGTTCAGGCGAGCGAACTTGCGGACCGGCGGACTACCATCAAAGCCTGGGTTGCGCTTGTCGACGGAATCGACGGCGACGGGGATGTTACGAAGGAGTTACAGAGTTTCGTCAAATCGAAACTTTTACCGCACAAGTATCCGCGCGAGGTCGTGTATTTGGAGGCGTTGCCTAAGACCGGTACGAATAAGATCGACCGTCAGGTGCTGAAAAAGTCGGACGCGACGTGAGGCAGACCGGCCGACGTAGATAACCACTTGCCCACACTGCACACGGGTTCTGCCCATCGACATGGGCATGCTAGCGGTCTGCGTCGATACCGTTACCGCACCAGCAAACAAACTTTCAATGCCTTGACCGGTACACCGCTTGCAAACTCCACAAAAGAGAGCTTCAGTTGGATTTCATGCAAGCTCTCAAACAATCCACTCGGCAATGTCTGGCGGCAGGTTCTTGCGCGGATGAATTCATAGAATCGCAGCCATCAACACGATTGACAGAGCCATTCGACGGTGGGAGCTGACAAAACAGCTTGAATGGGCATCGGTAGCAGAAATTTTAGAATTTTGATGAGAATCTCACCGGTGGAATTTAAAAATGTGTCAATGGGAAACTTTCGCCGAGATTTATTATTGACATTTAATTATTGACATTTAATTATTATTCTAATATTCTAAGGTGAAAAGGACTTTGCAGTTGGTATGAAATTGCAGTCTCTTCATACACTGTAGTAAAGCATGGAATTTGGGAGATGGTGTTACGCAGCGAAAAGCAGTGTCGTGGAGTCGAGCGTTCATTGTCGGACGGTTGGGCGAAAGGCGTCAGTCTGCTAAATGAGGAATTCGAATGGCCGATGATTGTGGTTGTGTATACCTACCAGGATTTTGTGCCGGAGAATTTGTACTTTCGCTAGGTTGCCGATGCACATGCAATCTTCCGGCGCACGAGGCAAACAGCTTCGTGAAACGTGAGGCATCCGGTGCGTTTGCTGATGCTGAAGGGTGGTGGTTTTGTGCAGTTCATGCAATAAAACGAATGATATTTTCAATTTTTATTCAATTTTATTAGTTCCAATAATGCAGTTAATAGTAAACGTTGCATTTTTCGAAGTTGATTGAGGAATCGGTCGAATGCGTAGTGGTCTCAAAATTTCATGAATTCTTTCCTCGTGTAATTTGTGTCGAGTTACTACTTCGCCAAGCCTTACAAGTCGTCGGCCGGTTCCTCTTCAGCAGTCTGACCTTTCATCCGATGCTGCCTGACATTCCGGATGCGGTGATTGCCGTAAACCCGAGCCGCCAAGGGTACCGGGGTCGCCCCGCACACATTCCATCGCCTCCGGCACGCGGTAGCATGGCCGATTCTGGCACTCGCAATGCTTCTATCCACCTGCGGGGCGGTGGGATACACACCATAGGGAGCGCTCGTGGTCAGTGAGACACACACACGGAAGTACCCTCGGGCGGGGGAATCTGCGACCGAACCGAGCAGGTGTACACGGCCATTCTCCCCAGATTACCGGCATTGACACCTGCGGTGCGTTCACCGATGCGTATCTTGCCCCGCCATCGCTGGCGTGCTGGATCTGTCCCAGGCTAGCATCTTGAGTCTGCAGGTGGGCGATTTCTCCGGCCTTACCCGCCTGACAGCACTGAACCTAAGCCGTAACGAGTAAATTGCGTTGTAGCTGGGGGGTGTTCGACGGCCTCGCCAGCCTGTGGTTCGTGTCGCTGAATGAAAATCCAGGTTCGGATTTCACGTTCAACATGACGATGGAACACAGACCTGGCATGACTAAGGTGGCAGTCACGGTTGCCCAGAGAGCACCCTTCGACATGACTACCACGATCAACTCGACTGGTGGAACTCTACCGGCCGGTGTTGTCCACGGTGATGATCCCGGTAGGCCTCACGACAAGCGTGGAAGGCAAGACACCGTTTGTAGGCGCGAAGCAGACCACCGCCGATGTCGGAAAGGTTCTTTAAAATCGGCTTAACTTACGGCAATTTGGATTTAATTTAAGCTCTATTGAGCCACTGAATAGCTTTGGAAAAAGCTCTATCATCAACGTTGAGTTGGATAGCGCTCATTCGTGGACTTATACAAGCCCCTTAAGTTGCAACGCTTCTGTAGTAATTTTTTGATAAAGCGGTCGTATTGAGGTGTCTAAAATATGAACTTCAAATGGCAGTGCGGATAAAGTTCGAATACGTTGTGACTCTCTCCATCACCTTAATGTACTCAATCCAAATATTTTCCCTTCAGTTGTCGAAATTCGGCGATTGTGCCTCCCTGATTTCTGGATTATCGAAGCACTTTCGGTAGACTTACAGAACAGTCGACGTATATGCGTTTGATGTGTTTGCAGATTTATGGGTTAGGTACAATTTCAAGGGTAAATTTTGTGATAGCAATGAAAACGAGTAGCGAGTCGGCTGTTGCTGCATAATTGGCAACTCTTGATGAACACTGTAAAGGACTTGTTGTTGTGAAATACGATTTAAGTACACTACGCGGGGATATCTTTGGCGGAGTGACTTCAATGATCGTGGCCTTGCCAGTTGCACTCGCTTTTGGCATTGCATCTGGGATGGGAGCCGCTGCCGGCCTTTACGGTGCAATCTCGGTTGGTTTCTTTGCAGCAGTATTTGGCGGCACTAAATCACAAATTTCCGGTCCAACAGCGCCTATGACAGTCGCAATGGCGGCCGTCATCACCGTATATTCCTCCACCCTTACTGAGGCTCTGACAGTTGTCGTACTAGCCGGACTCTTCCAAGTGGTTCTAGGTGTATCGAAAATTGGTCGATTTGTTGCGTACACACCGTATGTTGTTGTCTCCGGATTCATGTCCGGTATCGGTATCATCATTATGCTGATTCAGACGAGGCCATTTCTCGGATTGCCTCCTGCATTCGGCGGGGCAATGGGGGCGTTGAAAGCAATGCCAGAAACGCTCGCAAACATCAACATTAGCGCCATGACTATCGCTGCTGTAACTCTATTTGTCGCAGCATTTTGGCCAACCAGACTGAATCGACGCCTGCCTGCACCACTTGTCGCGTTGATAGCCGGTACTTTGCTGGGGGTTTTGTGGCTGAACGACGCTCCGGTCATCGGACAGGTCCCAACGGGTCTGCCTTCGCTGCAGATTGGACTGCCTCCCCTCGCTTTCTTGATCAAAGCGATAGAACCTGCACTGATTCTTGCTCTGCTCGGTTCTATAGACAGCCTCTTGACTTCCTTAGTCGCAGATTCACTGACCGGCACCCAACATAAACCAAATAAAGAATTAGTTGGCCAAGGAATTGGCAATATAGTTGCCGGACTCTTTGGGGCGCTACCCGGTGCTGGCGCCACCTTGGGCACGGTTGTCAACATACGGGCTGGCGGATTAACTCAAGTGTCAGGTGCACTGCGCGCAATACTGTTGTTGGGTCTTGTGCTGGGGCTGGGAAGGTTTGTCGAACCAATTCCGCTCGCTGCTTTGGCGGCAATCTTGATGAAAGTCGGATGGGACATCATTGATTGGCGAATGGTGGTTCGCATGCACCGAATTCGTCGGGAACACCTTTTCGTCATGTTGTTGACTTTAGGGCTTACAGTGTTTGTCGATTTGGTTACCGCGGTGGCAATTGGATTGATTGCAGCGGGAATGTCCCACGCACTTCAACTGGAACGGCTGGAACTTGACAGCGTTACTTCTGTGCCGCTATTGGACAGCACTTTTTTCTCCGATAGTGAGGGAGCAGACGAGGCAGACATGTTTGCAGCACGGGTCGGCTTGGTAGCGCTCAAGGGAAGGTTCACAGTTGCATCTGCTAATAGACTTGTGGTTGTGATCAGTGCAGATGTTAAGGACCATGAAATCGTAATTTTTGATTTCTCGGAAACCACGAGTCTTGATGACAGTGCTGCCATGCTTGTACTACAGTTGATAAACTCTGCTGAGAAAGAACAGACAGAGTGCATTGTTATGGGAGCCAGGGGGCCGGTTGCGAAGACCTTGGACTCTCTCAATATTCTGGATAATGTACCAAAAGAGCAATTGGTTAATACGCTAGATGAGGCACGGCAAGTTGCCGCCAATATCCTTTATCAAAAGAAGTAAGATTAACCCGAGTGTTTATTGAAGTTTGTCGTAGATATATTGTGCGGTCATCAAATCAAGATGTCCACCACCGCCATTCTTGAATAACGTTATTTCTTCCTGTGACTCTCGTCCTTGCTTTACGCCGGAGCAAAGTTCATACAAGTCGGCCAGAATGTCGTTTTCACCAATGATTCCGCTTTGCATTGGAATTGTGATTTCACCAATTTCGCCGATCGTTGATTTACGCGAATCCACAAAAATTCTGGATTTTTGAATTGCTTTATCGTCCGCCTCTCGCATGTCGAGCCTGTATGCTCCGATGAGATCCAAATGTGTGCCGGGTGTGACCCAGTCGCCGAAAATGATTGGATCCTTGGTCATTGTTGCAGAGCTTACAAGTTGTGCATTGGATACTGTTGCTTCAATGTCTTCGTTGACCTGAATCTTGACATTCGGAATATCAAGATAATCCGCTAACTCTTTAGCCTTGGATGCGGTTCGATTCCAGATTGTCACAATCTGAATAAAACGATGAATTTCACAATGGGCTCGTATCAGATGTGGTGCCATAGCTCCCGCACCGATCATTGCCATTGACGTGATGTTCTTGTTTGCGAGTATTTTCGAACCCAACGCAGAGTCTGCTGCTGTTTTGTAGTAAGTCATCGAAGTTCCATCGATAACTGCCACTGGAATGCCATTTTGTCCATCGAACAGCGTGTACATGGCATGGATAGCTGGTAGGTCTGACTCAATTGTATTGTTAGGGAAAATTGTGGATGCTTTCAAGCCCAGAGCGGACCCATGGTCCCAAGCCGCTCGAATCAGCGCGTGGTTTTCTGCAGCTGGATTTTCTTGGATGCTCGACAAGAGCATGTCCTTCAGGTCAGCAGGCGATTCGCGATGAAAATTTTCCAGTGTGCTTACAAGTTCTGGATAAACGCAAGTACGGTGGACATCATTGGCGTTGATCAAGAGCATCGATTTAGATATATGAAATTCAGTTAAATATTGTCAGGCAAGTGACATTCGGAAATTACTTTATATAAGCACTAGTGGGCATCCAGGAACAGCAATCAAACTCTTAAGTTCTGTGCGTCGTCCAGTCAGTACCTGAGTAGAGTATGTTCATATAATTCTCGTTAGATTTTTTGTGAAATTCCAGTGCAATCGGATCAAAGTCCATAGTCGGTTCGGGTTCATGAACAAAGTTTCCGATTCTGTCTTCACCACGAATCAGTGTCGCGCTGTCCCAGTCGGATTTTAACTGCTTAGCGGCTGGGGAGACATATCGAATGGCGATGCCAATGCGACGGTCTTTTCCCCGATTGGGATGCGAGGCGTGAGCAATACGATAGGTGAAGAACACTGCTTCACCAGTGCCAACTACTATGTCAACTGCTTTGCTTTCATCTATGCCTTGGTAGATTGTTTGGCCGCGAGTCAGCATGTTATCTTCGTGAAAAGTGTCTTCATGCGGGAGTCCTTCTTTCAGATGGCTTCCCGGCAGCATCCGCATGCATCCACTCTCTACGGTTGCCGGCGATAGCGCAATCCAGACGGTGAGTAGTTGATTTCCATCAATTCCCCAGTACTCGCTGTCCTGATGCCAAGACACAAACTTGGCGTTATTCGGCTCCTTGACCCACATGTCGGTTCCCCAGCACAGGATGTCAGAACCCAGAAGATCTTGAACTCTATCAACGATTGAGGGAGTTCGAATCAGGTCAGAAACCCATTTGTACTGCAGATGGCACTTAAGTCTTCTACCACCCTGCAATTTTCCGACTACCGATTCAATCGCTTGAAGTCGATTGCGGTATTCGACGGCATCACGTTCGGACATTACCCTGACAGCGGAAGTGAAGCCATCTTTGTGGAATTTCTGAATGTCTTCTTTGGATAGTGTATTCGGCATACTGTTCAACATTTCAGCAGAAGTTGGAGCGAAACGAAAATTCTATTTGTTGCCATGGTAGACCCATAATTCCAAGTATTATATGCACTCTCGAAATTTGATTTTACTCGCTCAGGAGAGTTGGTCTCAACAGGCAGTTTCGCTGGAATGGATAACGTCAAATCATGCTGTCGAAATTATAATTTCAGCCATTCAAAGCGAAAGAGATTTGTTCTTTGCCAAGTGAAGCATTACTCACTAGTTCCCCTCAATTAGACGGTTAGTGAATTCTCTGTTTGATGGATAATTTATACTTTCTCTTTTGCTAGAAATATGACGAGCATCTTTACATGACAATACAGTTTTCAAAAACAGAATATCAGTCTCGAAGGCAAGAAGTAACTTCACGCCTTAAACAGGATGGCCTGGATGGAATTTTGATTTTTAGACAGGAAAGCATGTACTATCTGACTGGATACGACACTTTCGGTTATTGTTTCTTTCAATGCCTGTATCTTGACTCTAGCGGGGAGTACGCTCTATTGACTCGTACACCCGATTTACTGCAGGCTCAGATCACTTCCACAATTCAGGATATTCGCGTGTGGGTCGATCAGGCTGGACACAATCCCGCAGAAGACCTCATCGCAATGCTTGACGATTTCCAGTGTAGAGGGAGACGTCTAGCTATTGAGTTGCATGCTTATGGGTTGACCGCGCAACTTTGGCATCGTATCAATTCTATGCTCAGTAAATTTTGCGAATTAGAAGATGCGTCAGATCTAGTGACCAGTTTGCGAGTCATAAAATCTCCGGCTGAAATCGTTTATGTAGAGCGAGCTGCCGAACTCGCTGATGACGCCTTGGACGAGGCGATCCGTTTGACCGCCCCAGGGGTATTTGAAGGCGACATTTTGGCGGCTATGCACGGAGCCATTTATCGCGGGGGAGGGGATGATCCGGCTAATGAATTCATTCTTGGATCCGGAGAGAACGCATTGCTTTGCCGCTATCATACCGGCAGGCGCCATCTTTCTGACAGTGATCAACTGACTCTTGAATTCGCGGGAGTCTACCGTCACTACCACGCGTGCTTGATGCGTACGATTATTGTAGGAAATCCAAATCCTCAGCAACTTGCCATGCATCAGGCCTGCGAAGAAGCGATGCATGCCTGCCAGAACACTCTGAAACCGGGAGCGACTGCAGGGGAAGTTTTCACTGCACATGCGCAGGTAATGGACGCAAATGGGTTTCAAAATATGCGAATGAACGCTTGTGGATACAGCTTAGGCACCACATTCGCGCCGACTTGGATGGATTGGCCAATGTTCTATGCGGACAATCCGGCTGTAATTCAACCGAACATGATATATTTTCTGCATATGATTCTGTTTGATTCGGAAAACTCTTTCGCGATGACACTCGGCGAGACATTTCGCGTAACCGAAAACGGTTTGCAAAAACTAAGCCGGCACGGACTAGACTTGTTGGTTGCTTGATTGAACAGACATGAATTCTAACAATCAGCGACTTGCTACAGTTACTATGTAAGCCCTCAAACTGGTAGAACCCAATAATGGCAGAAGCAAGACGACTTGGAGGAAGAGCTGCTCGGAAGGCTCTGCGTGCAGCACCGCTAGCGGAAGAAGACAAAGCAGTACGACCAGGCATGCGAGGCGGGCGATTCGAGCCTTTGACTCCGCCTCAAGTAGAGCGAATCAACGAAGCTGTCATGGATGTGCTCGAAAATCTCGGGCTTTCGCAAGCTATTCCGTCCTGTATCGAGCTAGTAACCAAGGCTGGCGGCAAATATACCAGCGAAGGACGGCTCACGTTTCCTCGTTCACTAGTAGAGGACACCATTGCGGAAGCATGTCGAAACTATGTTCTGTGCGGAAAAGATTCAAAACATGATTTGGATCTTTCCGATACCAGAATTTATTTTGGCACTGCTGGTGCCGCTGTGCATGTCGTTGATCTCGAAACCAGGGAGTATCGGGAATCTAAATTGGCCGACCTGTATGATATCGCCCGAATCGTTGATTCAATGGAACACATACATTTCTTTCAGCGTTCCGTTGTCTGTAGAGATATGGAAATCCCCTATGAACTGGATTTGAATACCTGCTACGCATGCATTTCCGGCACTTCGAAACATGTCGGAACGAGTTGGGTGCTTCCGGAACACTTTGATGAAACGATGAAGATGCTTCACATTGTTGCCGGTGGAGAGGATCAGTGGCGAGCGCGGCCATTTGTCAGTTCGTCTTCGTGTTTTGTCGTTCCACCGCTTCGTTTTGCTGAAGATGCTTGTGCAGTACTGGAAAATACGGTACGTGCAGGAATGCCGATTCTGCTCCTTGCTGCTGGGCAAGCGGGTGCAACCAGTCCAGCCTCGCTGGCGGGAGCGGTTGTACAAGAAGTAGCAGAAACACTAGCTGGCCTGGTCTACGTGAATTCGATCAGCAAAAGTCACCCGGCAATTCTCGGAATCTGGCCGTTTGTTTCTGATCTTAGAACAGGAGCGATGAGTGGAGGTAGCGGAGAACAGGCAATTCTAATGGCCGCTTGTGGTCAGATGGGCAGATTCTATGATCTGCCGACCGGTATCGCGGCTGGAATGGCGGATTCAAAACTGCCGGATGCTCAATCTGGATTTGAAAAGGGTTACACGACTTCACTGGCAGGACACTGTGGTGCGAACATGGTTTACGAATCTGCTGGAATGCACGCGAGCCTGCTGGGAGTAAGCTTGGAGAGCTTTGTAATCGATAACGATATGCTCGGAGCCGTTAATCGTTCGGTACGAGGTATTGAAGTCACCGACGAGTCAATTTCAATTGAAGTCATGCGCGACGTTTGTGTAGATGGTCCCAGTCACTATCTCGGGCATGACCAGACAATCAATCTGATGCAGAAAGACTACGTGTATCCGGAAGTAGGCGATCGCACAAGCCCGAAAGAATGGGCAGAACAGGGTTCAACTGATGTTATCCAGAAATCACAGAGCCAAGTCGAACAAATTTTGTCAAGCCACTATCCGCGCTACATAGACGATGCGACTGACGCTGCTTTACGCGAACAGTTTCCAATCCGATTACCACGCGAATACATGAGTCCACGTTGATTCAGATTAAGAGTTCACAATGGAGGGAAAATGAACCAAGAAGTAGTCATCACCTGTGCGGTTACAGGCGCAGGCGAAACGCAGCATAGACATCCAGACCTGCCGATCACACCAAAACAGATTGCCGATTCCTGTATTGAGGCAGCGAACGCCGGGGCAGCGATCACGCACATCCATGTTCGCAATCCCGAAACGGGCGCTGGTGCACGAGATCACCATCTATTCGCAGAAGTCGTAGATCGAATAAGAGCCTCCGGTGTGGACGTAGTAATCAATCTGACCACCGGTATGGGAGGCGATTACGTAGTGGGTGACGAAGTGCCAACAGATCCAGGTCCCGGTACCGATTTTGTCAGCCCGCTCGAAAGAGTCTCGCACATTGATGAACTGCTGCCGGAAATCTGTTCGCTAGACTGCGGCACGATGAATTTCGGAGAAGGCAACCTGTTGATGATCAATACTCCCGATCATCTTCGGGTTTCTGCAAAGCACATACAGAACGTCGGTATTAAGCCGGAACTGGAAGTTTTTGATACCGGCCATGTATGGATGGCAAACCGGATGATTGAAGAAGGCTTGGTCGATCAGCCGCCGCTTTATCAAATTTGTCTCGGCATTCCCTATGGAGCACCGGCAACCACGGCTGCAATGAAGAACATGCGCGATATGCTTCCTCCGGGAGCAAATTGGACTGCCTTCGGCATCAGCCGACACCAAATGCCAATGGTTGCTCAGTCAGCATTGCTCGGCGGGCATGCGAGAGTGGGGCTTGAAGACAATCTATACTTGGAACGCGGAAAGCTGGCAAGCAATGGACAGCTTGTCGAAAAGGCTGTCAAGATCATCGAAATGCTGGGAGCGTCAGTTGTCGGACCCGAAGCCGCCAGAGAGAAATTTAAACTAACCAAACGAAAGTAAAACAAGAAATTCCTAAGGCGGTTTCAGACTGGTAACATCAACGACGAAATTTACCGGTTTCAGTAGTATTCAATCGGGAAATTATTTCCCTGAGGTTTGATGTTCAGCGTATTCATCCGTCAGGCTGAACAGGCGGTTAATGTAGAGGTCGGATCGACCATCCTGGAGACAGCACTCGCTGCAGGTATTGACTATCCACATGGCTGTCGTGCTGGAAACTGTGGCGGATGCAAATCCCGCATTCATTTCGGTGAAGTAGAACTTTCTCCATATTCCGAATTTGCGTTGTCGGACGAGGAGTATGCGGATGATTTGATTCTAGCTTGTCGTGCGGTGCCGTGGTCCGATTGCGAAGTTTCATGGTGTGAACTGGATGATGTTGCAGTTCATCCGGTTCGAGACCTGCAATGTCGAGTGACTGATGTCGAAAAACTCACAAGTGATATTGCTAGCGTCAAGCTCGATATCCAAAGCGGCGGGCCATTCACATCCAGTTCCGGCCAGTTCGTCTACATCTTGTTTGAAGGCTATCCCAGACGAGAATATTCAATTGCAAGTCATGTTGATGACACTCTTGAGTTCTATATCCGAAGAATTGAAGGAGGCATCGTCAGTCCGTTTGTATGGGATTACCTGGAAGCGGGAGAAATGGTTCAAGTAGAAGGCCCGCATGGCAATATGTTTTATCGAGAAATGCACGACGGACCGGTTCTTGCCATTGCCGGTGGTTCTGGACTTTCTGCAATACAGCCAATCGCACTGGAAGCAATCGAAAAGAATCCTGATCAGGCGGTTTACCTCTATCACGGAGTTCGGGACGAATCGGACATTTATCGCGCTGAAAAATTTCAGTCTTTAGCTGAAAAGCATCATAAATTTCAATATATTCCAGTACTGTCAGCTTCCTCTGGCACAACTGAATTTAGAACTGGAATGCTTTCAAAAATTCTAGAAGACGACTTAAAACAGGATAGTGGTTACAAGGCTTATCTTGCAGGTCCTCCACCGATGGTTAGAAGTTGCACCGATGTGCTGCGAAAATTGGGCGTAGATCAAATGGATATTCATGCTGATCCATTTTTTACCGAAGCGGATCAGGGACGATGATTGCTCCCAAGGACGATATGTATTTGGAAGGTAGAGTTGCCTTGGTAACAGGCGGTGCTCGGGGAATCGGACGAGCAATTGCAGCGGACTTTATCAAGCATGGCGCAAAAGTAGTCATCGTAGACAATGGAGGAGAGATTGACGGGTCAGCACCAGATCCATCCGTTGTGGACAGTGTTGCAAATTCACTAGGCGAGCAGGCAATTGGCTGTTTTCTGGATATTGGGAGTATTGATTCAGCGCAGCAGGCGGTAAAGACTGCACTTGAAAATTGGGGGCGACTTGACCTTGTCATCAATAACGCAGCGATTCTGCGAGATCACTTCATCTTCAAGGCCAAGCCGAGCGATTTTGAAGAAGTGATTCGCGTCAATCTTTCCGGCGCCTACTATGTTCTTGCAGCAGCAACTCCAATTTTGCGAGAGCAGGCAAAGAATGCACCCGCAGGCGATCCTTATACTTGGGGAAGAGTTGTGAACATCGTTTCAACTGCAGGATTTTACGGCAACTACGGCCAGTCGTCCTATGCCGGAGCAAAAAGCGGAGTGATGGGATTGACGCGTGTGGCGGCTCTCGATCTGTTGCGTTCCGGAATCCATGTAAATGCAGTGGCTCCGTTTGCACGATCCCGGGTTACAGACATGATCGTGCCTGCCAATGAAGAGCAGAAAGTATACAAGGAACACGCTCTGCAAGTGAAACCAGAAAATGTTGCTACTGTCGTTACTGCGCTGTGTTCAGATTTTGGCAGAGGAATAACTGGCCAGCTATTTGGAGTTCGTGGCAGGCAAGTCATGTTGTTTTCTCAGCCGCGACCAATCAACGAAGCCATAATTGATGAACAACATTGGAATCCGGCTTCTGTTGCGGATGTTTTGCAGGGACAAATGAAACCTGAATTCACGGAACTTCTATCTGATTTGGAAGAATTCAATACAGAACCGGCAATTTGATAAGCGAGATTACCTATGAGTTTACAGCCAGGCGCGCAAGTACAGACATGTGAGGAATTCCGTGATGCGCCGGAAGAGTTTCGAATTGCGGTGGAAAAAATTGTTATTAGCCACGCCGTCAATGAATTGTATGGCGCGCGCGTGTTCGATGAACCAGCGGTTGCACTTGCTCCTTCACCTTATGCAAAATGGCTAACCTGTCGGATTGCAATGGAAGAATACGGACACCATGTGCGATTCAGTGAGCTAGGACAGGAACTGAACATCGAATCGCAGCAGATGACACCGGAGCGTAAACAACCCCTATCAATTTTTGAATTTGATCTTGAGTCTTGGGCAGAGTTTTGTGTAATTAAAATTCTCGCGGACATGGCAGAAGTCATTCAAGTGGAAGACCTGATACATTGTTCTTTCATACCGCTCAGGAAATTGGCGCGTATGACGATGCCCGAAGAGAAGTTTCACGTGCAGTTCGGTCTGGATTTCACTGCGGAAATTCTTGAAACCGATGAAGGGCGATCTGACGTTCAGGATGTAGTTGATCGATATTATCCGATGATGCACAAGTTTTTCGGACGCCCACAGTCGGAAAACAACAGAATCTATCGAAAATGGGGGATTAAGCAGAGAACCAACGAGGCAATGGCCGAAGATTATGCCGGTAGAATTCACGAAATAATTGTGGATCGATTTGGACTTTGCTTGCCCGATATTCCCGCGAGTCCCTGACTGGAAAAATTACAATGACGATTGAAGTTCCAGATACCCCTGAGTTGAGAGAATTCTACAAGCGTTTGCCGAATCAGAATCTGGCTCCGTTGTGGACCGTATTGAGCAGTCTGATTACATCGGTTCCGCAAAGCCGTTGCCATCCAGCCCTATGGATATACGACCGAGTGCGTCCACTGATCATGGAGTCCGGATCTCTGATTACTGCAAAGCAGGCCGAACGAAGAGTCTTGATCTTGGAAAATCCAGGTATGCCGGGTGAATCTCGAATTACTGAAACCCTATATGCCGGCTTGCAGTTAATCATGCCTGGTGAGATTGCCCCAGCACATCGCCACACTCAGTCTGCACTTCGATTCATTGTAGAAGGCAGTGGAGCATTTACTGCGGTTGACGGAGAAAAGACGATCATGGAAGAGGGCGATTTTGTCATCACGCCTTCGTGGTCTTGGCATGATCACGGCAATGAAAGCGAGACACCGATGGTCTGGTTGGATGGATTGGATATTCCGCTGGTGAGTATGCTGGATGCTTCATTTTTCGAAAAGTATCCAGACGACGAGTTTCCACAAACCAGGCCGGTTGGAGACGCTATGGCACGATTCGGTTCCGGGCTTCTGCCTGTAGACTACGAGCGCAAATCTCATACCTCACCAGTGTTCAATTATCCATATGCACGAACACGCGAAGCTCTCGATCAAATGCGTGCGAACGAACAGTGGGATGAGTGTCACGGATTGAAGTCAAGATACGTCAACCCAGTGACCGGCGACCACGCAATGCCGACCATGGCAACCTACATGCAACTGCTTCCGAAAGAAATAGAAACAACTGCGTATCGGTCCACAGATGCCACGATATTTGCAGTTGCCGAAGGTAACGGGTATTCCATAGTTGGCGATACAACCTTGAATTGGAGTAGACGAGATACATTTGTTGTGCCGAGTTGGGCGGAAGTTCGACATTTTCCTGCAGCAGATTCCTATCTGTTCAGTTTTTCCAATCGACCGGTTCAGCAAAAGTTGGGACTTTGGAGAGAACTGCGAGGCAATCCAGATGCCTGAAAAAGGGTAACTCGGTGAACAGTTTCCAAAAGAGTCTGAACACTGTTGGCACAGTTGACGCGATTGATTGGTTTTGCCGAGTTGGCAACCGCGAACAGAAGTGGGAAAAGAAACTGGTTTCTGAATATCTTTCAGAATTGGGATTAAAGGATTACCCTATTCGGTGTGTATTCGATGCTGACGAAGTCAAAGACTGTCTTACGAGAGAGTATGACCCTGAATGGGCTGAGGCGGAAGAAGACAGTTACCAGAACTTGCTTCGGATGATTGGAGATTCCGACTCACTGAGTGCAAATCAATATCCGATGAAAATGATTACTGAGAAAATTTCCAATCAGGCGATGGACTGTGCAAACAAACAGCTTAACAATTCCGACAAATATCTGGCTCGAGTTGGTGCTGGATGTGCGATAGAATCGGCTTATCGGTACCTTTTGGAGACGATTGTTAGGCCCGGGGTAGCAGGCTGTTTCACCAGAAAAATCGAAATTTTTGGTATGGGAAAGTGGCCACTATGTGTGTCCAATGGACAGTTTGTCATGTATTAGAAAGTTATTGAATTTAATTTTATATATTATTGATTTATTTGAATAACAGAAAATTTTGAGATTGCCAGCATGATTGTACAACCGGGAATTCTTACTGAAACTGCTCCTTACCATATTCATGTTGAATATTCATTTGAGCAATTTAGTGATCTTAAGGAACTGAGTCGACTGATTCGTTCTGAGCAGGATTCTGCGGAAATTCGCAGCCGGCATGAGTTGTTTGGATTCAGTGCGGAATTGTGGAACGCACTGTCCATTGAGAAAGTTGTAAGTTCGTATAGGCCTTTTACCGAAATTCGTGGAGATGAAGTATCAGTGCCAGCAACGCACGGAGACTTTTGGGTATGGTTTCATGGTGATTCCCATTCTTGGAATCTTGATGCTGCTTTGAATCTGGATAACACACTCAAGAATCTGGGCGCCAGTCGCAATTTGGAAGTGATGGGATTTAGGCGGCATGAGAACCGCGATTACACAGGATTCATTGACGGAACCGAAAATCCAGTCGACGAAGCTGCAGAAGAGGCCGCTTTGATTCCGAACGGAAATGGGAGTAGCTTTGCGCTTACCCAAAACTGGATTCACAATCTAACAGCTTTCAACGAATTGGAACTCGCAGAGCAGGAAAAGGTAATCGGACGAACCAAGCCTGACAGTGTTGAATTGGATGAAGATAGAATGCCGCATGATTCGCATGTCAGTCGGACGGATGCAACTGTAGACGGAGTCAAGCAAAAAATTGTACGGCGGAGTGTTCCTCACGGTAACCTCCAGAACAGGGGTTTGCATTTCGTTGCGTTCTCCTGCGATCTGAGCCGTATTCAGATTCAGCTTGAACGAATGTATGGTGTAACGGATGACGGCTTACATGATCAGCTCACTAATTTCTCAACACCGGTTTCCGGTAGCTACTGGTATGTTCCAGGAGTAAAGTCACTGCACGATCTGCTGTAATTTCTAGCAAACTTTGGCAGTGGAGTGACTTCGTGAGACTAGAACATGCCTGAATCCACATGAACATAGTCACGCAGATTCTCAATTCTGACCGACTTTCAGAAATCGGTTCGTACACTGCGATCAAATGGGAATCAGGCAGTTGGACTTATCTCGAATTGCTTGAGCAGATTCAATTCGCGAGTTCTGTTTTGAAAGACCATGGATTGAAGGTCGGTGAACGAGTTGTTTTTCAGTGCTCCGACACCGCCAATCTGGTTTCGTTTTACTTGGCCACACTGCATTTAGGTGCAGTAGCGGTTGCAGTTTCGACGCGTCTGAACATTGATGAGTTGAAGTATGTTTTAGAGGACAGCGATGCTCGTGTGTTGATCTATGATTCACGGGCAGAAAAGAATTGTCGGAGATTGTTCGAAGACCAGAACCGTAAACTAATTCCAATTCTGCTGGATAACTATTTAGTTCGTTCAGTTTCGTTCCAATTATCGGAGACAGCAAGTCGAAGTGTTCAGGATGAAGCCTTGTGGGTCTATTCATCCGGTTCAACCAGCAAGCCCAAAGGGATTGTACATACGCACCGAGACTTTACCAATTGTTGCGACTTTCATGCAAACACGCTTGAAACAGTTCCGGGCAATTTGTTATTTTGTACTTCCAGAATTTCGTTTGCTTATGCGCTTGCGAATGGATTATTGGTACCACTGAGACTTGGTGCTACTGTCTATCTGCATCCTGAGTGGGTGAAATTAGACGATGTTCGTAGCATTGTTGCTAGAGAAAAACCAAAAGCTGTGTTTTCAGTGCCCAGTATCTATCGAGGTTTACTTGATGAGTTTGATTCCGGAAGCGCACAGGTATTTTCTGAACCGCAGCACTACATATCTGCAGGGGAGCATTTGCCAGCGGAAATTCAGGATGAGTGGAAACGGCGTACAGGCAGAACCATTATCAACGCATATGGTTGTTCCGAGACGCTGTTTCTGGCTTTCGCTGGCGAGCCGAGTGAAACCCCACCAAGTTCAGTGGGTAAACCGCTGTATGGAGTGAACACTCGATTGGTCAATGGTCAGTATGTACTTGCAGATGATTCAATGGAAAAAGCCATCTTGCACATTTCCCATCAGTATATGTTCACTCATTACGCAAATCGTGATCAAGACACAGCGGAAAAACTTGTCAGTGGCTATTTCATTACTGGTGATTTGTATTGCAGAGACAGCAAGGGGAATTGGTATCACATGGGACGTGAAGACGAACTGATTAAAGTATCAGGGCAGTGGGTGTATTTGCGCGAAATCGAAAAAGCAGCGATGCAGTCCGATGTTGCTTTTGATGTTGTAGTTGTAGGTGCTGCTGATGAAATTGGGATGCTCCGACCCGCACTGTTTTTCGTGCCGGTTAGTGATGTTGAATTTGATGATGCTGTTATTCAGATGAAACAACACGTTGAACAGAATTTGCCTAGGGTAAAGCATCCTAGTTGGATTCGCGTCTTAGAAGAATTTCCGCGAACCGCAAACGGGAAAATTAGTCGTAGCGAGTTACAAGTTTTGGTGGAGGGGTCAATCCGTGATTGAATTTGAATGGAACCATTTGGTTGAATGGGGTGAATGCGACCCTGCTAAAATTGTCTTCTATCCGAATATCTATCGATGGTTTGACAAGAGTAGCCATGACATGATGAAACATCACGGATTCGGGCAAGCGGAGATGATAGAACGTTACGGAATCGTCGGATTTCCGTTGATTGAAACTCATGCTGAATTCAGGAAACCCATGCGATGGGAAGATTATCTCTTGGTCACGAGCAGAATTGAATCACATTCCCGCAAGACATTTACTGTTACTCACAAGATTTACAATTCAGTCCAACTCTGTGTTCACGGATATGAAACCAGGATTTGGGGTATCCGAGATTCTGATAATGCTTTGCGTGCTTGGGAAATGCCTGAAGATTTTGTAAAAAAACTGCCACTAAATGAGTGAATAGCAGTTTAAATCACAACAAGCCACTTTAGTTTCTTACCCGTCGAATAGCCCTAAACACTAAGGTATAGATACAGCAAAAAGTTTGATTGAAAAATGGATTATGTTGCTGTGATTCGGATTACAGGTTAAGCGCTATGCGGTTGATGAATTCGTATGGAATTCAGAATTTCAAACTAAAATAAAATCATAGAAACAATTTGCCAACAGAAAATTAAATGAAATTACACGGATACTATCGAAGTTCGGCGGCATATCGCGTCAGAATTGCACTCAATCTGAAAAATATTGTCTATGAAGATAAATTTCTTCATCTGCGAAGTAATGAGCAGCAAAGTGAACAGTTTCGCAAGTTGAATCCGCAGGGACTCGTGCCGGTACTCGAGGACAGGGGCGCAGTACTGACACAGTCCATAGCGATCCTTGAATACCTGGAAGCCAAGTATCCTGATCCACCCCTTCTGCCACAAGACGATGCCGATCGTGCCTTCGTTCGAGCAATTGCATTGTCAATCGCTTGTGACACTCATCCACTGAACAATCTACGAGTGCTGCGATATCTTGAATATAATCTCGGCTTGGATGATGCACAGCGTACGGAGTGGTACCAATTCTGGATTGCAACAGAGTTTCGTGCACTTGAGGCTAGACTTTCAATCGCTGGAAAGCACGGAAAATTCTGTTTCGGTGATAATCCATCGATGGCAGATGTTTGTCTCGTCCCGCAGATGGTTAATGCAAGACGCTTTAATTGTGATTTGAGCGAATATCCAAATCTGGTTCAAATTGACGCAAATTGCAGGTCCATGGAAGAATTTCAAAAGGCTGCACCGGAAAATCAGCCCGATGCCGAATAACAATATTTTGTGAAGGAGTAAGAGTCCAATGGGATGGCAGAGAAAAGTATTGAGGGTTAACCTCACTGAAGGAAACATTCAAACCGAACCGCTGAATATGGAGTGGGCGCAGCAGTACTTAGGTGAGCGCGGTTTGGGTACCAAATATCTCTACGAAAATATGGATCCTTCTGTTGATGCTCTTGATCCCGGTAACGTTCTAATTTTCGCAACAGGCCCGCTTACCGGTACCATGTCATCGACCTCGGGTCGCTACGCAGTGATCACCAAAGGAGCACTCACGGATGCCATTGCATGCTCTAATTCAGGCGGAAAATTCGGTGCGGAACTCAAGTTTGCAGGATACGATTTATTGATCTTGGAAGGAAAAGCGCCTGCACCCTCCTATCTCAAGATTTACGACGATACCGTAGAAATTATTTCGGCAGATCCAATTTGGGGTAAGTCGGTATGGGAGACTGAAGATTGGTTGAAGTCGCACCATCAGGACCCTTTGATGAAAGTTGCATCGATCGGTGTCGCAGGCGAAAGAGGAGTTCGATATGCTTGTATCGTGAATGATTTGCATAGAGCGGCGGGTCGCTCCGGAGTCGGTACGGTCATGGGATCGAAGAATCTCAAGGCGATTGCAGTTCGTGGAACCGTTGGCGTAACTGTGGATAATCCCAAACGATTTATGGAAGTCGTTAAGGAGACCAAGGCAAAACTCGCAGCAAGTACTGATGTCCATGAGTTGACCGACTACGGTACCAATGGGATGATCGATGCCATGCAGGAATTTGGTGGCTTGCCGACTCGAAACTTCAATGAAGTTCAGTTCGAAGGCGTGGACAAAATTAATCCTGCTGCGATGACGAAAGTTCATAAAAATGGTCACAAAAATTTGCTGACCAACAAAGCGTGTTTTGGTTGCACAATCGCTTGTGGCCGAATTTCTCATATTGACAAAGATCACTTTACGATTTCCAATCGTCCGGAATACTGGCACGCTAGTGGTGGTCTTGAATACGAAACTGCTTTTGCATTCGGCCCAGACTGCGGAATTGACGATATCGATGCGCTTACTTTTGCCGGGTTCTTGATGAATGAGCACGGCATGGATCCAATTTCCTTTGGAGGTACTTTGGCAGCCGCTATGGAGCTCTATGAAATGGGCGTAATTACTGACGAAGATACCGATGGAGTTCCTCTGAATTTCGGTAATGCTGAAGCTCTAACCATAATGGCAGAGAAAACCGGCAAGTATGAAGGGTTCGGACAAGTAATCGGGCTGGGCTCCAAACGTCTGTGTGAAAAATACGCTCATCCAGAGCTTTCAATGACGGTTAAGGGACAGGAGTTTGCAGGTTACGATTCTCGGGCGCTGCAGGGAATGGGTCTTGGTTATGCGACCAGCAGCAGAGGGGCCTGTCACATGAAACACGAAGTTTTTGGGCCGGACATGGAAGATCAGACAGGTGAAGGTAAGGCATTGCCTTGCAAGAAATCACAGGACAAAATTTCGCTGATCGACTCTACCGGGTTGTGCTGGTTTACACTGTCCGGTTGGAAAATCGGAGATTTTCAGGCCCAAATAGATGCTGCATGCGAAGGGGATTGGACAGTCGAGCGACTGTTTCAAACCGGAGAGCGCATTTGGAATCTGGAGCGGCAGTTCAATCTGGCAGCTGGACTATCAAAGAGTGACGATTCATTGCCGGAGAGGCTCCTGAAAGATCCTGCTAAATCAGGTGTGGCGAAAGGAAAAGTCAACGAGCTGGATAGAATGTTGCCTGAGTACTATGAAGTGCGTGGCTGGACAGCGGACGGGGTGCCTACCGAAGAAACCTTGGAGCGATTGGGCTTGTCAGGCGGTTAATTCATGCAGCTTACAGTCAAATTAGTAGGTACATTAGGAAAGTACCTGCCTGAAAATTCGGAAAATAATGTAACTGAAATAAATTCAGAGGACAATCTCACGGTTGTTCAGTTGATTCAGAAACTGGGACTTCCCGCGGATAAGCCATATATCATTTCTGTCAATGATGAAGTGTTGGCTAGAGCCGATCGTCAGACGCACTTTCTTCAAGACACCGATAATGTCAAAATTATCCCTCCGCTAAAAGGGGGATAATCTTAAAAGCATTTAGAGTCCTGCTAGCAGTTCCTTGAGGCCGACTGTCAATCTGTCAATTCCTTCGATTGCGTTCTTAGGTTCAAGGCCACCATAAGAAACTCTTAAGCATGTGGATTTTTCGATTCCGAATGCACTTCCCGGAATGACAGCGACTCCATGTCGCTTGATTAGATATTCGACGATCTCCATGTCACTCATTCCTGTTTCCGGTAATTGAAGAAATCCATAGAAAGCACCAGCCAGTTCACCATGAGAGATTGCCTGTATAGAGGAAATTTTTTCCGCAAAATACTCTCGAACAGCAGCAATTTTGGAAATTTTCGGCGCGCAAAAATCTCGTCCTAATTTCAAGCACTCCATTGCAGCAAACTGACTGATTACCGGTGGACAGATGAGATTCGTGTCCTGAATTTTTCGAATAGATTTAAATAAGTTGGATGGAATCAGCATATACCCAATTCGCCAATTTGCAAATCCGAAGCTTTTGCTTGTCGAAAAGAGCGAGATTGTATGTCCTGCTGCGGAACTTGCGGATGCAGGTGAGTAGTGTATGGCATCTCCATAACAAAAGTATTCGTACGCTTCATCATGGATGTGATAGATATTTCTTCTGGCGCAAAGTTCATTGATTGCTATTAATGCAGCAGCATCAAAAACCGCACCGGTGGGATTGTTCGGTGATATTGTGACGATTGCCCGAGTATGTGGTGTGATTAAATTTTCGAGTTCAGTCGGACTGGGTGCCCCAAATGTCTCCTCGATATTTGAGGATATGGGTAGGCAATCCGCGATACGGACTGCCATTTCATGATTGAAATACCAAGGCTTGTGCAAAATGATCTCATCCCCTGAGTCACAGATCGCGAGAATCGCATTCAGAAATCCCATATTGCCACCTGCACACACCACAATTTCAAATTGGCTAGTATCAATTTGATTTTCCTGTTGCAATTTGGAGCAGATCAATTCGCGTAAGTCTGGCAACCCTTCAACAGCCTCATAGTGGTGGGAATTTGCATCCATGAACTTCGCGACCCCTTTCGAAACTTCAATCGGAGGTTTGTAGTAAACGACTCCTTGGCCTAGGGAAATTGTTCCTGGATGCGAATTGATGAGGTCCGCGACATCTGGAATTATCGGAGTTTGGACTCTTTGGATTCTTTGTGATATGTCGCTCAACTTGAACTCCTGGGCTGTTGCTTCAAATCGAACGGAACGTCTCTAAATTCCAATGCCGTATAACACTGTGAATTCAAAATTGGTACGATTTAGATTATTTTTAAACTTCAACTAAAACTGATAATGAATACAATTTGATTTTACGCGAATTGTGTGTGCTCCAATTTTATTGAAATGAGCAAATATGAATGCGCTTTTTGTTCCAAACCTCTCTTTCAACTTCCAGGCAGTCAACTCTGATGATTTTGTTCTCTGTGAATAGAGTCGAATCAGGTGGATTCGAACAGGACGCAATGAATTTACTACTCAAAGGCAAAGATAATGAAATACAACGAACTCGGTGATTCCGGAATCAAGGTAAGTGAGATTTGCCTTGGTAGCATGACGTGGGGCACACAGAATTCTGAAGCAGAAGGGCATGCGCAAATGGATTACTCATTGGCGTACGGCGTAAACTTTATTGATACCGCTGAAATGTATCCAGTTAATCCAATTTCAACACAAACTACGGGCCGAACTGAGGAAATTATCGGGACTTGGCTGCGTTCAAGAAAAAATCGAGAAGATGTCGTCATTGCAACGAAAATCTCAGGGCCGGGTTCGAGTTCGATACGCGACGGTTCTCCGGTTTCACGGCGAACCATTCAAATTGCGGTGGAAAACAGCCTGAAGCGATTGCAGACCGACTATATAGATCTTTATCAGATTCACTGGCCGAATCGTGGTTCCTACCACTTTCGTCAATCTTGGAAATTTGATCCATCCAAACAGAACGTCGAAGAGACACGTCGATATGTTCTTGAAGCGCTGGAGGGTTTTCAGAGTCTTGTTGAAGCAGGAAAAATCAGAACTATCGGGCTCTCTAATGAATCATGCTGGGGAACTTCGCAGTTCATTGAGATATCCAGGCTGAATGACTTGCCCAAAGTCGTTAGTATTCAGAATGAATACAGCCTGCTCGATCGTAAATATGACCTGGATTTAGCCGAACTTTCTATAAATGAAAACGTCGGTTTGCTGGCGTTTTCTCCATTGGCAGCAGGCATAATCAGCGGCAAGTATCAAGGCGATAAAACCCCTGCAGGATCAAGACGTAATTTCTCCCGAGATATAGGAGGACGTTACACGGAGCATGTAATTCCAGTCATTGATGAATATCTTGAAGTTGCGAACCGACACGGAGTTGATTGCTGTCAGATGGCGATTGCATTTTGCTGTTCGCGACCGTTTATGACATCAACGATTATCGGTGCGACAACTCAGGCGCAACTGGAAAACAGCATCAATGCAGCCAATCTAAAACTTGACTCCGAAGCATTGAAATCGATCGCAAAGGTACACAGGCGCCATCCAAACCCGATGGGTTGATCGCTAAAGCGATCAGCCATGATTTATGGGTATATAGTCGAATTAGGTTCGCACCCGATTTTCAATTATGTCGTCCACGACTGCGGGTTCGGCGAGAGTAGACGTATCACCCAAATCGTTAATATCGTTACTGGCTACTTTGCGTAAAATTCGGCGCATAATTTTTCCAGAGCGCGTTTTCGGCAATCCAGGTGCGAATTGGATAACATCCGGTTTGGCGATCGGGCTGATCTCGGTGCGAACGATATTAAATAGTTCTGCTCGAAGATTTTCGTCTTCTACGGTTCCCGCAACCGTCGTAACGTAGGCGTAAATCGCTTCACCCTTGATTGCATGTGGATAACCCACCACTGCCGCCTCGGCAACCGTTGGGTGCAGAACTAGTGCACTTTCAATTTCCGCGGTACCCAGACGATGCCCGGATACATTCATTACGTCATCGACTCGGCCCGTAATCCAGTAGTAGCCGTCTTCATCGCGTCTGGCACCATCGCCAGTCATGTACTTGCCTGGAAACGTACTGAAGTAAGTTTGGATGAATCGCTCATGATCGCCCCACACAGTTCTCATCTGACCTGGCCAAGAGTTTTTGATGCACAATGCGCCTTCTGCGACACCTTCGATTTCATTGCCTTCCGTATCAACGATACAGGGAACGACTCCGAAGAATGGATTAGTAGCTGATCCTGGTTTCAAACGAGTTGCGCCAGGAAGAGGAGTTATCATGTGGCCACCCGTCTCGGTTTGCCACCAAGTATCAACGATGGGACAGCGCCTCTCGCCGACTTTGTCGTGATACCACTCCCAAGCTTCGGGATTGATCGGCTCTCCGACAGTCCCTAGAATTCTTAAACTCTTACGACTGGTTTTTTCAACATACTCGTTACCTGCACCGATGAGGGCACGAATCGCCGTGGGAGCCGTGTAGAATATATTCACGTTGTGATTGTCACAAACTTGCCAAAATCTACTGGCATCGGGATACACAGGTATGCCTTCAAACATCACGTTGGTTGCTCCATTGGAAAATGGCCCGTAAACGATGTACGAGTGTCCTGTAACCCATCCAATGTCCGCACCGCACCAGTAGACTTGTCCGTCCTGATAATCGAAAGAGTATCGGAAGGTCATCGTCACATATAAAAGATACCCCGCGGTAGTGTGGACAACTCCTTTGGGCATCCCAGTTGAGCCAGAGGTATAGAGAATGTAGAGCGGATCTTCAGCATCCATCACTTCTGCAGGACAATCAGCGGATACTTCCGAGGTGGCTTCGTGATACCAAATATCACGACCTGATTTCATAGACACTTCATTACCGGTTCGTTGTACAACGACACATGTGTGAACGTTAGGGCAGGATTCCATCGCTGCATCGGCATTTTTCTTGAGAGGTACGTTCTTGCCGCCACGAGGCCCTTCATCTGCAGTGATGACGACCTGGCAATCTGAGTCGAGAATTCTGTCCTTCAGTGCTTCTGGAGAAAATCCTCCGAAAACGATTGAATGAATTGCGCCGACTCTAGCGCAAGCGAGAGCAGCAATTGCTGCTTCTGGAACCATGGGCATGTACAAGCAGATTCGGTCGCCTTTATTTACGCCTCTGTCCTTCAATACATTGGATAGTTTACAGACTTCGGCATGGAGTTCACGATAGGTGAATTTTCGCACCAAAGAGGCATTGTCTCCTTCCCATATCAGGGCAATCTGATCTCCACGAGTATCCAGATGCCGATCAAGGCAATTGTATGCTGCATTGAGTTTGCCACCCTCAAACCACCGAATATGTCCGGTATTGAAATCGCATTCGCTGACTGAATCCCACTTCTTAAACCAGTGCAGAAACTGATCTGCCTGTTCTGCCCAGAATTCGTCAGGACTGGAAATACTGCGCTCATACATTGCTTTGTATCGGGTAGCATCAATGTGCGAGTTTGCTTCAACTTCGCTTGGAATTTCGTAAATCTTTGAATCAGACATCGAAAAACACTCCTATCATTAATTGTGTAGTCCTTGTAACTTGCTTGGATGTGGTCATTCTATATTATCAAATACAACCACTGGCGGAACAAATGCCGTAACTTCCGGCGCTTCGCCTTGAAATTTCTCAATCTTGACGAGACACGACATCGCTGCCGGTCCCTGCGCCAGGCTTGATGTTCCCCGGTCATGGGTGACCATATTGGGATTGCCATGCTTGCAAACGTTGCGGTCTGCTTCTGGGTCTTGCGGATCGAACCAGGCTCCCGTCGCAATCTGTACCACACCCATGCGAACATTTTCATCAAGTTTGGCGGTCGCGAGAAATTCGCCTCGGCTGTTAAAAACGCGAACTGCATCACCTTCTTTAATGCCTCTCTTCAACGAATCTTCGGGATGCAGTCGTACTGGTTCTCGGCCATTGTACTTGTGAGCGCGGCTGTATTTCCCATGGTCAAGTTGTGAGTGCAGTCGTGGTGATGGTTGATTCGAGATCATGTGCAATTCATCCGAATCAATTTTCTCCTTGCCCAGCCACTCCGAGGGGGTCATCCAGGTCGGGTGCCCTGGACAATCCTGATAACCGTATGAGTCGATCGTTTCAGAGAATATTTCAATTTTCCCGCTTGGTGTGCGAAGGGGATTGTTTTCTGGGTCATGCCTGTAAGGTTCCAGCAGGATTCCAGGTTTAGCGGGGGCATCCACTCGAAACCAGCCATCACGTACAAAGTCCTTGAAATTTGGCAGACCAGACCCTCCGGAATTCGGATTTTCTTTGGTTTTCTCATAGAGCCATTCAATCCACTCGCTTTCGCTTCGGCCTTCGGTGAATTCACTCTCAATTCCAAGATGTCTGGAGATTCCAGTAAATATTTCAAAATCGGTTCGGGAATCTGCAAACTGCGGCAGAATCTGATCCATGTAGACGGCATGAGAATCTCGGGGGGAAGAGGAAATGTCGGTACGTTCAAGAATGGTTGATGCCGGCAGTACGATGTCTGAATAGCGAGCAGCGGCTGTCCAGAAAAAATCGTGAACTACTGTGCATTTCGGCTTTCTCCAACCTTCGATCAATTTGTTAAGGTCCTGGTGGTGGTGAAAAGGATTGCCACCTGCCCAGTAAATCATTTCGATATATGGATACTGGTACTTTCCGCCGTTGTAGTCGAACTTTGCACCAGGATTCAGAAGCATATCGGAAATTCTAGCGACCGGAATGAAGCTGGAAACAGAATTCTTGCCGATCGGAAGATTCTGAAACCGCAATCGCCCAACCGGATTTCCTACACCATTGGTCGAGCAGTAGCCGAATCCGATACCGCCACCAGGCAATCCGATTTGGCCGAGCATTGCCGCTAGAGTAATTGCCATCCAGTAGGCGTGCTCGCCGTGCTCCTGTCGGGTGAGTGACCAGCTGACTGAAATCATGGTTCGACTCTTTGCCATCCGCTCTGCAAGAGCGCGAATTCTGCTTGCGGAAATACCGCAAATTGACTCAGCCCATTCAGCAGATTTTTGTTGCCCGTCGGTTTTGCCTGTCAGATACGCAGCAAAGCGGTTGAATCCGACACAATATCGTTCCAGAAAATCTTGATCGTGTAAATTGTTTTCGACTAACGAGTGGGCCAATCCGAGCATCAGGGCGACATCCGTATTGGGAACAATTGCTAGCCAGTCGGAATCCAGCCCCTTGTCACTATCGTCACGAATTGGGCTGACGCTCACAAAATTGACGCCGCCTTCTTTGGCCTTCTTTAGGTAATCTCTTTGTACATGTCGTGCGTGTCCGCCGAATTCAACCTGTGCATTCTTAAGTGGAAGACCGCCGAATGCGACAAAAATGTCTGTATTTTCAGTGATTGTTGGCCAGGCAGTCGCATTCACCAGAAGAATGAAGAAGTTACCCATCACATGCGGCAGAATGACTTCTGCAGAGGCGAAACTGTACGAATTGACAGAATAAGTGTAACCGCCAAAACAGTTCAGAAATCGATGCAGTTGACTCGGTGCATGATGAAACTTTCCGGCGCTCGCCCATCCGTAGGAACCTGCATATATGGCTTCATTTCCATGATCCGATTTAACCTTTTTTAGTGCGTCAGCAACAATTTTCTCAGCTGTTTCCCAAGAAACAGCAACGAACGGCTCGCGCCCGCGGCGCGATGGATCTGAATTCAGTCCATTTTCGTAGAATCCTTTACGGATAGCTGGCTGCTGGATTCGTACGGGGTGATCATAGGCATCGATCCAGCCTTCGGAAATTGGCGAAGGATCGGGATCAAATTCAACTCCCTTCATTTCGACAAGTTTGCCGTTTTCGACTACGGGGCGATACGCACCCCAATGGGTTGCAGTCAGAAGGGAGCGTTGCAGAGTTGTGTTGTCCATTAATTTTGTCGATTTGTTGATTGGTAATGTTTATGCAAATCAACCAATTTGGAGTTCTAGATTTGCCTAGTTGAGAGCGGCTACTGCTCAATTGGAGTTAGCTCCGATTCCTCTCATCTTGAAAAGCTATAGATCATTATAGCCGTAGGCGCGGATCCAATATTTGTCAGCAAACCATGCTGAGTTAGGTTTCTGTTACGTCTACATTCTCACCCGAGATAATTCGGTGATGTAGTTTCATATCAATATTTCCGCCGCTGGCGATTATGGCAACAGGCGGTTGAAGTGCCACTTTACCGGCCAGCAAAGCTGCAATTCCGACTGAACCCGAACCTTCTAGTATCTGACGCTCTGACCAGTAGGCATGCCGAATTGCTTCCGCGATTTCACGCTCTGTCACGAGCGCGATGTCATCGACAAACTCGCGAAACATTGCGTAGGTATAACGGTTGTCTAAACCGATTCCTCCGCCCAATGAATCTGCAAGTGTAGGCAATTCTTCGACTTCAATCGGTTGTCCTGCTTGAATGCTTGCATGCATTGCTGCTCCGCGCTCCATTGAAATTCCGATGACTTGAACATGTGGGAGAGTCGCTTTGAGTGCAGTTGCCACACCAGAAATTAGGCCTCCTCCTGAAACTGGAACCAAGACCGTTCGAGCATCCGGCAGTTGATCCAGCAGTTCAAGCCCCAGTGTGCCTTGTCCTGCAATGATGTCAAAATGATCGAATGGCGGCAGCATGGTCAAATGTTCTTCCGCTACCAATCGATCTACCTCCATTTGGGCGTCATCTTGAGAATTGCCCACGATACGCACTTCAGCTCCTTGTGCTTTAATGCCATCAATTTTGTTTTGCGGTACCAGTCGGGACATGCAGATAATGCAGCGAATTCCTGCTTGTCGTGCAGCATAAGCTAACCCTCGACCGTGGTTTCCGGTTGAAACGCCTACGACACCGTACTTTTGTTGTGCTGCCGACAGATTCATAATTGCATTGGTTGCGCCTCTCAATTTGAAACTGCCGGTAATCTGGTGATGTTCAAGCTTGATAAAAACCGGCATGTTGCACAATTCTTCCAGTGCCAGGGAGGCGACAACTGGAGTCATCCGAATTTTGAAGGCAATTCTTTCCTGTGCCCTCAGAATGTCGTCAATTCCGATACGATCTGGATGCATTTTTAGCTGGCTCACTTGATGGGGTCATCCTGAATTTTATCTTGTTGCACTTATAAGTGTGTAAAAAAGATTCGGAAGAAAACGCTTCAAACCTTTGTTTCTGAATATAAATCATGACTAAAAAGCTTCAAAAATTCAAACTTGTGAATTCGATGCAACGACGATACAGTCAGTCGGTTGGAACATTAAACCAGTAAATTTTCGGGATTGCTTGTTCATTTGTAAATTTACTGTTCCTGAACTCATTTTTTATGTCAGATTCCAACGTCATTTGGCATCAAACCGTTTGAATTGAAATTGCTTAAATGTCGCCTGGCATTAAGAAATAGAATTACACTTTTCAAGCACTAATTTTAAATATTTCTGCGAAGTCAACGTGCCATCCAGCAAACAAAATCAGACGAACAACTACTTGCAGGTTCGAGGTGCCAAACAAAATAATCTAAAAAATTTTGATCTAGACATTCCGCTGAATGAAATGACCGTCGTGACTGGTGTGAGTGGCTCTGGAAAATCTTCATTGGCATTTGACACCATTTATGCGGAGGGGCAAAGAAGGTATGTTGAGACCTTTTCACCTTATGCCCGTCAGTTCTTGGATCGAATGGACCGTCCCAGAGTGGAATCCATTCATGGCGTACCGCCTGCTGTTGCAATCGACCAGGTAAATCCTGTTCGTACAACTCGTTCAACGGTTGGTACGATGACGGAAATCAATGATCATCTGAAGCTGCTGTTTGCCCGCGTTGCATCGCTTTACTGTTCGAGTTGCGGAAGTCAGATCAAACGTTACACAAGCGACGAAATATTTGAACAAATCGTTTCCAAATTCAATTCATCTGAATCGAAAAACAACATGGTTCAGATACTCTTTCCAATCTCCGTCCCTGAAAGCCTGTCTACCGAATATGCATCTGAGTTTCTTCAGCGACAGGGCTACAAAAGAATTGCCAGTCGTGAAGGCGACACAGTATATGTTGTCCAGGATCGAATACAGCCAACTTCCAAGAATCGATCCCGAATGATTGAAGCCATTGAAGTTTCACTGAACCGAGGTAACGGATGCGGCCTCGTTCAACAGCTGGATGAGCAACGTCAAGGTGTTGGAATTCGACAAGAGTTCACAAACAAGCTGCGCTGCTCAGATTGTAATGTCGACTATTCTGATCCTCTTCCGAATCTATTCTCTTTCAATTCGCCAATCGGTGCCTGTGAAACGTGTCGCGGATTTGGGCGAGTGATTGGCATTGATTATGGACAGGTGATTCCGAATGAGTCTCTGACTCTGAGAGAAGGTGCCATTCGAGCATTTAATTCACCGGTCTATAGTGAGAGCTATCGAGATATTCTCAGCTATGGCGAGAAGCGCCAAATTCCATTGGACACTCCGTGGAATCAGTTAAGTTCGGAACACAAGCGCTGGGTTATTCAAGGAGAGGGCGGCTGGTACAGTAAAAAGTGGTATGGCGTACAACGGTTCTTCGACTGGTTGGAACAGCGAAAGCACAGGATGCATGTGCGAGTGTTTCTGTCTTACTACAGAGCCTATTCAGAGTGCCCAGACTGTCGTGGAGCGAGGCTAAAAGCGGAAGCGCTGAACTGGCGATTGGGCTCCAATGTGGAAAACTTACCGAATCTGCACAAGTTTCGCTATCCTACGATGTCGATGTCAGACTCGGAGTTTGAGTCAATGGTGGGTCTCACGTTGCATGACATTGCTTCACTTCCGCTTTCAGCCTGCGAGAAGTTCTTCCGCGAGCTTGATTTTCCACCACCCTACGACGAAGCCACTGAGATACTGCTCGCTGAAGTGCGTGCACGGCTGGGCTACCTTACGGATGTAGGGCTGGGTTATCTGAATCTAGACCGACAGTCGCGAACACTAAGTGGTGGAGAAGTGCAACGCATCAATCTAACCACTGCACTTGGTACGACGCTTGTAAACACGCTATTTGTACTGGACGAGCCAACCATCGGACTGCATTCCAGAGACATTGACAAAGTGATCAGGATTCTGCACCGACTGCGCACAGCTGGTAATACCTTGCTTGTTGTTGAACATGAAGAGCAGATGATTCGTGCGGCAGATTGCATTCTTGATCTCGGTCCAGGGCCGGGTGAGCGCGGTGGCAATATTGTGCACTTTGGCACAATCCAGGAGTTGCTGGGTTCCAAAGAATCGGTAACCGCGGCCTGTTTACGAAATGGAGATTATCTACCTGAATATCCTGCCGCTTCAAACATAGCTGCAACCAATCACCTGCAGGTTCGCGGGGCACAGCAGAACAACTTGAAACGCATTGACGTTTCGATTCCATTGAATCGAATGATCTGCATAACAGGTGTCAGCGGTTCCGGCAAATCGACGCTGGTTGATGAGGTTCTATATCGAGGCGCTTGTCGCGAAATGGGTAAGACCACACTGACACCAGGTAAATACTCTGGAATTGATGGACTGGAACAGATTTCAGATATTGTCATGGTTTCCCAGTCCCAGATTGGAAAAACTGCACGTTCCAACCCCGTGAGTTATGTGGGTGCACTCACCCCAATTCGTGAGCGGTTCGCAAAAGTGCCGTTGGCCATACACAGGGGGTACACTGCTGGATACTTCAGCTTCAATACGGATCTTGGACGTTGTTCATCTTGTGGGGGAAGCGGTTTCGAGCGTATCGAAATGCAATTTTTAAGTGACGTGTATCTTCGTTGTGCAGAGTGCGATGGCACTCGTTTTCAATCGGAAATTTGCGATGTAAGAATCCGACCAAACTTGAATCCCAACTCGAAAGCTGAGTGGCAGCCTCAATCGATTGTCGGCATCTTGGACATGACTGTGTCGGAAGCAGTTGATTTCTTTTTTGATGATGCACCAATTGTGAGTGCTTTGACACCATTGATTGATGTAGGGTTGGAGTACCTCAAACTCGGCCAGCCGGTACCGACTTTGAGTGGAGGCGAAGCGCAAAGACTCAAGCTTGCTGCTCATGTCGCAAAAAGCGAAAGTCGCCGGAGTCGAGTAGGCGAACAAATTCTATTTCTGTTCGACGAACCCACCACGGGATTGCATTTTACCGACGTATCAAAGCTGATTGATTCATTGCGTAAATTAATTGATAACGGGCACTCAGTGGCTGTGATCGAACACAATCTTGATCTGGTTTCGTGTTCTGACTGGATAATTGATCTTGGACCGGAAGGCGGCGAATTCGGAGGTGTAGTTATTGCCGAAGGCACACCGAAAGATCTAGCGCGAGAGGCTAATACGCCGACGGGAGAGGCACTAAAAGACTACTACAACAACCGCGTAAATGGGCGATCTTCTGTGTCGTTTCTACCGGAATTGCCAAATTCTACAAATCGTGAAATTTACGTCAGGAATGCACGAGAGCACAATCTCAAGAATATCTGTTTGTCTGTTCCCTACAACGCTATCACAGTCATCACCGGAATGAGCGGAAGCGGTAAGAGCACTGTTGCTTTCGATATTTTGTTTGCGGAAGGGCAGAAACGCTATCTGGAGACTTTGAACGCTTATGCGCGGCAGTTCATGCAGCCTGCATCAAAGGCTGATTTTGACGCAGTAACTGGACTGCCCCCTACAATCGCGATCGAACAGCGTACCAGTCGTGGCGGACGTCGCAGTACCGTTGCTACACTCACAGAAATCTATCATTACATTCGGTTATTGTTCGTTCGATTTGGCGTGCAGTACTGCCCTGATTGTGGGGTAGAAGTAGATTCACAGTCTATTGAATCCGTCGTTCAACAAATACGAAAGAAATACAAGAATCAGACGATTTCAATCTTTGCTCCACTTATCGTTGCGAGGAAGGGGTACTACACTGATATTGCAAAGAGCGCAAACAAAAAAGGCGTGGAGTTCTTGCTTGTTGACAGGCAGTTACTGTCTACCGCAAAATGGCCGCGCCTTGATCGGCACCGAGAGCATGATATAGACATGCCGATTCGCACTCTAAATTTAGCCCAGTCAAATCTGCAGGAGATTCGTTCGATAGTTGAAGATTCACTGCATGTGGGCAGAGGACATATTCGAATTGTTTCCTCCACTATTAGTGTGAGTGAGAGAATTGAGAATCTTGATTCTTTTTCAACTTCCAGATCCTGTTCTCGATGCAGAAGATCCTTTGACGAATTGGATCCGAGGCTGTTTTCATACAACTCGCGTCATGGTTGGTGTGATGCATGCGTTGGAACCGGCCTATCCTTGGCAGGTGATGATGTAGGCGATGATTTTATTGAAGTCGATGCCAATTCAAATTCGATTTGCAAGGCATGTGACGGAAAGAGACTGAAACCCGAAGCCCTTGCTGTGAAATTCAAAGGCATGACAATTGATTATCTCGCAGGGTTATCCATTCGAGAAGCTCGAAATATATTGTCGACACTTCGGTTTTCAGAGCGCGAGAAACTCGCGACCAAAGACATTCTTACGGAACTGAATTCACGGCTGGAGTTCCTGGATTCGGTGGGTCTTTCCTACTTGTCGCTTAGTCGCTCGGCACCGACTCTAAGCGGCGGAGAGGCCCAGAGAATTCGATTGGCATCACAGTTGGGTTCAAGTCTTTGCGGAGCCTGTTATGTTCTTGACGAGCCGACTATTGGGTTACACACTTGTGACAACAGAAGACTTCTCTCGGCACTGAAAGCACTTCGAGACAAGGGTAACACTATTGTAATTGTGGAGCATGATGAGGAAACTATCATCTCCTCTGACAACATTATTGATCTAGGTCCTGGAGGAGGTATTCGAGGAGGTTCGGTTGTCGCATACGGCACTCTAGCGGAAATTAAAAACAACCCGAACTCGGTTACAGGCAAAATGTTGAAATCGCCGCTGCAGCATCCAATGCCTAGGAACCGACCGGCACCAAACCAGAAATGTGCACTTCAGATTGTTGGTGCTGAGCGGCACAATCTGAGAAAAATCAACGTATCGGTTCCGCTGCAATCTCTGGTATGTGTTACTGGAGTCAGTGGCAGTGGGAAAAGCACACTGGTTCGGGAAGTTCTTTATTTGAATCTCATCAATGCCTTGGCACGCAATCGTAAATCAGAGGGCACCATCACTTGGGATGGGTGTAAGGAAATAATTGGCTGGCAGCAGTTTGGAAGAGTGCTGGAAGTCGATCAGACTCCTATAGGAAAGACTCCGAGATCATGCCCAGCCACTTATGTGAATATTTGGCAGACGATCCGGAAACTGTTTGCAGAAACATCGGAAGCACGTCTTCGCGGATACGATGCGAGCCGATTTTCATTCAATGTCGATCAAGGTCGCTGTCCGGAATGTAAAGGGCAGGGAGAGAAGAAAATTGAAATGAATTTTTTACCAGATGTGAGAGTAAAGTGCGAAAACTGCAATGGAAAAAGATTCAATCGCGAAACGCTTTCAGTCCGTTATCGAGACAAATCAATTGCAGATGTTTTGAGTATGAGCATGGAAGAAGCCGGAGACTTCTTCCAGTCGCTGGCATCGCTGAAACGTGTTTTTAGATTGTTAGTTGACGTTGGTCTCGGCTATTTGACGTTAGGACAACCAAGTCCGACCTTGAGCGGCGGCGAGGCACAGAGAATAAAACTGGTATCAGAGTTGTCGAAGTCTTTGCCTCGCAGCCCTGAAGTCAAGTTCACTGGGCTGCCAGGCGACAGCAGTTTCAAGACGTTATATGTGCTGGATGAGCCAACTGTTGGGTTGCACGCAGCAGATGTTGAAAAGTTGATTCGGGTAATTCATGCGCTAGTAGATACAGGCAACACAGTAGTGATTATTGAGCACAACCTGGATGTAATTGCTGAAGCAGACTGGATCATCGATCTGGGTCTGGAAGGAGGTAATTTTGGCGGAAAAGTGGTTACCCAGGGAAAATTGTCAAGGGTGATGAAATCGAAGCAGTCGCATACTGCAAATGCACTGCGAGAGTTTATTGATAATAGAATTGAGGGCTCAGGCTGTGATCAATGAAGTCACAGCATGCACCAGTTCGAGTAGCTTCTGACCACGTACTGCATACCCTCGCGATTACAGTTGTCGGCGAAGGTCTTGATGGCGTTGTGAAATGTAGTTTTTCATTGCTACTTCCGCACGGTCAGTGTCGCGCAGTGCAATGGCTTCTGCAACATCATGCGTCATTATTTCATGTGCTACTGCAATCGAATGCCAGTTGCCAATTTTGACGGATATGAAAAACCATAATCTCAAGTGCAGATTGAAAATTCTCGGTATGGTTTCTACCAGAAAGGAGTTTTTTGATGCTTTCGAGAGAATTGAATAGAACTCTCTGTCGAGTTGAACATAAGCATCAATATCGTCGTCTTTGGTTGCTTGTACCAAAGCTCCATGAATTTCTAATAGTTTTGCCGCTTGAGCAGGCGTTGCCCGTTGGGCAGCGAGTCGGCAAGCATGGCCATCAATGAGGCTTCGAAATTCGTAGATTTCCTGAACGTCCGAGTAGGTAATTTCAGACACGAACATTCCACGGTTTAATCGATGAATGACCAAACCTTCCATCGCCAGTCTCTGCAAGGCTTCACGAATCGGCGTGCGCCCAATTTGCAGTTCTTCAACCAGGGATTTTTCCGCAAGAACGATACCGGGAGGCAGGTCCAGTCTAGTAATACGTCTAATCAACTCGTCATAAGCCTTTTCAGCTAGCGACATTGGAGATTGGTTTTCAGTAGGAGCTGTGTTCACGTGTCCTGTACTACTATCGGTTCCCCCAAACCTGACGCCACTTTTTGGGCATTAAGTTTCTGACCAATAACTACCATCCGGTAATGTATTCTCGGATCAGATTCAGAAATATCGAGTTGCCCTGTTGAATACTGTACAAGAGAAGGTTCTCCATCCAGTTGCATGTGCCCTTTCATTCTCCAAACATTATCCGGCAATTTATCACAAAATTGTACCAGAGCGGAGCGCGATAAGTCGCTGTAGGGCTGCAATACGAAAGATGTCATAGTATCGTGTTCATGATGATGATGGCGCTCGTGACTATGGTCTGAGGCTTTTCCAATTTGCGTGGTCTTTAATTCGGAGAATATCAGACTTGAATCAACATTGCAAAATTCGGTGAAACGAATTTCCGCATCTGGGTTGATTTCCCTGAGTTGGTTCGTAACATTTTTTATCGATTTATCCTGGGCAAGATCAATCTTGTTCAGAACTACTATATCGGCATTCAATATCTGAGATACATAGAATTCGCCTAGAACCATGCGGATTTTGTAGAAATTGGCTGCATCCACTACGGTTACGATCGGAGCGACGTCGAAATTGTCGATGACTGACGGGTCCTCCAAGTCGTCCAGCATGTCTTCCGGGTCTGCAACCCCCGTCGCTTCCACGATGATTCGCTCAGCACCTTTCTCATAGGCAAGCTCTTCAATTGCGTTGAGTAGAGAGCCTTTCAATGTACAACAGATGCAACCGGAAAGAAGTTCAATCGTGTCGATTGATTTTCCTTGCAAGATCTCGCCGTCAATTCCGACTTGACCGAACTCGTTAACAATTACGGCGGTTGGTATATCGGAATTTGAGGTTTCAAGAAGATTTCTTACCAGCGTGGTCTTGCCGGCACCCAGAAATCCAAACAGCAAGTGTACTTTAGGCACGTTTTCCAAACCGCTTTTTATCTCCAAAACTGAGTTGACATACCTCGATTATACTGCTTGTCGTTCGCGGCGCTCCCGCCGCTGCTGGCTACTTGTTTTGGAGAGGGACGGGAAGGGTACCCCCATAAATGCCATCGAATCAACGAAAATATCTTGAAAGTCTGGTCGTGCCGCTAGTGCTACATGTTCAATTTGCTGGACAATTTCACTCGCCTTATTGCGTTCGGTTTCCGACAGTAGTGCTATCTGTGCACCTAGCAATGCAGCGTTTCCGACATAGGAAATTCGTTCGTGCTGCAGGTTGGGTAGAAGCCGAATGGTTTTTGCGCTTTCGATGTTGACATAGTTTCCAAATCCACCGCAAAGCATCAGTTGATGGATTTCATCGTCACTGATATTCATCACTGATTGCAGCATGCGAATTCCAGAGTAGATTGCACTTTTGGCCAACTGTAATTGTCTAATGTCGCCTTGTGTGATGCCGATATTTCTATTCTTGCCTGACTCTATCTCCCAGACCAACACAAATTCCGCAGAACCGATACCGCTTTTAATCAGCCTTTTGCGAATTTGTTTTGGCAATTGTTCCAGTTCGTGCTTGCGCATATTTCCGTTGCTGTCCATGACTTTGGAATCAATCATTTTTGCGGCTGCATCAATTAAGCCGGAACCACAGATTCCGATCGCGGGCACATCGCCTATGACGGCACAGTTTAAATCATGCTCTGCATCCACTTTTTCGATGGCTCCCAGCGCCCCTCTCATTCCGTCCCTGATCTGCGCACCCTCAAGAGCTGGTCCTGCAGGAGCCGAACAGGCGGTCAGTCGATCACGCGAGCCCATAACCACTTCTCCGTTTGTGCCGATATCAACCAAAACTCGAATTTCATCGCTTTCATGTATCCGGGTTGATAGAATGCAACCTACCGTATCCGCCCCGACAAAGCCTGCGATTATCGGAAGCAAACACACTTGTGCATTGGGCGCAGCTTTCAGCGGTAGCTCCAGAGCCGGTCGTATCACACTTTCCCGAATGACCGGAGCATAAGGTGCAAGTCCCAGATGAGAGACGTCGATGCCAAGAAAGATATGGTGCATGCATGTGTTGCCAACAACCACAATCTTGTAGATTTGTTCAGGATTGATCTTTGCTTCTTCGCTGCACTGGCGGATGTACTGATTAACTTGATTGAGAATTTTCGCTCGAAGGGTTGCGAGTTTCTTCTCATCAAACTGCGCATATGCAATTCGAGACATGAGATCGCCGCCATAGACCGCTTGCGAGTTCATGCCCCCAGCCGATGCGATCTGCTCTCCAGTGTGGAGGTCTAACAGGGTTCCAACTACGCTTGTCGTTCCGATGTCGAATGCCATTCCATAGATGTGATCGCTGGTATCGCCGGCTTCTACATCGATCACTTTTCCATTGAAGGTCGTTACGGTAAGCTTACCACCGAGTTTACGCAGCAACTGTGGGATTTTGCGAACTGTGTGAAGCGGCATCGATTGATCTGCCAGATTGGGAACCACAGCAAGAATTTCTTCGACATCAGAGGTCTGGTGATGCTCCTCGACAGGAGCATTCGCTGTCACGATATGTTTAGTCACTCCGCAGTCGAGATGTACATGAGAGTCATCTAATTTGGCATCGCCGGATGCCAGGATTTGATGACCTTCCTCTGCCTTTGGTGGCATCGGCAATACCATGGTATCTCCGAGCATTCTGGTCTGGCAAGAGAGTCGAAATCCCTCAAGCACTTCGTCGTGCCCAAGCTGAATTTCGTCTTGTACGGTAGGGGGAGGGGTGTCGCCTCTCAGAATCTTTACTCTGCAACTCCTGCATCGACCTCTGGAGCCGCATGTAGCGTCAATGGCGATGCCTGCCTGGCGGGCAGCATCCAGAATGGTGGCATCTCTTGCCACATGGACGCTACGTACGCCATTGCCTTCAGCGACGGTTGTAAAGGTAACAGCGAATTTTTCGAGCATCTTAAGTCCAGGAAGCGCGAGGTTCCTCTACGAGCCTTAAAGCGAGTCGTACCGCGTCGACAGCATCTTTGCCCCATCCGTCTGCACCGCATTCGTCGGCCCAATCCTGGGTTGTTGGAGCACCGCCGATCAATATCTTCACTTTATCTCGATGTCCGGCGTTCTGAAATTCTTCTATAGTCACTTTTTGATAGTATATCGTTGTAGAAAGCAGTGCCGAAAAGCCTATAAGATCAGCATGTTCCTGAAGGGCAGTTTCTATGAATCGGTCTGGATGTACGTCAGTACCGAGATTGATTACGTTGAACCCGGCATTTTCAAGCATGATCGTAACGATCGATTGACCGATGTCATGCATGTCTCCAAGAACGGTTCCAATGACGAATGTACCTACCGGCTTTTCTGCATTGGCAGCGAGTAATGGGCGGATTAGCGCAAGTCCGGCTTTCATGGCTCGGGCAGTGATCAGCATTTCTGGAATGAATATGACCTGAGCACTGAATCGATCCGCTTGTAGATCAAAACCTGGGAACAACCCATCATCCAGTATTATACGCGGATCAATGTTGGCGTCAATGCTTTGCCGTACCCGCTCGTCTGCATATATGTGATCACCGTTTTCAACTGCATCCCAGAGAGTTTGCCACTCCCAGCCTTCCGGCGCTCGGCTTTCCCAACCGTCCGGAATGACTAATACAGGCTCATCGTCGAATTCTTCAAACACCGTTTGATTCACTATTGCAGAATTAATTTAAAGGATACTTACCGTAGGTTCCGAAGTCGCGTTGCGCCTCCAGCATGGCGAATATGTTCTGAATGGGAACATCTGCGAGAATGTAGTGCGACGGCGAGAATATGTAGCCGCCACCCGTTGCCAAATTTTTCATGACTTCGCACACGCCGTTGCGAACAATTTCCACCTGACCTCTCGGCAACAGGCGCTGCACGTCAAAACCGCCGATGAAAGCGATGTCGTCACCGTATTTTTGTTTCAATTCGACTTGGTTTTTATTACCGCCCGTGGGTTGCATCAAGCCGGAAAGATCAACGCCGAGTTCGATCATGTCGCCGATAATTGGAGAATAATCGCCGCAGGAGTGAAGTTTGATGAAAATGTCTTCGTTGGTTTTACGAAATTCCTTGAACATATAGTCGAACCGAGGCTTGGCAAGCTCTCGCCACTGTGTCGGAGAAATCATCATTGACTGCTGGGCACCCACATCGTCACCCACTCGAATCATGTCGATGCCAAGATCAACTACATTTTTTCCGAGCTCAGTATAGTATTCGGTCAATCCGTCCAGTACCCCTTGAATCAGATCGGGTTGATCAAACAGCATAAGAAAGAAATTTTGCGTTCCAACCAGATGAGCGTACGCAGCTTCAATCAAGGTCGAGGAAAGATCAACGATTATGAAATAGTCGTCTTGATATTCTTCCAACAGAGTCTTGATTGGGTCGAGGAGTTCCGGGTCTGCTGGATCCGGCCAAGTGTAATTTTTCAACTCTTCCATCGAGGTAATAGGGTGATGGTTCGGAAAGTTTTCGGGCACTACTTTGGCGGGTCCCCAGAATTCCTGTGTCTTCATGAATTCCACATGCTCTTCTTCAGTGCGCCCCTTCAGTCCGCTTTTGCCATACCCGACATCAAAATGATTGTGCCAGGTTTCGCCAATTTTAATGGGCCGATGTGAAAACTGGGCATTGATTCCAATCTGGTAAATGATGGCGTCGTTACCGAGTCGAAGTTCAAGTTCGGGATTGTGCTTTAACCCGGTTCCGGTCTTTGTAACACCGTATATGCGGGCAATCTTTTCTTTGGCTTCACTCTTCATCCGATACAGCAGAGGAACACGGTCTACTTTTTCGCGTCGCACGGCACGAGCGAAACGTTCTCGTGGCAGCAGTTCTTTCATTTCAATTACACCTCAATTTTCGGAAATTTTCGAAAAAATATATTATTGATATATTAAATTTATTTGATTGAGTCAAGAATTATCCTTTTTCGACACTTTTTTTACAGATTTGTTCAGTGAGCGGATGTATTTTAGGTATTTCACAGAGTATTCATCTATTGCAGTTAATGAATTGGTTGCGAATCGAAAGTCGTCGAATGGCTTGACTGGATTCATGATTGGATCGATCATCAGCGCATCGCAACCCGCCAGAATGGAAAGACTTACAAATGCGTTATTTAGAATCTTGCGTTGCGGCAATCCGAAAGATACGTTGCTGTGCCCACCGAAAATATGAATATTCGGATAGCGCTCGCGCATGATCCGAACTGCATCGAGATAGTGGTTTCCAAAATCTGGTCCGGCACCGATCGGAAACACCAACGGATCCAGGAATCGGTCTTCCATTTCAATGCCGCCCGCTTCCATCATCGACATGCATTTTTCGAGATTTTCGATGCGCTCTTCGGCGTTTTGCGGCATACCTCGATTGCCGCTGGCATTTGCGAACAGTACGGCGTTTCTTTCACGAGCCATATCAACCAACACCTGTCTCCCGTCTTCAAGATTGAACGAGTTGATTGCAGGTCTGCTGATGGAGCCGTCATGCGCTTCAAGCCCCGCATAAATAGTATTGGAATCCGAAGAATCAATCGAAACGATGGAGGATGTGATTGATTGGGCGGTTTGCACTAACCACCTCATCCACTCAAAACGCTCTTCTGGATAGACTGACATTTCATCGACGCAAAGATCAATAATGTGAGCGCCGTTTACTTCTTGAGATCGAATCGCCCAGACGATGTACTCCATATTTTTCTGACGGCAGGCTTCGGCAATGTGCGGAATTGCGAAAATCTTCTGCTCATTTGGATCTTCCGGAATCGTTGCGGTAACGTCCAGACGGCCAGGAGAATAATCCAGATGGGTATAGGTGATATACCATTTCCCGTTTTCACGCAGCACGCGTGGGCTTGAAGCCTTGATTTTTCGAGTGGCGTTAAAGTTCTCGCCAATGATGACGAGACCGTCGTTTTGCAATTTCATAGTCAGCTGCGAGTTGATGCTGGACTATTGTGGGATCAGGCCGAACAGGCCAGAACGGGACATTTTGGGCAGCATTGCAGAGCTTTCCAGAAGCGAAACCGGAAGGTCTACATCATCCTCCAGCAATTGAAACAACGGTTTCTGATCGTGCAGTTCCCATTCAACCTGTTTGCCATCGATAGGGTAGGAATAACCCGGCCCCAATCGGCGGGAAATTCTGAGCTTATGCTGTAGTGCCCAGTTGCGGACGATCAGCACGAACTGTTTTGTGGCATTTTCAACTCCAAGCCAAGCTGCAGATTCAAGAAACAGCGCTTCAACCAGTTTTTCCTGCTCCATCCACTCGATTGTCCGTTCATCAATTTCTTTGCCTACGGTCAGTGCGAATACCACAGCCTGTCTGGAATTGCTCAGATACTGTATAAAAATCGGACTCTTCAGATAAACATCGTCACTGAGCACAAGTACGTTATCGTCAACTGATTGAATATCGACAACTCGATAACTGACCACTGGCGTGGTGTTTTCAATAAATACCTGAATTGCTGTTTGCGCAGCGGCACGAATTGCTCGGCGAACTTTTTCCATATCCTTATAGCCGTGAATTTTCAGGACGGCATCAATTTTCGGTTCTGGAATTTCCAGAGCAAATGTTTCCGTTTGACCACAAACGAGAGATTTCATGCTAATTAACCAGATTACATATTATAAATATACTATTTGCATATTTATTGTCATATCGTATCTGAACAGAAGAAATTTGGTTGATTCAGATGATAGTGGGAAGCAGTGAATGAGTCTTTGGAACAGGAAGAATCAGAGGTTATTTACTATTTTCAGGTAGCCTGGAGGCAGCATATCGATAAATGCCTCCGCCGATGAGTGCACCGATCAGCGGTGCCAAGATGTAAACATAAAAAAATCCGCCTCGTGGTCCCGGTATGGCAATATCACCCCAACCGGCAAAAAACGCAATCAGCCGAGGCCCGAAATCCCGAGCTGGATTCAATCCTGCCTGCGTTAGCGGGCCAACCACAGATATGATTGCTGCAACTCCTACGCCAATGGCAATCGCGGCTCCTGCAGACTGCGGTCTGGCGTAATTTCGGCCGTGTGTAACGACTGAAACGATGAATGCCAGCATCCCGGTACCGATCATCTCTGCGATGAAGCCAGTTTTTATACTAACTGTATTGAAGGCTCGCTCTGTGGTGCCAAATACCGCCGGGTTGGGAAAGTATTCCCCGAATACCATTGCACTCAGTTGACTCCCCGCTTCGCCTCGAACAAGCCCTTGCGCGAGTTCGAAGTCGGCAATGGCATTTCCATACATGAGGTACAGAATCAAGGCGGCAAATGCTGCGCCGGCAATCTGTGCCGCCCAATATGGGATAACTCGTTGCCATGGAAATCCGTCATAAACTGCGACGACAAGCGTGATGGCAGGATTAATGTGTGCGCCAGAGAGCGCAGCAGCCGTATAAATTCCGAGTGTAACGGCAACTGACCAGACCACGGCAACCTGCCACAAACCGACTTGTGCACCTGAAATTACTGCAGCATGAACGACGCCTACACCGAAAAACACCATGACAAAGATACCCAGAAACTCACCTGTAAGGGCATTTCTTAAGTCCGGCAGTTGGTCCGTCTGATTCTTTTTGAGCGGTCGGTCAAGAATTTGAAATAGATTACGTGTAGACTTCACGTTCAGTCCTTAATTGCGAAAAAAGGGAATGATGCCGGTCAGGCAGCGTTTACTTTGCCTGATTCAGCTTCCGACTGAATACTGTCGAACCACTCCGCTGACTTGCGAAGACCACCGAGCGGATAAACATGCAGCATTTTAATTATGCTGTCGGGATTTTGTACGCGGTGATCCGCCAGTTCTCTCAGCAAACGTTCTGGTGTCGAGTTCATTAGAAGCTTGGTGGCGTTTCGTGCCTGTTTCTTCAAGAACTGAGCTGAGGCGCCTATCCCGCAGGTCGCCGCATGCTTAATCAAGGTTCCAATCGTTGCGACGCCAGGAACGCCGATGTGAATCGGCAAAGCATTTCCGGATTCCACAAGTTGTCGTTCCCATTCAATAACCGGTGAGGCTTCAAAGCAGAATTGGGTCACGATATGCATGTCGGCATCGGTGCGCTCGGCAAAAGCGTTTTTCCACTCAATCGCATGTGCCAATTGCGTTTTGGATATATCGGGACTTCCTTCCGGATGCCCGGCGACACCAATTCGTTGAATACCCATTTTGTCAAACAGACCGGATTCGAGAAGCTGCATGGAATTTTCGTAGTCTCCAACGGGAGTTGCTGAAGTACCGGCAAGCACTAGAACCTGTGTTCCGCCTGAATCATCACGAAATCTCTTTAGAGAATCTTCCAATTTTTTTCGATTTGGAATCTGTCGAGCCGCGTAGTGTGGAACAGGATGGAATCCCTCTGATACAAGTCTTTCGCAGATCGACAACGTATCATCGATTGTTGAACCTGGAAGCAAAGTGACATAGACCGTCGTACCCGGCGTAAGAATGTAACGATAATCCGGAATCTTTGTTGCGGCACCTGGGGTGGTTTCGATTGAATATCCGTGTACGAGTTGTCTTAGTGCAGTATTCATGGATCTCGACAATGTAAAATCAACCTTGGTGAATCAAAAGTAATGAGACTATAGCAATTAACTTTCGTCAGTAAGAATTTGGATAATTCTGTTCACAGTTGAACGATGTCAGACAGACTGCTACCACTCGAAATAAATTAAAGCATCGTGGAAGTCATTGATTTCGTTTTCACTTGAAGAAAGTACTCGAAATCCGTTTCCGGTGGAACCGGCCCATTGATTGTCCAGCATGATGCGATTCGAAATCCAATAATCTGCAAATTTATGCCCAATCAGAATATAGACTTGGGAGGAAGATACGGTTATTCCACCATCAGGTCCAAATCGGGTGTTCATGGGTCTTGGCGTTGTCCAGTCAGCCAGTACATTGCAGGTGTAGGCATCAAGCGAATCAGCAATTACGGTTCTATGAATTGGCCATGCAAATGAATTTCCGGAAATTGTTACGGGTTGACTTGGCAATTTGCATGCGATAACGACGAGGTGCTCTCCTTTGAATTTGAAATTTCCGTAAAACTCTCGGTTGCCGTTAACGGCAACACAGCCGAGGTTGGTCTGAGTCAAACTGTCTTGGATTTCTGGAGGAGTCCAATCCAGATTCTTCAACTCATATCGGTCAAATTCTGGAACCGGAAATCGTTTTGCCCACATGGGAAATTCTTCGGATGAATTGTTATCTAATTTGGTCAATTATTTTATTCTATTTGCACATGTTTGGTGCTAAGGTTGCATTGCAGACACACAAATTTAATTCGAACAGATGAAATTGTCCGGATACCTGTTTCGCCGAATATTGTATATTCGACACGAGCAGGAATTTTAGAATTTTCCGTTTTATCAGCTGTTGAAATTGCAAGTCAATTAAAATTTTGAAAATTCGAACTGATATAAATCATTTTTTGGTAGATCAAAAGGAAACCTAATGGCGAAAGTAACAATCTTATACTGGAAGGACATTCCGTCAGTGATAGAAGCGCGTGATGCTGATGGCGTACATAAAGAACTACTAAGTGAACGTTTTCAAGAACTTATCGACCTGATAGCCATGAAAATAAATCTCGCTGGAACTGACGATTATCTGATGCAATGGGAAAAGGGGAAACCTTACCAAGTGGAGGGAAGCGCCAAGGAAGTTGCTGCTTCTGTAAAAGAAGAACTAGAAGCTCGATATAAGCAGATTCGTAAAGAGGAACTGAAAAAAGCAGAAGGTTAGTTCTTTCCAGGTTCGACGTAAATTGCACGAAAGTCGTTCACGTTGGTAAGTGTCGGCCCTGTTGTTACCAAATTGCCAATTTGCTTGAAGAAACCGTAGGAGTCATTGTTTTTTAGAAACTCGTGCGCGTTCAGGTTCTTTTCTCGTGCTCGCTTAAGTGTCGTTGGGTCGACAATTGCCCCCGCATTATCTGCCGTTCCATCAATTCCATCCGTATCGCAGGCAATCGCATGCACGCAATCAAGATTTTCCAGTTCCACGGCTAGAGCCAACGCAAAATGAGTATTTGGTCCACCTTTGCCGTTGCCAGTTACCGTTACAGTGGTTTCACCACCCGACAGCACTGCAAAAGGATTTCGATTGGGATTCTCTGAGATTAGCTCTCTAATGAAGGAGGCGTGATTCCGCGCTGCGAGAGCGGTATCGCCTTCAACCGAATCCCCCAAGACAATCGCTTCAATTCCAGCCTCTTGCGCAGCTGCAGCACTTGCATTCAGGCAGTCTGAGGATTTTGCAATAATCTCCACGCTGGATTTCTGAAAGATTGAACTGCCGGGTTTGGGGGTTTCAAGGTCTCCAGATTTGAGCAACTTGAGAATCTTTGCAGGCGTTTCAATTTCATAGTCCGTCAGAACATCCAGCACATCGCCGCATGTGGTTGTGTCTGGGACTGTGGGGCCTGAGCCAATTGTGGACGGATCATCGCCAACAACATCGGATATACACAGAGTCAGTGCAGAATTTGGATGGATATTTTGCATCAATCGGCCGCCTTTTACGGCAGATAGATGCTTACGAACGCAGTTAATTTGATGAATGCTGGCACCAGCAAGAAGCAATTGTCGAGTAATTGAACGCTTATGTTCAAGACTAACTTGTTCGTGCGGCAGAGACAATAGCGCCGAAGCACCACCGGAAATTACGCAGACTACAAGAGTGGAAGAGTCAAGAGCAGAGGTTGAATTGAAAATCTTCTGTGCTGCTGCCAGCCCTGCGTGGTCAGGAATTGGATGAGCAGCTTCGACCACTTCAATTGAACTGCAATCAACCGAATGTCCGTAGCGGGTTACAACGATGCCAGAGATTTTCCCTGAATAGTGATCTTCAATCACTTTGGCCATCGCAGCCGCTGCTTTTCCGCCTCCAACTACATGAATATTTCGATGTGAAATGGCATTCAGATGAGCCGGCAGACAATGTGCCGCGGAAGCACTGGCAACGGCAGTACGATACAGACGAAGGAGCAGTTCTCGGGGATTTAATTTCTTATCTAAAGGCATATTCAGTATTCATTTGGCTTGATCTCTAAGCAACTTGCTCCAGTAATATCATCACTGATTGGAGTACGATTACAATAGAGTAAGCCATTTTTGAAATCAATACGCAAGACGAGGTACTGATTCGCATGTCAGAGTATCGTGCACCACTAACGGACATGGAGTTCGTATTAAGCAATGTTGCTGGACTAAAGGATATTCTTAGTCTGGATGCCTATTTTGACATGGATGAAGAACTGGTATCCGCGATTCTCGAAGAGTCATCTAAATTTACCTCGGAAATACTTGCACCGTTGAACCGGGTTGGCGATGAGCATGGATCAGTTTGCAACAATGGCGAGGTGACAACTCCGCCTGGTTGGAAAGAAGCCTATAGGCAGTTTACTGAATCTGGCTGGAATGGTTTGGCATTTGATCCGGACCAAGGCGGGCAGGGTTTGCCGTGGCTGGTCGCCACTGCAGTTCAGGAAATGTGGCACTCTGCAAATATGTCATTCGGCCTGTGTCCACTGCTAACTCAGGGAGCGATTCGAGCGCTTGAATTGCATGGTTCGAAAGAACAGCAGTCGCTGTACATGAAACGTCTGGTATCGGGCGAGTGGACTGGCACCATGAACCTCACTGAAGCCCAAGCAGGATCGGATTTGGCGGCAATTCGTACGAGAGCGGTTGCTGAGGCAGATCACTACAGAATTACCGGCCAAAAAATATTCATCACTTACGGAGAGCATGATCTAACGGAGAACATTATTCATTTTGTTCTGGGCAGATGTACGGATTCTCCTGAGGGTGTTAAGGGGATTTCGCTTTTCATCGTTCCTAAATTTATGGTGAACGAAGATGGATCACTTGGAGAGAGGAACGATCTGCGATGCGTTTCTCTTGAGCACAAGCTGGGCATTCATGCAAGTCCCACTGCCGTCATGTCATACGGCGACAATGGGGGCGCAGTGGGTTATCTGGTGGGCGAGAAAAATCACGGTCTTGAGTATATGTTTACTATGATGAATCTGGCACGTCATGCAGTCGGCGTAGAAGGATTAGCCATAGCGGAGCGGGCTTATCAACAGGCCCTCGACTACGCGAAACAGCGAGTTCAAGGGAGTGCGGCAGGCTCCAAAGAGCGGATCACAATTATCCACCATCCGGATGTTCGTCGAATGTTGATGACAATGAAGTCGCTGATTGAAGCAAGTAGATGTCTGGCCTACTATACCTCCGGGATTTTTGATCTTTCCCACAAACACTCCGATGAAATCGCAAGAGAACAGCATGCATCGGATCTCGGACTTCTCATACCTCTGGTCAAAGGATGGTGTGCGGAGATAGGCAATGAGGTGGCTTATCTTGGGGTGCAGATACACGGAGGAATGGGATTTATTGAGGAGACTGGTGCCGCACAATATGCAAGAGATGCGAGAATTACACCCATCTATGAAGGTACAACCGGCATCCAGGCGAATGATCTGATTGGCAGGAAAATTCTTCGCGACAAGGGCGACTACATTTACAATCTGATAGACAAAATTGATCAGTCTCGTCGTGATTTCTGTGATCGCGGAGAATCCACCAAGCACATCCACAAGGCTGTAAAAAAGGCAACCCGAGAACTTAAGCGTACTACGGATTGGGTACATGAAGTTGGAGCATTAAATCATCAGATCACTGCTGCTGCGAGTGTCGGTTATATGCATGTACTTGCTATGACAGTAGCCGGATGGCTGATGGCCGTTTCAGCAGCCAAGGCATTTGACATGCTGGAGAACGGTGTTGAAAACAAGGACTACCTCAATGCCAAAATTGTTACGGCGAAGTACTTTGCTACACACATTATGCCGCGCGTAAAAGCCTACGCAGATGGTGCGATGAATTCTTCTTCGTCTGTACTGGAACTGACTGAGGATCAGTTCTAGCGGATCGGATATCAAGCTAGTTTCAGTCCGTTTTCCACCGGACGTTCCGGCTGAGCAATAACGACCGACCCGTCCTTCTGTACGAATCCAGTCAACAGGAACTGCGACATGAATGGACCGATTTGTTTAGCGGGGAAATTGACGACTCCAACAATCTGTTTGCCAAGCAAGTCTTCAGGGGCGTACAGGTCGGTAATCTGTGCGCTAGCTTTAAGAATTCCGATCATTTCGCCGAAATCCGCGGTCACCTTGTAGGCCGGTTTGCGCGCTTGCGGAAATTCTTGTACGTCAATAATGCTGCCGATGCGCAATTCCACCTGTTCAAAATCACTCCACTGAATTGATTTCATGGTCTAGTCTCCCCGGATTTACCAATGCCCGCATAACGGAAAAATCTAAAATCACGCATTATAATGACCCATTCCAATTCACTCGATCTGAATGACATTGAAGCCGCTACCCGTTTCCCATATTGATTCTGTCGTTGACAGGCTTGTTGAAAGCTCGCGTCAAGCAATGGCTGAGTTTCGATCAGCCAGTCAACAGAGAGTAGACGAGACTGTCACAGCCGTGGCTTGGGCGCTCTATGAAGATGGCAATGCCGCAGAGCTCGCGCGTATGGCGGTAAAAGACACTCAGCTCGGGAATGTCAAAGACAAAATTACCAAGAACAAGCGCAAGACATTTGGCACCTTACGCGACTTGATGCGGGTGCGCACTGTCGGAATCATTGAATCGGATAGCGAGAAAGGCCTGGTTAAATATGCCAAACCCATAGGTGTCGTTGCAGCAGTTACTCCGTCAACGAATCCTGCTGCAACACCGGTGAATAAATGCATGATGGCGGTCAAGGGGCGAAACGCGGTTATTGTCGCGCCTTCTCCTGCAGGCTGGAACACAACAAATCTTGCGATTGAGATGATAAGAGACCAATTGGCTGTCATCGGGGCACCGCAGAATTTGGTGCAGATTCTGCCAGCACCGGTGAATCGGGCAATTACGGAAGAATTAATGCAAGCGGTTGATCTGGTTGTTGTTACTGGGTCGCAGAACAATGTACGCGGGGCGTACTCCAGCGGCACACCAGCCATCGGGGTTGGAGTCGGTAATGTGCCTGTGATCATTGATGATTCTGCGGACTTGGAGCGCGCTGCGAAGCTCATTCAAATGTCCAAAACATTCGACAACGGTACTTCGTGCTCATCCGAGAACTCGGTCATTATTCTGGATTCAGTATATGAAGACATGATCCGCGCATTCAGTCGCAGCGGTGGCTATCTTGCAACAGCGGAAGAGAAAGCACGTATTGTGAATTCTCTTTGGAGCTCGCCCGGAAGCCTGAGTCGCGATTTGATCGCCAAGGATGCTGAGGTGCTGGTCGATCATTTTGCGTTGGACGCGCCACCAAAGGAGACGAAGTTCATCATTGTTGAGGAATCAGGCATTGGACCTGATTTTCCTTTGTCTGGAGAAAAGCTCTCGGTAGTACTGACTGCCTATCGAGCTAAGAACTTTGACGATGCAGTCAGCAAGGTTAAGCAAATCCTGAATTATCAGGGAGCAGGCCATTCCTGTGGAATACATACAATGGATCATCAAAAAGCGCAGCGGATGGCTGAGGAACTCGATGTTGTCCGTGTTCTAGCCAATCAAGCCCATACATTTGGAAATGGTGGCGGATTCACGAGTGGTCTCAACTTTACCCTCAGTATGGGTTGCGGCACCTGGGGAGGCAACAGCATCAGTGAGAATCTGAATTACCGTCACTTCATCAATATTACACATCTATCCACAGAAATTCCAGAAGACAAGCCGAGCGAGGAAAGCCTGTTCGGAGATTTCCTTCGCAGCTATCACCCTGATCACTACAACTGAGGATCGGCAATTGTCTGATACAGTTCGATCGTTGATCGATCGCAGTGCCATTGAATGTTCGGATCGTCCGTATCTGACGGATCCAGATTCGAATCTTACGATTAATTTCAGTGAATTTCGGGACAGTTGTCGGTGGTTTGGTGCACAGCTACGATCGGCTGGCTTCCTGAATTCGGCTCATGTTGGATTTTTGATGGATAACGGCTGTTGGACAACGATTGTAGTGATGGGGGCCATGTATTCGGGTCATGTAATCGTTCCGCTGAATGCTGTTGCCAGCAAAAAAAACTTGCAATTCGCAATCAAGAATGCGGACATTGACATCATCTTCGTCGGTGAAAATTATCGATCATTACTGTCAGAAATCATGTCCGAATTATCTACGGATGTTCAAGTTGTCAGTGTCGACATGGACAGTGGATTTCAATTTGCGGATGTCAGTGTACAAGGTTCGAGAACTCCGCAACTTCCGATTACAGTGGATTCTCCTGCCATGATTCTTCACACATCGGGTACGGTCGGATTGCCCAAAGGTGCTGTTTTGACTCATGGAAACCTGGTCGCAGGAGGAATGAACGTAAAGCTTGCACATAGGCTATCCGACAAAGATGTCGCTTATTGCATATTGCCGCTTTACCACATCAACGGACAAGTCGTAACTGGGATGGCTCCCATCGTCAGCAGTTCCAGCGTCATCATGCCTCGAAAATTCAGCATAACGAAATTTTGGGAGCATGTAAATGAATACGAGTGTAGTTGGCTAAGCGTCGTACCTACCATCGCGAAATATTTGCTTGATGATGCTCACGAAAATGACTTTGTAGTCAGTACCAGCGAATTTCGCAAATTAAGATTTGCTCGTTCCGCATCTTCGGCCATGCCGGCAGGAATGCATAGCGATTTTGAAAATACTTTCGGAATTCCGATGCTTGAAACAATGGGATTGACAGAAACCGCAGCCCCGATTCTATCGAATCCAATGCCTCCGGAGATCAGAATACCTGGTTCCGTAGGCATGCCATATGGCAATGAGGTAACAATTCTCAATAGCGAAGAAGAGGAAATGCCGGCGAATGAAATTGGTGAAATCGTTGTGAGAGGTGCCAATGTCATTACTGAATACTACAATGCGCCGGAAGCTACAGCATCTTCATTTACACAAAGTGGATGGTTTCGAACAGGCGATCTCGGCTATAGAGATGAGGATGGCTACTTTTTTGTTACTGGACGAATCAAGGAGTTGATTATCAAAGGCGGTGAGAACATTTCGCCTCGCGAAATAGATGATGTTCTGTATCACCACGATGCTGTATTGGAGGCCGGTGCCTTTGGGTTGCCGGATGATACGTATGGGCAAGTGGTTGCAGTGGCTGTCGTTCTGAAAGAGAGTCGAGAATGCACGGAAAAAGAACTGATCGACTTTTGTAAGCTAGAGCTTGGTCGATTTCGATGTCCCAGCAGAATCTTTTTCGTAGATGATTTGCCAAAAGGACCATCTGGAAAAATTCAGCGGTTACAGGTTGCAAGCTCGCTAATAGAACAAATGGATACTGGAACGTTTTGACGGACGAATCAAAGAACCTGCGTGGCAGGAGTGCACTGGTTACGGGTTCGACGAGTGGAATTGGCTTGGCGGTTGCACATAAGCTTGCTGCCTGTGGCTGCAATATAGGATTAAACGGATTTGGTGACCCACAGGAGATCCGGCGTCTATTATTGGATATTCAAGAACGCTTGGATGTTGAAGTGGTTTACTGTGCGGCGGACTTGAGAGATTCAGACAGCATTTATGAAGGAATTGAATCCGTAGCCGGTAAATTCGGACACATCGACATCCTCGTGAACAACGCTGGCATACAGCACGTTGCTCCCGTAGAGAATTTCCCGGATGAAAAATGGGAGGAGGTTTTAGCGGTAAATTTGTCAGCAGTATTTCATACTAGCAAAGCTGTAATTCCCGGTATGACTGAAAACGGTTGGGGGCGCATCGTAAATATAGCTTCGGTACACGGCTTGGTTGGCAGTGAGAACAAATCTGCCTACGTCGCAGCCAAGCACGGCGTCGTAGGTTTTACGAAAGTGGTGGCGCTTGAAAATGCCAGAAACGGTTTGACATGTAACGCTATCTGTCCGGGATATATAGATACAGAGCTGATTCGAGAACAGATTCGTAATACTGCCGACATGCAGGGTATCTCATTTGAAACTGTAGCCGCTGGAATGCTTTCTGATAAACATCCGAGCAGAATGTTTGTAGGAGTGGCGGAAGTTGCTTCTCTTGTCGCATATCTTTGTTCAGATGCTGCCGCAGGAATTACAGGGTCTGCAATATCGATTGATGGTGGTTGGAGCGCACAATGCTCTGCCTATCGCTGTACCGCTCGCAACGCTGCGACCCGGCTTGCTGGTATTCTTCATTTCCGCTCTGTTCAGCATGAAATTTCCGACGGCCCTGCGGGCACTGTCAACGTTCATTGATGAGCGCATGATCGACTACATGTATGGCGATACCGGAATTTTGGTCCAATGGGGCTTTAACGATCTGGTTCTGACGATCATTACTTCTCTGTCGTATGTTGGTCTGCCGATCGTGTGTCTGTGGTTGATATCGTCTTTCACGGGCAAAGGTGTCGAGGGCGTAAACCTGCCGTTCGCCTACACTGCGGTAAAATTTGATTCAAGCTGCACAGCTAGTCTGCGAGCGTTGCGCAGAGTGCTGTAAGCAAGGGGATGAAGTGATGCCTGAGGTCCGGTCCGCAGCCGAGTTGCTTGACGGATATGGCGATGTGGTTGACGGGTGCCGCGGTCTAGCGCAGATCGGTGATCAATATTGGAACAGCATCTACATGCCGCTGATCAGTTCGGTCGCTGATAATTTTCAGCCGCTCACCGACCAGTCCGGAGAACACAAGTTGTTCGTAATCGCCCTCGAAAGTGCACACAAATCCCTCGAATTGTGTGTTGCTACTGATATCAAATTACGCTCGAAACTGACAATGTTTGATGCGCTCGCGCTCTTGTGCGCCAAGGGCATCGACGGATTTCTTGGTGAAATTTGCAATGGCGCATTTCCCTTGAATTCTGCTTCAGACAGTAAAGGTTCGGCCAAGCCGTCCGTGTGAGCGCGCCCACTGGGCGCTGTAGGTCAGCGTCGTTTGACGCTGATGGGGAGCGCGGCGAGACCTCGGACGACAGTTGATCGGCGGTAGCGGGGCACGCCCGAAGCAAGCTCGATGGTGTCGAGTGTGCGGAGTGCCTCGGTAAAGACGGCGCTCGCCTCCATGCGTGCAAACTTGGCACCGATGCACTGGTGGACGCTATGTCCGAACGATGTGTGCCTGGAGCCTTGGCGCGTGATGTTGAAGGTGTCAGCATGCTCGAACGCTTCCTCGTCGCGATTGACCGATCCGGTAAGCAGAATGACGCCATCACCGGGTTGGATTGTGCGTCCGCGCACGTTGATATCCGACTTCGCGATCCGGAAGTCCATCTGCACAGGACTGTCGAAGCGCAACATCTCGTTCACCGCGTCGCGAATCCGGCACGGCTCCTCGCGTAAGAGCTACATCTGCTCGCGATGGCGCACGCGCATACTGTTACCGATGAGGTTGGTCGTGGTCTCGTTGCCCGCGATCATCAGCACACTCAGCATGTCACAAGCTTCCACCGAGCTGATCGCGTCGCCCGCGTCTACTTGCCTCGCGAGCGTGCTCACCGCATCGGTCTCGTACGACTGCATCCGGTCGATCAGCAGCGTTTTGAAGTAGCGTCGGATCGCGGCGCCTGCGCGGTGTGCGGTCTTGCGCTGCAAGCGCGTGGCGATCATCTCAAGTAGCCGGGCGCGTTCGCGCGACCAGGTGTGTCCCAGCGGCTGCGGTCGTGCTCGGGGATCCCCATCATCGCGAGCATCACGCGCATGGCAAGGGGCTCGGCGACCTCGGCGATCTAGTCGACCGTCCGGCGTCGTGCCGCGCACTTGATGAGTTCAGCCGCGGTGTGTGCGATGGTCTCGCCGAGAACCTCGAGCCTCGCCTTGGTGAAGGCCTTGGCGGCCACCTTGCGCAGGCGCATATGCTCGGGAGGGTCTACGAGCAGGATGCTGTAGTCATCGGGGGCTGCCGGCAGCACGCTCGTCGTCGTACCGCGCCAACTCGGATCGTTGGAGAAGCGCTCGTGGTCCTTCGCGGCCGCGAGCACCCAGCTTCCGAGGATCGCGGTTTGGTGCACGGGGCTTCGGCGGCGGAGCCGTGCATAGGCCTTATACGGGTTCTGGATGACGCCGGGTGACCGGGGGTTGTAGGTCGCTCCGCTTCTTGCCGTCTCCCAGAAGCCAACAGCATGCGCGCCGATGCCCTTCCATCGTTCGCGGTTCAATACGGCTCACGTTTCATTACTGCGTATTCTGAATTATGTGAACGGTGATTCTGAAATTATCTGAATGTTTGATTTCATACATTCCGACAGCGGTGCAATTCCACGTTCGGTTCTTGATTTTCTTTTTACTTCAAGTCTGCTCTCCCCGTCAAGTATCAATCGGTTACTCATCGCCGGATCGTCTACGTACGATATCTTACAGTGCGCATGCGAACCTGCGATCACGTTCTGAATGGGTCAGGCAAATCGGAAATGACAATCCTGTTCGTTGCCGAGTTTGATCCTGTCCGGGAAATCTTGCGCACCGTGCGGCCACAACGAGCCCGAACCAACGTCATGATTCTCATCGGCAGCTTCATCCGCAAACTCCGCTGCAGGCGCCACGGCGTTAGCCCCTGAGTGTCTAAAACCGCGCGGTGAACCGGAACCCGATGCCGTGCTCCGGATCGTTGTCGTTCGCGCTCTCGCGTCGCGTCGCCTCGAGCGAGGACTGGAACGTCCCAGCGTCCAAGCCCTCTCGCGACAGGCGCCAGCCGAGGCTGTATGCACGCTCCGTCCTGGAGACGGCGAAGCCGAACTCCGGCGTGCCGGTGAACCGGTCGCCGAACACGGGCATCCCGTAACCGATTTTCCCCTCCAGGCGCTGGCTTCCGCCATCGTTGCCGTTGGCCGCCAGCCCGTCCATCACCTCGCGCGAGAACAGCGCATCCTTGCCGCCGGTGGCCGAGCCGCCGAAGCTCTGGTGCAGCGAAAGCGAGAGGCCGAGGTTCGAGGACGGCGCCGGGTCGTAGCCGATCGATGCCTGGTAACCGGTGTCGCTGAGCCCATCCGCCTCGTGGATTATGAGGCCCCGGCCTTGCAGCGAGAGCATGAGACCGCTCGCCGGCATCGCGAAGGTCAGTCCGCCGCCGATATCGGCGCCGAAGCCGGTCTCCGCGTCGCCGCCGTCACGGCGCACGCCGAACGAAAAGCGCGGCGTCAAGGTCGTCCCCTTGTCGTCGAGCGCCATCGCCCATGAGCCCTCAAGCCCCAGGCGCACACGCGTGACGTTCGCTTGCGTAGCTTGTAGGTTGCCGCCATTTTCGGCCAACGCGGTGACTTGCTCCGAGGTCGTCCGGACCCAGCGCGCATCCGCGACCGCGTCGAGTTTCGGGCCGTCGCCATCCACCAATGTCCCGCGAGCTCCGGCCGCGGCCAGCGTCATCGCGATGTCGGTCTTCTTCGCCGGTAGATCCTCCTGTGTCAGGGGGTTCTTCGGCGTCAAGGTAAGGTCGCCCGTGCCATAGCCGAGCGCAGCCCAGACCGACAGCCGATCCGACACCCTGTAGCCCGCCCATGGCGTCATCGCCGTTATCGACGCCTTGACCTTGCCCGTCTCCTCGCCGCTATAGTCGCCTTCGCCACTGCTGTGCGACAGCACCGCGCCGCCGGTCCAGGGACCGCGTGCATAGTCCGCGCCCAGCAGGCCCGTTGTCACGTCGCCGTCGAGGCTGAGCCCGGCCTCGCGGCCGGAGAAGCTCGACTGTGCCATCCGGCCCCAGACCGCGGCCGAACTTCCGTCGTTCGTCTCCCCGGCAACCGTGAAGGACGATCCCATCAGCAACTCGGCCAAGGTCACAGTCCGAGGCTGCATCCCCGCCCGGTCTGCGTCATCCGTCTCCTGGCGCAGCCAGTCCGACAATGCGGGCAGGCGTGCCTGGGTTTCGTTCTCGGTCTCCAACTCCACATTCGGTTGTGCCGTCAAATCGATGGTCTGTCCGGCCACGCTGACCGTGACTCCGGCCGTGCGCGAGGCTCGTAAACGTTCCTCGACCGCATCCAGCACCTGCCCCGAGACTGTGCGCCCGAAGCGCGCCAGCCACGCCTTGGGCATCGGGTCGGTGTTCTCGATCCGCCCGACCGCGAAGCGGTCCGCGAGCACCGCGCCGCGCACGTTCTCAAACCTCAACACCAGGATCTCCGTGCCCTCGTCCAGCGCGTCGTCGAGCACTGGCACCGCGACCGTCTTCGCCGTCTCGCCCGGCGCGAAACTCAGCGTCCCGCTCCTCGCCCCGTAGTCCTCGCCCGCTTTGGCCGACGCATCCAGGGTGCGGTAGTCCACCGTCACCAGCCCCGGCGCCGGGGCGCTCAGCGTCACCGCGAAGTCGAGCGTGGCGTCCTCGCCTTCCCGCGCCCGCGCGTCCGCCGCCAACACCTTCGGCAGCGCCCGCGGCGCCGCCACGCGCTGCGTCGCCGCGCTCGTCAGGCTCTCCGCGTTGCCGGCGTCGTCCGCGAACCCGACGCGCACCTGCAGCCGTTCGCCCTCGTCGGCGTCCACCGCCGTGTAGTCCGACCCGGTCGCCCCGGGGATCTCCACGCCGCCGCGGATCCATTGGTACGCAAACGTCGCGTTCTCGAGTCCGTCCGCGTCGGTGATCCCCGACGTCGAGGCCGTCAGCGTCCCGCCGACACGCGCCTCACCGTCGATCGCCGGCACGCCCTCCGCCGGCGTGTTCGCCGGCGCCACGTCCGGACCCGCCACCGTCGTCGAGATCGTGTTCGAAAGCGCCCGGCCGTCCGACGTGCAGACCGCCGCCGGGGTGCGGCAGGCCGCACCGGAGCTGAGCGTCACCGTCACGTCCGCCGTCGAATCCGGCTCCACCGTCACCTGCCACAGGTCCCGGCGCCGGTCCACCCGGCCGGCCGACGTCGCCCGGCCCCCGGCCACCGCCACCACGTGCTCGCGTAACCGCTGGCCGTTCATCCAGCCGATCCGCTCGCTGAACGCGATCCTGAACGTGAACGCGCTCTCCCCGTCATGCGCCTCGGGCAGGCCCTCGAACGACGCCGTCAGGCCCTCCGACGCGCCGTCCTCGATCGTGCCCTCCGCCTCCGGGTCCGTCACCTCCACCGGCTCTTCCGAACCCTCCGCGCGCACGTTCGACAGCCGCAACACCACCGTCTCCGTGTCCTCCGCCGCCTCGTCGCGCAGCACCGGCACCGCGACGGTCTTGCGCGTGTGCCCCGGCGCAAACGTCACCGTGCCGCGCTTCGCCGTGTAGTCCTCGCCGGCCGTCGCCGTGCCGTCCGCGGTCTCGTAGTCCACCGTCACCGGCGCTTTCGACGCCTGCGCCAGCTCCATCGTGAACCGCAGCGTCCCGCCCTCGGGCGCCGCCGTGTCGCGCACCCGCAACGCCAGCGACGAAAACCACACCACGCCCAGGTGATCCAACTCCGCATCGTAACCATCTTTGTTGCGGATCGTGGCGCCGTTCTTCGCCAGACTGTCGGCCACCACCTCCACCGCGCTTATCCGCCCGTCCCTGGCCGTCACCGCGTACTCGAAGCTCAAGGTGTTCGAATTCGACCCCCCCTCGTACGACGCCGTGCGCGCCAGCAGCCGGTTCTCCGGGTCGCCCAGACGCAGACCGATCGTCGGGGTGCCCCCGGTCTTGCGCACCCTGACCGTGTCCAGGTTCTGCTGCCCCGGACCCGTGAATTTGACCGTCACCCGTACCTTGTCGCCCGCGGTCCAGGCGCCTCCGCCCGGCTTCTGCACATCGACCCGCATCACCCGCGTGCGCGTGAACTCCGGCCCGACGTCGTTCCCGCCCCCGAGCGGACGGATCGTCGCGCCCCGCAGCAACACCTTGCCGTCCACCACCTCCACGCCCCGCGCGCCGGCCTCGGCCGTGCCCACCGTGTAGGCGAACCTCAGCGTGGCCGTCCTCGAGCCGCTCACGTACCGCGCCAGCGCCACCCCCAGCACTTCGCCGTACCCCGGCCGCGCGTCGGAACGGAATACCATCGCCACGTACGGACCCGGCGGCTTACACGTGCCATCGGCGTTGTAGGACCAGCACTCGACATAACTGGACGGTTGTTCCACCGCCACCGGCAAGGTGTAGCGGACCTCCAGCTCGACCTGCTCCCCGGCGCTCCACATCCCGGCCGCGCCCGGTCCGTTGACTACCCTCACGTTCCGCATCACGGGGGTGTCGTTGTCGCGGATGCGGATGGTCTGCTTGGTCCCGCTGTTGTCGCTGTTGCTGTAGATTTCGAACACGATGGTTTCGTCCCGCTCGGCTTCTCCGTCGTCGACGATGCCGATCTCGAAGGAGTGCCGCGCCACCCAGGCCGTGCCGTCGGCGTTGGCCGAGAACTCCGAGACCGGCACGATGGCGATCCGGTTGCCCGGACCCTGCGGCCTGGTGTAGTCGTCGCCGTGCGTTGCCGTTTCCGGGCGCGGCCGATAGAACAGTTGCGCGTCGATCACCGGCGCGGTGTTCTGCCGGGTCGTGAGCGTCACGGTCACATTCGCCGTCCCCGCGCCCTCGTCCACGGCCGCCGGCGCGTCGATCGCGATGTCTTGGGGAAGGTCCCCATCGTCGTTCAGGATGGTCAGCCTCACGTCGTCCGGGTTCGGTATGGCCGGGTTCGACACGACGCCGGACACCGTCACCACGTCGTTCGGCTCGGGGTCTTCGTCGCTAACCGGACTGATCCTCACCGTCCCGGTGCTCCCGGTCGCGTTCGCTGCGAAGCTCAGCGTCCGGTTCGTGCTCAGCTCGAAGTCGTCGTCGGTCGCCGGCGCCACCGGGCTCGCCGAGATCTCCACCGTGAAGGCCACGGGCGAGGCGGGCGACACCGTCGCCGTCACCGTGCTGACGCCGCCGTTCTCGCCGATCGAAGCGTCCGACAGCACCAGGGTCACGGTCGGCGTCATGGTGTCGTTGTCGGTCACCGTCACCGCCACGCCGGCGATCGCGATGCCGCTGTAGTTGCCGTCCGTGCTCGTCGCGGTGTGGGTCAGCGTGACCGCGTCGTTGGCCGTGTCGTCATCGTTGAGCGCCGTCACCGTCACCGTCTGGGTCCGGTCCCAGTTCGAGGGGGTGAAGGTCAGGGTGGACGCGCTCAGGCTCACATCCGTGCCCGAGTGCCCGCCGACCGTCACCGTGACATCGTGCGTCGGCTCGGTGTCGAGCACCACCGTGTAGCTGTCCCCGGTCGTGTCCTGTTCGGTCACGGTCAGCGCCGCCTTCGACACCGACACGCCCGCCGCGTCGTCGTCCTCGAGGGTCAGCGTCCGGTTCGCCGGCACGGTCACGCTGGTCGCCGACACGGTGCCCGAGACCGTCACGGTCTTGTCCGTCGCGTCCACATCGTTGTCCACGCCCGTGATCGTCACCGAGCCCGTGCTCGCGGTCGCGTTCTCGGCGAAGCTCAGCACCTGGTTCGCGCTCAGGCGGAAATCGGCGGCCACCGCCGGCGATACCGCCGCCGCCGCCACCGTCATCGTGAAGGCCGCCGCCGAGGCCGGCGACACCGTCGCCGTCACCGTGCTGATGCCGCCGTTCTCGCCGATCGAACCGTCCGACAGCACCAGGGTCACGGTCGGCGTCGTGGTGTCGTTGTCGGTCACCGTCACCGACACGCCGGCGATCGCGATGCCGCTGTAGTTGCCGTCCGTGCTCGTCGCGGTGTGGGTCAGCGTGACCGCGTCGTTGGCCGTGTCGTCATCGTTGAGCGCCGTCACCGTCACCGTCTGGGTCCGGTCCCAGTTCGAGGGGGTGAAGGTCAGGGTGGACGCGCTCAGGCTCACATCCGTGCCCGAGTGCCCGTCGACCGTCACCGTGACATCGTGCGTCGGCTCGGTGTCGAGCACCACCGTGTAGCTGTCCCCGGTCGTGTCCTGTTCGGTCACGGTCAGCGCCGCCTTCGACACCGACACGCCCGCCGCGTCGTCGTCCTCGAGGGTCAGCGTCCGGTTCGCCGGCACGGTCACGCTGGTCGCCGACACGGTGCCCGAGACCGTCACGGTCTTGTCCGTCGCGTCCACATCGTTGTCCACGCCCGTGATCGTCACCGAGCCCGTGCTCGCGGTCGCGTTCTCGGCGAAGCTCAGCACCTGGTTCGCGCTCAGGCGGAAATCGGCGGCCACCGCCGGCGATACCGCCGCCGCCGCCACCGTCATCGTGAAGGCCGCCGCCGAGGCCGGCGACACCGTCGCCGTCACCGTGCTGACGCCGCCGTTCTCGCCGATCGAAGCGGCCGACAGCACCAGGGTCACGGTCGGCGTCGTGGTGTCGTTGTCGGTCACCGTCACCGACACGCCGGCGATCGCGATGCCGCTGTAGTTGCCGTCCGTGCTCGTCGCGGTGTGGGTCAGCGTGACCGCGTCGTTGGCCGTGTCGTCATCGTTGAGCGCCGTCACCGTCACCGTCTGGGTCCGGTCCCAGTTCGAGGGGGTGAAGGTCAGGGTGGACGCGCTCAGGCTCACATCCGTGCCCGAGTGCCCGCCGACCGTCACCGTGACATCGTGCGTCGGCTCGGTGTCGAGCACCACCGTGTAGCTGTCCCCGGTCGTGTCCTGTTCGGTCACGGTCAGCGCCGCCTTCGACACCGACACGCCCGCCGCGTCGTCGTCCTCGAGGGTCAGCGTCCGGGTCGCCGGCACGGTCACGCTGGTCGCCGACACGGTGCCCGAGACCGTCACGGTCTTGTCCGTCGCGTCCACATCGTTGTCCACGCCCGTGATCGTCACCGAGCCCGTGCTCGCGGTCGCGTTCTCGGCGAAGCTCAGCACCTGGTTCGCGCTCAGGCGGAAATCGGCGGCCACCGCCGGCGACACCGCCGCCGCCGCCACCGTCACCGTGAAGGCCGCCGCCGAGGCCGGCGACACCGTCGCCGACACCGTGCTGACGCCGCCGTCCTCGCCGATCGAAGCGGCCGACAGCACCAGGGTCACGGTCGGCGTCGTGGTGTCGTTGTCGGTCACCGTCACCGACACGCCGGCGATCGTGATGCCGCTGTAGTTGTCGTCCGTGCTCGTCGCGGTGTGGGTCAGCGTGACCGCGTCGTCGGCCGTGTCGTCATCGTTGAGCGCCGTCACCGTCACCGTCTGGGCCCGGTCCCAGTTCGAGGGGGTGAAGGTCAGGGTGGACGCGCTCAGGCTCACATCCGTGCCCGAGTGCCCGTCGACCGTCACCGTGACATCGTGCGTCGGCTCGGTGTCGAGCACCACCGTGTAGCTGTCCCCGGTCGTGTCCTGTTCGGTCACGGTCAGCGCCGCCTTCGACACCGACACGCCCGCCACGTCGTCGTCCTCGAGGGTCAGCGTCCGGTTCGCCGGCACGGTCACGCTGGTCGCCGACACGGTGCCCGAGACCGTCACGGTCTTGTCCGTCGCGTCCACATCGTTGTCCACGCCCGTGATCGTCACCGAGCCCGTGCTCGCGGTCGCGTTCTCGGCGAAGCTCAGCACCCGGTTCGCGCTCAGGCGGAAATCGGCGGCCACCGCCGGCGACACCGCCGCCGCCACCACCGTCACCGTGAAGGCCGCCGCCGAGGCCGGCGACACCGTCGCCGACACCGTGCTGACGCCGCCGTCCTCGCCGATCGAAGCGGCCGACAGCACCAGGGTCACGGTCGGCGTCGTGGTGTCGTTGTCGGTCACCGTCACCGACACGCCGGCGATCGTGATGCCGCTGTAGTTGTCGTCCGTGCTCGTCGCGGTGTGGGTCAGCGTGACCGCGTCGTCGGCCGTGTCGTCATCGTTGAGCGCCGTCACCGTCACCGTCTGGGCCCGGTCCCAGTTCGAGGGGGTGAAGGTCAGGGTGGACGCGCTCAGGCTCACATCCGTGCCCGCGTGCCCGTCGACCGTCACCGTGACATCGTGCGTCGGCTCGGTGTCGAGCACCACCGTGTAGCTGTCCCCGGTCGTGTCCTGTTCGGTCACGGTCAGCGCCGCCTTCGACACCGACACGCCCGCCGCGTCGTCGTCCTCGAGGGTCAGCGTCCGGTTCGCCGGCACGGTCACGCTGGTCGCCGACACGGTGCCCGAGACCGTCACGGTCTTGTCCGTCGCGTCCACATCGTTGTCCACGCCCGTGATCGTCACCGAGCCCGTGCTCGCGGTCGCGTTCTCGGCGAAGCTCAGCACCCGGTTCGCGCTCAGGCGGAAATCGGCGGCCACCGCCGGCGACACCGCCGCCGCCACCACCGTCACCGTGAAGGCCGCCGCCGAGGCCGGCGACACCGTCGCCGACACCGTGCTGACGCCGCCGTCCTCGCCGATCGAAGCGGCCGACAGCACCAGGGTCACGGTCGGCGTCGTGGTGTCGTTGTCGGTCACCGTCACCGACACGCCGGCGATCGTGATGCCGCTGTAGTTGTCGTCCGTGCTCGTCGCGGTGTGGGTCAGCGTGACCGCGTCGTCGGCCGTGTCGTCATCGTTGAGCGCCGTCACCGTCACCGTCTGGGCCCGGTCCCAGTTCGAGGGGGTGAAGGTCAGGGTGGACGCGCTCAGGCTCACATCCGTGCCCGAGTGCCCGTCGACCGTCACCGTGACATCGTGCGTCGGCTCGGTGTCGAGCACCACCGTGTAGCTGTCCCCGGTCGTGTCCTGTTCGGTCACGGTCAGCGCCGCCTTCGACACCGACACGCCCGCCGCGTCGTCGTCCTCGAGGGTCAGCGTCCGGTTCGCCGGCACGGTCACGCTGGTCGCCGACACGGTGCCCGAGACCGTCACCGTCTTGTCCGTCGCGTCCACATCGTTGTCCACGCCCGTGATCGTCACCGAGCCCGTGCTCGCGGTCGCGTTCTCGGCGAAGCTCAGCACCCGGTTCGCGCTCAGGCGGAAATCGGCGGCCACCGCCGGCGACACCGCCGCCGCCGTGTCGGCGACCAGCGTGACCGTGCCGGCGAACCGGACGCTGACCCTCGAGGACGACGACGCGGCGGGCGTGTCGGTGTCGAAGGCGGCGCTGACCGTGACCGAACAGGACACGACCGGGGACAGCTACACGGTGGTGCTCGACACCGAGCCGACGCACGATGTCACGGTGACGGTCGACGGGCACTCGGGCACGGATGTGAGCCTGAGCGCGTCCACCCTGACCTTCACCCCCTCGAACTGGGACCGGGCCCAGACGGTGACGGTGACGGCGCTCAACGATGACGACACGGCCGACGACGCGGTCACGCTGACCCACACCGCGACGAGCACGGACGACAACTACAGCGGCATCACGATCGCCGGCGTGTCGGTGACGGTGACCGACAACGACACCACGACGCCGACCGTGACCCTGGTGCTGTCGGCCGCTTCGATCGGCGAGGACGGCGGCGTCAGCACGGTGTCGGCGACGGTGTCGCCGGCCTCGGCGGCGGCCTTCACGGTGACGGTGGTGGCGGCGGCGGTGTCGCCGGCGGTGGCCGCCGATTTCCGCCTGAGCGCGAACCGGGTGCTGAGCTTCGCCGAGAACGCGACCGCGAGCACGGGCTCGGTGACGATCACGGGCGTGGACAACGATGTGGACGCGACGGACAAGACGGTGACGGTCTCGGGCACCGTGTCGGCGACCAGCGTGACCGTGCCGGCGAACCGGACGCTGACCCTCGAGGACGACGACGCGGCGGGCGTGTCGGTGTCGAAGGCGGCGCTGACCGTGACCGAACAGGACACGACCGGGGACAGCTACACGGTGGTGCTCGACACCGAGCCGACGCACGATGTCACGGTGACGGTCGACGGGCACTCGGGCACGGATGTGAGCCTGAGCGCGTCCACCCTGACCTTCACCCCCTCGAACTGGGACCGGGCCCAGACGGTGACGGTGACGGCGCTCAACGATGACGACACGGCCGACGACGCGGTCACGCTGACCCACACCGCGACGAGCACGGACGACAACTACAGCGGCATCACGATCGCCGGCGTGTCGGTGACGGTGACCGACAACGACACCACGACGCCGACCGTGACCCTGGTGCTGTCGGCCGCTTCGATCGGCGAGGACGGCGGCGTCAGCACGGTGTCGGCGACGGTGTCGCCGGCCTCGGCGGCGGCCTTCACGGTGACGGTGGTGGCGGCGGCGGTGTCGCCGGCGGTGGCCGCCGATTTCCGCCTGAGCGCGAACCGGGTGCTGAGCTTCGCCGAGAACGCGACCGCGAGCACGGGCTCGGTGACGATCACGGGCGTGGACAACGATGTGGACGCGACGGACAAGACGGTGACGGTCTCGGGCACCGTGTCGGCGACCAGCGTGACCGTGCCGGCGAACCGGACGCTGACCCTCGAGGACGACGACGCGGCGGGCGTGTCGGTGTCGAAGGCGGCGCTGACCGTGACCGAACAGGACACGACCGGGGACAGCTACACGGTGGTGCTCGACACCGAGCCGACGCACGATGTCACGGTGACGGTCGACGGGCACTCGGGCACGGATGTGAGCCTGAGCGCGTCCACCCTGACCTTCACCCCCTCGAACTGGGACCGGGCCCAGACGGTGACGGTGACGGCGCTCAACGATGACGACACGGCCGACGACGCGGTCACGCTGACCCACACCGCGACGAGCACGGACGACAACTACAGCGGCATCACGATCGCCGGCGTGTCGGTGACGGTGACCGACAACGACACCACGACGCCGACCGTGACCCTGGTGCTGTCGGCCGCTTCGATCGGCGAGGACGGCGGCGTCAGCACGGTGTCGGCGACGGTGTCGCCGGCCTCGGCGGCGGCCTTCACGGTGACGGTGGTGGCGGCGGCGGTGTCGCCGGCGGTGGCCGCCGATTTCCGCCTGAGCGCGAACCGGGTGCTGAGCTTCGCCGAGAACGCGACCGCGAGCACGGGCTCGGTGACGATCACGGGCGTGGACAACGATGTGGACGCGACGGACAAGACGGTGACGGTCTCGGGCACCGTGTCGGCGACCAGCGTGACCGTGCCGGCGAACCGGACGCTGACCCTCGAGGACGACGACGCGGCGGGCGTGTCGGTGTCGAAGGCGGCGCTGACCGTGACCGAACAGGACACGACCGGGGACAGCTACACGGTGGTGCTCGACACCGAGCCGACGCACGATGTCACGGTGACGGTCGACGGGCACTCGGGCACGGATGTGAGCCTGAGCGCGTCCACCCTGACCTTCACCCCCTCGAACTGGGACCGGGCCCAGACGGTGACGGTGACGGCGCTCAACGATGACGACACGGCCGACGACGCGGTCACGCTGACCCACACCGCGACGAGCACGGACGACAACTACAGCGGCATCACGATCGCCGGCGTGTCGGTGACGGTGACCGACAACGACACCACGACGCCGACCGTGACCCTGGTGCTGTCGGCCGCTTCGATCGGCGAGGACGGCGGCGTCAGCACGGTGTCGGCGACGGTGTCGCCGGCCTCGGCGGCGGCCTTCACGGTGACGGTGGTGGCGGCGGCGGTGTCGCCGGCGGTGGCCGCCGATTTCCGCCTGAGCGCGAACCGGGTGCTGAGCTTCGCCGAGAACGCGACCGCGAGCACGGGCTCGGTGACGATCACGGGCGTGGACAACGATGTGGACGCGACGGACAAGACGGTGACGGTCTCGGGCACCGTGTCGGCGACCAGCGTGACCGTGCCGGCGAACCGGACGCTGACCCTCGAGGACGACGACGCGGCGGGCGTGTCGGTGTCGAAGGCGGCGCTGACCGTGACCGAACAGGACACGACCGGGGACAGCTACACGGTGGTGCTCGACACCGAGCCGACGCACGATGTCACGGTGACGGTCGACGGGCACTCGGGCACGGATGTGAGCCTGAGCGCGTCCACCCTGACCTTCACCCCCTCGAACTGGGACCGGGCCCAGACGGTGACGGTGACGGCGCTCAACGATGACGACACGGCCGACGACGCGGTCACGCTGACCCACACCGCGACGAGCACGGACGACAACTACAGCGGCATCACGATCGCCGGCGTGTCGGTGACGGTGACCGACAACGACACCACGACGCCGACCGTGACCCTGGTGCTGTCGGCCGCTTCGATCGGCGAGGACGGCGGCGTCAGCACGGTGTCGGCGACGGTGTCGCCGGCCTCGGCGGCGGCCTTCACGGTGACGGTGGTGGCGGCGGCGGTGTCGCCGGCGGTGGCCGCCGATTTCCGCCTGAGCGCGAACCGGGTGCTGAGCTTCGCCGAGAACGCGACCGCGAGCACGGGCTCGGTGACGATCACGGGCGTGGACAACGATGTGGACGCGACGGACAAGACGGTGACGGTCTCGGGCACCGTGTCGGCGACCAGCGTGACCGTGCCGGCGAACCGGACGCTGACCCTCGAGGACGACGACGCGGCGGGCGTGTCGGTGTCGAAGGCGGCGCTGACCGTGACCGAACAGGACACGACCGGGGACAGCTACACGGTGGTGCTCGACACCGAGCCGACGCACGATGTCACGGTGACGGTCGACGGGCACTCGGGCACGGATGTGAGCCTGAGCGCGTCCACCCTGACCTTCACCCCCTCGAACTGGGACCGGGCCCAGACGGTGACGGTGACGGCGCTCAACGATGACGACACGGCCGACGACGCGGTCACGCTGACCCACACCGCGACGAGCACGGACGACAACTACAGCGGCATCACGATCGCCGGCGTGTCGGTGACGGTGACCGACAACGACACCACGACGCCGACCGTGACCCTGGTGCTGTCGGCCGCTTCGATCGGCGAGGACGGCGGCGTCAGCACGGTGTCGGCGACGGTGTCGCCGGCCTCGGCGGCGGCCTTCACGGTGACGGTGGTGGCGGCGGCGGTGTCGCCGGCGGTGGCCGCCGATTTCCGCCTGAGCGCGAACCGGGTGCTGAGCTTCGCCGAGAACGCGACCGCGAGCACGGGCTCGGTGACGATCACGGGCGTGGACAACGATGTGGACGCGACGGACAAGACCGTGACGGTCTCGGGCACCGTGTCGGCGACCAGCGTGACCGTGCCGGCGAACCGGACGCTGACCCTCGAGGACGACGACGCGGCGGGCGTGTCGGTGTCGAAGGCGGCGCTGACCGTGACCGAACAGGACACGACCGGGGACAGCTACACGGTGGTGCTCGACACCGAGCCGACGCACGATGTCACGGTGACGGTCGACGGGCACTCGGGCACGGATGTGAGCCTGAGCGCGTCCACCCTGACCTTCACCCCCTCGAACTGGGACCGGGCCCAGACGGTGACGGTGACGGCGCTCAACGATGACGACACGGCCGACGACGCGGTCACGCTGACCCACACCGCGACGAGCACGGACGACAACTACAGCGGCATCACGATCGCCGGCGTGTCGGTGACGGTGACCGACAACGACACCACGACGCCGACCGTGACCCTGGTGCTGTCGGCCGCTTCGATCGGCGAGGACGGCGGCGTCAGCACGGTGTCGGCGACGGTGTCGCCGGCCTCGGCGGCGGCCTTCACGGTGACGGTGGTGGCGGCGGCGGTGTCGCCGGCGGTGGCCGCCGATTTCCGCCTGAGCGCGAACCGGGTGCTGAGCTTCGCCGAGAACGCGACCGCGAGCACGGGCTCGGTGACGATCACGGGCGTGGACAACGATGTGGACGCGACGGACAAGACGGTGACGGTCTCGGGCACCGTGTCGGCGACCAGCGTGACCGTGCCGGCGAACCGGACGCTGACCCTCGAGGACGACGACGCGGCGGGCGTGTCGGTGTCGAAGGCGGCGCTGACCGTGACCGAACAGGACACGACCGGGGACAGCTACACGGTGGTGCTCGACACCGAGCCGACGCACGATGTCACGGTGACGGTCGACGGGCACTCGGGCACGGATGTGAGCCTGAGCGCGTCCACCCTGACCTTCACCCCCTCGAACTGGGACCGGGCCCAGACGGTGACGGTGACGGCGCTCAACGATGACGACACGGCCGACGACGCGGTCACGCTGACCCACACCGCGACGAGCACGGACGACAACTACAGCGGCATCACGATCGCCGGCGTGTCGGTGACGGTGACCGACAACGACACCACGACGCCGACCGTGACCCTGGTGCTGTCGGCCGCTTCGATCGGCGAGGACGGCGGCGTCAGCACGGTGTCGGCGACGGTGTCGCCGGCCTCGGCGGCGGCCTTCACGGTGACGGTGGTGGCGGCGGCGGTGTCGCCGGCGGTGGCCGCCGATTTCCGCCTGAGCGCGAACCGGGTGCTGAGCTTCGCCGAGAACGCGACCGCGAGCACGGGCTCGGTGACGATCACGGGCGTGGACAACGATGTGGACGCGACGGACAAGACGGTGACGGTCTCGGGCACCGTGTCGGCGACCAGCGTGACCGTGCCGGCGAACCGGACGCTGACCCTCGAGGACGACGACGCGGCGGGCGTGTCGGTGTCGAAGGCGGCGCTGACCGTGACCGAACAGGACACGACCGGGGACAGCTACACGGTGGTGCTCGACACCGAGCCGACGCACGATGTCACGGTGACGGTCGACGGGCACTCGGGCACGGATGTGAGCCTGAGCGCGTCCACCCTGACCTTCACCCCCTCGAACTGGGACCGGGCCCAGACGGTGACGGTGACGGCGCTCAACGATGACGACACGGCCGACGACGCGGTCACGCTGACCCACACCGCGACGAGCACGGACGACAACTACAGCGGCATCACGATCGCCGGCGTGTCGGTGACGGTGACCGACAACGACACCACGACGCCGACCGTGACCCTGGTGCTGTCGGCCGCTTCGATCGGCGAGGACGGCGGCGTCAGCACGGTGTCGGCGACGGTGTCGCCGGCCTCGGCGGCGGCCTTCACGGTGACGGTGGTGGCGGCGGCGGTGTCGCCGGCGGTGGCCGCCGATTTCCGCCTGAGCGCGAACCGGGTGCTGAGCTTCGCCGAGAACGCGACCGCGAGCACGGGCTCGGTGACGATCACGGGCGTGGACAACGATGTGGACGCGACGGACAAGACCGTGACGGTCTCGGGCACCGTGTCGGCGACCAGCGTGACCGTGCCGGCGAACCGGACGCTGACCCTCGAGGACGACGACGCGGCGGGCGTGTCGGTGTCGAAGGCGGCGCTGACCGTGACCGAACAGGACACGACCGGGGACAGCTACACGGTGGTGCTCGACACCGAGCCGACGCACGATGTCACGGTGACGGTCGACGGGCACTCGGGCACGGATGTGAGCCTGAGCGCGTCCACCCTGACCTTCACCCCCTCGAACTGGGACCGGGCCCAGACGGTGACGGTGACGGCGCTCAACGATGACGACACGGCCGACGACGCGGTCACGCTGACCCACACCGCGACGAGCACGGACGACAACTACAGCGGCATCACGATCGCCGGCGTGTCGGTGACGGTGACCGACAACGACACCGCCGCCGAGGCCGGCGACACCGTCGCCGACACCGTGCTGACGCCGCCGTCCTCGCCGATCGAAGCGGCCGACAGCACCAGGGTCACGGTCGGCGTCGTGGTGTCGTTGTCGGTCACCGTCACCGACACGCCGGCGATCGTGATGCCGCTGTAGTTGTCGTCCGTGCTCGTCGCGGTGTGGGTCAGCGTGACCGCGTCGTCGGCCGTGTCGTCATCGTTGAGCGCCGTCACCGTCACCGTCTGGGCCCGGTCCCAGTTCGAGGGGGTGAAGGTCAGGGTGGACGCGCTCAGGCTCACATCCGTGCCCGAGTGCCCGTCGACCGTCACCGTGACATCGTGCGTCGGCTCGGTGTCGAGCACCACCGTGTAGCTGTCCCCGGTCGTGTCCTGTTCGGTCACGGTCAGCGCCGCCTTCGACACCGACACGCCCGCCGCCGGGGGCGTCACGATGCTCCCCGTCGGACACACCTGCGTCGCCGTGCGCAGGCACACCGTCGCCGTGCTCCCGACCGGAAACTCGGTCTCCAGATCGTCCAGTGCGGCCGGAACGAGCCAATAAAAGTTCACGCCGACGCTGATGGCAGAGATTAGATCCGAGAATGCGAGCGCGTGCCCGCCGAACTCCAGCGTCAGGGGTTTATTCGCAAGTTGTCCGCCCGGCGCGACGGCGAATCTGACGACATTCGGCGTCACGTCGATGGCAAGGACCCTATAGGGCAAGGACTCGTAATCGAAATCGTCGTCGTCGAGCGCCCCGATCGCGGGCGTGTCGGGCGTGTCGGTCGCGTCGTAGCCGTGCCCCACCTGAGTGTCACCCGCCGTCATGGTCGCGGACCAGACCGGGTCGGTCATCGTCTGGGCTGCGGCGGGGAGCGCGAGCGCGGCGGAGAGCGCGAGCAGCGCCGCCGCGAACAGCCGCGCGCGCGCGGTGCAGTTATGGCGGTGGGCGCTCCGCACTCCGCTTTAGCGACCGCATCCCGTCGCACGCCGCACCCGGCTATCCCCCTTCGACCGTTCATTTGTCTCTTTCCTCGAAGAAACGCAGCCGCGCGGCGTCGTCTCCGGTCGCCACCGACGTCGCGTAGTCCACCGTCACGTCCCGCCCGCTCACGCTGGTCGCCGACACGGTGCCCGAAACCGTCACGGTAGTCTTACCCCAATTTGGTAGAGACGTTAGGATTTGAGAGGTTACCAGCGCCCTTAAGGGCGCTGGTAACCTCTGGTTGCGCTTTTTTCAGCTGCGCTTCATACTCGACTGGACTCCTATTACCCAGACTCGTATGCAATCGTCGGGGGTTATACCAAGACTCGATATACCGAATCACTTGCTGTCTTAGTTCCTTCGCTGACTTTAAACGATACGTTTTCAAAACGCATTCCCGCTTCAATGTGGCAAACCATGATTCGGCTTGCGCATTGTCATAACAATCACCGACACTGCCCATCGACTGCTTGATCCCATGCACTCGACACAAGGCTTGAAAGGCCTTCGAACTGTATTGTACTCCTTGGTCCGAATGGTGAATCACGCCTTCGCAACTCCGACCTCGAAGTGCCATCTGCAAGGCCTCACTCATCAAACCGACGTCCTGGCAGGTTTTCATCGACCAGCCCAAAATCCGTCGGCTACAAGCGTCCTGCACCACCGCCAAATACAACACACCGTCTAACGTATGCAGATAAGTCGCATCCGCCACCCACAACTGATCCAGCTCGGATACGTTAAATTCACGATTCACTCGGTCTACTATACCGTGCGCGCGACCCGAGCAACGGGGGGTACGCACAAAAATTCGAGCTACACACGCCGATAATCTCGCCTTTTGCATCAATCGAGCGACTCGATTTACACTCACTTCGACCCCACTCTTACACAACTGCGCAGCAATGCGGGGTGCACCATAAGTCCAACCACTTTCGACCAATACACCACGAATCGCCGCCAATAACTTTTCATTGGCTTGCGTACGCGGACTCGGCTTACGGTTTCGCCACGCATAATAACCTGATTCTGAAATCTCTAATACCCGACACATCAAACGGATCGTAAAGTTCTTCCTCTCCGCTTCGACTAATTCGTACGCCCGGTTCCACCACGCTGGATCCCGCTGTCGGCGGCAAACCAGGCTGCCGCTTTTTTTAAGAACGCATTCTCCTGCTCTAACTCCTGATTGCGACGCTGTAAGCGACGCAACTGCGCCACTTCACTCTCACCTGGCTCCGATTCACTCGCCTTCGCCTTGGCTTGACGTTTCCAATTTTGAATCGTCGTCGCCGACGGCTCGTATCTGCGGGCTAACTCTCGCACCGATACCCCAGCTTCATGCTCCGATAATATATGTTCCTTAATTTCCTCGGAATAGTTCCCTTGACTCATCTTCGATTTTCCTCCAAATCTTTGCATTACTCTATTAGTAATGTGTCTCTACATTATCGGGGTAGTACCACGGTCTTGTCCGCCGCCGCCCGCGTCACGGTCACCGTGTAGTCCTGCGAGGTGCTGCCGTCCTCGGCCGTCACCCCCACCACGATCGTGTTCGCGCCCACCGCCAGCGCCACCTGGTGGTCGGCCGCATTGGTGTCCGCGTCCGCGATCTCCGCATCGATCGCGTCGTAATATTTGACCGTCGCGCTGGCGTGGTTCGTCGTCGGCGTCACCATCACCTCGTCGACGCTGTTGGCGACCGACGCCGTGTAGGTGACCGAGCCCGACGCGAAGGTCGGGCTCAGCGTCACGCCCGTGCCCAGCGCACTGCCGTTGACGCGGATAACGAGCGTCTTGTTAACATCCCGCGAACTGGCGGACCAGCTTGTAGACCCAGCCAAACGGATGTGTCCCGTATCGCCGATAGACCAACCGGACGCCGGGTTCGCATCTTCACCAGTGGTCGCCGCCCACCGCCAGGAGGGTTTGTCGAAGTTATTGGCGATCGACTTGGTGTAGATGATGACCACGGCATACGTCTTGCACGCCTCCAGCGTTGAGTTTGCGGGGGCGTCAAACCTCTCCAGGCTCGCATGTTGTGCGATGCTCGCCGGCTTGGTCAGCGTGTAAAGCGGACTATCCGGGCGCCCTGCGTTCGTCCCCGACGCATGGGTAGACCAGATGGCGACAGTCAGTAAACCCATGTCCGCCGACGAAATAGCACCGTTCGTGATCGTGGTCTCGATCGAGCTCAGCGTGTAGTTGCCACCATCAGCGCCGACCGTGAAGGTCTGGCCGTACGCGAGGCTGTCACCAAGAGGCGCCGTAATATATTGGAGTTGCCCCATATTGCTGACCAGCACGTCGGCCTGGGCCGTGGCGGGGAGGACGAGCGCGCCAGTGAGCGTGAGCAACGCCGCGGCAACCAGCGCGCGGGCAGAGCCGATAAGCGAGCGCCGCGCGACACGCGGAACCCGCTGGACGGCGGCGGATGCGGCATATGTACAAGGAGAGGAACCGCCGTCCCGGCGGGACGGCAGGCGGTCAGGGGCGGCGATGGTGGGCGGCGTTGCTCTCGCTGCCGAGGCGCAGTCATGGCCTCGGCACTCGGCACTCGGCACTCGGCACTCGGCACTCGGCACTCGGCACTCGGCACTCGGCACTCGGCACTCGGCACTCGGCACTCGGCACTCGGCACTCGGCACTCGGCACTCGGCACTCGGCACTCGGCACTCGGCACTCGGCACTCGGCACTCGGCACTCGGCACTCGGCACTCGGCACTCGGCACTCGGCACTCGGCACTCGGCACTCGGCACTCGGCACTCGGCACTAATTATAACATTTTCCGATTCATACATATCATGTTCATGACTCCCCTGATCGGAAGATAGAAATCTGAAAACAATAAAAAAGCCTTGTACAACAAGGTTTTCGAAAACAATCGGATATCACCCAATGGGTGAAGTCAAAAATATATCTCAGAGGTTACAAGTCGATTGTCAATTCTACCCCAAAAACTGGGAATCAGCAGACTTAATTTTCAGCAATTCTCATTTTAGGTATTCATTTTAATTTTCATGTATCTCCATGTGTTTGAAAAAAGCGGAATTGAGTATCCGGCTTGTCAGCCGGGAGGCGATATCAAGCTACGGGGCGGTCGCGGTTGTGGGTCGGCAGTGGTACTGAGAAGCGCATGCCAGTTTTCAAAGTAAAGATAGCAGTTGATGATGTCAATGGCGACAAAGAACCGATGTTTTCTGGAAAACCTGGCTCTGGCGGCCTGCCACAGTTCGCACAGGTGGTTGCATACGGCATGAAACGCAAATGCGATCAGGTTCAAAGTCATCAGTGTGTCGGACAGCCCCTGTTTGCCGTGGCCGAAGTTATGCTCCATGTGATAGCCGTGTTTTTTCAACAGGTTAAACCCTTCGTTTTCAATCTTCCAGCGCGCCCGACCGGCGGCTGCAATGTCGGCTGCATTGGCTTTGGTGACATCCAGCGAGGTGACGAAGCGAAAGCTCTGATACGCTTTGCGGTCGCCGCCCCGGCGAATTTGAAGTTCGACGTAATTAACCTTCAACGCATCGTCGCCGTCTCTGATTGGCAACTGCTCAGCGATACGATACTGATAAATCAAATTCGGCTTGTTGCGTCCCGGTGTTTTTTTGACCACCCGCTTGGTTGGCCAGGTAACCCCATCGAGATAACTGAAAAGTGTTTTATGAGAACCTTCTTTGACGCGGAAGATGAAATCGCCGCCGGCTTGTGTGACCTTTTCGCACATCGGCTGACTGGCATACAGATCATCGCCCAGGTAAATCGGACGCAAAGATGCGTAGCGCGCTGCGTTTTGATCGAACCAGCGGTAGGCGGCTTTGGTTTCGCAATCCTGTTTCTGATCGCCGTCTTGCGGCGTGATAAACTGCGGGCGCAACGGCAGCACCTCGCGGTGGCCGATGCCAACCAAGGTGGCGCACAGCACGATATGGTGATATTCGGTCTCGCCAGAGCTTCGAAGTCGGGTGCGACATTGCGGACACTGAATCTTGTAGGAGTTGTGAAATTCAGAGCCATCCAATGCCAACAGGCAGCGCCCGTCGAGAATTTGGAAAGGCTTAAGTGCTTGATATTTCTCCATTTGTTCCAGCGCTATGTCGAATCCAGGGTAGACATCCTGACAATCGATTCGGTCCAATTGCTCTCGAATATGATTGTCAGTTGGCAGTTTGCGGATGCCGAATAAAGACCGGCACGCATTTTTGTTCTGCGCCTGATGGAAAGTTCTCTGATGCTCAAGAAAAGACGGCGACTGAATGAAAAAAACCGAAAACGCTGCCATCGCGATATCGACGAAGGTGTATTGTTTGTTGCTGCCGTTGCGAGGGTCTGTGATGTTGTGGAATCGATTTCGCAGTTTGCCAATGAGATGATCGACCATCAATTTCATGTTGGCGTATCATAGCATATTCGGCGCAAAAGTACAAGTCAATAAAAACAATGAGTTACGCTGATATTCAATGAACCGGATTACAAATAACTGCCAAAATGAGAACAGCTGCTTAATTTGACCTCCCATGTCGGTTTGATAGTCGTTGCGCAGTTAATGCAGCGCCTTGGGCTGGCACAATGAGTTGATCGGCAATTGCCTACACCAGGCAGCAACCGCGGCTACCGTCAAGGGACATCCTACCATTTGCAAAAAGAACAGCCGTTGATGCAGCTATTGGGTTGCGGGCAGTTGCCTGGGGCCAAGACATTGGGCAATTGGGTGCGGCGCGTCGGGCGCAGTGATCAGGGGATGCAAGGATTGGTCAATATTAACAAAACGATCCTGGCAGCAGCGCTTTATAAGCGAAAGAAGATTACCTTGGACATAGACGCTACGGTGATCGAATCGAACAAGCGCAGCGCTCAGTTCATGTATAAAAAGCACCGTGGCTACACGCCGATGATCGGCCACATAGGTGAAACCGGCCAAGTGGTGGCGGCACAGTTTCGAGAAGGCAATGAATCTGCGAACAAAAAGAATTTGGAGTTCATCCAGCGCTGTCAGTCGGCATTGCCGGAGGGTGTATCGGTATCGCATGTTCGCATGGATGCTGCCGGTTATCAAGCTGCGGTGATCAACCGTGCGATGGACAGCGGCATGGGTTTTGCGATCCGTGCCAAGATGGATGGCACGGTCAAAGAAACCCTATCTGGTATCCAAGATTGCGATTGGCGCCCTTTGGTGTATCGTGATGGCAGTGAATCGGACACAGAACAAGTATGTCGCACCTTGCATGTGATGATGACAACTCACAGCTGGAAATTTTCATCAACAGCGATGATGAAACAGTGGCACGGGGGCGTTACATTTATCGTGCGATTGCGACCAACTTGGATGAGTTGACAGACTCCGAAGTGGAACATTGGTATAACCAGCGTGGTGAGACCAGCGAAAACAGATTGAAGGAGCTTCGCAGTGATTTCGTCGTAGCGAGATTGCCTTGTGGGGACTTTGATGCCAATGCAGCATGGCTCATGTTAAGTTCGATTGCCTACGACCTGTTTGCCTTGATGCGGATGGTATTGCCGATTTGGTGGTCACCTGCCCGTGCGCCCACAGTGCGTTTGCGTCTGTAGTCTTACCCCAATTTGGTAGAGACGTTAGGATTTGAGAGGTTACCAGCGCCCTTAAGGGCGCTGGTAACCTCTGGTTGCGCTTTTTTCAGCTGCGCTTCATACTCGACTGGACTCCTATTACCCAGACTCGTATGCAATCGTCGGGGGTTATACCAAGACTCGATATACCGAATCACTTGCTGTCTTAGTTCCTTCGCTGACTTTAAACGATACGTTTTCAAAACGCATTCCCGCTTCAATGTGGCAAACCATGATTCGGCTTGCGCATTGTCATAACAATCACCGACACTGCCCATCGACTGCTTGATCCCATGCACTCGACACAAGGCTTGAAAGGCCTTCGAACTGTATTGTACTCCTTGGTCCGAATGGTGAATCACGCCTTCGCAACTCCGACCTCGAAGTGCCATCTGCAAGGCCTCACTCATCAAACCGACGTCCTGGCAGGTTTTCATCGACCAGCCCAAAATCCGTCGGCTACAAGCGTCCTGCACCACCGCCAAATACAACACACCGTCTAACGTATGCAGATAAGTCGCATCCGCCACCCACAACTGATCCAGCTCGGATACGTTAAATTCACGATTCACTCGGTCTACTATACCGTGCGCGCGACCCGAGCAACGGGGGGTACGCACAAAAATTCGAGCTACACACGCCGATAATCTCGCCTTTTGCATCAATCGAGCGACTCGATTTACACTCACTTCGACCCCACTCTTACACAACTGCGCAGCAATGCGGGGTGCACCATAAGTCCAACCACTTTCGACCAATACACCACGAATCGCCGCCAATAACTTTTCATTGGCTTGCGTACGCGGACTCGGCTTACGGTTTCGCCACGCATAATAACCTGATTCTGAAATCTCTAATACCCGACACATCAAACGGATCGTAAAGTTCTTCCTCTCCGCTTCGACTAATTCGTACGCCCGGTTCCACCACGCTGGATCCCGCTGTCGGCGGCAAACCAGGCTGCCGCTTTTTTTAAGAACGCATTCTCCTGCTCTAACTCCTGATTGCGACGCTGTAAGCGACGCAACTGCGCCACTTCACTCTCACCTGGCTCCGATTCACTCGCCTTCGCCTTGGCTTGACGTTTCCAATTTTGAATCGTCGTCGCCGACGGCTCGTATCTGCGGGCTAACTCTCGCACCGATACCCCAGCTTCATGCTCCGATAATATATGTTCCTTAATTTCCTCGGAATAGTTCCCTTGACTCATCTTCGATTTTCCTCCAAATCTTTGCATTACTCTATTAGTAATGTGTCTCTACATTATCGGGGTAGTACCACTGTATGATGTTGCCGGGCAGATCGTGCGCCATACTAGGCAATGGACAGTGAAGGTCAACGCCTGCCACCGTCAGATGATGGATGAAGCGCTGGATCAATTCGAGGCTTTCCGCTTCTGACATGAACCGGCCGCCTCGGGCGGCGCTTGTTTGAATGCGACTTGAATCGAATCCGATTCCGGAAGGGTTGCGCACCTGTGCCCAGTGGAAAAAATCCAGTGAACACAACTTCAAGTCTGTGATTACTTGCAAATTGGCACAATCTTCACCCTGTTGTTCCTGTCTTCGATAATCGGAACAACAAAATACAGTTAATTCGCTAAAATCTCGCTACTGGTCATCGTATTAATTCTCTAATTTCGGAAATTAGCTTTGCAGACAAATTCACTTGTTTCAGCAAGGGAAGAGACAGGAGCGAATTCTTTCTCATCGCAAATTAGTTCTTCGCAATCAGATACAGCCGCAGAATCCGAATTTCAGTTAGAAAAGTCCTGTACCCCATGCATCTAATCAAAGATATCCTATCTAGTGGCGAGATATGCGGACTAGGATCGTGCAGCCTTTTTGATCTCCTGCCAGGCGGTTTCAATATGTCGCATTTCGGTTCGTATCGCACCTAAAGCAAATCGAATGACATAAGTGTCATTGAGAATCGTATGTGCCAGGAACAATTTGCCTGAAGCATTCAATTTTTCAAGTATCTGTCTGAATTTTTCATTGCCTTCACAGTGTTGGAAGCAGACCAGTTTCAGGGAGGTTGGCTGAAACAATTGATATTCATCATCCGCTTCAATCCAGCTTGAAAACGCTCTGGCCAGCTCAATGTGTAATCTCAGTCTTTCCACTCCATAGTGACGAATCACCAGCCACAGTTTTTAAGACCGAAACCTTCTTCCTAGTGAACCCTGCCACCCACTGTAATCGAATGCAGAGCCCGATTCGGTTGCTTTGTTTCTGAGATATTCAGGTGTAAATGTCAATGCGCTTACCAGGTCAGCTTTGTTTGCGACATAAAACAGGTCGCAGTCAAAGTTGGTCAACAGCCATTTGTGTGGATTGAAACAGTAACTGCTGACTCTTTGGACGTCGTCAAGCAAGTATCGATATTCCGGGTAAACCGCACCGGTGGCAGCTCAAGCCTCAACTTGTCAGCCAGAACCGATAAAATCTTACCCGCCTGAGCCACACACAACTTGCCTTTTTAATTTCGCCAATTCGTTCACTCGCACAACGATACGGCTAAACCGTAGCGACTATAATCACCACAGTTAACTGCTTGTGAAAACCACTCGATGTCCTCATGACTGAATTGACGGAAACCAATCTGCATGGAGCAAATTAAATCTCATGTCAACGCCTTTGTTAAGTGTGCCCTGTTGATAGATTATTAGCTTTGACCTCACTAATATGAGGCTTATTCAATCTGCTCCAATGGTGTTTTGCTATTGGTTCAAAACTTTCATTTTTTATGAGGATTACGTTAGCCTCAATACAAGGTCAGCACTACCTGGTGAATATAATAATTGATACTCGAATCAAACAAATCAATGGTTGGTTAAACATCAATTAATCAGCAATTAAGTCAGCATAGAGGGAATTGTTTATCTCAGGTCGCTTGGAGCTGAGGTTAAAGTTCAACATATTTTAGAATTGATTACGCGTCTGAAACAGATTTGTAATTTTGACCCAAAGACGGGAGCGTCCAGCAAACTCGAAGACATCAGGGAAAGATTGACGAGATTGACAGCCCAAGGGCACAAGGCATTGATATTTTCCCAGTACAAGAGCAATTCATCGGGGGTCAATGCAATTGCCGGTCGTCTTGGGGAATTTTATCCGCTTACTTTGACAGGTGATGTTCCTCCATCACAGCGTATCGAGAACATTTTGGTGAGTAAACAGGCGCTATTCGACGAGTTAATTGACGATGTATCGATAAACTTGTCAAAATCTATGACGAAGGTGGAAATGTTGAGTTTATTCGGACTGCATTAAGAACGCACCTGCAGAAGAGTTCCCACAACGACACACGAAGTTAGTTGGATTTTGCACATCCTCCTTTTTTATAGTCAGGCCACTTACCTCTCCCACAGCTCACTAATAGGGACAGCCAATATGCGTCCCTTGGCGAATGGAAGAATATCTACGCCGTTGTAGAACAAGACGCCCTTTTGGAATCTGTCTCCACATCGCTCTGAGAGCCTCATCAAGCCCGCAGTATCTTTTGCTCTCGGGGTAGAGGTCAGTTTAATTTCAATCCCCCATGTTCGTCGCCCCAGTGTTATCACCGCATCGACTTCGACTTGATCTTTATCCCGGTAATGCCAAATGCGTAAATCAGGATTGGTCCATCCTGCTTGAGCGATGATTTGCTGCACAACAAACGATTCCAACAATCGGCCCATGTAAAGCCGATTTTCTTCCCAATCCTCACCAGGCATATCCGTGAGCATCGCCGCAAGTCCACAATCAATAAAGTGAATCTTGGGGGATTTAATCAAGCGTTTTGTGTCGTTGGAATGCCAGGCATAGAGTCGACGCACGATGTACACTCGCTCAAGATAAGCCAGATATTGCTCTACTGTAATTCGATTGACCTGGAGGCTGCTGGCCAGTTCGCTGACATTCAATAGCTGGCCAGTTCGCCAAGCAAGCAATTCAATCAGCCGAGACAGCAATTTAGGATTCCTGATTCTGAAAACTTCTGCAACGTCTCGCTCAACAACACTGCGAATGTAGTTTGTTCTCCACCGTCTGGCACGGTGCGCATCACGCAATAGAGGTTCAACAAATCCACCTGATTTTATTCGCTCCTCAATTGTTGATTCTAAAACTATTGTTTGCCCGGAGTTGAAACTCGGCTTGAGATTATTTTCCAACAAATCAGACAAGAAATCTCCACTCGAATGAGATTTTTCTGATTCACTTAAAGGTTGAAGTTCAATAATTTCCATTCGCCCTGCCAAAGTTTCTGTTAACCGTGGAACGAGAAGTAAGTTAACCGACCCCGTCAATAGAAAGCGTCCGGGTCGACGATCCCGGTCTACCGAATATTTGATTGCATTGATTAGTTCTGGAACTCTCTGAACTTCATCAATAGTAACTACATCAGGCAGTCTGCTGATGAATCCATCAGGGTCTTCGGAAGCCAAAAGAAACTCTCTATGTATGTCCAAACTTACGTATGCACGATTTGGAAACATGTTCTCAACAAGCGTCGATTTACCGCATTGTCTGGGACCGAGTAGACAAACAATCGGTGTATCCGACAACCCCTCTCGAATCACAGACTCAATGCGGCGAGGGTGAAATTCATTTTTAATTTGCATTTCTAAATCAAATATCCACATTACACTTGGAAATATTAAGAACCAAGATAATCCATTGATGGCGAAAACTAGAAACCGTCTAAATGTAAATTAATTATGCGTCCATATTAGAAGTAATTCATCGTCCAATTATATAGTTATCTAACAATTTAACTGGATTTCTCTGGTTATTCCTCTGTATTTACACAGTTTATATTTCATTCGTATCAGTAATAAAGCTCCGTCCATATTTATAGAAATATATCGTCTATTTATTTATTAACCCTCAGTGAACTGCGTCTCTGCATACACGTAAGGAACACGTCTCGGCAAGTCTGCCGAAGAGCTCAGAATTCGGCAAGACTTTGGCAGTGATTGCTTGCGGATTAACAGCGTAAGCAACTGACTCCGGTATTTAGATGATTCAGAATCCGCGCTCCATCAGGTCGGAAGATGCAATTAGTTGTAGGAATGCGTTGCAATTGATTTCGGAAATTGCGATTCGGTCTACACAATCCAGCTTATTTCAGGTCCCGCGGAACCACGAAATCGATTAGTTGCCCATATCCGAATTTTATCTGTTTCCATTCGTTCACAGGAAAATCGCACACCAGTGTTGCAGCAGTGGGAAATCTCCAAAAGTCGGTATGTATCGGTTGAGTCTGCAAAATTTCACTCGCAAAAAATCCGATCCCCGGATTGTGTCCAAGAATGAGAACTGGCGAATCATCGACGGTCGACAATGCCTTCAATATTGATTCCGCTCCGCCGTGATACAGGTTGGATTCAAACCGAACGTCGTACATTCTGGGAATACATCGCTCAATCCTGCTCCATGTCTGTCTTGTTCTCTTTGAAGTGGAACACAATACGGTTCGAGGAATGTGTTCTTGATCAGCAAGCCATCTGCCGATTACATCCGACGCAAGCTTTCCACGTTTTGCCAGAGGACGATCATGATCGTTCAGATATGGTGAATCCCAACTGGATTTGGCATGTCGTGTAATGATCAGCTTCATGGAATCACGGTGTCGACGATTGGTTGCAATTAACTGAGCCAATTTGACCAGTATAAGAGAGCGGCAGCAAATCGGCATAGAGCCAAACTGATGCACGGCAACATCCCAGTCTTATAATTTGGTGTGCATGTCGACATTTATCTACTTCAACTGAATCGCCTTATTGCGGATGGAATCAAGTTTCGGCTTGAACTAGCACTTTCCACCGGATTGCGCTCGGAAAGTCCCAATGCTTCATGAACACGTGACGGCAACGGTGTTATCGGGACGCACTATTCGGAAAAGCCCAAGTTGCCTTTGTACAATGTTGAGGTGTCTCGAAAGGAGTATACCTCACACGCTCAAATTACAACATACTCGCTCAATTTTTGTTTCAAACAAACATACATGATCTCTTTGGTGATCACCCCAAAAACATGAAATGAGCGCACAATAGCAAGCTCTCCAACAAAGGTGCGACTAGGATCGTGCAGCCTTTTTGATCTCCTGCCAGGCGGTTTCAATATGCCGCATTTCTGTTCGTATCGCACCTAAAACAAATCGAATTACATAAGTGTCATTGAGAATCGTATGTGTCAGGAACAGCTTGCCTGAAGCATTCAATTTTTCAAGAATCTGTTTAGATTTTTCATTGCCTTCACAATGTTGGAAGCAGATCAGATTCAGGGAGGTTGGCTGAAATAATTGATATTCGTCATCGGCTTCAATCCAACTTGAGAACTCTCTGGCCAACTCAATATGCGAGCGAATGTGGGATCTCAGACCTTCCACTCCGTAGTGACGAATCACAAGCCACAGTTTTAAAGACCGAAATCTTCTTCCTAGTGAAACCTGCCACCCGCTGTAATCGAATACAGCTCCCGATTCGGTTGCTTTGTTTCTGAGATATTCGGGCGTAAGCGTCAATGCGCTTACCAGGTCAGCTTTGTTCGCGACATAAAACAGGTCGCAGTCGAAGTTGGTCAACAGCCATTTGTGTGGATTGAAACAGTAACTGTTGACTCTTTGGACGCCGTCAAGCATATATCGATATTCCGGGCAAACTGCAGCGCTTCCTGAGTAAGCTGCATCTACATGCAGCCAGATTCTGTGAGATTCTGCAATGTCGGCTATCTTAGGAATTGGATCGACCGCCAATGAAGAGGTTGTTCCGACCGTTGCGCAAACAAATGTCGGTGTTTTGCCGGCTGCGATATCGCGATTCACCAGCTCGGCGAAATGTCCAGCGTCCATTCGAAACCTGTCATCAACATTGACGCGTCGAATCTGGTGATCCCGAAAGCCCGCTATTTTCAAGCTCTTTTCTCCAGAAGAGTGTGTCTGGCTGGAAATGTAAGCGGTCAGCTGGGGCAGACTGATGTCATCCGCACTTCGCATTGCTTTTTCTCGTGCTGCAACGGCAGCACACAGACATGCAGAAGACGCAGATTCTTGGATTACACCACCACCTGTACTGCTGGAATGGAAGTGCTCAGGCAATCCAGTTATTTCAACCATCCAATCCAATACCAGAGTCTCCAATTCGGTACAGGCAGGGCTTGTTGACCACAACATTCCCTGTACACCGAATCCGGAAGAGAGCAAATCACCGAGTATCGACGGACCGGACGCATGAGATGGAAAGTAGGCATAAAAATTAGGAGATTGCCAATGTGTGAGTCCGGGAATGATTTTAGAGTTAACATCGTCTAGCACGTCCTCATAAGGCTCGCCCAATTGTGGCGGGTGCTGAGAAAAACTCCTGTATACCTCACCTGGTTTAACGTTGGACAGCACTGGGAATGATTCAATATTCTCCATATAGTCGGCGATAAGATCAATTGTCTTATGTCCACGCTCTCGAAACTGTTCCGGCGTAAGATGTTCGGGTTTTTTCGTTGGCATCAGTGATTTTTCAATTGATGGTAAGCTAGTTGGTTTAACGGTTGTACACTGGGAGACTGGGAGCGTACAGCCAGCTTTACTGACTCCGAGTTGTAGTGAAATTGGAAGAGTTCTTAGCTAATTTTGTCGATCGGTAACTATGCAAGCGTTTCTCCGCACTTGAGAGAATAGCCTCATCTATTACCTGGCGGATCTTGTGAATACCTGTTTGCAGCGCAGACACTCGACAATTTCAACTTTTCCTGAAGTGCCGAATGCGAATTTAATTTCAATGACTTCATACTTGTGTATTCCAAGATTACACAATAGCAAACCGAGATTTTTCGGAAGTTTAAATTTCATGATTACAGTCCATGTAACAACTGTGTCTGCATGCCACTTACAACATGTGTGAATCTCCTGTCAACTAACTATACCTGTTTTACATATTCGGATAATTCGGCCCGCCACCGCCTTCCGGTACCACCCAGTGTATATTCTGTGTAACATCTTTGATATCACAGGTTTTGCAGTGAACGCAATTTTGTGCATTGATCACTAGGCTAGGGTCTTGATTTTCATCAACCACGATCTCATAGACGCCTGCTGGACAATATCGCTGTTCAGGCGCGTCGTAGTCCTTCAAGTTCACGGTGATTGGAACGGCTGCATCCTTCAGAGTAAGGTGAGCAGGCTGATTTTCTTCGTGGTTTGTGTTTGAGAGATACACTGATGAATTGCGGTCAAAACTGATCACATCGTCAGGTTTTTGGTATTCAATCGGTGTGCACTCAGAGGCTTTCTTAAGACTCTTGTGATCTTCATGGTGATGCATGGTCCAAGGTGCACGGCCGCGCAATATATAGGTGTCCAAACCAGCATTCACAACTCCGGCCCATAGACCTTTGCGAAAGGCAGGGCGAATGTTGCGGGCTCGATGCAGTTCACTCCACAACCAGCTTTTTTTCAGTGCATCGCTGTAGCCGCTCAACTCTCCAGTCGAGTTTGAGACAAGATGTTGGAAGCCTGCCTCCGCGGCGGCCATTCCAGACTTCATGGCCGTATGAGTTCCCTTGATCTTGGGCGTATTCAGAAAGCCTGCACAGTCGCCGATTAATGCCCCGCCTGGAAACGTCAACTTCGGAATTGACTGAAACCCGCCTTCATTCACGGCTCTCGCACCGTAGGCGATGCGCCGTCCGCCTTCCAAGACGGGTTTTACGGAACGATGGTGCTTGAATCTCTGAAATTCTTCGAATGGGCTTAGGTAAGGATTCTGGTAGTCAAGCCCAACTACAAATCCTACCGCCACCTGATTGTCTTCAAGGTGATACAGAAAGGATCCGCCGTACGTTTGAGAATCCAATGGCCATCCGATACTGTGCCAGACATGGCCTAGCCTGTGTTTATCTGCGTCAACTTCCCAAAGTTCCTTTATTCCAATTCCATAAGTTTGTGGATCAGCATCTTTTCGCAGGTCGTAGCGTTCGAAAAGAGTTTTTGTCAATGAGCCTCTGCAACCCTCCGCAAACAATGTTAATTTCGCGCGCAGTTCGGCTCCAGGGGTATAGTTGGCAGTCAGCTGTCCATCTTTTCCCACTCCCATGTCTCCAGTGGCCACTCCGATTACCTGATCGCCTTCATACAAGACTTCAGCCGCCGCATACCCCGGAATTATGTCTACGCCAATCGCTTCCGCTTGCTCTGCCAGCCATCGACAGAAATTGCCGAGAGAGATGATGTAGTTTCCATGATTGTTCATCTGAGGCGGAGTTGGAAGCCGTACAGACGAGCTTTTGGTGAGGTAAACGAAACTGTCACTTGTCACTGGAGTGTTCAAAGGAGCTCCTTTTTCCTTCCAGTCGGGAAGTAACTCATTCAGTGCAGTTGGTTCCAGTACTGCACCTGACAGAATATGTGCGCCGACTTCAGAACCTTTCTCAAGTATGCATACGCTCAATTCCTGGTCGTTCTCCATACACAACTGGCGCAGTCGGACGCCCGCAGCAAGTCCGGATGGTCCGGCGCCGACTATCACGACATCATATTCAAGTATGTCCCGTTCAACTGTCATTTAAATATGTCCTCAAAATATATTGTTAAAGTTGTAATTATCGTTCATAAACCTGAACACTAATCTCAGTGGGATTACCGCTGTTGCATGGATTGTTTACCTGTGGGCAGTTCGAAATAATCGCAAGAACACCAGTTTCCGCTCGAAGCTCAACATAGTCACCAGCCACTGATCTGCCATTTACAAAAACACTGTCTTCAGTGTGTCCATCTTCATAGACAGGCACAGAGCAGAAGAAATTGATGTTCGGCACTATGTCCTGCCATCCAAGATCATGTTTTGCTAAAGCACTGAGGAAGTTTTCTCGGCATCCAGGAACATTGGGCACTCCATAGAGCAGCTCGTTGCTCCAAGCTGAACAACACCCCGCAATCGTGTCATGTCCGCCTTTTGTTGTATCTTCAACGACAGTCATTAATGGACGTGCGTAATCCGAGTACAAGACTGAGCCTTTGGAAATACGAATGTTTCGAGCGGCTTTCATTGTGTTTGGTGCGTGATAACGCTCCTTGTGATTTTGAGCGTTATAGCAGAGAAAATCCACGCCTTGCTGCCCACAAACGTCCGTAATCTTTAGGACCTGCCCTAGACTCAGCACTTTATCCCAATGCTCTCCAGGTTGGATAGTTTCGTTTATAAGCACTTTTTCTTTCAAATCTGATACCGCCACTAGTGATGATTCCTGATCGACGAAATCTCAGCAACCTGAACCATAGGACGAGAAAAATGAATAGAATACTCCTCCGTTTGACCAAGTCTAAGTATGTAAACAGTATACAAATATTTGAAATTATCGGTTTCGATTCGTGTGTTTTTAAGTCTTGGAAAGTTATGTGCTATAAAACCGACTTCGATAGTTAACATCTACTTGAGAGGTTGATCAGATCAATGCAAGTCGGAGGTAACGCCGCTCTCGTAACAGGTGCGGCGTCTGGAATGGGAGAGGCAACAGCGCGCATGCTTGCGAAACAGGGTGCTAAAGTGTGTTTGCTGGATATTGATGGTGAGAAAATTCAGGCAATTGCGCAAGATTGTGGAGCTGTCGCAGTGCAGTGCGATGTGACGAGTGCGGAAAGCTTGGAACAAGCTGTAGCTAAGGCAGCTGAGATGAATGGAATCGCTCGAATTCTAGTGAATTGCGCAGGGATCGCCCCGGCAAAAAGAATCGTCGGACGAGATGGCGCGATGCCACTTGAAGATTTCAAAAAGGTTATCGATGTGAACCTGATAGGAACGTTCAATGCTATTCGGCTCATGGCGACAGCAGTACGCAATGAGCCACCGCTGGATGATGCAGGTGAACGAGGTGTCATCATCAATGTGGCTTCAGTATCCGCATTCGAAGGTCAGATCGGACAGGCAGCATACAGTTCTTCGAAGGGTGCTATCGTGGCTTTGACGATTCAGGCGGCAAGAGAACTAGCAAGCGCAGGAGTCCGTGTGATGACCATAGCTCCAGGAATGATCGCAACGCCTCTGCTGTTTGGAATGCCGGAGGAAGTCCAGCAGAGTCTGGCAAATCAGGTGCCCTTTCCGAAACGTCTGGGTCGGCCTGAAGAATTTGCCCAGTTGACTATCCATATTATTGAAAACCAGTTGCTGAATGGCGAAGTGATTCGTCTGGATGGGGCGATTCGGATGCAGCCGAGGTAATTGGCAGGAAATTGAAATTCTAAATTCGAATCCATTCGTAGCAACCATGATTTTGCTGTGAAACATATGCATCCTGTTTCATAGAGTCGGGGCGATTAGATCGAAATCATGTCTACTTTGTGTTAATTGATGTTTAATCGAGGCTGGACTCAACCGTTCAGTCTACACTGCAGTCAACACTGGAGTTGAACACCATTTGGAAAATTTGGTATCCAGTCAATTTTGTACGAATATTCTGTAGAGCAACAATTGAGCGTAACTGAGGAGGTACCTGAAGGTAGTGAAAGGGCTGCCTCCCCCCTGTATTATCTTGATATGACGCTACACATGAATTCCTTCAAGTTCCTATCGTTTGGTGCAATATACGGGTTAACTTCTACAAGTTCATTTTCCTTTGTTCAAAAATGCCGTGATGCCAACATTCGATCATGTAAAACACGAATAATCTCGATTCCATAAGCGGTTTCTCGGTAGTACACGACATGGCGCATAATGGGATATCGCCTGTAACCCTGCCGGATGTTGTCACAGGCTGTTCCAGATTTTGGGCTTTGTGCCAGAAACGCGAAAATCTCATTCAAATCGTCAAATTAACGGTCGGTTTGAGGGGCGCCCCACTCAGTCATTGTGTAAAGCCACACTGCCTCCAAATCTTCTTTCGCTTTCGGTGTGAGCCGATATTCAGCGGGATTTGTTGGCATGTTTCATGGTCATTTCCAGTTTAAATTGTTCGGCATCAAACAGTTGTGGTTTGCCGCTCTTCTCGCCTTCAATTAGCGCGGCTCGAATTGCGTCAATATCGACTTGACTGGTTTGGTCACGGCGGATCAAATCGCGGATATATTCGCTGTCATTAGTGAATGCGCCGGCTGCAACTTGCGCCTTGATCCAGTTGTTCTGCTGGGAAGTAACGGTAATTGTCTTGCGTGTTGTACCCATAAAACGGCCTTCAAGATGTTGTGCAATAAATCATACTATTGATGTAATATAGCATACTTCTGTTTTTTGATATGCCGTTTGCTTGACGAGGGATTTGTGCTGCAGTTTTTTCAGCTATTTTTCCTGTTTGGCGGAGTGAAATTTCGAATGGCAAGGGCTTTGACTTCCGACGCTCGGTCCAGACTCATCCGCTGTCCCCATTCACCAAGGGCTTGATTAATTTGGAATACGCACGATTTCCACCAGCACGACATCCGTGATCAGGTCGGTCTCCGCGGCATCGAAAACGGCGCCCGCGCGCGCCTGAGTCTCGTCGTCGTGCAGCAGGTAGGCTTCACTTGTCAGGTGAATTGAACTTTGCGTCGGCACCGTCTGGTGATATAGAATCTAGGACTATAAGTCATATACTTTGAGGTTTTGTATCAATGAACCAGCCTCGTTCTCAGCGACAGATTGCCCACGCCCTTCTGGAAGAGCACGGAATCATGCGACTGGCGGAGCTACGTAGCGCAGGCGTTACCGCTGCAACCGTTAGTCGCATGGCGCGTGCCGGCGAGGTCATTCGGCTCGCACGGGGGCTCTATCAGCTACCTGACGCCCCGTTTGATACGAGCCATAGTCTTGCGGAAGCCGCCAAACGGCTGCCCAAGGGCGTTGTCTGCCTCGTCTCCGCTCTTACATTCCACGGTCTGACCGATCAACTGCCGAAGAAGGTTTGGATGGCAATAGGCAAGAAGGACTGGGCTCCGAAACCTGACGGCATGCCCATTCGCGTCATTCGCTTCACTGAGAGTCTGCTCGCCCAAAGCGTCGAGACCCATGTGATCGAGGGCGTCCCGGTTAAAGTGTTCGGTGTCGCGAAAACGATCGCGGATTGCTTCAGACACAGAAACAAGGTTGGCCTGTCGGTCGCAATCGAAGGTCTCCAGGAGGCCCTGCGTCAGCGTAAGGCGTCGCCGGCGGAGATTGCCCGTCATGCGGAACGAGGAGGGATATCCACCGTGATCCGGCCCTATCTTGAGGCGCTGACCGCCAATGCCTAAGGAGATCAAGAACACTGGAGCCTCTGTACGCGCCCGCCTGCTGAACCTCTCGCAGGCAAATCGCCAGAACTTCGATTTGGTGCTGACGCGATTTGCACTTGAGCGCCTTCTCTTCCGGCTCAGCCAATCGCCTTATGCCGAACGCTTTGTCCTGAAGGGTGCAATGCTGCTGATGAGTTGGTTCGAGGATCCGCATCGTAGCACGCGCGATCTCGATCTGCTGGGATTCGGTGATCCGAGCCCGGAGGCCATGTTGGAAACGTTTCGGGAAATCCTGGCGCGGGACGAGGACGATGGCGTGGTGTTTGATGTGGATGCGCTGCGCGTCGATCGCATTCGCGAGGAGCTTGAATATGGCGGCCTCAGGCTCCAGACCACGGCATCAATCAGCGGTGCGCGGATCATTCTGTCGATCGATGTCAGCTTCGGTGACGCGCTGGAACCAGGCGTCGAGCTTATTGACTATCCTGTCATGCTCGATTTTCCGGCGCCGCGGCTGCTGGCCTACACTCGGGAGACCGTCGTTGCAGAGAAGTTCCAAGCTATGGTCGACCTGGGTCGTACGAACAGCCGGATGAAGGATATTCTACGATGTCTGGATTCTCAGCCGGTCGTTCACGTTTGACGACGAGAGGCTCGCGCGCGCGATCACCGCAACCTTCGCACGGCGGATGACGGAAATTCCGACTGAGCTGCCGGATGCTCTTTCGCCTGCCTTTGCTGCGGATGAGCAGAAGCAACGGCAATGGCGCGCCTTTGTCGAGGATGTCGCCATTGATCCTGGGGCGCTGGCTGACGTGGTTAATGAGCTAGCCAGCTTACTTATGGCCCACGCTGCCACAGCGAAGCATGTCGAAAGCAAGGTCCCGTCTGTGGGACGGGTCGGTCCCACCGGCGAGAGCCAGCTATGACACGGACAGCACGTCAGACAAGAGACACGAGTCCCCGGGCGGCGGGACCGGAGGTCCTCAATTTGAAGCGAAAGTGGCGATTCATTGTTTTTCAGATTAAGTTGATCTGGCCCTGCCTTTTTTGTCAGTAAATCGTCGAAAAATCAGCCGGAGATCGAGATAATGTGGTCCGTCGGGAGTGACTGCGATAGAATTGTTGTCGATAGCATCTTTGGGCTGATGACGTCTGACTGAGCATCGGTCGATGCCGGTGGCGGCAGCACTGTCGGCATCAATCGCAACATATAAACTGAAACTCAGGGAGTGGCCTCCGCATAGGTGTAGTTAGATGCCCCCAGGCCCCCCCGACAAAAATCTACGCCTGACGCAGAACCGCGCGTTCGCTGTCAAACACCTCTACCGTCTTGCCACTGTAGTCCACGAATACTTTTTCGCCGCCTTTATGAACTTGACGCATGGAGGGCTTCTGACGCTTCAGCCATTTGCAGTAGAGCGTGCAAAACCGCGCATATCGGTAGCATTGTCCGCCCTCTGCCTGACATTCCTCAAGCAGCAACTGGCCCGTCACGCCCTTGATCTTCAGCTCCTGATGAATCCACTCCCAGTCGGGCTGGCGATAGCCGTGACCCTTATCGCCATAGATCAGCGTTCCAAGTTCCTCATCGCTCATCCCCTCCGCCAACGGCCACTCCAAGCGCGCTTGACGCACCTTTGCAAGCCAACTCTGAACCGTGCCTACGCTGGCGCCCACGTTGACACAAATCTGACGCGCCGACATACCCGCTTCGTTGTGCAGGCGTAGTGCTTCTCTGAAATTTCGCATCGCTGCTCTCCGATTTGCCATATTCGTTTCTCCTTTGACTGATTCAAATTCAGCGAGTATGGCAGATTAATGAAAAACAAACGACTCGGAATCAACTCCCCTTCAGATCACTGTTCTTTTTGACTGGAATCACTGTTCAAATTGTTGGAATCGGTGCTTTTTTCGTCGGAATTGATGTTCTTAGATCAACTGTTCATTTTGAGTGGAATACGCACTGAAACGAATGATTACCTAAATTCTGTCAAGCCGCTTCATTTCTTCGCTGTCGAATAAGGCTGTGTTCCGCAGATAGTCAATCAAGAGATCAATCGAATCCAGTCCCCAAAATAATTCTTGACCAACTGTCATAGTCGGAACACCGAATATGCCAGCTTGTATAGCTTGCTGCGTGTTGTCAATGAGCTTTTGTTTGACTTGCGAATCGCTGGCAATGGCATCAGCGTTTTCAATGCCGACGTATTTCCAGATGCCTTTCCTGCCTTCTTCCGTTGCTGGATTGTTTTCCGTGGTCCAAATTGCACGGTAAATGGCTGATATTAAAGCAGGATCATTGTTCATCGCGATCGTCACGCGAAGAAATGGCAAAGGAATGAACGGGTGGGTGTCAGGCAGTCGGAATGGGACATTCAATTCCTTTGCTAGCCAGGTAACGTGACGATAAGTGAATGTCTTTTTGCGCTCAATTTCAACCGGTCCAAGATTACCCCAGTGTTTCAGCAGCCCTGCAAACAGCACCGGAATGTAATTTACAGTAGTATCGGGTGGCAGGCGATACAGTTGTTCATGCAACAGATAAGAAAACGGAGATACGTAGTCAAAATAACAGTCGACTGTTGTAGGAGTCATTTTACCGACCGTCAGGAGTTTGCATGTTCGCGCAACAGAAACTTTTGAACTTTCCCCGTTGAAGTTTTCGGTAGTTCGCCGAAGATGACGTTTTTTGGCGCTTTGTATCGAGCCATGTTGTTTTTGCAGTGCTCAATAAGATCTTCCGCTGACGGCGGCGGCGAGAACTCCGGGTTCAGTTTGATGAATGCACAGGGTGACTCTCCCCATTTCTCGTCATATTGAGCGACTACGGCAGCTTCCATGACAGCAGGATGACGGAATAGAACATCTTCGATTTCAATGGACGAGATGTTTTCACCCCCTGAAATAATGATGTCTTTTGAGCGATCTTTCAGTTGAATATATTGATCTGAGTGCATCACGCCAAGATCGCCTGAATGAAACCATCCGCCTGAAAATGCTTTCTCTGTCTGAGCGGAGTTTTTCAGGTAGCCTTTCATGACATTGTTGCCGCGAAACATGGCTTCCCCGAGACTTTGTCCATCAGCTGGAACCGAAGTCATAGATTCCGGGTCCATGATTTCCAGACCGGCCAGTGCAGTATAGGGAACTCCCTGGCGAGATTTGAGTTCCGCCTTTTGACTGTCCGTCAGCTGATCCCACTCAGTGTTCCATTCGCAAATTACCGCGGGCCCGTATGTCTCAGTGAGCCCGTATACGTGAGTCATATGAAATCCACTCTTTTCCATTTTTTCCAGCACTGTTGCAGGAGGCGGTGCTGCTGCAGTCATCACTTCAACCGTATGACTGAACTCGCGGCGTTGCGATTCGTTGGCGTTAACGATCATGCCAAGTATAATTGGTGCACCGCAAAAATGAGATACATCATATTCAGCAATTGCATGGTATATAGATTCAGCATCCACGCTGCGAAGACAAATGTTGGTACCGCCCAGCATTGCGATTGTCCAAGGAAAACACCAGCCATTGCAGTGGAACATCGGCAAGGTCCAAAGGTAGGTAGGATGCGGCCGCATCTTCCAGTTCAGCGCATTGCTGATAGCATTTAGATATGCCCCTCTGTAGTGATAAACAACGCCTTTTGGATTACCTGTGGTGCCAGAAGTGTAGTTCAGGGAGATTGCATCCCATTCATCCTCTGGCTGTTTGTTGGGAAATTCATATTCTCCTTGACTTATAAACCCCTCATAATCCATACTTCCCAGTTTTGATCCATGTTGCACTGCATCATCTAAAATGTCAATCACAGTTATATCTCGGTTCACTTTTCCAAGAGCACTATCAATGACGTCAGAAAACTCACGGTCTGTAAAGAGTACTTTGGATTCCGCATGATCGAGAATGAACGCAATTGTTTCCGCATCCAATCTGACATTAATGGCATTCAGAACTGCACCCGACATGGGTACGCCGAAATGGGCTTCGTACAAGGCAGGTATGTTGGGTGCTATGATCGAAACTGTCTCTCCCCGTTGTATTCCCAGATTCGAGAGAGACGACGCCAGCCTGTTACAGCGAGCATACGTTTCTTTCCAAGTAAAGCACATATTATTGTGAATCAAGGAAAAGTAGTGAGGATAGATTCTTGCGCTTCTTTCTAGAAATCCGATCGGGGAGAGAGGTAAAAAGTTTGCCGAGTTTTTGTCGAGATGATACTCATAAGCATTATTCGCAGTCACGGCAAAATTCAAATAACCTGAATTAATTCAATAAGTATACAAACTCAATGCTTAGATTCTGAAAATTATAGTTGATGTAGGCAGGCCTTGTCGACATTCAGATATTAGGAGTTTTTGCACAAAATAGTAGGAGATAAAATGGTTGACGATCAAACGCTTATGCAGTTACACGGATATTTTTTCGAGGATCTTGCCCTAGGAATGACGGCGGTTCATGGGAAAACATTTACTGACGCGGATGTACTGATGTTTTCAGGAGTATCGGGTGATACCAATCCTTTGCATCAGAATCGCGAATTTGCGAGCCAGACGCAATTCGGCGAGCCGATTGTTCACGGAATGCTGACTGCGAGTCTGATTTCAACCTTGATCGGTACTCGCCTGCCGGGTCCGGGGTGTATCTACATGGATCAAAGTCTGAAATTCACGGTGCCGGTTCGGGTCGGAGATACGGTGACTGCTCGAGTTGAAATTGTGGAACTAAGTAACGAACGCCCTTATGCAGTATTAGACACCACTTGTTCCGTAGATGGACAAGTGGTTCTCAAAGGGCAGGCGAAAGTAAAGGTTCCGCTAAGGAGTCACATCAGGAATGGTGCCGACTAGGTTGCTAATTCGTTCCCTTCAGTCATTGACTGCTATTTGATCTTGCAAGTGACACAAAGGTATTGGAATGACAGAACAAATTACTGAAAATCATTTATTGGAATCAAGTCAAGTTTCTCTTCTCTCAGAGTTTGGCGAACAGTACAGTCGCATCATGCGTACGATGATGAAGGCCCCAGATAGCCCAGACGCAGCCTTGTATTCGATGGGAATCGGAACTCTTTTCGCCAAAGCGGCACTAGGCAGTGCGCTTGATGCAGAAGGCCTGGCGCAGACAAATGCCGCAGCAATGAAGAAGTACACAGCACTATCCGAGTATGTTCTGAAGAAGTCCCAAGGCAGCGACACCGAACCTGTCGCGACACCTGAATCCGGTGATATGAGGTTTCGTTCGCCGGAATGGAGTGAGAATCTGTGGTTTGATGCAATGAAGCAATCCTACCTCATTGGTTCTGAGTACTTGGAGGACCTATTTGGACAATCAAACAATCTGGATTCCAAGGAAGCGCGTAAACTGGATTTTTATATAAAGCAGTGGATTGACTCGCTGTCTCCAACCAATTTTTCACTCACAAATCCCGATGTCCTCAAGCAAGCCAAGGAGACCAAGGGAGAGAGCCTGGTTAAGGGGCTCAGGAATTTTGCAGACGACCTGGAATCGGGGCGCGGCGTAAAAATGGTTGAGTCATCAGCTTTTGAGCTCGGCAGAAATATAGCCACTACGCCGGGCAAGGTTGTTGCCCGCAACAAACTCGCGGAGCTGATTCAGTATGCGCCGATGAGTAAAGAGGTCCATGCGACACCGATCATGATCATTCCACCCTGGATCAACAAGTATTACATTCTTGATCTATCACCGAAGAATTCTTTCATCAGTTGGCTGGTCGGACAAGGGTACACAGTGTTCGTAATTTCATGGGTCAATCCTGATGAAACTTATCAAAACACATCTTATGATGACTATATGGAGCTTGGCCCACTTTGGGCGGCTCAAACGATTCAGTCGATTACAGAAGAAAAGAAGATTAATGCGGTTGGCTACTGTCTGGGCGGAACTTTGCTGGCCAGCTTACTGGGCTATCTTGCCAGTGCCGATGATCAGGAAAATTTTATCGACAGTGCGACTTTCCTCACAACCATGATCGACTTTTCAGAACCAGGAGACTTGGGAGTATTCGTCGACGAAGAAAGCGTATCTCAGCTTGAGCAAAATATGAAAGAAACCGGATATCTTGACGGCAAATCCATGGCTTCGACATTCAGCATGATGCGCTCGAATGATCTGATCTGGCATTTCGTGATCAACAATTATCTGCTAGGCAAAACCCCCGGAAATTTCGACCTGCTATACTGGAATTCTGATTCTACGCGACTGCCCGCGGAAATGCATAGTTACTATCTACGAAAGATGTACATTGAAAACCTACTGTGCAAACCAGAAGGACTGAGTGTTCTCGGTGTTCCGATTGATCTTTCCAAGGTCAAGGCCCCTGTGTTCTTTATTTCCACTCAACAGGATCACATCGCACCGTGGCAGTCTACTTATGCCGGTGCAAAATTGTTTTCAGGCAAGGTGAGATTTTTACTTGGTCAGTCGGGCCACATCGCAGGCATAATCAATCCACCGTCAAAAAACAAGTACGGCTATTGGACCAGCACAAAATTTCTTACTGAGTCACCGCAGCAGTGGTTAGAGAGTGCAAATCGTCGGGAGGGTTCCTGGTGGCCGGAATGGGAGGGCTGGATTAAGGGGTTCAGTGGTGAACGGGTTGCAGCAAGAGAACCCGGCAACGAAAAATTCAAGGCATTAGCGGACGCTCCCGGAACCTATGTAACCATGTAGGTTTGCGCAAAGCTATTGTTTCCAGGACGGCTCTCTTTTTTCAATAAATGCATCAATACCTTCCACTGCAGATGGAAAGTTCAGATTGCAGGCCATTCGATCACTGGCGATCGCATAAGCCGATTCAAGTCCTTTGTCAATTTGCTCATAAAACAGTTTTTTGCCTAGGGCAAGCACTTCTCTTGGCTTTGCGGCGATGCTTCTAGCAAATTCGAGTGTGGCTTGTTCCAAATTTTCGGGTTCTACGGCACGATTGATCAGACCTCTTTGAAGCGCCGTACTGGCGTCGATAAAATCACCTGTTAACAGCATTTCCATCGCATTCTTGCGTGACACGTTGCGACTTAAAGCAACCCCTGGTGTCGAGCAGAAAAGCCCAAGATTGACGCCTGATACTGCGAATTTTGCTTCCGTGGAAGCAATTGCCAGATCACAGTTGGCGACGAGCTGACAGCCTGCTGCTGTGGCAATTCCCTGCACTCGGGCAATGACAGGTTGAGGAATCTGAGTGATCGTAAGCATCATTTTGCTGCATTGCGCGAACAGTTCTCGGGCAAAAGATTCACTTTCATGTGAGCGAATCTCCTTGAGATCATGTCCAGCACAAAATGCGCGGCCTTTGGCTGCAAGAATGACGACCCGAACGGATTCGTCATCAGCGATTTCTTCAAGGTTCTGCTGAAGCTGCGCAAGCATGGTCTGCGATAGCGGGTTATACTGTTGCGGTTTGTTCAGCGTGATTGTTGCGATTGCGTCAATATCTTGTCGATATAAATCTGGTGAAGAACTGTTCGGCAAATCGGCTGCTAGATTTTCCATTTGAATGTTGATGTTGAAGTGATCAATACAGTCATTTTACCTTTCAATGGCAGATTGAGCCAAATTGTGTGATGAAAGTTACAATTGAAGAGTTCAAAGAGGTTTCCAGGCAGCAGCTGCCGCTGGTGGAAATGCTTGGCTTTGTGGTAGAAAGTATGGGGCAGGGCGAGTGCGTCGTTCGCGCGATTTACAAGGAAGACTTTTTACGACCCGGTGGTACGATATCCGGTCCGATATTGATGGCGTTGGCCGACTACGCGATGTGGGGTGCAATCATGAGCAAGGCCGAGCGTGTACAGATGGCACTGACAACAAATTTGAATATCAACTTTTTGATTCGACCGGAGCCCGGCGACATAGTCGCTGTTGCCAGAGTGATCAAGTTGGGAAAGAGGCTTGCAGTCGGCGCAGTTGAACTGTTCGGCAATGATCGTAATGATTTGGTGGCGCATGTGACATGTACGTATTCACTGCCGCCGAGAACCATAGAAGAGGAAACAGAATCATGAATAAACCATTTGCCAACATTCGTGCCTGTGTATTCGATGCTTACGGGACGTTGTTCGACGTTCACTCAGCCGCCGGTCAGTACAGTCAGAAACTTGGTGAACTGGAAGCGTCCGTATCGGAAATGTGGAGAGCGAAACAGCTTCAATACACGTGGCTTCGCAGTTTGATGGGTACCTATGACAATTTCTGGACGGTTACGGGTGACTCGCTGGACTATGCACTGGCTTCGTATGGAGTTGAGGATGAAGAACTGCGTGAAAATCTAATGAACGCATACCTTCAACTCAGTTGTTTCGAAGAAGTGCCGAATGTATTGCGGACACTCAAGGAGAACGGAATCGTGACAGCCGTACTCTCCAATGGCTCACCAGACATGCTTGATCCCGTTGTCGAAAACTCTGGCGTGACGGAGTACATCGATGCCTGTATTTCAGTGGATGCAGTGAAAATTTTCAAGCCTGCTGCAGAAGTCTATCAGTTGCCGTGCGATCAATTTGGCATCAAGCCGGAGGAAGTAAGTTTTCAGTCCTCGAACTGTTGGGATGCCATTGGTGGCGCTCAGTTCGGCTATCAAGTTGCTTGGTGCAACAGATACGGTCAGCAGTTGGATCGGTTGCCTGCAAAGCCCCAGGCCGAAATAAACTCTCTGACTGAACTGCTGCCTTTACTCGGTATCAACTAGCCTGCATTTAGCTAATTCATTAATTTGGGACAGCAGTTCTGGATCTAGATTGTTGTTGTTTGCCAGTCACGTTAGCAGTGTGAAATGGTTTTCAGGAATCAGACTGAGAGAGTTGAATTGCTAAGGCATCTATTAGGAATCACTGTTTACGTACAGCGCAACTGCTGCACAGAAGATCTAGTATGGGATTGAATTGGGATTGTGGATATTGGCGCCATTCCGGTGGTGGTGAATAATCGTCACGCCAGATTCCCACTTTGCCTAGTTTTGCCTGACGTTCTCCGTCAACAAATTCTTCATTATCGCCGACAGCAAGAGCCCAGCCTTCCAGTACCAGTTGATTTGCAATGTCGAACTGCGAGTTTCGACAGCGGGCCAATGGAGTTTCTGAAAAATCCTTTAGCTTCTCGCAACTCAATCGAGAATCCTTGAGAAGGTCGTAAAGACGTAGGGTTGCGGTTGCACCGCAAGGCCACTGTGTTTCACCTTCCAGGCATTTTGCCGTGGCTTTTGGTACTGCAATTCCATACAGCACTAGTTTTTCTCCTCTGACTTCAATCGCATTGTCTCTGAGCACCCGTACTGTGTCGGAACTGTAGGCAATTATCGTCACTGTTGCAAGGGCGACTGCGAGCAAAAACTTGGGACGAACTGTTTGGAAATATTTGATCATACTTTCAGCCAGGATAACCCAGCCTCGGATTTTCGAGCATCAAACTAGGAGTTCATATTTAACTATACATCAGCCAGTTGGGATTATGGATGTTTAGCACTTTATTGAGCGCAAAATTCATGCATTTTTCAAAATTTTTTACCTCAAATATCGAGTCAGTAACCACTGTTCCAACAGTTTCATTTGTATTATTGTGTGTCACTTGGAGTAATGGTAGGGGAGAGTGGTTCAAGTTTATATTCTGAATTGTGTCATTCATGGAAGAATTGGAAACCGCAGCCAAAGATATACCCCAATCAGTGCGAAATTGTAGAATAGATGACAGACGCCATATTGAAAAATTAATCTCAAATCAAACCATAAATAAGCATAAAATGTAACAATGTTCTAAAATATTTGATTAATTGAAATTATAATTCAATTTTCAATTAAAATACGCCAGCCCAAATATCTTATAATTTCTATTCTGTCTTGACTGACATCACAGGCAGCTGTCCGCAGGGAGGCGGACACGAACATTGGCATGAAGCACTTTCCTATATACCTAAATCTTTCAGACAAGCATGTTGTCGTATCCGGTACCGGTGAAATCGCGGCGGCAAAACTGCGGCTTCTTCTTAAGACGGAGGCACGGATATCAGTGTTTGGCGAGAATCCCCATACGGATATCCCGAATTGGGCGGGCACCGGCCGCATCGAGCACTTCAGACGTCGGATCGAAGCTCCGGATTTACGAGACTCATTGCTGCTTTACTGCGCCAACGGCGATCCGGAAGAGGATTCCCGGGTGGCGCATATTGGCCGCAAACTGGGCATACTTGTCAATATTGTAGACAATCTCAAGGAAAGCGCATTCATCACGCCTGCCATCGTGGACCGGAATCCGGTTACTGTAGCAATAGGCACAGAAGGTGCCGCACCGGTTCTTGCGCGTAGAATCAAGGCGGACATGGAAGAAAGGCTGCCGCAATCGATCGGACCGCTCGCACGAATCGGAAAGAAATTCCGCCCGTTAGCGAAAAAACTCCCAGCTGGCAAGGAACGTCGTGGCTTCTGGTCCGAATTCTACTTCCGAACCGGACCTCGGGCACTCTCGCGGGGCGGGGAGACTTGCGCGCGCGAGGCACTGCATAATCTTCTCGAAGACCGTCTTGCGGATAGTGCGCCGACAGGTCTGGTTTCGGTGGTCGGGGCAGGTCCCGGGGACCCCGAATTGCTGACACTCAAAGCACGCAGCCGACTGCACGAGGCCGATGTAGTTATCCATGATCGTCTGGTTCCGGCAGCAATCCTTGATATTGCGAGGAGGGAAGCCACCATTATTTACGCCGGCAAGACTGGTTTTGGGCCATCGTCGAAGCAGTCGGAGATCAACAGGCTTATGGTTAAACATGCACGTACTGGCTGTCATGTTGTGCGCCTGAAATCGGGAGATCCAGCGATCTTCGGAAGGCTTGATGAGGAAATCGAAGCCCTTACGGCTGCTGGAATCGAGTGGGAAATCATTCCCGGCGTCACAGCAGCTACAGCGGCAGCAGCCAGTATAGGCGTCTCGATGACCAGGCGCAGTAAAAATTCGGAAATCCGCATAGTGACCGGTCATGACACATACGGATTTACGGAGCAGGACTGGGTGGGTTTGGCAAAACCCGGGGCCGTTACAGCGATCTACATGGGGAAGCGTGCCGCGAGATTTCTGCGAGGGCGCCTGCTCATGCACGGTGCTTCGGGGCCAACACCAATCACAATCGTCGAGAATGCATCACTGCCTGACCAGAAAATCGTTTCAACCACACTGCTTCACCTTCCCGATTCCCTGGAAGCGAACGAGTTCAAGGGACCGACCGTCATTCTCCTCGGCCTTGCTGGAGCGGCCGCTAGAGATGCCGGCGAATCGCTTGCCGGTCTAGAACTGGATGCGGTCTGATGGCACGTCCGTTCGTCCCGAAAGTTCTTACTGCCAACCATCTTCTGGATGGCGAGGTCATATATCTGACTTCCCGCGGAGAATGGACACGCAAACTCCATGAAGCACTGCTGATCGACGATGAGTCCGCGGCGAAGGCTGCACTGGCAAAGGCCGAGCAGGAATCGGATACGCTTCTCGATCCATACCTCGCTGATTCTGTTCCCGACATCCATGGCCGGCCGTGCCCGGCTCATTTCCGCGAGGCATATAGGTCCCGCGGACCATCTAATTACTACCACGGTAAGCAAGCGGAAGACTGAATTATGTATAGCTACAGTGAATTCGACAGTGGTTTCGTCAGAAACCGAGTGAAGCAGTTTCGTCATCAGGTCGAACGCCGTATTGACGGTTCCCTCACGGAGGAAGAGTTCAAACCGCTCCGTCTTATGAACGGGCTCTATCTCCAACTTCATGCGTACATGTTGCGGGTCGCAATTCCCTACGGGACTCTCAACAGTCGCCAGATGCGGCAGCTCGCCTGGATCGCGGACCGTTGGGACAAGGGATACGGCCACTTTACAACACGTCAGAATATCCAGTTCAACTGGCCGAAACTGCGGGATGTTCCGGATATTTTGGATGCACTAGCGGACGTGGAAATGCACGCAGTCCAAACATCCGGCAACTGCGTAAGGAACGTGACCGCCGATCATTTTGCCGGAGCTGCAGCGGATGAAATCCAGGATCCCCGGCCGACAGCGGAACTGTTACGGCAATGGTCGACGGACCACCCGGAATTCGCATACCTTCCGCGCAAGTTCAAGATTGCCATCACCGGTTCTCCGATCGACCGTGCGGTAACCAGAGCACACGACATCGGTCTGCGCATGATGCGTAGCAAATCCGGTGAAAACGGATACGAAGTCATTGTGGGAGGCGGGCTTGGCCGCACACCCATGATCGGCAAGGTCATCCGGGAGTTCTTGCCGGAACAGGATTTGCTGCCCTACGTCGAGGCAATCCTGCAGGTTTACAATGCACTCGGCCGACGTGACAACAAGTACAAGGCCCGAATTAAGATAACCGTCCACGAACAAGGCATCGACACCATCAGGTCGATGGTCGAGGAACGGTTCCGGGTGCAACGCAAGGAGTTTGCAGGCGCAGACCAAGTACTGCTCCGAGAAATCCGGGCCGCATTCGCGGAACCGGAATACATTAACGCACCAATACATCCGTTCAACGCCGCATTGAACAGCGATTCGTCTTTTCGCGCTTTCACGGAGTCCAATCTGCACCAGCACAAGAATTCGGACTACAGCATCGTCACAATTTCTCTGAAGGCGCACGGCAAGACCCCGGGAGACGCCACATCCAACCAGATGCGGGTCATCGCCGACTTGGCGGAATCTTATGGACACGATGAACTTCGTGTCAGCCATGAGCAGAACGTAATCCTGCCCCATGTGCATAGGAAAGATGTCCCGGCGGTGCATGCAGCCCTGCGTGACGCTGGGCTCGCAACGGCAAATGTTGGTCTTGCATCCGACATCATTGCATGCCCTGGAATGGATTACTGCACCCTTGCCACTGCACGTTCGATTCCAATTGCGCAAGAAATCGCAACCAGGTTGGACGAACTGAAGCTGGAGCATGAAATCGGCGCCATGAAGATAAAGATTTCGGGGTGCATCAACGCCTGCGGCCATCATCACGTTGGACACATCGGCATTCTCGGTCTCGACCGTTCGGGAGTCGAAAACTACCAGATTACTCTTGGCGGGGATGGCACCGAAACAGCGAGGATCGGTGACCGCGCCGGCCCCGGGCTAACAGCCGAAGAATTGGTTCCGGCCATTGAACGGCTTGTCCGTACCTATCTGGAAATTCGTTCGGACAAGACGGAGACGTTTCTCGAAACCTATCGCCGTATTGGAATGGAGCCATTCAGAGTTGCACTCTACCCGGGCGGAGGCAGATCGCAAAGGAATAGGCGCGTACATGCGGCATGACAATAATCGTAAATGACCTCGGTTTTTCGCCCGACGACTGGAGCGACTGCTTCCTGGGTTGGGACAAGGCGAAAGAGGACATTGGCACGGTCGTACCTGGAACTGCATTGGACGTGCCGAACAATCTTGACGGAGACGAGCTGATTCCGATCTTCGGAAACATTGCGCTCATTCGCATTCCCTTTCCTACACATGTTGACGGCCGCGGGTTTACACTAGCACGTCGCCTGCGCCTTCTTGGATACAAGGGGCGCATCAGGGCTCACGGCCATGTACTGGCCGACCAGTACGTGATGGCGAGGCGTTGTGGCTTCGATGAGGTAGAAATTGACGATGAACTCGCCCGCCGCCAACCGGAAATCCAATGGAAGCCTAATTCCGACTGGCGCAGACACGACTACCAGGAACGGTTGCGTAGGTCAAGTTGACCCTGTGGTCCGGCAGCTTTGTCACAAGGCCGAATTGTGGCATTTCCGCGAATGGGTGTTACGCAAATCAATGGTATGGTACACATTCATATAGGATGTGAGCCGTTAATATTCGTACGCTTTACCGATTTGAAAATTCTTGATTGATGTTGACGGGTAGTGCTTTATGAGTTTTTTACAATTCATGTATTTCCGAATTCCGCGTTCAGAACTTGAAAACATTTGTAACGCGGGTTCGCTCGGCGGTTGTTTTGCGGCGTGAGCGAAAGGTTAAATGAAAGACGTTAATCATAATGCATTGAGGGAGGCATTCAGCGCCTACATGACCGGTGTAACCGTGGTCACCACAATCAATAGCCAGGGCCAGCCGATTGGATTCACTGCAAATTCCTTCACCAGCGTATCGTTGAACCCGCCTTTGCTACTGGTGTGTCTGGCAAAAACCTCAAAAAATTTTAAGGAAATGACGGAAACAAAGGGGTTTGCAGTCAATGTTCTGGCTGAATCGCAAAAGCATATTTCCAACACGTTTGCTTCACCGGTAGAAGAACGGTTTTCAGCTGTGGCATGGACCCCGAGTCCCTACGGCTCACCGGTCTTTGCGAATGTCTCGGCGTGGTTTGACTGTTCAATGCATAAAACAGTCGATGCAGGCGACCACACTATCATGATTGGCAAGGTAGAGGCATACAGAACGGGCACCGTGAACGGACTCGGTTATGCACGCGGCGCCTATTTCACTCAGGCTCTGGAAGCGGCAGCTGCGGGCAAACGAGCCGATATTATTGTCAGCGCAATCATTAGGATGCAGACGCGGGTTCTGTTAGGAGATGACGGTATGGGTGGTCTTGAGTTACCGCACAAGAAAGCGCTCGCAGCCGATGTGAGCACAGCACTCGAGGAACTGCTTGAAGATAGCGGCTGTTCCGTGTCGCCTGGATTTATCTACTCAGTTTACGATGACGCGCAAGAAGGCCTGCATTACATCTCGTTTCTGTGCAACGCCGACGAAAAAGCCGTCAATTCACCCGACTTTGTCACACTCAATGACCAAACCTTGGATCGGGTGTCAGGCCCTGGGGCAAAGCAGATGCTGAGCAGACTGCAGGAAGAAAGCCAAATTGGACACTATGGAATCTATTTCGGCGATCTTGAGTCGGGACAGATACGGCAGATTGTGCATACAGGGGACAATGTCATCAATTAATGAAAATCGTTTATCACCTAAAAATTCGAAATGTCTTTCAGTTGCTTCAATTCCAGTTGACGATAGAACAACGCGTTAAATTCGGAGTCTAAAGTAGGCATGAATAAGTTATTAATTGCAGTTTTCGGCTTTCTATTAATATTGGGTCAATCTACATCTGCGTCAGAACTGTCAGATTATTGGAGCCAACATTCTGATGGCAGTGAAAATTCGGTTGATCACACTCAGTGGAGTCAGTTGCTGACGACTTATATTGAGGAAAAAGATGGATTGAATCTGTTCCGCTACGGAGCGTTCATTCCCGCAGACAAGGAGCGACTGAATCAGTATTTGAAAAATCTTCAGTCTGTCATCGTAACGAATCTGAATGCGGATGAGCAGTTTGCATACTGGGTCAATCTCTACAATGCACTGACCATCAAAGTCATTCTTGACCACTATCCAGTAGCGAGCATCCAAGATATTTCGTATGGTCTATTGTCCTTTGGACCCTGGAAAGAACAGCTAGTTACGGTCGAAGGTTTTGAGCTCAGCCTGGATGACATCGAGCATGAGATTCTGCGACCTATATTTCAAGACAATCGAATTCACTATGCTGTTAATTGTGCATCAGTCGGCTGTCCCAATCTTCAAATTCCAGCTTTCACAGCAGACAATCTTGATGACCTACTGGAGCTCGCCGCAACTCAGTACATCAACCACCCCCGAGGCGTGACCATAATTGAGGATGAACTGATAGTTTCCAGCATCTATGACTGGTATGCGGAGGACTTTGGCGACGACGATGAGGAGATTGTTGACCATCTGCTGGAATATGCGGAAGCAGGTCTTGCTGCAGGACTCAGTGAATTTGATGAAATTGAGGACTATGAGTACGATTGGTCGCTGAACGAATGAGGCCATGCTCAATCAAAAACATGTTACTGTCATCATCCCGGCCTTGAACGAAGAGCAGTCGATTGCCAAAGTCATCGGAGAAATTCCCAACTGCGTAGACCAGATTCTGGTCGTAGATAACGACTCCCAAGATGCCACTGCCGAACTAGCTGAACAAGCAGGCGCCAGGGTAATTCGTGAATCCAGTAAAGGCTATGGAATGGCCTGTCTTGCCGGCATTAGAGAATCCGGTAAAACCGACATTCTGGCATTTGTTAATGGAAGCTATAGCGATTATCCCGAACAGTTGGAAGATCTGATTGAGTCGGTGGCAAACAATCGGTGTGACCTCGCCATAGGCTGTCGGCAGGAAGATTCAGGTGAGCCAAGAGGGCGATTCAGGCACCAGAAATGGGGAACCAAACTCGTTTGCTTGACCATTCAATTGTTGCATGGTTTTCGATTCGAAGACCTGGGTCCGATGAGATGTATCAAAGCAAGCACTTTGTCGAATCTAAACATGGAAGATCAGGACTTCGGTTGGACCGTAGAGATGCAACTCAAGGCAGCGAAGGCGGGTTTCACAATTGTACAAATTCCAGTCGACTATCGCAAAAGACTGGGTAAATCGAAAATTTCAGGGACATTGAAAGGCTCACTCATGGCAGGCTATAAGATGTTCTACTGGATTATTCGACTGGCAATCTCTCAAATATTACGGAATCGGCATTGACCTCAGATGTAGCCTCGCCTCCTGTAGCGCCAGTAATCGAATAGTAGTGCAAAACCAATTGTTGTAATTTCGATCACCCAGGCGAATCTGATAATCTGGTAGGCACCCAACTCAGAGTCTGGCAGATGAAGTCCGGTCATATATGACAGGGACACGACGATAGCGGCGGTCCATGCCCAGAAACTCGGCCAGAGTACTGCGAATGGCAGCAACCATACAAGATACCATGGATTGATTACGGGAGAGACAAGCAGTAACAGACCAAATACCCAGTCCATTCTTGGAATAGCTACATTTCCCCTGTATACGTTGTATCGAGAGAAATAAAAGCAGAACCCGATCAGGAACAACCCTCCGCACAGGTATCTAGCAGTCCAGTTTGACGCCAGCACCTCAAATAATTCAAACAGCATTGCATTGAACTGCCAGTTGCTTGCGAAGTATCCAAGCACTGTTAAATCTGTATTTCCCTGAAGCAAAAAAGGGCAATATAGGATAAACATTGTGACTAAAACAGTTAACCAGTAGCGAGGCGGCTGGCGGAAAAGAATAAATGGTAATGCAAGCAAAGCAAAGATCTTTGTACAGCAGGCAATGCCGATGAGTATGCACGACAAGAATCTATAGCCATTCATTCGGGCGGATAACGCGGCCAGTACAAAGAATGCGCCAATGACATCCGGATGAGCTGTAAACGCGAATTCCTTAACAACCAAAGGGCACCAAGCGTACAGCAGAATGTTCCGAGCCGGTGCCATGTTTCTGAGCAGGTAAATTAACGCAAGATCAAACAGTACGACAATGAGTTGCAGAGCGTCTACGTTTGCTGGCGCCAAATAGTAGGACACAGCGAAAAGATACTGAAGTATAGGAGCATAAATGGTAGGCAGGTCTGGATTGTTAATCCAAGTCAAAGCAGCCTGGCATTCAACGGGAAGGGTGTTGTGAGCAAAAAGTGAGGTCGGGATAATGCCATAGGGTGATCCGAAAGACCAGAATAAACACCCATCAAGAATGTATCTATGGAAATCATCCTCGAGAATCGGTGCTCCCCCAATTGCAATAATCCGAAAAATCACAGCCCAAATGAATACCTGCCTGAAGCTGATTTCAATTCGATTGTTACGCAGCCAGAACCAGTAAACTATAATGATCGCAGCAATGAGCCAGTATCCTCCGAGAAACGGGAATAGCGAGATTCCAATTGGTCCTCTGGACCCAACAGCGAGAAATCCATATGCGACAGAGATGCTTGACCCAGCTAACAAATGTGCAAATTGCTGGAATCGCAACGGGCTAACTCTTGAATTCATGCTCAATGAAACCTTTAAGGTTTATTTTGTGTCTATGAATATTAAAGAATTTAAACATGCACAGGAATTCAACTAGGATGAACTTAATTACAAAATCTCCAATTTCTTGTAGAATAATTACTTTGAATCGAAGTTTGCGATTGCTTGTTCAAATTAATCGCAGTGGTATTGAATCAGATAAATCGGAAATTTATTGAGTTTGTTCAATTTAGTTTATAGCTAAGATCATATATTTTGGGGAGTTAGTGACTATGGTCAAATTTGATCACAAAGGGATTACGAAGTTTATATTACGAGTTTTCTTGGTCAGTCTGATGGCTTGTTCGTTAGCAGTTGCCTCCGGTTCGGGCGGTTCGGGCGGGTCAGGCTCCGGTGGCGGAGCTGGAGAAGGCACTCTACATGACCAGATGACCTATGACAAGGGCAAGAAGCTGTTTTATGAGAGAATCGTGTGTGAGTCCTGCCCATATGCTGGCCTGGAACTGGAAACTGCAGCAGTCAAAGATGTATGGAGTGTCTTGAAGAAAGATTTGAAGAAAAACGGTTCCGTCGGTCAGGAATTGACGCGTTATCAACGGAAAGCGGTAAAACGATTTGTAAAGAAGCGGTTCAGTTTATAGAATTCCTGCAATGGTCTTTGAAGTCATAGGAAATTTCTGATTAACCAGAATCAGAAATTCAGCCATCAAGTTAACACTCCATAGATATTCAAACTTGCGTTCAGTCCGGGGGATGTGTATGTCTGCCCGATTCATTTTTGGTAGAGGCTTACATAACAAGCCAATAAATTTACTCGGCCTATTGGTACAATAGAATTTGTAACGTAAGTAATTGACATTATTTATTCTGGAATCAAAAATGGGCGCTACTTTGAACTTTCCCACAGTGTTTGGTTATCGTAAGCCCACGATAAAAATAAGCTTTTAATTTCCGAAAAATCGGAAACCGTCTAAGTCAAGAAAAAGCTGGTATCGCCGCATACCCCTATCGCCGTTTTCCTTAAATTTCGTTTTGGGATATTGTGCTGCCAAGTGCAGTCGCCTGAAAAGATTGTCGTTAGCTTGGCTGTACCAAGCTGCCTCCTCTCTAGTCTTGATTCGAAAGACAGATGCAAGTTATTATTTCAGCACAGTCACAAATATAAGACTTCCAACGACACTCGTTGGGGTTTTCACTGAAATAAAAGGGAATTATATATTTAACTTGACAATATACTCAAAAGCTGTTATACTGTTCGATAGTGAAAAATTAATTGGAGTCAGGAAATTCAAATGTCAGAAAACAGCGGCAAAGCTCCCGGCAAATATAATCGAAATGGTATATCCGTTCTGGAACTATTCGAAATGTTTCCGGACGAGGAATCAGCAAGAAAATGGTTCGAGGAAGTCCGCTGGCCAGACAACCGAAGAAGCTGCGGGCATTGCGGAAGCATCAGAACAAAGGCCGTTAAGAATGAAAAGCCGATGCCGTATTGGTGCGCCGACTGCCGCAGTTACTTCAGTGTGAGGACTGGAACCCTGATGCAGCACAGCCGACTGCCTTTGAAGAAGTGGATTATCGGCATATACTCAATGACGACCAATTTGAAGGGTGTCTCCAGCATGAAGCTTTACAGGGATTTGGGAATCACTCAAAAGTCCGCCTGGTACCTGGGGCAGAGGATCAGGGAAGCCTGGAATCAGGAAGGCCGACTGCTTCATGGCGAATCGGTCGAAGTGGATGAGACCTACATCGGCGGCAAGGAAGGCAACAAGCATGCTGACAAAAAATTGAAGACTGGCCGAGGAGCTGTTGGAAAGACCGCCGTCATAGGGGCGAAAGACCGCGATGGCAATCAGGTCAAGGCGGAAGTCATACCGAATACAAAGAAGGCGATCCTACAAGGCTTCATTCAAGAAAACGTGAAGCCGGGTTCGAATGTCTATACGGACGAATTCAAATCATACACGAATATTCAGGGATATAACCATGTGGTGGTGAACCATAGCGCCGGAGAGTATGTCAATGAAATGGCACACATCAATGGAATGGAATCATTCTGGTCGATGTTCAAGCGCGGATTTCACGGAACGTACCACTGGATGAGCGTGAAGCATCTCAATCGATACGCATCGGAATTCGCCGGACGGCACAACGTCCGAAGTCAGGATACGATTATGCAGATGACGCTATTGGCACTCAGCATGGTTGGAAAAACATTGCCGTACAAAAAGTTGACCAAGGCTAAATAGTAAAAGAGAAGACATGAAAACATTTAAGGAATATTTAAACGAGAAGCAGGATCCGAAGGAAATCCAGCGACTGGAGGATGAGGATGAGGCCGACGCCAAGGCATACGATGAAGGGAAAAAGGAAAACGCAAAATACCCAAAGAGCGAATGGATCTGGAATGACGATCTCATTGACTACATCATGAAATCATAATGGCGGACAGGCATTCCAAATGGGATATCGGTACAACTCGAGCCAGAATTAACAAATCAATCAAAAAGAGAGGATTCACGCCAAAGCAGAAGAAGGCCGTAGGAAACGCCATCAAGGAATTGAAGAACGATCCGCTGCCGAATGGAAAGGATCAGAAGAAGCTTGTTTCTCGCGATGGCTACAAAAAGGATGTCGGACATCGCATCAGGATTGTTTATGATTTAAATGTTGATGAACGGGAGATTGAAGTAATCGATATTGGTTTCCGCGAAGGCGTCTATAAGGAAGCATTGGATCTTGATGATTCGGAAATGCTATGATTTTATCAAGTCATCAATCTTCTTATTATTCGATTTTCTCTTTCTCTTTAAGCTCAGCTAATTGATCATCAAAACTCTCTTTGAATTCATCAATTCTGGAATTTAAATCCGAATGAAGATTGCCAAGTCCGGTTCGGATGGACTCCAGCGAGTTGAATGTCTGCTTTTTATCCGCTCCCAATTGAGCAACCCTTTCTTCAAGTTTCGTTATTCGATTCTCGACGGAATTATTTAGCTTGTCGCTCATCATTTTCTCCTAAAAATATCAACAATCTTCCAATTCAGATGCTGGTAAACGGCATGACTAACAAGATTTGAAGTAGCAGTTGTTCATGTCGGACAAAACCAAACTTTGGATCTACGAATTCCTAGCCGTACCCGCACACATGTGGTTGTGGTGTGTCGCCCGTTTGCTCCGGGGGACGTTCGAGTGCGGTCCGCAGAAGAAATTGACGAACGGGAAGACTAGAGGCCTCTTTCCTGCTCCCATTCGAGGGCGCTGTCCCTAGTCACCGCTGGGCCGACCTGGTCGATGTGATCGTTCGGCCACTTCTGTCTGTGTTCCGTCTCTCGGCGATCTAGATCATTCGTTATCCCTCTGTGAACGATCTTGTTCCCGACCTTGAAGTTGTAACGATACGTGTCTCTTGGTTTTTGTTTTCCAGGCATATCTGCCTCCATGGATTCGTGGTTTTAGTTCTGCGTCCCGTAACTGGAAAACGCATTAATTAGCGGAGGTCGAAAGGGGTATCCAATCCCCGCATTTCTTTGATAAAAACCTGACAACTGTACAGTAATCGGCAATCCGATAATTCTTCTCATTGACACTGAATTTCCGTTTAGCGATAATTCATCCCGTCCTTATCTTGGCAGAGAGCCCGTTTGTTGGCAATGGGTAGTTCCCTATGCCTTGGCGAAAAGGTAAGTCTTCTGCATTCTCTGCAAGATAGGACGCGACCCGGCGCCCGTTTCCTGCGTCGGATTTGTGTTGATAAATACAGGAGATTATGATGCCGGAAATAGTTTACATCCTCACCAACAGCAGAATGGATGATCTCGTCAAGATTGGTCGAACCGAAAACCTGCCTGAACGAATGTGGTCGCTATCCTCTCACTCAGGGGTCCCTGTTCCGTTCGAATGTTATTACGCCTGTGAAGTGAAGAATGCGGTTGAAGTTGAGAGTAGACTCCATAAGGGACTTGGCGCTTGCCGGGTCAATCAGAGAAAGGAGTTTTTTAAGACTGCCGCCGAGAATGTTCAAGCCCTGCTTGAAGTCCATGCAATCCGAGAAGTCACTCCTGATGATGATATCGTAGATAACGAGGATGATCGGAATACTCTGAAAAAGGAGCGCAAGAATGCGCCGGTGTTCAATTTCCACCCAGCCAGAATCAAGCATGGAGCGAAGCTGAGTTTTAAGTATGACAAGAGAATTACGGCGACTGTTGCTGGCGATAGAAAGATCAATTTCAATGGTAAAGTGGGGCTTCTAAATTCAATCACGCGTGAAATCTTAAGGAAAGATTTCGGAATCAATAAGCGTTATCTCAGGGGGTCGGAGTTCTGGCTGTATGGACATCCAAAGGAAACTCTGAGAGAGCGACGTCTGAGAATGGAGACGCAGAGAAAATGAGTCTTCTATTTCATTGATATGACGGGAAAAACGCTGAATAATGCAGATATTAAAGAGATTTGAAATGTCCGAAAAAGCGAAAATAAAGGAGACTAGGAAGAGTCGTGAGAAATTGCGGAATCTGGATATGCCATCGGATCCGAAGGATCTGGCTCGTGCCATGTTCCAAGCAGCGGATCGGAAAGTGAAAGAGAAGCAGTTGCGGAAAAGCCGGCGGGTTATCTGATCCAGTCGAATGAAAATTTCAATGCGTTATTTTGTCAAGGTAAATATATAATCCCCAAATAAAAGGATAAGTCATGCGCATTCAAAAATTTGCTAAATTCTTACTGATTACGATTGGAATTCTGCTTACAACTCAGTCTGGATTCGCCGGAGAGAGCGGAACTTACAAAGCAATCTCCATACAGTCCTATGAGTACACGAATTTTGAACACTTTGGGCAGAAGATTGTAGGCGGTCCGTTAAAAGGAGTTGTTGCGGTACTGGAGAGCAGCAGCGCACCATTTTTTGCAGGCGATTACAGTGCAGTACAGTGCATGGTACTTGCGAAAAGATCGGACCAAGGTGTTCACCTTGAATCACCTTGTACCGTGACCGACAAATCCGGTGACAAATTTTATGTGCTCGCAGTAAGGAAAACGGGAGATGTTGAAACCCGTTCATCCGCCGAGGGGAATTTGGAGCTTTTGGGAGGCACTGGAAAATACGCCGGTGTGCAAGGATTTTGTGGCTATACGTCTGAATATCTGCCAAATGGATTTTCGGTTTCGCAGATGACTTGCGACTGGAACAGATAGCTGTTCAAAGAACAGGTACGGCCCTTGCGTACATGCGCCGTCGCCGGATTAGCTTTCCAGAAAATGCATCAGTACGTTGGCAGTGATTTGAGAGATGTTGCTGTCGAAACCATTCCAAGCAGAGCTCCGCAACAACTGATTGAACCCATGGATAATAGCCTTCCGTTGTTGGCAGTCTTGAAAGTTACGCAGAAGGTTTTACGCGATGTGGGCGTGGAGTTAGTGCACAAATACGGGAAATTATTGCTAACACCACAACTCGCCGCTCAATGGTTTGTGTTCTATCAAGTGGAGAGGATATGATTTGCCCCGAGTTTTATGTAGCCGAAGTAATCGAAAACACACGAAATCAAGATTTCATGTTTGAAGAAACCTTTAAATTTCATTTTGTGTCTATGAATATAGAATTTATTGAACATCCGCAGGTATTCAGCTGAGGTTCAACTTGATTTTGAAATTCCCAAATTCTTGACGATAAAATTTTTTGAACGGAAGTTTGCGATTGTTAATTCAATTCGACGTAACCAAGATCAAATACCCTGAGAGAGTTGATAACGATGGTCAAATTTAGTCATAAGAGCATTACGAGGTTTATATTGCGGGTATTCTTCATCAGTATGATGGCTTGCTCGTTGGCAGTTGCCTCTGGCGATGGAGGCTCAGGCGGTGGTGGAAGTTCCGGTGGTGGTGATGTAGACACCAATCTGCATGCCCAGATTACCTATGATAAGGGTAAGAAGCTTTTTTATGAGAAAGTCGTGTGCGAATCCTGCCCTTATGCTGCTCTGGAACTGAAAACCGCAGCAGTCAAAAACGTATGGCGTGATTTGAAGAAAGATTTGAAGAAAAACGGTTCTATAGGTCAGGAATTGAAGAGTCACCAACGAAGGGCGGTAAAAAGATTTGTAAAGAAGCGGTTCAGTTTATAAAGTTCCTGAACTGGTTTTTGAAGTCATTGGAATTTTCTAGTTAACCAGAATCAGAAATTCAACCATTACGTGAACACTTAATAGATAATTCAAATTTGCGTTCAGTCCGGTGGATGTGTATGTCTGCTGGATTCATATTTGATAGAGGCTTACATAACAAGCCAATTAATTTACTCCGCCTTGCTGATCGGTTGAATCTATGTTTGAAGCGATTACGCTTTCTGACTACACCATCTATGCTCTGATCGCTTTATTTGCGGGATTTGTACATGGAGCCATCGGGCTGGGCTTCCCGCTTCTCTCGACTGCCATTCTGTCGACCTTCATTGACCTCAGATTGGCAATTCTGATCACTTTGCTCCCTACTGTGACAGTCAATATAATCAGCATTGCCAGAGGTGGTAACTGGAGTGCGAGTTTGGGCAAATTCTGGCCGCTTGCCATCTGGTGTTTGATAGGATCGATTTTTGGTGCTTATGTTATTGTCGCAAATGATCCAACACCCTATAAATTGCTGCTCGCGCTTCTGATTTTCGTGTATTTGGCGGTCGAACGTTCTAGTCGTCAAATTCTCGGTTGTGTCAATAGATATCCGAAATCTTCGAATATGGGATTTGGGCTGGTGGCTGGTTTTTCCGCGGGTTCAACCAATACGATGGTTCCAATTCTGGTTATTTACTCGTTGGAGGCTGGTTGGGCGAAAACGGTTATGGTTCAGGTTTTTAATATGTGTTTCTTTGCAGGGAAAGCAGCGCAACTTACCGTATTTTCAGTAGCTGGCACATTCAATCTGCAAGTAGTTCTTGCCACTTTGCCTCTCGCAGCAATTGGTGCTGCAGGATTGCTGCTCGGTCAATTGGTGCACCAGAGAATCAATCTTGTCCTTTTCCGTAGAATCATCAAATTCGTACTGCTGATACTTGGCATCATTCTTGTTCAGCAAGTTGTCAGTAGTTTTGGAATCTTTGCTACCAATAGAATTTAGATGCAATCCCAAAACTACAGGCGATTTTCAGAAAGGCGTAAATTTCTGACGGCGGGTTTGGCAGCAATGCTGCCAGTTCCTGTTGTTGGTCAAATTGATAGCAATCCCGAGGTAGTCATCATAGGTGCAGGAGCTGCAGGGCTTGCGGCTGCACGCACATTGATGTCTCTCGGCAGAACGGTCGTTCTTGTTGAAGCTTCCCATCGAATTGGAGGACGTGCCTATACTGATAGCACGACATTCGGTGTGCCTTTTGACACTGGTGCGCATTGGTTGCACTATGGAGCTAAAAACCCCTACTATCAATTTGCTAAAGCCAGAGGCTACGACATATATGCTGCGCCAGAAAATTACCGATTGTTCGCAGAAAACCAAGAAGTTGATGAAAAAGAATTTGATACTCTCTGGAATACCTATGACAGTGTAGTTAGTGCGATCAGCAAAGCGGGTAAGGCTGGTAAAGACATTTCCGCTAAAGAAGCGACCAAGGACATAAAGAATCGATGGAGCAACACTGCGAAGTTCATCTTGGGCGCATGGAACATGGGCAAGGATTTGGATGATTTTTCAACATTGGACTGGTGGAATTCACCGGACGAATCGGACTATTTCTGCAGTCAGGGATATGGAACACTGGTTGCGGACTATGGCAGAGATTTGCCGGTATCATTCGATACCGCAGTGACAAAGATTGATTGGAGTGGAAAGAATGTTGCTGTTGAAACCACAAAAGGAATATTGACTGCAAAAGCAGTGATCATTACCGTTTCAACGGGAGTGTTGGCTTCAAATGGAATCCGATTCGAACCGAAGTTGCCACTCGCGAAGCGAGAGTCTTTTGATGCGATTTCCATGGGTGAATATGATCATATTGCTCTGCAATTTTCTGAGGATATTTTCGGTATGGGTGCGGACGGTTATCTGCTGTATCAGATTGGTGATGACGGAAAAGGATTCGGCACACTAAGCAATGCATCTGGCAACGGCCTTGCCTACTGTGATGTTGGAGGCGAATGGGCTCGTCAATTAATACAAGAATCTGAAACTTATCGAATCGACTATGCATTGAGTCAGTTACGCAGTCTACTCGGCAGTGAAGTTAATCGAGCATTTATTAAGGGAGCGACAACTTCTTGGGGATTGAATCGCTGGACTCGTGGTTCGTACGCTTCTGCTAGTCCAGGTTCGTACAAAATGCGTCGAAAATTGCGTGAGCAAGTAGGCGACAGCGTCTATTTTGCTGGCGAGGCATGCCACCGTTCGTTATGGGCAACCGTAGGAGGCGCTCATCTGTCAGGTGTTGAAACAGCCCGGGAGCTGTCAAGAAACCTCGGGTGATTTCTCCTACAAATTTAACTGTGTTCTCTGTAAGTGCTGGTAATTCAATCTCTGATTCCCGTACGGAAGGAAACGACAAGTCGGGCAGTCTGCTAGTCAAATGTATTGAAGAGGCAGGGCACTGCTGTGCCACCAAACAAATCATTCCCGATGACATCCATCAAGTATGAGCGCAACTGTGTCGGTGGTTTGTTGACCCGCAGATTCAGACTGTTTTGATTACCGAGGGCACTGGCGTGACAGGTCGCGAGTGAACGCCGGAAGCAATTCGCCCGTTACTTGACAAGGAAATCAGCGAATTCGGTGAAATGTCCCGAGTGCCTTCATTCGATAAAATTTCGACGTCAACTCTGTAGTCGCAAACTTTTGCCGGAGCTACAAACGTCACTTACATGTTTTCTTGCCGGGTTTATCGGGTGCGTGGGCCCATGCCTGGGGCATGTTGATCGAAAAACAGCTGGTCTATCGAACCCGCCCCTGTAATTTAGTTGAACTGATGTCGTAGCTACTGGAGCATCTAGTCAAAAAGTAGCCGTTTATTGGATCAATTTATAAGGTTGCGCAAATTTGTTACGAACCAGGATCTTTCAGTTCAAGGATAGTCTGCAACTGCCATTCCATTGATACATACAGCAGATCTTGACTGCCCGAATTCGTTGAATGGATTTCATTGGGGTAGGAAACAGCAGGGTGTAATGCTAAATTTGACAGTAAGTGCATGCGCGACCGATGCGCACCTTATGCCCCACTGTCTGGCATTGGCTGCATCCGTGTTTGCCATAGAACCATAAAGCTGGATCAAGTGCGGCACACGAACCGCTGATCCTCTCAGGACCTCCAATGTTGGTCGTTGCGACTGCACTGCGCCATACACTTTGGATCAGTTTTCTGTCTTTTTCAGGCGTAAGAGATTGCTTATTTGTGACACCCAGATAGGAGGTAGCCCGACAGACATGCGTATCAACCGCGACGGGAATCGATTCGATATGTCTTATCTTGGCTTGACCAGGCTCGGCAAGCATGCGTATCCACATCGCACTGATTTTCGGACCACGGAGCAATGGAAAGCGAACTCTGCCGGTAGTACCGAGGGATGTTACATCATGCAGCAACTTCTTGGCATCTCCGATACCGCTCTCAATCGTCTGGTTTACCGGGCATTGAGACTCAGTCAACAGTGTGCAGGCAATGTCGTGCCATGCGTCTGAATCTTTCGTATGACGCTGGCTGACTTTTTTCTCTTTCAGTTTCTCTGAAAGCATCTCGAACGAACCTTGATTCAGTTTGATCGGGTCAAAAAGGTCCGGATGTTCTACAAAAAGTTCAACTCCGGCCCACCAAAGTTGTTTCGAGTCACGCGAATAGTCCATGGCCGCTATGAAAGTGATATAAAGACGGATCATTCGCTCGGACACGCCGCAATCGCGCAAATACCCGACGCATTCGACTTCTGGCATCGCGGACCATGTGTTGCTTGGTGGCGCGTTTTTTCTTGCAGACAGGTCAAGCTGCCCTTGATAGAAATCTTCAGTGATCAATTTAGCTATCAGGCCAGCATCAGACATAAATCTGCTTTACCCTGTTTTCCAGTAATTCCTAATACGATATTTTTACTTTATCCAACCAACTTTGGAAAAGTCTCAGTGTGCCCGGTGGTACAGCTGATGCTTATGCGGTTAGAGCAGCGCAGAAATTTGCATTGAGATGAGGATTCTTCATTCACGTGCCAATTCATACCACACGGTGTCAGTTACGTCGGACCGAAACCGCTTTCACGCATTTCCGCAATGAAGTTCCGGTTAACTGCAGACAGGCTATTGAATCTGACATTAGGGAATTACCAACACTTACAGGGTACATAGCCACAAATTTACGATCGAAAAATATTACTCAAAATTTACCCAACGAATTCTCGCTCGCGTAGCTCAGGTTGTTACAACAATTTGTCGCATTCGTTAATCACAACGGGCAAACAATTTCCCCCAGTCTCTTGGTCAAACGTGAGTTCTCTGCGTAGTCGATCGGCACGACTACGAGACTCGGACCTTGTTCGTTGAATGCAGCTTCTAGAGTCGATACCAGATTCCTCGAAATATCCACACGATGTCCTTGCCATCCAAATGACTTTGCTAGCATCAACCAGTCCGGATTTCCGAAACTCAGGTCAGTATGTCTGCCAAATTGGCTTGTTTGCTTCCAGGCAATCAATCCGTAGGCATTGTCTTCCCAAACCATCACTACCATGTTTGCCTTCAGTCGGTGGGCCGTTTCCATTTCCTGAACGTTCATCATGAATCCAGCATCTCCACAAATTGCCAGTATGCGTCGTTCCGGGTAAACGAGGCTTGCTGCAATTGCCCCTGGTAGCGCAAATCCCATTGAACAAAATCCGTTTGGAATAAGACACGTATTGGGTTCGTGGCAGTGATAGTGCCGAGCGATCCACATTTTGTGGGCGCCGACGTCCGACAGCAGAATATCTTCGGCCCCCATAACCTGTCTAACATCCCACAACACCTTTTGCGGTTTTATTTTTCCTTCGGTGTCATCGTCTTTGTATTCAGCAAAATCGGCGGCCATTTCCCTTCGAGTGCCGGCCTGTTGCGAGAGGTTGAATGAAAGATCGTCTGTGCTGTCTATGCGTGCGTTGAGCATCCACAAAGTATGAGCAAGATCTCCAATTACTTCTAGTCCGGGACTGTAGTGTGCGTCAATTTCAGCTGGCAGAAAATCAATATGCAGAATATTCTTGTCGTGGTCTGGATTCCACAAGTGAGGATGGTATTCCACCATATCGTATCCAAGAGTGATGATGAGGTCAGCAGCATCCAAAGCGCAGGCAACTAGATCTTTAGCCCCTAAGCCGATGGTATAGAGACAGTAGTCTGCATCCATATCGACACACCCTTTTGCCATGAATGTGCTGATGACGCCAATGCCTGTTTTTTCGCACAAAATTCGCAATTGCTGGGAGGCCCGTCTTCGGATACAGCCATTGCCGGCAAGAATGATTGGTCTGGATGCGTTGCGAATGCGCTCAAAGGCTTGATCGACAATCTTGTCGTCCGGTACTGCCCGTCTCAGTTTTTTGGGTGTCAGGGGTTTGGAAGTTGCCTCCATGTGTGCGATATCCTCCGGCAGTTCAACAAGCGTTGCGCCTGGTTTCTCCACCTTTGCTGTTCGTATGGCCTTACGAATCACCTCTGGGATATTGTTTGGATGATGGATTTGCTGCGCCCATTTTGTAACTGGCTTGTACATGGCAACGACATCCATGATCTGGTGGGATTCCTTGTGCAGTCGGGTTGAAGCTCCTTGACCGGTGAGAACCAGCATCGGTGCCCGGTCCATATTACCGTCAGCAACGCCGGTGATCAGGTTGGTTGCCCCAGGTCCCAGCGTGCCGAGACAGCCCGCGACTTGCCCGGTCAATCGTCCATAGACCTCTGCCATGAAAGCTGCCCCCTGTTCGTGTCGGCAGAGAATAAAACGAATCTTTTCTGATGCTTCCAGAGAGATCATGAAATGTGCGTTTTCCTCTCCGGGAACCCCGAAAATGTATTCGATTCCTTCTCTTTCAAGACATTGTACAAACAGATCTGAAGCTTTCATGTATTCGTTCTCCTACGATGATGCGCGATCAATCGTTTGATTGTAGTTAAATTGCTGCCTGTGTTTTCTCGATTTCTTAATTGTGATGAATTCTAATTTGGATTATGAATATTTCAGAAAGAAATATGGAGATACAGCCATTGTCATGCTTTAGACGTTGCATCGGCTAAATTGTTCAGTTTAAGTGTCATTGCCTTCAAGTAAAGTTTCTTGCATGGATGACAACTGACTACGAGAAGTCTTTCCAGCGATTGAGTATTAGGCTCAGGAACTGTTCGCAGTTATGCTCTGAATGGCATTTGTAGAAACTTCAGCCGAGCAGGATATTCCAGTCACTGTAATGCTGGGCGGTACCTTGTTTAACTCGCATAATTGTTGGCTTGAACAGGTGTTCGACATTCTGATCGTGACCCTGAGGTATCCGGAAGAATTGTTTGAAGGGCTCGGCGGCTGTCTATTGAACTTGAATCTTCGGATGAAGAAGCCTTGCGTTTAGCATGAGAAATTTTTGGGATAGCCTCAGGCAATCAGAATATATTACAAAGTTGTACACAAATTTCCTTGGGCACTGTATGGCAGGCTTGAGGACATTGATATAGAGCGAAATGAAGGTATTTAGTAAATTAGAGTTGTATTGATCTAAACCTGGAGTTCAACATAATGGAAAACAGACCTAAACTTTCAGAAGATCAGATTCAGCACTTCGCTGAATTTGGATATTTAATATGTCATTCGGGTATTGATGACAGTTTACTGAAACGACTTGACGATCAAGTAGATAACTGGATTGAACTGAGTCGACAGCAGGAGTCTAATTTCGGCACGACTGTAGACGGCAAGGCAAGATTCGATCTGGAAGTCGGACACACGAGGGAAACCCCTAAATTACGTCGTGTAGCGAACCCTGTCGATGTTTCCGAAGACTTTCAGGAAGCTCTCTGGGACAGTCCCATGGTTGACATGGTCGCACAACTGATCGGTCCAAGCATCAGATTTCATCACTGTAAACTGAATGTTAAACTGCCAGGCATGGAAACGGTAGTCTACTATCATCAGGATCATTCTTACGATCCGCACACCAATGATGACATGCTTGCGATTTTGCTGATGCTGGACGACGCCACAGAAAAAAATGGCTGTCTACGTGTAGTTCCCTGTTCTCACAAAAAACGCTATTCCCATTTTCAAAAAGGCGAGTACGTCGGTGCCATTGATTCTTCATTCAACGAAGAATTTAATCGATTGGCAGTTCCGATTGTTGCATCTCGAGGAGATGTTTGCTTCATGCACACTTGGACAGTACATGGTTCGCGAACAAATCTTTCCAACAATGTGCGTCGTCTGCTGATCTGTGACTACACTTCAGCGGATGCTTTTCCGTTGCTCTCACCCGCTTTGCCATCAATGTACACGGGCAAAATTGTGAGAGGAGAACAAAGCCATGTTGCGCGTCTTCGAAGTGATGAAATTGAAATGCGAACGCCATACTCCCACGATTCTTTCTTTGGAGTCCAGGGTCAGCCTTCTGCCACGTAAAAACTTGCAGCGATGACATTTTCCATTGCAGCTCTCGATCCGGTCAGTGGCAGAGTAGGGGTAGCAATTACGACTTCCAGCATTGCAGTAGGAAGCCGCTGTCCCTGGGTTCGTGCCGGAGTCGGTACCGTTGCCACGCAAAATATCACTGACCCGTCCCTCGGTCCTGCAATTTTAGATAAGATTCAATCAGGAGATGGCGCTGGAGACGCTCTCGATAAGGTTGTGCAATCACGGTCAAATTTGGATTACCGTCAGTTGACTGTGGTTGATAGCAATGGTCAATCCGCCCACTACACGGGGAAATACACGCTAGGTACGAATGCGGTATTCACTGGAAATGGATGTGTGGCGGCTGGAAACCTGCTGGCGAATGAATCAATTCCAAAATCAATGATTGAAACTTTTAGCGACCGCGACACAAACTTGCATCTGGCTGAATCACTGTTACTCGGGCTGAAAGCCGGACTTGACGCTGGTGGCGAGGAGGGAACCTTGCACTCTGCGGCTATTCTGGTTGCCAGCGAATTTTCATGGCCGGAAGTTGACCTTAGAGTCGACTGGGATGATGCCGATCCAATCGGACGATTGCTTGATCTTTGGGCAGCTTATAAACCTCAGTACCGTGACTACATCATGCGAGCGATTTCTCCGGATGAAGCGCCATCATACGGCGTACCGGGTGACCCTTGAATGGAGAGACAAACTCTGAATTCCTGCTACACACTGGAATCTCTGCAGTCAATTCTCAATGTGGAACTAATAGACCAACAAAATTCAGTACCTGTTTCCATAAGCTAGATTTAGGCGATTAAGAATTTGTTCACTCCAGGTCGTCGTTACGGAAGTAATCAATATTCGGCTGGTATGCGGCATCCTGAGGTTCCCGCTTCCCAACAAGCGCATCGTAAAATTTTCGAGCAGTTAGCAACTATATATTCAATAGCTGTTCGGCACAAAAACTCGTCAAATTTATTTTGTAAGAGTAAAATAACGAAAATTAAGAGCAGTTCAATCCATTCTCTTTGCTATTTCGCTTTTTTTTCAAGACTCTCACGCACTACTTACAACAATATCCCGTGAGAGCCCCGAATAATGGGAAAGAACAGACAAAATAGAGGGGAGAAAACTACAATAATCTTCTTCTTACTTTAAGTTTGTCCTGTTAGATATTGATTATACTGAATTATTTTGTTTATAGTTCCATCTTGTTTTGTTGAGCAATTATGTTTTTACCAATTGAAATTGAACTGGCAGGTATCGTAACGATCATTGTTATTGTGATCGCCCTAGTCACTGTATTTAAGGGAATTCGTGTGGTTTCCCAGTCGGAAGTACATCTAGTGGAAAGGTTTGGTAAATACAAGCGTACCTTGAATGCCGGTTTGAATCTGATCGTCCCTTATGTCGACAAGATTAAACACAGAGTCAGTATTCTTGAGCGGCAGTTGTCTGAATTCCAAATTTCCGTAATTACCAAAGACAACGTTGAAGTGATTCTGGAATCAACAGTATTTTTTCGAGTTACCGACGCTGCGAGTTCTGTATACAGAATCAGGAACGAGGAACTTGCAATTGAAACCGCTGCGACATCGATCGTGCGGTCTGCTGCAGGCAAGCTGGATCTGGATCATCTTCAATCCAGTCGCGAATCAATGAACCTAGAAATTGCCAACAATCTTCGAGAGGCGGCGGAAGTATGGGGAATTGAAATTACACGGACAGAAATTACTGACGTCAAGGTAGATGAACAAACGAAGGCAGCACAGCGAAAGCAGTTGAATGCCGAAAGAGAGCGACGTGCGGCAGTCGCTGAAGCCGAGGGCAGAAAGCGTTCTGTCGAGTTGGATGCGGATGCGCAGTTATATCAGGCAAAGAAGGAAGCCGAAGCAGTGAAGGTCCAAGCAGATGCAGATGCTTATTCGATTCGAATCAAGGCAGAAGCAAATGCTGAACAGACTCGCCTGATCGCCGCAGCGATTGCCGAAAACGGCCAACCGGCTATTGATTTTGAGATTCTAAAGCAACAAGTGCGGGCAATGGGTGAACTGGCTTCTTCTTCAAATACAAAAACAGTAATTGTGCCTTCTGACGTGACCAAGGCGCTAGGGTCTCTTGAAGTCGTGATTGATAGGTTGGGTGATAAATAAATTCAGTGGGATGTGGGAATTGAACTACTTTGTATTCTTGACTGAGATTTGGGTAATTCTCGCAATTGCGCTAATTCTTGCTGATTTGTTTTTCGGAATGAACTACATACTATTACCGGTAGGAATTGCGTGCCTGGCTGTTGCAGGACTGGTGTTCCTCAAGAACCACGACATCCTGCCCCAGTTCGTTGTTTTAGATCACTGGCGACACGTTGGATACTGGTTTGCAGGACTATCGGTCATTGCAGTCGTAGTGCTGCAGATTTACGCCCGATCCAGCACCAAAGATAACAAAGATATCAATCAGTATTAGAAGGTTGCGTCCGACGGCTGCTGTTCCACCAAATCCGACCCGCTTGTTGTCATCGCCGCCAAGCCAACATCACTATCAATTGGACTGAATCGCTTCAAGACACTCTTCGTGAAGCTTCAAGTTTGCCGTTGCCAGAACCTGACGACTGGAATTCAGAGTAAGCGGGTTTCCAGACCAATCGCTGATGACTCCATTTGCACCTTCGACAACTGGCACAAGAGCCATCAAATCGTACGGTTTCATATCCGCTTCCATCACGATATCAATGTATCCAGAAGCCAATAATCCATAAGCATAACAATCTGCTCCAAATCGACGATATTTTGCAAGACTTGATACGCGATTGAATGTCGCTCGTTCGTACTCTCCAAACATGTCGATTGACGTAGCAAATACTACAGAGTCCTTTAAAGCTTGGTTCTGTTTGGCAGAACACACTTGTCCCTGCCAGGTGGTAGGGAATCCGTAGGCTCCACACCAGCGCTCGCCTATGGCCGGAGAATCTATGATTCCCACAATTGGCTTTGAATTGAAAGTCAACGCAATCAATACACCGAATATCGGTAATCCATAGACGAACGGCTGTGTTCCGTCAATAGGATCAATGCACCACTTCAGTAATTCATCGGTACTAGTATCACCATATTCTTCGCCGAAATAACCGTGCTCAGGGTATCGCTCATTGATCATTTGAATTGTGAATTTCTCGATACGCAGGTCAGCTTCCGTCACAAATGTACTATCTGGTTTGGTCCACTGTTTCTTGGGCTTCTTATAGTACTGAAGTGCAATTTCTCTTGCGCCATCGGCCATGTCATTGGCAAATTTAAGAAGCTCCGAAATTTCCTGCTGTTCCGGCTTGGTTTCTTGCGTCATCAAATACTCCGTCAGGTCGCAAGTCAATAAAATCAACGGATTGTTGTTATCCGTAAAAATGAGAATTGTACGCTTTATTGGCAACCATTCGCTCGGGTCGTGATTCCATCCGCAGATTCTCGCTGCAGCTAAAGGCTGACAGGAATATCCAACTGCACATCAGCTCGATCTTGTCGGAGTAATTCGGCCTTATGGCAGCCAAGTATGGACTGGACACTGAGAATGAAATAATAGAGAAAAATATGCTTAACTATGCAAAATTGAGTATATCGAAATGCATAGATAAATTGAACTAGCATTCAGATTTTATGAGCACAAAGTATCAATCACCCGGAATGAATTACCGAAAGGGCATATCCTTGATTAAGTTGTTTGACATGTTCCCAACCGAAGACGCTCTCGTTTAGTAACCGACTGCCGAATATAAGGCAACGTTGTGGCTTGGACTGGTCTGGGCCCCCTTGCTCCGCCAACCGGATTACAAATTCGGGTTCAATTCAAATCCAGCGCTTTCTTGCGTTCATTGGCCCAAGTCCGTATGATCTGGTCAACCGCAAGGCCGATGAAAGCTACACACAGCCCCAATGTAAGCCCGATACCGGTACCTTGGGGGTCTGAAATAGCTTTCAAAATCAATTGCCCCAGATCTGTGGTGCCGATAAATGCCCCGATGATAACCATGAACAGCGCAAAGACAACGGTCTGATTCACGCCCAGCATGATATGCGGAAACGCCATGGGCAGTTCAATCGAGACCCATCTTTGCAAGCGCGATACACCAGCCATCGATCCGGCGTCATGCAGAACCGGTGGAACGCTACGCAGTCCTTCAACCGTATATCGGGTCGCCGGAACGGTGGCATAGACGATGGAGGCGATGATCACAGAGGTATCGGTGATGCCAAACAGCATGATAACCGGAATCAGGTAGATAAACGAGGGGAACGTCTGGAGAAAGTCACATATCAGTATTATCACCTTGCTGGCGACGGAACTCTGGGCACATAGAGAACCTATCGTGATGCCAAAGATGGCCGAGACAATCACTGCAAATGATGCTATGTAGGCAGTGATCAAGGCCCTGTCCCAGTATTCCGACAACGCGATGAAGAGCATAAATCCGCCAATGATCAACGCCGACCTGACACCCGCCAGAATGTAGCCGACACCCATCATCAGCAGAAAAGTGGCGACGACGGGCATAGCAAGATACATGCTTTTCATCGGCTCCAGGACTCTCGTGATCAGGAACACATTGAAACTCTTCAATGTGTAGAAGAACGTGTCCCATATCCAATCAACCGTGTCCTGCCAGAATGGAGCAGTAGTGATGCCCTTGTTGTGCGGGACGATATACAGATAGTTGAAGCCCTCCCTGAATAGGAAGCTGCCAATGTACGCCAGAGCCACACCGACCAGTAAGACCATCAGGGCCACTAATGCATACTTGTTTCGCTGAAAGAATGTCAGATCGGCAAAATAATCCGTTTGCTTGTTTGCCCAGGCCAAGGACAATTTGTCTAGCAGCACGGCAATCAGCACGATACACAAGCCGATCTCTATTCCGGTGCCGATCCTTAAGGAATTCAGCGCAATCATCAGGTTGGAGCCTAACCCCTGAGCACCGATAAACGACGCAATCACGGTCATCGCCAAGCACTGCATCACCACCTGGTTGACGCCAATCAGGATGTCACGTCTCGCTGTGGGAATTAGTACCCGGAACATCAGTTGAAACCCGTTACACCCACTCATCATGCCTGAATCAGCCACATCCGCGGGAACTTTCTTCAATCCCAACAGCGTCAACCGGACCATAGGCGGCGTTGCGAAAACGATGGTAGCAATTGCCGCTGCGTGATCTCCGACACCAAAAAGCACGATCACCGGCACCAAGTAGGAATAGTGCGGCATGGTCTGAGCGACGTTGAGTAACGGATTCAAGGCCGTCTCGACGATCTTGTTTCTGTAGGCCCAAATACCCAGCACAAGCCCCAGGACAACGGAAACCGGTGCGGCAATCAATACAAACGATACTGTCTCCATCGATGGCTTCCACTGCCCGAAAATCGCAATAAATGTCGTGCAAACTGCAGCCAATATTGCCAACCTACTTCCCTGCAGCTTATAGCCGAGAATAATCGCCCAGCCCGTTATTACTGTCCAGGGGAGCGCAGGCCAACGCGCCCAAGGATTCTCTGAGATAAAATCCCAACTGGTAAAAGCTACAACGGTTTTGTTGCCACCCAGAAAAATTTCCCGAACAAAATTGATGACGAGAAGAAAAGTACCGGAAATGAACCTGGTGATCTCTCTGAACAGGGGTTTTTCTTCATAATCTTCAATGAGAGAATCGTATACCTGGATCGGCATCCAATCGAACATCAAATACCTGACCGAATCATTGATGATGAAAGGCAGTTTCGCCAGCAACGGTGGCAGGCGCCACAGATAGTTTGACTCTGATGGGCTGATGGAAAAACATAGCAGGAAAAACACTACCAACAGGACAGCAAACTGAACGATTTTCGAGTGCTTTGTCAGGAAAGTCATTATGCAGCGTTCAATTTTGTGTGGTTTTTCCGGATCTTCCTCCGAACAACACCTTTATCACGCGAGACGAATGCAAAGTTCCCACCACTTTATCATTTGAATTGACGACCGCCACCGGCATCTCCTGCGCGAGTATGTCTTCCGCGACGGATTCGATAATGGCACTCTTTGGAACCCTTAGATCACCGAGCGCTTCCGAGGTATCTACCGGGTCCATCACGGATTCCACCCGGAGCACCTTTGCCCGTGGGACATCTTCGGTAAACTTGCGCACGTATTCGGTCGCTGGTTTCAGCACAATATTAGCCGGGGTATCCATCTGTTCAACCACGCCATCCTTCATGATGGCTATCCGGTCAGCGAGGCGTAGCGCCTCGTCAAAATCGTGTGTGACAAACAGGATTGTCTTGCTCAAAACGCCTTGCAGACGCAGGAATTCATCCTGCATTTCCTTACGGATCAAGGGGTCCAGTGCGGAGAATGGCTCGTCCAGAAACCAGATGTCCGGCTCTACAGCCAAGGATCGTGCAATACCCACTCTTTGCTGCTGACCGCCGGATAATTCCCTGGGGAAATAATTCTCACGCCCCTCAAGGCCAACAAGTTGGACCATTTCCATGGCTCTTTTGACACTATCACGGGTACTGTTGCCCTTCACCTGTAACGGGAATGCGATATTTTCCAGGACAGTCTTGTGAGGTAGCAATCCGAAATTCTGGAAGACCATGCCCATTTTGTTACGTCGCAGTTCAATGAGTTGCTTGTGATTCAGAGCCAACAGGTTTTGCCCTTCAACGAAAATCTCGCCGGCGGTGGAGTCAGTCAATCTCGATATGCAGCGAAGCAGGGTTGACTTTCCAGAGCCAGACAACCCCATGATCACCAATAATTCTCCCTTGTTTACTTCAAACGAGACATTATTGACGGCGACAATCAAACCGGCCTCAAGAAATTTTTTACTGTCTATGATGCCTTTTGATTCCTGAAGCGTTTTTTTGGCGTTATTACCAAAAATCTTGTAGACAGACTCACACTTGATAACGGCTTGCTCTTTCCCGGCAGGATATTCTTGAGAAGACATGGTCTATTTAATCATTCTCCCGTAGTTAAGAGTGCACCGATTCCGCGTTTCGACAGATGTGTACGCAACGCATTGCGCTTCTGTGTGCGCTGATGTACCGCTTGCTGTTTCAGACTATGCAGCTTCAGATTCTGCTGTTCCACAGTCTTCACTGTAACTGTACGGACCCCAGGACAACTGGCCGCTTCAGCAATGGCAATCGAATCATTTATGTCGTTCTCAATTCGTTGTGCGTAGGGCGTCGCTTTGTGCGCCGGCACCAATACTACCTCATGATTACAATCCTGCAACTGGCGTCCCCCAGTAATGCGAACCCGCACATGCTTCCATCACCACCTTGGTGGTGTTGAACGATTATACCGACTGGGAACACCGGCTGAACAGCATACTTCACCCACAGCCACCTCCGTAAAATACTGTACAGCCAGCGTACCAATTTTTCCAAATCAACGCCAAAAGGCGTTCAATTTGTACTCAAGTCCATATATTGAATTACTGTTGAATCGGGGAATTTGGGGTAATTCACAGTAATGTCTGGTAAGCTTACGATAGAGCCACCATATCAGTTGGTTGCTCCCAGCACCGATACGGTCCAAGGCTTCCATACATCTTCATTGTCCGCCAGCCATTTCACAGCAGCGTCAGCATGCGTCATGCCATCAACATCGACTAGCGCAGCCATTGAACCAATCTGCGGAGTGGTAAACGACAACTTTGTAAATGCCGTGTAGGCCTGGGGGTGTGATCGCGGAAGTCTGTAGTTGGCGCCTTTTTTCAGCCAACCTACCGGAGACCCGCAACCAGTTGTAGTCATGTCGCCACCATCGATGATTCTGCATCCATCATAGTACGGCGGGAATTCAATGAAGGTGAATCCTGATGCATCTGTAAAATTGGGAGTCCAGTTAAAAATAATGGTTCCGCGGCCTTCTTTCTCTGCCGCTTTGAGTTCTGCCCAGAGTGCATCAGCAGCACCGGCAAACTTCACCACCCATTTGTCATTGAGGCCTAACCCCTTGACACGGTTCGGCATGACGTCGCCATGCCAGCTTTGTGGACCTTCCAACCAGCGGCCTTTGCCACCGGAATCCGGAGTCGCAAAATTTTCTTGGCAGTCCGCCAAAGCCTCCCAGCTCGGCAAGCCGGGGCAAAGATTCTTTTCGATTACCCAGTTGGGCACACCCATTTCCTCCAACGTTGCAGCTGCGTGGGTACCCGCATCAATCAGACCGCCTTGCTCCATGGCAGCGTAATAGGCGTTCTGCATGGTGGATTGCCAAACTTCATGCACGATCGAGATATCGCCATTACGGACAGCCTCGAAACTCGCCTGGTTATCCACGGGGACATATTCCACGGTGTTACCCATGCTTTCAAACATGCCTCCAATCACGTGTGCCATCACGACCTGACTGGACCAGTTCTTGATCGGAATCTTGATTGGTTCACTACTGTCCGCCGCCAAGGACGGGCCTGAGACTAGTGCAAGAAACAGAGCCGGCAATAATGTCTTCAGTAACTTTGTCTTCGACAATTTCATTTTATATCTCTCCTTTAATCTTCAAAGATGATGTATGTGTAAATTGAAGTCGGGATTATAACAAGAACACATTTTTTACATACCAATTCGCAGACTCAGGCACATTCTTTTATCTGATGCAGTAATGACAATGCTGTAATCGCAAGTGATTCGGATGATTCGAGATGTGTTTTGTCGGGTTTGCCGGCGAAGTTTTAGTGTTGTCAACGTCTGCCAGAGCTTCGATGCGCTGCCGGTCGCACCACGTCTGTTGCTTGACATCATCCGAATGATCGCCTATCGCGCCGAGACCGTCATTATGCCAGCCGTGTTCCAAGCACACAGCAAAAAACCCAATGCCCGCAAGCTACTCAGCCAACTGTTCGAGTCTGAAACCAACCTCATTCCATAACCCGAACAGGCGCTGCTGCGCATTCAGCTGCTGATCCTCGCCAGCGATGCCATCGACCGTGCGCTGCTACCTCTGATTGAAGAACTCAACGCGATACGTACCCAGTTCCCGGTTGCCGAACTGACGCTGCATTACGAGTAGTCGCCAGTAAGTTCTTGTGAAAATAAACAGCCACCAATCCGATAAAATTAGACATTACAAATTAGCCAGAGGTCAGGAAGTCTGAAAAAATCACCGTCATCCGGGTGCCTGAAGGTAATGCCTTTATCACGGCTCGAGCGAATGGCTACTTGTATTGAGTTTCATCATTGAAAGGTAATTTGTTGAGTTCTGCTAATCCGACACTTTTCACTCCGATTTCATTTCGCAAACTGGAAATGGAAAATCGCATCATGGTTTCGCCGATGTGTCAGTATTCTGCGAGCGAAGGGTGTGTCTCAGATTGGCACCAGATGCATCTTGGGCAGTTTTCGGTGAGCGGAGCGGGGTTGTTGATGGCGGAAATGACCAATGTCGAGCCGAGAGGCAGAATCAGTCCCCATTGTGTTGGTCTATATAGTGATGAAAACGAACGAGCGTTGAAGAAGATCGTCGACTTCTGCAACCGTTATGGTAGTGTTCCAATCGGAATTCAACTCGCACATGCAGGCAGAAAAGCGTCGACAATGCCTCCTTGGCAAGGCAGAAAAATTTTAGAGCCGATAGATGGCGGTTGGCAGCCTGTTGCGCCATCCGCGCTCGCGGCTAGCGAGAATACGCATGTACCGCAGGCACTTAGTGAGTCAGAAATAGTTGGTCTGATCGAGTCGTTTGCGAATTCCGCAATTCGTGCTGATAGGGCTGGATTTCAGGCGATTGAACTTCACGCTGCACACGGTTATCTGTTGCACCAGTTTCTTTCGCCTTTATCCAATACAAGAGGGGATCGATTCGGTGGAGCACTTGTCAATCGAATGCGATTTCCACTAGAGGTATTCAATGCGGTTCGAGCTGAATGGCCTGATGACAAACCGCTAGGAGTACGAGTATCAGCAACGGACTGGACCACTGGTGGCTGGGAACTTGAGGATACAGTTAAACTTGCGAAAGAACTGAAAAATCTCGGATGTGATTGGATCGACGTATCCAGCGGTGGTCTGGTTCAACATCAAGATATCGTTACTGGACCTGGCTATCAAGTGCATCTATCTCGTGAAGTTCGATTGCGCGTTGGTATTCCAACCATTGCAGTTGGATTGATTACTGAAGCACAGCAGGCAGAGGAGATTATTGCTAGTGGAGATGCAGATGTTGTGGCATTGGCTCGTGGAATGTTGTACAACCCACGTTGGGCATGGCACGCCGCCAGGCAGCTTGGTGCTGAAGTTCAGTATCCAAATCAATATCTGAGGTGTCTGCCGCCTCCCGTCTAAAAAGGCCAGAATTTGCACTATCGAAAACATATTTTCTGCTGCGTCAACGAACGGGAACCTAATCACCCGAGAAGTTGTTGCAGTGCACGCGGATCGGTTCCATTGCGCGAATTTATGAAAAAACGTGCAAAGGAATTGGGATTGCATGACATCCGTGTCAATAGTGCCGGGTGTCTGGAACGGTGCGAACTTGGCCCTACGATGGTGATATATCCTGAAGGAATTTGGTATCACTATGAATCCGTGGAGGATGTTGAAGAAATCCTTCAGAGCCATGTCCTTGAAGACAAGCCCGTTAGCAGGCTGCTACTGACAGATGGGCAATTGTTTCCCAAGACCATTGAATTTTTGCGTTTGCGGCTCAAGGTGACAGCAATTGATTCGGCAACTGCAGATACCCTAAGAATTGAATTTCGAAATGCTGAAGGCGCAGAACTGCCTCCGTTTACAGCGGGTGCACATATCGATTTGGTTATTGGAGATGGCGATATGAGGCGTTCCTATTCATTGATCAATAATCCCTCCGAGCGACGCCAATATGTAATTGGCGTATTGAAAGATCGTCAAAGTCGAGGTGGTTCTGATTGGGTCCACGATCAGTTGCGCCCCGATGACGTTATCCAATCTGGCTATCCGAAAAACAATTTCCAGTTGGTAGAAGCTGCCACCTCCCATCTTCTGATTGCCGGAGGAATTGGAATTGCGCCGATATTGGCAATGTGTTATCGGCTCCGGACTCTTGGGGCGAATTTCTTCGTGCATTACTGTGCTGAGTCTGAGGAGCAAGCAGCATTTGTTGAGGAACTTCATGATATTTGCAAACATCGCATAGAAGTTCACTATGATGGCGGAAATCCAGAGTTTGGCATCAATCTGGATAAAGTGCTTGCAAGCTATTCTGAAGGTGCACAGCTCTATGTTTGCGGCCCGACTGGACTAATGGATGATGTCAAACTCAAAGCTTCCCATTGGCCTACAGAATCGATTCATTCGGAACTATTTCGTCGCAAGTTGCCAACTGTGTGGAAAAACAGTGAATTTGATGTGGTGCTGGCACGTCACAAGAAAACTATCCATGTGAGAGCCGATCAGAGCATTCTTGAGGCATTGAAATCTGCAGAGGTTACGACTGATTTTTCGTGCACGGAAGGATTGTGCGGTGCTTGTCGTACCAAAGTGTTACACGGCAAGGTGGAACATCGAGACACGATTTTAAGTGATCAGGAAAAATCGGACAATGATCTGATGATGGTATGCATTTCTCGCGCGGCTGCCGGTGAACGACAGTTGATTCTGGACATTTGATGTCCGGAATCGTTGTGAATTGCGATAGGGGAGGCTGAATGTCAGTAATCGGCAAAATTGCATTGATCACAGGAGGTGCTACGGGAATCGGATTTGCGATCGCACAGAAATTATCTTCTAACGGAGCCACTGTGTGGGTATGCGATGTCAATCAAAAACACATTGATTCGTTGAGTGCATCTGATCCTTCAATTAGAGGTGTTGTTGCTGATGCAGGCGTTGAATCAGACGTAGGCAGGCTATTCAAAACCGTCCTTGAGGAGTCGAATGGAAAACTGGATATTTTGGTCAACAATGCCGGAATCGCTGGGCCGAACGGACCGCTTGAAGATCTGGAACTACATGACTGGAACGAAACACTTCGCGTGAATCTTGTTAGCACATTCTTGTGTTGTCGAAAGGCATTACCGGTTATGAAGAAGCAGCGCAGCGGTTCAATAATAAATCTTTCCTCGACGGCCGGCACTCATGGCTACCCGTTGCGAACTCCGTATGCATCTGCCAAGTGGGGAATTATTGGTCTGACAAAATCAGTTGCAATGGAAGTCGGAAGTTTCGGAATTCGAGTGAATGCAATCTGTCCAGGAGCAGTTTCTGGCTCCAGAATGGATCACGTTATCGCAGCAGAATCACAGACCCGAGGTATCGACCCCGAATTGGTTCGAGAACAGTTTGTCAGCCAGACTTCACTCAAGTGTTTTGTCGAAACTGAAGATATTGCACAAATGGCGCTTTTTATCTGTTCGGACTTAGGAGCGAAAATCAGTGGGCAGGCACTGTCAGTCGATGGAAACACTGAGTCACTTGCTCAGATCGACTAGATTGGATTAGATACTGGAAAACTCGCACTCAGTGGGCGGAGAGAAGACTGAGTTCCCGAACCATTTCCTCCCGCATTTTGTATTTTTGAGCTTTGCCGCTTACTGTCATCGGTAATTCCTCACGAATGCGTACGTAACGCGGAACCTTATAGTGGGCAATTCGTTCACTACAGAATTCAATTACCTCGTCTTCGTCTATTGATTCACCGGGTTTCGCCACGACCCAAGCACAAACGACCTCTCCAAATTTTGAATCTGGAATCCCGAAAACCTGAACATCCTTAACTTTGCTGAATTTGTAGATATAGTCTTCGATTTCTTTGGGATAGACATTTTCACCGCCTCGGATGATCATGTCCTTGACGCGGCCGACAATATTGCAGTAACCCTCATCATCCATCGTTGCCAGATCGCCTGAGTGCATCCATCCGTCAGAGTCAATAGCTTCTTTAGTTTTTTGGTCATCGCCCCAATATCCCTTCATCACAGAATATCCACGGGTGCAAAGCTCTCCGGATTGCCCTACAGGAAGCGTTGAGCCTGCTGCATCAATAATGCGGCATTCGACATGTGGATGGACCCGCCCGACTGTAGTGACTCTTTTTTCAAGTGGATCATCTACATTGCATTGAAATGACACCGGGCTCGTTTCTGTCATTCCGTAAGCAATGGTAACTTCGCTCATGTTCATGTCATTGACGACTCGATTCATGGTTTCTATCGGGCATGGTGCACCAGCCATGATTCCCGTTCGCAACGATGACAGATCGTAATTGAAGAAATCCTCCAATGCGAGAATTGCATTAAACATGGTTGGAACGCCATATAGAGCAGTGCACTTTTCCGCTTCTATTGTTCGGATTGTCTCTGTGGCATCAAATCCTTCGCCTGGAAAAATCATGGCGGCTCCCGTGGGTGCGCAACCCAAGGTTCCCATCACCATTCCAAAACAGTGATAAAGTGGAACTGGAATGCATAGCCGATCTTGTTCGGTGAAAAGCAGTGTATCGGTGGTGAATTTACCATTGTTCAGGATGTTTCGATGTGACAGGGTGGCGCCTTTTGGGAGGCCAGTGGTTCCGCTTGTAAACTGAATGTTGATGGCTTCGTCCGCACTCAATTCGGCACTCAACCTGTCCAGCTGCGCACTTTGCGTCGAACTGGCTGCCTGCCCAACTTGGTTAAAAGGAATCATGCCGCTGGGAGTTTCTTCTTCGTTTTCGCCTCCCATACAAATAACAGTATCCAATTCGGGCAATGAGGCAACTCGGAGACTGGTCGGGTCATTGTCGAAGGTGGTCGAGCCCACATCTTGAAATATTTTCAGGTAATTGCTGGACTTGAACTTTCGGGCCATGAGTAAGGCCTTACAACCTGAAGCCTTCAAGACATGTGCCAGTTCTGCGGACCGAAAGGCAGGGTTAATTGCGACTAGGATGATTCCGAGTCTGGCAGTGGCAAATTGAGTGAGTACCCACTCGGGTCGGTTGGGTGACCAGACTCCCAATCGATCGCCTTTTTGCAGGCCTAGTGCCAAAAAACCGGCGGCGAGTTTATCTATTTCATTCGAAAATTGCTGCCAACTCCATCGGATGCCTTGATCTGTAAATACTACAGCATCTCGATGCGCATGCTTGCTGACTGTTGTTGCGATAAGTTCCGGTATGGTTTGCTCAAGTAGTGGTTCCTCTGTACTACCCTGAACATGCGACATCCCTTGTTCTACAAATTGTCTTATTTGAGTCTCGTGCATATAAAACCCATCAGCGAATTCTGACTTAAATATTCACACGGTTAGTGCGAATTGCACAGATAATATTGACTGATTTCATTGGCCGTTGAGTTTAAAAACTGAACATGCTGCTGTATGATACATGTATATAATACGTTGAAATAGCTTGGTTCAAGCCGCAAGGAGATTTCGCCTTTTTGGGCGATAGTTTCTGGAAAGTACGAGTCGGCCAATAAAGATTAATAGGTTACATTCTTATAATTCGGAGGAAAGGTTATATGAAAAATGTTTTTGAAAAATTTCTGGTGGCGGTATTCGCTTCGGCTATAAGCGGGTTTGGATTGATTGCGTCTACTGCAGCAAACGCCGCCGGTCCTGGCGGGTATCCAGAAAGACCGATAACTGTAATATGCTGTTATGGAAAGGGCGGTGGTTCCGACCAGTCCGTTGACGCGATTGTTGGCCCAGCAGCCAAGATTATGAATGCCAAAATCAACAAGATTAATATTACCGGCGGCGGTGGCATAAATTGTCTGCCGGAATTTTTGCAGGCTCCAGCCGATGGCTATACTATCCTCCAGCATATTGATACGCTGTCGTCAAGATACGTAGAAGGCCGAATCGACGTTAATCCAGTAACGGACGTTGAGTCATTGGTCATCATGAACGTCGCTCCGACGCTGTTGTTCATCAATGGGGAAGACGAGAGATTTCAGACTGACGGTGTTCCGGATTGGGACAAAGTGGTTGAGTATGCGAAATCAGAATCTGGAATTCTGACCGTATCCAACATCAACATTCCGATGGAACTGGTCAGCATGGCAGTTGTTGAAAACCATTTTGGGTTCAAGGCTCGTCACGTGTTGACTGGAAAGGCTGCAGAACGTTATGCTGCAGTCATTGGTGGACAGCTTGATTTACTGATGGAACAGCCCGGTGACGTATCGAAATACGTCGAAGCCGGCAACTTGAAGCCAATTCTCTCAATTTGGCCAACTCGATTTGAAAATTTTCCGGATACTAAAGCGACTGGTTCAGATTATGGTTTGGACTGGGAGCCATTACTCAGATTCCGCGGTATGTTCGTGAAGAACGGAACACCTCCGGAAATCGTGGAATATCTAGCCGAAGTATTTGCTGAAGCTTACCATTCACAGGAACACCAGGATTTTGTGAAGCGTAAAAGTCTCGATATCGTAAACTCTTTCAGAAGTCGAGAGGATACCACTAAAATTTTGGAAGATTCTGTGGGCGTTTATGCCAACGCATTTCGCGAGCTAGGACTTCCCGTCCGCGAAGGTTTGTAACTCCAAATCAACATTCGTAAGCATTCATCGCCAGTTTCGAGTTTTTTGAAACTGGCGATGTAATTTATACGCAATATTCACATTCGTAGACGAAACGAATATGGTCGGTGCACCCAGCCCTGATCGTAACAGGTTGGCTTCATTAATTGAAGCTGGAGGTTGGCTTGCTTTTATAGGATTGGCCTTCCTCTATACCTTTCAGTTTGACGGTCCACTGCACGTTTATGAATGGGGGCCAGCACATTGGCCGAGAGTGGTGCTTTTTGGAATGTTCATTGCCGCATGTTGGCTTCTTTATTTTGATTGGCGTAGAAGCGGCATGACACTGCGAGACGACAGTGGTGAAGAGGATTATGAAGAATCCGGAGCTTTAACGATTTCAACTCGTGTTCGCATGATTTTGATCTTCACTGTCCCCGTAGTCTACACATTCCTCATCCACCAAATGGGATTTCTGATCGTTACTCCGTTCTTCCTTTTCTTATATATGTGGCTTATGGGCGTACAGCGATTAAGAACGTTGATCATCGTCACCGTTGGATTTTATACCGCGATTGTTGTCATTTTCGTGAAATTGATATTTACCTATTTGCCCCCTGGCGCTGGAATTTTCAATGCAATAAATGGAAAGATATTGGGCTTGTTGACGTAATGGATAACTTTCTTATCGGAACTGCACAACTGTTTACTGACCCGATTGGCATATTAATTTTTGTCGTAGGGTTGTTTGGCGGACTGGTTTTTGGTGCCATTCCTGGTCTCAGCATGTTGACGCTGGCAGCAGTTCTATTGCCATTTTCTGCCTGGATGTCATCTACGCATGCGATCATGCTTTATGGCGTAATTTATGTATCTGGAGTATATGGAGGCGCGGTAACGGCGATATTGTTCAATATCCCGGGCTCGGTTGAAAATGCCCCAACCGCCTTTGATGGCTATCCGATGACTCGGCAGGGTCATTCAGGCAAGGCGATTGGCTATGCCGTGACTTGCTCAGCATTTGGCGGAACTCTTGCAGCCGTAGCTATGATGGCGTTTACCGGGCCGGTAGCGGATTTTGCAATTTCAAACTTCGGTCCAGTCGAAATCTTTGCACTGGTGTTCTTCGGATTAGCTGTTGTAGCAGGTATCGGCACAAAATCGATCGCGAAAGGATGGCTGTCATTGCTGATCGGATTGCTGATCGGATCGATTGGAAGCGATCCGACCGGCGGCATTCCCAGATTTAATTTTGGGACGCTATACCTGCACGGCGGGCTGAATTTTATTCCTCTGATACTTGGATTTTTTGCGGTTACTGAGGTATTTGTCCAAGGATTGCGGTTGGCGCGTGGAGAGTACGAGGCTCCGAAGGTTTCAGTGTCATATCCGACATTTTTCGAATTTTGGAAAATGAGATTTGTGGTTATTCGTTCTGCACTGATTGGTTTCTTCTGCGGTATTCTGCCCGGAATCGGAGCGACGCTTGCCGCATTCATGTCGTACAACGAAGCGGTTCGATGGTCGAAGCATCCCGAGCGCTTCGGTAAAGGAGAACCGGAAGGTGTGGTTGCACCGGAAACCGCCAACAACGCAGCGACTGGAGCGGCAATGATTCCGTTGTTGGCATTGGGACTTCCAGGTGGCGCGCTGACCGCAATGATGATTGGTGTATTTAATCTGCATGACATGGACGTGGGACCGCTCATCATGATTGAAGCGCATGATCTTGTGTGGGTGCTGTTTGCGTCAATGTTCTGGGCGAGTCTGGCAATTCTGCTAGTGGGTGTTGTTGAAGCTAAGGGAATCGTAAATTTGCTTCGAATCCCGTTCCCGATCATGGCGCCGGCAATCTTGATATTCGCAACGATTGGCGCATTCGCATTGAGAGGAAACATACTGGACGTCTATACCATGTTTGTCGCCGGAGTTGCTGGATTCTTGATGCGACGTGGTGACTACTCGATTCCAGCAGTGGTGATGGGTGTAATACTAGGGCAGATTGGGGAAGACACCTTTACCAGATCAATGGTTCTGCTGGACTATAACGTTTTCGCTTTTTTCACAAAGCCGATCAGCGGGGTACTGATAGCTGCAGGATTGATCACGATCGCAATGAATATTTTTCGCCATCGTAAGATTTTTGGCAGTTACTATGCTGAATACAAGGGTGAAAACGCTTAGATCTCTTCCTTCAAGTTTATAAACCGAATTTACGGTGGAACATTGAACATCACAGTAAACGGCAACAGACTTTGGGAATCGCTTATGCAGATGGCTCAGATCGGAGCAACGGCCAAAGGCGGTGTTTGCCGATTGGCATTGACCGATCTGGACAAAGAAAGCAGAGACCTCCTCACTAAGTGGTGTAGTGCGGCGGGTTGTGGAAGGCAAGTAGATCCAATGGGAAATCTGTTCTTTCGCAGGCCCGGGAAATTCACCGATAGTCGCCCCGTTGGAGCCGGAAGTCATCTGGACAGTCAGCCAACCGGTGGAAAATTTGATGGAGTTTATGGTGTTCTTGCGGTACTTGAGGTCATTCGAACACTGAATGATAGAGGCATCGAAACTGAGTTGCCTGTCGAATTGGTGGTCTGGACGAATGAGGAGGGAGCTCGATTTCCGCCTGCGATGATTGGCTCAGCAGTCTATGCAGGTGCATTTGATTTGTCATACGGGCATAGTCGAGCAGATCTCGAAGGAAAAACGATGGGTGAAGAACTTGAGCGCATCGGATACCTCGGCGATTCGTTGCCGGATGACCACGGATTTTCAGCGTTTTTTGAAGCGCATATCGAACAGGGTCCCATTCTTGAGATGCTTGACAAGCCTGTCGGCGTCGTGACAGGCGTACAGGGTGTTAGTTGGTATGACGTCACGGTCGTTGGCGAGGAAACACATGCGGGACCAACACCGATGGACAATCGCAAAGACGCAATGCGAGGTGCCAGCGAACTGGCTTCGCAAATCTACCCGATCGCTGAAAATTCGGGATTTGATGCGCGTCTTACCATTGGAGAGTTTCGAGTCTATCCGGGATCAAGAAATACTGTGCCTTCAAGAGTGGAATTTTCGATCGACATGCGTCATCCGGATGTCGAGGAATTTGACCAGTTGGACCAACAGTTGAAAGACACTGTCGGACAGTTTGATGCAGGCTCCAGCCTGCAAGCGCAAATCAATCGCATCTGGCGCTCGCCGCCGATTCAGTTTGACAGCGAGTGCATTGATGTCGTTCGCAACAGTGCAAGTACCTGTGGCTATGACTTCAATGAAATGGTTAGCGGAGCCGGTCATGATTCCGTTTATATTTCCCGAGTAGCACCGACATCGATGATTTTCATTCCGTGTGATGGCGGCGTGAGCCACAACGAAGCAGAAAACACTACAAAAGAGTTTGCAGAAGCCGGAGCGAATGTTTTGCTCCACTCCATCCTGGCAAGGGCTGGAATTTCTGAGTGACTGATCGAGTCGACGTGCTCGGCATCGGTAATGCGATGGTCGACATTCTGTGTTTTGCTGAAGACAGCGAATTGCAGAAAATGGGATTGATAAAAGGCTCAATGACACTCATCGATGAGGACACCGTTGGCGAGCTAGAGTCTGTAGTCAAGCCTGCCTCAGTGTGTTCCGGCGGATCAGTCGCCAATTCAATAGTGCAATTGGCCTTGCTGGGCGGCCGCAGTCAATTTATCGGAAAGATTGCTCAAGATAAGATCGGCCAACAATTCCGTGAAGACATGAGTCGCTCTGGAATAGGTTTCAACACACGTCCAGTTCAAAGCGGAGCCTCGACTGGGCGATGCTACATATTTGTGACATCTGACGCCCAGAGAACCATGTCCGCCAGTCTTGGTGCATGTACGATGCTTTCAGCGGCCGATATTGAAGAAGAAGCGATCAAGCGGTCGTCTTTCTTGCTGATTGAAGGATATCTGTGGGATTTACCTGGTGCCAAAGATTTAATTTTAGAATCTTCGAGAGTAGCGAGAGAGGCGGGAACTTCAATTGCGTTTACTTTATCAGACCCGTTTCTAGTTGATAGACACAGATGTGACCTGCAGAAGTATGTCGAACAGCAAGTCGACCTCCTGTTTGCCAATGAATTGGAGGCGCAAAGTCTCTACATATCAGAGAATCTGGAAGCCGTGCTGGCGGATATCAAAGGAAAGGTTAAACACCTGGTTGTCACTAGGGGTGAACAAGGCTCTGTTGTTCTATCGCAAGGCAAGACTCATGTTCGAGAAGTCGAACCGGTACCCGATTTGGTTGATACGACGGGTGCCGGCGATGCTTATGCGGCAGGATTTCTCTATGGCTTTACGCGCGACTGGTCAATTCCCAAGTGCATGGATGCTGCTTCAGAGATAGCCGCACAGGTCATAAGACAAGTTGGTGGTCGTCTGGATACCCTTCATCAGCATCCAGACTGATTTATCGAGGCTGGTAATTTTGTTATTGGCAGCTACAGCAAAGCCATGATTGTATCTGCATCACTGACTTCAAACTTGCCGGGCGCCTCTCGATTCAATGCGGTAACAACGCCATCTTCTACAATCATTGCATAGCGGTCCGAACGGACTCCCAAGCCCCTGTCGGTAAGATCAAGTTCAATGCCGACCGCTTCCGTAAAATTCGCACTTCCATCGGCCAGCATCAGAATATTTTCGGCATTTTGGTTATTTCCCCAAGCACCCATCACGAAAGCGTCGTTAACTGACAGGCACGCGATTGTGTCAATACCTTTGGCAAATATATTATCGGCATTGACGACATAACCTGGTAGATGATAATCCGAGCAAGTGGGTGTGAACGCTCCTGGAAGCGCAAACAAAATAACTTTTTTGCCGCTGAAAATTTCTGAAGTCGAAATTTCTGCAGGTCCTTTATCTGTCATGTGATGTAGCACTACATCCGGAATTCTGTCACCTACGGCGATTGTCATGTTTATGTCCTCGAAAAGTGTTTAAGGGAATTGGCAGATTAGCATACAATTATTGCGCTGTAGATTGCACTATATTTGAACAAAATCATCCTATAACAGCACATTGATGATGGTTTTCACAGCTGACTCAGTCAGTCTGAACGTTCCCACAATAATATAGGAAATTTACACCATAACGGACTGGAAAAAATTATATGAAAACTTCCCATAATTCGCCACTAGCTGAACTGGAAAAACTTATCGAGCGTTATCCTGATATTGAATATGTTGATGCCATCCTATCGGATATGAGTTGTTATATACGTGGTAAGAGATTTCCAGTAGCGGAAGCTGGCAAGATCTATACTTCCGGCGTTCAAATCCCGGAAAGCACATTTTTGCTGGATGTTCTTGGGGCGGGTCCAGACCCCTGCGGGCGCGGATTTTCCGACGGAGATCCAGATGGCACACTGTTGCCGATTACTGGAACAACCCAGTACGTTCCTTGGGGTACGGGACGGAACGCCCAAGTGCTGATGGAACTCTACACCGATGATGGCTCACCGAGTGCTGTTGATCCGAGACATGTGGCAGCAGGCGTGCTTGAGCAGTTCAAAACTCTTGGATACAGGACAAATATAGCATTTGAACTTGAATTCTATCTCTTGGATGGAGCGTTAGATGATCAAGGAAGACCAAGAATTGCAGCATCGAAAAGTGCAGATTCTGGTGCAGTGGAGACACAAGTCTATTCGCTGGAAGATCTCGACAAACATCATGAATTTCTACGAAGCGTGCATTCAGCGTGCGAAATTCAAGGAATTCCTGCCTCTGTGGTGATCTCAGAATATTCTCCGTCCCAGTACGAAATCAATTTACGTCATGTTAACGACCCACTTACAGCTGCAGACCATTGTATTTTACTGAAGCGTGTCGTTCGTGACGTTGCTTTGACGTATGGAATGCGAGCAACCTTTATGGCCAAACCCTTTATTCAATACAGTGGCAATGGCATGCACATCCATCTGAGTCTGGAGGATGATTCCGGGAAGAATGTACTCCAAGGAAATTCAAAACTGGGAAATTCGCTGATGCGACATGCAATCGGAGGCCTTTTGGAGACCATGTCGGACATGTTTGCGATTTTTGCACCGGGTCGAAATTCATACCGTCGATTTGTTCCTGATCTGTACGTGCCTGTAAACAAATCTTGGGGATACAACAATCGTTCGGTGGCGATTCGAATACCTTCAGGAGATGACAACGCCCGGCGACTTGAACATCGAATCGCAGGTGCTGATGCCAATCCGTACCTGGTGCTCGCGGCGCTGCTTGCTGGAGTACACCACGGCATCGTAAATTCAATCGATCCCGGTGAAGCAGCACCAGCAATAAATGTAAGTGGTGAAATTGATGAAACACTGCCACTGGAGTGGGGAAATTCTGTATCAGTATTTCAATCATCCAAGTTTGCTGCTGCATATCTAACCAGTGAATACGTCGAGTTGTACTGTGCAGTCAAGCGCGATGAAATTAACCAGTATACGCAGCAGGTCACGGGTCAGGAATATCAGTTGTATCTGTGACATCTTCCTCAAATTCCACAGTCTCGGTTCACACAGATTCTTACTATGCAGCCAGCGCAGTTGGAATGCATAATTACCCGTCTCTCGCGAAATCCGAGAATTGTGAAGTTTGTGTAATCGGTGGTGGCTATACCGGATTGTCGACAGCACTGAATTTATCTGAAAGAGGATTCGATTCAGTTGTTTTGGAAGCCAACAAAGTTGGCTGGGGTGCTTCCGGAAGAAATGGAGGACAACTTGGATCTGGACTGAACTGGTCGCAGAAAGACCTGGAGAGCGAATTCGGATTTGAAAGAGCTTCGCAGTTTTGGGATTTGTGTGAACAGGCCAAACAGGAAGTGATTCACCGAATCGAACGACACCGGATTGATTGCGATTTCAAACATGGTGTTCTTGCTGCTGCAGTAACTCAAAAAGCAGCCAAGGCTTATCGGGAGCAAGTCGATCATACGAGAAAAAATTACAGTTACGATTCGATTCGCTATATCGAGAGCACCGAAATTCAGGAGATGCTGGGGACGGATAAATATTTAGCTGGAATGCTGGATACAAGCTCCGGACACCTTCATCCACTGAATTTAGCGATAGGGCTTGCCAACGCTGCGGTTGACGCGAATGCGCGAATTTACGAGAATTCGGCGATGAGTGGTTATAAAAAGAATAAAAACGGCTACGTAGTTACAACGGAAAAGGGAGAAGAAGTTCACACGAAGTACATTGTTTTTGCCTGCAATGCCTACATAGGCGGAGCATCGCCAACCATCAGTCGATTCATAATGCCGTTCACCAGTTACATAATTGCAACTGAACCCCTGAGTGAGAATGTTGCACATCGAATCAATCGAGATGATGTTGCAGTTTTCGATTCCAAGTTCTGTTTGGACTACTATCGACTGTCATCGGATCGAAGACTGCTTTTCGGAGGTACTGAAAAGTATCTTCCGACTGACCCAAGTGACATCAAAAGCATGGTTAGACCAAGAGTGCTGTATCTGTACCCAGAATTGAGAGACACCAAGATAGACTATGCCTGGGGTGGCAGAATCGCGGTAACCATGAATCGACTTCCATCTGTCGGGTGTGTTGATGGAAATGTCTACTATGCCCAGGGATTTTCCGGTCATGGAGTTGCATTGACAAACATTGTCGGAAAAATTCTGGCACAAGCAATCGCGGGTTCTGCTGACGGTTTCGATGTGTTTGCTTCAATTCCACACAAAGGATTTACCGGAGGCCGATACCTGCGTTGGCCGATTCATATACTGACGATGCTGTTTTTCAGTCTGCGTGATAGACTCAATGTGCGATTTAGCGGCACAGATAGTTGACGTTTAGTAGTCTCAGTTTACGAGTGTCTCCATGCAAAGTTACGAGACTTGCGAGGATAAAATGGCAATCATTCCCGGATCTCTTACATCTTAATGGACCGCATCGAAAGAATTTTCAAGATTGATCGGCTTCTGCACGCTCGCGAATCGACGCCGATCAAGAGAATAATTGATGAATTGGAGGTTTCCAGAGCCACTGTCGTACGTGATCTAGCGTATATGCGTGATCGTTTGAATGCCCCGATTGTATGGGATCGATCTTGCCGCGGCTATCGATACGAGAATCCAAATCCAGATTTTCCACGCTATTCATTGCCTGGATTGTGGTTGAGCAGTCGAGAAATTTATGCTTTGCTGACAATGGAACAGTTTCTGAGCCAGCTTCAACCAGGTCTACTGAAACCGCTTGTTGAACCTTTACGTATACGCATTCGAAACATTTTGGAGGGAAGTGACAGCTCTGTTGATGAATTGTTTCAGCGGATACGAATCATACGCAGCGCCACTCCGCCTGTTGATTCAAAGATTTTTCAAATCGTCGCAAGTGCTCTTTTAAGCCGAAATCAATTGTCGGCTCTATATCTGAATCGACAAACGAATGAGCTCGTACGCCGCAACATTTCACCGCAACGACTCGTTCACTATCGGGAAAACTGGTATCTTGACGGTTGGTGTCATCTGCGCAGTGATTTACGTACTTTTCGATTGACCAATTTTTCTGAAGCGGATATTACAGCAGAATCTGCAATCAATGTCGAAGAAGATCAACTGGATATCGAATTGGAGTCCGGATTTGGAATCTTTGCTGGTGGGGAAACTCAACAGGCTGTACTGCGATTCAGTAAAAGCCTATCGCGATGGATATCAAAGGAAAAGTGGCATTCGAATCAGGAAAGTGAGTTCGATCATCAAGGCCGTTTGATATTGACCATACCCTTTTCGGATGATCGGGAGATTATAGCGACGATTCTGCAGTACGGACCCGCGGTTGAAATTTTGGCACCGGAACAACTTCGGAGTACGATTAAATCGAAACTTTGTGCCATGAGTGCCATCTATGACAACTGAGTGCATGGAGTTTCATCTATCGCGCTAACCCCCTTGTCTGAACCAAGCCTTGCCATCACTAAATAGTGAAACAAGACTGCACAATTTAACGTTTGGCCGCACAAAATCGCATTTTCTTCTTGCAGGCTCATGCTGTGAGTCACTAGATCTTCATAATAGTAGAATCCGTTCACACAACAAGGAGAATTTTGTTGAACACGCTTGTTGAATCATTGGATGAGGTTCATGTCGGCAAACCTCAATCTTTTCAAAATTTGTCGATGTATCCACTCTTTTCTAATCACGCTGTCAACGCAAATTATTGGCTGCTTGATGAGGCACTTCAAAAAGACTACATTGAAATACAGGAAACTTCCGAATCTGGGAACGTTCCGGAACTCAAGGTGCTAAACAAATGCGGCAGGAAAATTCTGTTGCTGGACGGTGAAGAGTTGCTTGGAGCCAAACAGAATCGCATCCTGAATCTTTCTGTAATGGTTCCTGCCAAGACTGAGATTACGATTCCAGTTTCATGCGTTGAATCGGGTCGCTGGAACCGTCAATCTCGAAACTTCCGCAGTGCGGGCAGAATACATTTTGCAGAAAGCCGCGCCAGGAATGCTCGACGGGTGAATATGACAATGCGCTCAAGCGGTTCAAAGCGCGGAGACCAAGGTGCTGTCTGGCGGGATATTGCCATGAAGTCAGAGCGTATGCATGTATTTTCCAATACGAATGCTTCTGATGCAATGTATTCGCAGCACGAAACGAAACTGAACGAGTTTTTGGGAGCGTTTCAGGCAGTTCCCAAGCAGACTGGTGCAGCATTCACGCTCAATGGAGAGATATCTGGCATTGACCTGTTCGACAGTTCCAAGGCACTGAAAGGCTATCTGCCGAAACTGCTTCAGAGCTACGCTTTGGATGCCGTTGATTTTCAAGGCGAAGATTCTCAAAAAGAAGCTGTCAAAAATGTTGAGGAGTTTTTGAACGACATTGGCAAGGCGCATGTTGAATGCTATCTTTCAGTCGGACAAGGCAATGATTATCATCGATTTGATGAGAAACAACTGTCAGGTGGTGCATTGTGGGTGGATGGACATGTCGTTCATCTTTCTGCGTTCAGAGTTGCAGAATTAGAAGCCTGAGAAGTGTTATTTGGCTAGGATTTCATTGATTACATGTTAGTCTTGACGTTTTCGAGAACAAAACACAACAAATGAACTGTGTTCACGTTGCTTATTAAATACTACGCAATTTAATCTAAATGACGCAAATTAACAGTCAAATTGTAGATTTGCTAGTTTTTCTACTGCCTGGATTCGTTTCAATCTCAGTTTTCTCTTTGCTAACTTCGTATCCAAAACCAAGTCCTTTCGAACGAATTGTCCACGCCCTGATCTTCACATTTATCATTTACGTCTTAAACCAGTGGGTCAACAAATTAATTTCAGATAAAGTATGGGAATTACCTACTTTACGATCCTAAATAGCAGATAGAATGATCCGAACATCCACATACGCCGCCAAATTATCCAAGTCATCTCATATCAAATTGGATGAATTTCTTGATATGCTGCGGGTTCTTTACAACGCAGCTCTTGAAGAGCGCATTGACGCATACAGGAAATCGGGCAAGTCAATCGGATACGTCGCACAGGCAAAATCACTGACCGAAATTCGCTCAAGCGATCTAGGTTATGAAAACCATAGATGTGCGATTCAGCAAAATCTATTGAAGCGATTGGACAAAGCATATCAAAGATTCTTCAAGCATGGCGGATTCCCTCGATTCAAGTCATATAGCAGAGGAATACGAAGTATTGAGTGGCACAATCCATCGATCCAGACACACGGCAAATACAACATTCTGCAAGTCAAAGGCATTGGAAGACTACGATTCAAGGGAATACTGCCGGACAACATCAAATTCGTTCGTGTAGTCAAGACAGCACTGCGCGTAAAGATTCAGATCATCCATGAAATTGAAAATTTTAAATCTGCACCGTCAATCAATCCGATAGGCATAGATGTAGGAATCAAGTCTAGGATTACCTGCTCGAACGGATACCAGACCGGCAAGAATGAACTGGACAGAACTAGCCTCAAACGCAAACAACGAATACTGTCCAAAGCGGTTAAAGGCTCAAACAATCGCAAGAAAAAGTGCATTGCGCTGACAAAAGAATGGCAGAGGGTTCGAGATCGTGAACACGGCAAACTACACGAACTCACTGCCGAACTGGTAAAGCAATCCAATACATTCTATGTAGAGGATTTGAAAGTATTGAATATGGTCAAGAATCACAGTCTTGCTCGTTCAATACTTGAATCGAACTGGGGAAACTTCGTAAACATGCTGGCCTACAAGGCTGAAAGTGCCGGTGGGAAAGTAGAGAAAGTTTACCCGAAATATACGTCGCAGATATGTTCCGAGTGCGGTTCAAAGCCAAAGACAAAACTTACGCTAGCCGTTCGGCATTATCAGTGTGAGTCTTGTGGCTTTGAAGCGGACAGAGACTTGAATGCGTCAATGAATATTCTCAAGAAAGGACTCGCGAAGTCCTTGAAGTCGGGCGGGAATATCCCGACACGCAGGGAGAATGAAAACGACGGAACTGCGTTGGCAGTTCCTACTGCGTAGAACAGTTCATTTGGATCGTCAAGTGGATAATTCCCTCAAAGTAAGAATTATGTACTTCTGCACTTGTATGATGGGCGTATTGTATTCGGCTGGCCGACAGAGTGGCCGAGTTCACCCAACGAGGGACATTTTCGTATAGATGAAGCCGAATGGAGTTCGTTGAACGAGGATAGATCTGACACCAACAGTAAAGATAATCACACAACGACTCTACTAGTTCCAGTACGTGATGTACAATTAGTTGAGTTTGTCGCAAATTGAAATAATTTATAGAGCAAGTTAATATGGTGAAAGTTCCGAATCCTCCTCCTAGCAGAAGCAATGAATTAGGTGTTAGTCATAAGCGTGGTGTAAGTTCTAAACCTCCAAATATTGTGAAACCACAACGCCCGCCGCTGCCGCCGAAACCGACCAATCCACTAAACCCACCGGGAAGAGGAAAGTAATTCTTTAATTGGATGAATCTCGGCTAGAACCATAGGATTCCCAATAGTCACGTGAAATCTCCTGTGCCTCAGTAATTTGGTCCTGAGTCATAGTTTCTTTGCGTAATTCTAGAATGTGACTATTGCATGTATTTCCGAAAAAATTCGTTATATAACTAAATTTTGATTGCTTTGCACTAGTCGAGTTGCTGTTAGACGAAGATACCTAGTACGAGACTAAACACCTAAAAGATAGAGAAGAAAATAGACGTGGAGAGGCAACGCCATGTCACCGTCATCGAGAACCCTGACAATTGATTGGATGTTGCTCAATGCCAGCCCCAACTTCGAAGGCTCGTTGGTTAGCAGAGGAGAAATGGCACACCCCGATTTAATCATCAGGCCCCTGGAAGCTGCAGACGAAGCGGACTGGCGCCGTCTTTGGTCGCAATATTTGGAGTTTTATGAAACAACGCTTGCGCCTGAGGTATATGATTGCACATTCTGGAGGCTTGTTTCTCCAGACGAAGAAGATTGTGTAGCACATATCGGTCTTTTGAATGGGCAGGCTTTGGGAATTGTACATTGCGTGTTCCACATCAACCTGTGGGAACTTGAAAAGGTGTGTTATTTGCATGACCTGTTCACAGTCGCAGAAGCTCGAAATAAAGGTGTCGGACGGGCACTGATTGAAACAGTTTATCGAAGCGCAGATGTCAAGGGCGTGCAGACAGTCTACTGGATGACGCAGGAGTTCAATAACACAGCCCGATACCTCTACGACAAAATTGGCAAGCGGACTCCGTTTATTGAATATACAAGAGCCTGATGCTCAACTTACTGTTTCAAAAGGCATACATGAGGAGATTGAAATGACCAGCGCAGTAAAAGCTTTCCCAACGATCAACGCAGTCGAAGAAATTCAAAGTATTTTTGGTGATCGCGTAATTACTTCCGAGAGTATCTGTCAGGAATTCGGCTCAGACGAATCCTTTCATGGCAATTATCCGCCAGATGCTGTATTTGCTCCCCAGACTACAGAAGAAGTAGCGCAAGTTGTAGAGATTTGCGCAAAGCATAAATTTCCAGTGATTCCTTACGGAACGGGTACAAGTTTGGAGGGACATATCTGCGCTTTGCATGGCGGAATTTGTCTGAATATGATGGAAATGAACCAGGTACTGCAGGTCAATTCGGATGATTTGGATGTTGTCGTACAGCCTGGAGTGACTCGAAAACAACTGAATCAGTATCTGAAGGATTCAGGATTGTTTTTTCCGATTGATCCGGGAGCGGATGCGTCTCTCGGGGGTATGGCAGCGACGAGAGCGTCTGGCACCAATGCCGTTCGTTATGGCACCATGCGTGAAAATGTGTTGTCGTTGACAGTTGTATTAGCAGATGGGAGGATTATCAAAACAGCCAAGAGAGCACGCAAATCTTCGGCCGGATACGATTTGACGAGGTTGTTCGTAGGATCGGAAGGCACCTTGGGGATCATCACCGAGATCTGCCTGAGAGTCTATGGCATTCCAGAAAAAATCTCCTCAGCGGTTGTGGCTTTTCCGGAACTGAGCGATGCTGTCAACGCGGTGATTATGACCATTCAGATGGGCATCCCGATTGCTAGAATTGAGTTATTGGACGACGCCATGATGCAGGCCCTAAATCGGTATTCCAAAATGGACTATCCAGAAGAGCACACACTGTTCCTTGAATTTCACGGAACGGAGATTTCTGTGCAGGAACAGGTAGAGACGGTGCAGATGATCAGTGAAGAATTTGGTGGCGGAAATTTTCAGTGGACTGCACACACAGAAGATAGAAATCGACTGTGGCAAGCGAGACACGATGCAGCCTATGCCGCGAAAGCCATGCGTCCGAATGCACAGATATGGGCAACCGATGTTTGCGTGCCGATCTCAAGACTGGCCGAGTGCATTACGGAAACCAAGCAGGATATTATTGATTCTAATCTGCAGGCTCCTATAGTCGGGCATGTAGGTGATGGCAATTTCCATTTAGTGCTGCTGGTAGACCATACTGACCCAGAAGAAGAAAAGCGGGCGCAAGATATGCACGAAAGAATGGTTATGCGTGCACTTGAGATGGATGGAACCAGCACTGGGGAGCACGGAATCGGCTATGGAAAACTGGATTTCCTCATTGCTGAACACGGTGAAGCCGTCAGCGTAATGCGCACCATCAAGCAAGCGCTGGATCCAGACAATATTCTGAATCCTGGGAAAATTGTTCGCGTTTGAGAAAGAGTTTCTCTGCCTGGGATAATTATCCCGCTAATTCAAAAATCTGAATCCATTCAGGGCGGATTCAGATGTTATCACGCAGATGAAGCAGAAGCCTCATCGCCAGCGGCATTAGCAGGGCTGGAGTTGTAGTAAATTTCCTTTGAACTGTCATCATCTTTTCTCAACAGGCCTTTTTCAACAAAAAGACGTAACGTGTTGTTCACAGTCGCTCGGGATACGGGTGGCCACGGGCCGTTAACGTTTCGGTAAATTTCCTCTGCAGACATGATATCTGATTTATCCAGGATGACCCTTGCAATGCGAAGACGCTGCTGCGATGGCATAATGCCGTTGTCACGTAAGTATGAGTCTAGGTCAATGTTCGTCATCATTTTTGAAATCTACCATAAATATTCAACTAATTACTAGATTGGCATAATTTTAACAGAAAAGAGTTTTAATGTCTAATTTGATGAGCTTCAATTTACATTTGAGACGAGAATCAGACTTAAATAATTTCCAGAATTCAAACATTTCTCCCAAACAATTCCCACAATAATTACTGCTCATGAATAGTTCCCGTTCAGATTCTCAGAATATTGATGATCTACTGAAAGCGTTTGCAGCAATTGCTCATGGCGGGTTGATTTTGATGATTGGCGAATCAACGCTGGCCTATCAGCGATCTATACTGTCTGGTATGGATGCAATGACGCGGCTCGTCATCAATCTCCCCCCAAATGCGTCTGCAATGGATATCGAAGAGTCTCTAGGTTCTGATCTCAGAGTTGCTGTACATCAACAGAATCCAGAAGAGTTTCTGAGCGATATCAGCCATCACACATTGAACCTCGTTGTATTGGGGTACAAAGAAATCAGCGTTCATCTGATAAGACAGATTTACACGATGCTTGTTGAGGGTGGCTCAGTTATATTGCTGCGGTTATCGCAATCCCTGAATGCCGAAATCGATGAGGAACTTTGCGCATTTCACTCGGCAAATATTGGTTCGTGCAAGCTGTTAGTAAAGAAGTCGCAGCAAGTCTCAAAGATACGAAAAGGTGGGCGACGAGCAAGACTCGCGGCGAGTGATTGACCTGTTCAGTCTGATTGAGAATTAGGAAGTGAACTTACCACTCTAAAGCAAAATTAGCGGTTCAAGCCTACCACTGATTTCTCAATTCCCGCAACTTCAAAAACACAGTTTTTCTATCAGGTTTATCTGGCAGGTCAGGGAATGACTCTCGCAGTGTCTCGATAACGGTAGAACTACTGAGGCGAAAAAAAGTGTTGAAAGTTTGTTCCATGGCAAGCGTTGTAACCATTGCATTGTCAGGATCTTGCGTTTGAACTTTCAACAGCAAATCGGCAGCGACTTGATTGTCCGGCTCGCGGTCTAGTGTAAAGCCCAGATTGTTCGCAATGTAATCATGGCCTGGATAGACTAGCGTACTATCTGGGAGCTTCGCGAGCTGACTGGCGAATGTTTCGTAGAGTTCATGCGGATGGCCTCCATGATGGCAATTTCCAGCCCCTGCGTTAAACAACGTATCTCCGCAAAAAAGCGCAGGAGTGTCTCCATGTGACAAAATGCAAATATGACTCATCGTATGACCCGGAGTGTCTAACACTTCCAGTTCCACTCTTCCGACCCGAATGACATCTCCAGCTCCCACACCACGGTCCATTCCTGAAATTTTGTCGAACGCATTTTCATGAGCGATCAATTTTGCGCCGGTTGCTGCAATCATGGCATCATTGCCGCCAGTGTGATCATGATGCTCATGTGTGTTGAGAATACTGGTAATTTCCCAACCTATTTTTTTTGCTCGGGATAGGCATTTCTGGTGGTCAAGAGGATCAACAGCGAGTGCTTCTCCGGAATCAGGGCATGCGATCAAATAATTGAAATTTCGATAAGCGTTGTCAGTCCAGATTTGTTCTACTATCACGAATTACTCCTCTTTCATGGTTGTTGTTTGGTCTTTCGGGCATTGAGAGCGGGATTGGTAATGTGTTCGATCTCGCTCATGTTTGGGCCTGAAATGCGGTACGCTTGTCCAAAGCCTTTTATGTACACTCCGAGTTTTGGTACCAGAGAGTAAAGGTTGAAGTCTGCAAGTTGCACCAGCGTATCAACGATAGCACCGAATCGCTCTTTATACAGTGGTATCCATGTTTGGAATTCAGGACTTTTCCGTTCGTGGCGCGTCGCAGTACATTCAATGATTAAACGCTCACGTGCAAAGAGATTCTGAGAGGTCTTTTCGTCTTCAATGATCATTACAGAAACGTCGTGGTTTTTTGCAATATTGTGTGTGTGCTGTGCCAAGTCACTCAAGAACACATAGAAAGTTAGATTTTCACCGCTGACAAAGGGTGCATAACTTACGCTTGGTGCTCCTGATTCAGACACGGTGGCCATTTCGAGTGAAAGATGGTTTCGAACCAATTTGTTGACTTCTTTTGGAATCTGATTCACTGAATCAGCCATGTTCATTTGTTTCGCCTCATAGCATCAAAACCGAATTCAAGGTCTTCAATCAAATCAGCAGTGTCTTCCAGACCCACGTGCATACGAAGCGCTGGTCCTTCTGCTGACCACGCTGTTGCTGTCCTATAGTTGCTAGGGTCAAAAGGAATAAGAAGACTCTCGAATCCACCCCAGCTGTATCCCATGCCGAATAGACTGGAGTTTTCCAGAAGTGCAACGACCGCGGATTCGGCAACTGGATGGAGAATAAAAGAAAAAAGCCCACTCGCTCCGGTAAAGTCTCTGCGCCAGATTTCGTATCCGGCATCACCGGGCAAAGCCGGGTGAATCACTCTTGCCACCTCTGGACGATTGGCAAGCCACTTGGCGACGACAAGACCTGATTCATAGTGTCTTTGCAAGCGGGTTGGCATCGTTCTGAGACCGCGTAATCCAAGAAATACAGTGTCAGGACCAGCGCATTGTCCACTCAAGCGAACGCTGTCTCTCAAATTGAAATAGTGCTCTTCGGTTGTTGTGATTATGCCGAGCATGGCATCGGAATGTCCGGTTATGTACTTGGTTGCAGCATGTATGGAAATATCGACACCGAGTTCAAATGGCTTCAAGTAAATCGGAGTTGCCCAGGTGTTATCAAGCATCGTCACGATTCCATTTTGCTTCGCTATCGCGGTGATAGCTGGAATATCCTGAATCTCGAACGTTTGTGACCCTGGTGATTCGAGCAAAATTACTGCAGTATTGGGTTTGATCAGACTTTCGATGTCCGCACCAATCAAGGGGTCGTAGTATGTTGTCTCGACTCCAAATCGATTCAGCACCTGATCGCAAAATTTTCTTGTTGGCTTGTAAACGCTGTCAGTGACTAGAACATGGTCGCTATTTTTGACAAATGCCATCAGTGAAGCGGTGATACCGGCAAGCCCGGATGATGTCGTGATGCCAGCAAATGCACCTTCCATCTCTGCAACTGCCTGTTCAAGTGCGAAAGTGAGTGGCGATCCATATCTGCCATAACGCACCTGATTCATTAAATTTCGATCTTTCTCAGCTTTCTCAAGCTCTTCGTAAGTATCAAACAGCACAGTGGAACCGTGGTAAATGGGAAGATTTACAAATCCTTTGCTAGCTTTTGAGTCTCTACCCAGATGAGCCGCTAATGTCTCAGCTGAAAGCGTTCTTTCATTCATTCATTTATCTCGAATTTTGTGAATTGTCTGTTTGCAAACGTCGTTACAGTCAAACCAGGTTGCCGAATGCATGCGTTTCGGGTAAACGTTAAATGATTCAATTTCAGAATATCTGGAAGTGTGCTTCTGTCGGGTTCAGGCCGTTGATGGGAAGAATATCCTGTGGGCAGGCTGAAAATACCATGATGCAATCCATCGTCGCAAGAAATTGAATATAGTCGCCAGCTTTGGAGACCGGTGCTTGCCACGATAACTCGCCTTGCGCAGTCCACGGAATATTCATAAACAGATTCATTGGGCTTGGGACTTCAGGTGCGTCAAATCCCAGTTCCTTCATGGCGTGAATTAGGTTGTCGGAGCAGTTGTCGTGATATTCGGTGCAGCCTAGTAGCTTGTAGCGATAATCATCGCAGGCCGCCATGAGCAAATCGTGAACACCGCCGGACGTGTCCTGTTCGACTTCAAGAATTGTACGCCTGTGATTGGTATAGAGTGCATCGCCGGGTTTGAATGTCATGTTCATCAAAGTAGGGCGCGTGTGTTCGTTTGACTGGAATTCCGAGAGATCTTCTAGGTTGAATGCCCATGTATCGACAACCTGATTGCCGTGCGTATTGATAACTCGGATGGATTGCCCCTTCCGAGCAATCGCTGCCGTACCACTTCGGGCTGGTATTGTCGTTGTGTCCGTCATTTTCTGTTGATTCCTTCTATTTGATCAAAACAATAGTGCGCCTCAGTTGCAATAGGCGTTAGTGAATATAATGACGGTTAATATACTGTATTCGCACGAATTCGTCATTTGCAAGGTTTGAATTAACGAGTATCTCAGAGCTTCGAAAATCTGATTTAGAAAGATCTCGGATTATGAAGTATTATCAATTATATAAAATGAACACTTAATGCATCCTATGAAATTCGCCATTGAGCTGCAGCAATTGCTCCCGGAAATCATTGTCAGTCTGATGGCTTGCTTGATTCTGGTCGTTGATCAAACTCGCCTGAATAAATTTAAAGATCTTCCTTTTCTGCTAACACTGCTGACTTTGGTGTTAGCTTGTATGTTGACGGGAACACAGGTATACGAGCACAGTGTCGTTGTTTTGGAAGGAATGTTCATTGATGATTCGTTTGCAAATCTCACAAAGTTTATGATTTGTCTGCTGGCAATCGTAGTATTCATCTATTCCAGAACCTACTCAGAGCAGCGGGATATCGGTGGCAGTGAATACTATGTTTTAGGCCTGTTTGGCATACTGGGCATGATGGTCATGGTTTCTGCAGATCATCTGCTAGTCATTTATCTTGGCCTTGAACTGATGTCGCTTTGTCTATATGCCATGGTTGCTTTTCAGCGGGATTCTCCCAACGCGACTGAAGCTGCGATGAAATACTTCGTACTTGGCGCGATTGGCTCCGGTTCATTGCTCTACGGACTTTCTATTCTCTACGGATTGACGGGTTCTTTGGACATTTCCACTATTCATCAATTGTTGATGGATTCTTCTTCAGAGAATCTGCCACTGATCTTTGCCTTGGTCTTTATCGTGACTGCGCTGGCATTTAAACTGGGTGCTGCGCCATTTCATATGTGGGTACCTGATGTGTATCACGGAGCGCCAACATCAACAACGATTTATCTGGGGACGGTGTCCAAAATAGCTGCGTTTGCCATGTTGATGCGTTTGCTAGTCGGAGGTCTGGAAAGTCTCCAGCCAATCTGGCAGGACATGTTGATCATTATTGCGCTGCTTTCAATCATCATCGGCAATGTGATCGCCATAGCACAGGTGAATCTAAAACGAATGCTGGCGTATTCGACGATTGCACACATGGGATTTATGCTGCTCGGAATTTTGAGCGGAAGTGAAGAAGGTTATGCAGCATCTCTGTTTTACATTTTGGTCTACTCGGTAATGAGTCTGGGAGCTTTCGGAATTATCGTCATTTCCGCGAAGAGAAAAGATGAACTGGATTTGATCAGCGATTACAGCGGTCTGAATGGTAGGGATCCGTGGATGGCATTTTGGGTGCTTCTGTTGATGTTCTCTTTAGCCGGGGTGCCGCCAACGGTTGGTTTCTATGCGAAGCTTGCCGTAATTCAGGCACTTGTTGATGCTGAATTGGTCTGGGTTGCAGTAGTGGCGGTATTATTTGCAGTTGTTGGTGCTTTCTACTATCTTCGAGTCATTAAAGTAGTCTATTTCGATGACCTGAGTGACACACCAGTTCCGTTTCAACAGTCGCCCAACTCACGAATTTTACTCGGGGTGAATGCGATTGCACTTGTCGCCATACTTCCATGGGTCGGCACCGCAATCGCAATCTGCGAAACAGCTATCGCCAGCTTGAAATGAATTAATTTGGGCGCGAGTAGTAATTCGTCTCAACTTTCAAGAGGGATTCGCACCAGTTAGAAGATAGTGCCATTCCACTTCCTGTGAAGTTCTCACTATGACTTCATGAATTTTATGCCGTACTCGACTTGATTCAAGTTCGGCGGCAGGCGTGGAGCGTCAAACAGCTGGAGGCGGTGCAGACTGAGGGCGGAGTTCGGGATGTTTTCCAATATGAATTTTCCAGCGAGGACAATCTGCAGGAAACTGAATGCTGCTGGAGGATTTCTCCATTTGCAAGGTGATCTGCCGATTAAAACATGATTCGGGGACAAAGCGGGCAAGGCGCCTGCATAAATTCCTGCTGGGACGTACAACTGGAATGATGGCTCGGGTGCAACTGAATAAATTTCTGCTACCGATTATCAATGACAGTTGATAATCGGTGCACTGGTTACTCGTTGAACAACGACTTGATCGCAAACTGCTCGAGTGGTTGTAGAGCAGGAGCAAATGTTGCATACTAATTCGGACGCTGAGGAAAGCTAAAGCTGCGAACAGATAAACGATTAAATTGCTGCTTCAAAAAATCCCACCAAGCAAATGGAGGAAGAAGTTCATGAATTCACACAAACGAATTGAACGATACGATTTCCATGTGATGCTCATTGCTATTGTGATGTTGGCGTTCGTTATAGGGATTAAGTCAGTGGACGCTCAAGAGGCGCCGGAGGAGATGGCAGGTCCGGTGGTTGGCGACACCTTCCGCGACTGTGCTGGATGTCCTGAAATGGTGGTTGTGCCAGCCGGAACATTTAACATGGGGTCGAACGCAGCTGAAGAGAGTAGAGACGATGATGAAGGTCCTGTGCACCAGGTGACGGTTTCCGTACCTTTCGCAGTCGGCAAATACGAGGTGACGTTTTCGGAATGGGATGTCTGTGCTGCTGCGGGAGGATGTGGCGGTTATCGACCGGATGACGGAGGCTGGGGTCGCGGGAATCGTCCAGTCATCAATGTAAGTTGGGAAGATGCAAAAGAATTTGTACGTTGGTTGTCAAGTGAGACAGGTAAACAATACAGGCTGTTATCGGAATTCGAATGGGAGTATGCAGCGCGCGCTGGCACTACGGGTCCGTTTCATTTCGGATCAACAATTTCGACGGATCAGGCGAATTATTATGGCTACTCCACCTACGGAAACGGTCGTGAGGGGGTGTATCGACAGAAAACAGTTCCAGTGGGCAGTTTTCCATCAAACAAGTTTGGGCTGCATGACATGCATGGCAATGTGTGGGAGTGGGTTGAGGACTGTTGGCATAATGATTACAGCGGAGCACCGACGGACGGCAGTGCGTGGACCAGTGGCGGCGATTGCGACGTTCGCGTGTTGCGCGGCGGTTCCTGGAACAGCATACCGGGGTTCTTGCGCTCGGCGATTACCTACTGGGATGGAGCTGGCAACCGGTACGACATTTTCGGGTTTCGGGTTGCCCGGACGCTTACCCCATGAATCATTACCTCCTTACATCGGGGTTCCAAGGGCGGAGCCCCTTGGTCAATATTTTCGAGAGATACAAGAGCTACGATACAGTGATCGTATCGGTAGTGCGAATGACGGCATCTTTACAACGAGCACGTAGGATAGGTCCGGCATTTGATGCTCATCATCGTCTGATTTTGTAGCTTGTGCCGACACTGGCTGGGTTTCCTCGTTCGCAGAAGTTTTTGCTGGGAGATCGAATTCAAGGCATCGCCCTTGATGGACTTGATCACTGCTGCAAGGAAGTACTACGGGTAAAAGGTTACGTACGGTATGTAGACGATTTTGTCTTGTCTATGATGATGGAAACGTCAGAAAATGCGGTTCAAAGATCGAATTTCTTTTCCTAGAGATATATGACACACATGAAATTGCGACAGAAATAAGTCTTGAATCTTACACCACGATCACAGAATTACAAATACCGTTGTCGGTTCTACTGAAGTAGATTAATTGCGATTAGAATATCTAGGTTTAGAAGACACATCATCAGGAGATATTCTACAATTTGGTGAAGTTCCTTAAAGTGTGTTGATTCACCTAAATGGACAAGCCAACTCGTGCTATTCAACTATCCAACGATTCCAATACATTGTTCGAGAATTTTGTATAATTTTGATTTCCATGTTGCGGGGTGGAGCAATCCGGTAGCTCGTCGGGCTCATAACCCGAAGGTCGCAGGTTCAAATCCTGTCCCCGCTACCAGAATCAAGAGACGGCTTAGACAAGCGGAGAATCAAGAAATCGCTTGCTGAGCCGTTTTCCTTTCAATTTCCTCTAATTGCACAAATGACTGAACCCGAAGAAATTTTTGATGTTGTCGACACTCAGGACCAAGTTGTCACTTCAATGACAAGATCCGAAGTTCATGCCAAAAATCTGTTGCATCGTTCCGTGCACGTTCTCGTCATGGATGAAAATCAGCGTGTTTTTTTGCAACTTCGAGGCCCGGATCGTGATTGTGACCCTGATCTTTGGGATTCTTCTGTCGGCGGACATCTACATTCAGGTGAGTCGTATGATCACGCAGTCCTCCGCGAAACTGAAGAAGAGCTCGGAATTCAATTGCAAGCGACTCCTCCAAGACTGTTCAAGCTTGAAGCGAGCCCTGAGACTGCCTACGAATTCTGCTGGGTTTATCAAATTTACCACAATGGACCTTTCAAGCTTGACCCCAGTGAAGCGGTGGACGGCCGATGGTTCACGAAGGAAGAGCTAAATGACTGGATGTCCAGGATTCCCGAAAAGTTGACAAGCAGTTTTCGATTGATATGGCAGCAGTACTGCAAGTTGGAATCAACAAATGAATAAGCCGCTAATCGGAATTACAAGTTATTCAAGGAACGAGGAAAACCGGTTTACGCTGCCTGCCAAGTATGTTGAGTCAATAGAAAGGGCGCAGGGCATACCAGTTCTGATCACCCCGGTAACGGAACGTCCTGAAGAGTTGATTGGAAGGCTGGAAGGGTTCATATTGACTGGTGGTGCAGATGTTGATCCTGCCACGTATGGCGGAGAAAACGATCCGACGGTCTATGGCGTCAATCCGGAGAGAGATCAGTTTGAGTTGGCACTTGCACGAACTGTGGCGGAGAATGCAGTTCCATTACTGGCAATCTGTAGAGGGATTCAAGTGTTGAATGTCGCGATGGGAGGCACTTTGGTTGAGCACATCCCGAATGTGTACGGAGAGTCTGTCATTCATCGGGATGAGAAAGTTGACAAAGTAGACCATATTGTGTCAATCTTCCCAGAATCTCGACTGGCGGAAATCATGGGCGTTACGGAATTCAATTGCCCGTCATTTCATCATCAATGTGTGAGAGATATTGCACCAGAATTTACAATCTGCTCACAATCCGAAGATGGCGTAGTCGAAGCGATTGAGTCCGCAAAATATCCGAAAATCATTGCAGTACAGTGGCACCCAGAGTACATCTCGGAATCAGATGCATCCCAACAGCGTCTTTTTGATACGCTAGTGCGTTGGTCAGCTCACTGAAAGTTACGTTCGTTGATGAGCGAGGCCTTTGAATCTTCCTTGAACTACCCGATCAATTACGATAGCGCAAAATAGTATGGCCAAACCTGCCAATATTCCCTGCCCCTTTGCAGCATACTGAAGCGCTTCAAGAACATCGTAACCCAATCCCTTGGCATCAATGAGTGCAGCGATAACTACCAAAGACAGACACATTAGTATGGTCTGGTTCACTCCAGTCATGATGCTAGGCATAGCAAGCGGAATTTCAACTCCTCGCAGAATCTGCTGATTAGTCGCACCAAATGCCCGCGCCGCTTCAATGACGTGTTTGGGTACTTCACGCAATCCGAGAGTCGTAAGCCGAATGATCGGCGGTAACCCGAAAATCATAGAAGCCAGAATACCGGGTGATTTGCCAGTTCCAAAAAATGCGATGATGGGTATCAAATAGACAAACGCAGGCATGGTTTGCATTAAATCCAAAATTGGACGCGCGACTTGAAATGCGCGATTGCTTCGTGCACACCAAACTCCTATGGGAATCCCAATTCCTATGCACAAAACTGAAGCGGTGCCCAGCAATGCTACCGTAGCCATGCTTCGTTCCCAGAATCCAAGAACTGCAAGATAGGCCAGCGCAGCACCGGTAAAGATGGCGATACGTGGCCCAGCGCTACGATATGCGAATACCAAAATAATGGTCATCACAACTGGCCACGGTGTTTCGACAAAGACAATTTCTACGCCGTTCAGAATAGCCCGAATCCCTCTTGAAATTCCCTGAAAGAAAAATGCGAAATTCCGGGATGCAAAGTCAAACGCGACATCGATTTTCGCCGATACCAGCAAATACAGCGTATTGTCCATTGGAAAATCGGTAATGACATCGGGTGGATTGCCAGTCGTAAATCGCAGCATAGTGATCGGATAAACACAGCCGAGTATCACTAAGCCCAAAATTCCGGCCTGCCAGTTCAAGCCTGAGCGAACGGTGCGGTCGGTACGCCAACGCGAGTACTGCTTTTCGTACGCGGAGTTGGCAACAAATCCCTCGAATAGCTTGACCAAAACCAGTCCAATAAATCCGATGATCGCTAGTTTTGTACCGCCGGCCTTTATTTCCTCGGCTTCCTTTAGGACCTTATCCCGCGCTTTTGCAAGATTTTCAGATTTTTTCTGGAATGAAATTACACCTTCTTCATCACCTTTGGCACGAGCGTTTTCTGTGCGGTCAAGCATTCTTTCATAATTGGTTTGAAGACGATCAGCACGTGCAAATTTGTCTGAACCTAAGTCTCCCCAAAGCCCTTGCCCAAGTATGACAATCACAAACAGTTCTAGAACTGAGAATACCCAGAACAGTCCCCATAATCCGCGGGCTGTCGCCCAAACGGGACCGAAAATCATCGATGCAGGGTTGAACGACCAGATGTGCTTTTCTGATGATTGGATACGCTTAAACGCTTTCGCGTAGTAATTGCCATTTTGGGCGGCGAACTCCTGCACCGACTCCGAAATATCCAGCGCAACCACTGATTCAGTAGCTTTTTGTGCAAACCCTGCGTCTGCGTCGATATTTGAAGAATCCGTCACATATCCTCCTGCGGACGTTTGAATCGTCCCTGTACGATTCTATCGAGCATCATCGCACAGAATAAAATCGCCAATCCAGCCAGAATACCCTGTCCCTTGGCAACAAGTTGTAGAGCAACCAGCACTTCCTGTCCCAGCCCTTTGGCGCCGATCAATGAAGCAATCACAACCATCGACAGACTGAAGAGAATTGTTTGATTCACGCCGGTCATGATAGATGGCGTTGCCAGCGGCAGTTCAACTCCTGATAGAACCTGCCACGGTGTAGCGCCAAATGCACGCGCCGCTTCCTTGACATTCGACGACACATGCCGGAGCCCCAGCGTAGTGAGTCGAACAACTGGAGGCATAGCGAAAATGATCGTGGCTAACACTCCAGGCACTCTGCCAGTTCCGAAAAATGCAATAATAGGAATCAGATATACGAAAGGCGGAATAGTTTGCATGAGGTCCAAAATCGGACGTGCGAATACGTAAGCTCTTTCGCTGCGAGAAAACCACACTCCAAGTGGAATTCCAACTAATATGCAAACCAGCGAAGCGGCACCAACCAAAACAATGCTGATCATTGCTGCTTCCCAAAGTCCCAGAACTCCGATGTACGCAAGACTGGCCGCGGCAAAAATCGCCACCCGAACGCCTGCCGCACGCCACGCGATTACCAATAGAAAAATTATGACTACCGGCCAAGGTGCATCAACCAGCAACACTTCGATTCCATCAAGAAGTTTTTCAATACTCAATGTAATTGCATCGAAAACCCCTTTTCCGGAGTCTGCTGTTCGATCGAACCATCCATCAAGCCAATTCGTTGTCGTTGTGCGATAAGCGGTGTCAATCGGAACATCCAACACCCATGACACAGGCTTTGAAGCCGTAAACCTATAAAGTGTCATCGGCAACATTATCAGCAACAGCAACACTCCAAAGACAAGGCGCTGAATACTGAAACCGAAAGGAGTAGATTTATTTACTCTCCACTTGGAATATTGTTCCTCGTAGAGTCGGTTAGCGTAATATGCCTGCCCAAATCGTACCGCCAAGAGCAGCACCGCGCCAATTAGCAAGAATATCCATTCCGATCCGGCAGCAGCCTGTGCTTCAAGGAGCGCAGTTTCTGCGGCACGTTGGAGGTTATTTGCGATTTCCATGCCTGATTGCGCTGTAGTATCTCCTATAACTGCAGCAGCCCCGGCCTGCAGACGTATTTCTTCAGATCGCGCAATCAACTGGGCGGCTTCCGCTGTCTTGTCCGCACCGAGATCTCCCCAAAGCCCTCGACCCAATTGCACCAAAGCGACAATCTCTATAAGGGCACATACCCAGAAAACACTCCATATTCCCCGTGCTGCCGACCAGATCGGTCCGAGCGCGAGTGCTGCAAAATTCAGTGGTCGTGTATCACCATCGCCCGACTGGATTGCATTGAACTGTTCTTCATAATAGTCTTCGCTGCGTCCGGCGAATTCTCGGATGAATTCACCCTGATCGACTTGCGGAATTTCTGACGTTGCTGATTTCATCACTTGCCGCTTTTGATTCCTTGCAATAGACGAACTTTAGTAACCACTCCGACATCGGTGCCCGCTTCGTCTGTGGTTACAATGGGGTTGTCAGTGGTAACCGCTACATCGACAAGGTGATCAAGATCCACATCTTGAGACACTCTCGGCGATTGGGTTAGATCTTCATTGTGCTTGGCCCGGTAATCCGATATGGATTCCTGGATGGTATGTGCAAACACCAGTTTCAATTTTGAAATGTTCTGTACGAAATCTCGGACGTAGTCATCGGCAGGATTGGTGACAATATCTTCCGGCGTGCCGATCTGAACGATTCTGCCATCTTTCATGATGGCGATTCTAGTGCCAAGACGAATGGCCTCATCAAGATCGTGTGTGATAAACAACGTCGTTTTGTGCAACTGTTCGGAAAGCCCCATAAACTGATCTTGCAGTTGCCGACGAATTAAAGGATCAAGTGCGCTGAAAGGCTCGTCCATCAGCAGTACATCTGGGTCCGATGCAAGTGCCCTCGCCAAACCAACGCGCTGCTGCATTCCACCAGACAGTTCATGCGGATACCGATCCTCAAAGCCATCCAATCCAACCAACGAAAGCGTGTGCTGCGACACGTCCCAGCGGCGTGCTTTCGGTTCGCCGCGAATTTCCAGTGGATAGGCAACGTTGTCTCGCACTGAGCGGTGAGGCAGCAGTGCCATGTGCTGGAATACCATGCCGATGCGTTTTGCACGCATCTCGCGAAGCGCTGGCGCCGACAGTTTCATCACGTCTTCGCCGAGCAGATGAATCTGTCCTGCTGTGGGTTCAATCAAGCGATTGACATGCCGCACCAAGGTGGATTTGCCACTGCCAGAGAGTCCCATAATGCAGAATATCTCTCCGCGTTCTACGTCGAAACTGACATCCGCAATTCCAACAACAGCCCCAAATCGTTCCAGTACTTCGGCCTTGCCGATGTTCTCGCTTCTGATAGCGTCCATAGCATCCTCAGCTTGGCTGCCGAAGATCTTCCACGCTCCTTGCATTTCAATTACAGCCATATTTATCACTCATATTTGATACGGATAAGGTGAGTTATATCAGGTCTACGAATTTAGAAATAAAATTAAAAAGCGCAGCCGACAGTCGACTGCGCTTTCTTTCAAATTGCTTTCTTATTCCTGTGCCTGTGAGCAGGCTACTTCAACCACTCATCCACTAGATCAGCATTGTCGTCGACGAACCGTCGCGCAAAGTCCGCGGGATTCATCTTGTTGACAAAAATCTCGTAAGTCAATTCGCTAACTTGTTCGGTGTTCAGTTTTACCTTGCTGAGTAGCGTAGCGGCTTCTGGATAGTCAGTTTCTAGAGATTTTGCATAGTGAATGTGCAGCTTCGTATCTTTCCATGCAACTCCAGCGGATGACTTTTCGAGCCAGTCAGGGTCGTCAGTTGGCTGAAGCATAATCCATTTAGCTGGGTCGTGGGCTGGTTCCTGCAGTATGGTCAAGTCATAGAGCGAAAACATATGATGCGGCGTAAAGCAGAAAAAGACAATCGGTTTATCCTGATTGATCGCTGCATCAACATTCGCGAGCGCCAAGGTTTCGTCCATTTCCAGCAGATCAAAGGTCTGGTTGTAACCGTAGCTTTTTGCCCGAACTTTCTCCACATTCGTGGATGCCCAGCCTGTCGCACCAATCCACACATCGCCTTTGCCATTACCATCTAAATCAAACAGCTTAGCGACATCCGGTTTAGTTAAGTCGGACATTTTAGTTATACCGTGCTCTTCAGCTACTTTATTGGGAACACACATTCCCTGAAACGAAATCACACTGTTCGGGTTCATCAACACTGTACCCTTTTCAACCACATAGGTATTGTGTAGGTTGGCCTGATTTGGCAGCCAAACTTCCGGGTGCACATGCATATTTCCTTTGTCCATTGCCTCAAAAACTACCGGATTGGAACCATTTTGAATTTCAACTTCAAGCCCCAAATTGTCTTCAAGTACGATTTTCAAGATGTGGGCCGTTCCGTTTACCGACACCCAGTTCGGTGATCCAATTACGATATCAGCCGCCTGAGCACCTGATACCAACAGCAATGTCGCAGCCAAAGCAGCTACGAACTTATTTATCATTTGTTTCATGATTTTCTTTCCTTTAAAGTTGAACATTCTAGCGACTTTTGCCGCTAACGAAATCCCGCCTACAGGCTAATTTGTCGAAACTAAATTCGTAACCTGTAACCTAGTCGATTAAGCTTTAGTATACACTGTAATTCAACTCAGCCTTTGTCGTTTCAGTGCTTGGCTCAGGCAGTGAATGCCACCGCCACCTAGGGTGAACATGGACATATCCACTTCATGGACCTCAAACCCCAGTGCTCGCATTTTCTGACAGGCCTGGGGAGAACCCGTCATTGCCAGCACTTTATCGTCACCGATCGCCATAAGATTGACACCAAGGTTCTTTGCTTCAGCGTAACTGACGTCGACGATCTCAAAACCGCGCCCTTTGATCCAATTCAACAGCCAAGGTTCGATGGCATCACAGCAGGCAACCAACAGATTTTCTGCCAAGGGAACGACGAGGCCATCCATGTGCACGAATTCCCGTGATATCGGTGCTACTATCGCTTCCCAGCCTTCAGCTTCGACAAATTGAGCGATCTGTTCTGAGCCTTCTTTCTCGGACCGTTCACCACAGTATCCGATTAGAACGAGGCCTGGTCTTAGAATGACGAAATCGCCGCCTTCAAAGTGTCCGGCTGTGGCGAATTTCCAAATGGGAATCTGATTTTCCTGATAGAACATGATAACTGAAGCATAGTCAGCGCGACGGCACTTCAACTGCATGTGACAGACTAACGCCCCCCATGGAGTCATCACGGAGTTATCGCGTGCGAAAAAACTCCTATGAAGTGCCTCGTCAGCTTCCAGAAAGTGGCACTTCACGCCATTTTCCTCATACAGGCGCACCATTTCAGCATGCTGGCGCATCGCAAGGTCATGATCGAAAGTCACGCCGGTATAAACTGCGTTTGCCAGCGTGCGCCCTATTAACGGACCTGCTTCTACCCAACGGTAATAGTCGGGACGCCCCAGTAGTACATCACTTAGTTTAGCGTAATCGTTGTCAATGCCCCAGTATTCATGAGCAAATGAAGTTTCACCGAACGGCGTAAATTTATTTTTCATCAGCATGTGGAGTTCCTTTGAAATGGATGAATTATAAATTTACTCTGCTGTGTGGTTTGGCTTCACTAGTATATAGTGTTCAAAATAATTTCCCTACGAAAAATATTCAGAATGACATACGTTGGCTCCAAATCCGTGCAGCCAGGAAACCGATAGTTTGGGCGGTGCGTCAATTCAATGATAAGTGTCAAATGCTTCAGATGTATCAGGCATAACCCCTGTCCAGCCGATATATCGACGTTTAAGTTGCTGACATGGGAGGCAGTCTGAGCGCATGGAGAATAAACCGTTATTAGAGAAAGCGATCAGGCTTTCAATCAATAAACGCTAGTCTGTGCCATTCTCATCGATTTACTATAGGCAAGATCAATTTCTTCCGCAATTATTTCGAGACCTCTTTCAACCACTTCTTTTGAGCCTGCATAGCTGAGTCTCATGCACTCATGGCGGTGTGCAAAGTCTCCGTCTAAGCCCGGAAAAAAGTAGTTTCCAGGAACAATATAGACATTGCGTTTCTTCAAATTTTCATAGAGTTGATTGTCTGAAATTGGCAGACCGGGAAAGCGCAGCCAAACAAAGAATGCTCCCTGCGGCTCGTGCAGCATGTAAGGTAAATTTACGAATCGTGTGTGTATTGTTTCTACAACGTGATCCAAGGCATCTTTATAGTGGGGTTGAATCACATTTTGGCTTAATTCCAGTATTTCGCCACTAGCGACAGAATTTAGAGCGAGTATGGAGCCGAAATTACCACTGGCTAGCATCATGGTTGCATTGGCATAGATGAACTGTTCAATAACTTCTCGTTTTGCAACGACGATACCGGTTCTTGTTCCTGGCATTCCGAGTTTCGACAGACTCAGACTCAGAATGATGTTTTCGTTCCACTCGACAGTTGCCTCCGTGAAAATGATGCCGGGAAACGGCAGTCCGTATGCACCATCAACAATCAACGGAATCGCGTGACGCTCAGCGAGTATCGCTAATTTTCGAACTTCGTCATCAGATACAACATTTCCGGTAGGATTGGTTGGACGTGAGATGCAGATGGCACCAATTCGATCGGTAATCTCAATGTTGCTGAAATCTATTTCATACTGGAAGGTTCGTTCCGAGGTGGTGACAATCTTTGGCTGGATAGAGACGAATCGAGGTGTGGCTTCATCCGCTTCGTTATAGCCGATGTATTCGGGTGTCATAGGCAGCAGAATCTGCTTTTGACTGCCATCAGAAAATTGACCGGAAAACAGTCGAAACAATATCGTGAAAGCCGTTTGACTTCCGTTTGCAATGGCGATGTTTTCGGGCCCGATATCCCATCCGTAAGTTGTTTTGAACAAATTGGCAAGTGCACTTGCAAAACGGTGCGATCCTTGTGGTTCGGCATAATTTCCAACCAAGCGCTCAAATTCGTTGGGGGAACGCATGACATTTTCCATCTGGGTACGGAAGAATTGTTCCATTTCCGGTATGTGAGCTGGATTTCCTCCGCCGAGCATGTACAGAGGATAACCTTCGGAGGCAGCAGCGGTGCCTAGATCTTTCATCAGGTTGATAAGGCCAACCTCGCGCTGGATACGGTCAGACCAAGTAGAAAACTTCATTTGATAAAAATTTGTTTACAAAGAATCAGATCGCAGTGTGTCATTGAATAATCTGCGCCTGTTGCTTGTCACTCAAGTCGATGGTGATCAAATCTGCCAGCACACTGAGTGCTTGATCCAGAAATACATCACCTATTCGTTGGGAAGGAAAAGCGTCTTCAGTCAGGTCAGTCGCAGGCGTTAATCCGAGTGAAGAACGAAGTTGATTGAGATTGTTCAACTGTGCTTCGCGATCACTATCGAGTGATTTGCGTCGTTGATCTTCATTCAAATAAACCACTTTTTGATCTATCCGATCCAAATTGAGGCGTTCTCTCGCGACAATGTATTCAACGGCTGGGTTGAATCGAGAGCGTTCTTTGTTCAAGCGACGTATTTCTGGAATTCGGTTTTCGATGAAGTTTGCGTTTCGCCAACGAACAACGGATCCAGCGGGGTTGATGACCCCGCCTGGGAGAGCATTCTTTAACGCTCTTTCACCTGTGTTCGCAACGAACTCATTGGTTGCGAACAGTACATCAGGAACTACGCCAAGATGTTGTGTGCTTGAGCCGTTGACTCGATAAAACTGTGCGGTTGAGAGTTTCAAGGTGCCTGAGACATCCATGTTCAGGATTCGGCTGAGTGGCCAAATGGTTTGCAGCATCCCCTTTCCATAGGTAGTTTCCCCAACGACAATTCCTCGGCGGTAGTCCTGAATGGCACCTGCAAAGATCTCGGATGCGGATGCACTTCTTCTATCGACCAGCACTACAAGCGGTCTGCCATATACGACTACATTATCTGAGTCACTCTTTATTTCGAGATCACCTTGCGATTTTTCTACCTGAACAATTGGTCCGGATTTGAGGAAGAGACTTGTCAGCGATACTGCCTCATGCAGTGCACCTCCTCCGTTTCCACGTAGATCCATAACGATTCCATCTACTTTCTGTTCATTCAGTTCCTGCAGCAATTTCAACACATCTCGGGCAGAGCTTCTAGGGAATTTTTCTTCTCCCTCGTCTGGCCTGAAGAGCTCCGAGTAAAAAGCCGGTAGACTGATCACGCCAAGTTGAAGGATTCTTCCATCGACTTCCAGTTCGACGGTAGATTTTTTTGCCATCTGTTCCTCTAGCTTGACCTGTTCCCGAGTGATTGCGATTTCTTTGGGGACAGTGCCTGGCATTGAATCTTTTGGAATCACTTTCAAGAATACTGTTGTTCCCTTAGGACCTCTAATCAAGTCCACCACATCTTCCAGTCGCCAGCCGATGATATCTTGGTAGCTTTCGTTGGCTCTACTGCGGACTGCTACGATTCTGTCGCCAGCGTGAAGTTTGTTGCCGCGGGACGCAGGTCCTCCGGTAATGACGGATTGAACAGTGATCTCCTCATTCTCAGATTTCAGCATAGCGCCAATGCCTTCGAATTGTTGTGATATGCTGATTTCCAGATTGTCGGTACTGTGAGGGGAAAAGTACTCGGAATGTGGATCAAGCTCCTGCAGATAGGAATTTAGAAAAATCTCGATCACATCATCCGAATTGTAAAGGGACACTGACTGCTGCAGTCGCTCGTAGCGTGAATTCAGCGTTTCTTGGATTGCTTTGGAATCATTGTCATTCAGTTTCAGAGTCAAAATGTCATCTTTAACCAGTTTTCTCCAGAGGCTGTCGTATTCTTCCTGATTGTTAATCCAGTCGACAGTGGATCGATCAATCTGCAACTCATCCACTACCTCAAAATCAAATGGGTAATCAAGCAGTGACTTGGCGTACTCTGTTCGATCCTGAAGACGTTCCTGGAATCGTTTGAAGATTAAAAATACTTCATCCAGATTTCCTTCGTTCAGGAAATCATCGAAATAGTAGCGATTTGACTCAAACTGGTTGATGTCGAATTTCAGTAAATAAATTTTCTGCGGGTCTAGTGCATGCAGATACTGGTGCAGAATCAGTTCGGAAAACTCATTGTTGAGGGGACGCTTTGTGTAGTGAAAATCTTCAGCCATTCTAGCTGTCGTAACGACCGCAATTTTCTGTAATTTTCCAGCGGACAGCTGTCCGGCGGCAGCGAACTGAGTGTCGCTGTGCTGAACAAAATTTGCATAGTAGATAAAAAAGGAAAATATCAGAGCGAGACAGATATTTCCGATTGCTTTCTTGCGTTTCCAGAACTGAAATCGCGATTTCGGATTCAAAGGTCTAATCATCGCTGTTGTCAGAAAAACGATTGACGTGTGCGGTCGCAAGTTGACTGACTGTATATAGTCCGCGATCGCGAATTCCGATCGTTTCGAGGGAATTCAAAGTTGATTGCACATAGTCGAGATTTGCGCCTCTTTGTCCGCAGGCATTCGCAACAATGCTCGCGGTTTGGTTGATGGTCAGGTTGTTAACGTAGGATGGATGTTGTCTTTTGACAACGAAGACAATTGCACCGACGTTTCGTCCGTCATTCAGCGTGACTGTCCTAATGGATGGATCATAGATGTCGTTCAGCATTTCTCGATCCTGCAGATAGTCTGCCACTTCACGCTGTCTGGCAAGATCTATGCGATAACTGACTCCAGCACAGGAGCCGCCTCGATCCAGTCCGAATACTAGTCCAGGTTTTTCATCAGTGCCGCGGTATCGTACCGAACGAATACACAGTGAACGATGAAAGCCATAGATTCGAGCACGAATGGATTCCACGTACGGAAATCCCGGATCCCACATAAGCGAACCATACCCAAACACCCACAAATTGTGAACCGGAAGATTCAGTCGTTCGTAGATGGATTGGCTAGTTGACACTGATTGTTCCCACAATGCTGCGTTCATACAAATCTTCGAACCCTTCCTGCGACATTTTCAGTGGATTGGTTGATGTCGATGGGTCGATCATCGCCATTTCGGAGAATTTTTCGACATGTCCAGTTGTGACGCCGAGCTTACTCAGTGTATGAGGGATGCCAATTTCTTTGCGCATCGACAGCACCCAGTGAATTACCGAGTCGGGAGATGGATGTGGCAAATCCAGATATCGTGCCAGCGCGGTCAGTCGCTCGTCAATTGCTTCAACATTGAATTCCAGCACATACGGCATGACCACGGCATTGGTGGTTCCATGATGGGTACCGAGTACTGAACCACAGGGATGGCTGAGGCTGTGCATTGCACCAAGACCTTTTTGAAAGGCAGTTGCGCCCATGGACGAGGCAACCTGCATCTGTGCTCGCGCTTCAATATTGCTGCCGTCCCTGCAGGCTGCATCCAGCCAGTCTCGGACCAGTCGCATCCCTTCCAGTGCAATTCCTTGTGCCAGCGGATGATAGATTGGGCTGCAATAGGCTTCAAGATTGTGAGACAGCGCATCCATTCCTACGCCAGCGGTAAGCAGAGCCGGCAGTCCGACGGTAACTTCCGGATCAAGTATCACGCAGACTGGAAGCATTTTGGGGTGAAAAATAATTTTTTTCGTTTGATCGGTCAAATCCGTGATGACCGAAGCCCTGCCGACTTCGGATCCTGTTCCGGAAGTCGTTGGTATGGCGATTGTTGGCACAATGGCATCCGCATTGGCGCGTGTATACCAGTCTTCCCGATCCTCGAAATCCCAGATTGGCAGAGTCTGGCCGACCATCAATGCGATTGCCTTGCCGACATCCAATGCGCTGCCGCCACCTAGTGCGATGACTCCATCGTGCTCACCGGATTTGAATTTTGCAACTCCTTGCGACACATTGGATTCAACCGGATTGGCCTGCAAATCAGAAAAGATTGTACAGTTTTTAAGATTCGCACTACACAACTCCATAATCTGTTCGACCATCGGCAGTTTGAGCAGGCCCGGGTCGGTGACTAGAAACGGGCTTGAAATTCCGAACTCGGTACAAATTGTGGAAATTTCCTGTATTCGGCCGCTGCCGAATCTCATGGATGTAGGGTAATGCCAGTTATTTGCGTGTGAAAGGCTTTGATAACTCATCAGAACAATTTGTTTATCAGGTTAGGTACGACCACTAGATGGAAAATTCAATAATCATATTACAACCTATAAGTCAGAATGCACAATAGTCGAACAAGAATCACGGATTGTGATTGCTATATTTGACAAACCAATTCAGTATCGGCAAACTGACTCCGTTGGAGTTTCTTTGCGGCTCAGGCGGCAAGTAAGTCAGTTTATCAGTATCATTGTATTGCAAATTCAAGTTACTTGCTTACACCTGAAACGAATTTGAGTCAGAAATCCTTACAGATAATCAACAGTGAATCATGCACATACACCTTAATCCTGTTGGCGGAATCGCTGGCGACATGTTCGTAGCAGCCGTTCTGGATCTATTTCCACACCTTGAAGATCCTATGATGGAGGTTTTACATAAAGTCGATACTCTCGTGGATGTTAATGTAAGACTGGTTACTCACCATGATTCAGTGTTAACAGGCAGGAAATTTGAAGTAGAAGAAAAAAATATGGACCATCCGCATTCTCGATATGTAGATTTACGAGCGCAAATTAGTGGTTCTGGGCTATCTGTCGGTGTTCGTGAACTGGCGTGTTGTATTTTGGAACACTTGGCAGTTGCGGAATCTGTGGTTCATGGAATACCCCTTGACAAGGTCACTCTGCATGAGGCCGGTTCGCTTGATTCCCTAACAGATATTGTTTGTTCAGCCTTTCTCATAGACGCTCTAGGTCCGGTTACATGGTCCAGTGACGCCTTGCCGACAGGCAGGGGTCTGGTAAAAACAGATCATGGGGAACTGCCGCTGCCAGTACCGGCAGTCGCTCATCTTCTAACCGGCTGTCCGTTCTATGATGACGGACGATTCGGCGAAAGAATCACGCCAACTGGCGCATCAATTCTGCGAGCTCTGAACCCTGAATTCGATTCACGAAATCACACGATGATTCTTTCGCAAATCGGTACGGGATTCGGAAATTCAAGATTTCAAGGCATAAGCAATGTACTTCGTTTGATTATGTATGATGACCAGGCGAGTGATTTGCAGAATGAAACGGTGGCTGTGCTTGAGTTTGAGATTGATGATCAGTCGCCGGAAGATTTAAGCATTGGTCTGGATCGAATCCGAGAAATGCCGGGCGTGCGGGATGTCATTCAGATTGCAGCGACCGGTAAGAAAGGGAGAATCACGATGCATGTCCAGATTTTGGCGGAAGCCAGATATTTGAAGGAAATTGCAGTTGCATGTACGACTGAAACTTCGACGCTGGGTGTACGTTGTCGGTTATCCGACCGATTCACAGTAAATCGAGAAACAATTCTGCACGAAGATGGAGAATCGATTGTTCCGGTTAAGGTCGCTAAGCGACCGGGTGGTACAAGTACCGCAAAAGTGGAAGCTGATCATCTCGGAAAAGCAGGTAACTTCAGCCAAAGAAAACAGTTGAAACAAAAAACGGAAATCGACGCGGAGAGTGAAATTCTCAAACGCAGTTGATGCACTTGTTTAACAGTAAGCGCACAATCGAATAGTGGGGGAGGGCATCTTCCGACGTTGGACACCCTGGTGGGTTGTCAGTAGTAAAATTGACAGTAGAGACAATATCACATGTGATGTTCAATTTTGCCCGTGACAATCTCCTGAAAATCAAATATTCAATATGACTGCAATGCAAGTTCACCCACATCAAATGCCCCACGAGAACGCAGAACTGCAACTAGAGCATCTACAGAACACACTTTCTAAGATTGGTTCGCTTGTCGTTGCAGTAAGTGGGGGGATAGACAGTACTCTTTTGGCGATCATCTCGGCCCGACAAAGCGATGTAGATGTTCAAATGGTGCATGCCATTTCTCCGGCTGTCCCAGAACTGGCAACGCAAAGGGTGCAGCGTTATGCTCGCGCAGAAAATTGGCGGCTGTGGATTTCCGATACGGGGGAATTTCGTGACAGCAGATACATGAATAACCCAGTTGACCGGTGCTTTTACTGTAAATCTAATCTCTATCGATACATTACTGAGCAATTTAAAGATATTCAGGTTGTGTCTGGAGCGAACTGCAGCGACCTGGCTGACTATCGGCCGGGATTGAAGGCTGCAAAAGAATTTGGAGTGCGACACCCCTACGTTGAAGCGGGAATATCTAAATCAGGGATCCGGGAGATTGCACGTTTTTTGAATCTTGACGATCTTTCAGAACTTCCTGCATCCCCTTGTCTTTCAAGCCGGGTCGAGACTGGAATCCCGATTGAATCAACTTCATTGAAGGCGATTGATCGAGTGGAAACTGAAATCAAGAGCAGGCTACGGACCAAGGCCGTTCGTTGCCGGATACGGCGAGAAGGCATTGTCGTTGAATTGGACAATGACGCATTATCCAAGATTGGCAGAGAGGACCGACAAGCAGTTCACGCTGTCGTCCAAAGTTCTTTTTCAGATAGGAAAGCACAGGTCTCAGTTGATTTCGAAGAGTATCGCATGGGCAGTGCATTTATCCGAGAGACGAAGTGATGCCGGATTCCGACTTCATGCCGGATTCCGATCGGCAAAATCGCATAGGATTGGATGAAGCTGTACTCTGCGAATTCAAGACACCAGAGCAGATAGAACGGATTGTTGAGAAGACGGAAAGTAAAGAGTTAAATCTATTGCTCACGCGATTAAAACAGGATGATTACTCGGAACTCAAGGAGTCTGTGCGGTCATTGATTGACTACGAAGAGATTTCACGAACCGGAATCGTTGGATCCTGCCCCAAACCAAGCAAATCCAGTCAGATTGCGATTGTAACTGCAGGTACATCGGATGTAGGGGTTGCTCGGGAAGCGGTGCGAACCCTGTTGTTTCATGGAATTGGCAGCGAAGAATTTTATGATGTGGGTGTGGCAGGACTTTGGCGAGTGATGAAAATTGAATCGAACCTGAGACAAAAATCAGCTGTAATCGTTGTTGCCGGCATGGATGCCGCGTTGCCTTCAGTTATTGCCGGACTGATTCCTGCTGCAGTTATAGCAGTACCTACATCGGTTGGTTATGGTGTCGCTGAAGGAGGATATTCAGCACTGGAGTCGATTCTTTCCAGTTGTGCACCAGGTCTTGCAACAGTGAACATTGACAACGGATATGGCGCTGCCTGTGCAGTGATTCGAATTATCAACAGTGTTCGTTGAGTCATGTGGTGTCGATTGTGAAAGCGAAGACTGTACAGGCTGATTTCGGGCGCGAGACGATTGATATTGAGGTGCCTGTAAATTCGGCAGTTATCGAATTTCAAGATCCAGAGTTTCTGACCGATCCTGCAAGAAGCACTGTTGAGGCATTGACTGAGCCAGTAGGGAGTCCACCGCTTGCCGACTTGGTGAGACCCGGCATGACCGTGGCAATCGGTTTCGATGATCCGACCCGACCGCCGCTTCCGTGGCAGACAATCCTGCCTTTGGTGATTGATGTTTTAATCCGAAATGGTGTTAAGGAAAAAGATATTTCATTGATCTGCGCGAACGGTGCGCACCGCAAGTGGTTTCCCGATGAGTTGAAGAGATTTCTCGGAGACAAGTTGTTTGATAGATTCTGGAATAGCGGGCAGATTATCAATCATGATTGCCAATTTCCTTCTGAATTGACCTATCTGGGCACAACCGAGCGCGGAGGTTACGTCGAACACAATCGGAGATTTGTCGAGGCTGATCTGTCAATATATGTTGGAACGGTGTCAGCGACGTATGTCGGAGGCTACTCCGGAACTGGCGCAGTGACTGGGCTCGCTTCTGCAAACAGCCTGGCTTCCCATCACTCACATCGCTTCTGGCATCATCCCAAGTCGACGACTGGAGATCATCGGACGATGATGTATCGAGGAATGAAAGCCGAAGTTCATGACTACATGGAACAGGCAATGGGGAAGAGAATATTTTATGTAAATTCCGTAGTCGGAACAGGCGGGAGAATTGCGGGCGTGTTCGCAGGTTATTCGCCTGAAGTTGAAGCGCCGTGCTGGGACTTGGCGGACACCTACAATATTTATCCTGCACCACAGGCAGATGTGATGATTATCGGTCTGAGCGACTGGTTCGCTTACGGAGAATCGGACAACACGCTCATTGCGTCAATAGGATGTCTGAATCCGCCCAGAATCTGGTTGAATAAACCTGTTTTGCGAGAAGGCGGTGTCGTTATCGGATTGAATCCGTCTTCAGGTTACATTGATCCGACAATGTATCCGTCATATCAAGAAGTGATCAATCTGTATGATCGTCATTACGACGTCAGCGAATTGTCAGAGCATGAACTCGAAATTAGTTCACGGCCAGAGTATCTTGAACTGTACCGAGATGGAAATTCGTATCATCCAAGGCATCCGTTCTGGTTACTGTATATCGGTCACTACACGCTGAACCGAGCGTCAGCAGTCATTATGGCGGGTACGAAGAATCCGGGTGCGTTCAGAAAACTTGGGATCACTCCTGCCAGAGATTTCTCTCACGCCTGGAAAATCGCCACGAAAATCACCGGGAAAAATTCTGCAACTGTGGTTGCGCCCACATTCTGGACTCGCCGTCAGTTCAAATTTGACGTTGTTGCGTGAAAAACTTTCCAAATTATCTCTGAAGAAAAGATGAGGTTTAGTATTATTATCATATATCTAAACGGAACTTCATCATCAAAACGGACGGATAAGCCAGCAACGACAGCGAGTTGCATGAAATCAGGCTGTCAGTTTCATGGGAACAAGTTCCCTGGGATTGAGTTTCAGCAGTTGAAAAGCTTTATTTTGAATCGGCGTCGGTTCGGCACACAGGATGAAAGTATGTTCGGGATGCGACTTGGGCGCTATTTCCACCAAGCTGCAAGCGGACAGGCAATTGTCGTCGCACCACCTTTCATCATTACCCGCTGTCAGATCGACGAACTTTTCGACAAGCTTCAAATTACCATCGAAAAAGTTATCGGCAGCGAGCGAGCTTAACCCATGTCCAGATATCGAATCACCAATGACGATCTCAAGCACGCTGCGGAATTTCGGGCTGATCCGCTCGGCATACCAGGACCTGGGCTACAGAGAGTATTAAATCTCCTGCGAGGTGGTCCCAAGTCCGGGAAATATGTGCTAGTTGTGAAAGAGCCTTTTAAACGCTGGGTTCTCGGGCGTCTACCCGCTGATCGGGGTCAACCAGTTGAAATCATAAATAGCCTGGAGTTCACGAATCTTATCGAAGCGGAGTGGGAGGTATTTAAACTCCGGTGGAAAGCGAACACCGGGCAGGACCTCGAACAGGAACTGTAACATGACTCGAATCCTTGGATACGCCGACCGCATCAGTGCCGCTCCGGGGGAATGCATTCAGGTAATGGTCAGTTGCGAAGGATTGGAACAATTCGATGCGAACCTCATCAGAGTCATTCAGGGCGATATTAATCCATCAGGTCCGGGATATCGTGAGGAATCCGTTTCGCTGAATCTTGGCGGTCCTTTTGATGGTCGCTATCAGCCCATAAATTCAGGCTCCTATGCGGTGATTAACGACGCACCAGCGTTAAATACGCAGACTTCATTGGGTTTGCAAGCGCTCATTTGGCCAACCTTGCCAGGTCGTGGTTCACAAATCATATTGAGTCGAGAGGACCCGGAATCGGGAGCGGGATTTAGACTTTATCTCGACTCTGAAGGCGCTGTTGCATTTGAAATCACTAAAAAGAAAGGCAAGAGCGAGGGAATTTCCACAGGAAAACCGCTAATTTCAGAAAGATGGTACTTAATTAGTGGCAGCTACGATATAGAAAATGGCACTCTCACCGTTGTTCAGAAACTACTGAAACCTTACCCAAAGGTGAATGTCACGTGCAAAGTGTCCCGCAATGTTTCCGCCAACATGATCTTTGCCGATATTGAGGCTCCGATAATGATCGCTGCGCGGTCAGCGACTAATCAACCTGCGATAGAGCACTTCAATGGTCGCATTGAAGCCCTGAAAATATTTTCACGTTCCTTAAGAACGGAAGAAATGGAAAATCTTGTGGGCACAGAATGCGAAGATCTTGTTGCCGCGTGGGACTTCTCCGTCGGGATATCAACTGAGCAAATCACCGACAAATCAGGCAACCAACTACATGGCTATTTGGTCAATCTTCCAACGCGAGGGGTATGTGGTCATGCGTGGAACGGAAGCGAACATTGCTGGCATAAAAAACCGGAACATTATGCCGCAATCCATTTCCACGATGACGACCTTTACGACTGCGCCTGGGAATCAGATTTTGAAGTCAGACTGCCAGACAACATTTCCAGTGGGGTATATGCCATTCACCTTCATAGCGGAAGCGAGGAATACTACATACCCTTTTCGGTTCGCCCTCCCCGTGGCACAAAAACCGCACCGGTAGCATTTATCCTGCCAACTGCCAGTTACATGGCTTATGCGAATAATCGAATGGGGATTGATTTACCGGAGACGGAAATAGTTGTCGGGCGCCTAATTCAGATGAATCCAATCGACCTTTTTATGCAAACGCATCCCGAAATCGGCCTCTGCTTTTATGATTTGCACAATGACGGGAGTGGCGTGTTTTACTCATCGCGCCTGAGACCGATTGTCAATATGCAACCAAAACAAATCGGCCACCTTGGAGGTGCGGGTTCAAAGCTGTGGCAGTTTAACGCTGATACACACATTCTTGACTGGCTTGAGCAACTGGAGCAACCGTTTGATGTTATTGCAGACGAAGATCTTGAAGCCGAAGGCTCCGAAGTGCTTGAGGGCTACAGAGCAGTGATCACCGGAACACATCCGGAGTATTATTCTGCCAGGATGCTGGATAGCCTCCAGGCATATCTGGATGGTGGCGGACGCCTTATGTACCTTGGAGGCAATGGGTTCTACTGGCGGGTGTCCTATCATCCGACGCTGCCAGGTGTTATTGAATGTCGAAAATCTGAAGATGGCATTCGCGCCTTTGCTCCTCTACCGGGGGAGTACTACTCCAGTTTTACGGGCGAGTATACGGGGCTTTGGCGGCGCAATGGCCGGCCGCCCAATGAATTGGTTGGAATCGGTATGGTTTCTTACGGATTCGACTACTCGTCACCTTACGTTATGCGAGAAGCCAGTTGCGACCCGCGTGCGGCCTTTGTTTTTAAGGGAGTCGAAGGACCGGTCGTCGGCGAGTACGGTTTGGCAGGTGGTGGGGCCGCTGGCCTTGAACTGGACGCCACTAACCATGCGCTGGGCACACCGCCGCACACGCTTGTACTCGCTTCCTCCGAGCGCCATTCAGATCTTTACCTGATGACGCCTGAAGACATGAATGACCCGGTGCAGGGTCTTGGGGGGACAGAGGCAGAAATTATCCGGGCTGAGATGGTGTTTTTCGAAACACCTAGCGGTGGTGCTGTCTTCTCCACCGGCTCCATCGCCTGGTCTGGCAGCCTTTCTCACGTGGACTACAAAAACGACGTAGCTCACATTACAACCAATGTTCTTATGCGCTTTCTTGATGAGACAGCCTTTGATCCCGCCCCCGAGCATTAATTCACCGATGCGGAAATGGTCGGATATAGCATTGGCATTGCGAAACCCAAACAGGTCTACTTTTCGAAAGCCTGAGCTTTCAACCTTGATGCGTCCAATTATTGCCAATTTCCTAAAATAGCTTCTCAGTGTTTTTCGATAAATTTGTGCAACTAATGAATGACTAATTTTTGTGAAATCACATAAGTGATTGAAAAAATATGGTAGCACGGAAGGAAGGAATTCGATCTCTTACTGAATTCCCTTTTCAAATTGATTTGCACCAAGTGGGAAAGCGATCTCTTTATCAAGAATTTGCTGCTACGGCACTGCATCTAAAGCCACTTGGCTTAAACACTTCGACAATTGCTTGTCGCCTAAAACGTGAGATCCAACACGATCGTAAAGGCAACCGAGTGGGTGGAAAACTCCAAGACCTAATGAATAGGCTCTTATTGACCATGCTGGCGCACGATCAATAAGAGCCTATTCATTATGTTGATTAAACAAAATCAGAATCAACTCCAGGATTTTTCTCAATTCCTTTTTAGCTCGTTCCTCAATCTTTATCTTGAAACTCACGCTCGACATCATCCCAGTCTAGCCAATTGGCATCTGGGTCCTTGAGGCGGTCCAATGATATAGAAGCGTCTTCAACTTCTTCAAGAAAACGGTCAATGGCTTGGCGGAGAACCTCTGATCGATTGTTGTTGAAGTGGACCGCCACCTCATCTAATTCTTTAGCAACAACCTCAGATACTCGTGTAGTAATTTGGATCATTTAAATCCCTCAACTCTGTTTATATATTTTCATCCAATACGATAACAGTTTCGAACCTGTTGCATGTTCGTCTGATCTCGCTTCGCAGCGAATAAGAATCATGCTAGCCAGATCGCGGGAAGTGTGCTCGGTCAGCCCCTATCGACAAGAGCCGATAGGGGACATTCGGGCGCACCCGAGAAAACATCAGGCTAAAGATATGCCCATTTCAGTAGATGTGTGAGAGCCACTCACAACGTCTGGCGAGTTAGGCTGAAACTAGTTTCATAGGCATATCAAACAGCGCGAGGATTGACCCTTGCTTTATTGAGTCATGGTGAGACTGAGTTCATACAAAATCTGGATTTGTATTTGTGTTGCTGCCTAGCTCAAACGATTGTACGAATGCGCTAGTCGTTGATAACAATTTTTTGAGTTCGAGTAATCACAACCCAGCCGACAATCAGCAGTAGCGAAACTGTTAGTGCTGCCAACTCGATCAGTCGCTCATTGATCAGATATGAAAATCCGAAAGCGGTTACAGCCAAAAATCCCCATCGTTCGGACCACTTCAAATCTCGCATGAAATATCCGTAACAAACTACCGAGGATGTCCATTGCAACAGAAGTATGAGGGAAACAGGAGCCGCGACCGTCCAGCTGACGTTCGGAAAGGACAACAACTCTGGATGATAAACAAATCCATACGGTATGATGAATGTCGTCAGCATCAGTTTCATACCGTCTTTTGCAGTGCCGAGAAATGTTCCGCCTGAAAGTTTTGCAGCGGCCAGTGCGCTGACGGCAACCGGCGGTGTCAGTGTTGAGAAAACCGCGAAATAGAAAACGAAGAAGTGTGCCAGAATCGCTTCAATTCCCCCTTGCTGCATAAACGGTACCAGGGTTAAAGACACAATGATATATGCGACCGGAGTCGGAAGTCCCATGCCTAGAAACAGCGACACAATCATGGTGCCGAGCAGCAGCAGAAATTTGCTATCCGGCAGAATCTGTACCAGAACAATTGCCAATCTATTCGACAAGTTCGTCGTCAGGAAAGTTTGTGCAAGTGGTCCAATTGCGACCAGCAGCAATGACAACACGGTAACGATGACAAGTCCATCAATATAGGCATCGTACATTTCTCTGAGTTTGGGACGATATTTACCCTGTAGTAGACTCAAGCCTAATGCAAGAGCAATTCCTGCCACTCCCGCGATGGCAGGAGAATAATATCCAACCAGTAAAATTACTACAGCGGCGAACGAAATCAGAAAAGTAGGCAGCATTCTCCAGATTGCTTGGTAATCAACCTCGTCTTCCATGCGCTCCAATTTTTCGTGATTTGCGCACGTGATGACACCGAACGTAGTGCCAGTCAGAAACAGTAGTGCGGGTATCAAGGCTGCAAGTGCAACCTCGATATAGGGAACATTGAGGAACACGGCAATGACGAATCCTGCAAGTCCCAGAATCGGCGGCATGATTTGCCCCGAAGTGGAAGCGACAGCTTCGATTGCCCCTGCCATGTCCTTGCGATACCCGTGATTCTTCATCATCGGAATCGTCAGTCGACCGGTGAGCACGACGTTTGAAACCGCTTGTCCCATGACTGAAGCAACAATCCCGCTGCCGATGATGGCCGGAAAAGCAGCTCCACCTCGCACCCGACGTCCTGTGACTTTACCGATTTCAATCACCATTTTTAACATGCCCACGCCGAGCAGAATTGCGGCGAATATCACTAGAAAGTAGAGCTTGTCAGCCGCAAGTCGAGCCAGCCAGAACATTCCCTCGCTGACACCCAAACCGAGATAGTGAATGACAAATCCGGCATCATATTCCGGCAGTCTTAATATGGGATAAGAGATAAGGTATCCAAAGAAAAAATAGCTGATGATAATGACAATCAACGATGTGAGCAGCCAACCCCAATGCAAAAAATTGAGCAGCATTACACCTGCGATGAACAGAATACCGATAGTGATGTCAAAAGACTCAAAAAAGGGATGAACGGAGTCCAGTCGGAGTGTGTGAATTCGAACATAGCCTGATCCGCCGACCGCCAGTACGCTTGCGATAATGGTAATTGCAAGCCGAATTTTCCAGAAATTTTTAAACGACCGTGAAACATATTGGTCAAGCAGTTCCTTGAACGCATGCAAAGATGCCAGACACATGATCAAGAACACGAAAGTTGCATAGAAGACCTTCGAATTGCTGATCAATCCGAATACGGAAATTCCGATGTACGCGGTGAGTACAGTGCCCAAAGATACAAAAATCAGAACAACTACACTTCGGATTCGTTCGGCGGAGAACATGAAGAATTTCGCTAGCTTGGCTCGTTAAAGCTGGATGGGCAAGATTACGCCGTCTGACTCGAATTCATGAGTCAGACGGCGTATCAGGTAATAATGGACGATAAATTTATGAGCCGGGATAGGTTACAGGAACAAAGTTCTTGCGCTTTTCCCAGATACCAAGCTCTTGATAAGCTCGAATCGCACCCGGATGTGTATTCTCCTCCGACAATCCGTCAACCATCATATCTTCTGTCAATACTTCCCACAGTTTGTTGAGTGTGGCCATTTCTGCCCGGTGCTTGTGGGTTGCCATTACATAATCATATGCAAGTTTTTCCGGAAATTCCGGATGGACTGCCTTATATCCGCGATTGAATCCTGAAAGGAAATCTGCGTCCTGATGAGGCAGGGTTCCAGCCTTGATGGTCAGCCCTAGCCAAGTAGTTCCGAATTTTTCATTCATCATATCGATGGCCGATTGATCCATAGGGATGTAGTAAAGCTTTTTGCCTGATGCTTCAAGCTTTCTCAACGGACCGCTCTGAATATGGAACGACTGTGATGGGTCAGTACCATAGCCCGTCACGCAAACGTCTGTAGTGCCATCAATCAGCTGCTGCGTCAATCCACCTGGATTCAAAAGACGAATATCCGTGTTTGATTTATCAATTCCGTATGCATGCTTCAGGAACAGGAGTGGATACACACCCCAGTCACTTTGCCCAAGGAGTCCGACAGATACCCGTTTTCCCTTCATGTCGGGTATGGTTTTGATCGTCGGATCGGTTGTAACAAAAAATTTGCCTTGTGACCAGTACGCTTCGCCATGCAGCAGTTGGAACTTGATCGGAATCGGGTCCGGCAGGTAATCCTTAACATCATCCGTTCCGCCATGAAGTGCCAACTGGATGATGGTGTCTTCCGTTCCGAATACAGTATGCTTCCAGCGCCGTTTCTCTGCCATGGCACGCACGTTGTACATGTAACCCGGCGTTTCCTGAGCGGCGATGAGCAAGGTACCTCCAGTACGGGCAACTACGTTGCCGAAAATGGTATTTCCCTCCATGACGCCGCAACCAAACGGACAGGTCAAAATGGAAACAATATCCTGCGCTTTCACAGTATGAACTGCAAACATGCTCGAAATAAGCAGTGTTAGCGCAAGAGACAATTTAACGAGTTTTTTCATATTAATCTCCTCCATTAATTGTTATGAAATTGTTAAATCTGTTCAATTTGTGTTGAATTCCTCAATCGTGTAATCTCAATTCTACAATCAGTCATCAATTTTGACTAGAAAAAGTTGTTGATCGAATTCAACTAGTTTTCCATCTTCCGCAAATACAGAGACGACTGTACCGCTAGTGGTAGATTCCACAGTCGTATAGAGTTTCATAACTTCGATCAGACACAGCGGGTCGCCCTCAGCGACTGTTGCTCCGGGTTCAACGAAAGGATTTGCTTCTGGATTCGGACGGCTATAGAACGTTCCCACCATCGGTGATCGAACTATTTCATGACCCGGCGGTGCCTGCGTGTTATCCATGGCAACAGGTTCAGATACGACTGGCGGAGGTTCAAGTGCTGTGGTTTCACGAGAATCGGAAGAATCGGTTTCAGATACAGCCGGAACTTGATGAGCAAATGATTGGCTGCTTGCTCCTTTCATTCTGACAGCGAGTCGAAGTCCTTCAACTTCGATTTCAATTTCTTCCGCCTGTGACTCATCAATAGCCTTGAGAATCTCGGCGATATCGCGGTAAGTCAGTGTCAAAGTTAATGCCTGTCTATGTTTTTCAGTAGTCCTACCCGTTTACAACGTACAATTTAAACGGCTATGAATCACGTAGAAATAAAAGAATTTACGTCATTTATATATCAAGAATATATTAATTTCGCAATATTAGTAGCAAACGTTATTGCATAGAGCATTAGTGTATTCACTTGGTAATCTATCGATTAATGAGTATTTGAATGAAACGGGTACTAATTGCAAACCGCGGAGAAATAGCACTTCGGGTAATACAAGCCTGTAGAAATTTAGGTATTGAAAGCGTCTCTGTGTACACAGAGGCAGATGCTCGCTCGTTGCACGTACTACAGGCTGATTATGCTATAAAAGTCGGTCCTTCCCCAGCCGCATCGAGTTATCTGAACCAGAATGCAATGATTCACATAGCTCAGTCCATGAATTGCGACGGGATACATCCCGGGTATGGGTTTCTTTCGGAAAAATCTGAATTTGTTGCGTTGTGCGAATCGGAAGGTATCCGTTTCATCGGTCCTGTTTCCGACTCGCTGAATCGCATGGGTGACAAGGCGCAGGCTCGCTCTGAAGCTGTGAATCTTGGCATCAGCGTTGTCCCTGGTTCTTCAGAATCGTTCAATGATCCTGCATCTGCACTAGAAGCGGCTAACGAAATCGGGTATCCCATTCTAATCAAGGCGCGTGGGGGCGGCGGCGGCCGCGGGATGAGAGTGGTGGAGGATTCGCGACGGTTCGTGCGAGAGTTCGTCCAGGCATCAAAAGAAGCACAAGCGGCCTTTGATGATTCAGAACTCTATTTGGAAAAATTTCTGAGTTGTATTCACCACGTTGAGGTTCAGATTCTGGGTGATGAGTACGGTGATGTTGTTGCGCTCGGTGAGCGCGATTGTACCGTTCAGCGACGACATCAAAAGCTGGTCGAAGAGTCACCCTGTATGGTCATTGGCGCCGACATGCGCAGTCAACTGCATGACTGTGCAATACGATTGGGCAAATCTATCGGATATAGAGGTGCCGGTACAGTGGAATTCGTATTGACTGAAGATCGAAAAAACTTCTACTTCATCGAGATGAATACCAGAATTCAAGTAGAACACCCTGTAACAGAAGTTCTATTCGGAATCGACCTGATCGAGGCGCAGCTGAAACTAGCAATGGGCAGTCGTGTTTCGGAGATTGCGGGCAATCGTTCATCGACAGGGCACGCCATTGAATTTCGCATCAATGCAGAAAACTGGCAAAATGGATTTCGCCCATCGCCCGGAGTCATCCAATCTTGGAATTTGCCTGCCGGGTCAGGAATTCGAGTGGATACACACTGCTACCAAAGGTTTCGAATCAGTCCATACTACGATTCCATGATTGCCAAACTGATCGTTCATGGACATGACCGACAACATGCATTGGAACGTGCAGAAAGAGCTTTGCGAGACTTTAAGATAGAAGGTGTCGCCACAACAATCGGATTTCATCAGGAATTGTTGGAACAGCAGGCTTTCAAAATGAGTAACATTTCTACGAAATGGGTTGAAAACGAATTTTTACCAGAGAACAGTTAAAGTGGGACGCAACGTAAAATTAATTGATCTTACCCTACGCGATGCTCATCAATGCTTGTGGGCAACCCGCATGACTACGGCAATGATGAAAGACATAGCGCCTTTATTGGATCGAGCTGGATTCGAGGCAATCGATCTTGTCGGTGGCGCAGTATTTGACGTTTGTGTGCGATATTTGAAAGAGGATCCATGGGAGCGCATGCGGATACTGAACAGTTGGGTCAAAGAAACCCCATTGATCATTCATACGCGTGGCCAGAGCCTGTTTACCTTTGAGTTTTTCGCAGACGACGTTGTAGAACTTGCAGCCGAACGATTTGCTGCCAATGGCATGAAATATCACACGCCGTATGATGCAATTAATGATATTCGAAATCTTGAAATTCCGGTTTATGCCGCCAAACAGCACGGTATTCATACGGTTGGCGGATTGGTTTACACAGAAAGTCCGGTTCACACGGACGAATTTTATGCGCAGAAAGCGAAAGAACTGATCAATCTGGGTGTGGACGGAGTGTACATCAAGGATCCCAGCGGACTTCTACGTCCTGACAGGGTACCTACGTTGATCCCAACATTGAAAAAAGCGATTGGAGATCTGCCGTTGCAGCTCCACTCACACTGTTTATCTGGCCTGGCGCCCTATACGGCGCTTCTTGCTGTGGACTACGGAGTCGATGTGGTTCATACCGCAACTTCTACATTGGCCAATGGTGCATCTCATTCTCCGACGGAATTGTTTGTTCGCAACTGCCGACGCAGAGGCCATCAGGTAGATACAGATTTGCAACTCATAGATGAAGTGGCGGACAAACTGGCGTACCTGGCGCAAGTTGAGGGCAAGCCTGTGGGTGAAGTTGCGGAATACGACGAATTCCATTACCATCATCAAATGCCAGGCGGCATGACTTCAAATCTTCGATATCAGTTGGCAACAATTGGACTGGAAGATCGACTTGAGGAGATTTTGGAAGAAGCCGGGCATGTTCGCGCTGATCTCGGATACCCGATTGTAGTGAGTCCGTTCGCCCAATACATCATCACACAGTCGGTCTTGAATGTGATGGGACACGACCAAGGCAAAAGTCGATATGACTCAGTTCCGGATGAGGTTCGCTTGTACGTACGAGGTGGATACGGGAGAGTTGTCGGAGATATCAACCCCAATCTGTATGACAAGATTGCTCGCGGTGCTGAGCCGATCACGGAGCGACCGGGAGTTCATGTGCCGATGGCATTGGACAGATTACGAAAAACAAGAGGTCCGTTTGCATCGGATGATGATCTCTTGCTTGCTGCGTTTTATGCAGACAAAGAATATTCAGAGCTGAAGAGTGCCGGTCCAATTCGTGTGGATGCATCGTCGTTCGGCAGTACGCCTTTGGTTACTCTGATAAAAGAACTAGCTTCGCGTCGTTCTATTGGCGCATTCAGTCTGAAATCTGTTTCGGCTTAAAAAAATTCAGCAATTGAGGAATTTACATGACTACACCTAGCATCATTACCGTTGCCATAACCGGCGCAGTACCGAAGAAAGAGGACAATCCAGCGGTACCAGTGACCCCAGTGGAACAAATTGAATCCACGCACGAAGCGTACGAAGCTGGAGCTGCGCTTGTACATATCCATGTTCGTAACGCGGATCAATCGCCTGGTTCAAACCCAGAAAAGTTTGCTGAGATTCAAGAAGGGGTTGTCAAACATTGCCCGGGAATGATTGTCCAGTTTTCCACCGGAGGCAGAGGCAGGGAAGCGGGTGAGCGCGGTGCCATGTTGAATCTGCGGCCGGATATGGCTTCACTTGCAACGGGCTCAGTGAACTTTCCGACATCAATCTATGAAAATCATCCGGCGTTTGTGGAAGAACTGGCTTCAGTCATGCTGAAGTATGAGATCAAACCGGAAATTGAAATTTTCGATGTTGCCATGCTCTACAACGCTGCTTCCCTGGTAAGGAAGCAGTTGCTAGCTACACCAGCTCATGTACAGTTTGTACTAGGAATTCCAAATGCTTTGCCGGCCAGGCTGAAACTTTTAGAGTTTCTGATTTCGGAACTTGGAGAAGTTCTACCGGGGGCAACCTGGACTGCCGCGGGCATCGGGAGACATCAATTTGAAGTGAATCAGTGGTGCCTGGAACTCGGCGGACACTGTCGTACCGGGCTTGAAGACAATATCAAGTATGATCGGGATCGTTTGGCGAACAGCAATGCTGAACTCGTTGAAAAGATTGTTGACGTTGCGGAACGATTTGATCGTAGACCTGCGACACCGCAGGAAGCGAGGGAGATATTGGGTTTGAGACAAGCTGCTTGATTGAAATTACGCAAATCTAGTCAATCGAACACTCCTAAAAACTCCCTGTCTTTCTGAGTTCTCGACCCCTTGCAGTCTTTGTAGCATACCGATTCAAATCCGCTATGGAGTTGCCTGTTTTGCTAAAATACGGGCGCAATCTGTCTCGCAAGAATCCTTTGTGCGCACATTGTCGGTATGAAGAAGAATCAGATTGCTGAGCCTGCAAACATTGATGGAAAGAAAATAATCATGTATGACTTGTACTATTGGACGACACCTAACGGCCATAAGGTGACAATGTTTCTGGAGGAAGTTGAGGCGGACTACAACATCGTGCCGATCAATATTGGGAAAGGCGAGCAATTCGAGTCCGAATTTTTGAAAATCTCGCCGAATAATCGAATTCCGGCGTTGGTCGATCATCAACCCGCATCCGGCAAGGAGAGCATCACATTGTTCGAGTCTGGTGCCATGCTGCTTTATATGGCGGAAAAATACGGTCAGTTTGTTCCGTCCGATATTGCAGGTCGTGCAAATGTTCTGCAGTGGTTGTTTTGGCAGATGGCGAACTTGGGGCCAATGGGCGGACAAAATCACCATTTCGTGACATACACCACCGAAAATATTCCCTATGCCATCAATCGTTATGTTAATGAAGTTTCTCGACTGTATGCAGTATTAGACCATCAGTTGAAAGACAACGAATTTATTTGCGGTGATTACTCGATCGCGGACATGGCCAGTTATCCATGGATTGTTCCTCACAAGCGTCAGTTGCAGCATATCGAAGAATTTGAGAATTTAGAGCGATGGTTTAACCAGGTCAGGAATCGACCCGCAACTATTCGTGCCTATGATGTTGCGAAAGAAATCAATCCCAATCCAGCACAGATGACGGAAGCAGAGAAGAAGATTCTGTTTGGTCAAGATGCGAGCACATTGCGCAAGCTCAAGGATCGTTAATCGGGTTCGCAACTTAAATGGACACTCCAGTCAGACCGCCGCTAGAAGGTGTTATTGTCATCGACTTCACCACGCTTGCACCGGGTCCGCTCGCATCCTTGATGTTAGCCAACGCGGGTGCGGAAGTCATTAAGGTTGAACGTCCTGGTATCGGAGATGAAATGCGAATCTACAAAGATGCCTTTGGTGATGAGGGAGTCACATTTGCACTGCTGAACGCGGGTAAGCGTAGCATAACAGCCGATCTCAAGAAATCAGAAGATTTGATTAAGATCAAAGCATTAATAAAAAAATGCGATGTAGTTCTTGAGCAATTTAGACCTGGAGTAATGGCGAAACTTGGATTGGATTATGAAGCATTGGCTGAGGAGAATCCGGGCTTGATTTACTGTTCGATAACCGGATTCGGGCAGAATGGACCAAAAGCTTCAATTGCTGCACATGACCTCAATTATGTAGCGGATACAGGCATGTTGGCTATCGGCGATTGCAGTTCCGGCAAACCCGCAATTCCCCCACTGCTGGCAGCAGACCTGGCTGCGGGCTCATATCCGGCGGTGATGAACATCCTGCTCGCACTGCAGCAGCGAAACCATACGGGTAAAGGCACTTACATCGATGTCTCAATGACGGACTGCTTGTTTCCGTTGATGTTTTGGGGGCTTGGTCTCGGTTGGGGTACCGGAACTTGGCCCCAGTACGGCGATCAGTTGCTGACCGGCGGGTCACCTCGATATCAGATTTACACTACTTCGGATGCGCGTTATCTTGCGGTCGCCGCATTGGAAGACAGATTCTGGAACGTTTTCTGCGATATCGTTAAATTTGATACGGAATCTGTTGATGAGAAAAGGCATCCTCAAATAGTGATTCAAAGGGTTGAAGAAATTGTACGAACAAAGAGCGCTTCCGAATGGCGAGTGCTGTTCGAAGGGCGTGATGCCTGTGCTGTGATTGTGAACACGTTGGAAGAGGCAGTACAAGACGTCCACTACAAAACGCGTGGAGTATTCGACAAGATGATCGAAACCGAAACCGGAAATCGAGTGAACGCACTGCCACTGCCAATTGTCGCGAACCTGCAAGACTGTTATACGGCGATCAAGAAGGTGCCTACATTGGGGGAGTATGACCAATCTGGAGAAAAGGACTGATATGGATTCGGTCCGAAAAATCGGCGTAATCGGTGCTGGACTCATTGGCTCAGGCTGGGCTTCTCGCTGTGTTGCCCGAAGTCACGACGTAGTCGTTTACGATCCGTCGCCACAGGGTGAGAGCGTGTTGCTGTTGCACATTGAAAATGCATGGCATGCACTTGAGAAATTGGGTTTCAGTCGACAGACGTCCGGCAGGGTCAAATTTACGGATGACCTGGAAGAAGTTGCTTCATCCTGCAGTTTTATTCAGGAAAGTGCTCCGGAAAATATTGACTTGAAACGCACACTGCATCAGGAAATTGACAAGTACGCCGCTGAACATGTGATCATCGCATCTAGTTCATCGGGGCTCTTGCCATCGGAAATCCAAGCGGTTACGCGTCACCCGGAGAGAGTTCTGATCGGACATCCGTTTAATCCAGTTTACATACTTCCGCTTGTTGAGATTGTTCGTGGAGAGCAGACTTCCAAGCGATTTGCTCAACAAGCTGCAGAATTCTATCGTTCGATCGGAATGTATCCGCTCATGGTTCGCAAAGAAATTGACGGCTATGTTTCTGATCGGCTTCAAGAGGCGATCTGGCGAGAAGCTTTGCACATGATTTCGGACGGTGTTGCATCGACTCAGGATATTGACGATGCAATCATTTATGGGCCCGGATTGCGTTGGGCGATTATGGGTGTTTGCCTGACATTTCATCTTGCAGGTGGCGAGCAGGGCATGAAGCACATGCTGGAACAATTCGGTCCAGCTTTGCAATTACCGTGGACTCACCTGAAAGCGCCGGAGTTAAATGAAACTCTGATCAATCGAATGGTCGAAGGAACTCAATCACAAGCGGAAAATCATTCGATTCAGGAACTGGAACGATTGAGGGACAATTGTCTGATTGATATTCTCGAAGTCCTGAACAGGTACGACTATGCGGCTGGAACCACACAGTTTAGAGCGAACTCCAAGACAGGCAGCGTTGAATAGTTCTGCAACTATTGGTTTGTACAGGCTGTTGCGACCCCGCTCCATCGCAATGGTCGGTGGCGAACAGGCTCGTCGTTCAATTCTTCAGTGCGACCGCCTCGGCTACGACGGAGAAATCTGGCCTGTAAATCCTAATCGCGAACAGATGGAGTCTCGAAAATGCTACTCGTCGTTACAGGCACTCCCAGGCATACCGGACGCGGCATTTATCGCTGTCCCTAGAACTGCAACCGTAGAAGCAGTTGAATATTTAGCAAAGATCGGCGCGGGTGGGGCGGTTTGCTACGCTTCCGGATTTTCGGAAGTCGGCGGCGAAGGTCAAGAACTTCAGCAACGTTTGGAGTTCGTTATGGGTGATATGCCTGTGATCGGCCCGAACTGTTATGGCGTACTCAACTATCAGGATGGCGTAGCACTTTGGCCGGACGAGCAAGGCGGGCGGCGATGCAGAAGAGGTGTAGCAATTATCAGTCAGAGCGGCAACATTTCCATCAGCCTGACAATGCAGCGTCGCGGGGTGCCATTATCTTACCTGATATCGACAGGAAACATGGCAGGCGTTAAAACTCACGACTACATACATGCCATGCTTGCCAATCCGGATATCACAGCAATTGGGTTGTATCTGGAAGGAATTCCTGATGCGCGAGCACTATCGATTGCGGCGATCGCAGCAATGAAACAAAATGTTCCGATCGTTGTTTTAGAGTCTGGGCATTCTGAAAAAGGCGCCGACGTAACACTGAGTCACTCCCATTCATTGTCAGGAAATCGGGAAGTGAACAGTGCATTTTATGAAAAGTATGGAATTATTCAGGTATACACCATTCCGCAACTGCTTGAAACGCTTAAATTTGTTTCTGTTCTAACTCCGATGGAGCATAGAACCATTGCTTCGATCAGCTGTTCTGGCGGGGAAGCCGCTCTGATGGCTGACTTGGCTGATAAACATGCTATTGAATTCCCAAAATTTACTGACAGGCAAGTCAAGCGCCTTAACGAAGTGTTGGGAGATCGTGTGGGGATATCGAATCCGCTGGACTACCATACTTACATCTGGGGGAATGAAGAGTCACAAAAGGCGTGTTTTCGAGCTGTTTTTGAAGGAACACAGGCGATCAGCATCAATGTTCTTGATTTTCCAGCGGATGGAGTCTGCGATACTCGGGAGTGGGACTATGCGATTCGCGCAATCATAGAAGCCAAGACAGAAACGGATGCTCGTATTGTGGTTTTGGCTACCTTGCATGAAAATCTTCCCATTGGCACTCAGTTAATGTTGCTTGAGAATGGTATTGTCCCAATGATGGGTATGGAAGAGTGCATGTTTGCAATTTCGGTTGCGGCAAACTTTGCCAAGAAACGTAAGGAAGTCGAATCGACCAATCCGCTTGCTGAGGTTCGATCGGATTCAGGAGTGCAAATTACGTTAACGGAGCATCAAGGAAAGGAGATATTGATGAAAGCTGGAATTCCAGTTGTTGCAGGAATTTCGGCAACAAATGTCAAGGATGCGTTGACAGCCGCCGAAAACCTCGAATTTCCGATCGTAGCAAAGGCGTCGTCTTCCGAGCTGGTCCATAAATCTGAATCAGACGCTATCGTTCTGAATATCCAGTCGAAAGAAGAATTACGTCAAGCAATTGAGTCTATCTCAGGATTGTCTGAAGAATACCTGATTGAGCAAATGGCACCGGAGCCATATCTTGAACTGCTGGTCGGAATACGTAGTGATAGGTGTTTTGGCCACATTATGGTCATTGGAACGGGGGGCAAACTAGCTGAGCTGATAGGTGACACTACAGTCCTGCTCTTTCCAATACACGAAGAGGTGATTCGAGAGGCTTTAGACAAGTTGAAAATTGGTAAGCTGCTGAAGGGTTATCGAGGTTCATCTGGAGATGTCGATGCAGTGATATCAGTGCTGAAACAACTCTCTGATTTTGTCAGTGACGAGAAAAACTGCGTGAAAGAACTGGAAATCAATCCCCTATTTGTATTCCATCAAGGAGAGGGTGTGCTGGTAGTTGACACGCTGCTGCGGATGTCAGATTCTAGTGAATTCATTTGAGTCATTTGTGTTCACCCCGTTAAACAATCAGCTAGCTTTAGTCTTCTTGCAATAAACGTAGAATTGTGCTTTACTTGAATGGAATTTGTCTGCCACTGGGAAAGGTAAGACTGAAACAACTCTTGAATTGTCTTCAAGTCAGCACACCCTGCAGTTGCTTCGGAAGTCGTAACGATAACTGTCGAATAAAACTCACTGTAGCGAGAAATCAGAAGGAAAAAACCGCGTGTACGACGCGAATATTTCCTTTCAGTGTGTATTTGTTCAATTCTTGGCTGGATGTGAGAATTATGATTAACATTACGTTGTAACTTGCTATAAAAATTTTACTATTTAGGTTTCGACAATCTTTCATTTGTAGAACTGTTAGCGGGGTTTTACTGATTCGCGTAAACAATTTTGTTGCCAAAGGAGGAAATATTGATTAGCAATCCGGTTCCATGGCCAAACGGCTGTAAAGTCGCATGTGCCATCACATTCGACATTGATACGGACAGTATCTTGCACTTGGAGCACAGGAATAGAGCACCGACTATGGTTTCGACGATGTCATGGCTCAAATATGATGAAATTGCTGTGCCGCGGCTGGTCGAACTGTATCGAAGATATGGAATCAAACAGACTTTCTTCTATCCGGCATGGTGCATGGAACGCTATCCCCACTTGGTCGATGTCATTTTGAAAGACGGGCACGAAATTGGCGCACATGGCTATATTCACGAAAATCCGAATCATCTAAGTCCTGAAGATGAACAGTACTGGTTTGAACGTCAGATTGAGGTGATCGAACGCATGACTGGACAGCGACCTAGAGGATGGCGTGCTCCCCTGTACAATTTTTCCATGAATTCGCTGGACAATCTTGTTCAACATGGATTCAAATACGATGCCAGTCTAATGGGTGATGACATCCCTTACATACTCAGATCAGACAAAGGCGAAGTCATAGAATTGCCCAGTCACTGGGGGATGGATGATTGGCCGCCCTATGTACATGAACCGAACTTTGGCTACAAAATGCCGATTAAATCTCCTGATGAGGCAATGAAAGTCTACATGGCTGAGTTCGAGGCGATGTACGAATATGGCGGTCTCTGGATTGTAGTTTGGCATCCGTTTGTGTCCGCTCGGTTGGCTCGTTGTCATCGAATCGGACAGATGATCGAAGAAATGCTGAATCGCGGCGGAGTCTGGTTTGCGACAATGGAAGAGATAGCCAATCACGTGCGGGCCTGCATTGACAACGGCACTTGGCAACCAAGAATCGATAATTTGCCCTACTATACTGAACCGGTTTTGGATCAAGAACAGGACAACGTGGCATGAACGACAGAACGAAAGGACAGAGTAGATAGATGAACGATAGCGTGCTGGTCAATCGAGAACGATCGATACTTGAAATTACAATCAACCGACCAAAAGCAAATGCAATAGACTTGTATACCAGTCGCAAGATGGGGGAAATCCTATGTGATTTCCGCGATGATCCGCAATTGCGGGTTGCAATTATTACTGGAGCAGGAAACAAGTTCTTCTCAGCAGGGTGGGACCTGAAGGAAGTGGCGGACGGTGGTGCCGGATTTGACGATGACTATGGCCCGGGTGGGTTTGCTGGAATTACGGAACTTCATGATTTAGAAAAACCGGTAATTTCTGCGGTCAATGGGTATGCAGTCGGAGGCGGATTTGAAATTGCTTTGTCATCGGATGTCATCGTTGCAGTGGAACACGCTCAGTTCTTTCTGCCTGAAATCAATGTCGGAGTCGTCGCAGATGCGGCTTCATTTCGATTGCCAAAGAGAATACCGAGAGCGATCGCAGTAGAGATGCTGTTGACAGGGCGTAGAATGTCAGCTGAGGAAGCCATGCATTGGGGATTGGTCAATCGAGTCGTTGCGGAAGCTGAACTTATGGACAGTGCGCGTGAGTTAGCCCGAACGATGGCAGATGGTGCGCCACTAGTCGTAGCAGCGGTCAAGGAAATTCTTCGTGAAACTGAACACGCAGATATTGAGGAATGTTACAGGATGTTGAATGCAGGCGAGTTCGAATGTTATCAGCGAATGATGAAGTCGGAAGATGCAATGGAAGGCCTGAAGTCGTTTGCTGAAAAACGTGAAGCGAACTGGAAAGGGAAATAACCCAAGCATTGCTTGGATTTCGTCAAATTCGCTACAAATTTGAGAATCACTTAATCTGTTTTCACTATTTTTATTCTTTGTTTTAACAATTTGTGATATATGGTAAAAGTTCGATCAGAAATCTTGGAGTTGAATGAATAGTCGAATAATGGCAGGTAAGTAAGCTAAATTAAATTTTGCTGAACACAATACGCTACAGAAGATCTTCAGGTCAAGTTATGAAAATGAAAATAGTTGAAGCAGAACCCCTACATGATGACACAACGGTTGTCGAGGCTTATCCGTACAAAACAAGATTAACGAGAAAGCAGTACGAGTCTCGAAAAGCTGAATTGCAGGTAGAACTGGTCAAGGCTCAGAACTGGGTCAAGAATAGCAATCAGAAAGTCGTTCTGATTTTTGAAGGGAGAGACGCAGCCGGAAAAGGGGGCACGATCAAGCGGTTCATGGAACATCTAAATCCGCGTTTCGCCAGAGTAGTCGCACTACCCAAACCCGGCGAGAAAGAAACAGGCCAGTGGTTTTTTCAAAGGTATATTCAGCAGTTGCCGACTAGAGGTGAAATGGTTCTCTTTGACCGGTCCTGGTACAACCGTGCAGGAGTAGAAAGAGTCATGAATTTTTGTACCCGTCTTGAGTATCTGGAGTTCATGCGGCAGACTCCAGCACTAGAGCGAATGCTGGCCGACAGTGGAATTCATCTATTCAAATACTGGTTTTCCGTAAGCCGCGATGAACAGCGAAGGCGATTCGAGGCGCGAGCCGGAAGCCCTCTAAAGAGATGGAAACTGAGCCCGATCGATAAGGAATCGTTGAGCTTGTGGGAAGAATACACGGAAGCTAAGGAAACAATGTTCTTTTATACCGATACTCGGGATGCTCCCTGGACAGTAGTACGATCTGACGATAAAAGACGAGCCAGAATCAATTGCATGAGGCACTTTTTAGCCAGTATTGATTATCCTGACAAAAATGAAGAGATAGTGGTGAATCCTGACCCTCAAATTGTGGGACTGGCCCGCGAAATTTTCCAGACTCAACAGGCGGATGGAAGTCCGAGTCTGGATGCATCAGCGCTGAACCGGGAATAGCGTGACTGTCCTCAAATTGTAAACAAACGCCCAAATTTCGGATTTCGCTCTTCGATTCCAGCCAGTCTCAAGCAATGCCACGCCATTGCGTGGTTGCTTGACGTTACAGGCTTATCAATAGATTCTTCGATTTGTTTGATGACAGGTGCGATTCGAAGACTTGTACATGAAACGAATACGAGGTCAACCTGGTCGAGTTGACCGAGTTCAATTGCAGCCTGCTTGATCGAATCGACTGAGATTTTCGCTGCCCGATTGTCATCTTCCTCATTAAATGAACCAAAAGCGACGACATTGAATCCCTTGTTTTCGATGTAGTCCGCTACTGTGTCATTTACGTCTTGTCGATAAGGGGTAAGCACTGCAAGGTTTTTAGCGCCTAGTGCCTCAAACGCAGCGAATGCAGCAGTTATGGGAGTCGTACATTTCGCTTCAGGGCGTTTTTCTCGAATGCGCTCAAACACCCTTTCTTCGCCAATCACCATAGATGCTGAAGTACATCCATAAGCGACTACATCAAGTGGAACTCCGTTCAGAATAATATCTGCACACTCAGGAATTCGTTGCTCCATGTCTGCAAGAGTTTCTGGAGTAATCGTTGAGGAGTTTCGAATCCTGCTTTCGTAGAATGCAACACCTTCGATATCAAGAAACGTACGAAATTCATGTTCAATCGTGTGGTCGGATCCGAGCACGATAACACCAATTGCGGCGCGTTCTGCAATTCCTCCATCCACCTCGAATGGCATGTGCGTTCTAGTTACACGTGGAAATTCTTCAACTTTTTGCGCTGCTTCCATTGTAGCCACCTGTTTTCAATTACGAAGAAATGTGCAAATTTTGAATTGCTTCTGTATTCAATTCTATCGTAATTCGATTGTAGATTACATTTTGAATAACAGAATCACTCAGCTCAACTGTAAACTGGGTGAAAACTGGAAGCATCAATCTCTGGTTTGCGCCCGAAAATTAAATCGGCAGCGATTTTTGCTGAACCACAGGCCATGGTCCAGCCCATATGCCCTTGACCTGAATTGACGAACAAATTGTCATAGCGAGCAAAACCGATATACGGCGTTCCTTGAGGCGTCATCGGACGAAAGCAGGTTCTGTAAATCGGCTTTGCATAGTCGGCAGCATTCGGCAGCAAGTCCTTTATAGCGCTGATCATTGGTTTGAAGTCTTTCGGTTTGTGTGCAAGGTTATAGCCCGCAAATTCCGCAGTTGCCGTTGCTCTGATCGCATTTCCGATGGGCGAGAAAGCAACCAGATTGTCTTCATCTACCGTTCCAATTGCAGGTGGTGAATGTTCACCCCCCACCGGCAGTGTGACAGAATATCCTTTTACTGGATAGATTGGCAAGTCTATGCCGATTGGCGTCAGCAAAAGTGGCGTGTGTGCTCCCATCGAAACAACAAAAAGGTCGGCTTCAATGTCGCCGCTCGATGAATTGGCACACCGTACTGTGTTTCGTTCAGCAACCAATGATTCAATTTTGGTATTGAGTAAAAACTGAACGCCTCTTGATTGGCAAATTTTGGCCAGCTGCCGTGTGAACTTCTGCGAGTTTCCCGTTTCATCGCTAGGAGAGTAGATTGCCCCTGCTATTTTCGAAACAGAAGTCGTGTATGCCGGCTCCAGATCAATGACTTCATCAGAATTCAGGGCTTTAAGTTCTTGACCGTTGTCCGCAAGAAGTTTTGCATGCTCAATTCCTTTTTGAAACGTTGTGGAACTACGAAACAGATAAAGCAGCCCTCTCGTAAGCCGGTCATATTCCAGAATACTCTCCTGAACTACGATTCCGAGTCGCTTTTGAGAGTAACGGCAAAGAGAATGTTTACTTAGCGTATTTCTGACAGCATCCGCATTGTTGCATTGTTTGAGAAATAAAGCGGTCCACTTCCAGAACTGAAAATCGAATCTAAACCGTATACGGAATGCCTGATCATTTCGATAAATCGATTTGAGAAGAATCCCTGGGACTTTGGGAGATGCCCACGCGTAGGAGTGCCCCGGCGCGATCATAGCAGCATTCACTCCGCTGGCCTCGGATGCCACTTCTGAATTCAGCTCAACTACGACGATTTCGTTATCGGGGTTGCGCGAAAGCTCGTATGCTGTAGTTACGCCGATGACACCGGCACCGAGAATGGCGATACGCATATTGTTATGCGACGGCTCAGTATCAGACGGGTATCCGTATATTTGGAGAAGCTAATTCAATGCTACAATGACACCGATTTCAACATTGAACTGGGGTGCCGCTAATTTCGACTCAACACAAGCTCGTGCTGGTTGATTGCCGTCAGAAACCCAGGCATCCCAAACTGCGTTCATTTCATTAAAGTCGTTAATGTCCGACAACCAGATTGTTGCAGATAGCAACTTGGTTTTATCGGTGCCAGCTTGTGCAAGGTAGCTGTCAATTCGTTCCAGGATATTACTAGTCTGCTCGGTAATACTTGCACTCGGTGCATCGACTGCTACCTGACCTGCTGTGTATACGGTATCGCCATGTATAACTACTTGGCTCATTCTTTCATTTGTATCAATTCTTCGAATCATCAGAACTGGCTCCGAGTGGATTAGTTTGAGTTTGTAAAGTAGGGGTGAACTGGAACTATGAATTCGTCTTTCCAGAATCGCTTGAACAAATCCAGATAACCTTTATAGTAGTAATTACCATTCAATCTCAGAACTTCTTCCTTTCGTTTGTCGAATTCAATCGAAACCTGCTGCCAGGGCATTGCTGGATTTTCATGATGAATCCAGTGATAGTTGTTGTTCAGATAGAGCAGTCTGCTGATCGGAGATCCTTCAACGATCAAACTTCGTTCATCTTCTGATGGCGACCACCTGTGCTCACAATACGATCGTAATAGTGTCAGAGAAATGCCGGGATAAGCAAAGCACAACAGATACTTCCACACTGCCATGTCACCGACCTGGGAAACGAAAATTAATATCACGGTGCTGAATGCAATGTGGATGAGCCAAATTTGGGCTCGTTGTCGGTCTCCTGCAAGGATTGCTTGAAATTCCCCTTTCCATAACAGGTACAAAGAGACGAAAGGACCAATCAGGAGTCGGCCGGCAAGTGTAAAGTTGAATTGGAAAATGAATTTTCCGAGCCTGTTCAGTCGATCCCAGTGATACTGTGACAGAAACACAGATTCAGGATCTGTTTCAGTATCTGTTAGAACCTCGCACTGGTGATGTATGGTGTGTGCTTCCCGATAGGTCGGATACGGAAAGTAGAATATCAGGGGCGGATAAACGATCAACGTATTAAGCCATTGATATCGAGTTGGATAGCCATGAACTGCGATGTGTTGCAGGCTACCATGCAGGCAGGTGACGTAACCTCCCATGATAAAAAGCAGCCAAATCGGCAGTGAATTTCCGTATAAAACCAACAGCAGCCAGCAAACATAAACTCCGATAACAATTGCTAGATTTTGTGTGGCCCAAGATTTCTCAGTCAATGTACTACCCATTAGAATTGACCCATTAAGAAGTAAATATTATCGCATGTAAATTTAGTCATATTTTCAATTTTTCAATACTGTTTGCCAGTCAATGAATCTAATTTGGAAAATTAAAAAGAATGTGCTTCTAGAGGATCAAAACACTTTCTTATAAAGTAAGTGCTGTTAAATGGTACAGGGTCACTCTACGGTTATTGACTTGATTGCAGCCACTCATTGAACCAGCGCTCCCGAACTCTTTCAGTTTGTGAATACCAAACACTGTCGGCGCGGATTGAACCATGTAAACCGCTTGAAAATGTCGGCATATACAATCGCATTGAAACATTCGATTTCGAGTGCAACCCAATTCTCTTAAATGCTGATTGACGGGTTGGACCATAAGGAAGCAGATTGGAAAATGCGGCCATGCTTTCGGTAGTGGTGGCAAAACTGACGAATTTCTCTGCGAGTTCGCGCTGAGGAGAGTGTCTGGAAATCCCCCAGACTCCAAACTCCAGAAGCTGACCTTTCGGCATGATTGATATTGGGAGGTTATGGTTGATTCGGGCGTCGAAAAATCGTCCGTTGAATCCCGATGCCATTACGACCGCACCGCTTCTTAACAATTCAACCGAATCGTTACCACTTTCCCACCAAACAATGTGATCTCGTATCTCGTCAAGGCGGCGAGTTACGAGTCTGAGTCCGCGTTCCGAACTGAGCAGATCATAAACTTGTTCGACAGGGACACCGTAAGAGAGCAACGCCCATTCCAGTATCGATTTTGGATGACGCTGAAGTGCTCGCTTGCCCGGAAACTTTTCGATGTCGAAAAAATCAGCAACTTGACTTGGTTTTTCATCTGAAAATGCGCGATCATCATAAGCCAGCACCGTCGCATATAGAAGATGCGCGACTCCACAATCAGAAATCGCATCACTCCTAAAATCTCTCAATGCCGGTGTTCCGTCAGGTGCAGGGAAGAGCAAACTGACTTGATTTTTGGCAAGTAGATCCTCTTCACATGCTGCGAGTGCATCTGACTCCGTCATGTCTACAACATCCATGGTTGATTTGCCTGAAGAGTACACCAATCGGAGGGGTGCAATGCCTCCGTTGTATTCCACCAGCGACACCTTAATGCCAGTTTTCTGTTCAAATGGCAGGATATATGCTTTCAGTTGAGCTTCTTCATAGGCACCACCCCAAGACGAAATCGTGAGTGTCTGGGTTTCCTGCGATCCGGCAAGCGCAGGCAAGATGATAAGAATCAGCGAAATGTATATTCTAGACCGACGCATTTTCTTCACTTTCAATTCGCTCAATTGCTCGCAGATAGGCGTTCATAACGTCATAGTTCCAAACCACACCCAATAATTTGTTATCTGTAGAAGATATGATAGGTGCAATGTCGAGATTGACAATTCTGAGTGCTTCGACCGCTTCGATGAGATTCGTTTTTTCTGTGAATGTGAAATGGGGAAGTTGGGCCGCATATTTTACGATTTCCGATGGATCACGATTACTGCATGACTCAAAGTGAACGACTCCGATGAAAATCCCATTGCTGTCAGTAACAAAGCCTTGATTGTGACTGCCTGATGAGAGTTTGGACATAACGGTTTCGATTTTGTCCTCAGCATCAAATCGAAGGTACTGATCGTGCATCAAAGAAGTAATTTTTTCGTAGGCGAGAACGGCATTTCTTCGACCGTGCGAAAGATCGAAGCCACGCTGAATCAGCTGAACGTCGTACAGAGATCTTCCAAAAATTCTGGTGGAAATCAGATTTGAAAATACCACAGCAACCATTGCAGCAATTGCCAGGTCATAGCTATGGGTTAGTTCAAAAACAATCAGAATCATGGCTAACGGAGCTCCGACGATAGGACTTGCAGCAGCCATCATCCCGCAGATGGCATAGGTCACCACTCCTGAATGTTCAAAAAATGGAATGTTGTCGAGAATTCCGCCAAAAAGTGCGCCGAACAGGATGCCAATCAACAGAATGGGACTGAAGACACCGCCTGCAAAACCAAAACCGATGCAGAGCACGGTTACCGCAAATTTGGCTACTATGATCAGGCCCAGTTCGCTGAGTTGAAATGCACCTTCTATCGTCGCGAAGCGAAGGGTTGTGCCGCCGATTCCGAGAACATCGGGTATCCACAGTGCCACGACACCCAAAATAAATCCGGCAATCATGGGGCGAAACGCCATAGGGATTCGAGTACTTTTGGCAAAAGCATCACAAGCCAGAATTCCCTTGGCATAACTAATCGCAATAAAGGCACTCAGCATACCGAGGACAGCGAACAAAAGAAATTCATAGCCATGCTGTACACCATCAAATTCCACTAAAAACAGTGATGGTCGATGAAATACTACATTTACGATGACATAACCAATCGCAGTTGCTACGGCAGTAGGCGCAAACGCCTGAATCGAGTAGTGTCTCAATATGACTTCATGGGCGAAGATCAGACCTGCAATCGGAGCATTGAACGCTACCGAGATTGCCGCTGCGACACCACTCGCTACAGTGATCTCCTGCAGATTGTGTTTATTGAGTTTTAGTTTATTGGCAGCGGCGCCGACGATGCTTCCGAGATAGACAAGCGGTCCATATTGCCCGACTGACGCACCACAACCGAGAGAGATGACTGCCGCCAGAGTCGACATCAATCCGCTACGTACTGATTCACCGGAAGTATGGGTCTGCACCATTAATATCGTATCTGGAGGTCCGAGTGGACGTCTGGCATGCACTAGATATCGCAAGACTAACCCGACGACCAGGCCACCTAAAGTTGGAACTAGAATGGTTGCGATATTGAGCGCTTTTAGATTGTCTACATACTTGAAACGCTCGCTCGGCGAAATCAGAAGAAGGTTGTTTAGCCAAGATATGGCTTCAAGGAAGACCAGCGCTAGTAATGCTACGACGAGTCCTATAACTGATCCTAGAACAGCCAGAACCACAATTCTCAAGATGATTGTTTGGTATTCCGGTCTGCCTGCCAAAATTAATTCTACCTCTGATCTGCGGGTTGTAGTTGTACGAGCAACATTGAGTTAATTAATTTCCAGAACCCGTTCAGGCGGTCTTCCGATGATTGCTCTTTCATTCGCTAGCACGATAGGGCGCTCGATTAGAATAGGGTATTTGGTTATGAATTCCATCAGTTCATCATTTGCTAAATCAGGTGCATTCAGATTGTTTGAACGATAGGGTTCTTCATTCTTTCGCATTAGCTCTCTGGGACTCATGCCAAGCAATTGCAGTAATTCTTGGAGTTCATGCGAAGTTGGCGGTGAATCGAGATATTCAACAATCTCGATGTCCACATTTCTGTCTCGAAGAATCTCCAAGGTTTGTCTGGATTTCGAACAGCGCGGATTGTAATAGATTGTCACTTTCATGATTTGGCCCAATATTGACTCTGTAGCCATGAATGTTATTAGATAGCTTCCAGATTTCCTATTCTAGTTCCGGCAAATCGATCAACGCAGATTTTTGGAATCGTTTTTATGGAGTATAGGAAAAATTGACCTCAATGGCTTCCGAATCATGCCCAATGTGAACTATCGGGTACAGGTACAATAACGCGCATTGAACGCACTTCTCGCAATTTACTTTGGCCCAACCGAAAACTATTAGCACTCGAACTTCCTGTATGTCGACGATGAGACACGGCGGGAAAATTCTAGCTGATCAACTGGCGATTCAACAGTGTGAAGCGGTGTTCTGTGTTCCAGGTGAGTCTTTTCTTCCCGCTCTCGACGGGCTTTATGACCATCGACACATCAGAACTGTCACCTGTCGTCACGAAGGCGGCGCAGCGATTATGGCTGAAGCGCATGGAAAAATGACAGGTAAGCCGGCCGTATGCTTTGTGACGCGTGGACCCGGCGCAACCAATGCATCTTTGGGTGTTCATATTGCGTTTCAGGATTCCACACCCATGGTGCTAATGATCGGACAGGTGCAGCGCGCGTTCCTGGATCGTGAAGCATTTCAGGAAGTCGATTTTCGTACCATGTTTCGCCCATTAACCAAGTGGACTGCTCAGGTGGAAGATCCCGACAGGATTCCAGAATACGTAAGTCGTGCATGGCATACTGCTCTATCCGGACGTCCAGGTCCAGTGGCCTTGGTATTTCCCGAAGATGTCTTATACGCAGAAACGCAGATTGACAACATCCCTGCAACTGAAATTGCACAGCCCGTAGCTCCAGAAGACACGGCCGAGCAGGTTTCCGATTTTCTTGAACCAGCGGAGCGTCCATTGATCATTGTAGGTGGTAGCGGTTGGAGTGAGGGCAGTCGAAAACGATTAACCGGATTTGCCGAGCGCAATCAGCTGCCTGTGGCAGCTGAATTTCGATGTCAGGACTACATGGACAATCGGCATCCGAACTATATGGGCGATCTTGGAATCAGCACCGGGCCGGGATTGGCGAAACTTGTGCAAAACAGCGATCGAATCCTGTGCATCGGCGCCAGACTGGGAGAATTGCCGACCCAGAAATACTCCCTGGTACAAGCACCGGTTCCTCACGCGAAACTGTTTCATGTACACGCCGATATTGGAGAACTCGGTCGTGTTTACAGACCGGACGTTGCTGTCAATTCTTCTTCATCGTCGTTTGTTTCGCGCTTGCAGAATGTAAGCATCAGCCATCGCTCAAGTTGGCTGAAGCGGACGCAGAAAGGACGAATCGACTTCGTATCGCACTCTACTTTGAATGAAAAGAATTCTTCGCTGTTGAACGAAATGGCGATTTCGTGGCTGAGGGAGTATCTACCGTCTGATGCGATAGTTGCAAGCGGTTCCGGCATCAGCAGTGGAGTTCTGCATCGATTCTATTATTACGGAGCGCGATATAGAACACAGCTGGCACCGGCTACAGGTTCCATGGGATACAGCGTTCCTGCTGCAATCGCAGCAAAGATTTGCGAGCCGGACCGAAAGGTAGTCTGTGTCAGTGGGGATGGATGCTTCTTAATGACAGGACAGGAGATGGCCACAGCTGCAATGTTGAATCTGGACATCACCTTTATCGTGATCAATAACAGTACGCTTGGTACGATTCGCAAACACCAGGAACGAGACTTTCCGGGTCGAATGATGGCGACCGATTTACTCAATCCGGATTTCGCCCAATATGCAGAGAGCTTTGGTGCGATGGGATTGATTGCCACAACCATTGAGGAATTTGTCGAAGCCTTCAAGAAAGCGGATTCTCAGACAGGACTTGCCTTGATTGATCTGCAGATTGATCGCGAAAAATATATAAAATCACTCATAGCATAGTGCTTCTGGCAATCGGATTTCGCAAGTCGGGAATGCTATCGATCACGTCAATTTCAATCGCAATTCTGTAATGAACATTTTTCACGATTTATACGGAAAATCTGCATTGGTAACAGGTGCATCCAGTGGAATCGGGGAACATTTTTCTCGAACTCTGGCTGCAGCGGGCGCTAATGTGGTTCTATCCGCGAGAAGAACCAAGCGACTTGAGCAAATTGCAAGTGACATCAATGCTTCCGGTGGCGAGGCCAGTTGGATTCAGCTGAATGTGACAGATAAATCCAACGTTGAAGTTGCGTTCAAGGAAGCAACTGCCAGGTGCGGAAGATTGGATATAGTCATCAACAATGCCGGAATTGCTTCTGCAGGAAATGCTCTGGATGTATCCGAACAGCACTGGGACGATGTCATTGACACGAATCTGAAAGGTGCCTGGCTGGTTGCTCAACAGGCCGGGCTGTGCATGTCCGCGGACAGCAGAGGCGGCTCTTTGATCAACATTGCGTCGATTCTTGGCCGGCGTGTGATGGGTGGAGTTGCACCTTATTCGGCGGCAAAAGCAGCACTGGATCATCTGACGCGTGTACTGGCCTACGAGTGGGCGCGCTACAACATTCGCGTGAATGCGATCGCACCGGGCTACATCATCACAGACATCAACCGAGACTATCTAAATTCACCGGTGGGACAAAAGGCAAAAATCAAGATTCCTCAGAAAAGATTCGGTCGTCCCGAAGATCTGGACGGTGTGATGCTGTTACTGGCTTCTGATGCCTCATCCTATATGACGGGAAGCACCATTGTAGTGGATGGCGGGCACCTGCAATCTTCAATGTAAGAGAGGAAAATTCTATTAATGGACTTTTATCTGAACGACACCATTCAGGATTATCAGCGAAGAATCCGTGATTTCGTCGACACGCACATTATTCCGGTCGAATCAATTCCGGAAGCTTATGATGAAGGAGAGAATATTGCAGATGATTACTTTCTCCCATTGCGAGAGAAAGCCCGCTCGGAAGGACTGTGGTGCCTGCAGATGCCAAAGCAACTCGGCGGGGGCGGACTCGACACCGTAGGCATGGCTGCATGCTATGAGGAGATGGGGCGTTCGATATTCGGACCGGTGGTTTTTAACAGCGCTGCACCCGATGATGGAAATATGATTGTATTGGAACGAGTCGCCACGCCTGCGCAAAAGGAACGCTGGCTTCAACCCATAATCGACGGCACGGTTCGTTCTGCTTTGGCGATGACCGAACCGGCGCCTGGTTCCGGTTCTGACCCTTTGGGTATGATGCTCACTCGTGCCGAGAAATCCGGCGACAAGTGGGTCGTACACGGACATAAATGGTTCATCACTGGTGCCGGAGTGGCTCAGCACTTCATTCTGCTGGCTCGAACATCCGATCATCCTCGAAAAGGCCTGACCGCGTTCCTGTTTGATCGGGATGATCCAGGCTGGGAGCTGGTTCGACGCGTTCCAATCATGGGACCGGAAGAGCACGGCGGACATTGTGAACTCAAGTTTCATGGGCTTGAAATACCAGATGAAAATCGCCTGATGGAAGTTGGAGACGGAATGAAAGTGGTACAAATTCGATTGGGAACTGCCAGGCTTACCCACTGCATGAGATGGCTCGGCCTATGCCGACGGGCGCTTGAAATCGCGAGTGATTATGCCGGCGATCGCAAGGCGTTTGGAAAAACTCTGACCGAACACGAAGGCGTACAGTGGATGTTGGGTGAAGCTGCCAGCGCAGTGCATTTGGGGAGGTTGCTCACCATGCATGCCGCATGGAAACTTGCCCAAGGCGATTTTGCGCGTAAGGAGGTGTCCATTGCCAAGGTAGTCGTAGCAGATACCTTGCATGACGTTGTAGACATCGCCATTCAAATGCTGGGGGCAAAAGGATATTCGAAAGATACGATTCTCCAGTGGATGTATCGTTACCAGCGTCAATCCAGACTGGTGGACGGTGCTTCGGAAGTGCACAAAATGGTGCTGTCAAAGTACTACATGAATGAAGGAGATGATTTCTTCAGGTGGGGAGTCTAATCGCTCCCATCAGGAAAATGCGGAGTCCTGAGTAAATGCTAGCCGACATATCGCTCAACGACAAATATACCCGGGAGTCCGGTCGAATTTTCGTAACCGGTATTCAGGCTTTGGTGCGACTGCCACTGCTGCAATCCTCTCGTGATGCCGCCAGTGGGCTGAACACAGCCGGTTACATCACCGGATACAGAGGCTCACCGCTTGGCGGATTTGATTTGCAGTTGTGGCAGGCGAAAGATTTTTTGGAACCTCGCAACATCATTTTTCAACCGGGCATCAATGAAGACCTTGCTGCGACTGCAATCTGGGGAACACAGCAGGCTGAAATCAATGGCGAAGGTAGGTTTGATGGGGTTTTCGCTATTTGGTATGGAAAAGGTCCCGGAGTGGACCGGTCAGGCGATGCCTTCAGACACGCAAATCTAGCGGGTACCTCAAGATACGGCGGCGTACTGGCAGCCTTGGGAGATGATCATGCGTGTGAATCGTCAACCACTGCACATCAAAGCGAGTTTGCGCTGGTCGACGCCATGATGCCGATTCTGAACCCATCGAGTGTACAAGACATTCTGGATTTTGGACTGATGGGTTGGCAACTGTCTCGATATTCGGGCTGTTGGGTTGGCTTGAAATGCGTTCACGATACAGTTGAAGCATCTTCATCCATCGAAATTGATGCCGGTCGCGATCGCCAGATTATCGTTCCGGACGATATCGTGCTGCCACCGGACGGACTGAACATTCGCTGGCCGGATACACCACTTGAGCAAGAGCACAGACTGCATGAGTACAAGCTTCCAGCAGTGCAGGCATTCTGGCGTGTAAACGGACTGGACCGGCTCATCTTCAATCCTTCAGATGCTCGTGTCGGTATCGTCACAACTGGCAAGTCTTACTCGGATTTACGCAGAGCCTTGACTGAACTCCATATTGATGAGCGGACCGCAAACAAATTGGGAATTCGGTTCTACAAAGTCGCCATGAGTTGGCCGCTGGAACGGGAAGGCTTATATCGATTTGCACGAGGCCTTCAAAAAATTATTGTGGTGGAGGAGAAACGAGGACTGATTGAAGACCAGATCAAGACATTGCTTTACGGACGAGTCAATGCACCCGCAGTCGTCGGTAAGCTTGATGATCAAAGGAATACGCTGCTCCCGTCGACTGCGCGACTCGGTGCCATGCAGATTGCAAGTACAGTCGGCCGACAGGTCCTGATGCACATCAAGTCGGAGTCGTTATCCAGACAGCTTGATCAAGTCACACGTTTACTCGACAAAGACACAGAATTGGCACCCATTCAGCGGATGCCGTATTTTTGCGCTGGATGCCCGCACAATACCTCGACCAAAGTTCCAGATGGCAGCATCGCACTCGCAGGAATTGGATGTCACTACATGGCACAGTGGATGGATCGCTCTACTGCAAGATTTACTCAAATGGGCGGTGAAGGCGCAAGTTGGATTGGGGAGAGCAGGTTCAGCAAGCGTCAACATGTGTTTCAGAATGTAGGAGATGGTACGTATCTTCACTCGGGATTGCTAGCAATTCGCGCGGCAGTAGCGTCTGATACAACCATGACATTCAAACTACTGTACAACGACGCAGTAGCGATGACAGGAGGTCAGCCTTTCGATGGCCCGTTAACGGTATCACAAGTTACTCAGCAACTTCTGGCTGAAGATGTAAACAGAGTTACCGTCGTGACCGATGATGTAGTTGGTTGTCGTTCGAGAAACAAAATGCCCGCAGGCGTCAAGGTTGTCGATCGACAGGAACTTGATTCAATTCAAAGACATTTTAGAGAAATCTCAGGTGTAACTGCAATTGTGTACGATCAGACCTGCGCCGCAGAAAAACGACGGAGAAGAAAGCGGGGAGAGTATCCTGATCCACCCAAACGAATTTTTATCAATACTGAGGTCTGCGAAGGTTGTGGTGATTGCGGAGTTCAGTCCAATTGCGTTGCAATTGTGCCGCAGGAAACGGAATTAGGGCGCAAGCGGCGGATTGATCAGTCTGCATGCAACAAGGATTATTCCTGCGTCGAAGGCTTCTGCCCAAGTTTTGTCACAGTTCTCGGAGGAATGCCGAGAAAGCCGTCCAGGTCTGGCGCTTCGTACCAGTTTGATGCATCAACATTGCCAGAGCCAGTCGTACCGGTAATTGATAAAGAGTATTGCATCGTCATCACAGGGGTAGGGGGTACAGGTGTCATTACCGTCAGCGCAATTCTGGGAATGGCGGCGCATCTAGCACAGTTGGGATGTTCCGTGCTGGACATGACTGGACTGGCACAGAAAGGCGGTGCAGTCATCAGCAATTTGGTTTTGGCTGCGAGTCCGCAGGACATCTCGTCCATGCATGTTGCCAATGGAGGTGCAGACCTGATTATCGGGTGCGATCTTGTGGTTTCAGCAAGCGAAAAGGTGATGCTGACCGCAAGTCAAAGTAAAACCAGTGCAATCATCAATGATTTTGAAATGATGTCTGGTGATTTCACTAGAATCAGCGATTTGAAATTCCCGGGTAAGGAACTGAAGTCAATCATAGAACAGTCAGTTGGACCTGAAAGCACAACTTTCGTCAATGCAAACCGTTATGCAGAGCAGCTGTTCGGTGATACGATTGCAGCAAATCTGTTCATGGTCGGCGTTGCAGTGCAGACAGGCTTGATTCCGATTTCGCTTGAAGCAATCGAACGAGCAATTGAACTCAACGGCAGGTCAGTTGAAATGAACAAGTTGGCACTGCATCGCGGTCGTCAGTTCGTGGTTGAACCTGCAAGTTTCGAACAGGATGTACGTGGTACGACAGAAGAAGCGAGCGGACTTTCCGCGGTTGACGCGAAATCGCTCGACGATATCGTTCAACACAGGTACCAGTTGCTTAGTAACTACCAGAACCGAGCATACGCAGAGAGATACAAAGCGTTTGTCGAAAGGGTGCACGCTGACGAACGAAAGAACACGCCTGGAATGGCGGGTGTTGCGGAAGGTGTTGCAAAATACTACTACAAGCTGCTGGCATACAAGGATGAGTATGAAGTAGCTAGATTGTTTACCAATGGCGAATTCTCCAAGCAGTTGCAGACTCAGTTTGAAGGCGATTTCAAAATTCAGTTTCATATGGCACCCCCGTTGCTGGCAAAAAAAGACAGCGTAACTGGATTTCCAAAGAAAATAACGTTTGGATCATGGATGTTGAGGCTCCTGCGATTAGTTGCGAAGCTGAAGTTTTTACGAGGTTCTGTTTTCGATCCATTTGCAAGATCGGACGATCGAAAATTGGAGCGGCAATTGATCCGTGAATATGAGTCTGTGGTCGAAGAAGCGGTCGCGCATCTTAATGCTCAAAACCATCGTATCGCCGTTGAATTGGTGTGCTATCCTGAAACTATCAGAGGCTACGGCTATATCAAGAAACGCCATGTCCAGGAGACACAGAATCGGGTTGAAGAGCTCATAGCAGCAATTCGGCATCATGTGACTGACCTCGAAGCTGCATAGTATGGTCACAAATACTGGAAATTAACACAGTCATGTTGAAAGAAGCAAAACCTCAATTCGTGTGGCAAGATCCATTTCTGCTTGATCAGCAGTTGGATGAATCCGAACGCATGATTCAGGAGTCAGTGCGACGCTACGCTCAAGAGTCTCTCATGCCGCGTATCGTAGAAGCAAATCGCCATGAGAAGTTTGATCCGATGATTACCCAGGAGATGGGTGAAATGGGTCTGCTGGGGGCCACCATTCATGGATACGGCTGCGCTGGGCTGAATTATGTCAGCTATGGACTGATCGCACGAGAAATTGAACGCGTCGACAGCGGATATCGATCCTTTTTTAGTGTTCAGTCATCTCTAGTCATGTATCCGATTTTTCGCTTTGGAAGCGACACTCAGAGAGAGAAATACCTGCCGAAACTTGCAAGCGGAAAGATGATCGGATGTTTCGGACTGACCGAACCCAATCACGGGTCCGACCCAGGTGGCATGACGACCAAGGCACGAAAGGTGGATGCCGGCTATCGGCTAAACGGAGAGAAAACCTGGATTTCCAATTCTCCCATTGCAGATCTTTTTCTGGTATGGGCGAAAGACGACGAAAATGTGATTCGTGGATTTCTGATTGAGAAAAACACTCAGGGGCTAAGTGCACCAATAATAGAAGGTAAATTCTCATTGCGTGCGTCGACGACTGGTAGTATTGTCATGCAGGACGTATTCGTTCCTGACAGCATGGCGTTGCCAAGTGCATCGGGACTTAAAGCTCCATTTGCCTGTCTGACATTAGCTCGTTATGGAATCAGTTGGGGCGCGCTAGGGGCGGCGGAATTCTGCTGGCATGCGGCACTGGAATACTCTTTAAATCGAAAGCAATTTGGGCGGCCGATTGCAGCGAATCAACTGGTGCAAAAGAAATTGGCGGACATGCAGACTGAAATCTCTTTAGGCTTGCAGGGCAGTTTACGCGCTGGTCGATTGCTGGATGAAGGGAATGCTCCGCACGAGCTGATTAGTCTAATGAAGCGTAACAATGCCGGCAAGGCTTTGGATATTGCTAGAGCATCACGAGATATACATGGCGGTAACGGTGTGTGTGACGAATTTCATGTAATTCGTCATTGCATGAATCTGGAAGCCGTCAATACTTACGAGGGAACACATGACATTCATGCATTGATATTGGGTAAAGCTCAAACCGGTATATCCGCTTTTTATTGAAACACAGGACAAAGTTGAACAAATATGAAAATGAACATTAAAAATCAGTCGCTGTTTCGACAGCAGTGCTACATAGATGGCCAATGGGTTGATGCGGATAGCGGCGAAACGCTAGAGGTCAACAATCCATCCAGCGGAAGCGTTATTGGAACCGTACCGAAGATGGGTGCAACTGAAACTGCACGAGCAGTGGATGCAGCTGAAATTGCCTTTCAGTCATGGCGCCACCGAACTGCAAAGGAACGAGCTGCTGTCTTGCGTAAGTTGGCAGACCTGATGATGGAGAATCAAGAAGATCTGGCTGCGCTGATGACCATAGAACAGGGTAAGGCGTTGGTCGAATCGCGAGGAGAAGTTGCGTACGCAGCTTCCTTTTTTGAATGGTTTGCAGAAGAGGGAAAACGATTGTATGGCGATGTAATACCAACTCATCTTCCGGATCGTAGAGTTGTCGTCATCAAAGAGCCCGTTGGGGTCTGCGCTGCAATCACGCCTTGGAATTTTCCTTCAGCGATGATTACACGAAAAGCCGGCCCGGCCTTGGCTGCAGGATGTACGATTGTGATCAAGCCTGCGGGGAGCACTCCTTATTCAGCTTTGGCGCTTTGCGAATTGGCTGAAAGGGCTGGTGTTCCAGCAGGGGTCATGAATGTAGTAACCGGTAATTCTTCGCAGATTGGAGGCGAGTTGACATCCAATGGAAAAGTCAGGAAACTCACCTTTACTGGCTCAACGAAAATTGGCAAGGTATTGATGAGGCAGTGTGCTGACACAGTCAAGAAGATATCCCTGGAGTTGGGTGGAAATGCTCCATTCATAATTTTTGAGGATGCAGATATCGATGCTGCTGTCATTGGAGCCATGCAGTCGAAATATCGAAATTCGGGACAGACCTGTGTTTGCGCCAATCGTATATTAGTGCATGATCGCGTTTATGACGAGTTTTCGGAAAAGTTGAGCAATGCGGTTTCCAAGATGAAAGTGGGTGATGGATTCGGTGAAGGCATAGAACTTGGTCCGTTAATCGATTCGGCTGCGGTTGAGAAAGTGGAATCTCACATTATGGATGCAGTTGGAAAAGGTGCCATGGTTGCTGCAGGAGGCTCTCGGCATGCGTTGGGGGGAACATTTTTCCAGCCAACGGTACTGACGAATGTTAAGGTCAATATGGTCGTTGCAAATGAAGAAACCTTTGGGCCGGTTGCGCCACTGTTCAGATTTCACAGTGATGAAGAAGCCATACAGATGGCGAATGATACGGAATTTGGACTGGCTGCTTACCTGTATAGCCGTGATATTGGCAGAGTCTGGAGAGTGTCGGAAGCGATCGAGTGCGGAATTGTCGGCATTAATACTGGCATCATATCGACGGAATTTGCCCCATTTGGAGGCATGAAGGAATCCGGTATCGGCCGCGAAGGATCGAAATACGGATTAGATGAATACGTTGAGATCAAGTATTTGTGCATGGCTGGAATCTAGCGTTCATCAGTTGGAAAGACTGCAAACTTGCCTGAAGACATCTTACTCGAACCGCTAGACAGTCCATTTGAACTGTTTACCCAGTGGATGGATGACGCTAACGGAGCGGAATTTATCGAACCGTGTGCCATGACTTTGGCCACAGTCGCTTCTAACGGTAGACCATCCGCGCGGCAGGTTCTACTGAAGCAGCATGGTGAATCGGGTTTTATCTTCTACACAAACTATGAGAGTAGAAAAGCGGATGAATTGAATCAGAATTCCAACGCCAGTGCTGTTCTCTGGTGGGACAAATTGTATCGCCAGATCAGGATTGAAGGAAGCGTACAGGTTCTATCGAAACAACTATCAGACGATTATTTCGCCACAAGAACTCGGGGAAGCCAAATCAGTGCAAGGGCATCTCCACAGAGCAGGGTTATTGACAGTTTTAACGCTCTGAAAACACGGGTCGCCGAACTTGAAATTGAATTTAAGGGGGAGGATGTACCGAGACCTGACTATTGGGGTGGCTACCGGCTTGTTCCTGATTGTATTGAGTTCTGGCAAGGACGTCAGGATCGTCTGCATGAGCGCATACGGTATCGTCTTCAGGCTGATATCTGGATTTCAGAAAGACTTGGGCCATAGCAAACAGAAACTTACCCTTGGCCAGCTCTCAATTTCCACATTCTGGACACATTTTCGCTGATCGAGATACATATTTTTGCACTCTACTACACTTCACACCACTAGAATTCGGTTTGACCACGTAATCAATAGTTCATGGTGAGCACCGAGTCCGAATAAATCAGAGATAAGTTTGCTGTTGTTGTTAAACACCATATGCATTGCATGTTTCTCATTATCTACTTTCAGTGCAAATATCGGGAACTATTCTCGGTAGTGCTTGGGTTTGTGTAAAACCGGGTATTCAGCCATGTCGAATTACCTCAACAAAATTCACCATGACCTCCTTGCGATGATTCCGAAATCAAAGGGGTAGCTAAATGCAATAGGCTGCGCCGTTTTACTTTTTTAAATTCCGGTCTGCTACTTTGAATAGCGTCTTCGCCCGTTCCTTCGTACTCTTCGACATATCCGCTTCTGTCCATTCCTTGAAGTTCGCCGTCAATCTGCGCTTATGTTCGCTACCCGATTTGTCTACCATTCAAGTCATCCAATCGAACCAACATCATACCTGAAATTTATATGATTGTAAGTTAATCAATCCCATAATTGGCTCCTAAAAGTCTGGTGTTTTCTCCTTGATAAAAGAAGTAATACTGTAGGAATTACCGAATAGAATAATTTAATATAACGTAATATTATCAAAAAGATATAGGATTTGTTTCTTGAGTGGATTGCTGAGTGAGTACGGGCCACTAATCTAGTCTACACCAACTGTATATAATGGCGTCGTCAAGAAATACCACCTTTATGAGAGGAGGAGTAACACCATGAAAAATTATAGAACCGTTGGGAAATTGCTTATCACACTGAGCCTTGCTGCGCTCGTCTCTGTAGGCGCGTCGGCTCAGTCAGTCGCACAGGATCTCGAGAAGGTACGGGTAGCGCTGTCGTGGATTCCAAACGTCGAGTATGGCGGACTCTGGCTCGCCATTGACAAAGGCTACTTTAAAGAGGAAGGGCTAGAGATTGAACACCTGCCGGGCGGACCGAATGCGCCTAAGTCGCTGGTTTCGCTCGCAGCGGACAAAGCCGACATTGCGTACGGGGTCTGGCTTCCATTTCTCGACGCAGTTGGGCGTGGCAACGACTTCGTCATTGTCGCTGCAACGTTTCCGGTATCGCCGCTCGGCGTAATCTCGCTCAAAGGAAATCCGATTCTCAAAGCGGACGATCTTGTCGGTAAGAAAATCCTCGCTCAGGGTGTAGCAGAACGCACGGCGATTGACGCGACTCTTGCGATCAATAATCTGCCTAAGGAGTGGGAATTCGTTCCGGCTGGGTTTTCGCCCGAGCCCCTGCTTGCCAAGCAAGGCGATGGTTATACCGCATTCGGCACCAATCAGGCGGTAGCCCTTGAACTTCTCGGCATGAAACGCGGCGAGGATTTCCATTTCGCATCGTTCGATTCCCTTGGATTCAAGCAATACGCAAGCGCCGTCTTCACATCCCGCGAATACCTCCAGAACAACAGGTCAACTATGGTGAAGTTTCTGCGTGCACTGACACGTGGCTGGCAGGCCAACGAAGAAGACCCAACTGCAGCACCGAATCTTGCAGTCAACAAGTTTGGCGCCGATCTCGGTCTGAATATCGAGCAGCAGTTGCGTCAAAATGAGTTGCAAATGGGTATGATGCGGAACCCTGACAAGCCGGAGCAGCCGATCCTCTTGCTTGATCAAGATTCTATGGAGAAGATGTACGTGGCGGCCAAAGCAACCGGCCGGGAGAACATTCCGCCGATTGAAAAACTCGCGGATTTCAGTGTTATGGAAGAGGTATATCAAAGTCTCGAATAAGCCAAGCGCAGGTTGGCATTATGCCTGAACAGACCTCGCAAGCCGTGGATCTTCTGATCACGGGTTGCGAGGTAGTATGCCTTGATGACGCTGGCACAATAATACGAGATGGTGCAATTGCCGTGCGCGGTGACTGCATCGTGTGGATCGGCGATGCCAACGACGCTGCGTCCCGGTTTCTGCCGTCGTCGAGTATCAATGGCAGTGGTCAGATCGCAATGCCAGGGATGATCGACGGCCATGTTCATACTGGACAGCAATTGTTGCGTGGAAAGATCGCTGAGATCGCACGCCGCGCACAGATCAAAAACCCGATTTGGAAGAACTACTACATACCGTTCGAGGGTTTGCTAGACCCGGAAGACGTCTACCTTAGCGGCTTGTTGTGCTACGCCAACATGATCAGCGTTGGAACGACTTGCTTCGCCGAAGCAGGCGGCCCGCACCCCGATGAGATGGGTCGGGCGGCGCTTGAAACCGGTATCCGAGGATTCATTGCGCTGAGCACAATCGACCACGGCACCGGCGTGCCTGAATCCATGTTGATGACGACGGACCAAGCATTGACTTGCAATGTGGAGCTTGTGCGTCGTTGGCAGAAGCAGGATCAGGATCGGGTTAAGGCATGGTTGTCGCTACGGCAAATCATGGTCTGCTCTACTGAGTTAGTGTGTTCGATGGCCGATGCGGCACGGGAGCTTGATACGCGTCTCCATACTCATTTGTGTGAAGGCACCTATGAGATCGATTACGCACTGGAACATTTCGGAAAGCGGCCAACCGAGTATCTTGAGGAGGTCGGGGCACTAGGACGTCACCTACACTGCGCCCACTCGGTGTTGCTGTCCCCGGATGAGACGGATCTCTATGTGACGCATCGACTGTCTGCTTCTCATTGTGCGTTCAACAATTACCACATCGGTCCCCACGCTCTGTTGAGCATGTGGCGTCGCGGTATAGACATCGGTTTGGGGACCGACGGGGCCGCCGCATGGGGTCCGCTGGACATCTTTCAAGTGGCGCACGCCGCGCGCATCGGACAGCAGATTGTAGCGGGTACGCCCATCCATTGTCGCGACGTGATGTCGGGCGCGGAATTGCTGCGTGTGGCGACCATGGGAGGAGCGCGATCACTCGGCATGGAAGATCAGATTGGCAGTCTTGAGGTCGGCAAGAAGGCAGACATCCTTCTCGTCAAGTATTGTGAGTTGGACCAGTCGCCATATTTTGATCCACTATTCACCGTCGCTAACACGGCGCTCGGGCGGGACGTGCAAACAGTCGTCATTGATGGCCGTGTGGTGATGAAGGATCGCAAGTTGCTCACCATCGACGAGGAGGCGTTGCGCCACGACGTAGATAGACGACTGCCTCGGATTATGGAAAGATTCGATCAAGTTTGGCAATGACCGACGAGCCGCAACGCAATCTCGACGACGCGGCAATTACCGCCGAAGGTGTGACGAAGCGATTTGCTCTCAAAGGCAGTAACGAAGGCGTACTCGCATTGCAAGAGCTGTCGGTCACAGTGGCCACAGGTGAGTTCGTGGCGTTGCTGGGCCCGAGCGGTTGCGGAAAGAGCACACTGCTTCGGCTGATCGCCTCACTCGATCAACCGACGACCGGCACCGTCATGATGCGTGGGGAGCGGCCTGCGGCGCTTGCTGAGCGACATGCCTTTGGTGTAGCCTTCCAAGACCACGCGCTCCTGCCGTGGTTGACTGTCCACGATAATATCGCCTTGCCGTTCAAGCTATCCGGACGCAGACCAGATGATGAAGCCATCTATGACTTGATTAATCTTGTGGGGCTAGACGAGTTTGTGACTGCTCACCCACGTCAACTCTCGGGCGGCATGCGTCAACGCGTTTCTATCGCCCGGGCGCTGATCCTCGATCCCGAGGTGCTACTGCTCGACGAGCCCTTTGGAGCGCTCGACGCGGTGACGCGACGACAAATGAACATTGAGTTACAACGCATATGGTTGCGCGACCAGATTACTACAGTGCTTGTGACGCACTCAGTGGACGAGGCGTTGTTCCTAGCCGACCGCGTGTTGGTGCTGAGTGCTCGCCCGGGCCGAATTATTCTCGAAGTGACGGTTCCGTTTGAGCGGCCGCGTGACCCTTCAGTCATGCGCAGTGAGGAGTTCCACCACTTGGCGGATGAGCTCTCGCTCGCCCTTGAGCCGCCGGAGGGCTGATCGGGTGAAGGCAGACGCAACATGGGCGGGTCGCGCGCTGCTGGGTGCCGTGGGGCTCGGTGTCTTCTTCGGGCTGTGGCAGATCATCGGCTATTATGAGCTGGCTGGATTGTCATGGCCTTCGCTTTCATCCGTGATCGACATGTTGATTGATGCAAATCGCCGGCCGCTGTTCGTGCGCGCTATAAGCGCCACACTACGTTCCACAGGTGCGGGCTACCTGCTCGGGGCCAGCCTCGGCCTATTTCTCGCATGTGTCACTCATTTGCTGCCGCTGCTGCGCCGTGGTGGTGACCGATTGGCGGCGGTGCTGAACTCGGTGCCGTCGATTGCTCTTGCTCCCATTTTTCTTTTACTGCTGAACCGTGACGCGACGCCCGCCGCGGTTGCTTCGATTCATGTTTTCTTTATCGTGTACGTTTCGATGACATCGGGCCTAACGAGTGCTTCGACGGCTCATCAGGATCTGTTTACGGTGCTCGGGGCCAGGCGGGTTGCGCGCTTTTGGCGGCTAGAGATGCTTGCGGCCCTGCCAGCGTTGGTTAGTGGGCTACGGCTGTCGTGGCCGGCGGCGCTAATCGGCGCAATTATTGGCGAGTGGTTCGGTGCGCCGCGCGGACTCGGCATTCTGATTATTAACGCGATGCAGAACTTTCAGATCGTTCTTTTGTGGTGTGCCGTGTTCCTCGCAGTCATCACATCGCTGACGTTCTATGGCTTAATCACCGTGCTTGAGCGTACTATCTACAGGCGGTTCCGATGAAGATCGTCCGCCGTTTGATTCAGGATAATTGGGGAATCCTGCTGATTCTCTTGGCGTGGCAAGGCTGGGTGGTCGTCAATCAGTTCAATCCCATCGTCATGCCGACCCCGATCAGCGTGTTCCACGCATTGGCCACAGAATCGGTCTTGTTCCTTGAGAACACTGCCATCACGTTCGCGGTTGCGTTATTGGGCACGGCTGGGGGCATGATCATTGGTACGTCGCTTGCGATTGTGACTTGGCTGTCGCCGCTGTTGAGCGGTCTGGTGAGCCCGCTTGCTATCCTGTTCAGTTCGGTTCCGGTAGTCGCAATGATCCCGATTATCGCCCGACTACTTGGCTATAACGTGTCGACGGAAATAGTAATCGTCGTGATCATTACTTTTTTTCCGTCATTCGTGTTCGCTTCGTCCGGTCTGCGTGCTTTGCCGCCGGGAAGCGACGATCTATTCCAAGTGCTCGGTGCCTCACGTCGCGCGACGCTGTTGCATCTCGCACTGCCTGCCGCCATGCCCAATTTGGCGATTGCGTTTCGGCTTGCTGCGGCGTACGCCATTCTCGCTGCCATGATCGCCGAATTTCTGATGGGCACTGCTGGCCTCGGTTATCTGTTCGCAAAGACCAACGACGAATTCCAGACTGAGCAGGCATTCGGAACAAGTGTCATCGCGACCGTGATCTCAGTCACTGCTTTTTTGCTTACGAGCTATGTCGAACGACGCGTGCGCACTCACTATAGCTGAACATCACGTAAGCATAGACGTTTTGTTAAATTTGACCAATCCTTGCATCCCCTGATCGCTGCGCCCGACGCGCCGCGGCCAATTGCCCAATGTCTTGGCCCAGGCAACTGCCCGCAACCCAATAGCTGCATCAACGGCTTTTCTTTTTGCAAATTGTAGGATGTCCTTTGCCGGTAGCCGCGGTTGCTGCCCGGTGTAGGCAATTGCTGATCAACTAATTGTGCCAGCCCAAGGCGCTGCATTAACTGCACAACGACTATCAAACCGACATGGGAGGTCAAATAAGTTTGCTGATTCCCAGTTTATGGGGTAGAATTGGCAAACGATTTGTAACCTCTGAGATATCTTTTGGACTTCACCCATTGGGTGATATCCAATTGTTTTCGAAAACTTTGTTGTACAAGGCTTTTTTATTTATCTCAGATTTCTAATTGCGGATTAGGGCGTTACATTTAATTCGTAGTGAGCTAGTTAAATATCAGAGAACCGCGCATAGTGAGGAGGACATCGTGTTAGGTCGTTCAAAATTAAGAGTCAGGAGTGTGTTTTGGGCACTGTGTGTTACTGTGCTTTTTTGTTCAGGAAACGCTTATGCAGAGGGTACGCTCAATGTTTACAACTGGGCAGAATATATCGGCGAAGAAACAATTGCCAATTTCGAAAAAGAATTCAACATCGATGTTACATACGATAACTACGATTCCGTAGAAACGGTAGATGCCAAGCTGCTTGCCGGCAATAGCGGGTATGACGTAGTTAGTCACTCAAGCGTGCAGATTACCAAATTGATCCCGACCGGAGTGATAAAACAACTTGACGTTTCGAAACTTCCGAACTTTTCACACATGAGCAAGGAAGTGATGTCTCAGATTGCGACGAATTGGGATCCAAACAACGATCACATCGTACCCTATATGTGGGGCACGCACGGTGTTACCTACAATGAGGAATTGATTCTAAGTATCTTTCCGGGTGCTCCGATTGGATCAATGGATCTGATATTTGAGCCGGAGAATATGGAGAAGTTGGCTGAATGTGGTGTTTCCTTCCTAGATTCACCAACTGACATTCTCCCCATGGCACTGGCTCATCTGGGACTGGATCCAAGTTCTAACAATGCAAAAGATTACAAAGCCGTTGGAAAAATGCTGGCGAAAATTCGCCCATATATCAAAACGTTCGACAATTATGCATATCAACGAATGGTACAAAAAGAATTCTGTCTGTCTGTTACCTGGGGACCTGACGGACTACTCGCCACTTCGACTGCCGAAGAAGCAGGTGCTGGAATAACACTGGATTTCTTTTTGCCGCCTGGCGAAGGCAAAGCCCAACTGTGGGTAGATGGCTGGATAATTCCGTCTGATGCCGCCAATATTGAAAATGCATATTTGTTTTTGAACTACATGATGCGACCTGAAGTTGCGGCGGGAGACAGCAACTATACTTGGTACGCATCTGCGAACGATTCTGCAAAACCATTGATTGATCCAGCAGTTACTGGTTCTCAAGCAAGCTATCCCCTGCCCGAAGAAGTCGCCAAAATGTACACACTGAGAGTTGTTCCACCGAAAGTTCAGCGCGTTCGTACTCGTACTTGGACAAATTTCAAAACCGGAGAATAACCAGTCTGACGAATCGAGCAAGCGATACAATCACACCGCGATCTTGATCCAAGAGCGGTAAACTATAAATTATTAACGGATAATTGGAAAGGCGGCGTGCCTACAAAACAAATGAGAAATACGGCTGTTATTTGTATACCAGTGTATGTTTTACTTGTTTGGAAAATTTTTGATTTTTTCTAATCTGGGTGATATGTGAAGTGAAAGCGCAAACTGATTCGCAAAAATTATTCGACGATCAACCTTGGCTCGACCCTGAGGCAGAACCTTTTGTTCAGATTCGTTCACTGACAAAAACGTTTGGTTCGTTTACTGCAGTCTCGAGCGTGGACCTGGACATCTACGAAGGTGAACTGTTCTCGCTTCTCGGCGGTTCGGGATGCGGAAAGTCAACCCTTTTGAGAATGCTCGCAGGCTTTGATCCGCCTACTTCAGGTAACATTTTTATCGACGGTGTAGACATGGCGGGAATCCCTCCGTATCAGCGCCCTGTCAATATGATGTTCCAGTCCTATGCATTGTTTCCACATATGAATGTCGAGCAGAATGTTGCATACGGACTGAAGCAAGACAAGATTGCTAAGGACGAGATTGAGGAGCGCGTCACCAACATTCTCGCCATTGTTGAGCTGCCAAAATTTGCGAAGCGCAAGCCACATCAGTTATCTGGTGGTCAAAGGCAGCGGGTTGCACTTGCGCGTGCGCTTGTGAAAAATCCGAAGGTGCTGTTGTTGGATGAACCGTTGGGTGCATTGGACAAACGCCTGCGCGAGCATACTCAGTTTGAGTTGATGAATATTCAAGAAAAATTGGGAATCACATTCATCGTTGTCACTCATGATCAGGAAGAGGCCATGACACTATCAAGCCGAATCGCAGTGATGGACCAGGGACGGTTTTCGCAGATTGGTACACCAACCGATATTTACGAGTACCCGGAAACCCGATTTGTGGCGAATTTCATTGGCAGCGCAAACATGTTCGAGGGCCGAGTTACTGAAAACGGAGCGGAACACGTTATTGTTGATTCCGTTGACTCGGAAATTTCGTTCTATATTGATCACAGTGTCGACGTTCGAGAGAACATTGGTGTCTGGATTGCACTGAGACCTGAGAAAATCACGGTATCTAATACGCCACCGCCGCCCGGAACGGAATACAATTTTGTGGCAGGCATAGTGGATGACATTGGCTATCTCGGCAATTTCTCAATATATAAGATCAGGCTTGAAGATGGAAAAATCATCGAGATTATCCATACAAATCGTTCGCGTCCACGCCATGGACGTCATCTGGTTGAATGGGAAGAAACAGTTTACCTCAGCTGGGAAGCGTCAAACCCGGTTTTGCTCACAAAATAGCGAGGCTAGGCGCACCTTGATGATGCATAAATGTTGCTGATTGAGACAATAAATTGCAGAACAGGCTAAAAATCTGGATTCAATCCGCATCGGCATGGCAGTCGATTATCGTCGCAATTCCGTACGTATGGCTGCTGATTTTCTTTCTGATTCCTTTCTTCATTGTTCTGAAAATCAGTTTCGCCGAATATATTTTGGCGAGTCCGCCGTTTTCCACACTGTTCCAATTAGCAGAATCTGGTGCAATGTACATGACGTTGATTTTCGACAATTTCTTGTATCTGTGGGAAGATGATCTCTACTTCAGAACTTATATCAACTCACTGGAAATCTCCGTAACTTCAACAATTCTGTGCCTGCTGATTGGTTATCCGATTGCCTACGGTATTGCCAGGTCGACTCCGACTGCTAAGAAGATACTGTTGCTTATGGTAATACTGCCATTTTGGACATCATTTCTCTTGCGCGTTTATGCCTGGATCGGGTTGCTTGCTGATCAGGGAACCGTGAACAGTTTTCTAATTTGGCTGGGGCTGATTGATCAACCGATAAAGATGCTTTATACAGATTTTGCCGTATATGTGGGAATTGTCTATACCTATCTGCCATTCATGATTCTGCCGCTATATGCAAGTATAGAAAAACTGGATTTGACGTTGCATGAGGCAGCAGCAGATCTTGGTTCCAAGCCAATTACAATCTTTCGCACGATTACCATACCGCTGACCATGCCAGGCATCGTTGCCGGATCGCTGCTGGTCTTTATTCCGGCAACCGGTGAATTTGTCATACCGGACCTTCTAGGAGGCGGCAATGTACTGATGATTGGCAAGGTGCTGTACAGCGAATTCAATGCAAATCAGGACTGGCCGATTGCTTCAGCAGTCGCTGTCGTTTTACTCTTTTTGCTGGTATTGCCAATGATGATTTATCAGCGCTATCAGGCGAAAGAATCTGAGGCGAAGTAGTCAGACCGATGTCTTGGAAGAAAGCTCCAGTCATATTTTCGATGCTGTGTTTCGGATTCGCGTTTCTGTATATTCCGATTTTTCTGCTCATTGTTTACTCATTCAATTACTCGAAAGTCGTACCCGTTTGGGGTGGATTTTCATTGCGCTGGTATGGGGTGCTGTTCCAAAGTGAGGAAATCTGGAAATCAGTACTACTGAGTTTGGAAATTGCAGTGATGAATGCTACCTTTGCTACACTGCTTGGAGCTTTGGCAGGAATTGCCATGGCTCGAATTCGCAAGTTCAAAGGGAGAACTCTGTTTTCCGGTATGATTTCGGCACCTCTCGTCATGCCAGAAGTCATCACTGGTCTTTCGCTATTGCTTCTTTTTATCACGATGAGTGAGATTATTGGATGGCCGACCCGCGGAATCACCACCATAACCATCGCACACATTACATTTTCATTGGCTTACGTTGCAGTCATCGTTCAGTCCCGATTGGTGGGTGTTGATGAATCGTTAGAGGAAGCTGCACAGGATCTTGGCGCTAAACCCTATAAGGTTCTAATCGACATTACGGTTCCGCTTCTTGCACCGGCCCTAGCCGCAGGCTGGTTGCTGGCATTTACGTTGTCGCTGGATGATTTGGTTATTGCAAGTTTCGTGTCGGGCCCAGGCGCCAACACTCTGCCGATGCTGATTTACTCCAGAGTCAAATTGGGATTGAAGCCTGATGTAAATGCTTTAGCCACGCTAATCATTCTGATTGTGGCCATTGGAGTGTGCGCTGCTGGCTGGATACTGTCACGTCAGGAACGCCAGCGAACGAAAGACATGCAAATCGCAGAATCCGAAAAGTACGACTTTAGTGATACTGCTGAGGATCAGTCTTAGCCAACTGCTCATTAGAGCCATAAACCGTACCAGATTGAGGTTGATTGACTAATCTCGCAACTGGCAGTTTTTCTTGAATCAGGTTGTGAAATGCTCCAACACCTGTTTCGGCAATTTTAGAAAGATTCCATTTTGGGAAAACTGACGAATTCAGTCCTTCCTGTAAGGTGATCATATAGGATTCATCTTCATATCCCGTGGTTCTGTTGATTCTCCTATTCAGGTAGCGCAACACCTTGGTTTCTCGTCTTGAATCAGGCAATGCGTACACGCGCGAGATGATCCTCGTATGTTTCAGATCGATCGGAATTGACATGTAGATTTCCATTAATTCGGGATAGAGTGCAAAGGCCAGATTGGGAAATACACCGAAGTAAAGCCACAAATCCTTGCGGTCTTCGGACAGATGATCAAATTCCGTCATCAGGTTGCGGTATCGTTTGACACTCCAAAGTTCTCCAATTCGCTTATTGAATCGCGCGTGAGAGACAGGGATTCTTTCAACAAAGGAATCTACATAGTGTTGCCCATATAGCTGTTGAAGCGAAGGGTGTCCGATTGGCACATGGTAGCCCTCGTTGTCAATGTCATGAAATATCTTCCAGTTGACTGGATAGTTGTAGCTCTCAGGTTCACCGTAGAGTTGCAATTCTTCCAGTCGATACTCTTCAATCTCCTGCTCCATCGGTTGCAGTTGTTTGGCCAAAGAATCGCCTCCGGACTCGAATCGAATAAAGATGAATCCTTTCCAAATCTCGAGATCAAGATGAACAAGACCATGATCTTTCTTGTCGATTTCCGGAAATCCCTTCTGCCCTGGAATGAATTGAAGTTGACCATCAAAATCGTAACGCCATCCATGAAACGGGCATACAAGGGCACGAGTACATCTTCCTTCGCCTTTCAGTAATTTTGAACCACGATGACGGCAGACGTTGTGAAAGGCATTGATCTTACCCAAACTGTTGCGAATCACGAATGCTCTTTCATTAAACCCCTCGAATGTGAGGTAATTGCCTGGGTGCGGAATATCGCTGACATGTCCGACTAGCATCCAGTTCGGTTTGAACAATCGTTCAATTTCCAAATCCAAAAATTCTTCATTTCGGTAGGTCCATGGAGGCAGTAGATTGGTAAGCTCGGAGCCATTCACCGAATTGACAGGGTCTACGGAATTTGGTTTTAACAAGCTGATAAATCGATTACATATGTCAATCGCGTGTTTAGCGTCAACCTCGTTGGAGTTATACAATGCCTGTTGCCATAAACTGTCGATCATACCTTCCAGACCGAGAGCCAGCGCTTCAATGTCCGCTAAAGAGTACTCAGATTCCGCCAGCAAGTCAGTAAAAAATTTTAAAATTTGTTGATTTTCCTGAGAATCGTTATCTCCGCAAATCTGACGATATTCTTCACGAGCCTGGCTTTCACTCCAAAAAGCGTACCATACTGCGATTTTTTCCTTCACAAATACTCGCTCATCAAAACTGGCTTGAATGTAGGCCTGTAGTTTCTGGCGAGGTGATTCTGCTGAACTGAGATGTTCGGCAACCACAGAAAGGTATTCTTGATCAATATATTTCAGAGTATCCAGCAGCAACTGCTTCTTGGATTTGAAGTAGAAGTTGACAATGCCGGGAGAAAGGCTTGCTTGAGATGCAACTTTTGCCAGAGTTACTGCGGAAAGACCGCTTTCGGCAATAGTCTGTATTGTTGAATTGATTAGCTGCTTGCGACGACCGGAGTCACTTTCATATTTGTGAGTCGCTTGAATTGCCATGAGTTTAATTCTGCACTGAAATTTTCGAGATTTATACAATCATTCAAAATGATTAAATGATTGTATAAAAAACAGGAAAGAATTGCAACCAGTGGCACAATAGCAGCAAACGGTTGATCCGTTGCCGCTATTGTGATGATACTACGTTGCCTGCACCAGTTCTATTGACAATTCAGTGCAGAGAAAAGGGTGTGTTTTGAAATATTTTCGTTTTATCTTATTGAATGGAAAACTGATTTCAACTAATCCGGATTCTACGCCACTTCAGAATGGAGTGAAGAAATTAAGTCGCTCTCAACTGTATTGAGAGCTGCTTCCAGTGCGTCAAAGACTCGGCAGAGGAAAAGGACTGGGCGCTATTTCTTTGCACCGATGCCCAGTTGAGTGCGACTTGGATGCTGGAGGTGTACACTCTGCGGTGGGGAATCGAGGTGTATGTCAAAGTAGCCAAGCAGCATTTAGGATTCTTGTCGGAGCAGACCCGAAGCTTCGCCTCGCACACCCCTTCGATTCATCTTTGCATAGTGCACTATTTGATGCTGATGCACGCGAAACTGAGCGGCGATAGTGAGTATGTTGCTGAGGTGCGCACAACAGTGAAAAACCAGCTAACATCCTCAGTTTTGCTCAACAGTTTTGGCAGTTCTTCCGTGCCATTATCTGCGCAACGACTATCAAACCGACATGGGAGGTCAAATAAGTTTGCTGATTCCCAGTTTATGGGGTAGAATCGACAAACGGCTTGTAACCTCTGAGATATATTTTGGGCTTCACCCATTGGGTGATATCCAATTGTTTTCAAAAACCTTATTGTAAAAGGCTTTTTATTTATCTCAGATTTCTAATTGCGGATTAGGGCGTTACATTTAATTCATAGTGAGGAGGACATCGTGTTAGGTCATTCAAAATTAAGAGTCAGGAGTGTGTTTTGGGCACTGTGTGTTACTGTGCTTTTTTATTCAGGAAACGCTTATGCAGAGGGTACGCTCAATGTTTACAACTGGGCGGATTATCTCGGCGAAGAAACAATTGCCAATTTCGAAAAAGAATTCAACATCGATGTTACATACGATAACTACGATTCCGTAGAAACGGTAGATGCCAAGCTGCTTGCCGGCAATAGCGGGTATGACGTAGTCCAACACTCAAGCGCGAATATTTCCAAATTGATTCCCACTGGAGTGATAAAGCAACTTGATGTTTCGAAACTTCCGAATTTTTCACACATGAGCAAAGAAGTGATGTCTCAGATTGCAACGAATTGGGACCCAAACAACGATCGCATCGTACCGTATACGTGGGGCACACACGGCGTTACCTACAATGAGGAATTGATTCTAAGCGTCTTTCCGGGTGCTCCGATTGGGTCAATGGATTTGATATTTGAGCCGGAGAATATGGAGAAGCTGGCTGAATGTGGTGTTTCCTTCCTGGATTCCCCAATTGACATCATCCCCATGGCACTGGCTCATCTGGGACTGGATCCAAGTTCTAACAATGCAAAAGATTACAAAGCCGTTGGAAAAATGCTGGCGAAAATTCGACCATATATCAAAACGTTCGACAATTATGCATATCAACGAATGGTACAAAAAGAATTCTGTCTGTCTGTTACCTGGGGACCTGACGGACTACTCGCCACTTCGACTGCCGAAGAAGCAGGTGCTGGAATAACACTGGATTTCTTTTTGCCGCCTGGTGAAGGCAAAGCCCAACTGTGGGCAGGTGGCTGGATAATTCCGTCTGATGCCGCCAATATTGAAAATGCATATTTGTTCTTGAACTACATGATGCGACCTGAAGTCGCGGCGGGAGACAGCAACTATACTTGGTACGCATCTGCGAACGAATCTGCAAAACCATTGATTGATCCAGCAGTTACTGGTTCTCGAGCAAGCTATCCCCTGCCCGAAGAAGTCGCCAAAATGTACACAATGAGAGTTGTTCCACCGAAAGTTCAGCGCGTTCGTACTCGTACTTGGACAAATTTCAAAACCGGACAATAACCAGTCTGACGAATCGAGCAAGCGATACAATCGTACCGCGATCTTGATCCAAGAGCGGTAAACTATAAATTATTAACAGATAATTGGAAAACACTCCAATGGCACAATAGCAGCAAACGGTTGATCCGTTGCTGCTATTGTGATGATGCTACGCTGTCTGCACCGGTTCCATTGACAATTAAGTGCAGAGAATAGTGTTTGTTTTGAAAGATTTTCGTTTTATCTTATTGAATGGGAAGCCGATTTCGTTTGATTCCAGATTCTATGCCACTTCAGAATGGAGTGAAGAAATCAAGTTGCTCTCTACTGCATTGAGAGCTACTTCCAGTGCGTCAAACAGATTATGAATCTGCTGTTCCGTGATGATAAGTGGTGGGCAGATTGCAACGGTATCACCTGCTGGCAGTGCCCGTAGAATTAAGCCATTTTCGAGGCACTGCAGGTATACCTGATTAGCTACTTTAAGTTCCGGGTCATACGGTTGCTTCGTCTGTTTATCTGCAACCACCTCAATGGCGCCAATCAGTCCAGCACCTCGTGCTTCACCGACTAGCGGATGTTCACTCAGTGCACTCAGACGATTCTGGAATGGCACCATGACTTCCCGAACATATCCAAGCAGATTTCTTTCTTCATAAATCTGCAGTGTTTCGAGAGCAACTGCAGCCCCGACTGGGTGTCCGCCATATGTGAATCCAGTGGCAAATACGCCGTGTCGAGCACTTGCTTCCGCGATTGTCTGGTAAATTTCTTCCGAGATCATCGTGGCGCCGATCGGGATATATGCAGAGGACAGTTGCTTCGCAGTAGTGACCATGTCCGGGTCTACGATTCCGAAAGTGTCGCATCCCCATGGATTCCCTGTTCTGCCGAATCCGTTGATGATCTCATCCGCAATTAGAAGCACATCATAACGCTTCAGTATTTCTTGAATTTTCTCAAAATAGGTCTTGGGTGGGGGAATCACACCACCGGCGCCCATGAGGGGTTCTGCAATCAGAGCAGCAACGGTGTCCGGCCCCTCTGCCAGAATCAATTCTTCAAGTTCTTTTGCACAACGAGAAGCAAAATTCTCTTCAGATTCACCGTCCTTGCCGAATTTGTAGTAATGTGGTGCACTGGTATGCTTGAATCGGTCAAGCGGAGCGTCGAAGGCTTCTTGAATTACAGGAATTGCGGTCAGAGAGGTACAGGCGATTGTCACACCGTGATAGCCTTTTGCCCGAGAAATGATTTTCTTCTTCTCCGGTCGACCTAGCGCATTGTTGTAATACCAAGTAAATTTGACGGCTGAATCAACAGCCTCTGACCCTGATGTCACAAAATACGCTTTCGACATTGATTTCGGTGCAACAGAAATAAGTTTTGCCGCCAACTCTGAAACAACCGGTGCAGTTCGACCCGCGAAACTGTGATTGAAGGGAAGAGTTTCCAGCTGTCTAGTTGCAGCGTCTACCAGTCTCTGTTCGCTGAATCCGAGTGAAGTGCACCACAATCCGGCCAATCCTTCGATGAATTTTTTTCCATGTTCATCCCAGATGTAGATTCCTTCCCCCCGAACATAAGTTTTGGGTCCTGTCTGTTCATGAAGAAGGTGGTTTGTATACGGATGTAAATTTGAACTGATGTCCTTTTCAGCTATAGTCTGGGTTGCCATGTGATTTACTCCAATGTGAAGTGAGAAGACACAAAATTATACTAACTCAGACTGCTGAATCCGGGAATGAGTTTTTGCGTCTGTTAATAAATTCGACTAATGCTTCGTCAATGGATTCGTCTAAATCCGGTAGTTGATAGTCTTGCAGCATCTGTTTCCAAATGCCATTCGCACGTTCGGCTGCATGCAGACTACCGTCTGCTTCCCATTGCTCGAAGCTGTTGTTATCCGCAATAGTAGACCGGTAAAATGCGGTTTCGAAATTCTTTTGCGTGTGAGCGCAGCCAAGGTAGTGATTACCGGGACCGACTTCACGAACAGCATCTAGTGCCTGGCCATTTTCAGATATGTCAATGCCTTGCATGAATGTCTGCAGGATTGAGGCTTGATCCGTATCCATCACAAACTTTTCATAACCCATTGCCAATCCGCCTTCGAGCCAGCCAGCGGTATGAAGCATGAAATTTACTCCTGCCAACATCGCTGCCTGCAATGTATTCGCTGATTCATAAGCTGCTTGAGCATCTGGAATTTTGGACGCACACAATCCTCCACCACTTCTGAACGGTACCTTGAGTCTGCGTGCGAGTGCAGCACAAATGAACAGTACCAGTGAGGGTTCGGGTGTACCGAAAGTCGGAGCTCCGGACTGCATCGAGATCGAACTGCTGAATGTGCCGAAAATTACAGGTGCTCCAGGTTTTACCAACTGAGCAAAGGCCATTCCGGTCATTGCTTCGGCGAGTATCTGAGTGCAGGTACCGACAATAGTCACAGGTGACATCGCACCGGACAGGATGAAAGGCGAAATTACCGTGCCCTGCATGTTTCGAGCGTACACTTTGAGTGCAGCGAGCATGGTATCGTCAAAAGTCATGGGCGAATTGACGTTGATCAGAGACAGGATGCATGTGTTGTTGTCAACGAATTCATCACCGAAGACGATTTTCGCCATGTCAACCGTATCTTGAGCTCTTTCTCCGCTGGTGACCGAGCCCATGAAAGGTTTGTCTGAGTATTTCAAATGGCTGTAGACCATATCGAAATGACGTTTGTTAACAGGCAGGTCAACCGGCTCACACACAGTCCCCCCTGAGTGATGAAGGGGTGGCGACATATAGGTAAGTTTCACGAAGTTTCTGAAATCTTCAATCGTCGCATATCTTCTACCTTCATCCAGATTACGGATGAAAGGAGGACCGTAAGCGGGTGCGAAAACGGCTGTATCTTTTGAGATAAGCACGCTTTTTGCCGGATTTCTGGCAAATTGAGTGAAAGACGATGGAGCATTGGATTGAATTATTTCTCGCAGCATGCCTGGTTCGAATCGAACGCGCTCGCCATCCAGATTCGCACCAGCTTTTTTCCAAATTTCAAGTGCTTCTGGATCATCTCTGAATTCGATTCCGATTTCTTCCAGAAGTAATTCAGCGTTATTTTCAATTAATTCTAACGTTTCGTCTGGAGCCACCTCATATACCGGTACTTTGCGCTGAATGTAAGGTATGGCTTCAAATTGAACTTTGGACCGTTCTGCTTTTCTCGCCGCCCGGCCGCCTGATCGACTTCTTCTCTCTCTCATGAATTTAGTTCTGCTGTCGATGATGATTGATTTTACGTTCTCGGAAATTTTAATGATTGTCTATACGGATAAACATCTTCCAGTACACCGGCGCGAATCGTTGCCTGTTTTTGGCGCCAAAATTCTACGGTCATCAAATCACCGTGAATTTCGGAAAAATACTTGCCAATCAAAGGATGAACCAGAAAATATCTTTCAAATTCTTCTGGAAACACGTCGTCTTCACTAACTGAAAACCAGGGTGTCGAAGCCATTTCATCTTCAGGATTTCGAGATTTCGGGATTTTTCTGAAGTTGCACTCGGTCAAATAGCGGATTTCATCGTAATCGTAGAATACCACTCTGTTATTTCGGGTTATGCCAAAATTCTTTAGCAACATGTCTCCTGGGAAGATGTTTGCCGCAGCCATTTCTTTGATGGCATCGCCGTAACCTCTGGCGAAGTATTTCGCTTCTTCTTCATCCTTGAAATTCTGCAGAAAGAGATTCATTGGAATCATTCTGTGTTCAATGTATACGTGCTTCAGCACGACGATATCCTGTTCTACTATGATTGACCGCGCACAGGTGCTTTGCAGGTTATCAAGCAGTTCGGCGCTGAATCGATTTCTTGGTAGCACAACTTCAGAATACTCTAGCGTATCTGCAAGCCGTCCGACACGATCATGCTGCTTCACTAGCCTGTATTTTTCAATTACAGTAGAACGGGACAGCTTCTTTGGAGGCTCAAATGCATCCTTGATGATTTTGAATACATGGCGATAGGATGGTAACGTGAATACCATCATCACCATTCCGCGTGTTCCAGGAGCTTCAATGAATTTGTCAGAAGAGTGCGAAAGATGATGGAGAAAATCTCGATAGAATGCAGTTTTGCCTTGCTTGTGAAATCCGATTGCAGAGTAGAGATCAGCCTTGCTTTTTCCAGGCAGGATATCCATGAGAAATTGGACGATTGCAGACGGTACCTGAGTCTCGACCATGAAATACGCTCTGGAAAATCCGAAGATTGCATCAAGATCCGAAGCAAGCAAAATCAAAGCATCGACGTACAGCGCTCCTTGTTCGTTGTTCAGAATCGGCACAATGAACGGAGTGGTCTGGTAGTCATTGATGACTCGTCCGATCAGATAGGCGGCCTTGTTGCGAAAGAACAAAGACCCAAGTATGTCTACCTGGTAATTCAATGAGACCGAGCGTTTATTCCTTGGCAGCGCCTGTCCTAGATGTCGGAGAATGTTTCTTACGTCCCGCTGTAAATTTTCATAGGGAAGTGTGAATTCCAAGCTGTTGAGAATATCCGATATCGTATTCCGAAGCCCTCGACTGGAAGGATAGTAGGAACGATAGATTGGATTATCCGCTTCGAGGTTTTCTATGGAAACGGATGAGCGGACGAATATATGGCTGTTATTGTAGTAACGCCGGTCGAATAATTGGCAAAAAACGGAGTTGTAGTAACTTTCAGCCAGTTCGGGCTGTCTGTGTTGAAGTAGCAAGTGTATATAGCGAATTTTTACATCCTTCCACAGTTGCTCATCCAGTTCGCTGATTTTTAGTCCGGACCGCAAGGTGGTCAGCGTTTCCTGGATTCGTTTGTCGTAGAAGTAAATTCGTCTTCTAGCAGCTTCTCGAGCTTCTAGCCATAAGGCTTTTTCAAAACGTTCTTGAGCTCCAGATGTAATTTCCTGAAACAGCATGTAGTGATTCTCAAAACCATTCAGTATGGTGCGAGCAATTTTCTTTGCACGTTTTGTTCGACGGGAATCCACCAAAACAGGAAAAAGCGGCTGACTGGAAGCCTCCCCGCGCTCAAAATCTACATTTACAACGGGCTTATGAACCATAGCGAACAGATATAGTATTCAGTGAATCTAATTTAATGTCGATCATTTGGACAGGCAGTCAAATTTTCGCAAAAATTCCAATGTGGTTTATTGTAAATTAGTCATGTATAAATCGCACTGCTTTCAGTATTTCCGATAGAGTTGGAACATTTGAGCTTCTTGGCAGTGTGAATCCTTTTTCAACGATTAGAAGTGGAGTTTACGGTTTTCATGGAAAGTCATGCAAGAGTAGTCATCATTGGCGGCGGCGTAGTTGGCGTGGGTACGCTCTATCATCTGGCTAAGAAAGGCTGGAGTGATGTTGTCCTATGCGAGCGTACCGAACTCACTGCCGGTTCAACCTGGCACGCAGCTGGATTACTGCCCCTGTTCAATATGAGTTATGCAGTCGGACAATTGCACAAATACTCGGTTGACCTCTACAAATCTCTTGAGGAGGAAACCGGTCAGGACGTAGGTTTTCATGTTACCGGTAACTTGCGACTGGCATGCACGAAAGATCGAATGGATGAATATCGGAAGTACTGTGGTACTGCCAACACGATCGGTGTTCCGTTTGAGTTAATTACACCGTCGGAAATTAAATCTCTGTGGCCGCTCATCAATCCCGAAGGACTAATCGGAGCTCTCTACCATCCCGATGATGGACACATCGCACCAGTCGATTTAACAAATGCGCTAGCAAAAGGGGCACGTGCAAGGGGTGCAAAAATATACCAGCAAACCGAAGTGACCGGACTTTCCAGAACCAGTGGTGGTGAATGGAAAGTGGAAACAACAAAAGGAAGCATTGTGTGCGAGCACATCGTCTGCGCTACAGGAAACTATTCGCATGAAACGAGTCGCCTGCTTGGAATATCGATTCCATCTATTCCCGTTCAGCATCAGTATATTGTGACCGATGTTGTAGATGAACTGAAGGAATACCGGGAAGGCGGTGGCAGGGAGCTTGCAGTTTTACGTGAATCCGACGCTTCATACTATTTACGTGAGGAACGGATGGGATACATTCTAGGTCCGTACGAGAAGGGGGCTCCGGCTGTATTTGCGGATGGAGTTCCTTCTACATTCGAGAAAGACTTGTTCCCAGGCGATTTAGATCGATTGATGCCGCATGTCGAAGCGACTATCAACCGAGTGCCTTCATTCGGTACCGCTGGAATCAAAGATATTGTCAATGGTCCTATTGCATACACACCGGATGGCAGTCCTCTCATTGGACCAGCATGGGATTTGCCCAATGTATGGTTGAACGAAGGACACAGTTTTGGTGTTACTGCTTCGGGTGGAGCTGGCTGGCAACTGGCAGAGTGGATTGTTGAAGGCGAACCTTCAGTCGATCTTCTTGCTGTTGACCCGCGTCGGTTCGGTGATTATGCGCGAGGTCCGTATCTTGTTTCCAAGAATGAAGAGGCATATGAAAATGTGTTCACGATTCACTATCCGGATGAAGAACGATCAGCGTGTCGACCGGCAAAAACCAGCCCAATACACGATCGGCTGGCGGACTTGGGAGCAGTATGGGGGCAACGTTATGGCTGGGAACGTCCGAACTGGTTTGCTCCGGAAGGTGTCGAACCTGTGGATGATTGGAGTTTTCGCCGATCTAAATACTTTGAACATGTGGGAAACGAGCACAACAACATTCGCAACAATGTCGGAATTATCGATATCACCAGTTTTTCAAAATTCCGAATTTCGGGGAAATCCGCAGAAGCCTATCTCGACAATATGGTTGCCCGAAGATTACCAAAAACACCTGGACGTATTCAGCTATGTCATGTGCTGACCCGTTACGGCGGCGTTCGCAGCGAATTCACAGTAACCCGAAATGCCGATGGATCGTTTTATCTTGTCAGTTCTGGAGCTGCGGAGCGCTTTGACTGGAGTTTTCTCAATCAGCATCTGCCGGCTGACGGTTCGGTTAAGCTTGAAAACCTGACGACATCTCATGGAACTTTAGTCGTTGCAGGCCCGAATTCCAGGAAAGTGCTGCAAAAACTGACAAATGCAGATTTGTCCAATGAAGCCTTTCCCTGGCTGACGGCTCAGAATATCTATGTCGGCGTTGCTCCGCTTCGGGCGATGCGAGTCAATTTTGTAGGGGAGCTTGGTTGGGAATTGCATCATCCGATTGAATATCAGCGACATATCTTCGAGCAACTCATGGATGCTGGACAGGAGTTTGATATTGGTCAATGCGGCATGCGTGCCATGGATTCGCTTCGAATTGAAAAGTCTTATCGAATGTGGGGACAGGACCTGACTCGAGAGTACACCATTTTTGAAGCAGGCTTGAATCACTTCGTACACATGGATAAAGGCGAATTTACTGGTCGTGATGCGCTTCGCGAGCAATTGGAAAATGGCGTTCCTCAGGAATTTGTGACTGTGTCGGTCGATGGAGTCATGGATGCAGATCCATTGGGTAACGAACCATTGTGGGATGGCGACCAGATGATAGGGCGCGCGACTGCGGGCTCGTATGGTCATTTCCTGAAAGAGAGTCTAGCCATTGGATATGTACAGTCTGGTTACGGACAGATTGGAATGAAAATGGAAATAGAAATTTTAGGAAATCGGTATAATTGCGCCGTTGTCGAAAACTCGCCTCACGATCCGAATAACGTTAGGCTCAAGTCGTAGCCAATTCAATCTTTTTTAGCTTTTATTTCAACCGAGGAGCGGTATGAAAGTAATTGTTCCTGTAAAACGTGTAATTGATGCCAACATCAAAGTCAGAGTCAAGGCAGACCGCTCTGGTGTTGAGTTGAATAATGTCAAAATGGCGATGAATCCATTCTGTGAAATTGCCGTTGAAGAGTCCATTCGTATGAAGGAGTCCGGCGCAGCAGAGGAGATCATCGTTGTAGCAGCTGGCCCTCAACAGAGCGGGGATACCATTAGAACCGCACTGGCTATGGGCGCAGACCGTGGAGTTCTGATTCAAACTGATGTGCCATTGGAACCGCTGGCGATTTCCAAACTACTGAAAGCTGTTGTCGAACGAGAGAGTCCGGGAATTGTCCTGATGGGCAAACAGGCGGTTGACAACGATAACAATCAGACCGGGCAGATGCTTTCTGCAATGCTGGGCTGGTCTCTTGGAACTTTCGTATCCAAAATTGACATTCAGGATAGTGGCTTCCAGGTAGTGCGAGAAGTAGATGGAGGGCTGGAAACAATCATGCTTTCCCGACCGGCGGTGATTACTGTTGACTTGAGACTGAACGAGCCTAGATATGCGTCGCTGCCGAATATCATGAAGGCAAGAAAAAAACCGATTGAAGCGCTGGCACCGGAAGATCTGGGAGTGGATGTGACTCCGAGAGTCAATGTGCTAGAGGTAAATGAGCCACCTGCTAGACAGGCTGGAGTTCGTGTAGAAAGCGCAGCGGAATTGATTGAAAAACTTACAACGGAAGCAAAGGTTTTGTCATGAGCATACTTATATTAGTTGAACACGACAATCAGGAAGTCAAGGCGTCCACGCTGAATACAGTAACAGCCGCTGGACAATTGGGAGATGATTTGCATGCTCTCGTTGTCGGATTTAGCTGCGATCAAGTTGTAACGACTACTGCCAAAATTGAAGGCATTGACAAGGTCTTGAAAATTGATTCCGCAGAGTATGAATATGGTCTTGTCGAGAATACTGCGTCAGTTGTCGAGAATTTAGCGAAATCGTATTCGCACGTGTTGGCACCCGCATCAACATTTGGCAAGAATCTGATGCCGAGAGTGGCTGCAATGCTGGATGTTCAGCAAATATCGGACATTTCCGAGATTGTCAGCGAAGATACATTCATTCGACCGATTTATGCAGGAAATGCACTGGCCACAGTTCAGTCAACCGATTCCATAAAATTAATCACCGTTCGCACAACGACTTTTGACGCTGCTGCGGAAGAGGGTGGGGATGCTGAAGTAGAGGAATTATCCTCTTCCGGTGATGTGGGACTTTCGCAATTTGTGAAGCATGACCTGACCCGCAGCGAGCGCCCTGAACTTACGACTGCGAGCATCGTCATATCCGGCGGTCGCGGAATGCAAAGTGGTGAAAATTTCAACATGCTTGAGAGAATTGCAGACAAGCTAGGGGCAGCAGTGGGTGCGTCTCGAGCAGCAGTTGATGCGGGTTATGTACCAAACGACTATCAGGTCGGCCAAACTGGAAAAGTCGTAGCACCGGACCTCTACATTGCTGTTGGAATATCGGGTGCGATTCAGCATTTGGCTGGTATGAAAGATTCAAAGGTCATTGTTGCAATCAACAAGGATGAAGAAGCACCCATTTTTCAAGTTGCCGATTATGGATGGGTTTCGGATTTGTTTACTGCAATTCCCGAACTGGAAGCCGCTATTGAATAGTTTCTAGGTTCTCTGAATCGTCCAGCCTGTAGGATTTTTTTCTGCCATTCTATCTCGCCTCAACAGTATTGCTAGGCTCGGCAAAGGGTACCGGGCTATTGCAAACTTTGTGGAAATGAGAAATCCCTGCCTACTCACCTGAATTGGCTGTTGCAATCGACAAGTAACCCGACTCACGGGAGTTCCAAAATGTTTGCAGTGAAGATCCCATGTCCTTGCATGAAATTCACAAAGGAATTCAACAAATTGTGTACAATTTGTTTACACAATTGAGGAATTAAATATGACACGTCAGAAGTTTCGATGCTACATGTATGGTAAGGATTCGGATTGGGAGGCAATTTGCACAGATTTAGATATTTCTGTACAGGGAGATTCATTTGAAGATGCAAAATCTATGCTCAATGGGGCCATTACTAGTTTCCTTGAAGTGCTGGAGGGAGAGTCAGAGGCTGACCGAAAACGTTTGCTTAATCGTAAATCACCTCTTTGGTTGCGGACTCTGTACTACTGGAGCTTTGTGTTATACAGATTGCGTGTCAAAAAATCTTCACAGAAAGAATATGCTCGTGAGGAGATTTCCTTACCCAATTTTGCACTGTGAACTATAAAGAAGTTGAGCGTGTACTTATACAAAACGGATTTACCCTTGAAAGGCAAACTGGTAGCCACCGCCAATATACTGCAACTATCAACGGACAAAGACGAGTCGTTACACTCTCCTACCATCGAGTAAAAGACGATGTTCCCAGTGGAACATTAGGTTCAATCATTCGTCAGTCTAAGTTGGAAAAGAAATTATTCCGAAAAAGTTGATACAGAGGACTAAGGGGCTTGAAATGATAGAACCAAGAATTTCCGGGCGTTCAGCGAATCTCCAAATATTGAGAAATATAATTTCCAGTTGCTATTTGTCCAGAATTGCCGGCAAATCGAGATTGTTTTGGAGTGCGCACTCAATAGCGGCAGGATATCCGGCATCGGCATGACGCATGATCCCCGAAGCGGGGTCATTCCACAACACTCTTTCAATTCGGTGTGCTGCTTCGTTGGTCCCGTCACAGCAAATCACCAGCCCCGCGTGTTGTGAGTAACCGATACCGACGCCACCACCATGGTGAATCGAAACCCAGGTCGCTCCAGAAGCACAATTCAGCAGTGCGTTCAAAAACGCCCAATCTGACACAGCATCTGAGCCGTCGCGCATATTTTCAGTCTCACGGTTCGGCGAAGCTACTGAGCCTGAATCCAGATGATCTCTTCCAATCACGATCGGCGCTCGAATTTCGCCATTTTTAAACATCTCATTGAATGCGAGCCCCACCCGGTGTCTCTGTCCAAGTCCAATCCAGCAGATTCTGGCAGGCAAGCCTTGAAATTTAATTCTCTTTTGAGCCATGTCAAGCCAATTATGCAGATGGGCGTCGTCGGGAATCAGTTCTTTCACTTTTTCATCCGTCTTGAGAATGTCTTCAGGGTCACCTGACAAAGCACACCATCGAAATGGCCCGATGCCGCGACAAAATAGGGGACGGATATAGGCTGGGACAAACCCTGGAAATGCGAAAGCATCGGTTAATCCTTCGTCTTTTGCAACCTGACGTATGTTATTTCCGTAATCTACCGTTGGAACTCCATCATTCCAGAAAGCCACCATTGCTTCTACGTGTTTACGAATGGATGCGCGGGCGGCTCTTTCTACAGCTTTTGGTTCACATTTTCGATATTCATGCCATTTATCGAGCGTCCATCCCTCTGGTAAATATCCATTTGTCGGATCATGTGCGGAAGTTTGGTCGGTGACTAAGTCCGGGCGAATTCCACGCCGAAAAACTTCGGGAAACACTTCGGCAGCATTTCCTAGAAGTCCAACTGATTTTGCCTGTTTTGAATCAGTCCAGGTATTGATTATGTTGAGTGCTTCATCCAGCGACTCAGTCTTTTCATCGAGGTATTTTGTGCGAAGTCGGAAGTCTATTCGTCCAGGGTCACACTCGATAACCAGGCTACACGCCCCAGCCATTGATGCTGCCAGGGGTTGCGCTCCTCCCATTCCGCCCAATCCTGCCGTGAGTATCCAACGTCCTTCCAAGTTGCCGCCGTAGTGTTGCCGCCCTGCCTCAACAAAGGTTTCGTACGTCCCTTGCACAATTCCTTGGCTTGCAATATAAATCCAGGATCCCGCCGTCATCTGTCCGAACATCATGAGTCCTTTTCGGTCGAGTTCGTTGAAGTGATCCCATGTTGCCCAGTGAGGGACTAAATTCGAATTCGCGATCAACACTCTTGGGGCATCCTGATGCGTCCGGAACACTCCAACCGGTTTGCCAGACTGTATGAGAAGCGATTCGTCGAGTTCGAGTCGCTTAAGCGTAGCAATGATCGTGTCATAGTCATCCCATGTCCTGGCGGCTTTACCAATTCCTCCGTATACGACGAGTTCATCTGGGTTTTCTGCTACGTCTGGATGCAAATTGTTCATTAGCATCCTCAAAGGCGCTTCTGTAAGCCACGATTTTGCAACGAGCTCGGAACCTAGAGGTGGGAATATTATTCGTCTTTTTTTAACTGGATAATCCATATTACTGAGTCTCCGTTGTTAGAGTTTGTATGCCATTACCGTTTACTACTGTGTGTCAACGGGAAGGTTTCCTAGTTTCACTTCGACGGGATTCATCGTCAAAAACTAGAGTTTGTATAGTTGCCGACAAGCGATTTCAATAATATGAAATGAATGTCAGTCAATGCACGTCTCCAAATATTCTTTCCACCAAGGCATTAAACCCCATATGGTACGGCAGTTCCGCAGGGTAGTCGACATCCCACACTGCCAGGTCCGCTCGAAGACCAGGTTCGATTCTTCCGGTGTCTTGTAGATTGAGCGCTCTGGCCGCTTCACGTGTAGCGCCAGCAAGGGCTTCCTCTGGCGTCAGGCGAAACAAGGTGCAGGCAAGATTCATTGCCATTAAGATTGATGTAAGCGGAGAAGAGCCTGGATTGGCGTCGGTAGCGATGGCAATCGGTACGTTATGGGTTCGCAATGCCTCTATTGGTGGAAGCTGTGATTCTCTTAATGAATAGAATGCACCAGGTAACAAAACAGCAACTGTCCCGCTTCCAGAAAGAGCCCGCACGTCCGCTTCATTTGCATATTCCAAATGATCAGCAGACAGTGCTCTGTATCTAGCTGCAAGCTGCGTTCCGCCATAATTTGACAGTTGCTCGGCGTGGAGTTTTACAGGCAGTCCGAGATTTTGCGCCTGATCAAACAATCGCTCAATTTGACGCGTTGAAAATGCGATTTTTTCGCAAAATCCATCAACTGCGTCGACCAAACCTTCCGAGTATGCTTGCTTCAGAACAGGTATGCAGACACTCTCGATATATTCACTGGATTGGTTACGAAACTCGGGAGGGACAGCGTGGGCTGCAAGATAACTGGTTCTAACCCTTACCGGGCGTTGCTCTGCAACTTTTCGAGCAGCATGCAATAAAGTGAGTTCGGTCTTCTCGTCCAATCCATAACCGGATTTAATTTCAATTGTGGAGACCCCTTCGGCGATCAGGGAATCCACCCGCGGCAAGGCATAAGCGACGAGCTCATCTTCGCTAAGATTTCGAGTGTCACGGACTGTGGATAATATACCACCCCCAGAATTAAGGATTTCCTCATACGTTGCTCCATGCAGACGCATTTCAAATTCCTTCGCTCGATTACCACCATAAACAATATGCGTGTGGCAATCAATTAGTGCTGGAGTTACCAGACTACCGCCTAAACTGCGGCATGGCCAATCCCAATACACCTTGGGCAAATCCTTTCTTGCACCACACCAGGCAATTTCTGAATTACTCAATACTACAGCGCCGTCGTTTATCAATCCGTAAGCTCTTGCTCCTTCGGTCATGGTTGCAAGATTCAAGTTTTCCAGGATTTCTCTGTGCATGGGTATAGTTAACAAGAGTTGTATGTATAATTTATTAATATTATTAAGAAAAATAAATTTAAATCAAGTCTAAAGATAAGCCATGTTGTCCAATGGCTCTTTCAGAATGGATTTAGAGTTGATTCGTCAGTCGGATTCAAAATGAATTCTTCAACATTAAACACAGTGCAACATGCTGGACTGTACGGTAGGCAATGACTACTATATGGGCAAAACAGGCATTGACCGCAAGTGGTTGGCAGAACAATATTCGCATTGATATCGATGAACGAGGTCGAATTGAATCACTTCAATCAGGCGCTGAACCGCAGGGACATTGCGTAAAGATTCTTCTCCCGGCACCGGGCAATGTCCATAGCCATGGTTTTCAACGCGCTATGGCGGGTCGTACAGAGCATCGTAGTCCGAGCCAGCAAGATAACTTTTGGACTTGGCGTTTGCTGATATACAAATTTCTTGAACAGCTAAGCCCGGAGGATATTCAGTCAATTACCGCATATGCGCAGATGGAAATGCTGGAAAGCGGGTTTGCTTCGGTTGCGGAATTTCACTATGTTCACCACCAACCAAGGGGTGTTCCCTATCAGAATATCGCAGAGCTTTCCGAGCGAATCATCGCGGCTGCAGCAGAAACCGGGATTGGACTTACTCTGCTACCCGTTTACTATCAGTACGGGGGTTGCGGGAAGCGGAAATTAAGCACGGAACAACTTAGATTCGGGAATGATCAAAACAGTTATTTGAAGCTGTTTGAGCAAGCATCTCGTGCAATTGCAGAGTTACCACCCGATTCCCGAATTGGTTCAGCAGTTCACTCGTTGCGAGCTGTTGATGCCGATGGATTGGATTTCGCGACATCAGTAGCACCACAGTCTGTTTTTCATATTCACGTTGCAGAACAAACCAAGGAGATAGAGGAGTTCGAATCATACAACGGAGTGCGCCCCGTTGAATGGCTATTGGACAATGCAGACCTGGATGATCGGTGGTGTTTGGTTCATGCTACCCAAATGACGAAACAGGAAACCCTAAATCTTGCAAAGAGCGGTGCAGTCGTAGGACTATGTCCGATTACGGAATCCAACCTCGGCGATGGAATTTTCAATGGAGACCTGTATGCTGGCAAAGGTGGTAAATTCGGTATCGGAACTGATTCAAATGTCAGAGTATCACTCTGTGAGGAGCTCAGAACGCTCGAGTATTCGCAACGATTGAAAGAGCACGCACGAGCGGTACTTGCAGATCCTGGAATGTCAACAGGACGCGCACTTTATGACACGATAACTGAAGGAAGCGCACAAGCCCTGTTGCGTGACATTGGGTTACTGGCAGAAGGAAACTATGCGGACTTGCTCGTTCTCGACGCGGATTCTGTCGATATCGCAGATAGAGTTCACGACGATATCCTGGATTCATTTATTTTTTCTGGTGACAATCATATGGTTTCGGAAGTATGGTCCGCTGGACGTCATGTTGTCTCAGAAGGTCGGCATTTTCGCCGTTCGGAAATCACGCAACGCTACCTGGCGACGATAGATTGCCTTGATATGAGTTATTGACATGGGTAGCAGGTAACTTCAGGCAAAATTTCTAAAAGCTGTGAGATGCCGGACCGTTGACGGGGTTTGATCAGGGAGAAATCTCGTACCGCATGAAGGACAGTTAGCGATTGGATGCAACTGTGCAAGCACTACCATTTATCGGATATTGCGTGACTTGCTGAACAAGGTAAGCCTGACCGACGTCGAAAGGCTGGAACAGGCGTCGATTACTGAAACTTCCCGTTTTGCAAGACTTGGAATTGCAGAAGCGTGCTCAACAAAACCGGATACAGATCGGTGTTGCTGTCCGGCAATATTCCTTAGTCCGTGCGCATTCGTCCGAGAAATTCACCAAAAGGCGAGAGTACGGCATCAGCGATCCAATTACCCAGCAAAATTCTGTGTGCGGACGTCAGAGTCCTGCAGTCATGAACGGTTATTGATTCGATCTGCTATATCCGATTACCGTGAAGACGCCACAGCGTTGGCAACCTGTTGTCACCGGTCATGTCAAACAAACTTCGGCTGTTGATGATTGAATAGGCGTCCTCAAGGTCCGGTGCAAGAAACCGGTCTTCCCCTAATGTGGGAATTCTGTCTCGGACCAGCCGGATTACTTTTTCCAGTGTGTTACTGGATTTGAGTGGGCGTCTGAATTCCACCCCCTGGGCTGCAGCCAGCAATTCAATGGCAAGAATCCACGTCAGATTTTCATTCATTTCGAGTAGACGTCGCGCCCCATGACATGACATGGCAACGTGGTCTTCCTGATTGGCACTGGTCGGCGTGGAATCCACCGAACACGGCATGGAGTTGTGCTTGTTCTCAGCCATCAGCGCAGCTGCTGTCACCTCGGCGGCCATGAATCCCGAATTACGACCGGGATCTGGAGACAGGAATCCAGGAAGTCCATAGTTCAGAGCCGGGTCTACCAGTGTCGCAATACGTCGCTCCGCAATGGACCCTGTTTCAGCGATTGCCAGGGCGCACTGATCGGCAGCAAACGCTACCGGCTCGGCATGAAAATTTCCACCGGATACCAGCTCTTCCCCGTTAACCACCAGCGGGTTGTCGGTGACTGCGTTGGCCTCTATTTCCAGAGTTTTCGCCGCCTGACGCAACTGGTCCAGACAGGCACCCATAACCTGCGGCTGACATCGCAGACAATATGGGTCCTGCACCCGCTCATCATCTTCAAGGTGTGACTCCCGAATTTTAGACCCTGCCAACAAGGACTGTAGCGAACGGGCAACGTCAATTTGCCCGGGCTGCCCCCGCAATTCATGAATTTCCTTTCGAAATGGACTGGTCGATGCCATCAGTGCATCACAGGACAGGGCACCCGTTATCATGGCGGTTTGGCACAAATCCCAGGTATCAAACAATGCAATCAGGCAGATTGCCGTCGATACTTGGGTGCCGTTTATCATTGCCAGTCCTTCTTTTGGACCGAGCTTTATCGAGGATAAGCCTTCATCTTGCAGGGCATCCGAAGTCGGCATCCTTTCTCCTTGACGCATGACCTCACCCTCACCAATCATGGCAAGAGTCATATGCGCAAGCGGTGCTAGGTCCCCAGAGGCTCCGACAGAGCCTTTTGATGGAATGATCGGCAATATGTCGGCATTGAGCATGGCCTGTAGCAATTCCAGTATCTGCCACCGCACACCCGAAGCCCCTCTCCCCAAAGAACACAGTTTCAGCAGCATGGTTAAACGAACTATGGGTTCCGGTAGAGCGGGCCCTACACCACAACAGTGGGACAAGATCAGGTTTTTCTGCAATACAGATGTCTGGTCCAGGGGAACCCGAGTATGGGCCAACTTGCCAAATCCGGTATTTACTCCATAAATCGCATCCTCACCGGATGCAGCGGCTTGTATCATCTCGGCAGCTTGCTCCACCTGCCTGCGGCAGTTCTGGTTGAATTCAATTTGACAGGAATCCAGATAGAACGTCTGCAATTGGTCCAGCGTCAACTGTCCTGGAACTGCTCGTATGATTTTGCCAATAATCATTATTTGTTCAACTTATTCAGCACGTTCTGATACTCCTGGTGAATTTCGTTCTAACTGGTGTTGCGGTTGTCGTAGACTTTCCACACCTTACCTGCAAGGAATTCATTCACAAGACACCCGTTTCAAAAAATCTGACGTCGATGTGCTCGTCAGCTGCAAATTCATACAAGTTGGGATGACCGACATCCAGTTCCAGAATAACTGCAACATTACGCCTACGCACGAATTGTCCCATAGAACGGTCGTTCATGGGATTTAACATTGCTGGAACATGAAAATTACGATGAGGCCATCAGGATGGCAGATCATGCACTTGCAAATTCTCCAGACGACTCACCGAAGAATAAATTGTTGGGGCATAGTATCTTAGCTAGTCGTCCCTGAATGTTATATGCTATATATGGGTTATTCAGGGACGACTAATTACGATCTGATATAAAACTGTCGTTAAAACTGTGCAGTTTCTGTTGAGTCCGCCATTGCGACAGTCGAAGTCTCTCCAGTACCTACTGTAGCTTCATTCACCGCATCAAAGTAGCTGACGCCAACTTCGTGCTGGTGACGAGTTGCTGAGAAACCGAAGTCTTCGGCTGCAAACTCCGCTTGCTGCAAGTCAGAATATCCTTCCATTCCACGCTCAATGAATTTTCTGGCGATATCAAAGCTGGAGTAGTTGACGCTATGAAAGCTGGCAAGTGTGACAAATTGATAACGATACCCCATTGCTGCTATATCACGCTGAAAGCTGGCTAATTCGTCACGTTCCAGATGCTTTTGCCAATTGAACGATGGTGAACAGTTGTAGGCAAGCATTTTCCCTGGAAACTGTTCATGGATACCTTCAGCAAATTTTCGAGCAACCTCAAGATTAGGAGTAGAGGTTTCCATCCAGATGAGGTCTGAGTAAGGCGCATAGGCCAGTCCTCTCGCAATACACATATCAATGCCGCCTGTAATCCTGAAAAATCCTTCAGTAGTGCGTTCTCCGGTAAGGAATGGATGATCTCGTTCGTCAATATCGGAAGTCAGCAGACGCGCAGCTTCTGCATCCGTTCGTGCAATGATTACAGTCGGCACCCCCATCACATCAGCGGCTAAGCGTGCTGATGTAAGGTTTCTGATTCCGTGTGCTGTAGAAAGCAGGACTTTGCCGCCAAGGTGTCCACATTTCTTTTCGGAAGACAATTGGTCTTCATAATGGATACCTGCGGCTCCGGCTTTAATCATGGCTTTTGTCAATTCAAACACGTTCAGCGGACCGCCAAATCCGGCCTCGGCATCTGCAACTATCGGCATGAACCAGTCGATATCGGTGGTTTGCTGACCGCTCATACGTTCCAGTGTCTGAATTTGGTCCTGTCGGGCGAATGCGTTGTTAATCCTTTCAATGACCTGTGGAACTGAGCTTGCAGGATAGAGTGATTGATCAGGATAGGTTTGACCGGCATTGTTGGCATCTGCTGCCACCTGCCATCCAGACAGGTAAATTGATTTCATTCCAGCTCTGACATGCTGGACAGCCTGGCAACCGGAATAAGCACCAAGCGAAGCGACAAAGTCATCGCTGTGCAGGTAGTCCCATAGTTTTTCTGAGCCCATTTCAGCCAAGGTGTGACGTATGCAAACCGAACCTCGCAGTCTCTCAACCTCAGTCCAGTCATAATCTCTACGAATACCTTCCCATCGATCGGAGGCATAGTAGGGAACTGGAAATTCTTTCAAATCTTCAGTCGGATTAACTGGCCATGTGTATTTGCCATTTGGTAGTTGAGTCATTCTCCGGGCTCCACGAGTATGAAATTAACAAAAACAGTAGAAACTGTAGTTACGATGTTCAATAATAACTCCTACATTATATTGTTTTAACAGAGTAAAGTGTTCCGCTTGAAGGCATCTTTTTATGTAATGCCAGAATAAATGCCAGTCCGTAGTGTTAAATTTAGCGAATCTGAACAGAAATTAGGACTATGAATTTGGAGTTTCGGATTGACGGAATTCTAGACGAATACTAAAGCCACACGTGAACAAAGTATTGGCAGCAAATCTTACAGTTTATTTAACGATTGAAATTATAGTATTCCGTTCTTTTCACCCCTATGTTCCAAAAATTGTGCTTTGGTGCTGCTGCGTATCGATTTTGTAAAAATACTACGCAATTGAGATTGGGTGAAAGAGAGCCATAGTATTTTCTAATTACCACTTATGTTAAGCCGAGTTTCAGGAGTTATTCGCGGGCATGGGCGTTGTTCTCAACGTGCCCCAAGCGAGATGGAGAATCAGGTATGACAAGCTATGACGGCAGTTGATTCGGTACTCAAATTCCGCCAGATAACTCTCGGCGTACTTTGGGTTGAAAGAATATTCGACACTGACATATACCATAACTTAGGCTCGTCTTTGGAGGTAATTTGGAATGAGCTTCGCAGTGGCCTGCAAGCTACTGGTAGAAATGTCATTGTCTTCGACTCAAGGTGACCAATTCCAAGGGTCGCTTATGTGTACCACCTACAAGATGCTGCAGCTGCGGAATTCATGGAAGCCGTTGACATTTACGCGATGGCCGTCGGTAACCATGAAATTAATGATGGCCCTCAAGGATTGGCCACGTTTATTGAAAGTGTTAGTATTCCTGTCATTACGGGCAACCCGCAAGATCTTGTTGGAGACAAATTATGTACTGGATATCGCTGGTGAGAAAATTGGCATTGTTTCAGCTTTCGCCACCGATACCGTCAAACAACGGCATTGAGGAAGAACTACGAACTATCTCATTTTATGGACTTCTGCCAGGCTTCTAGCATCTCTATTGACGATTGCATTCCATCAATATGGATTAACTCTGATTTCACTCTCCCAATATATCGATTTAGGAATTCTTGCATCAATTTGTTGTTTATCGGTATAGATTGTTGCAAAACTAAGGAATCTTTTTCTATGAAATTTTGCATAATTTCAGTTGAAAAGAATCTGTTCAAATGCTGTATTTCTTTGATAGTATAGATATTTTCGTACACTGGCAGATACGCTTCTATAATTTCTTCAAAAGTTATGGCTTCTTCCTTTGCAACATTAAATATGTCATCAATTTCTTTAGAAATGTCGGCATAATCTTCTTCAGTCATTATCGCTTTGAGTGAATATTTGAGTTGTTCAGTACTCACATTCAGAATTTCTTCAAATGTTTCTCTTTGACCAATAATATCAAAATAATATCTCAATTCTGTTTCAAACTTACCCGTTGGAATATAGTTTTCATATTCTACTGTTATAGTATCTGCAAAAGTATCTTCCCAATTGGTAAATACACCTGTTAGTACCATCCCAACAAGGCCAATAAGTGTAATTAACAATTCTCGTTTACTTTTTAGCATCTCATTATTCTCCGTCAATTGCTTGGTACGTTTGCCAAAATATTGTATCACAGAAAGACAACCAACAATGCCGACCAAGTGTGAGAGATAGGCGCTGTAGTCCTTTTTCAGCCACATTTTATTGAAATAGATATAGATACCTCCGCGAAAAAAAGGCATCATTGCTGCAATTGGAGAGTGTTTTTAGGGCGTGGATATTAATTGGGAGTGCCTGTCGGTAATGGCGGGTGGGAGGAACTCGTACATTTCTGTCCGGAATCGTTAGGAAGTGTCAGCGCATCGCGTTGAAAATGAAATCGTGGCCGGAGTCAAATCGGGGCAGCAATTTGCAATCATAGCCGTTAAGTTGTTCTACAACAATTTAATTTTCAAAATCCTCGGATTCCTGTTCAAGAAGTAGCTTTGAGGAGCGCTAACTCGCTCAATATGGGAAAGAACAGAGGAATAAACGTGTGCGTCTTGCGGTGAAAATCCATGAGTCGGTTGATATTGGATTGCAGCGACTGATACGACAGATGCATCAAGCGGTATTACCTCGGTTTTCCTCATTAGGCAGGAACGTACATCCTCAAGACACATCTCTTCTTCGTCAGCTAATTTAATCAGCAACGCGGTCAAGTCATGGAGATCCCCGAGTCGGTCTACATAGGCTGATGTTCGGGCAATCTACTAAAGTTCGGTGTCAATTTCTTCCTTTGTTCTTTTGCGGCACTTCTGCCGTCTCGTGAGGGTTTCGTAGAGTTTAGCCAAGGAATAGGCAGGGATTAGGAGTTGTATGCGACGCGCTTTGCACAGACTCAGAATTTATTCACAGCTCAAGCATTGCTCTTGAAGAAAGGCAAATTCAAGCACGAAGTTTGATTCAACATAGACGTGTTCACATAGCAACATCAAATTTAGCGTGTCCATCCTTAACCGCTGCCCGAAACCCAGATTTGTTTAACCAACTACGCTCGTTGGCAAACTCCCCAGTCGCATTTTCCGACCCGTATGCTGCAAATTTGTTCCGCCAGCGATAGAAAGTCTGTTCGGTGATCTGGTGTTTCCTGCAGACATTTCGGACCATGATGTCGCCTTCCGCCTCCTGTAGTACTTTGATGATTTTCTCTTCATTGAAATTCTTCATGGTCAAGATCTCCTGACTGAGACCCTAACACATTTGGTGGTCTAAATTTACTGGGGGAGGTCAGTAATACCAACGTATGAAATCAAATTTAAACGTTGAATTTAAGATAGTATTGGTTGTAGTGTGATGGATTAGGTTGAGCTTCCAAATCCGCCACCCCCTGGAGTTTCAATGACAAAGATGTCGTCGATTCCCATCTCCGTTCGATCAGTAGATTTCATGCTTTCTAGACTGCCATCTGATCGAATAATGCTGTTCCTACCAGTTTGACCTGGGTCGCCTCCAGCTAAGCCATACGGCGGCACTCTTCTGTGACCTGACAGAATCGCTGCGGTCATCGGTTCCAGAAAACGAACTTTTCGTACCGTTCCATTTCCGCCCTGATATTTGCCGTTTCCGCCGCTTCCGTGTCGAATTGAAAAACTCTCCAATCTGACTGGAAACCGCCATTCCAGAACTTCTGGATCCGTTAGCTTTGCATTAGTCATGTGCGTGTGAACAGCATCGCAACCGTCGAAATCCGGACCAGCCCCAGAGCCACCGCAAATCGTCTCGTAGTACTGATACTTTTCATTGCCGAAGGTAAAGTTGTTCATCGTACCCTGTGCCGCTGCGAGAACGCCCATAGCGCCGTATAGCGTATCTGTAATGTACTGTGAGGTTTCTACATTTCCTGCAACGACAGCAGCAGGATAAACCGGTTTCAGCATACAACCGTCAGGAATAATAATCTCAATCGGTTTCAGACACCCTTCATTCATGGGGATCACATCGTCAACCAGAGTGCGAAATACATACATGACTGCCGCTCTTGCTACGGAAGAAGGTGCATTGAAATTGCTTTCTCTCTGGGGAGATGTTCCGGTGAAGTCTACAACCGCTGTTTGCTCATCGTTATTGATCGAAATGGTAACTTCAATCACACTACCATCATCCATTTCGTATTTGAAGTGACCATTCTTAAGCGCCCCAAGAACTCGTTTTACAGCACCTTCGGCATTGTCCTGCACATGTTGCATGTAGGCGACGACTACATCCAGTCCGAAATGGTCCACCATCGATTTCAGTTCTTGGACGCCTTTCTCATTGGCAGCTACCTGCGCACGAATATCAGCCAGATTTTGCTCGATGTTCCGCACAGGGTAGGTGGCGCCTTCAAGCAAACCACGAATTTCAGTTTCGAGAAATTCGCCTTCGCGGATGAGTTGAACGTCATCGATCAGAACCCCTTCTTCTTCAATTACATGGCTGTCAGGCGGCATGGACCCCGGCGTGATTCCACCGACATCAGCATGATGCCCTCGAGAGGCGACATAAAACAGGATGAAGCCTTTCGATTGTTCGAAAACAGGGGTGATGACAGTAATATCCGGTAAATGAGTCCCGCCGTTGTATGGATTATTCAAAATATAGGAATCCCCTTGCTTCATTGTTCCATATCGATTACGGATGACAATTTTCACGGATTCGCTCATGGAACCAAGATGTACCGGCATGTGCGGAGCGTTGGCTACCAGATCACCTTCTGAGTCAAAAATCGCACAAGAGAAATCAAGTCGCTCTTTGATGTTCACTGAATATGCCGAGTTTTCGAGTGATGCCCCCATTTGTTCTGCAATGGACATGAAAAGATTGTTGAAAACTTCGAGCATGACAGGGTCTGCATCAGTGCCTACGACTCGTCGAGTCGGGCGAGGTACCGTTCGAGTCAGAATCAGATGGTTATAGCTTGTTGTCTCAAGTTCCCAGTCTTGTTCTACAACTGTTGTTCCTGTAGATTCGATCACGATTGCCGGCCCTTGAATACGATCCCCGGGCTGAAGATCCTCTCGAATGTAAACTTTGCCTTGATGAAAATCGTTCGCAAAATACATCTGAGCCTCTTTAACTGGCTTCAATGGAGATTTCCGGGTTGATTTTTCCTGTTTCAGTTCTTCATGCATTTCGGTTTCGCCAATCGCTTCTACTGCAATGGCTTCGACGATGACTGCTTTTTCAGGCATGATGAAGCCAAATCTCTGCTTATGCAATTCTTCAAACTGTCGACGAACTACATCGCTGTTTCCTGCATCAACAATTATTGCGGAATCAGTACCGTCATATCGCACATGTACTCTTTTTTGTGTAGAGATGCTTTGATCTTGAATATCTTGATCTTGAACATCTTTCTTTGCCTTTTCTGCAAGTTTTGCATAACGCTCATTTAAGGATGAGATGAGTTCATTTGAAAGTTCGCCTTCCACTGCTTCTTCATATATGGCACGAACGTCAGCGAGACCGATCCCATATGCGGAAAGCACCCCTGCGTAAGGATGAATGAATACTGTTTCAATACCTAGGGCATCCGCCACCAGACATGCATGTTGACCTCCAGCGCCTCCAAAACTGCAGAGCGTATATTCTGTAATGTCATATCCGCGTTGCACAGAAATCTTCTTAATTGCATTCGCCATGTTGTCGACTGCAATCTTCAGAAAGCCTTCAGCAACCCCATGGGGTGAGCGGTCATCGCCCGTCGCTTGTCGTATGGCATCCGCCATTTCTTCGAATTTAAGGCGAACAATTTCACTGTCAATCGGCTGATTTCCGTTCAAACCGAATATCTTTGGAAAATACTCTGGCTGCAGTCGACCTAAAATCAGATTACAGTCAGTAATGGTGAGGGGACCGTTTCGTCGATAGCAGGCCGGGCCTGGATTGGCACCGGCTGAATCAGGGCCAACCCGATACTTCAGTCCGTCAAATTTCAATATGGAACCACCACCTGCAGCGACAGTGTGTATGCGCATGATTGGCGAACGAATTCTCACGCCTGCCACGAAAGTATCATAGGCACGTTCGTACTCGCCCGCATAGTGAGAAACATCGGTAGACGTTCCGCCCATGTCGAATGAAATAATCTTATCGAATCCAGCAATTCTGCTGGTTTCCACTGCACCGACTATTCCTCCTGCCGGGCCGGATAGAATGCTGTCTTTGCCTTGAAATCGATAGGCGTCCGTCAGACCTCCGTTGGATTGCATGAACATAAGCCTCACGCCTTTCAGTTCACTGGCAACCTGATCGACATAACGGCGTAATACAGGCGACAGATAGGCGTCGACTACGGTAGTGTCACCGCGTCCGACAAGTTTCATGAGCGGGCTGGTTTCATGCGAAGTCGAAATCTGCGTGTAGCCAATCTTACGGGAGATTTGTGCGACGATTTTTTCGTGTTCGTGAAATCGGTAACCATGCATGAACACGATGGCACATGCGTGAATTCCGGAATCATAGACATTCTTTAGGCTTTCGTATGCGGCATCGTAATCGAGCTCTCTCAATACTTCTCCATGGGCACTGTGACGCTGGTCAATTTCAATGACTTTTTCATAGAGAAGGTCCGGTAACACGATTTGTCTTGAAAACAAATCCGGGCGTGTCTGATATCCAATGCGCAGGGCATCATGAAATCCTTTTGTTGTAATCAGCACGCATGGATTGCCATTGCGTTCCAGCAAAGCATTGGTGGCAACCGTTGTACCCATTTTTATGGCACTGATCAACTCCGGTCCAAGTTCGGTTGCAGAAGAATTCAGTATCTCCCGAATTCCCTGAATCGCTGCGTCCCTATAGCGCTCAGGGTTGTCAGACAACAGTTTGTGGGTGACGAGCGAACCATTCGGATTGCTGGCTACAATGTCAGTAAATGTTCCACCGCGATCGATCCAAAACTGCCAGCGTCTAGGCGTCTGATTTTGTATTGCTATCTCATTCATTTTTGCAAGGACTCTTTATCATGCGGAAATTATAGACAATCGGTAGAACTGCCGATTGAAGTCACAGGGCATTTCTCTGTCGGCAATTTGTACAATGTGGTTGTGAATTCTTTGCAGAGCGTTACATGAATATTGACTTGTCTAGTGGAATTATTGAGGGAGTGAAGCAGGTCCCATCCCCCAACTGTGATAGTCGTCCATTGAGTGTTCAACCCGAAGCACTCATCATACATTCAATCAGTCTGCCTCCTGGCCAATATGGTGGTAGTGAAATTGAGGAGCTATTCTGCAACAAACTGGATTGCAGTGCGCATTCATATTTTCATGACCTGAAGAATCTCAAAGTTTCCGCACATTTGCTGATTCACAGAAATGGTGAAGTGATTCAGTTTGTGTCTTTGAACGAGCGTGCTTGGCACGCTGGTGAGTCGTTTTGCCTGGGGCGAGAGAATGTAAATAACTTTTCTATCGGGATAGAACTGGAAGGATGTGATGAAGATACCTTCGAAGAAGGTCAATATGCTGCACTGGATGAATTAATTGAATTGCTGGTTGCCGAATATCCACAAATCAACCGTTCCAGAATATTTGGCCACTCGCAAATTGCTCCAAAAAGAAAAACCGACCCAGGCCCCAATTTTGAATGGTCTAGAGTGCGGTAATCAGAGCGTGTTAGAAGTAATCGTTATGTAGACTTACTTCGGTTTTTTGGTTCTGTCGTGTTGCCACAAGACATCTTTGCCACCAGCTTCAAGATTGATATACCGGGATATGACAAAGAGAAGATCAGACAGTCGATTCAAATACTTACGAGATATTTCTGATACATCTTCTGATTTAGCCAACGTGTGAATTTTACGTTCGGCACGTCTACAGACACTGCGCGCAATGTGTCCCATTGCTGCCGCGGGAGTGCCGCCAGGCAGGATAAACTCTTTGAGAGGAGCAAGCTCACTGTTGAACTGGTCGAGATTTTGTTCGAGAAACGTAACTCGATCATCCTTGACAAGAACCAGTCCTGGAATACTCAACTCTCCGCCGATATCGAATAAAGTATGTTGAACACTTGAAAGGCAGGATTGGATTTCTTCTGGTACGTCGTGGGTCAGCATGACGCCTATGCAACTGTTCAATTCATCAATGTCGCCCATGGCGTCGACTCTAGGGGAGTCTTTGGAAGTCCGGCTGCCGTCTCCAAGCCCTGTTGTTCCGTCATCACCTTTTCTGGTGTAAATTTTTGAAAGTCTGTTTCCCATAAACCATTTCCTGGATTGAAGCGGGTGTCAATATATCAGTATTTGAGGCTAATGAGATGCGAAGCAAGACCATCTCATCATTTACGTAAGAATAAACAATCAGACAGGTTTTCGCTCATTCAGATACATTTTGTTCCAGAGCCTGTACGAGCCAGCTGTTCAAACTCAGTCGGCTTTCTGCCGCTGAGTGCGCAACGCGTTGATGCAGGTCCGGTCCAAGGCGGACATTCAGTTTGTCTCAGTACGACCTCCTAGGTTCGATCCCATCTTCCTGGCAGGACTTGAGGTATTCGTTAATGGAACGGTGGAACTCGTGCCGAATTCCATCAACATCAGTAGCCTCGAAAGTTGCGATTGGGTAGGGAGCGCAATTAACGACACGTCCGTGAAGGCGACCGACAGATTCATCGAATTCAACCTCAGCTGTGTAGCCTTTGTATTTCATCATGGTTTGACTCCTGCAGTTTACACTCGTGAAATGCGCATGACGCTGGTCAGTTAGGAACTCGGCCATTTCCGACCGGAAATTGTCAGCGAGTAGCTGCGTTGAAATTGTGGGGACGTCCGCACCCAATCCAAACCACAAAAAATGGAGTACCCAATGCCCACCATTCCTCTCTGATTGGACACGTATACTAAGAGTTGGCAACGAGCGGAACTCCTACAGCCAGGGCGGGAATGCTTGGGCCCTCTGAATCGTAAGGCCGCAACACTGAACGTACTAAAAATGGATCCGTGCCAAATAATCTAGCACCCTCGGTTACGCCTTCTTCAAGAGTTTCATAAGCGCCATGGACACTTTCCCCTTTAATCAACAAGTACTTGCCAGGGTACTCTTTCAAGAGTTCCTCGTGATTGTCCTTCAAGTAGGTTTTCTCCGTGGATAGAATGTCTTCCATCGTGTGTTCTCTACACCTCAAAAATAGCTTATCAAGTATTTTGTCTATATTCTATCCAATTCCAATCCGAAGTCCCCATTTCTTCAATCAGCAGTTCTGATATGGATTGACTTGTCAAATTTATTTATCATTGCAACCAGCATTTCCTGATCCAGAACACGAATGCAGAAGGCAGCGGCTTATGACGACGGTGGATCCTACTGATGTCCGCGGGTTGGTTACGTAACGCCATCCAGATAACTGAAAAGTGTTTTATAAGAACTTTCTTTGACGCGGAAGATGAATTCGCCACACGCTTGTGTAACCATTTCGCAATCAATGTTATTTCGTACGGTTGAAAAATTTTTCTTGGAAGAGGTTGAATTTTAGGCTCATTCCTAGATTGGAATTCACTATGAGGGGCGGGTTGAAAATTTTGACAATGAGTTGGATTTCACACATAATTTGAGAATAATTTACTATTCGATTACTTTCGGTTGTAGAGGCTCAATTTGCAGCCACAGCTAGATAGCACAACCTTACAGTGCCCACTGTGTGATTCGTATTTACAAGGCTTGGAATATCGGTATATTCATTCTGCAATCTTCTCTTTATTTAAGTTTGCATGCAATTTTTCAATGTAATTTGGTAACAGTGGACTCGGTTTATTCTTTTGGAGCTTTTCCATGATCACAGGTAGTTTAGTTGCGATCGTAACACCGATGCATGAGGATGGATCGGTAGATTTGGGTTCCCTCGCGGGATTAATTGAACATCACATCGAAGCGGGAACGGATGGCGTCATATCAGTCGGTACAACTGGTGAATCAGCCACGCTCAGCCATGATGAACACCGAGTGATGATTGAGAAAACGATTCAATGCGTAAATGGCCGAATTCCAGTAATTGCAGGGACCGGTTCAAATAGCACTGCAGAAGCGCTGGAATTGACAAAAGCAGCACACGAACTCGGTGCCGATGCCTGCCTATTGGTTGTTCCCTATTACAACAAGCCGACTCAGGAAGGTCTGTACCAGCATTTCAAACTGATCGCGGAATCTGTCCCCATCCCGCAGATACTCTATAACGTTCCGGGCCGTACCTCAGTAGACTTGCACAATAGTACGGCGATTCGCCTGAGCCATGTTGACAATATCATCGGCATCAAGGACGCGACTGCCGATATAGAACGTGGCCGAAAGTTGATGGAACAGTCGGCAGACGGCTTCGTGTCTTACTCAGGTCAGGACACTGCGGCCATGGATCTGATGCTGGCAGGGGCAAAGGGCACGATTTCTGTTACAGCGAATGTCGCACCCAAACTGATGCACGAGATGTGTACGGCAGCTGTAGCTGGCAACACAGATCTAGCGGTTGAGCTGAATGACAAGTTGATGCCGCTGCATGAGGCGATGTTCATCGAATCAAATCCAATCCCTGCGAAGTGGGGTGTGGCGCAACAAGGTTTCATTCAGAATAGTCTGAGACTCCCGTTAGTTCCTCTTTCTGATGAGGCACAGGATCCTGTACGAGCAGCCATGGTCACGACTGGTGTGCTGTAGACAGATTCTCAATTCTGAATTTCTTTCAACTTCCTTTTTAGTTCGCTAGGAATGACTGACTACGCGGAGCGCCCCAAGTTCGCCAGTCGGCATTTTACCTGAATGTCGCTGAGTCTTATCCCAATTGACGCCCTATAATTGGTTACATATAATGACAGTTAATTGACACAATGTTTCAGATATTGAAAAACCAAGACAAGAAATGAGAAACTATGAATGAATCGATCACAAACCTACACGGCCGTTATTGAACGCTGTCCCGTTACTGGTGATTATGTAGGGCGCGTACCCGGTTTCCCAGGTGCACACAGCCAAGCCCAAACAATCCAAGAGTTGAGAGAAAATCTGAAGGAAGTCATCACAATGCTTCTTGAGGATGGCAATCCCGAGTTAACATCGAAGTATGTTGGCGCACGTCGGATTGTTGTCGAAGCGCGTCCAAGCGCCTAACTGCTATCGTTGTAAATCCACCAGGGCCATTAAACAGTTCTACAAATATATGTTGTAGAACTGTATCCCTATAAGATAAAGTTCACTTGAAGCGAGTGAATTCGCTTGATGTCATACCAACATTCGACGCTATTTCTTTAAGTAAAATAGGTGATATATCCTTTGGATGTACTGGCACCGTAGTCCTTCGTCCGTCCGGGTGACGAAACTGTTTATGCAACCCTGTTTGCCGTATTTCTTCAAACCCCAGTTTCTTCAATCTTCGGATGACTTCTCTAGGTTTTAAGACTGGGATAGTTGACATGATGTAATATCTAATTACTTTTGTTTTACTTGTCTTTTTTGCTTTCTTATTTAGTCCAAATGTCCACGTTGGATAAGTTGTACTGACATACGTTAATTATATTTGATGCACAACCAATTTTAGATTGGTTCGACATCCTCAACTCGATTCTACAAATTGTTTGCGCTCGTTGGTCTCGCCGGAAATGAAAGTCAAAAATGACTTCCAGCGGTGCGTCCGGCTAAGTCCAGAAGTAGGCGCAGGAGCGTTACTCTGGACGTGCAGACGCACGGCGAAAAAATCAGGTTTTCGCGGCGAGTCCGCCTGCCAATGGATCCGCCCGGCGACGACCACGGGGCACTTTGGTTTTGTGAGACGGAAGCCGACTATCCTTGTTGATTCGATAACCGGAATCGCGGCTGAATCCAGATTTCACAGCCACTTTCTCAATCGAATGAGTTTGCTTTAGTTTCATGAATTTTCTCACTTGATAATCAATTACCTCGCATCCTGGCATCTTGCACCCCGCATGGCTGCGTAAATACAAGTCTAGTGCCGGAACCGTCGCAAACGTCAAGTCAGGAATTCAGAGGGTCGAAAATTCTTTCGGACGCGCGTCCTGAAACTCCGTTTGGACTTCGTCCTCACTGCGTTTCAGGACGTGAAACCTTGTCTTATCCTGAATTTTCCGAATTCAGAATAATCCTGATTGACGCCCTATACAGTTGTTGTCTTCTGCGACAAAACTTTATCAAGTAATTTTCCACACTGGATGCTCCAACACCGTGCCAAGTTCCAAAATGGAAACCGACCGGCACAACAACCTGATGACTCATACGGATTCTTATAGGTGTAGGTTTTGATTTTTCAGATTCAATGGATATAATTCCTGATTAGTTCAACTAATTAAGTATATGCTACCTTATCAGTACGAAAGACGGCTAAAGATTACACTGCCGCCGGGCAGGTCGGCATTTCTTTGGGGGGCGCGTCAGACCGGAAAATCGACGTTGCTTCGTAAACAGTTTCCGATGAGCGTTTTCTACGACCTGCTTGACAGCGATGTAATGATACGCTTCTTGTCTCGACCGCGATTGCTCGGCGACGAATTACAGAGTTTTGATTCTGCAGATTTGACTCAACCTGTAATCATTGATGAAGTGCAGAAAGTCCCAAATCTGCTCAACGAAGTGCATCGGCTTATCGAATCATATGGTTACAGTTTCATTCTTTGCGGGTCCAGTGCACGGAAACTGAATCAGAGCGGTGTCAATCTTCTCGGCGGGCGGGCCTGGAGATTGGAGCTTTATCCTCTATCGTGGAGTGAGGTGCCGAAATTTGATTTGCTGGTTGCGATGTCTACAGGTTTATTGCCAGGACTCTATGCGAAGCCAGACCAGTGTCGTTCACTGGACGCTTATGTTCGAGACTATTTGACTCAGGAGATATTCAACGAAGCACTTGTACGAAACAGTGCCGGATTCTTACGATTCTTCGATGCGCTGTCACACTGTCATGGCGAGATGTTGAACTACTCGTCGATTGCCCGTGATTGTGCAATTGATGCAAAGACGGTTCGTACCTATTTTGAGATTCTGGCCGATACGCTAATCGGCTATTTTGTCAATCCGTTCAGAAAACGCGGAACGCGTCAGGCAATTTCAAGCGCTCCCAAGTTTTATTTATTCGATATTGGTATCGCCAACCATATCTGCGGTAATTCAATTGCTCATACACGCGGTAGAGAATTTGGCAGAAGTTTTGAGCACTTCATATTTCTTGAATTGATCGCAGCGAGAGGATATCAGGAGTCGGTTGATCGCATTGAGTATTGGCGGACGAAACATGGTCTCGAAGTTGATTTTGTTTTAGGAAACGGGGCAATCGCCATTGAAGCTAAAAATCGAATTCGCTCTGGAGACCTACGAGCAATGAAAGCTTTTAAAGAAGAATTTCGACCTCGAAGATCAATCATCGTAAGTATGGAACCGGCCAACCGGGTGGTTGATGGAATCGAGGTGCTGAACTATGAATACTTTCTAGATGAACTCCATCAGGGACGGGTGCTGTCAAATTGACATGACTACTCGGGGAAGAGGGTATAAAATGAGCAGGCTCTTGAGCAGTCATCACCTTTGAATCACTTTTCGTTTGGCACTTTGGTCACTTTTCAATTAACACTGACACACTCAGCAACCGCGCCTCGCCGGAGCGTTGCATTAAGGCGCCCGCAAGCGCTTGGTTAGCACCCGAACACACCTCGCCACACTTCGGACACCGTTGACTGCCGCCGTGCGATAGATATACATGCACATCCTTTGCTTTCCAGCATATATCCACTTCGAAGACTCGCTAGGGCAGTTCTAATCTCAAGCCCTTTCTTCATCAATTTTCGGGCACATGACACCTTTATCTTCTCCTCCCGCTCCCGCAAAGGCGGTTTTTCCAATCAATCTCAAAGCCACTACGAGTATACTTTTACCCATACCCACTGCAACGACTGAAAACCCCAATTGATTAAATAATGAAGCCCGGAACACTACTCTATACAGGAAAAGCAAAATCCATTTATCGAACAGAAGATGAAGGTCGTCTATTGATGGAGTTTAGAGACGACACATCTGCATTTGACGGGCGAAAAACCCAAGCGCTGAGTCGCAAGGGAAAGGTGAACAATCACTTTAACGCTTTCATTATGAAAAAACTTGAGAGCGCAGGAATCAGCACGCATTACGATCGAGTAGTAGGTGACAACCAATCGCTGGTAAAGCATTTGGACATGATTCCCGTTGAGTGTGTAGTTCGAAACATCGCAACCGGATCAATATGCAGGCGACTCGGGGTGCAGGATGGAATGGAGCTTGAGATTCCAACTTTTGAGTTTTTTCTCAAGAATGATGAGCTTCACGACCCGATGATCAATGAATATCACATTCGGTCTTTCGGCTGGGCGACAAATGAGGAAATAGAACAGATGAAGCATTTGACGTTTGCCACCAATTCGGTTCTGATTCCTCTCTTTCGCGATGCAGGAATCATTCTTGTCGACTTCAAACTTGAATTCGGGAGATATGAAAAACGACTGCTGCTTGGTGACGAATTCACTCCGGATGGTTGCAGGCTTTGGGACCTGGAAACAAAAGAAAAGCTTGATAAAGACCGATTTCGGCAAGGGCTGGGAGATGTAGTCGAATCTTACGAGATTGCAGCTGGTCGATTAGGATTTGCCATTCCATAACTAAATTCCAGTATTCTCTTAAATATTGGGCTAATGTGCCCCAATTGAAATTTGAAGTTCATTGGGTATTCAGGGTATCTACTGTAAGCGATGAATGATCGTGTCGACGTTTACCCGGTAGCGCATATCCTGTGTGTGAAGGGGCCGAAGGCACAATCCGATTTCAAGATTCGGCAATTGGAAGCGGTCATTCGTCCGCAACTGCCTGAGTTTGAGTCAATCAGGGCTGACTTTTGTTTCTTCATCCATTCGCAAACCCCTATCTCCAATAGGAAATCGAGTGGGCTGCTCAGCCTGATCAGCGGAATTTCCAAACTCGCAGTCGACGAACTGGATAATCAGTCAGTTTTGGTCGTGCCAAGATTTGGGACGATTTCAGCGTGGTGCTCTAAAGCAACCGAAATCGTTCGAAGATGTGGGTTTGAAGAAATCTTTCGAATTGAAAGAGGCACAATCTGGACTGTTCAATCCACTGTGCCGATGGATGAAAGCCGTACACAACTGCTCTGGCCCTATTTGCATGATCGAATGGTTGAGTCAATTGTGACTGAGATTGGTCAGATAGAATTGATTTTTGGCCGAAGTGAGCCTCGACAGCTACAGGAAATAGCCATTCTGTCATCCGGTATCGAAGCGCTTGAGAATGCAAACGAACAATTAGGGTTGGCGCTTTCAAAATCGGAGTTGAACTACATTTACAAGTGGTTCAAATCGGAATGTCGTAATCCTACCGACGCCGAACTCATGATGTTTTCACAAGTCAATTCGGAGCATTGCCGACACAAACTATTCAATGCCAGCTGGAAATTTGACGGTGTAAATTATCCGGATTCCATGTTCTCAATGATACGAGAAACACATCGATTGAACCCATCAGGAACTCTGGTTGCATACGATGATAACGCATCGGTAATCGAAGGCAATCCATCTACAAAGTTTGCGCCTTTTCTTTTGGATCGAAGATATCAGTTCGCTCCGGAGCCGGTTCATATCATATACAAAGCAGAAACGCACAATCATCCTACTGCAATTTCACCTTTTCCAGGGGCGGCGACTGGAGCGGGAGGCGAAATTCGTGACGAAGGTGCAACTGGCATCGGTGGAAAACCGAAAGCTGGACTGTGCGGATTCTCCGTTTCGAATTTACGAGTCCCGCATTGGCTTCAACCTTGGGAAGAGGCTGAAAAAATTCCTCGACGCATTTCATCTCCACTTCAGATCATGCTTGAAGCACCTATCGGGTCAGCATCTTTCAATAATGAGTTCGGCCGGCCAAACATCGGCGGATACTTTCGAACTTTTGAAATATCAAACCGGAATAGAACTTCCTGGTATGGCTTCCACAAACCAATCATGTTTGCCGGTGGAATAGGAAATATTCGCCCTTCGCATATTAAAAAGAAACAGCTCCTTCCGGGGAATCTATTGGTCGTTATTGGAGGGCCTTCCATGTTAATCGGACTGGGGGGTGGAGCCGCATCGAGTCTAGGGCAGGGACGATCCGGGGAAGAATTGGATTTTGCTTCAGTACAAAGGAGCAACCCGGAAATGCAGCGCCGCTGTCAGGAAGTCATTGATCGTTGTTGCGATTTGGGTGAAGCCAGTCCAATACTTTCCATACACGATGTAGGTGCTGGAGGCCTGTCCAATGCACTACCCGAAATCGTGCATGCTGCAGGCCTTGGTGCTCGTATTGATTTGGGCAAGATTCCAAATGATGACCCTGCAATGTCGCCAATGGAAATTTGGTGCAATGAAGCGCAGGAACGCTACGTACTATCCATAGCGCAAGAGCAACTGGCGGTATTTTCTCAAATTTGTGAAAGAGAGCATTGTCCTTTCGCGGTAGTTGGCACAGTGTCTGCAGATAGCCAGCTGCAAGTCAGTGAATGTGATTCAGATACGTATTTAGAGACAAAATCGATAGATATCGATATGAAATTCTTAATGGGCGGATTTCTTCAAACGCAACGAGAGGATTGCCGTAAGCAATACCTTCAGGAAGAATCAAGGCTCAGTGAATTGGAATTCGAAGATTGTGTGAGGCGAGTATTGCGCTTTCCCAGTGTCAGTGACAAGTCATTTCTGATAACGATCGGAGATCGAACAGTATCAGGTTTGATACATCGGGATCAGATGGTTGGTCCGTGGCAGGTCCCTGTTGGAGATTCAGCAGTGACGTTATCTGGGTTCAATTCTTTTACCGGTGAAGCCATGGCTGTTGGTGAGCGTACACCAATCGCAGTTACAGATGCACCTGCAAGTGCACGCATGGCGATTGGAGAAGCGCTGACTAATTTGAGGTCCGCACCTGTTGGGCTGTTACAGAACGTAAAGTTGTGTGCGAATTGGATGGCAGCCGCTGGTGTGGAAGGAGAAGCCGCAGCGCTTTATGAATCGGTTCGCAGCGTAGCTCTGGACTTGTGCAGGGAGTTAGGCCTATCGATTCCTGTTGGCAAAGATTCGTTGTCGATGTTCACCGAATGGAATGAACCTGACGGAACCAAATGTCAAGTAATTTCACCAATATCCCTAATCGTTACCGCATTTACTTCCGTAGAAGACGTTCGTAGTTCATTGATCCCTCAGTTGCAGAACAAGCCGGACACTGAGCTGTTGCTGATTGATCTCGGTGATGGGAGAAACCGAATGGGTATGTCGGCACTGCATCAGACGCATAATCAATTATACGGGGCAGTTCCCGATTTGAATGTACCTTCGTACCTGAGGAAATTCTTTGAAGCGATCGGCGATCTAACTCATCAAGGACAGATTCTCGCTTATCACGATCGTTCCGATGGCGGATTGTTCACCACTTTGTGTGAAATGGCATTTGCGGGTCGCATGGGCCTCAACATACGGATACCCGATGACGTAGATCCAATTCATTTCTTTTTCAATGAAGAACTGGGTGCAGTAGTCCAGGTTGAAAGACGAAACTTGAATCGAGTACGGACAACCTTTCAACAGAAAGGAATCGAGCATCTTGTACACAACATTGGAATGCCAGTTTCTACGAATGAAATCAAGATTCACGTGGAGGATCAGTTGGTTTATCAGAAACCAAGATCAGAACTTCATGGAATCTGGTCCGAATTGACTTTGCAAATGCAATCTATGCGCGACAATCCAGTTTGTGCTCAACAGGAATATGACCGCATTCAGGAGCTTGATGATCCAGGTCTTACACAGTTTAGCCCTGATTCATATCAACGTATTTGGAACGCAAAATCAGAATTGGTCGAGGTTGCAACAAAGCCAGCAGTTTCCCAAATCAGCTCAGGATCTCGTCCAGCAGTTGCGATTTTAAGAGAGCAGGGCGTGAATGGGCATATCGAGATGGCCGCCGCTTTCGATCGGGCCGGCTTCGATTCCTATGATGTCGTCATGGCAGATTTACTCTACAGTGAAACCAATCTTGATCGATTCAACGGAATTGTGATGTGCGGAGGATTTTCTTTCGGAGATGTATTGGGTGCCGGAAAGGGATGGGCGGCTACGATTCTCCATCAGAACAAAATTAGGGATGCATTCGAGTCATATTTCTCAGATACTTCCAAGTTTGCGCTGGGCGTTTGTAACGGGTGTCAGGTCATGGCTGAATTGAAGTCAATTATTCCAGGTACTTCCGGTTGGCCGCAATTTGTTCGAAATCAGTCTGAGCAGTTTGAGGCAAGATTGGTCATGGTAGAAGTTTCGGACAGCAATTCAATATTGACCGCTGGGTTCCAGGAGACTTTCCTACCTATCGCAGTAGCCCATGGCGAAGGCAGAGCAGAGTTTTCGGAAAAATTCGCAAGTAAGAGTCTGGCATCCAATAGTCAGATCTGCTTACGCTATGTTGACAACAAGGAACAGGTCACAAACAGATACCCATATAACCCCAATGGCTCGGAGAGTGCAGTAGCGGGTGTGACGAATTCAGACGGACGAATTACTGCGATGATGCCTCATCCTGAGAGAGTATTCAGGACTGTTCAGTATTCTTGGGCACCAGAAAACTGGGGCGAGGATAGCCCTTGGCTCAATCTGTTTCGAAATGCGAAATTCTGGCTTGAGTGACTGTGAGCCGGTCACTCAGTGAGATCTCGAATTATCTCAAGCACCTCATGCAGGGATGGAACGATTGCATGCGACAGTTCTTTGACGGTGGTTGACGGGGCTATCGTGCTCGGAACCATGATGGGCATCATCCCTGCGGATTTTGCACCAATGATGCCGGCTTCGGCATCTTCAATTACAACGCATTGACCGGGCGGAGTGGAAATTTTTTGAGCTGCCAGCAAAAATAGATCTGGGGCTGGTTTACCGTTTTCGATTTGATCACCCGTCACGATTACTTTGATCTTGCCTTGCAAGCCTGACCTGTCGAGCTTTCTGTCAGCTTGAAATCGTGAAGTTGAGGTCGCAATCGCTGCACTAAGGTTTGCTTGATCGAGAAATTCAAGCAATTCCGGCACTCCGATCATCACCTGAACGCCGTTGCAATTCATTACTTCGTTGTAGAGAAATGTAGAGCGCTCCATATAGCTTTCAAGATCAATAAGACCTTCTGTTGCCTCCTCAATTTCTCGCCGTGCGGATAACACGGAACGACCTGCTATTTTGGAATACAGCGAATCTGAAAAAATGAATCCAAACTCTTCAGCGGCTTGAACCCACGCTCTTTTGGATATCGATTCTGTATCGATGAGTACACCATCCAGGTCCAGTATGACGCCAGACAGTTTCATGCACGCACCGGTTCTGTATTCGCAGCCATTTCTGCGAGCTCGGCCTCTTTCTCTTCAACTTGCTGTAGCCACCACATCTCGGCAAAACGCCCGTTCCTAGCCAGGAGCTCAGCGTGTGTGCCCTGCTCGACAATCTCGCCATCATCAAGAACTAGAATTGAGTCAGCATCAGAAATCGTCGACAGGCGATGTGCGATAACCAATGTAGTTCGATTCTGTGCAACAAGGTCTAGCGCGTTTTGGATGTGTAGTTCTGATTTCGAGTCTAGTGACGAAGTTGCCTCATCCAAAATCAGTATAGGAGGATCTTTCAAGATAGTTCTGGCAATGGATACTCGCTGCTTCTCTCCGCCAGAGAGTTTCAAGCCGCGTTCACCGACCATCGTTTCAAACTTTTGAGGCAGAGATTCTACGAATTCTTTCAGATTGGACTGCTCTACAGCTTGATTGAATGTACCTTCATTGCAGTCTGGGCGTCCATAACAAATGTTGTATTCGATTGTGTCATTGAACAGCACAGTATCTTGAGGAACCACGCCAATTGCAGCATGCAGCGAATCTAGGTTGATGTCGCGTACATCTTGACCGTCAATGGTAATTGCACCGCCTGTAACGTCATAGAATCGAAATAAAAGTCGAACGATGGTAGATTTACCGGCTCCGCTTTTACCTACAACCGCGACCTTTTTACCGGAAGGTATTTCAAAGCTTAGATTCTTTAGAATGACACGATCTTCTGAATACCCGAAACTGACATTTTCAAATCGAATGTTCGCTTCGTTGGCTGAAAGTGGTGGAGCGTTATCAGGTTCTTGCAGTATGTCTGTGACATCCAGCAGGTTGAACATGCGTTCCATGTCCGTGAGCGAGTGATTGATTTCCCGAAAGGTTGTCCCCAAAAACCGAAGCGGTATGTACATCTGCATCAAAAAGGCGTTCAACATGATGAAATCGCCCAGCGTCAAAACACCTGCGACGATGCCCTCTGCAGCTAGGTACAACAGCACAATTAGTCCTGTGACGATAATGAATCCTTGTCCGACGTTGAGAAGGGCAAGAGTCTGTTCGCTGATTACCGACTGTTTTTCCCACTCTCGTATGTGCAAGTCAAATCGCTCAGTTTCATGGTTTTCATTGCCGAAATATTTAACCGTTTCGTAATTCAATAATGCATCCACACTTACCGAGTTGGCTCGTGATTCGGCTGCATTCATGCGCACCCGAAACTTGGTACGCCAGCGCGTGATGTAGTATGTAAACAATGAATAAGCAATAATTGTGCCGCTTGTAATAGCTACAAATTTCAATTCAAAATTTATTGCCAGAAAGATGCAGATGACTACAATCTCAAATACTGTCGGTACTATGCTGAAAACGATGTACCACAGCAAGTTGTTGATTCCACGCGTGCCGCGCTCAATGTCCCGAGAAATTCCGCCGGTTGAACGATTTTGATGAAAGGAATGTGATAGTCGATGAAGATGCTGAAATACTTTGAGCCCTACATTACGTACGGCTCTTTGTGATGCTCGTGAAAAAAGGGCATTTCTGAGCTCCTCAAATAGAGTGCTTGCCAATCTAAGCAATCCATAAGCTACGATCAGAAAGATCGGAACCACCAGAATCGCTTCAACATCTAGTGGTACATAAAACCAGTCAACGATTTTCTTAATCGTGATTGGTACGAGAATAACCGTGACTTTAGCGAGAATCAGAAAGAACAGTGCAATACCAATTCTCCAACGGAACTCCCACAGATAGCTAGCGAGTATTCCCAGAGTTTTCCAAATACTACGCTTACCGTCTGGCTCAGTTTGGACCATGTGTTCGATTCCATTCATTGGAAATTTCTGCTAATTCAATTGTCGAAGGAGGTGTGCGGCTGTTGAACGCCGGCATGTCATCTTTTAGATGGTTGTTTTCGATATTTTTTCAATACACGAAATCCAAGTAAGACAGCAAGAATTGCACCATAAATGACAGGCTGGGTTATATCGGCTTTAACTTGCAGGTAAAAGTGAACGACGCCGAGAATTCCGATCAGGTAGACTAGTTTATGCAATTTCACCCATCGTTTGCCTCCCAACCACTTTACCATGCGATTGGTTGAAGTTGCAGCGAGCGGAATAAGCATTAAGAAGGCTGCGGATCCAAATAGGATGTAGTAGCGCTCAACGATATCTTCGATCATTCTTTGAATATCGAAAAAGTTGTCAATCACGAGCCAAGTCAGGAAATGAAGCAGGATGTAGAAGAAGGAAAAAACTCCCAGCATTCTTCGAAGCAGAATCAATTGGTTGATGCCGGTTATCGAACGCAAAGGCGTAATCGCAAGTGTGATAAGCAGCAGGCGAATTCCCCATTGTCCAGTGACGTTCGTGATGTCTTCTATGGGGTCGGCACTGATATTGCCGGTTACGATGCTCACGACTAATAAAGTAATCGGAACTAAACAAAGAACGAATACAATCGGCTTTGAACGTCGTATCCACTTTCCCCATTGACTTCCTGAAATCTTTGCCATGTTGGAGCACCACCAAATAAGAAATCGCGATTTCGGAAGCAGCCCCGAAATCGCGAATCTATTTTAGTTGAATCGGAATTAGATTAGAAGTTGACAGTCAAATCCAAATCGCTATAAAGATGGGCTACCTGTTCCGTGTAGCCATTGAACATCAAAGTGGGATGCCTTCCGAACAAAGTTCCTACACGTCGTTCGGATGCCTGACTCCATCTGGGATGATTCACATTGGGATTTACATTGGCGTAGAAGCCATATTCATTCGGTGCTTGCTCCTGCCATGTGTTGAAAGGCTGCTCTTCCGTGAATTTGACAGATACGATTGATTTGACGCCTTTGAAACCGTATTTCCACGGAACCACAAGTCGAATCGGAGCACCGTTTTGATTCGGCATGTGCTCGCCGTACAATCCAATCGCGAATATTGCAAGCGGATTCATGGCTTCATCAATTCGCAGTCCCTCGCGATATGGCCAATTCAAAACAGAGCCAAACAGCCCTGATCTTTGCCCGATCATTTCATCGGGATTAACAAGCGTCAACATTTCAATGTACTTGGCTTTGGACGTGGGTTTGTGCACTTTCAGGAAATCACCTAGAGAAAATCCCACCCAAGGTACCACCATTGACCAGGCTTCCACGCATCGGTGACGGTATATCCGTTCTTCTGCAGGAAACGTTTTGAGAATATCTTCAATATCCCAGTCCCTGGGTGCCTCGCATTCACCGGAAACTGACAGACTCCAAGGTCTCGTAGTCAGCCGGTGTGCTTCTTTTGAAGGACTTCTCTTATCTGTTCCAAACTCATAGAAGTTGTTGTACGAGGTGACATCGTCGTAATCCGTCAGTTCAGCGTCTGTCGAGAATGGACTCTTGATCAGATCTTCAAATTTGGTTGCGGCCACAGCCTCTCTTGATCCCAGAGACAGTAGTGGTACAGAACCACCGATCGCGAGTGCGGCGGCAGTTTTCAGAAATTTACGACGATTCTGATACACGCTCTGAGGCGTGATCTCACTTGGTCTAATATCAGGTTTCTGTTGGATAATAATGGCTCCTTCCCTCCCCGAATTTGTGGTAATTCAATTTTTCAATTAGACAGACATTACTCAGAAAAGTTCAAATGCAGCTGCAATTCCCTGCCCGCCACCGATGCACATGGAAACGATAGCCTTTTTTCCACCACAACGCTTAAGTTCATGCAACGCTTTTACAGTCAATATGCAACCGGTTGCACCAATGGGATGGCCGAGTGAAATTCCGCTTCCATTCGGATTGGTGATGTCAGAAGACAGTCCCAAATCTTTCATCACTGCGAGTGCTTGTACCGCAAACGCTTCATTCAATTCGATGACATCGATATCGTCCAAACTGAGTCCGGTTTTATCCAGTAGCTTGTGAATTGCCGGGACTGGACCAATTCCCATGTATTCTGGTTCCACGCCTGAATGAGCATATCCCAGCAGTCTTGCCATAGGTTGATGGCCTGCTTTTTCCGCAGCTCCTGCTTCCATCATTACGATGGCGGCAGCTGCGTCATTGATTCCGGAAGCATTTCCTGCCGTAACTGAACCGTCCTTCTTGAAAACGGCTCGCATTTTTCCAAGCGATTCCATACTGCAATCCGGACGAATATGCTCGTCGGAAATGAATTCTGTGGTGCCCTTGCGTGATTTGATTTCAATCGGAACGATTTGATCGTCGAATCTGCCTTCTTTGGCAGCCCGAGCCGCACGCCTGTGACTCTCAACTGCGAGTTCATCCTGCTCGTCACGTCCTATATTCCACTTTTCCGCTATGTTTTCAGCGGTAACACCCATATGACAGTCGTTGAACGGGTCGCTGAGTGCACCGACCATGATGTCGACGAATTCGGCATGCCCCATGCGTTGCCCCCAGCGCATGCCTGTCGCCCAGTAGGGTGCTGCGCTCATTGATTCAGCACCTCCGGCAATTACTGTATCCGCTTCACCGAGCTGAACATACTGCGCCGCATTTACGATCGCCTGCAACCCGCTGCCGCACAACCGATTTACGGTCAGGGCTGGAGTTTCAACAGGCAATCCGCCTTCAAGTGCGGCATACCTTGAGATATACATGTCACGTTTATCTGAATGCAGAACATTTCCGATTACGCAGTGTCCTACCGAAGCCGGGTTGATGCCGGTTTTATCAAGAACGCCACGAACAGCAATTGCGCCTAATTCGCAAGCTGAAAAGGATTTCAGAGAACCGCCATAGTCACCAATACCAGTTCTCACTCCATCTAATACTACCACTTCATTTCCTATCAATTTTTTGCCTCCTGTTTAGATTCAATTAATGCTGTTATCGGCTGAATTACGTATTTCGCACAGATGTTTCGTATATGAGATAGTTCGTTGGCTGCATTCCAAGCGACTTGTAGGTTGTCATGGCCTTTTGATTACTCTTGTCTACGTAGAGTCTGATGCCAGTGACATATTTTTTGCTCAAGGCCTGCTTCTTGACAAATGCATACAATCGGTTGAAGACGCCTATGCGACGATACTCAGAATCAACATATACGCTCTGAAGCCACCATTGTATACCGTTGCGCCAGTCACTCCATTCGTAGGTGATCATCAAACAACCGACAATACGTCCTTCAATAATCGCCACGACATAGAATCCATAATTTGGGTATTCAAATATCGCTTCAACACCTCGCAATACGACGGATGAATCAAGACGAATTCTTTCAGTCTCCCAAGCCATTGCGATGTTGAAGTCAGCGATGAATTTTGCATCGCCAGTTTCTGCAAATCTTACAGTTATCTGGTTTTGTGGGATTTGGTTCAATTTCTTCAGTCAATATTGAGAGTTATTTTCATGCTGTTGAAGTCATTAAACACTCGATCTAGAAATCCGAGTCAAATGAATCCTTATCTAGGCTTGATGGTGGATTGTGGGGTGTACCGCAAATATATATTCCTAGCGTTCCCAGGATTGAATTGCAGTAATTTTTATTATAAAGAGAATCGAGTTGTGAAGTTTCTTGAAGTTGAATAATCCCGCAAAATGATCAAAAGATGGTTAGTGCGGAGCGCTATAGTCGGAATCCAATAATTTGGTTGGATTCAGCAAACCTTAAACAGTTCAGCATTATTCTTTTGTGTTCGCATATGGCGGGGAATTGGAAATACATTTGACAGAGTAAAGTCGATGTCATACAAAGTCGCCGTCCTATAATGACGCTCCTGCTCAGATAGTGTGAGCTGACACAAGTCAACAAAGAATCGATTAGGCAAAAGGACAGGAAAATGACTTCAACAAATGAATCCAAAGGCTTGAAAACGGCATATCTCGGTCTCGGAGTAATGGGCTATCCAATGGCCGGACATTTAGCGTCAAATGGGTATGATGTGTGCGTTTTCAATCGCACCTCTGCCAAATCGGACGCATGGCTGGAGCAACACTCGGGAACCAGCGCGACAACGCCGGCAAAAGCGGCTGCAAATGCAGACGTTGTGTTTGCTTGCGTGGGAAACGACAACGATGTCGAAGAAATCTGCTGTGGTGACGAAGGAGCATTTTCGGCCATGAAACCTGGATCTGTATTCGTAGATCATACAACGGCTTCGGCAAACATCGCGAGAAGTATGGCAGAAGTCGCATCTGCATCAGGAATTAGCTTTATAGATGCTCCGGTATCAGGTGGACAGGCTGGCGCGGAAAATGGTATTTTGACAATTATGGCAGGGGGTGCCCCTGAAGTATTTGAAACTGTAGCTCCCGTGATGGCGAGTTACGGCAAAGCGGTTACCTTAATGGGGCCTGTAGGGTCCGGTCAACTCACTAAAATGGTAAATCAGATTACGATCGCCGGACTGATTCAGGGCCTGTCTGAGGCCATGAATTTTGCGACCAAGGTAGGGTTGGATGAAAAACTCGTGCTAGATGTAATTTCTAAAGGTGCAGCCCAATCGTGGCAGATGGAAAATCGAGGCTCGACAATGGTGGACGATAAATTCGATTTTGGATTTGCAGTTGACTGGATACGAAAAGACTTGGCGATTTGTCTCAGCGAGGCAAATGCAGTAGGAGCTCGACTTCCCGTTACAGCACTTGTTGATCAATTCTACGCAGAAATTCAAGCTATGGGCGGCTCTCGTTGGGATACGTCAAGCTTGATTCGATTACTGCGCAATCCATAAATTGGCGAATTCATTAGCGAACTTGATCTGAAGATTCTACTAGTGAACCGCGTAGTGTTCACATCAAACTTATGTGAGATTGCTCGGTTCAAAGCTACACGCACTAAAATAGCGTTGATCATTGTTGGTATCCAGATATCATTACTTTTAAAAATTTTACAATACCTTATCAGATACTTATGAGTAATGTCTAAAGTAAATAATGAATCCAACAGAAACTACATGGGAAGGAAATTGGAATCGAAATGGGATTGGAACAAGAGCGCTTTGAATTGTGCGCGTGAAACGCACGACGCGAATATGCGCATTCAGAAGGTTGCGAACTGGACGGTCATTCAGCGGGCAATGAGTCAGATTTGAAAACTGTAATTCAAGAGCTTGAGAGGCACTGACGAACTGGCTGTCAGTGTCGGCTGCTAACGAGCCGTGCGATATCCCTATCCATTGCATCGCGTACTTTCCCCAAATCTTTGTTTGAAACATTTGATCGAAAATATCGCTTGAATTTTTTCTTTTCTGGAGCTGGATTGACTTTCATGCGCCAGAATACAACCAAGGCGTACACAACAAAAATGAGTGCAAAATACATAAACAGGGCGTTATAGCCGATAAATTCCATCGCAGTGGTAGCAATAATTGGGCTCACAATTGCACCAATACTGAATGCAGTTAGCATTCCACCAGCGGCGTACAGTAATTTTCCTTCAGGCGTAGCGTCGTTCATGTGTGCAAGAGCGATCGGATAAACAGTAAACGAAAAAGCTCCGAACAATGCTGCAGCTGTCAGGAAAATGAGAATGTTCGCTTGAGCGCTAACCAGTACAGCAATGGCCAGAATTCCGCTGATAAAGCAGTTGATTGCAAGTAGTTTTCTTCGATCAATTCGGTCAGATAAACGACCAATTGGCCATTGCAGGAGCGCTCCACTGAGTATTACAAGAGCCATGAACTGAGCTGTAGTGGTGTAAGACATTCCGATTCCTTTCGTATATACCGGAGCAAGCCCATAAAGTGCAGAAGCGATCAAACCGCAACATAATGCACCCGCCATCGCGACAGGCGAATAATTGTAAATTTCTCTAAATTTGAACTTCTGTCGTGGTGGGATGGGAGGCGCAATTAATCTCGTAACTAAGACTGGAATCAGGGACAATGAAAATCCGATTGCAGCGATTATAAAAAGTTTCAATCCTTCTGGATCTGCAATTGGGATAAACAATTGGCCGATTCCAGATGCAAAAAAGTGGGTAATCATATACATGGAAAGAATCTGTCCTCGAGTTGTCCTTGTCGCCCTCGAATTGAGCCAGCTTTCGGTGACCATAAAAAGTCCGGCAATACAGAATCCGGTACCTAATCGAATGACCATCCACATATAAGGATTCAGCAACAGAGCATGGAGCAAGGCACAAATTGAACCGATACTCGCAAAAACTGCATATGCACGACCATGACCGACTCGAGAAACTAGTCGATCAGTGAATTTCGCACCCGCATAGAGTCCTAGAAAATAAGCGGCATTGATTATTCCTATTTGTAAAAGGAGAAAGTTCTCTATCTGTGCCCGAAGTGCAAGCAGTGTTGTAAGCATTGCGTTCCCTGACAGCAAGCATGCATAACCAATCAGAAGGGAAGAAATTGAAACTAATGTACGAATCAAATGATTAATCCGGATGTAGTGGATTGCGCTGAATCAAAGGCTGTTCTGCTGATTCAGGTAAATGTCCGCGTAATGGAAAGATTTCAACTCGAGTGTATTTTGTGCAAACTAGTGGAACAGAATTGATTGTTTTACGAATCAGAATTCGTCGCTCTAAATTGAGCTCAATTTGGCCAAAATTGGATCGAAATTCTTTGAATTGCCATCGACCATCAGATTCGAAGATAATACACGTTACAGATCGGATTTCAGGTTTAATAGGCGAACTGTTGCCGAGGCTAATATTTAGGTCTACCGATTGAGCTGTGCCACAAAATTCCATTGACTGCAGTAAGATGAAATCCATTTCAAAATGCAGAGTTGCGAGTAACGGGAATTATATTTGACATGTAACTGGTCTAAAGCAATTTGATGCGGGAATTTTGAAAAAAATTTCAAAAATAATCAATTTAGTCTCCTCAATTTGCTACTGTCTGATAACAGGTTGGAAATAGAGGTTTTTATCCAGTCGAATGTAATGAAAGATCGCTACGATTCACAACATTGCACACTTGAATTGGTAACATAAACAGACATGATTTCTACTAGTCTGTCCCAGCATTTCACAAGTTTTTTTATAAGTGAAACCATTTTCCATGACTGAACCCACACCAATATTCTGGGAATTTCACCCGGTAGTGCAAGCATGGTTTGACGGCACTTATCACGATGCTACTGAATGCCAGAAACAGGCATGGGAAGCTATTCAGAAGCGAAATGATGTCCTGGTTGCAGCACCGACTGGGTCCGGGAAAACACTGGCTGCTTTTCTGGCGGCAATCGACGAGCTTGTGCAAACCGGAATTTCTCAGGGCGAACTTGCTGCTGAGACTTATATCCTCTATGTATCGCCGTTGAAGGCATTGTCATATGATATTGAACGCAACCTGGAAGCCCCTTTGCAGGGAATACGCCAAAGGCTTGTTGATGCGGGTTATCCTGATGTTCACATTCGAACTGCTGTCCGAACCGGCGACACTACCCAGTCAGAACGGCAGAAAATGGCACGCAATCCACCTCACATACTAGTAACAACGCCGGAATCTTTCTATCTGTTACTGACTTCCGAATCTGGTAGACGCATGCTTCAGTCTGTGCGCCGTCTAATCGTGGACGAAATTCATGCGCTCGCAGGAAACAAGAGAGGCGCACATTTCAGTTTGTCTGTTGTAAGACTTGAAAGACTTGTGCAGAGATCCCCCAAGAAAATCGGACTGTCTGCGACACAAAAGCCGGTTGAGCTTATTGCATCCTACCTCACAGGCAAACAGCCTCATGGTTGTTCAATTGTTGATACCGGTCATGTTCGAGAGTGGGACCTCGCTATTGAAATACCTGCTGCACCACTTGAAGCGGTGATGTCTACGGAATCGTGGCAGGACATTTATCGGAAAATTGCAAACTTGATTCAGGATCATCGAACTACGCTGATTTTCGTGAATACCAGACGCCATGCCGAACGTGCAACGAGGCACTTGGCCGAGTTGGTTGGTGAAGAAAACGTGGGTTCACATCACGGCAGCCTGTCAAAGGAGCATCGACATGACACCGAGCAGCGGCTTAAGTCTGGATCGCTTCGCGCACTTGTAGCAACTGCCTCGCTGGAATTGGGCATCGATATAGGAGATGTCGATCTGGTATGTCAGATTTGTTCACCGCGATCAATTGCAGTTTTTCTGCAGAGAATCGGACGATCCGGGCACTCGGTTGGAAAGACACCGAAAGGGAGAATTTTTCCAACCACACGAGATGAACTGGTTGAGTCAGCCGCATTGTTGAAGGCTATCAATGATGGAGAACTGGAGACTCTCCAAATTTGTGGTGAGTCACTAGATGTACTGGCTCAGCAGATTGTTGCTGAATCATGTGTAGGCGACTGTGAGATTGATAATCTGTTTGACAGTTTTCGAAGGGCTTACCCATACAGGAATTTACAGAAAGGTCAATTTCATGCCATTTTGCAAATGCTCTGCGAAGGTTTCACTCTAATGCGTGGACGACGAGGTGCATACATTCACCTGGACGCGGTAAACAAAGTCATTCGAGGGCGAAGAGGAGCAAGAATTGTTGCTGCAACCAATGCTGGAGCGATTCCAGATCTGTTCGACTTCGATGTCATTCTGGAACCCGATGACATTCGAATTGGCACTGTGAATGAAGACTTTGCCTTTGAAAGTCTTGTAGGCGATATTTTTCAGTTGGGTAACGCATCCTACCGAATTCGTCGAGTAGAGAAAGGTTATGTTCGCGTTGAGGATGCACATGGTCAACCTCCTAACATACCGTTCTGGCTCGGGGAGGGCAGAGGTCGCAGTCCTGATTTGAGTAAAGCGGTATCAGATTTACGCCAGTACGTCTCTGCCAATCTGGATGAACGGGATTTGTCGAAAGCTGCGGAACGGTTTGGTCAGGATTATCGGGCGGACCACTTTATTGCCATGCAAATTGTCGAGTATTTGGCAGCCGCCAAACATGCACTGGGTGTATTGCCGGACAATCGCAATATTGTCTTTGAGCGTTTTTTCGATGAGACTGGTGACACTCATCTTGTGGTTCACAGTGTATTTGGGTCGCGATTGAATCGCGCTTGGGGACTGGCACTTCGTAAGCGGTTTTGTGTTCGCTTCAATTTTGAGCTTCAGGCTGCAGCACTGGAAGACAATTTTGTTCTTTCGCTCGGTCCCACGCACAGTTTCGCACTAGATGAGGTCCAAGGCTACATCAAAAATTCAAATGTACGCACCACTCTTGTGCAAGCCTTGTTGGGGGCTCCAATGTTTGCAACGCGCTGGCGTTGGGTTGCCAATGCTGCACTTGCGGTTCTTCGATTTCGAAACGGTAAAAAAGTTCCGCCTCCTTTTCAGCGCAATGATTCGGAAGATTTGCTTTCCCTGGTATTTCCAGCTCAGGTTGCTTGTCAGGAAAATATTACCGGACCGATTGAAGTTCCAGATCACCCGTTAGTTCAGCAGACGATTTCCGACTGTCTGCATGAAGTCATGGATGTAGATGGTTTGGAAGAAATTCTAGAGCGCATTGAGAATAGGGAGATTTCAATAGTATGCAGGGATCTACCGGAGCCATCTCCGCTGGCGCACGAAGTGATCACCGCAAAACCCTATGCGTTTCTCGATGACGCACCCGCTGAGGAGAGACGCACGCTCGCTGTGCAATCTCGACGACTGTTCGAAATTTCGGATGCGAATGAAATAGGGCGACTTGACTTGGGAATTATCAAACTCCTTCAAAATCAGGCATGGCCGAATCCTAGAGATGCCGAAGAACTTCATGATGCACTCGTGCATCTGGGGTTCATGCGAGTTGATGAAGCGAATCAAAGGGTCGAGGAGACCCTTTTTGCCTCAGAGTTAAATCATTGGCAACAGTTTTTTGAACAACTGACTCATACGCAACGTGTCACGAATCTCATCACTTCCAACAGTGTAAACTTGTGGGTAGCTGCGGAAAGACTGCAGGAAATGTTACTTCTTCACCCAGACTCAAGCATTTCTCCCCCAATTGAACCGGCGACACTCAACCAGAAGAAAATTGACAATTTTGAACATTCTGCGATTTCAATTCTTCGAAGCAGACTAGAAGTGATTGGCCCTTGCACATCGCATCAAATCGCAGCCTCGGTTGATTTGTCAGCCGATTCGACGGAAGCAGCATTACGTGCCCTTGAAGTCGAAGGCAGCGCGATGCGTGGCAATTTTACGGGGATTGGTACAGAAACAGAATGGTGTGATCGCCGCTTCCTCGCACGCATTCACAAACAAACTATTGCTGGGTTAAGGAAAGAGGTAAAACCAGTTGATAAAATTCAATTTACCCGATATTTGACACGATGGTTTCGATTGAATTCCGAAACCATGGGAGAAGGTGCCGATGCACTTGATGCCATTCTCGAGCAAATGGAGGGATATGAATCATCGGCTGCTGTGTGGGAATCGGATGTTTTACCAGCACGAGTGTTCGGATACACACCGGAACTGCTAGATTATCTGAGCGCTTCAGGTCGGGTTATGTGGTGTCGGCTGTCAAAGCCGGAGTTGCCTGCGAGCAATTCAAAATCAAAGAATCGCAAACACAGATTTCGCAGTTCGATAAAAACAGTTCCGCTTGCATTTTTGAGACGCAATCGATTGTCCATCTGGAGAGCACTGACAGAGGAAAAAGAACCAACGGAAATTAAACTTTCAGCAGCAGGTCATCAAATTTCTGAGGCGCTGTACGATCTTGGGCCAATGTTCTTTGATGAAATTTTGGAAGAAATCAACCAACTACCTAGTCATGTAGAAGAAGGGCTAGTGGAACTGTTTGCGCAGGGTATTGTAACTTGCGACCACTATGGCGGAATTCGAGCATTGCTGAAGCCAGAAAGTCATCGCAGAAAAATTTCCAGGATGCGACGTGTGAATAATCGTAGCGTGCAAATATCCGGGCGCTGGTCTTTGTTGGCGAATTCAGCCCGATATTCAGCAGACAGCCTTTCCGCAGAAGACATCAACAGTTACGTTGCGAACGTGCTTTTGAGACGATATGGCATTGTTTTTCGTGCACTACTGTCAAAGGAAGGGAAATTCTTTCCTGCTTGGAGTGAGCTGGTCCGTACACTCCGTCGCATGGAAGATCGAGGAGAAGTTCGAGGTGGACGGTTTGTCAGTGAGGTAGCAGGTGAGCAGTTTGCACTGCCTCAGGCAATTGAATTGCTGCGAGACACAAGAAATCGAAAACGGGATAACAAGGCCTTGACCGTACACTCATCAGACCCATTAAACCTGACTGGTATTTTTTCTCAGGATGCCAAGGTGGCAACACTGTCTACAAATTACCTAGTTTACCGAGATGGTGAACTGATTACGGTCGTCGAAAGCGGAGAACGGCGGGAAGTTATCCCATCGCCATAGATACGAAACTCGATTAAATCGTTCTGTGGCGTGTCCGATTGATTGCTATTCCGTCGGCGTAAATAACTGAGAATCAATTGCGGCATAAAATTCAGCAATATCTTCTATATCTTCATCACTAAGGCTAGCTGCAAACCCGCCCATCACCGGATTTCTTCGAGCACCGGATTTGTAGTCTTTTAACGCCTGTATCAAGTAGTCTTCATACTGTCCCGATATGATGGGTGTACCGACTCCAACAACCTCATTACCGGTTTTGTGGCATGTTAAGCAGATTACTGATTTTGTTTTACCTGCTTCGATATCTCCCGCAGAAACACTGGTTGGTGACAATGTGACCACGAGTGTTGCGGCGAGCAAAAGCGATTGAATTTTTGTACGATTCAACTTCATGGCAACTACTTTTTAACCAGTTGTGAGAAATAAGCTGCAATATCGGAAATGTCTTGATCGCTTAACTGTGCAATCTGAGCGTGCATCGTCTTGTGGCCTCTGCCTCCATCTCGATAAGCCTTTAGAGCCGCCATCAAATAATCGGCTTTCTGACCGCCTAACTTTGGAACCGTATATCCGGGATAGGCGTTGCGATATCCTGGTGAAGCATGACACCCTGTACAGGTAAAAGATTTGTCTCTCCCTGCTTCGTAATCGCCTTGTGCTCCAGCATTGAATGAAGCAATAAAGCAGGCAACCCACAAAAGAATCCGGCTAGTGGATCTCATAGCAAACTTGTCTCCTAGTGTCCAGCTTCTGTATTTGAAGTTTTAGAATGTAAATTAAGTGGGGAATTATAGTGTGAATTTGTTGATTCGTCGAACAAACCTATACTCGTACACCGGCGAAAACATCATTTTAGATGAGGGGTGTACGCTGTTCTGAATTCTTTATATTTACTGGGTAGTTCGTCTCCTTGAATGGCAGCAATGTCGTAGTTATGAATCTCCACCTTGACTGTAAATCTCTCTGCTTCAAGGAAAGCGGTCGTTGGCCTCGAGGGTTTGGAGACTGCGGCTGAGTTGTCAGCAGCTAGTGGTGCCAACACCCGGGTGATCAATGTGAGTGACCGGGAATCGGATTTTTGGGAGTTGTTTGAACGTCAGTGGGAGTGCCGAGACGAGGTCGGAGTGTTGGTTCGCTACAATGGTTCGAGACAGCGCAAGGTGATTGATGCTGACGGTAAAGCGGTTGATTTACGTAAGCATGTTGAAGGTTTAAAGAAGGTGGCGACGCGCGTATAAGTCGTAGATTAACAAGAGATATGAAAATGAAGGGTGATCTGGTTGAATTTCAAAACAGCTTCAGTCCGGGCATATTTCTCAAGCGTTGCGCCCGATGGTGTGGCTGGCGGATATGCCGATTCCAACCAACGAAATCTCGTCTTATTTTGTTTGTCGCTGGATAGAAATCACCGAAAGGCCGATTCGTCGAGGCTCAGCAACATAGGGAAGCTGAAAGCATCCATCATGAATGACCTCTACAACGACGACCCTCGCTCAATTGACTGGACCTCGCTGAGACTAAATCCTGGAGTTTCTCCAGAATGACTATCAACGTATAACACTACAAGCTGTTAGAGACTGCCATACCACTGTATCGCAAGTCGCGTGATACGCCTAACTCAGGTGAGTCAGGTTTTTTATGAAACTTGCCGTCCTTCATGATCATCACCAACCGCTTGTGGTCCTGAAGCACACGCACGTTTGACACCGGGTCACCATCGACTAGCAACAGGTCGGCTAAATAACCTTCCCGGATCATCCCCAGTTCATGCCCCATCCCCATGATTTCGCCACCATAGCGTGTAGCGGCCTGAATTGCCTCCATCGGAGACATTCCCACCATATCCACAAAATACTCAATGTCTTTCGCATTGGTGCCATGAGGTGTCCATGCGAATCCGTAATCACCACCGATCAGGACTCGAATTCCGCGACGGTGCATTTGTTGCATGCTTTCTACCGCTGCCTCCAGCTCGCGTTCATAGGCTTCCGTTATTGGCGTGCCCGGCTTGATTCCGTATTCAGCGGCATTACGCGCAGTATTGATCAGCCATGCAAGACCAGGTGCTACGAAATGTTTATCCTTGGCCGCTTCAAGCTTATCGAGCACCTCATCGTCGGTGAAAGACGCGTGGAAGATAAAGTCAATACCGTATTCCACGCATTTCATAACGGATTCCTTTGAACGGGCATGCGCTGCCAACTTCTTGCCGCGTCGTTTGCCTTCGTTTACCGCCATGGCAATCTCATCGTCCGAAAACTGATTGGCTTTCGCTGGCATGTTGGTAATCTCTTCTCCCGACAGATTGATCTTGATTGTATCTACACCCCATTTGATCAACTCACGCACGGTGCGACGCATCTCCTCCGGTCCGGATACTACGATGCCGAGATTAAGACCTTCATGAGGGATATGCGGCAGGCTCGTGTCACCAAGCCCTCCCACCGAGGTGATCTCCGGTCCCGCCGCGGTATAACGCGGACCAGGACACTTTCCTGAGTTAATCGCATCACGAATCACCACGTCCAACCTCATCTTGGCGGCCGCTGCACCACAACCAGCAGTGAATCCAGCGTCGATCAATATTTTCGCCATTTCGATACAATTGATAACGTGTTCCTCGAGCGGCATCATCTGGATCGGATCAATGCCCGGGGCATTGTTCCAGGACAGATGCAGGTGCGCGTCAATTAGTCCCGGCATCAACGTCATACCGCGACCGTCAATGCGAAGACCGTTGCCACTACCCCATGAGTAGCCATTCGACTCGGTTCGGGTAACGGACTTTATACGATTGCCTGACACCGTAACTTCACCACTGTATGGTAATTCACCGCTGGCATCCAGGATTCGAACGTTACTGAACACAATATCCTGCCGGTTTGGAGCGTTATTGTCACCGCTCCAGTTGAAATTATTGTCTGCCATTGTTTTAAACTCCTTCAAATTGAATTGTTTTAAGCCGCCAGTTCGTTAAGGTGATTACGTATAAGTTCGGCGGAGCGCTCGGCGGCTTCCACTATCATCCAATGCCCGACACCCGCGATAATCTCCAGCCGGGCGTTGCGAATATTTCCTGCAAGGTCTTGGTTCATCGCGACCGGCGCAATATTATCGTGCTCTCCTGCAATCAGCATTGTCGAACATTCTATCTTGGTATGAGACGCCGCGGTGGCTTCACTTAATGCTTCACAATGCGTAGCGTAACCCATCGGGTCCTGCCGCATTAGACTTTCGCGAACAAATGCTTTGACTACTGGATTGCGGCGTAGCGAAGTTTCGGCTACGCTACTGGTTGAAACTGCCTCTGCAATCCCCGTCATGCCGTGCTCACGTGCAGTCGCTGCTCGTTCCCTAAGCCCGTGACGCGCCGCCGGCGGGGGTTCAACGATGGCACCAAATAAAGTCAGACTTGCAACCAGTCCTGGTGACTCGACAGCAAGATATTGACAAATCAAGGTGCCCATCGAATGCCCGACGAAGTGCGCACGCTCGATATCCGCGGCATGCATCGCGATTTTCACCGACGCGACCAGTCCCGCCATGCCTGGTGCACCCGGCCGGTAGTCCGACCGCCCTGCACCGGGTAAATCCGGGCGCAGAACACGATAACCGCCGAGAGATGGCATTAACGTTTGGAAGCTGTTCGAGGTTCCACCGAGACCATGAACCATGACAACCGCAGGACCATCGCCTTGGTCATCGATGACCATACTGCCGAAACGAAGGTCGACCATCACTGGCTGTCCAAGCGTTTCATCACGCCGTTAAAATCGTCGACAAGCCTCAAATAACGGTTGCTGTTCCGACTAAATGCGGCAAGTTTCATACCATGATCTCGGTTGAATGTTCGGGTAACAGCACAATGGAACCTGTGGTTCGACGCTCCTGCAGTGCACGGTGAGCCTCCGCCACTTGTTGGAGATCGTGCCTGTGATGAACATTCACCCGCACAATGCCTCGTTCAATAGCGTCGAACAGACGGTGCGTGATTGAAGTGACTTTTTCACGGGAATCGGTGTAATGAGCGTAATTCGGTCGTGATACTGTTGCCGACTTTAAAGCAAGCGAGCCGATGTCCCAGTTGCCGATATCTCCTGACGCTTGGCCATAACTTATCAGGTGTCCACAATCGGCGAGAGCAGCGACCGAATGCGCAAAGCTGTCATGGCCGACTGCGTCATAGATAACGTCTGCGCCCCGACCGCCTGTTAGTTCTCGAACCTGTTCCACCAGGCTGGATTCACTTGGTGTGATGACATGGCGGGCGCCTGCGTCGAGTGCCGCCTGAACCTTCTCCGGACTAGAGGTTGCCCCGATTACGGTTGCTCCAAGATGACTGGCCCACTGGCACAAAAGACTTCCCACACCACCTGCAGGGGCATAAACCAGAACCGTCTCACCGGCACTGACTGGATGAACCCGATGCAAAAGGAACTCTGCTGTCATACCCTTCAGTAAGCCCCCGGCAGCAGTTACATCGTCAATAGTGTCAGGCAACGGGACCACCAGTCCAGCATCCATGGTGCGCACGGTTGTGTATGCTCCAATCGGGAGACATGCGTACGCGACACGCTGTCCCGGCGACAGGTGAGTTACCCCTTCACCCACATCAATCACTTCCCCTGCAGCTTCCAAGCCAAGAACACCAGGAGGATCCAAGAGTCGGAAATAGCCGGTGCGGCAATACACATCAATGTAGTTGACTCCAATCGCTTGCTGGCGGATCCGTACCTGGCCAGCGCCCGGAGGTAGCGCGGATATTGATTCCATTCGGAACACTTCCGGTCCACCGTATCTCCCGACGACCATCGCAGAACCGCTCACCGTCCTCAAGGCTGGCGCCTGCGTGGACACAGATTCCATCATAGGATCACGCGATTCAACCAGTGATCGAACCGCTTCGAATCCAGCTTCATACACACCTTCTGCTACCAATTGTGTCAAATCCTGCTCAAGACCCGCTGGTGTTTCGAAACGCGAACTCCACGACCAGAACGTACGATCACGATCCGTTACTGAGCGAAGCGAAACCTCAGCGGTGTAGTTCTGAAGGGGAACGTCAGCTTCAACTATCCTGTAGCGAAAGCTATGTGTTTGGTCGGACAGCGTCAACAACTGTTCCCGTACTCGTTCTCCGCCCGTAAGTTGAAAATTACGTATGGCACCCACCTGATCGGCGTAAAGGTTATTTTCAATGTGACTGTGACGTACCGCCGGATGCCAGCGGTCGTGATCGTTGAAGTTACGCAGTACATTCCAAACCGCTGATATCGGTGCATTGATGACTGTGCTGCGGGTCACCTTGACCATGTCAGATTCTAAAACGCTGTTTTAGTGCGTCAAACCCTGCTTGGAACACTCCTTGCCCGATTTGCTCGATCAGTGACGATTCGAGTGCCGCATCACATTCAAACTCGGCAGACCACTCGGCAAAGGTTCGATCACCGTCGGTGATGGGCGTCAGCTTCAGCGTAGCGACATAGTCCTTAACACCCATCGGACTTTCGAGAATGGAGTAGACACAGCAGAAGTCATAATCAGATAGCGCCAGTAACCGTTCACGGATGAAGCCACCATCTTTCAGACTGAAAGCGCGCACACACCCTATCTGATCCGATGCAGCTCCGCCTTCGATGCGACTGTCAGCGATCAATGGATGCCATGCTGGCAGCGCATTAAAATCTCGTACCGTGTCCCACACGCGGGCTGCGGGCGCATCGATAATGGTAGAGGTGTAAGCCGTCGACATGGTGTCAACCGTCCGAGTCCTTATCGTCATTCGCGCTGTCCTTGTAATTCTTCTGCAGGGACTGCGCATCTCTGGCGGATCGGAAAATATCTCCCATACCGGCAACATTAGAACCTGTTACTCCGATTTCTTTCATCATCTCGTCGATTAAAGGCGCCTGCGCACGATAACGCAGTGCGCTTTCGATAACTTCGTCGGTTGGCGACCGATGGCCATCTCCGCCGCCGCCAAGTCCTTCCACATGCAGAATCTTGATTCCATCGATTTTCTCCATCGGCTTCACACTCTCACGCACAATGCCTTCCAGATGTTCGATCAACTTCGTTCGCAACAGCCCGTTGCGTGCGTCCTCAGACAGAATGTTCTCCGCCTCGTTTCGCAGTCTCTGAGCTTCGGCAGCAACAGCCGCCGCAATTTTCTCCGCTTCGGCAGCGATTTTCATGGTATCCGCATCCTTTTGTGCCAGCAAGCGGTCCACGGTTGCAACGCGCTCAGCAATTTCCTTCTCTCGGACCGACTTGACGTGTTCCTCCGCTTCCACTGCTCGGGCTCGCGAAGTCTCAGTTTCAGCGCGCGCTGACGCCTCCTCTGACTGCTTGCTCAAAACGTTGATCTGCCGCTCGATATTCGCCAGCTCAAGCGCCATTTCCCGCTCAACCTCCAATCGTTTGAGATCGCGATCCTTGAGGATGCGCACTTCATCCAACCCGCGATCAGAAGCAATACGTGCACGCTCCACCTCTTCTCTCGCGTTAATCTCTGCTTCCTCTACCGTCTGGCGTTGTGCAATCTGCTCAGCTCGCACCAAACGGTCGCGTTCAATCCGCGACGTGTCCAGGGTCTTGTCCTGTTCGATGCGAGCCTGTTCCACCAATTGGCCTGCCGCCAGTTTTGCTATTTCAATCTCTTGACCACGGGCAATGTCGCGCGATTCCACATCCTGTTCCGCAATCATCTGCGCCTCTCGCAACTGTCGCTCGGAAACGATCTTTGAACGCTCAAGGTCTTCTTTTGCCAAGATATCCGCATGCTCAATATCATGGCGCTGCTTGATTTCATGGATGCGTACCTTGTGTTCGCGGTCAATCCGTGCCTGTTCCAGGGCCTGTTCATGCACAATGCGAACCTTTTCCACCTCTTCTCTCGCTTCAATTTCCGCCGACTCCAACACCTGCTGACGGATAATCTCCCTCGCGCGCGTGCTTTGCTCGTTTTCAATTCGCGATTGCTCGGCTTCCGCTTCCTTGATTGCCCGTGTGCGTTGGATCGCCGCATGCTGCTCCGCACGCATTGATTCCAACGCCAGTGCTTGGTCTATGCGGGAGTTCTCACTTTCCTGTTCCAATTTTAAAGTTTCCTTCTCCGCCTCCAAATTACGACTACGGATCGCCACCATCGAAGATTGCTCAACATCGTTGCGTAGCTTGCGACGCGTCTCAATGACCTCGATCAGCTGCGTCATGCCCTCCGCGTCAAACCGGTTCGCTGGATCGAAATACTCCAGACTGGTTTGATCCAGATCCGTGACTGCAACCGATTCCAACTCAAGTCCGTTTTGCGCAAGTGCTACTTTCGCTCGCTCCTCCACCTTCACCACCATGTCGCTTCGCTTCTCATGCATCGCATCCAGAGTCATCTCAGCGGCTACTGAACGCAGCGCACCGACAAATTTCCCTGACAACAGTTCCGCCAGCCTTCCGGCTTCCAGCGTTCTTCGTCCCAGCGTGGATGCCGCAGCCGATACGGCTTGTTGTTCCTGTATAACGCGAACAAAAAACTCGGCCTCCACATCCACTCGCATTCGATCCCGAGTAATGACCGCTTCCTCCTTAGTCCGAGACACTGGGATCCGGACCACGTTCAGATTCACTGGTGTTACTTCGTGGACAATCGGTAAAACCAGTGCTCCGCCGTTGATCACTACCTTCTCCCCTCCAAGACCAGTGCGCACAAAGGCTAATTCCTTGGTTGAACGGTGGTACAGCCAGTGCAACAAATACACTGCCACCGCGATGACAACGATTGCGACTATAAGCCACAAAATTAAAGAACCAATAAGTCCAACAGTCATGGTGTGATTCCTCTTAGTCAGTTTTTATCGCTTTAAAGGCTTTGGTTTGTTCCGTGAGAGCGATTTCGGTAGGCAGCCTCTCCATTGAAGAGGCGCCGTAAAAGCCGTGACAATTTTCGGTATGCTGCAACACGTATTCAGCATCCTCCGGCATGGATACCGGACCGCCGTGGACCAGCACCAGCACCTCGGGGTTCACCTTCATCGCCGCTTCTGCCCAGGCGTCAACAAGAGCAGGACAATCTTCGAGCTTTAGGGCAGCGGCAGCCCCGATGGAACCGCCTGTGGTTAGGCCCATATGGCAAACGATGATATCGGCCCCAGCCTCAGCCATGGCCTGTGATTCTGTTTCGTTAAACACATATGGCGTGGTGAAATGATCTTTGCTATGCGCCAACCGAATCATGTCAACTTCTTGGCCATACGACATCCCGGTCGCCTCCAAGTTAGTACGGAACGTACCGTCGATGAGTCCCACCGTCGGAAAATTCTGCACCCCTGAGAAGCCAACAGCCTTGATCCGATCGAGATAATGGTCAAAGATGCAAAATGGATCCGTAGCATTAACCCCGGCGAGCACCGGCGTATCTTTTACCACCGGCAGAACCTCGCAGGCCATCTCCATCACAACATCATTCGCATTGCCATAGGCCATTAGACCTGACAGGGAGCCACGACCAGCCATGCGGTAGCGGCCCGAGTTATAGATAACGATGAGGTCAATGCCGCCTGATTCCTCGCATTTTGCTGACAAGCCGGTACCTGCTCCGCCACCGATAATCGGTTCGCCACGGCGCTTCATGCCATGAAATTTCTCAAGCAGTTCATGTCGTTCAAATCGTGCCATAGTTTAGTGCTCGCTCGGTAAGGGTAGGGTTGATTTGTTCCAGTGCGTTGACCACGACCTCGGCGAAGGCCGGATCATTGATGTGTTGAGGGGTACGGATCAAACGCCGCTTCCCTGTTTCGCGAATCCGTTCGGTGATGGCGTCGAACAGCGCCCGATCTGCCTCTGGGTCGTGAAATGGCTGGCCGGGCGCATCCAGTGCCGAAACGCCGCCTTCCGGAATCAGGAAACGGACCGGACCTTGCATAAGATTGATGCGATCTGCAATCCATTCCCCCATACGGTGGTTTTCCGAAGCGGTAGTTCGCATCAGAGTGACTTGAGGGTTGTGTTCGACAAATGTTCGGTTCTTGTAATGATCCGGCACCGTGTCAGGTGGACCGAAATTTACCATATCCAATGCGCCTACAGATCCGACCCAGGGAATTTCGGTTCGGATAAAAGCGCCGAAACGGTCCTCGTCTGCAGCGAAAACCCCACCCATCATCATGTCGCAGATCTCCGTGGTGGTAAGATCCAAGGCTGCGACGAGCATTCCGCTGTCAGCAAGTTTCTCCATTGACCGCCCACCTGTCCCTGTGGCATGCATTACAAGGCAATCATACTGATTCTGGATCAGTTTGATAACCTGCTGAACAGCAGCAGTGGTCACGCCAAACATGGTCAAGGCAATCCCTGGTTTGTCTGGTTCGGCGCTGTGCCTTAAGCTCTTGAGTCGCTTATCCGCTACCATGCCGGCTATGGCATTGGCCCCGTTGGTCAGCACTTGTTTTGAGATACGGTTAAGTCCTTGAATATCCGCGACCGAGTACATCATCATGATGTCCGATGCGCCCACATAAGCAGCCACGTCGCCAGAGGCGACGGTTGAAATCATCACTTTTGGAACGCCAATAGGCAGCGCTCGCATTGCGGGCGTAGCAAGAGCGGTGCCTCCAGAACCGGCCGCTGAGATTATCCCGGCGACATCCTGACGTTGCTGGATGTAACGTTCGAACGCCAACGCCATCTCACGCACCGAGGCGCCTCGATCGGCGCGGACAACCGAACCTGAGCCGCTTGGGTGGTGGGCGGCGATAACGTGCGGCGGTATGTCAGCGGATGAGGCCTTGCCTGAGGTTGAAAGGTCGATCGATTTTACGGACAGGCCATGATCGGTAATACATTTACGTATGAAGTTGAGTTCTTCACCTTTGGTATCGAATGTGCCTGCGACATAAATGGATGTTTGCGCCGCACCTGCCGAAATGTGCGGAGATTCCTTGTATAGAGGCTTAGGCCTGATGTCGAAGGGTCGTGACGGTGTCTGCTGGACCGTTGAAACGGCAGGCGAAGTTTGTCTGTCTGGGTGTTTGCGCCAGGCGGCATCCGACCAACGCGTTGGCGGAATATACACCAGATTGGTCGTGTCTTCCTTATCCGCCAAGATTTGCACTTGTTCTGTCGGTGGAGAATCTATTGGTAATATTTCGGACTGTGTGTCTATTTTTTCCTGTTCTGAATTTGGCAATGCTGGGATGTCAACGTCTTCGTGGGAGTGGCGACCCACTCCGAGCAATTGCTCCTGCAATATTCGATCACCCGCAAGCTCAGCCGCGGGAATGATCCGACCGATGCGTCCGTTTGCCATGATGGCCACGTCTTGCGCCACCGCAGTCGCAACAGAAATGTTCTGCTCAATCAGAAGGATCGACACATCCTGCTCTGACGCAAGCTCGGTGAGCAGTTGTACAACCTGCTCGACGACAACCGGGGCAAGACCTTCCGTAGGTTCATCGAGAATCAGCAATTCCGGGTCCTGGAGCAGGGCGCGTGATAGCGTCAGCATCTGCTGCTCGCCTCCGGAAAGTTGGCCAGCACCACTTCGCCGGCGTTCCGCCAGCCGGGGGAAGGTTTCGTAAATTTGCTGAATTGACCAAGAGCCACCGGACTCTACGAGTCGAAGGTGCTCGTCGACGGAAAGTGACGGCCACAGGCGTCTGCCTTGGGGTGTATAGCCGATCCCGAGCGATGCAATCCGGTAGGCTGGCATGCTGCCAATTTCTTGTCCGTCAAACTTAATTGATCCGCGTTGTGCGGAAATCAAGCCCATAATCGTATTACACAGCGTAGTTTTCCCCATGCCGTTGCGACCAACCACCGCATGGACTCCCTTGTGCAGCGTGAGATCAACACCCTGTAATGCATGTGACCGACCATAGTACACATGCAAATTCCGAACCTGTAGCACGTTATTTGCAGCGGACCTTCGACGATCGCGAGAATACTTAGGCATTCGCATTTCCCAGATAGAGTTCCTGCACTTGAGGGTCGTTTTCGATCTCGGTCGGTGTTCCTTCTTTAAAAATTCGTCCGTTATGCATCATAGTCACGGTTTCAGCAACCCGCAGTGCGACATCCATATCATGCTCGATGATGATGTAACTGATGTGATCCGGCAGCGACTGCAGGATTTCGACAAGCTCGGAACGTTCGGTTGGAGAAAGTCCTGCGGCCGGTTCGTCGAAAAGAATCAGCCGTGGCGCACCGGCCAACGCCAAGGCGATTTCCAGTTGTCGCTGTTGTCCGTGGCTGAGTGTTGCGACTGGTGTATTTCGTTCGGCATCGAGATGAACCGCGCGTATCAAGGTCTCAGCCGACTCCATGGTGTGGTCTTCTCGTCGTGGCCTTATTAGCGAGTAGCGGCCGCGTTTTACGCCGCTACAGGCCAAAAAAACGTTATCGATAACGGTAAGACCGCCGAACAACAGCGAAATCTGGTATGTCCTTCTGAGTCCGCGGCGGGCACGCTCGTAACTCGGCATGTCCGCCACGTCTTCGCCGAATAGTCGCACGCGGCCGGTTGTCGGGGGAATGTCCCCAGTAACGGTGTTGAACAGCGTTGTCTTGCCTGCACCATTGGATCCCAGGACCGCGCGTCGTTCGCCTGCCTTAACGGTCATGTTAATATCCGCTAGAGCCACCAGCGCACCAAAATGGCGGCTGATGGCTTCAAGCTCCAAGGCATTGCGCCCGGAACTTTGCAGATGCTCTAAGGCAGTTGAACGGGTTTTCGTCACAGAATACCTATTCGCAACTGGGATTTTCCCGACCGACTGATCCGTATTCAAGAAATTGATCATACGGCAACCCGGAGGTCTGGCTTACCTGTTGAGTGACACTGATGGTTTTGTTCAACAAATTCCCCTCAGGACCTTCGATAACTTCGGTTAGAAACATATCCGCGATCGCATTGCGTCGCTCATCAAGTTTGACCATTCCGGTCGGTGTGTCAAACTCCAGTGACGATAATGCTGCACGAAAATTCACACCGCCGTCGGATAAGTCGCCCCCAACCTGGTCAAGTGCCAGCAAAGCTGCCTTCGTATTAATGTAATAGGCGTGTGCGAACAGAGACGGTGACGGAAAACCATCAGGAAACTGCTGCTGATATGCAACAACAAACGCATTCCAGCGTGGGTCGTCCCAGGTATCAGAAATCGGACCTGCAGAAGGTGTGCCGATCACAAAACTGCGTGTGCGACCCTTGGAACCAAGTACTGTTTGATCCACCGTGATCGAACCGCCAATTAGAGGCGATTCTCCGCCGGCTTGTTCATACTGCGTCAGAAAATTAACCGCGTCAGCACCACCGAGAGCAACATAGATTGCATCGACATCATCGGGCAGTGCAGCGATCACCGATGAATAGTCCTTGTTGCCGATCGGCACCCAGAAACGGGATTCGATTGGCGATTTTCCACCGAGGCGGCAAAATGGCTCAAGGAAACCAAAAACCTGGGTGTACGGAAAAGAGTAGTCTTCGGCGATAACTGCCACACTGCGATAGCCTTTTTCGTTGTAGGCGTATTCGCCGAGTCCAGCCATCCACTGGGCACCGTCGGTGCTAAAGCGGAAGAAGTTTTCCGCGGGTTCACGCAGTGTTGTGTCTTGTGCCGCGGATGAACCATTCAAAAACGTCACCTCAGGTTGCGTTTTGGCATAGTCTTTAATTGCAAGTCCCTCGGAACCGGATAACGGTCCCACCAGAACTTGAACCCCGTCCTGTTCGACGAGTTTTCGTGCTGCACGTATAGCGCTATCCGGTGAAGCGTCCGACGACCCTGTAACGAGGTCTATCTTTTTGCCTCCTGCCATGTTTTCAAACTCTGCAAGAGCCATTTGGACACCGCGCATACTGTCTTCGCCAAGCACAGTGAACGCACCTTCCAGGGTTGCTAGTGCTCCCATTCTGATTGTGTCCTGTGCCATTGCACCGAAGGAAAGCGAAGTCAACACAATTGCTAGTAACGCTTTGGTAATAAATTTCAACATATTGTTCTCCTGATAGAAGTGTTAAGGGTTATTAAAAGATTTATATGAATGCGAGTCGACTTGCTCAACGCTACTGACTGCGAGACGCGCCTGTCTTGCCGTTGTGAGCTTCTCACGCAGTCGACTCCATACACCGAGCAGTCCATCCGGCGAAAACAGAACCACCAGTAAAAAAACCAGTCCAATCACCGTGTTGAAACGTTCGCGGTCAATCAGATCAATCGCAAAGTTATCCAGTAAGACAAATACTATGGCGCCAAGAAACGGTCCTATTGGGTGACGAAGACCGCCCACGACAGCAATCACCAAAATATCGATAATAACACCAACTCCTATGGAACCCGGGGAGATGCGTCCGTTAAACCAGACCAGCAATACCCCGGCCGTGCCCGCGATAATTCCGGATAAAAAATAGGCAAAGATTCGATGGAAGGTGACGTTGAAACCGAGTGAGCGCATCCTGCGAGGATTGTCTCGAATCGCCTGTAAACTCAAGCCAAAGGTGGAGCGTGAAGTATAGAATGCCGCCCATAGCGAAAGTGCCGCGATGATCAGGCAAAGATAATAAAAGGGCGCAGGATTGCGCCAGTAAATGCCGAATATGGTTGGTGGCTCAACCCCGGCAAAACCGGTGAAACCGTTGAAGATCGTATAGTTCTGGCGTACGAAGTAAAAAAAAGATACTGCAATCGCCAGCGTGATCATGATGGTATAAATGCCTTCAGTGCGCACCGAGATGGCACCGATAAAAGCACTGAACAGCGCTGCTAAACCTATTGCGATTGATGCTGTCAGCCACCAGGGCCAGCCCAGCCCCATAACGCCAACGCTGTTGTCACCAAAGATTGCCATAAGGTAACCCGCTAGCCCCGCCACTGTCATTTGCGCAAGGCTGATCATACCGCCATATCCAGCAAGTATCATCAAAGAAAGCGCAATCGTGCCAAGAATTAACGAATAGGCTCCGATTTGGAATGTGAAAAAGTTGCTGGTGAACCAAGGATAGGCAACTAGAAACACGGCGACAACGAGCAATGCCGGCTGTAAGCCAACATCGGACATAGTGCCAAAAAACCATCGCCGCGATTTCATTGTCTCGACCAGTGTCCCCCCATCAGCCCCTGTGGTCTCACTGCAAGCACCAGCACCAAGATCAGAAAAGTCAGCACCACGCCATAGGTGGGGAAGTAAGCCAATCCGAACTGCTCTGCAAGACCGATGAGCAACGCGCCGATCGCCGCTCCCGGGACCGAACCGAGCCCTCCGACAATCACCACAATCAATGAAGCAAGTAAATAGCGTACATCCTCACCAGGTGCAATGGATAGTGCAGTGCCTCCGATGACTCCAGCGAAGCCGGCAAGGCCTGCGCCGATGCCAAATACCAATACAAACACCAATTGGACATTCACTCCCGATGCAGACAACATGTCGCGGTCGTTGACTCCAGCACGGATCATCATGCCTATGCGGGTACGACTAAGGAAAAGCCACAGTGCTATCCCCACTGCCACGGCCACAAAAAGAACCGCAAGCCGGTAGATTGGATATTTGAGGTAAACCGCTTCGCCGGAAGAACGGATTACGGAAACGACTGGCAGCTGGGCTGCACCGAATAGCCACTCGGGAGGATCGAACTGATAGGTTGTTCCGGTCCATATTGCCAGCATGAGGTCTGCGACGATAATGGAGATCGCGATTGTCACCAAGGTTTGGCGAAGATCGTCACCTTCCATGCGTCGGAACACGAGCACCTGCATCAACATACCGCTGGCGGCGATTGCAAAAAACGCAACGGCCAGCCCGAGAAACCAACTCCCGCTTGCCTCTGCAACCTCGTATCCGATGTAGGCGCCGAGCAAATACATCGATCCATGCGCTAGATTGACATTGCGCATCAAACCAAAAATCAGAGTAAATCCGCTGGCTACGAGAAAGTACAAACCGCCCAGCGTGAGGCCGTTGAGCAATGTAATGACGAAAGTCTTTTTTCGTCCCAAAAGTTCAGTGACCCACTGTGGCCAGACAGCAAACACCAGCCACAGCAATATCACCGCGAATAGCAGGATAACTATCGACCAAAAGGTGTGCTGCTCAATGAAGCGTCGCATTTCTTGATCAGCCAGCGATCGGGCCAACCAGCACTTGCACGGGCATTCGTCTCATATCTTCGGTCCTCGACAATTGACATAGGGTCTATGAGCGGCCAAGGGCCACTTATGCTCCCTTCTGCGATGCTTTTTTGATTTTCACTAAGCATTGCGAGTACAAAAGTATACGCCGATTTTACAGCACACCGCAATAGAGAATAGCCCTATTGATTCCGAAGGGAGGGCGAAATAATGCTTGTGTAATTAATCGATTCAGGAGTCATATCGAGGTGAATTGTCAGAAAATTTACCGAGATTCACATGCCGGGGCAGAGATATTCAGTGTCGCACCGTGCAATTCGCCTGCTTAACAGATGTTTTCACACAGATTGTCAGTAAAATATGTATAGCGCGGTTTTGGGAAGTTCAATCAAAATTCCGGTTTAAACCCTCGTTCGGTACAAGCCTCCCGTGGCTTATGGACAACTATTCCTCGCTCCGACACTTTGCGAAAGGGAATATCTATGCCGATCAAATTGAAACTGAATTCGCCACTTGTGCAGTCAAAAATCGTGTCAACGACATAACCGTCGCGATAGAATCCAATTTCCGTTACTTTGCCTTCGTTCCAATTGACTGGCTCGCCAGTGTATCCAGTATAGGTTGGTTCATAGCCACCTTTGGTGCGGTCAAATGACATAAAGTCGACTGCAACTCCGACAACTAGTAATACCAGCACTACAGCTAGTGCTGAAATTACGTAAACCTTTTTCATATTATCTTTCCTCCTTGAAAGTTACTTCTATTGAATTTGATTTCAGCAATTCGAGTTTGATTTTATGAGATTGATTTTGCGGCTTAAATTTTAGTTTCTGCTTTGAATTCTATGTCTGTAATGCCGAGCAATTGCCGAAATTCCAACGTCTGAAACTGGTGCCTGATGAACCCCTGCTTACCACCGTGCAAATACAACGAAGCCGTGGGTAGCACAACTCTTCGGGCAATGATATGTCACACAGAAATAAAAAAAGTGAGTCACAAACTAATATGAATCCCGACTCTATCACTGAATGGACCTTTGCATCTGCTAGCAATGATGAGAAGGATACGTAGTTGTTAGCAACCTACCCTAAAGTCTACAATCTCTATAATTTAAGGTACTTCAAAATTAAAGGAAACTGAGAATACGAGAAGATAATTATCATTCCAGCAAACTGAGGAATATGCAAACCTATCTTCGTGCTTTGGCCGAAAAATTATACTTAGCGGCTATTCTCACACCACCAAATTCAATTGGAAAAATAGTTGATTGTTTTGCAATGAATTATCATTGGTGCTACTTCTTTCTTTCTCCGACAACACTTCTCAATCGACAGAGTTGAATCTAAATGTCGCTTTCTTCAACTTTTTCAATTCTCAAATTTAACAACACACTATTTAGCCGAGTGCAATGGTTCAAAGACATGAATTAGATATCTCGCCTGAACCTAATGGAGGAGACTCTGTTGCTGATGGCCCTGGAAATCCTTCGGGCTTAAATGAGGAAGGGAATGGGGAACCAGATTTCAATCCAACTGCAGATTTCCAATCAATTGAGTTCAGGGGAAAGTCTACAGAATATTTTGGAATCTGGATTTCAAACCTGATTCTTTCAATTTGCACTCTAGGAATCTATGGCGCCTGGGCAAAAGTCCGACGCATGAAATTTTTCCTGAACAATACTTCAATGAATCGTTCTTCCTTCAGCTATCACGCGACAGGCAAACAACTGTTAGTGGGTAGGCTGATCGCGTACGCTGTAATTATTCTTTACAGTATCACTTCGGCATACTTTCTACTTGCGAGTGTCGTCGTAGTACTTTTGTTTGTCTTTCTTTTACCTTGGCTGATCAATAAATCAATGAAATTCAACGCAAGAATGACATCTTGGCGTAATGTACGATTCAATTGGCATGGAACTTATTGGAAAACCTTCTTCTTATTCGTGGTAGGTCCGCTTCTCAGCATTATTTCAGTTGGCATTCTGTTGCCATTTGTATCGAAATACTACTATCAGTATTATGCTCAAGGTCACTCATTCGGAACCACGCGATTCGATGCAGATTCAAAATTGTCGAAATATTTTTCTGCATTTCTGCTTGTAATACTCGTACCTGGCATTATTGCTTTTATTGCTATCTATCAGATAACAGTCGAATTGGTAAGTGGCATTTCGCTTGAGGAAGTGGAACCATTGTATTTCCTTCTGGTTTTGGCAATCTTCGCATTGCTTGGGATTTACCAAACGATTTGTCGGAACATATTGGTCAGAACAATCACTCTGGGAGAAGCCGTCAGGTTTGACTCGAAATTGAACCCGCTTGTATTTCTGTGGATTTCACTTTCAAACTACCTGTTAGTAATCGTTTCTGTCGGATTTCTTGCACCGTGGGCAGCTGTGCGCCGCTATCGCTATCTTGCAAATAAAACGCTGTACAGAATTGAACCGGCCGCTAAGGAATTTTTAGATGAAGAACTTGAGAAAATGAGTTCCTTCGGTGAAGAGTTTGCTGAGCTGGAGGGTATAGAAATTTCCATCTAGACTAAGAATGAAAATTAAAGGACAATTCTTCGAACCACTGTCATCAGGCAACCAACCTTCCGTTCTTTTGGTCGAGCATGGAGAAATTCGCATTGACAGAAATGATGGTGCAACAATCAGAAATTTGCACATCGAGAGCATTCAAGGGCCTGACAATATTCATTTCAAATGTGGAAGTTACTTCCAATCAGAAGAAAGCCTGCCTGCGGAATTCAAGCGACAGTTTCGGAGCAGAATACAACGGACCATATCTTGGTTGGAAAAATTCACATTCTCTAAGGCAATAGTCATTACGTTATTGCTGATCACGGCGATAGTAGCTTATCGGTTTGCGTTTTCAACCATTGGAAGCGGTATTGCCGTTTTATTTCCAGATCGTTGGGAGGAAGCAATTGGAACTAATTCCTACCAGAGCGTTAAATTATTTGCACTTTCTGAAAGCGGTGTACCGGTGGATTATCAGGACGAAATTCGCCTAAGAGCGCAAGACATCGCTCAAAAGGCAGAATTGAGCGGGCCTGTGGAGGTCATATTTCATGATTCGGATTGGTTTGGACCGAACGCATTTGCATTTCCTGGCGGACCGATTGTCGTCACTGACGAGCTTGTTGAATTGCTGTCGAATGACGAGGAGTTATTGGCTGTCATTGCACATGAATTCGCGCACGTTGAAGATCGCCATTCATTGAAGCAAGTCATCGAAATAATTGGAATATCCGCTTTGGCATATTTACTGTTCGGTGCGGATGACAGTGTAATTGAAGAAATTTCTGCAGTTTTAATCAACGGATGGGCATTCAAAAACAGTCGGAATTTCGAGCAGGAAGCTGACTTGGCGGCCTTGCAATATCTTCAGGCCAGCGACATAAATCAACTGCACTTCGTAAATGCCATTACAAAATTGACGAATTATGTGTGCGGACTGGCTCCAGACAGTCCTCTTTCATGCAATGATGATGTTGTGGACTGGATTTCAACCCATCCATCAGGTGCACAAAGAATCGAATACCTGATCAATGAAATTCGATGAAGATTTGCCAGAGAATGGACTCTCGCACTTCACTCATATCAGTGAGTTAATCGCTTGCTGGGTCTTCAACTGATTCTTGGTATTTAAATGTACGCCGAGGTTGCGACTCGACTGTAGTTGGCGCAGGCATTTTCTCGCTGGGCGGCACGACATCGAGTGATTCCAGTTTGCGTGCCGAAGGCAGCACCCGGCTTTCCATTGAGCCGACTGCCTTGTTGAAGGTTTCCACTGATTTAGCCAGAGATTTGCTGTGATCATTGATACGATTTCCGAATACGGCTAGACGATCATAAAGTTCACGGCCGATTCGGGCAATTTCTCTCGAATTTTCTGTCATTTTTTCCTGTTGCCAGCCAAGAACAATTACTTTCAAAAGCAAAACGAGCGACATCGGCGTTGTAATCAGCACTTCATGCTTCAAGGCGAATTCGAACAAATTCGGATCATATTCCAGTGCGGTCGAATAGAAAGACTCGCCAGGAATGAACATGACTACGAAATCGGGAGTATTCGGCACGTATTTCTGGTAGTCACTATTGGCAAGTTTTTTTACCTGTTCCCGCAGTTGTCCCGCATGAGATTTGTTAAATTCTTCCTGCTCCGGTTTGCTTTCTGCCTCCACTGCGGAGAGATAGGCATCCAGCGGCGTTTTGGCATCAATAATGATGCATCGATCACCGGGGAGCTGGACTATTACATCTGGACGCTTGCGTCCCTCATCCGTCTCAAAAGATTTTTCCTGCACAAAGTCAATATGCTCCTTCATTCCAACTAACTCAAGAACATTTCGCAGTTGTATTTCTCCCCATCTTCCGCGCGTCTTGGGCTGACGCAATGCCTGCACCAATTTAGTGGTTTCATCTTTGAGTCCCGTATGGGATTCATTGATGAATTTCAACTGCTCTTCGAGTGAGGTGTAGGCCTTTGTTCGACTGAGTTCGATGTCTTTCACTGATTTTTCAAATCGGCTAAGATTCTCATTGAGCGGTCTGACAAGATTTTTAATTGACTCCTGGCGGGAATCCAGATCACTGCCGGCTTCTTGCTTGAATTTCTCGAAGTTCGCACTGGCGAGTCTGAGGAATGTGTTACTGTTCTTGTTCAGCGCAGTTTCGGCAAGCTGATTGAAATTCTGCTCAAGTTTGACTTTGATGTTGTTCAATTCAGTGATGTGTGCCTGCTCTCTTTGCAGCTGCGCGTCGCGTTCGGCTTCCAATCGAATCACATTCTGTATCAACTCATCGGTCTTTTTTCGAGCCCGAGGAGGGCGTCTATCTAACAAGATTGTCAGTGGGACTGCGATCAGCACGCCGATAATGATGCCGACTAAAACAGGGATTAACTCAATGTTCATTCAAGTAGCTTTGAAAATTGATGTTCGAAATAGAAGTTTCGTGGTTGATACACAATAAGGATTTGTGTCAAGGTACTATTGATTTAGAAATTTATATATTTAAGTTTGCAATATAAGTTCGTTCTCATTATAAATTGGATACATGATAAAAAGAACAATAGGGACAAACTATGATTAAACACAATGCACCCGGAAGAAGTAATCGAACTGGAATTTCGGTTATTGAATTAATTGATATGTTTCCTGATGAAGATTCAGCCAAGCAGTGGTTTGAAAGTATCTGCTGGCCAGAGGAAAGGTATTGTGGACATTGTGGAAGTACAAATACCAGAGAAGCAAAGAATCATAAATCTATGCCTTACTGGTGTTCTAATTGCCGTTCATTTTTCAGTGTTAAAACAGGAACGGTAATGCAATCCAGTCGGTTGCCATTGAGAAAATGGATCATTGCGATGTATCTGATGTGTACTGATTTGAAAGGTGTGTCTAGTATGAAACTTCATAGAGATTTGGGTATAACTCAGAAAAGTGCATGGTATTTGGAGCAACGAATTAGAGAGTGTTGGGCGCGGGAAAGTAATTTACCACCAAGTATTGTAGAAGTTGATTAAACTTGCATCGGCGGTAAGGACAGCAACAAACACAAATCAAAAATGCTCAATGCAAGTAGAGGAAACGCAGGTAAAACGACTGTAATTGGAAGCAGGCCAAGAATTTCTGGAAAAATATCCGTCAAGCCAATCGAATCGACTGGCAAAGATACTTTGCAGGGATTCATTCCGGAGAAGGTAGAAAAAGACTCGTCAGTCTACATAGACATGTGATTGAGTTTACTGATCGGAACATTGTCAGGGATAGAACTACTTTCGGAGATTTAACGGGCAAATACCCAGAAATTCAGGGATTCAGTATATACAAAGGGCAATCAAACGATTCTGCCTAGTCAATAAAACCAAGAGAGTATTTAATGAAACTAAAAAATGTGCCGCAACCTAAACACACCAAGGCAGTTCCAAAGGAAAATTTTCCTATGCCGTTAGACCCAAAAGATCTAGCAAGGGCGATGTTTGCGGCTAGAGATAGAGAAATTAAGAAAATCAATTAATTTCAATCACTTAAAATTTTGCAAGCGTAAATATACTAGTCCCAAATAATTTGGACAAGACAACAAGAGTTGTCGGTTCAAGAATCGAACCTGATGAATCGGGGAATCGAAGCGGGAGATTTCAAAAACTCACTTGTTTCACCCTTGATGGCGGAACAAGCAATTGCGGTGAATATTGAGTGACATTAGGGATTATTTTTCAGTGACAGTTAACAGAATTTTCCCTTAAGTGCTATATCAATCATACATTTGGCGCGGTCAACAGGAATCATATTCAGCGACATCCTCATGTATACGCCGGATAGATCATTTTCGTAGTTCTAGTTCCAAGTCGATGCACATAGACTTATCGCCCGCACTAAGCTTACGGTCACCATTTAGCGGCAAGGCGTTTGAACGATTCGCTGATCGTCTTGACCGCCTCGGAACTGCTCATGTGGCCGGCGAACCAATTTTCGGCCGCCTCCCAAAAGATCGTTCTGCCGACGGCAAATCCTTTGCAAAGGGGCTGCTTTCGAGCCGCGTCGAAACTTTGAGCTAGTTCCGATTCCGGTGAATTCAGCCCCAAAATAACGATTCCTCTGCAGTGGGGGTCGTGATGTGCGACGACATCGCACGTCGACTTCCATTCGTATGGATCGTTTCCGGGAGGAAGCTTCCACCAGTCCGGATAGATCCCTCGATCATACATGGCCGTGAGGATCCGCGCGGTGGTTACCGCGTTTCGCGGCAGGTTACTGGGCGGGATTACCTCTAGAAGCAGATCATGATTGGTAAGCTGACAAGCCTCAAAAAGTTCAAATAACTTGCTCTCTTGCTCCGCACGCAAGGCTTCGGGGTCGTCTGGATGGTAGTTAACCAGACATTTCGCCACGTGTTCAGCTGGCCACGTACGAAGTTCGAGGCCGATGTTGTTGTTCGATTCGAACCTGAGCGGCCGTGATCCCGGTTGTTCAACCGGACGAGCAATCCAGTAACCGTTGCCAGTCAAGCGGTGGAGGGCTTCTTCACCGTACTGGGAATCTACAATAGCACCGGCGCCTTTGACATCATTCGCGGCGTTGCAGAATGCATCGGCAATTAAGCTCTTAAATTTGGAGATTCGACCGTAATCAGCGTTGTGTCGATCTGCCAATTGCTCGAATTGAAAACGATGATCGAAGGCCAACGCCTGTACCGTTGGCCATGTGCGCTGCCGTGTAGTAGTGCGGTGGATCTGATCTAAACCTGGGCTGTCGGAATCGGCATTGGAAAACTCATTATCCAAAAACACACGCAATTCGCTCCAACTAGGCATGGCTGGGGCACAGCCGTTGCGCGAAACAACCAGTGCTCCAGCGCCGTTGGCATAGCGGCAGCAAGTCTCCAGATCTTCATCCGCGAGCCAGCCGCGCAAAAAACCGCTCATGAACCCGTCGCCTGCGCCCAGTGTATTCAAAACTGCGACCGGGCGGCCATCGAATGAAATACCATCTTCAAGGTTTTCGGGAATGGCGGCATCATAAACAATGCATCCCAATGCTCCTCGTTTGCACACAATGATCCCGTTACTTAACCTGCGAATCGCCCGAAGCGCTTCGCGTGTATCTTCAAATCCGCCAGCGATATGAATTTCCTCTTCCGTGCCAACAATCAAGTCGGCGTCCGTCAGAATCGACTGCAACCTTCGAGTGATGGACGAGTCGGCAACAAATCGGCTGTCGCCCATCGCATGCCCGGTTAGGCCCCAAAGCACCGGGCGATAATCAATGTCTAACACTACTTTAGTGCCAGTCGCCCGCGCATAGGCGATGGCGGTCCGGCTCGTTTCCTCGACTCCCGTTTTGGACAGGTGGGTACCGGTCACCAAGAGCGCATTGGCGGATGCGATGTATTCTTCGTCAATGTGCTCGGAACGTATCGCCATGTCAGCACAATCGGGCCGGTAAAATATATGCGGGAAAGTCTCACGGTCACGAATGCCTAGAATCACCAAAGCGGTCAGGTGATCAGGATCAAAGGTTATACGGGATGTATCCACCCCCTCGGAGTCCAACGTTTCAACAATAAAGCGGCCCATCTGCTCATCCCCCACGCGGGTGATCAGACCGCTCCTGAGTCCAAGCCGCGCGGTGCCGACAGCGATATTGGTAGGACAACCTCCTACATATTTCGCAAAGGTCTGCATGTCTTCCAGACGTCCACCAATCTGCTCCCCATAGAGATCGACGGATGAACGACCAAGGCAAATCACATCAAGAGAGCGCTCGCTCATGTCTTGCTTCCGCCGTTTTCCAACGCTGCCAGATAATGGCCAAGACTGACAACAAGCGTTTGCGCAAGGCACATTGGCGCCATCAAAGTACGAAAACCGCTGTCTTCGCGCTCGAATGTCTCGAAGAACACAGAGCATTCCAACGCGAGCGGACTAAGCGAACTGTCAGTGATGGAGACGATGGGAACGCCTGCTCCATATCGGTTGGTGACGACTTCTACGACCGATGACGAATAGGGTCGAAAACTGACAGCAATAATGGCATCTTCGGGTGTCGCCTGAGCAGCCTGCTGGCTCAGCATACCACCGATGCCATCTAACAGCACGCAGCGTTGTTCAAACTGTGCGAGCGCGTAACTTAAATAGAACGCCACTGGAAACGCACGCCGCTGTGCCAACAGGTATATATCCTTCGCGCCAGCCAGAATCTGTATGGCCTGATCAATGCGCGCAGGAGTTGTATTCAAACGCAACGTTTCAAGTGATGCGATCCCCTGTTCTACGAAATTGGTCAATACGACGTCCGAAGCATCTGCATGCTCCGTGAGTTCCTGTCCACGTCGTTGCGATCGAATTCGTTCCGCATAACTCGAATGCGCGTTGATCAAACGGTTGCGAAACACATGCTGGAGGGCACTGAATCCATCATATTCGAGACCTTTGGCGAATCGAACCATGCTCGACGGCTGCACACCGATGTCCTCGGCCATCTGGGCAACCGTTTTCAGTGCCATGTCGTTGGGATTTTCAATAGCGTGTTCAGCAATCCGCCTCATCTGGCCTCGAAATTGGGGATACCGCTCGGTAATGAGCGCCTTGAGTCCATCATACGTATCGGGAAGCTTCGTTTCGGTGCGTTCGCTCATTTTGTCCTCATTTTGTTCCGTGCGCTAAGGAGCAACAGAAATTCATCGTCTTATATTTAAACAAATATTTTTTTATTGACAAAAAAGAAATATTCTGTCATTATATACATTATGAACATTTATTCAATTATACGCGGAGAATAACGCATGTCTAAACGAATCGGTTTCATTGGTATCGGTTTGATGGGGCACGGCATAGCAAAGAACCTTCAGGAAAAAGGATTTCCGGTGACAGCCATGGCGCATCGAAATCGTGAGCCCTTAGAGGATCTGTTGGCCCGAGGTGCCCTTGAAGAGTCCTCGCCGAAAAAAATCGCAGAATCTGTCGATGTAGTCATTATATGCGTGACGGGCGCTCCACAGATGGAGGAAGTCGTTTACGGAAAAAATGGCCTTTTGGAGGGCGTTCGCGACGGTATGATCGTCATTGACTGTACCACCAACGAGCCCGCAACGACCGAGCGTGTGGCGGCGGACTTGTCGCGGAAGGGTGTCGAATTGGTCGACGCTCCTCTCGCTTTGACGCCGAAAGAGGCGGAAGAAGGGGCACTTAACGTCATGGTCGGCGCTTCCAACGAGATATATCGAGAGGTGTTGCCCATCATCAAGTGCTTTGCCGCTAATGTCGTGCACACAGGACCCATGGGCTCCGCTATCCGGGTAAAGCTCATCTACAACTTTATGGCCATGGGAATCATCGCGTTGATCGCCGAGACCATGGCTTCCGTTGCCGCCACCGGGGTCGATAAGAAAGGCTTTTACGACATCATCAGCGCCGGTGGAGCGAATTGCGGCATTTTTCAAAGAATCATTAGCCGGGCCATGGAGGAAGGCGATTACGCCGGCCTTATGTTCACGGTTGCCAATGCCGGCAAAGACCTTCGTTATTACACGAGGATGACCGAGGATGTACCACTGACGGGTAATCTCGGTAACGCCGTTCATCACGCGTACGTCCAGGCGGCCAACCTGGGGTTGGCTGATGAGTACGTCGGTTCACTGATTGAGGCACAAGCCAAACTGAACAACATCAAGATTTTCGGCGAGTAATTCGCCTGCAGCTGTGGTGTGAGCCGACGGAACCATAGCGATATAAAAAATTACGTTCGGCACATTAACGATTTCGAATTACAGAAGATATTGGAGGAAATCATGTCAACAAAATTAAATACTTCAAGGCGAAACATGCTTAAAGGCATGGGAGTCGCATCCGTAGGCACCGTCGGTGCGTTTTTCGGCCCTTGGCGACACAATCGAATGTATGCGTCAGCCGCAGACAGACCGATCAAGATCGGAATCACCTCGGACGCCAGCGGACAGTACGCCAATTCCGGTGCGTCGGACCGCCGCGGTATGATGATGGCCATCAACGAAGCCAACGCCAATGGCGGAGTGCTGGGCCGGCAGATTGTAACGCAGCACATCGATACAGAAACTACTCCGGCAACCGGCTCGCGCGTCGCTGAGCGCTTGATCACTCGTGAGGAATGTGGTTTTCTTATTGGTGCCGTCAGTTCCGGCGTCGCCAACGCTATAAGTCAAGTGGCTCAAAAATACGGTTGCATCTATCTCAACACCAACTCATCATCACCAACGGAAAGCGGTAAAAACAAGCACCGGGTGAAATTCGTGTGGGACGGCAACGGTCGAAATTTCGCGCAAGCTGCCGTAAAGAACGCAATCAACGCCTACGGCACGAAATGGCTGTTATTGACCAACGACTACGTCTGGGGACACAACACCTCGAATGCAACCCGGAGTCTAGTCGATCAATTCGGTGGAGAGATCATCGACGAGATCATGGTGCCGCAGGGAACTCGTGATTTTGCGTCTTTTCTATTGAAGGTTCAGCAGGCAGCCCCCGAGGTTGTCGCTGCTGCCGTTGGAGGCGATGACCAAAAAGCCATGCGCCAACAAGTCGCTCAATTGGGGCTTGGCTCAAAAATGGCTTGGATCAATAATCAGCAGGACTGGCCCGATATTTACGGCTTGCCGATTGAGAATCTATTTGGTGTATTTGGCACAACGTGGTACTACAAGCTAGACTTGCCCGGCGTCGCCGAGTTCGTAGCACGTTACCAGGCAACCTATCCAGAAACCAGGATGAAGGTGCCGGGCAACGTCTTTTACAACGGCTATATGGCCACAAAGTCCCTGTTGGATGCGATCGAGGCCGCAGGATCGACGAACAATATCATGATCATCAAGCAGCTTGAAGGCCTCAAAGTTTCGGCCCAAGACCGCTTACAGCATCATGACGCGTGGATCAATCCAAAGACTCACCAAATGCAGCAGACTATTTACCTGGCCACCGCCAATGCAGGCACCGAAGACCCGGACGATGTTTTCAGTGTTGTAAGCCAGTCAACGCCGACGGATGTGGCCGATATGAAAGCAGAAGAAGAGGGACAATTGGAGTCCTACGAGGACACGCCAACTTTTGACGCTTGATCTCCAGTTCCCGCCGGCGGATAGCTTCGCTGAAAGCCGGCGGGAAACTTACCCTATAATCTCACAAGCGCGAAACTTGGTGGACAGCGCTGGTTGGAACCATGGAACTGATCAACAATTTGCTTCCGCATCTGGTGAATGGCCTGTCGCTCGGACTGCTGTTTGCCCTGATCGCGATCGGTTTCATGTTGATTGTCGGAGTCATGGAACTCATCAATTTGGCGCACGGATCGTTGTTCGCGCTGGGCGCATATGCGGCCATGGCCATCATCAATCCGGATCTGGCTTGGCTCGGGGCGATGGGCGCGTGGTATATGGAATTGCCGCTAACCGCCCGGTACATCGTCGGACTTGCCTTTGCGCCTGCTATCATCGCTATCGTCGGTTTCGGGATCGAAATCTGCATGCGGCGTACCTATGGCAAGGATCCCCTCTACGGCTTGTTGCTAACTTTCGGTGTGGCGCTTGTCATTGAAGAGCTGATTCGAATTATCTGGGGGTCGGGAGAACAAATCATGCCGACACCTGACGCCATCGGCGGTGCTTTCCTGTTCGGCGGTATGATCTATTCGAAGTATCGTTTCTTCGCCGCCGGCTTCGCCACAGCGGTGATCTTTGCGGTTTGGCTGTTCCTGCAGAAGACTCCGTACGGTGCCGTCATCAAAGCTGGCGCCCACGACAGCGAAATGGTACGCGCGTTAGGCATCAATCTGACCTTACTACGGCTGTTCGTATTCGGTTTAGGTGCGTCGCTTGCAGCCATCGCTGGCATTGTGCTGACGCCTATCTGGGGGCTTCGGCCGCATGTCGGTGTCGATGTCGTCGTGCCAGCCTTCCTGATCATCGTCCTAGGTGGAATCGGTAGTTTTTGGGGCGCTGTCATCGCGAGCCTGCTCGTAGGCTTGACTGTTGGCGTTACCGGTGCCTATGCGTCCGAATGGTCACTCATGTCCATGTATCTACTGCTGATCGCGGTAGTGACCTTCCGAGCCCGTGGCCTGTTCGGCAAGAAAAGCGTTCTCGAAGCATAAAGCTCATGGGTTTAACCGGTTCCGGTACTGTAGTCAGTTGGCCGATGATCGTGGTCTTGATCATCTTGGTAACCTTGCCGCAATGGATCGGCCCGGTTGGTTTCTACACTTACTTAGGTGTCGAGATAGTGATCTGGATGATTTTTGCACTGGGCTTCAACCTGTTGCTCGGTTACACCGGACTACCGTCTTTCGGGCATGGCGCTTATTTTGGTCTTGGTGCCTACGGTTTCGGCCTTTTCCAACTGAACATCATGCAGAACCTTTGGTTCGGACTCGTCGCAGCGATCATTCTCGCCGCCATCGGAGGCGCTTTAGTCGCGGTCTTTGTTTCGCATCGTCGAGGAATCTATTTCGCGCTTCTGACCATCGCTTTCGGCCAAATTTTCTGGTTCATCTCCATAAAATGGCACACTGTGACAGGTGGCGAAGACGGGCTTCTGAACATTCCGCGCCCAGCTGTGGAGCTAGGGGTTGCGGAGTTCGCCCTCAAGACCAACACTGCGCTGTACTATCTGGTGCTCTGCATTTTCGCCGTGGTCGTCGTCGGACTCTGGCGACTGGTTCATTCGCCCTTCGGCAAAGTCATCCAAGCCATCAAGCAAAATGAGATGCGGGCTCGGTTTGTCGGCTACAACGTCTGGCTCTACAAGTGGCTCGTGTTCACTACTTCCGCTGGCATCGCGGGGTTGGCCGGCGGTTTATTCGCCATGGCTCAAGAAAGCGCTTATCCGGATGTCATGAGCCTGCACGCGTCAGGGTTCGTCGTCATGATGACGCTGGTAGGCGGAGGGTTCGTCAGCTTCTGGGGGCCGGTGGTCGGCGTCGTGATATTCTTTTTGGCCCGCGACTTCCTCGGATCACTGACCGAAACATGGCTGCTTTGGTACGGGCTCATTTTTATGGCGATGGTGTTGTTCAAACCGGAAGGCGCCGCCGGCATCTGGCAGGATTGGACAGAAGCCGTATCGAAGGCGGCGAGTAAAAGATCGGCACGACGGCCTCCAACAATCTCGTAGTGTTGACGAGGAGATAGGTGATGGCGTTCTTTGAAGCACAATCGATTCACAAGCGTTTCGGCGATCAAGTCGTCTTGGAGGAGATTAACCTGAGCTTTGAAGCAGGCCAGTTGTCGGGAATTATGGGACCTAACGGCGCCGGCAAAACTACCTGTTTCAACGTCCTGACTGGTCGTTACAAACCGGATCGCGGTTGCGTGGTTTTCGACGGTCACGACATAACGGGCCTGTCGCCGCGGAAAATCGCCCGCAAGGGCATCTCCCGATCATTCCAAACCATAAATTTATTCAACGACTATACAGTCCTCGAAAACATCCTTGTTGCCCTTCCCGAGGTTCGCGATGCCGGATTCAACACCACTCGCAACCTGGCCGTGGATAGCGGTGCGGCGGACCGAGCGGAAGCCGTTCTAGCACGGGTTGGCCTAAAAGGGTTCGAACGCGAGGAGGCAAAGAGCCTTTCTTATGGCAACCGCCGGGCCTTGGAAATTGGTGTGGCACTTGCCGCTGACCCTAAACTATTGTTCCTTGACGAACCCACCGCCGGCATGGGGAGCGAAGCCACGGTAAAGCTGGCGAAACTCGTGGAATCCTTGAAAGAACTCTACACGATCGTAATTATTGAACACGATATGCGTTTTCTGTTCGAACTCGCCGATAAGATTTCAGTCATTCACTGGGGCCAAGTCATCACCCAAGGATCTCCCGACGAACTCAGAGCCAATAAGTGGGTACAAGCCTCGAATCTGGGGATGCTGCAGTGATATTGGATATTCAGGGCATTGACTCCTTTTACGGCGAGACACAGGCTCTGTTCGACGTTTCCTTGGAAGTCGGAGCTGGCGAAGTCGTCAGTCTTCTTGGTCCGAACGGCGCTGGCAAGACCACCACTATCCGTTCCATTCTAGGACTCACGCCAGCGGCCAAGGGGCGCATCCGGTTCGACAACCAAGACATAATCGACCAGCCGACACACAAAATCGCCAGCGCTGGGGTCGGCTGGGTGCCGGACGACCGGCGTATTTTCCCGACCCTCACCGTCGAACGAAACCTTACGATCGCACGCAAGAAAACCCGCTTCCGTCAATGGGAGTTACAGGAAATTTACGAGATATTCTCGGCGTTGCAATACCTTATGGGGCGAGAGTGTGAAAACCTATCCGGTGGCGAGATGCAGATGGTGGCAATTTCACGGGCGCTGCTCGGCTCTCCGGGCCTGGTACTGTTCGACGAACCGAGTCAGGGTTTGGCGCCCAAAGTCGTGCAGGACGTCATGAAAACGATCACTCGCCTCAAAGACGAAGGCGTCTCCGTATTAGTGGTCGAGCAAAATGCCCTTAGTGCGCTCGACGTGAGCGACCGGGTCTACGTCATGGACCATGGACGTATCGTTCACGAAGGGCGAGCCAGAGAACTGCTGGATCACCCCGAGTTACGCGAACGAATGCTGGGGATCTAGTCCATGGCAACATCGATTTTGGAAGTGCGCAATCTAGTCAAGACCTATACTCAGGGAGTAGTCACCAGAAAGGAGACCTTTCGTCTGGAGGCGACCGTCAGTGTAGCGGAACCGGCCGTCGTCGGTGTGATGGGACCGAACGGATCCGGAAAGACGACCTTGTTCGAACTCATCACGGGCTCCAACAAACCGACATCCGGACAGGTCCTTTGCATGGGGCGCAACATCCACAACGTAAAATACCGTGAGCGCGACCGCCTCGCCATCCACTACCATCAGTCCTATCAGGTTCGACATTTCAAACGAACCAAACCAGCGTTCGTGATGAAAAGCGCGGGCAGCGATTACCCTATGGTACACTTGTTCGACGAACCTCAGTTCAACGCTCAAGATGGTTATATCGGATTTATGCTGGAATTCTTCGCCAAACTTCGTGCTGACGGGAGGGTCGTTTTTCTCTGCCTGCATCCCACCGAACCGTTCCACTTGGAAATTATGCAGGACATTTGTGAACGCTATGTCTTCGTACAGAACGGTAAATTGACTCAATCGCCGAATTTCACGACTCTTTTGGACCATCACGTGGTACGCGATTATTTAGGGAAACTCGCATTGATTGCGGTTTGAGAGAGGAAGAGCATGGATTCACTGCAAGGAAAAACCGCTCTCGTAACCGGAGCCGGCGGCGTGCTTGGGTTTGCTACCGCCGAAGCACTGGCGGCTGAGGGTATGACCGTCGTGTTGGCTGACATCGAAGCCGATCGTCTGTCAGAGTTGGCTTCGCAAATCGGCGAAGCGGCCGTGTCGCTCGAATTGGACGTCAGCGACCCCGACATGGTCAATGCGGCTTGTAAGAGAATCTCCAAAAACCACGATGGAGTCGATGTCTTAGTAAACAACGCTGGCATTCTCTCCAACAACAAGGCCGTCGAAACCTCGCCCGAGGAATGGCGGCGAATTATGAGCGTCAACTTAGACGGCGCCTTTTTCCTCAGCCGCGCCTGTCTACCGGAGATGAAAGCAAAGGGATGGGGGCGCATCATCAACGTCTGCTCGCTCGCGGCGAAAACGGGAGGCTTGACAGCGGGAACTGCTTACACGACGTCGAAGGGCGGTATGGGAACACTGACATTCTCTTTGGCTCGTGAAGTGGCGGGTTTTGGAGTAACCGTCAACGGCGTCGCGCCAGCCTACATTAAAACCCCCATGGTCACTGAACAACTGAACGCAGATCAACGTAGAAAGCTGCTGGCCGAAATCCCCGTGGGACGATTCTGTGAAGCCAAAGAAGTGGCTCACCTAATACGGTTCCTGGCATCACCGCTTGCTGGCTTTATCACTGGCGAGATTGTCGATATCAACGGCGGTCTGCACCTTGACTAATGTATCGCGAAACGGCACGGAATCAAACCCATGGATACGCAAAGACAACCAGAAATGAATGCCATGTTCGATCTCGACAACAAAACGGCTCTAGTGGTCGGTGGATACGGCGGGCTCGGTAGCGCCATTTCATACGGTCTCGCTTCTCGTGGCGTCCGCGTTGCCGTAGCGGGGCGAGATGCTGAGAAAGCCGTGGCCTTCTCCGAGAAACTCGCTGTGTTCGGAACCGGTGCTTTCAGCGTGGAGATGGACGCTACAAAGGTGACTGATATCAACCAAAGTGTCGATAAAGCGGCAGATCAACTTGGTGGGATCGATATTCTAGTCAATTGCGTCGGCATCAATATCGAGCAAACGCTGCTCGACGTGACCGAGCTCGCCTTTGATCAAGTCTACAACGCCAATCTAAAGTCCTCGATGTTTCTCAGCCAGGCCGCCTCTCGCCACCAAATCGCGGCGCGGCGCGGTGGCAAGCAAATCCACATGCTATCGGTAAGCGCGCACCGAGGATTCTTCGGCAAGGGATATTCCGCCTATTGTGCAACCAAAGGCGCGTTGATCATGCTGGTACGCCAGCATGCGTTGGAGTTGGCGCCGCACAACATTCAAGTGAATGGTGTGGGACCGACGTATGTGGCAACCGACATGATCAAAAAATTGCTTAAAAACCCGGAGACGCGCGCGGAACTGACGAACAGCATTCCTATAGGCCGCATCCCCGAACCCAAGGACGTGGCAGGAACGGCTGTGTTTCTTGCCTCACCTGCGGCCGATTTCATCACTGGTCAAGTGATCTACGTGGATGGTGGCGTTTCAGCGCGGCGCTGAAAGACCGTAATAGCCTACCTATTCAAACAAGATCAAAATCTGACGACTATCAACCGTCAATCTGCAGACGCTGGCGACGAGCGTATTGCCAGCCCCTGACGAGGCAGTGAAAAAGGAACCGTTCGCGAGGATTCGAGTTGGGTAGCGAGAATGAGCGAGAGGTTTCGCCTAGAGCCTAATCATGAATTTGTAAGTTTTTAATTTACTGTGCATTCTGGAAAAATCGGTGCAGCGATCCTGAAAATAACGGTACACCCTTTGTATTTCAGAAAGAACACTAATTTCTGAGTTAATTCCAACGTTTTCAATTTTCATTTAACTGCTATGCTCGCTTATTTCTAGAGGGTTATCAAGAAAGTGAATGTCGATGTTGAAATTCAGAAAAATTTTACGGCTGCGTCACGAACAGGAATTTGTCGGTGCGGTAGATCAGCGCAATATAATGGAATTGAACTAGTATTGCAAACTTAAATATATAAAACTTTAAATATTACTAATTTTCTTTGTCGTTTGAACAACAGTTGGTTCTGAAAACATTAGAATAAACAGGTTGTCCATCACACTAGTGGTTCCTCAATTCTATGGACTATCAGTATCCTCGAAATCTTGCCGGCTATGGGCAGCAGCCGCCACACCCTCGCTGGCCAAACAATGCACGCGTTGCTGTGCAGATTGTGTTGAACTATGAAGAGGGTAGCGAAAACTGCATCCTTCATGGTGACCCTGCGTCGGAGGCATTTCTATCCGAAATTGTGGGAGCGGATGCTCGAAAAGGTGTTCGTCACATGAGCATGGAATCGATATATGAGTATGGCTCCAGAGCCGGTGTATGGAGGCTGTTGAGAATATTCAAAGAGTATCAGGTTCCTGTGACGATATTTGCGGTTGGAATGGCCGTCGAACGTAATCCGGCAGTAATTGAAGCGATGGTAGATGCCGGACATGAAATCTGCAGCCATGGATATAGATGGATTGACTACCAATTTGTAAATGAAGACCAGGAGCGCGAACATATTGGCTTAGCCATTGCAGCAATTGAAAATGTTACAGGACGACGCCCGCTTGGGTGGTACACGGGGCGAACCAGCCCGAACACTCGCCGCCTGGTTGTAGAAGAGGGAGGGTTTCTATATGACGCTGACGATTACAGTGACGATTTGCCATTCTGGGATCATCAACATGGTACCCCGCATCTCGTAATTCCCTATACTCTGGATGTCAACGATATGCGATTTGCGACGCCCCAAGGATTCAATACAGGTGATCAGTTTTTTTCCTATTTGAAAGATACTTTTGATCTTCTGTATTTAGAAGGGAAAGAAACTCCAAAAATGATGTCGGTCGGTTTGCATTGCAGGCTGGCAGGGCGACCCGGGAGAGCGACAAGTGTCGCCCGTTTCCTTGAATATGTAACTTCATTTGATGATGTGTGGCTGTGTCGCCGAATCGATATTGCCAATCATTGGATTGAAAATTTACTTAAAACAGAGCTATCTGAAAGATAAAAATGACCGATTTACAAGACCTTGAACGCTATGTCAATCTAGCTCAACCAAGACTCGGTGCTGAAGTACTTTATGCAACAGACGATTTCTTCGCTGAAAAAGAAAGGCTGCTCAAGCCGCAACCTCCAGTGTTCAGAGTGGGCGAATTCACAGATCGTGGGAAATGGATGGATGGATGGGAATCGCGTCGTCGAAGGAGTCCGGGGCATGACTATTGCATTGTTAAAATCTGTCGTGGGAAAATTCATGGAGTAGACATCGATACTTCCCACTTTACTGGTAATTATCCCGAACAAGCGATGATAGAAGCTTGTGACACTCAATCCGATCCGGATGACTCTACTGTCTGGCAGGAACTTATTCCTAAATCTTCCCTTCAGGGGGATGCACACAATGTGTTCGACATTGCTTCAACTGAAAATTGGAGTTACTTGAGATTGAACATCTATCCTGACGGAGGCGTAGCGCGACTACGTGTTTATGGAGCAGTGCACAGAGATTGGAGTAATGTTAAAAAGCAGGAACTAGTCGATCTCGCGGCAGTTAGAAACGGTGGCATAGCAGTCGCCTGCAGCGATATGCATTTCGGCAGTATGTGGAACCTTCTGAACCCTGACAAGGCGGACAACATGGGAGACGGCTGGGAAACCGGACGCCGCAGGGGTGAAGGTCACGATTGGGTGGTGGTTCAACTCGGCCATCCGGGGTTGGTCAAGAAAATTGAAGTAGACACATTACATTTCAAAGGCAATTACCCGGCGATGTGTGCAGTACGTGGAATTTTCGCTCCAGGCGCCCAGATTGAACATTTGACAGGCAGCAACGCGTCATGGCGTACTCTGTTGAACAAAGCTACTACTCAAGCCGATACTAATCATACATTTACAAATGAAATCAATCATATTGGGGCTGTATCTCATGTGAAGTTAGAGATATATCCAGATGGTGGGGTAAGCCGATTGAGAGTTTTTGGCACGATTTCCGACCCCCATTTGATTTCGTTGGTTCCAGAGCCGTTGACTCAAGAAAGTTTTCAACCGTATGGAGATGTAATTGAGATTGAAAATCGAAGTTTCAGAAAAATCAATCAAGGTTATGCTGATCGTTATGAAAATCTCGCATCGCTTGACCTTGTAGAAGGTGGAACTCCCGCTTTGAGTATCTTCAGGTCTCGACCGATTGCGTTGCCATTTTCCATCACTCGAATGGAACAACATCCATGCGCCAGTCAAGCGTTCATTCCAATAGGAGATGGAAAATTTTTGATCGCTGTAGCCAAGCGTTCAAAAGAATTTAACATTAACGACCTGCGATTGTTCGTAACGAACGGCAAGCAAGGTGTCAACTACAAACGAGGTGTTTGGCACCACTTTTTACTTGCATTAGATGATGAGCAGGAAATTATCGTGATTGACCGAAGCAATCCAGATGAAAACACTAGCGAAATTGAACTGGAATCGCCGTACCCTATAATCGATAAATTCTCTCTTTCTCGTATACGTTGAGTTAAATGAGAAAACGGTTCATTTTCAATAGAAATCCTGGAGGAATTAATGCCGTACACCACTGATGATATTCGGAACCTAGCGCTATTGGGACAAGCTGGAGCTGGAAAAACAACTCTAACTGAGGCTTTGCTGCATCAAGCAGGGGTCATACCAACAAAAGGTGAAATAGCGCGAAAGAATACAGTCAGCGATCAGGATGTTCTCGAGAAGCAGCATCAGCGCTCGCTTGCAGCATCAATAATGTCGTTTGATCACAGCGAAGCGCACATCAATTTAATCGATACACCAGGGTATTCCGATTTCCTCGGTCCTGCATTGGCAACTATAAATGCAGTAGAAACCGCAGTAATCGTAGTCAATGCCCAGAGCGGAATCGAAACGATGACGCGAAGATTTATGGATTGGGCTAAAGAATCGAATACCTGTGTAGCGATTGTGATCAACAAGATCGACTCCGAAGACGTCGATCTGGAATCTGCATACAACGAAATTCAAGAGGAATTCGGCAGCGAATGCCTGGCGATAAATCTTCCTGCTGACAGTGGAAAGGCCGTTGTTGGATGTCTCTTTGATTGCGGTGGGGAAGCAGATTTTTCATCTGTGGAAGATGCACACACTTCAATAGCAGATCAGATTGTCGAAGTTGATGAAGAGTTGATGGAAGAATACCTTGAAACTGGTGAATTGCCTGACGATCAGGTTGCAAATGTGTTCAAACAGGCAATGCGGGAAGGGCACCTGATTCCGGTCTGTTTCACCTCCACTGAGTCATCAATTGGAATTTCGGAACTGCTCACTCTGATTACCAATTTGCTGCCAAATCCAAAAGAAGGTAATGCACCAACATTTGTGCAAGACCTGGCAGGTGAATCGCAGCCCGTTGATGTTGAACCGGATCCTGATAAGGAACTCATTGCTCATGTTTTCAAGATCGCCTTTGATCCATTTGTCGGAAAGCTGAGTGTTTTTCGAATCTATCAGGGAAGCATTCAAAAGGATGCGCCGGTTTATGTTGATGATGCTCGGAAGCCGGTTCGTCTGAGTAACCTGTATCAACTTCAAGGCAAGCAGCATGAGGATGTCGCGGGAGGGATTCCGGGGGATATACGAGGTATCGCGAAAATTGACGAAATTGAGCATAACAACTTTCTCGTTGCGACCAGTACCGATTCGCCTATTCAGCTAGATTCAGTTCGATTTCCAAGTCCTATGGTGGGCCTGGCCATCGCTCCGGCGAGTCGTGGCGATGAACAGAAGGTATCTGAAGCTTTGCACAAGATTGTGGCTGAGGATCCCTGCCTCAATTTGGATCGAAATCCCGCAGCCAATGAGACGATTCTGAGAGGATTGGGAGATTTGCACATTCGTATTGCTCTTGAACGGTTGAATGAAGTTTACAACGTAGAGGTATCTACTTCGGTGCCAACTGTGCCGTACAAAGAAACAGTAACCAAAATCTCGGAAGGACATTGCAGGCACAAAAAACAGACTGGTGGAGCAGGGCAGTTCGGAGAGGTATTTCTGCGAGTTGAACCAGCTACTAGGGGGCAAGGGTTTGAATTTGTCGACAATGTTGCCGGTGGAGTCATTCCATCACAATTCATTCCTGCTGTAGAAAAAGGCGTTAGACAGGTGCTTGATACTGGTGCGTTTGCTGGATTTCCGATTATGGACATCAGGGTGGTTGTTCATGATGGAAAACATCATTCTGTCGATTCCAAGGAAGTTGCTTTCGTTATGGCCGGCAAAAAGGCATTCATTGATGCTGTATCAAAAGCCGGTCCTATTATTCTGGAGCCTATCGCTGATGTCTCAATCACCGCTCCAAGTGCGAACATGGGTGATATTGCAGGAGAACTATCCTCCCGGCGCGGCAGAATCAGTGACACAGATTCTCTGGCCTCCGGTTCGTTACGTATTTCAGGTTCAGCTCCGGTGGCTGAAATGTCGGATTTTCAGTCGAGATTGAATGCTATTACTGGAGGTGAAGGGTCATTTATAATGGAGTTCAGTTCTTATGAACCTGCACCCATGGAACTTCAAAGAAAACTGAGTGCTGAATTTAATCATCCAGTAGACGATTAGGCATACGACGGTATTCAAATATGGCAAATGTCGAACAGACTTCGATTGAAAAATGCCCAGTTACTGGCCAAACCATTCAGCCAAAGAAACCTAAGGTTGTCAGCGGAGACGAACAGAAGACGCTCGTATTGACGGGTGCCAGTCAAGGTATCGGACACGCGACTGCAAAATTGTTTGAAGAACATGGCTGGCGTGTAATTACCTGTTCCCGGCGGGCTTTTTCGAATGAGTGTCCATGGCAGGCTGGACCGGAAGATCACATTCAAATTGATCTTGGTGACCCGGACCATCGCTCAATCGGACTCGCTGAATTAAAAAAGAGACTTGCCGGTGGAGCATTGCACGCATTGGTCAACAACGCAGGGATATCCCCGAAAGATGACCACGGAATGCGACTCGGTCCGGCAGATACTGGAATGGCAACTTGGCGTCTTGTATTCGAAGTCAATTTCTTTGCTCCGATTGTACTGGCCAGAGGGCTGATGCAAGAATTGAAGGAGGGGCAGGGCTCAATAGTGAATGTGACATCCATTGCCGGTAGTCGTGTACATCCGTTCGCAGGCACAGCGTATGCGACATCTAAAGCTGCACTAGCTGCATTGACGCGGGAGATGGCGGCAGACTTTGGTTCGTACGGCATTCGAGTAAACGCAATCGCACCAGGTGAAATTGACACTCCCATTCTTTCGCCTGGTACAAGCAATCTCGTAGAATCGATCCCGTTGCATCGATTAGGGACGCCGGATGAGGTCGCTCAAACAATCTATTTTCTATGTGCCGACAATTCGAGTTACGTTACCGGTTCTGAAATTCATATCAACGGCGGCGAACATCTGTAGAGGCAGTTCAAGTCACGAATTTTATTGATCAAGCCGGTTGATGAAATCGCTTATTCCGCTCATGTAAACGTCACCGCTCTCTACAAAACCTTCCATATGATCACCTGAAATTGTAAGGAATTCCTTTCGTGCAGTGGCTGCTTCAAACAGTCTTTCACTGTGTAAATAAGGAATCAGTTCATCATCCGGACTGTGTATGAACAGCGTCGGACTCTGAACTGCGGGTATTCTTGACAGATTGTCATACCGCCACCTTAGCAGATACTTGGTTGGCAGCCATTTGTAGTAGATTCTCCCCATGTCTACAAGCGATGTGAAGCTTGATTCCATGATCAGTGCAGCAGGCTTGTGGGCAGTGGCCAACCAGGTCGCCATCGCAGCTCCCATCGATCGTCCAAAAACTATGATCTGTTCTGCAGGAATATTCCTAGTTTCAGTCAGATAAGTCCACGCAAGGTTTGCATCGCTATACATTGCGCTTTCCGTCAATTTACCTCGGCTTTTGCCATAGCCGCGGTAGTCATAGATGAATATCGAATATCCTAGTTCGTGAAACATCTTAAAAGTATCGAGCATATAAGACATGTTTCCAGCATTACCGCTGAATAGCATGAGCGTGTATTGCGACTGCTGATGAGGGATAAACCAGCCGTGAAGTTCTGCGTGATCTACGCTGTTCGTCAGAACCACGTCTTCATAGGTGAGTCCTTTGTCTTTCGGTGTGCCTGTCCATTCGGTGAACGGAACGTGGATTAGATGCTTCTGATAAATAAAAAGAAATGCTGAAATGACGACATAAACAGAAGCAAGTCCGATAATCAATAACAACAGATTCTTAGTCATGAAATTACCAGCCTCTGAAAATCAACTATCCATGGATTGTTCAGTTTAACGCAGAACCTATCAACAGTTCACGAAATTGCTTCGAACGTGAAGGTTGTGAGTCAATTCAGCTAGAAGAGTGATGAAACGTGGGTAAAGATTCCAACTCAGCAGTCTGATTCCAGCCTAATCAAAACCAGTTTTCCGCAACCCCGTGACACGCGATTTGCGCGCCAGATGGAGTCTCTTGCAGTTCTGGCACAATCGATTTGCATTTGTCTCTTGCATGAAGACAGCGGTTGTGAAATACGCACCCGCTAGGCAAATTAATGGCAGTTGGAACCTCGCCTTTCAATTTTTTATGCGAATAATTTACTTTTCCGAGTTTTGGTATAGCACTCAAAAGTGCTTGAGTATATGGGTGCTGAGGTGTCGAGAAAATTTGTTGCGTTGCGCCCAGTTCACAAATTTTTCCAAGGTACATGACAGCGACGCGATTGCCAAAATGTTCTACAACAGATAGATCGTGAGTAATGAAAAGATAAGTCAGTCCACGTTGCTCCCGAGCATCTCTCAGCAAATTGAGAACCTGCGCCTGAATGGACACATCCAAGGCAGAAATGGGTTCATCCGCAACAATGAATTCGGGATCAACCATGAGGGCACGAGCAATGCTGATGCGCTGACGTTGCCCGCCGGAGAACTCGTGTGGAAATCTAGATGTCCAGCCAGTATCGACCCCTACCGACTCCATAACCTCCAAGACCTTCTCCTTGTGCTGATTGTTAGAGAGTTCTGGTTTATGAAATCGAATTGGCTCTAGCAGTGTCGCCGCAACTGTCTTGCGTGGATTCAAAGATGCGTAGGAATTTTGAAAAATCATCTGCATTTTCTGTCGATAGGGCAAAAGCTGGCTTCTCGACAAATTATCGATTCTCTTTCCTTGGTACGTTATGGAGCCGCTTGATGGCGACAACAGTCCCATGATCGTTCGACCGACAGTTGTTTTGCCGCAACCGCTCTCTCCAACCAGGCAAAGCACTTCTCCGTATTGGACAGTCAGTTCAATTCCATTCAGTGCTTTTACATACTCGATTTGTCTCCTCAGCTTGCCATCCTTGAAATTAATCTGGTCTAATAGTCCGCCGGAAACATTAAAGTGTTTGTACAGATTGTTGGTACTGACAAGCACTCCTTTTTCAGAGTTTGGAATTTGCTCTGTCACGTCGAATTTAACGGGAAGTGACAGGCAACTGATCGACTGTCCCGGGCTGTCAGTTCCGGCAGCGTCGTGCGGCAAATCTGTTGTACATATTTACAACGATTGTGAAATGGGCATCCAGATGGAATGTCTTGCAGAGTCGGCATTACCCCTGGAATTTGATTCAACTTTTCGCCGGGTGTAGTCATCTCTGGCAATGCTGCGATCAGTCCTTGTGTATAAGGGTGTTTGGGATTTGCTATGATGTTTGAAGTCTTTCCCTGCTCAATCACTCTTCCCGCATACATGACCAACACTCGCTGAGTTACTTGTGAAACAACGCCAAGATCGTGTGTGATAAGAATCAGGCCCACATTGAATTCATTGCACAGGTGCAGCAGGAGTTCCAGAATTTCGGCTTGTATAGTGACATCCAGTGCGGTTGTGGGTTCGTCGGCAATGATCAATTGAGGATCAGTCAGTAGTGCGATTGCGATTACCACGCGTTGCCGCATTCCGCCAGACAACTCATGCGGGTATTGTTTCAGTCGGGTATCTGCTGAAGGAATTTGAACTGCTCTCAATTTTTCCACCGCAATGGCACGCGCGTCAGCTCGCTTCGTTTTACGATGTGCGAGAATTGTTTCCTCCATCTGAGTACCGATGGTCAGTACGGGATTCAAAGTCATCATTGGGTCTTGAAAAATCATGCTAATGCGATTTCCTCGAAGCTGTTGCATTGCAGATTCGCTCAGGTCGGAAAGACAGATGCCATCAAAGAAAATCTTCCCAGCAGACATGTAACCCGGTTTGCTGATCAAGTTCAGAATGGCAAATGCAGATACAGATTTTCCAGCGCCACTTTCTCCTACGATTCCCAGCCGCTCGCCTTGATTCAATTCAAAACTGACATCGCGAACCGCAGTCACAGTGCCAGTTCTCAGCGGGAAAGCGACTTCAAGGTTGTTTACGCTCAGCAACACTATAAATTACTTACTTGTCATAGAATTTTGGATTCAGCACATCTCGCAGCCAGTCACCAAGTAGGTTGATCGCCAGAATTAGAACGACTAGCACGATTGCAGGAAAAGCAGTAATCCACCAAGAGCCACTGAATATGAACTCAAATCCATTTTTAATCAGCGAGCCAAGAGAAGGTTTAGTGATCGGCATCCCAAGGCCGAGAAACGACAATGCAGCTTCGGTAATGATTGCATTGGCAACCTGAACCGTGGATATCACCAGAAGAGGAGAGAACGTATTCGGCAAGATGTGACGATAAATGATCGTCAGGGGAGGCAGCCCGACAACGCGCGCTGCATCTACATATTCCTGTTTCTTTGCCGCTAGCACGCATGCCCGAACAGTCCTTGCGTACTGCGGCCACTCGGCTATGCCAATTACCAGAATTATGGCAATGATTGCAAAGTTTTCATAGAAGCGCAACCCGACCGTAGCTTGAAATATTGCAAGTACGACGATCGCAACCATCAGTGTTGTGAACGATAGCTGAATATCCGCTACTCGCATCAGGAAGCTGTCAAGTCGACCGCCAAAGTATCCGGCAACGAGACCGATTGATACTCCCATGACTGCCTGTAGACAAGTGGCGAATATGCCGATTAAGATGGATATTCCTGTTCCGTAGAGAATGGTGCTCAACATGTCTCTACCCATTGCATCCGTACCTAAAAGGAAACGGTCATCGGCACCGAGGCTTCCGACTGGAGGAAGTTCCGAATCCATAATGTCAAACTGAGTCTGATCCCACGGATCATAGGGTGCAATTGCAGGAGCGAGTACAGACAGCAGGATATACACCAAAACCACTGTTGCACTCACCATGGCAGTGCGATTATGCGTAAAACTGTAGTACAGCAGGGAATTCCGAAATCGCTGCCAGGCGTTAGTACGAACTGATAAGGTCTGACTGGTCATTGAGCTGTGTTCCTTATCGCCCAGTCAGTTTGACCATAGGATTTACCAGGCCGTAGATGATGTCCACGATCGTATTTGTGATGACGAAAATTAATCCAACGATAATAAGATAGGCGACGATCAGCGGCGTATCCACGCGGTTTATTGCTTCCAGGAACATGAATCCCATGCCTGGCCACTGAAAAACAGTTTCAGTCAGAATGGTGTAGGCAACCATGATACCCAGCTGTACGCCTCCTACGGTAATCACCGGCAAAAGGGTATTCTTGAATGCATGAACAATCCAAATCCGTTTTTTTGACAGACCTTTTGCCCAGGCAAACTTTACGTATTCCGTTTCTAGTACTTCCATCATTTCGGAACGGATCATGCGAACAAACAGAGGCAAAATAACGGATGCAAGTGAAATGCTCGGTAATAGCAAGTGCGTTAGTCCGTCCCATGTAAACAGACTTGTATCCCATCTTCCGAATAGCACAACGGTATCACCACGTCCATAGGAAGGAAACCATCCAAGTTGAACGGCAAACAGATGAATTAGAAAAATAGCTGTCAGAAAAACAGGTATGGATATGCCGACAATGCTCAATGCCATGGCTAACTTGGTCAGCCAGTGATTTGGGCGTATCGCAGCAAACATCCCCACAGGTAGTGAGAATAACAGTATCCAAACCGTTGCTGCGATTACCAGGTCGATTGTTGCAGGTAGTTTGTCCATGATGACATCTAATGCAGGGCGCTTGAAAAAATAAGATGTGCCTAAGTCTCCTTGCACAGCTTTTCTCAGAAAACGCCAGTATTGCACGAGAAACGGATCATTCAAACCCAATTCCTCTCTCAGTTCGTTTCTGATTTCTTCCGAGACGGATTGTCCTACAAGTTCTCGAAGCGGATCGCCGAGTTCGTCTTGAATGGAAAAGCTCAACAGGCTGATTACCAGCATCACGATGATGGACTGGCCGAGTCTGCGAACTAGAAAGGCAAACATGAGTTACTGGTTAAAAATTGAGAACAGAAAGACTGTCGCATCATAATTATTGCGAAGCCCATTGCTTGAGTGTGTATTTGGATGCAGTCCCTGTAATAACTACCGCACACAGGAATGTTTGGCCGGCAAACTATTGTTTGAGAATTAGGCTGAGTAACGATTGCTAAACATTACAGAGTAAAGATGAGCCAAGAACCCATCTTTACTCTGTCTCCGTTTCAGATCAGTTCATTACTAGATCGCCCAAATAGGGGAAATTCATGACATTGACGATCACACCAATATCCACGCCTGAGCGAGCCCCCCACGCTCGATCTTGCCAATGCAGCGGTACAAAAGCGGCTTCATCATGCAGAATTTGTTCCACTTTCTGCAACATTTCCGCACGTTTTGCCAAATCCGTTTCCTTTGCGCTTTCCAGCACAAGCTTGTCGACTTCGGCATTGGAGAAATTTCCGCTGTTGTACTGCCCATATCCAGTTTCTTCATCCGGAGTCATGGTAAGAAATTCAGAGAAATTCGCAGAATCTTCTGTATCTGAATGCCAGCCGATCATCATGATATCCGCTGCGCGTTCGTCAAACTTGGGCCAGTACTGGGCTTTTGGCATGGTTGTCAAATCGACACGAATGTTTATTTTCGCCAACATGCCAGCTACCGCTTCCGCTATCTTGGCATCATTTACGTATCGGTTGTTGGGTGCCATCATGGTAACCTCAATGCCGTCTGCATATCCTGCTTCAGCCATCAAAGCATTGGCTTTTTCAAGGTCGTATCGAGGCTTCAGTGATTCGTTGTAGCCGAGATAACCTTTTGGACTCTGCTGGGCTGCGGCCGTACCAAAATTTTTCATGATTCTCTCGACAATACCTTCATTGTTGATCGCATTCACGATAGCCAGCCTTACGCGAGCATCTGCAAGAGCCGGTTGGCGTTTCTGATTCAACTGGAATGTGATGATGCGCGTCCCGCTCATCGTAACAAGGTCAACCCCTTCGGTTGCGGAAATCCGCTCTAGATCCGTCGGCGGAATCGGTGCAGCAAAATCAATATCGCCTGCCAGCAAAGCTGCAACCCGGGTTGGAGCTTCCTTGATTGGCGTGAACACGATCTGGCTGACATTGCCCGGAGAATCGGTATCCCAATAATCAACAAATCGGTCAAATACGACCTTGACTCCCTGTTCCCTGGAGGTCACTGTGAATGGCCCTGTACAGGAGATATTGGAGGAGGCGAATGAGTCGCCGTGCTTTACAATCTCGCCTTTGTCCTTGCCGCGTTCATCGGTACCCGAATAAAATTCACTGTCAAGAGGGAATATATAGGTGGCAGTATGCTCCACAAGTGGATAAGGGCCATCGGTTACGATGTCCACTGTGTAATCGTCAACAACATTGACGCCAGTGAAATTTACGAATATTCCCTTGAAATCTTCGCTCTGCTTAAGTCGATCAAAAGTAAATTGGACATCTTTGGCGGTCATTTCTCGACCTGAGTGAAATTTAACCCCCTGTCGCAAATTAAATCGGACAGTGGTCTCATTCAGTCTTTCCCAGCTGCTGGCTGCTCTGGCGTCGAATCCCAAGTCTTGATTCCAGCGGATTAAGGGATCACAAACCATGTGAGACAATTGCAAGGTGCCACCGGACAATTGTTCGTGAAGATCTAGCGAAACTGGATCGGCATCGTAGGCAAGCCTCAAAGTATTCGCCTGCAAGGGAAGAGCGATTGCTAGACACGCAATCGCTCCAAGTTTTAGAATTGTTGATTTCATATCAAACTCCAATGAATGAATTGATTTAGATATTCAATGAGTATATCAATATCAACTTATAATTGGCGCTTTTGATGTAACATTCTGCAAGTAAATTTGAGGATATGAAGAAGTATTGTGGAACAGATTGACGATGATTGAAGCGAACACCGACTTGACCCCATTAGTCGACGACTTGCGGATTGCTTCGATTCGCGACGTTGCCTTTCCAGCACAAGTCATGGCAGAGATTCCTGCATCAGCAAAAGCCATTGATGTCGTTCGAACTACAAGAGACGAAATTCATCGAATTCTGTATGGCCAGGACGATCGACTTGTCGTCGTTGTCGGTCCATGTTCGATACACGATGCACAGGCAGCGAGAGAGTATGCCGAACGTCTTGCCAAAGTGAAGTCCGATCTGTTGGATGACTTGCTCATCGTCATGCGGGTTTATTTTGAAAAGCCTCGTACCACGATCGGTTGGAAAGGGCTGATCAATGACCCCAATCTTGATGGCTCTTTCGACATGAACAATGGCTTGAGGCTTGCGAGACAACTGCTGCTTGAGTTTAACAATCTGGGAGTTCCGGCGGGTGTTGAATTTTTGGACATCATCTCTCCGCAATATATTGCCGATCTGGTGAGCTGGGGGGCAATCGGGGCACGTACAACAGAAAGCCAAGTGCATCGGCAGTTGGTCTCAGGTCTTTCCTGCCCAGTTGGATTGAAAAACGGTACCGATGGCAATTTGAAAATTGCAGTAGATGGTGCCCATGCAGCTTCGAAACAGCATCGGTTTCTGTCAATTACCAAAGAAGGCCAGACTGCAATTTTCGAAACCTTGGGAAATGAAGACTGTCACATCATTCTGCGAGGCGGGAACCAGCCGAATTATGAAGCACAGGATGTTGATGCAGCGGCTGAACTGCTCACGGACAGAGGGCTGACAGCGAATTTGATGATTGATTTCAGTCATGCAAACAGTTCCAAACAATTTTCTAGACAAGTACAAGTTGGAGAAAATGTGGCCGATCAAATTGCGACAGGTGACAGGCGAATCATGGGAGTGATGATTGAGAGTCACCTTGTCGAAGGACGACAGGACATCGTAGAAGGGCAGAAGCCTGTGTACGGTCAAAGCATTACTGACGCTTGTCTAGGATGGGCAGATACCGTAGGGTTGCTGCATGTTTTGGGTGATGCAGTTCAAAAACGTCGGGATCACATCCAACCATCCAGTTCTCTGGATTCTACTACGATTTAGTCTACCCGACTCATTGAAATAATCTATGATCAAACCTTTTCAGTCTTCCAGGCTGACACCACTTGTAGTTTTCGATCCCAAGCTTCATTCAGAATTGTCTCGCGAAGCTGGTGATTTACTTTCAATCGTTCTAGACTCTCCGTCTGCGGCTAGTGCCGTGATGCTTGGAGCCGGCTATTTCACTCCGCTCAGCGGGTTTATGAACAAGTCTGATGCATTTGCGATTGCACAGAATATGCACACAAGTTCAGGTCTTTTTTGGCCGATACCAATTCTCAATCGTGTCAATGAAATTGGCGGAATCAAAATTGGTGATCGAATTACACTGAGAGATTCCGAAATTGAAGGAAATCCACCGTTGGCGATTCAAACTGTAGAGTCGATTGAAGAGTTGAATCTGGAGGAACGCCAGTACATCGCTGAGCGCGTATACGGAACTGCCGACAGTGGACACCCGGGCGTTAAAACTTTCCTGAATCAGGGCGAATTTATTGTGTCCGGTTCAATCCAAGTTCTGAACTACAGTTATTTTGAAGTCGAATTTCCGAATACGTTTCGAACTGCTGGCCAGATCAGGTCTGAAATTGAACAGAGAGGGTGGCAGAAGGTGGTTGCCTTTCAGACACGAAATCCAATGCATCGGGCGCACGAAGAGCTGTGCAAGATTGCACTTGATCGAACCAATGCAGACGGAGTCGTTATCCACATGCTTCTTGGCAAACTCAAGCCAGGTGATATTCCTGCGAAAGTTCGAGACAATGCCATCCGGAAGATGGTAGAGCTTTATTTTTCAGAAAACACCGCAATCATTACAGGGTATGGTTTTGACATGCTGTATGCCGGACCGCGAGAAGCGGTACTACACGCCATATTTCGCCAGAATTTCGGTGCATCATATATGATCGTGGGGCGTGATCATGCCGGTGTCGGGGATTACTATGGCGCATTCGATGCACAGACGATATTTCAGACCGACGTGCCGGCGGGTGTGCTTGATATTGAGATATTTGAGGCTGACCATACTGCTTGGTCAAGAAAGCTGAACGAAGTCGTCATGATGCGAGATGCACCCGACCATACACCCGATGATTTTGTTCTGCTGTCTGGTACGAGGGTGCGAGAAATGCTTTCGGCTGGTGAGAATCTGCCGCCAGAGTTTTCTCGACCCGAAGTCGCAAGAATACTGATGGACCATTATCGTCAGAGTTAAGGCCGCTACGATTCGACTTCGATCATTGGAATACTTTGATCCTGCAACATGATTGGTATGTCTGAATCAATCCGATAAACCAAGGTGCCGTTGTCGGTAATCAATCCTTCTTCGAGTTTGCTCTCGACCTTTGATCCATCGGCATAGTGAACGGTTCCCGCATCAATTTTGGAATTGATCATGTTCAGTTGCTCATTCGTCAACATGGAAAGCGGCTGTTTAGTTACTGGACAACGGAGAATTTCCAGTAATTTTGAGTCAATTGGCATGCAAATCCCCTGATTCAGCAATCTTATGTTAGTGAAATTTCATTTCTAATATGTAGGAAATACAAGGGAAATTATATAGATAAGTAAAAATCATAAAAAACAACAATTTATCGATCAGAATTCAATTCATTCATCTCAAATTGGCAGCTTGAATTGAAATTCTGCAGGGTTCTCTAATCAAGTATCATTATCAACAATGTTTGTTCAAAGTTATTAGTCGCAGAGTTGAAAAATTTTCAATTTATCCGTGCGAATGCTTCATGTTTCCAAATTAGCGGTAATGAGATCCGTTGCAATACTTGAAGTCAAGATGACTTGAATTTAGTTTCAACTCTTATATGAGGTAATCCCTACTATGAAAAGATTTCGACCCTTAGTCTTTGCTCTATTGATTCCTTACTCTGTCGTCATCTCTGGTAAATCACATGCACAGCATGTTAGTCTAGATACACTGGATGAACAATTCAGTTATGCAGTGGGAATTCAAGTCGGAATGCAAGTTGTCCAGGAATTGCAGCAACTGGGTATACAACTTTCGGGCGAAGCAGTTGCACTCGGAATTACTGATATATTGTTACGTCGAGATCTGAAGATGTCGGAAGAGGATCTGCAAACCGTTATTGCTGCAGTTCAAGAAGAAACAGAGAGAAAGAGAATGGAATTGATAGAGAATGCAAAACAAATGAGCGCTGATTTTCGGGAAGAGTTTGCCAAGCAGGACAACGCCAAATCGACAGATAGCGGGTTACTTTACCTTGTCTTGGAAAAAGGAGACGGTGCAAAACCTACGCTAGATAGTTCAGTAACGGTGCACTACCGCGGAACTCTAGTTGATGGTAGTGAATTTGACAGTTCCTACAGTCGCAACGAACCGACAACTTTTGGATTGGCCTCAATCATTCCAGGCTGGCAAGAAGCACTGCAATTGATGTCAGTCGGTTCCAAGTGGCAATTGGTGATTCCACCGGAACTGGCATATGGCGATCGTGGCGCCCCGCCAGCGATACCACCGAGCGCGACTCTCGTATTTGAAATTGAATTGCTGAGTATTCAGTAGTCTGCAAATTTGAAGTAGGAACGGCGAGCACCGAGCATGAGTGGAGCAGTACTGTTTTCCACAACCGAAGAAAACATAGAACGCTGGACGGGAGAGCTACGTCGAAACGCACCTAATCTGGATTTGCGCATTTGGCCAGACGTCGGTCGTATTGAAGACATTGAATTTGCGATTGTTGCGAAACCTCCGCGGGGTGATTTAGCCCGTTATCCAAACCTGAAAGCAATATTTTCTATGTGGGCTGGCGTTGAGGATCTGATGTTGGATGCCAGCATTGACCATTTGCCAATTGTGAGGATGACAGAGCCGGGATTGACGAGTGGCATCGTAGTTTATGTCACTCATCATGTAACAGGGTTTCACATTCAGATATCAGAGTACAAGCCTCGAGTCTGGCAGCATCCGTTTCAAACAGTGTTCAAGTCGCCGTGGGATACCTGCGTAGGAATTCTGGGACTTGGTGTGCTCGGTGAAGCTTGCGCTGCAGCTCTGACACAGCTTGGTTTCACAGTGGTTGGATTCAGCAATAGCCGGAAAGATATTCCAAACGTGCATTCCTATTTTGGGCAGTCTCAACTCAAGGAATTTCTAAATCGAACTGAGATACTCGTATGTCTGCTGCCAAGAACATCTGCTACAGATAATTTTCTTAATGAACAAACCCTAGCCCAGCTGCCTTCGGGTGCCTGTTTGGTGAATTGCGGAAGAGGAGAGCCAATTGATGACGATGCTTTATTGGAAGCGGTACGGAGTGGGCATATTGCCGGTGCAGTCTTGGATGTCTTTCGCACAGAGCCTCTTCCTCCTGAGCATCCTTACTGGGACGAACCGAACGTCACTGTAACACCACATTGTGCGAGCAAACCAGATCCTGCAACTGCAAGCCTGGTAATTCTAGAAAAAATGGAAAAGATGCAAAAGGGTGAACCGATTGATGGGATTGTCAGTCGCAAACGCGCATATTAAGCTTTAAATTTTATATAAAATATAAATAAAACAATTCTATAAATCTATATTCTTAAGTTGTTTCTCAACGAATTGTTTTGAATTGACTGCTGAATTTGGCTGAAATTTTCTACAAATTACTGACAGAAATAATTCTTAAGAAATTGCTCAAAATCTAAATCATCTTCTCTTTCAATTTCCATTTGCTTCTCGATTGAAGCGCGAGCAACATCGTCGTAATATTCGACATCCGTCTGTGCAAATTCTTTGCTGGTGATTGTTTCTTTTGACTCTTGCGCTTTGCGCATGGCGAATTCGAAGAACGCTTCATCACGCTCCAGCAACTCTTTGAGAATGCGAGCCGAAGGCGTTCTCTCTGGATTGTTCAGTTTCAATGTCTGTTCGCGAACTGCCTGGAGATAACCATGGACTATTGATACTTTGTCAAAAATTTCGGCTACTGCTTCCAAATCTTCCATCAACTTAGACCCCCAAGAAGACAATGTTGTCTTCTTGCCGTTTCTTTGAAGCGCGAGATTTGGTGCGCGGCCGTTTAGAACAGTTGCATCCTTGTTTGCAGCAATTAACTGTGGATGTTCATTCGACAACGAAGGGCTGGGGCATAGCAGGCAATAGGTGAGAAACACGTCCATAAATCTAGCTTGGGATTCGGATATTCCAATCGTCTCAAAAGGATCAAGATCCAAGCATCGGACTTCCATATATTCAACACCTCTGCTTTGAAGGGCTTGGGTCGGTTTTTCCAACGGGAGTGTCCTGCGCTTCGGGCGAATCACGGAATAGTATTCATTTTCAATTTGCAGCAGATTTGCATTCAACTGGGCAAATTCGCCGTCTGGTTTAGATTCGAATTTTTCATATTCGGGATAAGGAGTGTTAATGGTACTTTTCAGTGTTTCGATATATCGATCAATCGAATTGTGATCGATGCAAATTTCCGACTGCACCGGGTTTCTGTATCCATAGTTGCTCATTCTGATTGAAGTTGCATGGGGGGAATACAATGTATGCGAACCCATATTTATCAAATCGGGGGAGTCAATATCGCCGAAAAAAGAACGACAAGCTGCAGGTGATGCACCGAACAGGAAGAATAGCAGCCAGCAGTAGCGGTGGAAATTCCGAATGCCTGCCATGTATGCATTGGAAATCGTGTTTCCGTTTGAGTCGTTGCTGGAAATTCCAAGTGCATCCCAGAAAGAATCTGGCACCGAAAAATTGTAGTGAAGTCCTGCAATAATCTGCATTTTTCGACCATATCGAAATCCCAGTCCGCGTCGATACACGTGCTTCATTCGTCCAACATTCGATGTTCCGAATTCTGCGATGGGAATGGAATTTTCATCTCCTAGCAAACATGGCAAACTGTTCACCCAAAGTAGCTCATCATCAATGTGCTGAAATACGACTTGATGCAATTGTTCTAGATGTTGCAGCACCTCGTTGGAAGAGTAAAATGTTGGCGTAACCAGTTCGATTAAAGCTTCCGAGTAATCGGTTGTAATAAATGGATGTGTCAGGGCCGATCCTAGCGCTTGCGGATGTGGACGCTGCGACAGGTGTCCATCCGAGGATATACGAAGGCTTTCCTTTTCAATACCTCGTTGGATTTTTGGAATTATTTGATCGGCAAAATCACCGATTCTTTGCAGTCGTTCGTCAAATGTCATCGTTTGACAGTTTCAGGATTATTTTTACACAGATATAATTCATAAGTCTTTCTAACATGTAATATTGCTGGATCACGGACTAGGCAAAACAAGCAAAATTAATGACGCAAAACTACTCCAAATTCCCTCGGATAACCGAATGCGGTTACTCGAAATTGGCAAAACGATTAAGTGATTGGATTTCGGCGCCGCTGTTAGATTAACTACGCGAAGGATTGCTTCAGAAACTCAAAGCTCTGATCTTATGGAAAATTATGAACTTACTGAATCGATCAGTCGAAGCCGCTATTAAGGACAAGGATTTATGCATATGTCATCTTGGGTAGTAATTTTTCGTCGAGAATTGGCAGACTACTTTTATACACCGATTGCCTATGTATTTTTAACAATTTTTCTGGTTTTAACCAGCGTGTTCGCGTTTCATGTTGGAGGATTCTTTGAACGGCAACAGGCAGATCTCGCTTCATTTTTTAGTTTTCACCCGTGGCTTTATTTGGTATTGGCACCGGCACTGGGAATGCGCTTGTGGGCTGAAGAGCGAAAAACCGGAACAATTCAGACCCTGCTGACATTGCCGATCAGTACATTTTCAGCTGTACTGGGCAAGTTTCTCGCTTCTTGGGTGTTTACAGCATTTGCGCTGGTGTTGACAGTTCCGATGTGGCTATCGGTCAATTATCTGGGAAACCCCGACAACGGTGTGATTCTTTCCAGTTATCTTGGAAGTCTGCTCATGGCCGGAAGTTTTCTCGCAGTGAGTAGTTGCATGTCAGCGATGACGCAGAATCAGGTCATTGCATTCGTGCTGGGAGTTGTCGTTAATTTGTTTTTTACTGTTGGTCAACTGGCTTTTATTCAGAATATTCTTTCGGCCTGGCTACCAGCCATTCTGACTGAAACCATCATCAGCCTGAGCTATCTAACTCATTTCAGCACCATTGCCAAGGGCGTAATTTCTGTTTCCAGCGTCGTTTTCTTCTTGTCTGTTTCGGCACTTTTCATTTTCCTCAGCATTATCGCTGTTGATCTCAAGAAAAATAATTAGTTGTGAGAAATTTCAAAGTCAACTGGTCAAATATCGGCGCTGTCTCCACCGCCATTCTTTTTTTCCTGGTTATAAACCTAATGGGTAGCGAATTGCTGTCGAGATATCGCATTGATCTCACTGACAACAAGCTTTATACGCTTTCCGAAGGGACAGTCAAAATTTTGAAAAATCTTCGTGAACCGGTGCAACTAACTTATTTTGTTTCAAAAACCGAACTTCTCGAATTACCCGGAATTAATGCTTTTGCAGACCGTGTGGAGGATCTTCTGAATGAATATAAACGTCTGTCAGACGGGAGAATCAGTCTGAGAACCGTTGAACCTCAACTATTTTCTGAAGAAGAAGATTTAGCGGTTGGATATGGGCTGCAAGGAATTCCCGTCGGTGGCGGCAATTTTGCCTATCTGGGATTGATCGGCACGAATAGTCTTGATGACACTGAAACAATCTCAGTGTTTTTTCCAGAACGCGAAGAGTTGCTGGAGTACGATCTTACAAAGCTGGTTGTTCAACTCGCTGACCGAGAACGCAAATCCATAGGAGTGATCAGTTCGCTGCCGATTCAGGGTACAGGTGGCTTTTCGCCCAATCCTGCTGGACAGAGTCCGCCTTGGACTTTCTTTGTTCAGCTGAATAATTTCTTTGATGTTCAGTTGCTTGCGTCGTCAGACGAAGATCTACCAGACGACCTCGACATGCTTGTCTTGATTCACCCACAAAATCTATCTGACAGGTTGTTGTACAACATCGATCAATTCGTGCTTGACGGCAATAGTCTTGTTGTGTTGGTTGATCCTTTTTCAGAATTTCTGTCTGCCATGCTCGGCAGTTTGCCGCAAATGCCATCCTTGAACACGGGCTCGAATTTGAACTCCCTGATGAAGAACTGGGGAATTACATTGGTGGAAGGCAAAATTGTCGGAGATTTGCCAATCGCGGCACGAGTGCTTGAAGGCGACAGCTCATCTGGTGAAACCATAGATTACCCGGTATGGATGAACGTTCAGCCTGAGCAATTAAGTCCTGATGATGTAGTGACATCCCAGCTCGGAAATATCATCATGGCAACTGCGGGCATATTTGAAACTGATGCTGAGTCTGCGCTCGTCATTGAGCCGTTGATAAAGTCCTCGACTGCGGCGAAGCTGTACGATTATGAGGAATTTTCCAGCATTACAAGTATTCGAAAGCTTTTGGAGGGATATTTACAAGGTGGCGAGCAACTGCTGATGGCAGCAAGGATCAGTGGAGAGGCGGCAACAGCCTATCCGCAAGGTGCGCCGCCATCTGCGAAGGACAACGAAGAAAAAATCCAGCCGTCGCAGATTCTGAAAGGACAGGTGAATGCGATTGTTGTTGCCGATACAGATTTTTTGCACGACCGTTTCTGGATTCGTAATCAGCAACTTCTCGGCCAAACAATTACTGTCGCGGATGCTTCCAATGGAGAATTGATTTTCAACGCGATCGACAACTTGTCCGGTGACAACAATCTAATCGGTGTACGCAGTCGCGGCAGCTATTTTCGTCCGTTTCAGCGAATGCAGGAAATCAGACAAGCTGCAGAACAGCAGTATCGGCAGCACGAACTTCATTTGCTTGAAGAGTTGAAGCGCACAGACAATCTCCTTGTCGATTATGGTGCGAATCAGAACATTGAGCAGGGTGAAAGAATTCTGACCGATGACCAGCGTGAAGAAATAAAGCGTGCCCTCCAAAACAAGCTGGAAATTCGAAGGGAATTGCGCGAAGTTCAGAGAAATCTAGGGATGGATATCCAACAATTGGAAACCAACATAATTCTGCTCAATGTGTTGGTCGTTCCTTTGTTTGTTGCAATTTTCGGTGTGTTGGCAGTTACATTTGGTGCACGACGCCGACAGAGAAAGTTGGTGCTTGATATTGAAACATTAATCAAGACGACATGAAGCGATCATTACTGATTGGAATCGCTGTATTGAGCATAGGTGTTATTGCTTTCTTTATATTGCAGGATCGCACTTCAACATCAAACTTGCCGGACCATGGGTTGTTATTCCCTGAGCTGGTGGATCAAATTAATGACGTTACAACAATATCAGTAAGAACAAATCAATCTGAACTGTCCGTGATACATGAAAACGAAGCATGGAGAGTAAAGGAGCTTGAATTCTATCCTGTAAGATTCAGCTTGGTACAAAATTTTCTAATCGGGATGAGTCAATTGCGAAAGCTGGAAGCCAAGACTGGGAATCCCGATAAGCACGCTGCTTTGGACCTTGCCGGGATAGAAGTAACGGGATCTCCTACAATCAAGATTACTCTCTTGTCGGCAGAGAGTGAAATTCTCGCAGACTTATATATTGGTAAGCAGAAGTCTTCCAGAAGAAATCCTCATTTGTACGAATACTACGTACGAGAGCCGAACCAAGACCAAACCTGGCTTTCTGAAAGTTCACAACTGATCTTTTCAAAGCCTTTCGATTGGTTGGATTCTGAAATTGTCGATCTCGATGAAAATCGAGTTGGGGAAGTTCAGATCATGTCTGGCAAAGCAACACCGATTCAGGTGTATAAATCATCTGGAGCAGATAAAATTTATCTGCTCACCAGCGTGCCTGATCAACACAAAATTCGTTATCAGTACTCAATTAATGACATCGGTGAAATTTTTCGAGAATTACGGTTCGAGGATGTAAAAAAATCTACTGGGTGGGGCACTCGCGCAATCGTTACAGCAAAGACGTTCGACGGACTTGAAGTGACAGCGAAACTTGGCAGCGGGGAATTTAATGATTATGCTGTGTTCAGCGCGGATGTGGATGAGGCTGCCACAACAGAGACTCAGGAAGAATCAGTTAATTTAAATAGACGATGGGAGGGCTGGGCTTACAAATTGTCCGATGTAAGACTGGCAACCATTGAGACGAAGTTTGACGATCTTGTTGAACCAATCACGGACACCTAAGGCAATCATACAGAGAGGAGGAAAATGTGGAGCAACTAAACAAAATCAGTTCTCGATTGACACAATCAAAGGCCCAGGGCGCATCGCAGGCGATGCTGTACGGCACGGGTATGACTGACACCGACATGAACAAGGCCCAGGTCGGCATTGCGAGCATTTGGTGGGAAGGCAATACATGCAACATGCACCTCAATGAACTGGCAGCTCACTCAAAGCATGGTGTTGAAGATGCTGGTTTGCTTGGAATGCGATTTAACACAATCGGTGTAAGCGATGGAATATCAATGGGAACCGAAGGCATGAGTTACTCTCTGCAATCTCGAGATTTGATTGCCGATTCGATTGAGACCGTTGTTGCCGGACAGTGGTACGATGCTCTCATTACCATACCCGGATGCGACAAAAATATGCCCGGCTGTTTGATGGCAATGGGAAGACTCAATCGCCCGTCGCTGATGATATATGGCGGCACCATTCGAGCAGGTACTGCAGGAACGCAGAAAGTGGATATCGTATCCGCATTCCAGAGTTACGGAGAGTTTATTGCCGGCAGAATTGATGAGAATCAGCGAATGGAAATTGTTCGAAATGCGTGTCCGGGTGCAGGCGCCTGTGGTGGAATGTACACCGCCAATACAATGGCGAGTGCGATTGAAGCTATGGGTATGTCGCTGCCATTCAGTTCATCGACGCCAGCCAATGACAGCGCAAAACTGAAAGAGTGCCAAGATGCCGGAAAAGCGGTTTTGCATTTGATGAAATTGAATCTTTTGCCGAAAGACATCATGACCAGGGAAGCGTTCGAAAATGCAATGGTCATCGTAAGTGTTCTTGGCGGTTCTACCAATGCAGTGCTGCACTTGATTGCGATGGCCAGGTCGGTTGATGTCGCGTTGACGATTGATGATTTTCAATCCGTGAGCGATAGAATTCCGTTTCTAGCAGATTTGAAGCCGAGCGGTCAGTATGTGATGGAAGATTTGCATGACATTGGTGGCATTCCGGCCGTAATGAAGTATCTACTTCAGCAGAGTCTGTTGAATGGAGATTGCATGACGGTTACCGGAAAATCTGTCGCGGAAAACCTTGAAGATGTAGATAGCCTGGCTGAAGGACAGAAAATTCTGCGACCGATTGACAATCCAATCAAGCCCACCAGTCACATTCAGATTCTAAAGGGAAATCTTGCCCCGCAAGGTTCAGTCGCAAAAATTACCGGTAAGGAAGGCGAAGTTTTCTCGGGCATTGCACGTGTTTTTGATGGAGAAGAAGACATGCTTGCTGCGCTGGAACAAGGACAAATACAAAAGGGCGATGTAATCGTAATCCGATTTGAGGGCCCGACTGGCGGCCCCGGTATGCCGGAAATGCTTACCCCTACATCTGCAGTAGTGGGTGCTGGGCTGGGTGCGGATGTAGCGCTCATTACGGATGGCCGCTTTTCTGGCGGATCTCATGGATTTATTGTCGGGCACATCGTGCCTGAGGCTCAAGAGGGCGGTCCGATTGCTCTGGTCGAAAATGGAGATCGAATCACAATAGATGCAGTCTCAAATACGATTGACGTAGATTTAAGCGAGGAAGAACTGGCCAAGCGAAAAGATAAGTGGGTCATGCCCGCTTACAAAACCACGCGCGGCACTTTATACCGCTATATCAAGACAGTTAAGACTGCAAGCGAAGGCTGCGTTACCGACGAGTAGACAGCAAGTAACCTATGGTGCCTTTCGCCCTTCGATGAGTTTGTCAATCTGTATTTGCAGCTGACTCAGGATTTCGTTGTAACGAAAGGCTCCGACTTTTTCTTCTCCTTTTTTCAGGTTAACGAAATTCGGTCCGCACCACAGGCCTAAGTCGGCATCATCGGTTTCGCCAGGGCCGTTCACGCGACAGCCCATGACCGCGATAGTAATCGCTTCATCTTTCATTTCTTGAGTAATTTCCTTTACCTGTCTGGCAAGATCGATAAAAGCCTCATTCTCCACCCGTGAACAACTGGGACAGGAGATGATGTTGAGCCGGTCTGGATCAAATCGAACCACAGAGCGAACTCGTCCAGCGGCAAAATCACTAATTATCTCTTTGCCTGCAATAATTTCTTTGTATTTTTCCGCTTCCGGTAGAGTAAGCGATACGCGAACTGTATCCCCAATTCCTTTCGCAAAAAGCTGCTCGAAAGCAATTCTTGTTTTGATTATTCCATCCGGTGGCATGCCAGCCTCGGTAACGCCAAGATGAATAGGAATATCGGGGCGTTCCTCTGCGAACATCTTGTTTGCTTCTATCACTCGATCTGGTCTTGAGCTTTTCAGCGACACGCAAAACCGTTCGAATCCAATGCGGTCTAGCATTTCGCAATGTTCCAAAGCGCTTGCAACCATTGGTGATATTGCATCATCATCTGGAAACTTTGCTTTTTTGTCAGGATCTACTGACCCGGAATTGATGCCTACACGCATCGCGCAGCCGTTGTCGGATGCAACATCCACCAGGAACTTCACTTTGTCTTCAATAGACTTCTTTCGCTCGTGATGATACAGATGACCGGGGTTGTATCTGATTTTATCGACGTATTTTGCTACGGATGCTGCGAGACGATAGTTTTCCTGCAGATCGACACTCAAGTTTGCATCACAGTTATCTCGAATGGCTTCCAGAGCTTCAGCATCTTTCTTGCTGTCCACTGCGATTCGAACCACACCGGCACCTGCTTCACTGAGTATGGTTGCCTGCTTTGCAGTTGCTTCAGAATCTCTTGTGTGTGCCGTACACATGCTTTGTACGACTAACGGATTCCCACCTCCGATGACCGTATTTCCTATATCAACGGTTCGAGTAGGATTTCGCCTGATTTCCATTTTCGATCCTCTATGAAGATTGCCGTAATTTTGTCATTATAATAAGCCGAATTAATTGAATTCCTCCAACTATCAAGAAACTCTCATCTCGAAAATTCAACAACTGTGATATCGGGCTGCCATTTTCTTGATTGAAAATCTGTGCTTGGCAGAATAATCATACAGATGTTGATGTTTCTCCTTGCATTTGTGCAACTTAGATGGCAACAGGTATCTCATGATCAGCACTTATGCATTACTGACTGTATACGCGTTTTTCATCAGTGCAGTATCGTTCCTAGGCGGGTGGTACGCAACCAAAATTCACCTGTCTCATCGTAAAAACCAACTGGTGCTTTGTTTCGTTGCCGGTTTTCTTCTGGGCATCGCAGTGTTCCATCTTATGCCGCAGGGGATCGAGAATCTGGAAGATGAAGAAAGCATAGAGATTTTCATGTTCTGGCTGATGGCCGGTGTCATGATTACCTTGATCCTATTACGCGCGTTCCCTAGTCTCAGCCCTGATCCGACTGCGATGGAGAACAGCCCTCAATTCTTGTCAAAATCCTACAGTTGGATTGGTATTGCGATTGGTCTCAGTATTCATTCCGTCTTTGAAGGAATCGCACTCGGTACAAGTTTACTATCCTCTGCCGGTGTGTGGTTAGTAGGTTTCGGTGTATTTGTAGCTATTGTCCTGCACAAGCCCCTTGATGCAATGTCGCTTATGGTCATTATGGGCCAATCAAACACAAGTTTGACACTGAGAAGATTAACCAATATAGGTTTTGCACTAGTGTGCCCCGTTAGCGCATTTCTCACACTTTGGCTATTTGGTTTGATTGGGCCGGTTGCGGATCAAATCGCAGGTCGTTTAATCGCCGTCATATCAGGTGCGTTTATTTGCATTGCACTCAGTGACTTAATTCCGGAGGCACATTTCCAAAAGCATAACAAAATCCAACTCTCGACGTCGTTCGTTGCAGGCGTGTTACTGACGTATGGATTTTTTCTTTTGGAAGAGATTGCTATGGGTCAGTAGAAAATTATTTTCTGAGGCACAGAGGTAGTGTGGCGGTCTAGTAACCAACTGAATTCCAAATTACCTCAAAGTTGACAATCCCGTTAGCTAAAACAAATTTGTAGTTATAGTTTGCTCAAGGCAGAACAGACGATTGGGCGCAGGTTCATAGTGTATATTCAAAATTTGTGAATGTGTGAAATACCCATGTCCAACCACGACGACAAAAAAGAGCACCATCCCGGCGGACACGATCACGGACACCATCACCATGGTCATAGTCGCAGCCTATTCGGCCAGCATGATCATTCGCACGAATTAAGGCATGCAGGCAAACGCAGTCTGACTATCGCTTTAGTGCTGATAGCTGGCTACATGTTTGTCGAGATTATTGGCGGCATAGCCGCTGGCAGTCTGGCACTGCTCGCCGATGCCGGACATATGGCAACCGACGCGGTGTCCATTGCTCTTGCGTTGCTCGCTATGCACTTGGCCGAAAAGGCTGCCACGGCAAAGCGAACCTATGGCTACTATCGCCTTGAAATTCTGGCTGCGCTGGTCAACGCTCTCACTCTCTGGGTAATAGCAATAGGAATAATCTACGAGGCTTACCAACGCTTTCAGCATATACCCGAAGTTCACGGTCTTTTGATGTTATCGATAGGTGGTGTCGGTCTCTTGGTCAACCTAGTGGCGGCATGGATATTGCGCCGCTCGTCTGAACACAGCGTCAACGTTGAAGGAGCTTTCCAGCACGTCATGGCCGACCTTATTAGCTCAGTCGCAGTCGTCATTTCCGGTTTTCTGGTTTGGGCATTCGGGTGGGCAATCGCCGATCCAATTCTGAGTGTCGTTATAAGTTTGATTATCATTCGTGGTTCCTGGCGCCTTCTGGCTAAAGTTGTCAACGTATTGCTTGAAGGAACCCCAGAGAAAATCGATTTGTATGAGCTTTGTAGCAAGATGGAAGAAATCGAAGGTGTCACAGGCATCCATGATATTCACGTCTGGACCATTTCGCCGGGCAATGAAATACTTACCGCTCACGTTTTGGTCGATCCTGGTTATCAAGGCGAATACAGCCAGCTGCAGCGACGCTTGCGGAACATTGCCTACAACGAATTTCACATCGGTCACGTTACCATTCAGTTAGAGAATTCAGCTGATGACTGCACCGAGGATCATAACGTCAGTGAACATCTGGTACCAGATGCCTCGCCAATAAAATGAATCCATGATGAACGGTTCGGCAGTACTGAATTCCCTCAAAATTCTCAAACCAATCAATTTAAGCAGGATTTCAATTCAATCAGGACTGAGCGTTGAGGAAGTCGAGAACATTATCAATTGGCTGATTGAAATTGGTGTTCCTCTGATATGGAGTTCTGAAGATAGTGTAAAGCTTCTGCGTCAAGTCATTCCTCTTGATCTCGACTACATTCGTAATTCAGTAGTAGTCACAGACTTGGACATAGCGCAGAGAGTAACTGTCTTGGATCATATTGATTCTACCAACGAATTTCTGTTGAACCTCGCAACGCAGCAGTCGATTCACAAGCACGCTTGTATCGCCGAGTACATGTCTGCAGGGCGGGGCAGAAGACGTCGAAAATGGTCAGGAAGCGCTTACGAAAATGTCATGCTGTCGATTGCCTGGGACTTCAGCAAAGATATTCGATATTTGTCGGGTCTGAGTCTGGCGGTTGCAGTAATCGTTGTTCAATGTTTGAGTGAATTAACCAATGAAATCTTGCAAGTGAAATGGCCGAACGACATATTGTGGGAATATAAAAAGCTTAGCGGGATTCTGGTTGAGATGCGCGATACGACCGCAGTCATCGGCATTGGCATCAACTGCAGTCTATCGGATGACGATCGAAATGCCATAGATCAACCCGTTGCCTGCCTGAGCGATTTGCCAGATTATTCAGCAAATCGCAACCTGCTGGTTTCCAAGCTTCTATGTTCTTTAGGTCATGGACTTGAGATCTTTATGAAGCAGAGACTTGAACCGTTCAGACAGGAGTGGATGCAAAAGCATGCCTACTCGAACAAACGCATCCTAACGGATGGCATAAACCCTCATGAAGGAATCGCATTCGGAATTGACGGGAATGGAGCACTGTTGCTCAAATTGGACAGCGGTGAAATTATCCCTGTGCAGGCTGGTGAAATCAGTATTTTAGGTGAGCGATGAATGTCGTACTGAATTCAAGTCTGTAACACTACATGTTTAAACTATGGTTATTATGCAGCACTGTTTATTTGTTGATCAGCCAGTTCCATCAAACAATCATCTGCCAGCGATTCTATTGGCGTGAAATTTCGATGGGCGATCCACTCGGGGCGTTTGAATCGTCGAATATGATTATCTACATGGCATAACGAAAGATAAACTACGGTTCGAGGCCATGGTGAAAGATTGTGAGGGGAGCAATGTACCAGTGTGCTGTAGAACATCAACACACTTCCGGCCTTGCCATGCGCTGATACGATCCCCCCTTCATCAACTAGTCTGGTGATTGTAGCCTTGTCCAATGTCCACAGCGGATAGCTGGTGGTTTGCAGGTCATGTCCGGCTTCAAATACTCCTTGTTTGTGCGAACGCGGAATCATCCATAATGGTCCGTTGAATTCACTGGCATCGTTCACATAAAGAGCAATGTTCATCGCTCGGGATTCGGGCATGTGATCATCGCGTGCCCATGTTCCGTAGTCCTGATGCCACTGCCATACGTCACCGGTGAAAGCTGCTTTTGCATTTACTTTGTACTGGTGCATGTAGACTTGCCCGTCGAGAAGTTGTTCAACGGGTTGAATGAGTCGAGGATGGCAGCCGAGTCTTCGAAATGCTTCGTTGTAATAGTGTGCAGCGAATGCGGTTCGTGCTGTTTTGCCATCGCTTTCGCGAAACACTTCCTCCCGATCAAGCGCATATACGGTCTCAGCAGCTTGTTGTAAAACTCCGATTTCGACCTGGTTAAACAGGTTTGGCAACAGTAGATAGCCGTTCGAATGAAATTGTTCAATCTGTGATTTTGAAATTTTCATGGTTGAACTTTCCTTTGTGAGTCTGACTGGAATACAGTGAATTTTTAACTATTTTGTAACAGTATTCAAAATTTACGAGGAGTATGCGCTGTAGGTTTTTTTAGCTAATATTTGTTTGAGAGAATTAATTTCGATAAAGGAAAGTCTTCAGTGATGAATTATACGTCCATGTCAATCAGTACAAATTCTTTCGAACTAGAATTAATCACACTGCTGCGAATTTACCCCATAAAATGCAAACATGTGTCTACACTTTCATCCGATTCGGAATTCTTTTCCGATTGTTAATTTAATTTTTCAGTGAAGGAACCTTATTACCATTCCTCAATAATTTCATAATTTTGTTGATTTCAGCATCAGTACAACCGCACTGCTTGAAAAGCTTTTCCACATGCTTTGCATCCATGTTCTTTCTGTTTGTAATATAAACACAATCCGTTGTTCCTTTGCGTCGATAAATATGAGTGCGGTTCGCTTGATTCTTAAATGTGAATCCTAACTCTCTTATCTGTTTCTTAACCTTACTTGTGGCAATCTCATCCGGCATTATGCGGCCATCAATGGAAGGGTCAATACAGATCCATTGAAATCAATCGGCAATATGGATTTAGATTTGTTGTGCCTGGATATAAACCCGCGATCAATAAGGAAATTTTCGAGATCTCCAGTTGACCTCAATTCATCGAATAATTCATTTACGCCATACTCGATATTCTTCATCAATTTTTCAATCGTATCGCCATCAATGATTAAATTCAACGACTCGCATTCAGCAATTAAATATCCACTTTCGGTTTTGGATATTTCCCATTGAGTTTTCATAACAAAGTTCCCATAACTATAAATATAGATAGTCTAAAATAGAGGTTCGGCATTAAATGTTCACCTAAAATTCAGAAAATTTTTTTAAGTATTTCATAAGTGTTTTTTAGTATTTTTAAGTAATATGTGTTGAAAATAATACAATTCAAGGTTGTTTGTCAACTCAAAGCAACAAACTGAGGCAATTGCTTAAATTCCCGATTTCATGGGAGAGGAGCAAATGCATTCACTTAAAGAAGCCATCCACGTTTCAAAATTTCACAGGTTTCTAACGAGCCCGCATAGCTCAGTTGGTAGAGCAGTTGATTTGTAATCAACAGGCTGCAGTTGGGAGAGAACTGCTAACTAATTTTCATTTTTTAGCAGTATTTATTTTATTCTACAATCTGCCCTGGTGTCAATGGTTAGTCTCATTAAGAACATACTAGTCGCGCTTTGTGTAGACTTTGGATTCCAGTATGGTTCTGCCCACCATTGCAGCAGCTTCAGCGGCGCTTGCTCTGGACGAATGTAGGTATCTGGTTGTTGTCCATATTGTCGAATGGCCGAGTAGTCTTGCGATGACCGGAATAGGCACTCCATGCATTGCCGCTGTAGTTGCGAAGCTGTGACGTAAGTCATGAAGCCTGACATTATCGAGACTGGCACGTGTGCGCACTTTCCACCATACTTTCACAAGCGCAATTTGGCGGCCGTATCTGCCTGGAAATACTAATTCGCAATTTGATAGTCTGATCATTGATTCAATTATTTCTACAACTTCTTCCGTCATCTCTACTGACCGTGGGCCAGTCTTCGAATCGGGCAGGTTGATAACTTTTTGTTCGATGTCGATGTCCGCCCATTTCATAGCTTCGGCCTCCGATGCTCTGCAGCCGGTTAACAGGCAAAGTTTAATACCTGCAATTGCGTATTGGGAGACGATACCTTCAGTTTTCATGGCTATCAAAACTTCCAGCAACCTGCTGTATTCGGATGCGCTTAAATGGCGATCGCGCATTATTTCCCTGTAGAGAGTTATTTTTGTGAACGGGTTGAAATTTTGATCAACTATTTCCATGGTTTGCGCAAAATTGTACATACGCCTTCCTACTGCGATGATACGATTAGCCATCACCGGCTTGTTCTTCAGACTTAGGTGTAGTGCCACTACTTGAGGACGCTTGATATCAGTCAGATCCGAATTTCCAAACTCTGGCTTCAGGTATCTTTCAGTTACCACCTTGTACATTTTAATTGTGTGTGTTTTTCTATGGGTTTCTATGTAGTGTAGAAAAATAGGCATGTAGTCGTTAAGGGTCATTTTTCCTTTCCTAAAATAAATATCGAGGTCAATTTACGCACAACCACTTCAGGATTACAAGGAGAGGGGATTTGGGGTGCTGGAGTGTTTAGGCAAGATATTCCCAAAGAAAAAGGAGAGTGATGTCTCTCCTTTTAATTGTCTGGACCCGACTCAGTCATGGTTCAGTTGTAATCCGATCTTCACTGGAGATCTTAATCCCCAGGGAAGACGGAATAATGTCGGACGCTGCTGGATCGATCGCGGCCGGTCAGGTTGCGAATAGCAGTTCGTCAACATCCGGACATTCCTCAATTAACACTCTCATTGTCGACGTTTCGACCTGCGCATTAAGCGTATGGCCGTTCGAGGTCGAGTGAGTGATCTCGAGTACTCGCCTGGCGACATCCAATACTGCTGTGTAGTGTTCCCGTTTGGGTGGTCTACGCCAGCGATATTGGTTTTCGCGCCTTTCATCCGTCAGCCGCTGTTGCATTTCACGAATGGCGGTACCGAGTGTCTCCGTGTGCTGCTCAATGACGAGCTGGTCGGTTTCAGGGTCTCGCTCACCTGCCGGCTTGATTAGATCCAACTGCACTTCCAGGACGTTGTCCATGGATGTTGGGGCAGTTGCGAGTTCTGGCAACGCAAGAAGCGGGGCACTCACAGGGTTCGGATCGTAATTCATGTGTACAAATTCGACACCTGCTTTGGCCAGGACTGCGTGGACCCTACTCAAGTTCACCTTGGTTACGACACCTAGCACGCTTTCGTCGCGGTTCCTCTGTATATACGCGGGAACTTGGCGAGGGACAGCTGGGAGTCCGAGATACTCGTATATCTTCTGCTCGGTCTTTTCATCAGGGCCGCGGTTGTCCGTTGTCCGGATCTGCGTGATGCGGACCGGAACTTCAGGATTTGCCGTCGGCTTGAGCTCGACTGTCCAGCGAGTATGGTCTACAAATACGCAGACAAACGCACTAGAGCCGCTAACACATTTGGAATGATAGCTGGCGACGCAATGTCGCTGATACCAGCCAACTGTCGCTAGACGGAGACTGTTGCGAATGATGTATCCCGGAAACTTCCGGGGCAATGCGTTCGCGTAGAACTCAACATCGTAGTTTACGTTCTTTTTGCGGAACTGTAGCAGTGTGACGGCTTTCGCCATCTTGTCATGTTCCTCGTGCCAGCGGCGAGGGGTCCAGTCCAAACGAATCGTTCGGCCGAGTCTCCTTGCCATGGCCACCGTATCGGTGATTGGAATATGCTGCGCTTTCATTCCCATCGCACCGGCCGCAAAGCCGACAAGCATGTTGTGATTGCCGGTTAGATCGCCGGCGTCCAGGACAGTTTTAATGTCCTGTTCTTTCATCTGGCCAATCTTGGCGAGATGCGTGAGAGGCATTGCGACCTTCGGGGGAAGCTTCGCAAGCCTTCTTAGGGTGATTTTTTTCATGAGAGTCTCCGAAAAAAAAAGCCGGAGACTCCCACCCCCGCCTGGGGATCGGAATCCCCGGCGGGGTTGAAAAATTTACGATGTTAGCGGCTGTAACGAGCTCGGTCTTTCGGCCGGAACCAGCGATCGCAAGTAACATCGTATGCGAAGCCGTTCTCTATCAAGAAGAACAGCATCTTTCTAAAACTGCCTGTATCGTAACGGTCGAGGGAAACCCCTTCCGATCCGTAATACTGCAGTTGAACCCTTTCTCCTTCGAGAAGGGGTTCAGGTTTGGTCCAACAGTCACAGACTGGGTCAAACCAATATCCGGCCTCCTGTACGGATGCCAGTTTTTCTTGATAGTCGTCATCGTCTTCTGACAGTCTGACTATAGGTAGTTCCGTGAGTTCCATATCTAGATTAATTCTCATATTTTTCACCTAAATGAATATGGGAGCACGCACCGCCCATGACGGGAAGCGTGTTCCCGTACGGGTTGTTGATTTCGGTGCCAGAGCACCGGTAGACTGCTAGCAGATGTTGACGGTCGTCAGTATCTGAAGAGCGTTTTCGCAATTTGGCACCTTGGTGCCTTCCTTACGCGCCTCGCTGATGATCCAAGTTAAAGCTTGTTTGTCATACAGCTGGGAGTAGCCGTCTGTCCCCTTAAGGACTGCGTAGAGACAGCCTTCATCGACGATGAAACCTGTCATTTCCGCTTGGCTGGTTAGGTTGAAGTTCATGTTTCCTCCGTAATTTGTTATTCGGGGACAACATGCCCTGCGTGGGAATATTTCTCCCCGCAGGAATTAGTGAAATGGCAGTGTTGCTGCCTACTATTTAATGCCGCACTGAGCGACGATTCCGATGGGCCGCTGGGACCCTGCACACCTGGTTACGGATTGGTGTGACTGATTGAGTTGTTAATTATCCGGAGCTGGTGGGGGTGGGGCAACCGGTTGCCCTGCAACGAATTGCGCAGGGATAAAGGGATTGGTGGTGGTGGTGGGCGATGAAAAAAAGGAGGCGCAAGGCCTCCTTTTTCTTTCTCAATCCGAAGCCGGATACTCAGGTACCCAGATGCTCCTTGATCAGTCCGATTTCTCTGACGAGTTCATCGAACCTCATTTGGACATATTCGCGGTGTTCATCGAACTTCGCCTCTTCCGGATTTTCGTGAAAGCCGATGACCGGCTCGATACTTTCGATCGTAATACCAAGCTTCTCCTTGATCAGTCCGATTTCTCTGACGAGTTTATCGAACCTCATTTGGAGATATGCGCGGTGTTCACGGAAAATCAACTCTTCCGGATTTTCGTGAACGTTGGTCATGGACTCAAAACTTTCGATCGTAATCATCATGATTTCCTCCATTGGAGTGTTTTGTAGCCTTCGGAGTTGTCATGAATCCCTCGTCGGGAATCGTAATCCCTTCGAGGGCTTTGATGTTTCAGTGCAGGGTCTCTGCACTGATCTTTGTTGTCGGTTGCCCGACTATCCGGATCCCGTGAGGGATCTGCGCACCTGGTTACGGGTCGGTGTGGCTAATTGTGTTGTTCATTATCCAGAGTTGGTGGTGGTGGACAACCGGTTGCCCTGCAACGAACTGTGCAGGGATTCTGGAAGAGGAAAAACAAAAAGGAGGGACAGCCCCTCCTTTTTGCTCAACTCTATGAGAGTTTATTTGTTGTTTCTCAGCTCCCCAACATCTTTTTTCATGATGCTGAATTCGCTTTTCAGTGTCGATACATCCGTTTTCACGATGTGAAGCTCAGACTTTATGTCGTCAAGTTTTTTGTTGACGGCATCGAAGCGGCCGGTCACGACCAGCACGCTGCCTACCATGGCGGCAGTTATTACTAATGTCCAGCCAATAGAGGCTATGACCAAATAAAAAGTGTAATCCATCTATTTTCTCCGGTTGCCTCTCGGAGCAAGATGTCCCCTCAAGGGACTCTTATCCCCTTGAGGGTAATTAATATATTCAAGGCAGGGTTACTGCCTGAAGTTCTGTGCCGGTCGTTTCCGTCGGCTTTCCCGGAAACCCCTGAAGGGCTCGCGCACCTGGTTACGGGTCGGTGTGGCTTTCATTGAGTCTTCATAATAGCAGATTGCATTGATAACTGCAATTCCACTGGAGTTTGGCTAGAGCTATGGAGGCCTGAGATGCTCGGTAAAGAAAACGGAGGTTTTCTTTACTTTCCGGATGTCGTGTCATGCTGATCGGCCATGCCCGTGTCTCCACCGGGGACCAGAGCTTAATATTGCAACTAGATGCGCGGGAAGAAGCAGGATGCGAACGGTTTTTTCAGGACCAGGTTAGCGGGATTGTCAATACTCGACCGAATCTCAATCAGGCACTTAATTTCGCTCGGTCTGGAGACCTCCAGCTCTGACTCCTGAGCAAAAGCAGGCTGTAATTGATGCACGAAATATTCAGAAAAAGAGCATTTCTGAATACGCGCGCTTATTTGGAGTCAGTCGTCGAACCATATCGCGAGTCACGCTGGACGAAACTGCAATTGGTAAAAATTGAATCTGTACAACGTCAACTCTAATATACGAGTTTACTTCACAACTGAACTTCCTTACCTTAAGACGTAATTGAACTGAGGTTGTTGGAAAGGATAAGGCATACCGTAGGCTACCATATAAAATTTTTAAATTCTTACTTGTTAATAGGATCTAATTTTTTATTCGTAACTGGACTATTCAGCACTGCTCGACTGTCCTCAGCAGGCGACAGTATGACAACTGTGTCGATAATTTTAGTCGGTAAATTCAACACTGTGGCGTTTTTCATTGCATCGGCGAGGTTTCCGTACATTGTCGATGAATCCATGCGAGCAAAATCTGCTATTGCATTTTCGTGATAATAAAAACTAGCGTCAGCACTTTGAATTTTGTTAGTCATGTACTTTCCTCCATCCTTCAAATTTACGATTGTCGTTTACGCCCTCTTGAGGCCCATTATTAGTTTGCACTTCAACTCTTTTTAGACTACCTTCAGATACAAAACCATAGCAACCTCCAACTGTTCCTTCAACCAATGCACGGGTAATTTTATAGGAAACATCTTTATTTAAAGCAGCATTACCTAAATATGCTTGCGGCGTGTAAGGTTCAAGCAATTTTAGTTCTTCCAAATAACTTAAATGAATATTTCTTAACAATTGATACAAATCATCGGATGGTTTTTCAATTTTCAGCCCCAAATCAGCAGCTTCACGTCTATTAATTGTATAGTCATGACTTCCCGAATCTGCGCAAAGAAAATCTATAATTGATTTGATCTTCTCACTATCCTTAACTTGACGCGGCAACAGTTTTTCGGCGAGAAACCGTATTTGAGCTTTTGATCGAAATATTTCGCCGAGAACCAATGGATGAATATGGTTAGTTAAATTAATTAGAACTGACGTTAATTCCTGTTCATTATTTATTTTCAACTCCTCGCGAACAGCATCTAAATAGCCTCGGACGCTTTCTACGCTGACAGGAACTTGTTTATTTTGGCCACCAATATTTGCTAATGGATTTAGGGGGTTATTAACGCTTGGGTCGATGGGGCCAAGCGCAGCCTGTTTTGTCATAATCACTCGGTCTGCACCGATTGAGATAAGTGTACCCGCGCTAAGAGCTTTAAGCGGTATCAGAACTTCAAGTTCGTCACAAAATATGCGAATCAGATTAACCAATCGCCATGCAGCGAGAGTTTGACCTCCGTTCGTATGCAAAATTAATGATATGCGTTTGGTAGGTCCTACTTTTTCGAGAAGGTCAACAAATTGATCTATGCAATCCTGAGCAATTAACGTCTCCATACCTATTCGGTCACTTGTTATGAACGATAGTACTTTAGTTGCTCTGTCCTTTTCGATAACACGATATAACTTTTTGCGGTCGGAATATGTCATCAATTCTCCAGGCTAGTCGTTGCGGAAATTAACTTGCCGCATAACGTGGCCATCCCACAGTTCTGAAGACTTTACGCGTATGTGTACAGGCAAAATGCGGCAATTTTTGTATGTAGCATTATAGCATTTCCGGTGTGTGTGGCGGATGGCTGGGGAATTGTGTTTCCCAATAAATACAACTTCTCCTCAATTATTAAAAAAACGGGGGTTTTGTTTACACATACAAACAAACTAGAAGCACACGTTACTAGATTTAACGAGTAGATTCTGGAGAATGAAGTTTGTCGGTGGCCCGACGTCAAAAGAGGGGTGTCTCTTTTTTTGTTGAGTCAAGGCCGCCGTGGAATTTTTCTTGACTCTTAAGTAGTCGTCCCTGAATAATTATGTATAAAGATCGTATGGAGATGTTAGTGAAAAAATACTGGATGGGTGCCGACCCCGGTGGGAAGGGTAACTTCGGTTTAGCTTTTCTTGATACGACCGGGAAGCGGTTGAGGTGCGCTACGGTTTCCTCCGTGGATGAAGCGGTCGAACTAATAACTAGTACGGGTATACCACTCGGCTTGGGCATAGATGCGCCAATGTGGTGGTCGTCGTGTGAAGGTGCCGGTCGCAAAGTTGACGAAAGTATTCGAGAGAAATACGGAATCCACCCTGGGACGGTTCAATCGGCGAACTCCCTCAGGGGTGCCGCTCTTGTCGGAGGAGCGATGCTGGCCTTCCGAATAAGGCAGAAGTTTCCTGATACAAGGATTACCGAAACACACCCCAAGGCTCTGCTATGTGCGCTTAAAATCGACGAAGCGAGCTTTGCTAAAAGATTCGGAATTTCCCCTGATTGGAAAGACGAACATCAGCGGGATGCCGCGATCGGCGCAGTTTGCGCAAGGGAGGGTTTCGAGAGGCGCTGGCTGTCCGACCTGGCCTTGCAACGCAATCACTCTGAACAGGATCCGTTCAGTTACTGGCTTGCGCCGATGCACTACTCCTGGCCGGAATCTCTCTAATCGTCGGGGAGTTCCGAATTAAATTCTCAAATGACTAGTAAAGTAAACGGGCGTTTTATTTACTTTCTCCCTGACCCACAGAATTGATCGGTTTTCACCCGATTTTTAGTAAAGAAACTCGGTAAAGAAATCTATGTTAAGATACTCGCATGCTCAACGAGTTTCTTTACTTTCCGGATGGCCAGTCATGCTGATCGGCTATGCCCGTGTTTCCACCGGGGATCAGAGTTTGAGCCTGCAGATTGATGCTCTAGAGGGAGCAGGTTGTGAAAGAATTTTTAAAGATCGGGTGAGCGGTTCAATAAAAGATCGCCCAAGTCTTGAACAAGCTCTTCATTTTGCAAGGGAAGGTGACACACTGGTAATTTGGCGGCTGGACCGTCTCAGTCGATCTCTGCGAGACCTGATCGACACTGTAACTCACTTGGAATCGCGAAATGTCCAGCTAAAAAGTCTTCATGAATCTATTGATACTTCATCAAGTAGTGGCAAACTGGTTTTTCATCTGTTCGGCGCTTTGGCGGAGTTTGAGCGTAACCTCATCAAGGAAAGAACCCTCGCTGGCTTGCAAGCTGCGCGGACAAGGGGACGAACGGGCGGAAGACCACCATCGCTAGATGCAGAGAAGCGAAAACTGGCGGTCAAGCTTTACAACGATAAGAATTACAGCGTGAGCCAAGTCTGCCAGATGATGGGAATTTCGAAACCGACACTTTACAAGTATGTGCGGGTTTCGTGACGGTGGGCAGTAAAACCTTTAAAACAACCAATCTATTCTACTCTGACGAAGCCCGATTAGGTCCATAGGCTTGCCAGTATTCGCGTGATAGTTCCTGTGCCTTGGTTATGCCAGCAGTCGACATTTTTTTTGTGATAATTTCCAAGTTCTCCTTTGCCGTTTCGTTTCGTTGCGGCGCGGCAATGTTATACCAGGCATAGGCCTGTACGTAATCCTTGGGAATGCCTTCTCCGGAGCCATACATGTAACCCAGATTGTACTGAGCCGTGGCAAGTCCCTGCTCGGCGGCCATGCGATACCATCGCACCGCCTCGATATCGTTTTTAGGAACACCGCGACCAGTGGTGTAGTATCCCAAATTAAACCGGTGAAGAACCCCGCAAATTTCCTACAATAATTCGCAGCCGAAACGCGAATTTCTCGAAATAAAGCGAAAAAGCAACAGGCTCATTTTGGCGGCAGCGAGCCCACTCAAAGACCGACTTTCATAAAAAGAACCACTCCGTGTACGAACACGGTGGGAATCGCGGGCCGATCCTGGCCCGGTCTGTTCTATGCCGACCTCGGGGTGGAGCGGCGCTGGCGCGGCGGTGGGGGTTACGCGACGAGCCCTTGGGCCAGCATCGGCGTGGAACAGGCCGTCGGGCGGAATTGGCGCGTCGGGGCTTTCCCCCGGATCTGGGTCACGCGTTACGACGGGGAAGCTAACGACGCCGACTCGTGGGGGCGCTCCCTCGCCCCGTATGTCGCGCGGCGCGTCGGACCCGGCTGGCTGACGGCAAGCGGGAAGATTTCCCGCGAGACGCCGGAGCGGCGCAACTTGCGGTGGACGTCGCGCGAAGTGTCGCTCCGATATGCGGCGGACATCGGACAGGACTGGAGTGTATCGTTCCGGACGGGACTGACCCGCACAAGGTTCGACGCCGAGGAGCCGCTGTTCCTCAAGAGGCGTGAGGAACAGACACATGATGTCAGTCTGACAGTTTCGCACCGTGCGCTTGCATGGGAAGGCTATCTGCCAGAATTGGCGCTGAACTGGTATCGCACTCGGTCGAACATCCCGATTTACGACCGCGAGGTGCGCTCGCTGCGGCTTAGCTTGCGACAGCTGTTTTGATCGATAGGACTGGAAGTACCCGCCATGGCTGGCCTGCGATCCCGCAAGTGACCACGACTATTGTTGCGTAGGTATTGGCTATTGGCCGCGTACCTGAGCGGCGAGATGCCGCTCCAATGCACAATAGCCCCGCCGCCCTTGTCAATCTCGCCGCCCTGTAGCCGGCACCGCAGCCGGGCCAGCACAGCGTTCGACGATGATGCGCGAGACGTCCATGCCCGCCGCGTCCGCCCGCTCCCACATCGTCTGCCAGTCGCAGTCCGTTGCCATCACGGCGCTCTGCCGCTTGCGCCTCTCTGCTGCCGCTCATGCCGTCCGCTTCGCGTCACATCTTGCGGGCCTTCGGCCTCGATGGTGGGCACGGTCCAGATGAGGTGTAGGATCCCAAATTAAATTGGAGAACACCCCGGCGCTCGAGCGAACGTCCGCTCACCTGGTCGGTGAAGATGCGGTGCGGTTTCACGCCAGCTTCCTGCAGAACGCGGACCTGACCGTCCAGGGCCTGACGACTAGTGGAAACGGGGCGTAGCCGAACAATCTCATGCTTTAGAACTGTCTATTAAATCGATTTGTGGACACGAGTGTCTATTATATGCTGTTTAAACGATTTAATAGACACTTAAAAATGGGGTTTTTCAGGTGTCCGATAAATCATGAATTAGTAGACAGCTTGAACACTCGAATTTTGCTGGAGTCGCATCAGTGAATTAAAATTGTAGATTTACTTTAACGAAAATTTTAATGCGTAACAGCGTAACAGAAAAATGAACACAAGCTCGATGGATAGACAGTGTCCAATTTGGAGCACGCCTTCAGCTAGTGGTAGATTGGTTGGTAGATGCGATTTATTTGTTGACTCTCCCCGCGTGGGTGGTCAGTATTTTGTAGATGATATTGCCATAAATGAACTCCACACTTTAAGTGATCGAGATAAGGTCAAACTTACTTCGTGGCTGGTGGAACAACGAAGTTTTGGAAAGTTAATTCCGGAAATCACTAGCGTCTCGATTTTCGAGGCACAGCAAAGGAAGGCGCTTCGCATCGGTGAACGTGTAGATGGGATTCTAAGGTATTTAGAATCCAAATCGCCGCTCTTAGAAACAGCAGTTAATTTCCATTTGTCACATCCGGAATTCGACGAGGAGCCGACTGATGCTCATTTAATTTATTACGATCTACTTCGGCATTCTGAGAGTGCTGGTTCCGACGAATTAACAAGCCTTTTGGATCACTTGAAAAAACGTGGTTATATTAAATTAGGTAATAGTACTGTCTTATCAGTGTTGGGTTTAAGGAACATCTGAATAATGTGGCGAATTCGCCGATGGAACCTGAGGATGATGCGGCATACGGAAAAATTGCGGGAAATACGCGTGAACGGCACGGCAAAAGCGGATTTCAAGTTGTACCGGATGCCCGTTCCGCGCCGTACGGCGCGTTGTCGGTTCATTTGCCGACATCAATCCCTAAAGCATCCTGCGCTGGGCCAGCAGATGATTCCTGGACAGCGCCAAATTAACCAATGCACACGACACCTGCAGATGACTCATGTTTTTCGACAAGCCTTTATAGCGCACCTTGCGGAAGCCGAACTGTCCTTTCATCACCCCGAACACGTGTTCCACGCGGGCCCGCACTTTGGATTTGCGGCGGTTGTTCGCGCGCTCGACATCGCTGAGCTTGGCGTTGCGACTGCCTTTTTTGTTCGTCAGGTCCTCGGCTGTCGGCGCGCACGCTTGAATCACCTCGGTGTGCCCCGTGTAGGCCGAATCTCCCCACACGCGGGTCTCGCCACCGTGAAGCAGCTTACCGATCACTTGCGAATCATGCACATTGGCCGCCGTTGCCTCGACCGAATGAATCAGCTTTGTATCGCTGTCCACCCCGACATGCGCCTTCATTCCGAAGTGCCACTGATTGCCTTTGCGCGTCGAATGCATCTCCGGGTCGCGGCTCTTCGACTGGTTCTTGGTCGAACTCGGCGCACGGATGATGGTCGCATCCACGATCGTGCCTCGCTTGACTTGGCGCCCGTGCTGCGACAAGTAGGCGTTGACGCTTTCAAAAATCTTGCCGCACAGTCCGTGCGCCTCCAGAAGATGCCGGAACTTGCACACCGTGGTCTCGTCCGGAGCCCGCTCGCGCCCCAGGTCAATGCCCGCGAACTCGCGCATCGCCGGAACGTCATACAGCGCCTCCTCGACCGCCGGGTCCGAAAGCCCATACCAGTGCTGGAGGAAGTAAATCCGAAGCATTCGTTCAATGCCCACCGGACGGCGTCCTGCGCCCTGCGGTGCCGGATAATGGGGTTGGATCAGAGCCACCAGTTCCTGCCATGGAACCACTTGCTCCATTTCGTCCAGAAACTGTTGCTTGCGGGTCTTCATGCGGTATTTCTCAAAACCTTGGGAAGCGAGGGTCGGCTGGCGCATGTGGGGCAATCTCCTCTATCGGGTTGAATTTCTTCGATGACGATTGGATTATAGTACAACGAAACCAACCTGAATTGATCAGAGTTGCCTTAAATACATGTGTTCTGACCGTGGCGGCGTATGAAAGGCTGGAAGAAATTGAAAAACTTAATCTAGATTCTACCAAGGTTTTTGTTGCGATGTGGTTTGACGATTCGATGGATGAAGTTTGGGAGAAAGGCATTCGACCAGCAATCACTGAATCCGGATACGAACCAGTGCGGATCGACCAAAAGGAGGATGCGAACAAAATCGACGACGAGATCATTGCTGAAATCAGGCGTTCGCGTTTCGTGGTAGCGGATTTTACACACGGAAAGATTGATGACAATAACCTTTCCATTAAAAAACGTGGTGCGCGAGGGGGGGTCTACTACGAAGCCGGTTTCGCACACGGACTTGGAATAGACGTAATTTTCACTTGCCGTAAAGACCAAATTAATGATGTTCACTTTGATACGCGTCAGTACTATCATATTCGGTGGAGTGAACCGGAAAAACTAAAGAACGCATTAAAAAACCGCATTTCAGCTGTTTTTGGGGATGGTCCACTAGAAAATCAGTAGTTGCTAACTGCAAGTTCGAGACCGGCGATTATTGTCGTTGCAAGAAAATACAGCTAGCCAGAATTGTTTTTTTTTACGTTCCGGGGGTTTTCATCCCTAGCGGGTCTTTTGACTTTGCCAAGGCCTTTGCTCTGACGTGTCCGCCGAGTATCGTCAGCCTCGGTCCTCATCGCATTTCAACGCTAAAACGGTGCACAATTAAGTGACTGGAATTTTAGGCCTTGATGCACGACCGCAACGGCTTTCATTGTGGTGTTGTAGATAGCATTGTTAGGATGAGAGAAGAAGTTCGGAATCAATGGCGTTTACAAATTTATGAATTATTAGGCACTGAATGTGACTCCGCCTGTATTTGGGCATAGGTATTGATAATCACAGTAAGCGCCTCATCGAGTGCAGGCAGGTAAAACGATCCTCTCGGACTCTCATGCTTATAGCGCCAATGCATGAATGAACACCTGTGGAACTCCAATACTTTTCGCATTCCAGCGCCGACCGGAAAAAAATCCTGAATACGCAGGCGCAAGCTTACCGGGTCCAACTGTGATGGAAGTCCCTCTTCGAGTCGGGTCTGAGTGGCTTCGCTTAATCCCTCAAACAATTCCAACAAGTCATGGGTGTACATAGGAGAACTCTTTCGTTCCTGGCATTGCAAGGCTTTTAGAGCAATTTCCGTTGCCAGGGCCATGAGGATTGAGGCGGACATAATTTTGCCACTGAAGAGGAAATTCTCCGACTCTAAATCTGCCTCCATGTCCGCATCCAAATGATTCGCGACTTCCTGCAACGATTTCGCGTTACAGATCATCCAATACGGGTCCCAGGCAATATTTTTGTTCTTGTTTTCAGACAATAGGGTAACTCCCCTGTTGTGTTTATTTATTAGAAAATGATAACACCAGCCGATACGTTAGACTCGGTGTTGCAACCGGTCACCCTTGGTTACAGGTTCACGATTTTCTTCCCTGAAGAAAATCGTGGCGCGAGATGCGTCAGCTGAATCTACCGCATCTCGCGCTACGCAAAGGTCTCAATACCTTTGCGCACGAAAACTTTTCGTTGTTAGTCCATTAGTCGCAGGACTGGAACCGAAAAATCGCGGAGCCTGGCGGTCGACTTGCGTTCAGACCGCTAGGCTGGAATATATGAAACGATTCGGCATAGCCGAGATGCTTTCATATATCCTCATCGCGGGAGCCTAGGTTTGTCTAGGCTCCCGCTCATTACCAAAACACGAGGTTTTGTAGAGCCAGTCGCACGGCTGGCGTGCGAATTCAGCAAGGCATTTACTACCTTGCTGAATTCGCGTTTAGGAACGCATTCCGCCAGCACGGTTGCACAATGCACCTTAAGGGTGATTGGCGAACATGTGCATCCGGATGCAGCGCCGTGGGCGGACGGTCGACTTGCGTTCAGACCGTCCGCCTGGAGCATATGAAACGATTCGACATGGTCGAGATGTTTTCATAGCTCCTCATCGCGGAAACCAGCATTCGCCAGGTCTGCCGCTCATCAGCAAAACATGGAGGTTTTGCGCAACAGGCGCGGCATGCAGCCGCACCGCTACGGGAACAGCTCCCGTAGCGGTGCGGGGGCGGCGGGGCGCGTTCAGACTGGCTTTCCGGCCATCAGGCACTTCATAGCCAGCGTTTATTGGTGTTACAGCAAAAAATGCTTGACACAGTGATTTTTTGTCTGGTATATTTGGGGATACTGAACAGGCGACAACCCGTACACAGTCGCCTAAATCCCAAAAGCGGATTTCGGGAACGCAACCGGAGACGGTTTGCATACACACTGTCAACAGAGCAGTGTGCCCCTCGCAGTGTGAAACCACACTACTGCTTTCTCTAAAATCGCGACGACCATCAGGTTCTTTCGCATGCGGTAATTCTCCCGATGAATCCTTGTCCGGTATCGGTCGAGACACCTTGCGGTACAAGGGTTTATATGAGGTCTTACCTTCCAATCAATGCGCGAAAGTAATTTCTGCAGTCACTCAAATTTATTGATTGCCGGCGTTCAAGCCTACATTATTTCGTGCTATCAGTCATGGCTGACTAACATTCCATAAAGAGCCACGTTGTCTTCAGGCGGTTAATCTGAACAGGTGCTTTAGCTAGTTTCAACCTTAAATATGAAGCGAGAGATAAGTCTCTATTCTCGAGGTCTTTTGGCCTTTTTTCTAAAGGATGTATACGCGTTATCGAAACATCGATTACGGAGTGGCGGCTGAGGACGCCAGGAGGATGCTTTGCCAAATTCAATCAAATCTAAACCACAGTGGAAACAGCCAGTGCTGATGCCGTACGAGGACCCGATTATGAACATGCGGGCCAACGGCGACAGCCTCTCTACCATCCAGTCGCGTTTGAAATGCCGCGGCGTTGTCGTCTCCAAAATGACCGTTCAGCGTTTTCTCGCGTCCATGCCTCCGGGGCGACTACAGAGATCGATCGATGAGCTTCATCACTCTTCTGACAGGTAATATCTATGGGTTACTATGCGAGACCTGAAAGCCAAGCCCAACGAGTCATTAGTTGGGGACTCGCATTGGGATCCGGACGAAGGAACAACAAGAGTCCTGCGCTAATTCATTCCATCAGCACGGCGAACGCCTACCGCAGCGCTCTCACCACATTCTGTAGATGGATTCAAAAAAATCGGCTCGGGAATCTCATACAGGTCAATGTCAAGACCTGCTCCAGTTTCCTTGAGGAACGGGCAGGGCAGGTTGGCCAGAAAACCCTGGACCGCGATCGACAGGCCATTCAATACCTGCTGGGCAGAACAACCAAAATGAAAATTCTGCTGCCGCGGATCAAGTCCACTTACTCAGGCGGGCGACATCTTGCAAAACAGTCTCGGGCCTATACCAGGGACCAGGTTGAATTCATTTGCTCGAATTTGTCTAGACGATCAGCACTTGCGACACGTATCGCCTATGCTGCAGGTTTGCGGGGACATGAGCTCTATTCCCTCAAACGTCGTTCGGAGCGCGCACCAAGCGCACACCGAAAATGGTCGAAAGACCGGTTTTTCGGGCGAGCTGGCATCGTCTATACGGTAAAGGGCAAGGGCGGACTGGTGCGCGAGGTGCTCATTCCAGCTCAACTGGCCAAAGAACTGGAATTAAGACGTCTACCGGAACCGGTTACTCTTCGAAACCGGGGAATCAATCATCAGCAGCATTACGACATCACCGCCGGCCAATCCTTCTCCCACATCTTTACCAAAGCCAGTGTCAAGTACCTTGGATGGTCCACCGGTGCCCACGGCCTGCGCCATGCGTATGCGCAAGTGCGAATGGACGAACTCCATACCGGCAAGTTTACCCGCCAGGAACGAATGGAAATCGTCAGCCAGGAACTCGGACACTTTCGTCCAGATATCGTCAAAGCCTATCTTCGATAATTCGCGTCCTAGGCTATGCAATAAGCTGGATGGTCAGATCGTCATCCGGCTTACTTTATTGCGCAGCGGTTTCTGTTGGATATCTAACTTTAGTGAAATCTAGATCAGAAAAAAATCAATTGCCATTGGTGGCACTAAGATTATGAAGAAGCTGTTCCAATTCGTTAACCAGCTCCAAATTGCTAGAATCTTTGGCGAGTTCAAGTGCCGTTTCGAGATCTAATTTAGCCTCGACAAAAAAACCTAAATTCATTCTAGAGATTGCGCGGTCTTGGTGGGCATCGACATCCTCAGGATTTAGTTCGATCGCTTTGTCGTAGTCCGTGATGGCGTCTTCATGTCGTTTCAAATCAGCTTTGGCAAGCGCACGGTACCAGTAGGCTTCTGCCATATCTGGATTCAGTTCGATCGCTCTATCGAAGTCGGCGAGGGCGTCTTCATGTCGCCCAAACTTAGATTTGGCAAGCCCACGGTTCGAGTATGCTTCGGCTTTATCTGGATTCAGTTCGACCGCTCTATCGAAGTCGGCGAGGGCGTCTTCATGTCGCCCCAACTTAGATTTGGCGATCGCACGGTTCGAGTATGCTTCTGCCATATCTGGATTCAGTTCGATCGCTCTATCGAAGTCGGCGATGGCGTCTTCATGTCGCTCCAACTCAGATTTGGCAATCCCACGGTTCGAGTATGCTTCGGCTTTATCTGGATTCAGTTCTATCGCTCTGTCGAAGTCGGCGAAGGCGTCTTCATGTCGCCCCAACTCAGCTTTGGAAATCGCACGGTTCCTGTAGAATTTAGCTTTATTTGGATTCAGTTCGACCGCTCTGTCGTAGTCCGTGATGGCATCTTCATGTCGCTTCAACACAGTTTTGGAAATCGCACGGTTCGAGTAGGTTTCGGCTCTGTTTGGATTTAGTTCGATCGCTTTGTCGTAGTCCGTGATGGCATCTTCATGTCGCTTCAACTCAGCTTTGGTAACCGCACGGTTCGAGTAGGGTTCGGCTATATCCGGATTCAGTTCGATCGCTCTATCGAAGTCGGCAAGGGCGTCTTCATGTCGCCCTAACTTAGATTCGGAAATCGCACGGTTCGTGTAGGCTTTGACTCTATCTGGATTCAGTTTGATCGCTTCGTCGAAGTCGGCGATGGCATCTTCATGTCGCTCCAACTCAGATTTGGCAAGCCCACGGTTCGAGTATGCTTCGGCTTTATCTGGATTCAGTTCGACCGCTCTATCGAAGTCGGCGAGGGCGTCTTCATGTCGCCCCAACTTAGATTTGGCGATCGCACGGTTCGAGTATGCTTGTGCCATATCTGGATTCAGTTCGATCGCTCTGTCGTAGTCGACGATGGCGTCTTCATGTCGCTTCAACTCAGCTTTGGCAATCGCACGGTTCAAGTAGGCTTCGGCTGTATCTGGATTCAGTTCGATTGCTTTGTCAAAATCGGTGAGGGCGTCTTCATGTCGCTTCAACTCAGCTTTGGCAATACCACGATTGACGAAAGCTTCAAAGAAATTTGGTTTCAATTGAATCGTACGATCATAAGAATAAATTTTGTTACCCAGATCCTCAGCGGGACTCAAATAACCGATCGAAAACCAAGCTCTCGCAGCTAACTCATGGTCACTTACTTCCGCAATCTGGGCAATTGCACGCCACTTCTCTATTGCATCCTCTTGCTTATTTTGCTGTTGCAAAGATACCGCATCGGCAATTGCCTTATCTATTCGCGACGCGTACGGATCATCTTGGACATTTTTGACAGTCTGAGTTGCTTCCGTTGGGTTCACGGCAGCATTCATGGCATGCATACCTTTTAGCAAGTCGGTGGCCGTATCACTTTTCTTCCGAATCTCTTGGAGATTGTGCTCAGCAGTTTTCACAACTTCGGTAACGATCTTGACACTAGCTTTTCCTTCTGCTTCAATCTCTCGGAACTTTTTGAACCCCACAAAACCGGCGATTGCAATTGCTGCACCAAATAACCCAAGGAAAAGGGCAATTACAGTAAGAGATAGGTTGAAGTTAGAGATTCGCTCATCCAGCAGTTCGCTTCGAAGTTCGTTGAACCGGGTTTCGACATAAACCTCCAATTTTGTAGCGAGATTCAGTAGAATCTGATAATCTGAATTGTTCGAGAAACCTGAATTCGTGTTGGTCTCACCACTCGATTGTTGCGGTTTGTTAACGGATATTTCAGCATCTGGAGATGTGATTTCTATGGCTGTTTCGCTTGCGTGCAGGAATGCGGTCATAGAAAGAAGTGCGACCATTGCGACAACAGCAAGCCTGATTTGAATTCTGGATTTTATCAAGCGAAGAATCTCTGTTATTTTGTCCAAGAATTTTTGAAATATCCCTGGCATCTACAATTCATATTCGTATAAAAATGGCGTTCTGTATAGTTTGCAATTCAAATTAGTTGTGCGGTTCTGAGTCGTTGTTGAATTAGAAACCATTTAGTTCATGGAGTACGCTAATTTTCTTTTTTGTGAATTCTATACGAATGCAAACTACTCGCACAAACGAAGTTATCCAGATTGGATAAAAAGCGGGTTACAAATTCGACATGCGCTGCTATGTTTGCGAGATAGATTATGTAATTTCGATACTGATGGTCCGGACCCGAATTGTCGGCCCGTACAAGCGTCTAATGCGTAGTTAGACCCTGCGAAATTCATTTCAGGGCGCTGTGGTGCCCATAATTTGCCCAGAACGGCTTCAGAATCGCAATGTCTCGCATTTTTGGCGATTCTAGGGGGAAAGGCCAGGCTTATCCGCTTACAATTGATCCTGTCGCGTTTAGAGCGATTCTTGAGACGCTCGCACCGCCACCGCCAGCAAAGGAATCGACATCAATATATTGTTTCATCTTGAGGAGCTACAAAGCCAATATTTTGATTACGGTATGTGAGGCAGCCACATTATTGTGGATACCCAGTCTCCCGGGATCGAGGAGGTATCCGTACCAAACTCCGTCGGAAACACTGAAGCACTTCCAGAACGGTTCGTTGTTTGGATTCATCTTCACATAGCTGGTTGCGCGGAGGTCTTGCTGGAGCTGCGCATAGTGACTGGCGTTGAAATCCTGGAATATATCCGGACTTCGGAGGAATACACCTTCACGTGTCAGGTGTATCGCGTATTGGGGGGCGTTGGTCCGTTGAGCTCGGATTTCGTTTCTTAGATATCCGATAAAGGGCTCCACTCGTTCTTCGGGCGTAACATAGTTCCTGCCCGCCACCAGTGGTGGATTAACAATTTTCGCGATCGGATTTTTCTGCCTACCCTGGAGTGTCTGAATCCAGGAATGAAGTAATTCCGGATTATGTCTTAACGATCTCAAGCCTGTTTCAGGCAACAGCTTCAAAGCGACGACAGGGCAGAAGGTGGTAGGCTGGCACTGTGTTTCAGTACACTTCCAGTCGTAGTGCACTCCGACCTTTCCAATCGTCCCCTGAACCAGAGGATTCCATCTCGTGGCTTCGTCACCGTTTTCCGTGTAAACCGCCAAATTCGTGAGCGGCAGCCCAACATCCAGCATTAGTGCGGCCGAAAAACAACCGTAATGTTCGTGTGGGGACACCGCCGGAACTTGGTTTACTAGTTTTTCCAGTGACTCGCGGGTTCGCTTGATCGCAGATTCAAGCAGGGGACGATTGGTTTTGTCCTGGAGTAACTGCAGGTAGTTGGCTGTGTTGAGGAGCGTGTCGACATATTGGGGTTGCCAGTGGCTTGCCGCATACGCCTTGCACTCCCTGACCATATTTTGGTGGGGATCGAGTAAATTTGTTGGCGTTTCGACGACTGGCATTTTTCAGTAGCCTAATTCCCGTGAATCAGGCAGTGGGGCCTCCCAGGCGTTTCGCTGCAGAGACGGTGGCGCTCTGCCCGGCTTGGCCGGATGCATCCAGCTTGCCTGCCGTATATGCAAACAGACTGTTCACTCCGGATACCGAGGATCCGGTAAAGCTGCTGACCAGCCAAATCCACACGATTGGCAGGGCGACATAAGACGTTGCCGTGACAATTGAAAGGACCAGATCTGGCGTGCTTCCAACTCCTGTGTGCAGCTCGTTTTCTCCATACATGTAGTCGATCAGTTTGTCGTCGAGCAGGGCCGCTAGAGCCCATAGCCCGGTCATGAACTTGAGGGTGAAAATTGCGCTTGTGAAAAACAGCAGCAATGACGGTCTGAGGACCGCGAAAGGTACGGCGAAAGGGATCGCGATGTATATGCACATGAGAGCAAGCGCCTGGAACATCGGCAGGGCTGTTTTCACGAGGTACATCGCACCCTTGATGGCTGGATAGACTATTGCACCGCCTACATAGCCAACAGTAGTTTCCAGCAAGTCGCCTTTCGCGCCTTCGCCGGTCGAATCAGCGCCGAAATTTGCTGGGGGAGGTTCCTTGTGCAGAAATCTCCGTACGGTGGAGTCTACAGTGTCTACGTCAGAGTCACCAACGTATGTGACTAAAGCAAAATCGTAATCCGGATTTTCTGTTTTTTTGACGATGTAATCGTAAAGACGCCGCTCCAGGCCATTCGATGAATCATTCCACCAAACGTCGCAGCGTGGTCCCGGATTGCCGTCCATGAAGTCGTAGTGGTTCGTCCACGCAGGGACGGGCTGGGTGGCTATCAGCGTGTCATAGTAGCCGGACGTTTCGAAAAACATGTTGGCGGCTCGCCATTGAGAGGGTGTTCCAGACGGTAGGGTGTCCCAATTGGTTGCCTCAAGTGATGCCGGATTCACCTTTTCCAGTTTTCGCAGCGCCCGCATATGACAGTCCAGATCGAATCTCCTGAGTTCCGCACGCAGTGGCGGGTGGTCAAGGCTCATGTAGTCGAGCTCAAGAGTGATGTCACGGATGTGAGAAGGCTTGCCAAAACTGTGAATCGAGGCGGTGAAAATATTTGTGAAACCAGTGGATAGCTGGTGTACCAACCACCAGTACAAGGGCACTTTGATTTGGTCTGGAACATCGCCGCTCGCGTATGGCGCATCCGGCGAGTTGGACGAAATTTCATTTCCGGTAATTCGGCTGGTGTGCGTGATGTCGGATGTCTTGACCGATACCGCTGGGATAAAGCACAGGATGATCGAAATGAATGCAATAAGCATGTCCTGTTCCATCCTTCGCATTGAAACCGGAGCGGCGGCTTTCGCTTCCTGGGAGCGTGCTGGCTGTGTCCAGTTGCGCATGACCAGCCACAGCAATGGAATGTATATCAGTCCGCTTGCAACCAGGAGCTCGGCGATACGGTTGCTGACCTGCCAACCGTATAGTGTCAGGGCCAGTTCCAGATAGGATCCCGTATCCATGACTGTTGCCTATTGCAATGGGTTGGAGGGAAAGACTTCCCGGGGAGCGACGGTGGGACCCCTTGTTCTCTCGTACGCTTCGAGAAGCGCTAAAGATGTGTTCGATACTAGAGAACGGCGCATTCGATAATCGAATATGGAACGATCAATTTCCTGCTCTAGACGACCGACCGCAGTGATCAGCGCCTCGTTCGCGGGTCCTGAGTTCTGTATGTTTGGTTCGGTTGCTCCTGTGAGCAAAAGCCTTCGTGCTTGCAGGGCTCTTTCCACTACGCGGGCCAGGGCAATCTCCTCTGCCAGTCGTTCCGCGTAGACTCCGTGGTGATCTACTTCGCGCAATGCCAGAATCAGTTGGAAATTGACGCTGACTGACGGCGCATGCAGCTTTTCCGCCTGCTGGCGGTCCGGGAAATTTCCCGATGCCAGTACCGTTTGCAAGGTCTCGAGCACTTCTTTCTTTTCTTCTTCAATCTTCGGTTGCAGTCCCGATGCCACATGGCTCGACGGTGTGCCTCCATCCTTGATTTCGGAATCCCCCACTATGTCGGCCGTGAATTCCGCAGCGTCTTTCGGCGATGACCAGGTGGAGGCTGCGGTTCGATCTTGGCTGGTGGCCTGGATTGTGGTGTCGCAATCGGCAGACAGTCCATTCGATGCACACCAGCCGGCACGGACGGCATCGCGAACCGGTTTGATGGCCGGCTTCCCAGGACAGCCGGCTTCTTTGCCTTCCACCCAGGTTACGCAGGGATCCGGCTCTTCACTGACTTTCTGTTGGATCGATACGGCATCGGAAGCACCTGCCTGGGCCAGCCTTTCCCAGGTCTGTGCTTTGCCAAGCGCCTGCCAGTCGGAGTTGGCATTCGGTCCGCCAGCGGACGTTTGCTGCAGCAGCTCGCAGGCATCGATCGAGAACCTCCATTGGTCTTCAGCCCTGACGGTGTAGTGCTGCATCAGCTGGCACAGTGAAGGCTGCGCCCTGCACAGTATCTGGCCAGGCAAAGCCCCGGTCAGGGAGGATTGCAACGATCCGAGGTCGGCCATCGAATTGCCGACGCCGCCAAGCATTGATCGGATATCCAGCCTTGGATCAAAATTGCCGCAGGAAAATCCGCTTGAAGAAGCACGGAAGCCGAAGCGCACGGAAGGGTCGATAATCGTCGGAGTGGTAGCCCGTCCTCCTCCGACGGAGTAATACAGATACGGGTCCGCGTAGTACTGCGCGTGGGCTGAAGCTGACGCAGCAAAAATGATCGTCAACACCAATATTTTTATCTTCATTTGATTGCTCCTTATTTTTTGCGCAATTCCTTAACGCGCGAGGCGGGGAATTTTTTATAGATGGTCGCGCGGTTGATGCCAAGCTGCGTGGCTATCTGCCGCACGGACAGATTTGTCTGGACGATCAGCACTTCGCACTGTTTCATCCAGGCCGGAGTGCGAAGTGGCTTATTTGTCACCGCACGTCTGGGCGAGGGTATTGTTTTGTAAAAATACGATCGTGATATGCCCAGCCTGGCGGCGATTTCGTCATTCGTCAGAACTCCTTCGTGCAGCAGTCGTTTTGCCTCCTCGATTTTCTTGGCGGTCATTTTTCTGGGGCGGCCTCGTTGCGTCATGATCAAAATACTCCAAGGAAGCTTCCGGACTTCATACAGCACCTGTATCTCACCCAGTAGTGCCACGCGTATGCGCCGTCTGACGCAACTTCAGAGGGCGAATCAGCGCCGCCAAATGCTTTGCACTGTTTTGACGATTCGGGCGTTAATATCTGCCAGTTGTCGTCTGTCTCACTGGAATCGTCGCGCCACTGGCGCCAGTCGCGTTGTTCGCATTTCGCGCCGGCTTTGTTCACCGTCCATTTGCCGCCGGAGTCGCGGCACGTAACGGGGTCTTTGGCGCCAGAATCACCGCGTCTAACATGTCGTACACTTGCAGATGATTTGTAGCTTTGCGCAATGTGACCGGAACTGTCTTTGGTCACGACGTCGGTTGCGCGAACCGCGGTGACCGCAGCTGCTCGAGCAGGATCGCTTTGAATGACAAACCCCGTCCGGGGATAGACCGGTCCCCAGGTTGATTCGATTCCGCTGCCGATCTCACGCAGTCCCGGAGTGATGGACTCCTTTCTTTTGAGCTCGCCGACCCCGCTTCGCCAGGCGAGGGCATCCGTCACAGACACGAAGTAAGGTTTCATAGGTGTCACATCGCTTCGGCATAGAAATTTGCCAAAATTCAGGATTTTTGCGATCGGGTTGCCGACAACGTCTGTTTCGAAGAATTGCAGCAAGTCGGTGTAACGATGCGGCCCGGTTCCGCTTCCAGCCCCTCCGGTCAGCTGAGTACCGAATATCCCCTGCAATGCCGAGCTCGCGGCCTGCGACGCGGCTTTGACCAGTGGCTGCCATTCCTGCCACGGCGCGTCGGCGGTATTGGCATAGGACTGCACCACCAGATCTGGAAGCCGGTGCGAAATGCGCGGCGTCGTAACGACGTAGCAGCCGAATATCCCGCATCGCAGGAATACGCACACACCGTCTATCTTCCAGTCCAGGCAGTCCCAGGAGAGGGAGGCGTTCGCGAGATCGGACACGTTGAAATCATCCGCTTTCAGTGAACTGTTGACCATGACTGTTGCCAGAAACAGGAATGCCAACAGGGCAAGCCTAGCTTTCTTCACGAAGCTCATTGTTTCTTTAGATCGCGCCATCGCCGTACTGCTCGACGGATGTCGGATTCCTCAAGAATGATCGTCTGCCCATCGATGACGACCGAAGGATAGGTGGCAATCCCGAACCGTCTTGCGAATTCACGAACCATGATCGCAAGCAGGGCACCCGCCTTGCGATCGGAAGTCAGGCGGTTGATCCGGTTGCGGGCAACGTAAGTCGCTTTGGCTTGATCTTTCGGCAGATTCCTGCTGAGCTGGTGCTCGAACGATTCGGCCGGTGCGACGTCGAGGACGTCCACCTGGACGCCTTTGGAGCGGGCGGTGTGGATCCCGGATATCGGTGTCGGTCCATCAACATAGACTTCGATGCGCTGCGGCCATTCAGCGCCTTGCGCTATGAACGGCACGATCAGCAGCACTAAGAAATACTTCGGTTTCTTCATTATTGCATGCGGCTTTCGCGGATCTGCTTTGCGATCATCTTCGCAGCTTCGATTTCACTGATTCCGTGCTCGCGCTGAAGTTTCGCCCGGGATGCTTTCTCGTGTTTCTCCGTCTGCGCCAGCGCCAGTGCGATTGCCGGTGGCACGCTTCGGAACAGATTCAGCAGATATCCGGACATCACTGTGCCTTCTGTGTATTTGCCCGGAGACTTTCGTGCCGACAGGATCATGGCTCTTTGTTCCGGGGTCAGCGTTCGAAAGCGCGATATCTGCTCCACGTCGTCTTCTTCCAGTGCCAGCAGCACCCACCACTCCGGCTGAACCAGCAGTTCCCGGGCGCTGTCCGGAAACTGTCGCAGGTTCTGCGTCGCGATCCAGAGCCATGCCCCGTACGTCCGCCAGGTCGCGACAATTCTGGCCAGATACGGTGAGACCAGGGGATTTTGCAGCAGCACGTGCGCTTCGTCGATCACCACTACAGTCTGACGTTCGGAATACTGTTCTGCCTCGACGCGGTTCTGTATCGCCGTCATTAACCCTGTTATGGCTACCGCCAGACGGTCTTCGTAGCCTTTCCGTGCGTAGTGACCCAGTTCCACGATCGTGATATCGGCGTCCGGCCATGCTTTGCCCGGACGGTCGAATATATTTCCGGACTTGCCGGTGCAGAAAAGATGCATTGCGGCGGCCATGCGGTCTGCCGCTTCCCGGCGGCTGTTCGAAGCGTCACTGTCACGCTCGCCCCTGGCGACTGATTGAAGCGCTGCGACCACATCCGAGGTCATGGTCTGTTCTCCCTCCCGGGTCGTCCGCCCCGCCTCAATGATCGCCGTTCGCAGCAGGTCCAGGTCGTCTCTCATCAGGCGCTGTTCTTCGTTTGCGGCTCCACCGGTGACCATGAGTCGAGCCTGGATTTCCATCTCGCCCAACAGGTCGCGCGTCGGCTCGCCCTGTTCTTCGGTCGATGGTGTTGGTTCCGAGTCCAGCGACAGCTTCGATGCGTCGCCGAAAGGGGGCAGGGTAACTGTTCCTTCGGCGTCAATGGCCCTTCGAACCACCTTGAGTCCGTTCGCCTCGCAATAGTCAGCCAGAAGCCCGAAAGTCGGAAGGGCAGTGATCAGGTACAGTCGGGGCTTCCGTATGGCCATCATGTGCAGCAGCTCGGAAATCAGCAACGACGTCTTGCCGGAACCGGTAGGTCCGAGAATCAGCGAGTGGGCGTTCTTTCGTCGGTCTTCGACGTGCAGCGGATCGAAGGCCAGTGGTTCCGCGCTGCGGTTGTAGTGTATGACGCCGGGATTGCCGGTGCCGACCGAGCGTCCGAAAAACGGCAGGATGCGAGCGATGTGATCCATGTGCCATAGCCGCGCACGTTTGGCATACCAGCGGTCATCCTGAACCGGATCATAGTTGAAAGGCAAAGCGCGGACATAACTGTCCTGAGCGATCGGGTCGTTCTGCGGGGCGATTGGCTTCAGTCCGTGGGCGGTTAATTTCGCGAGTATGCTGCCCGTTCGGTCCTCCAGCTCCTCAGTGGTCGGCGCACTGGCGTAAACTCCGCAGAAGACTTTGTGTATCGGTCTTCTGGACGCCGCCGATGCAAGCGCTTCGTCAGCCAATGCGCTTCGCTTCAGAACGGCCGGGTCGGCGCCGATTGAGTTGTGGCGGACCCTTTTGATATGATCGAGCACCGCGTCCTGGTAACAGATCGTCACCGCCATGCTCCAGATGCTGCCAGCTGGCATGTCATCCCACATGGTTGCTCTATCGTTGCCTAGCGCGCGCTCCGCGGTTAGGTGGCCGATTTCCGGTATCAGCATCGGCTCGTCGACCGTGATGAACCTGGACGGTCTTTTGGTAAACCACCAAATGCCGTCCGGCGTCGATTCCGGGGCTGCGCCCTGTAGCGCCGAGCGGGCGATGTCGGAGCTGGCCAGTTCCGGATTCCACGGCGGTATATCGCCACTGTGGTTCGGCGCAAACCACTGAGTCAGCCAGTCGTAGAGGTCCGCTGCGGACAGTCTCTTTAGCCGCAGCCTGGCTTGGGCCAGGACCGTTTCCACGCGCTCCGTGACATACTTCAGGTTGTCGGTTGGATTGTGGGATTCGCCGGGCTGGGTGCGCCTCCAGACGCAAAGTCTGAGTCGACGCTTTCTGGCGCGCCAGGGCGTTTGCTGATGTTCTCTGAACATTCCTCTTTCAGCCGATGCGTCCGAAAGATGCGCATACAGCGTTCTGAGCCAGTTATCCGAATAGCTGTTCTTCTCGCCGTGGGTATTCCGGTAGTCGTGCACACGCTTCGAGAATTCCTCCAGATGCGGTTCGTCGTAAATGAAAAACTGCATGGTCCATGGGTCCATGCGACGCTCCGGCATCAGTTCGCATATCGCCTCAACAATGGATTCGTGCGTCTTGAGTATGTGCTGCTGATCGGCGGCCTCGCTGGGTATAGGTTCTATTTCGTACAGCCGTCCGCTCGACTGCAGGTCGCGCATGCCGATGATGTCGTCGCCGAGATCCAACCGCGGGCTGACGAGCTCCGAAAATGACTGCATCCGTTCCACGTTGTGCGCAGGCTCGCCAGGGTGAAGGTGAGGGCGCGACGCTTCGGACTTCGACAGCGGCTTGTCGCGCTGCCACATGGCACGTGCTGCGACGGTGGGGAGGACTGGATTCTGAGTGCTCACCTACAATTCCCCCGGCAGCGCAAAATGCACTGTTTCATAAAGCGGAAACATCGTCGAGTACCCCGGCACCGGTGTCTGTTCTGCAGACAGGTGCGGGAAGACGAACATGATGATCGTCGGGTTTGGCAAGCGGGGGAATTGGACGTCAAGTTCCGAAAACGAAGATCGCGTGTAACCGTAAAGCCCATCGAGGCCTAACGGCGGAAGCTGCGGATAACTTGGCCGTGCTGACGCACTTGACTGCCCATGCTGTTGCAGTATTTCATGCATGGTCGGACCGTCCTGAGGCAATGGCGACTGGATCTTTAGCTGCGCGCAGCCCGACAGCGCCAATACCAGACTAATCGTGAAGACCCAACGCATGGTTTTGTCCAAATTGTGGCAGGTTTTCGCTATGCGCCAGCCGTCGAAGGTCCGCAGGACGGTCCAGGTTGACCTGCTGTTCAATGTGTATGACGACGGGCCTTCCCGCCGGTACGTAGATCGCATCGAAACTCTGTCCGAGTCGCCTTCGAAACCAGACGTTGGCCTCATCGACCGCATCCGCGGCTGCGGTAGCTAACGCATAGTCTTCAGCATCGCCTGTGATCGTCGTAGTCGAATCGCCTTCAGAACTGCTTTGGCGGGTCGTCTGCGCTTCGGCGTAACCTCGCGCAAGACCTGAAAGTGTACCAGTCGATACACCTCTTGCGATCACCGCAGGGGCGTTGGTCTTGAGATCTCCGGGGATGCAGGGATTTCCCCGGTCGTCAGACAGCCAGCCGATGCCGGAGGTGATGTCATCCGGATTCGACGGCGACTTCTGCGTGTGTACGACGCCATCTTCATAAACGTAAGTGACGGTATCCACTGTAGCGCTTACACACGAAAGCGTCAGGTCACCGTATGCCACGCCGGACCAGATCACGCCCTTAAGTCCGGGTACCCGATGACCGCGGGACGTGATATTGCTCGCCTTGGAGAGCAGCTTGAAGCGCCACGGTGAATCGATATGGCCGTCAACGGGCAACCGGCCGACCAGGGCGGTCAGCGCCGTAGCGTCGACAATGGTCGTCGCCGGCAGTGTGTATACCGGATCCGCTTCGGGCTCGGACCCCGAAGCCTGCGTTCCCAGCTGTTCGGCAAGGTCGATCAGTTCCGGTGGAGTCGGCAAGTCCGTGACGCCTGTTGCTGAGTCGATCCAGAGAATCTCGTGCCCGGACAGTCCTGGCTGCGCGCCCTCGATCTCATAATCCGGGATGGTCGATTGAGGGCCGCTGGCAACCCGATTCTCAATCGACTCAAGGCGCTCGCCGATATCGCTCAAGAGGTGCGCAACGGGCTCCGGCACCGTTTCCGAGTCGGTCGCCTGGTCGAGCTTTTCCTGCACCGCCGAGATTCGTTCTTCGGTCAGTCTTTTCAGCTCCTCGTCCTCGATGGCTTGCGCTGCAAGTTGTTCCTGAAGCGACTCGATCTTTTTCTGGAGATCCGTCATCTGCGTTACCGCGGCCCTGACTTCTTCCGAGGTGCTGTCGCTCTCGGCGCTGGAGCTTTCGCTTTTTTGCGTGATCTGGCTGGTTTCGTTGTTGCCGCCAAAATAGAATATTGTGCCAAAGATGGCCATTACCAGAAACATGACGATGCCCTTCAGGTATTGCCTGAGGAATTTCATGCTTACTCCATCACCGCTTCGGCGGGGGGCATGTCGGAGATCAGAACCAGGGTTGTAGTCGAGCGCGGATGCTCTGTGGGCATGAGCCTTGAATGGACAAAGGCTGCGGTGCGCCACCGGCCGCGGAGATCTCGGGGATCCAACACGATCGGCACGTCGGTGGTGTTTTCAAGATGCACCGCCGTGACGTAATGGTTTTGCGCGCGCCAGACGGCGACCGCTGTCGCTTCGACTGACCCTCCACAGGCGGACGGCACGGATGGGCCGCAGCGAAACAGTTTCATGGGTTTCTTGTTCACCGTATCTTCCGTTACGCCGGTAAGCGGCCGCCGGAGGCGGTCGGGGGAGTAGAGTTGCTGGATCGTCCAGCGGGTCAGCGCAGCGAAACCGGTTTGATTCGTTGAGGCGGGCGGCGCATTTCTCGTGGTGTGGCCGTCCGGAATTTTGATTACGATATCTGGCAAGGACATTACGTCTTCCGTGGCCGTCACTTCCGTAACGACGAATTCTCCAGTCGGGATGACCCCGATGATTACGCGAACGGCCTGGAGCGGCGTGTCCGACTTCCACCACGACGAATCATTTATGCTCTGCGCTGTAAACTGGTCATGTAGATTCGGTGGGATGCCGATGCGAAGCTCGTCAGCTCCTTCCACGATGATCCGTCGCTCCGTGCCGACCGAAAGATCGACCGGTATGGGATCGCCGGTCCATTCATACTCGATTACCGAGTCGCTCCTGGAAACCGCGATCGGCAGGAATGCAATGACCATTGCGACGCGGAACGGCAGATTCACGAGCTGGTCTCCGTGATTCTTGAGGGCGGTGATGCGAAGCCCGCAAGATACAGCCCCCAGGGGTTGTATTCGGGGTCGATGCGGCGCTGTTCCACAACTATCGAATAGCGGATCGGCACCCGCTTGACTTCGACTGCGCGCAGTTTCTCCACCAACACGACGTCCAGCGTGACGCGCCAGCGACCTTTGGACACCGTTGTGGCCAGGTCGGGCGACCAGCCACCTTCAAGCGGCAGCATGTAACGGGTGCGGTCACGAAGCTCGCTGGCTCGAGCAGCTCGTGATCGGACGAGGGTTGATGCGAACTGCGGCGTGATGAACGAGCCCATTCTGTTCTGTCGCTGCGGCAGTTCGATTTCGCAGTTCGATTCGCAGCGATTGAGGTATTGCCAGATATAGCCGGCGAAATTGTAAACCTCCCAGGGTTGTATTTCGCCGGTCTTGAGCGACGGTGCGTATTCAAGCAGCGGCGGCAGGCTCAGGCGATGGGTGCGACTGGAAAGAGTCCATCCGACAATTGCGATCGCAAGCAATACGGCTAGCACGGCGCAAACGATCCGCAGCGTGGTGATGTGTGCATACATATTGGCGTCCGCGTACTGATGCCGTGCCATCACTACTTCGACCAATAATGTTGTCGGACCAAGTCCGGAGGCGGTGCAGGCAGACGGCTGACCAGAGAGCGGTTGATCCAGTTCTTCGGGCGTCCTTGCTGGACACGGCGCACCAAGCCTGCCGTCAGCATGGTGCCGACGACGCTGCCGGGCAGCATGATCGTAATGAACATCATTACGCTTCCGAAGCCGTCCATGAACACCACAGAAGCCAACAGTGCCGGGAGGAATAAAACGAGGACTGCCAGGACCAGGACTCGTGTGAGGGCGGTGATGCCAAGTCCTCGATAGATGACCGGTTCTGCATCCAGTGGCGCTGCGGGTTGCGGGGGCATTAGGTTAGCTAAACCGTTGTCAGTGTCGTTGTTAGCTGGTCGCCCAGGTATTCGCTGCCCCACCAGCCTGCGGCCAGGACGATGACGACAACGAACAGGCCGGCGAGCAGGAAGGCGCCGAATTTGCCCCATTCACCTCTTTGCCGCGCGTCGTTGACCTCCTTGATGATGCCGCCGGCAAAAACCACCATTGCGATTGCTGCAAGCACGACGAAGGCGATAAAGATGAACCAGCGAGTGGCACCGAGGATGTATGCAAGAGGGTTGTCTGCAGAGACCGTCGCGCCGCCGACCGTCGGAGGTGTTGGCAGTGCGGCGAGGGCGGGCGTCAGTTTAAACAGGATCAGTGAATGGATGCCGATATACGCACAGTATCCTCGCTTCAAATGATTTTTTATGGATCGATAAAATTTCTTGTAGTTCAATAGCATTTTTACACCTATGACAGATATGCGACCAGGGCGATGGCCGCCAGAACAACGATGAGCGCCCGGGCACTTTCGCCCAGCGCGTTTTGAACCGTCACATCGCCGGAGCGAAGGCGCGACAGCTGCGAGACGATGATCCAAGACCACCACAGGATGAAGGTAGCGAGGAAAAGGCCGGCTATGATTTCGCTCAGCGGCGCCGATTCAGTCCAGCCAAGTGCGGTATTCAGGGTTTCCAGCGCCTCTTTTTGATCCATCCCTACCTCCCGTAGTCGCCTGAGATCGGCGAGATCGATCGAGGGGCGGGAACGCCTTGTGCCAGATACGACTCGATTCCAGACTCGATGTGACGCAGATCCCGCGCCAGTTGGTGCCAGTCGAAACGGATGCGTGCGTCCGGATTGGCGTAGTAACTCGCCTGCGGCAGCAGATTTTCCGATATGAACCTGAGCTCATACAGCAGCCTTGCAAGTTCGCGTTTCTCTCGGTCTCTGGCCGGCCGCACAATGTTATCCGCGTACGCATACGTATACGGCTGCACCGAGGGCGGCGGGAAAGCGGGTCGTGCGTAACCGGTTTGATAAGGGCGCCACCAGTATGGAATGCAGGACGAGAGCGCTAGCGTCAGTCCCACCAGGGCGGCGATTGGCTTTTTAGGCGAGCGGATCATGCGGATATTGTGGACAATGAACCGACAGGTTCAAATCGGTTTTGCTGTAGTGCGGTACGCAGGGCAATACCGATCAGCTGCTCAGAGAATCCTTTTGAACAGCACCAGCTGCAGCCAGATGTAAATCGCTGCTGGAAAAACGGTCAATGCGCCCAGCTGCGCAGGAACGTGCCACGGCCATGCCAGGAAAAGAAAGAGCGGCACAAAGAGCGCCAAGCCGCGCAATCTCTGGAGACGATGATACAGGTAGCCGCTTTCCTTGCCGGCTGCATGAGCGCGTAGACGGCGCTCAACTGTCGCATCCACAACCGCTGCGGTAAAGATCAGGAGCATTGCGGGGGCGTATGCCGCAATTGACGCAATGCGGAGTGTTGTGATCTGCAGGCGGTTCAGCAGCGCCTGGAAGTGTCTGGCGCCGAGAGCGAGAAACGGATTGTCACTCTTGGTTTTGAAGGATATTACTGCAGCCCATTTGAGGTTTGTTCGAATTGAGCGAAGGACTCCGGGCACAAAGTCGGGGTTTAAAAGCCGGTTGTTTTTGTTTGTTTCCCCTAGTACCTGCGCGCTGTGCTGTGGAATGTTCCAGCCACCGACCAGGCCCACTCCAGATTCTACTACGAGCGAGAAGATGGTGCCGGCGACCAGGGCGGACACTAATAGAGATAAGACGCTACGCGGTCGCTTTGGAGGGGGAGGGCGTCTTTCTGGCGGCATTGGTTTGACGTAGTTGGCGCACTTTCGTCATGATCTCGACTACCGAATACTGTCGTTCGACACTACCCCCAAGAGCGGTATCTGCCATTTCATTGGCTGGGCGGCAGGCAGGAAGATCTCCAATCAGTGGAAACCGCAGTTTCCAGATGCTACCACCGCCGAGCAGTGCAAACGCCTCGCCTTTTGGTAACCGCATTAAGTCGGTCGCCTCTATGCCGTGCACGCTTCGTACTGCCACCCGGGCGGATAGCGACGAAGTGAAAGATACCGGCGATTCGGTCTGCGATGAATCGGCGACAGAAGACGACTCGGCAAGGTCCGTGACGTCGTAGTTTGGCATCTGCTCGACCAAGTTTCGAGCTGTGTCCAGTGTTCTCACGCGCAGCATGATCAATGAGTTGAAATTTCCGACCAGTCGGGCTGCTGCGGCCCGGTCACCGTCCAACGACGCTTCGATATCGGCCAGGGTCTGGGTGTACGCGGTGATCTGCACGCCGGCGCCGCCGGCTTTGCTCAACATGGGGTGAAGGTGAGGGCCGACGATGTCGTTGAACTCGTCAACGTGTATGCAGATCCTGTGCTTTGGAGCGGAACTGCCCTCGATGGCGGCGTATAGCTTGCCGGCCGAGGACGCCAGGTCCGCAAACATTGCATTGCCGACCGCTCTCGCGATCGCGGGGTTGGCCAGGGAGTTGAGTCCGACGTAGACAATCTGTTTTTTTGCGATTGCTTCATCCCAACTGATCGTATTTTCCTCCCTCGCGTCTTCGGCGGGCACCAAAATGGCGGATGTCCTGGCCGATTTGAGTTTGTTGAGGAGAGGGAGCAGCGAGGCGATAAGCTTGTCGTAGTAGACAGGGTCGTAGTCCATAATATGCTGGATTTCCGATGCCAGATCATCCTCGATCCGCATCTCTTCACGATACTCTATCCGCGCCAGTGTCTCGATTCGGCGCCTGGGCTGCTTGGCCTTGTCCTGCTTTAACTTCCTCCGCACTCGGGTTTCTACGTCCACTCTCCAGTAATCGCCTTGCGCATGCTGCGTGAATAGCTTGTCGTGATACGCGTTGAATAACGGTTCGATGTCAGTTACATGCTTGTAAATAATTCGGTAGTTCGGTGTTTCGCCGAGCGCGTCAAGCGCGCAGATGATGGTGTTGAGAAATCTCCATGCGAACTGCTTGAACGCCTCGCTGCTGCCTTTGCTCGGAAGCTGCTCAGTGATTCTGGTGGCGATGTCGTCTGGTGAATCGTATGAAGCGATCGGGTTGTAGTGTTCTGACACGCTCGGATACCGGAGATGGAAGATTCGCAGTTTTGCCAGTTTACCGGACTTTTCGGCTTCGTGGTAAACGCGTCTTAGCAGGTCCAGGTCGCCTTTTGGGTCCATTACAATGACCGCGTCGCCGCGGTGGATATCCTGCCCGATCAGCACTCCCGCTTCGCACGTTTTGCCGACTCGGGTGGCGCCGAGCATCAGGAGGTGCCCGAAGCGTTCGGGCAAAGGCAACCAGACTTCCTGTTCGCCTTCCAGCAGCCCGACTCCATGCAGAACCGGGTCGCCTCCCTGATCGCCGGCTTTGCCCAGGTATTTCAGCGCTGCCGGAGTTCGTGTTTCCTTCAGGCGCTGTACATGTGGTTGGGACCACTGAAAACCGCGGCCGATGAAAAGTCCCTTGCTGATCAGTTTCTGATCGTTCGGAATTTCCTTGATCACGTACGGTTTGCGGTTTGTGAGCAGTCGACGGTAACGCCATAGGCGCAAGGTTTGCAAAATCCTCCGACTTCCCAACATGACGCAGATCGCACTGAGCACGATGCCCTGGATCCATGATAGGTTCAACTGTTTTGGGAATATGATAAAAACTGTGGCCACTGCGATGAAAACGACAGCTGCCGTCAGCTCAACCGGTGGTCGTAGCAGCGGGCTGGGGTGGACGATCACTGATGCAGTCCTCGTTTCATGTCGGGGGTGCCATGATTGAGCGTTATCTGACGCTGGTGGACGAGATTCGGTGGGACGCGGTTTGTCGCGGCCCATCTTCGAACAGCAGCGTCGTCGCCGGCGCTGCCGACGACATATATGTCGACCACACCGTTTTGTGCAATGGCGAGCGCTTCGGTTACCTGACGTCGGCATTTCGTGCTGACGCAGTCAATGGCGATCACCAGGGTGCTGCGGCCATTCAGTCCTGCCGACAACCGTTGGTTCAAAGCGGCGTATTCCTCAAGGTAGTCCGCTTCGAATGCGGCGATGCGATCCAGCAACTCCCTTTGCTGCGCGGCATAGAGCCTCGCATACCGTCTGCGGTCAGCCGGGTTGTCGGTCAGTATCCCAAGCACTTCCAGCGGCGTCAGATCTTGAGAAAGCATGCCCTGGCTGAGTGCCCGCAGCTCCGTTTGTCGCTGCCACTCCTCGATTGACAGTCCCCAGGCTTCGGCGCTTCGATGCGCTATTGGCGCGATGTCCAAACCGTCGGTCTGCGCCGAATCGATCGACTGTGACTGCGCCGTCGCCTGGGTGACCAGGAGGAAAACCAAAATGATTGATCTTTTCATGTCAGGAACGATCAACCGCCGACGGTGAGTTCCGCTTCCGTACCGCTATTGGATCGAAACAGCGCAGTGCGGTTTTGCGGGGATATCTGAAGCAGTTTCCAGCCAGCTCGTGCGGATTGCGGCGCGAGCATCGAGATTTTTCCATTTAATTCGAGCACGGCGTTCCACTCGTTTTCCCATCGGTCAATGGCAATCAGCCGGAATGGTGGAACGTCCGGTGAACTGGTAGTCGGAATTGGGGCGGGTTCGTTTGGTGCCGCTTCGGCCATGGCATCAATTTTCTGTGCCAGCTCGGTCATGCGGTGCTCAAGACTCTCTGCCACGATAGCTTGACCGGTCTGCAGCGAGATGACAAGTTTCTCAAGTTCCGCTACTTGCTCGGCCAAATACAGATCGGCGTCGTTGTTCTGGCGCAACTGATGCCTGACCTCCTCCAGCAGCTTCTCATACTCCATATCGGCTGGCGGGCGACCTTCTACGGACTCATCGATCCCGCCTACAGGAAACGGAACGTTGTCGTGTGTCTCCGGAGAAAGGCCAGGCTGGCCCAGTGCTGCTGGATCACTGACCGGCAACGGCTGCGCATTGACGACTTCCTGTGGCGTCAGGAGCGTTTCTGCGCTTTCGACACTTGACGTCTGCAATTGAGCCAGCGGGGGTTTGTACAGCCAAATCGCAGCTGCACCCACGACGAGCAAGAAAACGACAATTACGACCAATGACCAGAAGATCAATTTCCTGGTCGGCAACCGACGTGACTGACTACGGCCGGGTTCCGGACCCGCGGTCATCGAAGGCGAGTCGTCAGGTAGCGGAGTCTCCTCGATTTCTGGGTTGGCGGTGATGGCGTTCATGAGGACGGATTGTGGCAGGTGGCTTGAGACCTGTTCAACGGTTTTTCCTGTAGGCACCAGCACATGAAAAACCTGAAGTTGCTGGATCAGTTCGGTTCATCCCCTCGCCACCCTCTCGGAAACTTTTAAGGGGGAGTCATTCAAACACTTATCTGCGAACACGTTCGCAACTATAAGTTATTAAAAATGGTGGTGGCAGCGGTGGCCTCGCGCGCACTCGCGCACGCACCCGCGTAGGGGCGGGTGGGCGGGTACCTATAGGTTATTGTTATTTAGCAAGATTCGTGCCATCGTATATGTATCTGTTTTTAATGCTAAATAATGATATTTACGCTTTCAAGGCGTACCACTTAGGCGAACTTTTGCCTCTTAGGCGTACCACTTAGGCGAACTTTTTGGAGCTCAAGCGTACCACTTAGGCGAACTTTCTTAATATTTGAGGCGAGTTATGCACAGGCAAAAGGGATGGGGATTTTGCCTGCCTTGCGGGTTTGAAGCGAGGCGTTAACGTGGCTGGTCGCCGTTGATGTGTGGGATCGGTGGCGCGGATGCGTAGATAATCAGCTCGGAGTCGGTCAGTTCCAGGTTGAATTTATCGTGCACTTTCCTGATTGCGTCCAGATCTAGTTTCAATTTCTGTCGGAAACGGCGGTGGTGCCGGGAATCTATTTCCGGGGCAAACTGTCGATGCACACTGGTCAGCGGAACATTTACCGGTTTGTTCTTGATGCGATACACTCGATGCGACAGCCACGTGTAGATATCCATGCGACGCGGTGACCGAACCAGACTCTTGAGGTGATCAAGATTCACCGGCATCGGTTTGTCGCGGACCAACTTGTAAAAGTCGTCTGATAACGTGAATGTCGTATTCCAATCCAGCGGGTTGGGTTTCTGGATATCTAAATTGGGATCGAAAACGAGGTGAGCAACCCTCTGATTCTCTTCAAAGACAAAAAGCGGTCGCTGATACTTTATGTTCTTGGCAACGTTGTATCTGTCAATTTCGAACTCCTCGGATTTTTCGGTGTATTTGAGCTGCGTAATTTCGATCTGGCAAGTGGCCAGATACATGATCTGTTCGCAGACCGTGTGATAGTTTCTGGAATTGGTTGACACCCCGAGCGCCTTGAGGAACCGGTGCTTGGTCCTTCCCAGATTTACGCTCTGCTTGCCACGTACCGCTTCGCCTACCACATATGCGAAGATTAGTCGCGGGGCAAAGCCATAGGGAATTTTCATGGGAGGATAGCCCGTCAATTTACACCGGCCTGGTTGAATGATGACAGTTTTATTCGATGCTGACTGGAGTCGCCAGTATTGTTGCGACTGAGGCAGCTGCTTTTGAGGGAACGGGCTTGGTGCGAATCCGTTTGGTTGATACCCCAAATTCCCCGAACTCTCTCTCTCCCTGGATTCGAAATTCATTCTCTCCAATGACGGGTAACGCGGAGAGGCGATTTTTAGCCGGATCTCGTATATCGCGGCCGAATCAATGCGTTTTTGGGCGCGTGCTTCGATGTGATTGCTTATTGTGTCAGTCTTGCGGGCTTCGACCAGGTAACGAAACAAGGCGCCGGGATTGCCTGTTCGGTCATCCTGCAGTGCTTTTTCAGCCAGAGAGAAGAAATCCAGGATGTCCTGATCACGTTTCACGAGCCAGAGGCCTTTGGAAACAATCTGCTGCAGCAGCTCGCAGAGACGGGTATTGCATTGCAAGTCCTCGCGGGTGATGTGGTTGTATCGCGGTGGATATTCCATGCCGGCGATGTTGAACCGAAATCATCGTAAATCCTAGTATTTGTCCTTTTCTTGTGTATGCATCAAAAGCGGTTCGTAGGTGACAGGTTGTTGTTAATACAGTAGAATTGAACTCATCAAATAAAACCAATCTAATTATGTAGATATCACCATGAAAAGATTTATTAAACAAATTTCGATTATTGCAGCAGTAGTCATCTGGGCTGGGAGTGTTTCAGCGGCTGATGATGCGCCAGGCGAAGAGGATATTGCCAGGACGGTTGGCATGTGGTTGCCGTCATATTGGTCAATTGAAAGGATTGATATCCAAGCAACAGTCAATGATGGCGATGCCATCAATCCGAAGTTCCGGCAACGGTTCGTGGCAGAAGCCGTTCCGCGTGAAAATCTGTATTCCGAGCCAAATCAAAATTCAAATTCGGAGCCGTACATCGTGTTGATTGAAACGCGAACACCACAGCAACCCCATAGACTCTATGGGATTGCGTGGTCTGCATTTGTGCTAGGAAAGTGGAAACTGGAATTACGCATGGAGAACGGGGTCGCCGGGCTGGGCATACCGGTCGCGATGTACTCGCAGCCGACCATTATCATCGGGTCCGAAGAGGTAGAACGCCAATTGAGAAATCTTGACGCCGTGAAGACACTTGACAAGACATTGGCTGAACAAGCAATCAGAGTCGAAGCCGACGCAGCAATTTTACGGGCGGCGGCGGATGAGGAACTCGAACTGCTTCGAAATGAGAACAGAAAGCGTCTTGAGTCGATTGTCGATCGGTATGATCAGGAACGGGCAGTGATTGAGGCTTCCCAGGAGACGCTTACAGCCATCGCAGAGGCTGAGGCGGAGATTGCATCACTGGAGAATTTGGCAGGTGTACGGGAGGAATTATCACGGAAACGCAAGCTAGCACGCGAACAACAGAAGAAATTGTTTGATGAGGAACTCGATGAGGTGGCCCTACAGCGAGCTGCGCTGCTTGAGGCTATTCGATCTGAAGACGCCGACAAGCGGCGAACCGGGTTTGACGTAATGTTTGCTTCGAGCGAAGAGCAGTTGACCGCAATGGCGTTGCAAGAGGCATTCGCCTCAAGTGATGAGGATCTCAAAGTTCACGCAATTGAAGTGGCGATGGATACGGGTGTGGAAAAGCTGCAGGAGATGGCTTTGAAAGCTTGGATAACTGGACTGCCAACTATCATATTGACTGTGTACGACCAAAACGGCAGAGATTTTCAAGGAACAATGGTTTACGAAGTGCTAGCGGTCAACAAAGACCAACGACTTACCGGCAAATTGCATTTGCAGGATGTCAAGTGGTTTCAGGAGGGTGGTTTTTCGGTTTCAAAGCGGATAGATGGGACAGGTCTGGTGCATCAGAACCGAATCTCGTTGCAAGGGGCGTTCACCATAACCAAAAATAAATCAGAACGTAACTGCAAGGTCGATTTAAGCCCGAGCGACAATGCATTTCTTGCAGGATTTATTTACTGCAATTACCGCCGCGACACTGCATCGCAATGGTACAGGTATTGGGTAGTTGTGGATTCCTGAAACTTTGATCAGTAATCAGGTCGAAGATACACCTGAGATTCACCGGCATCTGCCTGTCTGCAGATGAATTCTATCCACTGACGAACATGTGTATGCCCAGAATACCGAGGGAGGTTATGCTGAGGCCGACTCCAAACGGTTTTTCCCATCTTCCGAAATATACGGTCAGCATGATGAGCGAAGCCCCGACCAGCAGAACCGGCAGCGACTGCCAGCCAAACCAAGCGCCCAGTGCTGCCAGAAATTTTGCGTCACCCAGCCCGATGCCTGCACGGCCTGATCGGTAGAGCTGAATTTCATGCAGTGCTCGAACTCCAGCGTAGCCGAGAGCAGCGCCAAGCGCTGAATCTTGAAATGAGATGTGAAGGAAGCCAAGCTGGTTGAGGGTATGGGTCGAATTCAATAGCAGTCCGGTCAGGACCAGCGGGATTGTCAGGCGGTTGGGCAAACGGTTTTGACGGTGATCGTCTATTGCCAAGGAAAGCAAAACACAGGAAAACATGCCAAATAACAGAAATTTGAAGAGAGTTTCTGTCATTCAGAGTGAAAGGTGCCGTCAGACACGGTGTGGAGCGATTCCAGACGAGTTTGAGTTCCAGGTATGCCGTGGGTTAAATTGTGCGCTAAAGTCGCCGTGCGTTGAATTTAAGGGACGATATTTTGCCTTGTCCTTAATAATTGCTTCGATACGCAATTGCGGCACCGAATATTGAGGGTGAGTGACGAATATGACCCAGATTGTGCGAAATCCAGGCCTGCGCTCCCAACTTCGAGTTCCTGGAGAGAGGCAAGACTACACCTGCTTGAATATCAATCTGCCGCCCATCGGGCGACAGTGAGCTTCTGAAGGATTCGGTCAGAATTTTCCTGTCCGGGGTGCGTGCCGATGGATACGCAATTTCGACTGAGCCGGATTCTACTCGAAGCGGTTGTGACAGCTCGACATAGATATCGTATTCAGGGGTCATTTTGAGCGCTTGCAAGCTGAACGATGATGCAAACGTCGGTGTAGAAGACTGGATCAAGCCGCCGGACGGTCGCATCAGTGAAACGCCCAGTGATCCAGCAGCTTTGCACGACCATGTGCCGCATGGACGTTCCGCCTCTATGCCGGTCAGAAATGTCCCCGCTGACATCGTTCCGAAAGCCCCATGTGAAGTCGATCCCAGATGAGACTGCGGTTCGATCATGGCTCCGGTGGTATAGGAAATGGTTGCTTTGCCTTTTTTGCGCTTCGATTGGCGGGAAGCAAAGCCGAATGAATCTCGTGTTCCGGCCGAATACCAGGACTCGGTTTTACTTTCGCTGTCGCGATATGCCAGCGGTTGTCCGACAATCGACAGCCATGGCGAAGCGTTGACATGGGTCTGACTTGCCCCATGCACAAGGCGGTTCATCAGGTTTCGGGTTTTTTTCGACGTTGGGCTGGGAGTGTTGTCAGTGGAAACAAATGCCTCGAATGGAACGTAGAACGGAGTGTTCAGTTCATCCAGGGTCATCACCCGGTGGCCGGCGAATCCTTGCGAGAGCGCGTTGCCGGTGGGCAGGGCAGGTTGGACTGTTGAAAGGCTCATTGGCGCTGACTTTCCATTCACTGAATTTCCGGTCGGAATTTGGCCTTGCCCGACGGGTTGGGTAGCAACATCCAGGTCGACCAGCCCCTGTCCGTAGATGGAAGCGACCTCATAAATGCCGGTCTTGTTTGCGGTGGCGAACAGCCTTGTGACGAGCTCGTCATTGCCCAAGGACGGAAAGGCTTGCTTGAGGATTGCCAGCGACCCGGCCACTGTCGGGGCAGCATAGGATGTGCCTTGAACTGTCACATACCCGTTCGGTCCTGATGGCGCGTAATGGTGCCCGGGGGCGGCGATGCAAAACGTACTGGCCGCCGCGCCGCAGCGGTTTGAATAATCTGCGATGATGCCGTCGCTGTCGAGCGCAACGGCAGCGATCACATGGCCCCTAAGTTTGGGGAAATGGACCGGGAAGTAGCCAGCACCGCTAGGATACGGGTACGCGTAGTTGCCAGCGCTATAAACCCAGACTGTACGATTGGCAGCAGATGTGGAAGTTTGACGCAGAGCGGATAACCAAGATCGGTTGTTGGCTCCTTCTGTCTCGGTTTCTTCGGGTGTGGAATCCGACCAATCGGAAATTCGTGGAATGGCGCTAAAAGCGATCGGAACTCGGCTGTTCAGGTAATTGATTGCGCGAGCGTCGCTTCCCTCTACCTCTTCACTGAAAAGGCCGCTCGCGTATTGATCCTCGATCTCCCTGTTGAAAATCTCGTTCTGAAACGATACGAATTCGATTTTCGAGTCGTATGCCACGCCGTGCATTCCGATTTCGTTTCTCTTCGCTGCAGCGACTCCGGCGGTCTCTTGACCGTGCTTTATCGCTTCGTCGAGTGTTTGGACTACATTGCTGTAGCTCCCAGGCTCGATCTCGTCGTAAGGATTGTCTACCACCTTTCCGTTTAGTTCCGGGTGGGAACTGTCAATTGCGAATTCGTAAAAACCGATCGTGACGCCGTCGCCCGTCCAGCCTCGGTCGTATGCGGCGTCGGCATTGATCATTCTGATCGACAGGGTTCGAGTGCGCTCGGCGGCCTGATCGCGGGTTAACCCCTGCGAAATGTAACTGTTGTAGATGGTACAGTCCAGCCTGTAGACGTGGCAGTCCAGAAGGGTTGGTTGAGGGAGAACGGATGCGCTGCCTCCTTCTCCACCGCTTCCTCCTCCGCAACCTGAGAGCGCTGTGGCAAGTAACAGGACGGTCAGGGCTGTAGTTTTAATCTGCATTTTGTTTCTCCGCGCTTGTTGCATTCTCTAACAATAGCGAATTAGAGTCGGCTTTTCAATGCAAATGGCAGATCTACAGCATCAATGCGTCATTGAATGGCGGAGTTAATCACATTTACTTTATAGGCAGGGGTTGACATTGTAGTTTGGTTCGCACGACTGGCTGGAATAAAAGTTGATGGTACGCGTTCTGCAGGTCAGTGTATTTAGGTCGCGGATGGCGTATGAAACAGGATTTGAGCTGTTTGGACCGGTGCAGCTGTAGCTGCCGTCTTCAGCCTCAGGGCAGTTGAGTGATATCGTGCTTGCATCGCAGCCGGTGCCGCAAGATGTAGAATAACTGTACCCCAAACCGCGCTGGGTGCTCTGTACGGCTGACAACAAGGGAGAGCAGATGGGTGGAGGGGGCGGCGGTGGAGGTGGGGTTGGTTTTTCTAACGCGTCGATGTCACGACTATTCCGCCTGATCCTTCCGTCTTGAGAGGAAATGTTCCGCCGGTTGGTGGCGATGGCGGTTTCGTTGGCGTTCACTTCGCCGGTCAGTCGGCTGATTCCTGCTGCGTTCCTTGCAGTGTTCCGGCGATTCGCTGCGATGGCGGTTTCGTTGTCGTTCACTTCACCGGTCAGGCGGTTGATGTCGGTTTCGTTCTCTGCAATGTTCTGACGATTCGATTCGATATCGGTTTCGTTGACTTGCACTCGCGCGGCCAGTCGAATGACATCACCATCAATACGCACCACATCCGGTGCCTGGTTGAACCGTTCGAAGCCGGCGCCCTGTACCCCGGTGACCGGCTCGACCGTCAGCTCGTCAAAAACGGCTGAACCGGACTCAAGCGCTGCGGTTTGAATGTTCTGCGCGACGACCAGCGTGCCGGTAGCAGTGCTTACCCCAACATCGCCGGGGCCCTGGAATTCCAATCCGCCACCATCCATATTGACCTGCATGCCGTTATCGAAGCTAATGCCGGCCGACATCTCGTTGGCACCATCAAGCCGCAGGAACGGAGCATCGCCGGCCTGTGCGCCGACGCGGGCCTGGAGTCTTGACAGATCGTCGATTGCGGCCTGGTCGAAACCGGCTGCATCCGGATCAAATTCCAATCCGAGCGGACTTTCCCGGGCGAACGTCATCTCGAAAAATTCGAGCACGCCTGCGCCGGATTCTTCGGCGGCAGCCTGAAAGGCGATGGATGCCAGATCAGGACGCGAATCAGGCAGCCCGTCTTCGTTCTCGTCGTCTCCGCTTCGAAACACGCCAAAGTCAATGACGCCGGTTGCGCCTACAGGCGTAATCACAACATCAATATCGAGATTACCGTAATTGACCGGATTGCCGGCATCATTACGCGCGTAGGCGATCGGCGTCTGAGCGCCGAATGTGCACGACAGGTAGCGGGCACCGTCTGGATCCGCGCAGTCCTGCAGATTGGTGATCGTGAAGGTGCCGTCTGCGACTGGCGGATTTTCCGCCAGCCACACTGATGCGGCCCTGGAGTAAGCGGCGATTGCACGGCCGGCGTTGGTGGCGTTTGCGGTTTGGTATTCACTCAATTTAGCCTGTGCCCAAACCGTCAGCGCAATCAGCCCGATGCTGAGCACGATCAGCGTCTCGACAATCGTGATGGCGCCCTTTTCCGAGTCGCTACCGGCGGGTGAGGTGGGCAGATATCCTGGTTTCATATCTACCCCCGGAACGTCCATGTGACTTCTGCCCCGCCATCACAGAGAGCAGTCACGGTTTCGGGGTCGGTCGGATTGCCGTCTACGTCGTCCGGGCCGTCGCTGCCAAGGACTGTGCCGCCGACATCAATTGTCTGTGCCAGGTCGGCCGTGGAGGTGACCAGTTGAGAACAGGAGGATTCGGGGAGGGCGTCAAACGCAACGTCGAAGGTACCGTCATTGTCTCCGGTGATCGTCACAGTGCCGCCCCAGGGGTGTCGAATAATGTCATCGCCGCCGACGAAGTTGGGCGGAAACCCCGCCAGTTGACGTGCAAGATCAGTGTCCAGACCGTCAAAGTTATTGCGCACGCCGAAGGTGCTGCGGATGCTTGTCACGATCTGCGTCAGCCCGCTCATGGACGTCGAATGGTTGCGGGCATCCGTGAGCGCCGGTATTCCGGCGAACACGACCGCCAGTACGGTGGCGCCGATGCCGAGCGCAATCAGCGTCTCGGCAACCGTGATGGCGCCCTTTTCCGGATCGCTTTGCGAATCCCTGTGCGGCTTTCTGCGAAGCCATTTGAAAAAAAGCTTTAGATATTTCATGATGAATTCTCCATGGGTCGAAAGATCAGTAAATCGATTGCTGGACGGTGAATGCGACGCGGGCGATTCCGACATATATCCAGACTGCCATAGCGCCAATTACGATCAGCAGCATCGAGGAAAGTGTTTTCGTAGCTGACTCAAGTTTCTCGAGTGCACGGGTGATGTCTTCTTCGGCGATGCGCTCGGCATGTTCGCTGAAATCGCCTGTACGTTCGTAGATTCGCAGGTCATCCAGCGTTTCCGCTGAGAACAGTCCTGTGTCGAGGGCGGTTTCGACAGGATCGCCCCGATACAGTCGGGAACGCATTGTGCGCACATGCGATGCCAGATACTCCGGCAGTCCGGTTTCCAGCTGTGCGAGCGCCCGGACTCTTTGAATTCCGGATTGCATGAGTGCCAGCCAGGCCGAAAGAATTTCCGGACCGGTAAACCTGCGATACAGAGCGAACGGCGGATACCAGTCCAGCTTGTGCCGGAGCGAGCCGCTCCAGCGCGGCGCCGACCAGATCGAGACGGCCAGCAGTGTGATGACTGCGGCGGCGCAGACCAGGCCCCAATTCGACATGAATTCGGAAAACACCAGCACGCTGCGCGATACCGGCGGCCATCGCGCTGGGTCCACGAGATCGACCATCACCTTCAGTGCATAGCCGGGCAGCACGGCAATCACCGTTCCGCCTGCAAACAATAGAAGAGTCGGGTATGTCAATCCGGAGACCAGCGTGGAACGAAGCTGCGAGCGGACGGATGCAATCCGCGCTGCCTGCGCGAAGCCGTCCGCAATGTCGCCTTCCTGAGTGACTTCAATGATGATGAGCTCTTCTTTGGGCACCCAGCCGACCGCACCGGCGGAAAATCCACCGGAACGTATTGCGACCCGCTGGTGTTCGATAAACCCGGCGGTAACGCCACCGATCGTCCTGCTTTCATGCAGAAACTCCATTGCGTCGGCGATCGGCACGTCGGCGCGACTGAGCGAACCGAGGCGTTGCCACAGACGCTCCCGGGAACTTGAAGATATCCTGAAACGGGTTCTGCTGACCAAGACACTGAGTTTCTCAAGCATGTCCCGGCTCCTTCACTAATTTCAAATTACCGGGCAATTCCTGTACCGGAATCTTTGTCGAGCCGTTCACGGCCCGGACGCCTGCTGACGGCAACAGGGGGCCGATGCGCCATTCGACGTCCGCCGGCGAAACCGTCCCTGATGCCGTCAGCCGTATTCCATGTTCCTCAACCGGCTGGCCGTCAAGATTTTCTATCCAGTGCCGCTTGGCGCTGATATAGTCGCCGCGGCTCAGATACAGCAGCATGTCGTCGTCCGGCAGTGCAATTTCCGCCATCAGCGTGCGCCCGGATACGCCGCTGAAGCCGCACTCTCGGCAACCGCCGGGGGAGCGGTACGCGGCACTGCCAGCGTCGTAGCCTCGCGATTCGAGTGCGGCCGCCGCACGATCGGGTATTTCTTTACGGTGGGCTGTTTCGGACGGATCCTCGCGCAGCCACTCGTCGGTGGATATTTTGCAGCTCGGACAGAGCTGCGGCACCAGGGTCTGAAAGATCATTCCTTTCAGAACATCGGGCATGCACAGCAGCGTCGGGTCGACTCCGACTCCGACCAGGCGCCCGACAATTCCAAGTGCGGTCGATGCATGAACCGTCGTATACACGCGGTGGCCCGACTGGGCAAATTTGATGGCCAGAACTGCAGACTGCAGGTCGCGTATTTCACCGACCATCAGGGTGTCCGGATCGCACCGCAGTGCGCCGCGAATCGCGAACGAAAACTCATCGCCGGCGGCGGTGCCGCGCTTTCGCACCACCGGCACCTGCGTGGCTCCGGGAATCACCCGTTCAGGTGGGTCTTCCACAGTGATGATTCGAAGGCGTGACTGGTGCAGATCGAGTTCTTCGTGCAGTATTCCGACAATGGATGTGCTCTTGCCGCTTCCGACTCCACCGGCCATGACAACCAGTCCGGACGGACGGCTCGCCAGTTCATTTATTGACTTCATCTGGATGGCATCGTAGCCGAGCTGCTCCAGACGCAGCGTGTCGCCGCTGCCGGGAAGAATCCTCAGCACCATGTCGTAGCCGTCCGGTGAAGCGGGGATGGTTCCCACGCGCACCCGGACTCTACGGCCGTTGGGCAGAACCGTGTCAACCACCGCATCCTGCGGCTCGTGCCGATTCCAGGTAACCTCCTGATCGTAGCCCATCACTTCATAGATGAAACGGCAGGTCTGATCGGCCATCTGATCGCTCCATTCAACGTGCGGCACGATACGGCCATCGATGCGAAAACTCACCTTGGCTGTTCTTCGTCGTCGGACGATATGAATGTCGGAAGCGTCATCGGCCACGGCTCGCGCCAGCAGTCCGCGCACTGCATCGCGGCCGCGTTCGTAGTCGACGTCCGCTGTGGTCGACTTCGTCTGCACCTGCGCATTGGCGTAGATATTTTCGAGATCGGCCGGAGTCACTTCGATCTGATTGATGACTGGGATGTTCTGCCGCTTCAGGTTCTCGCGCAGCTGTGCTTTCAGTCTTGCCGGATACTGCAGTCCTGTGTAGAGGATGTATGCAGTCGAGGGCGGATCGTCTTCCGACACTGCGGCGAAATACGCGCGCTCCGCCTCGCTGACCGGTACCAGCGATCCTGGTCCTCCGGTGAGCACCAGTGAGTACGTTGGAATATTACCCGCCACTTTCTTTCCCAGCGGCCTGTATCGATCGACCGGAAAGTCCGACTGAAATTTCGTGGCCGGCGACTAACAGATCCACGCCCCGCGAATGCACTTTCAACACTCTGGCGAGACGGATTGAATCTCCTTCCCGCAACCGGTATTCACGCCCGTCGAGTCTGGCATACGCAGTCAGGGTGGAAGGCGATCCCACCACCGCATAGACTTCCAATTCCTGATCGAACCAGTTCGCGCGCTCGATTGCGGGGCTCATCTCCGGATCACTGTCGCGATCGGCGGTGGGCACAGCTGCGGGCGGCGCGTTGGCGGTGCCTTGTTCTGCCTGCAGTTTTCTGATTTGCGCGGTGATCGAGTAATACTCATGTAGCTGGCTGATGATTTCCTGCTGATTTCTGAGGCAGTCGATCAGAGCCACCGTGCCGACAGAGCCCTGGCATGGCGGCGGGATTTGGAGCGGTTCCGCGGCGTAAATCTGTGCGGAAGCGAGGAAGATCAATAGGGACTCAATAATTTTTCGCATAGTAATCCCCCTCGATGTTCGAGGCGTGCGGGTTCTCCAGACTGATTGTGACTGTTTTGATCCGAATCGGCAGACTGCGCAGTACCCGGGCGACCTCGATCGCTGCGTGCAGTGTTTCAGCTTCACCGGAGAAGGACGAGCGTTTGATCGTGTAATGTTTGCCTGAAGACGTTGCAGGGGACAGCGACCACTTGCCCGGCAGAGTTGCCATGAGGTCAATCAGTGTCATGCGTTCTTGAAGACCGCCCAATCGATCTTCCAGGGGTGAGGCCTCGGTCAGCTGCGGTGCCGGAAAGTCAAACTGCTCGACCACCTGACCGGTTTTTTCGTTCAGGCTGTATTGTGCGCTGCGCAGGTGTTCCGCGATCCCGGCCATGCTGCCGTGTTCCCGCCGCCAGGTGGCCGCAACCTGGTTGCCGGACCATTCGTATTGCGTTGCGCGCCAGCCGGCTGCGCGTAGCGGACGGCCGGAGACTGTGTCGGCCAGGGTGGCAATCAGCGCCGGAGCATTCTGCGTCAGCTCCTGATGCAGAAGATTTTTCTCATTATTCAGCCGCTTGGCCCGTCGCTGCGCGAGCTCATCCTGCCCCGATTCAAGCGTCGCATCCATATAGGACAGATACAGGTCGCGGACTCCGTAACCGCCGCCGGTGATCAGCAGCACTGTGGCCAGGATAGCCAGCGGCTTTTTCAGACTGCGAGTGCGGGTCGGCTGGCAGAGGATGTCTGCAGCCGCCTCAAAACCGGCAGCCAGGTCGGAGAAATCAAGCGGTTCTGCATCGATCAGGCCGAAGCTGCCGGTTTTGTCATACATGAGGATGCCGGTTCCGGCGATATCCGTACGGATTTCGTCGAGCCTGGCGGCAATCAGGTCCTTATCGCCGATGATGTCGCCGGCGGGGAACACCGCGCCATCTTCTACTGCGCACAGCCAGTATTGATCGGAATCCAGCTTCTCGATCAGAACAGCAGAAAGCTGTGCCTGGGCGAGCCACGCCGCGGCACTCGGCAGACCGATATCGTCTTGGTCAGTGGTGGCTCCGAGCTGCGTTCCGCCAGCCGTTTCCAGTTGAACGAATCCCACGGGCGGTGGTTTCATGCCCGCCAGTTCTCGGGTTTTACGCCCGGCGCCGGCACCCGCGGGAATCGCACCGGGGGCCAGCCATTTAAGCCCCAGAGCCAACTTTCGGTCAACTAGGCTGTATACCGTCATGGCAGAGGGCTCCGGCGGCTGGCGCGCACAATTTCCAGGGGCGGACGGACGATGTGCGGTGTGATCAGCAGCACCAGACTTGATCGACGCGATTCCGCTTGGGACTGCCTCGAAAGGATGCCTTTGGATGAACTGTCGTTTGCGCGCGAAGTATCGAGACCTGCTACGAACAGCGTCTCACCCGAACGCAGCAGCGCCGGCAACAGCACCGAACGCGATTCCAGATCCGGCAATTGGATTACAGGATCGTTCGGACCGGCATCGGCGGGAAAACGGCTGATGCCTTTGATGCGTGTCGTGCGCACCGTTATGTTCAGGCTCAGGCGGTCGGTGTCCGGCAGAATACGGGGCAATATGTTCAGTGCAATGCCGTCCTGCAGTTTTCCCGGCACCAGGCGAACTGTAGTCAGTCCTTCCTCGTGCACCACATCGCGGCGCTCCAGGTAAGACGTTTCGTCTCCGAAAAACACCGGTATCGGGTGTCCGTTCATGCCTCGCAGCACCGTTGAGGTGAGTTTGGCGACTTGGGAACCCGCAGCCGCTTTGCGGAGTATCAGCGAAATGTTGCTTTGGTCGAGTTCCAATTCAGATGAAGGCGTCAGGCGTAGACCGAACAGGGACCCGGTGTCATCGCTGCCGAATTCGATCGTTGCAGTACTGGAGCCAAGCGCTTCCTGCAAAATGCCGTCGAAGTTGAAACCGGTGATGGCGTCTGCGGATCGGTCGATCTCGTACAGTTCCACGTTGATCAGCACCTGGGCAGTCAATTCTCGGTTTGTTCCGATTACCCACTCGTCTACCCGGCTAAGCGCCGCCGGCGTATCGACTACATTAAGTTCTCCGGTCTGACGGTTGAGCGTCGAGCGGCCGACCGGTGACAGCAGTGCGGTGACCGTCGCTTCAAGCTGAGGCCAGAAATCTGCAGTGTCCATGGTGATGACAACCTGGTCGCGCGCCTGCAGATCCGAACCGCCGCCGCCACCAGTCACCTGGCCGGAAAGTCCGACTGTCGCCTGCCACTGTGCGGAAACGACGGGCGCGTATATGGTCCATGACTGGTGATCCGTGTAATAAATCTGCACGCGTCCGTCCCGAACTCTCCATCGGAAACCAAGTTTCGTTGTCAGGTAGTCGAGCGCTCCTGCGGCCGTTCCGTGCCAGGACATGTCGTCGAGTGTGGTTGCGCGGATGTCGGCGGCTACGATGATTGGAATTCCCGTCTGGGCGGCGAGCAGGCGACCAACCTCTTCCAGTGACAGCTGGTCCACGATCTGCATATCGATGGTTTCCTGCAGTTCCGGTAACGGAGCGGTAGGGGGTTCGGTCGCGCGGATCGGAGTTCGGATTCCTGGCCAGGATAGCGGTGACTCCTGCGTCAGTGCGGATGATTTCTTGAATCCCTGCATCGTTTCGGCGGAGCGATCGATTGCAGATTCCGCAGAGTGAACGATTTCGTTCGAGTCTGCCACGATCCAGGACGGCAGACGGCAGGAATGCGCGGCCAGCATGGCAAAAACGGTGACGGACACCAACATGAATCTGGCTCTGGTCATGTTATTGGCCGGCCGAGTCCAACGGTTCAACCACCAATACGGCATTGCCCGCGTAGAAAGTTGCTGTCAGTGGGATCGGGGCCGTGCGGTAATGTTCCAGTACTGCGGTGACTGCGTCTTTCAGTGTACCGTTGTATGCGGCTGCCTGGTCGACCGCATAGTCGTGTCGGCTGTTCCATTCGAGAGACCAGGCCGCAATGCGTGTCCAGATATCAAAATTGCCGCGTAGGGTCAGCTCGTTATCGAGCGTCCACTCCGTCGACACTTGTGGCAGTGGCGCAGAGGGAGCTGGTGGTGGAGTGGATGTTTCCTGAACGGATACAGCAACGTCTTCAGGCGTCCCGGCTTCGAGATCAACTTCATCTTTCAGCGTCAGCCATATAACTCTCTGGATAGCGTCTTCATGGAGATGCCAAGGTTGGCCCGCGAGGGTTTTGATTGCAGAACGAAGATCAAGCGGTCCGATCTTTCGATGTGCCCGAGGGAGCGGGAGATCCATCGCCCGTCGTGCGTCGGGCGTTTCGATTCGACGGTAGCCGGAACGTAACAGTACGTAGTCGATCGCGTCTCCAGCCGTTTCGATATGCGGCGGGAATTCAATCTCGATTAGCGCTGCAAGCAGGTCGAGTTGGCTTACTACTGCAGTCGCAGACTGCAGTGTGTAACGAGCAAGCCGAATCGGGTCGTCCGCATGTACGTTCGCGGTCGCGATGATCACGGCTGCGAGTGCGCCACCGAGTTTTTTCTCGGTTGCGGTGTTCATGGTGCGCACTATGTATGACCAAGGGAAGATTTTCGACAGTTTTACCTGCAAGAAACAGCGCAGGAATAACAGGAGCGACCCAGGCAGTTGTTTTCAATATGTAGAAAGGCGACCCAAATTTGGGTCGCCTTCGTTTCTAAGATTCTTCACCGAGCAGGTAGCAGCGCGCTTTCCACGCAAGAGAAGAGGCCTTGAATATCGCCTTCGGATCGTTTTCCAGTCCCCGGATCCAGCTGAGAACATACCCCTCATGGCGCAGGTCTCCTCGGATTCCGAATTCTGCACACAGAAAAGCGGATCCGATTTCTGCGATCAGCTCCTCAAAAGCATAACCTTCGGTAGACGCTTTCTTGACGGTAATGCCGGGACGTGCCAGGCGGGATTTGTGGCCCGTCCAGTGCGTCGCTTCATGCAAGAGCGTGCTGTAGTATGCCTCGCCATCATTGAATGCTGTTTTATGCGGCATTTGGATGATGTCCTCGCGGGGTCGATAGTAAGCATTTGTCCCTCTAACTTGAATTTTGACATTACGCCTTTCCAGGCAAGCGTCAGCGGCTAGATGCGGATTCCACGCCGGTTGTGAATGCGGGTGGGCCGGGCCTACGATTGTCTCGGTTGGCAGGCCATCGCATTGTTCGACATTGAACAGCCGAAATCCCTTGATCAACTTGATAGTGTCAATCATGGGGTTGCCACGTTCGTCCAACACTACAGCGCCAGTTGCATCTTTGCGCTGCACGTCATAATCACGATAAAGAATGGCGGTTGTGCCTTTCTGACCGCGACGGATGTGGCCGCCTACTTCGGTTGCCTGGTTGTAAGTCAGCCAGCGATCTCTCGTATAGCCGGTTGCTGCAGCTGCTGTCCACAAAATCGAAATGTTGATTCCGGAATATTTCCGGCCGGTCGCAGCATTAGTTGGTCGGCCAGCATTCGAAACGCTGTTTGACCATGGTTTGATCCATGGTGGTGCGCCGTTCTTCAGCGCATCGATGAATCGTTGCGTAACCTCTTTGTAGAGATTGCGGTTTTCATATTTTCTCTTCATGAGAATCTCCTGCAAAAAAATAGCCGGAGACTCCCATCCCCAACCGGGGATCGAAATCCCCGGCGGGGTTGAAGGAAAGATCAGCACAATCCTTCGGGTCGTGCTGATCTTTTAAATCACGCCTGGCGTGATTGTTTGGTTCAACGATATCGAATGAACGATAACATTGAATCGCTGAAAGAGTAGCTATGGTCTAACCCATAGTTCCTCTTCATCAGAAAATGAGAATCCTGCCGCTATGAGAGAGGCAGATTTCTCCTTGTAATTCGCGTCGTCTTTCGACAGCGGAATCTTTTTGGCGTTGCCAAACCAGCCGTCACACTCGGGCGGGTGGGCTGGCGTTGCGCCGTTTGGAGAATGTGGATTGCTCCAGTTTTTCCCCACTTTCGGACGGACGGGTATTACTTCGCCCATCTTTTGTACAGTGGCGTGCTTTTTCTCTGCCTCCAGATCATTCGGGTCAATCTCCACATCGGAGATGGCTCGGGAATCCGGATCAGACATGTAGGCTTTAAGCAGTTTTTCATACTGGCTTTTATGCCAGTTGACGTCCCAATCTTCCAATGTTGTACTGGAAGCTCGGAAAGTGCTGAATCTTCCGTCTGGATAGACGGCGATCAACACGTGTGTTGCCAATCGATCATGTATCTCCTTACTCAGACTGCGCGATTGCACGGTCGCTGAGAATAAGTTCTTGATTTCTCCAGCCTCATCTCCTGCTTCGGCGCTGTCACCAAAGGATTTTATCGACTCGATCCGCCCATCTGGGCTTATCGAGAGTAGAAAATTTGTTGTATACAAAGTTTCGTCTTCTTTCATTGTTTTGCCCTCTCGAAATGTAGGGCAACAGGAAAGCCCCTCCGGGGCGCTGTCACCCCGGATGGGTTGAATTAGGACGGATGCGTCGTTTACACGACGCATCCGCCCAGTGGTCAGGTTACTAGCCTGGCAGACGCCAGACCTTCTCCTTTGGGTCCCACTGAAATCCCGCGGACTTCAGTGATTCTTTCTTGCTGTCAAAATCCGGGTCGGATCTCTCCAACCGGATTTTAGTCGCATCGCCGTACCAGTCAGCTGGCGCTGTCGGTGCCGACGTTTGTGAGCCGTTGGCTTCAGCCGTGCCGGAGCCCTTCTTTTTGCGCCAGGTCTTGGTAGACCTGTTGAAAAAATATCCCTTTTGCTTAAGGTCGGCTTTATCCTCTACAAAGGTGTCCGAGTCGGGGTCCAGGTGGACCTCTTCCGGAAACATTGTCGTCGAATTTTCAACTTTAGCGGTGGATTGAGAGCCCTGTTGGACCTCTTCCTGCGCTGCTGTTACATAGAACTTACCGAGCTCGCTATTGAAGTAAAGATCGATAACAATTTGCCCAATTTTCATGGTTTTCTCCTGATTGGTTGTATTAAAGCCAACGGAGTTACCATGAACCCCTCGTCGGGAATCGTGATCCCCTCGAGGGCCTTGATGTTTCAGTGCAGTATTTCTGCACTGATGCTTGTGCCATTTGTAATGGCGGTTCCGAGTCCCTTGCGGGGCCTGCGCGTATGAATACGGTAAAACGCGGCTTGATTGAGCTCACATTATCGGCCCGTGGTTAGTCCCTGCAACCGGTTTCCCTTTTTCAATATGTGCAGGAATGTACAGTAGCCTCTTGGTCTGCGGTAATTGGATATACTATGGTTTGAGGAAACAAAAAAGGAGGCGCAAGGCCTCCTTTTTCTTTCTTCATTCGAAGCTGGATAGACTATGCTTTCGCCTTGTCAATCCATTGTTCAATTTTTTCTGCTGTAATCGTGCCGCCTTCTCGTGGAATACTTGCGATTACGTCAAACTTGAACTGTTGGTAGTGCCGATCGGCGAATTCCTGACCTGCATACTGCGTGAGTATTGACAGGGCTAGGTCCGCCGGTCCGCTACCTCCGTACCCCCATTCGATTCCGGTGGGGGAATGTCGAACGATGTGTTGATCTAGTCCTACCGCCATGGCGTCCGGACATCGAATCAACTGGATGTTCTCCCTTTTTTTGTTGGTGTTCATGGTTTTGTCCTCCTTGGTTGTATTGAGGCCAACGGAGTTACCATGAACCCCTCGTCGGGAATCGTGATCCCTTCGAGGGCTTTGATGTTTCAGTGCAGTATTTCTGCACTGAGTTGTGTTGCCGGTCTCCCGGCTCCCCGAGTCCCTCGCGGGACCTGCGTGCCTGGTTACGGGTCGGTGCGGCTTGTTTGAACTCACATTATCGGAGCGCCTCCGCACGACCTGCAATCAGTATCCCTGACCTATGTCACGCAGGGATGTTGTTGCGGAGGTGATCCGAGGAGTCGGTTCGCAACAGCGTTACGACAGCACAGGTGGCAAAGAATTAGGCCGCCTTTTTGTCAGTCCTGGCGCAAGATATCCTTGATCTGCTTCAAATCTGCTTCTAGCTGCTCCTTTTTCTTTTCTAGTTTGTGCCTGGCTGCCGGCTTCAGTATATTTCTGGCTGACGATTCTTTTCGTGGTTCGAATTGCCATCGCCATTTCCATGGTGACATTGGCCAATCAGATTGCCACAAGCCGAGCGCGTCATCTTGCGCACCTTTGCGGGCTGATATATATTCTTCAAGCTTGGATTCCGGTACCCGAGATTTAATAAGCCAGGCATGTCCTCTTTTCACCATCTCCAAGTTTATATTTTTGTTTTCTGACCAAACCACTGCGATCACTCGGTTATAGTCGTCATATTCGATCAGCTCAAACTCAATCGAATCGTTGTCAGTGAGACGCCAAAGTTCATCCTTCGATTCCTTTCCCCACGGTTGGTCGAACTCTGGAGCGTCAACGTACGCAAGACGTATGTGCAAATTTCCAAACCCGTTGATGTCTGCTTCCAGTCCGTCACCGTCAACGACTCGAACTCTTTTGCCAGAAACCTTATGTTGTGGAAAAAGATGAGGTTTATCTTTCGTTCGGTCACCGGTGCCCTGACTGTAGTTCGGTTTTTCGTCAATCCAGGTTTTTACGACATACCATACAAAGGCGATTACGATCGCAAAGCCGATCAGAAAAGGTAGAAATTCAGAATCAAAATTCATTCGATTGCTCCTACGTAGACAGGCCCGACTCATTTACTACGTGATGGTAGTTCAATAATATATGGTGCCGCTGTTGTCTTGTTGAAGAAAGTAATACTTAGAGAAATTATTATTGATGCTGAGGATGGGGGTGGGTGGCGTGGCTCTTGGAATTGCGTGTTGGTAGGGATAGACAATAGCCCAGCATGAACCCGAAGGTTCATGCTAGGTGGTTGTAGCTCAATGACGAGCTGGTCGGTTCAGGACATGCCGGCGAACATCGCGATAGCAGAAAGCAAAAACAATTTACTAACCCGATGTCGTGCAGACTTGCGGGAACCGTTGATGACTTTTGGCTTTCGCCAGGTCTTGGAAGCGGCATCCCACTTAAATCCCTCTTCTTTGAGGGATTCTTTTTTCGCAACGAATTCCGGGTCGTCTTGTGACAACTCTATTTCTTTTGCGTCGCCGAACCAGCCGGCTTCCACCGTTGGTGTCGCCGTGGCGGACTTCTTCTTTTTGCGCCAGGTCTTGGTAGACCTGTTGTAAAAGTATCCCGCTGCTTTCAATTCGGACTTCTTCTCTTCGAAGTCGTCCGAGTCAGGGTCCAGTTGGACCCATTCCGGTGGAACTTTACCTATGATCGGTGGGCTCATCTGGCCCCCTTCCTGTGACACGATCTCGTCGATCAACGCGTCGATTCCGGTTGATTGAGGGCTCTGTTGGATCTCTTCCGATGCCGTTTTTACATAGAATTTGCCGATCTCTTGATTGAAGTAAAGATCGATCTTAATTTGCCCAATTTTCATGATTCCTCCATTGGGTTTAATTAAAAGCCGCCGGAGTTATCATGACCCCCTCGCGGGAACCGTGATCCCCTCGAGGGCCTTGATGTTTCAGTGCAGTGTTTCTGTACTGAGTTGTGTGCCATACGTGATGGCGGTTCCGAGTCCCTTGCGGAACCTGCGCACCTGGTTACGGATCGGTGCGGCTTGTCAGTGTCGGACATTATCTGGCCGCCACCGCGGGGACTGCAATCGGTATCCCTGACCTATGTCAGGCAGGGATGTTGTTGCGGATGCGATATCGAACAATCGTTCGCTAAATCGCTCAAAGAGGATCTATGGACGAAACCATTGATTCGCTACTGGAGAAAATGAAGAGTCGGCAGCTACGAGAGCGGCTTTCTTCTCAGTCAGGCATTTAAGCGGCCGTCGCGGGCGCTTTCAGGTGTTCGTGAAAGTAACTTCGCCTGGTCGTGTTACGAAGACGGGTCAGCTCTGTGTCGTAGGCGGATAACTCGTGGTTGAATCTGACTCGCATCGCTTCCAGTTTGACAAAAATATTTTTGTCGGATTTTGATGCTTGGTTGATCAGTAAAGTGGCATCAAGACACCGATAACCTGTGTCTCGGTGAGCCCAGTTGAACTGTTGTTCGCCACGTCTTGAGGTTCTCGAAACTATGATTTCAATCGACAAATTTTCTTTCTCCGACTGCTCACACAATACAATCGCTTCGATCAGCAGTTTGCTTTTCGCTTCCTTAATCTGCTCGATGCGCGATTTCAAAGCCTGAACCGAGTATTCACGCGGTATCAGACTCAGATGGTTTTTCGGTTGTTTCATCCTTTTCTTCCTTTTCGCTTTCTTTTTCTTGAATTTCCGGTTTTTTGGCTTTCAGTGCTTTTTGATTTGCAGACTGGTCAGCGTTGACTTCCCCCAGCACCGTCCAGCCTGCGTGGAATGCACGACGGATGTGGCGGGTGGCGATTTCCGTTCGCTGCTCACGTTCATCGGCATCGTAAACGGCTATGCGATAGAGCAGGTTGATATCGCGGATGATCTCGTCATAGAGCGCGAGTAACTGAGCCGCACGGCCGACCAGGGGAGGGCAGTATTCAAGTGTTACATCGATGGGCGACTTTGACTCATGGTTGAGAATTTCCAGGCGATTGCTCGTCCTGGCTTCCTGATTCTGGCGCGCTAAATTCTCCAGCCTTTCCTGGTGTTTCTTGAGGCGTGTTTCGACCATGATTTCAGATTTACGGTCTGGGAGTTCATTGCACGAATGTGCAAATCCCTTTATCCCGAGCACCGCATCCGAACGTTTGTCCCCACGACGGCCGTGAAAAAACAGGGCCGCGGTCTTGGTGTGCAACGTCAAGGAAACGCTAGTCGTGAACGCACCAGGCATGGGCTGGTTTTCTTCTTGAGCCTTTTCCGTCACGTCATTCATTGAAGTGTCATGATGCAACATGCTAATGCTGCAATTCTAGCGGTTGACCTTTGAAGCGTTGCGTAGGAATCTTGATAGCGTTGGATTCCGTTTTTGGGCCAACGTACAAATATTGATTGACCGCTCCGCGCAGTGTGTGCGATGCCTTGCGTGTTCCGAGTCCGAAGACGATACACCGGCTGGATCTCAGCCGTTTGGCGAGGCAAGCAAAATCCCCATCCATGCTGGCGATCGCGAAGCGAGTTATACCGTCACGGTACAGGTCTATTGCGTCCATTGCCAGCGTCATGTCCGCGTTGTTTTTGTCACTGTGAAGGAGGCACATTTCGTATCCGGCGATGCACGCCTTTTTCAATTCTTTGTCCCAGCCGTGCAAATGTCTGGCCTTGCCATACAGTCTGCAGATGTCTGGCTTGCCTTGGGTTCTGACGATCCGCCGGTAGATCTCAGGCCCCCACTTCTGGCTGATGTTTTCTGCGTCGATCAGCAGGGCAAGTCGATGTTGCGTAACCATCCGTTTATTGCTATCAATTTTGACGTCGCCATATCCAGGGCATGGTAAAACTTCCTCGCCAAATGCCACGCCTGGCTTCACGGGCGGCAGTTTCTTCCTCGATGTAGCGGGTCGAATATCGCCGATAGGCGACAGCCCAGCCGCTTTCGACCAGCCATGACTGCAAGTTCTTGCCGGAGGCGTTAAAGCAGACCCCGACGATGCGGTTGTAGCGATCCCTTTCGACGATCAGGCAATCGACCGGTTGATTGCCGATGGTTTCTCGTAGTTTTTCAGCTGCTGAAATACCACATTGATAAGGTTCGCCGGTCTCTGTGCTGCATTGCTGCCGCAACTCCGGTGCGTCGATTCCATGCAGTCGTATGCGTTCGCTTTTTATTCTGATCGTGTCGCCGTCGGTGACTCTGGCGAGTCCCGATATTACGTCGGCATGGGCTGGGCCCGACAGTAGCAGTACGGTTAACAGAATTGCTTGTCTTAACATTGATCTCCTCCGATTCTCAATTCTTCGACCAGCGGATTTCGGCTTCGTGATGGACTTTGCCGAGATCAATCTCATCATTCGTCATTTCGCACATTTGCAGATAGTCGGCCATTTGCGGTGGTCGATTGCCGCAGACTTTGTTGAGTAGGACATGAATCCGCTTTTCCTCCTCTTCGGTCCTGTTCGGGACCCGGCTGCGGTTGGTGACGCCTGCGACAGAACGCAAATATACATACTCCTGGGTCGACATGCCCGTAAGCGCGTTCACTTGTGGGAATATCGCTCCGCAACGTATCAACCTCAGGCATGCTGCGGTCGATTCACACTGACGGCTTAGGGACCCGTCCTTCGCCCCGACTCTTTTATGGTCTATCTGCAGCGACACCGCAATTGGGCTTCTTGTGATCCCAAGGCAGATATCGATGTTGAGTTGATCAAGCACTTGAAGCTCCTTTTCTGTAAAGTTCAGTTCTGAAAGCAATTTGTAGTCCGAGGTCCTAAGCGCCGCACGTGCATGGTCAAGGAGTTCGACGGCTAGTTCGCCGTATAGTTTGGATTTCTGGCCATCGGTGCTTTTGACACTTCCAGAACGGGTACGCAGCGCATCGATGATTGGTGTCCAGTCTACAAATACGCTGGCCACAACAGCGGGTTTCCAGTTCCGCCGATCAGGAATCCAGTACGATATATCGTTTAGCAGACGCTGTGACAGGTCTCTATGGATGCTGGCTTTATTCAGGGTTTGAAAATCGCCTTCTGCGTAGCAGCGGCGAAGGAATCTGACGACAGTGAGAATTAGTTCTTGCTGGTTCATGGGTAAAAGGTGGAGAGACTGTCTGTTGATCTTGGCCGGAAGTAATCCCATACGCTTTTGTCGATCTTTGAGTGGACAAGATCGATTTCCGCTATGCGGGTCTGGATCTGGAAAAAGGGCATGCCGACGAGCAGCAGTTCACGGCTCAGCTCTACCATCAGTTGGCCGTACATTTCTTCGATCGGCGGGGTCAATATTCCATATTGGCTGGCGAGCTCCTGCAGAATCCTACTATCGGCGCTCTCGAACCAGGGTTGTAAAAAGCTACGCTGTTCAAATCCGAGTTGGTAGAAATATTCCGGGTCTTGCCTTAGCCCTTCTGAGATTCGGCTGACGTCGGTGAGCAGCCACCAAAGGCGATGCGCCTTTTTAGCAAGACCTGCTGGCAAGTTCAGTGGGGGCGGATTCAATACGCAGAATCCATAGCCTAGTGGAATCGGTTCCAGGCAATCTTCTATTTTGTAAGGTTCTGCCAGCGTTTTGGCCGCTTCATAGGTATCACGGCGTTGGCGGCAGGCATACCACCAGGCGTATGCTCTTGGGTTTTCGTTGGTCTGATCCATCGGGTTGTTACTCATCAAAGAATTTCCACACAGGCAGATTCCTGTCTACAGAGTGTTGATGCAGTTCGTTGATACGGTTAATGAGTTTTGTTACATATTTGATCTTGGTTGGTTTGCTCGACCGCAGCAATCCGGCGAAAGTGTTTAGAGGTTGGGGCGGCGTCAGTCCATGTTCGTTTGTCACCTTGAACAGCTCGTTAATGTCACCGGTCTGGATCCAGGGGAGTAGCGGGCTTTTGCAGGCCGTGGCGTGGTGGGCGATCTGCGGTTGCTGTTTTATGCCTTCGGCCATGTCGCTGAGCTCGATAAGCAGCCACCATATCTGCGTGACCTCCGCTGCGTCTGCCCAGCTGCTGGGCGAAGGAGGGTAAAACACGTAAAATCCATAACCGAATTGGCTTTTGACAATGCTGCCTCGTATGCCGAAATCCATCTCCACAACTGTCGCCTCGTGCAATATCTTGTCGCGCATCCGTTCCGCTTGTGCGGGAGCTTTTCTCCGGAGACGCTCGCCGTCCATCGGGTCTACCTCGCCTGAAGGTCGACGCCGCGACTCTGGCGCGGCTCTGTTTTCTGGTAGCTGAACTCCGTTAATCTCATGAGTTGTTGGTGATGCGGTTTCATAGGTGTCTTCCATGATCATATGTGTTTGTTCCTTTTCGCTGAGCTTTGGAAAATTGCGGCTGGTCGGGAGGTCGCCGCCCACTCTGACGTATCGGTCCACTGCAGCCATCAGGTAGCTGCGCACGGTATCCAGCGGTTCGCAGAAATAATTCGCCATTACCGAACACATGAGGTCAAAATCAAATATCGGGCGTTTGTCCATTTCCGCCAGCGCTGTATGAAAAAGCTGCTCGTACTCCTTTTCTGGCATGCCATCGGAAACACAAATCGAACGGAGTGCCTTGTCGGTCTTGTAAATCTGTTCGGTACGGCGGTGGCTCAAACCCAATTTAAGCTGGTTTGGCATTGTTTTCACCAGGACCTCCATGGTGTAACGGCTGGAATTCAAGGTTCTACGTGGAATGGTGATGCCTTTTTCGCTGGCCAAATTGCTGTATTCTCGGTCAGTAATTTCCTTGCCCATTTCCTCCTCAAACATCCCGCGCAAAGCCAATACCATCTTTGAACGTTCGTGCCAGTTGAGGTTGCCTCGAAGTTCGTTCTCAACGACGTGGCCCAGCATTAGATCGGCTTCTCCCTGCCATTCGCGGAACTCACAGTAGGCTGTCTTGAAACGTGGTTCATGGGTTTCTTCGTATAGCTCCCTTAGCGCACGCAACCTGGTGTTTCCACCTTGACAGAGCATGAATTTTTCGGATTTGGGTGGCTTGGTGACGACTATTCGTTGGCGGATGCCATCTATTCTGATGCTCTCTTTTATGATTTCGTACTTTGGATTTTCGTAAATCCGTGGATTGGCATGATAAGGTTCGATCATGGAAATATCGATAGGAAGAATTGATCCGTCAATGAACTCTGATTTGACATTTCGCCTTGCCGATGGTTGGTCGGCGAGATGTTCGACCAGAGATTTTCTTTGATTTTTCTTCATTTTTGCCTCTTTTCACTGTTATCGTTATTAATCAATATCTTGTTACGTATATATTCATGTCAGTTCTATTTTGGCGCGCATGCGCGCCAAAATAGACTTGGCTTGAAGTATTTGTTTTATCTCTTTGAATATGCGGTCATTGGTATATAAATGCCCTTTTTCTGTAATTCTCGCCGTATGGCAGATAATAAATTGCTCTTTTTGTCGTAGCGAGCTTTGAGGTTTAATGATTGGAGGGGCTCGGTTGTTGGGTACCAGCAACCCGTTCTGGTGTCTAGCAAAAACATTCCGTAACCACAGTCTTTGTAAAGCAGCTTGTAGGTCAATAAATGCTCTGGGTGGGTGATATGTCTGCCAGATAAAGTTAGTTCCAGCCGTCTCATTGAATTTCCGCCATAAGTTTTTCCATAGTCTCTTTTGCGCTGATTCCGCCACGTCTTTTAGATTCCAGCTCGTGGACCGGAATCTGCAGCGTTGCTGCTTCGCGATAGACGACCCGGTTCGGTATGATTGTCTTGAGAATCCGGACTTCTTCTTTGTTGACTGCAGTGGTGAGATCCGATCGCACCGCATTCGCATCCAGCGTTCTGTCGTACCGATAGAAAACCACATGCAATAGTCCAGGGGCAGCACCGAGTGAAGCGAATGGTTGCAGACTCTCCACCAGGCGTTTCGTGCCACGCAGGAATTCAAGTGCTGCCAGGGTTTCCGGTGGGAGCGGCGAAATACAGATATCTGCTGCCAAGACCGCGTTTTCGACAAGCACTCCGTGTGCACCACGGGTATCAATCAATACGTAGTCGTAATCCTGGATGGTCTGCAGCGCATGACGCATACGTAAGCGACCGTCCGGGATGTGTAACAACTGGTGCTCCAATGAACTTTGAGGGTCGTCTGAAGTGATTATGTCTACCCCCTCAATTGTTGTCTGAGCTGGTTCGGGGGTGCGAGATGAGGTCAGAAGTTCAGTAAGTCCGGTCTTTCCCGAACTTTCGACGAGCTGGTAGAAACTGGAGAGTGAGGGCTGTGGGTCGGCATCGACCAGTAACACGCGATAGCCGCTGGATGCTATAATTGCGCCAAGGTTGGCGGTGAGGGTGGTCTTGCCAACACCTCCTTTAGTGGCGCAGATCGTTATCTTTTTCAAAGTGTTTGATCCTAGCGATTTGTTATCGCTAGTGGATGCTGTTAGCGCCCTCTTGCCGCGGGTACCGTTATTTCAAGTAACTGTACCCTTTACAGCCGCTGAACGATTATCTTCAAATAGTCGTTCTCATTGCCCGTTCAAACTGAGCGGGCCTTGAGCCCGCATAGCTCAGTTGGTAGAGCAGTTGATTTGTAATCATCAGGTCGGGGGTTCGAATCCCTTTGCGGGCTCCAATATCTCACACAAACAAGGTTTGGAAGTTACCAATTTCCTCATTTTGGGTCTTCGATATTTCCAGAATTTTTCCTACAGACATAAACCAATTTTGACTGGAAAAACTAGTTGGTGATTTGACAAGAGTTTTAGTCGAATTGGTGATGAGAGGTAACAATGTCACGTTCTGAGATGAAGGAATTTGGTGTAGGCAGTCGTGTCGGACATAATTCCGAAGGATATTACGGCCAGAAGGTTTACGATGACACAACAATCAAATCAGTCAGTTCGGTTGAGAACGAAATTCCTTTGGAGAATCTGCACGAAATTCACGCACACTTTAGCGAAAATATGCATGAACTGCCTGACAATAGCGTTTAACTTAATAGTCACATCACCACCGTACAAAATTGGCAAAGAAGTACGACGATGACTTGACCTCGAATGAATATGTGACATTGCTTTGCAACGTTTGGGAAGAGACTTACCGGGTGCTTGTAGACGGTGGCGGAGTCTGCATCAATGTAGCCAATATCCGGCGCAAACCATATATTCTGCTGCCGAATTTAGCAACTGCTCAGCTAGCTGGTGGTATGCTGGTATAACGCTTTAAGTTTGATCAGTAAATTAAGCTGACTACGTAAATATGCAATCGAACAATATTTGGTGATCGTTCTAAGCTGCTAAACACTGGACTTTTTATTTGCACCTCATGGATGTTGTGAATTTTCTTCATCGAAGGTTTGAATTTTGGTGATTGTTGCAAAATTGATGCAAAAGAAATTTTTCAGTAGATTTTTTTAAATTTAATTTGACAAATTTAAATTTTTTCATTAGTATTGTATGGTTATATTGGATTTTCTCCGGAGGGGTTCCCGAGCGGCCAAAGGGGGCAGACTGTAAATCTGCTGGCTCAGCCTTCGGAGGTTCGAATCCTCCCCCCTCCACCGTTGGATGTTTGGATCATAAACCGGATTGGTATCTACAATTTGTGCGGGCGTAGTTCAGCGGCAGAACCTCAGCCTTCCAAGCTGATGACGTGGGTTCGATTCCCATCGCCCGCTCCATCAGCTGCCGGTGTGAATACCAGATGCACAATATTGTAACCTGAATTGAAAATGAAATCGGATGGCCCACATAGCTCAGTCGGTAGAGCACTTCCTTGGTAAGGAAGAGGTCACCGGTTCAAATCCGGTTGTGGGCTCCAACGTTGAAATTTATTATTTATTGAACAGTTATTCTTGAATACTAGCGAGGACACTGGCATTGGCGAAAGAAAAATTCGAAAGAACCAAGCCGCATGTAAATGTCGGCACGATTGGTCATGTTGACCATGGCAAGACCACGCTGACGGCAGCCATCACCCAGGTATTGGCAGCAAAATACGGTGGTGAAGTCAAGGCGTTTGACGATATCGACAACGCACCGGAAGAACGCGAACGGGGCATAACCATAGCCACCGCACATGTCGAATATGAGACCGAAGCACGGCACTACGCGCACGTGGACTGTCCGGGTCATGCAGACTACGTAAAGAACATGATCACTGGCGCAGCGCAGATGGATGGTGCAGTGCTGGTGGTATCGGCCATGGACGGCCCCATGCCGCAGACCCGCGAGCACGTGCTGCTGGCCCGTCAGGTCGGAGTGCCGCACATTGTGGTATATCTGAACAAGGCCGATGCAGTGGACGATCCGGACATTCTGGAGCTGGTGGAACTTGAGGTGCGTGATTTATTGAGCGAGTATGAATTTCCGGGTGATGACACGCCGGTGATCACGGGCAGTGCGCTGCATGCGTTGGAGGGTCAGGAGACCGAGCTGGGCACCGAGTCGGTTCTGAAGCTGGCACAGGCTCTGGACGACTACTTTCCAGAACCGCAGCGTGCGATTGACGGTGACTTCCTGATGCCAGTGGAGGATGTGTTCTCAATATCCGGGCGCGGCACGGTGGTGACCGGCCGAATCGAGCGCGGCATTGTGAAAGTTGGCGATTCGGTTGAGATGGTTGGACTGCGCGAAACGGACAAGACTGTGGCAACCGGGGTGGAGATGTTCCGCAAGCTGCTGGATGAAGGTCGAGCGGGCGACAACGTCGGCATTCTGCTGCGCGGCACCAAGAAGAATCAGGTGGAACGGGGCCAGGTGCTGTCGAAGCCGGGATCGATAACGCCACATACTGAATTCGAGGCCGAAGTGTATGTGCTGTCGGCAAAAGAAGGGGGTCGAAACAAGCACTTCTCTACCGGTTATCGTCCGCAGTTCTATTTCCGCACCACGGACGTGACTGGAATGGTGGTGTTGCCGGACGACATTCGGGTGGTGATGCCCGGAGACAATGTACATTTGACAGGAAATCTGATCAAGCCGATTGCGATGGAAGAAGGTTTGCGTTTCGCGATACGCGAAGGCGGCCGAACTATCGGGGCCGGTGTCGTTTCTAAAATTTTGAAATAGCCTTACGGAACGGTAGCTAGGTTTTTAGGCCAGTAGCTCAATTTGGCAGAGCAGCGGTCTCCAAAACCGCAGGTTGGGGGTTCAAGTCCCTCCTGGCCTGCCAAATATGGCGGGTAGTACACGGAATGACGAACATAATTGATAAAGTCAAGGTTCTAGGAGCCGTATTCATCGTAGTTGCTGGAGTTGCAGCATTCTATACGTTGGATGGGTCTTCGCAATTATTGCGCGTCGGGTTGCTCATTGTTAGCATCATTGCAGCGGTGGGTGTTGCATTGCTATCGACACCAGGACAGGATGCATGGGATTTTGCCAAAGGTGCACGAGGCGAGATTCGGAAAATTGTTTGGCCTACTCGCAGGGATACTGTCCAGTCCACTTTGATCGTGATCGTCATGGTGATTCTGATTGGACTGTTTCTGTGGCTGCTGGACATAATTTCATTTTGGTTGATTTATGACTTGTTTCTTCAAATCGGGAATAGATAGATGACTGACAGTGATCTGAATGAGAAAATGGATTCGGACGAGCAGAGTTATGCGCGAAGTGTTGCCGATAAAGATAACGGGAAACGATGGTATGTACTTCATACGTATTCTGGGCACGAAAAACGCGTTGAACAATCGCTTCGTCAATATATTGAGCGTGAAAATTTCACTGATAAGTTCGGCCAAATTCTGGTGCCAACCGAAGAAGTCGTGGAAATGCGCGGTGGACAAAAGCGTACGACTGAACGAAACTTTTATCCTGGCTACGTGTTCATCAATATGGAAATGTCACCGGAGTCTTGGCAGCTTGTGAACAGCATTCCGCATGTATCGAGTTTCATTGGCGGGAAGACCCCTACGCCAATCTCTGAAAACGAAGCACAGGCAATTATTGATCAGGTTGAAGCCGGAGTGAACAATCCGAGGCCGAAGTTCTATTTTGCTCCCGGCGAGCTTGTTCGGGTAATTGATGGTCCTTTTGAAGAATTCAATGGTACCGTTGAAGATGTGAATTATGAAAAGAGCAAGCTGCGGGTGTCGGTAACTATTTTCGGACGCTCCACACCCGTAGAACTTGATTTCAGTCAAGTTACAAAGAACTGAAAGGAAACTTGTCGAACTAGGAACTTGAAATGGCAAAAAAGATTACTGCTTATGTCAAATTACAGGTACCCGCTAAGGAAGCCGCCCCAGGACCGCCGGTGGGTCCAGCGCTTGGTCAGCACGGTCTGAACATTCCAGAGTTCTGCAAAGCATTCAATGCCAAGACACAATCGCTCGAATCCGGCATGCCGATCCCAGTAGTTATTACAGTTTATTCGGATAGAACGTTTACTTTTATCACTAAGACACCACCGGCATCGTATCTTTTGAAACAGGCGGCTGGCGTAGACAAGGGCAGTGCTGAACCCAATCGAGACAAGGTTGGAAAAGTCACGCGTTCCCAGCTGGAAGAAATCGTCTCGCTCAAGAATCCAGACTTGAACAGTTACGATATGGACCAGGCAGTACGAATCATCGCGGGCAGTGCGCGCAGCATGGGCTTGGAAATCGAGGAGGGACAATAATGCCGAATTCCGGAAAAAGAAGCAGAGAAGTTGCGGCTTTGGTTGATCGTGCCAATGTATACGCGGTTAACGACGCAGTAGAACTCGTCAAGAAAACTGCATCTGCGAAGTTTGATGAAACAGTTGAAGCAGCAATACAGCTTGGTATTGATGCAAGGAAATCGGATCAGAACGTACGAGGCTCGGCAATATTGCCAAAAGGCATCGGCAAGTCGGTTCGGGTCGCAGTATTCGCTTCGGGAGCCAATGCCGAGGCGGCCAAGGAAGCAGGAGCCGAAGTTGTCGGTCTGGAAGACTTAGCTGCGGAGGTGAAGAGCGGGAAGATTGATTTTGAAGCCTGTATAGCGGAACCCGATGCAATGAAAACAGTAGCTTCCGTAGGACGTATATTGGGGCCGAGAGGACTCATGCCGAATCCAAAAACCGGCACTGTTCGATCTGACATTGCTGAAGCGGTTCGTGAGGCTAAGGCGGGTAAGGTGGATTTCAGAATTGACCGAGCCGGAATCATTCACTGCCGAATTGGAAAGGCTTCTTTTGATGCAGATGCGCTGACGGAGAATCTGAAGGAATTGCTTCGTGTTTTGAAACGTGCGCAGCCGTCAGCAGCCAAGGGGCAGTACATTCGCAAAGTCTCTCTTTCTACAACAATGGGACCTGGCGTTCGAGTCGATGCAACTGAACTTGCGCGCATATAGACAATTGTTTGAATTGAACAGATAACTGCCGACTAAAAAGCTATGAACGAAAATCTTCAACGAAAACATCAGATTGTGGACCAGGTCCACAAGGAACTGCAATCTGCCAATCTCGCGATACTGGCAGAATTTCGCGGCGTAGATGTTACAAATATGGGCAACCTGCGTCGCAATGCTCGCCAATCAAATGTGCGAATTCAAGTAGTGAAAAATACGTTGGCTCGGCGAGCAGCAGAAGACACAGACTTCGAATGTCTGATCGACTATTTCACTGGTCCGGTAGCCATAGCAACTTCTGAGGACCCAGTTGCAGCTGCAAAGACCATAGCGGATTTCTCAAAAGAGAACAAAACGTTTACTATTCGAACAGGAGCGTTGAATGGGGAACTGCTGTCAGAAGAAAAGCTGGAGCAAATTGCCAGGCTGCCAAGTCGAGAAGAGTTGCTTGGCAAACTCGTTGGAACGCTTGCTGCTCCTTTACAACGTTTTGTGAATGCCCTGAACGGAATTCCAACTGGGCTGGTACGAGTGTTGGAAGCCGTCAAGGATTCGAAAGAAGAACAGTAAAGAACTCAAGCAAGTTCTCGATCAGAATCAATTTTTTACGAATTTAATCCACTACTTAAGGGGGTAATTTTAATGTCTTTATCAAGGCAAGAAATCATTGAAGCCATTTCGGACATGTCAGTGCTAGATCTATCAGAATTGATCAAGGATATAGAAGACAAGTTCGGTGTTTCCGCAGCTATCGCTCCCGTAATGGCAATGCCGGGTGCGGGTGCAGCAGCAGACGCAGCTGTGGAAGCAGAAGAAGAACAGACGGAGTTTTCGGTCATATTGACTGCCGTCGGCGACAAGAAAGTGAACGTCATCAAGGTCGTTCGCGGCGCAGCAGGACTTGGGCTGAAAGAATCCAAAGATCTTACCGAAAGCGCTCCTGCCACAATTATGGAGGGTATGTCAAAAGAAGACGCCGAAAACCTCAAGAAGGAAATTGAGGAAGCCGGCGGATCTGCGGAAATCAAGTAAGCGATTGTCGATAAAGCATCGCAATCCAATAAACGACATTCTCGTTTTCACGCTGTTCGCGGCTCTATTCAAGATAGAGCCCGCGTTCGCTTGTACATAAAAAACACACCAGACCAGTCAGGCACTTACTTCAAATGAAATATAGTTTTACTGAAAAGAAACGAATTCGGAAAAATTTTGGCAAACGCAAAGACGTATTGCCTGTGCCATACCTTCTAGAAATTCAGAAAAGTTCGTATAAGCAATTTTTGCAGGCTGATGTCGCAGCCGATAAAAGGGAAAATGTAGGGCTGCAAGCCGCATTTAATTCTGCGTTTCCCATCACGGACAGCAATCAAACCATGGAACTTCAGTTTGATGAGTACAGACTGGATGATCCCATTTTTGACGAAGGTGAATGCCGTCAACGCGGATTGACATACCATGCACCGCTCAAGGCGACTCTGAAACTCGTCAGTTTCGAACGCGCGGAGTCCGGTGCAAAAAAAGGAGAACGACGAGTTAAAGACGTCAAAGAGAGCGAATTCGTCTATATCGGCGATATTCCCTTGATGACAGAAAGCGGATCATTCATTATCAACGGAACAGAGCGAGTTGTCGTATCTCAGTTGCATCGCTCTCCAGGTGTATTTTTCGATCACGACAAAGGGAAGTCCCATTCGTCTGGAAAACTGCTTTTCAATTGCCGGGTGATTCCATACTGGGGGTCGTGGTTGGATTTTGAATTCGACACCAAGGACCACCTGTATATGCGAATTGACCGTAGAAAGAAAGAGCCGGCTACTTTGCTTCTGAGAGCCATGGATTACGATGTTGAAAGAATTCTTGAAGAATTCTATGACTGCGATACATTCAAGATTGCCAAAGACGGCTCATTGACGCTGCTGCTGAACGACCCTGTAAAACTTCGTGGACAGGTACTGGATTTCGATATCAAGAACAGCAGCGGCAATGTCATTATTGAGAAGGGCAAACGGATCAATCAGGCTGATGTCCTAAAGCTGTCAGCTGCTCGGGTGAAGCGTTTCGAGGTTTCACATTCCTATCTGGCTGAGCGCACCTGTGCAAAAGACATCAGGTCTAACGACATGTACGCCGATACCGAAACATTCATTCTGAGGAAAGACAAGCGAATTACGATGTCTTTGAATCGAGTGCAGCGATTGGAAGGCGCTACGTTTGACTTTGATTTGGTCGGACCCAACGGCGGTCTGCTCGTTGAAAAGAACACTCTGATCGATCTGGAAGCGATCCACAGAATCAAGGAATCTCGAATCAAACGTGTAATTGTACCAGATACATACTTGGTAGGCAGAAAGGCCGGAAGCGTCTTGTCAGATCCGGAAACCGGAGAGGTCCTGATGAAAGCAGACGACGAGTTCGACGCGGAAGGCGATATGCTGAACAAACTTCGCAGTTCCAGTATTACCCAATTCAAGCTCGCCAGCCAAATTCAAGACTTGCCGAAAGACAATGTCATCATGCGTGCAAATCAAAAATTTGACGATGACGGATTGATGGTTCGACAATTGCTGGCAGTAGGCATTACCGAATTTCAGACTATCTATACAAATGAAATCGATTGCGGCCCCTACATTTCCGAAACTTTGCAATTGGACGGCAGCCCAGATAAAAGGGAAGCAAAAAAGAGAATCTATCGAATGATGAGACCGGGCGATCAGCCGACGGATGAAGCTGCCGAAAACATGTTTCAATCCCTGTTCTTCACGCCCGAACGATACAACTTGTCAGCAGTAGGGAGAATGAAGCTCTCGCGCAGACTGCACCGGGACTCCACCACTGGACCGAATTATTTGGAAGAAAAGGACATCATTGATGTCATGAAACTTCTGATTGACCTGAAAGATGGTAAAGGAGAAGTAGATGACATCGACAATCTAGGGAATCGACGAGTTCGCTCCGTTGGGGAGCTCGTAGAGAACCAGTTCCGAACCGGTCTGGGACGGGTGGAACGCGCTGTTCGCGAGCAGCTAAATCAACCGGATGTCGATCGAAAAATTCCTCAGGAAATGATAAATTCCAAACCGGTTACGGCTGTTGTCAGGGAATTCTTTCGATCCAGTCAATTGTCCCAGTTCATGGATCAGATCAATCCATTGTCCGAAGTAACTCACAAGCGTAGAGTAACGGCGCTCGGTCCGGGTGGCCTATCGCGCGAACGAGCAGGATTTGAAGTTCGCGACGTACATCCAACCCACTATGGACGGGTTTGTCCGATCGAAACGCCTGAAGGTCCGAATATTGGCCTAATCAATTCGCTCGCCATGTACGCACGCATCAATAACTACGGATTTCTGGAGACGCCTTATCGAAAAGTCAGAGGCGGTAAGGTTTCGACTAACCCCAAAGATGTACATTTTCTGTCTGCGATTGAAGAAGGCGATTTTGTGATTGCTCCGACCGATGTGGCATCCGGAGAAAAGGGGCAACTCACCAAGGAATTGGTACCGTGTCGAAGCGGTAATGAATTCACGTTATCAAGTCCGAACAATATCGACTATGTGGATGTAGCACCGGCTCAGATTGTATCGATCGCAACCGCGTGTATCCCATTCCTCGAACACGATGATGCCAACCGTGCATTGATGGGCTCAAACATGCAACGTCAGGCGGTGCCGACAATTCAGACCGAAACGCCTTTGATTGGAACGGGTACGGAACGCACCGTGGGCGTAGAGTCTGGTGTTACCGTAACTGCAAAACGAGGCGGTATCGTCGATTCAGTCGATGGAGGTCGTATCGTGATTCGTGTCAACGAGGAAGAGATTAAAGATCGGGAATCTGGCGTCGACATTTACAGTCTGATCAAATACCGAAGATCGAATCAGAGTACCACCATCAACCAGCGGCCGCTGGTTAATGTCGGCGATCGAATCCAGCGGGACGACACTATTGCCGACGGACCGGCAACGAACATGGGCGAATTAGCTCTCGGCAGAAACATTCTGGTTGCTTTCATGGCTTGGAGTGGTTACAACTTCGAGGATTCAATCGTGATATCGGAGCGCTTGGTACAGGACGAAATCTACACGACAGTACACATCGAAGAGCTTTCCGTTGAGGCACGCGACACTCGCATGGGGCCTGAAGAAATCACTAAAGACATACCGAGTATCGGCTATGAAGCGCTTGGCAAACTTGATGATCATGGAATCATTTACAACGGAGCTGAAGTCAAGTCTGGCGACATTCTTGTAGGAAAGGTCTCACCCAAAGGAGACATCCAGCCAACGCCGGAACAGAAGTTGATGTTTGCAATTTTTGGCGAGAAGGCATCGGATATCAAGGATACCTCTCTCAGAATGCCAACTGGCATGTCGGGAACGGTAATTGATGTTCAGGTATTCACCCGGGAAGATCTTGAGCGTGATGGTCGTGCTAAGGAGAATATCGAGTTAGAGAAAGATCGTATTGAAAAGAACCTGCACGATCAGCTTCGTATTGAGGAAGACGCTGCATTTGACCGCATCGCTGCACTGCTCGAAGGACAAATTGCCGAAGGTGGCCCCGATGACTTGAGCAAAGGATCAAAAATTACCAGCGAATACCTTGCTGGTCTGAGGCGAAAGAATTGGTTTGAAATACGTGTTCGAGACGATGAAGTTGCACGTAAATTTGAATTGATCCGCGCTCAGATCGAGGAGAAGAAAAATCAGAAGGATCAGGAGTTTGCCAGCAAGAGCCAGAAATTGGATCAGGGAGACGAGTTAAAAACAGGTGTTTTGAAACGCGTCAAAGTGTTCGTAGCCGTGAAGCGCAGACTGCAGCCCGGGGATAAGATGGCCGGACGCCATGGTAACAAAGGCGTCATTTCCAAAATTGTTCCGATTGAAGACATGCCGCATCTTGAGGATGGCACAACTGTTGACATCATCCTGAATCCGCTTGGAGTTCCTTCTCGAATGAATATCGGGCAAGTGCTTGAAACGCACTTGGGTTGGGCTTCCCATGAAATCGGCAGACAGATTGGCGAGATGATCGACAATGGCATCAAGGCACCGCAGATGAAGAAACACCTTGAGAAGTTTTATATATCACCTTCTGAAAAATCAGTGTTGAAATCTCTCAATACGAAACAGGCCATGGAACTTGCTGGAAATCTCAGAAATGGCTTGCCAATGGCGACACCGGTATTTGACGGTGCAACTGAAGACGAAGTGAAGGAAATGCTTAAACTCGCTGGTTTGCCAACCAACGGTCAGGCAATTCTCTACGACGGGCGTACTGGCGAGGCATTTGATCGCCCAATCACCGTCGGCTACATGTACATGTTGAAATTGACGCACTTGGTTGATGACAAGATGCATGCCCGTTCAACGGGACCTTACAGCCTTGTCACTCAGCAGCCGCTTGGCGGAAAGGCTATGGGCGGCGGACAGCGATTCGGTGAAATGGAAGTGTGGGCACTTGAAGCCTACGGTGCGGCTTATACCTTGCAGGAAATGCTTACAGTTAAGTCGGACGATATGTTTGGTCGATCAAGGATTTACGAAAATATCGTAGGTGGAACCCATCGCATGGAAGCAAATACTCCCGAATCGTTTAATGTGCTTGTAAAAGAGATTCGGTCGTTAGGACTGAATGTTGAAATGCGTCCGACAAAGTGAATGAAATGGCAGTGAAACGTATAGAAAATATTTATCAAGGAGGGCCACATGAAGAATATTGAAAACCTGATGAGACGATCAGGAAGAATGGATGACTTCGATGAAATCCGCATTGGATTGGCCTCGCCCGAAAAGATTCGAAGCTGGTCTTTCGGAGAAGTGAGAAAACCGGAAACGATTAACTATCGAACCTTCAAACCGGAACGCGATGGACTGTTCTGCGCAAAGCTGTTTGGTCCTGTGAAAGACAACGAATGTCAGTGCGGGAAGTACAAGCGACTGAAGCACCAGGGAGTAGTGTGCGAAAAATGTGGCGTTGAGGTGACGCTTTCAAAAGTGCGGCGAGAAAGGATGGGGCATATTGAGCTGGCAAGCCCGGTTGCACACATCTGGTTTTTGAAGAGTTTGCCGTCTCGATTAGGTCTTTTGCTGGACATGACGGTTCGTCAGATCGAACGGGTTATGTACTTTGAAGCCTACCTCGTGATTGAACCAGGTGTGAATACATATCTGGATCGCGGCCATTGCATGAGCGAAGAGGAATTTCATGAAGCCTTTGAAGAACATGGTGGCGAATTTGATGCGCGCATGGGGGCCGAAGCCATTCGCGACCTAGTAAAGAAGACAGATTTTCAGGAAGAAACAATCAAGCTTCGGAAGGATTTGGATGAAACCAAGTCCGAAACCAAGATCAAAAGGCTCACAAAGCGTTTGAAACTGATCGAATCCTTTATTCAGTCCGGTAACAAACCTGAGTGGATGATCCTTCAGGTTCTGCCGATTCTGCCGCCTGATCTGCGTCCACTGGTGCCGCTCGATGCAGGACGTTTTGCTACTTCTGATCTGAACGACCTATACAGGCGTGTCATTAATCGCAATAACCGACTCAAACGGCTGCTTGATCTGAATGCACCGGAAATCATCGTTCGCAATGAGAAAAGAATGCTTCAGGAAGCGGTGGACGCACTGCTTGACAACGGTCGCCGCGGCAAAACCATCACCGGTGCGAACAAGCAGAAGTTGAAGTCGCTGGCCGATATGATTAAAGGCAAACAGGGCCGGTTCAGACAGAACCTGCTTGGAAAACGAGTGGATTACTCTGGTCGTTCCGTTATCGTTGTCGGTCCAACTCTCAAGCTTCATCAGTGCGGCATTCCGAAAAGAATGGCGCTGGAACTGTTCAAGCCGTTTGTCTATTACGAATTGATCAAACGTTATCCAGATCGATCCAACATAAAACGTGCGAAAAAAGCAACTGAACAGGAGATTCCAGAGGTTTGGGACATACTGGAAGAGGTGATTCGAGAGCATCCAGTGCTCCTGAATCGAGCGCCGACGCTTCATCGACTCGGTATTCAGGCGTTTGAACCAACGCTTGTAGAGGGCAAGGCGATCCAGCTGCATCCGTTAGTCTGTACCCCATACAACGCTGACTTCGACGGCGATCAGATGGCAGTGCATATTCCATTGACGGTTGAATCACAGATTGAAGCGAGAACCCTGATGATGTCGACCAACAATATTCTGTCGCCAGCAAATGGTGAACCGATTATTGTTCCTTCACAGGATATTGTATTAGGTCTGTATTACCTGACTCGGGATGCGGTAAATGAAAAAGGTTCCGGCAAAGTGTTTGCTGATGTAGCTGAAGTTCGACGTGCCTATGAGGTCCGTGCAGTATCCCTGCATGCTGATATTCGCGTTCGAATTGTCGAAACAAAAATGGATAATGGTGCGCTTCGCGAAACGAGCAAGTTCTACGACACTACGGTGGGTCGAGCGCTGCTTTCGGAAATTCTGCCTGCCGGAATGGATTTCGCGCTGATCAACCGTATCCTAAACAAGAGATCGATATCAGACATTGTCAATGAATGCTATCGCCACGTCGGACTCAAAGAAACTGTTGTTCTGGCGGATCAGCTCATGTATCTGGGGTTCGAATATGCGGCGAAAGGTGGCATTTCGATCTGCGTGGACGATATTGAAATTCCCGATGACAAGAAAGCCATTCTAGAAGCGGCTGACAAGGAAGTTGAATTCGTTCAGAAACAGGCAACCTCGGGTTTGCTTACAGATGGTGAACGTTACAACAAGGTCGTAGACATCTGGGGAAGGGCCAGCGACAAGGTTGCGATGTCCATGATGGAAAAATTGCGCACCGAACCAGTAATCGATAAGGATGGTAACGAGACAGAGCAGATGTCTTTTAATCCGGTTCATGTAATGGCGGATTCCGGTGCGCGTGGTTCGCATGCGCAGATTCGACAACTGGCCGCAATGCGCGGTCTGATGTCGAAACCGGATGGCACCATTATCGAGACGCCGATTAAGGCAAACTTTCGCGAAGGGCTGGATGTTCTGCAATACTTCATTTCCACTCACGGAGCGCGTAAGGGGTTGGCGGATACAGCACTCAAAACAGCGAATTCCGGATACCTGACGCGACGTTTGATTGATGTGTGTCAGGACCTGGTCGTAACTGAAAGTGATTGCGGTACCTCAGTTGGAATTCAGTTGGAGGCTTTAGTCAAGGGCGGTGAAATAGTTGTGCCCTTGACCAGCAGAATTTTGGGACGCACCGCAGCGGTTGATATCAAGTCTCCGAGCAATGAGGAAGTACTGTTATTTGCTGGAGAGATGATCACGGAGCGAGTCGTCAAGACAATTGAACGGCATGCAATTCACCAGGTTCAAGTGCGTTCTGCGGTCACTTGCGAAACCAAGTATGGCATTTGTGCAACTTGCTATGGACGAGACTTAGGCCGAGGGCACCTGGTAAATCGAGGGGAAGCGGTTGGCGTGATTGCGGCACAGAGCATCGGCGAACCAGGCACGCAGCTGACCATGCGGACCTTTCACATGGGCGGTGTTGCCGAAAGGGAGCAGTCTTCAACGGGTATTACCGTTAATACCCAGGGAGTCTTGGAATTCGACAGAATAAACTATATTGAAAATTCACGCGGCAACTATATCGTGAACACGCGTTCTGGTGAATTAAAAATTTTGGATTTAAACGGCATCGTCGCAGAACGATATCAGGTGCCGTACGGAGGAGAATTGTTTGTAAAGGATGGCGCATCGGTGGTTCCTGGTCAGGCGATTGCAAGCTGGGACCCGCACATTCACCCAATCATCAATGAAGTGAAAGGAATCGTGAAGCTGGACAACATTGTCGATGGCTTGACAGTATCTCAGTCGGCCGAAGATTTGGACATCGGACAAGATGAGGGGAGTAAGCGTCCTTTTTATACCGTTCTAGATTCCAAGTTAGGATCAATTGAAGATCGTCCGGCAATCCGGCTCGTTGACGATAAGGATCAGACGATAATGCTGCCGAACACCAATCGCGAGGTTAGATATCTGCTTCCGATTGGAGCTCAAATTCTTGTTCAACACGATTCGGAAGCCTCTGTCGGTGATGTATTGGCTAGAATTCCACATGACTACGATTCGACACGAGATATTACCGGTGGTCTGCCACGAGTTGCCGAACTGTTTGAAGCAAGACGCCCAAAGGACCCTGCGATCTACGCTCGATACTCTGGTGCTGTTAGTTTCGGTGAAGAAACGAAAGGCAAAGTCAGACTTATCATTACGGAACCTGATGGCACCGAACACAAGGAACTAATTGCCAAAGGGCGTACTTTTATGGTGTTTGACGGTGAAACAGTCGAACGAGGTGAACAGATTATTGACGGTGCTCCAGTATCTGCCGATATTCTGGAACTGAAAGGAGTTGAGGAGTTGACCGCCTATATCGTTCGAGAGGTGCAGGAAGTCTATCGATTACAAGGCGTAACCATCAATGACAAGCATATTGAAGTGATCGTTAGGCAGATGCTCCGAAAGGTGCGAATCGAAGAAGCTGGATCTACCATGTTTCTGCCCGGCGAACTTGTAGAGCGGGCGCACTTCCTTGAGATGAATGAAAAGTTACGCGAAGAGAATGAAAGTGGCGCAGACCCACAGAAACAGGAAGCTGTTGCGGTTCGAGTGCTGTTAGGTATTACTAAGGCATCACTGATGACTGAGTCCTTTATCTCGGCTGCATCATTCCAGGAGACCACGCGGGTTTTGACGGATGCTTCAGTAAACGGTAAGGTGGACAATTTACGGGGGCTGAAAGAGAATGTCATCGTTGGACGACTGATTCCAGCCGGAACCGGTTTGGTTCATCACGAAGAACGGAAACGCCAGCGTCGGCAGGAAAGCCTGCAAGCGGAAGAGTTCTCGAGAATGTTCGAAGATGCTGAGAAGAGCGACGAAGCAGTTGCTGAAGACGAAGGTCTGGTCACACTGGATGACAATGCTTTCGAAATTGGGTTGGCGAAAATTTAGAGGTTGATTCCAGCGTGCAACAATACTGAAAAATTTTTCAGAATTATTAGATTCGATTTGAATTTTTCCTGAAAATAGGCTAATATTACGTGGTTAATGGTTAACTGCCATGCCAGCAGTTAACCAACAGGACAGATCGGACACGGTCTGTCTTTTTCTTAATGAACAGGTTTTCGATTACTACTTTGGCTGTACTAGACAATGCCGACGATAAATCAACTGATTAACAAACCGCGAAAAAAGCAGACTAAAAAGTCGAATGTGCCAGCACTTGAGGCTTGTCCGCAAAAGCGTGGAGTTTGCACTCGTGTATATACCACTACACCGAAAAAGCCGAACTCTGCGTTGCGTAAGATTGCACGTGTCCGATTGACGAATGGATATGAAGTAACTACCTATATCGGCGGTGAAGGTCACAATTTACAAGAGCACTCGGTGGTGTTGATTCGTGGGGGAAGGGTGAAGGATATTCCAGGCGTTCGTTATCACACCGTTAGAGGTGCGCTGGATGCTTCCGGTGTTGATAGCCGAAGGCAGGGACGCTCAAAGTATGGTGCGAAGCGCCCTAGAGCTTGACGACGAGATTTTTACAGATTCACGCTGATTAGAAGACGAAATCATGCCAAGACGACGATTGGTACCCAAGAGAAAGATTTTGCCAGACCCCAAATATCATGAGGTCGCGGTAGCGAAGTTCATCAACGCATTGATGCTGGATGGAAAGAAATCCATTGCTGAAAAGATACTGTATCGGGCATTTGATGAAATTTCTGGCAAAGGTGTTGGACAGCCTCTCGAAGTCTTTGAAGAAGCATTGGAAAATGTTCGACCCACAGTGGAAGTAAAAAGTCGCCGAGTTGGTGGTGCCACCTATCAGGTGCCGATCGAAGTGCGGGCAATCCGTAGAAACGCACTGGCAATTCGATGGATTATTGAAGCGGCCAGAAAGCGTCGAGAAAAATCCATGGCGTTGAGACTGGCTGCAGAATTGGTAGAAGCCTCCAACAAAGCGGGGGAAGCATTTAAAAAGTGCGAAAACACCCACAAGATGGCAGAAGCGAATAAAGCTTTCTCCCATTTTAGATACTAGAACGATCACTGGGTAATGAATTCGAAATGGTACGGAAAACACCATTAAAGCGTTACAGAAATATCGGCATCATGGCGCACATCGATGCGGGTAAGACGACTACGACGGAAAGAATTCTGTTCTATACCGGCATTTCTTACAAAATTGGAGAAGTGCATGAAGGTACGACTGTCATGGATTGGATGGAGCAGGAGCAGGAGCGAGGAATCACGATTACCTCGGCTGCGACTACTTGTTTCTGGAAAGGTGCGAGAGAGGAGTTCGGCGAGCACCGTATCAATATTATTGATACACCAGGGCATGTCGATTTCACCATCGAAGTTGAACGATCATTGCGAGTTCTTGATGGTGCGATTACTGTGCTTTGTGCAGTTGGCGGGGTCGAACCTCAGACCGAAACTGTATGGCGTCAGGCTGATCGGTATGGAGTTCCTCGTCTGATTTTTGTAAACAAGATGGATCGACCCGGTGCAGATTTTGAAAATGTAACGAAGCAGATTCACAAGTACCTGGGTGCGAAAGCAATTCCTATGCAATTGCCAATTGGGGCAGAAGAAATATTTTCCGGCATTGTCGACATTGTCACGATGAAAGCCTGGTATTGGGATGAAGGCACGATGGGAGCCAGATACTTCTTGAAAGAAATTCCAGAGCACCTTGTTGCGCAAGCCAAAACCATGCGCGAAAAACTGGTTGAAGTGGCCGCCGAAGCGAATGACGAGTTGACGGATGTGTGGTTGGAAAAAGGTACGCTCGATGAAGATCAAATTCGTGAAGGCATTGCTGCTTTGACGATCAGCAATGCAATCGTTCCTGTATTCTGCGGATCGGCATTTAAAAATAAAGGCGTCCAATTGCTGCTGGATGCAGTTATTGATTACCTTCCCAATCCGACGGAAGTTCCGCCGATTTTGGGTACGGTTGATCAGCAAAGTGGCAAGTCAGAACAGCGGTTGCCTGATGATTCAGAGAAGTTTGCCGCACTTGCTTTTAAAATCATGACCGACCCATTTGTAGGGCAACTGGTATTTTTGAGAGCCTATTCCGGAACGCTGAAATCGGGAGATTCTGTGATCAATGTAACAACTGGCCGAAAAGAACGTATTGGTCGCTTGTTGCTGATGCACGCGAACGAGCGGGCGGAAATCAAGGAGATCAGAGCTGGAGATATTGTTGCAGCTGTCGGACTGAAGAACGTTTCAACAGGCGATACGATTTGTGAACGCGGTGGCGAAATTGCTCTTGAGCAAATGGAATTTCCAGATCCGGTCGTATCTCAGGCGGTAGAACCAAAAACCAAAGCGGACGAGGATCGACTGGCGACAGCACTAGGCAAGTTATCGAAAGAGGATCCGTCGTTCAAGGTACATACAGATTCCGAATCTGGTCAGACGATCATTTCAGGAATGGGTGAATTACACCTGGAAATTATTATTGATCGCCTGCGGCGTGAGTTCAATGTTGTAGCGAATATCGGACAACCTCAGGTTGCTTATCGTGAAACAATCACCACAACCATTGAACAGGAAACTCGACACGTGCGTCAGACTGGAGGCAGGGGTCAATATGCGCATATCTTCATTAAACTGGAACCTCTCGAGCAAGGCGGTGGGTTTGAGTTCGTAGATAAGATTGTTGGCGGTGCCGTACCGAAAGAATTCATTCCGGCAGTCAGGAAAGGGATCCAAGATGCGATGGGGTCTGGTGTTATCGCTGGTTATCCTGTGGTCGATGTCAAAGCGACTTTGTACGATGGTTCGTTCCATGAAGTGGATTCTTCTGAACAGGCATTTCGATATGCAGGTACTCAGGCATTTCGAGACGGTGCATTACGGGCACATCCACAACTTTTGCAGCCTTTCATGTCGGTGGAAGTTGTTACGCCTCGGGAGTATCTGGGGTTAGTTACCGGTGATCTGAACTTCCGTAGGGGAATAATTGAGGCAGTTGAAGACGTAGCTAGTGGCAAGGTGATACGCGTTCGAGTGCCGTTAATCGAAATGTTTGGCTATGTTTCTACACTGCGTTCGTTGACGCAGGGTAGAGCGACCTATACGATGGAGTTTGACGCATATATGCCTGTATCTCTTCGAGAAGCAGGCGTAACTTTGAAAATGGCGAGTTGACAGACTCATTTTTTACATTTCAATTCGATTGAGTGAATTAGAGTGGCGAAAGAAAAATTCGAAAGAACCAAGCCGCATGTAAATGTCGGCACGATTGGTCATGTTGACCATGGCAAGACCACGCTGACGGCAGCCATCACCCAGGTATTGGCAGCAAAATACGGTGGTGAAGTCAAGGCGTTTGACGATATCGACAACGCACCGGAAGAACGCGAACGGGGCATAACCATAGCCACCGCACATGTCGAATATGAGACCGAAGCACGGCACTACGCGCACGTGGACTGTCCGGGTCATGCAGACTACGTAAAGAACATGATCACTGGCGCAGCGCAGATGGATGGTGCAGTGCTGGTGGTATCGGCCATGGACGGCCCCATGCCGCAGACCCGCGAGCACGTGCTGCTGGCCCGTCAGGTCGGAGTGCCGCACATTGTGGTATATCTGAACAAGGCCGATGCAGTGGACGATCCGGACATTCTGGAGCTGGTGGAACTTGAGGTGCGCGATTTATTGAGCGAGTATGAATTTCCGGGTGATGACACGCCGGTGATCACGGGCAGTGCGCTGCATGCGTTGGAGGGTCAGGAGACCGAGCTGGGCACCGAGTCGGTTCTGAAGCTGGCACAGGCTCTGGACGACTACTTTCCAGAACCGCAGCGTGCGATTGACGGTGACTTCCTGATGCCAGTGGAGGATGTGTTCTCAATATCCGGGCGCGGCACGGTGGTGACCGGCCGAATCGAGCGCGGCATTGTGAAAGTTGGCGATTCGGTTGAGATGGTTGGACTGCGCGAAACGGACAAGACTGTGGCAACCGGGGTGGAGATGTTCCGCAAGCTGCTGGATGAAGGTCGAGCGGGCGACAACGTCGGCATTCTGCTGCGCGGCACCAAGAAGAATCAGGTGGAACGAGGCCAGGTGCTGTCGAAGCCGGGATCGATAACGCCACATACTGAATTCGAGGCCGAAGTGTATGTGCTGTCGGCAAAAGAAGGGGGTCGAAACAAGCACTTCTCTACCGGTTATCGTCCGCAGTTCTATTTCCGCACCACGGACGTGACTGGAATGGTGGTGTTGCCGGGCGACATTCGGGTGGTGATGCCCGGAGACAATGTACATTTGACAGGAAATCTGATCAAGCCGATTGCGATGGAAGAAGGTTTGCGTTTCGCGATACGCGAAGGCGGCCGAACTATCGGCGCCGGTGTCGTTTCCAAGATCTTGAAGTAACTCATCAACACCACAGTAGAAATGTAGAGTAATGGCAACACCGGCTGCAAGAACCGTAGATGGACACAAGGTCCGTATTCGATTGAAAGCGTTCGATCATCGATCGATTGACAATTCTGCCTTGCAAATTGTCGAGACCGCTAAACGCACCGGCGCCATCGTGAGGGGGCCGATTCCCCTGCCAACGAAAATCGAGAGATATACCGTGCTTCGTTCACCGAATGCAGATAAAAAAGCTCGTGATCAGTTTGAAATTCGAACGCACAAGCGAATCATGGATATTGTTGAACCGACTGACAAAACAATCGATGCATTGATGAAATTGGACCTTCCGTCCGGTGTCGATGTAGAGATTAAGCTGCGCTAAGGAAGACAAGCGGAGAAGATCATCATGCCGGTAGGGTTAGTAGGAACAAAACTAGGAATGACACGAGTCTTTTCCGAAAGCGGTGTTTCAATTCCGGTTACAGTGGTAGAAGTGCAGGCAAATCGCATCACACGAGTAAAGTCGAAAGAGAAAGACGGATATAGTGCGGTTCAAGTTACAGCCGGTATCGTTACGAAGAAACATGTCAGTGCGCCTTTGCAAGGAGAATATGGCAAGGCGGGAATAGAACCGGGACGCGGTCTATGGGAATTTCGTCTGTCTTCGGAAGAAGCTTCAATGTATAGCACTGGAGACAGTATTAACGTCACTCAATTTCAGCCTGGCCAGAAAGTGGACGTTAAGGGAACTTCAATCGGTAAGGGATTTACGGGTGTTATGAAACGTTATGGATTCGGCGGTGGTCGTGCTACACACGGAAATTCAAAAGCGCATCGGAAACCTGGGTCAATCGGACAGAATCAAACTCCGAGTCGAGTGTTTCCAGGAAAGAAAATGGCCGGTCACTCCGGTAATGAAAAAAAAGTCCAGCAGAATCTTGAAATTGTACGAATAGATGAGGAGCGATCTTTGCTGCTCATCAAGGGCGCCATACCCGGTGCAAGAAACTCGGACATCATCGTTACAGCTGCAATCAAAACGAAGTCTCCAGCGAATTAAAAGGAAAAATAATATGCAGTTGGAAGTGTTTGACAAACAGGGGGCAACGGAGAAATCAATTGAAGTGTCCGACAAAAATTTTGACGCAAAATTCAACAACGCCCTTGTACATCAGGTAACAATTGCGTTTCAGGCCACTGGTCGGGCGGGCACGCATGCAAAAAAAAATCGCGCTGCGGTACGTGGTGGCGGTGCGAAGCCTTTTCGGCAGAAAGGATCGGGAAGAGCGAGAGCTGGAACGAGGAGTAGTCCACTGCTCAGAGGCGGTGGTCAGGTCTTTGCTGCGGTACCACGAGACTATACGCAGAAAGTGAACCGTAAATCATATCGAGTTGCAATGCGGTCGATTTTGTCTGAAATCAGAAGACGAGGAAATTTGGTTGTCACAAACCACTTGGAGCTAGACTCTCCAAAAACAAAGGAAATGATGAATTGGCTTGTGAGTTTGAACTGCAAGTCAGCATTGATAGTTGATGACAATGTCACGGACAATCTGTATCTGGCAACGCGTAATATTCCGAATGTTCATGTCATCGATCCGTCGATGCTAAATCCAGCGGATGCAGTAGCATGCAGAAAACTGCTGATGACTGAAAGTGCCGTAAAAGCGGTAGACGAGTGGCTGCAATGAACGAAGAAAGATTGTACGAAGTGATTCGTTATCCGGTGGTGTCAGAGAAGAGCACGATTGTTGGAGAATTTCACAATCAGATCGTATTGGAAGTCGATCGTAGTGCTACGAAGCCGGAAATAAAAAAAGTGGTTGAAAAGCTGTTTAAGGTTCGTGTGCTTTCAGTTCAGGTATTGAACAGAAAAGGCAAGAAAAAACGATTCGGGCAAACTATGGGAAGGAAATCGGACCGACGTAGAGCTTATGTTCGATTGCATGCGGATGACGACATTGATTTTACTCAAACACTTGATTCGTAGATTTTTTTCAAAATGACACTCGTAAAGCAAAATCCGACGACGCCCGGCCGACGTGGAATGGTCAAGGTGGAAAACTTGGAGTTATACCGAGGAGCGCCTCATCGCCCACTTCTTGAGCCACTGCGGAAAACCAATGGTCGAAACAATGTTGGACGCATCACAGTTCGCCATCGTGGTGGTGGGCACAAGCGGCAGTATCGAGTTATTGATTTCAAACGTGACAAGGATGGCGTAGTGGCAAAAGTCGAACGGATTGAATACGATCCGAATCGTAGTGCGAATATCGCTTTGCTGTTATACGCAGATGGGGAAAGACGTTATATCGTTGCTCCAAGGGGATTGAAAGTTGGATCTGAGCTGCAATCAGGGACCGATATTCCGATCACACCGGGAAATGCATTGCCATTGAATCGGGTGCCACAGGGTACCACCGTCCACTGCATTGAAATGAAGCCCGGAAAAGGTGCGCAAATCGCAAGATCTGCGGGTACTTCGGCGCAGTTTCTCGGACGTGAAGGCAAGTATGCACTGATGCGAATGCGCTCTGGAGAGGTGCGAAAGATTCATCTGGATTGTCGAGTTACGATAGGCGAAGTAGGCAATGAAGAACATGGATTGCGCAAGCTTGGCAAAGCCGGCGCCAAACGCTGGCGTGGAATCCGCCCGACTGTTCGCGGCGTTGCCATGAATCCAGTAGATCACCCGCATGGAGGAGGTGAAGGAAGAACTTCTGGTGGCCGCCATCCGGTTTCACCTTGGGGAGTTCCGACCAAAGGGTATCGCACACGTCGCAATCGGCGAACTGGCAACATGATCATTCGACGTTCCATTAAACGAAGATAGAGAGCGAGGCATTCAAATGAGCAGATCAGTCAAAAAAGGCCCGTTCGTAGACCATTTCCTATGGGCGAAAGTTCAGGAAGCACGCGCAAAGAACCGCCGGCAACCAATTCGGACATGGTCTAGGAGATCAACCATCATGCCGGATTTCATCGGGCTTACGATAGCTGTTCACAACGGACGTCATCACGTGCCGATACTGATTACTGAGAATATGGTTGGTCATAAACTTGGAGAGTTCGCACCAACGCGAACGTTCAAAGGGCATGCTGCGGATCGGAAGGCAAGATAGGAGACGATAGAAGTGCAGGTCAGGGCAGTTTCACGTTATGTTCGGTCATCACCGTATAAGTGTCGCTTGATTGTGGATCAAATTCGCCGCCTTCAGGTAGAACAGGCACGAGATGTATTGGCGTTCAGCACAAAAAAGGCCGCCAAATTGGTGTTGAAAACACTTGATTCAGCAATTGCCAACGCTGAAACCAATAACGATGCGAATATTGATGAACTTTATGTTCATTCGGCTTTTGTAGATCAATCGAAAATGTTGAAGCGATGGCGCCCTAGGGCTAGAGGTCGAGTCAATCGAATTCTGAAGAGAAACAGTCATATTACGATCGTCGTATCAGACGAATAACGGAGAGATAGAGTATGGGTCAGAAAGTACATCCGGTTGGTATTCGACTGGGTATCACGTCCGATTGGAACTCACGATGGTATGCCACGGGCAGCACTTATGCACGTAATCTGAGAGAAGATTTACGTGTTCGAGACTTCATTCGCAAGAAGCTGTCGAATGCTGCAATCAGTGATATTACGATTGAACGACCGGCACAGAACATGAAAGTGGTCATCCACACTGCGAGACCTGGGACTGTAATCGGCAAGAAAGGGGAAGACATTGGCAATTTGAGGCGCCAGTTGACAGAAATCAACGGTGCACCTGTAACGGTTTCCGTCGAAGAGATTCGTAAGCCCGATCTGAATGCGAAACTGGTTGCAGAAAACATCTGCCAGCAACTGGAAAAACGCATGATGTTCCGCCGTGCAATGAAGCGTGCAGTGCAGAATTCCATTAGAGTCGGTGCGCTTGGCGTAAAAGTGATGATTGCCGGCAGGCTGAATGGGGCTGAGATTGCCCGTACTGAATGGTATCGCGAGGGTAGAGTGCCTTTGCACACCTTTCGAGCCAATGTAGATTACGGTTTGGCAGAAGCACACACAACATATGGAGTGCTTGGCGTTAAAGTATGGATATTTACCGGTGAAGTATTCCAGGACAAACGTGGAATTTCATTAGAAACTGACAAACCTGCTAAAGAAGCATAATCTAATTGAAAAATTATGTTACAGCCGAAGCGAACAAAATATCGTAAACAGCAAAAGGGCAGAAATCGAGGTCTGGCGACAAGAGGCAATCTTGTCAGTTTTGGAGACTTTGGACTCAAGGCGACTACGCGAGGCCGAATCACTGCCAGAGAAATTGAATCAGGTCGTCGAGCCATAAACCGTTACGTGAAACGTGGCGGCAAACTTTGGATTCGAATTTTTCCGGACAAACCTGTATCAAAGAAACCCTTGGAAGTGCGTATGGGTAAAGGAAAAGGAAATCCCGAGTACTGGGTGTCCGTAATCAAGCCTGGGCACATGCTTTATGAGATTGAAGGGGTTACTGAAACTATGGCCCGTGAAGCCTTTCGTCGGGCTGGCGCGAAATTATCCGTACGTACCACGTTCTCAAAACGACAGGGATTGTAATGATTGCTGCAAATGAACTTCGTGCTAGGACTCGCGAGGATTTGAAGAAACAGCTGCTGGAACTAAGACGTTCTCAACTGAAAACTCGAATTCAGAAAATTACTGAACAAATCGCGAACACAGCTAGAATCAAGGAAGACCGAAAAGATATTGCAAGGATAAAAACAATTCTTAATGAGAAACAAAATAGTGAGTGAATGAATGCAGTCTGAGACAGGAAAATCCCGTACGGTTCCAGGTGTCGTTGTCAGTGCCCGAATGGACAAGACAATTACTGTACTGATCGAGAGAAAAGTTGCCCATCCGCTTTATAGAAAATTCGTCAAGCGGATCACAAAGCTTTATGCACACGATGAAGACAATAGCTGTAAGGAGAATGACAAAGTTCTGATTCAGGAATGCCGGCCATTGTCCAAGAAAAAGAGCTGGCGGCTGGTGAAAATTTTAGGAAACGGTTCTGGTTGAATTTAGGAGAAGCTTCATCATGATTCAAATGCAGAGTATGCTTGAAGTGGCTGATAACAGTGGAGCCAAACGAGTTCAGTGCATCAAAGTGCTTGGAGGTTCCAAGCGTCGATATGCAGGAATCGGTGATGTTATTCGGATCACAATTAAGGAAGCGATTCCAAACAGTCGAGTACGCAAGGGCGATGTTTTTTTTGCAGTCGTCGTGCGAACTAAGAAAGGCGTACGGCGATCCGATGGTTCTTTGATTCGCTTTGATCGGAATGCTGTCGTCCTTCTGAACGCACAGTTGCAGCCGGTTGGAACAAGAATATTCGGCCCGGTAACACGTGAGTTGCGAACAGAAAAATTTATGCGCATCGTATCGCTTGCACCGGAAGTTATTTAATCTACGATTATGAAAAAGATTAGAAAAGGAGATGATGTGATCGTCATTGCGGGGAAAGATCGCGGTAAACGCGGCACGGTCCTCGATATTTCCTCAGACGGATTGCGCGCTCGGGTAAATGACGTCAATATCGTGAAGCGTCACACTAGGCCGAACCCGAATGCCAATCAGGCTGGCGGTATCCTATCCAAGGAAGCGCCGATACGGCTGTCGAATCTAGCTTTGTACAATCCTGCAACAGGAAAAGGCGATCGAATTGGATTCCGAAATTTAGGAGATGGAACCAAAGTTCGCTACTTCAAATCGAATGGCGAAGTATTGAATTAGGTAAATGACGAATGGCTGAACTTACCAGACTCGAAAAATTTTACAAGGAAGAACTGTTTCAAAAATTGAAGGAACAGTTTGCCTATGAGAATTCCATGCGAGTACCCAAGATAACGAAAATTACCCTGAACATGGGAGTAGGAGATGCGGTTGCAAAAAAGGATAAAAATCTGATTCCTAACGCCCGCGGCGACCTAGAGATGATTGCAGGTCAAAAAGCCGTTGTAACAAAAGCCAAACGAGCGATCGCAGCATTTAAGATTAGGGAAGGATTTGAAATCGGATGTATGGTGACTCTGAGAAGAGAGCGAATGTATGAATTTCTGGATCGATTGATTTCCATTGCAATACCAAGAATTCGAGATTTTCGCGGGCTGTCGGCAAAGTCTTTTGACGGTCGAGGAAATTATTCATTCGGTATCAAGGAACAAATTGTGTTTCCAGAGATTAACTATGACAGCGTGGATGTTATTCGCGGTCTGGATATTACCATTACCACATCAGCAGTCAATGACGAAGAGGCAGAAGCACTGTTGAGAGGCTTTAATTTTCCATTGAGGCAGAACTAGAGATGGCAAAAAAATCAATGTTGGCTCGTGAAGTCAAAAGACAATACATGGTGAAGAAATTTATCGAGCGCAGGGCTGCAATAAAACAAAGAGTGATCGACCCCTCGCTGACCTTGGAAGAACGAATGCAGGTAGTGATGGAATTGCAAAAACTGCCTCGCGATAGCAGCAAAATCCGACAACGAAATCGTTGCGGACTGACTGGGCGGCCAAGGGGATACTACCGCAGATTCGGATTGGGGCGAAACAAATTGCGAGAAATCATCATGCAGGGTGAAGCCCCTGGTGTAACCAAGGCGAGTTGGTAATGCGGTTAAATCTCGAACACACACTGACGGAGAAGATTTCATATGTCAATGACTGACCCGATTGCAGATATGCTGACTCGAATTCGCAATGCACAACATGCGAAACGCGTCAGTGTTTCCATGCCTCTTTCGCGAGTAAAATCTGAGATTGCGAAAGTGCTGAAAATGGAAGGTTACATTCTCGACTATGATGCCGAATTAGACGAACAGAAGTTGCATATTAAGCTGAAATATTATCAGGGGCGCCCAGTGATTGAGAGCATTGACCGAGTCAGTAAACCCGGAAGACGAATATATCGAGGAATTGACGATTTCCCTTCAGTCAGCGGGGGTTTGGGCATAGCAATTATTTCCACGTCAAAGGGTGTTGTAACGGCAAAGGAAGCTAAAGCGAGCGGCGTCGGCGGTGAAGTGATCTGCACGGTTAGTTAGATGGAGATTAGAATTGTGTCAAGAGTTGCCAAAGAGCCTGTAGCAATCCCAAGTGATGTTCAGGTGGATTTATCTGGAGGCATGATTGCAGTCAAGGGCCCCAAAGGAAGTCTGGATATGGCGTTACATCCGCTAGTGAAAATTTCCAGCGAAGAAAATAGTGTTGTGGTAAAAGCTCGGAATTCCAGCGTCAAGTCACGTGCTATGTCCGGAACAATTCGTTCACTAGTCAACAATATGGTTGCAGGGGTCAGCACTGGATTTCAGATTGACTTGACTTTGGTCGGCACTGGTTATCGAGCACAGGTGGATGGATCCAATTTAGTTCTGTCGCTTGGATATTCACACCCGATTACCTATCAGGCGCCGGACGGAGTCACTTTTGAAATCAAGTCTGAATCCAGTTCGCAGGTCGAACTCACGGTGCTAGGTATTGACAAACAGGTTGTTGGTCAAGTTGCTGCCGATTTACGTAGAATGCGACCCCCAGAACCATATAAAGGTAAGGGAGTGCGGTATTCCAATGAAAGAATTCGTAGAAAACAGGCTAAGAGTGTTGGTTAGAAAATGAGCAATAAGAAAAGTAACCGGTTACGCAGAGCTAAAAAGACCCGTGCACGATTGAAATTGCACGGAAAACATCGATTGTGCGTATATCGCTCCGCGCAACATATTTATGCACAGATAATTTCGCCGGAAGGGGATCGTACAATTGTGAGTGCTTCATCCACAGAACCGGAACTGCGTAAACAACTGAAATACGGCGGTAATGTGGAGGCTGCAAAACTCGTTGGCACGCAAATTGCAGAACGTGCTAAATATGCAAAAATCGAATCGATTGGCTTTGACCGCTCAGGACATCGATACCACGGAAGAGTAAAAATGCTCGCGGATGCTGCTCGAGAAGCAGGACTGACAATCTAATATAGGAATAAGTAAATCATGGCTATTAGTGAACATAATAATCTGGCTCGAGACGAAATTAAGGAGCAATTGATCCATGTTCGTCGTGTTGCCAAAGTTGTCAAGGGTGGACGAATTTTCGGATTTTCTGCACTGACAGTTGTTGGAGACGGCGATGGTCGTGTTGGCATAGGAATCGGCAAAGCCCGAGAAGTCCCGTTGGCAGCACAAAAATCATTTGAAAATGCTCGTGGCAATATGGTCAGAATTCACTTGAAAAATGGAACACTGCAGTATCCGATTATCGGAAAACATGGAGCAGCTAAAGTCGTCATGCGGCCAGCGTCTACCGGAACAGGAATTATCGCAGGGGATACCATGAGATTGATTTTCGAACTCGCGGGAGTTCGTGACGTACTGGCCAAGGTAGTTGGGACAACGAATGCAATAAACGTTGCACGAGCAACAGTGAATGGACTCCAGTCTATTCGCAGCCCACAAGAGATTGCAGCAAAACGCTCTAAAAAAATCTATGAAATTTTCTGAAGGAAAAGTCAGTTGAAGTGTTGAAACATGGCTAAGAAAAAACAGGCAAAAATAAGAGTCAAGCTGGTTCGTAGCATGAATGGCCGTTTGAAAAGCCACAAAGCTTGTGTGCGCGGATTGGGATTACGTCGAATGAATCACATTCGTGAACTTGAGGATACCCCAGAGGTTCGAGGCATGATTCGCAAGGTTTCCTACATGGTCGAGTGCGAAGAGGTAAATTGATGGAAGATCGAATTATTCTAAGCAGCTCACCAGGAGCAAGAAGAAAGCGAAAACGAGTTGGACGAGGCGCAGGGTCAACGCGTGGAAGTACTTGTGGACGCGGCGACAAAGGTCAGAATTCCCGCTCGGGCGGCGGCGTCAGAACTGGGTTTGAGGGTGGACAGATGCCGATCAAGCGTCGGTTGCCCAAACGCGGGTTCCATTCCTTGACAACGAATTTAACTGCACAAGTCAGATTAGACGATCTTGCAAAATTTGCTGGCAAAATAGTGGATATCGAAACATTGAAGAAAAGCGGAATAATTTCCAAGAACGCACTCCAGGCTAAAGTGGTCGCTTCAGGCGAACTCAAAAAAAGCGTAAAGGTAAAAGGACTTCTATTGTCGGCTGGTGCGCGTTCAGCGATTGAGTCCGCAAAAGGCAAAATTGTAGAGGAATAATACAGTGGCAGCGCCCAAACCATCACGACGACTCCCGAGTCTTGGAACTCTGAGTGAGTTAAAAATGAGAATACTCTTCATTCTTGGTGCAATGGTTGTATTCAGGCTGGGCACACACGTACCGGTCCCAGGAGTGGACCCGGTAGCAGTCGCCGCATTATTTGAGCAGACGCGCGGGTCCATTGTTGACATTTTTAATGTATTTTCTGGCGGTGCATTGTCCAGGCTGTCGGTTTTTGCACTTGGCGTCATGCCCTATATTTCAGCATCGATCATTATGCAAATGATGAGTGCGGTAATTCCGCAGCTCGAGCAACTGAAAAAAGAAGGCGAATCAGGACGAAGAAAGATAACTGAATACACACGCTATGGAACCGTTTTGCTTGCAACATTCCAAGGACTGGGAATTGCGATTGCAATTGAAGGTCAAGTCGCAGGCGGCAGTGCAGTCGTGCTAACACCTGGAATCGGATTCAAGTTAACGACTGTTGCGAGTCTTGTGACCGGAACCATGTTTCTTGTGTGGCTTGGCGAGCAGACTACCGAACGTGGTATAGGTAACGGAATATCATTGCTGATCTTTGCCAGTATTGTTGCAGGTTTACCTTCAGCAGTGGCGGGCACCTTAGAGCTGGCTAGAACCGGTGCGTTCTCGCCTCTTGGAGTTCTTCTTCTTTTCGTAGGTGCAATATTCATCACTGGGTGCGTGGTATTCTTCGAGCGCGGACAAAGGAGAATAACCGTAAATTATGCACAGCGGCAACAGGGCCGAAAAATGCTGGCCGGTCAAACCAGCCATCTGCCGATAAAAATCAACATGGCGGGTGTGATACCGCCGATTTTTGCATCCAGCATAATCTTGTTTCCTGTGAGTCTCGGCAGCTGGTTTGGCCAGTCAGAAGGCATGGGATGGCTGCAGGACATTGCGACAAGAATCGGACCTGGGCAACCGATATACATGCTGTTGTATGCAGGATTGATTGTATTTTTCTGTTTCTTTTACACCGCTCTGGTGTTTAGTCCGAAAGATATGGCCGACAATCTAAAAAAATCTGGAGCATTCATTCCTGGCATACGGCCTGGTTCGCAAACAATCAAATACATTGATACGGTAGTGTCTCGATTGACACTAGCAGGTGCGATTTATCTGGTGGTAGTCTGTCTGATTCCAGAGTTTTTGGTTGTTCAGTGGAGTGTGCCTTTCTATTTTGGAGGAACTTCGCTGTTAATCATTGTCGTCGTTATGCTTGATTTGATTGCTCAGGTGCAATCGCATCTGATGTCGAGACAATATGAAAGCCTTTTGAAAAAGTCTGCCATATCCGGTGGACTGGGCATCACCCGATAACTCAACGGAGAACTGATATGAAAGTGAGAGCGTCAGTCAAGAAAATTTGTCGTAACTGTAGAATTTTCAAAAGGAATGGTGTGTTGCGAGTGAATTGCAGTTCAGACCCACGTCATAAGCAACGTCAGGGTTAACAAGGGCACACAATTGCGAATGTTCAAAAGATGTCATACATGATTATCGCTAACCGAGGAGTAGCAATTTGGCGCGTATAGCAGGAATTAATTTACCGGTACAGAAGCATATTCGAATCGCATTGACTTCAATTTACGGAATCGGCATTAACACCGCGGAAGTCATTTGCGGAAATGCACAGATTCAACCTTCTAAGAAGGTTCGTGACATCACTGATGAAGAAGCAGAAAAACTTCGAGCAGAAGTCGCGAAGTATCAGATTGAAGGTGATCTCAGAAGAGAAGTTTCAATGAATATCAAGCGGTTGATGGACCTAGGGTGTTATCGAGGTATACGACACCGGCGCGGACTGCCGGTAAGAGGGCAGCGAACATCCACCAATGCGAGAACTCGCAAAGGTCCACGCAGACCCATTAAGAAATAAGGTGCTGAAGTGGCAAAAACACGATCTCGAAAACGTAAAACGAAAATTAAACGCACAGTCAGTGAAGGAATAGCGCATATTCATGCGTCGTTCAATAACACGATTGTGACAATTAGCGACAGGCAGGGCAACGTACTTTGCTGGTCTACTGCAGGCAAAATGGATTTCAAAGGGTCACGTAAAAGCACGCCATTTGCAGCTCAGATGGCATCCGAAGACTGTGCAAAGAGTGCCATAGATATGGGAATGAAATACATTGACGTTGAAGTTAGCGGACCAGGGCCAGGGCGAGATTCCGCGGTTCGAGCACTGAATGCTGCAGGCCTGGAAGTCAGCAGAATTACGGATGTCACTCCAATTCCTCATAATGGCTGTCGACCACCAAAACGTAGAAGAGTTTGACCGGAACTGAAATATGGCTAGATATACCGGACCGACATGTAAACTTGCAAGGCGCGAACAATCCGATCTCGGATTGAAACGCCGAGGCGATTTTCGATCAATTTCCGACAAGTGTCGATTTGAAAAGCTCCCTGGACAGAAAGTGACATCTCGGCGCGCCAGAGTGACTGTCTTTGGTCGTCTGTTGCGTGAAAAACAGAAACTCCGAAGAACATATGGAGTGCTTGAAAAGCAATTTCGCCGACATTTTAAGGAAGCTTCCAGAAGGCAGGGATCAACGGGCGTCAATCTGCTTCAGATATTGGAGTCACGATTGGACAATGTGGTATATCGAATGGGATTTGGCGTGACTCGGGCGGAATCACGTCAACTGGTGAATCACAACTCGATAGAAGTCAACAATAAACGTGTCAACATTCCTTCTTATGAAGTAAAGCCAGGGGATGTAGTACAAATTCGTCAAAAAAGCCGCAATCAGGAACGAGTGATTTTTTCACTCGATATTGCTGACAGACTCGGCTTTCCGCCATGGATTGAAGTTGATGTAGCCAATTTTCGAGGAATCTACAAGACTTTACCGGAACGAAGTGAACTGCCGAGTGAAGTCAACGAAACGTTGGTCATCGGTTACTACTCCAAATAACTAGTATTGAATAAGGAACTTACAAAGGAAATTCATGTACGACACTTTTGATTTTCTCACTCCTCGCAGTATTTCTGTCGATCAAATCGACAACAAGCGTGCCAAAATTACACTCGAACCTCTAGAAAGGGGATTCGGGCATACTATGGGGAATGCCCTTCGACGCATTCTTCTGTCATCTATGCCAGGAGCCGCAATTACCGAGGTGCAGATTGAGGGGGCTCTGCATGAATTTACAGTACTTGAAGGTGTTCGTGAGGAAGTCATCGAAATTTTGATGAACCTGAAAAATCTGGCGATCAGCATAGTCGGCAAGGAACGAGATGAAGTAGTACTTCGGTTGAGAAAAGAAGGCCCTTGTGTAGTCACTGCAGCGGACATTGAACTAACGCATGATGTCGAGATTGTAGACGAAGACTTCGTGATTGCACACTTGCTCGAAGGTGCAGCCTTGTCAATGGATATGAAAGTAACTCGCGGACGAGGATACCGATTAATTGATACAGATGCCACAAGTTCTTCGACCACCATTGGAGAGATGAAGGTTGATGCGTACTACACACCAATTCGCCGAGTGTCATATCTGGTTGAGAATGCACGTGTCGAAAAACGAACCGATTTGGATAAATTGATTTTGAATATCGAAACAAATGGCACGATTGATCCTATGGATGCGGTTCGTTATGCTGCCACAATTCTACATACACAGACCAGCGTATTTGCTGACCTCGAAGAAACCGTCGAGGTGTTCGAAGTTGAAGAGGAGCCTCAGTTTGATAAGAAACTACTGGCTCCATTAGATGAACTTGAACTTACTGTGCGATCGGCAAATTGTCTGAAGGCGGAAAGAATTCACTATGTCGGCGACCTTGTTCAGAAGACTGAAGCTGATTTGCTGAAAACCCCGAATCTGGGCAAGAAATCTCTGACAGAGATTAAGGATGTGTTGGCAGGTCAGGGGCTCTCGCTTGGACAAGTACTCGAACACTGGCCACCAATGCAGTTGCGCCGAGAAGTTTCAGAACTGGATAGATTAGGGGAGTAAGTAGTCGTGCGACATCGCAAATCCGGACGACATTTGAACAGAACTTCCAGTCATCGCTCTGCGATGATGAGGAACATGGCTGCATCGCTGTTTCGTCATGAACAGATCAGGACTACAGTGCCGAAAGCGAAAGAGCTAAGACGTTTCGCTGAACCGTTGATCACACTTGCTAAGAATCCTTCTGTCGCGAATCGTCGACTTGCATTCGCAAGACTGCGTGACTATGAAATGGTTCAAAAGCTTTTCGACACGTTAGGTGAACGTTATCGCGCGCGACCAGGTGGATATACACGTATTCTAAAGTGCGGACACCGTACCGGAGATGCAGCTCCTATGGCATATGTACAGCTGGTTGATTCGGACGTAATTTGGGCAGAAGAGGAATAACCAAGTTACAAATTCTTCTATTGAATGAACCAGGACATAATTCCATATCGGTCCCTAACGTTCATTTCACTCCTGCATGATCATCTTATGCACTGACTATAAGAGTTCAATGTATACCGGTCAGGTATGCGCTCGAATTGCTTCGATCGACAGTAGAGTGACTGTGATCAATGCAATAGATGATTTACCGAAATTTGATGTACGCAGTTCTGCATACTTGCTGAACGCTCTTGTTACGCACTATCCTCCTTCTTCGGTGATAGTCGGTATCGTTGACCCTAGTGTAGGCAGTGAACGACAGCCTATTTGTTTCAAAATAGGATTGAGGTGGCACGTGGGTCCGGACAATGGAATTTTCTCTCGAATTCTGCTTTCTACAAACGAAATTCCGACTATTTATCGAATTGCGGAAATTGATGCAAATTCATCCACTACGTTTCATGGCAGAGACATATTCGCTCCAGCTGCGGTCAAACTAGCACAAGAAGAAGCCAGTCTGCAGGTGGAAAGATATGATCAATCGAAAACTCTTATGTACAGCCGAGACTGGCCGTTTGAACTACAAGAGATAGTTTATATTGACAGTTTTGGAAATTGTATGACAGGAGTTTCAGGAAGTTCCATACAACTGTCAAATACAGTGACCATCCGCAATACTGATTTCAGTTACGCAGATAAATTTTCTGATGTAGCGATTGGTCAGGGGTTTTGGTACATCAATTCTATTGGCTTAGTGGAAATCGCTGCCAATCAAGCATCCATCGCAGACATGTGCAAGATTGCGGTTGGAACGCCAATGCGTATGCAATGACAGATTATGGTGTTAATTTGAAGATCAATGTGAAAAATGTCCTGGATTTCTGGTTTGCTGACAGCGTGGAATGCAGAGAAAGCTACCTAAAACGCCGCGAACTGTGGTTTATGAGTTCAGAATCATTTGATGAAGAGATTAGAGACCGCTTCGAATCCTATCTTGAACTCGCAGCCAGCAGTCGCGGGTCACAATTGGAAGAACAGCCAAAAAGCACATTGGCTTTGATCATAATCCTGGATCAATTCCCTAGAAATATCTATCGCGGCACACCTCAAGCATTCGCGTATGACAGCAAAGCGTTGCGATTGACTTTGAAGGCCATTGATACGGGAATGCATGAATCATTGTCATTTGTTGAGAGGTTGTTTGTCTATATGCCGTTGCAGCATGCGGAAGATTTGGAAATGCAAAATTTATCGGTTTGGATGTTTGAACTGTTAATTCGTGTTGCTGACAATCCGATTCACAGAGATGGCGCTGAGGACTCTTTGGTTTATGCAAATTTGCATAAGGAAATCATTGAGAAATTCGGACGATTTCCTCATCGCAATCAAATATTGGATCGCCCTTCAACCAAGGCTGAACTAGAATATTTAGCATCGGGGGCAGAAACTTTCGGCCAATCAAAAAAGCAGTAAACAGATTTCAATCTGATAGCTATATGAATAGAGATTGCACTACGGGAAATAATTAGCGATATTAATCAAACAGCTGTAGGTGGTGTTCAAACCACTGGTTTAAGTTCCAACAATGGCCAAATGATTTCAGTAGCCTTGATTCGAGTAAGTTTTTTCAGCTTGAAAAGTGATGTCAACCAACTGCACACAACAACAATGATTATGGCAGTCAATCCACTTTGACCAATTCCACCCGTAGCATATCGAATTCAAAGGATTCGCGACAACAATGTAAAGGATTGTCCAACTATAGAGAAAGAGTCGAAGTACAGGCAGACGGACATCAAAAGATAATCAAATTCATAAACTTTGACTTGTAACTAGAAAATTCACATTAATAGCCTAAATCTTTTATTTTGCAAATCAGGATTTCGGAAAGGAGAAATTCATGAAGAACACAGTTAGAGTAACAGTAACAGGTGCCGCAGGGCAGATAAGCTACAGCCTGCTATTCCGTATCGCCTCGGGAGATATGTTGGGCGCAGATCAGTCTGTAACACTTCAGTTACTTGACATTCCTCCGGCAATGGACGCACTTTCCGGCGTGGTAATGGAGCTTGAAGATTGTGCATTTCCAACACTTACAAGTATTATTGCTACAGACAACGCAGAAATTGCATTTGGAGATGCAGAATTTGTGCTCATGGTGGGAGCTCGCCCTCGAGGTCCCGGAATGGAAAGAAAAGACTTGTTGCAAGCCAATGCGGCGATATTTACCGCACAAGGAACTGTACTGGATGAAAATGCGAACCGAGATGTTCGAGTTTTGGTTGTTGGAAACCCTGCAAATACCAATGCATTGATTACGGCAAGCAAGGTTCGACGTTTGGATGCTTCACAGATTACGGCAATGACCCGCCTTGATCACAATCGCGCAATCAGTCAACTTGCATCGAAAACCGGAAAGCCTGCATCATCTGTTCGCCGAGTTTCAATCTGGGGAAACCACTCGGCAACACAATATCCTGATCTTCATCATGCAACGGTTGATGGCGAATCAGCACTAGATAAAGTTGGACAAGAGTGGATGGATTCAAGTTTCATCCCGACCGTCCAAAAGAGAGGAGCAGAAGTCATCGCAGCGAGAGGATTATCTAGTGCGGCTTCGGCCGGATCAGCAGCAATTGATCATATTCGAACTTGGATGCAAGGCACACAGGATGGAGATTGGACAAGTATGGCAATATCCAGCGATGGCTCATATGGAATTACTTCAGGTTTGATTTACTCCTATCCAGTAATATGTCGAAATGGCGGGTATGAAATCGTTCAAGATCTTGAGATTAACGCATACAGTAAAGAGAAGATGAAAATTACGGAGAATGAGTTGATCGAAGAACGCGACGCAATACGAGATTTGCTCTAAGGTGATAGAATTCTCGGTCGTCATTCCGGTTTACAACCGAAAATCTCTAATTCGTCGAGCACTGGAGTCAGTTCTAAACCAATCCTATCTGGCTAGTCAGGTTGTTGTTGTCGATGATGGTTCTACTGACGGAACCAGTGACATGCTTCAATCGGAGTACCCGCAGGTCACAGTCATTCGGCAAGAGCATCAAGGTGTCAGTGCAGCTAGAAACAAAGGCATCGTCAACTGCAGGAGTGACTGGGTCGCCTTTCTTGATTCTGATGATGAATGGCAGCCAGAAAAACTCGAAAAACAAGCTTTGTGGTTGAACGAAAATTCTGGATATCAGATTTGTCATTGTGACGAAATCTGGATTCACAATGGCGTTCGAGTAAACCAGAAAGTCAAGCACGCTAAAAGTGGAGGATGGATTTTCCTGCATTGCCTGCCATTGTGTGTTGTCTCTCCGTCTGCTGTTGTGATCAATCGTATAGTATTCCACAAGGTGGGGGTTTTTGATGAAAGTCTCCCGGTATGCGAAGATTACGATTTGTGGCTTAGAATCACCTCCCAATTTCCAGTTGGCTTTGTAAATGAACAACTTGTCGTGAAATATGGTGGACACATCGATCAACTGTCTAAAGCGTATCCAGCAATGGATCGCTATCGAATTTCATCCCTGATCAAATTGCTTGAATCAAACCAGCTTGGATTTGAATATCAGGACAAGGTGATTGAAGTGCTTGTCGAGAAAATACAGATATATCTCAATGGGGCTCGCAAGCGGGGAAAGACAACAGAAGTGTCAATTTATGAGTCAATACTTTCTCGCTTCCTTACTCTGGAAAAGGTCTAAGGGATGCATTCGCAGGTCAATCTGGTTGTCGCTCTGAAATCTGAGGCTTATCCACTGATTCATCACTTTCAGTTAAGGAAACAAAAATCTCATAGCACACACTTTCCCATTTATAGAAATAACCGTCTGGCACTAATCGTCAGTGGCATAGGAAAGGAAAACTCCAGAAATTCCGTTGACTTCCTAGCAGATGTTCAGCAGTTCGATAATGCTACAGCATGGTTAAACATTGGAATTGCAGGTCACGGATCACGCAGTGTAGGGGAAGGTTATCTGGCCAATGTCATTGAAAATCGGTCGACAGGTAAAATGCACTATCCTCCAGTTATCCGTGAATTCAATTGCACTACTGGTAAAGTCACTACAGTCGATGAAGTTGAATCCCAGTATCTGGAGGATACTGGATATGACATGGAAGCGTTTGGGTTCTACTCGGCAGCTGTCAAGCAATCGACAGTGGAAATCGTACATTGCTACAAGGTTGTTTCAGACAATAGAGACAAATCTACGCTTTCATTAACACGACAAGACGTTTCTAACTTAATCAACACTCAGGTTTATGCAATTGAACAAATCTGTTGCATTCTTCAGAACTTGTCCGAATCCCTTTCGACTCGTGAATCAAAATGTAATTTATCTGAACCATTTCTCGAGCGCTGGAAGTTTTCAGTAACCCAGCGTCACTTGCTGAATCGACTTTTACGTAAATGCAAAGTCTTGGATTTAGACGTTACAGTAGAATCGAATTTTGTTCGGCACTGCATGGATTCCAAAGCTGTGATGCAGGTCATTAGGAACAAGTTAGATACATACTGGAAATCGTAGGCTGGTACTGTGTACAACGCAATTTATGTAGAATCAGAAGTGCTTGAGCAGCCGCTCACGCATACTATCGTTAGTCGATTTCCGGCAGCAGACATAATCGAATGCAGACGATACACCGAGATATTCAATCGTCGGGGGCAGGATTTTCGAATTCAAAAACAGAATCTTTCTTTGATTTTGGCCCGTAAACATGACAGTCATGTTTTACCTGCACCAAATGGCTATGGAGTAGGCGGAATGTACAACTATTATTTTTCAATGATGTTGAATTGCGTATACGACTGCCGTTACTGTTTTCTGCAAGGAATGTATCAGTCAGCACATCATGTAGTGTTTGTAAACTACGCTGATTTTTCATCTGCAATTGAATTAGCGGCTTCAAAACATGGTGACAAGGAGCAAGTTTGGTTTTTTTCTGGATATGACTGCGACAGCCTTGCAATGGAACCAGTTGTCGGAGCCGCGGCATATTTGATGGAATCCGTTAAATGGAGAACCAATAGTTGGCTGGAGCTCAGGACCAAGAGCACGCAGATACGATCTTTACTTGACTGTGAGCCACTGCCCAATGTCGTTGTAGCATTCAGTTTGACTCCCGATAGAATTTCTGCAAGTTTGGAACATAAAGTGCCACAAGTTGAAAAGAGATTAGCGGCAATGCTACGACTTCAAGAACGAGGTTGGAAAATCGGACTTCGTTTTGATCCTCTGATTTTTGCATCTGATTACAAAATCCAGTATCGAAGCCTGTTTGAAAATCTGTTTGAAAATCTGGAATTGAATTTGCTGCATTCCGTAAGTGTTGGCGTGTTTCGACTACCGAGGAATTTCTATAAAAAAATTGAACGCCTCTACCCGGAAGATAAATTCATCGCTCAGCCTTTTGTCCAACAAAACGGGCAAATTAGCTACCCCAGCCAGATAGACTCAGAAATGAAGGACTGGTGTTATCAGGAACTCAATAGATACATTGACCAGAAACGAATTTTCTCTGCTGAAATTTTGAGTGAATCATAATGAACTGTACTACATTGGTTACAGGAGTTAGCTCCGGAATCGGGTTCGCCATTGCACAACGATTGTTAAAAGAAGGGCATGCAGTATTAGGAATTTCCAGGCGACAGGTTGAAATGGGAAATCCAGAGATTGAAAATTTTACGTCCATCTCACTTGATTTGTCAGATTTGTCTAATCTGAAAACTGAATTACCTAAACTAACAGAACAATATTCAGAAATTTCATCGATCGTGTTTTGTGCAGGTTACGGCAGATTTGGTAATTTGGAAGAGTTTTCTTTTGACCAGATTCAGCAAATGATAAACACCAACCTTACTGGACAGATTTTCCTGGCAAGAGCTTTTTTACCGCAGATGAAAAGTAAATGCAACGGCAATATTGTATTTATCAGTTCCGATTCAATCTTGTCAGGAGGACGACGTGGTGCGGTTTACACTGCCTCGAAATCCGCAATTCAGGGGCTTGCAAAATCACTGAGAAACGAATGCTCACCGAAAGGAATACATGTGGGAATCGTTGTTCCTGGAATGGTCAAAACTGAATTTTACAGCGGCGCCGAGTTTACACACGGTGAAGACCCAGAAAATTTTATCGAGCCAGAAGACGTGGCAAATGCAGTTTCACTAATGCTCAACTCACGCTCTGGTACTGTCATTGATGAAATCCGAGCAACACCTTTGAAGTCAGTAATTAAACGCAGGAAAATCCAATAATTTGAGATAATTGTTCTGAGCTATGAATCTTGACTTCTAAGAATTGAATGATTTCCACACCAAAACTTTACTGCAGCGCATAACAGAACAGTCCAATGGTAAATATCGCAATTTCAGGAACAGCTGGACGAATGGGCAGAACACTCGTTCAAGCGGTACATTCGACCGAAAATACAAAATTAGTACTGGCGCTTGAACACAGCAGCAGTGATACCATTGGCATGGACGCAGGCGAACTTGCCGGTTTAGGAGAATTAGGAGTAAAAGTCACGGATGAATTTCATTCGGACACGTTTGATACGTTAATTGAGTTTACGACTCCTGAAGCAACCATGGAGCATGTTGCTGCTTGTGTTAATGCAAACAAAGCAATAGTAATTGGCACAACCGGACTTTCAAGTGATCAAAATTCGGAACTTCAAGAAGCTTCACAGTCGATTCGGATAGTCGCTGCACCCAATATGAGCGTTGGCGTGAACTTGTGCTTGAAACTGCTGGAATTAGCAGCTAAAGCATTCGGAGATACTGTTGATGTCGAGGTGATCGAAGCACACCATCGAGCCAAAGTAGATGCTCCATCAGGCACTGCTCTCAAGATGGGTGAAGTAGTGGCGGGCGCACTCAGCAGAACATTAGAAGAAGATGGCGTATTTGCACGTCACGGCATAACTGGGCCGAGAGAACGAAAAACCATCGGGTTTTCAACCATTAGAGCTGGAGATATTGTCGGCGACCATACTGTCATGTTCGCAGGAGAAGGGGAGCGAGTGGAAATTACGCATCGCTCCAATAGTAGAATGACTTATGCTCTAGGTGCAGTGCGCGCTGCCGAGTGGTTATGTGAAAAACCACCGGGCTTGTATGATATGGCCGATGTGCTAGGGTTGAACTGATTGGCAGAGATCAACTGAAAGGCGCCAACCCCATGACCATGCTGACGTAGCAAGCAGCGAGTTCGATGTAGTCAGAATTGGGTAGTGAGAAGAAACGAAGAAATTCAGCCGTGCTGATACGCCCTTCGTTGTAGTAATTCATGATTAACTCGCTGACTGGATGAAGACGTAGCGGGAAATCGCAGAGGTGAAACGCTTCGGTGTAATCCATGTACGGAACACAATAACAGAATTTTTAATTTGATACAAAGAAATAATCTTTGTTATGAATAGGATAGAAACGAATTGCATTACGATTATTCACCTCAAATCAACTGCTCAGTGGTGTAGTTGGAGTTGACAAGAAGAGCATTACTCGCACTTGAAGATGGCACTGTTTTTGAAGGCTGTGCTTTTGGCGCAACCACTAGTGCTGTTGGAGAGGTGATATTCAATACATCCATCACAGGATACCAGGAAATTATTACTGACCCTTCTTATGCGAAACAGATTGTAACCCTTACCCATCCTCAAATCGGCAATGTAGGCATCAATTCAAGCGATATCGAAGCGAATGTAATTCATGCTTCATCATTAGTCATCAAGAGCCTTCCAAAACAAATCAGTAGCTGGCGTTCAGAGTCGTCACTGTCTGATTTTCTGAAAATTAACAAAATTGCTGGCATCTATGGCATTGATACCAGAAAACTGACACGCCTAATCCGTACAAAAGGCGCTCAGAATGGTTGCGTAACGACTGAAGTCAATATCAATCCTCAGTCAGCCATACAGAAGGCGAGGGAATTTGAAGGACTCAAAGGTATGGATCTCGCAAAGGTCGTATCTGCCAAAGTGCCTTATACGTGGAATGAGGGATTGTACGATGTACAAACTGGAGCTGCGGAGCATGGTTCTCAAATCATCAGTCAGTTTTCGGTAGTCGCCTATGACTTCGGAATCAAACAGAATATTCTGCGAATGCTTGTTAATCGTGGCTGTTCAGTAATGGTGGTGCCAGCCGAGACGCCTTTCTCTGAACTACCTGGTAACATAGACGGCATCTTTCTTTCCAATGGACCTGGCGATCCCGAACCATGCATCTATGCTGTGGATTCTATCAAGCAAGCGCTGCAGCAAAACATTCCAATTTTCGGCATTTGTCTAGGGCATCAGTTGCTAGGACTTGCATTGGGCGCTCATTCCATGAAAATGAAATTCGGCCATCATGGCGCTAACCATCCAGTAAGAGACCTATCAACTGGAGAAATCATGATTACAAGCCAAAACCACGGGTTTGCAGTAGACGATGATTCTCTTCCTGACGATGTTGTAGTTACTCATCGCTCTTTGTTTGATGGAACAATTCAAGGACTGCGACATGCTCGACATCCTGTGTTTTCGTTCCAAGGACATCCGGAGGCCAGCCCCGGACCGCATGATTGCAGGCATCTATTTGATCAATTCATCGATCTAATGAAAGTGCGAAAGAACCAATTTGAAATGAGACGAGTCAGTGCCTAAGCGAACCGACATCGAGTCAGTCCTGATTATCGGAGCTGGTCCGATCGTAATCGGACAAGCATGTGAGTTCGATTACTCGGGAGTTCAAGCCTGCAGGGCGCTTCGAGATGAAGGATACAGAGTAATTCTTGTCAACTCAAATCCTGCAACAATCATGACAGATCCCGAGTTTGCCAATTCCACATATATTGAGCCGATTCGATGGCAGTCGGTTACTGAAATCATTAAAAGAGAACGCCCTGATGCAATTCTTCCGACGATGGGTGGGCAGACCGGATTGAACTGCACTCTTGATCTTGTTCGCAAGGGTGTGCTGGAAGAGTATGGCGTTGAGTTGATCGGTGCTACAAAAGAGTCCATTGACAAGGCCGAAGATCGTGAGAAGTTCAGGGAGTGTATGGATCAAATCGGGCTTGAGTCTGTTAACGGCTCGCTTGCGCATAGCATGGAAGATGCATTGCAGATTTTAGATGAAATTGGTTTTCCAGTAATAATTCGCCCTTCATTTACGCTGGGAGGTACCGGAGGAGGAATTGCCTATAACCGCGATGAGTTTACCGATATCTGTATGAGAGGCCTGAATGCCTCGCCAACCAATGAACTTTTGATTGAGGAGAGCATAACCGGATGGAAGGAATTCGAGATGGAGGTCGTTCGAGATCACCGTGACAACTGCATCATCGTTTGTTCAATAGAAAATTTTGACGCGATGGGACTGCATACGGGCGATTCGATCACCGTTGCTCCAGCGCAGACACTGACTGACAAAGAGTATCAACGCATGAGAAATGCGAGTATTGCAGTTATGCGGGCTATCGGTGTTGATACTGGTGGTTCAAACGTGCAGTTCGCGGTGAATCCAGAAAACGGAAGAATGGTTATCATTGAAATGAATCCGAGAGTTTCCCGATCTTCTGCTCTCGCTTCGAAGGCTACCGGTTTTCCGATTGCAAAGGTAGCTGCAAAACTGGCGGTTGGGTACACACTTGATGAGCTGCAGAATGATATTACTGGAGGTGCGACGCCGGCATCGTTTGAACCTTCCATCGACTACATTGTGACAAAAATTCCACGATTTGATTTTCAGAAATTCCCACATTCTGATTCTACATTGACAACACAAATGAAATCTGTTGGCGAAGTTATGGCTATCGGTCGAACATTTCAGGAATCACTGCAAAAAGCAGTTCGTGGGCTTGAAATCGGTTCAAACGGTTTTGAAACCCAACACGACATCAGTGATGATAAAACCGAAGTAGAAGATGAATTTATCAAGTCGCAACTTCGAATACCTGGTGCTGAGCGCCTTTGGTATATTGCAGATGCCTTTCGATTCGGATTTACAGTTGAGGATGTAAATCGTTTCACAGGCATTGATCCATGGTTTCTTGCTGAGATTAAAGATATTGTCACAATTGAATGTGACATAGCAAGCAGCGAAGGAACGTTCAACATCGTAGACTTTAGATCATGGAAGCAGAAGGGGTTTTCTGATCGAAGAATTGCGGATTTGGTGAACTTGGAAGAGAAAGCAGTTCGAGCATGGCGGTATTCTCATAGCATTCATCCGGTGTACAAGCGAGTGGATTCTTGTGCAGGTGAGTTTGATACTCCAACGGCATATATGTTTTCCACCTATGAAGAAGAGTGCGAATCAGTACCCACGAACGATCGAAAAATTATAGTGTTGGGAGGTGGTCCCAATCGAATCGGGCAAGGCATTGAATTCGACTACTGCTGTGTTCATGCTGCTATGGCTCTGGGAGAAGATGGCTACCAGACCATCATGATCAACTGCAATCCGGAAACAGTATCCACGGACTATGATGTCTCGGATCGACTGTATTTCGAACCGCTCACTGTTGAAGATGTTTTGGAGGTATGTCGAATAGAAAATCCGGATGGTGTAATTGTTCAGTATGGAGGACAAACTCCACTCAAGATCGCAAAGGAGCTTACCGAAGAAAATGTTCCAATTGTCGGCACTTCAGCAGATTCGATTCACCAGGCAGAGGACCGGAAGTATTTTCAGTTTCTGCTTAACAAACTGGAATTGAAACAGCCTCCAAATGCTACTGCAAGTACTGTCGATGAAGCTTTGGCTGCGGCTGAAAACATTGGTTATCCGCTTGTCGTACGACCATCCTATGTACTTGGGGGTCGTGCAATGGAAATCGTGCGAGATCAAGATCAACTGAGTGCTTACATGAAAGCTGCAATTGATGTTTCTCATGACTCACCAGTCCTCTTGGATCTGTTTTTAAGTGATGCAATTGAAGTTGATGTAGACGCTGTTTGTGATGGGCAGGATGTCGTTATTGGCGGTGTAATGGAACACATCGAGCTTGCAGGAGTTCACTCTGGAGACTCTTCCTGCTCGTTGCCTGCATTTAATCTAACAGATGAAATTCAACACAAAATTCGTACGCAAAGCCGAGATTTGGCCTACGCTTTGAATGTTGTTGGCTTGGTAAATGTTCAGTTTGCGATCAAAGGCAATGACATTTATGTGCTGGAAGTAAATCCCAGAGCATCAAGAACAGTACCATTCGTATCGAAGGCGACATCTGTTCCACTGGCCAAAGTGGGAGCACGGTGTATGCTCGGACAGACTTTGAAAGAGCAGGGCATCACTCGGGAAATCATTCCATCGTTTTATAGTGTGAAGGAAGCTGTTTTCCCATTTGAAAAATTTCCTGGAGCTGAACCGATATTGGGACCGGAAATGAAAAGTACAGGCGAGGTCATGGGAATTGGGCGAACATTTGGAGAGGCTTTCTGGAAAGCATTCCACGCTACTGGCTTTTCTATTTCTGAAACAGGAAATGCTTTGTTAAGTGTTTCAGGCGATGATCAATCCGGAATCGTCGAGGTCGGTCATGCGCTCGTAGAAAGAGGATATACGCTTTACGGTACTCAAGGTACGGCAGAGCTACTTCAACAGAATGGTATCAGTATCAGCCGAGTGAACAAGGTGCGAGAAGGACGTCCGCACGTGGTTGACATGTTGAAGAATGGCGAAATCGATTTAATCGTGAATGTTCCGCGCAAGAAAAAAAGCGTAGCAGATTCAGAGACGATTCTGAAAGAGGCTTTAAAGCGTAAGGTCGCTTATTTCACCACCATATCAGCAGCTAAGGCAATCTGCGCTGCGTTTGGCAATTCGAAACAGTCTACAACCCCATATCGACTACAGACACTTCATAAAGAAAATGCCGCTACACAACTTTAGCTGTGTGTAGCGGCAATTCCAAGTCTATTCTGGTTCAATAGAAATTAAACCAGAAGCATTCTACAAATTTAATCTCTGCCTCCGAAGATTCCAAGAATATGAATCAAACTCAGGAACAGGTTGTAAATTGAAATGAATAATGTAACGGTTGCCATGATGTAATTCGTTTCACCGCCATGTACAATTGCGCTGGTTTGATAAAGAATCAGCCCAGACATTAGCAGTATGAACATCCCGGATACTGCGATAGACAGAGCCGGAAGGTTAAAGAATATAGCCGCGAGCGACATAATGAAAGCCGCAAGAATTCCAGCAAACAACATCCCACCAATAAAAGCGAAATTCTTTCGAGTCGTCAATGCATAAGCGGACAGACCCAAGAAAATTAAGCCAGTTCCTCCAAATGCTGTCATGACAATTTCACTGCCATTTGGAAATGCAGTCAAATAGTAACTAATGATTGGTCCCAATGTGATGCCCATGAAACCAGTAAGGGCAAACACAAACACCAAACCCAAGACAGAATTTCTGAACCTAGTGGTTAAGAACAGCAAGCCGAAGTATCCGACTAGTGTCAGAATGAGCCCTGGATGTGGCCAATTCATATAGACTGATAATCCTGCGGTGACAGCACAGAACAACAGTGTCATTGACAACAGTATGTAGGTGTTCCGAAGAACCCTGTTTACTGCAACGCTAGTTGTTCTTTGAACAAGTACTTGTTCGTTAAATCTCATGAGCAAAACCTCCTCATAAAACAGATATATTCATTATAAGTCCCGTTTGATTTATTTCAATACACACACGCAAAACAAATAGAAAAACCTCCCGGTTCACGAGAGCGTCAGATCGAGAAACGACTTGCCATCCAATTGTGGCATTAGTCGATTAAAGCGAACGATCAGCACGCCAGTTGGGGCAATAATTTCCACAGTTGAACAATTTCTAATCATGCATTAATTTTGCGATTTATAAATCTCGTCATTCAATACAGAAACATAGAGTCTACCAGTGTTAAGCCTGCTTTACGATTGGCAGTTATGTGATCGGTTACGAAATCACTCTGTACACTACAGAAAATCATTGAGAAGCCTTTTCCAACTATTCACCCGGATTCCGTCTTTGGAAACATATTCCTGATCACACAATTTGTGAACCTGAACCGCGTCGATTCCAGGAAACTTGGATTTGAAATATTTCAGGCTTCGAGAAATTTCCTTGTGCTTAAGCTTGCATTCGATTGCGCGTATGGGATATTTGTCATCTGTAATGATAAAGTCAACTTCACGTCGATCAATGTCTCGAAAATAGGCCAGCTCAACATCCCGGCCGTTGTAGTCTTGCTGGAAGTGTACCCACTTCAGCAAGTGTCCTGCTATAAGATTTTCGAATCTTGCCCCTTCGTCCCGCACTTCAGCCCAATTATAGTGGTAATGCTTTTGTTCCTTGCGAACCGCTCTAAGATTGTTTGAACCGAATGGAGACAATCTATAAATTAGGTACATTCGCTCGAAAATATCCAACCACTTTGAAATTGTCTTGTGTGCGCAATTCAGATCTTCACGAAGCGCGTTGATTGAAAGAGGACTGCCGACCAGGTCCGGCAATCTGAGTAAAAGCGATTCCATGGCAGATAGCTTTTGAGACAACTCCAAACTCGGAATTTCATCATTGACGACTCGACTGCGGTATTCACGCATCCAACGTTGTGTTTGTCTCTGTGAGCTAGACAAAAACGGCTCTGGAAATCCACCAAGTGTCATGAGAGTCTCGAAATCCGATTGTGAACCCAGTCCCAGTTCCGCAACTGTCAGGGGATGCAAGCGATAATAGTGATAGCGGCCTTGCAATGAATCTCCAGAGTGACGATAGTAGTCAAGTCGTGCGCTGCCGGTTACAAGAATTGTCTTTTCTGAGTGACTCGAATCATAGAGACCTTTAAGGTAATTTCTCCATTCCTTAAATTTATGAATTTCATCAAAAATGATGAATTTTTCAGAAGGAAATTTTTGGCGAAGAATAAACTCCCTGTCTTCAAGAATGTCCCAATTCAGGTAGCGATGTCCACCCGGTGCAATATTCTTAGATAGTGTTGTTTTGCCGACCTGCCTAGGTCCACCGACAAATACCATTTTGCGGCATAAATCTTCTATAACCTGATTTTCTAGGTATCGTTTCATAATTTAATTATACGAGTAAATTAACTAGCTATTAAATATACTAGCGTGTATTTTAGATATGTGTCTAAAATAATTGATTTTATTTCAGATATTCGGAAGACATCTTGATCATGTCGCGGTCAGAGCATTCTAGGCTCGATGACATCTAAACTGATGCTTTAGTTATGGGGAAATTAGAAAACAAACTAATACTTGGAATATCGAGATAATCCATAATATTCCGAAATCTGTGGTCATTCATCCCTGAATGGTCAATTTTCACTGCAGTGCATGAAGCAGTGATATCCCTAGTAGATGAATTTACTGTTTGCAAGTCAAAACAGAGCAGCAAACTGTTTTGATTTCTCCATGCGGAGAGGTGGCTGAGCGGACGAAAGCGGCGGTCTTGAAAACCGTTGAAGGGCGACCTTCCGGGGGTTCGAATCCCTCCCTCTCCGCCATTCAAATACTATAAGTATTTGCAATTATGATATTTTATAAAAATGTGACTCTCACTTACAGAAACATAAAGTCTTCTTATACCTGTTCCGCTTTTTCTTTCTCACGAAACCCGGCACATAGTCAAGGGACTTGATGGTATGGTAAAAATTGTTGTTTGTTCGATTGTAGGATTGTTCAAGTATTGGAAATAAATCATGGCCCAAGAAACACCAACCAAAGGTGCGTATGTTAATCTGGATTCGCTACTACCGCAGTTCCCTACTCATTGCCATAACCCATCATTTTGGGAGAGCCTTGGCCGCACTGTGGCTACATACGGATTCCTAGAGGAATTACTAAGAAAGGCAATCTTCTCTTTCACGGCGACCAGACCCTATGACACGTCCGAGATAGATACGGCGTTCGAGAAATGGTTGCCCAAGCTGGAGAGAGCTCTGACAGACCCGCTGAGTCGGCTCATCAATGAATATAAGAAAGCTGTTCTAGATCACCCGCATGCCACGAGTGAAGGTTTTGACAGTTTAATCATTAACCTTCGAAATGCCTCAACTTTCCGAAACGTTTTATGTCATGAGTCTTGGAATGAGCTGCCAGACACGAATGGGGCATCCGTACCTTTCTTCATCAATAACAAGAGGGCGATCTTCAATACCCCTATCGATTGCCAGTTCCTCGATAAATTGCAGCGAGAGGTGGCTATTCTTTCATGTGAAGTTGTGAATACGGTAACGCACATGGGGTGGCAGTTTCCGGGATCATCTGGGCCTGGAAAATCGATCTTCAAGGATTGAGATGAGATTACTCCAGCATCAAGTTCCCTAATTTTGACTAGGGTTCCGGTTCTGGTTTCAGGTCTTGTGCGACAGCTTATCATCGTGGCCCTTCTTGACATGTGTGCGTATGTCATGTCTTAAATCGAATGAACCAATTAAGGAATCGGATCAAAGGACAGGCGATGCATCTGGGAGATCGTTGTCACGGTAGATGCTATGGAGGTGACCGAACTGGTAACCACAAACGATGGAGTCAACCGTGACTAATTACGGAGTTATGCTCAAAAGTAGTGCGTAGGAGGTTTGAAAAAAAGTGGCGTATCTGGTTTAACATGTAGATTAACAACTTCTTACAAAAAACCAGAAAGATACTCCACTATGAATAAGGATAACTAGCGATTCTAATTATGGCGATAGCCCTTGGTGGCACCGACCTGCGTCTAGTTCGCAGCCCGATAAATGGTGCCACGGTGTCGCCTTGGATCCACGAATGTTTCCAGCAGCAGCAACGGTTGCGAGAACTGTTCCAGCCAGTCGCGCTGCAACTGCCACCGGCAACGCTACAGAATCCGCGAAGCGAGGTTCGGATAATGATAGCCGGGCAGAATCAGAAAACGCGAATTGATCGCCACCAACTTCAATCGGTCGGTGCGCACGGCTCCAGCCGATCCACTCATCGCGCGCGGCACACTTGAGTGCCGGCGCCGAAAAACTCAACAGCCCCAGCCAGCAGCTGTCCAACCGCCGCCACGTAGCGAATCGTATTGCCAATCTTTCGCAACGCGCCAAGATAGTGATGATTCTGCATCCGTTGCTGGATTTTACGCTCCCGGTCGCGTTCGACCGGCCTCACCGTCAGCGACGAGTGATCAAATCCTGTTTTCCGTTCCATGCAACCATGGTACGTAGTCTAAACGAATTTTTACCAAGTCTCCAGCTTTGTGCTTATCTTTTTGATTCGCATTTGAAATGACATCAAAAGCACCTGGAAAATCCCATCGCAAAGGCATTACTTTAATCGAACTGACACAGCGATTTGCGGATAACGAAATCGCTGAGAAATGGTTTGAAGAACATCGATGGCCAGAGGGCCCTTATTGCCCTTATTGTGGATCCGGTAATGTCCAATCGAACATCAAGCATAAGACTATGACACATCGTTGTAGAAACTGTGAAGATCGTAAAATGTTTTCACTTCGTACAGGTACTATCATGGAAGGTTCCAAGCTCGGTTATCAGGTTTGGGCGATTGCCATTTATCTGGTAACTACCAATCTGAAAGGCGTATCCAGCTTAAAGCTGCATCGTGATTTAGGCATCACACAGAAAACAGCATGGCATCTAGCACATCGACTTCGCAAATCTTTTGAAGCAAAAGGCATGAAATTTACAGGTACAGTGGAAGTAGATGAAACATACATGGGTGGTTTGGAAAGGAACAAACACAGTGATAAAAAACTAAATTCAGGTAGAGGTGCAGTAGGCAAGACTGCCGTTATCGGTGTCAAGGAACGAGAATCAAAGAAAGTCAAAGCTGAAGTCATTGACAATACAAAACGAAATACGCTTCATGGTTTCATTGATGAAAATGTAGAAGAAGGTGCATCAGTCTATACAGACGATTTCAAAAGTTACGAAAAACTAAAAGGCTACGAACACGATACCGTGAAACATAGCGTAGGCGAATATGTTGATGAGCAAATCCATATCAATGGCATGGAATCGCTCTGGTCAATGTTGAAACGGGCACACAAAGGAACCTATCACAAAATGTCAAAAAAACATTTAGATCGATATGTTCAGGAGTTTGCTGGTAGGTACAATATCCGTGAACGTGATACGATCAATCAGATGCAGTATATTGCTATGGGAATGATAGGAAAACGCATCAAATACAAAGACTTAATTGCGTAATCGGTGCTCTAATGTGTAATGTGGTAATAGATTGTGAACGCTGTGCTTATCTACTTTCAATCACTGACTGAAAAGCTAGATACCCATGACTCTACTATGACGGTTAATATGCAGGTAAAATGCATATTTTTACCAACCAGTCGCAGTTTCATCATGAATGAATTAAGTAATTAAATGCAATACGCTTGCAAATAAAAATTCAATTCATGCATGGCGTTCACAAACTTCAAATCATTTTACCATACGCATCCTGCATTCAAATGAATGTTCAAGTTCAAATTACCCCTCTATTTCAGCTAAAAGCAAATTTTTTTGCTTTGCAAATTTGATCATTTGATATGGAAAAACATAAACGAGAAACGCCAGAATTACAAATTAGGTCGCAAACTGGAGTACCTAATTGGGAAAACAGAACTTTATTTCATGCCGATAATTTAAAAATTCTAAGAGGTATGAACAGTGAATCTGTTCATCTAATTGCTACTGATCCGCCATTTAAGAAAGGCAGAGATTTTCATGCTACACCGGATAGTTTAGCATCTGGTGCTTCATTTCAGGATCGGTGGTCTTGGGACAACGATGTTCATCAAGAGTGGATTGATCAAATCACCGATGATTTTCCAAAAGTATTTACCGTAGTTCAATATAGTCGACATACCTATGGTGACGATATGGGTGCGTTTCTTTGCTTTATGGCTGTACGGTTAATCGAGATGCATAGAATTTTACGTAACGACGGAAGTATCTACTTGCATTGTGACCCCACTGCCAGCCATTATCTGAAGGGGCTTATGGATTCGATTTTTGGACATAAAAACTTCAAAAATGAAATTATTTGGCGACGAACTGGGTCGCACAATTCTGCTGACAGGTTCGGCCCAATTCATGATGTAATCCTTTTCTATGCAAAACCAGAATATCGACATACAGTTCTGTTTGTCCCATATTTACGCGGACACATAGACGGTTACTTTACCAAATCCGATAAGCATGGTAGGTATTGGAGTAATTCGATACATGGTTCAGGATTACGACATGGAGATAGTGGAAAACCATGGAGAGGCTTCAATCCCAGCGAACACGGAAGGCATTGGGCCATTCCTAGCAACTTGATACTGGCCTTTGGTATTGATCCAAAATTAAAACAACACGAAAAATTAGACGCACTGTATGAGTTGGGGCTAATCAACTTACCTTCCGACAGTTCAAAATCCCTGCCGACATATCGTCAATATCTTCATGATAGTCCTGGGCAGCCTATCCAAGACATTTGGTCATATCAACCTCATACAAAGGGTGTATTACACGAATCGATAGATGAAATAGATAGAGATGTTCGATGGATACCAAAACGAGACAAGAATGAACGTGTCGGTTTCCCCACTCAAAAGCCGATTGGTCTTTATTCGAGGATCATTAAGTCGTCTACAAAAGTAAATGATATTGTTCTTGACCCGTTTGCTGGTTGTGCAACAACCTGTGTCGCCGCTGAAATTCTGAAACGTCGATGGATTGGAATAGATATTTGGGAAAATGCGAAAGATGTTGTCATTGACAGGTTAGAACAAGAAGGTTTGATTGCACCAAAACACACTAGGCGAACATCAACTGCAAGGCAAACTTATATGTTTTCAGAAGATTTACATTTTCAATCTGACGCACCTGTTAGAACAGATGATGGGGAAGAGGCAGTTCCATTTTTGAAAACAAAACTGCGTGTTGATGAGCCAAAAGGAGAAAAAAGGACACGGGCTGAAATGCTCGATTATCTGTTAGATCAGTATGGGTATAAGTGTCAGGGTTGTGATAGAGAATTCGATGACCCTAGATATCTTGAACTCGATCATAATACTCCCCGTTCTGATGGAGGGTTAAACCACATTTCAAATCGTATTCTACTATGTGGTCCCTGTAACAAACTCAAAAGTAATAATTTCACACTATCAGGACTTCGTAATCAAAACAAGAAACTTCGATATATGGCACATTAACTGCGAACATTATCTACATGAAAAAGAAAACCTGAAACTATAAAAAAAGAAATAGAAATAATGAATTTTCACAAGAATCAAAGAGAGTAGAAATTGAAATGGCAAAAAAACTAAAAAAACTGAATAAACCAGTTGTAAAAGTTAAGCAGCGCACTTACCAACCGTCAAAAGCGGAACTAGAAAAGAAATTGAAAATTTCAGCTACTCCAGATCAATTAGCCAAAGCAGCTATGAGCGATGTAATTGTTAAACTTCAGAAATGAGGGGCTGAATTAGCGAATTGTGACTTTTGTATGTAATTCCCTAAAATTTATTGCAATTATCAATACAAGTCTGTGCATGAAAAATGGTATCCTTTTTGTTGTGAATGACTGGCCTCTAATATCTTTAGCCATATATATTGCTGGTGGATCTACCTATCTGCTGTAACGAGACCGGTCGATGAGTCCTAGAAACAAAATGGCGTAACAATAATGACTGATCAACTAGATAATCCTGACAAGACTGATGCACCGAAAACTATCGGTCCTGTGAAGATCGAATGGAACTGGGATTTAGATGACCAGTGGAACAATTTGACAAGCATCAAAGGGGATCAAGAGTACAAATTTGGCGAAGAAGGTAGCATTAGGTTGAAGGGCCGGTGTAGACGTTGTTGGGGCGGGCTTATCGCCAAGTGCCAAACCGAACACTTTCCTGAAGCCATTCGTTGCCGAGTTTGTGAAACTTTGCTTGAAGGAGATGACGCCAAAAGCGAGTTTCAACGGATGTTAAAAGAAAGCTCATCCAACACGTTTAACATAGCCTTTGAACAAGCTATTAGATACAGTGATGAAGGCAGATTCGTGCAGAAGGTCTTTCCGTATATCGCTCGTTTATCCGAACACGAATTGAATCAACGTGTCACATCACATAGAAACACGAATAACAAGAATGGATGGTTAAACCGAAGTGGACTTCCAGCTGGGTCAGCCGGATTCTTTTTTTTGCAAGCAAAGGCTTTAATGTCTGGGGTCGAATGCCTGCCGAGAGAGAAATCCGTCGTCAACTTCCCGGATATAGACATCAACGACGACGGGTCTGCAACAATGTTCCTGTCCAAAGAAGAACTCAGCATGCACTCCAAGACACTTGAAAACAATTTTATGAATAAACTAGGATCAACAATGACAATCTCTATGATGTCAGCCTTCGCTTGCGAGCTTGCGATGAAGGCAATCTGTCTAACCTGCATGGATCATGCTCGAAAGAGCCACGACTTGTGGAAGTTGTATTGCGACTTACCTAAAGACAGTAGAGATCGTATCGAGGCTGACTTTTCCGGTATCGTCGCGGTACTTGAGAAGACACGCTACACCTTCAACAAGTGGAGATACTTTGAGCCTAATGATGGTGGGCACAGCTTCAGCGTAATGATCGACACAGAAAGGGCATTTGACCTAGCAAAGGCAGCACGAGTGATTCTCGACGAAGCTGAAATGGTAGGGCTTGGGTATTCCGTAGGCGTTGAAGCAATAAGAAGATTTCCAAAGGCTGACAATCTGAAAAACGTTCATATCAAACACGATTTAAAAGTAAGGGGGACAGAGGCACCCCCCAAATGATGTCCTACACCGTTACTCAAATGTATCCCCCAACGACTCCACCGATCTAGAAAGATATTGAGTGTAGATGGCTCCGGTATAGATTTGAAGTTTGTTATATGAACATTCTTGCACAGCCACTTACTACGGATTTTATTTTGGCTTTGCACAATGTAGGGCATCATGTTGAGCCTAACTCAATTTTTATCAACAATAATCTCTTATACAAATAATTTAGTTTGACGATTTGGCGGAACTGACCTCCTCCAGCTGCCCCCATTTGGTGTTCACCCGATAATTTGGTCCATTTCGTTTGCGAAAGCTGGCCTGATAATCCCTGTAATGGGGAGGAGATCAATATTGCACGTAAGCGTTATTCGGTGGAGCGAATAGTAGCCGCGGTCAAGGCGCATGAGAACGGCACAGGAATAGGCGACTTATGCCGCAAGCTGGGGATCTCGGAAGCGACATATTACCGTTGGAAGAAGGATTACGGCGGTCCTGAGTCGGACTAGGTGAGAGGGAACTCAACAGCTGAGGGAGGAGAATGAGCGCCTGAAGAAGCTGGTGGTGGAGTTCAATCTGGACAAGTCGATGTTGCAGGACATCACGCGTCGAAAGTGGTGAGCGCGTCGCAGAGCAGGTAAGCGGCGCACTATCTTCAGGGGGTGTATCAGGTCAATGGGCGGCATGCCTGTCGGGTGTTGAGCTACAAGTCCGGGCCAGGAGCCTTTGCGTCAGTGAAGCTAGGAGTTGGCCCTCTCGCGGTGCGCTATGGGTACTACAGGCAGACCCATGTACTGCACAAGCGTGAGAGTATAGGGGTGAACCACAAGCGGAAATACCGGCTGTTCTGTCTGGGGAACCTGTAGCTAACCCGCAAGAGGGTGCGCCGCGGCATGTGAGTGCGGCACATCGTCACAGGCCTCCGATTCGAGTTGCAAGGCGGAATGATGCCTGGGCGATGGACTTTGTCGCGGACTGGTTGCATGGGGGATCAAGGCTGCGGGAGTTCACGGTGATTGACGTGTATACGCGTGAGTGTCTGGCGGTTGCCGTGGCTTTCAGGATGGGTGCAGCCGAAGTGGTAGAGACTCTGGAACCCATACGGCGTCACGGAGGAACACCGAGACGAACCTACTGCGGCGTCGACCACAGGGCAGCGAGTTTGCTGGGTAGCTCATGGATCTGTGGACGTATCAGAACCAGGTCACCCTAATGTTCAGTCAGCCCGGCAGGCCCACCGACAATTCCTATATCGAAACGTCTAACCGCAGTTTCTAGGACGAGTGCCTGAACCTGCACTGGTTCTTGTCATTGGAGGAGGCAAAGGAGAAAATAGAGAGGAGTATATTGAGAGCCGTCCTTACGAGGCTCTCAATTACCTGTCGCCCAGTCAGTACGCGGTGTTGAAAGCCGCATAACCTTTCAAATTCTCTCTGGCTGTGGAACTATAAGAAATCATGAAAAACAAAATAGTGGCGACCTCCCCTCTCCGCCAATTATTTTTGTCGATCACAATATGAATCCGCTCAGATCTTTATTGGCAAATTTCAAAGAACTTATAAATCACACCGGTTGTAATTAATTCTGGGATTTAATTCACCATGGACACAAGTTTGTCGATGCTGTCCTTTGCGTCGCCGAAGAACATGCGATTATTCTCCTTGTAGAACAGCGGATTATCAATTCCTGCATATCCAGAAGCCATACTTCGTTTCAATACGATTGTATGCTTCGCTTTCCAAACCTCGATAACGGGCATGCCTGCAATTGGACTGTCTGGTGTATCCTGTGCTGATGGATTGACGATATCGTTGGCTCCTATGATCAGAACAACGTCTGTATCCGGCAGATCCAGATTAATTTCATCCATTTCGTGAACAATGTCGTAAGGCACTCTAGCTTCTGCAAGCAGTACGTTCATGTGCCCAGGCATTCTTCCGGCAACAGGATGAATGGCAAATCGAACTTTAATTCCTCTTTCACGCAGTTTCCGTGTCAGTTCTGCAACGGGATGTTGAGCATGGGCAACTGCCAGGCCATATCCAGGCACAATTACAACCGATTTCGATGATGCAACCAGTGTTGAAACCTCTTCAGCCATGATCTCCACAATATCACCTTCAATTGATGCGACCGCAGATCCTCCCGATGTTCCAAACCCGCCTAGTATGACACTGACAAAGTGTCGATTCATCGCTCGACACATGATGTAACTGAGAATCGCGCCGCTACTTCCAACGAGCGCACCTACCAGAATCAAAAGGTTGCTCTCAAGCATAAAACCAGTTGCAGCAGCGGCCCATCCCGAATAACTGTTCAGCATTGAAATGACGACCGGCATGTCTGCACCACCAATAGCAAGTACCAGATGCAATCCGAGAATAAAGGCGAGGATCGTCATGATGACCAGAAGATTGGTTCCAACTACATGCGACTCGCTGGATATAAATTCAGCTCCAAGCCAAACGCAAGCCACTGCGATAATCAGATTCAACCAATGACGGACAGGGAGCATTAGTGGGCGACTGGTAATAACCCCTTGTAGCTTGCCGAATGCTGCAACGGAACCGGTAAATGTTATGGCTCCAATTAGGACACCGATGAAGATTTCCACTTCGTGAACAATCTTTTCAGCACCTTCGTATGTAGTCAAGGGTTCAATATAGTTTGCAAATCCTACGAACACTGCGGCAAGCCCAACCAGACTGTGCAGGATTGCGACGAGTTGAGGCATGGCAGTCATCTGTACCCTTAAACTGACCAGAATTCCAACCACACCACCGACTGCCATCATAGCCAGTACGATGGCAATATTGTCTACAGATTTTGCGGCGATCGTTCCACCAACCGCGAGAATCATTCCAAGAATGCCGAACACATTTCCACGAACGGCAGAAGTCTGATGGCTCAGTCCGCCTAGACTTAGAATAAAGAAAATCGAGGCGATGATGTAGAGTGAGTTGATGAAACCGTCGAACATTTACTTGCGAAACATTTTGAGCATACGTTGAGTCACAAAAAATCCACCAAATATGTTGACGGAAGCGATCAGAATTGACACTGCAGCCAAAGCCTTGACGTAGGGATTCATGGCACCAATTTCCAACAACGCACCAACGATAATGATTCCACTAATCGCATTCGTCACACTCATCAATGGTGTATGTAATGAAGGGGTCACATTCCAAATGACGTGCCAACCTACGAATATTGCTAGTACGAAAACTGTGAAATGCGTCAAAAGCGAGGCAGGGCCAAACAGTCCAACACCCAAAATCGACAGCAGTGCGAGTCCAAATGCGAACGGAGCAATCTTAAATTTCTGCTTCTTGGGTTTCGTTTCGGTCTGTTGCGCAATTTGTACATCAGATTTCGATATTTTCGCCGACTTCGCGGGTGGGGGCTTCTTTTGAGGTGGCGGCCAAGTAACTTCGCCATCTTTCACGACAGTTGCCCCGCGAATTACCTCATCCTCCATGTTTAAGTGAATTTCTCCATCCTGATCTGGGCACAAATCATCTAAGAAATTCCGAACATTGGAAGCATACAGTTGACTGGACTGCGTAGGCAATCTGCTCGGCAAATCCGTGTAGCCGATTATCTTGACTCCTTGCTCATCTACTACTGAGTCGGGTTGTGTCAGTTCGCAGTTTCCTCCTTGTTCAGCAGCAAGATCAACTACTACACTTCCTGGTTTCATTGATTTGACCATTTCCGCGGTAATCAATTTTGGGGCAGGGCGACCCGGTATAAGCGCAGTTGTAATGATGATGTCAACTTCTTTGGCCTGTGCTGCAAAAAGTGCCATTTCAGCATCGATGAACTCTTTACTCATCACTTTGGCGTAGCCACCTGCGCCGGAACCTTCTTCTTCAAATTCGAGCTCAAGAAACTCAGCACCCATGCTTTCGACCTGTTCCTTGACTTCCGGGCGAGTATCAAATGCACGAACAATCGCTCCCAGGCTTATTGCAGTACCAATTGCAGAAAGACCTGCAACACCAGCTCCGATAACCATGATCTTAGCAGGAGGAATGTTGCCAGCTGCAGTGATCTGTCCTCCAAAAAAACGCCCAAAATGATGCATGGATTCTACAACTGCACGATATCCGGCAACGTTCGCCATAGACGATAGTGCATCAAGTTTCTGTGCTCTGGAAATGCGTGGAACAGCATCCATCGAAATAGCACTAATGCCTTTTTCAGCGAGACTTTCCAGAAGTTCAGGATTTTGTGCAGGCCAAAGGAACGCGATCAGATACTGTCCCTCTGAGAGTAAATCCAATTCACTGTAATTTTCACTTTGCTCGGGTGCTCGAACTTTCACTATAAGATCTGAATCATTCCATACAGAACTGCCGCTTGGTAATACTTGAGCGCCCGAATCTTGGTAGGCAGAATCGTTATAATTAGCAGATTCACCAGCTCCGGATTCAACCAGAACATCAAATCCCTTTTTTAACAAGGCTGGAACGATTTCAGGCGTTATTGCTACGCGTTGCTCGTTGAGGCGAATTTCTTTTGGGATGCCAATTTTCATGATTCTGTAAAGTTTGTAATCCGTTCGCGAACCTCTGAACATCGTGAACGGAATTGCTTTTCTATTATATATAGACGATATGCGAGTGCTTGCAACTGATTAATCTTTGAAACGGCTATACCAAGAATTATTACAGATACAATAATGAATCAACTTTCTACATAGGAACTCGAAATGGATACTGGTTCAACAATCGAACAATTGACAGACATAAAAGATCGCGTGAATTCGTTACGGAGGTTTCTTTGACGTTCCAGGCAAGGAACAACGTCTGCAGCAAATTATTCAATTGTTAGAAGATCCCAAAATCTGGGATGATATGGAAAGAAGTCAAGATCTTAATCGCGAAAGAGTCGGCCTCGAACGGTCGTTGAAACCAATCCTTTCCCTGTCCGTCTCTGTATCTGATTCACTTGAACTTGCTGACCTTGCAGCTCAGGAGAATGATCTCGAGACACTTGAGTTGGTTGCCGAAGAATTAGTGGATTTCCAGAAGGTTGTTGAAGAGCTTGAGTTCACGAGCATTTTCAGTCGACAAATGGATCCAGCCAATGCATTCGTTGACATCAAACCGGGTTCCGGAGGAACTGAAGCGCAGGATTGGGCAGAAATGCTTTTTAAAATGTACGACCATTGGGCCGCCAAGAAAGGATTTGAAGTTGAAATTGTCGATTACACGCCAGGAGACGTTGCTGGCATCAAGAATGCGACACTAAAGGTGATCGGAGATTATGCATTCGGCTGGATTCGCACGGAAAATGGCATTCATAGACTGGTACGGAAATCTCCTTTTGATTCGGGACAGCGACGCCATACTTCTTTTGCATCTGTTTTCGCTTATCCGGAAATTGACAAACGTATAGATATCGAAATTGATCCAGGGGATTTGCGCATTGATACATATCGAGCCAGTGGAGCAGGGGGTCAACATGTCAATAGAACAGATTCCGCGGTTCGCATTACTCACAAACCTTCAGGGGTAGTCGTTCAATGTCAGAACGAACGATCACAACACAGAAACAAAGCTGAAGCGATGTCTATGCTGCGAGCTCGATTGTATGAATTGGAGCAACAGAAGAGCGAGGATGAACGTAAAAAAATCGAAGATTCCAAGCCAGATATTTCCTGGGGCAATCAGATTAGATCGTACGTATTGGATCAGTCCAGAATCAAGGACATTCGCACCGGTGTTGAAACCGGCAACGTTAATGCAGTTCTGCTAGGCGATCTGGATATGTTTATTGAAGCCAGCTTGAAAGCTGGCCTGTAGAGAAATGTCTAACGAAAACGAACAAACTGCCATACGAAAACAGAAGCTAGCATCTCTGCGGGCACAAGGGCAGGCTTATCCGAATGATTTTCGGCCAACTGCTCTGGCAAAAGAGCTGCACAATCGCTTTAGCGATCAAGATGCCGAATCCATTAAAGAAGAGAATTTTGCGGCCGTACTCGCCGGCCGTTTAATGAATCGCCGGAAGATGGGTAAAGTCACGTTCGCTGATTTACAGGATTCATCGGGGAAAATTCAACTATTTGTTCGACAGAATACGGTTGAAAAAGATTCATACGAGATTTTTCAAGGATTTGATATAGGCGACATAATCGGTGTGAGTGGAAACTTATTTCGAACTAGAACTGGCGAATTGAGCATTGCGGTTGAAAATTTTCGTATCCTTGCAAAAGCGCTTAAACCATTTCCAGAAAAATTTCATGGACTGGCGGATCAGGAACTTCGCTATAGACAACGCTACCTGGATTTGATCATAAACCAAGACGTTAAAGAAACTTTTCAAATACGCTCTAGTGTTGTCCAGTGCATTCGTAAATTTATGGATGAACACGGGTTTCTTGAAGTAGAAACACCCATGATGCATTCGATACCCGGAGGCGCAATCGCGAGACCTTTTGTTACCCATCACAACGCTCTGTCTCTCGATATGTATCTCAGAATCGCTCCGGAACTTTTCCTGAAACGTTTGGTTGTCGGCGGCTTTGAACGAGTTTATGAAATCAACCGAAATTTTCGTAATGAAGGAGTGAGTACCCAACACAACCCTGAATTTACCATGCTTGAGTTCTATCAAGCCTATGCCGACTATAAGGAATTCATGGAGTTCACCGAACGGATGTTCGAGCAACTGACCTCCAGAGTGTGCAAATTGTCGACCATTCAATTTGCGGACCAGGAGATCAGTCTTCGCCCTCCATTTCATCGCCTCTCTCTATCTGATGCAGTGCTGAAACACAATTCAACTTTGGTCGAACAAGATCTGAATGATGGAGAAAAACTCCACAACTATCTACATAGTATAGGCGGACAGCCACAACAGAATTGGGGGGCCGGCAAACTGCTTTTTGAGATATTCGAGAGAACTGTTGAACACAAGCTGATAGAACCGACATTCATCACGCACTATCCGGTTGAGGTTTCTCCACTGTCTCGAGTAAGTGATACCCAGCCAGACATTGCTGATAGATTTGAGTTATTTGTGGGCGGTATGGAAATCGCTAACGGATTTTCGGAATTGAACGATCCTGAAGATCAGGCTCAGAGGTTTCGAAATCAAATTGCTCAAAGAGAATCTGGTGATGAGGAAGCGATGCATTTCGACGAGGATTACATTCGAGCACTAGAGTATGGATTGCCACCTAGCGCAGGCGAGGGCGTAGGAATTGATCGCCTGGTCATGCTTTTGTCGAATCGATCTTCAATTCGCGATGTGATCCTGTTCCCTTACCTTAAACCATCCGGTAGATAGTGAATGATCCGGCCATTCGAACTGTTTATCGGTTTTCGCTATATTCGGGCAAAGCGTAGAACTCGTTTCATTTCATTCATCACTGGGACGTCTATACTGGGCATCATCATCGGAGTCTGGGCACTGATCTCGGTACTATCCGTAATGAACGGATTTGAAAGAGAATTGAAAGAAAGAATTCTGACAGTAACATCTCATGTGCGAATCAGCGGCAATCAAGGCTGGCTGGATGACTGGAAAGATGTCATGTCGCAAATTGATAGCAACTCGAATATCGAAGCTCAGGCGCCTTATATTCTCAGTCACGGGATGCTTAAGAACGAAAATTTAGTGAGTCCTGCGATCATTCGGGGAATTGAACCTGAACTTGAATCAACCGTGTCTTCTATTGCAGAAAGTATGATCAGCGGCACTCTGGATGCTCTTGAACCAGGTAAGTTTGGCATCATTCTCGGCGAAGATCTAGCCTCCAAAATCGGTGTAGTCAATGTTGGTGATAAAGTCATTTTGATTAGTACCAGAGGGCGGTCGACACCTGCTGGTCTATTGCCACGGCTTAAACGATTTACTGTAGTCGGAATCTTTAACTTGAACTTCTATGAATACGACAATGGACTGGCATTAACCCATCTCAATGATCTTGCGAAACTGCAGCGAGTCGGGAATTCAGTTTCTGGTCTTCGCCTGAAAACCAATGAAGTATTCGACACCCCTCTTATCTCAAGAGAATTGCGCCAAGCGCTTGGCACAAATTATTCAGTCATGGATTGGACAAGCGAATATTCGAATCTTTTTGAAGCACTGAAGATTGAACGCCGCGTGATGTTTATCATTCTTTTGCTGATTGTTGCAGTAGCTGCTTTCAATATTGTGTCAACACTGGTGATGCTGGTATCAGACAAGAATTCCGATATTGCGGTGCTACGTACGATCGGCGTTACTCCGAAGAGCATAATGGCAATTTTCATCGTGCATGGCGCGGTAATTGGAATCATCGGAACCATCATTGGAACCATCACTGGAGTCATCACCGGAATTAATCTGGAAACACTCATTCCTTGGGCAGAACAGCTTTTCGGTACACAATTTTTTCCTGATGATATTTACGTCATTACAAAATTTCCAGCACAACTTGTTTGGGATGATGTAATCAAGATCGCCGTCGTGTCTTTACTGCTAAGTTTTCTGGCTACGATTTACCCAGCCTGGCGAGCGTCCAAGGTGCAACCGGCAGATGCACTACGTTATGACTGAAATCGTCCTGAAAGCCGAGTCACTGTCAAAAATCTACCGACAAGGCAATCTTGAGGTGCCAGTGCTAGATGAAATCAATCTGCAAGTGCACAAAGGCGAACAGCTTGCAGTGGTCGGCTCCTCTGGAACTGGCAAAAGCACTTTACTTCACTTGCTCGCCGGACTCGATGTTCCTACCGGTGGTGCGGTTTACCTAAATGGAAAAAACCTGTCTACTCTGAATGAATCCCAACGAGGAACATTACGCAACGAAACACTCGGATTCGTCTACCAGTTCCATCATCTGTTGCCAGAATTCACCACGCTTGAAAACGTCATGATTCCACTCATTGTAAGGCGCCTGCCGACCGGAAAAATTAAAGAGGAAGCGATGAGTCTGTTGGAAAAAGTCGGATTGTCTCACCGAATGGAGCACAAGCCCGGTGAGCTTTCTGGAGGTGAGCGCCAGCGAGCGGCAATTGCGAGAGCATTGATTGTGAAGCCCTTGTGTCTACTCGCGGATGAACCAACCGGAAATATCGACCGTCACAATGCCAAAACTGTTCAAGAACTTATGGTGAATCTCGACAGAGACATGCAGGTGAGCTTAGTTGTTGCTACGCACGACCTGCAACTTGCTTCGTCCATGAACAGAGTGTTAAAACTGGAAGACGGTATGCTGAAAGAAGACGTTTAACATCTAGCAGTGAACAATTACCTGGCAAAATTCCTCAATGGTTTGAACTTCCACCTGGCTAACGGCCAATTTCTTAACGTCGATGATTTCAAAATCCAGCTGCAAGCGAAACTCATAATCCGACAGAAATTTATCAAATAAATCGCCGCCGCTTGTACCCAGTGCAAGAAAGAAATCGTCTTCCTTCTTGTATTCAACGTTTATTGTTGCCAGTGGCTGAGGGGCAGGACCGCCGATGACCTGAGCGCCTTTTGCTGGATCATAAACACTGCGTTCTGAACAGCAGTAAATGATTTTTTCTCTTTCTTGTCGATTGCGGTCTTCATCAAAGTAGACAACTTTGGAATGGCGATAATTCAGAAAGCTGGCAGACCTCGCCGGATACGTCATTTTATGTGCGCAGATTGCGGAATAGGCGACGATCGAACGAGAAGGCCCGATTCCTCCCCGCCAAAGGTACTGCGTTCCATTTTTTGTATGCATCAATTCAGATTGCACTTGAGGCTCTCCGAGATTGAATATCAAGCAAGGAGTGGTGACGTATGGATAGTGAAAAATGAAAACTTGGCCAGGCTCAAAATCTTCAGATCTCATAGGTCGACCATTGCGCATCAACTTCACTGAATTGTAGTGTTTTGATGACATTGCTGCTTGTGATACAACAGGGCGAAAACTGGTCAACGCAGTCACGTAGGCACCGCAAAGTTTGAAAAAATTCCTACGACTGAATGGTTTCATGTGCAATTAATCTCTATGATCGCCCATTTAGCAAATCAAGTATGGAATCATGCTGACCCGCTTTTGCACGATCGAAAGTTGTATTTCCAAATTTATCAGCAATTTCCAGCGAAGCTCCAAATTTCAGTAGCAGTTCAACCGTGTCATAGTGTCCATTGGTCGCTGCATGGTGCAGGGCAGTTGCGCCATTTTCATCTTGTGAGTTGATATGCGTATCAGAATGTTCAAGTAATCCCTTCACTGCATCGTTATAGCCCGCAAATGAAGCCCGCATTAACGGAGTCCACTGATAGATGTCCCGACAATTCGCATCAGCATCCCGTTCAAGCAGTTGTTTGACGACATCGGCATGCCCTTTGGCTGCCGCGACCATCAGTGCGGTCCAACCAAATTTTGCAGTTAAGTTTACCTGAGCACCGCTTTCCAGCAACAATTTCACAGTAGGTAAATCGGCTCGAATGGCTGAATACATCAGCGCAGTACCACCATTATTGTTTCTTGCATTTACGTCAGCACCAGCTTGCAGCAGATTATGTGTGACATCGTTTAATCCATATTTGGAAGCGATCATTAAGGCGGTGCGACCATCATCCAGGCGAGCATCTACGTCGTTTATTTCACCAATCATTCTGTTGATCGCATCAAAATCTTCGTTCTGCAATGCCTTCAGAAAAGCTTGTGAGTCCGCGGTTGCATTAACCCAAATACTCGATAGGCAAACAATCAAAATGCCGATTATCAGATTGAGGCAACTGATTTTGATTCTTGTCAAGTTCATCGTTAAATTATTGTATGCGTGTACTCCCAGGAATTGAAAGGGAGTTTGATGATCTGAACTCATAGTGAGAGAAGATTTCGTTCAATGCGGATTCGAAATCATACGATCCGGTCATTCGTATCAAGGCGTCGTGCTGAGTGGCATCATTCATGACCTCCTGAAACACGGCATGTTCGGCAACACCCAGTTGATTCTGCTGGCTGTGAATGATCCAGTATGCAGCATCGGCGAAAAACCAACGTAACACCTGTTGAGTTGAGAGCAACTTGATTGTTTCAAAATGCGACTCTTTTGCGCCTGGTGTTAACAAAACTTCGCCGACTAGTGGATCTGCTTCTCTTGTAAACACCTCAAGGCGAATCATGATTACTGCAGCGTTATTGTGTTTGATCAAATCTGATTCGACTGCAACTGGCACGGATTGCTCCGTTCGCGAAAGCGCTCTTCGATCTTCCTTGCTTTCCGCTCCACCAAGTTGAAAGAAAATGGCGGATTCCCAGTCTCCTGAGTCAAATTTCACTGGCAGGCAGGTAACGCTTGACCCGGTGTAATCCATATTATTTCTGATAAACTCCGGAAATCTCTTCATAATTCACACAAACGATAAACTCATATCGTTTTGATGCGCTTGAATGTGTTGTCAGTTAAAAACAAAAACGCATCTCTAGCCCGTCGGCCGGAGATGCGCTTTGTGATTATTACGTTCAATCAGACGGGTTTAAATAAGCTAACTGCTCGTCACTGAGCTATCTGTTGTCTCCGCTTCCATCTGACCTTCGCTCTTGACCTTGTCATACCAAAGATCATGATGCTGTTTTGCCCATTCGACGCTGACATGTCCCTTAGCCATCGCATCAAGCGAACCTTGGGAACCAACTGTTCCAATATAGACGTGTCCAAGGAATACGGCAATCCACAGAATTGCAGCAACTGTATGAATCACATGCATCAGTTGTGACATCGCACGAGAGTTTTCAAAACCCATGTATTCCTGTGCCCATCCAATCAGTGCAAATCCGGTCAAGCAAACTACGCATAGTCCCAACAGGATAACAATCCAGAACCACACTTTTTCTCCGCCGTTCGCTTTCCCTGCACTGGGGTGTTTTCGGCCGATGATTCCACCGCCTTGCACGAACCATTTGATATCAGTACCGGTTGGTATATTGTGGCGTACCCAGCAAAGGAACATGAGTATTGGACCTACTGTGAAAAATGGCCCCAAAGTGTTATGTATATTAATGGAAAAATCAGCCCACAATGAGAATCCTGGTGGTCCCAGCAGCGGCAACAGGACTGCTCTGCCGAATAGCAGGCTAAGTCCGGATATTGCCAGGCATATAAACAAAATTGCTGTATACCAGTGTAAAGTTCGTTCCAGTCGTGTCCAGCGAGGAACTCTCTCGCCGGAAGCCGGTTCCGACAACTCTATACGTCCTCGTGTGGAGAAAAACGCAAGAATTGCAAGCACGACGAGAAACAGAAACCAGCCGCCGTAATTGGCAATCAGTCCATTTCGAATTTGTCGCCAATTCTGCCCAGTAGTGTTGTAGAGTGTTCCTGTTTCAATATTGGCGTCTGATCCTTGCACTGCACTGTAACCTGAACCACCTTCACGCACGAGACGCCAGAAGGCGGATCTCTGGTTGGCGACACTATCCGATTGCTGTGCCTGAACCGTAGTCTGTGCCGCAGGGAACAGATAACCTGTCATAGGCAATACCATAGCGCTCATTACTATAAACGCGATGCTCCATATCATCCAGCGCAATCGCTTTGTTGATTGATTTATTAAGATTTTTTGTGGCGTAGCCATGAATGTAACTCCTTATCTACTACAGTAACAGCTCAATAAGCTAGTTATTTTGTTCAGTAAATGATTTTGATAATGAAGCGAATTATTCCGTCTTTTAAATTTACAGCAAATATTTCCTTGCTGACAGGTTTTATCGATCCGTCTGAAAAGTATTGAAGCGTGCAGCAAGTTCAGCAGAATTCGAGCTTTGAAGTAAAGGATCCACAGGTCCTTTATAAACTCCTGCTTCTGCAAGTGTAACTTTGGAATCTTCCAAGCAACCACTAAGTACCAGCGAGCTCGCAAGAACGGCCATTACAATAATTAGTTTTTTGTACATACCTAAACTGCTCCAGGTTAAATTGTTCAGTAACTCTACTATATCTTGGTTGACGATTACAGAGTGGAAAAAGGGGGAAGCGGGCTTCCCCCTCTGTCCTGATTTCAGTTTATCCTGTCGGATAAGCTGTTTCCCATCCCCAAGTTTGGGGACGAGTACCACGTTGTAGAACGCGCTCGCGATATATATCGGCAATTACATCGCCATCGCCTGCAATGAGTGCCTTAGTGGCACACATTTCAGCACAAAGCGGAAGTTTGCCTTCAGAAACTCGATTACGGCCATACTTGACGTATTCCGCATCCGAGTTATCCGCTAACGGACCACCTGCACAGAAAGTACATTTGTCCATCTTACCGCGCACTCCGAATGCCTGCTGTTGCGGATACTGCGGAGCCCCGAAAGGACACGCATAAAAGCAGTAACCACAACCAATGCAAAGATCCTTGTCGTGCAGAACGATACCATCGTCAGTTGTGTAAAAACAGTCGACGGGACAGACTGCTGCACAAGGTGCATCAGTACAGTGCATGCAAGCTACCGAGATTGATTTTTCACCTGGCTCACCATCACCCAACACGACAACGCGTCGGCGGTTGACTCCCCAAGGAACCTCATGCTCGTTCTTACAAGCAGTAACACAAGCGTTGCACTCAATGCACCGCTCGGCATCACACAAAAATTTCATTCGTGCCATTTTTCAATACCTCCTAAGTGCTGAGTTTGCAGAGAGTGACTTTCGTCTCCTGCATCTGTGTTACTGAATCATATCCATAGGTAAATGCAGTATTACATGCTTCACCTCGGATGTAGGGCGCTGTGCCTTCCGGATACTTGTCCACCAGGTCTTTACCCTGGAACACTCCACCGAAGTGGAATGGGGTGAACAGCACTCCTGGAGCGACCCGCCTCGTTACCATCGCTTTGACGCGAATTCTGGCTCCTTCCGGTGTCATGATCCAAACCATTTGATCATCGCGAACTCCATTGTCGTTGGCATCCTTCGGATTGACTTCGACAAACATGTCCTGCTGGAGTTCAGCAAGCCATGGATTGGAACGCTGCTCCTCACCGCCGCCTTCATATTCAACGAGTCGTCCACTGGTTAGAATCAGTGGATATTCTCCTGAATGATCTTCGGCTTGGATGGAAGCATATCGCGTGGGCAACCGGTAGAACCGTTTTCTGTCCGGATACGTCGGATATTTCTCTGCGAGATCCCGATGGGGTGTATACAGAGGCTCCCGATGAATTGGAACACTATCTGGGAAGGTCCAGACAACCGATCGTGCCTTGGCATTTCCAAACGGAGCGCAGCCATGCATAATGGCTACCCGCTGGATTCCGCCAGACAAGTCAGTTTTCCAGTTTTTGCCTTCCGCTGCAGCTTTTTCCTCATCGGTCATATCATTCCACCAACCCAGTTGCTTCAGCACTTTGTCGGAGAACTCTGGATACCCGTCTGGGATTTCCGAACCGACCGGATAGGAATCTTCTGCAAGGAGGTTAACTCCATCGCGTTCCACTCCGAATCTGGCACGGAAGCAAAGACCGCCTTCGGCTACCGGCAACTCCGTGTTGTACAACACAGGTGTTCCCGGATGTCCCATTTCGGGATTGCCCCAACATGGCCAAGGCATTCCATAATAGTCACCATCCGCAGGACCGCCTTCGGCCTTCAGAGAGGTAGTATTAAAGGTGCCCTTGTTCGCCATATGCAGCTTAAGCCGTTCCGGACTCTGACCCGTATAGCCGATCGTCCACATACCTCGGTTAATTTCACGAGTGACGTCTTCGACCAGCGGCTCATCATTGTTGACCTTGATATTCTTCGTGAACTCGCGATGAATACCTAGTTTCTTCGCAAGTTTGTAAAGAATCGTTTGGTCTGGCAATGACTCCCACACCGGATCGATAATCTTATCTCGCCACTGAATCGAGCGGTTTGACGCGGTTACGGAACCATAGGTTTCGAACTGAGTCGCCGCCGGCAGCAGATAGATTCCGTCGGTACGATCGTTCATGACAGCAGCATGAGTCGGATGCGGATCCACAATCACCATAAGGTCCAGCATTTCCATTGCTTTTTTCATCTCTGGACCACGCGTTTGACTGTTTACGGCATGACCCATATAGATCATGGCGCGAACATTGTCTCTCTGACCGATGTTTTCTTTGTTCTCAAGAATTCCATCGATCCAGCGTGATACTGGAATACCCTTATAGTTCATGGGATGCGTCGGTTTGCCGTTATCGCCTTCGACTTCACCCTGGTCAAATTGGCCTTTCACCCAATCGGAATCCAGGCCCCAAACGCGTGACCAGTGTTTCCATGCACCATTAGATAGTCCATAGTAACCTGGAAGCGTGTGAGAAAGTACACCGAGATCGGTTGCGCCCTGGACATTGTCATGTCCACGGAAGATATTGGCACCACCGCCGGATTTGCCGATATTGCCGAGTGCAAGCTGCAACACACAGTAAGCCCGCGTGTTGTTGTTGCCGATCGTGTGTTGAGTTCCGCCCATACACCATACGATGGTTCCGGGACGATTCTCATTCATGATCTGTGCGGCTCTCTTGACTACATCCGGTGGAACTCCAGTAACTCGCTCAACCTCATCGGGCGTCCATTTGGCAACCTCTTGGCGAATCTCGTTCATCCCGTAAACACGCTGGCGGATATATTCCTTATCTTCCCAGCCGTTCTCAAAAATGTGCCACAACACACCCCAGATCAATGCAACGTCAGATCCAGGTCGGAGTCGGACGAAATGATCGGCATGTGCCGCAGTTCGGGTGAAACGAGGATCGCAGACGATCATCTTGGATCCCAATTCCTTTGCTCTCAGGATATGTTGCATCGCGACCGGATGTGCTTCTGCGGCATTACTGCCGATGAAGAACATGGCTTTTGACTTATGCATATCGTTGTAAGAGTTCGTCATTGCACCATAGCCCCAGGTATTTGCTACACCAGCGACTGTGGTTGAATGACAGATACGCGCCTGATGGTCAACGTTGTTGGTTCCCCACATCGCTGCTATCTTGCGGAATAAATACGCCTGCTCGTTACTGTGCTTGGCTGAACCCAGCCAGTACACCGAATCTGGTCCGGACTGCTCGCGGATTTCGAGCAACTGGTTGCCGATTTCATCAATCGCCTCATCCCAGCTGAGTCTCTTCCACTTGCCACTAACCAGTTTCATTGGATAACGGATACGTTTCTCGCCCATCCCATGCTCACGAACGGTAGCACCCTTCGCGCAATGGGCACCGAGATTGAATGGAGATTCAAAGTCCGGCTCTTGACCGGTCCAAACACCATTCTGCACCTCTGCTACAACCCCGCAACCCACTGAGCAGTGCGTACACACGCTACGGCGGATTTCAGTTTGAACTCCTTCCATTGGAGAAAAGCCGGCAGCTGCCTGCGCTTTCTTCATCAATTGCGGAGCAAACATAGAGGCTGCAGCACCCGCACCAAGGGCAACGCCGGAACGTTTCAAAAACGTTCGGCGATTGATAGCTTGACCAACCGAGGCGATGCCCGGCACGGTCCCACTATCACTGCTTCTTACTAGTTTCATAGATTAGCCTCCAAGGTTGTTAAAATCGACATGTTCGGTAGTATTCCCGAATATGATCGGTTTTACGGTAGCCGAGAGTCGGCGGCGCTTCGCTTTGAACCTTTTGGCCAGCAATGTCGGCCGCAGACGCAGAGGTCACGGTCGACACCACAGCAGCGCCGCTAAGCACCGCCATACCTTTAAGGGCGTTACGCCGGGAATCCCGGTCAACAAAGTTGCTATGTTTCATAGCTTCTTCTCCTCTTGTATGTTTATTAAGTGACGTCACATACATACCAAAATTACCGGCAGTTATGCCGGCATCTCAAGGTATTCGGTTTCAAAGTTGACGAATTCAACGCCAAATTCACCAACTTTTTTATAAAATCTTGCTTTCCTTGCTGATGTCAAATCCCTGAAAAATCTTCTTGCCCACGGTGTGAGATGTCTGTTGAACAAAGTCTGCTGCGTTTTGAAAGGATATTTGTCGCCGGATTCAATAATTATTCCCATCACATCAAATAGAGCAGCGATGTGATCTTCTGGCTCTCGATTGTTCTCAATTCTTTCGATTCCGAGCGCTTTCAAATCCTGACGTACTAAGCTGAGGGGTTTGTCCATCAGCATGCCGGTGATGTACCAGGACCCGTAAGGAACCAGTTCACCGCGCCCGACTCCGATAAAAAGGTCGTGATATTCATCATCCAGTTGCTCCAGGTCTGGCTCATCGCGCGCAGCCTGGGCAAGGGAATTTAAATTAATGAGGAACGTGTTGGTTGCTTCGGCATCAGGAACGCCGAACAATGCGACAGATTGAATAGTGTCAGGAGTAGGCGGTTGGGACAGAAGTTTCGAGAGTAGATAGTAGTAATTCGCCCGAAACCGGAATTCATCAGCAACAGTTTTAACACTTTCCAAATTCACTATCTCTCCTCAATATCAAGCCTATTTCATTACAACTTTATTGGTATAGATTTTTGAAATATGACTCTATCCCCATAATTTATTAAACGCAGGCTCAAAAGTCAAGATAAATAAACAAATTGCCACCCGCTTTCGATATCGCGTTGCAAAGACGAATTAACAGATTTTAAAGCTTGTCTCTTGGGAATCCACCTTCCGCTGCGAACATGTCTTTGACTCTGCAGTCTTCACATAACTCCAGCCGTGCAATTGCTTCGGGGTCCTTGAACATCCAGTGATTCTTAAGCTTGTCTTTCATCCGGTTCATCATGACACTCGTTGCGAATGGCTTGCCGCACATTCGACAATGAAAAGGGGAGTCTTCGTTCAGTGTGCTGGATCTCATTCGTTTGTCGGTATCGAATACGTACTGAGAGACCCGAGAGATGGAATTTTCCGGACAAGCAGATTCACAAAGACCGCACTGCACGCAATTGTTTTCTATAAAGCTCAGTTTCGGCACATCGCCGCCTGCTTCAAGCGCCGATGCTGGACACACCGAAACGCACCCCATACACAATGTACATGTATTCAGATTAACCTTAATTTCGCCAAATGGTGCATGTTGCGGCAATTCAACTGATTCCGGTTTTAAAGGTGATAATTCATGCAGGTGTTCCAATGCAATTCGCATATCGGTCCGCTTGAGACCAGACGGCATGAATTTTGCCGATGTGATTTCCATTCGAGTCCGGAAATTCTCGTTTGAACTCGTTAACTCATCTTCTTCCAGCAATTCGATTGCACCGCTCTCATAACCCAGCCCGTCGAGCAGCGCATTCAGAATTGCAATTTGCTCAGTCAATTCTCTACGCACAGAATCCGGCGTTTTCGTGCAAAGAATTTTTGCACTGTGTGCGCCATAGGCCAACAGACTGAGATAGGCATCAAGGCCAATTGAGCCAACTTCTTCAACTTGTATCGGCAGAACATTCTCGTCTAGCGATGAAATACAGTCTTGTACCACTTCACTCCCATTTGCTTTGTCAAAAAATAAAATGACCGCATTTCCCCCACCAGCATCACGATAGTTCAGGATCACCTGCCTCAGAATTTCCAGTTGATTTGCGGGCGTGGGGTAGGCATACGTGATCGCGCCAGTCGGGCAGGCAGTTGCACAGGAGCCACCGCCCTGGCAAAGATAGGGGTTGACTTCGACCTGCTCGTTGAGCGATAGGATGGCTTCAGTTGGGCAGGCATCTATACAGCGTGTGCATGCAACAATTCCGCTTCGGCTATGCGCGCAGATTTCCGGATCATAGTTGAAGTACTTCGGTTTTTCGAAATTCCCGATCATATCTGAAATCTCTGTCGCCGTCTCTCTGAACCGTTTTTCGCTTCGTTCTTCCGGTTGAATCCAGTAATAGCCTGGCGGTGGAACTTCGGCTGGCATCAAAGGAGAACTTGAAAGGTCAAGCACCAGATCGAACAATCCCGAATCAATTCCTGCAGTTTTAGCCAGGTCCAATTCTCGTCCACTCTTGGTGACGGAAACGCTAAAAGCTCCAAAGTAACCCGTCACACTGCAACTGTCAGCGGCAAACGCATCGGCAAGTGTGACGTCCTGGACTACTGAGCTGCCAGACTCCATTTCATCATCAATCACAAGCAGGTGAGGCTGAATGTTCGATTCTGGCAATTCAGCATAAGCCTGCGACAAAACAGATTTTGATCCGATGATCAATAATCGCCCGGCGGAGCTGTATGGCACCACGGACGTGGTCGCCAGATCAATCGATAGCGAATTCAGCGAAGCCGAGCGTGCTTTGCCGTTGTCAGTTGAAGACGGCAGATCTTGAGCAAATGCAAGGCTTGTCATAAATATCCGTTGTTAGTGTTCAAATCAAATCGCGGTCGGTTCATTTTCTTCAGTGGAATCTGCCTGCTCAGCTTGGGCGATTTCTTCTTTATGAATGTTCTGTTCAGCAGGTTCAACCGGCTCGTCTTCTGGTTTCGTCTCTTCACTTGCCAGTGTTTCAATTTCTTCTTGTTCTTCAATCTCTTTTGCAGTAGCTTCTCGTTCTCGCTCTTCCTGCTCGGCTTTCTTGCGTTCTTGATGAAATTTCATGTCGGAGGTGACGATGTCACCTAGCGCTTCAAAAGTCGTGAAATCGTCGTCATAATCATTTAGCCCATCCATAACGTTGAAGAAAGGTGCCTTGAAGAGCTTTCTCAATGCAAGCTTCTTAAGATTTTCATCTACTTCCGACGACATGAACATGGAGTAATCACTGTCATCTCCGAGCGAGTCCAAATCTGGCAACTCAATCTCATCTGGTTCCTCAGTCTGCTGATTTTCTTCCTCTTCATCAGATTCGGAAACCTCAGATTCGGCGACCGGTTCTTCCGCTTCAGGCTTGGAGGTCTCTTCTCGAGCCTGAGCTTTCTGTTTTGACCAACGATGTAATAGTGAATCTGCCATAGGGACTCAAACTGAGCTTGGTGTTCGTTAATCGTGTGACTGCGGTGTCACACGAATTGACTCTTGATGCCAGTTTCGTCTTTTACGCTTCTTCTTGACCTGCGGGACGTAGTTGTTGACGACGAACTCCTCCGTTTTGTCGCGAACATCAGCAGGCAGCGGAGCCGACAAGACAAGACTGTCGGTTTCGAGATGAGCTCCAGCTTCATCCTGTGAAGCCGTAACCAGAATTGGCACTGGTACCGCATCATCATCAACATCCTGTGCACAGACAACGAATGCATAAGGCACTTCCGACAGCAGATTGTACCAGTAGCCTTCGGCCGCATCGACAAACAACTTCATTCTCAAACCCTTCCACAGGTACTGTGACAATCTGTCGGATTTACGGATTACGATCGGACCTTCAAGAGAGTTCGGCCCGTCTGGATCGGACAGTACCGCGGCCAGTTCCCATTGCGTTGAATGCCAGCCATTAACTATTTTTTCCTGGCATTCCAGTACCACCGACAACTTGAAGCTAGTTACACTTTTAGAGCCTGATTTTTCTTGCGTCACGGAATTCTCACCAACTTTGAACAGTACACAATATAATATATTGATTATTCGTTTTTATTCTTCTGTGACAATCGCATGGCCAATAACAGCACTCTTGACAGCAGACCTGTCCTGTCAGTTGCGGGACTGCGTCCGACCCACCCAGTAGAGGCGATTGATGAATTCGGCGACATGCGCGATATGCGCGTTGCCGGGGAATTTCCCTTGACGATTAAAGTTGACGATGGGGAAGTGGTAACCCTCATGACACTTGGCACTCATCCTGAACTCCTTGCTTTGGGGTACTTGAGAAATCAAAGACTGGTAGAGTCTGTGGAGGATATCAAATCGATTACAGTCGACTGGGAGCGCGAGACAGCGCAAGTAGAAACTCGTCTGGGCCAAGGCATTATTGATTGGGAGAACAAACTCTCTAAACGCATAGTTACCACGGGATGCGGCCAGGGAACTGTGTTTAGTTGCACGCTGGATAAAATTTACGAAAATCCATTGCCTAAAGCGTCAATCCGACAATCGACACTATATGGCCTTTTAGAAAACATCACGGAGTACAACGATATCTATCGTCAGGCTGGCGCCGTACATGGTTGTGCGCTGTGTGAGGAAACTTCGATTGAACTTTTTGTCGAAGATGTCGGCCGACACAATGCAGCCGATACAATCGCCGGACAAATGTGGATGGATGGAACTTCGGGCGAGGGGAAAATCTTCTATACGACTGGACGTCTGACGTCCGAGATCGTCATGAAAGTGGCGCACATGGGAATTCCGATACTTCTTTCAAGATCTGGGGTCACCTTCATGGGACTGGAATTGGCTCAGGATTTACGCGTGACCATGATTGCGAGAGCCAAGGGACGCCATTTTCTGGTTTACAACGGTGCGAATACCATTGAATTCGATCAGATTCCACCACGCCGCAGAGCTGCCGCGAACAAGCAATTCGCGGCGGGTTGACCGGTAGTGGCCATCGAAAGTTTTCTGCAAACAACCTGGAAAACTCGCAATCCTGTCGCATTACTGTTGTGGCCCGTCAGTCTAGTCTATTGCGCAGTCGCAGAGTTGCGTAGATTGGCATATTCCTGCGGACTGATGCCTGTCACTCACTATGATGTGCCCGTCATTGTGGTAGGCAACATCACCGTCGGCGGAACCGGAAAAACACCCTTTACGATTTGGCTGGTAGACGAGCTACACAAAAAAGGATTTTCACCAGGCGTTGTCAGCCGCGGCTATGGACGTAAGAACCTGTCCAGTACAAGAATTGTCACACCTCATTGTGATCCCGAGGATGCTGGAGACGAACCGCTATTGATTGCTCGACGAACCGGTGTTCCAGTAGCGGTATCCAAACGCCGCGCTGAGGCGATAAACTTATTGCGACGAGAGTCGGATTGCGACATATTTGTAAGTGATGATGGGCTTCAGCACTATTCATTGGCTTCTGATTTGTCCATTGCGTTAATCGATGGACAAGAAAGGCTCGGAAATTCATTCTGCTTACCGGCTGGTCCCTTAAGAGAACGCGCTTCTCGTCTAGACTCCTTCGACCTGAAAATCGTCAAGGGCGATACGGAATCAAACGAGTTTTCGATGACCTACGACGGGATTGAAGCTGTAAACGTCAAAGACAGAAACAAAACGCGCAGCCTGGAATCGTTGAAAAGCAGCAGAATCACAGCAATTGCTGGAATAAGAAATGCCTTATCATTTTCCGACCTGCTGAGCGGTTCGGGGCTGAATTTCACATTTATTCCGTTTCCAGATCACCATTCGTTTACAGAGAGTGATTTCACGGATTATTTGGATCAAAGTGACGAGATATTGATGACGGAAAAAGACGCTGTGAAGTGTGAGGCATTTGCTGATTCCAACTGGTGGTATGTCACAATCAATGCGAATCCGACGCCGAACTTTGTATCTGCTTTGTCAGCCAGAATTTCGCAATTGAAAGCAGAACTACGAGATGATTACGCGCGATGAGTCTCGACTTTGACATTGTCATACCCGCACGCTATCAGTCTTCCAGATTTCCTGGAAAGCTTCTGGCAGATGTTTGCGGCAAATCCATGATCCAAAGAGTTGTAGAGTGTGCATATGCCAGCTCAGCAAAACGTGTGATTGTCGCAGTCGATGATGAACGAATTGAAGCGGAAGTGGCCCGCACGACCGATGCCATCATTTGTAGAACATCTGAAAGTCACCCATCAGGAACAGATCGGGTTGCCGAAGTCGTACAACAACTGAATTTGCCGCAGGACCGAATTGTGGTCAACGTGCAGGGCGATGAACCGCTGATAGGCGGAGAGTTGATAGACAATGTAGCAAAAAAACTCTCCAGCACCGATGAGGCGCAGATTGCAACCGCTGCAAAACCGCTAACCAACGTACAAGACTGGAACAATCCCAATATTGTCAAGTGTGTTGTAGACCGTAACGGTTACGCACTTTATTTCTCTCGATCGCCGATTCCGTGGAAGCAGTCTAACTCTTCCCTTGAATCAATAAAATTGCAGCATGTAGGAATTTATGCTTATCGAGTTTCATATTTAATCGAACACGCCAAACGGGAGGTATGTCCTCTTGAGGCTGCGGAAAAGCTGGAACAATTGAGGGTGTTGTTTAATGGCGATCGTATCGCTGTTTGCGTGGATGACAGTTATGAAGCTCTTGGTGTTGACACACCTGAGGACCTTGAACGCATTGAACAACTGATCTCAGCCAGAGAATAGCCAATAAAATGAAAAACCAAATAAATTCAAGCAACACTGGCGTACTCTTCGTGTGCCTTGGAAACATCTGTCGATCGCCTACTTCCGAAGGAATATTCCGACAGTTGACTGAGCAAGAGGGTCCAGAACTGAATGTTCGAGTGGACTCTGCGGGCACTGCAAGCTATCACCTTGGGCAACCTCCAGATCACCGAGCCATCATGGCGGCAGCGCGACGTGGAATCGAGATTTCGAATCTAAGAGCAAGGAGAGTCAGCCGACAGGATTTCGACAGCTTTGATTTCATCATTGGCATGGACATTCACAACTATCAGGACCTTCTATCCATGGCGCCACCGAATTATCCAGGCAAGGTTTGTCTGTTTATGGACTTTGCTGCTAACTGGCAGGAACGAGAAGTTCCAGACCCTTACTATGGCGGTGACAACGGATTTGAAAGGGTGCTGGATATGATTGAAGATGCAGCTGCCGGTCTGCTGGACGAAATTAGACATTTGCAGAGAAAAGTTTGAACAAAAGCGACACCATGTACATTGAAGTCGATTTGCCATCTCAGAAGCTGACTGCCTTCGGTGATGACGGGATGGTTTTGATGGATACCAAAGTATCGACTGCAAGAAACGGAGCTGGTGAAGATTTAAACAGTTTTTGCACACCGCGGGGATGGCACAAGATTCGAGCGAAAATCGGCAAGGACATGCCGTTAAACACGGTGTTCCAAGGACGTCGTCCGACAGACGAAATTTATTCATCAGAGGTTCGCAGACAGTACCCGGACAGAGACTGGATACTGACTCGAATTCTCTGGCTAAGCGGCCTTGAACCGGGTTACAACAGACTTGGAAGTGTGGATACGATGCGACGATTCATATACATTCACGGTTGTCCAGAAGAATGCCCAATGGGCGTTGAGGGATCAGCAGGATGCATCCAAATGCGAAATGAAGAAATAGTCGATTTGTTTGAATTGGTTAACGTTGGGACGCTTGTACGCATCAGCGCCAACCAGATATTATGAACAGTACACAGGATATTCCACTTGGTCCGATCATGACCTCTGTGTCAGATTTGGAGCTTGATCAGGAAAACAAGGAACGCTTGCTCAGTCCGGTGGTAGGCGGCGTAGTCCTGTTCGCCGACAACTGTGATTCCCGTCAACAGATTCAAAAGCTAACGAATGACATTCATCAGTTGCGAAATCCACCCCTTATGATTGCAATCGACCAGGAAGGTGGAAGAGTTCAGAGGATTAAATGCGATGTTACCCAACTTCCGCCACAGGCGCGATATGGCGAAATATTTGATGAAAATTCCGACAACGGATGCGATGCATCCGAACTTGGAGGATATCTGATGGCGCGTGAAATGTTGGATTTGGGGATCGATATCAGTTTCTCTCCGGTTTTAGATATTGCAACCGTTGATTCAGACGTAATTGGAGATCGCTCATTTCATGGTGATCCTCTTGTTGTTTCAACACTCGCAGAAGCTTGGATTAGAGGGATGCAAAATGCCGGAATGCATTCGGTTGGCAAACACTTTCCAGGCCACGGTGGCGTATCTCAGGATTCACACCTGGAAATGCCGGAAGACAATCGTCTAATTCAGGATGTTTTGGCGAGTGATTTATTGCCATACAGGCGGCTTGGCGATCGTCTTTCCGCAGTGATGACAGCGCATGTGCTGTACCCGGAAATAACATCCGCGATTCCTACCTATTCATCTTTCTGGCTGGATCACGTTCTACGCGAAGTAATTGCATTCTATGGGGTTGTATTTAGTGACGATTTATCTATGAGCGGAGCAGACAATGCTGGCGACATGGAGACTCGCGTACTTACTGCATTGTCCAGTGGTTGCGATATCGCATTAATCTGTCAAAGCGCATCGGATACTGATGAAGCAATAGAAGCAATGACTAGAAACACGAGCGGTTGGAGAGAAACAACGTGGTACTACGATAGAATTCGTCCGGAAGTAATGGAATTTACGGATAGACTCGAAGATTGTCGCGAGCGATTCATGAATTGTATCGAGTAGCCGTTGTTGATCTAGTTGCCTAATCCTCATTTCAAAATACACGAATATTTCCAGAATCTAAGCGGAATTTCAGAAAATTAACCTGCCATCGTATGGAAACACGGGCACTGGAGGCTATATTGATTGTGTTGAAGATATTGCGCTGAAGCGGCGTCAGTGTAGTGGTTGTGGTTAGGATGTCCTTTAGAGCACCCAGCACTGCGACTTCGTTAAGGCTATAGGACGACAATCGAGGTAAGATTTGTTTGATCCTACGACTGAAGAGAGAATGTAGTTCGAACGGAGTTTTAAGCCGCGAATCCTCGTCTCATTCTAATTGTCATCCTACAGAATTCAACGAAGGAAACTGGTGAAACGTGTACAGGAGTACAGTATTTTTCCATTTGTTAAGTTAAGGTCTGTTTCAATTTTGACAGAGGGAATCGGTGCCGGCTCTGGGCCATCTCAACAGATGCGACCGCACACAGCCGGAAAAGTTGTTTTCCTGGTACCGCAAACTGGAGATTTTCAATCCACACTGACAGTAGTATCCAGAATTCTGAAATTAAACCAGCTTGTCCCGCGGCGTTTTTCCGGAGAAGAACGCATCCAGATTATCCAAGGCGCGAAAACCCATGGCATCGCGGGTTTCAAATGTGGCACTTCCTATATGGGGCAGCATGAATATGTTTTCGTGCGCTGAAAATGCAGGGTTGCCTCCGGGTTCGGTGCGAAAGCAATCCAGTCCCGCGGCGGCGATTTTGCCCTTTCCTACCGCACAGAGCAGGGCGTCTTCATCAACCAGCGCACCTCTGGCTGTGTTGACCAAGATCGCTCCATCGGGCATTTTTTCAAACGCTCTTGTATTCATCATATTCTCTGTTTCTGGGGTGGCTGGGCAGTGTAACGAAAGAAACTCGGACACCGACAGAAGCGAATCGAAATCCTGATGATAGACTGCTCCCTGCTCCAGTCTGGGGTCGAGTCGGTTCCGATTGTGGTAGTGCACATCCATCTCAAATCCCCGCGCCCGTCTGGCCACTACCTGGCCAACTTTGCCCAAACCGATGATGCCCAAGCGTTTCCCTGTCACCTGATGGCCGACCATAAATGCAGGACTCCAATTATTCCACCGGCCTTCTCGGACCAGCTTGTCGCATTCCGTAGCCCGTCGTGCGGCTCCAAGCAGCAGCAAAATGGCAATTTCAGCAGTTGCATCGGACAGTACATCTGGGGTATTCGTAACAGTGATTCCTCGATTTCGCAAAGCCGTAAGATCACAATGATCAACGCCCACGGAATAGTTTGCGATAATTTTCAGTCGGTCACTCAGTTGCGCGACTACGTCCTTGTGAAAAATCTCGGAGTGGCACGGCATAATAGCGTCCACTCTGTGACTCATTTTCACAATGCGTTGCGGAGAATTGACGCTGTCCTCCGCATTAAGGATGACGTCGTAGTCTTTTCGGGCGCGAGCTTCGGTGTTGGCTGAGAGTTTGCGGGGTATCCACAGTACTGGCTTAGTACTCATTCCTATCACGAATTCTCTGCTCAATGGGGCTGGAATGGCCTAGTTTCCATCTGAGGAATCGCTGTCGCGTTTGCGGATGCATTCATCCCAGAAGTCATAGGCCACCATCGGCAGTACAATGGCGAGGATAATGGCGAACGGCAACCCGCCCCAAAACCCGGCAAATCCGATCGAAATACTGTGTGACAGTCCGATAACGAATAGGAACATCAGTAGTAGCCCGGCCAAGCCGGACAGAATCTTGACGAGTCTTGAGTTCATCAGGCGCTCCTGAGAGAAATATTACATCAATTATAAAAGAGATTTGGGCAGCGCCGGTTCACTTACCCTGCACGGCATTCAATACCCAGCGCGTTGTCCTGAACAAACGGTCATCCTCGTTTGTTCCACCGACCAGTTGAATTCCAATGGGCATGTCGTCAATGCCTTCGAGTAAAGGCAGTGATATGCATGGCAGGCCGGCCAGCGTCCAGATCGTACAACAGATCGGATCGCCCGTACCCCGTTCGAAAAGCGGCGCTTCCCCCAAGGCTGATGGCGTGAGAATTGCATCATAATCATTAAACAGCTGGCTAAACCATTTTTCCGCAGCTGGAATTACATCAAGTGCATCAGCGTATTGCTGACTGGTTATTTTGTCAGCAGATTCAAGCGCATTGTACATCGTACTGGTCAGCATGCTTTCATGGTTTTCTCTCACGCTCTGGAAATTTTGACTCAATTCATAGCTGTAAATGACCCGCAAACCTTCAATCAGTCCGGCAAAGGATTGCGGCGCTGGAACTCGGTCGACCTGTTTGCCCAGTGCGGCCAGTAATTCCAAACTTCCCTCGCGAAGAGAAGATGAATACTGGTCAGCGTAAGGCAAGTCGAACCAGACAAATACGGGCTCAACCGGAGGCTCGGAGTCGAATCCCTCCAACGTACGGGGACGCGGCTTCAAATAACTCATTGAATCCACTGCATCATAGCCACCTATGGCATCAGCAAGCAGCGCGAGATCACTCGGATGTAGTCCGAACACGCCTATCTGGTCCAGATGAGCCGAGGTTGTCAATACCCCTCGGCGCGAAACAATGCCCCGCGTGGGCTTGTATCCGCCGATTCCGCAGTAGGAAGCGGGGCGTATGGTAGAACCGTTTGTTTGACTGCCAATCGCCAACGGAACCTGCCCGGCGGCTACCGCCGCCGCAGAGCCGCTGGAGGACCCGCCTGGACTATAACGAAGATTATGGGGATTCCTGGTGGTGGATGCATGCATATAGGCGAATTCGGTGCAAACGGTTTTACCAAGAATCACCGCACCTGCTTCCTTGAGTTTTTCCACGATTGCAGCGTCGGATTCCGGTTGACGGCCTGCAAAGACAACACTACCCATCTCGGTGGGGAAATCAACTGTATCAAAAATATCCTTAATGCCCACTGGGACGCCGTGAAGGACTCCCGTAGGCTGCCCGCGCCGCCGAATTTCATCCAGGGTGCGGGCTTGATCCAGGGCATGCTCCCGGTCTACATGAGCCCAAGCCCCTATCTTTTCGTCGGTCTGCTTGATTACGTCAAGGCAGTGTCTGACCAGACTTTCCGAGGTTAGAACTCCCTGCTTGATCAGCTGAACGTACTCTCTGGCTGGTTTAGCCTGACTAAAGTCGGAAGCGTTCATCTTTTCCAGCTCCTGTTGATTGACAGGGCATTAAGGAATATAGACTCCGAACAGCGCATCCGGCAGCCATAGTGCAAGACCCGGGAACATGTACATCAGGAACATGCAGAATATGACAATGGAAAGGTACGGCATGATGCCTTTGAAAATCTGCATGAGCTCGATTTCCTTTTTTAACACGCCTTTCAAATAATAGGCAGACATCGCCATAGGCGGGGTCAGAAACGAAGTCTGTAGGTTGAGTGCTACCAGCATTGCAAAGAAGTAGGGGTTGACACCGAAAGTGTCCAGCATGGGCAAGAAAATTGGCACGAAAATTATCAATATTTCGGACCACTCAAGCGGCCAGCCAAGCAGAAAGATAATCAACTGCACCAGAATCAGAAACTGCCAGGTCTGCAAATTCATCGCTAGAAACCAGCCCTCAATAACATCATGCCCGCCCAGATAGGAAAAGACTGAGGCGAAGGTCCACGAACCTACAAACATCCAGCACACCATGGCGGTTGCTTTCGCAGTCAGGAATACCGACTCCTTTACCTTGGTCCAGGTCAAAGAACGATAGAGAACTGCCAGCACCAAACCTCCAAGAGCACCCATGGCCGCTGCTTCGGCAGGAGTAGCCAGTCCCCCCAGGATGGAACCGAGCACCAGCATGATCAGCAGAGTCAATGGCACGAAAGAAACGAGCAACTGGAAATAGATTTCCTTTCGAGTGACGGAATCATCTACAACGGGTTTGGGCGCAATGCTCGGATTCACCATCACGCGGAAAATAACATAGAGAATATACATGCTGGCCAGTAGCAGGCCGGGGAATACGGCGGCGGCATACAGTCGCAGTGGCGAAAGTTCAGCAATGGCGGCATAGACGATCAGCATGATCGAGGGCGGGATCAAAATACCAAGAGTTCCACCGGCGCATATTACGCCAGCGCTGAAATCCTTTCGGTAGTGCGCATTGACCATTGCCGGAAAAGCAAGCAAACCCATCAGCGTAACAACTGCACCCACAATTCCGCTGGCAGTCGAAAATATCACGCACGTGATCAGCGCCGCGATCGCCATGGAGCCGGGCATGTTTCTTGCGGCCAGCTGCAAGGATGAAAACAGTCGATCAACAATGTTGGAACGTTCGACCACGTACCCCATGAACAGGAACAGTGGTATGGCGACAAGGGTGTCATTCTCCATTACAGAATAGGTATTCTGGTTGAGAAGATAGAAGATTCGATTGTTGAAAGCATCCGCGATGACTTCAATGGACCCCGCTTTGTAGTAGGCAAAGTAGCCAAAGCCCACGCCCATGGCGATCAATGTGAACGCAATGGGAAAGCCTAGCAGAACCAGGACGATAAACAGTCCCAGCATAAAAATTGCAACTTCAGGATTGGTCATCTCTGGAATTTGTTGGAATCAGGTCGCAAATTGGCTTTGAACGATTGGTACTGCCGAACTACCTGTTCGCGGATCGAGTCGCCCGTTCCATCAGCAGTGATTCAGTTTCACTGACGTCTTCAAGACGGTCAAGCCACTCGCTAGTTCGTATGGCTTTCCAGCAGCGCAGCAGTTCGGCGATTCCCTGAATGATCAACAAGCCACCCGAAAGAGGGATAAGGGTTTTAAAGAAATAGATTTGTATTCTTGCCGGACTGTTCCAGCTGACTTCCTTGTAGCGCCAGGAATCAGCTGCAATTTCTGTGCCAAACCAGAAAAGCGCCAGCATTCCGGGAAAGAAAAACAGCAGGTAAAGAATGAAATCAACGGTCGCCTGGACTTTTACGGGAAAGAGCCTGTAAATAACATCGCCTCTTACATGAGTGTCCTGGGCCAGTGCGTAGGGCCCGGCCATAAGGAAAAGCGCTCCGTACATCTGCACCATCATGTCGAACGCCCAGACAGTTGGTGCGTTTAATACGTAGCGAACAAAAACTTCGTAGGAAACAGAAAACGTCAGAATCAGGATACACCAGCCAAAAGCCCTTCCAACCCAGATGCTGAGGCTCTCAATTCCATAGATGAGTCGGGTCATCAATCTTGCTCTGACGCGGTCGTAAAGAGTCGGATTTTAACAGAGATGAATCGGGTGGGTTGACTCGACTTTCGTATTTTTAAATCCCAAGTCGCTCATCTGTGCGTCACCCGCTATGGCAGAAATGGGTAGCGTTGGCGCAGAAACAGAAAAATTCTACTGCCAGACTGTCTCCATTTGAGGAATCGGGAAAGAAGCGGAAATTTACCGCCAAAACATCTTGGAACTCCCCAATGCGTGCCAGTACAGCACCAGTCGCGGTGCTGCAGTCCATACTTCTCATTAAATGAAAGCGGGGACCTTATCAATCCCCGCTTTCATACCACCAAGTTCGTGGCAGTTTCTTGAATTACCCAAAATAATGGACGTAGGCTAGTTTATAGTCCGGCTGATTCAGGTTGAGATAATTCATTACCTCTTTCGCATATGCCTTCTGGGAAGCGATGACTTTTGCGAAGAAAGGATCGCTTTCCGACATACGTGCCACAACAGAATCCCATGCTTCCAGCTGTTTTGACATCACTGAATCGGGCGTACGATATACGTTGACCCCTTGTTCGTCTCTCAGCTTGATAAGATCAGCCGCGTAGCTGCGGGTGTTGTGCCAGTAGAAGTTTGAGTTTTCGGCTTCCGACGCATACTTCAGGATTGCTTTCTGCTCGTCTGCCAAGCTGTCGTAGGTATCTTTATTGAAAGTACACTCGAAGAATTCCTGGGACTGGTGAAAGCTGGCCAAATGGTAGTGCTTGGACACATCCTGCATTCCGAAGTCGCGGTCGGATGTCGGATTGTTGAATTCTGCCGCATCAATCAAGCCAGATTTCATAGCGGGCTGAATTTCGCCACCCGGCAACTGAACGACTGACATGCCCATTTCCAGCATTACGTCTGCAGCCAGGCCAACAGTTCGGTATTTCAAACCGTTCATCTGGCTTGCGTCATTGATTTTTTCCTTAAACCATCCCAATGGCTGTGCTGGCATTGGACTGTTGAAAAAACTAACTACGTTCAAGCCAAGATTTGCCATCATTTCGTCAAACAGTTCCTGACCGCCGCCGTAGTAGATCCAGCCTAGGACTTCCTGACTTGACCAGCCGAAACAGGGGCCAGTTCCAAACAGTGAAGCAACTGGAGATTTTGAATACCAGTAAGCAGGCACATAATGAGCCGCATCAAGCACGCCGCGGTGAACCGCATCCTGCATTTGGCTGGTTTTAACAACCGAGTTAACCGGTAGCAGTTCGATCTGCAATGCATCCCCAGCCATCGCATTTACGCGATCAACATAGGCCTGAGCATTCTTGAGGAAGATGCCTCCACCCCAAGCTGCCTGCATTTTCAAGGTTTGCGTTTGTGCTTTGACAATCGCAGGTGCCGCCAAGGTTCCCATAGTTGCAGTAGCAGCAATGGCAGATCCCTTTAGGAACTTGCGACGTGAGTTATCAGTTTTCATAAGTAATTCCTATAGTAAATTTGGAAAAAATAAAGAAATCCCCAACACCGCCAAGGTCTAAAACATCAGGACGTATGGAAATTTAGGAAAATCAATTGTGTAATTGTGCAACGGATTATATACAACAAAATACTGTATACAAAAAATCGGCGATTCTATTATGACTCATAGTCTTATGACGATTGCACAACGATTTCTGCGCTTTCCTGCTGACTACGATAGAATTCGCCCAGAAGTTTTGGAATTTACGGATAAACTAGAGGATTATCGTAAACAATTCATGAATTAAACTGGGTAGAAGTTCTTCGTCCTTTAACTTAGATATTAGAATTATTTTTTTGTTTTTAAATATCTTTTAAAATTAGAAATTTTATTTTAAATGTTTCCTGAAGCTTGTCACACGATCGAGTGTACGATCTCATCATCTTAAAATTACCGATTAATTCAATCCTAAATGGTTAGAAATGCTGAATTCAGAATTTTGACATTTTAATGAAGTATACATTACATGAATAAATTCATTTTAATGTTTGATATTAATATATAAAGCTAATTTAGCTTTATTATTTATACTGTTAATTTAGTTTGATCGTTCAATATAGTCGCCTGTGTCCGTATTAACTTTCACCCGATCACCTATGTTGATGAAAGTCGGAACATTGACTCTAATTCCGGTCTCTGCCATCGCTGGCTTGTAGGACCCAGCTGCAGTCTGACCTTTTACTACACCTTCTGTGTCTATAATTTCCAGCGACACGTTGTCTGGCAACTCGACTCCGATAGGAGAATTGTTGTAAAGGTTGATTTGCACTTCAAGGTCGGGAATCAAATATCCAACCTGGTCTGCCAAATCCTCGGATTCAAGTTCAATTTGTTCGTAAGATTCCATGTCCATGAAACAATATCTTTCGTTTTCGGAGTAGAGAAACTGCATGCGTCGATACTCCACATGGGCTTTTTCTAGTTTGTCATCGGAGCGAAACCGATCATTTCTCTTCGTCCCTGCTGAAATGTCTTTCAGTTCCAATTGCACGAATGCCCCTCCTTTTCCAGGCTTGACATGTGATTTTCGAAGAACCCTCCACAATGAACCATCAATCTCGAGAAGATTTCCGATCTTTGTATCAAACGCAGAAATTTTCATGGCTTTCAGTTTTCTCCCACAATTTGCTTTAATGAATACTTATACGTGCGGTAATATTAAAAAAATTGTTTCTAATATACCAGTATTGGTAGCCCAATCATTTGTCTCCTAATGAATCTAGCAATTGACAAGCAAATATTTGACGTAAATAAATTCCTCAAAGGTGTATCTACATCTAGTGGTGTTTACATCATGAAAGGCGCGAACAATGCTCCTTTGTATATTGGCAAGGCGAAGAATCTTAGAAATCGGCTTCGTTCTTATTTTCGTCCGTCCGGTCTTTCTCATCGAATCGAAGTCGTGATGCAACAAGTTGTCGATATTGAAACTATCGTAACTCGAACTGAAACCGAAGCATTACTGCTAGAAAACAATCTGATCAAATCCAGTAAACCTCACTACAACATCAATCTTCGAGACGATAAGAGCTATCCCTACATTCGTCTGGATGATTCCCATGAATTTCCGAAATTGGGGTTTTACCGCGGAAGCAGAAAGGAACCCGGGCGATACTTCGGACCTTTCAGCAGTGCCGCCGCAGTTCGGGAAACGCTTTCGCAACTCCAGAAAGTGTTCCCAGTTCGGCAGTGTCGAGATTCATTTTTCCGCCATAGATCCCGTCCCTGCCTGCAGTACCAGATACAAAGATGTACGGCACCTTGTGTCGGTCTGGTGCACCGCAAATCATATGTGGAAGATGTTGATCAAGTCGTTAATTTTCTGATGGGCAAGAATCATGATCTGAATGAGATGCTGATGAAGCGTATGGAAGATGCTGCATCAATTCAGGATTTCGAAACTGCTGCGAAATATCGAGATCGAATCTCTGCAATTCAACGGCTGAGAGAATCCCAGTCGGTAGAGGGTGGAACAACGGACGTTGATGTAATTGCAGCAGTTTCTTCCGGTGAATTGCTGTGCATTCAGCTGGTGATTTTCAGAAGCGGACGGAATGTAGATTATCGAACTTATTTTCCGAAGCCTGGCATTGCAGCGAATCTTGAAGACGTTCTTTCCGAGTTCATTCCAAGATACTATCTGGACCGTGAAGCACCACCCCAGATTCTGGTTGACCGACAGATCCAGGAAAGTGAGATCATCATTGACGCGCTTAGGGAACAAAGCGGGCGGCGAACAACAATTCGATGTCCAATCCGCGGAAGCAAGGTAAAGTTGGTTGAAATGGCTAGAAGCAATGCTCAGGATGCCATTCGACGCCGTTTGAGTGAGAGAGAGTCTCTGGATAATCGCATGGCCGCACTCGTGGAGATGCTGAAACTGGATGATGTACCTGCCAGAATTGAGTGCTTTGATATCAGTCATACCGCAGGCGAGAAAACCGTCGCGTCTTGTGTCGTATTTGATCAGAATGGTCCGGTGAAATCAGATTACAGAAACTTGAACATTTCGAACATTACCGGAGGTGACGACTACGCCGCAATGGAAATTGCACTCAATCGACGTTATAGCAAAATCAGAGATGGTGATGGAAAACTGCCTGATTTGGTGCTGATTGATGGAGGCAAAGGTCAGCTTCATTCTGCCCTAAATGTAATGGATGAATTGCAGATTGCCGACATTCGGCTTGCCGCGATCTCAAAAGGCAGAGAACGCAAGCCAGGAAATGAACAGATCTGGGTTCCAGAAACTGACGAGCCTGTTGAAATCAACGAGACAGCGCTCCTGCTGCTTCAACAAATTCGCGATGAAGCCCACAGATTTGCTTTAATGGGGCATCGCAGTCGACGAAATAACGCTCGAAAGAAATCGATATTGGAAGACGTGCCAGGAATAGGGCAACGTCGTCGCTCAAATCTTCTGAAACACTTTGGTGGCTTGCAGGGAATTGCCAACGCAGGCATTGAGGAACTAGAAAAAGTTCCTGGAATCAGTCCTAATCTGGCTGAAAAAATCCATTGTCAACTCCACGGAAAACAGTAAGCACATGCCTCTGACGATTCCAAACATTCTGACCGTCGCGCGAATTATCGCAATACCAGTTTTTATCATTGCCTACTTTCTGTCGACAGATCAAAGAAACACCGTTGCGGTTGCTATCTTTGTGCTTGCAGCATTGACGGACTGGCTGGATGGGTTTCTTGCTCGAAAACTTAAAGAAGTTTCTCCGTTCGGCGCTTTTCTAGACCCCGTAGCAGACAAGCTCATTGTATGCACTGCACTTGTGCTGCTCGTCTCCGACGACAATGTTTCCGATCAAGTTTTGTTTCAGAGCATTTTTACCATTTCAGTCATCATCATTGTAGGAAGAGAAGTAAGTGTAGTTGCATTGCGTGAATGGATGGCCGAAATGGGGCAACGTGCCAACATTGCAACGTCATATCTTTCAAAAGGTAAAACCTTTTTACAGATGCTCGCAATCGTATTGCTTCTCTATGGTCAGTCTATTCATGAATTTCCTACACTGGTGGCAGGTGAGTTACTGCTTTATATAGCCGCTGCTCTGACAATTTGGACTATGTTTCTTTATCTTCGTAACGCTTGGCCGATTCTTACGTCCAAAGAAAAGTAAGTACATTATTCATTTAGGAATTCAACATATTCTCCATAGCAATTTATTTGATTGAAATTCTCGAAGTACACAGTATGCATTACGCACATAAAATTTATATAGTTACTTTTCTCATACTAGTTGATATGGGAATACTAAATCACCTAAAATTAGGAAATATCCCGAAATAAATGTTCGTATTTCAAGCGGGAATAGCTCAGTTGGTAGAGCGCAACCTTGCCAAGGTTGAGGTCGCGAGTTCGAACCTCGTTTCCCGCTCCATTTTTGTATCATTTCACTTGACATAATCGCCTGTTGAGGAAAATCCACTCACTTCCAATTGAATTGTGGCCGGATGGCAGAGAGGATATGCTGCGGCCTGCAAAGCCGTTTACGCCGGTTCGAATCCGGCTCCGGCCTCCAAACACTTAGTCAGTTAACAGAATGGTCCCGCCCGGGTGGCGAAATTGGTAGACGCAAGGGACTTAAAATCCCTCGGGATGATTCCCATGCCGGTTCGAGTCCGGCCCCGGGCACCAAACCGAATTGCGCTACATCCGCCACTAGACGACAGAAGTATGATATAAAATAACTACTTACCGGAACAGCCCCCTCTTGCATCCTCTTGCACCGTGCGCAGCCATACGCTACGATTTGCGCCCAGGCGTTGGATAAAAGAGATGAGAAAAACGTGGGGTACGGCAAATTGACGGTCAAAAAAGTCCAGGCGATCAACCGATCGGGCCTGTACGGCGGGTGCGCCGGAACATCCGGGCTACAGTGAAGTGGTGCCAGGCGCACGGGTTTGTCGCATTCAATGCCGCGGGAGAAGCGATAGATGGCGCCTTGCCGCGCTTGCCGGCAGTGAAGGCGCATTTCCGAGCATTGCCTTATTCAAAATCCCCGAGGCACTGGACATCGTAGAGGCCTCTAGCGCTTCACTGGTAGCGAAGCTGGCGCTTAAGTTTTTGGTCTTCACTGCGGCGCACTCCGGCGAGGTTCGCGGCGCGATGTGGACCGAGATATAGGCCGACGTATGGAAGATTCCGGGCGATCGCATGAAGGCGGGATTAGAACATCGCGTGCCCTTAAGCGCGCCGGTGCTGGAAGTGCTAGAAGAGGCCCGGACGCTCGACGACGGCAGCGCATTGGTCTTTCCGTCTCCCATCCGGCCGGGGGCGCACGTAATCGCAGGGACCAAAAATGTTATAAGGAGCGCCGAACTCTAAGGGCCGATCGCAGGGTGGCGCCGATGACCGCGAGCCGCGGCATTGCCTCGTCGCTCGTCCTCCTTGCTTCGCTTCTCCTCCTTGCTTCGTTTCTCCTCCTTGCCGCCCCCCAGTCCGCGCGCGCCCAGACCGAGATCTGGAACGCGACGCTGACGGTGGGGTCGCATGGCACCAGCCGCGGATTCCTGACCTCTCCGTCCCGCGGCTCGCTGAGCGACACGACGTTCGAAGCCGGCGGAGTCTCGTTCACGATCCGGGCGCTCTTGGAGACCCACGCTACGAACAGAAAATTTATCTGCGTGTCGTTCCAGGCGGGGTACACGGGCGACCATGCGGCGACAACCGCGCTCAGCACGCTCACGCTCAACGTCGGCGGCCATACCCTGCCGTTCGAAGGCATCAACCACGGGCAGCGCTCGTACGGAGACTACTGCTGGTTCATCCCCGGTCCCGCCGAGGATTTCGGATTCGAAACGGGATCGACCCTCCCGGCGAGCATTGTGACCAGCGCGCCGAAGCCGACGGCCCAGATCGTGTCCCGCCCGCGCGACGGGACGACCTACCGCAGCGGCGAGGTCATTCACGTCGTCCTGTGGTTCGAGGAGGACGTTCGGGTCACGGGCAGTCCGCAGCTCGAGCTCGAGATCGGCGGCCGGATGCGGCTCGCCGACTACGTGCCGGCCCGCCGCGGCCGGACCGCCGGATTCGAGTACACCGTGACGGCCGACGACGACGACGACGACGGCGTGAGCATCCGCGCCAACACCGATGCGTCGAGCCCGTCCCTGCGGCTCAACGACGGCGAATTCCTGTGGGTGTCCTTCCTGCGCGGCGAAGTCGTCGACCTCGGATTCGGCGCGGTTCCGGCCGGCGCCGGTCACGCCGTGGACGGGGCGAACGCGGACACGACCGCACCGGTTCTGTCCGCGGCGACGATCCGGTACGGCCTGCTCGAGCTGACCTACAGCAAACCCCTCCGCAGCGACCCGCAGATGATGTCGGGAGTCGCCACCTCGGCCTGGTCGGTGAGCGTGAACGGCGCCCCGGCCGCGCTTACGGCGGCGTACATCATCGGCACGGTGCGCCTGATACTGCAGTCCCCGGTGGACCACGACGACGTGGTCACCGTCAGCTCGTCTGTGCTCATGCAGGACCGCGTCGAGCCGCCGAACACCGAGGCTGCGCTGCTCGACGGGCACAGCGTGACCAACGAGACGCCCGCCGCGAAACCGGTCGTCGAGATTGCGGCCGACGCCGACGCCTTGTTCGAAGGCGAGGCGATCCTGTTGACGGTCACCCGGACCGGCGAAACCGCCCAGCCGCTCAGGGTCACCGTCAGCTTCAGCAACCCCGCCCTGCTCGGCTTGGCGTTCCCGACGGTGTACCTGCCAGCGGGGGCGAGCTCGGGGCAGGCGACGGTGCCGACGAGACGCCGGCGGCCGCCGGGAGACCGCCCTCTGGTCATCTCGCTGGTGCCGGACGATCCCTACGTCATCGGCGAGGCGAGCAGCGTGAGCGTCACGGTCAAGGATGTGGACGTCCCGGTCGCGGTATCGATCGGGGCAAGCCTGAACATCGCCAACGAGCCCCCCACTGCGGGAGCGATCGATTACGTAGCCGTGGTTGCCGAGGCCCTGGAGGAAAGCCCGGTGGCGCCCGAGTTCCGGTTCCTCTTCTCGACCCAGCCGGGAACCGCCGAGAAGGACAAGGACTACCGGGCGCAGGATCACCGGCTCGGATTTCGCGCCGAGGACTTCGCTTTCGTGACGAGGCGTCTCGGCGGACAGGAGGTGCAGCGCTGGCAGGCGACACGCCGCATACCCATCGAGTATCTCGGAGACGACGAAGCCGAGGGCGACGAGTACTTCACCGTCCATGTCGAGGCCGACAGCAGCACCCCCGAGAACGTCACGTTCTTCGAGAGGCCGCTGAAGGTGATCATCCGGGACTCCGACCTCGATATCGACGTCGCGATCCAGGACCCGCCGTCGCAGATCGCCGAGAACGCGGGCCGGAGCCACATCACGCTGGCGGCGACGGTGCGGCAGCCTTCCACGCCGGCGGTCTCTTCCGGCGTGCGGCTCACCCTCGAGGAGGATTCGGCCTCGGTCCCGGAGGACGTCGCCTGGGCCGGGTCGAACTCGAGGACGATCCCGGTGGACCTTCCGGCGAGCCTCTACCGGCTGGTCACCGAGAACGGGGCGACCCGCTGGCGAGCCGTCGTCAGTGTGCCGTTGCTCGTTCACGACGACGACATCGAGGAGGAACGCGAACGCTTCCGGGTGAATCTGACCAGGGACTCGCAAGCGCCCAACAGCGGATACGTCGAGATCGCCCGCGCCACGAACTCGGCCCGGCTGACGATCGTGGACGACGACCGGCGCGGGCTCGTGGTGAACCCGACCGCCCTCGATCTCGCGCCCGGCGCAGAGGGGAGCTACACCGTGGCGCTCGCCTCGGAGCCCACCGCGGACGTGACGGTCGCCGCCTCCGTGCCGGCTGCGGATGCCGGCGCGGTCTCCTTGTCGCCATCCTCGCTCGCCTTCACGCCGGGGAACTGGGACACGCCGCAATCGCTGACCGTCACCGCGGCCGACGACGCGGACGGCCGGACCGTCGAGATCGCCAACCAGGCCGCCGGCGGCGACTACGGCGTCGTCGATCCGGTCGCGGTGGAAGTGGAGATCGCGAGCGGCGCGATGCAGCCAGCGCCGCCGGCGCTTGCGGTGAGCGATGCGGCGGCGGCGGAGGCGGACGCGGAGATCGCCTTCACGGTGTCCCTCGACGCCGCAGGCACCCGCGAGGTGACGGTGCGCTACGAGACCGAGAACGGCACCGCCGAGGCCGGCGCCGACTTCACCGGGACGGACGGCGTGCTGACCTTCGCGGCGGGGGAGACCAGCCGGATCGTCGATGTGCCCGTCGTCGACGACGACGCGGCGGAGCCGGGCGAGAGCTTCTCGCTGCGTCTCAGGGCGCCGGTGAACGCGGTGCTCGGCGACGCCCTCGGGGTCGGACGGATCACCGACGACGACGACCTTCCCATGCTCAGCGTCACGGGCGCCACGGTCTCCGAGAGCGACGGCGCCGTGGACTTCGACCTCACGCTGTCGGCCGCGAGCGGCAGAGAGGTGAGCGTCCAGATCCGGACCGACGACGGCACCGCGGTGCAGGGACGGGACTACGGCGCCGTGGTCGGCGAAGTGCGCTTCGCGGCCGGGGAGACCCACCGGGTGGTCGGCGTGGCGGTCACCGACGACCTGGTGGACGAACCGGACTTGGAGACGTTCACGCTCACGTTGAGCAGCCCCGAGAACGCGACCCTTGCGGCAGCGACGGCGACCGGCTCGATCCGCGACGACGACGTGGCCCCGGTCGTTTCGGCCCGAGACACGATTGCGGCCGAAACCGGCGGCGAGATGGTGTTCTCCGTGGTTCTGACCAGCCGGACGGAAAGCACGGTGACGGTGGACTACGAGACCGTGGACGTCACCGCGACCGCGGGAAGCGACTACCTGTCCACGTTGGGAACGCTGACCTACGCGCCCGGCGAGACGGCGAAGTCGGTCGCCGTCACCCTGCTGCAGGATACCGTGGCGGAGGGCGACGAGGTTCTGACCCTGTCGCTGGACGACGCGAAGAACGCCCGGCTCGGGGCATCGGGCGACGGCACCATCCGCGACGGCGGCGCGCCGACGCTCCGCATCGCTGACGCGACCGCGGCCGAGGCATCGGGGGCGCTCGAGTTCGTGGTGACCGCCTCGGGAGCGGCCGCGCGGGAAATGCGGGTGGACTACGCGACCCGCGACGGCACCGCCACCGCCGGCCAGGACTACACGGAGACGCAGGGCACGCTGGTGTTCGCGGTCGGCGAGACGACGAAGACCATCCGGGTGCCGGTCGCCATGGACTCGCAGGACGACGAGGGCCTGGAGACGCTCACCGTCGTGCTGAGCGGCGCGGTGAACGCCACTCTGGCGGACTCCGAGGCGACGGGCACGATCTCGGACACCGCGCTGCCGCGGCTCTCGGTGTCCGACGTGTCGGTCGAGGAAGGCGACGACGCGGTGTTCGCGGTGAGCCTGACGGCTGCGGCGGCGCAGGACGTCTCCTTCCGGTACAGGACCGCGGACGGAACCGCGACCGCCGGGGCCGACTACACGGAGGCGAGCGGCAGTCTGAGGATACCCGCGGGTGAGACCAGCGCGAGCATCATGGTTTCGACGGCCGAGGACGGCCTGGACGAGGACGAAGAGGAGACGTTCGAGGTCAGACTGGAGCAGCCGTTGTACGCGACGATCGCCGACGGCGCGGCCACCGGGACGATCACGGACGCCGACCCCACCCCCACCCTGAGCGTGGCCGACGCGACCACGGACGAAGGCGAATCGCTCGAGTTCGCGGTGACGCTGTCGGCGGCGAGCGAGCGCGAGGTCACCGTGGAATACGAGACCGAGGACGGGACCGCGGAGTCGCCAGCCGACTATACGCACACGACCGGCACGCTGACCTTCGGGCCCGGGCAGACCGAACGGACGGTTCCGGTCCCGGTGTACCAGGATCGGCTCGACGAGGACACCGAGTACCTCTCGCTCGTGCTGAAGTCGCCGACGAACGCCGGGTTCGACGGAGCCGAAGAGTTGGCGAGGGGCTTCATCCTCGATGATGACGACCCGCCGGTTCTGGAGCTGGGGCTGGACCCGATCGAAGTCGCGGAACAGGGGGAGACGAGCGCGGTACTGACCGTGGAGATCGCCGGCGACTCGGCGTTCGCGGAGGACACGACGGTCGGCCTCGCGTTGTCCGGGCTGGCGCAGGCGGGCGTGGACTACCGGGTGACCGATGCGGAGGGAAACGCGCTCGCGGACCCCTGGGAGCTCGTGCTCGCCGCCGGCGAGGACTCGGTGACGGCGCGGATCCAGGCCATCGACGACGAGGTGGACGAGGAGGTCGAGACCGTCACGATCGGGGCGGTGCGGGGCCGGTCTGAGGTCGGGTCACCGGTGACGCTGCGCATCGCGGACGACGACGAGGCGGGGGTGGTGGTGAGTCCGGCCGCGCTGACGCTCGCGGAGGGCGGGACGAAGACCTACACGGTGGCGCTTGCGAGCGAGCCGACGGCGAGCGTCACGGTGACGGTCTCGAGCGACAACGAGGACGTCACCGCCGGCGGACCGCTGACCTTCATCGCGTCGGACTGGAGCACGGCGCAGACCGTGACGGTGACCGCGGCGCAGGACGCCAACGCGACGGACGACACCGCGACACTCACGAACACCGCCGAGGGAGGCGGCTACGACGGCGAGTCGGCCGGCGTGACGGTGACCGTGACCGACGACGAGACGGTGCCGACGGCGATCACGCTGACGGCGTCGCCGGGCTCGGTGTTGGAATCGGCTTCCGGGACGACGGTGACGGTGACCGCGACCCTGGACGGGAGCGTGACGCTGGGCACCGCCACGGAGGTGATCGTCTCGGTGGGCGGCGGCACGGCGACCTCGGGGACGGACTACGCGGAGGTATCGGACTTCACGGTGACGATCCCGAGGGAGAGCGCGAGCGGGAGCGGGACGTTCACCCTGACGCCGACCCAGGACGACATCGCCGAGGGCGACGAGACGATTGACATCACGGGCGCGGCCGATGGCTTCACCGTCACCAAGGCCGAAGTGACCCTGAGCGACGACGAGACGGCGCCGGCCTCGATCACGCTGACCGCCTCGCCCACTTCGCTTGGGGAGGACGACGACGCAACGACGGTCACCGTCACCGCCACCCTGGGCGGCAGCGCGACGCTCCTCACCGCCACCGAGGTGACAGTCTCGGTGGGCGGCGGCACGGCGACCTCGGGGACGGACTATGCGGAGGTATCGGACTTCACGGTGACGATCCCGAAGGAGAGCGCGAGCGGGAGCGGGACGTTCACCCTGACGCCGACCCAGGACGACATCGCCGAGGGCGACGAGACGATTGACATCACGGGCGCGGCCGATGGCTTCACCGTCACCAAGGCCGAGATGACCCTGACGGACGACGAGACGGCGCCGGCCTCGATCACGCTGACCGCCTCGCCCACTTCGCTTGGGGAGGACGACGACGCAACGACGGTCACCGTCACCGCCACCCTGGGCGGCAGCGCGACGCTCCTCACCGCCACCGAGGTGACAGTCTCGGTGGGCGGCGGCACGGCGACCTCGGGGACGGACTACGCGGAGGTATCGGACTTCACGGTGACGATCCCGAGGGAGAGCGCGAGCGGGAGCGGGACGTTCACCCTGACGCCGACCCAGGACGACATCGCCGAGGGCGACGAGACGATTGACATCACGGGCGCGGCCGATGGCTTCACCGTCACCAAGGCCGAGATGACCCTGAGCGACGACGAGACGGCGCCGGCCTCGATCACGCTGACCGCCTCGCCCACTTCGCTTGGGGAGGACGACGACGCAACGACGGTCACCGTCACCGCCACCCTGGGCGGCAGCGCGACGCTCCTCACCGCCACCGAGGTGACAGTCTCGGTGGGCGGCGGCACGGCGACCTCGGGGACGGACTACGCGGAGGTATCGGACTTCACGGTGACGATCCCGAGGGAGAGCGCGAGCGGGAGCGGGACGTTCACCCTGACGCCGACCCAGGACGACATCGCCGAGGGCGACGAGACGATTGACATCACGGGCGCGGCCGATGGCTTCACCGTCACCAAGGCCGAAGTGACCCTGAGCGACGACGAGACGGCGCCGGCCTCGATCACGCTGACCGCCTCGCCCACTTCGCTTGGGGAGGACGACGACGCAACGACGGTCACCGTGACCGCGACGCTGGGCGGGAGCGCGACGTTGCCGGACGCGACCGAGGTGACGGTGTCGGTGGGCGGCGGCAGCGCCACTTCGGGCACCGACTACACGGCGGTGTCGGATTTCACGGTGACGATCCCGAAGGAGAGCGCGAGCGGCACCGGGACGTTCACGCTGACCCCGTTACAGGACAGCATCGCCGAGGGCGATGAGAGCATCGACGTGACGGGTGCGGCCGATGGCTTCACCGTCACCAAGGCGGAAATGACGCTGACCGACGACGTGCCGCAACGGACGGTGTCGTTCGACAAGCAAGTGTTCACGGTGACGGAGGGCACGACCCGCCAGGTTCTGATGCAGGTGGACTTGAGCGAACCACTGGATCGCGAAGTCACGATCCCGCTGACGACGACGCACGGGAGCGGCGTGGAGGCGAACGACTACGTCCTCGCGGCCATCGGTGTCGAGGACTACTACGCCGGGAACGACACCTGGACTTCTATCGACGGGGACCTGGTCTTCGCCCCGGCCGAGACCGCGAAGATCGTCCAGGTGACCGCGGTGGACGATAGCATCGTGGAGGACGACGAGATCCTGGAGCTCGGGTTCGGGACCCTGCCGGAGGGGATTTCTCCGGGCTCGATCCAGGTGGCCAGGGTGACGATCACCGACAACGACAGCGACAGCGACGACGACGGTGACAATGACGGTGACGGGGATGACGACGACGCGAACCGGGCGCCTGCATTCACGTCGCCGGTGTCGTTCAGCGTAGCGGAGAACCGGACGGCGGTGGGCACGGTCGTGGCGTCGGACAGCGACGACGACGACAGCATCACGGGGTACGCGCTGGCCGGCGGCGCGGATCGGGCGCTGTTTTCGATCGATTCGGCGACAGGCGCGTTCAGGTTCCTGACGCCGCCCAACCACGAGGAGCCGGCCGACGCGGATTCGAACAACGTCAGTGCGGTGGTGGTCGAGGCAACGAGCGGCACGGGCGATCGGGCCAGGACGGCGCAGCAGACGATCACGGTGACGGTCACGAACGCGGACGAGCAGCCGGAGCGACCGGCGGCGCCCGGGGTGGATCCCACCGCGGGCTCGACGACGGACCTGGACGTGAGCTGGACCGAGCCGGGGCGCAACGGCGGCCCGGCGATCGCCGGCTACGAGCTGCGCTACCGGCCGGGCGGCGGAGCGTGGAGCAACTGGCCGCACGCCGGGACGGGCACGAGCACCGTCATCGAGGGCCTCGAGACGGACACCTCCTATCAGGTGCAGGTGCGGGCACTGAACGGCGAGACCCCGGGCGAGTGGTCGCCGAGCGGGATGGCCCGGACCCCGAAGCCACCGCCGGCGCGGGTCCGCAACGTGAGTATCGTCAACGGTCCGGGTTCCGACGACGGGGTGTGGAGCGCCGGGGAGCAGGTCGAGGTCGAGGTTGTCTATCCCGTACCGGTGGTGGTGGAGAAGCCGGAGGATTGCTGGTCCTACAACGCCGACGGCACGTGCCGGGAATCGGGTCCGTTCGTGCTGGTGGTATTCCACGACAACGCGCGCCCGGGCTACGGCAAATCCCTGTCGACGCCGCTGGCGCCGTATGTGGGCGGTTCCGGCACGGCCACGCTGCGCTTCGCCTACACGGTGGGCGAGGACGAGGACGGCGCGCTGCGCGTGGGGCCGGCCGACAACGGCATTCTGCTGCGCGGCGCGACGATCCGCACGCTGGAGGGCGGAGAAGGCAAGCCGGAGTACACGAACACGCGGGTGAGGCAGGTGACCGTGGAGAGAAGCGGGCGGGTGTGGACAGCGGGCGAGAAGGTCCGGGTGCGGGTCCGGTTCACGGGTCCGGCGCAATATACGCCTCCCGACGACCCGGAGAACCTGGACGAGGTAGTGGTGGATGAGACCGGGGGCGTCCCGACGACCCGTGTGCTGCTGGGCGACCGGGTGGAGCGCACGCTGGAGCGCACGGCGACGTATGTGAGCGGTTCGGGGAAGGACACGCTGGTGTTCGAGTATGAAGTCACGGCCGGCGACGGCCGGGTGGGCGCGGTGGAGGTGGTGGCCGACAGTCTGGCGAAGAACGGCGCCACGATCCGCAACAAAGATGGCTACGATGCGGAGCTGGATCACCTGGGCGAGGTGCAGTACGCGCAGCTCGCGGCGCTGTCGGTGGCCGACGCCGAGGCGACGGAGGGCGAGGACGCAACCCTGGACTTCGTGGTGAAACTGGACGGGGTTCCGGGTGCGGACGACGTGACGGTGGCCTATCGGACGCGCGATGACACGGCCAAGGCGGGATCCGACTACGAGGAGACGAGTGGCACGTTGAGGTTTTCCCGGGGCGAGGGCGTGTACGAGAAGACGGTGGAGGTACTGATCATCGACGACGACGAGGCGGACGACAGGGAGACGTTCAAGCTGCTGCTGAGCAACGTCACCGGCGCGAGCGTCAAGAACTACGAGGCGGTGGGCACGATCCGGAACGACGAGGCGCAGGAGACGGAGACAGAATCGGAGTCCGAGACGGAGTCTGAATCGAAGCCGGAGACACCGACGGTTGATGTGGCGGACGCGCGGGTGCGCGAGGCGGCGGGCGCGACGCTGGACTTTGTGGTGACGCTGAGCGGGGCGTCCACGGACACGGTGACGGTGGACTACCGCACCGTGGACGCGAGCGCCAAGGCGGGCGAGGACTACACGAAGCGCGAGGACACGTTGACGTTCGATCCGGGCGAGACGTCGAAGACGATCCGGGTGACGGTGCTGGACGACGCTCACGACGAGGGCGAGGAGAAGATGGCGCTGGTGCTGTACCGGTCGTCGGGCGCGACCCGGGCGGACTATCTGGGGGTGGGCACGATCGAGAACACCGACCCGATGCCCAAGGCGTGGCTGGCGCGCTTCGGGCGCACAGTCTCGGGGCAGGTGCTGGATGCGGTCGAGGAACGTTCGCGAGCTTCGCGCATGGCCGGGGTCACGGTCAGCGTGGCTGGACAGACCATCGACTTGACGGCGCAGCCGGATGTGAAGTTGGAGGCCGAAAACGAAACCCAGGCACGCCTGCCCGTATTGTCGGACTGGCTACGCCAGGAGACGAACAACGGAGACTGGGCGGGGATGCAGTCGCGGACTGTGACCTTGGCCGAGTTGCTGATGAGATCGTCCTTCGCGGTTGCCGGGGAGACGGACGACGGCAGTTCGGCCGCGGTCTGGGGCCGGATGGCGCAGTCGAGCTTCTCCGGCCGCGAGGCCGGGATTAGCCTCGACGGCGACGTGACCACGGGCCTGCTGGGCGCGGACTATGCGCGCGGTTCCTGGACCGGCGGCGCGGTGCTGTCGCACAGCAGTGGCGCAGGCGGCTATAGCGGCGACGCGACGGGCAAGGTCAAGGCGTCGATGACGGCGATGGCGCCATGGGCAGGCTACAGCGTGACGGATCGGCTGTCGGTCTGGGGCGCGCTCGGCTATGGCACGGGCGACCTTACCCTGACGCCGAAGAACCCCAAGACGCAGAAAGATCAACCGGCGCAGAAGACCGACATCGCCATGACGCTGGCCGCGGCCGGGGTGCGCGGGACATTGGTGGATGGCGACGGCCCGAAGCTCGACGCGGTCGCGGATGCGCGCTGGGTACGGACGACCTCGGAGAAGGTCACCGTGTCCGCCGAAAATGGCGGCAACCTGTGGGCGACGCAAGCGAACGTCACGCGTGTGCGCCTAGGGCTTGAGGGTTCGTGGGCGATGGCGCTAGACGACAAGGGGACGACCTTAACGCCGCGCTTTTCGTTCGGCGTGCGCCGTGACGGCGGCGACGCGGAGACCGGGTTCGGCGCCGATATCGGCGGCGGGCTGACCTTTGCGATGCCGGCGAGCGGTCTCATGTTCTCGCTGGAAGGCCGGGGTCTCATAATCCACGAGGCGGACGGGCTCAGCGACACCGGCTACCAGGCATCGGTCGGCTACGACCCGGCGCCGTCCTCGGACCTCGGCCTCTCGCTTTCGCTGCGCCAGAGCTTCGGCGGCTCGGCCACCAGCGGCAAGGATACGCTGTTCTCGCGCGAGTTGATGGACGGGCTGACGGCCAACGGCAACGATGGCGGAAGCCAGCGCCTGGAGGGGAAGATCGGCTATGGAATGCCCGCGTTCGGCGACCGGTTCACCAGCACGCCGGAGTTCGGCTTCGCCGTCTCCGGGACGGAGCGTGCATACAGCCTCGGCTGGCGCCTGTCGCGAGAGGGCTTGGACGCTGGGACGTTCCAGTCCTCGCTCGAGGCGACGCGACGCGAGAGCGCGAACGACAACGATCCGGAGCACGGCATCGGGTTCCGGTTCACCGCGCGGTTTTAGACACTCAGGGGCTAACGCCGTGACGCCTGCAGCGGAGTTTGCGGATGAAGCTGCTGATGAGAATTATGACGTTGGTTCGGGCTCGTTGTGGCCGCACGGTGCGCAAGATTTTCCGGACAGGATCAAACTCGGCAACGAACAGGATTGTCATTTCCGATTTGCCTGACCCATTCAGAACGTGATCGCAGGTTCGCATGCGCACTGTAAGATATCGTACGTAGACGATCCGGCGATGAGTAACCGATTGATACTTGACGGGGAGAGCAGACTTGAAGTAAAAAGAAAATCAAGAACCGAACGTGGAATTGCACCGCTGTCGGAATGTATGAAATCAAACATTCAGATAATTTCAGAATCACCGTTCACATAATTCAGAATACGCAGTATTGAACCGCGAACGATGGAAGGGCATCGGCGCGCATGCTGTTGGCTTCTGGGAGACGGCAAGAAGCGGAGCGACCTACAACCCCCTGTCACCCGGCGTCATCCAGAACCCGTATAAGGCCTATGCACGGCTCCGCCGCCGAAGCCCCGTGCACCGAAGCGCGATCCTCGGAAGCTGGGTGCTCGCGGTCGCGAAGGACCACGAGCGCTGAACACGGAGTCGGCGGCGTCGGAGCACCTGATCGGCGCGGCGGGTGCGGTGAGCCGGGTGCGGGTGATGCTGGAGGGCTCGGGCTCGATGCCGCTGGGCAACGCCGGGATGCTTAAACCGATGCTGGAGGCGGGGTTGCGCTACGACGGCGGCGACGCCGAGACCGGCGCCGGGCTGGAGATCAGAACCTAGGGCTGGGGTATGCGGCCGGGGCGCTGGCGGTCGAGGTCTCCGCAAGGATGTTGTTCGCCCACCAGGACACGGAATACGAGGAATGGGGTTTCAGCGGTTCGATCCGCTACCAGCCCCAATCCGACGGCCGGGGGCTGTCGGTGAACCTCGGTTCCACCTGGGGCCAGGCGCAGAGCGGGGTGCAGTCGCTGTGGCCCCGCCTGGGCGTAAAGCTCACCTTGGGTGAGAACGCCGAGGCCGGGCTGGAGGTCGGTCGCCTCGACAGTGGCCGCGCCGACGGGACTGAAGGCCCCGAGCACGCCGTGCAGTTGCGCAGTTCGATCCGCTGGTAGGCGGCGGTCGAACAGCGGCGGGAGAACGGTGATTCGGCGTAGCGTCAGCGCCGTTTTCGGTGCGTTCATCGCGTCATTCATAAGGCGCTCGAACTGCGACTGAAAATGCGAGGGCTAAATCCAGCCGCTCGTCTCTCCGAGCCGTCACACCATAGGTGCCACGTGTGGGCGCGTTGTCAACCACAATGACGTTATGCTGTTCCGTCTCGCCATGGTCGGAGTCGCCAATCACGACGGCTCGGAGAGGCCACTGAATCCGCCATTCTCAATTGCTCTAATGAAGGTTTTGATCTGGAACGTCAACCGCGCTGGTGCCTCGAGGCACGCAGTCTGGGCAATTATTCAACGCGAGGCCCCTGACATCGCCTTGCTGCAGGAAGTGACTGGCCTTCCCCGATGGGTGAAAGAACGTTATCAATCGCACCTGGTCGCCCCTCGGTACTTCAGCGGCCATCGTGCGAATTTCAAGTCCGCGATCCTGTCCAAGTGGCCGATGGACACGACGCCGTTCCTAGCATCCTCGCTCTATTGGGTGAACGCGATCCATTGGGAGCGATGCGGCTGGCTTCTTGGGAGCGAGGTGATGAGGGGCGATGGTGGGCGGCTCCGGCTGATATCGGTGCACTCGCCCGTGTTCTCGATCCCGAACGAAGCGCTCGAAGACGTGGATGTTTCCCCAATCAATTTCACGAACAATCCCAAACTGTGGTTCACGGAGATTCTCTGGCGCTTCTGCGCGAGGCAGATCTGGACAAAAATACCGGCTGGATTGTCGGCGGCGACTTCAACAGTTCTCTTCTCTTCGATGTTCCGGTGGACGAAGGCAATCGGCAGGTTGCCGATCGCATGAACGCACTCGGTCTCATCGACTGCGTCCGTTACTGCCACGGCTCGCCCATACCTACGTTTCAGCACACGGGCGGTACGGTCCTGCACCAGCTTGACTATTGCTATGTCAACGCGAGAATGCTGAACCGCCTAAACGGTGCGCGGGTCGTGGATCGCGCAGACGTATTCGATCAAGCCTATAGGCTTAGCGATCACCTGCCGCTAGTGTGCGATTTTGTCTCTTGACTGTTCCCTCGGTCCGAGCCCGTTCTAGGAGCGACCCAAGTTTGGAAGTGATGGTCTCCCCATCCGACCTTGCTCGGAATAAGAAGGACAGCCAACAACAAGTGGGGCAAAACGTGGGAATCAGTGACCTTATGCTATCTAGAATGCCCAATAATTCAATTGGTTATCCCTGTGATGTTAAACCGGCCCCGGGCACCAACATGTAGCGATAACAGGGTAGATTAAATTCCTCTAGATTGGAAAACCTTGCCGGCCACCAGCAAGGGATTGAGAGGGTTCACTTCAATCTTGATATTAGCGTATCGACCAAGGCCTCAATTTCTTCTTCAATGATGAGGCTATTCAGGCATTGGTCGGAAACAAATCCTTCTCGATTTTGGAAATTCAAAAGTTCCTGTAAGCCGTCATAGTAGCCGCAAGTGTTCAACAATCCAATCGGCTTGTTGTGGTATTTCAGTGCATTCCACACTAATGCCGTAAACAGCTCCTCAAGCGTACCAATTCCACCTGGTAACGCGATAAATCCGTTGGAAAGACTGAACATTAGCCGCTCTCGCTCCTCAAGCGTATCCACATAGTGCATTTCCGAAACATCGCTTTCCGGTATCTCAATGTCCATTATGATTCGAGGAATGACTCCGATGACTTCTCCATTGGCAGATGAAGCCGATCGTGCGAGTTCTCCCATCAAACCGATTGAAGCACCACCGTAAACAATCCCGATATTCTTTGAGGCAAGATAACGCCCCATCCTTTGCGCTGCATGGATATATTGCTCTCGTTGTCCTTTTTGCGAGCCTAGAAATATGCAAATTCGCACGTGTTGGAAACTCCTATTTCTTGAGAAAAATGAACTAACTGAACACCGCAGATTTATTGCCAGAAAGATCGGCAAATTCGAATTCAGTCAAAGCTCGGATGGCTAATATAATATAGTTAACAGATGAAAGGAATTGGGGAGTTGTTTTCTAGCAAGCAAATGGCGAAACCTGTTCCTTTATTTTTATTTGTTAGCGACAGTTATGAGCAATAAAAATAAAGTCATTGAAAAGACTTATGTAACCGCCTCAGGACTATTTGAAGATTCCTGCAAATTGGCGGCCAGTGTATTGGAAAGCGGCTTTCGACCCAATTATTTGGTGGCACTTTGGCGTGGTGGCACACCGGTGGGGATTACCATTCAGGAGTTACTTGCGTATTACGGAATCAAGACAGATCACATTGCCATACGAACATCTCTTTATGAGAATATCGGGCGCCGTGCCGGCAATATTCGAATACATGGTTTAGGCTATTTGATTGATCGGATCAATGTAGATGATTCGTTACTGATTGTAGACGACATATTCGATACCGGAATTACAATCGATGCACTGATCGCTGAAATTGAAAGGAAAGCGCGAAGAAATACACCCAAAGAGATACGGGTAGCTGCCACTTGGTTCAAACCAAAAGAAAACCTGACTGATCGAATTCCGGATTACTACGTAAATACTACCGACAAATGGGTTGTTTTTCCGCATGAGCTGCTAGGATTGAACTTTGAGGAAATTCGGGCAAACAAGTCATACATAGCGAATGTGATGAAAAGTCTCGAACAAAACATCGACATCTCACCGCAATAGTTTCATATCAATTTTGTCATCCACTATCTGTAGACGAAATGAAAAAAGATCAAAATCACTCTCCACCAGACTTTCTGGTACATGACCGTGAAGATTCAGTCGGAGTCGTGGTCGTTGAAGAAAAACTTTCGGGAAAAGTACTATCGGGCTGGGTCATGGAAACCGACGAAACCATCGCTATCACGGCAATTGACGATATACCTCTCGGACATAAAATTGCACTGACAGACCTCAAGGAAGGTGCCGAAATCATCAAATACGGATTTCCAATTGGCCGAGCAGTCGCTCCAATTCGTAAAGGCTCACACTTGCATGTACACAATACAAAAACAGAAAAATGGTAATGATGGAATTTAAAGGAATTCGAGGTTATCGTAGGGAAAATGGTCGTGTTGGCATACGCAACCATGTCATCATTTTGCCGTTGGATGATCTTTCAAATGCAGCTTCAGAAGCCGTCGCTAACAATATCAAAGGAACGCTTGCACTTCCTCACCACTACGGGCGGCTGCAATTTGGCGAAGATCTGGAATTACATTTTCGTACGCTGATTGGGACTGGCAGCAATCCAAATGTAGCAGCCTGTGTAGTAATTGGTATTGAACCGGGTTGGACACAACGGGTCGTCGATGGCATCGCCCAAACTAGCAAGCCTGTCCAAGGATTTGCCATTGAGCAAAATGGCGATATCAACACCATTGCACAAGCATCCCGTACGGCCAAGGAATTTCTTCATTGGGCATCAGAACTTCAGCGAGAGCCCTGTGATCTGAGTGATTTATGGGTTTCCCACAAGTGCGGTGAATCTGATACGACCTCCGGTATCGGTGCGAATCCAACCGTCGGAAATCTGATCGACAAGCTGGACCCGTTGGGAGTCACAAACTGTTTTGGCGAGACATCGGAGCTTACGGGTGCTGAACTGCTCTGCAGAGATCGTGCCGTATCCCCCGCAGTCGGCGAAAAATTTCTCTCGACCTGGCAAGCTTACATGGACGAAGTGATCGAACCGAACAAAACCAGTGATCTATCCGAAAGTCAGCCAACCAAGGGAAATATTGAAGGTGGTTTGACGACCATTGAGGAAAAAGCACTGGGCAATCTACAGAAGATTGGAAAGAACACTTCGTATATTGACGTACTTAAACCTGCGGAAACACCGACCAGTGGACCAGGACTGTATTTTATGGATACTTCTTCTGCTGCTGCTGAGTGTGTAACCCTGCAGGCTGCTGCCGGTTTTGTTGTGCATGTTTTTCCAACCGGACAAGGCAATATCATAGGCCATCCAGTCGAACCTGTAATCAAACTGACTGCAAATCCAAGAACGGTGCGCACCATGGGCGAGCATGTTGATCTGGATGTTTCCGGCATTCTACGCCGTGAGATGACTTTGGACGAAGCAGGCGACTTGCTGATTGACATGACAATACGCACTTGCAATGGACGACTGACAGCTGCCGAAGCTCTCGGTCATCGTGAATTTGTCATGACTAAACTCTATAGAAGCGCATAAAGGAATCAGATGGCCATCGTAAAACTGAAACAAGCCTCAATTGGAGGTGCTGCAGCATCGAGCGGAACTGATGAGGTCCAAGAAATTGTACGACAGATGCTACAGATCATCCGAGAGGGTGGTGAACAATCTGTCTTGGACTATGCACGGGATCTAGACAACTGGACTGGACAAATCCTGTTAAACCAGGCAGACATTGAAGCCGCTGAAAAGCATCTCAACGATACCCTGAAACAGGATATTCAGTTTGCACACCAGCGTGTGAGGACATTCGCAGAACGTCAACTGGAAAGCCTTTCGGAGTTTGAGGTGGAACTGGCACCTGGATTGTTGGCTGGACAAAAACTGATTCCGATTAACACGGCTGGCTGCTATATTCCGGGAGGACGCTACGCTCATGTAGCCTCTGCAATCATGAGTGTGACTACCGCAAAAGTGGCTGGGGTTAAAAATGTGATTGCATGCTCACCTCCGAAAGCTGGCATCGGCATTCATCCCGCTATCGCATATACCGCATCGCTATGCGGAGCGGACTCAATCCTCGCCGTTGGCGGTGTACAAGGGATTGCTTCGCTAACCTATGGTTTGTTTACTGGACACGCTGCGGACATCTTGGTTGGACCCGGCAATCGATTCGTAGCTGAGGCAAAGAGAATGCTGTTTGGGCAAATAGGAATTGACTTATTTGCGGGTCCGACAGAAATATTGATCATAGCCGATGATTCTGCTGACCCCGAAATTGTTGCTTCCGATCTGATCGGTCAAGCTGAGCATGGGCCTGATTCTCCTGCCTGGCTGATTTCTACTTCTCCACTGCTGGGCGAGAAAGTAATGGAACTGATTCCAAAGTATATTCAACGACTGCCAGAGCCGAATAAAAGCGCAGCAGAATCTGCGTGGAGAGATTTCGGTGAAATTTCCATTGTTGATACTAGAGACGAAGCGATTGAACTAAGCGACAAGTATGCTGCAGAACACCTTGAAGTGCAAACAGAAGATCTGGATTGGTGGCTTGAAAATTTGTCAAACTACGGTTCATTATTCCTAGGGGAAGAGACTACTGTAGCCTATGGAGACAAGTGTTCCGGAACCAACCACATCCTACCTACCAGCGGAGCTGCTAGATACACAGGTGGATTGAGCGTCGGCAAGTTCATCAAAACGGTTACTTACCAGAAAATGAGCCAGGAAGCGAATCGAAGCGTCGGTGCGGTAACGGCTCGAATTTCAAGACTTGAAGGAATGGAAGCACATGCACTTACTGGTGATGATAGGCTTGCAAAATATTTTCCGAACGAAGATTTTCAACTGAATCAAATAATTTGAGTGTGTAGTTGAACCAGTTTAACATCCAGAATCGAGTAGCTGTAGTAACCGGTGCTAGCTCTGGGATCGGGCTGGCAATAAGTCAAACGCTTGCGCAAGCTGGAGCCAGCGTAGTATTAGTTGCACGACGCTCGAATCTGCTGGCGCAAGAGACCCTTCAAATTACCAATCAGGGAGGGAGCGCAAAATGGGTTGATGTAGATCTAACGAATCGCCAAGAAATAAGCAAATCACAGGAGCGAATTTGTGATTGTTTCGGTGCTCCTGAAATTGTCGTCAATGCTGCAGGGGTTAATTTTCGGGAATCGGATGAACAAATCAGCTGGGAGAGCTGGGATCAAACCATAAATCTGAACTTGAGTGTTCCTTTTTTCTTCTCTCGACCATTTGTCGGAAGCATGAAAGAAGCAGGGTGGGGCAAAATCATTAATGTTGCTTCTCTTCAATCATTGCGCGCATTCAGCAATGGTATAGCTTACGGAGCATCAAAAGGCGGTGTTGCACAGTTAACGCGAGCCATGGCAGAATGCTGGTCTTCATATGGTATAAGTTGCAATGCAATCGCACCCGGCTTCTTTAGAACGGAACTGACTGCGGCAGTATTTAATGATGATAAACTTTCCACTCAAATGGCTATGAATACTGCAGTAGGTCGAAACGGCCGTATGGAAGACTTGCAAGGTCCAATAATTTTTCTTACATCACCTGCATCCGATTATGTAACTGGACAAATCCTTTTTGTTGATGGCGGATTTACTGCAAAGTAGGGCACATGAATACCTTTTACAGATGAAAGCCCTCGTATATACAGCACCGAATACAGTAGAGTATCGTAACGAACCCCATCCCAGCTTAGACCAGGATGAATCATTGATTCGAGTCGATGCAGTCGGAATTTGCGGCTCCGATTTGCATGCTTATCTTGGCCACGACAGTCGAAGAGTGCCACCTTTGATTTTGGGCCACGAGGTCTGTGGTACTGTCATAGAAGGTCCAAATGCAGGTACGAAGGCTGTGGTGAATCCATTGATAACTTGCGGTGAATGTGATGACTGTCTAAACGGTTTAACCAACCTTTGCAATGAACGTAAACTTATCGGAATGAATCGTCCCGGTGCATTTGCCGAGCTGATCGGAATCCCCTCAAAAAACCTTGTAGTTGTTCCAGCAGACGTCGATCCGACTCAACTGGCAATGACAGAACCAGCAGCGGTATCTCTTCACGCAGTGCGATTGATTGAGAATGCCGCATCTCGCCCGATTTCGGAAGGATCGGCTCTGGTTTTAGGCGGAGGTGCCGTCGGAGCATTCTGTGTCTATTTCCTTAAGGATTACGGATGCAAGAACATCACATTGTGTGAAACCAATCCCCAAAGACGTTTAACGTTGAAAAAGACAGATACCTGTACTGTGATTGATCCAATTAAAGCCAGTCCAGAACCAAGTTCGTACGATTTCATACTGGATGCAGTTGGCAATGAAAAAACTCGTAGTCTGTCGATAAGCTCGGTGAAACCCGGCGGCGTAGTAATACACGTTGGGCTTAGTTCTGCAACTGGAGAAATGGATGTGCGGAGAATTACCCTAGCAGAAATTACCTTTATTGGAACGTACACCTACACTGTGTTGGATTTTCGTGTCGCCGCCAGAAAAATCCAATATCAAGAAATTGGACCATTGGACTGGGTGGATGAACGCCCTTTGGCCGAAGGCTCACAGGCTTTTCGAGAATTGATCCAAGGGCAGGTTGCCTCACCCAAAGTAATTCTTCGTCCCTAGATTGAGTCACCTTGAGCTCAAGAGTCATTCTTTCCTTTCAGGAAGCCCAAAACCTTGCATCTGCAGCGCTTCGAGCGCATGGATCATCACCTGACATCGCAGATTGCGTAGCATCCGCATTAGTTCTTGCAGATGCGGACGGCCAAGCTTCACATGGCCTGATTCGCGTGTCTTCGTATATTGAGCAGCTGCGTAGTCGGAAAGTCAACGGCCAAACTGAACCGTCTCTGACAAGAATCAACTCTTCAACCATTGAAGTAAACGCCAACTGCGGATTCGCTTATCCTGCAATAAAACTCGCAGTAAATTCACTAACAGAATCATGTAGTTCCCAAGGAATCATGATGGCAGCTGTAATTGGCTCACATCACTGTGGAGTTGCCGGCCACCCAGTGGAAATACTTGCTCGAAATGGATTCATTGGAATCATGTTTGCAAATACTCCCAAAGCGATGGCAGCGGCTGGTGGAAAGTATCCAGTATTTGGCACAAATCCAATTTCCTTTGCTTGCCCAAGAATTGAGAATGAACCAGTCATAATAGATCTTTCACTTTCGCAGGTCGCTCGTGGAAAGATTGTAGTAGCGGCAGAGCAGGGCAAGCCAATCCCTGATGACTGGGGAATAGATGAAAAAGGAAATCCAACTACTGATCCTAAAGAAGTCCTTAAAGGCAGCATGAAAGCTTTTGGAGGTGAGAAAGGTGCTGCCCTGGCCATGATGGTTGAAATTCTGGCAGGTGCTTTCTTGAACAGCAATTTTGGATTCGAAGCATCCTCTTTTCTTGACGACAAAGGCAGTTCGCCAAACGTAGGGCAACTGTTAATTTGCATCAATGCGACTCAATTCAATCCTGATTTTAAAGAGCGCGTAGAGACGCTCATCGCGGAAATATCAGAGGATCCAAACACGCGGATACCTGGTACGCGACGGTTTATTAATAGGAAAGCCGCACTGGCTAGCGGACTCAGCTATCCGAATTCCTTAGTTGAATCGATAAGAATTCTGTCGGAAGGGGGCCCGTACTAAGAACTGCGAAAAGAAGATAACCGCCTGGAAGGAATTATTTCTGGATCTGGTGGGGTAGCTAGTTCATTAAATTCAAGTATTACTTCAAGCATTCCGGACCGGGTTACTGAAAGTCGATTCGGTATGAAACTGGGCATCATATCTACAAGAGATTGAGCTAAGTATTCCGGAGATGAAATGAAATCCTGACTGGTAGCCTCATAAATTATCTCTTTGTTTTGAGTCAATTCAAAAATTCCTGGCGAGCCTGGAACTGTTTCGGTTAACCAGGAGATTGCAAACAATCTAGCACCTCGACGACAACATGGACTCAAGAATGACATCAAACCAATGATATCGGTGCGTGGTAAGTAATTGAATAAATCCCAGACTAATATGGCGCTAATGGAATGTGGAGGTTCGCGAGCAAAGATGCGGCGAAATATTATTGAATAATCTGGATTTGGATGATCCTCATCCCTTAATCGACATTCAACATTTTTAGTTAGAGATTTGATTGCATTTGTGACAATATAGATGCAATCTAGCTCGGACATAAAATTTACAACCGACTGTTTTGCATAGGACAAATCGAGAACGACATGCTTATCCTCGCTTTCAGCACTGACGTATTCAGCAACTAAATTGATTCCTAGTGATGAAAACTGCGACCGAGGCATCCAAGACGCAGATTTATTCTCGTCATGTATTACTCCGGAATTATGTAAGAATCTTGAAAACAAGTTTTCGGTACACTGAAAAAATCTCTTTCAAACCGTAGACAAAGTGTGCGCAGTTTTGGATGCTAAATGTCAATTCTATACGGACCTGCGAGGAGCAGAAGACTGTGAAACAGAAGGGGAAGTTACAGTTGGTTTGCTCTGGTCAGGACTTTTTAATTTCTCCGTTGACACTCGTGCAGGGGCTTCTTTAGCAGGCTCCCTAATCATCTCAATAGACCCATTGAACTGGCAAGATTTCTCAAGTATCACATTAGCCGTTTTGATATCGCCCTCGACGACTCCAGAAGACATGACATGCACTGAATCTGAACCATAAAGGTTACCATTAACCGTTCCGTGAACGACAATTTTTTTAGCACTAAGAGTTGCCTGAGTCAATCCGGATAATTCAACGGTAACTGTATTATTCGGGATATTCAAAGAGCCTTCAAACTTTCCCGAGATTTGCACATCCGAATTTCCTTCGATTTTTCCACTTGCTATCGTATTTGTGTTAATGATAGTCTGTGAGTTGTCTGCAACTCTTTCTCGATCACCAGCAGACATCCTAGAGGCAGGTTTTACTTCTTTATCTAACTTTGGTTCCATACTTTTAGCCATAATTTCAGATTTTTCATTAGAGTGAGTTTCTTTTTTCCACATCTTGCAACTCCAAAGAGATTCAATGAATTGATATCACGAATAATTGGCAAGGCAGATGAGCCAGGCGGTTCGTGATTCGAAATGTCATATTATACGTTAGGTACGAAACTGAAAAGCTGATAAAAAATTTTCATTCTGTCAAATCCGCTAAATTTCCATTTTCCAGTTCGACTGGACAGGGTAGAATCCTGATCAAAAGTGTGAAAGTCTCTTCATTCATAACATTGTAGAAGAACCTGAAAGTAAACGAGCATACCAAGACACAAACATATTACTTTACATAATATACATTATACGCAATTACATAAATCTAGAATTCAAGATGATGTTCTTGTCCGTTGCCAAATTTTGGGGAATCTGAATATTAACCGTCAAAGAATGACAGAGAAAGCCGAACTTTGTAACTAATACAAGTAGACAATGCAGTAAAATGGCAGTTCCTTACAATAACATGCAATTTTTTAGTTCAATATGGTTATTTTCTCACTAGTTCTATTTTGTGGAATTTTTCTTGTTTGGCTCGTTTTTGGCAGCAGGCGCAGAAACAATGGCATCGGTGGATTTTTGTCTTGTCGAAGGATTGCCGGACTTGACGGAAGCGAATACCTGATTCGCCGTTACCTCCTCCCCCGTAATCGCTTTCTCAATATCTATTTGCACGAATTCATTGGCAGTGATGATGATCGAGCATTACACGACCATCCTTGGTACTCTGCCAGCATCGTTCTTAAAGGGCAATTGATTGAACATCTTCCGAACCAAAGAAACAGGATGATCAAGAGCGGAAAAGTCACAATACGCGGGCCTCAATTTCAACACCGAATTGAACTTCCTGCTGGAGAAACCGCAGTTACTTTGTTCATTACTGGACCAGTTGTGAGAACTTGGGGGTTTGTTTGCCCTAAAGGCTGGATGTCTTGGAAGCAGTATGGAAGCAGCGGAGGCTGTGACTAGCCATCTAAACTGATCAAGAAACGAGTCTCAAGAGCACATTCAGAGAGTATTTTTCACCTTACAACTGCTTTACATGGCGTTTTCTTCTGAAAGACAAATTTAATTCCTCCTATTCAATACCCATGGGTCAATCTGTTAGTTCGAGTGGCAGAGATCGAAGGTATTCCTCCAGTTCCAACTCATCTACTTGACTGCGAGCTGCTCTGACAATCATGTCCCCAAGTTCCTCAATCTCATACTGAATACGAATACCGTTCAGGTTCAGGACAACTTGCATGCTTGTATGCGCGGTTCGCTTGTTTGCATCGAGAAAGCAATGACCCGCCGCTATGAAGCAGGCATAGCAGGCAGCGAGCTCATAGACATCACTGATCAGTCCGTAACGAAATCGATTCTCTATTCTGCCAACAACAGCTTTAACTGAACTGTTGCGTGCCATACCTTGAAGTTCGTTATTTTGAATTACGTGTTCGTGTATGGCTATAACATGCTCGGCAGTAATGCAACGCATCACTTGTCTTTCAGGTAGTCATTGACTGCAACAACGTTTTCGTCGACAGCATTCAATGCCCTAGTCACGTCTTCAGTTTCGCAGATGCTGAATTGAAAGTTTTTCACAGCACCAACAGGCACGAAATATCCAACAAGATTGGAACGATTGAGAATCGCTACAGGTTCAGATCCTGCTTGATCAATGACCTTATTGGGTTCCCTTAGTTCTGTAATTGAAACGGTTTTTTTAGTCAGTAGAGTTTCCATAAATTTGGCAATTGTGAAAATAAATATATATTTTAGTATATATTCTACTTCACATTTAATTAGCAAGCAACCGCTATTTTCAACGAATTGGCCAAGCTGGTCAATCCTCAAAGTCATTGCAGCATTTTCGAGTTAACTTTTAAATCAACAATATGAGTGAATAAATTCGACCATAATCTAGGTGTCATGCTCGTCAGAATGATCGCATATGTCAAACATATTGCGTAACTGTCTTGCATCCCATAGTGGCTCTGCTGTAATTCTATAACATCCAGTGCCTATCAACTTTGTCTGACGAATAATCAGATGGATTGTAACTTCTGATGAATTTTGCCATCCACAATTAGGCCGATGGACTCTTGGCCGAAAATTGGCTAGATCAACTTGGAAAATCCACTCATCCAAGATATCTATTTTGTGTCCCATTGAATTCTTTTGGTATGCACCCTCTCCCAAAGCCGATACTAAATTCGATCAATATTGAATAGCTCGAGAAAATTGCCAGTTGTAGTACGAGCAAATTCCTCCAATTCAATACCCTTGAGTTCCGCTAAAAACTCTGCTGTGTAACGTACGTAAGCTGGTTGATTTTCTTTTCCGCGCTTTGGTACTGGAGCGAGATACGGCGAGTCTGTTTCAATCAACATTCTGTCCATAGGAATCTTTTTTGCGACTTCTGCAAGATTAGTTGCATTCTTGAACGTTACAATCCCGGAAAAAGAAATGTAGAATCCCAGTTCCATTGCAGCTTTTGCCATCGCATAGTCACCAGTGAAACAGTGCATCACCCCACCTGGGCGGTCAGCATTGCCTTCACGCAAAATGGAAAGGGTGTCATCCGGTGCATCCCGGCTGTGCACGATAATCGGTTTGTTTACAGTACAAGCCGCTTCGATGTGACGTGAGAAACGATCTCTTTGCCAGTCTAATTCTCCACTACTGCGGAAATAGTCTAAACCTGTTTCTCCAATCGCAACAACCCGAGCATCGCTTCCCAATTCTACCAATCGTTCCACACTCGGATCTTCTGCACCAACAGTATTCGGATGAACTCCAACGGATGGATAGATGTTTCTGTGTGCTTCGCTGAGGGCTAGAATTTTTGGATAATCTTCAAGATTCACAGCCACACACAACATGTAAGCAACATCCATTTCACTTGCAAGATTAACAAGCGAGTCAAAATTCTCAGAAAACTCTGGAAAATTTATATGACAATGACTATCAGCAAATTGCATTTTATTTTTAAAGTAATTTCTAAAGGAACGAATATGGAATAAATTTTAGCTAAACATCCACTCAGGGCAGTGGCTCACCCCTCAACCATCGTACGAGAGCTTTCTGAGAGTCAGCTATCTCATCAACCGATATGTACCAGTAGTCTTCCCAACCAATCTCAGGCAGTCCGGTGAACACCATTAGATTCAACGGATAACCTTCGCTATCGGTACAACGGCGAAGATCGTCTCGAAACAGGAACACCGGCTTATCCCAGGCGATGGCCATGCCGAGTTCCACCATCACACCCTCATCCGGCGGACAACCGTTAACCACTGCGAAGATGGCGTCGGCTTTGCGCACATCGTTAAGGTCAGCCTGTCCAATGTTGTATGCCCAGCCTGGGTTCGTCATATCAATTTGGTTGTTACGGGCGAACGGTTCCCATACCTCGGTACCAACCGCTTCGAGCGCCTTCACAAGCACCGGCAGGGGACCGTCGCGCAACTGCGAGGAGAAGCCATATGGATTTGCAAGATACAGAGTCTTATTGGAAGGTATATTCACCCAACCTCCTGCATCCCTTCTTCAAGGAAATTTAAACGAACTCCATTTCGGACCAGTATTCGCTTTCTAGAATACATGTACATACAAATAATCTAATTTCTTGCGCTGGCAACTCTTCCCAGAACAAGCAAAACATCTTCAATCGCGAGCGTTTTGTCCAGAGCACCTTCTCTGATCTGCTGTCTCAGCTGACCGATCAGGTCGTAAATGGAAAACAGCGATCGAGGGTCAATTCTACTAGCAACATCCAGTAGATTGGCCTTGCTATATTTCGATTGCGACCTGCCTGTCAAATTCATTCGGATCAAATCACTTACAAGCTGATGTAATTCATAGAGGCATTCATTTTCACCTAATTTCAAGCCTTGTTCGGCGATCATTACTGCATCCTCATTCGAAGTTCCAATTAAATTCTGAATTACCTTTTCTAAAAACCTTTTGGATTCCAAAAGGACACTGCTTCTGGCATTCCCTAACCCAAGCAATGGCCCTCTACCTGTCGCCTTGATTGCGTCTATTTCTTGTTGATTCAATCCTTCCTGCACAAGCCATTGCTCGGCATCATCGAAGTCTGGATCAGGCATTCGTATATTTTGGCAGCGGCTGGCTATAGTTGGGAGTAAATTCTGAGAGTTCTCTGTGACTAGAATCAAAAAATTGTCCGGAGCAGGTTCTTCCAAAACTTTCAGAAGTGAATTGGATGCACTTGTAGTCATAGCATCCGCGGGAGCAATAACAAATACCTTGTTTCTTGAAATGTGTGCAGCAGTATTGGCTTCATTAATCAACGATCTAATTTGTGAAATTAGGATGGTAGTACGCACGGTTTTTCGCTTTGAACGCGCTCGACTGTCATCTAAATATCTTTCTGAATATGCTGTCAGCACAGAGTCCATTGAATCAAGCATCACTTCAGACGTAATTACATGAAGGTCCGGGTGCGTTGAAGCTGTAAATAATCGACATCCTCTGCAGTCACCGCATGGATGTGGTTCATCACGGTCACATAACAAAACCATTGCAAGTCTTGAAGCTAACTGAAACTTTCCAATGCCCGCACTTCCCGACAATAGAGTGGCATGCGGAAAACGTTCAAAGGATTCCGCAATTCTCGACCAGATTTCGTGCTGCCATGGCAGCAACTTAGGGATGCTAGCCATGATCTTTCATCAGAAACTTCTTAATTTGTAGACGGACATCCCTACAGACCTCTTCAACTGTCTGAGCTGCGTCTATGCACTTGATTCTTTCAGAATCAGATGCTGCCATCAATTGATAGGCTCTACGAACTCTTTTATGAAATTTTCTCTTTTCAGCTTCAAAGCGATCAGGAACATTCTCTACTCTCACGCGCTCCCTGCCGATCTCCACATCCGCATCCAGCAACAAGGTCAAATCCGGACGAAAGCCCTTCTGCAACCAGTCCTCAATTAATTGAATTCGCTCATACGGTGTCTTTCTCCCGCCGCCTTGATAGGCGTACGTCGAATCTGTAAATCTGTCACAGAGTACCCAACGCCCTGCTTCCAGATTCGGCAAGATTACTTCCTCAAGATGCTGAGAGCGAGCCGCGAATATGATGAGAATTTCAGCATCGGCAGCGATGGTATTTTCACGACACAGTACCAGCTCACGAAGTTGTTCACCAACGCGTGTACCGCCGGGCTCTCGGGTAGTCACGATTTCAATTCCGCTTTCCTCAAGTGCTGACACGATCATATCAATAATGGCGGATTTTCCAGCACCATCAATACCTTCTATCGTGATGAACTTGCCACGCTCAATTTGATCACTAGACTGGATAGACATATTAGTTAGGTACTGGCTTTCATTAATTTAACTTTACTGTTTGAATGTTCTACGATATTCTCGAACTGCCACCAGATGCTCATCGAGAGTATCCGAAAATTTGTGTGTGCCGTCTCCTTGAGATACGAAGTAGAGAGCGCTTGTTTCATCTGGCCGGGCGGCTGCTTTCAGCGCTTCAAGACCTGGCATGGAGATCGGTGTCGGAGGCAATCCATGTCGCGTGTATGTATTGTAGGGAGTATCCTTATCGAGATGAGATTTTCGTATCGGACTGTCCAGTCCACCTAATCCATAGATGACAGTCGGGTCCATCTGCAATCGCATACCTTTTCGTAATCGATTCACGATAACTCCTGCAATTACAGGATACTCTGAAACAGCACTGGATTCTTTCTGAATAATTGAAGCAACGATCAGTCCTTCATACGCAGTTTTGTAAGGAAGGTCAGGTCTACGCTGATTCCACTCCTTTTCCAGGGCTGTGCGCATGGCTTCATACGCGGTTTGTAGAATTTTTGCATCCGACTGTCCAGAATTGAAAACATAGGTATCTGGGAAAAACCACCCTTCGGGATCTTTTTCCGGTATCTGTAAAACTTCCAGAATATTCTCAAATTCAACACTAGCGAGCGTCTGCTCAAGATTTGGCTTTGATCTCAATTCATTCAGATAGTCCTTAAAATTCCAACCTTCGATGAACCGAATCGGATAGACGATCGATTTTCCATCAACGATATGAGCAAGTACTGCCAACAAATTGAAATCGGATTCAAAACGATATTCGCCTGCTTTGAGCTTTCTTTCGAAATTGCCCAATTTTGCAGCCAAGATCACCAAGGACGAGTATCTTAAAATACCGTCTTCCTGCAGCATGCGAGCGAGATCGGCAGCATTCTGTCCAGTTTCGAACGTAAATACTCTGTCCTCTGGAATCTCAAGTGGCCGGGTAATCTGATGGCCGATAAACAACGCTACCAGAAACACAAGCAGGGACACTAGTTGAATGCTTCTCAACCAAAATCTCGCCCATACAAATTGATGCTTATTGCTAGTTGCCAATATTTTTCGATTCAGATAGCGAATCACAAAGTATGAAGTCCGTATCACCGATTACGGTGATAACAGATCAATTGATTAATTGAATTTTCGGAACGCAATGGTGCCGTTTGTGCCACCGAACCCAAATGAATTAGAGATTGCATTTCTGATTTTCATTTCGCGTGCTCCGTCAGAAATGTAGTCTAGATCACATTCAGGATCCGGGTCGTCCAGGTTAATTGTTGGTGGTGCTACTTGGTTATATATGGAAAGAACAGTGTATACCGCTTCAACTCCACCTGCTGCTCCAAGCAAATGCCCGACCATTGATTTCGACGAACTCATTGCCAAATCGTAGGAACGACTTCCGAACACTTCTTTGACAGCCAATGTTTCAGCGATATCTCCCTGTGGCGTTGAAGTTCCATGTGCATTGATGTAATCAATTTCATCCGGGTTGATATTTCCATTTCTCAAAGCGCTCATCATGCATCGTTTCGCTCCATTTCCCCCGGGTGCCGGACTGGTCATGTGGTATGCATCACCACTCATGCCAAACCCCGTTAATTCGGCATATATTCGAGCACCTCTTCTTTTCGCAAATTCCAATTCTTCCAAAACCAATACCCCCGCACCTTCTCCCATCACGAACCCATCACGCCCTAAATCCCAAGGGCGACTTGCGGCTTCAGGATCGGAATTTCTTCGGCTCAGGGCTCTTGCACTTGCAAAACCTCCTACTGATGTTGGAGTAATGGCCGCTTCCGTTCCACCGGCAATCATCGCGTCTGCATCACCGAATTGGATTAGCCTTGCCGCATCGCCAATAGCATGGGTGCCTGTCGAACATGCCGTTGTGACAGCAAGATTCGGACCCCTTAGTCCATGGTTGATCGATATGTTGCCAGCTGCCATATTCACGATAGACATGGGAATATAGAATGGAGAGATGCGACGGGCGCCAGTTTGATTGAATTTGGTCGTCGTGGCTTCTATGGTGGTTACACCGCCGATGCCTGCTCCAATATAAACGCCTATGAGATCAGCGATTTCTTCCGATATTTCCAGACCTGAATTTCTAATGGCTTCATTCCCAGCCACCATGCTGAACTGGATAAACCGGTCCATACGGCGAGCATCCTTTTCAGGTAGAAAATCTGTCGGGTCGAAAGAATCGACTTCACCCGCTATGGTGACAGAAAACCCAGAGGTGTCGAACAGGGTTATCGGGCCGATACCGCTTTTCCCTTCCGTTATGTTCTCCCAGTTTTCCTCAACTCCATATCCAATAGGTGAAACGATGCCGAGTCCCGTGACTACGACGCGGCGATGATTCATCTGCAGTTAATCTGAATGCAGCAGGGTTGTAAACTGATGGTTGTGAATTTCTCTAAATCGAAGGCGTAGTTCAAATGTATGACTAGGACGCACTTTCAATGTAATCTACAGCTTGCCCAACGGTCGTAATCGTTTCTGCAATTTCGTCAGCGATTTCAAGGTCAAATTCTTCCTCTAACGCCATGACTAGTTCTACAGTATCCAGCGAATCCGCTTCCAAATCATTGATAAAAGAAGTATCTCGACTCACTTCAGGGGTGGGGTGTTTGTCACTACACAGTTGGTCAATTACAAGCCTAACGACTCGCTCTTCAATTGTACCCTGTCCTTTGTCATCCATGTGTTATCTCCTCCGATTAGCGAAAGTTTTTAAACATGATAATGTTATCACGAAGTTTATAGATTCGTGCATCAGCCAAATTATTTTTAGACAGTCTCCCGCTTAGCGTCTAACCATTCCCCCATCCACATAGAGAGTTGTTCCGGTAATATAAGAACTCAGCGGAGACGCAAGAAATGCAACAGCCTGCGCAACATCCTGCGGCGTTCCCATACGTCCGCACGGCACTTGGGCGAGCAAACTATCGACAACTTTCTGATCCAGTTCGGCAGTCATGTCAGTTTCAATGAAGCCGGGAGCAACGACATTGACGGTTATATTGCGTGAAGCGGTTTCCAATGCCAATGATTTTGAAAATGCAACTACACCTGCTTTGGTAGCCGAATAGTGAGCTTGACCGATGTTTCCGACTGCTCCAACCACAGAGGAAATATTAATTATTCTCCCCTGCCGCTGCTTCATCATGTCTCGAATAAAAGCCTTGGACAGCCGATAAACCGAATTTAAGTTGGTATCGATTACCTCCTCCCACTCTGATTCCTTGATTCGCATCAGAAGATTGTTTCGGGATATACCGGCGTTGTTCACAAGGACTGTAACCAATCCGTATTTCTCTTTTATGAAGCGGGACAGCTCGTCAATGTTGTTGGAATCATTTACATTAAGCTTCACTCCCTCACCGCGAGCACTCACCGAGTTCAAATATGCGGAAATACTTTCTGCACCCGTATCCGTAGTACCAGTGCCGATTACGATGGCATCATCTGCAGCGAATTGCTCTGCAACTGCACGCCCTATTCCGCGCGTCGCTCCTGTTACCAAACATATTGTGTCTTTGAGCATTGCTGACATGATTCAATACGTTAAATAGGCTGCACCCCAAGTGAACCCGCCGCCAAAGCCTTCGATCAATATATTTTGACCAGATTTGATCCGACCGTCGCGCACAGCGACATCAAATGCAAGCGGAATTGATGCAGCGGAGGTATTGCCGTGTTGATCAACCGTCACAACTACCTTATCCATCGGTATGTTCAATCGTTTCGCTGTGGCCGAGATGATTCGCATGTTCGCTTGATGCGGAATAAACCAATCAACATCTTCGATACCAACTTGATTCGCTTCAAGAGCTTCCTCGGCAACTTTTTCCATGCACTTCACAGCAATTTTGAATACTTCTGATCCCTGCATTTGCGTATAGGCAGAGCCGTTGACGATCTGATTGAAATTTTTTGACACGCCAGCCGGCACGCTTAGCAGGTCTTTGTACTGACCATCTGCATGCAGATGTGTGGAATGAATCCCTGGAGTATCAGACGCTTCAATGATCATAGCACCCGCTCCATCGCCGAATAGCACGCAAGTTGAACGATCATTCCAGTCGATGATTCGCGAAAAGGTCTCCGCCCCTACGACAAGTGCCTTGGTTGCACTTTTCGTTCGAATAAACTTATCGGCTATATCAAGTGCATATATAAATCCAGCACAGACAGCTTGAACATCAAACGCCGGCGAACCTTTGATTCCAAGTCGCTGCTGCAACAGACAAGCAGAACTCGGAAACACTTGATCTGCAGTTGTTGTTGCCAGCACGATCAAGTCGATTTCAGAAGCATCAATCCCTGAAGACTCCAAGGCTTCATAAGTGGCCTGTTCCGCGAGGTCACATGTGGACTCGTGATCCTCAGCAATGTGTCTTTTTACAATACCGGTTCTTGCCAGAATCCATTCGTGGCTGGTGTTGACTGTTTTTTCCAGATCGTAGTTTGATACGCTATTCGATGGCAGATAACTGCCGGTACCACAGACTCTGGCATAAATCATGCTGTTGCCTCGGCAGCCATACTGATTTCCTGATTAATCTTCGACGGCACATCATTGGTGATTTCCGTCAGTGCTTTTCGCAGTGCGTAAGAGAATGCGAGGGAATCCGCTGCGCCATGACTTTTGATGACCGTGCCTCGCAAACCAATCAACGCAGCTCCATTGAATACCCTAGGGTCAATGCGCGCCTTTACGCTTTTCAGTGTCGGACTGGCTATCAACCCAGCAATTTTGCGAAGAGGGTTTCGTTCGAATTCCACACGTAGTGCATGCTGTATGAAGTTGGACACGCCAGCACCGGTTTTGATGGCAATATTACCTGCGAAACCATCACAAACAATCACATCAGCATCTCCGGTAAATATTGCATCGCCTTCAATATATCCCTGATAGTTTAACCTACTGGACTGAAACAGTTTTGCTGCTCCCTTGATGACGTGATTGCCTTTTATATCTTCTACACCGATATTCAGCAATGCAACCCTAGGATTCGAAATACCTTCCATGTATTTAACGAATGTGGACCCCATTATGCCGAATTGAAGAAGATGCTCGGAAGAGCATTCCGCGTTGGCGCCCAGGTCAAGCAAATTGACATGTCCGTGAACCGTTGGAATCTGGCCGATAATTGCGGGTCGATGAATGCCAGGAAAAGTTCTCAAAACGAAATGGGCAATGGCCATCATCGCACCGGTGTTGCCCGCACTCACACAAGCCTTCACCCTGCCTTCTTTTACCAGATTCATGGCAACGCGCAAAGATGAATCCTTTTTCCTTCGGAGCGCATGGGCAGGCGGCTCATTCATCTCAATCACTTCAGATGCATGATGCACGCGCAGCCGCGGCGATTCTTGATGATTGCAACGGTCCAGTTGACGGTGAATTTTATCTTCATCGCCAATTAGTACGAACTCGGTGTTCTCCAGTTGTTGCAGAGCAGTCAGCGTGGCAGGTACTGTTACATCCGGACCGGAATCGCCACCCATCGCGTCAACTGCAATGGAATTCACCATAGCTAATTTCTGGAAGAAAATTCGATAACAAGGAGTCGCTTAGTGCATCATCCACTACTGCGACTTTTGATAACTATTCCTCTTCTTCCTTAACTTTGGTCTCAGGCAATACTCGATTGCCTCTATAGTAACCATCTGCGGATACATGATGTCGTCGATGCAGTTCGCCCGTATCGGGTTCAATGGATAGTGTAGGCATTTTCAAGGCATTATGGGATCGACGCATGCCACGCATCGATTTCGATTTTTTTCTCTTTTGTACAGCCACTGCGCATCCTCGCAAATATATCAGTGTGACAATCGGGACTAAAATACAAAACCACCTATGGCTGTTTGTACAATTTTTTTCGTTCGGTTCTCTGAAATTCTTCAAAATCTCTCGCCATGAGAAACAATTCCACAGCCGAACACCGCAGTCCCTACGCTAAATTGGTATATTTTACCAACCAAACTATTTTATCAAATTTTGCACAGAGTATACTGAATCCCATGCTTTTTCATTACACTATGCGGGGAATTGCCACACTCATCAGTCACTCCCGATTCACGCACCTACTTTTACCTCCTGAAATTCGATTCAAGTGAACAGTACAGGCGCTTCACCCAGGCTGGTTCTGGCTTCGGCATCGCAGGCGAGAAAATCGGTTCTGACCAAGCTGAAAATTCCGTTTGAGATGTTTGCCCCATCAATCGATGAATCTGCGATCAGTGGAGAAACTCCGACTCAACTCGTCGAACGGCTGTCGCTCGCCAAGGCAAGAAAAGTTTCGCAACGGTATCCCAGTCATCTGATCATCGGTTCTGATCAGGTCGCTGTTATCGCTGGTCAGATGATAGGTAAACCCCAGAATCGCGAAGACGCAATTGGGCAGCTCACGGCTGCGTCCGGTGAGACAGTAACGCTATTTACCGGAATTGCACTGTTGAATTCAGATTCGGGAAATACGCAACTTGACGTTCTGCCTTACCGTGTTGTGTTTCGTGAATTGAATCAATCGATGATTGAAAACTACATTGACAGAGATCAACCGTTTGACTGCGGCGGGAGCTTGCGTTCTGAAGGCCTAGGAATTGCACTTCTCAAGGAGTTTGATGGAAGTGACCCGAATATCCTGCTAGGATTGCCTTTGATTCGACTGACCGACATGCTGGCGAATGAAGATTTTCACCCCTTAAAGTCGTAAGGGAGGAAAACTGCTAGTCAGTCCACTACACTGATCAACCGGTAACCATCGTCATCTATCAAAACAGTCTCATCGCGTTCAGCCAGCTGTATCCGTACTAGCGATGCACCAAAACAGGGTCCGTTGATGCACTCGCCCGAAGAAGGTTCGAACATGGCGCCGTGATTTGCGCAGATGATGTACTCTGTGTCGATATCAAAAAATTCGCCCCTTTCCCAATCCAGCTCAAGATGTAGATGCGCACATTGATTCAAGTAAGCATACGCAATTCCGTCGTGGCGGATCACAAAAGCTGGAAACTCTGCACTGTTAATTTCCACCTGAAAATTAACGCCTTTTCCTCCAGATTCAATATCGGAAGACTTGCAGATTGCTTGACAATTTTGCTGTGAATCATTCATCCATCAATTCTCGCCACATTCCAGTTTACTGAGTACATCCGTCAGTTCTGAAGGGAGATTGCACTCAATTTCGATGATTTCTTCGGTAACTGGATGCAGCATTTTGATTTTCTGTGCATGCAGGAACATTCTTTTCAATCCGAATTTTCGCATCTCTTCATTAAACAGCTTGCTACCAAATTTCCGATCTCCAGCGATCGGTCTGCCGATCTGAAGAGCATGCCGCCTGGCTTGATGGGTTTTTCCTGTGTGAAGTTCAATTTCGACTAAAGTGCATGAAGAATACTCTTTGATTGGAGTAAATGTACTGACAGATGTCACTTGAGGCAGTTTTTCACTTTTGAATTTCATCGTATCTGGAGAATGACTGGTTTCGACAGTTCTGACTCCTCTTTCCCATCTACCTCGTACCAATGCGCTGTAGCATTTCACAAGATTCGAATAATCTGATTCTCGTCGCCACAGTGTATGCAGGTCGCGCAAGAACCGCTTGTCTCTTGCCAGTATCAAGATACCGGAAGTATCCTTGTCCAGTCTATGAACAAGTTCGATGTAGGAAAAATCAGGCCGTTCGAATCGCATTGCTTCAATGAATCCAAAGTTATGCCGACTTCCAGCATGTACGGTTACGCCAGTCGGCTTGTCTACTGCAACCATATACTCATCTTCAAAAATGATATTGTTGACGGCTTTCTTGAGAATCGGACTGACGCCGGCGGGAACCGATTTCTCTGTCGTACGAACTGGTGGAATTCTAACCAAATCTCCAATCTTGAGTCTCTGTCCTGCTTTGGCTCGAGCGCGGTTAACTCGCACTTGGCCAGTTCGTATGATGCTGTAGATATGACTGCGCGGAACACCTCGCAAAATGCTGATCAGGTAATTGTCAAGCCGACGATCATCGGAACCTTGATCGACTTCTACCATTTGGACCGTCGTATTACGCGATTGTGCTTGTGAGTTCAATTATTACCTGTCGTTTCTGCCCGGAGATTAAACTACTCCAACAATATTAAACTTCAGAATTTGCAGTCGATTTACCTCTTTTTCATGTTAGCTGAATAGTACTCTCCGACACAATTCAGAGTAAAGATCATTTACAGAGTTCTGCGAACTCAGGCGTCTGACGGTTTAGTTCTGAAATGAATACAACAGCGTCTTGATTTTTACTGCTATAATGGCATTACCTTTCTGACCTGAAGATAGAAATGTTTTTGACATGCTTCAGGGGCAATCAACCGAACGGAAAGAAAATCATGCCAGGGAAATTTTCATTTCTCTGCTGGGTAGGAACATACAACGGTCAGAAAGCGTTCAATTTCTTAGCCTACCTCTAGCAATCGTCAAAGACAGATACTTCGTGACTAAAAAGACACAGTCATGACTCGAACGTATAACTATGCATCGCACAGATAAAACAAAGATGGTAATGGTAAATTTTCTCAGCTTTAATTTCGTATTTTCATCGGGTAAGTTAGATGAAATTACTGCATTTTTCGCGATGCTGTCAGAGGATTTTTTAAATGAAACGCATGTTATTCAATGCAACTCACACAGAGGAGTTGCGAGTTGCCATCGTCGATGGCCAAACCCTTGTCGATCTTGATATTGAATTTGTTAATAGCGAGAGCAAAAGAGGAAATATATACAAAGGGAAAGTAACCAAAGTTGAACCAAGTCTGGAGGCGGTTTTCGTTGACTACGGTGCCCAACGACAAGGATTTCTATCACTGAAAGACATTTCCAGAAGTTACTTTTCCAAAGATCTCCCTGCGTCTACTCCGATGACGCAGGTCAAAATCCAGGACGCAATCGCCGTTGGCGACAGCATGATCGTCCAGGTTGAAAAGAACGAACGCGGCAACAAAGGTGCTGCACTCACCACGCTCATTAGCCTAGCAGGCCGTTTCCTTGTTCTGCTTCCTAACAATCCGCGCGGCGGCGGAATATCCCGTCAAATCGAAGGTGTCGAGCGTCATGAACTAAAAGAAGTCATGGCTCAGCTTGAACTGCCTGACGAACACTCCATCATCGCTCGTACAGCAGGTATCGGCCAAACAGTCGAAAACTTTCGTGCTGACCTGAATTACTTGATCAATTTGTGGAAAACCATCGAGGTCACAGCCGAGAAGAGCGAGAGCAGCTTTCTTATTTATCAGGAAAGTAGCCTGACCGTCCGCACTCTGCGTGATTATCTGCGGGATGATATCGGACAAATTGTGGTTGACGATCCCACTCTCTATGAGGAAACAAAGAAGTTTGTCAATGATGTAATGCCATCCGCTCATGTAGAAGTTCAGTTCTACAACGACACGGTTCCTCTGTTCTCTAAATTTCAGGTAGAGCATCAAATTAAGGATGCCTTTGAACGAAACGTCCACCTCCCCGGCGGTGGTGTGATTGTTATTGAGCAAACTGAAGCACTGGTGACGATTGACGTCAATTCTGCCCGCTCAACAAAAGGAGCGGATATAGAAGAAACCGCCTTGCAAACCAACCTTGAAGCAGTTGACCAGATCGCAAAACATTTGCGTGTGCGTGATATTGGTGGCTTGGTCGTAATTGACCTGATTGATATGACCGCACAACGAAATCGCAGAACTGTTGAAAAGAGATTTGTCGAAGCAATCGAGTCCGACCGAGCTCGAACCCGAGTCGGGAGAATTTCACAGTTCGGGCTGTTGGAAATGTCCAGACAGCGATTGCGTTCTTCAATTGAGGAATCCAGTCACGATAAATGCCCGCGTTGTAGAGGCAGAGGATTCATTCGGAGCGTAACTTCAAGCGCCTTGAGTATATTGAGAATCATTGAAGAGGATGCACTGAAAGAAAACACAGAACTCATTCACGCGCATTTGCCGGTTGAAGTGGCCACTTTTCTGGTCAATGAAAAACGCCATGAATTGAGCATGATTGAAAGGCGAATGGGAACTCGTATCGTAGTTATACCCACTCGGTCCATGCATACACCCGACCACCAAATCGTAAGATTTACGGCCGATGAGTTGGAAAATAGAGAAAACGTAATCAGCTATACACTGCAAACTCCGGATAAGACACCTGAAGTCTACAACTTCATGCGGTTGGGAAGCGGAGACAAACCTGCCGCAGTCAGTCCGGATGACTTGCTAACTAACACAAAACTGAATAAATCTTCTTCTACACCACTGCTTAAACGTGTTGTGAAGAGCATATTTGGCACTGGAAACCAAGAGGAAAAACCAGCAGCAGATGTTAAAGAGAAAAAGCCGCGTGATTCCAGCAGAAAATCCAAACCTCAATCGCGTAGTAGTTCAAGGCGAGGAGAAAAACACAGCAAGGGTTCAGGTTCAAGAGGGAGGTCTCGGGCTACAGAACAAAACACCACGAAGACTCAAGGAAAGAAAGGACACCCTGCGAAGAGAAAAACCAAGGTTTCCGGCAATGTGAAACAACCCCAGGAAAACAGAACGCGTCAGGGAAATTCTGAGGACAAACCTCGACCAACTAGTGGGGCTTCGCCAAAGCGTGGCAATCGACAGAGCAGGCAATCGAGGTCACGAAACCGAGAAACTGAACGTGACTCGACCGAGAATGTTTCTATGTAGGTCGGAGCAATCTGTCTGGTTTCGAAAGTAGTATATTTAAGGAGTAAATACTAATTCAAACACTACCTTACAGATAATGTTTGAATTATTTGGTTGATTACGGTAAGTCCAGATTTTTCTGCCATTCGTGCCTATATTCTTGGAAATGCGACTTATCAGATTCCTCTAGCCAATTGCGTGTACGCAGAAGTTCTTCCTCGTACTGTTTAATCGAATAATTTCCTCGAATATATTCGAATCTGAGATAAATGAGATAGGTGTTCAAAGCATCAATCTCGCAATAGTCTCGAATTTCCTGCAATTTCCCTTCGCAATAGGCGGAAAAAACATTTGCACCCCCTACTCCAATTTTTCCAGGAAGCCCTATCAGTTTTGCAATTTCATCCAGTGCAGCACTAGCTCTAGGCTGAAACCGTGAAAGAACTTCCATAACGTCAACGTGACGCTTGTGAAATCGACTTTGATAGTTGTTCCATTTGAAGTCCCTGTCAAAATCTCCAGTATCCCAATACGTAGCGCTCACTATCCCGTGAATCAGTGCTCGGTATTGTAAAACTGGCAAATCGAATCCTGAACCATTCCAGGAAACCAGAACTGGAATCTTTTCAATCGCTCTGAAAAATGCATGAATGAGTTCACTTTCGCTTGAATCAAGATTGCCAAGCGACTTTATCAAAAAGTTGTTCTGATCCCAGCGAACTACTACGGAAATAGCGATGACCTGATGCTGGTGCAAAGGAAGGAAATTCGTGTCTTCCACTTTTGTACGACGGGTTGCCAACATTGCTTTGGCCGTTTCCTCCGGACCTATTCCTTGCAGATCATACATCTTCTGGCCGCCGGCTATGTCTGGAATGGTTTCAATATCAAATACAACTATCATGATTTTTCACAGAAATTTGGGGCAGAAATATTCAGAAACTTACTTCAAAATCGCAATTTATTGCGATTAGCTCTCCTGCATGTACAAAACATTCAATTGCGCCAATTTTTGGCCTCTATATTCATTCGTTTCCAGTCGAAAAGCCAGTTGATAAGTTGTAAGTTCCGGTGGAACACTATAGTGATGAAAATATCGAAAATAAATTGCATCAACAGACTTCGAATGCCGTTGTGAATGAACTCTCAATTTCAAGTGCTCGTCTTTCAGAATCCGATACTCCATAATGTCAAACACCCCATCGAAAACAGGCGATTCAAATCCCTGCCCCCATGGACCGCCGGTTCGAATCAGCTCGGCTGTTTCAAAATCAATTGAAACGATTTCCCCATCGGTTAGGATTTCATCTTTCCAGGAAATTCCATTTCGCAATTGTATGAGTTCTTTTTCGAATAAGGACTTGAAAGCATCCAGAGTTCCTTCCTTAAGCGTCAATCCTGCCGCCATCGCATGCCCTCCAAATTGAACGAGTATATCCGGCCGCTGTTTCGCTATATCTGCGATTACATCGCGAAGATTAATGCCTCGAACGGATCGGCCTGAACCTCTCAAGCATCCGTTATCATCTTGAGTAAAAACAATTGTCGGCCGGCTAGTGCGTTCTCTGATACGCGATGCAATGAGGCCCGCAATTCCATGATGCCATTTGCTGTTAAAAAGGCACACGCTTGCATTTGCACTGGCGAGCTCTTGCTCCAGTACCTTAACTTCGCTGATGGCTTCATCAACCATAGATTTTTCCAACATCTGACGTTTGATGTTCAGCTCATCGAGCTTGTCAATCAGCATCAAAACCTCTTTTTGATCATTGCTGGCCAGACATTGAATTCCAAGACTGATGTCATCCAGACGTCCAGCTGCATTCAAACGAGGTCCGGCTGCAAACGCCAGATCTTCAGCTACAATTTTTCCAATACTCCGTCGGCCCGACTCCAGTAATACTCGAATACCGATTCTGCACCGTTCCGAATTGATGCGTGCCAATCCCTGTGATACCAGGATGCGGTTGTTGTAATCCAGCGGAACTACATCGGCAATGGTTCCAAGAGCAACCAAATCCAGATAACCCGCCATGTTCGGGATTCCGATGCCTTCTTTCTCAAACCAGTCTTCTTCAATCAGGCGGCTTCGAACAGCCGAAAGTACGTAGAATATTACGCCTACTCCGGCTAGATTCTTGCTGGGAAACTGATCACCCGGTAAGCGAGGATTCACGATAGCATCCGCCATCGGCAGGGTCTCACCAGGCAGATGATGATCAGTGACAATTACCGTAATCCCGTGTTCCTTTGCGAGTTCAACTCCATTAAGACTAGAAATTCCGTTATCGACTGTAATTATCAGATCCGGTTCAGTCAATGTGATGTGTTCAACGAACTTTTCGGTCAATCCATAGCCATATTCAAAACGGCCAGGACACAGGTATGCCACATGCCGCGCGCCGAATGCCTTCAATACAAGATAGCCTAGTGCACTGCTGGTTGCTCCATCTGCATCATAGTCTCCTGTAATCAGAATGGATGCATCCGCTTGTACAGCTTCCACGATAATTTCAACTGCATTATCAAGATTTGACAATTTCCCTGGAGGACACAATTTTGCGAGCGAATAATCCAGTTCACTCTGATCGGATACACCGCGATTTCGATACAACTGATCCAGTACGGGATGAACGCCCGGGAGAACGGCGGTAGAAACCGGCGATCTTCTAACAATCTGTTTCTGGGGTGTCAGTAGCGATGACGGCATCTGCTTGATTTACGATAGTTCCTCGATTCGGATTCGTGTAATTTTGCCGATCACAGTTTCAAGCAATTCCAGTTGCTCCAGTGCGAGATTCATTTTCGCTTCAACGGTTGCCTGGGTGATGATTACAACCGGCAGAATATCTTCGTGAGTTCCAGAACTTTTCTGTAAGATTGATTCAATACTGATTCCGTAGTCACCTAGAATTCGCGTCACATCTGCAAGAACTCCCGCTTGGTTTACTGCGTTCATGCGCAGGTAGTTCGCGGTGATGATATTTTGATTCGAAATGATTGGCAATGCAGACAAAGCGTCCGCTTGAAATGCAAGATGCGGCACTCGATTTTCAGGGTCACTGGTCAGAACACGAACAACATCAATCAAATCTGCTACAACTGCAGAAGCTGTCGGTTCGGCCCCTGCACCAGCTCCGTAATACATCGTTCTACCAACTGCATCTCCGGTAACAAGAATCGCATTCATAACTCCATCGACATTTGCCAGCAGACGTTGATGAGAAATCAGAGCGGGGTGTACCCGCATCTCCACACCTGAGCTACCTTGTTTAGCGATCGCCAGTGGCTTGATGGAATATCCCAGTTCTTCTGCGTAGGATATGTCTTCGTAGGTGACTTGCCCAATTCCTTCCCGATATATGTCTTCTACTCGCTGCAGAGGCACACCAAAGGCAATCGATGCAAGAATAATAATTTTGTGTACAGCATCGACTCCTTCTACATCAAAAGTGGGATCGGCTTCCGCATAACCCAGTTTCTGTGCATTTTCTAGCATTTCCTCGAAAGAACAGCTATGCTCTTTCATTCCTGTCAATATGTAATTGCCCGTGCCATTGATGATGCCGACGAGCGATTCAAGCCTGTTGCCTGCAAGTCCTTCTCGAATGGCCTTGATGATCGATATTCCGCCACCAACTGCTGCTTCAAATGCTATTACAACTGACGATTTTTGCGCTGTCTGAAAAAGTTCTTTGCCGCGAACCGCAATCAACTCCTTGTTGGCTGTAACGACATGCTTACCGTTTTCCAGTGCGCGGACAATATAGTCGTAAGCAGGCTGCACTCCTCCGATCAACTCTACGACAATATCGATGTCGGGTGAATCAAGGACATCGTAGGGATTGTTACTGACAGCAATTGAATTGACGATTGCATCCCTTGACTTATCTAGATTTCGGACAAGAGCACAGGAAACTTCAATACCTCTTCCAGCACGACGAGCAATTTCGTTTGAGTTCCGCGTAAGTACTGTCAGGGTTCCGCATCCAACGGTACCCAAACCTAAAATTCCAATTTTTATCGGTAACATAATATTATGTTGATTGGATCAAATACCTTAGTGTATGAAACTCTAACTGCATAACTGACCGACTCTGAAATCTCTTGATATGGAACTGCATAGATCCGACATTCCCGGCTCAAATACGATCAAGCCACATAGCACAGGGGAGTTTCTCGTAAACGATGTATTGTATACACAGTCAATAATCGTATCGGCTGATAATGTCATCACTGACTGGAATCCAAAATCAGTCACAGAGCTCACGATTGAGGATTTTCAAATGTTCGCTGAATTTGATCCCGAAATCCTCATTCTTGGAACTGGAAAAGACCTTGTTTTTCCCAACTTGAATCTACTTCAACCACTCATTGAGCAAAAGTGCGGGTATGAAATTATGAACTCAAGATCGGCATGTAGTACGTTCAATATTTTACTGGGAGAAGACAGAAAAATAATTGCCGCACTTATTACTGATTGCCAATAGCTTTCAATTTTAAACTTTGGGGAGAAATTGCAAGGGATCTACCGGTTTTCCGTCCTGCCTTATTTCAAAATGAAGTTTGACTCTGTTCGTGTCGGTACTGCCCATCTCTGCAATCTTCTGACCTTGCGATACAGTATCGCCTTCTTTCACAACTACGCGGGAGTTGTGTGCATAGACGCTTAATATTCGTTCACTGTGCTTGACAATGATAATCCGGCCGTATCCAATCAGTCCGGTTCCAGAGTAAACCACACGTCCATTAGCCGATACTCGAATAGGCGCGCCATTTTCTCCTGCTATCTGAATGCCGTTGCGCCGCTGAGACTGAGAAAAGGTTGCAACAAGCTTGCCTTGTGCTGGCCAAATCCACCCGGAAGTGGATACCTGAGTGGACCCCACGATAATCTGCTGGTTGGTCTCATTGGCACTTTGCTCAATCGGAACGTTAGCCGATGAAGTGGCTGCTGGCCGTTTTGATGGGGTAGAAGTGGTGCCTTCTTTCGGGTACAGTTTGATTACCTGCCCTGGATAAATCGTTGCCTCCGGATCCATGTTGTTCCAGGCGGCAACGTCCAAATAGTTTTCTCCCGCGAGGAATGAAATTGAATAGAGGTTGTCACCCGGTCGCACGATCGTGGTACGGCCGGTATAGGTCGTTTCTGGCAACGGCTTTGCTTCTATGATCAGTTCAACGCTTGTAAGCGGCGCCCGGGCAGTCGACCCGCAGCCACTCGCTAGCAGAATCAGAGCAATCAGCGAAAAGCTCAGTGACCTATTGAATTGTCCAGTAAACCAAACCAACAATCAGCAACAAACTTAAAATCCAAGCTATAGGCGAAGCAATATTTTTCATCAGTCTGTCAATTGAATCTCCAGCCCAATAGCAAACACCAGAAACAGCGTAAAAACGCGTGGCTCTGCCGATAGCAGAACCGATGATGAACGGAATCATTGCCATGGCAAAGACACCCGATGCAATCGTAAAAACTTTGTATGGTATTGGCAGAAATCCAGATAACAGCACCACCCAAATGCCATATTCGTCATACCAAATTCGCAACATTCCGAAATATTCTCCAAGCCCATACAGGTCAATCAACCATTTGCCGACGCTTTCATACAGATAGACGCCTATAAGATAGCCAACGACTCCGCCTAAAACCGATGATGCAGTGGTAACCCCGGCAAAGTACCACGCCTTTGCCTTGTTTGCGAGAACCATTGGAATCAGTAGGAAATCAGGCGGAATCGGCAAAAATATTGCTTCCGAAAAACTTAGCCCCCCCAAATATACCGCTGCATGTCGGTATGAGGCAAATTTCAGTATGCGTTCATATAATCGTCTGGAGTATTCCACTGTATCCTGCTCCAAATTTAACTGTTATAGTTCACGGACCAGAACGAATTTGGGTGCCAGGCACCTGATTTGGAAAATAATCTTCGCAAGTGCCATCCCGCCACACATCAGCAGTCGCACAATGCAATCCACCGCCAAATGAGTAGGCATTGCGAAATGGTATCGGAATGACCTCGAAGCCAAGGGAGTCAAGCTGCTCAAGCTGATTGACTTCCGTTGCCTCGACGCAAACTGTTTTTTGATCGATGACCAGTACATTCATGGACAGCCACACGCTGGAGTAACACAGTGGCGGGGGTCTGTCGTGTGCGGGCATGGCGGCATCAAGAATTTCCCAGTCATTTGCCTCGAATATTTTCCTCTGCGATTCTGGCAGCGTTCGAGCTGGACAATTGATAATCAGTCCCGGCCGGAGAGGCACGAATGTTGCATCGATGTGAATCGGATTCGGATCGTCAGGAAAATTTATGCAGTGCACTCGATGATCTGGGAAATGCCGTTGCAGCCATTCTGCCGCTTTTCGATTTGTCGTTAATCCGTGTTGACAGAACAGGTCTTTACCCAAACGAAGCACATCTGCGGCATCGAAAAGAGGTTCATATTCCGTAGTTATGAAATCCAGTTCCCGAACTCTGCGCTGCTGCAACTCTGGAGTGATGTTGTCAAAGTATCCTAACTTGTATGACTCGTCAGTCAATCTCGGACGCGGAGCCTGCTCCCATCTGAACAGTGGGTCTTCGTTAAAAAATTTCAACAGTAAAGGATGATAGGCAAGATATTCCCAGTATCGGCACCTCATCATCATTGCCGCACTCAAAATTTCCCTACCGACCGTGAGCAAGACGTCTCTTGGCGGCATGCATCCTAACAGTGTTTTAGTCGAAAAATCCGGTGTATGTGCAGATTGATTCCATTGGACTGGAGTCGGGCGATCTACGATGATTCCGCGAGTCTCCAGAACATGAGCAAAATAATCGAGTTCTTCATTCGCTTTCTCGGCCGTTTCAAGCGCTCTAGGCCCCCAGAGTCCCCACATGTCGCTGTTTCGATCGATTTTCGCTTCAAGTGCAGGTTCCCAAGCTGGTATACAGCAATGGTCTCCACGACCAATGATGACTCGTTTCAACGGGTCAAAATCATTCCATGAAGTGACTACGGTTTTAGACATAATGCAACTCTCAATAGTTAAAGCAGTACAACATAAAAAAAACATATATTCATGTTTTTATTGGATGGTCGGGGCGAGAGGATTTGAACCTCCGGCCTCTTGCGCCCCATGCAAGTGCGCTACCAGGCTGCGCTACGCCCCGAAGCAAGAAATACACTAGTCTACGACTAACGTATCCAGTACCTTGTTCAGCTCAACAATAGCTTGGTCAATCCGTTCAACCACAGCTTCACTATTCATTTCTAGAGCTGAATTGTTTTCCATTTTCAATTGCTGTCGCGCACCGCTTATTGTAAATCCCTTATCGTAGAGAAGATCCTTAATTCTTCTAACGAGCTGAACTTCCAGGCGTGTGTAATATCTTCGCTGGCCGCGTCGTCGAACGGGCTTCAGTTCAGCAAATTCCTGTTCCCAATAACGAAGAACATGCGGTTTAATTGAGCATAGAGTACTAACTTCACCGATGGTGAAGTAATGCTTATTCGGAATATGCTGCTCAGACATGCGGCAATTACGAAATTAAATGAATAACTTGTAGTTCCGTCAATCGTCAGTAGGGGGTGATGCTCGAAAATTCGCGACTCGCTGTCGAAGTTTGTTACTGGCCCTGAAAGTGACTACCCATCGCTCATTGATCGTGACATCAATTCCAGTCTTTGGATTACGCCCGGGGCGAGGCCGCTTGTGCCGGACGCTGAAACGCCCGAATCCTGAAATCTTTACTTCCTCATGTCTTTCCAGCGAGCATCGAATCTCCTCAAAGAAATTATCGACGAATTCCTTAGCTTCTCGCTGATTCAAACCCAGTGTTCTGTTGATTTCATTCACTAAGTCTGACTTTACTACCACAGACTTGCTCATCTGACGTTCCCGCCTACGCTCTCAATTGTGCGCCAAATTGTTGACCTAAAATATTAAGTATATACGCTAAGCTAGAATCTACTTCAACATCAGTCAATGTTCGCGTATGCAATCTATACGTTAGTCGATATGCAATACTTTTTGTTTCTAAATCAATGCCTATACCAGAATATACATCAAAAAAGGTTAAGTTTTCCAAAATCTCCCCAGCACTGTCCTTTATTGCGTTGGAAATTTCTGAGACAGGCAATTCTGAATTCACCAAAATTGAAATATCTCGAACTATGGATGGGTAACGAGAGATTGGCGAATACTGATTAAGGTTTCTTTCTGAAAATACCTCAAATTCAATTTCAAATGTGAAGACTGGCTCTTCAACTCTGAATTCAGCCAGAATTTCTGGGTGAATCTGACCTACAACTCCACATTTCTTCTGATTAAGATAGATTACTGCGCTACAACCCGGGTGCAGTCCATCATGCTGTTCAGCAACAAATTCAACCTGATCAGCTTTTCCGGTCAAGTCAAACAATTTCATCAAATCGCCTTTTACATCAAAGAAATCGATTTGTCGTTCTTCCATTCCCCACTGTCGAGGCGCAAACATTCCATAGGAAAGCCCACTCAGCATGTTTACCTCTTCCTTTGGCAAAAACACCCTACCCACTTCATATAGTCGTACACGGTCGTGGTTGCGCCGATAGTTCACCAGAAATGCACTAATCAGCCCAGGCCATAGACTTGTACGCATGACTGACAAGTTTTCCGCCAGAGGGTTCGCGAGGGGTTTCGCATTCGAGTTCGGATTTAATTTACCTTGAAGCTTGGGGTCAACAAAACTATAGGTTATCGCCTCGTAGTAACCTTGCGAGTGCAACGCATTGCGTACTGTACTTTCCAATATCGTGGACTCACTGATCCCTCGAGAAAAGTCATCAGGGCTAAAACTGATGGAACTTGGAATCTGATCATATCCATAGATTCTAGCGACCTCTTCTATCTGATCGTGTTCCTCTTCCAGATCGAATCTGTAGTCATGTGGCAACACGTTCCAACCGCCTTCGACGGCAGTAACCTCTTTATTGACCGCACTTAAAATCGAGGAAATTCTGTCATGTGGGATTGTCAGACCTAGAACTCTGGCAATTCTCGATTCTCGAACGACGCATGTTTTTCTTTTCGGTAGCCAGGCGTTATCTCGGATTTCCTGCAACGGACCAGGAACACCTCCGGTAATTTCTTGAATCAAATCGGTTGCTCGCTCAATCGCCCGCGCCTGTCCATAGGGATTCACACCTCGTTCGAAACGATGAGATGCATCTGTGTGCTTGCCGAATTTGGAAACTGACCTGCGTATGGCTTGCGGTGAAAAGAAAGCTGCTTCTAAAAAAATGCTTTGCGATTCAGGTTGAATACCGCTGGATTCACCTCCCATTACTCCGGCCAGGCCGATTGGTCCATCGCGATCGGCAATCAGCAGCACCCCTTCACCAAGTTCCATCACCTCCCCGTCCAAAAGCGTTAGTTTCTCTCCATTGCAAGAACGACGAACAATGATTGCAGATGAATTGAATATTTCAGTATCAAATGCATGCATCGGCTGGCCAAGTTCCATCATCAAATAGTTGGTGATGTCTACAACCGGGTGAATGCTTCGCAAGCCTACTCTACGCAACTTCTCCTGCATCCAATCCGGGGTTTTGGCATCTGCGCGAATATTCTCAATTAATCGACCGCAATAGGCTGGACAATCTTCGAAGGTTTCCACCTCTACTGGAATTTGATTGGAAGTCGTTGCCGGGATGGATGGAATTGGCGATGGTTTTGATTCACTGCCTGTAAGTATGGCGACTTCATTGGCAACACCGCCAATGCTTAAACAATCGGCGCGATTTGGAGTCAACTCAATGTCCAGCACATAATCCGGTAACCCTAAATAATCGTCTATGGAAGACCCGAAAGGAGCAATGGAGTCCAGTTCCATCAACTGATTGGAAGTTTCTCCCAATCCAATTTCTGATTCAGAACAAAGAACCCCAGATGATAATTCGCCATGAATCAGTAATTTCTGTATCTCTTGGTCGCCAATCATGCTTCCAATCAGTGCTACTGGATATTTTCCACCCGCGACTACGTTTGGTGCACCACAAACGATTTGCAGCAGACTGGATTGATTGACGTTAACCAAGCAGATCTTGAGATTGTCATGGCGGGGGTGTGGTTTGACTTCTTGCACTTGGCCGACGACGATTTCCTCACCACAAGGATCAACAGGCAAAATTGAAACAACCTCCAACCCCGCCATTGTCAACCTCTTGGAAAGTTCTTGGACGTCAAGACCAAAATCAATCCACTCCTTTAGCCAATTCGTGCTAACAAGCATGATCGCCTTTCACCAATATCGCGTCATCTGAACTGACTTAGCATGTCCACGTTATTTCTGAAGAACAGCCGCAGGTCATTCACTCCGTAGCGAAGCATAGTAAAGCGCTCCACTCCCATCCCAAACGCGTAACCCGTGAATTGTTCTGAATCAATCCCAACATTGGAATAAAGAGCTGGATGTACCATTCCACAACCTAATACTTCGAGCCAGCCGCTTTTCTTACAAACGTTACAACCAGAGCCTTCACAGAACACGCAACTGATATCTACTTCCGCCGAAGGTTCAGTGAACGGAAAATAGGACGGCCGAAACCTTAAATTTAAGTGCGTCTCAAAAAATTCGGTAACAAAGAATTCCAGAACGCCCTTCAGATCGGCAAAGGTAGTTGTTTCGTCTACCACCAGTCCTTCTAGTTGATGAAACATGGGAGTGTGAGTGATATCCGAATCACATCGATATACCCGACCCGGCGCCACGACTCGAATGGGCGGCTTGTTTTTCTTCATATAGCGAATTTGTACCGGTGATGTATGCGTGCGCAGCAGTTTGTCGTCGTGAAAGTAAAACGTATCCTGCATAGCGCGAGCCGGATGTCCTGGCGGAATGTTCAAGGCTTCAAAATTATGGAAATCGTCTTCAATTTCCGGACCCACAGCAATATCGAAGCCGATTCGTGAAAAAATTTCCTGCATTCTGAAAATAGTTCGCGACAGAGGATGTGGACCGCCAATCGCTGTTTGTCGGGCCGGAAGCGTCACATCGACTTTTTCCGATGCGAGCCGATTGCGCTCAGTTCTGCGACGAAGAACTTCACGCTTAGAACTGATGCTCGATTCGAGCAATTCTTTTGCGGTTTTTATTCTTTGGCCAGCAGCAGGTCGTTCATGCGGCTCCAGCGATCTTATGGACTTTTGGAGCGCAGTGACATTGCCTTTCCTGCCAAAACATGAAACTCGCAAGCGTTCCAACTCGGAGTCAGTGTCCGCTGCTTCAATTTCAGCGACAGCTTGCTTGACGAAGTTGTCGAGATTTGAATAAGCCTCAGAGTCAGGCATTATTCAAGTGGATGCGTAATCTTTGGGTGACGAATTCAGTTCTTAGGGTCCGGTAAAAGACACAATATGCCTATTCACCCAACTCCAGTTTTGCTTTATCTGCAAGCAGTGAAAATGTATCGCTGTCGCTGAATGCTATGGCAGCAAGAGATTTGCGATCCAGTTCGATGCTGGCAAGTTTCAAGCCTCTCATGAAAGTGCTGTAATTCAAACCGCACTCTCGGGCCGCTGCATTAATTCGCATGATCCATAGAGCGCGAAAATCCCTTTTTTTTCGTCGACGATCTCGATAGGCATACTGTCCCGCTTTGGTGACTGCCTGTTTCGCCACGCGATACACATTTTTTCGTGCACCACGATATCCTTTTGCCTGCTTCAGCACCTTTTTGTGACGCGCTCTGGCAGTAACACTACGTTTTACCCTTGGCATTTCGAATCCTCTTGTTTATGCGTAAGGAAGCATCCGGCGAACTTTGGCAACATCCGCTGCATGCACCAGCGTCCCTTTCCTAAGACTGCGTTTTCTTTTCGTTGACTTCTTGGTCAGAATATGCGAAGCATGGGAATGCCCACGCTTGAACTTGCCGGAAGCGGTTCGCTTGAAGCGCTTGGCAGCTCCCCTGTTGGTTTTCATTTTTGGCATGAGTTTGTTCGCCTTTGAAAATTATCTACGTAAATCTAATATTTTATTGGAGCCAGCAACATCACCATCTGACGTCCTTCCATCATCGGCTCCTGTTCAACCACTGCAAGATCAACTAGATCTTGTTCAACTCGATTGAGCATTTCAAAGCCCAAAGATTTGTGCTCGACTTCTCGTCCCCGAAACCGCATTGTGACTTTCGTTTTATTGCCTTCCTTTAGAAACTTCTGCAACCTGCCCAACTTGACGTCATAGTCACCAATATCAGTTCCAGGTCGAAATTTGATTTCCTTTACAACAATCTGCTTCTGCTTGCGTTTGGCATCATGCTGTTTCTTGCTCGCTGAATACCGATACTTTCCATAATCCATAACCCGACAGACTGGTGGAGCGGAATTCGGCGCAATTTCAACCAGGTCAAGTTCTGCTTCCTGCGCAAAATTAAGCGCTTCTTGAAGGGAAACTACTCCAATCTGCACTCCGTCTTCGCTAATCAGACGAACTTGGTCCGCCTCTATCTGTGAATTGATTTGGTGTAATTTTTTAGTAGCCGTAACTTAATCTCCCGTTTTATTCATCTTTCCAACAGTGCAGGCATCACTGATCAATTTAACAACTGATGCAATTGGCAACGAACCCATGTCTTCTCCAGATAAGGTTCGAACTGCAACTGACTCGTTCTCTACTTCACGGTTTCCAACCACCAACAGAAATGGAATTTTCTGTAATGTTTGTTCTCTAATTTTGAAACCAATTTTTTCATTCCTTGAATCAAGAATAGCTCGTACGCCAGCTTTTCGAAGTAGAACGCCTATTTTACCCAAATATTCGCGCTGTGCCTCAGAAATATTCATTACAACCGCTTGCACCGGTGCCAGCCATACTGGAAATCTTCCGGCATGCTCTTCGATCAAAATTCCAATGAATCTTTCGAGCGAGCCTAGAATTGCCCGATGAATCATGACTGGTGTCTTCTTTGATCCATCTGCAGCTACATACTGTGCTCCCAGACGCGCCGGCATCGAGAAATCAAGCTGAATAGTTCCGCACTGCCATTTCCGCCCAATGCAGTCGTTCAGTACAAAATCAATCTTTGGACCGTAAAATGCCCCTTCCCCAACATAGGTTTTAAAATTCATGGAACGTTCGGTCAATACTGAATTAAGGGCGCTTTCAGCACGGTCCCATAACTCGTCTCTTCCAACCCGTTTTACAGGACGTGTTGATAAACCGACCGCAATGTCATCAAAGCCGAATTCCGTGTACACTTTCAAGGCCATTTCTATCAAATTTTCCACTTCTGATTGAATCTGATTTTCAGCGCAGAATACATGTGCGTCATCCTGGGTGAAACGACGAACCCGCATCAGCCCATGAAGCGTTCCGGATGGCTCGTATCGATGAACATGCCCAAACTCTGCGATACGCAGTGGCAGGTTTCGATAACTTCTCAATCCCTGATTGAAAATCTGGACGTGCCCCGGACAATTCATGGGTTTCAAAGCATATGCCTTTTTTTCAATTTCGGTTGTGAACATATGCTCCTGAAAAGTTTCCCAGTGGCCAGATTTTTCCCATAGAGATCTGTCAATGAGCTGTGGAGTGTGAACCTCGGTGTAATCGAATTCTTCTAGGAGATTTCGCATATAGGATTCCACAAGCCGGTAAAGAGTCCATCCTTTTTCATGCCAGAAGACCATACCTGGGGCTTCTTCCTGGAAATGAAAAAGATCGAGCTCGCCTCCCAATTTCCTGTGATCGCGTAACAGTGCTTCTTCAAGACGAGTCAGGTAGTCTTTCAGATCAGATTTAGTGTTCCAAGCAGTTCCATAGATGCGCTGCAACATTTCATTATTCGAATCACCGCGCCAGTAAGCACCTGCCACCTTGGTCAACTTAAATGCTCGAAGGAAGCCTGTGTTCGGTACATGGGGGCCTCTACAAAGATCGACAAATTCGCCTTGTCTGTATAGAGATACGACTTCATCTTCAGGCAAATTCTCAATAATTTCAGCCTTGTATTCCTCGCCCATGCCACGAAACAGCGAAACCGCTTCATCTCTTTCCATAACTGTACGGTTCACCGGCAACATTTCCGATGCAATTTCATACATGCATTCTTCAATCTTGGCGAGATCTTCTTCAGTGAAGCCGCGCTCGAATGCAAAGTCATAGTAGAAACCATCCTCAATCACCGGACCAATCGTAACTTGAGCTTGCGGGAATAGCCGCTTGACTGCCTGCGCGAGTAGATGGGCAGTTGAGTGACGAATCACCTCTAGTCCAGCTTCATCTTTGCCGGTAACGATTTTCAATGACCCGTGATCGTCTATTTCGTAAGACGTGTCCACAAGTCTGCCATTGAATTCACCAGCAATCGCGGCTTTCAGTAAACCCGCACCGATGTCCGAGGCGACATGATCAATAGTTATGTTGGACGAGTATTCCTTCTGGGAACCGTCTGGTAATGAAACAGTTGGCATTTAGAGACTATAGAAACAAAAGAAAATCGCACCGTAAGAAATTATTCCTTTGGTGCTAGAAAAGAACAATTAATTATACGAAATGAAAGGGAAGTTGTCGCAGATTAGACTGAAAAAACTAGAAAATTAGATAAAATAGTGGGCACAGTCGCAACGTATCCGTATGTCAACTGGACTAAAATTCAGTGCAAAGATACTAGGTTAATCTAAATAACCACTGTCTTGTTCAAGGCAATACAAGCAATTGCTAATTGGACCATATCTAATACAATTGATGCTACAAATCTGAAGCAAAAAATTAAATTCTCGTGTAATTGCTGGTTAACTAAAAATTGAACCAGCACAATATTTCTTTACCTAGAGGTCTGGTAATGAAAACAACAGTTGAACTTCCCGACTCTGTTGTCCAACAGGCTGAAACTCTTGCTGCCAATCGTGGTATGACCCTCAAGCAATATTTATCCAAAATTCTGGAGGAGAAATTCTGCCGATACTCTAAAGAAAATTCCGAACATGAGAATGAAGCTCCGTGGATGAAAGGTTTCGGCGAACTGTCCGATCTCTCAGATGAAAATCGTCGCATCCTTGAAATCATAGAAGAGGAATTTGGGAAAATTGACACTGAAAATCATCTGTGATCCTTGACACCAATGCGTTATCTTCTTGGTCGGACGGAACCCCTGCAATTAACAGTGCCCTGAGAAATGCCAACCGGCTGGTAGTTCCTAGTTTTGAACTTGGTGAAAATTATTTCAGTATTCGTCAATCACGTTATCGCAATCGCTACGAAAGCTGGCTTAACCGAAACCTGCCAACTGTCGAAATCGTTGCAGTAACCCAAGAAACGGCAATGATCTACGCCGACATACGCTTGGAACTTAAACAACGTGGCACTCCGATACCCTTAAATGACACATGGATTGCTGCAATTGCTCTTCAGTTCTCATTACCTGTATTGAGTAATGATGCTCATTTTGATTATGTTGACGCAATAAGACGTATTTCTTTCTGAAAATCTTCCTGACTTCGTAGGGTTTGGTAGAAGAAAGAATTAAGGGCGATGTGTGTTCAATTTGAACCAGGATTAGTAGATTGAAAGGAAAATGTGCTTGAAATTCAACGCGTGAAAATCACAATATCCGCTAACCAATCTCCCACCTCCTCTCGAACTGAAATTCTGAATTTCTATGCTTGAATTGGATTTCATTACAGTTTGGCCAGTGCTGTGGGGTTTTGCTGAAATTTTATGCCACAGGAGGGACTCCAAGAAAAGCCAACAGTAGCACCAACTGCTCAAAGTGGCGCGCCAGACCCCGTTTGACCGTCCGTTGCATAATGCCATTGAAGCCATCCAACTCAAGTTCAACAGTTGCGACATCACCTGAATCGAAGCGCGCTTCAACCAGCGGGCGACCTAGGCTTCGAACAAGGTATAGATGCCGTAAGCCCACACGAACGGGAATTTTTTCCGTCGAAGCGCCGTTCGCCCACTGCTTGAATTTGGATACAAAATCCGGTGTAACGCCGTGAGGGGCATCGCCGAACAGCACCTTGAGCGTGTCGCCCATCTCACCATTGCTGATCCCTTTGAGATACAGCCACGGAATGAATTCTTCCACGCGCTTGGTGCGGCGCAGATACGGCCCAGTCTGCACAAGTCTTGCGGCAAGTTCTCAGCCCAATTTCAGGATAAGTCGCTTCCAGTTCGATAAACGCTCTTACAATTATTGATAATCCGACCAATGCAGAAAAAATGGACAAAGGTTCTGATACGTTGCGATGGTGGGCGCACCTGGGATTGAACCAGGGACCTCTTGCATGTCAAGCAAGTGCTCTCCCCCTGAGCTATGCGCCCGAATTCTTGCTATTTACAGTGACAGATAGGCTCCAAATTAGAACTGACCTCAATTTTGAAAATCCGAATATAGCACATATTATCTACCAAACCCGTTACAAAATTCATCTAAGGAATTAATGAGGAATATACGCTGTAGACTTTTATCAGCCAATTATTTGAAAGCTTTCTGATTTGGTATTAATTCCGTTGTCCAAGAATTAATTGCTGCAAAAATATACAGCGCATATCCCTCACAATTCAATCCATGTTGAATACAATGCAGACTTATGGGGGCGACACAGCAAACGATTAACAGCGCTCAATTTGATTTGAACCTTTTGCAGGAACTTGCGCAATTTAACGAATTCGGGACACACACTCAAATCGAAACTGCCAACGGACTGAAATATTTCATCAATGAATTCTGGACATCTCGGCAACGACAAGCCAACCGCATTCACGAAATCAGTTACCGAGCCTGTTTCAAGCCACAACTGCCGGCGTTTTTCATCCATCGCTTAACGCAACCAGGTAACGTCGTCTACGACCCTTTCATGGGTCGGGGAACGACTCCAGTGGAAGCTGCACTTCTCGGCCGCATCCCTTATGGTAACGATGTCAATCCCCTAGGTATGGCTTTCGCTGAGCCGCGTATCAATCCGCCATCCCTACAGGAAATAGAACAAAGACTGAAGCAAATCCCATGGCATGATTTCCGTGAAATCAAATGTGAAGAATTACTGGTGTTTTACCATCCTAAAACATTAGCGAGTATAGAGGGACTTCGCACTTGGCTTCTTACCCGGCAAGACGACAGTGAGATTGATTCACTGGACAAATGGATCAGAATGATCGCAATCAATCGTTTGACTGGCCATTCATCAGGGTTTTTCTCAGTGTACACGATGCCTCCGAATCAAGCAGTTTCTGTGAACAGTCAGAAGAAAATTAATGAACGTAGACAGCAGATTCCACCAGTTCGAAAAGTGCCAAACATTATTCTGAAAAAATCGAACAGGCTGCTTTCTCAAAATCTTCCTAGTGCTGTCGAATACCTATTTCTGACAGAACAATCTCACAATACACACCAGATTCCAGATAGCTCTGTAGACTTGACTGTCACTTCCCCGCCCTTTATTCACATTGTTCAGTATGATTCAGACAATTGGCTGCGTTGCTGGTTTCTGGGAATCGATCCAAAATCGGTCCAAATTTCACAGATCAAGACGATTGCAGATTGGCAGGAATTTGTTTCAAGAACTTTGTCTGAACTGTCTCGAGTTACTCGAAATGGTGGGTACATCGCTTTTGAAGTAGGAGAAGTGCTGAAAAGCACTGTTCGTCTGGAAGAAATTGTTGTAGCGGCAGCTGAACATCTACCATTTGAAATTCTCGGCATCATGATCAATCAACAGGAATTCACCAAAACATCCAATTGCTGGGGTATTGTCAACAATAGTCTTGGCACCAACAGTAATCGTATCGTTTTACTTCGCAACAGGAAGTAGTAACAACTCCTGACCGGTATTTACGAGTTCGGATGAATTTGTGATCTTCAGAACAATTGCCGTGATTTGTTCCGGAATTTAAGTCAATTGGTTGATGACAGGAATACGACTTCCTTCAATTCCTTGATTTGATCTCGTACTCTGGCCGCTTGCTCAAACTCTAAATTCGCAGCAAAGGTGTTCATTTTTCTTTCCAGCTTTCTGAGCTCACGTGAAACTTGAGTTGGATTTTGCAGATCAATTTCGATTGCTTCTACTGTCTGGTCAAGCGGTTCTGGATGACCGCGAAGTCGACGGGATTTGCCACTCCCACGCCACTGCACACCATCAATAATTTCTTTAACATCTTTTTCAATACTTACTGGAGATATGTCGTTTATCACGTTGTATTGACTCTGTTTCTCTCTTCTTCTATTGGTCTCGTACATCGCCTGCCGCATGGAATCAGTGACTTCGTCGGCATAGAGTATCGCTCTACCGTTGATATTTCTTGCAGTCCGGCCAATTGTTTGAATGAGGGATCGTGCAGATCGAAGAAACCCCTGCTTGTCTGCATCCAGAATGGCGACCAACGAAACCTCCGGAATGTCCAACCCTTCCCGCAGGAGATTGATACCCACAAGCACATCGAACACTCCGGCTCTAAGATCGCGAATTATCTCTACTCGCTCAACCGTTTCAATATCCGAATGAAGGTATCGTACACGTACAGAATGATCGCTTAGATAGTCGGTCAGATCTTCTGCCATTCTCTTAGTAAGCGTTGTCACAAGCACCCTTTCGCTGACTAGTGCGCGTTTCTGAATTTCAGATAGCAAATCATCAACCTGCGTCTGTGCGCCACGAATCTCAACGATTGGGTCAACCAAACCCGTGGGGCGAACGACTTGATCTACAAATTCAGGAGACTTTTCTTCTTCATAAGGTCCAGGAGTCGCAGACATGAAGATGATCTGGGACACCTTGCTTTCAAATTCATCAAAGCGCAAAGGGCGATTGTCCAAGGCAGATGGCAAGCGAAATCCAAAGTTTACCAAGGTTTCTTTGCGAGACCGATCACCACGATACATGGCTCTCAGTTGTGGAATAGTGGCGTGACTTTCGTCTATAAAAACCAAAGACTTTCGGGGCAAGTAGTCAAGCAGGGTAGCCGGAGCATCGCCAGGTTTTCGTTCGGACAGGTGCAGTGAGTAGTTTTCAATTCCGGAACAGTATCCAAGTTCTTTCATCATTTCGATGTCATACTGAGTTCTTTGCGTCAATCGCTGGGCTTCGACCAGCTTATTGTCCGCATACAACTCTTTAAGTCTGTCCTCAAGTTCTTCTTTAATCCGAACAATCGCTTTGTCTACAGTGTCTTGGGCGGTGACGTAATGTGACTTCGGAAATATTGTGTAACGTACAATCTTATCAAGCACTTCGCCAGTCAATGGATCGAATAGCGACAGGCGATCAATCTCGTCACCGAATAATTCAACTCGTACCACGGCCTTGTCGGAATCTGCAGGGTATATGTCAATGACATCTCCCCTCACTCTGAATGTTCCTCTACGAAGTTCTGCATCATTGCGGGTGTATTGAAGCTCTGCGAGCGTTCGCAATATCGAACGCTGATCAACCATTGCACCCTTGCGAAGATGGAGAATCATCTTGTTGTACTCATTTGGATTTCCCAGACCATAGATGGCGGACACCGTTGCGACGATAATGGTATCTTTCCGAAGGAGAAGAGCGTTGGTTGCCGACAATCTCATCTGGTCGATATGATCATTAATGGAGGCATCTTTTTCGATAAACGTATCGGAACTGGGCACGTAGGCTTCCGGCTGATAATAGTCGTAATACGAAACGAAATACTCGACCGCGTTACCTGGGAAAAAGTCACGCAACTCCGAGTAAAGTTGCGCTGCAAGAGTCTTGTTGTGGGCAAGAACCAATGTGGGAAAACCGATTACAGAGATGACATTCGCCATAGTAAACGTCTTGCCGCTACCTGTTGCCCCAAGCAGAGTTTGAAACGATTTGCCAGCTTTGACACCGGCGAGTAATTGATGAATTGCTTCGGGTTGATCGCCGGCTGGTTGGTAGTCTGAAACCAGTTTGAATTCTCGCAAGGTGTCCTCTCAAATAGCAGTTATTCGGCTATACTTGTACTGAACACAATCCGTTTTTTTGTCCTTGAGAGAACAAAATGACCAACATCCCACTGTCGAATCGAGTCAATTCCATAAAACCATCCGCCACAATCGCCGTGTCCACGCTGGCGCGCGAACTTCGTGCAGCTGGCCGTGATGTGATAGGACTCGGTGCTGGCGAGCCGGATTTTGCCACACCAGAAAACATTCAGCAGGCCGCCATTGAAGCGATGCGAAACGGCATGACAAAGTATACACCTGCCGACGGCACTCCAGAACTGAAAAATGCAGTTGTTGACAAGTTCGAACGTGAAAATCAACTCACTTACACGTCAGCAAATATTGTCGTATCAAACGGGGCAAAACAGAGTATTATCAATCTATTAACTGCGCTACTTAATGAAAATGATGAAGTAGTAATTGTTGCACCATATTGGGTTTCATACACTGATATGACAGTGCTTTCAGGCGGTAAACCAGTTGTAGTAAATACGACCATAGAACAGGGTTTCAAGTTACAGCCAGAACAATTGCGAGAGGTTATTACCTCGCACACCAAGCTTCTCATGCTCAACAGCCCCAACAACCCGACAGGCATAGCATACACACGTCAGGATCTGGAGGAACTCGCAGAGGTTCTGTTAGAAAATCCTCATGTTTATGTCGTCACTGATGACATTTACGAACATATTTTGTGGAGTGGTAAGTCGTTCTGCAATATCGTAAATGCTTGCCCTGATCTGAAAGACCGAACAGTAGTCGTCAATGGAGTGTCGAAGGCTTACGCGATGACCGGATGGCGCATTGGATTCGCGGCTTCACCGGAACCGCTAACCGCTGCAATGCGAAAAATTCAGTCTCAAACGACATCAAATCCAAATTCGATTGCACAGGCAGCTGCTGTCGAAGCACTGAACGGTCCCCAGGATACTATTCAGTACATGACGGAACAGTTTAAGAAACGACACGATTTCGTCATTTCCAGCCTGAATCAAGTCAAAGGAATGAACTGTCTTGCCGGAGACGGCGCATTCTACGCTTTTCCTGATTGTCGAGAAATCATCGATTCACTGGATGGCATTGATTCCGATGCAGCACTGTCGGAGTATATTCTGAATGAGGCTGAAGTGGCGGTCGTTCCAGGCAGTGCATTCGGAGGCGCAGGCCATATCAGGCTTTCATTTGCAACTGACATGGAAACACTGCAGCAGGCCATGGCTCGCCTGCACGGTTTATTTGGAAAACACCGTTAAAATTGAACTGTAACTGTCTACCCTGACTTGCTCAACGGAGAGGTTTGCAAAATATGCTTTTGCCTGATTGGAGCGACGAACGCATCGAAGAGTACTTGAGGACTCTCGATTGCTGGAATGGCGGGATCCAAGTAGAACCCCTAGTTGGAGGACTGTGCAACAGAAGTTTTGTCGTAACGGATAATGGCGAGCGTACGGTGGCGAGAATCGGTACTGACATCCCAGTCCATGGCATCATCCAGACGTCTGTTCAGGCATCAATGAAAGCCGCAGCCGACATCGGTGTGAGCCCAAGAATACGACATTCTGAACAGTCGCTAGCCATTCTTGATTTCATTCCTGGAGGCTGTCTTCGTCCTGATGATATCGGCAGTCCGGTCAACATGGAAAAGATTGTTCAAGTGCTCAAGAATCTGCATGGCGGTTCAGAAAGTGTTCGCGGCACCCTCACCTACTTCTGGCCATTCCAGGTAGTACGCAATTACGTTGAAATCGGATACAAATATGGCTCTCGTCTTGTTGACTTGCTTCCGGAAATTGTTGGCATCAACAACCTGCTTGAAAGCCATATTGAAAACTTCAGTCCTGTCTTTACACACAATGACACAGTACCCCAAAATTTCATGTTTGATGACGATGAGAATGTCTGGATGATTGATTGGGACTACGGCGGCTACGGGCATCCACTCTTCGATCTCGTTGGGGTCAGTTGCAATGCCGACTTGAGCGAGGATTCTGAATCCGCCTTGTTTGAAATGTATTTCGGTAAATTGAACAAAAACATTTCCCGGCAACTGATTGCATTCAAACTCATACTCAATTTGCGCGAGTATATGTGGGGTATGGTTCAGGAAGTCACTTCGGATCTAGATAGTGGAAACGTTGCAGCTTCCATGACTGAACTGTATCCGGACCAGGATCCGGGCTACGAAGGCTACACGAATATGAACCGCATACGCTTCGAGAAGAACTGGAATGCCTATAGCGGAATGTTCGTATAAGGATGAAATGAACCAAGTAAACTTTGTTAGTCCATCGTCGAAAGGTTTGGATGTATTATCCAAGATGAGTTTTTTAGTCACAAATCAGCAGAAATCTGAAATGAATCGGAATCTGTCTTTTGTGAATGTTTGAGAAAGGTGAATAATTTCACTTCTATCTAGTAACCTGCAACCTGAATTCACCACAAGGAGGTAATTTATATGCAGAAATGTTTTCGAAATCTAATATTTGCATGCACTGTTGCACTGTTCACTTATGCACCGATTGCATCCGCGCAAGCGGAATCGGATGATACGATCAAGATCACCTGGCACGATTGGACCGGGCAATTCATCACCGCAACCATGGTCGGCGAAGTTCTCAAATCTATGGGATACAACATCGAGTTTGTACCCGCTGATTACATTGCGCAATTCGTGGGCTTGGAATCCGGGGATCTTCACGTGGCTGTTGAAATGTGGGAAACAACCGGAAAAGATGCCCTGGAAGCATCTCTCGCTACCGGCAAGACAGTGGATCTCGGTGAAACCGGCATGGATGCCATTGAAGAATGGTGGTATCCCTTGTACATGAAAGAAAAATGCCCGGGGTTGCCTGATTGGACCGCGTTGAACGATTGTGCAGAAGCGTTTTCCACTCCGGAAACAAACCCGAAGGGACGTTATCTTGGCGGTCCCGTCACTTGGAGCGGATATGACGATGAACGTGCTGAATCTTTGGGCTTGGACTACGAAGTAGTACATGCTGGAACCGATGCTGCATTGTTTGCAGAAATCGAATCTGCCTATCAGCGACAGGCACCAATCTTGGCCTGGGTTTATGCACCGCATTGGGCAACTGCCAAATATGAAGGTGAATGGGTGGATTTCCCGGTCTACACTGATGAATGCTACAAGGATCCATCTTGGGGCGTAAATCCGGATATGGCTTATGACTGCGGCAAGCCGAGAGGTTGGATCAAAGCAGTTGGTTGGGCCGGTGGTGAAGAGAAGTGGCCAAAAGCATATCAGGCCATTCGAAATTTCACCATTGACAATGATCTGATGAGTTCGCTCATTGTGAAAGTCGATCTTGAAGGCCAATCCGTCGAAGACGTAGTAGCCGATTGGATGGCGAACAACGAGTCAGTCTGGAAAGCCTGGACAATGTAACTTCAAAAATTCAGAGGGACGCGCCAGCGCCAACTGTTGGCTCTGGCGCGTTTTCAATACTGAAACCGAACTGCAGAAAATTCTTTCGAATGTCATGGACCGCACTGAGTCGATTCTGACTTGCACAAATGTCTGGAAAATTTTCGGCAAAGGTGCCGAACGTTTCTTTTCCGACAACACCCCGATTGACAACAATTCCCTCACATCAGCGGGATTGATTGGAGCGGTACGCGATGCGAATATCGCTGTCGCAGAAGGTGAAATCTTTGTCATCATGGGATTGTCCGGCTCCGGAAAGTCCACCCTGCTGAGATGCCTCTCCCGTTTGATTGAACCGACCTCAGGGGTGATCATGTTTGAGGGAGAAAATCTCTTGGAACAATCTGAAAAGAAAATGATCCAAATTCGTCGCCACAAAATGGGGATGGTGTTCCAGCACTTCGCTCTCATGCCGCACCTGACTGTGCTCGGCAATGTTGCATTTCCATTGGAAGTTCAAGGCGTAGATCGAAGCCAACGAGAAAAAAGAGCAAGAGAAGTTATCGAACTCGTGGGTTTGGAGGGTCGTGAATTCTATTATCCGAGAGAACTGTCAGGCGGACAGCAGCAACGAGTTGGAATTGCTCGCTCGCTCTCAGTGGAACCGAAAATCTGGTTTCTTGACGAGCCATTTTCCGCACTTGATCCCCTGATTCGTCGAGAAATGCAGGACGAATTTCTACGCATTCAATCCATGTTGAGCAAGACAATCGTATTTATTACGCACGATTTTAACGAAGCCGTACGCCTAGCTGACCAGATCGCAATCATGAAAGACGGATCAATCATCCAGATTGGCACACCCGAAGAACTCGTACTGCAACCTGCTGACCGATATGTGGAAGAGTTTACGAATGACCTTGCGCGGGCAAAAGTATTTTCCGCAAAGTCCGTAATGGTTGCAAAAAATCCGGATCTTCCGAGCGGAGGACAAATTCTGCAAACTGCTAAAATCGAAGATTTAGCAGAAGAAGTGATTAATTCAGAACATCCTTTCGATGTCATCGATTCAAGTGGTAAAGTAGTGGGACAGATTACTCGCGAAGCGGTACTGAGTGTGCTGGTAAAGACCCAGAATTCAAATCGAAAAAGCACGCAGGTATGAATTCAACTGCTACGGCACAAGCAAGATTCAATTTTACAAATCCCAGGTTTCTTGCATGGCTGCTGGTAGCATTCATCATAACCTTAATCTGGCTCGGTGGCGAGTTGTGGCCGTGGGCAGTTAAACCTCCAAAGGAACTGAGCTGGAAAATTGAAGCCCTCGGCAGTTGTACCAGCATTCGCTACTGTGTAACCGGTTTTATGAAGTGGCTGGTAGGCGACGAAGCATATCTGTTTCCCTGGACATTCAAGGAATTCACTAGAACAATCTCCGCAGCAATCGAAATTCCTTATCAGATTATTAAGTCTCTGCTCTCGGCTGGATTCAAGGTTCCGCTAGCTGATGGAAATTCATGGCACACACCACCGATTTCCTGGTTTGGATTGACCATCGTCGTTACCTGGCTGGCGTTTCAAATCAGAGACTGGACGCTTGGACTGATGGTGTTTTTGTGTACAGCCTATCTTGCAGTTTTCGGTCACTGGGAAAGTGCCTCAATCACCCTCTCTTCCATCGCGGTGGCTGTTCCAATCGGAATCTTACTCGGTGCTGGATTTGGCATTCTTGGATACCGTTACCGATCATTTGAGCGAGCCATCACTCCAGTACTGGACTTGATGCAGACCGTTCCAATATTTGCTTATTTGGTACCCGTTCTTTTTCTGTTTGGTTTCGGTCCGGTATCCGCCATAACCGCAACCGTAATTTATGCAATGCCGCCCATGGTTCGAGTGACCATTCTCGCACTGCACACGGTTCCGGAGGAAATTAAAGAGTTCGGCAAAATGGCCGGATGCACCAAGCGGCAGATGACTTGGCGTGTACTTATGCCTTCCGCTACTCCAGGCTTGATGGTCGGCGTCAATCAGGTCATTATGCTTTCGCTCAACATGGTCATCATTGCATCCATGATTGGTGCCGGAGGGCTGGGGTTTGATGTCCTCGCGTCATTGAGACGTCAAGCCATTGGCGACGGACTTGAAGCGGGTATTGCGATTACTTTGATCGCGATTGTGTTGGATAGACTCTCCCAGGCTTGGGCAGCGCAAGCTCCAAAACAGCATGTTGAGACCAACAAAAACTTTTACAGCCGTCATAAGAATCTTGTAATCGCTATTTTAGTGTTGGCAGCGACGACTTTAATCAGCTTTGTTGTTCCTTTTTTCGCCCAGTGGCCTGAACAGTTTGAAATCACAACGGGACAATTCTGGAATGATCTCGTCAAGTGGGTCAATATCAATTTCTTCGATCAACTTGAAGCGGTAAAAGTATTCGTACTGCTGAATATTCTAAAACCGGTCAAGCTATTTCTGCTGAGCCTCCCGTGGCCTGGCGTTTTTCTGTTGCTCGCCTTGGCTGGCTATCAGCTAGGCGGACCCAAATTGGCTCTACTGGTTGTTTCTCTTGCGGGATTCATCCTGATTACGGGACAATGGACAAAAGCGATGATTACCGTCTACCTGTGCGGCATCTCCGTCGTCATCGCGACCATGATTGGAATTACGGTTGGAGCCTTCACTACTCGTTATCCCAAAATTAAAAAATCTGTACTGGTATTCATCGATACGCTGCAAACACTGCCAAGTTTCGTTTATCTCCTGCCTGTGGTGATGCTGTTCCGTGTAGGTGAATTTTCCGCGATGGTGGCAGTCGTGTTGTATGCCCTGCCCCCAGCAATTCGTTATACGCTGTATGGCATTGAACAGATCTCTCCTTCGCTTATAGAAGCCGGAAAAACATCCGGATGTACAAAATTGCAGTTGTTGACCAAAGTCCAGTTCCGACTTGCGTGGCCAGAAATCATGCTGGGACTGAATCAAACCGTAATGTTCGCCCTTTCCATGCTAGTTATCACAGCTCTAGTAGGAACGCGTGACCTCGGGCAAGAAGTCTACATAGCCCTGACAAAAGCGGACCCTGGCCGCGGACTGGTTGCTGGGCTTTCCGTTGCATTTATCGCAATCATCACAGATCGTTTGATTTCTGCGGCAGCACGTCGCCGAAAGCAAGCTTTGGGACTCTAACCGCTCAAACAAATAATACTGACATGGTACCAGAGCACTGCAAAATCGTCATAATTGGGGGAGGAATCATCGGTTCATCAACTGCCTACCACCTCGCCCAGATAGGAGAAATCGACTGCGTTGTTCTTGAACAGGGAACACTTACCAACGGCTCTACCTGGCACGCCGCAGGACTGGTCGGACAACTGCGAAGCAGCGCCAATGTCACTCAGTTGCTCAAGTACTCAGTGGAGCTGTATGATCGACTAGAAAAGGAAACTGGCCAAGCAGTCGGATGGAAAATGAACGGAGGATTACGTCTCGCCTGCCATCCAGAACGAGTGCGAGAAATTAAACGACAGGTGACGATGGCACGATCATTCGGTCTAGAAATGCACTTCCTAAGTCCGAATGAAGTGTCGAATCTTTGCCCGGTTCTGAATACTGAAGATGTGGTTGGGGCGGCATTTTTACCAACTGACGGTCAGGCAAATCCTTCTGACTTAACACAAGCACTCGCGAAGGGGGCAAGATCGAAAGGCATTCGTATTATCGAAGGCTGCTCGGTAACAGCCATTTCAACAAACAACGGCAGGATAAAAGGTGTCAGCACCAGTATGGGTGACATCAGTTGCGAGGTTGTCGTTGACTGCGCTGGACTCTGGTCACGCTCCATCGGACAGCTAGCCGGAGTGAACGTGCCAATTACACCGATGAAACACCACTACATCGTAACTGGTACAGTTCAAGGAGTGGTTCCGGATATGCCAACGATACGAGACCCTGATCGCTTGATCTATTTTAAGGAAGAGGTTGGCGGACTGATATTCGGAGGGTATGAGTCGAATTCTCAGAAATGGGAAGTTGCGAAGCCTCCGGATAAATTCTTCTTCACTCTGCTGGATTTTGACGTTGATCATTTCGAGCCGCTCATGCGGGCGGGATTGAGCAGAATCCCGGCAATGGAATCGGCCGATATTAAACAGATGATTTGCGGACCGGAATCTTTTACGCCAGATGGCAACTTCATCTTGGGTGAATCTCCTGAAATTAAAAACTTTTTCGTCGGAACCGGATTCAATGCATTCGGAATCGCCAGTGCAGGAGGTGCAGGAAAAGCATTGGCAGAGTGGATTTCTGTCGGAGCTCCCCCGATGGATTTAGGAGCAGTTGATATAAGACGTTTCGGGAAAGTTCATGGCAATCAAGAATGGGTGACGCAGAGAACAGAAGAACTTTGCTCAAAACACTACACAATGGCTTGGCCACATGAAGAACATAGCAGCGGGCGGCCTCTATTCAAATCTGCACTTTACGAGAATCTAAAAAATCTGAACGCCTGCTTTGGTGAAAAACTTGGCTGGGAACGTCCCAACTGGTTTGCCGCTCAAAACCAAGAACCCAATGACGCACCTTCATTTGGACGTCCGAACTGGTTCGTTCCGGTTGGCGAAGAACATCAGGTGGTACGAAATTCAGTGGGCATGATCGATCAGTCCTCTTTTGCTAAATTCTTATTGGAAGGAGAGGATGCACTCGCCATATTGCAGCACCTCTGCTCAAATCAAGTAGACCGCCCGACAGGCTCAGTTGTGTATACACAAATGCTGAATCACTCTGGCGGAATTGAGTGTGATGCAACAGTTACTCGCCTCACAGAAGACCGGTTTCTGATCGTGGTTGGTACTGGCTATGCTGCTCATCACTACTTTCACATTAAAAACAACATACCGGATAACTTACGAAATGCAACTCTCATTGAAGTTACAGAGCAATATTCGACGTTATCGCTTTCCGGTCCGAATTCACGAACACTTCTCCAAGATGTTGTAGATCAGGACATGTCGAATTCAGCGTTTCCATTTCTAACCTGCCAACAGATCAATATTAGCAACAATACTGCCATTGCTCTGCGAGTTTCTTTTGCGGGTGAACTTGGATGGGAACTGCATATGCCGGTTGACAATACGCTTGCAATTTTTCAGGCTCTGGTCACTGCCGGAAAGAAGCATGAATTGAAGCATGTTGGATATCGAGCGCTTGAGTCGCTGCGTCTGGAAAAGGGATTCCGAGCACTCGGTTCCGATATCGGCTCGGACTTTACGCCACTTGAAGCCGGAATGAGTAAACTGGTTCGACTGCAAAGTACGATTCCGTTTGTTGGGCAATCAATCTTGGTTCACCATAGCAAGGAAGAACTGAAGCGCAGACTTGCCTGTTTTACAACACCCGATGACCAAGTTTCGTTGCTTGGAAGAGAAACCATCTACAGGAATGGCGAACGAGTTGGCTGGACTACGAGTGCCGGATGGGGATACACCATAGACAAAAATATCGCTTACGGATATGTTCGCAATTCAGAAGGTGTTTCTGATAGCTTTCTATACGACGGTGAATATGAACTGGAAGTTGAAGAAGTACGAATTCCAGTTCAAATTGAATATCAAGCTCTTTATGATCCAAAGTCCGTCCGAATGAGATCGTGAATGACTACGTTGCGGATACATGTCTAGATGAATTTACGCCTATGCGAGTCTGGTTTTCCGTAATTCCTAGTACACAAACCGTAATGTCTTCTTTAGCTTTACCGGCTCACCAATCCTTCTTCTCTATAATTTATATAGTCTCCAAAGTAATTGTTATTGACCTGAATTAAGCTAAATTTAAAATACAAAGTGAAGGCATGGAATTTTCCGGAAAATCTGAAACATATAGAACAATTGCACGGGAATTGGCTGAACGGTTTGCCCCAAAGGCCGCAAAGTGGGATAAATCCCGTAACTATTGCTGGGAGAACGTTAAAGATCTAGCCGATGCTGGATTAATGGGGATGACAATTCCTAAGGAATTTGGTGGTCAATCGGCTTCTTATTACGATGCGGTTCTGGTCATTGAAGAGATTGCTCGAGCCTGTACCCTCAGTGCCCGTATTGTTGTCGAATCAAATATGGGCGGCATCAGCGCAATAATGGCCTACGGGACTGATAAGCAGAAAAGTTATTGCGCTCCCTATGTCTTGGCTGGTGACAAACCGGCAATCTGTATTACTGAACCGGAGGCTGGCAGCGCGGCTACCGAAATGTCCACTACAGCAATGAAGTGTGGCACAAAGTACGTCATCAATGGATGCAAGCATTGGATTACGGGAGGTGGAGTATCGAAGCTTTATTTGATTTTTGCCAGAGTAATTGACGAGTCCGGTCAGAACCTTGGCATCGGGGGATTTATTGTTCACTACGACCCAAGGAACAATTTTGAGCCTGACGGCTTTACAGTCGCTCGACGGGAGTACACACTTGGATTGTGTGGAATGCCTGAAACCGAGTTGCATTTCAAGAATTTGGAAATCGATGAGCAGTTTATGCTACAGACTCCTTCGGGGCTTCGTCGCGGATTTTCCGATTTAATGAATGCTTACAACAGCCAGAGAGTTGGCGCTGGCACCATTTCCATGGGCGTTGCGGCTGGTGCTTTGGATCACGCGAAGCAATATTTGGTAAAGCGGCATCAGTTTGGAAGACCCCTTGCTGAATTTCAGGGCCTCCAGTGGATGATCGCCGAGATGGATGCAAATGTTCATGCAGCGCGGCTGCTTCTGTATGAAGCGGCTAAGTCGCGTGGTCCCAACGGCAGTCCGTTCCCTGACATTATGACTGCAGCACGTGCGAAGATGTTCGCTTCCGAAGCAGCGATCAAAGTAGTCAGTGATTCTCTGCAAATGTTTGGTGCCCGAGGATATGGTGACAAGGAACCTCTGGAACGGATGTATCGAGACGTACGGATGTTCACAATTGGTGGAGGAACAGCCCAAATTCTCAAGACTCAAATTGCAGGCAAATTATTGGGGATTAAAACCCCGCAAACACGTGCAGGCTATTCGAGGAATGCGAAACCGAGTTGCTAGCTGACAGTTCAAACAGATATGGAAGAATTTCAGTAAAACGGACGACTGACTTCGTTGCTGTACACATTTACCAAGAGGCTGTAGATTTGTGTTTAGGACACTCATTCTCACACAGTTGACTGGCTCGATTGCGGGCTTCAGTTTATCTGCTGGAATGTCGGTACCAGAATACCCAATACGGCTTATATATGAGAAAAATTACTGACACTAGAAACATACATTTGTAGAGTTAGAACTCAAAATGCTTAAGCTAAGACCTCCGAATATACTCCTATGAATGGTACAAGAGCCCATTGAACATCAAACGAGTAGTACCGAATATTACGTCCGCTCGGCTCAATGAGAGCCGAGCGTTCTACACGGAGTTTCTTGGCTTCCAGGTTGTCATGGACATGGACTGGATCATCACTCTTGCATCGTCGACCAATCCGACCGCTCAAATCAGCCTGGTTCGCGGAAACCGATCAGACATTGAGCATTAGGATATGACTGTGTCGATCGAGGTTGCCGACGTTGACGGGGTTCATGCCAACGCAGTCTCGCGAGGCTATCTGATCAAGTATCCATTGACTGACGAGCCCTGGGGAACCCGCCGGTTCCACATCAGCGATCCGAACGGCGTGCTGATCAATATTCTGAGCCATCTTGAGTGATGTGTAGGTCTGTGCAAATACTTGAAAACACGCCACAAACGAGAAGACCCCGTCGGGGTCTTCTGTTAACTCGTAAATCGCGAGAGTTTGCGCTCGAAAAAATGGCTCCCCGGGACGGGATCGAACCGCCGACAAGATGGTTAACAGCCACCTGCTCTACCTGCTGAGCTACCGGGGAAAACTGAGAAGTCGTAAATGATAATTTTGACTCTGCGTCTCGTCAAGCAAAATCGTGTTTGCAGTTACGTGAATTAATTGAGTTTACATAACAAACCTGCTAGAACTGTTTGCTTCATGCTATACGGAATCAGAATGCTCGACAAAGACGGGAAACTCTGGCAGGCAAACAAATTTTAGCAAAGAATAGGCTTTGCGTAACGAAGATTCGACTATTTCAGGAGTCTGAGCTTGCGCAAAGATGAAGCCTGGATACTTGCCACCCTCTGGCCAGCGGGTCAATTTGTTACTTTCACGAACATCAATACGCACTTCCAAGATATTCTCAATGGACTGCGCTTCTGTTACTCCTTCCACTCGTCTCAGGATTCCATCTTCTGTTACAGGAATCATGAGAACACCAGCCGCACTATTGAAATGAATCGACTCCAGTTTCTTTCCCATGCTGCGACAGAGAATTGTCTCTTCAAGACTTGAATTTGTAGCCAATTCAAACAATCGCCCGCAATCACCACCGATTGATCTTGCAGCAACTTCCAATATCCAGACTTGTTCACCGTGCACTCGGACTTCTGCATGTACGGGGCCCATCTTTAAACCATAGGCCAAACAAGATTCTTGAATCACATGCTTGATCTGGTGCTGGATATCCCTGTCCAGTGTTGAAGGCGTGATGTAGTAAGTTTCTTCAAAATATGGTCCTTCCAACGGATCGGGCTTGTCAAATATGCAGATTGTTTCCAATTCGCCATCAACAAGATAGCCTTCCAGCGCATGCTCGGATCCGGGAACATATTCTTCGACTAATAAATTTTCCTGATGTTCTGCTAGAGGTGTTTCAACAGCCAGGATTGCCCTGATGCGACTAATCGCTTCAATCAATTCGGAGACACTATCAGCCCGAATAACCCCCCGACTTGCTGATAAACTCAAAGGTTTTGCAACGCAGGGAAACCGAAGGGAATCAATTTGTTCGTTCAATTCTTGATTGAGGTTAATCAATCTAAAATCTGGGACGGGAAGATTGGAAGCTTTGAGTGTCTTTCTGGCAAGAAACTTGTTGCTGGAAATTCGCAGCGCCTCAACAGGATTATGTGGCAATCCTAGAGTTGCAGATACGCTTGCAGCGATTTCAACGATTTTTTCGTCTGGTGCAATAACCGCATGAATGTTGCAGTCCGGCAGTTGATCACAAATCGACTTGACAGCTGAATCTGGTTCAGATAAGTCTACTCGAAATCCAGGTCGGTCCAAAAGGATAATTTCCGAGGACCCATCGGTAACAAACAACAACGAAATGTCATGCCGCTCGGCCGCAGCCAAATAGACTGATGCCCGATAACTGTGAGCAGGCGCGATTAGTAAAACAGTCTCGCGGCTCGCAGATACCTGAATGGAAGTGTTCCTGGATAGTGTTGAATATCAGTGTTGTGCTGCGCCGCAGCCACCACAAGAACCAGTACCGCCTACTGACTTAAATACATTGTGAAATACGAATGTTGCCTGGATTCCGTCATCAACATAGTCGATTTCAGCACCTGCAAGATACTGTAATGCCACGACATCAGCAAACAGTCGAAAATTCTCGCTTTCCAATACTCGATCATATTCTGATTCGGAGTCAGCATACGTCATTCCGTAATTCATGCCGCCACAGCCTCCACCAGAGACATAGACGCGAACTCCTTTGATGTTCTCGTCCGTGTTTTGAATTAATTCAGACATTTTGACACCTGCCGCTTCAGTTACAGAAATTTCGGATTCTGAAATTTCAGATCTATAGTCTAAATTGGTCATAGTGCACTCCGCTTCTCAGTATTGGCTGACAACCTCAATTGTATAATTTCCAGCCCTAGATTTCTCACAATATCAACACGAAAATAATTACATCGGTTCTAGCGTTATATGTACGCTCTGATTCAGTCAATTTCAAGTCATTTATAATAGAGTATATTGTTGGTCTGCATTCCATATAATTTAACTCTCGCAACAATTTCAAATTAAACTATCCATGCCAAATCTCGTAGACTGTGTCGTACTAAAGGAAAAAGCTGAAGCTTTGGATGCACCGCCTTACCCTGGTGAAATTGGTGAACGCATCCTTAATAACGTATCTCGTGAAGGCTGGAAGCAGTGGCTTGAACGCCTCGTCACGATCATTAACGAAAACCAGTTAACTACGGGCGACCCAGACACCCACAAGCTCATTGAAGAACACATGCTTGGATTTCTGTTTGAAGAAGGCGAATTGGGTAAACTGCCACCAGGATTTACCACACAACAGAAAAAATAAACTGCCTGTAGCCGAGTTAGATGTCGCGGACAGTTTGACTGTATATGTCTCTACAGTGAAGTGCCTTGCCATCAAGGTAATTTGCTACAGCCCTACGAAGCAATTTCCGACTTTCGCTTTTTACCTGATTCGATAGGAATTCTTCCTGTGCAATCGCAAACAGAGTTTCACCCGTGACGGCACATTTGTCTTCTTTTTTCGCTGGCATTGGCCCTGCATTGAAATCATACACATAGAATTTTTTTCTGCTCAAGGGAGTCTTTCGATCCGCTTCCGTGTCGAGGACCAGTGCATAACCGATCTCCTGCAACAGATTTTTCTCGAAAACTCGGAGCGAATGGAATTCGTTTAATGGCTCTGCTAATCTTTCAAGCGCGATGTAGTAAGCGTCAAAGAGATCAGGGTGCGGGTCACGATCCTGAAGCAGGCGCATAATCAACTCGTTCATGTAGAAACTGCAATACAGACGCTCCCCGCCAATTTCTACGTATTGCGCATTGCTAGTCAAACCAGTAAGTGTTGGTACCTTTCCCTTTCCAGACCAGCTTGCCTGGAGAAGCTGAAACGAGCGGATTGTGCCACGAAATCTAGATTTGGTGCGTCGGGCACCCTTGGCAAGCAGGTTGATTCGCCCATAGTTACGAGTAAATACATCCACAATCAAGCTTGATTCAGAAAACGGCGTAGTACGCAATACGAAGCTGTCTTCTTGATGTATGCGCACGAATTATTCCGCCTCAGAAAGCCCGAAGTTGGAAATCAAGTGTTGATCGTCAGCCCACTGAGTGCGCACTTTAACCCACAACTTCAAATATACCTGTCCATCTAGTTGCGATTCGAGAGTTTTACGCACCAAGGTGCCAATCCGCTTCACTTTCTCGCCCCCAGAACCAATGATGATTCTTTTTTGAGAACTAGATTCGACCAAAATTAGCGCATGTACGTGAAGTACTTCACCCTCGTATTCATACTTTTCAATTTGAACCGCACAAGCATAGGGAATTTCATCACCATAAAAACGAAATACCTGCTCGCGCACCAATTCCGCAGCCTGAAAAACTTCATCTCGATCAGTCACATAATCTAGCGGAAACAAAGGAGGGCCGCTAGGTAAAAACTGACTGATTGTGGATTTCAACTCGGTGAGATTCTCACCCTTTCTTGCAGAAATTGGAACAATCTCTGTAACTCCAGTTTTTTCAGTCAATTCTTTGATAATTGGCAATAATTGAGACTTGTCTTCCATTCTGTCTATTTTGCTGATGACCAAAATCGTAGGAATATTTTCCGACTGAATTCGCCTCCAGACTGCAGAATCCTGCGAATGCCAACCCTTGCACTCTACGATAAACAATACGAGATCAGTGCCGGAGATTCCGGCCGTGGCTGTCTTATGTATCGAGTGATCTACCAAACGCTTGAAATTTGTGTTGAATCCTGGCAAATCAACAAAAACGAACTGGCATTCCTCATCAGTTAGAACACCTAAAATCCTATATCGTGTAGTGTTCGCCTTCTTCGATGTTATGCTAACTTTTTGTCCGAGCAAGCGATTCAGCAAAGTTGATTTGCCTACATTCGGCCGCCCTGCAAGAGCGACCATTCCAGAGCGAAAATTCTCGTCAGGTGTTTTGCTGGCAGAGTAATTCATAGACTTTTTTAGCAGCACTCTGCTCCGCTTCCTTGACTGTTCCACCTTCGCCTGCAACAGGCGAAGGTAAACCACTGACGTGGCAGAATACGGTGAAGTGAGGGTCATGCTCTTCACCGTCAACGTGAGTTGTTTCGTAAACAGGAATAGGCTGTGAATGGTGTTGCAGATACTCCTGCAACTTGGACTTTGAATCTTTCTGCAAGCTTGATTTGAATTTCCCGAGCAAAGGAACAAAATGAGTTCGAAAGAATTTCGCAACTTCATCAATGCCACCATCGAGATAAATCGCCCCGATCAATGCTTCCGTAGAGTTTGCGAGCAAGTTGCGCCAGGCCCTTTGATCCGAATTAGGAAACGACCTGCCGGCGATGACGAATTCGCCGAGTGTAATGGCTTCAGCCACGTAGTAAATCGCCCTTTTGTTGTTTACGATTTGACTGCGCTGGAGAGTGAGCTCCCCTTCGGTTGCATCGGGATGTGTCTGAAAGAGATAATCGGAAACAACTGCGGATAACACCGCGTCACCTAAGAATTCCAACGCCTCATTGTGGGGCTGCCCAACACTTCTGTGGGTAAGTGCACGCTCCAGCAAATCAGTATTTCGAAATCGATATTGAATGATTTTCGAGAATTTTTCCTGACGATGGTTTTTCACTAATACCTGATTAGAGTGAGTCGAAGAAATTCGGCCGACCCGTTGCGCTTTAGAATGAAATTGAGCGTCCGAATTCACAGCAAAGTTTCATGTATTGCACATGTCACTCGATGGCGGCGGCAATCCTGCTCCAGTTTACCCCATCACCACCAGCCGAATCCCAACTGAACCAGATAAAGAATGCTCTGCCGATAATATTCGATTCAGGAACGAACCCCCAGAATCGACTGTCATTGCTGTAGTCACGATTATCGCCCAGCACGAAAAAGGTGTCTTCTGGCACATTGAACACAAGGGTTCGAGACCCCCGCTTTTCATCAATCAAGATTTTGTGCTGCTCTTCGCTGCCAAATGATTCACTGAATAACTGTGTCTGAATTTTTCTGTTTGATTCAGGGTTAATCCAATATTCTCCGACGACATCCTGTGCGATTTCCTGTCCGTTTATCGAAATAGTCTTGTCTCGATACTCTACGGAATCACCAGGCAATCCAACTACTCGTTTAATGAAATTGACATTTTCATCATGGGGAAATCTGAAAACCATCACATCTCCATAATCTGGAGAGCCGACTTCAATTAACTTCTTATTCGCAACTGGCAGACGTATACCATATTGATATTTATTAACAAGAATGAAATCACCGACTTGCAAGGTAGGAAGCATTGAACCGGAAGGAATTCGAAACGGTTCAACTGCAAAGGAACGCAACATAAATACAATCAGCAAGACTGGAAAAAAAGCTCTTGCATATTCAATGATCCACTTATGAGCAGGTCGCTCTACACCACCAGGCCGGACTGCGAGAAACCTTTTCTTGAACCATCTCCAAAACATGTCCACTAACCAAATGAACCCCGTAACGGATACAGCGATAGCTAGGACTAATTCAAAATCCATACGGAATGCAATCTTTGGCTTCTGACGGGTTCACAGAAATTTGAAATAAAGAAAAACAGAAATTCCTGTCGCTCAGCAGATGCTATAAGGACCGGATAGCGCAGGAACGATACTAATTTTACGAACAAACGCATAGGAAATTTCTGAGAACATACGAAGTCACTCTTGTGGGGATTTACAAACTGAACTACTGCAAATTCAGTATCAAATTGACGCTTTGCCGATTAGTCTATCTCGCTACATTCACGTCCCGCTCTCCTCATCCTTGAGGATAAATATTGAAAAGAATTATATAGCAGGCAGTTGAATTTCAATGCCGCATGTTTTGAAACAAAAGGCACTTCGATAGACGCTAGCTCAGTTGATCAGTTAGGTGAATGATTCAACTGAAATTCAAACTCAATGAATCCACTAGCGGTTGAATTACGTCAAACCTTCGAGAAATCCCATGATGATGGTGTAAATTGATTGAACCGAAAAAACTACATCCACAATTGAATTTAGTGTTTGAAAATAACCGAATTCCCTATCACGCTGACTGTTTTCGCCGGTACATCCCCCATTACAATGACATGAAAGCCATTGATGATTCTCCCATAGGCATTCACGGAACCGAGCCTACTAAATCCCACAAATCCGTTTTCATTTTCGTCCTGTTTCTGGATGAACAAAGAAACCGTCGCTAGATTGTCCGAGAAAATTATCTGTTCCGTCATAGAATTATCGGAAGTGCTGCGTACATGTTTAACTTTCTTGAACCCGTCTGGAACAGACCTGACTGCCCATCGCAACTCATCATCTGCTGTCATCGGACTGTCATCAGGTAATGAAAATCCCCATGCGAAATTAGCGTTAGAGGACGAAAGCGATGGCTGAAGATCAGAATCACTGATCTCTGTGTCTAGAGTTATTTCTACGAACATGTAACTATCAATAATGCCAGCATCTGTTTCTAGCAAGTCCGAGCGTAGCAGCAATCCTGTTTCTTCATCTATCCACATTTCATGGCCATAACGAAACGCGTCTTTTGGCGCAAGCAATACACGCTTCGTCAAACGGTTCGCAATCCGATCTTGCCCGCGATTCTGCATTGAATAGTACTTGCGAAGTTCACCAACCTGAACTAACTGCAAATCTGAAATTCGATAGAGTTTCTCATTTGTGGCTTTATAGAAACCTTCTCTTCGATCTGGGAAATAACACCAAACTGCCTTGTTAGTTCGGACAATCTCCGATGGAGTCCCGGTTAGCGCATAAATTCGTTCACGAAAACCTTGTTCGTCAACCACTCGAAACACCTGCATAGCTTCGGTGTGCGCACCGTGAGAATAAGTGAGCGTTCCCTTATAGCTGGTTGAATTGGCAGACGCATTGATTTGGTTAAACAATTGTTCCATTGATTGTGCGATTGTCGGCATTGCTGGCAATGTGAGCAGCAACACTGCAGTCACAAACTGGCCAATGACGCGAGCAGCAACGATCGGAGATAAAGAGAGATTCACTTTAACTTTCAAATCGGCTAGTCAGTATTAGGGGTCTTGAGAGGCCAGCTGAGGTAGATGCGCATATAGATTGGCAGCATAAACCAGACTCTGACCTTGAGAATGAGCTAGCAAATTTTCGTTCAATTTTTGTATATCTTTATCGCTGATTTCTTCATTACCGTCTGAAGTCCATTTGGTTGAGGCCGCAACCGTTATTGAGGATTTCTGAAGTTGTGCCGTGGGCAACACCTCATCAAATAGACCGGAATACACAATAAATCCGCCACTTGCAGCAACGGCGATAGCTGCACCTAAACCCATAGCACCGAGCCATGAGGCAATTTTCAGTTTGATCAATTCTACAACAGCAGAAGATTTTGTACTGGGTTTGACTCTTTGATCGGGTTCAGAACTAATGGCCCTCATTACCTGCGCTTTAGCTGCAAACGCAACTCTCAAATCTGACTCCGAACACTCCCCGCGCGCAGAAAAATCAACCAAATGATATTGTTCCCACGTGCGTAACAGCGATTTATCGTTACAGAGTTTTTTCAGGATCTGCTCATGCTCTTCTGCACTTACTTCACCATCCATCAAGGCTGACAGTTCTATAGTCATAAATTCTTTCTAGTCAATCAAGTGTTTTGAATTCGATTCTTGACGCATTTTGTCTATATATTTTCTACCCCTGTGAATGCGAGTTTTTACCGTATTGACATTGGTATCCGTACGTGTCGCAATTTCTTGGTAACTCAACTGATCTCTTTGCCTGAGATTAATCGTTATGCGTAATTCATCCGGCAAACGGTCGATATAACTCATCATTTCGTGTACTTTCGCTTTTCCATCAAATATGCTCTGAGGGTCTTCAGAATCTGTTAGGCCTGGAGGCGGGGGTAATTTGCCTTCTCCTTCGTCTTGAAATCCTCCGTCACCAATTTCGTGCTCTGGGATGTCTCTAGGCCTCGCACCTGGTGTTCTATTCTGCTTGTCCAGCAGATTAAGCGCTGTATTTCTCGCAATCGTGAATGCCCATGTAGAAAGTTTGCTTTCACCTCTAAAACTACCAATGTTTGTCCATGCGTTTAATAACACTATTTGAACTACATCCTCATAATCACTGTCAGGCAATCCGTATTGATAGACAAATTTTCTAGCAGCTTTCACAATATCCTGCATGTTGATAGTCACCAGTGCTTCAAAAGCACCGTTGTGGCCTTCCTTTGCCCATTCCAAGAGTAACTCTTCTGTTGCATCTTTTGGAATTGCCGTCCTGTCTTCCGTCATTGCCTCACTGTCCAAGTGGGCATCCGTATGTCCAATCTTTCAATTTAGACAACGAACACCCGTTAAAGTTCTATTCTACGCAGCTCCAATAAATTGGGGGCATATTCTGACAATTGTACATTTAGTATATGTTTAGCAGGCAAACACTACGGTTAAATAAGTGTTAACTGTCATTTCAAACACTACGCTCTGCACAGATTCGCCAGGGCTCCCATGGATTACGGAGATACCATTGGTGTCTCTTCCCGTCGTGGTAATTTGTCATTAATTTTTATTCGCATATTACTTCTATTCGATAAACTGCTGTTTTCAATGATTTTTGCTTACCTATATAATTCTCTCGATATTATCCAATGAAGGATTGGAACTGTATGAATTCCTACTTACCATGCACAAAGAATTTCAAATCGCAATACTCGGCAGCGGACTTTCAGGTCTGACCACGGCACTCAAGTGTGCCAATGCTGGATTTCAGGTCGCCGTCATCACCAAGGAGGCTTTGGCTGAAAATTCAAGCTACTATGCTCAGGGAGGAATTGCAGCAGTTTGGGACCTGGACGACTCTTTTGAATCACATGTTCAGGACACTTTGAACGCCGGCGCCGGATTGTGTGATCGAGAAACAGTCGAATTCGTCATAAATCAAGGTCCTGAATCGATAGAGTGGCTAATTGCAAACGGAGTTGCGTTCAGCCGACGAAACCGCGGTTCCAGCCTCTCGGATGAGTTCCACTTGACGAAAGAAGGCGGCCACAGTGTTCGTCGCGTAATCCACTCGGCCGACGTTACCGGGCGAAATGTGGAATCCACCCTCGAAGCTAGAATTCGCTCCCACCAGAACATAACCGTTTATGAAAATTTCATCGGCATCGAATTAATTACAAAGGCTAAACTCAATTTTCCATCGAGCAATCGATGTCTTGGCGTTTATGCCTTGGATATCAAAAATGAGCAAGTCGTCACGATCATATCTGATGCAGTGGTTCTGGCCACCGGAGGAGCTTCCAAGTCTTATCTCTATACCAGCAATCCAGATACATCAACAGGCGACGGAATTGCAATGGCATGGCGAGCAGGCTGCAAGGTCGCAAATATGGAATTCGTGCAGTTCCATCCAACGTGTTTGTACCACCCGCACGCGAAATCGTTCCTGATTTCAGAATCGGTACGGGGAGAAGGTGGTAAACTGATCTTGCCTGATTCTACGAGCTTTATGCACAAGTATGACGAGCGACAGGAATTGGCACCGCGTGACATCGTAGCACGCGCCATCGATCATGAAATGAAAGCCGGAGGCTTTGATTGCGTGTTTCTCGATACCACCATGAAATCGCCGGAATTCCTGCACGCTCACTTTCCAAACATCTTCAAGAAATGTCTGGAATTCGGCATCGACATCTCGAAAGAACCAGTACCCGTTGTCCCTGCAGCGCACTACACCTGCGGTGGAGTCATCGTAGACCATAGAGGGCGCACTGATCTACCTGGCTTGTACTGTATCGGTGAGAGTGCGAGCACTGGCCTACATGGCGCTAACAGACTGGCCAGCAACTCTTTGCTGGAGTGCATCGTATATGCCCACGCGGCGTTTCGCGATATCAGCGAACAGCGAATCCAGTCAGACCTGAGAACCAACCAGATTCCAGAATGGGATGAAAGCCGTGTGACCGATTCCGATGAACTGATCGTGGTGTCTCACAACTGGGACGAACTGAGAAGATTCATGTGGGATTACGTCGGCATCGTCCGTACGCAGAAACGTCTTTCTCGCGCACTAAGGCGGGTCAAGATGCTAAATGAAGAAGTAAGAGATTTTTATAGTCAGTTTCGAGTCAATCGAGATTTAATTGAGCTAAGAAACCTGGTACAGGTTGCGGAATTGATTGTACGTTGTGCACTAGCGAGGCACGAAAGCAGAGGATTGCACTTCGTGCTGGATTACCCACACACAAGTACGGAAAAAGCGGCGGACACGATTCTGCAGCCAAATTCATCAGAACAACCCTGACGGTTCGTACTATTAAACGTCATTCTGATAGCCTGGATTCCATATCTTCTCGTCTACCAACTGTTCGACTGATTTATCGCTTGCTACGCCACTCAGGTCCTGCTCAACGGCAATTTTAGCCACGGCAATGGCAATTTCTCGACTAAGTGAGCGAACATCACCCAATGGCGGCAGCAGGGAACTGCCGGGAGTGTGAACATCGGGCTGAGCGCTGCCAATGACGTGTGCCACCGCGGTAAACATTTCATCCGTCACTCGGCGTGCTTTCACAGCGATCAAGCCGAGTCCAATACCAGGAAAGGCATAAGCATTGTTGCACTGGGCAATATCATGCTCCACTCCGCCATAGTTTACTGGATCAAAGGGACTGCCAGTCGCGACCACTGCCCGTCCATCGGTCCATCGCAACAGGTCTTCTGGAACCGCTTCAATTTTAGAGGTGGGATTCGATAGCGGAAATATGCACGGCCGTTCTGCGTGAGCCGCCATTTCCCGTACGATTTGCTCAGAGAAAAATCCGTTTTGCCCACTGACTCCGATCAGCACATTTGGACGCACATTGCGAACCGTATCCAGCAACTGATAGTCGCCTTTCCAATCGGTGAGTTCTGATAGTTCACGCACGAAGGGTTTCTGATACGGACGCATCCGATTTGAACCGCTGTGTATCAGCCCGTCTCGATTGAGCATGTATATCCTGCGGCGCGCAGTATCATAATCCAGTCCGGAAGCCACCATGGCCGAGACGCACCCCTTGGCGATGCCACTGCCTGCTGCTCCAGCTCCGGCAATCACAATTGTCGAGTCTTTCGGTGATATTCCAGTCACTCTGCAAGCGGCAATGAGGCAGCCTACAGTGATCGCAGCAGTGCCTTGAATGTCATCGTTGAAACAGCAAATGCGTTGAATGTACTCGTCAAGCAGCCGTTGAGAATTCAGGGTGCCAAAATCTTCAAACTGAATGACGGCATCCGGCCACTTTCGGTGAATTGAAGTCAGTACAAGTTCGACGAAATCATCATATTCCTGCCCGCGTATTCGTTCATTTTTCCAGCCGACATAAAGTGGGTCATTCAGCAACTGTTGATTATTGGTGCCAACGTCCAGCACGATAGGAAGTGCAACTTTAGGATTGATTCCACCAAGTGCGGAATACAAGCTCAGCTTGCCGATCGGAATGCCCATCCCCCCAACGCCTTGATCACCGATTCCCAAAATTGCCTCACCGTCCGTTACGACGATCACTTCTACTGACTCGTGGGAAATATTCGACAGAATGTCATCAATGAATTCCCTTTCCGGATAATTCAGGAAAAGTCCGTGCGGCTTTCGGTATATCTCTGAAAAATGCTCGCACGCATCGCCCACAGTGGGTGTGTAGAGGATTGGTAACATTTCAGATGCATAACGGATGATCAGTTTGAAGAACAGCACTTCATTCAAATCTTGCAACTGACGCAGATAAATGTGCTTTTCTAAATTGGATTCCTTATTGGAATATGCCTGATAGGCTCGTTCGACTTGAGAATCGAGTGATTCTTCGCCATAGGGAATCATCCCGAGCAGACCGAGTTCGATCCGCTCTTCGCGGGTAAATGCCGTACCTTTGTTCAGTTTAGGCAACTCAAGAAGCAATCGACCCCGTTGTAGGGTGTCAGGTATGTTGGATACAGGCATGGGAATCTCGATCAGGCCGTATAGATGTAACGGTTGCGGATCTTTTTGATTAGTGGTTTGAGTGATTCAGCACTTGTATTCTCTCCATACAGCAGCCAGTCACTAAGCTGGTTGCTGTTGTGCTCAAGAAGTTGCTGCATTTCCGACCGTTCGTCACGAGACAGCGATTCGTAGTGTTGATCGACATACCCGTAGAGCAATAATTCCAACTCTCGAGTGCCTTGGCGACAGCGCCAGAGCACACGGTTCTTTTCTTCGCGGTCGCTAACAAAATAATTCATCACTTTCGTATTGCCAGCAGTTTTTTGATTTCGGCTATCGCCTTGCCTGGGTTTAGATGCTTCGGACACGTATTTGTGCAGTTCATGATGGTATGACAGCGGTAAAGGCGAAACGGGTCCTGAAGTTCATCAAGACGCTCGCCGATAGCTTCATCGCGACTATCCGAAATCCAGCGATATGCCTGCAACAGAACTGCAGGTCCAAGGTATCGATCGCTATTCCACCAGTAACTTGGACAGCTTGTCGAGCAGCAGGCGCACAAAATGCATTCGTACAGGCCGTCCAGTTTTGCACGTTCATCGACTGACTGCAGATTCTCCCGACTCGCAGATGGCGGTGATTGCTTTTGCAGCCACGGTTTAATAGAAGCATACTGGGCATAAAAATGAGTGAGGTCTGGAACCAGGTCCTTGACGACTGGTAGATGCGGCAACGGATATATCTTCACCGTCGATCTTATTTCTTCAATTGGCTTGATACATGCAAGCGTGTTTGTGCCATCAATGTTCATCGCACAGGAGCCGCAGATTCCCTCTCTACAGGATCTTCGAAACGTCAGCGTTGAATCTACGTCATTTTTAATTTTGATCAGAGCGTCCAACACCATCCGGCCACAGTCATCCAAATCCAGCTCATATGTATCCAGACTAGGGGATTCTTCGTTTTCAGGGTTCCAGCGATAAATCTTAAACAGCCTTGAGCGGTTGGCTGGCTTTGGCAAAGGAAAGTGTTTGCCCTGTGTTACGGTTGAGTTCTTCGGGAGACGGAGTTGAGCCACGATCTAATACCAGTAAATTCAATAAACCCGAGCTTTTGGTGCAACAAGATCAACGTCGTTCGTCAGTGTATACAAATGGACCGGACGATATTCCAGATTCACCTCTCCATTGTCGTTGAGCCATGACAATGTATGCTTCATCCAGTTGTTGTCGTCCCGCTCGGAAAAATCTTCTCTTGCATGTGCACCCCTGCTCTCTTTTCTATTGGCTGCAGCAACTATCGTTGTCAGCGCCTGCCGAACAAGATTATCTAGTTCAAGCGTTTCCACAAGGTCTGTATTCCAGATTAACGACCGGTCGGCGACACCGATATCTTCCATGCTGTTCCAGACGTCGATCATTATTTCTATACCTTCATCAAGGAGTTTCTGGGTACGGAAAACTGCACAATGCTTCTGCATCGTTCTTTGCATCTGTAAACGAATTTCTGAGGTTCTGGTGTCTCCCGAACTGTATCTGAATCGATCAAAATGATCAATTGCTCTTGCTTCGATATTTCTCGGCAGTGATCGTCTTCCTTCGTTCAATTTAACCAGCTGTTTGGCTCGCAGTGCCGCGGCTCGTCCAAATACGACGAGATCCAGCAAGGAATTGGAACCAAGTCGATTTGCACCATGAACCGAGACGCAGCCGGTTTCCCCGATTGCCATCAATCCCGGAATAACGTAATCATTGTCACCGCTCCTGCGGGTAACCACTTCGGCTCGATGATTTGTCGGAATTCCGCCCATGTTGTAGTGTACTGTGGGTATGACCGGAATTGGTGTCTCGGTTGCATCCACACCTGCAAATATTTTTGCAGTTTCGGTAATTCCTGGAAGTCTTTCCTGAATAACTTCAGGTCCTAAATGTTCAAGATGAAGATAGATGTGATCAGCTTCCGCACCCACCCCGCGCCCGGCGTTGATTTCCATCGTCATTGAGCGGCTAACTACATCTCGTGAAGCGAGATCCTTGGCATTCGGAGCATAGCGTTCCATAAAGCGCTCACCGTCCGAATTGGTCAGATAACCACCCTCACCTCTGGCACCTTCAGTAATCAGGCAACCCGAACCATAGATGCCTGTTGGATGAAACTGTACGAACTCCATGTCTTGCAGTGAAAGCCCTGAACGCAGTGCCATGGCATTTCCATCGCCAGTACACGTATGAGCGGAAGTACAGGAAAAATAGGCTCGTCCGTATCCTCCGGTTGCCAGAATCACGATTTTCGACTGAAACCGATGCAGCGTACCATCTTCCAGGCACAATGCTAAAACTCCGCGGCATTCTCCCTCGTGCATCAGCAAATCCAGTGCAAAATATTCAATGTAAAATTCGGCTCGGTGTTTCAACGCCTGCTGATATAGAGTGTGCAGAATTGCATGTCCGGTTCGGTCTGCAGCGGCACAAGTTCTCATCGCCTGCCCTTCTCCAAAGTGTGTAGTCATCCCGCCAAAGGCACGCTGGTAGATTCGTCCGTCTTCCGTTCTGGAGAATGGCACTCCATAGTGTTCGAGCTCGACGACCGCATCCGGCGCCTCTCTACACATATATTCGATCGCATCCTGGTCTCCAAGCCAATCAGAGCCCTTGACCGTATCGTACATGTGCCACCGCCAATCATCTTCGCTCATATTTCCCAAGGCTGCGCTGATTCCACCTTGTGCAGCGACCGTGTGGCTACGGGTGGGAAAAACTTTTGTGATGCAGGCGGTCGATAGATTTTCGAATGCTGCGCCAAATGTTGCTCTTAGACCGGCGCCGCCGGCACCAACAATCACTACATCGTAGGTGTGGTCAATAACCTTGTAGGAACCGATGCCCATTGAATGCGTTAACCTAATGCGACTCGTAGAATCGAAATCGTACTCGAAATAACGAGAATGACTGAAAGAGACTTGATCACCAGAATTGAAATTATCTTCAGTGCTTCGTGATGAACATAATCTTCAATCACTACCTGCATGCCAAGTTGTGCATGATAGAACAGCGAAACTACAAACGCGATCATCAGTGTAGAGGTAATCGGGGAGGCAATCCACACATAAACGTTCCCAAAGCATTCACTGGTCAGTGTAGCCATGGAGAATGTAAACCACAGTGTAAGCGGCACAAGTGCCAGTGCAGTCAGGCGTTGCCACCACCAGTGTGCGAAGCCTTCCTTGGCGGAACCAAGTCCAATGACACGTGCGAGAGGAGATCGGTAATTCATGGTTGTCTATCCACAGGCCGTATATCCGACGGTCCACACTAATACTGTCAGCACAATGGTCGCAAAAATGGAAGCCCATCCGCTAAGATAAACCTGTTTCAGTTCAAAACCTCTACCTGAATCCCAAAACAAATGTCGCACTCCATTGCACAAGTGGTAGAAGAGTGTCAATGTCCATGCAAACAAAAATGTTCGGCCTGGAACTCCGGAAAGAAACGCAAAAATCGCTTCGAACAATTCTTGGTTGTAGGCAATTGAAGATAACCACACGGCAACCAGAATAGCTCCGAACGCGAGTATGACTCCACTAATCCGGTGAAGAATAGACAATACAGACGTCAGTTGCGGCTTGTAAATCTGCAGGTGTGGTGAAACCGGACGATTCGTGGGGCTCATACGTGAAATGTTACTCTATTTATAGGATACCATCTGCCATTTCCGTAAGGCAGAATGGTTAGAAATCGATGCATCGACCATTCCTTTCCCAATCTCCATATCGAGTTGGATCAAGGCGTTTGCTGTCCTCTGGCGTGGATTCAGCCTCTTTTTTAGATGGTTGATCATCGTTCTTTACATGCGAAATTCGCTTTACCGAAATTTCTACAGTTCGACTTCTTTCGCTCATAACATTTCACATCATGAAAATTAAACAGTACTCTGAATTGTATCCGGGCAGCGAGCTCGGAAATTGCCGCCAACCCAATCAAAATTAAATATCATACTGTTTGTTCATTCACGCAGTCAGTTAAATTTATGAAGTTGCACCAATTATGCAGTTGATTCCACTCCATCATCTAGGAGTCGTTCGAATTTCAGGCGATGATGCATCATCGTTTCTCCAAAGACAATTCACAAACGATATGTCTGAAGTTACACCTGAAAGATCGTGTCAGGCCGCGTACCTTAATGTCAAGGGACGCGTCATCGCGAATTTTCTTGTATTGATGAGAAATGATAACTACTACTTGGTCTTGTCCAAAGATCTTACGGAAACGCTAGCCAAACGTTTGAAAATGTTTGTATTGCGTGACAAAGTTGATATTTCCATCCAGCCAGAGATGAGTTTCGCAGGCACGTTCAATGAAAACCTGTTACCACTGTCCAAATCCGAAATTCCGTTGCAAAACTGCTGCGTTCAGACTAGTGAAGATTATTCGGTTGTACGCATACCCGCCAGTTCAGCTAGATATGGAATTCTTGGAGCAACTTCATTATTACAATCCAATTCAAATGAGTTGAGCCAGCCTGATGCCGTAAACGACTGGATAATTCAGGACATCCAAGCTGGAATTCCGTTGATTTCTCACACAACCAGTGAGTCTTTTATTGCACAAGCAATCAATCTGGATCTCATAGGAGCAGTCAGTTTTACAAAAGGTTGTTTCCCAGGCCAGGAAATTGTTGCACGACTACACTACAGAGGTGGAGTCAATCGAAGAATGGTACGAGCAATTGCACCGGCAGATTCATCAGCAGATTCAGGCACACTGGTAGAGTGTCCGGAAGTTCCCGGCAACCAAACTGGAATGATCGTTAATAGTGTTCTCTCCAATAGCAGTCAGCACAAACAGCTTTTGCTTTCAGTTCCATTAAGATTTCTAGAACAAGATACCTTGCAACTGGATGATACGACTGGTATAGAACCGATACTTGATGAACTGCCATACCATATTCCAGAAATCACATCGCAGAAAAGCGCCTAATTCTAGGTTGTAATTTAGGTCAAGTAAAACTGAAGGTTGTTAAGCTAGATTACTGATACAAAAACGATTCTAACCTGATGTTCTAACGTAAATTTCCCTATCACAGCGATCTAACTCACTGATTTTTCTTGTATTTCACCTTTTGAAGGGGTTATCAATGAACTTCCAACTCGCTGCCAATATCAAGTTAAAGTAGGCGATGCATTGATTGCGATCAATTACAAGTCAAGAGGTACGGACGTATTTGTCCAAATTGATATGATGGGGCAATATGTATATTGAGAGATTTTGTCATATGTCCTGATTCGCTCGAACAAGGGAAACTGCTTTGGTATGGGTTGCGCAGCGAGTATGCGAGAACGCAAATTTACTACCTAGCTCAAACGGCTATTCAGCCCGAGCTTAAAAAAAGGGAATTGTATAGAATAGTGCCGATAAACCACGCCTATTAAATCGAATCAAACAATTAACGATCTATCAATTACCCACACTTGACACATAGTTTTGACCGCCATTGCAGACATTTTCTGTCTGCATGTTTCTATATGCGTTGATTGCCTGAATCGATATCATTAGTTTCCTCGTTGCCTCCCATATTTTCTTGGTGCTGGCACCGGTTGTCTCTTCGTCGGTCTGAACCCTGCAATTCTGGCCAAGTCCACCACATACTGCCTGATGGTCAGATCCGACGGCGGCCAAACCTTGCGGCGAGGGTCAATGTCATGCAGCAAAATTCGCTGCACCGCAATCTCATCGGCTTCCATGATCTCGCTGGCCAGCTGGTCAGGCTCATGTTTCGCCAGCCGCTGCAGGTCAAGGCCCAGCCCATCGACAGACCCGTTTTCGAGGCAGATACACTTTCTACAATTCGAAATAGCGAATAATTTCCTCAGAAATTTCTCGGTTAAGGTCTGGATAATCATTATCCAAGCCATATTCATGGAATAGTGCGTTTAGTCCAGTAAAGTGGTTTTGTATGAAGTTGGTCAACTTCAAATTGTCAATTTCAACTCTCCCGTTACCGGCCAAATGTGTATCGCAGAGACAGAAGGCAATCACCTTGAGGGTAGGTTGATGCAAATTCAAAAAGAAGAAAAAATAAGGAAACTGTTCCGTCAATAGTTTGTAATACCTGCGAACTTCTGGGATCTCAAAGAGCTCTCTATCGTCGTCATCGTACCCATGCACTGCGATATCCACTGCTCCACGAAAACGCAGTGCGTTATCCCTAGACGAATTTATTTTATCGAGAGACCGTAGCATCTCTTCCGTATTAGTGGCCTCCACATCGGAACGTGATGCCACAAGGTCTATGAAATCCGGTTCCCATTTAGTTTGCTTCTCTGAAACCACTTGATCATTCCTCCAGCTTCTTTGAGGGAAATTGCATGCAGACACCTACGCTGCGTATTCTTGCGAAAATGAACACTGATTCTCGGCAAAGTGAACGCGGATTTCAGCACATCGCTGAGATCGGAGTTGTTCCCATTGTTTTCGGTTGATTATTTGTATCTCAGTTCTCCTTGGAATGTCAAGTTTGGTTGCCGGTTCACGTCCCGCGGAAACAAACCGGTAGACAAGCCTGTGTGAAACGCATCGCGTCAGCGAAGGAAAACCAGCTTGCGGTTTAAAAAATTTCCGTTGGCTTTTGCACAGGCTTGTCATCGATTTGTTATAGGTGTTGTTCAGCGGGCCGCATGCCCGTTCATTGCTGCACTGCAACACGCTTGTGCATGGATTCGCCTTTCAGTTCGATGCGTTGTGCATTAGGCGATCGAGGATCGCTTCGGCGAGGGTGTCGTACCACTGCTCGGTGGGTAGCTGACTGATCACGGCCGTTGTCAATTACAGTTGTAAATTTAACAGAAGTTACGTTTGAAAATGTTAACCAAAAAAATGGGATTTATATAGAATATTGCCCAAATGGCAGGATTTCCGAGTCACTTCGACTTTTGAAATTTTTTCGATTTCTTCCACTTGTCCAACTGCTCAGGAGTAACTTTGAACATCGCTTCTGCAATTTGTTTTGGCGTAGCGCCAATGTGAATTGACTTCTTATGTTTGAGTTCACTCTCTGCTTTATCCAAGGGTTTGTCACGGGTGCGTCTATGAATATCCCGTTTGGGAGAAGTGGGTTGTTTCATCGCGCGGCCATGTATCCAAGTTTCTTATTTTGCATTCTAAGTTCTTTTCTAGTGAATTTATTGCATTTCAATTTGTTGCAAGGACTACACAAAAGAATGCGATTTGAAATGTGATTCAATCCTCCATGTGTTTCATACTATCTCATTTAGATGATTTTCGGCGATTGTCAGATTTACACAGCATTTGACAATTTTCTTCGTTGGTTTTGCCACCCTAACCCTATCACTCGGGCACAGCTGTGCTGCTGTGCCACTCCTGAGACCAAAATTCATACAGACATCAATAATAGGTGCACTATTCAAAAACAATTTCATAATTAGAAACACTGCGAAGCTGTACAGCTTTTGGTGAAAAGTTACCAGTCAAGATATAATTGAAAATTCCTTACGTATTCATTGATGCACACTTTGAAGCATCGCCGCAATTACCCCTTTTTTAGGGTTTCACAAGTTCAAAATACGCTCTCCCAAGAGCTAATTTCCGAGTACAGGGTTGATTCGATACTTATTTTATGAGCAGCAGGAGAACTACATGAAACAGCATACTGTCGTTACGACAATCGTTTTCACGTTGATTGTGGCTTTTTCGACTATCTCCAATGCCGCAAATCCAATTTTGAAAGACGGACAGGAACTTGCAGAAATTCAAATATTTACCTATCGATTATTAGATGAAATTCCTACATTGGATCCACAACTGAATGAAGACTCCGAAGGATTTGACGTTCTGCGTGACCTTTTTGAAGGACTATTCAATCAGGACTCCCAAGGCAATCTAGAACCAGGGGTTGCAAAACAGTTTCAAGCTACTGACTCTAATCGAACATTTATTTTTGAACTGCGCGAAGATGCCAAATGGTCAAACGGCGAATCCGTAACAGCTCACGATTTCGTCTATAGTTGGCGACGTGCCGTCAACCCTGCAACCGCATCACCGTATTCCTGGTATGTCGAATTGGCGACTGTAAAAAATGCCGCAAATATTATCGCCGGAAACGAATCACCTGAGAAGCTTGGTATCAGAGCGCTGGACGACTTTACACTTGAAGTGAGACTTGAGCAACCATTGCCCTATTTTCCAGAGATGACCACGTATGCTACTTTCTTCCCCGTGCATCGGGCAACAGTTGAAATTCACGGAGCCCAATGGACAAAACCGGAAAACATAGTTTCAAATGGTGCTTATGCATTAACGGAACACGTTCCAAACGAATTTCACAGTCGTGAACGCAATCCCCGCTACTGGAACAACGAATTCACCGTAATCGAAAAAGTCATCGGGCGGGTTGTTAATGACGAAAATCAAGCGTTAACCCGTTATTTTGCTGATGAACTCGACTACACTGGAATACCCACAGGACAATTCCCGAAGTTAAAGGAAGAATACCCCAACGAAGCGACTTCAGTCCCAATTCTATGTACCTATTACTATGCCATCAATCATACCGACAGCACTAATCCCGCACTGAAAGACGTAAGAATTCGAAAGGCGTTATCTTACGCACTTGATCGAAACCTGATAGTCAACCGGGTTCTCAAGGGCGGACAGTATCCAGCCTACAGTTTCACTCATCGCGCAACTGCCGGCTTCGCAATGCCGGAAATCGATTATGCGAAGATGCAACAAAGTGAATTGGATTCTGAAGCAAAAAAGTTGATGGAAGCTGCCGGTTATGGTGCCGGGAACCCGTTAAGACTCAAATTGATTTACAACACTTCAGAATCACACAAGCAAATCGCAACCGTTGTCTCACAATTGTGGAAACAAAAACTCGGAGTGGAAACCGAACTTCAAAACTTCGAGTGGAAAACCTATCTTGATATTCGCCGCACCCAACAGTTTGATATTGCACGCTCTGCTTGGTGTGGTGATTACAACGAAGCATCAACATTTCTCGACCTCATGACCACTGTATCCACTTCAAATTCAGGAAAATTTTCCAATGCGGAAGTCGATCGTCTGATGAAGGAATCGAAGACACTGAGCAACCCGCAGGATAACTATACGAAAGTAGAACTGATCCTCGCCGATAAAATGGCGTTGATTCCAATCTATCACTACACCAGCGTGTTCATGCTCAAGCCTCACATTAAGGGCTGGTCATATGACAATGTTCAGCAGCTGTGGTATTCAAAAAACCTCTATCGCGTCAACAACTAGAACCAATAAAACAGCACTTCAATGACATCCTATATTCTTCGTAGGATACTGGTATCTGTACCGACGATTTTTGCGCTGATCGTATTCTCGTTCATCGTGATGTATCTTGCTCCCGGTAGTCCGTTTTCGGGTGAACGCCCATTGCCGGAGGCGACTTTGGCTAACATTGAAGCAATGTACGGACTGAATCGACCGTTTTATGAACAAATTTCTCGATATATCTGGAACATCGTCATACATTTCGATTTCGGCCCGTCATTTATCTATCGTGACCGTTCGGTAAACGACATTATTGCACAGGGATTTCCAGTAACTCTAACCTACGGATTTCTTTCTTTTGTCGTCGCCGTAACTGTAGGTGTGGCACTTGGTATCGCTGCGGCAATGCGACAGAACTCCTGGCTTGACTATTTTGCGGTCGGAGTTTCGATTGGTGCCCAAGTATTGCCAAATTTTGTCATGGCGCCAATTCTAGTCCTGATTTTTACGCTCTGGCTCGGTTGGTTGCCCGGTGGCGGTTGGCAGGGTGGGGAACTACCTTATCTCATCATGCCGGTGATAGCTCTTTCTACAAGCTTTATGGCATCAATTGCCAGAATCACACGTTCATCCATGTTGGAAGTGCTCACCGCAGATTTCATTTACACAGCGCGATCCAAAGGACTGCCAATGTACCACATCGTGTTTCGCCATGCCTTGAAGCCGACGATGCTCCCAGTCATATCGTATCTCGGTCCTACCTTTGTCGGCTTGATCACTGGTTCCGTCGTAATCGACATGTACTTCTCAACGGGAGGGATTGGACAGTATTTCGTTAATGCCGCAATTAACCGAGATTATTCCCTGATTATGGGTATTACTATTCTGACAGGTACTTTGACAGTACTTTTCAATCTGTTGGTCGATATTGCTTACGCCTGGATTGATCCAAGAATTCGATATTGAGACACTGTAGTTTCATAATCTGATGACTCCAATTCGTCGACTACAATCTGAAACCATCAATTCATTTGCGAATGATGACCATCGTTCATTGTGGCAGGATGCTCGTCTCCGATTTACCAAAAATCGTGCGGCAGTCGCAAGTTTAATCATGCTGATACTGGTAGGAACTTTTTCCATATTTGGTCCTAACGTGTCGGGATGGGCCGGGGAAACAATAGATTGGAGTGTTCTAGGCAATGTCGAAACCATGGGAAAACCTTCAAAGGTACACCTCTTCGGTACCGATGAATTAGGACGTGATCTATTCACTCGCACCGCACTTGGTGCGCGTGTATCCATGATGGTTGGAATCATCGGTTCACTTATCGCAGTCATTGTAGGTACGCTGTACGGTGCAATCGCAGGTTACTTTGGAGGTAGAATCGACAGTTTCATGATGCGGCTCGTGGATGTCGCAATGTCGATTCCATACATGTTCGTGCTAATCCTGCTACTGGTCGTCTTTGGCCGTTCGATCATACTTCTGTTCATTGGCATTGGATTGGTTTCGTGGCTTGATATGGCGCGAATTGTTCGTGGTCAGACACTTAGCATTAAAACTCGCGAGTTTGTAGAAAATGCGGTGGTAAGCGGTGTTCGACCAATCCATATCATTCTTCGACACATCATCCCAAATTTATTGGGCATCGTTGTTGTCTATGCGACATTGTTGGTTCCCAATATTATTCTTTATGAAAGCTTCATCAGCTTTCTTGGGCTGGGGGTACAGGAACCAAATACTTCACTCGGCGCTCTGATTAGTAGTGGGTCAGCACAAATGCAGTATGGCACACTCTGGCAACTCGGCTTCCCTCTTTTCTTTTTTACTATCACATTGTTCGGCTTTTTCTTCATGGGAGATGGCATGCGTGACGCACTCGACCCGAAGGATAGACTGTAAATGAGTTTACTTGAGGTTCGCGATCTCGAAGTCGTTTTCAAAACAGCTACTACATCGGTTCACGCCGTAAACGGAGTTAGTTTTGAACTTAATGAGGGTGAGATACTCTCCATCGTGGGTGAAAGCGGGTCAGGTAAGAGCCAGACAGCTTACGCAACAATGGGGCTTCTTTCCAGAAACGCAGAGTCCAAGGGTTCGGCGTTCTTTGATGGAGTAGATCTGTTGGCTCTATCGGAAGCGGAATTAGTCAAAATTCGAGCTACACAAATTGCGATGATATTTCAAAATCCAATGACATCGCTCAATCCTTACATGCGTATTTCGGAACAGATGACAGAAGTTTTGACCTATCACCGTAACTTATCAAAACCGAAAGCGCTGGAAGTCTGTATTGAAATGCTTGAAGCAGTTCAAATACCAGATTCCAAAGAACGTATTAGTATGTTTCCGCACGAATGTTCAGGGGGAATGAGACAACGCATATTGATTGCAATGTCTCTATTATGTCGACCGAGAATTCTGATCGCTGATGAACCAACCACAGCACTGGACGTTACTATTCAGGCACAGATTGTTGAATTGTTAAAGAAGATTCGACGGGAATTCAAAACGGCAATTCTGATCATCACTCACGACCTCGGCCTTGTCGCAGGAATGAGTGACCGAATCATTGTTATGTATGGTGGACAGATTATGGAGTCGGGGCCCACAGACGACATATTTGCAGCACCTAATCACCCTTACACGGTTGCGTTGCTCGAAGCGGTGCCTCGTCTTGACCGTGACAGTGAAAAACTAGTGGTTATCCCCGGCGACCCACTCGACGCAAGAATAAAATGGGAAGGTTGTCCTTTTGAGCCCCGATGTAAATTTCGTTTGCCTGTCTGCAAGGAATTGCGCCCAATAATCGAAGTAATTGGCGAGCGAACCCGTGCGTGTCACTTAAACGTTGAGACATTTGAGCAATGAATCCACTGCTTCAAGTAGAGAATCTCACAGTTAACTACCAAGTTTCTGAGCGAAATGACTGGCCGTGGACACCGCCTAAGGCACTTACAGCAGTAAACCAAGTTTCGTTAGAAGTCAGAGAACACGAAACGCTTGGTGTTGTAGGTGAAAGCGGTTCCGGCAAAACAACTCTAGTCAGAGCAATTGTAGGAACAGCACCCATCAGTACTGGAAGAATTTTATGGAATGGTACTGATCTCGCAACACTAGATCTCGAAACTCGACGTCGAGTTCGAAAAGAAATGCCGATGGTGTTTCAAGATCCTCTCGCAGCCCTGAATCCTCGCATGACTGTCGGTCAGATCATAGCTGAGCCGCTGCGTACGCACGAACGTAAACTAGACAATTCAGAAGTAAAATCAAGAGTTAGAAATCAGATGGAACGCGTCGGTCTGTTGCCGAACCTTGTCAACCGATATCCACATGAATTTTCCGGCGGACAATGTCAGCGAATCGGGATTGCACGCGCGCTAATTTTGAAGCCAAAGTTGGTAATCTGCGATGAACCGGTTGCCGCTCTGGATGTATCGGTTCGAGCTCAGGTTGTCAACCTTTTACAGGACCTGCAACGAGATTTTGGATTGGCGATGATTGTAATCGCCCATGATATGAGCATTATCAAGCATATATCCACGCGAATCCTAGTAATGTACGTTGGTCAGACAATGGAAGTCGCCCCTGCCCGCAAATTAGTAACGCAACCACACCACCCATATACCAAGGCGCTAATTTCTTCGGTTCCCGTCCCAGACCCAATAGAAGAGCGGTTACGTCCACGAACAATCTTAAAAGGTGAGCTTCCATCCCCTCTCAATCCACCTGACGGCTGTGTTTTTGCAAGTCGATGTCCTCAAGCGAGGCAGGACTGTCGCAAGTTGCGACCAGAATTACAGAGTTTGACCAATGATCATCTGGTGGCATGTCCATACCACGATGGTTCCCAGAATTACGTGAATTAAACAGTCAGAAAACGCGGTTTGTACCTCGGACTAGTCCTGGCGCCCAGTTAACTATTGACCATTCAGAATTTGTAAGGCGTGTAAATCGCTCAATGAGGATAACGAAAAATATCAGCACACACAGGACAAATAACCAAACTGAAATTGCTTTGCGCTCTGCAGGCGACTGAGTTGAATGCCCTTCGTTGATGCCTTTGGAATGAATTTGGCGATGCGAAAAATCGTTGAATAAATCAAACTTGCGTTTGCACTGCCGAATCAGAAACTGTTAGTCAATGTTGCATTGATCTCCTGATTCTAAGCTTTATCTCTAACAATTGGGTATTCTTCCGCGCACTGGTCCAGTTCTTCAACATTCATGATGGGTACACGTCAGATTTTTTAGATTTTACTAATTTTTGTTGCCCACCGATACCACTCTTAGTCCGATATTGGAAGACTCATTCGGTCTCGACAATCCGATAGAATGTCTCACCATCCTTAACTAGTCCCAGTTCCATTCTAGCTCGCTCTTCCATTGTCTCATCACCAGTTTTCAGATCGATAATTTCCGCTTTCACAATATTGTTTCTTTTCGTAATTTCTTTTTTGTGGGCAGTTTCCAATTCAATTAACGATCGAGTTTCCTTCAAAGTTGAAACTGAATGTTTTCCGAACCAGAACGTATACTGTAATCCAATCGCCAACGCTGCGACTACAATGAATGCGAATAAATTTTTCTTTCGTCTACTCAAAGCTCAACCTCGTACTATAGATTGCCAGTGGGATAAATTGCTCCGCCGCCAAGCTGCGATTCTATTTGCAGCAAACGATTATATTTTGCCGTTCTCTCGGAACGACAAGGAGCACCGGTTTTGATCTGGCTAGCAGTTGTTGCCACTGACAGATCAGCAATTGCTGCATCCTCTGTTTCACCAGACCTGTGTGAAATCATGACGCCGTAGCCCGCTGCCTGCGCTATGCGGATAGTCTCCAATGTCTCAGTCAGAGTTCCGACCTGATTCAGTTTGATCAGAATTGCGTTGCCGATGGATTGTTCGATTCCTTCTCGCAGAATTGCTGGATTGGTAACAAAGACATCATCACCTACTAGTTGAACGCGTTTTCCGAGCCGAGCGCTTAGCGAGCGCCATCCTTCCCAATCCTGTTCTGCCATCCCATCTTCAATTGAAATAATGGGAAAGCGATCAACCCAAGATTCCAGATAGTCAGTCAGTTCATCGGCGGTTAAGTCGATATCTTCGGAAGCCAAATAATAGTGGTCATCTTTTCTGAGTTCAGAGCTCGCAACATCAAGTGCGATTCCGATCTCCTTGCTCGGTATAAAACCGGCCCGTTCGATCGCCTCACAAATAATATGCAATGCGTGCTCGTTTGAGTTCAAATTCGGTGCAAACCCCCCTTCATCTCCGACTGCGGTACTGTAGCCTCGCATATTCAGCAATTGTCTCAGAGAATGGTAAATCTCTACTCCAGCCTGCAGCCCTTCGCTGAAATTCGACGCACCCAAAGGAACAATCATGAACTCCTGAACATCAATGTTGTTGTTTGCATGCGACCCACCATTCAGGATATTGAAATATGGAATCGGCAACGTCGTTGATTTTTCGCTTCCGAGATACTGATACAGGGGGAGATTTCTGGAATTTGCTGCGGCTCGTGCAGTTGCCATTGAGGCAGACAGGATGGCATTTGCTCCAAGTCGACTCTTGTTGTCTGTTCCATCCAGATCTATCATTGCCTTGTCGATAGCAAATTGATCAAATGGGTTCGCGTCGTGTAATTTCTTGGCAATTTCGGTGTTTACATTCGAAACTGCAATCTGTACACCTTTACCGGCAAAACGACTCTTGTCACCATCGCGCAGTTCAACCGCTTCCCTGACACCCGTCGATGCACCTGACGGCACTGCCGCCCAGCCGCGGGAACCATCGCTCAAGACCACTTCTGCTTCTACCGTAGGGTTTCCTCGGGAATCCAGAATCTCAAGAGCCCGTATGTGTGAAATTGTTACAGTACTCATTAGCTCCGCTATTTTATGTATCAGTAAACTTTGATTCGATTTTTGACTACGAAATCAATTTCCATAAGATCTTCAAGCAACGCAGCCAACGATTGAAGCGGCCACGAATTCGGGCCGTCGCTCGGCGCGGAATCCGGGTCAGGATGCGTTTCGATAAACAATCCAGCAATACCGCATCCAACAGCTGCGCGTGCCAAAGCTGGAACGAATTCCCTCTGCCCTCCTGATGCACCATTACTGCCTCCAGGCAACTGAACAGAATGGGTTGCATCAAATACTACAGGGCACCCGGTTTCTCGCATAATGGCGAGAGATCGCATATCCACAACAAGATTGTTCCAACCATAACTTGATCCGCGTTCGCAGACTAATACACGGTCTTCACCACCTGCCCGAACTGCCTTGTCAACAACATGTTTCATCTCATGCGGAGACAAAAACTGAGCTTTCTTGATGTTCACAATTTTACCGGTGGAAGCCGCGGTTGTAATTAAATCGGTTTGACGACACAGAAAGGCCGGGGTTTGAATGATGTCAACATACTCAGCCGCCTTCTTCGCCTCCGCTGGTGCATGGACATCTGTCAGCACTGGAATTTCCATTCTCGTCCTGATTGCAGATAGAATTTCAAGTCCCTCGTCCACGCCGGGTCCTCGAAATGAATCGATTGACGTCCTGTTGGCCTTGTCGTACGACGATTTGTAGGCGAATGGAATGGAAAGGCTATCACATATCCGTTTGACTTCGCCAGCGGTATCGAATGCGAATGCTTCAGACTCGATCACGCAAGGTCCTGCGAACAAAAATAACGGTTTGTTCACACCGACCGAACTACCTGCAATTTTCAATGGACAGCAACTCTTTGGGGGATGGTTGCCGAGTGCCTGTGTTGGCGAGCAGCTTCGACAAAATTAGTGAACAAAGGATGACCATTGCGAGGCGTTGAAGTAAATTCTGGATGAAACTGGCAACCAACAAACCATTTGTGCGAAGGCAGTTCCACTGTTTCAACCAAGTCATCGACGGACAGTCCTGAAAACTTCATTCCGGCTTTATCGAACTGTGCGCGATATTGATTATTGAATTCATAGCGATGACGATGGCGTTCCTGTATTGTGCTCTGACCATAGATATTTTGCACAAATGAATTCGGTGACAGCGTTGCACTTTGAGCACCAAGCCGCAACGTGCCTCCCATCTGGTCATTTTCAGTCCTTGTTTCAAGCACTCCATCCAAAGTTCGCCATTCTGACACCAGCGCGATAACGGGGTGTGGGGTGTTTAAGTCAAATTCTGTGCTATGAGCACCTTCCAGATTCAGTACATTTCGTGCGAATTCGATCATAGCAATCTGCATACCAAGACAGATTCCAAGATAGGGGATGTCGTTTAATCGAGCATACTTGACTGCATTTATCTTGCCACAGGTTCCTCTTTGTCCAAAACCTCCTGGAACGATAATTGCGTCCGCTGCACAAAGTAGCCCAACACCTTCCGTCTCTACATTTTCTGCATCAACGTACATAATTTCAATCTTTGTACGGGTTTGCATTCCTGCGTGTATGATCGCCTCTGCCAGTGATTTGTAGGAGTCTGCAATGTCCATGTACTTTCCAACGAATGCGATGACTACGTTGTCGGAAGTATTCTGACTTCTGTCCACAACATTCTGCCACTCGGAAAGATCAATGGAATCTGCAGAAATGTTCAGTCGATCCACGATTAAACCGTCCACTCCCTGTTCATGAAACAGCTGCGGTATGGAGTAAATGTTGTTAGTCGTAAGTGCTGAGATCACCGAGTCTTCGGCGACATTGGTAAACAGCGCAATCTTGTTTCTGGCTGAGTCCGGTAACTGGACTTCCGTGCGACAAAGAAGTATGTCTGGCTGTATACCGATGCTACGAAGTTCTTTGACCGAGTGCTGAGTTGGCTTGGTCTTGATTTCACCTGCATACTCCAGCGTTGGTACCAGAGTAAGATGAACAAAAAGAGTATTTTCTGTGCCTAGTTCGATGCGCATCTGACGAATAGTCTCCAGAAACGGCAACGATTCAATATCTCCGACGGTACCACCAATTTCGACAAACACCACCTCGTGATCTCCCGCCCCTTCATAGATGCACGCTTTTATTTCATCAATAATATGAGGAATCACCTGAACGGTCTTTCCTAGGTAATCTCCCCTTCGCTCTCGACGAATCACTCTTTCGTAGACTCTACCGGTTGTGAAATTGTTGACCTGCTTCATCGGCACATTGACGAATCGTTCATAATGACCGAGATCTAAATCAGTTTCCGCCCCGTCAACAGTAACGAATACTTCACCATGCTGAAAGGGGCTCATGGTGCCGGGATCAACGTTGATATAGGGATCAAGCTTGATCAGTGTAACTGATATCTTGCGTGCTTCCAGCAAAGCAGCCAGAGAAGCAGAAGCAATCCCCTTTCCCAGGGAGGAAACCACGCCACCAGTTACAAATACAAACTTCGGCACTTCAGATTGATTTGGAACAGTTTAGCCAACTAAAGAATGTGAGAAGAATCATCTTTCAGATAGATGATGCGGCCGGGCTCGCAACTTGGCAGGAAAGCGAATTCAAATTTTGACTTTTCCAATCTACTTGTCTATTCATGCCTTGCAATTATATGCGACTTACAGGTTTACCGTATCGATGTCAATTGTCCTGTTTCTCCGAATTAGGCAGTATCCTCAGCACGCTTGGCAACGGGAATTTGTTCAAGAGCGAAAGAAATACTGTGCTCACTTTCTTTCGCCTGATACCGCTCCGACACCATCCAAGCTGCAATGGCGGCCAGTTCATCACCACAATAGACAAGCGGCAGCACTTTGCGCTCCCAAGGAGGTATCGAATACTCCTGATACAATTTCTTCAGTGAAGTCGAATGATTACGCTGCGGAAGTCTGATCTTTTCGCCTCCAATTCGAAATCGAATGGAAAGATTTTCCATGACTCGATTAAAACTTAGCCCTTCTCCAACGGAATGGATTGGAATGAGTTTCAGCCCTAGAGAATCCAGTGGCAATGCATCTCTCAAATTCCATGCAATCGATCGATCGGTGTTGGGATAACATCGTGCTCTGGCAAGATAGAGATTATTTTGATAGAGGTAGATTCGATAGCCTAATTCATCACTGCCGACTTCCATGAATTTGCTGCACCTGGAGATAACCTTGTCTAGGAAATTTTCAATAATCTGCTGGCCGGGTTCCGGCAACGAATGGAATTTCGTCCAGTAACGAATCAAGTTGACTTGCCGAGCTTCATCAAGCAGACGGAATTTACCTAAACTCAACTGATAGCCAATGCTAAGAAACCCTGTACCTTCAGATTTACAGGATTCAGCATCCATCTGCGCGAGACTTGCTTGCAGATTCCGTGAATTGACAAGGAGAGCAGCCGAATGACTGATCAGTTCAACCGCCGACGGCCAACGCTGTTCCAGAGAAGGGATGACTACTTGACGCATATAGTTGCGATTGTGCTGCAAATCTGAATTTGCCGGATCTTCTATATAACTCAACTCATGCTCGGCTGCGTATTCTAGAATCTGACTTCTTGAAATTTTCAACATGGGGCGAACAAGCAAACCATTGCCGAATTTCCTAGATACCTGAATTGCAGATAGCCCTCTAGCGCCAGATCCGCGCATAAGATTGAGTAGAAAAGTTTCAGCCTGATCATTCTGGTGATGTGCAGTTAAAAGAACATCACCCTTTTCAGTTTGCGCTTCCAGCCATGCATAACGGGCAATTCGAGCATCGTCTTCACTGATTTTCTCGGATTGTTGAGATAAGCTTAGCTGAGTCGACTTGAAATTGACTCCAAGCGAGTGACAGAATTCGGCACAATGTTCCAGCCAACTACCGGATTGAGGATGAATGCCGTGGTCAATGTGCAGGGCTGTCAATGAAAAGCTGTAGTTGGTTAGCGCACTGTGCAGCAGATGTAACAGAACCGAAGAATCCACACCGCCGCTATATGCGACCAGGAAGGCAGTGCCTCCATTTACCTCCACAACATCGGATAAGACGTCGATCAGGTTACTGGATTCTAGATTTGTCAATGTAAGAAGGAAGAATTTTCAGACGTTACACCGATCCACTACGTCTAAGTTGATCGAAGTTCTCAAATAACGCTAGTCCCCGCTGAGTCGTCATCTGTTAGGACTAACTCAACTTACAGGCTGAAACTCTCCGTACGACATCAGCCGTTTGTGACGAAGTGAAAGAAGTTGATCAGTTGAGTGAGCCGATACTTCATCGAATCCGCTTTCCAACTGGTCTTTTAACCTTTTCGCCGCTTCATCGTAATCTCGATGAGCACCACCCAAAGGTTCGGTAACGATTGCATCAATTAGCCCGTTCTCCGCCAATGCCTGCGATGTTAGCCCCATTACCTCTGCTGCGTCCGAAGCTTTACCAGCATCTTTCCATAAAATGGATGCACACCCTTCTGGTGAAATGACTGAATAAGTTGAATACTCAAGCATTAACACATGATCCGCAATTCCTATAGCAAGCGCTCCACCTGAACCTCCTTCTCCAATCACCGACGCAATAATCGGACATCTGGCTTTGACAGAAGTCAACAAAATCGACGCGATCGCCTCACACTGGCCTCGGGCTTCCGCTTCCAGTCCAGGATAAGCTCCAGGTGTATCAATAAAAGTAAATACAGGTAACTCAAACTGTTCAGCAAGCTTGACTACGCGCTGAGCTTTCCTGTAGCCTTCCGGTTTCGGCATGCCAAAATTACGAGCCAGTTTGGAATTTGTATCTCTTCCCTTTTGGTGTCCAATTACTGCTACACCCTGTCCATTGAGTTGTGCCAGTCCCGCTACAATCGCTGGGTCATCTGCAAAAGTCCGATCTCCATGAATTTCCTGGAAATCCGTAAAGATTCTTTCTATGTAGTCCAATGTATAGGGGCGTAGCGGATGACGCGCCAACTGTGTAACTTGCCATGGAGTAAGCGAAGCAAAGATCGATTGAGTCAGCTTAGTGCTTCTTTTCTCCAGTCGTGAGATTTCATCGGAAAGATCGACTCCAGAGTCGTCGTTGACTCGCCGAAGTTCTTCAATTTTTGCATTAATTTCGGCAACAGATTTTTCAAATTCCAGAAATACTGTCACAATTTCAACTCCTCTGCATGCCCACGCGAAATCGGTTTACTGCCAAAGTCCAGCAAAATCAGTTAATTTCCAACTGAACTCTTGAATAGTCCGCGAGTATGCACTCATCACCAACAATGTTTCTTAAATTGTCCAACAGTTCGTCACTTATCTCTATACGCCAATTGTCGTCTAATGAATAACGCGCTTGGGTTCCGCGCTCGGAGATGTAGTCAACACGAATCCGATGTTTGCCCCCTGAATACAGTTCGACAACTTCTTTAACCCTAAGTATTTGACTATATTGTACCTTACCGTGCCCGAGCTTAAAAACGACTTGTGCCAACGGAGACTTTCGAATTGTCGCCAAATCATAAACACTCTTCGCAACAAATCTGGTTTCGCTGTTTGAATTCAACCTGACCATTGAACCCGCTACAACGACGGGTTGATTGTCCTTGAGCCGATGAGAATATCGCTCAAATACTTCGGAATAGACAGCCACTGACAAATTCCCGGAGGCATTTTGAAGGTCGAAGTAGGCATTGCTGCCGCCTTTTTTTGCATCGACAATCTGTAAATCTACAACCCATCCGCAAATAGTCATCATTTCCGGCGTGTTCATTTTAATTTCGGCAACTCTTCCTGCCGTCACCAAAGTGCTCAGTTCGCTCTCATATCGTTCAAACGGGTGCCCGCTCACGTATAGACCGAGAATGGCATACTCCCGTCGAAGCAGTTCTCCTCGCGACCACGGTTTGACTCTTTCCAGCACAACACTCTCTTCGACATCATTTTGCCCGCCAAAAAAACTCATCTGTCCGGAATTTATTTCTTCGGCTCTTTGTTGCGCCATTCCGTAGGCGCTGTCCAAATGCTTGAGCAGTTGCGCACGATTGGGATCGATTGAATCGAAAGAACCTGCATTGATTAAAGCCTGACACGCCGCTTTGCCAACTTGATTCAGGTTGATACGTATACAAAAATCCTTTAAATTCTTGAATGCACCGCCTTGGTTTCTTGCCTCTACAATGGATTCCACGACTGAAGCGCCAATTTGCTTCAAGGCACCGAGCCCATACAGAATTTCGTTGTCACTAATGGCTGCAAATCCGAATTCACTCTGATTGATGTCAGGAGGAATAAAACGGATTCCCTGATTTTTTGCGTCATTGAAAATCTTTACGATCGTATCTTGTTTTATATCCACCGTCATGCAGGCAGCCAAGTATTCGGTACGGAAGTGTGTTTTCAGATACGCAGTGCGGTACGCCAGAATTGCATAAGCAACTGAATGTGATTTATTGAAGCCATAACCTCCGAAACTCTCTATCAGGTCATACACATCAGTCGCCAGTTTCTCTTTATAACCTTTTTCCATAGCACCTTTGACAAACCGCTTGCGTTGCGACTGCATTTCCTTCTTGACCTTCTTTCCCATTGCCCAGCGCAGAATATCCGCCTCCCCGAGCGAATATCCGGACATGACCTGGGCAATTTTCATGACTTGTTCCTGATATAGAATGACACCATGCGATTGGTCAAGTATTTCTTTCAAATCTTTGTGTATGACCTTGTATTTTTTATTTTTTCTATTTTCAATATACATCTGATCCATGTTAGTCTGCAGTGGCCCGGGCCGAAACAGTGCCAGCAGAGCAACAAGATCATTGAATTCGCTTGGCTGCATCGAAAGAATCAGTCGCTGCATTCCTTTTGACTCTAGCTGGAAGATTCCGACTGTCCTGCCGGTACAGATGTATTCGAAAGTTTTTTTGTCATTCATCGGAATCGCTTCACCAGAACTCGGTGCCGATTTAACCTGCTTTGCGTGCAAGTTGTTTAAGGTGTGGGCAATGGTGGTCAGTGTTGTCAAGCCTAGAAAATCGAACTTAACCAGACCAATCGCTTCAAGATCATCTTTATCGAAGTGAGTTACATCTCTGCCACCGTCGCTGTCCGCAAACAGTGCGGAAAAATTTGCAATCCTCGATGGTGCAATCACTACGCCGCCAGGATGTTTGCTGACATTGCGAATCATACCTTCCAGAGTTTGAGCTGAATCAATCAACTCCTTGACCCTCGGTTCCTTTTCGTAACGACGCCTCAACTCGGAATTTCTCACCATCGCTTGGGCCAAAGTAATATTGAGATCTCGGGGGATTAGCCGTGCAATTTCATCATAGAACAGATAGTCCGGTTTCAGTGCCCTTCCTACATCTCTGATCGCTGCCCTTGCGGCCATGGTGTTATAGGTGACAATTTGTGCAACCTGATCTTTTCCATAGGTGTCCGAAACATGGTCGATTACGTTGTCTCTGTCATTGACACAAAAATCTATATCGAAATCCGGCGGAGAAACTCGGTGAGAATTCAAGAATCGCTCAAAAATTAAATCATGCTCAATCGGGTCAACCGTCGTGATGTTCAGGCAGTAGGCAACAAGTGATCCTGCTCCGGAACCTCGACCAGGGCCAACTGGAATTCCTTTCTTCTTGGCCCAATCGATAATTTCCGCTACGATAAGAAAGTAGCCTGCATAATCCGTTTCATATATGATGTTGAGTTCTTCCTCAAGACGAACCTCATACCGTTCATCAGTGCGGTCACCCAGACGCTCTTGAAGTCCCTTCCTGCTCAATTTTCCAAGATACTCGTCAATGCTCGGTTCCTCTATCGTCTGCGGATAGGCTGGCATGTGCAACTTGTTCGTTTCAAATTGAAGATTGCAGCGTTTGGCAATTTCAACGGAATTGTCGATTGCAGCTGGAATATCAGAAAATTTCTCCACCATCTCTTCGGAAGAGCACAAATACTGCTGAACAGTGAAGTCCTTGCGCCGCAGTGTATCTGACAGCACAGTATGGTCCTGAATGCACACCTTGATTTCGTGCTTGCCAAAATCATCCTTATTCAAAAAGCGAGGATGATGGGTGGCGACGATGGGTGTATCTGTCGACTCTGCAAGTTCCGCAATGCCATCTCCGTATACACCCTCAGATGCACCCCCTACTCTCGAAATTTCCAAATAGAATCGGTCTTGAAAAATTACCAGATACTCTTGCAGTGTCTGGCGGGCTTCGTCAAATCTGTCGTGAATCAGTTTTTGTCCAATTTTTCCCTGCTGTGCAGCGGAGAGAGCGATCAAGCCTGCACAAGAGCTTGGCGTCAGCCACTTCTTTTTGACTTGAAGGACTCCGCCATTCCTCGTCTGATCATGCGCTTTACTCAGCAACTCACACATGGCCCTGTAGCCTTCAATGTTCTGACATAGCAATACAAGGTAATGAGGTGACACAGGGTTGTCGTCGTTTTCGATTGGTACCTCGACGCCAATTATGGGTTTCACACCCATTTGCAGACACGTCGAATAGACCTTGATTGCACTGAAAACATTGTGAATTTCCGTTACGCCGACGGCAGGCATTCCGAACTCAACCACTCGTGACACTAGTTCTTGCACCTTGATGATGCTGTCCGACACGGAGTATTCCGTGTGTACACGTAAGTGAACGAAGCTCAATTTAGCTGCCCTCGACTGTCCATTGCTTTTCGAACTGGAGAAAAAGTAGTTCGGTGAAGAGGCGTCACTCCGTAGTTGCTTAGCGATTCAAGATGCAGGGCAGTACCGTATCCTACATGTCTTTCAAATCCATATTCGGGAAACTTGGCTGCATATTCAAACATGATTGTATCCCGCGTAACTTTGGCGAGCACCGATGCCGCGGAAATTTCCGCCACATGAAGATCACCCTTGACAATCGCTTGTGCTGGAATGTTGATCAGTGGAATTCGATTGCCGTCGATAAGAACTTTGCTTGGTCGAATGCTCAATGACTCAATGGCCCGTTTCATTGAAAGCATCGTCGACTGAAGAATATTCAGTTGATCAATTTCCTCAACACTGCTGCTGCCAATCGACCAGCAAACACATCTTTTCTTGATTTCCGTTGCCAGTCGTTCACGGGTCGCTCGATTCAGTTTTTTCGAATCAGTCAACCCTTCAATCTTGGTTTCCGGTCCAAGCACGACTGCCGCGGAAACTACCGGTCCTGCCAGAGCCCCTCGCCCAGCTTCATCTACCCCTGCAGTTCTTTCGATATTCACCGTTCAAGAATTCTCATGATCTCATCTGCTGCTTTACCATTTGCGCCTCGTCGCAACTGTAGGCGGAATTCATCAAATTTTGAAATAATTTGATCTCGATACTTTGCGTCGTTCAGAAACCTTGAAACCTCGCGCTCCAGGTTATCAACCGTACAATTGCTTTGCATGAATTCAGGAATCACGGGAACATCTCCCAAATGGTTCAGTACACAGTAGTGTTTGACTTTTTGAAACAGTTTCAACATTAGCAGAGTGGGAATTGAAACTCGGTACGCAACCACTACCGGCTTACCGGACAATGCCGCTTCAAGAGCTGCGGTTCCTGAGGCAAGCAACACTACATCCGCGCTCGCCATGACATCAAGGGAATCTCCATCAACTAGTTGAATGGATACCGCTGGTGCAATTTGCTCAACTATGTTTTCAAAGATTGCGCGAATTTTGTCATTTGCAATCGGTGTGATGAATTTCAATTCTCGATCAGTTTGCGCCAAATTCGAAGCAGTCTGAACAAAAACCGACGCCAATTGATTGACTTCCGCAACGCGGCTACCGGGCAGGATGGCGATCACTCTGTGAGTTTCCGAATATCCGAATTTCTTCCTAATATCTGCAGAATTTCTCTGACAGATTTCGTCAGCAAGCGGGTGGCCGATGTAAGTGTAGGGTACACTGGCTTTCTCATAGAGCTGACTCTCAAATGGATAGATCGTTAGAATTCTGGATACTGCACGCTTGATTTTGTGAATTCGATAGGCGCGCCATGCCCAGATTGTCGGCGCTACATATTGAACAGTGGGAATTCCCACTCTTCGGAGTCTTGTTTCAACCTCAATATTGAAATCTGGCGCATCAATGCCGATATAGATGTCCGGTTTTTGCTGAAGAAGCTTGCGAATCAACTGCTTTCGAATCTGAAGAATGTTTCGAATTCGACCGAATAGCCCGTCAAATCCAATACTGTTGAGACTATCAATAGTATGCAAAGCGGTAGCGCCTTCTTTAACCATCGCCGGCCCACAGATTCCAGATACTTCAAACTCGAGCTTCCGTTCTTTCAACGCACGAATAAGATTCGCACCGAGATAGTCTCCGGATGCTTCGCCTGCGACCATAATTATCTGTTTCATCTTCGCTTTCTTGAATCAGTTCCACTACGATTCGTCTAGCCGGACCGATACCCGCAGGACAATATAGCTATTGTTTGTAGATGTTACGCACAACTCCACGTTCGGTGCATGCAAGAAATTCGATCAGATCAATTACATAGTCATCTTCCCTTATTTGTTCATTCAATTCGTTGCGCAGAGTTTCAACACCGACTTTGTCGCGGAAGTACAACTTAAAAACCTTTTTTAGAGCAGAAATTGATTGCGAACTGAATCCATTACGCTTCAAACCGCGAGTGTTGATTGACACTACTTGCGCAGGATTGCCGGTAACCATCAAGTACGGTGCTACATCCTGACGCAGCACTGTGTTGATACCAGTCATGCAATAAGAACCAATTCTGCAATTCTGATGAACCATGGTGAATCCACCGAGAAATGCGTAATTTCCTACCGTAACGTGGCCTGCGAGACTGCAACCATTGGCAAATATGCAGTTGTTGCCGAGTTCACAGTCATGGGCAATATGGGAATAGGCCATCAACATGTTGTCGTCGCCAATTCGCGTTATTTCGCGACCAGCAGAGGTTCCGCGGCTGATCGTTACGAATTCCCGTATGATGTTGTTGTTGCCAATCTTCAGCGTTGTCGATTCACCGGCATAATGAAAGGATTGAGGCTCTCCACCTATAACAGCGAATTCGTGAATTCGGTTTCCTGATCCGATTTCGGTGTGACTACGAATGACCGAATGACTGCCAATCCAAGAACCCGGCCCGATTTCGACATCATCCTCAATGATCACAAACGCGTCAATTTTTACGTTTTGGCCAATCTTTGCATTCGATGCAACAATTGCCCTTGGGTCGATCATTCACAATTCCTGGAAAGTAAACAACAACTCAGCACTGCAGACTACAACATCACCTACTTTCGCTTCTGCAGCGGTTTTCCAAATGTCTCGAATTCTGCGAACCGACCGAGTCTCGATCTCGATGCAATCTCCTGGAACCACCGGCTGTTTAAAACGGGCTTTGTCGATTCCTGCGAACAGGTACACTCGATTGTCATCTGCCTTTGCTCCAAGAGCAAGACTTGCCATGACCGCAGAGGCCTGCACCATAGCCTCCAATATCAACACTCCTGGAAAGATCGGCCAGTGAGGAAAATGGCCCTGAAAAACAGGTTCGTTTGACGTGACGGCTTTGATCGCAACCAGCCGGTCATCGGAATAGTCAAGTACCCGATCAATCATCAGCATTGGATACCGATGTGGCAGAAGTTCGCGAATTTCAGTTACGGATAGTGAAGGCATGTTTCAAATTTTACCTGAACGTTAAGAACGCACAATGATGTCAGCTTAGAAGCGAGTAGATTTAAGAACTCGATGACTGCAACTTGTTCAGTTTGCTTAAGGTACGTTTCCAGTCGCTCGCCTTTCTCGCCGGCAGACTGCTGGAATAGGTACCGGGTTCGGTAAGAGATTTTGTCACTAAGCTGGCTGCCTGAATGACAACGTCATCCACGACATTGACATGACTGGCAATTGCAGATTGACCGCCTACAATGCATCGCCGGCCTATTTTGACGCTGCCTGCGATCCCGACATTACCGACAATCATCGAATGCTCCCCGATCTCGACATTGTGTCCAATTTGAACATTGTTATCAATTTTGACTCCATTTCCTATGCAGGTATTTCTGATTGAGCCTCTATCAATGGACGTACTCGCACCAATATCGACTTCATTCCCAATTACCACCGCTCCAATGTTCTGGACAGACACCCATCTCTCTCCGTCCCACTCATAACTGAACCCGAAGCGCCAATTACTACGCCAGCAGAGACATTGCAATCTTTGCCAATCGTGCAACCGGAATAAACAGTCACATTGGAATCCAATTTCGTGCCTTCTCCAATGCAGATATTATCTGCTAGTATGGTTCCAGCACCGATGACAACCCGCTCACCAATCCGCACACTATTGCCAATCACAACATTCGCTTCGATACGAGCGGTATCGCCGACAATGCTGCTCTCGTCAATGATCGCGGATTCATGAATCCCTGGCAGCGGGTTCGGTAACTCGTGCAACGCTTTCACTACGAGGGCGAACGCCACACGCGAATTTTTAGCAATCAGGCGGTCGCCTTCATAATCCAGTTCCCTTCCTTCTGACAGAATCACAATCCCCGCCGAAGTGGTTTTCAAGAATCTGGAGAGTGCTAAATTCGAACAGTGAGTGATTGAGTCAGAGGTGGCATTTTGCAATTCTGCAACATGCGTAACGGTCTTTGACAAATTACCTTTTGCGCATCCGCCGACAAGTACGGCTAATTCTGACAACGTCCATTTCTTATTGTGAGCACTATCACTGGCCACTTTTCACACTTTCATCGAACATCACTTGAAGTTCTGCTAGAACTTCGTCCGTAAGGTTAATCCTATCGCTCACCCAAATGACAGGATTCTGTACAATCAAGTCAAATTTTTGCTCTTCCGCCATTCTTTCTATCAAATCACTGACCGTTTTTTGCAGTTTTTCCAGTTCTTGATTTCGTTCCCAATTGAAATCTTCATTGACCTCCGCAACACCGCGTTCGAGTTCTCGGTTCTTTATTCGAGACTCTTCTTGAAGTTGGAGGATTTCTTCTTCTGAAAGCTCAAATTTGACAGGGTTGTTCAATTTGTCGTTAATTGTCTGAATTTCGGATTCCAATTGACGCAAATCGTTTTCCCGACCCGCGTATTTTCTTTTCAACTCGTTAGATGCAGCTACACTCTGAGGTGCCTGCGCAATAATAATATTGGCGTCTAAATAGCCGATTTTCAGATTCTGTTCTTGTGCAACTGCACTTGAAACACCCGACGCTGCACTCAATAGAATGCTTGCGAGTCCAACAATGCTAAATGAAAAAATTTTGAAAATCTTTATAAACTTCAATTTTGAAAGTAACCTAGCGTTATCTGAAATCGATCCAGTCTATCTCCGTCTTTCTTTTTGACTGGAATTCCGTAACTTATACCAAATGGACCAATTGGGGACAACCATTCAAAAACAAGACCGCTCGAAGCACGGAGGTTGCTGAAGTTGGGGGATTCTTGCGCTCCAATACCTCTGCCTATTTTCGCATATTCACTATTGGAATTGATGAAAGTATTACCCATATCCAAGAACACTGAAAAACGCTTGTCGTCGCTGTCCTTGGTGCCAAAAAACGGCAGATACAATTCGGCACGACCAAGTAGCCGCAGGTTCCCGCCGAGAGATCGGGAATTATCACACACTGAATATTCCACCGTGCCATCCATGCTTGTGGAGCAAATTTCCTTCGCCCCTAGCGAACCACTGTCAAAGCCTCTCATAGCAGCAGAGCCCGACATGTAGAAATTTCGGAAGAAAGGCATTGAATCATCGCCGTAGTCCAGCCGACTGCTCAATCTTAACGTCATTGCTTGACCTAAAGGGAAGAAACGCGCGAACCGAGCCCCAAAAATATAGTATTCCAAATCTCCTGCTGAGAATTCTGTCGACAGCGAAAAATCACTGCCACTTGACGCGAACAATGCTCTATTTCTAGTATCTTTTCGATATGACAACAAGATGATTCCCGAAGTTCCCTTGGGATTGTCTGCAATATAATCTCGGATAGAGTAATCGTTTGTAGTACCCGTAATAACATCCAACTTGAATTGCTGGGCACTCGCACTCACGCCAAACGATCCTTCTTCCGAAACTGGAAATAGATAATCCACCCCTAGTCCTGTCAATCCAAGATGGTAAATTGAAGTGGTATCCGATTCGGATGTATCTGTGTCTTGATACTGAAGGTTGAAGCCACGCGATACGCCGTCCAAGGTATAGTAAGGGTTCGTGTAATCAACTGACAACACCTTATCGACTTTGCTGTAATTGGTGTCGATCGAAATCTGTTTGCCGGTTCCGAACAGATTTCTTTGAGAAATATTGAAGCTTAGCAAGGCCTTGTCGGCCTCGCTATAACCAACCCCAAACAGAACCGATCCAGTCAGACTTTCCTCAACTTCCACAAAAATATCGATTTGATCTTCAACGCCCGGAACAGCTTCTATACGCACATCGACGTTTGAAAAAATTCCCAACCTTCCTAAGCGGTTGCGCGATTGCTGAATCTGCTGAGCCGAATAGACACCACCTTCGTAGATACGCATTTCACGACGAAGAACTTCATCATCGGTGACGGTATTTCCTGTAAATGTGATTCTTCGTACGTAAGTCCGTTTGCCAGGTTTAACGACATAGTTCACATCAATTACCTGTTCATCGTCATGAATAGTAGGCAATGGGTCAACTTGGGTACGTGCAAATCCCTGATTGGCGAATTCGCTGGAGATTCTTGATCTGGTTTGGCTAACCTGCTCGAAGGAATACAGATCGCCTGGCCGTTCTTCAACAAGCATGTCGAGCCGTTCCTGTGGAATGACATCGTCAGAACTTCTAACCTGAACTTCGCCGAATTTGAACGGCGAACCTTCTGACATTGAAATCACAACCAGAATGCTTTGACGATCCTCCGCTATAAATGATCGGGAAGAAAGAATCTCGAAATTTAGGTGGCCTAGATTGTGATAGTGAGAAACAATACTCTCTAGATCTGCACGCAATTTCGCGCGATTGTAGCGATTATTGCGATTTAGAAAACCAAACGTCTTTTTCGTTGTTACTTTCATGATGTCGCGAATGTCATCATCGGAAATCTTTTCATTTCCAACAATTCGAATCTCCTTGATCAACGCGACCTTGCCTTCAAAAATGTTGAAAGCCAGATTTACACGGTTACGCTCCAACGGCTCAACAGTGGTGGTGACTTCAACCGAAAAATGGCCTACTTCAACATAGGCTTGTTTCAGCTCGGAGATGAAGCTATCGACATCCTCGGGATTGTATATGTCGCCCGCACTCAAGCCACCAAGTTTCAAAGCCTGTTCTATGACTTCATCGCGAAGCTTTTTGTTGCCGTAGAAAGCCGTACTCGCGATTGTCGGACGCTCGATCACGGATATCACCAGGTGGTTTCCCTCCCGCCTTAGCTGAACATCATCGAACAGGCCGGTAGCGTACAGCGCCTGAATGGAAGCTGCAGAATGCTGATCATTCATTTCATCGCCAACTTTTATGGGCAACGCGACAAAAACCGCACCAGCAGTGACTCGTTGCAATCCCTCGACTCGAATATTTTCTATTACAAAGGACTCTATGGCATACACTGATGAACATGTAAGCAAGATCAGCAGTGCACAGTAACGAATTAACCTTTTCATAAAAAGTACAACAGAATCAAAATATACGGGATAGGTCATTATAGAACGCCAGCCCCATCAGTCCAATTAACAACGCAAAGCCTACTTGGTTGGCCCAGATGAGCATCCGCTCCGTGGGGGGCGAACCCATCAACGCTTCGTAGAGATGAAACATCAGGTGCCCACCATCCAGTACGGGAATCGGGAGCAAGTTCAAAATGCCCAGACTGATGCTGAGCAAAGCTAAAAATGTAAGGTAGTTGTTAACGCCTGCCTGCGCCGCTTTCCCAGCAAATTCCGCAATCGCAATCGGACCGCCAATCGCGTCCGCTGATTGATTAAATTGAAGCAGGCTCAGCAGCATTTTTACAGTCAAAGCGGTGGTAGACCACATGGTTTCAAATCCTCTGGCTACGGCTTCCACCGGTCCGGATCGAACAGTCACATTCAAGTCCGAATTCCTTAATTGCTCTTCAGCATTAACTTTAATTCCTATTTGCTTGTATTCATTGCCATCTACAACAATTGTGCGCGGCTGAATCATAACTTCGCGAGTTTCATTTCCTCTTAAAAATGTTACAACCAGCATCGACTCTTCAGTCTGGCTAACGGCTGCCACCAAACCCTTCCAATCGTCGATCATCTGCCCATTGATTTGGATAATTTTGTCGCCAGGCAGCAATCCTGCAGCCTCGGCTGGATATCCAGATACGATATCGCCAATGATAGGCTGTATCAGCGGAACGCGTGGATACATGCCTATGATGCTTTCCACTGATTCGGACTGCAAATCAATTTGCTTGAAGTCAGCAAAATCAACTGTCAGGGTTCGACTGAGTCCGTCCGTCAGCACTTCATATTCAATGGCTTCCTGGCTGACAATCCTATTGAGAACATGAAAATGGTGCTGATCCCAACTGTCGGTTGGCCGCCCGTCAATCGCCACCAATTCATCACCAACCACAAAACCGGATTTTTGTGCTGCGCTGTCCTCTATGATTTCGCCTACTACCGGTCGAAAACCTTCTGTACCAATCGCAAATACCAATCCGTATAGAATTGCCGCTAGCAAAAAATTGGCCAACGGACCGGCTGCCACGATCGCTGATCGCTTGTACAGAGGCTGTCGATTGAACGCAGTTGGCAGAAGATCTTCACTGACTTTGTCGTGGCTCTCATCAAGCATCTTGACATACCCCCCCAGAGGTATCGCTGCGATTACGAATTCAGTCAACGAATTCTTGCGCGTATAACTCCAGATTGTCGGCCCGAATCCAATCGAAAATCGAAGTACTGTGACGCCCAGCTTTCGAGCCACCCAGAAATGGCCGTACTCATGGAAAGTGATCAGTGCTCCAATCGCAATGATAAAAAATATGATGCTATTTAAAATTTCGCCCACAGACTTTGAGCTTACTCGTTGAGATGGTTCATTGCTAGTTCAACAAATTACTCGCAATTTCCCTAGCAATTGTATCAATTTCCATAATCTGTTCGATGTTTTCAACTCGCTCGTCGCCGAGAGTGTCAACGCTGTGATGAACAATCGACGAGATTTGTGTGAAACTTATCCGAGACGACAGGAAAGCGTATACCGCAACCTCGTTCGCGGCATTCATCACAGTAGCAGACGTACCGCCTGCCATTGAAACTTCCTGAGCTAGTTTCAGGCAAGGAAAGCGCTCAAAGTCTGGCGGTTCGAAAGTCAGCTCTTTGATGTTAAATAGGTCGAGATATTCTGCACCGCTTCTTTTTCGTTCTGGCCAGAACATCGCATTGGCTATGGGAATGCGCATATCCGGTGTAGCCATCTGCGCAATAATCGAACCATCCAGAAACTCTACCAGGGAATGCACAATGCCTTGCGGATGAACAACAACGTCAATTTGACTCGCCGACGTGTCAAATAGCCAACGAGCCTCAATGATCTCCAAACCCTTGTTCATCATCGTTGCGGAATCTACGGATATTTTGGCGCCCATGTTCCAGATTGGATGAGCCACAGCCTGCTCTGGAGTGATGTCCTTCAAAGAATCCAAGCTGGCTTTCAGAAAAGGTCCGCCGGTTCCGGCCAGCAGAATACGACGCAGACCCGGAATCGGAAAAAATGGCTCATAGCGACTGTCAGTTGCACTTGCGCTGCACTGGAATATCGCGTTGTGCTCGCTGTCCACCGGCAGAATGGTCGTTCCGTGCCGACGCACCTCCTGGTGAAGAATGGGCCCGAGCATGACAACAGGTTCTTTGTTTACGACCAGTACGGTATTTCCTGATCGCACCGCCTGCAACGTCGATCGAAGCCCGGCGGCACCGGTGACCGCAGTAACGGTGACGTCAACCTCGAATACAGGTGACATCGCCTGTTGATCCTGTGCTGAAAGCACCGCTGTTTCAAGCTGTCTGTTTTTGAACTTTTGTTCCAATTCGGAAACTGCTTCGCTCTCCACTACCGCATACACTGGATTAAATTCTGCACATAGAGAAACCAGCACTTCGCTCGCTGAGCGTGCAGTGAGAGCGACTACATCGAAATCTCCTGTATGGGAACGCAGCACGTCCAGCGTCTGTTGACCCACACTGCCTGTCGCACCCAATATTGTTACAGTCTTCACACTATCAGTTCACACAAGCAAAGTCTTGACACACAGGGCGTACACGGGAGCTGCAGAAAGCATACTGTCAATTCGATCCAGAACTCCCCCATGTCCTGGCAGCAGTGTACCGCTATCCTTGACACCCGCAATTCTCTTGTTCAAAGAGATGTACAGGTCACCGACTATAGAGAATAGAAATACAATCAAGCAGACCGCTACCCACGCCAGATTCTGAATGTAATCATTGTCCCATACCATTGTTCCAATGATCAAGCTCAATGCGAACACTGCCAGTAATGCACCTACTGCACCTTCTATGGTTTTTCCCGGACTGATCTTTGGCGCCAGTTTCTTTTTTCCGAACCGCTTGCCCGAGAAATACGCCGCTATATCAGCAACGCATACGATCACAAACATTCCGAGTAGCCACCATGGCGCTGACTCAGTGCCGCGAAACAGGTCCGCAATCGCAAACACCGCAAATGCCAAGATCAATATGGCGCAAGCAATATGGAGAGCGGTAATTTTTTCATGTAGCCGTGAAGCTCGCAACAACCAAACTACGAACATCCACGTCAACACTCCGAATGAATTGATACAAGAAGCGTATTCTCGAAACTGATAGAAAGTCACACTAAGTGCGATGACACAAACCATAAAAACTGCGATTCCGGGCTTGCTTTGAATTCCGCACAATCTCGACCACTCAAATGCAGCGGCTGAAACAATTGCCAATAGTGCCAGAAAAATACCATTGGGAGGAAGCAAGAAAAGCCCGGCAAGAATCGGCGGAACAAGGATAACAACAGTCAGGATGCGCTGGCGAAGCATGATGATCTCCTCATCACTCGAACTTTGCCGCAATTCCACCAAAACGTCGAACTCTTGACGCGTAGGACTGGAGTGCCTGCATGAGTTCGTTTTCATCGAAATCAGGCCAATGGACATCAGTAAAATATAGTTCTGTATAGGCGAGTTGCCATAGCATGAAATTGCTCATGCGTTTCTCTCCGCCGGTTCGAATGAACAAGTCGGGGTCTGGTATGTTTGCTGTGCTCAGACACGGTCGGATGAAATCAGAAGAAAGCTCATTCAAATTTAGTTCGTCATTTAACGCCATTTGCACGATTTTCTTACAGGCCTCAGCCATGTCCCATCGGCCGCCATAGTTCAGTGCAATGGTCAGGTGCAGTTTGGAATTTTCCGCTGTCAATTCAATAGCATTCTCAATCTTGCGTTGAATAGCATTGGATAATCCAGATAAATCACCAATGAAATTCAATCGGATGTCATTGGAGTGGAGCTCTTGAACCTCTCTTTCCAAGGCGCCGGACAGCAGTTGCATCAGCCACTGCACTTCCTGGCGAGGCCGCCTCCAGTTTTCGCTGCTAAATGCAAACAAAGTGAGGTAGGAGATGTCAATTCGTGCGCAGACTTCGACCATGCTACGAACATTCGTCACTCCACGCCGATGTCCTTCCAGACGACTGATGCCGCGTTCTTTTGCCCATCGACCATTGCCGTCCATAATAATCGCAACATGAACTGGAAGATTATTTTGAGGAATGATTTTGCTGAATTCAGACATCAACCGAGTTCACATCAGTATCTTGAATTCTTGAATCCAGCGAGTCGAGGTGCTAGATTTTCATGATTTCTTCTTCCTTTTCGCCGACAATTGCATCAACATCGGAAGTAAATCGATCTGTCAGTTTTTGAATAAGGTCCTGCCCTGCTCTTTCTTGATCTTCAGAAATTTCTTTTTCTTTCAGCCATTCTTTGAGGTCGTTGTTGCCGGACCTGCGAATATTGCGAATCGCAATCTTGCAGGTTTCACCTTCAGACCGCGCAACTTTTGTGATTTCGCGGCGCCTTTCCTCCGTCAAGGTAGGAATCGGCACTCGAATTGTCTCATTGGCACTCATCGGATTCAATCCCAGGTCAGATTCGATAATTGCTTTTTCAATGACCGGTATCATTGACTTTTCCCACGGGCTGATGCTGATTGTTCGTGCATCGCTGACAGTAACCGTAGCAACTTGGTTGAGTGGCGATGAGGTGCCGTAGTAGTTGACCCGAATGTGATCTAGCAAAGCTGTGCTTGCGCGTCCAGTGCGTAACTTGGAGAGTTCTGTTCGAAGAGAAGTAAGTGATTTTTTCATCCGCACTTCCGCGTCGGATACAATCTCGTCAATCATAGCATTTACTCTTTCGTTACCAAGGTTCCTTCCTGACTGCCAAGACCTGCGCGTTCAATACCACCCTTCACAGTTCCATCAAACACTCGAATCGGGAGATTATGCTCCCGGCAAAGCGCGATTGAAGTCGCATCCATGACAGCAAGATTTTTCTCCAATACTTCATTATGCGTGAGCACCTCAAAGCGGACAGTTGCAGTATCGTTTTTGGGGTCGGCACTATAAATTCCGTCCACATTGGTCGCTTTGAGAAGGATATCTGCACCCATTTCAATTGCCCGAAGGCTAGCGGCCGTATCAGTAGTAAAGTGTGTATTGCCGGTGCCACCAGCGAAGATCACGATACAGTCGTTGTCCAAATAATCAGCGAACGAGGTGGCGTCGTACTGTTCTACAATCGAAGGCACTGCAACAACAGACTGCACCACAGCCCCCACACCTTTGCTTCTGAGCGTCTGTTCCAGCGCAATCGCATTCGGAATGGTAAATAGCATGCCCATCTGATGACCACGCACTTTCGAGATGGACAGTCCCGATTCCCGGCCACCTCTGAAAAAGTTTCCGCCGCCAACCACAACTCCCGTTTTAGTTCCGGCGTTTACAATACCGGCCAGCTCACCTGCAACTCGGTCAATTTCATCCGCATCAATACCCAGACCGCGATCGCCACCTAGCAACTCGCCGCTAAGCTTGATCAAAACTTTGTCATATGGCTGCGCTGCGGAGCTATCTATCACTGCCGCTGTTCCCGTGTTATTCTATGTTCCTAGTTCCAGCAGACAGAATCGGTTAACCGAAGCATTGTATTGTTGCAGAACGGCACCGACCGTTTTATCTTCATCTTCATAATATTCCTGATTCAGCAACGTGCACCCACCCGAGAATTTCTTTAGCTTACCCTCGACGATGCGATCCAGCACGTGCTCCGGTTTTCCGGTTTCTCTTGCTTGACCGAGGTATATTTCACGTTCCTTGTCCAGGATGTCTTTGGGGATTTGCGGCACATCAAGCCACTGAGGTTTTTTCACTGCGATGTGCACTGCCAAGTCGTCTTCCAACTCCCCGTTCGTCCCTCCTGTGACTTCTGTCATTATGCCCATGCGTCCCCGGTGTACATAACTACCGATTGTGGACCCTTCCGAAGCCTTGAAAACCATCAGATGACTGATGAATATGTTCTCTCTAATTTTCGACAATATCTCAAGCCGCGCTTCCTCGACGGTCTGCCCGGAGTCACCCAATATCATGGCACTTAGGACACTGACATCATCACAGTCTTCGCAGATTTCCAGCGCAAGCTTTGCCAGCGGCAGAGCGAAATCCCGAAATTCATCACCGCGTGAAACAAAATCCGTCTCACAGTTGACTTCGACCAGAGCGCCACAGTCGCGCGATTCGGAAATCTGGCAAACAATAATCCCTTCGGAAGCTGCACGCCCGGATCGGGCATCCGCCATTTCCGCACCTTTCTTTCTCAGGACTTCAATCGCTTTTTCCTGATCTCCATCACACTCGACGAGAACCTTCTTGCAATCCATGATTCCGGCACCGGTTCGGTCCCGTAACTGTTTTACCATGAATGCTGATATTTCCAATTCATTTCCTCCGCTGATAGTTGCATCCTGCCGATCCGCCAGCTACGGCCAATCGGAATTCATTTGCTTGTGCGCAACAGTGCGCAATGTGTTTGAACTTACTCTTTCTCGGCTTCTGAATCGTCGCTGGATTCTTCAACCACGGCCTCTTCAACACTGGTTTCGGATGGCTCTTGCACGGTTTCCGAGCTTTCCGCAGACTCTGGTTCAGCAACAGTCTCTGCTGCCTCCGGCTCTGCTGCAGCCTCGGCAATTTCCGGCTCGACTTCTGTTTCGACAACCTTCGTCGCAGTCGGTTCAGTCTTCGATGGTGTCGGGACTTTCTCTGGTACAGGTGCTGTTTCTGGCACATCCTGCGCAACTGTTTCCAGTGAAGGAGCAACGGCTGCTCTTGCACCCGTAACGTTCAGCACCGAAATATCTTCCGGCACAACAGCATCCGACGATTCATCGTGTTCGCGGAATGGCATCGCCGCAGCTGCAACCGCATGCCCCACGATTATCGCATCCGCTGCAGTCGCACAGTACAGGCGAATCGCGCTGATGGCATCATCATTGCCTGGAATTACGTAATCGACTCCATCGGGATCGCAGTTTGTATCCACAATCGCCACCACTGGAATGCCCAGTTTATTCGCTTCTTGAACAGCAATGTTTTCATGCTTGACATCAACAATAAACAGAGCATCAGGAAGTCCCCGCATACCGCGAATCCCGGCGAGATTTCGGTCCAGCCGAAACTGCTCTCTTTCAATTCGCAGCGCTTCTTTTTTAGCCATTCTGGCAATGTTTCCTGACTGAACAATCTCGTCAAGTTCGTTCAGTCGATCAATTGACTTTCGAACGGTGCTGAAATTGGTTAGCATTCCGCCGAGCCAGCGGTGATAGACATACGAGCAATTGGCGCGCTGCGCCTGCTCCCGAATGATTTCACCGGCCTGTCGCTTGGTGCCGACAAACATAATTGAACCACGCTTACTCGCTACAGCTCCGAGATAGTTCATCGCTTCATTGAACATTGTCAGAGTCCGCTCGAGATTGATAATGTGGATTTTGTTTCTGTGGCCGTAGATATAAGGCCCCATTTTGGGACACCAGAACCGCGTTTGATGTCCAAAATGCACGCCAACTTCCAACAGCTGGCGCATAGTTAGGTCAGTCATGAGTTTAATCTCCTGTTCGGGTTATACCACCATGGTGCGTGCCTGCCGACCGATTCGGCACCCGGACAGGCTGCAGCGGTCCATGTGAGAAATAATGAGTGCAGTAGTTTACTATTTCTTGATATTTATTTCAAATTCAGTGATCCTTGAGTCCTTGTAGAGAAACTCGGTAAAAACTTACTGGCACTGGCAAACTCAAGCACGCGAGATCTCGACGAGAATAACAGCGCTTCGTCACCTTTTTCTATAATACCCGACGAGTCAACTGATTGACAGCATCAAATTTTCCGAAAATTTATGAGCAAACTCTGTAATGACATACGTTAGTATCAAGACTCCAGAAGATATTGAGAAAATGCGAATTTCAGGCAGTCTTGCGGCTGAAGTACTGGACATGATCGAGCCGCACGTTCAGCCTGGAATTACCACAGAGGAATTGAACACAATCTGTCATGACTACATTACGGACACTCTTGACGCGATCCCCGCACCACTGAATTACCGTGGATTTCCCAAATCGATCTGTACCTCGGTCAACAACGTAGTCTGTCATGGCATACCCGGTGACAGACGACTGAAAGACGGTGACATCATGAACATTGACATTACGGTTATCAAAGATGAATTCCACGGCGATACGAGCCGCATGTTCGCGGTCGGAAAACCTTCCATTCGTGCCGCACGGCTCAGTCGAGTCTGCCATGAAAGCATGATGAAAGGCATTGAACTGATCAAACCGGGAGTGAGACTCGGCGACCTCGGCAACGCGATACAAAGACACGCTGAAAAAAACGGTTACTCAGTCGTTCGCGAATACTGCGGTCACGGAATTGGGCGAGTGTTTCACGAAGACCCGCATATTCTTCATTACGGCAAGCCCGGAACCGGTATGGAAATCGTTCCCGGAATGACATTTACTGTCGAACCCATGGTAAATGCAGGAAAGAAAGAAACCAGATTGCAAGCGGATCACTGGACTGTTGTGACTAATGATGGAAGTTTGTCAGCACAGTGGGAGCATACCATCTTAGTGACTGATACGGGTTACGAGATTCTGACAATATCTCCCAAATACGCCCGAGCCTGAAATCTCACTTCACACTTTAAACTTTTTGCTAAACAGATGAATCTTTCATCAATCGTATCGGTATGACAACATCAGCGTCCATTGGACACGCCACTCAATCCAGCGTCGAAGAATTCCAGCGTCGTGTCGCGGAAGATGTCGAACGATTGAAACAAATGCACTTGAAGAGATTGCCTGCACCGCGCCTCGTGACGGCCCGAGTGCAATCGGTCAATGCCATTCTGAATGACGTCTGGAGCCTGTTCATGTCTGATCTATCCAATGATTCTTCGATCAGTCTGGTTGCTGTTGGCGGCTACGGTCGGGAAGAACTCAATCCCTATTCAGACATTGACATCCTGTTGCTGCTCGACAACAGGAACGATGCTGTGGTTCAACGAAAGATCGAACCACTGATTCGATTTTTGTGGGACATCGGCTTTGAAGTCGGCCATAGCGTCAGAACCTTAAGTGACTGCGTTAGGCAATCTCGCTCGGATATTACGGTGATGACCAATTTGCTCGAAGCCCGTCATTGCGCAGGGTCAAATAAGCTTTTCGTACAGATGGAATCCATGCTGCGAAATACAAAAATTTGGCCTGCCAGAAAATTTTTTGAAGCCAAACTTCAAGAACAGAAACTGCGACATCACAAATATGCCGATACGGTTTACAACCTGGAGCCGAACATCAAGGAAGGACCTGGCGGACTGCGCGACATTCATACGATTATTTGGGTGGCGATGCGCCATTTTGAAAGCCGTGGGATGCGTGAATTGTTGACGCGCGGTTTTCTTAAAGAAGACGAGTATCGAAGCTTGATTCGAGGTCGCAACTACCTGTGGAAACTGCGCAATGAACTGCATCTCACACTCGGACGCAGAGAAGACCGGCTGCTGTTTTCGCACCAGCTAGAGCTTGCAAAAATTTTTGGCTATCTCGATGATGACAGCAACAAAGCCGTCGAGAAGCTCATGAAAATTTATTTCAGAACGGTAAAGGAGCTTCGACACATCAATCAAATGCTCCTGCAACATTTTGACGAAGCGATACTCGCATACAAACGCCAGAAGACGAAAGTCCTGAACGACCGATTTCAAACCGTAGATGGGTATCTGGATTTCACCAATCCAGCTCTAATTGAATCCATGCCCGAAATGCTTGTTGAAGCATGCACTATTTTTCAGCTCAATCCGAATCTGCGCGGTGTCAGGGCAAAAGCGCTCAGGCTCATGCGCTCAAGGAAATTGCTGATTGATCGAAATGTCCGAAGCAAACCAGCAATCCAATCCATGCTGCTAGGCATTCTAAGCAATCCCAGCCGCCTGCCCCAGACCTTGACTCTTATGGACGACACCGGAATTCTCGGCAAGCTGATTCCAGATTTCAGACGCATTACCGGACAGTTGCAGTACGACCTGTTTCATGTGTATACGGTAGACGCGCATCTGCTGAATGTAGTTCATCATCTACACCAGCTGACACTGCCCGATACTGCAAAGTCCTATCCTCTTGCCAGTGAAGCGGTGACAAGAATTATCAAACCGGAACGGCTATTTATTGCAGGCCTATTTCACGATATTGCAAAGGGACAGGGAGGAGATCACTCCGAGCTGGGCGAACAACAGTGCTACAGGTTCTGCAAACGAATCGGAATGAGTGACTACGATGCACACTTTGTTGCGTGGCTTGTTCGCAATCATCTCTATATGAGTTTCACAAGTCAGCGAGAAGATCTGAACGACTCGCAGGTGATTTCCAAATTTGCCGTCCGAGTTGGAAATCAGGAACACCTCGACCATCTGTTTCTGCTAACGATTGCAGATATGCGAGGAACCGGCCCGACGGTGTGGAACGACTGGAAGGGCAAAATGCTTGAACATCTGTATCTCGCAACTTCCAGAACACTTCTGACCGACACGCTGCCACATGAAGAACTGGAACCCAGAATTGAAGAGATCAAATCCGATTCACTATCAAATTTTGGCAGGAATCAATCCCTGAAAGAAGCAGCGAAAAAGTTCTGGGGATTTTTTGACGATGATTATTTTCTCAGTTATGACGCCAACACGATCGCATGGCACGTTGAAAAATCTGCACAGATCAATGCAATCAACCTACCGCTTGTTTGCTTTCGCGCGCATCCATCGATTGATGTTATCCAGACTTTCGTACTGTCTGCACATTCAGAAGATCTGTTCACTATAATTGCCGGTGCGCTTGATCGCTGTTATTTGAATGTGCTGGAAGCGCGAACACATCAGCTGCCTACAGGATTGACTGCGTTTTCGTTTGTCGTGCTGCTTCGCAATTTGCAAGATGCTCACACAGAAAGAAATCTGCGCAGGTTTGAAGAGGAAGTTCAGAATTCAATTCTAAATCGGATTATTGAGCATTCACCCCGCACAGTTGCACCAAACCGAGTTGCTCGGCATATCTCGTTTCCGACTCGAATTGAATTTTCCCACTCTTCTGGCGGCGACTACACCATGATGGAAATTTCCGCTCAAGATCGACCTGGCTTACTCTATCTCGTTGTTCGCACCCTGCTGAATCATAAGATTCGCCTGCTGTCCGCGAAAATCACTACTACAGGTGCACGGGTAGAAGATGTTTTTTTTATTGTCGACAGGGATCGCAACCGCCTGGCGGACAAAACCATCCAGCAAGCTCTTACGGATGAAATCCAAGAGGCTCTGGATTTAAGGTAATCTTGATTCAATCAAGCGTATACACAGAGGAATCTCAATGGAAAATCTAGAATCCACAATCAGTAACGCATTTGACACCCGCTCGGAACTGAGCCCATCCAATTGCCCACCAAACGTACGAGACGCGGTGCAGCAAACAATTCTTGCTCTCAATCAAGGAAGTGTGCGTGTTGCGGAGAAAATCGGTGACCAGTGGCAAGTCAATGAATGGGTGAAGAAAGCAGTTCTGCTTTCCTTTCGGATCAAAGAAAATCAAGTAATCCGCGATGGGGATGCCACTTACTACGATAAAGTGGAGAGAAAGTTCGACGGTTTTGCAGGCCAGCAGTTCGTTGACGGAGGTTATCGCGTAGTGCCACCTGCAACTGTGCGTCAAGGATGCTACATTGCACGCAATGTGGTGTTGATGCCGAGTTATGTCAATATCGGTGCTTACGTTGATGAAGGCACCATGGTTGACACTTGGGCAACAGTCGGTTCATGTGCACAAATTGGCAAGAATGTACATCTTTCAGGCGGCGCAGGTATTGGCGGAGTTCTAGAGCCGCTGCAGGCTACGCCAACCATCATCGAAGACGATTGTTTTATCGGCGCGCGTAGCGAAATTGTAGAAGGCGTAATCGTGGGTAAAGGGTCGGTTATCTCAATGGGCGTATATATTGGACAGAGCACCAAGATATACAACCGCCAGACTGGAGAAGTCAGTTACGGCAAGGTGCCTCCCGGCTCGGTAATCGTATCCGGAAATCTTCCATCTTCAGACGGGAAATACAGCCTTTATTGTGTTGTTATCGTCAAACAGGTGGATGAGAAGACTAGAAGCAAGACAGGACTAAACGAACTACTTCGAGTCGACTGACGGGCCTGAGTCAGGTGTATTCCAGTTTCACTGAACGAGGATTTATCGAAGCTAAGGTTTCATAAGGGATGGTTCCGGCAGCCGTCGCAACCTCCTCGACTGGCAGCCCTTCCCCAAATAGCTTTACCGAGCTGCCGACACCCACATGCGGATGTTGGCTCAAATCAACTGCCAGAGTATCCATCGATACCATTCCGATTACATCCGCGCGTCGGCCTTCAATCAAAACCTGTGCACCGGGAGATGCGCTTCGAGAGTAGCCGTCTCCGTAGCCGCACGCCACAATTCCAACTCGAATTTCAGCTTCACTTGACCATTTAAGTCCGTAACCGAGGCTGCCACCACTCGGCAGACGGTTGACAGCAATAATCGTTGAATACAGGTTCATCGCCGGTTGCAGGCCGAGTTCGTTTGCTGCAATCCCAGGAAACGGGGAAACACCATATAACATAATGCCAGGTCGCACCCAGTTCAGACAACTGTTTGACCATTTTAGAATCCCAGCTGAGTTCGCGATACTCAAATCCGCATCGATTCCCTGTGTACAACTCTTGAAGCGCTCAAGTTGGCGATCAGTAAAATCCGACTCAAGATCATCCGCACACGCAAAGTGAGACATCGCTCCCCTCACTTCCAAGATAGGGCTGGAATTAATGTGCCGAAATATTTCAGAAGTTCTCCGAGACTCAAATCCCAGTCGATTCATGCCAGTGTTGATTTTCACCCAAACCGGAATGACACCACTCGGCTGAGCACACTCCAGCATATCAATTTGCTCCTCGCAGTAAATAACGGGCTCAATACGAAATGCATGCAAAATGGCCACATGATCAATGGATGTGAAGCCAGACAGCAGGCAGATCGGCTTTTTAATACCCGCATCTCTGAGAGTTACAGCTTCATCCACTGTTGCTACACCGAACGCGTCTACACCTACATCCAAGGAATTTGCAACCTGTAGAATGCCATGACCGTAGCCGTTTGCCTTGACCACGGCCATAACGCGTGCGGCCGGTGACAATCTGCGCACTAGAGAAAGGTTGGAAACTAAAGCGGGTGCATCAACTGAACCATACATTCGCATGGGTCTCAACTCCCAGAGAGACGGCTACTATTGAGGTACTATATCGATGTCAGCAGCACTCGCATCAGTACTGCGAGAATAATTATCGAAACGCGTAAACTCTTTCATGAATGTCAACTTCACCTTGCCGATAGCGCCATTTCGATGTTTTGCAATGATGATTTCCGCCAATCCGTAGTCTTCTGTATCCGGTTTGTACACTTCGTCTCGATAAACGAAAATAATCAGATCGGCATCCTGTTCAATCGCACCGGATTCGCGCAAGTCCGACATGAGCGGTCGCTTGTCTGGACGCTGCTCGACGCTTCGATTCAGCTGAGACAGTGCAATAACTGGAACTTCAAGCTCCTTGGCCAGGAACTTCAACTCTCGCGTAATATTTGACAGTTCAGTCGCGCGGTTCGATTCATTGTCTTTCATCTGAAGCAATTGCAAATAATCAACGAGGATCAGGTCAAGACCGATTTCACGTTTCATGCGCCTTGATCGTGCGGATATTTCAAGCGGAGAAATTCCAGGGGTGGCATCAATATAAATCGGTGTATCGTGCAATATATTCAAGGCATGCGAAAGCTGTTCCCAGTTTTGCTCTCCTTCCCGCCCATCACCCAGTCGTCCTTCTCGAATGAGTTTTGAGTTAATACTGCTCAGAGAAGACAGCGAGCGCATGGTCAGCTGAATTGCAGGCATTTCCAGACTAAACACTGCGACCTTCATTTTGTCAGCGATAGCAGCGTGTTCAGCAACATTCATCGCAAGTGCGGTCTTGCCCATGGCAGGGCGCCCGGCAATGACGACCAAATCCGAGCGCTGAAATCCAGACGTTAATTTGTCAAGATCTATGAAACCCGATGAAATTCCGGTAATGCTGCTCAGGCTTGGATCGTTATAGAGTTCTTCAATTCGAGTGAATGCTGAATTTGCAGGCTCTTTCACGTGAATCAGTCCATCACCCCGATCAAATTCTCTGCCTAATTCATAAACCAACTGCTGCGCATCGCTTAGCACTTTTTGAACTGGAGTATCGTCTCGGTTGTACACCATCTGCTGGATGCGTTGGGAACTTTTGAGCAGTCGGCGCAGCAATGAGCAGTCCACAACAATTTTTGCGTAGGATTCTGTATTGACCGCATGCGGAGTCTCTAGTTGAATACTGGCCAAATATGGGACACCCCCGACATTTTCCAGTTCACCCATTCTTTCGAGCTTATACGGCAAGGTCGTCAGATCAACATTCTGCCGCTCAGAAAACAGATTAAGCATGGCATCATAGATCAATCTGTGCTTTTGGTGATAGAAATCTTCAGTGGATAGCAAGCCCGAAACTTTTTCGAACTGCTCGTTATCCATCATGATTGCACCCAGTACTGCCTGTTCGGCAGGAATTTGGTGGGGTGGAATGGGTAGAGAATGAGTATCGGACGAACTACCCGATGAATTTAGGTCATCCCTTGACTGACGATATGGGTTGACCGAGGCCACTTACTCAGATTTCTCCTCAGTCATACTTGATGGCTGTTCTGCTGCTTCACTGGCACTATCGCCAGTGTCTTCATTCGAACTTGAATCCGCAAGTTCAGATTTTTCAGACTGTACGTCTTCTTCAATCAGTTCCTCAACAGGGACTTCCTGATCACCAGCAACAACTGTAATGCTAACATCAAAACTCACTTCCGGGTGCACTTTGACGGTAATGGTGTGCTCTCCGGTATTTTTGATTGAACCGCTTGGCATATCAATTTCAGAGCGTAGTAATTCAGTGCCACATTCGGCTGCGTGTTCGATAATTTCACTAACAGAAACCGAGCCAAACAGCCGCCCTTCATCATCAATCACCCGCTTCACGAATGTAAGGGATTTCGCAGCTTCTTCTGCTCGTGCGTGAGCAACATCCAGGCGTTTCTTTTCTTCCTTGACAAGCTGCGTACGTTGTCGCTCAACTTCCGCGATTGCATCTGGAGTTGCCCTTACCGCTTTACGTTGTGGGATTAGATAATTACGGGCATAACCAGCCTTCACATTGACTGTATCGCCCAGTTGTCCAAGTTTGATTACTGCTTCAAGCAATACGACTTCCATTTGACTACTCTCGAATTACTGTGAATCAGTGTAACCGATTAATGCCAGATAGCGAGCACGTTTTATAGCACGAGCCAACTGGCGCTGGTAAATTGCCTTTGTTCCGGTGCTTCGACTAGGATATATCTTACCAGATTCAGAAATAAATCCTTCCAGCATATCCAAATCCTTGTAATCAACTTCAGTGATTCCTGCAGCGGTAAACTGGCAGTATTTACGATGTTTGGGGCGTCGATTCATCATTTCTGCTTCTCCTCTTCGTTACTTTCACCTTCTGATTCCTCGGATTGTGCTTCGTGCTCTCCACTATCGGAATCTTCTTCGCTCGTTTCGACTTCAGCCGCTTCCGCAGTTTCTGCTTCGTCAGACGTGTCTTCGTCTTCTGAGCTCGTGCTTTCAGCCGCTGCTTCCACCGTCTCTGCTGCTTCAGCGGATTCGGTGCTGTCACTACTGTCTGATGAATCTTCTACCGTTTCCTCTGATTTTTTGGCCGCCTCTGCAGCCATTGCTTCGGCTTCTTCCTTTCTAGCGCGTTCCAACTCAGCAGCAGCTTTTTCTTCAACTTCTCGATCTTCTGCTTCATGTTTCAGAAGCTTGATCAGGATCGGAGACTGCTCGGTAACCGCCTTGTCCTTTCTGATTACAAGGCTTCGAATAATCGAGTCGTTATATCGAAACGCATTTTCAATTTCGTCTTTTACCGTCGGCTCGCATTCAATGTTCATCAGAAAGTAGCCAGCCTTGTACAGCTTTTGAATGGGATAAGCCAACTTACGCCGCCCCCAATCTTCGTACCGATGAATACTGCCGCCAGATTCTTCCACGATCTTACGATAGCGGGCAACAATTTCTTCGAGTTGGTCGCTTTGGTTCGGATGTACCAAAGCAACGATTTCATAGTGACGCATTTAGTTTCTCCTCTCGGATATTAGCCTCAAACTACCGGCATTGGCGAGGCAAGGAGTAATTCAGGTAGCCGGAAACGTTAATTTATCATTTTTATGGGTGGAATTTCAAGAAAAACTTTATCGATCGCATAATTTCTGCAGTCAATTCCATGATCAAAATTGGATTTTCAATCAATCTGCAAACTCAGGTTTTCTTTTCTCAACGAAAGCTCGTACGCCTTCCGTAAAATCCTCTGATGCTGCGCATTCAAGGAAACAATCAAGTTCAGACTGCAACTGTCCAGTGAGATCGCTTTGAAATGAATTTCTGACCATTCGCTTGGCATTGCGAACTGCGATTCTCGATGAGTTTGCGATCAAACCGGCAATTTGGGCGGTTGCTTTTTCCAATTCCCCGTCTTCTACAACTTCGTTGATCAGGCCCATTTGCAATGCATCTTGTGCGCTATAGCGTTTCGTCGTCAATACAATTTCCATTGCCTTCTTTGCGCCAACCGACCGAGACAGATAGTAGGTACTACCGCCATCGGGAGAAGTCCCAAGAAGATTATAGGCAGACGTATAAAATGAAGTTGTTGAAGCGATTGCCAAGTCACATCCAGCTACTAGACTGATGCCAAATCCAGCTGCCGCTCCGCGTACGCTTGCGATTACAGGTACTGGCAATGCTGCAATTTTTTCGACAAATTCATGCACGGTGGAAACAAGTTTGCTGAACTCTTCAACTTTAGACTGCTTCTCCCAATCAAGCAGTTTGTGAAAAAAGACGATGTCACCGCCAGCCATGAAGTGCTGACCTTCCCCTCGAATCACGATGCAACGGACATTCGAGTCGTTCTCTGCAACGCCGATTGCCTCAATTAACTTATTCAACAGTTCCCAGTTCAACGCGTTCAACTGTTTCGGGCGATTCATGGTGATTTCGTAAATTCCACCTTTTAGTGAGGTAATAACGGTGCTCATAGTGCTTCTTTATTTTGAAGGAAATCTATAAATTGGTGCTGTGATAATTTTGAATAATTCGAATCTGGAGTTTGCTAAATTAGATTTCAAATGGTTTTACGAATAATGAAGCTTACGACGTATCGCAATCAACTTTCTTGAAAGTGCAATTTGCCCAACTAAAGTCATAAGTCAGAGAGAACTTGAAATTCAAACTTCAGTTCTTAATTCGGCGAGTTTATTAGTCGCATAAATAAATCTTTTTAAATTATTTTTTTAACACAATAACAATTAATTATATATTTTTATTAATGTATATTCTAAATAAAATTGATCATGATTTTTAGCTAACTCTCATCAATTCCCATACTGTTTCCGCTTACTAATCTCATCCATTTGAGATATTGAATTCTGAGGAGAAATTGGCTGAGGTGTCACCTGCAGACTGACGATAGCACCATACTTTAATCTGCGGTGACAAGAGTGCAATCTTGAAGATCAATTCTCATCTAATAGTATTATATCGGGGGATCAAAACCACCAGACGTTGACATCTTGACGATTTCAGCCAAATCCGTAATTTACTGCGATATGGACGGGGTGCTTTGCGACTTCTTTTCCGCAGCATCCAGTCATGCCGACCGCCCTATAGACCAGTTGTCCGTACGTCAATTGTGGAAACTGGTCAGACAGGTTCCTGACTTCTGGCTCAATCTGGAATTGCTGCCTGGTGCTCGGGAATTATGGAAACTGGTGGATGAATACGATGCCCACATTTTGTCTTCCCTCGCCTACTCTGATCCTTGTTCCGGACCTGGCAAACTTGCATGGTTGGAAAAAAACATTGGATTAACCGATACTGCGCGAATTCATCTTATGAGCAAACGCAGCCACAAACAAATTTATGCAACTGTTAATGGCATACCGAACATTCTGATTGATGATTATGAAAAGAATATCAATGAGTGGAAAGAATCTGGTGGAACCAGCATCCTGCATACTTGTGCAACAGAAACGATACAACTGCTGCACGAGCTTGGTTTCAGGTCTACAACAGATATTGATGGGGATTCGTTTGCCTAATCCGACAATTCCAGCACCAGATTCTGTCTGATACCTGTTGAACGAGTGATTGTCCATTATTAACAAATCATTAGTTCAGTTGAAGGTCTTTCCTTGATAAAATAAATTCTTTCAAACCTCTAGTGCGCTTATCTTCCGAGGATCGAAAAAAATACTCGTCCGACATGAGGGAGAGCAACGCTTGGTACGGAAAACTTTACATTTGGGGAGTTTTTTGGAATACTACCACTAAATGAAGCACTAGGAATTGATGTGCTTTGGCTCCGAAGAAAGACAATGACCGAACATAGAGTTAATTGATGAGGAAAGTCATGCATCTTTGTGAACAATGTGACCATCCACAGCCAGTCAATGAAGCAGAATTTAGAGTCTGCAACAACATTGAAGAAGCTTTTGAGTTTATCAATGTGATCAATGATGTGCCTGAACCCTTCAACAAGGACTTGTGTATGAGCATCGAATGCTTCGAAAATAAACTTGTAGAGAGTCGTGCGCTATGCGCGACGCTAGGTTATTTTCAGGGAGGATTGCCAATGGCTTACCGCAATTCTTCTCGCTATAAGGTGGGTTGGACGTTCTTCGATGAAACTCAAGACGGTGATGTATTTCCACTGGAAATATCATTGCAAGAATTTGACATGCCTCTGAACAAAAAGCGAAATGGAATTTGGAAATTTGTGTTACCCGTCGAAGGCGCGGAAACCAGAATCTGCAACGATATCGAAGAGGCTTATGAACTTGCCAGTGCGATCAATGATATTCACAAGCCCTACGATAAGGACTTCGAAATGAGCATTGAGAACTTTGAATCAAAACTCCTAAAGAGCTGGAATCTAAACGTAAAAGTAGATTCCTTTAATGGAGATTTTGATGAGGGCAATCGAAATCCACCGTACTACAGAATGAATTGGAAATTCTTGAGTGAACCATTTGAAGGCAAAATGTTTCCAATAGAGTTGACGTTACAAGAATTTCACCTCCCTCGTTTGTTGCAGTATTGTTATGGACTAGAATTCGACTAGTATGTGGCAGCCACTCAAATCTCGCGCTCTGCATGAGCCACCAACTGCAACTGCCGTTACTGTTCAACCCACGCCAAAGCCCACCACGTGACTGCCTGCCAATCCCGGCGCGGTGCCCCGATTGAGCAGTCGTCGTCAGGTTGGGAGCGAGTGAACCAGCAAGCACTTCGGCTGCTGCTTTCTGCGGATGAAATGATTCTACACCTTGAAGTCTCGGTCGATACGTGAGTTGACGCGCTCAAGCGAATTGCGCTTGTTATAGATGTGTTTCGAATTTCGAGTGATCAGCGGTAACGCACCAAAGGTGTAAAGATGCCCAGGCTTCATCGGCGCTCACTCGGCTACTGTCCAACCGCAATTCAATTGAATATAAGCGCTGCCTTGGTTAAGCAGAGTTTCGCTGTATAACGTGCATGGCATAGATCATGTAATAAATACTTAACAAATTAATTAGTTATATTAGATAACTCTTTGTTTTCATGAGTGTTACTGATCTTAATTATTTTCAAAATGTGATTGACCTTATAAAAGGACAAGGTAGCATTTAGTTCCCTACGGAAACCGTAATGTTGTCTGTGCTGACAGTAATTTGTTGTCGGTAAAAAAACCAGCCGGAGCTTCCAGCGCATATTGGACTAGCTGACCTGGATCGTACATTTTGGCAGAAGCGTCACCAATCGTCTGCGGAGTCATTCTCAGCACGGTAACCAGTTTTTTATCTTGATCAAAAAATCCAATATCCAGTTCCGCATGAACATTGAACATGTGAAATTTTGGCTGAAGCGGGCTTTCGTAGACAAACAGAATTGAACTCAAGGCGATAATTTCGGGGCAGATATGCTGGTAACCTGCAGCCCGCTCTGCTGAACTTCTAGCTATGCGTGAACGGATGGTGATTGCTTCTGCGTCGACTCGCATCAAAACAACTCTTCGAAGCTCCATTTTTGACCACTGTTCGGTGGAAAGTTTACAAGCCTCACCGGCAACAACTACGGAAGTTATTCCAGACCAAAAAAGGAAGACTGTAATGAATAAATTAACCCAATACATCACGAACTGCCTTACAGATTCTTTCGATATGAGAAGGCGGCATTTCTGGATAGAGCGGCAACGAAATGACCTCCTTAGAGGCTTTCACAGACTCAGAAAACTGCTCATCTGCATAGCGTGAGCTCATATAAGGAGTCTGCATGTGAATCGGCTTCGGATAATAGATTTGATAGCCGATTTCATTCAACGTAAATGCACGTGCAATATCATCTCTGACCGAACTTCGAATTGTGAAAATGTTGTAGACATGAGTGCTCCCTGGCTGCTGTATCTGAAACTCAATATCCAGTCCCTGCAGCCGTTGCTTATATTCCTCAGCTATCTGTTGGCGGCGTTCAATCTTCGACTGCACGGATTCAAGTTTGATCTTCAATATAGAAGCCTGGACGGTATTCAAACGACTCGTGCATCCAATCAGTTCGTGATTGTTTGAACCTGTAGCACCATGATTCCGCAAAAGTTTCAATCTTTCAGCTAGCGAATCACTATTGGTTGTGATCATCCCACCGTCTCCGAAAGCGCCAAGAATCTTGGTTGGATAAAAACTGAAACAACCTGCATCACCAAATCCGCCAGTACATCTTTCGCCAACCTTCGAACCGAACGCTTGCGCAACGTCTTCAATTACAGCAATTCCGTGTCGTTTACCGATTTCGCATATTTCTTCTATCTTTGCAGGTAACCCATATAGATGGACCGGTATGATGGCTTTCGTATCGTGATCGATCGCTGCCTCAATATGAGCTGGGTCGATATTCAAGTCTGATGGATGTATATCGACAAAAATCGGTCTTGCACCGACGAGAGAAATCGCTTCAGCGGTCGCGAAAAATGTGAAGTCAGGGATGATGACTGAATCTCCAGGCCCAACTCTGACCGCACGCAGTGCCAAAACGAGTGCATCAGTACCGCTTGAAACTGTAATTGCGTGCTTGACGCCTAAATAATCGGCAAGTTTAGACTCTAGTTCACTGATCGCATTACCGAGAATGAAATTACCGACTGTGCCCAGTTGTTCGATTTCATCAAACCAGCGTGACTTGAGGCTCGAAAACTGCTCAGTCAGATCAAAATACGAGACCTTCCCCTCTGCGGACATTAATTCTGACCAACTGTCTCTCGAATCATTTGCACCACACGCACTGCTAACAATCCATCTTCGCCAGTCACATAAGGTGGAGTACCGTTCTCCAAAATGTCTACAAAGTGATTGATTTCCATTTTCAGAGTTTGATTGGGTTTGACATCTATCGAATTTTTGATCGTGACTTTATTGCCACTGTTGTGGATGTCAATTTCGGTTGGGAAAAGCTCAATGGTCTGCTTCAACAAGTCAAGTTTGAGATATTGGCTTGGCGTGTATACATGGAAATTACGAACTCTTTCATTGGAAACGCGAGATGCGGTTACGTTAGCAAAGGAACCGTTTTTAAACTCCAAGCGGGCGTTTACAATATCAATGTGCGAAGTGACCACTGACGCACCAAGCGCAGATACCGTTACAACAGGATGCTTGATCAGTGCAAGTACCAGATCAATGTCATGAATCATCAAATCAGTTATGACGTCGACATCTCCTCCTCGTCCAGCAAAGTGTCCTTCTCGATGTGCCTCTATGTACTTGGGGGTTTCAATTCGTCCAACCAGTTCCATAATGGCTGAATTGAAGCGCTCCTGATGTCCTACAAGAAGTTTTGTGTTAAATTTATCTGCCAACTCAACTATTTGCTCTGCTTCCGTTACTGTCGATGCCAGTGGCTTCTCAATTAGAACGTGAACGCCTTCCGAGAGAAATACTTCAGCGACTTCAAGATGGGCGGAGGAAGGTACTACAATACTGACAGCATCAACCTTTCCGATCAACTCTTTAGAATCTGTGAAATAGGCACAATTGCAAGAAGCGGCGACGGTTTTCGCTTTGTCAACGTCAATATCGACAACGCCGACAAGTTCCACATTCTCATGTGCGACGTAGTGCCCCGCATGGTAAGCACCCATGTGTCCGACGCCAACGACGCCGATTCTGCGTTTTTTGGTAACTTGTTCTTCGTCAATTTGGATAGACATGTGATTTCAATTCATCCAAAAATTCAATCGTCTGCAATGTTACTTTAATATTTATAGAATGAATTGGCTATATCCGCACAATTCAAGTTACAGTGTATATATACCAGAATTGATACGAATTCAGTTTGCACAATTGTCTGGGGCTAAAAATTCGATCAGTTAAAAATTGCGAGGTATTTCAGTCGACTAAGAGTCTTGGAAATTTTGTGATAGCTAGAAGTCCTTGAACGAGGAATTATAATAATTTGCCATAAGCGAGTAGAATTCAGTTGAGTTGCAGTTGAGAGATGGAGCGCACTATCTCTACAGTCAATTTCACGCGAATCGGACGACCATCGTCGGTGGTCTGTATCGCCGCCACGAACGGAGTCTTGCCCGCGCTTGCCACCACTTCTCTCACCGCCCAAATACGCGTCATCCAGATCAATTGCGCCCGACAGGGGCTGCGTCTTACCGCGCGTTCCATCATCACCTGCATAAACTTGTGTCTCAGACGCCATGCGGCGTTATAGGAAATCCCTAACTGTCGGTGCAGCTGCATCGTCGATATGCCTTTCTTCGTCTGGGTCAGCAGATACAAAGCCTGAAACCACACCGTCAGCGGCAGTTTGGTGGAATCGAAAATGGTGCCGGCTATGACCGAAGTCTGGCGATGGCACTAGTAGCACTGTTGCAGCTTTCGGGTGTTGAGCTGACAGCTTTTGTGGTGACCGTAGTGCGGGCATATGAAGCCGTTCGGCCAGCGCCATTTGTAAAGTGCATCGAAGCATTGTTGTTTTGTGCCGTAGTGTTTGAGGAATTCGCCCAGGCTGAGGTCTTTTTGGAATTGAACGTGATTGCGTCTCATGTAGATACCTTCTTTTTATTCAATAACTTAGATAGGATTTTATAGGATGATATTATGCCATGAAGCCCGCTTATTAATGGTAGTAATCAGGTAAGTATTTCGCGGTAGTTGAATGCGAACTTGACAACACCTCGTCGGACAGTGCGAAACATCAACTGCTGAGAAGTCTTTGCAAGCACCGTGCCGGTTTCAGTGTATTTGTCAACCGGACTGAGGTACCGATGGACAATAGTTTTGCGGAATGGACGCTCAGACCCTCGGCGATTGCGCGCAAGTGTCGTATGGTTCGAAAAACGCGGGTAGAGCACGGCTGACATCTTGCGTGTTATCGGGCATTAAGACGCTTCGTTTGAACCAAGTCAAAGTGTATGACTGGCTATTGGATTATCTGGGTGCGTGTGCTGCCAATGATAGCAAAGTTCCGTCGGACTTGAGTGCGTTGCTGCCGTGGCAGATGGAAAGAGAGCGTTTTGCAAAGATGCAAATCGGGTCGGGTGTACGACCACAGGGGCTATTAACCAGCCGCGGATGTATCCGTATTGCGGTCGTGATTTCACAGCCGATGAGGTCGAGTGGATTCGGCAGCTGGTGTCTCAATCACGGGCGAAGTTTTCACGCCGTGCCGTCTCCCGTGTGGTGTGTAAACATCTCAAGTGACGAATGCCCGACGGCGGCCTGGAAGACCGCACCGCGCAATTAGTTCATCGGCCGGACTTCAGAATGCTGCCAGCAAAACCTGAATCTGGTAGTCAACAACGCCCGTTTTCTGATCCTGCCATGGATCCGCATGCCCAACCTTGCATCGAATGTTCTGGGATGTTGCGCAAGACGCCTGTCTGAGGATTGGCAGCAACGTTACGCAATTCGTTCGGTATTGCTTGAGACGTTCTGCGAAGTCCCCCGATTTGTCGGCACTTGTTATCAGGCAGCGAACTGGATTCACGTCGGGCAAACTCGACGTGCACAACGAATATGCACTGCCGATCAAAGACATCCGACTCAAACCGCTTTACAGAAAATGGAAATCTGTTTTGAACTCATAGTTCGATGCAGTGCACAAAATCCAGATTTCCTCTAGAACGCTCAGACAAATTAAAATTTCCGCACAACCCGTGTCTGTAGGCAATGCCTTGATCACGGCTCTAGCGAATGGAACTGTTGGATCAATACAATAATCAACCAATATGTTGTTGTTAAATGGTACAGGTTACGTGATGGAAACCAATTCCGTTCAGCTTATTCAGAATACACGGGAAATGTTAACGTTCACACCCTGATTCCGATATTGGTTCACTGGAATATTCGATTGATTCCGTTCATAAACATAGCTGATGGAGGGTACAAGCCCTTTATACTGAAATGATCGATGGGAGAAACCGACACTAAAATTGAACTGTTTATCCAAACGTTTCACGCCGAATAGTGGATCTTTCGCCGCGTGTCGTTTCCTGTGAAAGGAAGGATTCAGTGAAATGGAGATACCGCTCTCAAGTGTTTTTTGGAATCCCAACCCGATTCCGACAACGTGTTTTCTGTGATGAGATCTCTTCGCCCCGATGAGTTCCACTCGGGGTTCTACTCCAATTAGGGTCCGGTCATTGATCACAAAATTGAACCTGGGTCCGAATGAAATCTGTGATCCGTCCCGATATGTTTGGTTATCGTACTTACGATATTCTACACTTATAGGCATCTCAAACTCGACTGACCTAGACATTCGCCAGCGGAATTGGGTCCAAATGCCAAGGCTCTGACGGAAGCGTTCGCCTCCAATCCACTGCCAACCAAACCGAAGCCCCTCCGACATGCTTCCCCGTTCAAAAAGCTGCGACAATCCAAGATCTGCAACAATGGTGACATCGTTCCATTCGGAGCGCTTGTAGATTTTCGCAGCTCCAGATACCACAATCAAACCGCGAAGATTGGCGGAGATATTTGGCGAGTGCGACACACCGGCAGAAAACAGTCCACCCACTCCCGGAGACGGTCTTGAATCCTGATCCAGTTCAAACGGCAAACCGCCGACTGAAACGACTTTAAGATCGGCACGCCTTGACGGATTGGATTCTGGCAGTAATGAAAAAGAAAAGAAAGCTGACCATGGCTTGCGAGCATCAATTCGCCGAAGAAATTCCGCAACAGCAGCTTCGACCGAGAACGGCAGCTTTTCCGTAAGTGACGATTTGAAATGGAGTTTTGCCTTATCGTCGATTCCTGAGGCGTAATAGGCAGCAGCGAGTTCAAGCCGCACCCGCGTCAGGTCAGGACGGCGTTCAAGTATGGTCTCGAATCGCTTTACAGCATTTTTTGGCATCCCAAGACGCATCTCAATACGTCCGAGCAGGAACAAGCGTTCGATCCATTCTTCCTCATTTTGGGGCTGTGCACGTTCGAGGAAAACATGTGCGGCCCACAACCTGTCGGCTGAGATCAACAGCCGTGCAGCCTGCAGGTCCGTAATCTCAATTTCAGTAGCAGTGGACGGAATGTCCGAATTTGCGTGTATCGCAGTAGCAATTAAAAAAATAATCGCTACTGCAACACGCACAACAATACGAGTAGCGTGAATGTATTTTACTGATCTTCACGACTGCCGCCGAACCAGCCAATCCCAACCGAATTTGTGGTTGACGTAGTTTTGATCACACCGCCAACTTCTTCCGCTGAAGGGCCGTAGAATGCACCGGACATTTCACCACTTACTTCATCCATCTTCCCTGTTCCTTGAAGATTCGCGTTGAACAGGTTTCCACTAATTGTGCCTTCGCTGATGACCGCGTTGGCGTTTGGGACAGAAATGAAAGAACTGCTAGCATTTCCTCTGTATTCGATATTATCCATCAAGCCACTAATCTTACTTTCCCCAAAATTCGCTATCAGGCTAAGATTGCCTTTAGTTGATGCTCTCTCACGATAAAATACACAGCAATCTGTCCAAGAATCTATCCAAGCCCTACCCAAATAGGTAGCTTCACCGCCAGGAAGATTTTCGGCATCTGTTTGAAGTCCATTTACAAACACGGATGTAGGATACTGAGTGCCATCTAATACACCACTTATAAAATTGTATGAATTTAAGTAATTGAAATCTGGAGTCGAAAAGCCATTGGTGTTAGACCATAGAAATTGATCGCGATTATTTGAAACTTTATTGTAAGTAGAATTATTAACTAAGTCATTGTCTTCGAATTGAACCGTATATTGATCTCCATCAACCAAATAGGTCAGGATAATTCCGCTCCCACCATCACTTTGTATTGACTCTACTCGTGTAGAATCGTCTGTATGTCTAACACTCGTGTTGCCTTCTGAGAAATCTCGTAAGATTGTCGCGTCTATTGGTTCGGAATTGGCTTGTTCAAGAGGTCCTGTTGGATTGAACGGACCGTATGTCATATATCCATATAGAACCGCATCACCGCGAGTGGCATTAAGAACTGCACCGACTTCATTCGCCTGTGGTCCGTAAAACTCACCTAAAACATTTCCGTCAAACCCCTGAATACTCGAAATTACCTCATTTGAATGTTGTGTACCGCTCGAACCAGACGTGCTGTCTGTACCTATTAGGTTGGCCACAAACTGACTGTTTGATATGTTGCCAGTTTCTATCATGAATTTGTTGTCTTCGAGTGAAGAATAGCTGTCGGAGTTTTGTGGACGGACACGAATATTCGAAATTTCTCCATTGACAGTACTTTGTTCAAAATCTGCTCTTAAGACTCCTACACCTCTTACCCGTGTTCTATCAGAAAATCTATCGCTTCGCCAGATTTGACCAATCATATCCCCAACATATTCAGCTGTACCATTTGGTAAATTTTCAGTTTTAACTCCAGCGATGAAATAGAATCTGGGTCGTATGTTGGGGTCAAGACTGCCACTTACTCCACCAAAAACATTAAAATAGGTAAATCGTGTACGCTCGAACCACATAATGTTGTGAAAAGGGGCGCCGTCCTCAGACTTGGACGCGAAATCATCCTCAGCCGGATTATAGTGTTCTTTTGTATAGTGTTGAGTCCATTCCTCGCCATCAATTACAAACGTCACATAATATCCACCATCACCATCACCCGAGATAGCCTTAATCGCAGTATCCGAACTTGTCGCCGTACTTGGGTCTCCAGAAATTCTGTCAAACGCAGTTGAAATCGGTGCGAAAACATTGTTTGAATTCGAAATCAATTGATCGAATGGAATGTCGTTTGCGTCGTTCGAATAGACAGGTTCATTCAGACTCTTACTCAGGCCAGGTCTGACCTGACGAACAGGTAGCAATGCGAATGTAGGCATGCTTCCGCTCAAGCCGTAGACAGCCATCCCGTCTGCCGTGACAGTTACCGTACAGGCTGTATCACCAGAAGGACATGAGACCTCGACGTTTCCATGTGCTTCGGTCATTCCAGCTTCCACAGTAAACTCTCCAGAGGATAGGTCGTGGTTTGAAGGTAGGTCCAAAGGTGCACGTACGAGCATAATTGTTGGTATACCGCCTGTCGCGCTGTAGTTCATGCTACCATCGTCAGTGACAGTTACCGTACAGGCATTATCGCCCGACGGACACGAGACCCCGACATTGCCGCGCTCTTCGGAAGCGCCCGGTTCGACCGAGAATTCCCCGGCTGAGAGTCCATGACCTAGAGGTGCCATCAAAGCTGCAAGCGCGGACATGAAAGTCGGCATGCCGCCGGTTTTATCGTAGACCACGCTACCGTCCTCGGCAACCGTCACGACGCAGGCGCTGCCGTCTGCCGGACATGAAACCTCGACATTGCCGCGCTCTTCGGAAGCGCCCGGTTCGACCGAGAATTCCCCGGTCTGGAGTCCGTGGTTGGAAGTCAGACCTGAAACTTCCACTTGGTTACTTTCCTCACTTTTGTCACTTTTTGACATTTTGGATCCACCTCCGCAACTCGACAGTGCGAAAGCAAATACAACGAAGAGAGTTATAAAGAACAATTTGTTTGCGTTCTTACTCAGTTTGTATGTTTCCATAGAAATATCCTCCAACTATTGAAACGGGAATTTGTGACACGATGTGAGCGTAGCCAGAATTCATCACAACACGGACGGTCCCTGCAGTCGACCGAATAAATGCAATCAAGGGAGATTGCTTTGCGTTTCGGATTAAATTGTCCCGAAAACGTAAGGAAATTGTGAGATTATTTAATTTTTGGTGCGGGGGGGGGGGGGGGGGGGGGGGAGGCAAATAACCGCGCTGGGTTAAAGAAATTCAGCCTGAAAACCTGCTCAACATGAACTAATTCAAGTTGCCTTATTTTTGTCATTGCCTCTCCATGACTTGCACCAAGGTGCGGTTGCAAATCCAATGTCCCAAACATTGTAATTGCAATTTTATGACTTTGCAAGAGAAATTTAAATTGCTGATAAATCCTACCCTTAGCGCTACTGGCTTGACTGTTTGAATGAAACAGCAGTGTAAAGGCAAAGTTATTCCGTGCTGGATAACACGGTAGGTTGCAACAACTAGCGAATATTTTGTGTTTTTCCCGTTTGCACGTGTCGAATTGTCGGTGCTAAGATTGAATTAGTGTCTATCGATACACAGCATTCGAATTTACCTTTGACTGGGATGTAATAACGTTTGAATCGGAAGAATATGCCAACCAATCTGAAAACCCGTTCAACAGAAAAATGGAAATTGTAGTCTGTTACATAATCAAGGCTGACATGAGGGTCTGGATGAAATTCTGTGACTATGTATAACCAAATTGATATTCACGCAGCGCCAGTATTTCCATGCTTATCTCGCAGTATGTAAAGACTCTACTCGCCACTATTACATTCCAAATCCTAGGTTGCTGAGTAAAATGGTGAAAATGAACAGTCATTCCGATCCAATCTGAATGCTTGTTCCCGTCGATTTGGAATCGGGGTTCCTTTATTTTGTTCTATTGTTTTTTGGACAACTGTACCAAGTTTGGTGTTTTGATTTATTCACACTGTTCATTTTTACTTCGAGAACTTAATCGAGTAGGTCGATTTGCAGAGATATATTCGAAAACCCGCAACTTGAATAAATAGAAAGTCAAAGGCTTTCGAAAATTACACAGCCTTCGATTTAAAATGTTATTAATTTCATTCCCATTCAGGGTATGATTGTTTTCTGAAGGAGCTTGAATAAATTTCTCAAATCCAAAATTCATATTTGAATGAAAAACCTCAAAAGTTCTGTGTCGCTAATAGTTGGTTAGCCCTAGTTGTAGGAGTTTTTAAAATAACCATCAATGAACAATTAATCAAGAGGTAGTGTCAGGTTAGAGAGAAACATTAAGAAGCAATAAAGAATCGATACATATTGGAATGTTGTGGCAATTTTCCAAAAAATTCTTCGTTATTACAGTAGATACATGCTGCATGTTACCTACGGGGCAATAGGTCTATTCTCTACGCGTAAGAATTCTAGTGGTACTGCGAATCAGAGTGTGAAGAGAATACACTATATGGACGAGGCATTACCCGAGGATATCGAAAATGTTCTCGATATTTCAGTAATTTTTGAAATTCGAGAGTTTGATGTTTTCAGTCTAGCGTATGTTTGGTGGTTCGGTCGATAACAGTCTGTCGCGTCCTCTTTCTTTTAACTGAACTATTATGTGATAAACTTCAAAATCAAACAACCACTACCGGGCACTGGAAATCCTGTTGTAACTCAGTGCAGGTCAAATCATAACAGATCGCTGGTTCTGCCACTGGCAGCCTGATGGCTGTCAAACCATCCACTCGGCAATGCCTGGCGGCAGGTTACTACGTGGCCTGAATTCACAGATCGCGGCTGTCAGCACGATTGATGCAGCCATTCGGCGTTGGGCGTTGCCAAAACAGCTGGAATGCTCAGCTGCAGCAGAAATTTTGGAAATTTAAAGTGAGAATTTTGCCGGTGGAAACAAAAAAATGCTCCAACGGGAAACCCTCCTCTAGTAGATTTCTCCCACAGTTCTTTCCTATTTCTTTTTTCTTGCTGTTCGTCCAAAAGCAAGTTCCGGCCATCGAGTAATACTCCCTCCGAAAAAGTCTACGGGATTTATTTTCAGACTGATTTGGTCTAGCAAACAGCCACTCGCCCCACACACGGTTTGCATCTATGGCAAATCCGATTCGATTCAGGGCGCCGCCGTAGATAAATGTATCCTCGAACTCAAATGGCTGTAATCTCCATTCCTCATCAAACTTGAATGGAATGACTTCGATTCTCTCACTTTCATTTTTCATACTTCGCAGAGAAGCTTACAAAATGTCTACAAAAACTAAATGCCTCAACTAAGGTTTACTTTCCGGTGCCGTTTGGACCAAACAGGCAAGCGGAGCACAGAATGTACGGTGCGATTAAATTGTCCGACGGAAAGGAAAACTATTCACTCCGCTTTGTCCCCTCACTGGCGGACATTGAAATTGACTGTCGGTCTGCAAATGATCGATAATTTTGCACATTGAATTAAAACTGCATTACCCCTCTACTGTGGCTGTTTCCTAAAATATTATGTGTTATCCCACATAAAAATCAGAAATGGCCTACAAGAGTCTATTCGTGCTAATCATGGTAACTGTGAAATAGTGTTTTCTGTAATCAAGAATCGATTGGAAAAATTACTAATCGTCGAAGAATCTGACTCCCAAACGGATGTAGTGCAAGCGACGTCATTTGCCGCTACAGCCCTTCTTCTCGAAGCCGCACAGGCCGATAATAAAATTGATGAAGAAGAACTCCGACAAATAGAACAGTCACTTGTCACCCACCTTGGCATTAGTCCAGACAGTATTGAACAAACCATCCGACTTGCGCAAAATGAACTTGATCATGCAACGTGTCTTTATGAAATCACGAAATTGATCAACGACAATTGGAAGTATGAAGAAAAAATTAACTTGATTGAAGCGATGTGGAAAGTCGTATTGAGCGATCAGCGTCTCGACCCTCATGAGCAACATCTAATGCGCAAAGTCAAAGGACTGCTTCACATTCCTCAGTCCGACTATATCGCGGCGAAATTACGTGCTAAAAATGCACTCGGTGAATGAGTCCAGCTGCAGGCACTTCCTGCAGTTTAGTACTACCAGGGTATATCTTCAATCGGGTCATCTGCGATTGCAGTCGAAGCTGTAGAACGACCCTCGGCTTCAGGTTTTTGGGAGTCGCCCTCGCTGCGGTCGTAATCTGCACTCGGCCGATTGTCTGATGATCGCGAATCCAGCATATTCAATTCTCTTGCTACAATCTCGGTCGTGTATCTTGTTTGGCCGCTACGCGTATCTTCCCATTTTCGCGTCTGTAGTCTTCCCTCGATATACACCAGACTCCCCTTTCGCAGATATTGACCTGCGATGTCGGCCAGTTTTCCAAACACTACAACACGGTGCCATTCTGTTTTCTCCTTTCTTTCTCGAGTCTCTGCGTCGTTCCAATATTCAGTGGTGGCAATACGCAGATTCACAACCAGTCCGCCGTTCTGGGTACGTCTTTGCTCTGGGTCGTCACCCAGATGTCCAATTAATGTTACTTTGTTTACACCACGCGCCATAGTTCGATCCTCTTTTGTGCTAATAGTAATTTCAGCAATTCTCTCATTGTATTTGGTATCGAAGTGGCTAAACTTCAAGACTCGGTTGAGCGAAAGAAGATTGCAACTGCAATCCATAGCAGTATAGCAATTCCAGAAAACACGAATACACCACTTGAACCATAACTCCCATAAACAATTCCGCCTAAAACTCCGCCGATAAATGCACCTGAAAAAGTGCATGTATTGAAAACGCCCATGGCCGCTCCTCGCATGTTATGAGGTGCGCTTCCAATTGTAGTCGATGGAAAAATTGCCTCCAATGTATTGAAACCAACAAAAAACAGCCAAAGCCCGAAAATCAGAAACCCAACGGACTGGCTTCCGGCCCCTGCAAAAAAGCTGCACTGCGCCGCAAGGAGCATCAGTGCTGCAGTAATCATCATGACATGCGATCGATTCTTCCGTGAACTCATGCGAATGAATGGAATCATCCCCAAAAATGAAAGAAGTAGTACCGGCACGAATACCTTCCATGTATCCGACCGGGTGAATTCCGATACTTCTACAAGTTTGGTTGGAAATGCCAGAAACAACGAGGTCAAAACCGCATGAATCGTCAATGTGCCTGCGTACAGTCGAAGCAAATCTTTGTTAGCAATGATTTGCCTGAATCCTGAAACCGAACCACTGCTGGAGCCATGCGAGATGAATGATTCTTCACGCGGCACGACCAGCCAAACCAAAAGCAAGCCAGCTACAGCCATCGCACATGCGATCCAGAACAGTCCCCGAATTCCAGCCCAATTATCCAGAAGCGGACCCAGCATCAGAGAAAAAGTAAATGCGAAACCAATTGTGACACCCATGATTGCCATGGCTTTAGTACGCTGACTTTCACGTGTCAAATCTCCAATGAACGCAAGCACAACCGCCGCTATGGCACCGCCGCCCTGCAGTGCACGGCCTGTAATAATGCCGTATATAGAATTCGATTCGGCGGCGATGATGCTGCCGATGGCAAAGATGATCAGTCCAAGCGTGATAACCGGTTTTCTGCCCCATCGATCGGATGCTGCACCAAATGGCACTTGCAGGAGTGCTTGAGTCAAACCATAGACGCCAAGCGCAACACCGATCAAAAATGGCGTCGCGTTGGCCAGCTCAGTCGCATGCAACGCCAGTACCGGCAGAATCAGAAAAAGTCCGACCATACGCAGCGCCAATATGGCGGACAGCGCACTTACTGACTTCTTTTCAAATTTTGTGAATCCGTTCTCAGACACGCTGAGTAACTTGGAACCTCAATTCAGTGTGTTAATCGTCGTCCTCGCCAACAGATTTCAAATTAACTTGCTTTCTGAAGGCCTAGGAGTCAAATAGTATTGCGAATGTTACTCGAATTGATATTCGCTCAAGTAAATCATTGCTCAACATCGAACAACCCATAACGACAAATCGCTTTCGCAAGCACACTGCCACACCAATTCTGACCTGTTGGTGACGATTTTTCCATACACATTGCGAATCTCACCTCAGTAAATGTAACATATTAGGTTTGCCTAAAATTCCACAGGATTTAAAGATGCAATCGGAAAAAATCATTATCCGAGGCGCCCGAACCCACAACTTGAAAAATATCACCGTTGAGCTCCCCCGCAATAAACTCAACGTAATAACCGGACTTTCAGGTTCCGGAAAGTCGTCGCTTGCGTACGACACCATTTATGCTGAAGGTCAACGGCGATATGTCGAATCCCTGTCTGCTTATGCCAGGCATTTTTTATCAATCATGGATAAACCCGATGTTGATTCCATTGAAGGGCTGTCACCCGCAATCAGCATACACCAACAGGCCACCCGCTTTAACCCGCGCTCAACCGTCGGTACGGTTACCGAAATCTATGACTACTTGCGGCTTCTCTATGCTCGTGCAGGTGAACCGCGCTGCCCGGAACACAAAACCGTTCTTGCTGCAAGATCAATCGGCGAAATCGTCGATCAAATTATGTCTCTACCGGAACAATCGAGATTTGCACTGATCTCCCCTGTAGTTCGAGACCGCAAAGGTGAACATGAACAAACCGTGGTGCAATTGAGCAAACTCGGATATGTACGTTTGCGAATTGACGGACAGGTGTATGAGATCGAACAGACACCCAAGCTGGATAAAAATGTGAAACACACAATCGAAGTCGTCGTCGACCGTCTAGTCATTCACGGCGACATTCGACAGCGATTGGCGGATTCAGTTGAAGTTGCAACCCAGCTGTCAGATGGGCTGGTTTTCTGCTGCAAAGTTTTATCCGACGGCTCAATTGAACCTACTGGAACTCTATATAGTTCAATCTACGGCTGCCCCTATTGTGGCTACGTACTGGATGAACTGGAACCAAGAATCTTCTCATTCAATAATCCGCGAGGCGCTTGCCAGACCTGCAACGGATTGGGCAATATATCCAGCTTCGATGTGAACAAGATTATTGTCGATTCCTCACTCAGCATCTCCTCGGGTGCACTGGCGGAGTGGAACACTCGTCATGCCTACTATTTCAGCATGCTTCAATCGGTTGCCAGACACTTCAATTTTAATCTTGAACAGCCTTTCAGCCAACTCCCCTCACACATCAAAAATATTGTGCTATTTGGCAGCGGAGAGGAGAAAATTTCAATGCGCTACCTGAGCACCAACGGTCGAACCTATCGCAGCCATAGACCTTTTGAAGGTGTCATGCCAAATTTTGAACGACGTCTTCGAGAATCTACGTCCGAAGCTGTCAAAGAAAGTCTTTCCATGTATCTTGTCACTCTTCCGTGTTCCAGTTGCAATGGTGCTCGATTGGGCGTCGGCCCTCGAAATGTGTTCGTTAACAGTCTTCCAATCTACGAAATCACCAAACTAACTGTGAGCCAAGCGATTGAATTGTTTCGGTCCATGACCTATGATCGACAGAAAACGCTGATCGCGAAAAGAATTGTTCGCGATATCGCCCATCGACTTCAGTTTCTCGCCGATGTAGGATTGACCTATGTCACACTGGAAAGACCAACCAACACGCTTTCGAGCGGCGAACTACAGAGAATCAGACTGGCTTCCCAAGTCGGCTCCGGGCTGGTTGGAGTGACTTACGTGCTGGATGAGCCATCCATAGGACTGCACGATCGAGACAATCAGAAACTGATTGATACCTTGAATCGCTTGAGGGATTTAGGCAACACGCTGATCATCGTTGAACATGATGAGAAAACGATACGAAATGCGGATTTTATCGTTGATCTCGGACCCAGAGCCGGAGCCGACGGTGGCCATGTCATTGCCGTCGGCACTCCCGATCAAATCGAAAACTGTCGAGATTCTCTGACTGGCAACTACCTGTCAGGCGACAATGAAATACCGATTCCACTCGTCAGAGTACCATTTGACCTCGACAAAACCCTGCGCATCGAAGGTGCCCGCGGTAACAATCTGAAAAACATCAGTGTCAATATCCCTGTAGGGCTCTTTACCTGCGTAACTGGAGTGTCGGGCTCCGGAAAATCGACACTGATCAACGAGACAGTCTATCCTGCAATTTACTCCAAAATCAATCGCTCCAATCTGACTGCCGCCGAACATGACATAATCATTGGTCTTGACCAGATTGACAAGACCATACGGATTGATCAACAGCCGATCGGACGCACGCCACGTTCCAATCCAGCTACCTACACGGGACTGTTTGGAGATATCCGCACCCTATTTTCCCGTACTGTGGAGGCACGCGCTCGCGGATACAAACCAGGCCGCTTTTCGTTCAATGTTCCAGGAGGACGCTGCGAAGCCTGTAAAGGAGATGGACTGGTTCGTGTCGAAATGCATTTTCTGCCAGACATGTTTGTGCGCTGCAACACTTGTCAAGGCTCTCGCTACAATCGCGAAACGCTGGAAATCAAATACAAAGGATTGAATATCGCCGAAATCCTCGAACTTTCTGTTGGCGAAGCACTGGAACTGTTCGGTGCAGTTACGCACATAGCACGAAAGCTACTAACGCTGCGCAATGTAGGACTTGACTATTTGCGGCTTGGACAAAGTGCCGTCACACTGTCCGGAGGTGAAGCACAACGTGTGAAACTATCTCTTGAATTATCCAAGCGCGACACCGGAAACACTCTGTATCTTCTGGACGAACCTACCACTGGATTGCATTTTGAAGATATCAAGCAGCTTCTTTCGGTTATTCTGGAATTGCGCGACCGAGGCAATTCAGTCATTATCATCGAACACAATCTTGAAGTAATCAAGACTGCCGATTGGGTTATCGATCTTGGACCGGAAGGCGGCGATGAAGGTGGCAGAATCGTAGCGAGTGGAACACCTGAGCAGATAGCGAAAGTGAAAGAATCTCACACAGGACAATGCTTGAGCCAAATTCTTCAACCCGAGACAGTGTAGAAATTCGATTAAAATTGCACGCAGTTCATTCGGCAGTGTAACTGTGCGCCAGCAAGTCAGGACAATGCGAAAATATCCCTCCGACATTCAACTGGTACTTGTATAAACTCACTATTATTGAAATTGACTTGAAGTAAAGATGTCCGACAAAAAACCTCCAACAGATATTGACCCTTACGAAACTCAGGAATGGCTGGATGCACTCTCGAGTGTAATTGACCGCGAAGGGCATGAACGTGCCCATTTTCTGATTGAACAGTTGATTGACAGTGCCAGGCGATCTGGTGTTCACATCCCACATCGGCCAACCACCGCCTACGTCAACACAATCAGCGCAGCTCAGGAGGAGCGCAGTAGTGGGGACCACGCAATCGAGTGGCGTATCCGCTCGCTGATTCGTTGGAATGCACTTGCCATTGTGGTGCGTGCGAATCAGACATCTACTGAGCTCGGCGGCCATATAGCGAGTTTCGCCTCATCTGCTACCCTTTACGATGTAGGCTTCAATCATTTCTGGCACGCCCCGAGTGAAACCCATGGCGGAGATCTTATCTTCATTCAGGGACATTCCGCTCCAGGCATCTATGCCAGAGCTTTTTTGGAAGGACGGCTGAGCGAAGAGGATCTGATCAATTTCAGGCAAGAAGCCACAGGCGATGGCCTACCTTCTTACCCTCATCCGCGGCTGAAGCCAGACTTTTGGCAGTTCCCGACGGTTTCCATGGGGCTCGGTCCGATCATGGCCATTTATCAGGCTCGGTTTATGAAGTATCTACATAATCGGGGGATTTGTGATACGGCCAATCGAAAAGTCTGGACATTCGTCGGCGACGGCGAAATGGATGAGCCGGAGTCCATGGGGGCACTGTCGCTTGCCGGACGAGAAAAACTGGACAATCTCATTTTTGTCGTGAACTGCAATCTACAACGACTTGATGGTCCGGTTCGAGGGAACGGGAAAATAATTCAGGAACTTGAAGGAGAGTTTCGAGGCGCCGGATGGAACGTCATCAAACTGATATGGGGGTCTTATTGGGATCCACTACTGATGCGAGATACCAAGGGTTTACTGCGTCGAAGAATGGAAGAAGCGGTAGACGGTGAATACCAGGCATTCAAGGCAAAAGGCGGTGCATATACGCGAGAGCACTTTTTCGGCAAATACGACGAACTTCGCGCTATGGTCTCCAATATGACCGATGAGGATATCTGGCGACTGAATCGGGGCGGACATGACCCTCACAAGGTATTTGCAGCTTATGCAACCGCGGTCAAGCACACTGGACAACCAACCGTAATACTTGCGAAAACCGTAAAAGGTTATGGAATGGGAGAAGCGGGAGAAGGCCAGAACATTACCCATCAGCAGAAAAAAGTCGGAGAAAATTCTCTGATTTCTTTTCGTGACCGATTCAGAATTCCGCTTACCGACGAAGAACTCGTTTCGGCACCCTTCTATCGACCGCCTGAAGACAGTCCCGAAATTCAATACATGCTCAAACAACGCAAGCAACTCGGCGGGCCACTGCCGATCCGGCGTCGCGCAAGAAAACGGCTCGAAATTCCGAATCTCAGCATTTTCGACACACAACTCAAGGGAACTGGAAACCGGGAAATATCGACGACCATGGGTTTTGTACGCATATTAACGAGCTTGCTTCGGGACAAAAACATCGGCAAAAACATCGTACCCGTTGTACCTGACGAATCCAGGACTTTTGGAATGGAAGGCATGTTTCGTCAGTTGGGAATTTACTCGCCGCTAGGACAGCTGTACAAGCCAGAAGATGCAGATCAGCTTATGTTCTACCGCGAGTCCAAGGAAGGTCAAGTGCTTCAGGAAGGAATAAATGAAGCGGGAGCAACCTGCTCTTGGATAGCCGCCGGCACCGCAACGAGCAATCACGACGTAAACATGATTCCGTTCTATATTTTCTACTCCATGTTCGGCTTTCAGCGCGTCGGTGATCTTGCATGGGCCGCAGCGGACATCAAGACACGCGGGTTCTTAATCGGAGGAACTGCAGGCAGGACCACATTGGCCGGTGAAGGTCTGCAGCATCAGGACGGCCACAGCCACTTACTTGCCGCCACGATTCCAACTTGCGTCTCTTATGACCCCACATACGTTTACGAGCTAGCGGTGATTATTCATGACGGACTTCGACGCATGTATCAAGATCAGGAAGCAATCTATTACTACATTACTTGCATGAACGAAAACTATGCCCATCCGCCGATGCCAGATAAGGCTGAAGAAGGCATCGTCAAGGGCATGTATTTGCTGAATCGCTCAACAAGTGATCACTCCATTCGAGTGCAGCTTCTCGGCAGCGGCACGATATTGCGAGAAGTCATTGCTGCTGCTGAAATTCTGGAGTCCGAGTATTCCGTCGCAGCCGATATATGGAGTGTGACGAGCTTCAATGAGCTTGCTCGGGACGGCCAATCAGCAGAACGCTGGAACCGGCTCAATTCCAACAAAAAAGCTCGCACCAGCTATGTCGAACAGTGTCTCACAGACACAGCAGGTCCTGTAATCGCTGCCACTGACTACATGCAGATGTACCCGGACCAGATTCGAGGATTTGTCCCGCGTCGTTATTCCGTGCTCGGTACAGATGGCTTCGGCCGCTCAGACACCCGCGAGAACTTGCGCACTTTCTTTGAGGTAAACCGCTATCACATCTGCGCAACTGCCTTGAAAGCGCTTGCAGATGACGGCAGTATCAAGGTCACGGAGGTTACGAAAGCGTTCAAGAAATTCGGCATTGACCCATCTAAACCCGATCCCTCAGTTTCGTGAATCTGGATATTCCGGGAGGTTGTAAAACAGTGTCAGATGTAACGAATAATTGTAGCGGAATTGAACTTGAATCAAGCTCTGTCAAGGCTCCAAATCCATCTACAATTCAGCACAATTCTTGTTTCAGTGATGTTAAAATAAAATAAACATCAATAGCCTATTGGGACAATATTCAGCAAAATTCCTGAGAGCATTCAGGTGGGTTGCCAATAAGAAATCAAGAATTCTGAACTGCAAATTTTTGAGAATTGGAGGATATCAATCATGATGACCGAAAAACAGGGGAATTACAGACGCGAATATAGAAGCCGGGTTGCGGGATGGTACAACGGACCGATGCATGTATTTATCATTTATGCAATCGGTTTGACGGCAATTGGGTTATATATCCAACATCTGGAAAGCGTTCGATGGTGGGAATGGGCAACCGTACCGGTTTTTCTGCTTGCATGCAACATTTTTGAATGGTACCTGCATCAGAATGTTATGCATCGACCTCAGAGATTTTCTGGGTTAATCGCAATTTACAAACGTCATACTCTGCAGCATCACCAGTTCTTTACTGACAACGAGATGCGATTCCGGGATCACAAGGATTGGCGAGTCACTTTCTTTCCCCCTTATGCACTCGTAGTATTCATTCTAATTTCAATTCCAGGAGCCGTCGTCCTTTACTATGTGCTGACACCGAATGTCGCGTGGCTGTTCATGTGCTCCACAACCGGAATTTACATCATTTATGAATTCATGCATTTTTGTTGCCATGTTGATGAAAACTGGTTCGTACGCAACATGCCGCTGGTAAATACCATTAGACGACATCACACAGCGCACCATAACTCACGTCTGATGATGGAAGTGAACATGAACCTGACATTTCCAATTGCAGACTGGATGTTTGGCACCTCTGATCTGAACCGAGGCCTGCTTGGGCACCTTTTCAATGGCTATAGCGAAAAGCACCTGAAAACGAACTTGCGCGGCACACCTAAACGCCCGGATGTTGCGTCTTCTTCACCAGTGGGGCTAGAAGCCTGAATTCTGCAATATGCCTGTACACATTAAATTGATGGTTTCCGCCCTTACGCTGCTTGCGGGTGGTGGATTCTTCTATTTTGAATCCACTCTTGGTGATTCTCAATTGGCATATATAGGAGCAGGATTGTCCATTTTCATGGTCATTGCCATGTGGGTATTTCCCGAAGCGGGCGGCAAGAAAAAGAGTTAACCCTTTTCTCGTCGGAATCCAATGACTTCTGAGGTGAGCAAGAGAACAATCAGTGAAATCCGGAATTCCAAATCCACTGGTGAAAAGATGGTTTATATGTCGGTTCCGGATTACACTTCCGCACAGTGGGCTGAAATGGCAGGAGTGGACGTTGCCGTTGTTGGCGATAGTCTCGCTATGATCGCACATGGACATCCCAACACCATTCCCGCGAGCATGGAAATGATGATCATGCACTCGCTGGCGGTAAGGCGGGGCGCTCCGAACACTTTCGTTCTGGGTTGCATGCCTTATCAGAGTTACAACACGCCAGACCGGGCACTGGTGAACGCAACTCGTTTCATGCAGGACGCTGGTTGTGATGCCGTCAAGCCACAAGGAGGCAAGAGTCAGGCACATATCCTAAAGGCTTTGGTCGATGCAGGCATACCGACTGCTTCACATATAGGACTAACCCCTCACACTGTTGCCATGTTTGGTGGATTCAGGATTCAAGGTAGAACTGCTGAGAGTGCTATGAAGATACTTGAAGATGCGTTTGCCATCCAGGACGCCGGTTGCTTCATGTTGGAATTTGAGGCAGTTCCAGCAAAAATTGCGGAGGTTATTTCTCAACAGCTTGAAATTCCTACCATAGGAATCGGTGCGGGCTCGGGCACCGACGGACAAATACTGCTCTGCTACGACCTGCTAGGTGTATTTACCGATTTCAAGCCAAAATTTACCAAGCGCTATGCAACTCTGACGGAAGTGGCAGTAGATGGAATCAGGCAGTACGTCGACGAAGTCAAACAAGGTGTATTTCCCGATGAAGATCATAGCTACCCAACATCGCAGGAAGAATATGAAAAATTTCTCAGCTTGGTAGAACAACGCAAACAGATGTAGGCATAAACCACTGAGTCAAGCGAGTCTAAGCCCTAATAAATATTTTCAGATTGGCAGACTGTTAAAGTTCAATGAAAACATATTCTGGTGACCGCACGATCGACGGGATCAAAGTTACAGTAGATGGACAACCTCTGGATGAACGATACGACATCAAGCAATTTACTGACTTGGGTTTTGAATGGACCTATGAAGGAAATTCTCCACAGCAACTTGCTTTGGCAATTCTGGCCGACCACTTGGGCGAAGACAAAAAAGCATTGGAACTCTCCGGCTACTTTATGAAGGTAATCATTGCCGAACTGGATAATGAGTGGGAACTGACCGGTGTAGACATCGATGAAGCATTGTCAAGATTGGAGGATGTAAATTACGACAATCAGAGCTGCTAACTGATTTAATAATGGCTTAAACTATTCAAATAACTTTAACTAATGAGGGTAAATGACTTATGAAATCGTATAGTAAATTTTTAACGCGTACCGCCGCCGGCTTGCTGGCAATCTGTATGACATTGACAAGTGTTGTCACGTTTGCAGAAGCGGAGCACAAATGGAAAATGGCGACTTCCTGGGGCGGTGGACCGCTTATGGCACTCGGCGCAAACGCCTTCGCCGACAGAGTCAATCAGTTGACCGACGGGCGCATCGAAGTTCAGGTATTTCCTGGCGGTACTTTGGGTAAAGCCCTGAATGTATCAGAAACTGTTTCAACCGGAATTGCTCAAGCAGGCCATACCTGGATGGGATATGACTGGGGTAAAGACAAAGCAACCGTAGTCTTCGGCGGCTTTGCCGGCTCAATGGATTCCGAAAGAATGCTTCATTGGCTATATGAAGGCGGCGGGCTGCAAATGTGGCGCGACTTTCGAATGGAGAAGTTCGGCGTGGTGTCTATGCCGCTGTTCATCCGTACCGCGGAAGCGTTCCTGCACTCCAACAAGGCTGTAAAGACCATGGCTGACTTGAAAGGCTTGAAAGTTCGAACGGCAGGCGCATGGCTTGAAATCTCCCAGAGCATGGGAGCCGCACCGGTAACCATGCCGGGTGCGGAAGTCTATTCCTCCCTTGAACGTGGAACGATTGACGCAACCGAATGGGGAACCTTGTACGAGAATATCTCGCCCGGTTTTCACAAGATTGCCAAGTATGTTGTGATTCCGGGTGTGCATCAACCAGTTGCGCCCTTTGAGTTGGTTGTGAACGTTGATGCGTATAACGCCCTCTCTGAAAAAGACCAGGCACTGGTTGACTTGGCAGCGAAAATCACGACTTTTGAAAGCTGGACACGCATTGGTCATGAAGATGCCAAAGCATTGCAGTTTTTTCGCGATGCGGGTAACGAAATCATTGAACTCGACAAAGACGTTCAAGTCGGTGTAAAAACTCAAGCAATTGCCTGGGGTAAAGCCCAAAGCGCTGAAAACGCCTGGTTCGACAAAGCATACAACAGTCAGCTGGCCTATGAAGAACTTTGGAAAGACGCAGCCCGTTACCGAAACGTAGCTTCTGCAAATTAAATTCAACTTGAATAGAGCATTGCCGGGAACTCCTTTGTATTTCCCGGCAACTGCTCGTTGCCCGTCGTTGCGGGACACTTCAATTTACTGATGCACTCCCTGCTTCGCATCGCTGATCGATTCAGCGGCAGTATCGGCTTGCTTGCTGCGTGGATCGTCTTGCCTCTGATTGTTGCAACAATCTACGAGGTTTTTTCCCGCTACCTGTTCAATGCACCAACCATTTGGGCTTATGAAATTGGCTATATGATGACCGGAGCCAATTTTTTGCTCGGATCAGCATTCGCACTTCGAGAAAAGGCCCATATACGAATTGACGTCCTATATTCCCGATTCAGCCCTAGACTGCAGGCGCTGGTCGATACACTCGGTTATACATTTCTGTTTCTGCCACTAAGTTTCTGGCTGTCCTATCGACTGGCCAACTATGCTCTTGGTGCGTTCAATTCTGGACAACTGTCCGGGGAATCTGCATGGAATCCAGTCATTTGGCCCTTTCGTGTGGTTTTCTTCGTTGGTTTTCTGGTCCTATCCATACAGGCTGTCGCTGAATTAATTCGAGCAGTTCGCACACTGCTCAACCCAACGAATATCTCAAATGTAAACTCCAATGGGTGAGTATCTTGCCCTAGCCATGTTCCCGGCGATCCTGCTGGTTTTGTTTGCCGGATTCCCAGTTGCATTTTCATTGATGGGGGTTGCACTTGGTTTTGGTCTGATTACGTTTGGCACTCCAGTAATTTTTCAGTTCGCCGAAAAAGTCGATGCTGTTGCATCAAATTTCGTTCTAGCTGCGGTTCCATTGTTCGTGTTCATGGGGTCAATGCTGGAAAGATCAGGTATTGCAGAACGACTGTTCGAAGCGGTGCATATCTGGACTCGACGCTTGCCAGGTGGATTGGCTGTTGGAACAATCGTAATGTGCGTGATATTTGCGGCTTCAACAGGCGTTATCGGAGCCACAGAGACTGTAGTCGGGCTTCTCGCGATTCCTATCATGATGAAGTATGCGTATCACAAAGGACTGATTTCCGGAACGATATGCGCCGGGGGTTCTCTCGGCACCATAATTCCCCCTTCTGTTGTGGTTGTGGTGCTCGGACCTGTCGCCGATGTTTCGGTCGGTGACCTTTTCGTCGGAATGGTTTTTCCTGGTTTGCTCATGGCATTCTTCTACGTTGTTTACATCATCGTACGATGCACACTGAGACCCTCAGATGGCGCACGTATACCTCCCTCACCAGATGATCCTAGGCTGCTGGAGAAGCTTTCCATCACCGCCCGTGCGCTGATTCCACCGCTGATGCTGATTTTCGCGGTTCTTGGTTCGATCATGTTCGGCTGGGCAGCGCCGACCGAGGCGGCTGGAATGGGTGCGTTTGGATCGATATTGCTGACGATATTCTATCGACGATTTTCTATTGCGGTTCTGAATGAAGCTTTGATAAAGTCTCTAAAAGTAACCTGTATGATCATGTTGATTCTACTTGGCGGCAGCATGTTTTCGGGTGTGTTTATTGCATCAGGCGGTGTTTTTCTGGTTGAGGAGTTGATTCAAGAATCAAACCTGCCCAACTGGGTGACTCTTGCGCTGTTTATGGCGATTAGTTTTCTTGCCGGATTCGTGTTGGAATGGATTTCAATCCTGCTGATATTCATTCCCGTGTTCATCCCTGTAATCACACACATGGGTTACGACCCGGTTTGGTTCTGCGTGTTGTTCCTGATCATTATTCAAACCAGCTACCTTACGCCGCCAATGGCACCTGCGATTTTCTACTTGAGAGGCATTAGTCCGCCAGAAATTACGTTGCAACACATGTTTCGAGGCATGACTCCGTTTATACTGTTACAACTTGTCACTTTGTGCGTGGTAATTGCATTTCCGCAAATCGTTTTGTGGCTGCCTGATAAACTACTGGGATTCAACTGATAGAGGTACAAAAAAATGGAAATTGATCAAATTCTCCAACATCCGCCTTTGTCGCTGACGGACGAACAACGGCGTTTCTACTTTGACAACGGTTATCTTTTGGTTGAGAGTGCGGTGCCGGAAAACTGGTTGAATCGGCTGCGCGATGCAACGAATGAAATGATTGAACGAAGCCGAGAATTTACGATTTCCGATAGCATATGGGACCTGGAAAGGAACCATTCACCGGATGAGCCACGCCTGCGAAGGCTTACCAGTCCGAATGACCATCACGATGTCTACTGGAAATATGCATCCAGTTCGCTGATTACGGATATTGTGGCTGATCTGGTCGGTCCCGATGTCAAGTTTCATCACTCGAAACTGAATTTTAAGTGGGCGCACGGCGGTGAAGAAGTCAAATGGCATCAGGACATTCAATTCTGGCCGCATACCAATTACAGCCCGCTGACTGTCGGCCTATATCTGTATGAGTGCAATCACGAACAGGGGCCGCTTGTCGTGCTTCCCGAGAGCCACAAAAAGCCACTCTATGATCAGTACAACGATTCCGGGCAATGGACCGGATGCCTGTCAGCCGAAGATGCTGGAAAACTCGATACAAGTCGTGCTGTGGAGCTTAGCGGTCGGGCAGGGTCTCTCACGATTCACAACTGCAGAATGCTGCATTCGTCAATGCCAAATCGTTCATCCATAGGGCGCCCTCTTCTACTGAATGCATATTCATCCGCGGACGCAATGCCTTATACCCCGGTTCCCACAGTTTCTAAATATTATCAAACCATCGTAAGGGGACAAACGGCTCGCTGGGCACATCACGATGATCGGCCGTGTCAGATACCACCTGACTGGTCAGGAGGCTATACTTCCATCTTTGCTCTTCAGCAGGAAGAAGCCATGTAGACTGAGCGAGTGGAATAGTCCCTTTGATCCGTCACATTACTCACAAATTTAAAAATATTCTCCCTTTGGAGGTAATTTGATTACCACTTTAGCAGTCCATTTCGATGAGCGAACCTAGCAAAGTACTGTTGCCAGACATCGGAGACTTCACAGATGTAGAAGTCATTGAATTGCTTGTTGCAGTCGGTGATACGGTTGCCGTCGATGATCCGGTCCTGACCTTAGAGAGCGACAAGGCGACGATGGATGTACCGTCTCCGGTCGCAGGTAAAGTCATAGATCTAGTTGTCAATTTAGGTGACAAGATTTCAGAAGGCGATCATCTGTTGAGTGTCGCGGCATCCGGGGAAGCTGTAGAAGAAACTTCGGAACAACCCGTACCGCCTGTTGAAGAGTCGACTACTGACGAAATCACGACAACATCTGTTAAAGAAGAAACAGATGTGGCTGTTGAAGATGACAAACAGTCTCAGAACGATTACTACGTACCACCTCCGCCTCCAACACTACCACCACCTGTGGAGCGATCGAAAGGCACTCTTCCCCACGCGAGTCCAAGCGTACGACGATTTGCAAGAGAACTGGGAGTTGATTTATCCCAAATCAGGGGGACAGGCGCGAAAGGGCGAATCATCCGAGATGATGTCAAAAGTCACGTCAAACAACAAATGCAGGACGGTGCTTCACAAGACAGTGGCTACAGATTTGGTCCACCCCCTATTCCAGAGGTCGATTTCTCTAAATTTGGTGAAACCGAAATTCTCAAACTGTCGAAAATCAAGCGAATCACCGGTGATCGTCTACACCGTTCATGGCTTGATATTCCGCACGTCACACATCATGATGAAGCAGATATTACCGAACTTGAACTGTTTCGTAAAGCGATTGATGCCGAGGAGAAAATTGCCGGTACTCGGGTAACGATTCTGGCTTTCATCTGTAAAGCCATTATCAATGCCCTTCAGCAATATCCGAATTTCAATTCATCTTTATCTCCAGATGGCCAAAGCCTAATCTTAAAGAAATACTTTAACATTGGCATTGCTGTTGATACACCAAACGGATTGGTCGTTCCAGTAATCAGAGATATTCAGACTTTAGGTGTACTGGACATCGCACGAATGCTGCAAGCGCTCGGCGCAAAAGCTCGAAACGGAGAACTGACACCTTCTGATTTTCAAGGCGGCTGTTTCACGATTTCAAGCCTTGGTGGAATTGGCGGGCGTTTCTTTACGCCAATCATCAATCCTCCGGAGGTTGCGATTTTGGGAGTTAGCAGGAATCATCAGGTAGCAGTACCAGCCGAAGACGGCACGGAGTGGAAGACTATGCTGCCATTGTCGCTTTCGTACAATCACAGAGTAATTGACGGTGCCGAAGCAGCACGATTCACAAAGTTTGTCTGCGAACTGCTATACGATTCAAGACGAATTCTGTTGTAGTCGCATCCTTTTTTACAGTTAATTGACGAACCTGAACGTCTTGAACGACAACGATTCGAATATTCATGCCGATGTTGCGGTTCTTGGCGCTGGTCCCGGCGGATACACCGCTGCGTTTCGAGCAGCTGATCTTGGCAAAAAGACAGTTTTGATTGAGCGCTATCCGCAGCTTGGCGGTGTTTGCCTCAATGTTGGGTGCATTCCATCCAAAGCTTTGCTTCATGTGGCAAAGGTCATCTGTGAGGCGAGTGAAATCAAAGACTGTGGAGTCGCATTCGAGAATCCTGACATTGATCCTCAAAAGCTTCGTAGCTGGGTGGACAAAGTCGTCGGCCAACTGACAGGAGGCCTGGCCGCGTTAGCAAAACAAAGAGGCATTAAAGTCATCACTGGACACGGTCAATTTTCCAGTTCAGAATCCATAAACGTAGTTGATGAAAACGGTGTAAAGAAAGTTTTTTTTCGAGATGCTGTGATTGCCACCGGCTCTCGCCCATCCTCTTTGCCTTTCTTACCAGACGACCCTCGTATTGTCGATTCAACCGGTGCTCTGTCACTGCAGAAAGTTCCTGAACGACTCCTGATCATCGGTGGTGGAATCATCGGACTTGAGCTGGCAACCGTATATCACGAGCTCGGGTGTTCGATTACCGTAGTGGAAATCATGGACAGCCTCATCGCCGAAGCTGATGCAGATATCGTGAAACCTCTTACCGCCCGCATCAAGAAAAAATACCAACAGATCATGCTCAAAACTGCTGTCGTCTCCGTTGATTCCAACAAGGACAACCTCAAGGTTGTATTTGAAAACAATGGAAAAAGAACTGAAGACAGCTTCGATATGATACTGACTGCGGTCGGTCGAACGGCAAACGGCAATTCTATCGGTGCCGTTGCCGCTGGAATCGAAGTTGATGAAAGAGGCATCATTCCTGTCGACCGGCAGCAGCGAACAAACGTAGAAGGAATCTTTGCAATTGGCGATATTACCGGACAGCCAATGCTGGCGCACCGTGCCAGCCATCAAGGCAAAGTTGCAGCAGAAGTCATTGCTGGAATGAAGTCCGGCTTCGACACTTCCATCATACCGTCCGTAGCCTACACCGATCCTGAAATTGCCTGGGTTGGACTGACTGAAAGAGAAGCCGAAAGAACCAATGCACCCTTTGAGAAAGCTGTCTTTCCTTGGCGCGCCAGCGGCAGGGCACTGTCGATGTCCCGCCCAGAGGGAACTACCAAACTTCTGTTTGATCCGACTACCAACAGATTGATTGGCGCCGGGATTGCAGGTATAAACGCAGGAGAACTAATCGCAGAAGCAGCATTGGCGATTGAAATGGGCTCTGACGCAGAAGATATTGCACTGACCATTCACGCCCATCCGACGCTTTCAGAAACGATTGGATTTGCCGCTGAAACGTATGAAGGAACGATTACGGATCTTTACCTGCCTAAGAAATCAAAATCAGGCAACCGCTAAGGTAACAACTGATATCGATTTCAAAGCTATGCTCTTGAAATTCAATGGGAATACGAAAGCTGTTACTGGCATTTCATCCGAATTTCCAATCTGAATTCAACAGGAAACACCAATCAAATCGAACGATCACTACCGACTGCCGCATATTCAGAATGAACAACAGGGCGCGGATAAAGCACATTCATCGGAGTTGATTTTCCATCGCTTTGAACAATTCGAACGTGTTCCCTGGTCATCAGACGCGGCCTTACGACGCCACACGAATGGGAAATGATCTGAACTTCCTGAATCAGTTTCTTGCAGTAATTGGCTACCTTTACCGATTTGTCAGCAGGGTTCAGGCCTTTTTGAAGCCTTGGATTGTGTGTCGTGACCCCTGTTGGGCAGGTATTCTTGTTGCATTTGAGTGATTGAATGCAACCGAGTGCGAACATGAAGCCTCGCGCCGATGTTACAAAATCAGCACCAGTAGCAATCGCCCACGCAACCTCTGACGGATTGACAAGCTTGCCCGACGCAATTGTCCTGATTCGTTCGCGTAATCCATATTTGTGCAGGACATCAGATACCATTGGAAGCGATTCGCGCACAGGCAAACCGACATTGTCCATCAATGGCATGGGTGCCGCACCCGTGCCGCCATCACCGCTATCGACAGTAATAAAATCTGGAGCGCTTTCAATACCGCGCGCCTGAATTTCCACACACATTTTTTCAAGCCATTCGAAACTGCCGAAAACGGATTTAAAACCAACCGGTTTACCGGAAATTTCACGAATTTGTCCAATCACGTCGAGAAGATCAGAGATATTGTCGATTTCAGGATGACGATTGGGAGAGATCGACGCTTCGCCTGCCGGTATGCCTCTAATTGCGGCGATTTCTTCAGTGACCTTAGCTGCCGGCAATATTCCGCCCTTGCCAGGTTTAGCACCTTGGCTGAGTTTCAACTCAAACATCTTGACTTGTTCGTGGGCAGCGGTTTCCCGGAGTTTGTCCGCATCCAGATTTCCTTCCTTATCGCGAACGCCATATTTTGCCGTTCCGATCTGAAACACAATATCGCATCCTCCTTCAAGGTGGTGGCTTGAAAGCCCGCCTTCGCCAGTGTTGTACCAGCAACCAGCCAATTTGGCGCCTTTCGACAGCGCGCGTACTGCGGGAGTCGAAAGCGCTCCATAGCTCATGCCGGAAATATTGAAAAATGAAGGAGCATTGTAGGGATTTCTGCTGTAAGGTCCGATCAACATCGGCACCATTGCAACCGCGTGTTCTGTTAAAGTGGGGAACGGGCAGTTCACAAAAATCGTTGTGCCAACAGGAGACAGACTTCGCGTAGAACCGAACGCGACGGTGTTGTCCACATTCTTTGAAGAGCGTTCTATCCAATCTCTTTCAGCTCGATTGAAGGGCATTTCTTCACGGTCCATTGCGAAGAAATACTGGCGAAAAAATTCGCCAAGCATTGAAAAGATATAACGAAATCTTCCCAGAACTGGATAATTTCTTCTGACTGCATCGCGCGTCTGTCTTACGTCTATGATGAAAATTACTATAACAACCGCAACAACCATGCCTACTGCAAAAATAAATAGTGCAGAGAGAAACTGTAAGCTCCCCATTAGAATTTCATCAATAATCATGGTAAAACCCGTTATAAAAAATGGCCGTGTGACACTGGAATATTTTTGCTATATCGCATGATCTTTGTGAACATGTACGTTCAACATTCACCGCAACCTACGATATATCATTCTGTCTTAAAATAGGTAGCGCCAAAATCACCCTGCTGATTGATGCCTGTTATTTCTATATTCACCCTGTATCGCAAATATAAACATTTTTAAAACTCGGTTTTGCCAACAAACTGCTCTTTTGGAATTCAAGGATATTAGCTGTACGAAATTCACAGACCCAAATACAGACAGAACAATACAGGAGTTTTAATTAGGCACAGCGACAGACGAAACCGGCACAGGTAAATTTCTGATATGAGGGTATTCCTTTCCGCCAATTGGTTCTAACTTGACTGCACAATAGGAGTTGTTGTTGCAGAGTGCTCAACGAGGTTCAATTCGGCTGATTCCTCCCATGTAAGGTTTAAGCAAATCAGGAACATCAATACTGCCATCTTCGTTCTGGTAGTTCTCCATCACAGCAATAAATGCCCTGCCCACAGCTAGACCGGAGCCGTTCAAGGTGTGCAATGGTTCCGGACGCTTCGTCTGCGGATTGCGCCAGCGAGCTTTCATCCTGCGAGCCTGGAAACCTTCGCAGTTGCTGCAAGACGAAATTTCCCGATATTTCTGCTGACCAGGCAGCCAGACTTCAATGTCGTAAGTCTTTGCCGCACTGAATCCCATATCGCCGGTACACAACACGATAACGCGATAAGGCAGGCCGAGCAGTTTGAGAATTTGCTCTGCATTTGCGGTTAGTTCTTCAAGAACCTCATATGAAGATTCCGGACTGACAATATGAACAAGTTCAACTTTTTCAAACTGGTGCTGACGAATCATGCCGCGGGTGTCCTTACCATATGAGCCGGCTTCCCGACGAAAACAAGGAGTATGCGCAACAAACTGCATGGGCAAATCCGCCGGTTCAAGAATGCAGTTCCTGACAATATTAGTTAACGGAACTTCCGCAGTTGGAATCAAGTAAAAATCACGGGAATCCTCAAGATGAAACTGATCATCCTGAAACTTTGGAAGTTGCCCAGTACCGTACAGTATGTCTGCATTGACAATAAATGGAAGATTGATTTCTTCGTAGCCGTGCTCCCGTGTATGTGTATCGATCATCAATTGCGAGATTGCCCGATGAAGTGCGGCAAGCTCCTGACGCATTACGACAAATCTCGACCCTGCAAGTTGTGCGGCCAACTCAAAATCAAGCATTCCCAGTCTTTCACCCAGAGTAACGTGATCTTTAGGCTCGAAATCAAACTCTCTGATTTTTCCTACCTTTCGGACCTCCTCGTTATCTTCTTCGGTACTGCCGACTGGAACCGAATCGTGAGCAATGTTGGGGATGTTCGATTGAAAGACATGAATTTCATCTTGAATTAAGGCGAACTTCTCCTCAAAGTCACTAAGTTCCGTGCCGACATTCGCGACGTCAACCATCAAATCAGATACATCTTCACCGGAAAATTTCACTGCTCCAATTTCTTTGGAAAGCTGATTTCGTCTGTTTCGAGCCGCTTCAGTGTCCGACTGGATAGATTTTCTGCGGGATTCAAGATCTTCAAAATAAGATATGTCGAACTCATAGCCTCTCGGCTTGAGCTTCTTTGCGATTGACTTGTACTCGTTACGAAGCACCTGTTGATCAAGCATTTTTCCCTCGAACTATCGTAATATGGATGGAATTCTGAACCGTCAAGCAGATTATAAAATGTGAAATCGAAATCTAATTGGAATTGTGAAGCCCTACCCAATGTGCTTGGACTTTGCATCCTGTTGCTGTCGAATTGCCTGCAGGTAGTCCTTGATTCTCTTTTCCACGCCACGCTCAACTGGTTGATAATATCTCGTCTGTCGCATTCCTTCAGGAAAGTAGTTCTCACCTGCCGCGATTCCGCCGGGTTCGTCGTGAGCATAGCGATATTCTTCGCCATACCCCAATTCCTTCATCAAATGCGTCGGTGCGTTTCGCAGGTGAAGCGGCACTTCAAGATCACCAAATACCTTTGCGTCATTGTGTGCTTTTCCGAATGCCTTGTACACCGCATTGCTCTTTGGACAACAGGCCAGATAAATCACCGCCTGTGCGATTGCCAGTTCTCCTTCAGGTGTACCCAATCTCTGATAGGTTTCCCAACCGTTGAGTGCAACATTGAGTGCATGTGGATCCGCATTTCCAATGTCTTCGCTCGCAATGCGAACGACCCTTCTTGCGATATAGATCGGGTCACATCCACCTGCCAGCATTCGTGCAAACCAGTATAGTGAGGCATCGGGGTCAGACCCGCGCACCGATTTGTGAAGTGCTGAAATCTGCTCATAAAATATGTCGCCTCGTTTGTCGAATCTGGCCATTGGCTCGCCAACAACTTCGGCGGCTAAATTCGCCGATACAGTTCTGTCTTTTATACTTCGCACGATTCCAGCAGCCACTTCAATGTAGTTCAATACTCTTCTTGCATCTCCACCCGAAGCTTCTACGAAAATAGTTTGGGCCTGCTCCGAAATGGCAAAGTTCTCAGGCAATACATCAGAGCCTACAGTTAGACTTCGATGTAGAACTTTTCGGGCATCTTCAATCTGCAGAGGTTTTAGCACATAGACTTTCAGCCTCGACAGAAGCGCGCCATTCAACTCAAATCCTGGGTTTTCAGTTGTAGCTCCGATAAAGATTAGGTCTCCACTTTCAATATGAGGCAGAAAAGCATCTTGTTGAACTTTGTTGAATCTGTGAACCTCGTCGACGAACAAAACCGTTGCCTTTCCTTGACTCTTTGCGCTGCTGCCCGACTCAACTGCTTTTCGGATATCCTGAATTCCGCTTTTGACAGCAGTGATAGTCAGAATTTGGGCATTGAGCGAGCCGGAGATAATTCGGGCGAGAGTGGTTTTGCCACTTCCTGGAGGCCCCCACAAAACCATGGAATGGGGAATTCCAGCTTCGATTGCCGTTCGTAGTGGCTTGCCGGCAGCCAGTAGATGATCTTGACCAAAAACATCATCGACTGTTTCGGGTCGCAGAAGTTCCGCAAGCGGAGTTAGTTGAGGATAACTCTTAGAATTGTTAATATCTGATTTGTCCAAAATGAGAAGTTGATTTTTGGCAATTGAGGTTGCTTCAACTCGCTATTCCTCTTCACGTGCATCGATCAGGTCTACACCTTGCGGTATAACAATCTGAAAGGTCGCCTCATCGAATTCAGAGCCCTGGACGACATCAAGTAACTGAAGTCTCGTAGTGTTCCCCAAAATATCCAGAATTTCTACAATTCTCAGACTCCGTTCATCAAATCCAAGTCGCATGGATTGAAACTGGGCAGATTCCTCAACTTTCGGCTGGATCGAAACCCAGGCCAATTGCCCTTGAATGTCCAAATCTTCGACAATGTAATTTTCTTCAAGATCGTTTGTACCTGCTAGGATTTGTGCGGCACTACGATCGACAACATCAGTAAATTTTCGAACTGTCGCCTGTTCCAGTTCAACATCATATTCCCAGATATTCGTTCCATCACTGACGATTGTCTGGGCAAACGGTTCGGAATACTCCCAACGAAATCGATTCGGGCGAGACAACCACATCAAGCCGACACTCTCTTCCACCAAAAACAGCCCTTCATCAAGAATCACCTGATAGAATTCTGCGAAATAGGTGTTGTCCTGCTCGAAAAACTTGGACAGTCTGTCCAATGATACGGAAGAAATCGCTACTGTAGGTGCAATCAAAACCAGCAATGCCAGTATACGTACCAGAGATTTCTTGCTAAATATTCTCATGTCATTTCTCCGGTGGCGGTATTAGAACTTCTCGTTTTCCACCCGCCTGAACCGGACTGATCGCACCGGCCGCTTCCATGTTTTCAATAATTCTTGCGGCTCTGTTATAGCCAATGCGCAAATGCCGCTGAACCGAAGATATAGTCGGTCGCCTGGAGCGCACCACAAAATCCAGAGCAGCATTGTAGAGTTCGTCCTCTTCATCATCCAATCCAAATCTGCCATTGCTAGTATTGGGGCCTGCCTCATTGTTCAATGCCGCTTCCATGCTTTCGTCGTACACAGGGTCGCCTGAGCGTTTGACGCTATCAACGACTCGTTTGACTTCATCATCGTCTACAAACGCACCATGTACACGCTTAGCCGACGCACTTCCAGGCGGAATAAACAACATGTCTCCCGCTCCCAACAAATGTTCAGCACCTGGTTGATCAAGAATCGTCCGAGAATCAGCGTTTGAAGCTACCTTGAACCCGATTCTCGTTGGGATATTTGCCTTGAGTGTACCGCGAATTACATCCGTGGAAGGACGTTGTGTTGCAACAATCAGATGAATACCTGCTGCGCGCGCTCGTTGTGCAATCCGAATAATCAATTCCTCAGATTTCTTGGAGGTGGACATGATCAAATCAGCCAATTCATCAATGATGACGACAATATAGGTGAAGGGTACAAGCGGCTTGGCCAGCTCGGGATCCGCTGCTGTAGGGTCTGGAATCGGATTTTTGGAATTACGTACCAACTCGTTGCAATTCTCCATGTTCCGAACACCCAGATGGGCCATGATCTCGAAGCGACGTTCCATTTCAGAAATACACCAGTGCAGCGCATTGTCTGTTTTTGCTACTTCACTGATCACTGGCACGAGCAAATGCGGAATTCCCTCGTATATTGATAGTTCAAGCCGCTTGGGATCAATCATGATCAATCGAAGATCGTCCGGTGTCGACTTGAATAGAAAACTCAGCAGAATCGCATTCAAACAAACCGATTTTCCAGCTCCCGTAGTACCAGCGATCAGCAAATGTGGCATGGCTGCCAGGTTCGAGACTACGGTGCGGCCGCGAATATCCTTGCCCAAAACCATCGTCAGAGGATGTTTCGAGTTCTTGTATTCATCCGAATCCAGTCCGTCAATCAGACGAACTAATTCGCGCTTCGTATTCGGGACTTCCAGCCCGACGTACGAACTTCCCGGAATATTGTCAACAACACGCACGCTCATAACTGTCAACTGCCGAGCAAGATCAGTGGAAAGGTTTACAATCTGGCTTGCTTTGACGCCCGCCGCTGGATCAATTTCGAACTGCGTGATAACCGGCCCGGGATGTGCTCCCCGAACAGCCACCTGAACATTGAATTCTCCCAGCATGGATTCAATCTTGGCAGCCATTTCATTGATTTCTTCTTGCGAATACGCATTGGCAAATTTTTCTGAAGGATCCAGTATTGAGATATCCGGAAATGTCTGCTGAGCAACCGGAGATTTTTTTGAGGTATCTTTGGTTTTCTTTGCGGGCGCCGTCCGTTTCAATCGCAATTGGGGGGCTGACTGTTGCATTGAAGGCTGTGATTCATTTTCGGATTGGACCGGCGAATTCTGATCTTTCAATGGAACGATAATTGGCTCGGTACGCCGTTTATCACCTGAAACTCGTGGATTCTGCTTTTCAGCTTGAATCGGCGGCTTTGATTGCTGACTTTTTTGCTGTGACTTTAATTTAGTTTTTCCAAACCCATCACGTAATCGAATACGACCTGAGCTATTCCCGTTGTGAGCCGGTGCGAAAATCCTCTTCTTTGAGGTTGTTTGTCTTCTCTCAATTCGACCGGCTATAAACAAATTCTGACAGAGAGCGAAGAATATATTTCCGGTGAAGTTGAATATTCGAATCCAAGGAAATATCCCGAGCGCATTGGTGCCGACTACGAAAAATCCGACAAACAAAATAACGGCCCAATTCTCTTGAATATAAGATGCTGCAAGCTTAGTGACTTCATAACCCAAAACACCACCACGATGAAAACCCGTCTGGTATGTGCCGTAAAGGCTTTCCAAACCACAACCCCCGATCAATGTCAGAACAAAGCCGACAAAGAACAAAATTGGAAGGAATATCTGCCCGCCCCCGCTGTGCTGTCGCTTCCACTTTCTTTGGTAATTCCATCCAAATTGGGCGATGCCTACAGGGATGAAGATTACAAAGTATCCAAATAGATACAAGCCGATGTCTGCGATGTACGCACCGATGATTCCACCAATATTGGAAATCTCATCCGGAGAGCTAGAAGCATTCCATCCTGGGTCAGCAGGAGAATAAGTCAAAAAAATTGCAGCGAGAGTTAATGCCAATGCCCAAAGCAGAAGCATCAGAAATTCACTGCCAATGCGAAAGAATGTTGATATTACTTTGCCAGCCAAACCAAAGAATTGCTGTGAAGCCGCAGGAAAAAGGTAAGTTGGAACTTACTTGAGAAACTCTTGTTGGCGCATGTTGCACTGCAAATTATGCACTCAGGTGCAATTATAAATTAGTTTCATGTTTGGATAGTGACAGAAATTCAGGCGCAACAAATTTGCATCGCAGAATCTGACTCAATTTGTTTCTCACAAACAAGCCATAAATCAATGATTAGATTGATTTATGAAGTGAGTATTTTATTTCAATTCCTGAATCTTGTGCTGACAGCTAACACTGTGTGTAAGAACACTACGTAGTTTGCCTGCACTCTGTATTGGCTTCTATGCCGAACCAAAACTCTTGCAAATTCTGGTTTATAATTTCTTTTGTGCTATTCAGCGCACGGTTCACCTCCAAAATCATTGTTGCTGGGGTTTTAAATCGAATGTTCATTCAGCAGACGTAAAGGATTCTGAGGGATGCCAATCTGATTCGTTTACTTTCCGAATGCACTCGTATATCAGGTTATGTCAAAACACTGTAAATTGCTGATTTTAGGGTCCGGCCCTGCTGGATATACTGCTGCTGTCTACGCAGCACGATCCAATCTGTCTCCCGTTCTGATTACAGGCATCGAACAAGGAGGTCAATTATCTAAAACCACAGATGTAGACAACTGGCCCGGTGATACTGAAGGCGTGCAAGGCCCCGAACTGATGGATCGTATGTGGCACCATGCTGCAAGATTCGAAACTGAAATTATCAACGATCACATACATACAGTAGACTTGCAATCTCAGCCATATCGTTTGATTGGCGATCAGGACGAATACACCTGTGAATCTCTAATCGTTTCTACCGGTGCTTCTGCCAGATATCTCGGCCTGGAATCAGAAGAACGATACAAGGGGAGAGGTGTTTCCGCGTGCGCAACCTGCGACGGATTTTTTTATAGAAACCAAAAAGTCGCAGTAATCGGGGGCGGCAATACTGCCGTAGAGGAAGCGCTTTATCTGTCGAACATTGCATCTTCGGTAACGTTAGTGCATCGCCGAGACAAACTCCGTGCCGAAGCCATCCTCGCCGACAGGCTTATGAGCCGAAGTGTTGAAAATGGTGGGAACATTTCCATATTGTGGGACCACACGGCCCAAGAAATGGTTGGAGATGACAGCGGGTTGACAGGATTAATATTGCAGAGCTCAGTCACAGGTGACGAACATCAAATCGATGTGCACGGGGTTTTCATCGCAATCGGCCACACACCCAATACAGAATTATTCAAAGGCCAATTAACAATGCAAGGCGGATATATCATCACTGCAAACGGCTTCGATGGCGGTGCCACGGCAACTAGCAAACCTGGAGTGTTCGCAGCCGGTGATGTCAGTGATCATGTCTATCGTCAGGCGGTCACCTCAGCAGGCACAGGCTGCATGGCAGCCTTAGATGCACAGAAATTTTTAGAATATTCGGAATCCTGACGAATTGCACTTGCTGACTGAAAATGAAATCCTCCGACACATTCGAGTCCACCATGGAAAAACTCGGCGTGACCCAGCTGGATCAAGCCGCGAAGATTGAACACAACAAACTGAAACCTTTACCAAATAACGAGAAAGCTGTTGCCGAAGAGCAGAGTGTTCTCAGAGAATCCATGGCTGAATTCCCGGATCTTTCCAAAGTGGAAATTGACGGCGATGAAGAATTCCGCAAACCCGGACTTGCCAAGCGGGACTTTACCCGATTAAAACAAGGAAAATTCCATCGTCAGGATTCCGCTTATGTTCGCGGATATACAGTCGAGGAATCGGCAAAGATTATTCGTCGATTCCTTACGGATTCCGTCAACTCTGGTTTTCGATGCGTAAAAATTGTCCATGGGAAAGGATTAAATTCTCCCGATGGCATATCCAGAATCAAACTCACTACGCAAAAAATACTGGCAATGAACAAATATGTAATTGGCTACTGCAACGCATTGCCAACTGACGGCGGCTCGGGGGCGAAGTACATTCTGCTGAAAAAAAGAAAGGGCTGAATAACAGCGTAAGCCTCCCATCCGTCCTTAGTCATTGGTCAGTCAGGATGTCATTGCCACTACAGCCCAAACAGCGACACCTTCTTTCCGACCGATAAATCCAAGACTCTCCGTAGTCGTCGCTTTTATATTCACCTGTTCTTTGGAGATTTCCAAATCTCGAGCAATGTTCTTTTTCATCTCGGAGGTGTAAGGACTCAATCGCGGAGCCTGAGCAACCACTGTAATATCGACATTGGAGACCGAGTAACCCAACTTAACAAGCTCCCCAGCAATCTTCCGAAGAAAGAAACGGCTGTCTACATCCTTGTATTGAAGGTCGGTATTTGGAAAATGGATGCCAATGTCTCCGAGTCCCGCCGCACCCAATAGTGCATCTACAACTGCATGTACAATTGCGTCGGCGTCGGAATGCCCTGCAAGTCCTACAGTGTGGGGGATATCCACGCCGCCGAGTACGAGTTTCCTGTCCTTGGCAAACTCGTGTACATCAAATCCGAATCCGACTCTGAAGTTCAATTTAATTTTCCTGAATGGAGTTCAAGATTTGCATTGCAGGTTCACCATTGCATAGGCCATGCTCATGTCATCAGCAGTCGTGATCTTGATGTTTGATGCGCTGCCTCTGACGAGAATTGGACGGTAGCCAAGCAATTCCACTGCCTGTGCTTCGTCAGTAACCTCAATCCCAGATTGTAGGCATTTGGTTAAAGCTTTATTCAAGATACCAATTTTGAACATTTGCGGTGTCTGTGCTCGAAAAAGCTCACCTCGCGGCAAGGTTTTGGATATTCGACTTGAGGAGCCAAGCTTGACAGTGTCGTGAATAGGCTCGCTTAGTATTCCGCCATTCAAGTCTTCTCCAACTTTCGACAACAAAGAAGAGATTTCATCCAGACTTAAAAATGGCCGATTGGAATCGTGAACGAGAATCCAATCACTCTCTGAACAACCATTTTCAAGAAGGTGCCTCGTCCCATTTAGCACGGTTTCAGCACGAGATGCCCCTCCTTCGTATATGTCAAAGACTTTCGGATGCAGGGACTTCACCCATTCACTGCGCTCGCAATCTGCCGATAACCCGATATATATCCCTTCAATCTTTTCATGGCTTGCTAGTGATTCTACAGTCCGTTCAAGGAGAGTTTTATCTCCTAGTTTCATGAATTGTTTGGGTATGGATGCCGCCATCCGCTGGCCGATTCCTGCTGCTGGTATCAATCCCCAGTAACGATTCAACTTGGATTCATTGACTTCACTGACCATATCTAAATTCTATCCAATAGATGACCGCAATCTGTGAGTAGGCGTCGCACTAGTATAAGTAGTCTAGTTTAGTAGCTTCGAAACTGTAACTACAATTATCTAGATGCATGGATTTCCAGGGAGCACTCCGTAAACAGTCAAAACGCAGGCATGCACAACTACTCTGGACAATTATATAGTGGGCCTTGAAAAAGTAGATTGAGGTGGTGAAAAGCTAAGTGTCAGATCTTATGGTGTTGTGTGCATGATGAGTGATTGCAGGCATGTGTAAGCACCATGAATCTATCGACTTTCTCAATGAGATTAGGCTCAGTGTCATTGTGTTCCTTATTTCTGCGAACGTTTGTTACAAAAGCTTGGTCGTCCACTTTCTATCGTTAAATATAATTTCTTCTACTTGTTCGGTACATTGTTTATACATCCGCTGATTTGAGACGTGAATCAAAATCACAAAATTTCTCCACTTAATCCTCCGACTATTCAAGTCGAAGATGCAAGCGTATCGTGGTGTGAATTGTATGGAAGCGCTGATGCACTCGCTATCGCAGTAGCGGCCGGCAGACACTCTGGACTGGCTGTGGCAGTGACGGGTAGCAGTCGAGAAGCAGAAATGCTTGTGGAGTCCCTGAAATTTTATAGCTCAGAAAGCGTTCCCATCCTATTTTTTCAGGGCTGGGAGTGTCTTCCGTATGACACCTTCAGCCCGCACCAGGACATCGTGTCTCAGAGAATAAGTCTTCTCAGCAAGCTGCCATTGCTTGCACGCGGAATTGTTGTCGTATCCGTCGACAATCTCATGCAAAGGCTCCCCCCTGTCAATTACATCGCAGCAAACAGCTTTGCACTTGCAACCGGTTCCATTCTAAATATTGAAGCACTTCGCGATCAACTGAATCAGGCATCGTATCGAGATGTCAAGCAAGTAGAAGCAGCTGGAGAATATGCCTTTCGCGGCGGCGTGGTTGATCTGTATCCCACTGGAGCAGCCGATCCCATTCGTATTGAACTGTTTGGAGACAGAATCGACACACTTCGCTTCTTTGATGCGCAAACACAGCTGTCAAAACAGAAAATCGAAAGCATCGAAATTCTCCCGGGTGGAGAAATTCCAATTAACGATGAGAGCATTCGGTTTCTTCGTCAAGGGATTCGCGAGCATTTAGACGGTGACCCTCGCGAGAACGAAGTCTACAATGGAATCGACTCGAAACAGCTGCCAAATGGTACGGAATTCTATCTCCCGCTTTTCTACCGTAGTACTTCTTTGCTTTTCGACTACGTTCCTTCTTCCTCCGTCTACTTCGCAATGGAGAGCTGCCAGAGCGGTGCCGATCAGTTTTGGCAGCAAGTAAATGAGCGCTTTAAGATTGCGGCCAATCGTGTTTCGCGGCTTCCCTTGTTACCAAATATGCTCTATCTCTCTCCCACCCAACTCGAAGAACAGCTGAAATTACACGCAAATGTACAAATCAATGGAATGTCACACTCCTGCATTCACAATTTTCAGACCGAACAGCCATTAGAAATCTCAGTAAAAAGTCGAAACGTAAAACTCGAACTAACACTGCAAAACCACTTTAAATCAGTACAACTCAAAACACTGATTTGTGTTGACGGTCTGGGGCAACGCGAGACGGTCGAAAACGCTCTTAAGAACATTGAGATTCCCTATGCCCGTGTCGAAACATGGGACGACTTTATCAAGTGCAACTCACAACTTGCTATCTCAGTTTCAAGACTGTATGCAGGACTACACATTCCTGAAGATGGATTGCAAGTCATCACAAGCTCGGAACTATTCGGAAGACGAATTCAAGCCCCGAAACCAACCACCCGGGTAAGAAGTCCGGAAGCCCTTATCGCCTCCATGGAAGAGTTGGAAGTTGGGGAACCCGTAGTTCACGAACTATATGGAATTGGCCTGTATCGGGGCCTTGTAACGATGGATGTGACTGGGTCGCCAGCAGAATTCCTGACTATAGAATACCGAGACAATGAAACACTCTATGTCCCTGTCTATTCAATCGACTACGTTAGTCGCTTTGTCGGCAGTAAATCCGAAGAGATCGTGCTGAATTCGCTGAGCTCGAAAAATTGGGACAAGGCAAGAAGAAAAGCCCGTAAAAAAGTTTTTGACATTGCCGCTGAACTGCTGGAAATTCAGTCACTAAGAGATTCTCGTAAAGGAAATTGTATGCCTGTGCCCGAAGAGGACTATCAGAACTTCGTCTCTCGCTTTACCTATCGTGAAACCCCGGACCAAAAGAATGCCATAGGACAGGTGCTGAATGATCTTAGTTTGAGTCGGCCAATGGACAGACTTATTTGCGGTGATGTTGGATTTGGGAAAACTGAGGTTGCCATGCGTGCGGCACTGGTCGCAGTCGCGAACAGCTTCCAAGTCGCAATAATTGTCCCGACTACACTCTTGGCTCAGCAGCATTTCGATGTATTTCAGGATCGTTTTTCAGAAATGGGAATCCGCATAGAACTGTTGTCTCGAATGCGAAAGAGTTCCGACGTAAAAGATGTCATGCACCATTTGAAAACCGGCAAGGTTGATATCGCCATTGGAACTCATAGACTGCTTCAAAGTGATGTTGAATTCTCCAATTTGGGGCTTTTCATCATTGATGAAGAACACCGATTCGGAGTTCGACAAAAAGAGCACCTCAAAAAACTCCGTACCAATGTCGATATCCTCACGCTCACAGCAACCCCTATTCCGCGTACCTTGAGTATGGTCATGAATGAAATTCGTGACATTTCGATTATCGCAACACCCCCAGACAACCGGCTCAGTGTTCGGACATTCCTGAAGAGTTGGCAACCTGAAATTATTCGCGAAGCATGCCAGCGAGAATTGGGGCGAGGAGGACAGATTTACTATGTCTACAATGAAGTCAGGTCCATTCAGCAAGCTGCAAGAGAGCTTGCAAAAATTGTTCCTGAAGCGACTATTGATGTTGCACACGGACAAATGCCGAAGCTCAAGCTTGAAGCGGTCATGAAAAATTTCTATATGCAGAAGTTCGACGTTCTCGTGTGTAGCACGATCATAGAAAGCGGTATCGACATACCCACCGCCAATACCATCATTATCGACAGAGCATCCAAATTCGGTTTGGCACAGCTTCACCAACTGCGAGGCCGTGTCGGACGGTCGCATCATCAAGCTTATGCTTATCTGCTGATCCCAAACAAAGAGTATCTTCGAGGCGAGGCGAGGCGTAGGCTAGAGGCAATCGAGGCTTTCGATCAACTAGGAATGGGGTACGTTATCGCCGCACACGATTTGGAAATTCGTGGAGCAGGTGCGTTGCTCGGAGAAGAGCAAAGCGGCGCAATCAATGATATAGGCTATGCCCTGTATTCAGACATTCTGAAGGATGCTGTATTGACGCTGAAAATTTCTCATACCAAACAAATTTTCGACAGTTCTCCAATTGCCAAGCAGGATAGCGCTGAAATCAATCTACATGCTCCAGCACTTATTCCTGAAAAATGGATTCCAAATGTGAACTTGAGATTGACACTCTATCGAAAAATCGCAATGGCAAGCGATAATGCAAAACTCAATCAACTAAAGGCGGAAATGCTCGACCGATTCGGTCGATTTCCGAAAGAAGTCTCACTGCTATTCCATATCAGCAGTCTGAAACTGCACTCAGATATACTGGGAATTGTGAATATCAATATTGGCTCGCACTCAGGCCGGATTGTGTTCGGGACACAAGCAAATTTTGATGTGGACGGACTCAATCACTTGATCGAAAGATATCCAGAATCGGTGAAACTCAGCAAACCGGATTCGGCGATTCTTCTAACTCACTTACTTGATTCAGAAGACGCCAGAATAAAGAAAGCATTCTTCATTCTGGACACTATTACGCCAAAGGGAGTGAATAGTACCCAACAGCATGCTACAAATTGAACCTGTTCCCTCCCGAGTGAATCAATTCAATGAGTAGATGAGGTCTAATTCACCAGTGCCACCAGAATATGCGTCTCTTGGGGGTGAAGATGCCCCCCGTCAATGTAAATTAATCCCCACAAAGCACCAACAATTATTTTTGGACCCGATCAGATAGCCGCTCACTTCTTCACTTCCAGACCACATCGCCGCCAATTCTTGACTTCCGCAATCAATTCCTCAAGATAACTATACATGTTGATTACTCCCAAATTTCGGGGAGAACACACCTTAATTCCTGAATCAAATAGTCGGCGTTGTCTTGAATTGAGTTCGACACTAAGCGATTGGTCCATCCAATACGACTCGAAATCCGATATTCGCCGGTGGGAAGCCAATGGAACATCCACCAATTGGTACGAATCTTATCACTTCTGACTGGTAGGTCATATGTGTACCAGCCAGAACGCGAACACCACCGCAGTTGTCGGTTTTTTCCTGTGAGCCATAGGAATCGAAACTACGTCGGCAGGTATCGGTCCACTCCCACACGTTACCGGCTAAATCTGCAACTCCAGAAGCGCTCACACCAAAATGACCAATTGGCTGTGTCATTCTTTCCCCTCGCATTCCAAAATTCATATATTCGTTCGCCCAATCCATTCTAGGATCATCAAAAAGCTTCTTATTATTTTTAATCAGAATATCTGATGAAAAATTCCTCCACTCACTTGCCTTGGGCAACCGAAAATTCTGATCAGTTTGATTCGAAATCCACGCGAGGTAGTGTTGAACATCATTCCAACTGACTCCGGACACTGGGTGGTCAGGCCGAGTGTAGGGGTGCACTTTTGGCTTGTGCCTACATGAACCAGCAGCCACGCACCTGTCCCATTCTGCATAACTTACTTCATATTTGGCTATCGCCAGAGCGTATTTTGGTTGTCCGTTTGATGAGATCTCAACAGATACGAGCTCAGGAATGAGTTCACTTTGCAATGAAGCAGAGGCGCTTGCCGTGACATGCTGCACGCCTGGGTACCAGTTAGCAAATACAAAACCTGCCACGGCACCCAAGCAGCCAACAATAACACAGACAGTTGTCAGTGCCGGCAATCGCCTCATCACTCCGTCCGTTCAGCTCACACAGGAATCTAAATTCAGCCTGACATCGGTCCCGGCTTCTGAACCTGTTTCATCAAACCATCGTCCCAGTCACCGTCGACAACAACATGTGATGCCGCTCCCAACTGTATAGCTTCAATCAGATTGTGGCTTAGGTATACATAGATGCCTGGTTGTCGAAACTTATACAAAGCAGCACCAGCTGAACCACCTCGTATGAACCATGTTTCCAATCCAGTCGCAGGATCATCGGCAAATGAACCAGTTTCCCAGACGTAATCACCATGACCGCCTATCAGATGAGGACGTGAATCGCGGTTTGACTGTGCATGGATGAACAGCGCCGTGCTTCCGACTTTCGACTTCAATGCAGCGTCACCCGTCAGTGCGCCAACTTTACCGTTGAAAACTACGTGAGTTGGAAGCAATTTAGCCATCAATGGTAAAACATCACCCAAATTTGCGAGGGGCGCGCTATACGTCTTGTAGTTACCATTCTCGTCTTTCGGAATATAGAAATCCTGCTCACCAACGTAGAATATTTGATCGTAACTCAACTGGTTGCCATCCTTATCCTTCAAGCCGTCGCGCGGTAAAACCATGAGCGCACCGTTCATGCCGTGTACAACATGATAGGGAATCATCACCCCGCTTGGGGCACAGTGATAGACGAATACACCTGGTTTGACTGCTCTCCATCGAAGCACTGTCTGCTCACCCGGCAGCACATGTGTAAGAGTGCCGCCTCCGAGTGCACCGGTTGATGCATGGAAGTCAATGTTATGCTCCGTAACACTTTCCTTGGGGTTGATCAGGGTCAGTTCGACAAAGTCACCTTCGTGACAGATGATCAACGGACCTGGAACAGAACCATTGAATGTAAGCGCCCAGACTTCAGCACCTGCATCATCGACTTTCCAACGCATTTCATGAGTCACCATCGTCACTTCAACCACTTTGGGTCCAGTGCTTGCGACCTGTTCATGTTCCGGGGCATTTGGTGGTGCTACAAGTTCTTGCTTGACACGCGGAAGTGCAGCAATTTCCTCCTCACTCATGGAAGAGTGCAAGCCTGAGCGTTCCCCAGCATCGGAAGTACCATACGCGTAGGCTGCCTGATTGCCAGCCATGGCAAACGCACCTAGCGCTGCTGTAGTCGGCAATATAGTTGAAGCTTTCAGAAAATCTCTGCGATCCAGTTGATGCTCAAGGTTATCTGATTTAGGTTTTTCGTTTGACATAAGCATATACCTCAATTTATCTTTAAATGTTAGTAGTAAGACTAAATGATACAACTACGGGTGTCAATCAAGTAAGAGAAATATTTATATATCAACAATATATTTACTCATCCTTAATTTTCTGGCCGCAGTGCTTTTGCCGCTTGGTTATATTGATCGTCAAATGAATCTTGACTGCCAACAAAAGAGGCATCTCTAGGAATTATTATCACACTGTGCATTGGCAAAACCCATCTGACTAGTCTGTTCCATTAGAGTTACGTGTTCTCCGCCAACCGTACCACAGCTAGTTTTCATATACATGTAGTTTAATCCGAGCCCTCCGGCGGTGGACAATCAACCTGAATATTTGCCAATTGATCTTCAAATCCAAAATTTCGCATATCTTCTATGCGCATTGGATAAAGTATGCCATCAAGATGGTCACATTCATGCTGTACTACACGAGAATGAAAACCCTTCACTGTTCTGTCAATAGAATTGCCGTTCAAATCAATTCCCGTATATCGAATATTTGTATTTCTAGCCACTAATCCTCGCATTCCTGGCACGCTAAGACACCCTTCCCATCCGTATTGCATGTCGTCATCCAGCACTTCGATCACAGGATTGACCAAGACAGTAAACGGTACTTCGTCCGCGTCGGGATATCTTGGATTGTTTTCGACACCGAATATCACTAGCCGCTTCATCACTCCAATTTGCGGAGCTGCAAGTCCAGCACCATCAGCAGCGTTCATAGTTTCGATCATGTCGGTAACAACCTCTTTCAGTTCCGGCAATTCAGATATTTTTACGGGCTTGGATTGTTCAAACAAACGAGGGTCGCCCATTTTGAGAATATTTTGTGTTGTCATGCTGCAAAATGAATTAATGAAAGCTATTGAATGTTTTGAAGGCCTTAGAAACTCGGACCTGCAATGGTCTAATCCTGGTAGAGTTATCGTACTAAACAAATTGTCCCAGGTTTACGTGAATTACGCTATTATCCCTATTTTACAATTTGTTTTTCATTAATGAATTACTCCTCGATTTTTGCCAGATTTAGTTTTCATCAATTCAATGGCCAGGGCAGAAACTACGAAGATAATAACAACACCACATTAAGGTTTCAGACGACTTTTGAAATCTTATAGAAATTCACTCTGACTTTGAATTGCCCTTCTTGAATCCATGACGTTCGCTCGCTCAATACAAATTCTTACAGCCTGCCTATTACTCGGTTTAGCCGTTACAGCCAAAGCTTCGCCTGTGCACATCGAAGTGATAGTATTTGCCAATAGCAGCTCTTCAGTAAAGGATAGTGAATGGTTTCAACAGCCTGGCACATTCATAAGGGTGGATGAATTTGAGGCTCCAACCGAGGATAATTCCACATCTAACGACAATCCAACTTCCAGTGCCCAGCCAATACCAGTGCCGGCGACTCGTCTCACCAAAATTGCCAAACTGTTGGAAGATGATCCTGAGTACGAACTTTTGAATTTTCTGAGCTGGACTCAGGAACCAGTGAGAAAATCAAAAACCATACCGGTGCCACTCGACATTGAGCACTCGGAATTGCAGATTGTTCCCCAATATTTGCTGTCAGGGGAAATTCTCATCTATGAAGTGCGGCAATTGTTGCAGTTTGAAATTGATGCAATTTACAATCCGATTCCAGATATAAGCAAAGAAACAGTCTACCTGCCTGAATCAGTGACGCTCTACGAAGAGAAAACCAGATTCAAGCTCAACGAACGTCGACGAGTTCAGATTGACGAAGTTCACTACTTTGATCACCCGAAATTCGGTGCGATTTTTACGATAAGTCGACTGAAACCACCTGAATCTTATGTGCAATAGCTCAATCTTGAGCTATCGCAAAACCAAAGACTCGGAATAATATTTTTTCGACGAGATTACGTTATCAAGCGTTTCTTGCAACACAACATTGAGATTTCTAATCCCTCGCTCGATTGAGCGTCTGATTACCTCATCGGTAATTTGACCGTCACCTCGCCCCGCCGCAGGATTTACAATCAGTGTCACACAGGCATAGCACAAGCCCTTCTCGGCTGCAAGTGCCGCTTCCGGCATACCAGTCATGCCAACAACGTCGCCTCCATCTGTTTCTATCCGATTCACTTCTGCTGGCGTCTCAAATCTCGGTCCCTGCGTAGCTGCGTAAACTCCACCGTCTGCCAGTTCAACGCCGCAATTGTCAGCTGCTTTCAACACAGCGCTTCTTACTTGGACAGAGTAAGGCGTAGTCATCTCAAGATGCCCGACAGAGCCATCCTCCCCATCGAAGAAAGTCGATTCTCGGCCCGACGTATAGTCTATCAGTTGATCGGGTAAAAGCAGGTCTCCTGGTTTTAAGCTTGAGCGTATACCGCCAACTGAGGCAATTGCCACAACCACGTCGATTCCAAGCTCTGCCAAAGCCCAGATATTTGCACGATAATTGATTTTGTGGGGCGGGATGGAATGTCCAACTCCATGTCGATACAGAAGATAAAATTGAGTGCCACTACTAGTGGCTCGAATGATGGGGGAAGATGGTTTGCCGAATGGCGTTGCGATGTTGATTTGTTCATCAATCATCATGTCTGGCAGCAACAATGCGGAACCGGAACCCCCGATAATCGCGATTGACATCGAACTCATGAATTCCGCTAGCCGAAGCTTTCTAGACTTCTGTCTCCAAGGGAATTGATTTTGCTGGCAGTTCCGAGTGCCGGTCTGCAACGATTGTATTCCAGCCTCGACAGCCTGGACACTGCCAGTGTAGTGTCTTCACTGAGTAGCCACATCTCTGGCATTTGTAACGTCGCGCAGTATCGATCTCTTGATGTATCAGTTTCTCTATTAATTTGAAGTCACTGGTCGGGACTAACCCGGCAGGCATCTTAAGCTTTAAAAGAATCAGTCGATGCAGACAATGGACGGATGGATGATTCCGAATCCAGTTGATCAGATATTTTTCCGCAGATTCATCCTTTTTCTGTGCTTCAAGTGCATCAACATACGCAATCGCCAACTCCGAATCTGACGCAGCCTCTGCAGTTGCCCGCAAGTAATCTGTCAATTCACCAGTCTTATGAATAGCCCTGTAACTTTCGGTCACCAACCCAACCGTTTCAGGGACGAATTCAGGATTCTTTTGCTCAATCGTTCGCCAGATTAATATCGCCGCTTGGTGATCTCCACGAATTGCCTTTACGCGTCCCAATTGAAGAATTGCGCGAACGCAATTTTCATCGATTGATGTCGATTCCTTAAGGTACTCTTGAGCCTGATCGTAGCGCCCTTCCCGAATCGCCTCCTCTGCTTTCTCGCAATAATACTGCGCTAGTAAAGGCGAATAATCTTTGGATGAAATTCGGTTCAGATTATTGGTTATCTTGATACAGTTATTCCATTCCTTTTCCTGCTCATAAATGTCGCGAAGAATCTCGCCTGCCTGCTCCTGGTACCTTCCATCTTTCGACAGCTCGGTGAAAATCTTCTCTGCACGATCCAGAATGCCAGCTGTATAAAAATCATATCCCAGTTCGAAAATCGCTTGGATTTTTTGCTCGCCAGTCAGGTCAGAGCGATCGATTAGATTCTCATGAATCAGAGTTGCACGCTCGATTTCTCCTCGTCGACGATACAGATTGCCCAAGGTAAGATGAATTTCTATGGTTTCACTGTCAACCTCCAGCATATCCAGAAAAAGCTCAATCGCTTTGTCGTGCTGTTCATTCAGCAGATAGTTAATGCCCTGCAGATAAACAGATGGAATTTTGCTGCGTCTTCGCCATTGGAACTTAGACGAGTTTGCGGCTATCCAGCCGGATGCCGCCGCAATTGGCAGTAATAAAATCAACCACGCCGGTTCCATGGACTTAACTCTCTCGCTTTCTTGAACTACTTGCGTCGGAGAATATTTTTTTCTTAAGCGAAGCTGTCATATAGACCAGTATTCCCGTAAGTACGCCAACAATAAATACAACAATGACCAACCAGGACAGGGGGCCGTTCCAATGTATGCCAAAATAGTAGGATAGCTCAACAACCTGCGAATTCTTGATCGTAAACGTCACTCCGACAAAGAAAGCAACCGCAACGACAACGGCAAGAAATAACTTTTTCAAGCAATCCTCAGAAACAGATGAAGCAGTTACGAAGTGGCGATTGCGGGAACGACCTCCCGATTATTCCGCACCCTGCAAGGGGTTGTTCACCCGCTCACGCAGATTACGGCCCGGCTTGAATCGAGGGAAATATTTTCCCTCGACTGTAACCGAATCGCCAGTCCTTGGATTTCGTCCACGTCTCGCTTCTCGGTAGCGCAACTGCAAACTTCCAAACCTACGAATTTCAACTCGCTTCCCTTCTGCTAATCCATCAGAAATGCAGTCTAGAATCACATCTACGGCCATGCGTACGTCTTCTTTGGACAGTTCACTTCCCTCTCCTTCTGCCAATGCGCCAATCAGTTCCTGTTTAGTCATTCTAGAATACCTTTAGTTTGAGTTTATTACTCCGAAGATGCGAAGAATTTCTCTTTCAGTTTCTCCCCCAGTGTCCGTACTGGCGCAGCTTCTTCTGTGGCAAATTCCTGGAATGCGTGACCTTCCGCATCCAGTTCCAATGCCTTAACGGAGAGTGAGATTTTTCTATTCTTGCGATCAATGCTCAGAATTTTTGAGGTAATTTCCTGATCAATTTCCAAAGCTGCTTTCGCTTCTTTGTGCTTGCTCTTGGCCAGCTCAATGTTGCGAATAACCCCAAAGACACCGTCCGAAAGTTTCACAGTCACCCCTCTGTCATCGGTTTCGGCAACGACACCTTGCACAGTTGCACCTTTACCATGTTCCGAGAGGAAACTAGTAAATGGATCTTCTTGAATTTGCTTGATTCCTAATGAAATACGCTCCCGTTCAGCATCAATCGTCAATATGACAACTTCAATGTCATCACCTTTATTGAAATTGCGGATCTGCTCTTCACCATCGTCATTCCAGCTGAGGTCGTTGATATGAACGAGGCCGTCAATTCCATTCTCAAGCGATACGAAGATTCCGAAGTCAGTCAGCGATTTGATTTCACCTTTGATTCTCTCGCCTTTTTCGTGGTTGACAGCAAAATCTACCCACGGATTCTGCATACACTGTTTAATGCCAAGAGAAATTCGATGGCGTTCCATGTCGATCGACAGGATCATCACCTCTACTTCTTCTCCAATACTGTAAACGGTGTGAGGGTGGACATTTTTAGAAGTCCAATCCATTTCAGATACGTGCACCAGTCCCTTGATGCCTTCTTCAATTTCAACGAAAGCTCCGTAATCGGCAATACTAGCGACCTTGCCGTACAAACGATCACCAATCTTATAGCGCCTGTCAACATTCGACCACGGGTCTTCCGTCAACTGTTTCAAGCCAAGCGAGATTCGCGAACGCTCACGGTCGCACTTGAGAACTTTGACGTTAATCGTCTCGCCGATAGTCAGGATATCCGAAGGATGCTTGATCCGCTTCCAGGCCAGATCAGTAATATGCAGCAACCCATCGATGCCACCCAAGTTGATAAATGCTCCGTAATCGGTCAGATTCTTTACCACGCCTTCGATGGTCTGACCCTCTTCCAGTGAAGAAAGAAGAGCATCTCGCTCTTCTGACAATTCTTTTTCCAATACGGCTTTACGAGAAACAACAACGTTGTTTCTGGCACGGTCGAGTTTGATAATCTTAAATTCAACGGGGTCGGTCTCAAGTTCAAACTCTTCATCATCAAGTGATATCCTGGAACCATAGAGGGAGCCCGGTAGGAAAGCTCGGACATTATCGATCGATATGGAAAATCCACCTTTTACTCGGCTCGTGATAAGTCCAGTTATGACGCTTTGATCTTCGAAAGCCTTTTCTATTTTCTCCCAAGCGCGAGCCCTGCATGCTTTTTCTCTTGATAGGCGCGTACGACCATTTCCATCTTCTACAGCTTCGATTTCAACTTCTACTTCGTCACCGACTTTCACGTTGTATTCGCCTTTCATGTCTTTAAACTGCCATAGCGGAATTTCCGCTTCGGATTTCAATCCGGCACTTACGATGACATTCTCTCTGCCGACATGAACAATTTTGCCGAGTATTACCTCGCCAGCCCGCATTTCAGTGTCTTTGATACTTTCCTCAAACAATTCAGTAAATGATTCCATTAGTTAATTCAGTTCTCCAGGTTAAAAATTAAAGTGTATTTCCATATTGAGTCTCCCCTGATTTTTCCAAAATCGTATTCAAGCCATCCAGTACACTCATTAACGCTTCATCTGCATCCATAGATGAAGTATCAAGAGTTAACGCACCTTCAGGCGTTGTCAATGGTGCATGATCGCGAGTTGAATCCCGCTCATCCCTACTCCTGATCTCATTGTATATATTATCATAGTTGACTTGAATTCCTTGATTCTTCAATTGATTGTACTTTCTTTGTGCGCGGGAACGGAGATTTGCAGTTAGAAAGAATTTGAATTCAGCACCAGGAAATACCACAGATCCCATGTCTCTGCCATCCGCCACCAGTCCGGGTGAACGATTATAGTTCCTCTGTATCGATAGTAGAGCCTGGCGGATTTCCGGATGAACTGCCAGTTCCGAAGCCAGACGGCCGCACTGCGGCGTGCGAATCCGTTCGCTGATTTCCAGTCCACCCAGGTATACGCTGGCCTCACCTCCAAAAGGGGAAGCAACGCATCGAAAATCAATTGCCTGCAAATGCTCAACGATTGACTCGATCTGCGAAACTGGCAACGAATTCTCGCTGACGATATACGCGCATGTTCGATACAGAGCACCACTATCCAGGAAATTCCATCCCAAGCGCAACGCCAGTTTCTGCCCCACTGTTCCTTTACCAGAACCTGCGGGGCCATCAATCGTTACAACTACACCCTCGGAATCAGCCATCAATCACCCGACTCCACGACGATATTCATTCCAGCGTCTCTCGCAAGTTTCGAAAATCCCGGAAATGATGTATCTACGCATTGGCAATTTTGCACCTGCACTGCCGCCGCAGCGACTGCCCCTGCAACTGCGAATGCCATGGCAATTCTGTGGTCGCCAAGGCTGTTCACGATGCCACCGTCCATGGTGCCTCCTTCAATCATCATGCCAGCCGGCCGTTCCTCAACGGTCACTCCAAGTTGTTCCAACCCTCTTGCGATCGAATGGATTCGATCGCTCTCCTTGACCCGCAGTTCTTCACAACCGGAAAGAACGGTTCTCCCTTGTGCATTTGCCGCAGCGATTGCAAGTATCGGAATTTCATCAATCATTCTTGGAATCACTTCGGGACTTACATCGACGCCCTTCAAGCGATTGACGCTTCGAACGCGCAGGTCGGCGACAGATTCCATTTCGACTGTTTGATGATTGCTGAATTCAAACAAAGCTCCCATGGATTCCAGTACTTCCAAAAGACCGATTCGTGTCGGATTGATGCCGACTCCAGTGAGAGTGATATCCGAGTGAGGAATCAACAAGGCAGCAACGATAAAAAAAGCTGCAGAGGAAAAATCTGCCGGCACTCGTAGTTGCTGTCCCTTTAGTTCGACACCTCCCTTAACCGAAATTTTTCCATTTCGACTCTCAACAGGGCAACCGAATTTACGCAGCAGATTTTCGGTGTGATTGCGCGTAACTTTTGGTTCAATTACGTGCGTTTGAAGACGGCTATACAAGCCTGCCAGTAGAATGGCTGATTTCACCTGGGCACTGGCAACAGGCAGCGTCCACTCGATCGGCTTTAACTCACTGACAGGGGTAATGGTTACTGGCGGCGTGTCGGACTCTGATAACTCGATTGATGCCCCCATCAGACGCAGCGGCTCGACAACGCGAAGCATCGGGCGCGCTGATAACGACTCGTCCCCAGTAAATTGCACCGGAAATTTCTGACCTGAAAAGAGCCCAGTCAATAATCGCAGGCTGGTACCGGAATTTCCGCAGTAAATAGCCGAATCCGGCTCTCTCAATCCACATAACCCCTTACCTTCGATGACTACGCTGGATCCGTTTTTCTCAATGTTCACACCGCACGCCCGGAAAGCATCAATCGTCCTTTGAACATCTTCACCGAGCAACAGTCCATCTATGCGCGACATTCCGCGTGCGATTGAGCCCAATAGTACTGTTCTGTGTGAGATGGACTTGTCACCGGGAACCGAGATTCGGCCTGCCAGCGGCGTGCCGGGACGAATTCTGAAATTGGTCAAAATACGATTTTAGTTTTGTAACTCGCTATCTTGCCACTGGGCAAGATTGCGATCACGGGTAGATTTTGCAGTGTTGAGAATATCCTCGAGAGTTGCACCGTCTCGATTGGTAACACTTCTTAAGATGGCACTCAACTCGTTGATGTAACCTTCCAGCTCCCTCGCGATTGCTTCCGAATTTGCCATGCTAATATCGTGCCACATTGTGGCATCACTAGATGCAATGCGTGTGAAATCGTAAAATCCGGAGGCGGCCAAATCGAAACACTCTCGATTTCTTTGGTGATTGGCGATATAGTGCACTAGGCCGAATGCGATCAGATGAGGAAGATGACTGCTTGCAGCGACAAGGTCATCATGAAGATTCACGTCCATATCACTGACCACTGAACCGGCGGCAATCCACATGTTTCGCACCGTCTCAACTGCTTCATCGCCAGTCCTATCCGTCGGTGTAAGTATTGTGCGCTTCCCATGAAATAAATCCGCGAATGCAGCGGATACACCAGAATGTTCTGCACCGGCAATCGGATGCGCCCCGATGAAGCCAGAATAATCGGTGCCGAAATGCCGTTCAGCTGATTCTGCGATCTGCTTCTTGACGCTTCCGACGTCTGTGACAATCGAATCATGGTAATTCGACTGCGCGATAGTCTGAATCGTTGCATCGAATGACAGCACTGGAGTTGCAACAACAACTACATCCGAGCCCGGAACTTCCTCTTGGATGTTCCGAGTGAATCGATCAATGACGCCGAGTTCGACCGCTTTCTCCAAGCTTTCAAGCGTTCTTCCAGCACCGACAATTTCCCGTACTGCTTCGGCTTTGCGTAATGCCAGTGCCAGTGACCCTCCAATCAGGCCCACGCCGATTATCAGTAATTTATTCAGTTGAAACATTTTGTAGTCAAATCACTTTATTCTCCTGAAGCTGTCGAAATCCATCCAGAACTCGAATGTTTTCAGCTTCAGTGCCTACCGTCACACGCAAATGGTTCGGCATTTCATATCCTCCGAGCGGGCGTACGATTACCCCGCAACGAAGTAGACTCTCATAGGCTTGTGCTGATGGCCGCTGCAGGTCCACACATAAAAAATTTCCCACTGAATCGATTACATTCAACCCCAATTTAGAAAATCCCATACACAGCGTTTCCATCTGATCAAGATTCATCTTACGACTGTATTCAACATGTTCCCGGTCTTCCAATGCTTCTATGGCAGCGGCCATTGCGAGACTATTGCAGTTAAATGGTTGACGAACCCGGTTCAGGAGATTGCTAATTTCAGGACTCGAAACCGAATAGCCGATGCGCAATCCAGCCAGTCCAAAAATTTTTGAAAATGTACGGGTTACTATCACGTTCGGATACTCCGAAAGCCAGTTAACGCAATTCGGATATTCGGGCTCGGCAACATATTCGGCATAAGCTTCATCCACAACTACGATGACCGAGGAAGGCACATGATTCAACAGAGTTCTCAACTCGTCAGCTCTCGACCAGGTGCCGGTAGGATTATTCGGATTGGCGATATATATAAGTCGCGTGTTCGTATCAACTGCCGCCGTCATCGCTGAAAGATCATGACCGTATTCTTTGGCATCGATTATTCGAATATCCGCATGAACGTAAACCAGTGACAGATAGTAAACGACGAACGCATGTCTCGAAATAATACCTGCTTTGCCCGGACTGACGAATACTCGAGCTGTCATGTCTAACAAATCGTTTGAGCCATTGCCGAGACAGATCTGATCCATGTCCACACTGTGACGGGCAGCGAGCGCTTTTTTCAGTTCATGGCCTGCACCATCCGGATATCGATGAATGCCTGATATTTGGCGATTGATTAACTCCACTACACGGGGAGACGGACCGAGCGGGTTTTCGTTTGAAGCGACTTTGATCGCGCCAGAAATTCCGTACAAGCGCTCCAGCTCTTCTAGGGATTTTCCGGGGTCGTAGGGGGCCAATTCCCGAATGCCCGAAGTCGCCAAGCTGTAGGCATCAAAATTAGCGGACATCAACGAGTGGATCTTGGATAAGATCCCAATAACTTGAACAAGGGAGCTTCAGCCTTCAATTCTTCGAACAGCTTCACAACTGAAGAATCAGTAGCATGCCCTTCAAAATCAATGAAGAATACATATTCCCACATTCCCTGACGGGTAGGACGGGATTCGATTTTTGTCATGTTGGTGCCGTAGCGCGCAAACGGTTCAAGAAGTCTTACCAAGGACCCAGGCTCGTTTTTCTTCGAGATCAGAATGCTGGTCTTGTCGTTGCCGGTTGCTTCTACATCAATATTTCCGATGACCAGAAATCGAGTTGAATTGGTTATTTGGTCTTCAATATTGGTCTGAATAACATTCATGCCATAAATTTCTGCGGCTGCTTGGTTGCCGATGGCGGCAGCCGTAGGGTCACCTTGAGTATTGACAGCAGCTTCGGTATTGCTGGCTACTGATACCTGTTTGGCTTTTGGAAGATACTCACTCAGCCACTTTCGACACTGCAAAAATGCCTGTGGATGCGCCTGTACGGTCTTAATCTCAGAAATTGATTCAGCTGAACTGATTAGCGTGTGATGCACTAGAATTTCAACCTCCCCACAAAGACGAAGAGGAGAATCGAGCATTCTGTCGAATGTGCTGCTGACGACACCTCCAACTGAATTTTCTACCGGAACGACTCCGAATTCAGCTCTTCCAACCTCTACGGCATCAAATACTTCATCAATCGTTGGTGCGAAAACCTCATCAATAGCATGACCGAAAAACTGATGTACTGCTGACTGAGTAAATGTACCCGCAGGTCCCAGAACTGCGATACGAGTAGGATGTTCAATAGATCGAGTAGCCGATATGATCTCGCGAAATATTTGCGCCATGCTGTCATCGGGCAGAGTTCCGTCATTTCTTTCCAACACGCCTTGTATGATCTGCGCTTCCCTTTCGGGCACGAAATACTGCGGATTCTTCTGCCTGCTTTTGACTTCGGCCACCTGTTTGCCGAGACGTGCCCGTTCGGTGATCAGATCTTGCAACTGGACGTCAATTGCATCGATTTCCATTCTGATGGCGTTTATGGGTTTCAATTCCATGATCGAGAAAATCTGCTATTCGTCAGTTTGCGAAGCGGTGTTTCGATCACCCGATTTTTCGCCGTCATCGTCAGAATTATTGTCAGTGACTGCAGCGACGCCGACGAGTGATTGTCCCTCATTCAGGTGGATCAGTCGAACCCCGGCAGCTATTCTCGAATATTTTGAAATTTTGCAGACTTCAGTTCTGATCAGCGTTCCACCATCAGTGATCAAGACAATCTGATCGCTGTCATTCACCAGCAATGCATCAATCATTTCCGTTTTACTGCGTTTTTTGGCCGGCAGTACTACCACACCTTTGCCTGCCCTTTTTTTCTTTGGAAATTCGCTCAGGTTTGTACGCTTGCCGCAGCCATCCGAACTTACCAGCAGCACAGTTCGGTCTTCATCACTCGGCTCAACGCAAATCATCGAAATCACCCGCTGATTCTGTTCCAGTTTCATTCCTCGCACGCCTGCAGCTGTCCGTCCCATCGCCCGGACACCGGATTCGTCGAACCGGACCATGCGCCCCGCGCTGCTGACCAGCAGAACATCGGCATTTCCACTGGTAATTCCTACATTGACGAGCTCGTCTCCTTCTTTCAACTTGATCGCACGCAATCCGTTCGATCTGATTTTCGAAAAGCTCTCCAATTTACACTTTTTAACGGTACCGCGGCGTGTGGCCATAAAAATATATTTTCCGTTGTTGTGCTTTTCCAGCGGCAACACTGCGGTTACGTTTTCATTTCCTGCCAACGCAGGTAAAACATTGACGAGTGGCCGGCCTCGAGCGGTACGACCTGCACGTTCCAGCCGATAAATTTTGGTCCAGTACACTTTGCCAAGATTGGTAAAGCACAGCAGTGTATTGTGCGTATTGGCAACAAACATTCTGCTGACGAAATCATCGGTTTTGTGGGTTGTAGCGGTTTTGCCCTTTCCTCCCCGAATCTGCGAACGATATTCAGACAGTGGCTGCTGTTTTGCATATCCTGAGTGTGAAATCGTAACAACAACATCTTCTTGCTCAATCAAATCTTCATTGCTCAAATCGAGCGCGTTTTCCACGATTCTTGTTCGGCGCAGATCGTTCCTGCCATAAAGTTCGCGCAATTCTTTCAATTCGTCCGAAATTTCTTTCATCAGCAATGCCGGAGAGCGCAGAGTTCGTCGTGTTTTGTCGATTTGAGCAAGAATCCCCTTGAACTCTTCAAACACTTTTTCCTGCTCCAGTCCGGTTAGATTCTGCAGACGCATCTGCAGGATTGCAACGGCCTGATTCTCGGACAACCGATAACCTTCGTCGAACACGCCATATCGCATTGGGCCTGGCAAATCTGAAGCTCTGTCGATTTGATTTTCTTTGAGCAACTGCGATACGACATCCGGATTCCAGAATCTTTCCATCAGTTTTTCTTTCGCTTCCGCACCGCCCCTCGCAGCGCGAATGACCGCAATCATTTCGTCCAAATTGGATAGCGCAACTGCTTGACCTTCCAAAATGTGAGCGCGCGCTTCGGCTTTTCTTAACTCAAACTCCAGTTTACGCGTAACGACTTCACGGCGATGTCGGATAAAGCCGTTCAATAAACGTTTTAAATCGAATAGCCGAGGCTGATTGTTCGCCAGTGCAACGAGATTGATTCCATAGCTAGACTCAAGTCGGGTATTGCTATAAAGATTGTTCTCTACAACTTCCGGATGCGCAGCGGCTTTCAATTCGACTACAACTCGCATTCCCGACTTGTCGGATTCATCCCGCACCATGGAGATTCCATCCAGAACACCGCCTTTCACGTGTTCCGCTATCTGTTGAATCAATCGTGCTTTGAGCACTTGATAAGGAAGCTCAGTGATGATGAGAGCCTGCTTGTTCGATTTCCCGATGGCTTCAATTTCAACCTTGCCACGGAGACGTATGGAACCGCGTCCGGTGTTGTAAGCTTCAATAATACCGGATTGTCCGTTAATGATTCCTGCAGTCGGAAAGTCCGGACCCGGTATGTATTCCATCAACTGTTTGACGGTCAGGCTGTCGTCCTCTATCAAGGCAAGGCATGCGTTTATGGTTTCGGTTAGATTATGAGGCGGCACCTTCGTCGCCATCCCAACTGCAATGCCTTCAGAGCCATTCAGCAGCAAATTCGGTAATCGGGTCGGAAGCACAAGAGGCTGTTCTTCCGTGTCATCGTAATTCGGGCCAAAGTCGACCGTTTCCTTATCAATATCAGCTAGCAGTTCATGTGCAATGCGGGAAAGACGCACTTCCGTATAGCGCATGGCTGCTGCTGTATCTCCATCGACTGAACCGAAATTTCCCTGGCCGTCTATCAAGGGGTAGCGCATGGAAAATTCCTGTGCCATTCGCACAATCGCATCGTAAATTGCAGTATCTCCATGCGGGTGATATTTACCGATAACGTCACCGGTAATTCGTGCGGATTTCTTATAAGGTTTGTTCCAGTCGTTCCCGAGATCCTTCATCGCATACAGAATGCGGCGATGAACCGGCTTCAAACCGTCTCGAATATCCGGTAAAGCACGCCCCACAATTACGCTCATGGCGTAATCCAGATAGGACTGCCGCATCTCCTTTTCGAGGTCAGCGGAAAGTGTTCTTTTGGCGAATACAGGCACTAGTTTGAACTTTTACAATAAAACGGATTTTGCGGTATGCAAGCGGCGAAATCAGCGCTTGAAAGCGGGTGAGAGCATGCAGTCATAACTAGCAATTATTTTAGCATATTTCAGTGCGATCAGACCGGCGAAATTGCCGAACTGGCGGAGATCAAAAACAATGTCTTGATTGGCTAATTTTCGCCACTAACGGGGACCGGAATGGCTGCGTTCCAGCCGTTCAATTGAATTATACTTTTGTCGCATGGAATTTGCAGACACAGTGATTGACGCACGATGGGTAATCCCCGTTGACGCTTCAAACAGCACTCTTGACCATCACAGCATTGTCATAGTGGCCGACAAAATTCAACGAATTCTGCCTACTGCGGAAGCCAACAAAATGTTTAGCGCCGTCAACCATGTTCGCTTGTCCAATCACGCCGTTATCCCTGGGTTTGTAAACGCACATACGCATGCAGCGATGACGCTATTTCGCGGGGCCGCTGAAGACGCCTCGCTCGACACTTGGCTTCAGCAGTGCATCTGGCCGCTAGAGGGACAATGGGTAGACGCGGATTTTGTGCGAGATGGCACCACACTAGCGATCGCCGAGTCGATTCGTAGCGGCACCACTTGCTTGAACGACATGTACCTGTTTCCAGAAGTTGTCGGTGAGGTCGCAGAACAAACCCATATGAGAATCACACTTGGCATGATCGCGCTTGAATTTCCGACTAAATGGGCAAATTCGGCAGAGGAATATCTCAGCAAAGGCATGGAACTGCACGATCGATTCAGAGATTCAGAACTCGTTACGACCATGTTTGCGCCACATGCACCCTACACAGTCTCTGACGACACCCTTGAGAAAATTGTTGGCCTGGCTGCGGAACACCGCCTCGGAGTACATATCCATGTTCACGAAACCGCGCAGGAGATTGAAGATTCCATCAAAATGCACGGAGTACGTCCCATAGAACGCCTGCAAAGACTGGAAATGCTCAATTCTCGATTGATTGCAGTGCACGTTACCCAACTGCTTGACGAAGAAATCAATCTTCTTGCGGAATTCAACAGTAACATCGCCCACTGTCCAAAATCAAATCTAAAACTTGCCTGTGGAATCAGTCCGGTCAGCGACCTGCTAAAACACAATGTCAATGTTGCTATCGGAACAGATGGTGCCGCCAGTAACAATAGTTTGAACATGCTGGAAGAAATGCGATTTGCTGCGTTGCTTGCAAAAGGAAAGTCTGCAGACGCCTCAAACGTATCTGTTCACGAGGCACTCCGCATGTCTACAATCAATGGCGCCAAAAGCCTGGGACTTGACCTGTCAACCGGTTCTCTTGAGCCTGGAAAACTCGCCGACATCACCGCGATTGACTTGAGCAGCATATACTGTTCACCGATCTATGACCCTGTATCTCAAATTGTTCATGCTGCTTCCAGAGATCAAGTCACGGACGTCTGGATTGGCGGAAAACAGGTTCTTGATAATCAGGTATTGACTTGCATTGATGAAGCACAGTGCCTTGAAATTGCAAATCGATGGCACGCTAAAATCTCGAACACACTTAGCTCCTGCTAATGCAATCATGAACGCACTGAATGTAAACACAGCAGAAGTTCGTAAGTTTTCAAACATTGCGGAACAATGGTGGGACCCTTCGGGTAAATTTCGTCCGCTTCATATGCTGAATCCTCTCAGGCTGGAATTCATTCGAAATCATTCGCCAATTGAAGGAAAAACAATTCTGGATGTCGGCTGCGGTGGTGGAATTCTGTCAGAATCGCTGGCTCGAGAAGGTGCCTTGGTTACCGGACTCGATATCAGTGAAGAAACACTGCAGATTGCTAAACTTCATCTCCACGAAAGCCAGTTGAATGTTGAATATGTGTGTACAACAATAGAAAACTATGCAGAACAAATTGAGGGGAGATTCGATATTGTCACATGCATGGAGATGCTCGAACATGTCCCCGACCCGATTTCGGCGATCAATGCCTGCAGTGCTGTCATCAAGCCCGGCGGAAGTATTTTCTTTTCCACACTGAATCGTACGCCAAAAAGTTGGGCACTTGGAATCGTCGGGGCCGAATATGTTCTGAACCTTCTGCCGCGCGGAACTCATCAGCACAAGAATTTCATTCGACCTTCCGAACTCAATCGATGGTGCCGAAGTGCCGGAATCAGAATGCAGGATATCACCGGATTGCACTATAACCTGGTTTCTCGCTCATTTCGACTCGGACCGGGCATCGAAATCAATTACCTCGCTCATTGCGTACGAACTTGAACAAGTATCCGCTGGCTCTCTTCGATTTTGATGGAACGCTGGCCGATACGGCGCGTGACATGGTCAATGCGCTGAATTTATTGAGAGCGAGCAAGTCAAAAGAACCTATTCCTTTTGAACACTTGCGACCACACATTTCAAACGGCACACCTGCCCTGATTCGGCTAGGTTTCAACTGCGTTCCAGAAGAAAATGGATTCCAGGAACTCAGAGAGGAGTTTCTGGATTTATATGAACAAAATCTCTATTCGGAAACTGTGTTGTTTCCCGGAATTGATGCAATTTTGGAAAAAATGAATGAAACCGGCATACGGTGGGGCATCGTAACGAATAAACCGGAAAATCTGACTGTTCAAATAGTCGAACATCTAGGTTTGAGTGACAGCGTCGCCTGTGTGGTAGGTGGAGACACGTTGCCGCAAAGAAAACCAAATCCGCTACCGGTGATTCATGCATGCAAATTGGCGGGAATATCACCAAACTCATCGGTATTCATAGGGGACTCAATTCGAGATATTGAAGCTGGACGTGATGCCGGGCTGCACACCATTGGAGTCACTTATGGTTATATCCCCCCGCATGACGACCCAAAATCCTGGGGCGCTGATTATCTCATCGACTCTGTAGCTGAAATTCCAGCGCAACTGTGGATGTAAACAAGCTGCCTTTAATCACAGTTGCGGATTCGGGTTGGCAATCGCTTTGAGCGTCGCGATCTGGTTCTGATCCAGTTCAGCCCACTCTCCCTGTTTCAGATTCTTCCTCAAACGTATGGGGCCGTAGCGGATTCGCTTTAGTCGATTGACGCGGTGGCCAACTGCCTCCCAAGCACGGCGAATTTCTCGATTCTTGCCGCGAGTCAACCGGATGCGATACCACTGATTGGCACCCTTGCCTGACACGAGTTCAATATGATCGAATTGAAGCAATTCGCCGTTTGATTGAACTCCGTTACGCAATTTCTGCAGCGTTTTTGAACTTGTCTCGCCCAGTACACGACACAGATACTCGCGCTCTATCTGACTGCTTGGATGCATTAGTCCATGAACGAGATCACCATCATTTGAAATTAGTATCAATCCAGTCGTGTTGAGGTCCAATCGTCCGACCGCAGCCCAGCGACCCTCAGTTATCGAAGGTATTGATTCCAGAATGGTCGGACGATTGGCGGGGTCGGAGTGAGTACAGATTTCTCCTTCTTTCTTGTGATAGGCTATGACTCGAGTCGGTGTATCTGAGCTTGTAACTCGAATCCGCTGGCCATCTAGAATCACAATATCATTCAAGACCACTTTATCGCCAAGTGCATAGATGCCTTCATCAGAGCGAATTCTGCCTCCGACCAACCACTTTTCAATCTGGCGGCGGGATCCGTATCCGGACCGAGCCAGAAACTTCTGAACTCGTTCACTCACGCTTTTACATCAACCAGAACTGAACGTGTTAATCAGAAATGCACTCAACTCTCACTCGCACTCGATTCGACTTCGCGAGCAGCTTGTCTTTCAAGCAAATCCAGCGCTGGCAGTTCGTCAAGAGATCCAAGGTTGAAATACTCAAGAAATTTTCGAGTCGTACGAAACAGTGCCGGACGGCCTGGCACCTGTTTATAACCCGCTTGCTCAATCCACTCATTGGTCAACAGTGTTCGCATGATTTCTGTGGATACCGATACACCTCGAATATTTTCAATGTCTCCGCGAGTTACCGGCTGTCGGAACGCAATGATCGACAAAGTCTCCATCATTGCTCTGGAGTATCGACGCGGACGAATTTCGGATAGTTTGCGCAGCCACGGCGCAAACTCTTCACGCGACTGATACCGATAACCATTGTAAATTCTTTTGAGCATCACACCTCGATTGTCGCAATCTCTCTCCATCTCCAGCAGCACTCGCTCCACATCTAGCGTATCCGGTTTATCTTCATCGGAAAAAAGACTGCGAATTTGTTCCACGGATACTGGTATTTCCGAAGTCAGTACCGCAGCTTCGACAATATTTTTGAGTTTTCGATAATTAACGGTCATCTATTCGTTCAAATGAATATGAATGGGGGAATCGGCTGTAGCCTGTATGGCGTAGGCTCGTTTTGAATTGATCAATTCCAATATCGCCAGAAATGCAACGACAATTCCGGCCTTTCCTTCTCGACGGTCAAACAAATCTCCAAATGGAAGTTGTCCGACTTCCCTTAACACTTCAACAATTGATTCAACTTTATCCTTCACCGACATGGATTCCCGATGCATGACGATAGATGAACTGCTCTGAGCCAGTTGCAGGACGCCTTGAAATGCTTCGATTAAATTCGCTAATTCAACCTTTTCAAATTCTGCTGTGGTCTGAACCGGTGCTCCATGTGCATGAACGATGAAGATTTCTCGACCAATTCTCGGTCGTTTATCGAGCAGTTCTGCGATCGCCCTGATCTTTTCATATTCCTGCAATCTCAACGCAAGTTCGAGGCGCGGATCAATTTCTTCTTCATCCTCTGTTTCACTCTGTCTCGGAGGCAGCAAAAGCCTGGATTTGATCTGAGCAAGGGTAGCCGCCATCGCCAGGTACTCGCCTGCGAGTTCCAGCTGAATTTTCTGCATCAAATCAATGTATTTTGCGTACTGTTCCGCAACTTCAGCCACAGGGATGTTCAGCACGTCGAAACTGTTTTTCCGAATCAAGTACAACAGCAGATCAAGCGGCCCCTCAAAATCTTGAGTGATTACCTCAAGCGCATCGGCTGGGATATAGAGATCGCTCGGGATTTCCCTGTCTTTTCTGGCAGAGGGAGTCTGCTTTATGTTAACTACATTTTCATCCAAATCATCGATATCCACTGGTTCCGACATACCTTCGAACGTCGCTCATGGTTGCTTCTGCAACGGCGCCTGCACGCTCACAGCCGTCTGCAATGACTCTCCTGAGAAAATCCGGATCCTCAATATACGGTTTCGCGCGTTCCGCGTGATCACGCTGTTCTTTCAACACTTCATCGATCAAAGGGGCTTTGCATTCCAGACAACCAATTGCGGCTGTCGTACAGCCTTCACAAACCCATTTTCGTACCTCTTCACTTGAATAGATTGCATGCAAATCAAATACCGGGCACTTTTTCGGATCACCAGGATCATTTCTACGAATCCGTGCTGGATCAGTCGGCATGGATCGAATAGATTTTTCAACTCGATTGGGGTCGTCTCGAAGAAATATCGCGTTGCCATAAGACTTTGACATTTTCTGTCCATCGAGGCCGGGAACTTTGGATGCAACATTGTCGTGTACCATCGCCTCAGGTTCGGTAAGAATCTGTCTTCCGGTTCCTTCCAGATATCCCATGAGTCGTTCACGGTCTCCTCGAGACAAGTTGTGAGTTTGTTCCAATAGCAGTTGAGCTTTTTCCAGCGCTTCTCTGTTACCGCGTACGGTATAGGCTTGTTGAAACTCGCGATATTGTTTACCGAGCTTTTTACCAAGTTTTTTTATCGACAACTCTGCTTTTTCTCGAAAATCAGGCTCTCGACCAAATATGACGTTGAACCGTCTAGCAATTTCTCGAGTCACTTCTATATGAGGTACCTGATCTGCCCCAACCGGAACCTTCGATGCGCGGTATATCAGGATATCCGCACTCTGCAATACAGGATAGCCCAGAAATCCGAGCGTCGACAGTTCCCTGTCTCTCAGCTTTTCTTGCTGGTCTTTGAAACTGGGCACGCGTTCAAGCCAGCCGAGCGGACTCACCATGGACAATAAAAGAAACAGTTCGGCATGTTCAGGAACACGAGACTGAATAAATATCGTAGCAAGCTCCGGGTCTACCCCTGCAGCGAGCCAGTCGATAATCATATCCCAGACATTGTCCTTCATGGAAAATGCAGATCCAACTTCATACTCGGTAGTCAGTGCATGCCAGTCGGCGACAAAATAGTAACACTCGTGGAGGTGCTGCAGTTCGATCCATGGTTTGATGACACCGTGATAATGTCCAAGATGAAGACGACCCGTCGGCCGCATGCCGGAAAGCACGCGGCTAGGCTGTCCAGGTATGTTCATATGCAGTTTTCTCCTATTTCCCGTTGGATTTTTTCAAGCAATCCATGTATCTCAATATGTTACTCACAATTCAGTTTATTCACTTGCTGATTCATGCACATCTCAAGAAAATCAAGCGCATTTCCTTTTCCCGGAATCTCCAAATCCTGGCTGATTTCAACCAGTGGCTCCAGCACGAATCGCCGTTCGTGCATTCGAGGATGCGGCAACGTCAGCCCCGCTGTCTCCAGCTGTTCGCTTCCATACAGCAGAAGATCAAGATCAATTCTGCGCGGCCGATTCGGCAGACCGACCCGTATTCTACCAATTGCTTTTTCGAGTTCCAGCAGGTGCCTGAGTAACGGCAGCGGTGCCAGAGTCGTTGAAATCTGGCAAACCGCATTCACGAAATCAGGTTGATCAGAATATCCAACCGGCTCCGACCCGTAGAGCGACGATCGTGCAACCACCGTGCATTGTCTGGATTGATCAACCGCATTCATGGCTTGAATGACTTGATACTGCGGATCATCAAGATTACTTCCAACCCCGATGTAAGCGGCGGCTTCGTCTCGTCCGGTCATACTCCGCGAGTCCTTCTCTTTCGTGGCGACTGATGTTTTCTCCTTTGACTTTTTTCCATCATTTCAGTACGAAGTTCAACCCACTTCCCGCACAGCGCCGCATCCACCTCGCCGAAATTTGCCCGCAGTTCAAAAAGACGAAGTGCCGGCCGAAAGCTTCTGTCGTTCACTACTCTACTACGCCTTGGACTTTCATTTTCAAGCCTTTTCTGAAGCTGCCAGATATCCTGAATTCGATACCCATGCATCCGCGAAATAAATATTCTTTGATTCTGCTGAGTCAACATATTCTTCGCAATAGGGAGTAGTGTGTGACTCTTGTTTCCAGAACGCCCGCGTCGCTCAGAAATCGCACGTAAACAAGGCATCCACAGTATTGCTGCCATCGTATATGCCATACTCAAAGGTTCCGCGCGTCGTACACGCTGATCCGTATCTTGGAAAAGCAGATTCAGCCAATGAACTGCACGGTCATCCATGCCAATCCCGCGGCTGTCCGAATAGGCAGGAAAAAGTATTGGAAAGACAGCATGCTCGTTGAGCAGTTGAAAGGTTGAGTACGCATGCCCGTTAAAGAATAATTTTATGAACTCATCACCAAGACGCGAATGCGATACATCACGGAGCAGGACAGCAAGCTCGGTGACAGGTTGCAATGTGTTCGCTTCTAGCTTGAATTCGAGCGAAGCTGCGAATCGGATCGCCCGAAGCATCCGTACCGGGTCTTCTCGATATCGATGCTCTGCGTTGCCGATCACTCGGATGACGCCCTCTTGCATATCTCGGAATCCATCCGTATAGTCGAAAATTTTCATATTTGAAGGATGCAGATACAACGCATTTATCGTCAAATCCCTCCGGAATGCATCTTTTTCGATATTTCCAAAATTATTATCTTTCAATATTTTTCCAGTGGCTGCAATGTTTCGCACCCTGCTGAAACGGCTAGAGGAACCCGGTGCTGACCGGTAAGTAGCGACCTGAATGAGTTCAGCACCGATTCGCACCTCGGCCAGCCGAAATCGGCGGCCAAATACACGACACCTGCGAAACAGTCCTTGAATCTGCTCCGGCGTAGCACTGGTTGCGACATCAAAGTCTTTAGGACTCTTGCCGAGCAGCAGATCTCGAACACAGCCTCCTACAAGCTCTGCTGAAAAACCGGCAGACTTCAGAATTCGGGTGACATTCACCGCTCCAGAACTTAATCTTGAGCGTGAAATTCCATGCTCGGAATTCGCAATAACCCTCGGCAGCGTCATGAATTTACGACCTGTTCGGAGCAGAAATTTGAAATCTTTAATTGTGATACCATTTATCGTTTATGTTAGTTGCACGTCCGCTCCCTTCGTCTAGCGGTCAGGACATCGGCCTCTCAAGCCGGGAACAGGGGTTCGATTCCCCTAGGGAGCGCCATTTGAATTTTTGTTGTCAATCGGAGGTAAGTCCGTGGTTCACTTGATCAGTGACGAAATTCCTACACCAACCTTGAGCATGATCGATGTCGATGCCGAAAATTTCTTTGAACAAGTTGTCGAAAAATCGCGAACTGTTCCGGTTGTCGTAGATTTTTGGGCACCCTGGTGCGATCCGTGCAAAACCCTTACCCCCATTCTTGAAGAACTTGCAAACGAGTATGCGGGTGAATTTCAGCTGGCAAAAATCAACATTGACGAACAGCAAGAGCTGGCGATGCAGTTTTCTGTGCGTAGCGTACCCAGCGTTTTTTTGATCAAAGACGGCGCGGTTGTAGATGGCTTTCAGGGAGCACAATCTAAAAATCAAATCCAGCAATTTTTGTCGAAACACGTTACTCAAAAAAATCAACCGGCTAAAGATCCAATACAAAATTTGGTCAATCAAGGTCGAGTTTCCGAAGCCATTGAGCAGTTAATAAGTGATGGTTCAGACGAGGCTCTTCTTCGTCTTGCAAATCTCTACCTGCGCCAGCAGGAATTTCAAAACTCTAAAGAGACGCTCGCCAAGGTAAAGGAAGCTCACAATAATCCTGAGTACAAATCCATCGGTGCAGCGTTGGAGTTCATCGAACTTGCAGAAAACAGCCCATCTGAAGAAGAATTGCGCGACCAAATCCAGCAGGACGAAAATAACTGGAATGCTCACTATCAACTCGCCGCAATCAACCTAGTTCGAGGAGACGCAGTTTTCGCCCTAGACACCCTACTTGAAATTGTCAGACAGGATCGCTCTTTCAATGACGATGCCGGAAGACGTGGCCTGATCAGAGCTTTCGATATGCTGGGCCAAAACCACGAACTGGTTTCAAAATACAGAAGCCTCCTTGCACGCACCCTGAACTAGCCTCTTGGATGATGCTGCCGAAGCAACTCCGAAAGGTGTTGTTTCGAGATATGCGTATAGATCTGAGTAGTTGACAGATCGCTATGCCCTAGCATCTGTTGAATGGTTCTGATATCAGTACCATTATTCAGTAAATGGGTGGCAAATGAATGTCGCAAGGAATGCGGCGTAATTTCAGTTTGGATTCCTGCCTTGAGAGAATACTTTCGAATGTTCACCCAGAACGCCTGTCGCGTCATTCTCCTTCCACGCGCGGTCACGAATAAATCATCACTTACCCGGCCCTTCAGAATTTCCGGTCGGTGATTCTGGAGATAGATCCTAATCCACTCCACTGCAAACTCGCCCAATGGCACTAGTCTCTCGCGAGAACCTTTTCCGGTAAGACGTACCCAGCCATTGTCCAGGCTCACTGCATTCACTGAAAGACTGACAAGTTCGGATACTCGCAGCCCCGCTCCATACAAAGTTTCCAGCATGGACCGATCCCGTACTCCAATGGTTGTATCTGTATTCGGTGCTTCAAGCAGGCACTCTACTTCATTTTCGGTCAACGTTTTAGGGAGCGATCTACCGATGAACGGAGAGGATATGTCATCAGTAGGGCAACTCTCCATTTTCGATTCAGTTACACAGTAACGGTAGAAACGGCGAAATGCACTTAACTGGCGCGACATGGATCGCGCGCTATATCTGGATCGACTCGCCAGAAAACGCATGATATCGCTGCGATCGGTTTCAACTAGTGACTTGCCACTGGAATACTGCCACTTCGCCAGTGAATTGAGATCTGACCGATACGCATCAAGCGTCTTTTCTGCCAGTCCCGATTCCGACCATAGATTATCTGTGAATTGATCGATCAAACCCGCATCTTCGGGTGAAATTTCGATTGTTTTTAAATCAGACATGCTGATATGCAAATTATTTGGATTGAGGCAAATTTCTCAGCCGATTATTGATCACATGCTTGCTTCGAGGATCCAGCGTCGCGTCCCTCAACTCGGTATAGATGATTCGTGCATCATCATAAAATCCGATTACTGCCAATTCATCGGCTGCTTTCAGCCGTGCGGACCTGCCCCAGCTGTCATTCCAATTTCCACCCATTTTTGCTGAGTGAATCAAGAGTTCAGACGCTTCTTGGCTGCGATCTTGCGCCGAATAAGAATCGGCTACCCAACGCAGAATTTCGCGCCGAGCCTGAATTTCACTGGTATGGCGATACAGGCTGTGAAACAGCGAAACTGCAAATTCGTGCTGTTCGCTTTCCTGCAAATCAAAGACGACCTGCATAATTCGATCAATCGTCTTCTGTTCTGTATTGGGTGGTAACACGTCAATCAGCTGGTTCAGCAATTCCAAACTCTGCTCAAATTCCTCCACAACAATGGCAATTCGCGCTCTTCGCAGCAGCCATGACTGTAACTGATCCTCCTGTTTGGGCTGATCCATGGCATTCATGATGAACAGAGCAGTCCTGTAGTCATTGCGATGCAGCGCCCGGCTTGCCAACAGACTCTGGATTTTCGATGATGTTTCGGCAACATCCAGAAGATGTAGACGAACAAAGATCGACTCAAGCAATCGGATAAATCCTGCAGATTCGAGTTCATTGGCCAATGCTACTACGCTCGCACTGTAAATTTCCGAGTTCGTTGCGCTGCCCGCAAGAAATGAATGGATTGCTCGCGCGGTGATCGGCGAAGTGATTTCATACTCCTGAGCCAACTGATGCCAGCTCTGGTCATCACCCACAACCAAATTGAAATCATTACCAACACTTAGTGCATATACATCATAGGCAGCAAGCAGCTGCTGCTCAGTGTTCAAAGGCACCAGTGAATAGCGAATTCGATCAGATTCGCTGTCGTAGGGTACCGACAATCCTTTTTCAATTGCCGTAATCTGTATCTCCAGATCATTCAAGCTGCGCGCTGCCATATTGACTATGCTCCACAGTTCAGCATTCAGCACTGGGTGTTTTTCCAGTTCCTCTTCCATTTTCAAGCCCAATTCAATCACTTCAATTGGGCCCAGTGCCCTACTCTTAAATTGCGAAAATAGAAGAAGCAATTTGCCTTCTGTAGTCTGAAGCGCAGCCACGCGCTTTGCCGCTTCCTCATTAATTCCCGTAAGAAACAATATGCGGATGTAACGATGCTCCCAATCCGGATCACTCGGTCGATAATCCCGGTTGAACGACGTCAGTGCAATTTCCGCATCTTCCAGAAGACTGTCCGCAACATAGCTTTCTGCTATCAATTCGCGCCACTCAATGATCCGCTCCAGTTCATACGGCAGTTCCCAAATCATGCGTCGAAGACGCTTTCGGGCATTTTCGTACCGTCCAAGACCAAACTCAGCCTTAACCGCATAAGATTGCATGTCTGCATAAAATTCGTACGGAACAGTATGCGCGATTTCTTCAGTTCTCTGAATGATTCCATTCCAGTCTTCGGTCTGTAATGCGAGCTGGTAGTAGAGCATTTCCCAGCCCATCCAATCTTCCGAATCCTCGTAGTCCGGGCGAGAATCTTGCAAAAGCGCATAGGCCAGTTGAACCGTGCCTAGTTCGATCAGGGAATGAATTTGCTCAAGTGACGTTCCCGTAGGAAAGTCCTTCTCCTCTTGCTGCGTAGAGCGGTCTGTATCGTCCGCTTCTTCAGCTAATTCTGCACTCTCCGCGATTTGCTGCTGCTCCTCAGAAGTGTTTTCAGACTGTAGCGTCTGCTCATCCGCAGCGACTTCGGACTGGAGCTGTTCGCTTTCTGTGACTTGCGCAACAACAACGGGAGAAACAGCGAATGCGCCAATCACCAAAGACAGACAAAGACAGCCTGATGTGAAACTGAAAAAAACGTCAGAAAAATAGCGCAACAACCAAGTTGTTCCCTTCGTTTGAAGCCGCATCTGCGGATGGCGGCAATACAAGTTCATTACCGTCCTAATTTTGGTTCGAACGTACTGTACAACGCTGAACGTAAAAGCCGCCCGAATTCGAGCGGTGTTGGGGTTGAATTATTTGATTTTTTCCTTGATTCGTGCAGATTTACCGGTACGTTCTCGTAAATAATAAAGTTTCGCACGTCGAACGGCACCACGACGCTTTACCTCGACGCTGCGAATCAAGGGACTGTGAGTCTGAAACACACGCTCCACACCTTCGCCATATGAAATCTTACGTACGGTAAAGGATGAATTCAGGCCGCGATTGCGTTTGGCAATGACGACCCCTTCAAACGCCTGTTGACGCTCTCTTTCACCTTCCCGTACCAAAATTACTACACGGACCGTATCACCTGGAGAAAATTCCGGTTGATCATCTTTAATCTGCTCAGCTTCAATTGCGTTTATCAAATTTCCCATCATGATTTCTCCAAGTTTTCATACTCGTCCTGAAATTCTTCCAGTGCCTTTTTACTTTCATCATCCAATTCAAAAGTCTCAAACAAATCCGGACGGCGCAGCCAAGTGCGCCCGATTGACTGCTTCATTCGCCATTGGCGGATTTGTTCATGATTACCCGACGTCAGGACTTCAGGAACCGACAATCCTTGAACAACCTGCGGGCGCGTATAGTGTATACAATCCAGCAGTCCGTTTGTAAAAGAATCTTCTGAACTGGATTCTGCATTCCCCAATACGCCGGGCACCTGTCGCACGACAGCATCAATCATTACCATGGCCGCCAACTCACCGCCGGACAACACATAATCGCCGATTGACCATTCCTGAGCTTGGATTATATCCAATGCGCGCTGGTCAATGCCTTCATAACGCCCACACAACAGGATCAATTCAGGTAATTCAGCCAACTTGCAGACATCTTCATGCTGCAAACGTCGGCCCTGCGGACTCAGGCATATCACCGGTGTATTTTTACTTTCCCCGCGCCTTAATCTCGAAATGCACGAGATTATCGGCTCTGCCAGCATCACCATTCCAGGACCGCCGCCGAACGGCCGGTCATCCAGAATTTTATGCAGACCTTGTCCGTGCTCCCGCAGATCAATCGGGTCGACATGAACTATGCTGTTCCTGATCGCTCGGCCAGTCACCCCATATTCGGTGATCGCAGCAAACATCTGCGGGAAAATGCTGACAACACTTATCCGCATAGTTTTTTCAGTTCGTTCCGATTGCAGTCAATAGTCTGTAAACCAATCTACAGTGATTTTTCCGTCTTGCAGACTTACCTCACGAATCACGCTCGGCGTGTAAGGAATCAGGTGCGTGGTTTCTCCATGAACCACTAGAACGTCATTTGCACCGGTTTCCATCATCTCTTCAACTGTGCCGTAAATTGCGCCGTTTACATCAACTGCCTGCAATCCAATCAACTCGAACCAATAGTACTCTCCTGTACCAAGATTCGGCAACGCAGATATGGGAAGTCGTACATCCGCACCTTTCAATGCAAGAGCTTCGTCTCGAGTCGCTATGCCCTCAAGTACAGCAACAATGAATTTGCCGTGAAGCTGGCTGGAAGATACCCGAAAAGAAGACTCGGTTTGACCGGAAACTTCCAATATCCAATCCGAGTAGTTGAGCAGATTTTCCGGCTGTTCAGTAAAGGCTTTAAGCTTTACCTGCCCTTTGATCCCGAATGCATCCAACACGCGGGCGACAACTACACTCCTGCCACTCGCGCCCGGCACCAGACTGTTTCGCTAAGTTCTTGCAGATTTTACGAGCGTCCGAACACGGCTGGATAGTTGTGCTCCATGCGATACCCAGTAATCGACCCGATCCAGATCGATTTTCAAGTTTTCCTCGTTTTCGCTCGCAATGGGGTTGAAGTAGCCAACCTGCTCGATGAATCTTCCAGTAGGCGAACGTCGCCTATCTGCAACTACGATCGAATAAAAAGGTCTTTTCTTCGCTCCACCGCGCGCCAGTCGAATAACGACCATCCGTCAAACACTCCAAATGTATAGTCAATTAAACCGTGCAATTATATTCAAAACTGCAATTCCGTCATCAAATTTTTGTAAATATCAGGAATTTGCACTTCCATGCTAACCTCACGAAAACCGTTGACAATAACTAACCTCAAATTTCACTTGGATCGACCGAAAAATCCAATCCTTTCTGCATCACTAAATGATACATTGGCATTTTCATAGTAAGACAGCACGGCGATGATGCGAGGCCTGGCACCCTTTACTGGTGTAATTCGATGTGCTGTATTGCGTCCTTTGAATATGTTCAGCGTTCCCGGCTCAAGCGGCAGTGTCGCCACCCGATCATCCTTACCTCCCAACAGACGGGAAACGCCTTCATAGTTTGGATCGCTACTGCTTCTGAGCCCGCTTCGATATTCAAATAGACCACCAGAGCTGGGGGATTGCAGCAACAATGTGGTGGTAAATTCGGACCGATCAAAATGCCAGTTCAATGCTTCTCCCGCATAGTATGTCATGACATTAATTCGTGCAAGCGGGTCTGCCATTGCATGGAGCTGAGGCTTACCCATTACTGCCGCTAGAAAATCAATCAGCGGCTGCCACTCGTATATTCGGGTGATGAGATTAAATGGAATCTGATCGCCGCATAGCGTGTGATTGATTGTCTTGAATCTGCTGAGTGCCGAATGATCTGATTCCACACCTTCAAAATCGTCATCAAAATAAATATTATGCTCCCGGCAATGAGTAAACGCGTCGGACTGAATCAGCGGTTTCAATTCAGCAATGCATTGCTCAATGGATGAGAGTCGAACAAAGCCTGCAAGACTGAACATACCAAAGCGGTGAATTTCGCTCTGGCAGCGTCGAATCAATTCATCGTACGGCACACTGTTCGAACAATCAATGGGATAGAGATTTAGGTTTAGATGCTGCCTCATGCTCAAAACTGGCACAGCGTAGGAGAATAAAACATTGAACTATAAAAGTTTAATTTCGATAAACGAGGCAGTAGGAGGCAGTACCGAGTCCTAGCACTCAGAAATCCATCCAAAATATTGACCATATTCAAGCAGGCTCGACTCCATTACAACTGCTACCTCTGGTGTAAATATTACAATTGGCTCCAAATGGCCTCATGCCTTGTCTGTGCCTCACCCTAGCACGACTTTATGAATCTGCCGTGTTTCAGGAGCCATCATTTCCGGAACAGCTAGAAAGTCTTACGATATCCGCTGCTCTGATGCTTTTGCACCAAATTATATGAATGGATTCACCGCCAGCAGCAGTTCCTCTTTAATCTAAATGTCCATGTGAGTGGAAGTTGGTACCACAATGTCCAATTCGTGGTCGTCAGCCCTGACTCTGGCAAGTGCTGCCTTGTTAAATTTGTACTCAGTAATGGTTACGTCGACACTAAATTCCTTCTCAGACTCATTGATTAGATCTGTTCTTGTATAGCCGACCCAGGTGAAGATGTATAGTTTACTTTCAGCATAAGATACATTCGCTATTAGAAGAGAGATAGCTCTAACAGTACAACTTGAATTGCCACGATTTCATCATTTACACCTGATCAAATTAGAACCTTGTTAGAATTTCACAAACTTAAGTATTTTTACTAGAACAGACTATGATGAATTCAAGAGCAATTGGATTACAAATAATTTGCGTTCTTCTCGCCGTTTTACTGGTTGAATGATTCGTATAGTTACGATTTCTTGATTGTCCTCCAATATTTATGAAATTGGGATCAATAAACTTGACTTAACACGAATTAGTAAAGTACAAAGAAAAATTGAACTATACATGGCAAATTCCGTTTTCAAGTTAATGGAAAGAAGTGTTCAGAATGACCGCTCATTTGAGCCAGGTTACGCAACCGAGTGATCACTAAAATTAGTGCGTCGAGCGAAATTCGTAAATTCGGTTATTTCCTAACCTTAGGTCGCGCAGTCGGTTCTGAGGAACGTGAGGAAAACGATGAACCATTCGAGGACAAGATGAAGCGGCTGGACATGCAACTGCGCAACCAGCAAGCCGAAGGTGCACTGCTGTACTCCGCCATTGCCGCCAATCTTAAGGCAATGGTGTTCGCGAAGCGGGAATCATGAGTATCGACACGGCCTTTCTGCGCCGCTGCATCCAGACTTTGGAGATTGTCTTAAACGGGATCGACAAGCAAAAGGAGGCGGACGCTGATCTTTACGACATTTACCGGGCAGCCTGCGTCAAGGAGTTCGAACTGGTTCTTGAGCAGAGCGGCAAACTGCTGCGAAAACGCCTTGCAGCATACTTTTCCAGCAACCGACAGGCGGATCGTCTGACTTTCAAGGATCTCTTTCGAAATGCTGCCAAACACGGGCTGATCGAAGCGGAAGCAGTTGAACGATGGCTTCACTACCGCAACAATCGAAACGATACAGCGCATAACTATGGTGAGGATTTTGCCGAAACTACACTGAGGCTGCTGCCGGCGTTCGTCGCCGATGCGAAGGCATTGGCTGACACGATTGAGGTGGCGAATAATGGCTGAAAATCGGCTCCATCTCTTGCCGAGGCACCGTCTGGTGCTGGAAGCGTTGTTGCGAAAGCATCTACCCGATGTCGAAGTCTGGGCCTATGGCAGCCGTGTGAATGAGCGAAGCCATGACGGCAGCGATCTTGATTTGGCGTTGCGCGGACCAGGCCTGAACGAGATCCCCATTAATTCCCTGGTCGACTTCGAAGACGCGGTCCGAGAGTCGAACATCCCGTTCTTAGTGGAAGCGCGTGACTGGACAGCCCTGCCGGAGCGATTTCACCAGGAAATCGCGCGGAATTATGTGGTGCTGGTGGGGCGAAAAGGATAGCAAGCCGAGGAAGGATGGCGTGAAATTCTACCAGAAGAGTTGGTGCATAATTTTGATTCTATGGTGTGCCTGTGAAGTCAACAGACAGGCAACTCGGTCCCTAACCATACTACGGTGCGTCCGGGATTGTAGATTACATCGACGACTATCTCCTTAACGAAGAATGCCTACTCATTGCCGAAAACAGCGAAACCCCACATACACAAAATCCACCAATAGCATTTCTTGCTGACGTGAGGTTCGGAACCGCAACAAAGGAAAGCCCAATTCCATACTTGACAGAACTTTCTGCCAACTAATATTATTCATAAATAAGATTAACTAATCCTTTTTAGTGTTTGTTATCTATTGAATATTAATTTCAATATCTAGTTTCATGTCAGTTATGCCTGATTTTCAACAGTGCAAATATCACCATATAGAAATATACTGAGACAATTGAGTTTACACCGGTCCTAGAGCATTTAATTTGACATCTCCAGCACTGAAAGCCTTCGGCAAGACGTTTCTTTATTCGGTGTGGCTACCGGTTGCAGTCGTTATTTTGACAGCGCTTCGATTCGTCGTCCTTCAAGAAGGGCGAGGTTTTGATGAATTTAATTTATTAGGATTTATTGCCCAGATCGCAGTGCTTTTTCTTTTCGCCTGGCCAAGCGGTATTCCTCTAACTCTAGCACTTCGGAAACTTCATCGCCGAGCACGAAATACCTCGTTCTTTCTGGCAATAATATTCGTTCCACTTTCCGCCTATGCAGTCATCATCGGCGGTCTGTTCGGACCTATCGGAATCTTTGCATATGCGGCTGTCGCTTCTGTACCAACTTGGCTGATATTGGGCATTGTTACAGCCTTCCAACGCCACCGCTCATCATCAGACTGATAAAACCGATAATCTGACCTCCCCTTGTTACTGCATTGGGAATTTGTCGGTAAGATTGTCCATACCAGGAATCGACATTTTTCCTTTATTTTGTGAGAACTTTCGCGTCATTTTCTGCATCTTGTCAAATTTGCGCAACAGTTGATTGACAAATCTGGCTTCGACACCGGCACCGGCACAAATTCGCACTCGTCGACTTCCCCGTATAATCGCCGGATGCCGTCGTTCGTGCGGAGTCATCGAATTGATGATCGCAATATCTCGCTTGGTGCTCTCCTCAATCTTGTCCATATCCGGCATTTTTGCGGAAGATAATCCAGGCAAAAGTTTTGCAATACTCGACATTCCGCCCATGTCCTGTGCCATCATCATTTGATCCCGATAATCTCCTAGGTCAAATCGTCGTCCTTTACGCAACTTCTGTTCGAGATTTTGCGCTTTGCCTTTATCTGCCTTCTGCTGTGCCGATTCAATGAGCGAAAGAACATCGCCCATTCCCAGGATTCGAGATGCAATGCGATCAGGATGGAATTGCTCCAATGCATCTACTGCCTCGCCTACGCCGATAAACTTGACCGGTTTGCCTGTTATATGACGTACCGAAAGCAGTGCACCTCCACGGGTGTCGCTATCCAGCTTAGTAACAACAACACCTGACAAAGGCAGCGCATCGTTGAACGCCGACGCGCTATTTACAGCATCCTGTCCCGTCATGGCATCAATTACGAACAACGTTTCATCCGGCGAAATACCCGCATGAATCGTACGAAGCTCATCCATCATCTGGTCATCGATGTGCAGCCTTCCGGCAGTATCGATAATCACTACGTCTGCCGCTAGGCTTCGAGCGTAAGCGATAGCGGAACGCGCGATTTCTTGCGGTTCTTGGCCAATATCGGTCTCATAAAAATCTACCTCAACCATTTCAGCCAGTTTTCTCAGCTGATCGACTGCAGCAGGACGATAAACGTCAACACTTGCAACCATTACTCTTTTCTGAAATTGTCGCTTGAGGATTCCAGCGAGTTTACCAACCGTAGTCGTCTTGCCTGATCCTTGCAGACCTGCGACCAAAATTACCACTGGCGGCGTTCCCGACAAATTCAGCGGCACATTCGAGTCGCCAATTACGCGAGTGAGTTCTTCATGCACAATGCCTATCATGGTCTGGGCCGGCGTAAGGCTGCTCAAAACTTCGGCACCCGACGCCCTTAATCTGACTTGGTCTATGAACTCCCGCGCTACAGGTAACGCTACATCGGCCTCAAGCAAAGCTCGCCGAACTTGACGAAGAGCTTCTTCAACAGCCTTTTCAGACAGTTTGTTTGAACCGTGGATGGTGCCTAGAGCCTGATTGATTCGATTTCGGAGTGATTCAAGCATGGTAGATTTAGTTCCTTTGTAGATTACACTTACAATAAGAAATTGGATATTTCAAGTTATATTCAATAAACTTTAGATTTTGTTGATAGATTAATCAAAGACTCGATTGGACGACATTCCTGAAGGCATACTGTTTGCCTCTCTCGCACTGCTGATCTGCCTGTCGGCATTTTTCTCCGCTTCGGAAACTGCAACGATGGCAGTGAACCGCTATCGTCTGGCTGACAAAGCGAACAAGAAAGACCGAAGAGCTATACTGCTCCAGAAGCTGGTCCGCGAACCTGATCGGCTGCTCGGCACTATTTTACTAGGCAACAACCTGGTCAACAACGCCGCGGTAGCGATTACAACAATGCTCGCCTGGAAATACTACGGCGAAGCGGGCGTTGCGGTATCAACCGCGTTCATTACCGTGGTAATCCTTGTCCTTTCTGAAATTCCACCCAAAACCGTAGCAGCGATCTATCCTGAGCGGATTGCATTTTTCGCAGCTTTTTTTCTTGATGTTCTTCAGAAACTGTTTCATCCAGTCGTATGGCTGTTGAGTTCGGTCGTCAAACTGCTGAAACTGCTGCCTGCCTTTCGGCAGATACAAGTCTCTGATTCTCTGGATACCGACGAGTTGCGCGTCGCAGTGAAAGCCTCTGAGCATCATTTTGCACCCGATCAGATGGAACTGCTTTTAGGAATTCTGGAGCTTGGTGCGCAATCCGTCGACAAAATCATGGTGCCTCGCAACGAAATTCATTCAATTGATCTTGATGATGACATATCGGACATTGTCGAGCAAATATTCACAGAAACTTTTGCCCGCGTGATCGTATATGAGAAGTCCTATCAGGATATTAAGGGAGAGCTTGAAATTCGTGCATTGCTGCAGAGTTGCCATCGGCAAGAAATCACCAAAGAAAAGATTATCGCGCTCCTCAAAGAACCCATGTATTTGCCAGAAGATTCAAGACTGCTGGAACAGATTCAGCGGCTCCAACGCACCCGCCGCAATATGGGCATTGTCGTTGATGAATATGGCGAAGTGGTAGGGCTCATTACCGTACATGAAATGCTGGAAGAACTCGCTGGATTCATAGACCCTGATACGGAAACGTTCAAAGCTGGAATCATAAAGGAAAAACAAGGCACTTACCTTGTGAATGCAATGATGAATGTTCGCGAGTTGAATCGGGCAATGCAATGGGATTTGCCGACGGACGGACCCAATACGCTGAATGGCCAAATTCTCGAACAAAACGAAGATATTCCCCAACCAGGTACGACATTCCTGATCAACGGCTATGCCATTGAAACCGTTCGGGTACGAGGCGGCGCGATAGACGTTGTGCGCATCCTTCCGAATGCAAATGTGCCGGATCCGGTGACTGACTCAGAATCGGAGTCGGGAAAGTTATTGCAGTAGGTGCGCAGAGTGCTAGTCTCCATTGAGGCTCACCAACTCATAATCCCTTATGACGTCGCACAGGAAGAGCGAAGTGAGGGAGACAACGCACTGGAGCGGCGAATCCGACCCCTGATTCGCTGGAAACGCTCGCTACAGTCGTGCAGACCAATCAGACTTCTACGGAACTGAGCGGACCATCGTCAGATTCGCCTCAGGCGCTACACTCTACGATGTAGGATTTAATTGCTTCTGGCAAACTCCTAGTGATGAACATGGCGGCGACCTGATTTTCATACAGGGATAAGGTAGAGAAAGTTGTCTGACAAAGTCTTGCATTCCCCGGATTGTTCGCTGTACCGTTACGGCACCGGAGTACTTTTCACGGCCCAGTTCTTATGAATCCTATCGCAAGGGATCAACCACAGTCAGAAATGGAAACCGATTAAAGTCGGTGTCGCGGGTGCAGATCCGACTGATGCCATGCTCGCACATCAGCACTTCAGTCCTGAGGTCATGAAACAGATTGCCTCGTACATCCGGCAATTCCTGCAGAGTCTGCGCCAACACTGTGGCATGACTTTGCGTTGGAGTCAGCAACTCGAATCCAGGCGAATCCAACAACGCTTTAATGAATATCCAAGCTTTCCAAGGTGACCATGGGCACACGTAAGTGTGTAGTCACTCGTAGGAAGTCGTAACAGACATTTCAAGTGAGAAACGCCCCGGTGCCGAATTACCGGCAGCGTGCAATACCATACCGCAGCATTGACTGTGAAATGGTGATCCTCGTCAGCCGCATAGATCAGGACATTCGTATCGAATACAAGCACTCACTCCTCGTCCATAATCCGATTGAGCTCTTCGCGGTTGGCGATATCAACCCAAAAACCTCCACTTCTCCAAATCGGCAACAACGGCAAGTTTTCCGAACGAACATCATAATTCGCCTGGCCGGAAAGAACACGCCTAAGCCCCATCTCTACGAGGGCAGACATCGTAGTCCCGCGTCGAGCTGCTTCTTCGCGTAACTGCTGCATCACAGTTTCATCAATATTGAGTGTAGTCTTCATATGGAAAACATACCAGAGATATTCCTGTATGTAAAACTGATCACCAAGCAATTGTCATGGCGAAATTAACGCCCATATCTTCCGAATATACGCAGTATAGCAACTTGCGCCTTAAACACGTTCGAGGCACTCTGTCATGGAATGCGTTTCTATAAAGTCAGCAGAACTTACGGGGATGCCCAGGTCCAGCATTTAACCGAAGCTACGCGAAATATTCCTGTGCGATGCGAAATTACGCGATCCAAGCCAGTTAGTCGACTCCACTCGACTTCAATACCGGTAATTTCTGAATCTTCAGACACCAGTGCCCTGTACACAGCGGTGAATTCCAATTCGGCAAAATTATCTCCCTTTACCTCCGTGCAGTACTATAATCACATTATGCGTTTTTTCAACACTGCAGGTCCTGTCATACCGCAGGATCACTATTGCATCCCGCCGCTAGAACGTTTCGATCTCGAAAAGATTCTGGCGCTGATCGCTCAGAAGAAGTATTTCGTTCTGCATGCTCCCCGCCAGACCGGCAAGACTTCCTCGTTGCTGGCACTGAAGGATGAACTAAACGCGGGCAGACTATATCGAGCGTTCTATGTGAATGTTGAGGTCGGCCAATCCGCGCGGGAAGACGTAGCTGCCGCTCTGCGTGCTATTATGGGCCAACTTGCACGCGAGGCAGAATTTGTCAATGACGATCAGTTTGTCAAGAAGTTTTGGAAGGATGTTTTCAATGACTCTGGTGCGCATGATGCATTGATAGGTGTGCTGAGCCTCTGGGCTGCGGCAGACCCCAAGCCGATCGTGCTTTTGATCGATGAAATCGACGCTCTAGTGGGCGACACCCTGGTATCTGTGCTTCGTCAGATCCGAGCTGGTTATACGAATCGTCCGAAACGTTTTCCGCAGAGCGTAATTCTCTGTGGAATACGCGACGTACGCGACTACCGCATCCACTCCACGGTTGAGAAAGCGGTGATCACCGGCGGCAGCGCCTTTAACATCAAGGCCGAATCCCTGCGCTTGGGCGATTTCTCTGCTGAAGAGACGCAGGCCTTGCTCACCCAGCACACAGAGAAAACAGGGCAGCCCTGGACGAAGCAAGCCCGGGCAGAGATTTGGCGCCTGACACAAGGTCAGCCGTGGCTGGTCAACGCGCTCGCCTATCGCTCCTGTGAGGCAGCTAGCGATCGCAGCCAGATAATCGATATCGATGCGATTCACGATGCCCGTGAGCAGCTCATACTGGGACGAGAAACACATCTAGACCAGCTCACATACAAGCTTCAGGAAGAGCGAGTACGTAGCGTGATCGAACCCTTGCTGAGCGGTGATCCGGACTCAGAGGATATTGAGTCGGATGATCTCCAGTATGTTGAGGATCTCGGCCTGGTCCGCACCGACGGCGCTCTGCGCATCGCCAATCCGATCTATCAGGAAGTGATCCCTCGCGATCTCACATGGACCACTCAGGTAAGATTTCCGCACGATTCGGCTTGGTATATTGAGGAAGGCAATCTCAACGTGGAGAAGCTCCTCGCAGCTTTTCAGAAGTTTTTCCGAGAGCACTCGGAACACTGGGTTGAGCGTTTTGAATATCGGGAAGCCGGACCGCAGCTTCTGCTGCAGGCATTCTTACAGCGAATCGTCAACGCGGGCGGACGCATCGAGCGCGAGTATGGGCTGGGCCGCATGCGCACCGACCTGTTGATTGTCTGGCCGGTAGACGGGGAAGTGCACAAGATTGTCATCGAGTGCAAACTGCTGCACGGCAATATCGATCGAACGATAGCTGACGGACTGGAGCAAACCCGCTCCTACATGGATCGATGCGACTCCAATGCCGGGCACCTTGTCATCTTCGACCGCGACGAGAACAGGAGCTGGGACGAGAAGATATTTCGACGAGAAGATACAACTGGAGAGAGGAGCGTTACGATTTGGGGAATGTGAGCGGGCATTTGTCAAAATTTTTAGCAGGGAAATTTTTCGAAATGCTCCATTTGCGATCCTGATTGTTGATCTATTCCTGCCAAACAACATCTATGGGAAATTGCCAAAGACCTCTTCGGTGCCGGTTCTGATCCGGCCGAACAATGGACAAGAAATACAATGAATGCACTCGATAACAGTCGTATCGATGCCATTGTCTCAGCTTTGGAAACACATGCATCGGCCAGTAAAACAGCCAACAAGTCGATCGTCTATTTTGATCGCAATCGGAAACGAATGCAATATTCGAGATTCCTTACCGAGGAGTTGTGTGTGAGCTTCGGAGTGGTGGAAGAACTCGCTGGATTCATAGACCCTGATATGGAAACGTTCAAAGCCGGAATCATAAAGGAAAACAAGGCACTTACCTTGTGAACGCAATGATGAAGGTTCGTGAGTTGAATCGTGCAATGCAATGGGATTTGCCGACGGACGGACCCAATACGTTGAATGGCCAGATTCTCGAACAAAACGAAGATATTCCCCAACCAGGTACGACATTTCTGATCAACGGCTATGCCATTGAAACCGTTCGGGTACGAGGCGGTGCGATAGACGTTGTGCGCATCCTTCCGAATGCAGATACGCCGGATCCGATGACTGATTTACAATCGGAGTCCGGAAAGTCATTGCAGTAGGTGCAGAGAGTTCTGGAAAGATTTTAAGTCTTTGTAAATCATGTTACGGTCGTGAATTTAGGCACAATGACCAACATAGCGAATCTGCAATAACTAGACCAATTGTGTAATTCAAATGGAATAACTTGAGGATTGAAGTTGACGTGACGTATGTCCCAAACTGGCAATCTAACCATAAAATTCGGATCTACTTCCACATTCCTGACTTGCCCAGCGAAGTTTGCGTAGCCCAATCGTCACTTCCTGCCTGCATCATCACTTAGCATCTTCAGAATAGAAAATCCTTCTTGGGTGAAGATCGTTTGAACGAATTGCTCGAATTGGGCTTGCTTCGCTAACTTTTGATCACGGTCCAAATTGCCGATATAGTTAAATTCGATGTCTGCAGATAGTCTGGGGAGTTGTAGCATGTTATAATTCCTTAAACAATAACTATTATTGTATTAGGATTTATAATTTATTGATATGCCAATTCCGATCACACAAAATGACAGGATGCTTGCCTACATGACAAAGCATCCGCTTGTCCGCTCGCGCGATCTGATCAAAATCAATGTAATGGCGACCACCATCTCCAGAGCAGTCACCGAGGGAGATATCATCCGCGTGGGGCGCGGCCTGTACCGACTTCCCAATGCAGATCTCGACACTCATACAACACTGGCTGAAGTCGCTAAACGCGCTCCTAATGCTGTAATTTGCCTGGTCTCAGCTCTAGCGTTTCACGGGCTCACGGATCAACTTCCTCGTAAGATCTGGATCGGAATCGGCGCAAACGACTGGAAACCGCGACTTAATTATCCACACATTCGTCCTGTTCGGTTTCGAGAACCATATTTTTCAGCCGAGGTGGAAGTCCATGAGATTAGCGGTGTCAATGTCCGAATCTATTCAATCGTAAAATCTGTAGCCGATGCTTTCCGCAATCCGAAACTGGTAGATCGGTCTGTTGCCATAGAATGTCTAAAGTCAGCGCTGGAAGACCGGCAAGTTCAACCCACTACTCTCGCAGAAGCGGCCAAAAACTATGGTGCTTGGAACCAGATGCGTCCCTATCTAGAAGCGTTTTCGTTCAATGGCTAATCAACCCGCGAATCTCGCTGCCTCGGTCAGACAACGACTCAAAAATCTCGCTCTTGAAAACAGTTGGGGATTTGACGTCGTGCTTATCGCATTTGGACTTGAGCGTCTAATCTATCGGCTCTCAGTCTCCGACTATCGTGGCCAATTTGTGCTGAAAGGTGGCATGCTGGTTACACTGTGGACAATCGAATTCGGCAGGTTCACGCGCGATGTCGATTTTCTGGCTTTTGTCGAGAACAATGAAGCGAACCTCAAAGCCATTTTCACGGAAGTCCTGTCTATCGATGCCGACGACGGCCTAGTATTTGACACAAGTAAATTGACGACAGCTGAAATTCGAACCAATCAAGTCTTCACCGGCACTCGTCTCAAGACTAAAGCCTACCTCGGCAGGACGGAAATTCCGATCACCATTGATTTGGGGTTTGGCGATGTACTAAGCGACCCGGATTATGAAATCAAGTGCGCCTCTCTTCTAGGACTCAAGTCGGCGAACATTCGGGCATATACACCAGCAAACTTTATTGCAGAGAAATTTCAAGCGGTGGTTGCACTTGGTGTTGCCAATAGCCGAATGAAAGACTTCTACGATCTATGGTCAGTGCCCAGGGCTGTTGAAATTGATCCATCAGAACTCTCCCAAACAATCATCTCGACTTTTTCACACCGTAACACATCGATTCCATCAGAATGTCCAGGTGGCCTTACAGAAGAGTATTCGCAAGACCCGCTAAAAATCGCTCAATGGTCCGCCTACATGGAAGCAAATAGTATTCAAGGTATAACCCTACACGAGATTACCCAAGAGATTTGGAACTGGCTCAAGCCAATCTGTCAGACTGCACTAGAAGTTTACGATGGCTGACAACCAGACATATACCTCGGAATAGCCAGATGCGCATCTTTTCCGAGTCCGCGCTCAAAGTAATTTGCAGCCAGGATAGCGATTGCCGAAGCTTGAGGTATCTCATTTGCAATCCATCCGACAACACAGTGCTCGTTCTGCTCCAATAGAACAGGCGCATGCATATCCCAACCGGAACCGGCTCCATGCCATTCACTACCGGTGATTCGTAATTCCGAAATATCAGTAAATTTTTCTACACCCTGCAGTGATGCTAATCCCCTTTCGTCTCTGATATACGATGCCCAGAAAATCTTGCCGCGCTTGGCATCCAGAGCAGTCACTATCTTGTCGGGTTTCTGTTTCTGCGCAATTGCCGCCATGCACGAAACCGGTATCACTGGAACATCGACTCCAAATGCAATTCCCTGTGCTACGCCTGCTGCAATACGCAAACCAGTGAACGAACCCGGTCCTTCTCCAAATGCCATTCCATCAATCTGATTCAATTTAATGCCAGCCTCGATCAAGAGTTGGTCAATCAGAACCAAAACAGACCTGTTGTGATTGCGTGCGGCCTGCTCAGATTTCGCGTCAATCTGACCATCCAAATTGAGTGCAACCGACAACATGTCGTCCGATGAGTTGACAGCCAGAATTTTCATTGGGCAAAGAAATTCCTGACATCCTCTAGCTGGTCGGTTTTTTTCATTGGCGGCAGGCTGTCCAGAAACTTCTTTCCGTAGCCGCTCGTTTTGATTCTGGGATCACAGAGTACCAGTACCCCTTTGTCGCTCGAATCTCGAATCAACCGCCCCGTGCCCTGTTTCATGGACAGTACTGCCGACGGGACTTGCCAGTCGGAAAATATGTTCTTTCCGACTTTGTTCATCAATACTTCTCGGGCAATCAGCAACGGATCATTCGGAGGAATGAACGGCAGTTTGGCAATGATCACGCATGAAAGTGCCTCACCTTTTACATCAACGCCTTCCCAGAAACTAGACGTCCCAAGGAGTACGGCATTTCCATCATCCTTGAATCTTTCCAGCAAATTTGAACTGGTGTCGTGGCCTTGACAAAGTAAAGTGAAATTCAACTTGCCGTCAAGCAGCTTGTAGACGAAGTTCATCGAAAAATGGCTGGTAAACAACACGAATGCCCTGCCGCTGCTCAATGGCATGACCTGCTTAACGACTTCTGCAACAGACTCGTCATACAAATCTCGGTATTTGGGCTGCGGCATGTCCCGAGGGAAATAAGCGAGAGCCTGTTTCTTAAAGTTGAATGGGCTCTCCCACCTCTCGGAAACTACACCTTCTAATCCGATACGACTCTGAAAATGAGAAAAATCTTCTCCTACCGAAAGAGTCGCCGAGGTAAATATCCAACTGCCAGAGAAATCTGTAATCAATGGCCCGTAATGATTACCAGGCTCAAGCGGTATCTGAGACAGGCTGAATCCGCTTCTACTGGACTCGTACCATGTCGCACAATCCTCATTTTCTCGCTCAAAAATGCATTTCGCGTCTTCAATAATCTCAAGTGCATGATCGCGACACAGTTCCAGCTCGCGTGAGGTCTCCATGATCGGCTCAATATCGCACACAAGCTCTTCCAGAAGATGTACGATTTTCCAATAGGTCGTCATGAATTCTCGATTGTCTGTCAGGTGCGACACTAAAACCTTTACCGAATCATCTGATACTTTTGTTCTTGCATCCTCTGCCAATTGCACCATGTCTGCGCACTTCTGATCCAGCCAGACCTGATCCAGTTCACTGTCCAAGGCGGCCTGCTGCAGATTTCTGCAAAACTGCAGCAATCGCTCTTTGGAAATCGAAATACCCATTGTCTGTGCCGCAATCTCTGGAAAACGATGGCCCTCATCAACGACGATCACTTCTGCATCCGACAGCAATCCTGACTCGTCTTCCCCGGAGTGCTGAAAATTCAGGCACAGCAGATTGTGATTTACGACCAGCACATCAGCGCTTCGGGCTTTGATTCTGGCACGATTGACATAACACTCTTTGGAAAATTCACACTGACTGCCAAGACAGTTTTCCGCAGTCGAAGTTATCATTCTTTTGTGTTCGCTGGAAAGACGAGGATACTCGGATATATCCCCATCGTCCCTCTCGGAAACCCAGTCATAGATACGATTGATTCTCGCAGTTGCACCGAGCATGTCCGGTTGTCGATTAAGCTGATCATGTCGAAACAAACAAAGGTAATTGCTTCTCCCCTTCAGTACTCTGACTTCCGGTGATATACCCAAGGCTTTGCACACCCAGGGAATGTCTGTCTGAAACAGCTGCTCTTGAAGGTTTTTAGTACGCGTCGAAATGACGGTTTTCTTTTTTGCCAGTAACGGCGGAACCAGGTAACTGAATGTCTTTCCGGTTCCAGTTCCGGATTCGACAATCAAGTTATCGTTTTGCTCAATGGCAGAGTCAATTGATTCTGCCATTTCTCTCTGACAATCCCGAACTGAAAACCATTCGAAAGACTGGTTGAATGGTCCGTCGGGACCGAGAATGGTAAAACTGTCAGGCATGAATATCCGGTATCCGGCAATTTTGATGTGCGCTAGTCGCACCCATGCCCTAGTATGACAGAACTCAAGCGGCGAGTTTTTCCCAAAATGACTTGATTCGCTGCGTCCAGTTGCTGACGCTAGGAGTATGGCGCGCACCGCCTTTGACGACGAGATTGTCGAAGTCCTCAAGCAGTCCTTTCTGCTTCTGAGTCAGACCAACCGGCGTTTCAACAATCAACTTGCAAAACAGATCACCTGCCACATGCGATCGAACACTACGTATTCCCTTTCCTCGCAACCGCATGAGTTTGCCAGTCTGCGTCTCAGGATGAACTTTTAGATTTGCACGACCATCCAGAGTCGGAATTTCAACCGTCCCGCCAAGAGCAGCGGTTGCAAAGCTGATCGGAATTTCACAGTACACGTTATCGCCATCGCGTTCAAAGATTGAATGCGGATGGATTTGAATTTGAACAAAAAGATCGCCCGGCGGAATTCCGCCACGACCGGCTTCCCCCTTGCCCGGGATTCTGACCTGATTGCCATGATCAATGCCGGCAGGAATATGCACTGACAAGCGCGTTGTTTCCTGCACCCGTCCTTGCCCTCTGCATTTGTGACAGGGGTCTGTGATCACAGTTCCTTGTCCATGGCACTTGGGACAGGTCTGCTGCAGCGAAAATGCAAGCTGCTGAATTCTTACTTGGCCGTGCCCGCCGCAGGTACTGCAGGTTGTTGGTGTGGTGCCTTTTCTGGCACCACTGCCGTCGCACTCATCGCAGCCGACCATCCTTGGTACACTGATTTCGGTCTCGATGCCGCGCACCGCATCTTCCAGATCCAAATCCAGCGTGTATCGCAGATTGGAACCCTGAGCCGGTCGACTCGACTGACGGCCAGCTCCAAATATATCGCTGAAAATGTCACCGAAAATATCGCCAAACCCTTCCCCGCTGGTATATCTAGCGCCCGACAAACCTTCCAGGCCTTCATGACCAAATCGATCGTATCGCTCGCGAGATTCCGAATTCGACAAAACTTCGTAAGCCTCTTTTGCCTCCTTGAATTTGGTTTCTGCGCCTTTCGCGTCATCCTGATTCCGGTCAGGATGGTATTTCATGGCTAAACGTCGATATGCGCGCTTGACGTCACTCTCGGAGGCATCCCTCTGGACACCAAGCACATCATAGTAATCACGTTTAGACATAGTGTTTTAGTGATAGGCAACAGTGGCCGTCAAAATCAAGGGTTCGCCATCAGTTGCGCTGCTCGTCATCGGTAACTTCTTCAAAATCAGCGTCGACGACATCGCTATCGCCAGCTGATTCAGGCGCAGAGTCTGGACTAGCTTCCGCTTGTGCTGACGCTTCGCTGTAGGCTTTCGCTGCAAGCGAGTGACTCGCGTTGGCCAATGCCTCCGTCTTGGACCGAATTTCATCGATGCTCGCATCCGCATTGATCGCAGACTCGAGATCGAAGATTGCTGATTCGATCGCCGCTTTTTCTGATTCTTCGGCTTTATCGCCTAGTTCGCTGACGGTTTTGCGCACAGAATGAATCAAACCTTCGGCTTGATTTTTGGCTTCAGCTTTCTCCCTCATCTGCCGGTCTTCATCTGCATGTTCCTCAGCCTCGCGAACCATGCGTTCAATCTCGGATTCATCTAGTCCGGAACTGGACTTGATTTCGATTCGATTCTCTTTGCCGGTCGCTTTGTCTTTTGCGGAGACGTGCATGATTCCATTCGCATCAATGTCGAATGTAACCTCAATCTGCGGTACACCTCTTGGCGCGGTCGGGATATTCGTAAGGTCGAATCGCCCGAGCGACTTATTGTGCTGGGCCATATCCCGCTCACCCTGAAGTACATGCACGGTTACTGCGGTCTGGTTATCATCTGCGGTTGAAAACGTTTGAGTTTCCTTGGTTGGAATAGTCGTGTTTTTCTGAATCAACTTCGTCATTACTCCACCAAGCGTCTCAATTCCAAGGGACAGCGGCGTTACATCCAAAAGCAATACGTCTTTTACGTCACCGCCTAAAACACCACCTTGAATGGCGGCACCAGCTGCGACCGCTTCATCCGGATTGACATCCTTGCGCGCTTCCTTGCCGAAAATCTTCGTGACAGTCTCCTGAACCTTCGGCATGCGAGTCTGGCCGCCAACCAGAATGATGTGATCAATTTCTTTGGCAGACACACCAGCATCTTTCAGCGCAGTCTTGCAAGGTCCAACAGTTCTTCCCACCAGATCGTCTACCAACGCCTCAATCTTGGCTCTGGTCAACTTGTAGTTCAGGTGTTTCGGGCCAGTCTTGTCAGCCGTGATGTAAGGCAGGTTGACTTCGGTCTGAGTGCTGGAAGACAACTCAATCTTTGCTTTTTCCGCGCCTTCCTTGAGTCTCTGCATGGCGAGCGGGTCACCTCGCAGGTCCATACCCTGATCTTTTTTGAATTCATCCGCAAGGTAATCAATCACTCGTCGGTCAAAATCCTCACCACCCAAGAACGTATCACCATTGGTTGAAAGCACCTCGAATTGATGTTCACCGTCCACTTCGGCGATTTCAATGATTGAAATATCAAACGTTCCGCCGCCGAGGTCATAGACCGCAATTTTGCGATCACCTTCCTGCTTGTCCAATCCGTAGGCCAGTGCTGCTGCAGTGGGTTCGTTAATAATCCGCTTGACGTCCAGTCCTGCAATCTTGCCGGCATCCTTGGTCGCCTGTCGCTGAGAATCATTGAAATAGGCAGGTACTGTAATAACAGCACCTGTGACTTCGGTGCCAAGGTAGTCCTCGGCCGTCTGCTTCATTTTCTGCAGAATGCGCGCGGCAACTTCTGGAGGTGCGAGTTCCTTGTCTCCCACCTGAACCCAGGCATCACCGTTACTTGCCTTGATGATCTTGTAGGGCATCAGATCCATATCCTGCTGGACGACATCCTCCGAGAATTTCCGTCCGATCAGACGCTTGACTGCAAATAGTGTGTTGAAAGGATTGGTAACAGCTTGTCGTTTGGCCGACTGACCCACCAACACTTCATCATCGTCGGTATAAGCAACGATCGAAGGTGTCGTTCGATCACCTTCCTGATTCTCGATGATTTTGGCGGTGTCGCCGCCCTCATAGACCGACACACATGAGTTCGTCGTACCCAAATCAATACCGATTATTTTTGCCATGTTCAGTTCCTAGATAAAATGTAATATTCGTTGCCAATAAAAATATGTTCTATGATCAAAAAATCAAGAGTCTGCCGAATCATTTGGCTCTGATTCGTTCGTGTTTTCTGATACAACGTCATCTTTCACAGCAGAAGCGACGATGACCATTGCGGGACGCAACAACCTGTCATGCAACCGGTATCCTTTGCGGAAAACTTCTGAGATGTGATTGGGTGGAATTTCCGCACTTGGCTGCATCGTCATCGCTTGATGAAACTTCGCGTCAAATGGAGTACCGGGCTGCGGATCAATCTCCTCGATGTAGAAACTCTTGAATGCACTCTGTAACTGTTTTCGTGTCAACTCAACGCCTTCCTGAATCGAACTGACGGTGGCTTCCAAATTTTCCAAATTTTCAATCTCGCACGCCTTTTCCAGGCTTTCCATGACGTCCAGCATAGCTCGGGCAAACTGATCGATTCCGAACTTGCGCGCTCTTTCGATTTCCATATCATAGCGTTTGCGGAAATTGTCGTAATCCGCCATCAATCGAAGATATTTGTCTTTCTGATCCGCTATGTCTTTCTTTTGCAACTCAAGTTTTTCATAGGTCCCTTCGAGAGATTCAGCTGTCAAACCTTCCTCGGATTCCTCTTCTACGATTCCGCAGTTAGCCCCGTTACCGGTACCGCCATTCATCGTCGATTGCTTCTGTTGGGCTTCCAGATTCTCGTTGCCGTTTTCGATTTTGTCTTTTGGAGATTTTTTTCTAGCCATAATTTATCCCATGCGACACCAATTCTCCGATTGGCTCGGTAACCAGAGCCATAGATAAGAACGCCACAAATTATTTCAAGGAGGGGTTAGTGAATTTCCGCTTAGTCCTGATTTAGATGCGCGAGCGCGTTGCCCAGCATCTTCGCAGTTACATCAACTATAGGAATGACACGATCATATGGCATCCGAGTTGGCCCGATGACGCCAATTGCTCCTAGACTCTGCCCTTCGACTCCGTAAGGAGCCGTGATGACACTGCAGTCATCCAATCCTTCATAACCGGATTCTTTGCCGATGAATATGGAAACGCCTCTCGCTCTGATGCTTTGATCAAGCAGATTCAGCAAAGAGTGTCGTGTCTTGAAAGTTTCAAAAATCTTCCGAATTTTTTCAATTGCAGCAAAATCCGGCACATTCAGCAAATTCGCTTCGCCGCTAACCACAACATCTTCTTCCAATTTCTCGTCGCGGTCAAATACGCGATTGGCAATGGTAATGGCAGTCTGCATCAACTTATTGATCTGCTCGCTGTCACGCTTCATTTCGTTCAGCAAATTTTCCCTTACAGTGGATAGCGGTTTACCGCGATAAGTCTGGTTAAAGAAATTGGCCGCTTCAGTCAACTCCGACGCCGAATAATCGCGACCATTGGGTATGACACGGTTCTGAACTTGGCCGTCTTCGGTGACCAGAATCACAAGCACTCGGTTGCTGGATAGGCTAACGAATTCAATCTGTCGAAATTTGGCTATGGAAGTGTTCGGCAAGAATACTATACCTGCAAATTGCGTGACTTCCGACAGCAGATTCGATGCAGCCGTCATCAACTCTTTGGCGTCATTCTCTTCATTGAGCCGATATTTGATTTCTTCTGTTTTCGCTCGCCTCAGCGGCCTGATCGTTAACAGAGAATCAATGAACAACCGATATCCAAGAGGTGTTGGGACTCTCCCAGCAGATGTATGAGGTGATTGGATCAGTCCCATTTCTTCCAAGTCAGCCATCACATTGCGAATTGTCGCTGCGCTGAGGTGCAAACCTGGTTCGTGAGAAAGCGTTCGCGAACCGACAGGATGGCCCTGATCGATAAATCGCGCAATCAGCATTCGCAGAAGCGTTTCAGATCTTTCGTCGAGATTCAGCTCAGCCATTAATACGGTCTGTACCAGGTTTGAAGATTTTCTCTATCATTCACTCCGCGTGTCGCAGAACCGAGTGAAAATTGGTGAATCAAGAATAAAGTATATAACTGTTTGTTGCAGATTCTGCAATTTGAAGGGCAAGATTATGACTTCAACACAAGAAATGCCCGGACAAATTGAAAACGGATCTCACACTCAGCAAGGTGAAATGTATATTAATGCGGTATCCGTATATAAAATCAACAGGTAATTCCGCTCGATACTTCTATGCAATTATGCACGATTGCAGTTAAACTTTTACAATTGACAGATTGCATTCAAGGTAGCGCTTCGGCTCAGTTTGATGTGCTGCAATTCGATAATTACTATGACAGATTTCAAAACAGTCGGCATTTTCGGCAATTTTTCAATCGAAAAGGTCGCAAATATTGCTGAGAAAATTGCCAACATTTTGATTGCGAGTGAAATCTCGTATCGACAGTATTTTTCATCTGTCCGGCATGCCGAGAGAAATGAAGGAATTGATGACGATGAACTGGAACTTGCAATCGTGATTGGCGGTGATGGCACCTTCATGAACGTGGCAAGACGGCGAGCTGGCTGCAAGTCACCTTTGCTGGGTGTCAATCTCGGCAGACGGGGCTTTCTGACCGATGTCGCAGTTCAGGAAATAGATCAATCGATCAATCTCGTGGTGAATGGCAATTACTCAATCGAAACCCGGACACTGCTAGAGGCGACCACGACTTTTCACGACAATAGCACTGCCGTTGCGACTGCCCTGAACGACATCGTCGTTCACAAAACAAATTATGGACGACTGCTGGATTTTGAAATTATCGTAGACGGAGCCTTTGTAACCAGTCTGCGAGCCGACGGCGTGATTGTCGCCACTCCAACCGGGGCAACCGCATACGCCCTCTCAGCTGGCGGGCCGGTTCTACATCCCGACCTTCCGGCAATCGAGATGATTCCGATCAGTCCGCAAACACTGACTCACCGACCAATTGTGTTCAGTGATTCAAGCGCGATTGAAATCCACATGACCAATGCAACTTCGGGGAATTCCAGCCTGGTGGTTGACGGCGACGTTCGCGAAGAGTTGAACGGTACGGAAAAGATCGTTGTGCGACGCTCAGACCTCACTGTCGATTTCGTCAGAATTTCGGGGCATACTTTCTACAACGCACTACGACAAAAACTTGGCTGGGGCGTCTAGTTAAAAACTTGTAAAGCAAGATGATTAAATCGCTCTACATCAAGGACTATCTTCTCATCCCAGAAATCCAAATCGACTTTCAAAAGGGTCTGACCGTCATCACAGGCGAAACCGGTGCTGGTAAATCGCTTATCGTCGATTCACTGGAGCTCGCGCTAGGCGCACGTGCAGATTCGGGAATAATACGTAGCGGTTGCAACAAGGCTGAAATTTTCGTCATTTTTGAAATCCACGACACGGGTATTGAAGGCTGGCTGAAAGAACACGAGCTGCATGATGGCGCAGAATGCATAATCCATCGTGTGATATTCCCTGATCGTGCTTCTCGGGCCTATATCAATGGCCGGCCGGTAACGTTGCAGAGTGTAAGGAGTCTGGGCTCATTGCTGGTCGAGATTCATGGTCAGCACGAGCATCAGTCTTTGCTGAAGTCAGCTGCACAACGAAATATCCTTGATGGATTCGCTGGAATTCTCGACAAAACCAACAATCTTTCCAGCCTCGCAGTATCGATAAGAAATGAGATAAGCCTTCGTAGCAGCCTGATTGACAGACAGCAGCACCTAGACGAGCAACTGAACTTGTTACGCCATCAATCCAGTGTCCTTGATCAACTGCAGCCGGAACAAGGCGAGTTCTCCCGACTCAGAAACGAACTTGCACGAGTGACTCACGCTGAAGAACTCTCGACCGGTCTGCACGAGATAGCCCAAAGATTGTTCTACGCAGATGATGCGACTGTCAGTGGCACCCTGTCTGAAAGTATCAGACAAATTGGCAAGCTCAGTGAGTATGACCCTGAGCTTGAGACCTATGCCAACATGCTGGAAGAAGCAAGATTTCGGACCGATGATGCGGCTCGAGAGATACTCTCAATTTCAAGTCGAAGTGAATATGATCCTGCCGAAATCACATCCATTGAAGAGCGAATGGCATCGCTACAGCAGCAAGCGCGAATTCATGATGTCAGCGCCGACGAATTGCCCGAGGCGCTGCTGGCGATTGGTGAACAAATCAGCAAACTTGAAACCGAGCTTGCTGGGATAACTACATTGGATGATAGGATCAACCAGCTGCAAGCCGAGCATCGCTCCGCTGCATCCGAAATCAGTAAAGTTCGCAAAAATTTTGCCATCACTTTGTCTGTGGCTATGACTGAGCAAATGCAGAAATTGGGAATGGAAGGTGGAGTATTCGAAGTTGAGCTGATTGAACACAATTCGGTCGACTATGCAGGATTCGGATGGGAAAACGTCAATTTTCTAGTATCTACGAATCCAGGCCAGCAAAAGGGAGCATTATCCAGAGTCGCATCAGGAGGTGAACTCTCACGATTGAGTTTAGCCATTCAGACGGTCGCTGCCGAAGTTACGCAAGTACAGACTCTTGTGTTTGACGAAATTGATGTCGGCATCGGCGGAATAGTTGCGGAACGGGTTGGAAGGCTGCTGAGGTCGCTTGGCAAATCAACGCAAATATTCTGTATTACCCACCTACCCCAGGTTGCCGCACAAGGCGATCATCAATTGAATGTGAACAAGAAGACAGAGAATGCCTCAAGTGTTGTAATTCGACTGCTTGACCACGAGCAGCGCATTTCGGAAATCGCCAGAATGCTCGGTGGTGTTAAAATTACGGCTCGTACCACTGAACACGCCAAAGAGATGCTTATACAAGGCTCTATGTGATGCAACCATCTGTTGAAAATCTGTTTGAACCGATCACTCGCGATGCGACAACCAATGATGTGGACGACATCTACGAACTGATGGAGTCTTACGCTTCCAAAGGGATTCTTCTGCCGCGAACGAAGACTGACATCATCGACAATTTGATGAAATTCAGCGTTATAGAAATTCAAGGTAAAACTGTCGCCTGCGCAGCGCTCGAAATCTTTAACAAGAACCTTTGTGAGGTTCGCAGCCTGGTCGTAGCATCGGAGATAAAACACCTTGGATATGGTCGAATTCTGGTCGATGTTTTGATCGATAAAGCCCGGTCAATGGGATTAACGCGGATAATGGCGCTCACATATGTACCGGGATTTTTTCACCGCGTCGGATTTCACACTGTCAATAAAGAGATTTTTCCGGAAAAAGTATGGGGTGTATGCGCAAAGTGCTGTAAATTCAACGACTGTGATGAAATCGCAGTACTAAAGGAACTTAAGTGATTCAATTGCAAGAGATATTTCAATCATCCCGTTCCGTAACGGCGATCACGATTCTATGCGCAGTATTGCTGGTGTCGTGTTCAATCTATCGCCCTGAAATACATCAAGGGCAATCATCAGATCTAGCAGACGTCAGCAAACTAACCATTGGAATGACACCTGATGACGTGTTGGACATCATGGGAACTCCGTTAATCGTTGATTCGTTTCACAGAGACCGATGGGACTACATCCACAATGTAATCGACAGTAAACGAACTGTCGTATCAAAGCAAAAAGTGACAGTTTTCTTCAAAGACGGAGTGGTGGCGAAAGTCGAACATAACTTAGGCCAAACCTCAGAATCGGAAATGCAAACTGTGGATGAATAGATAGTGATTCCGAACGAGACTCTGAGAAAGAGTTGGTTAAATGGCCAAATTCCGTGTAACGTGTGATATAAAATTCCGGTTCTGGTAGCGAAAGCAGAATTCAGGCCATATACGCTTCCTCTCCCCTCAAACCCTATGGATGAATACATCCATCGAACCGCTCAGAAGCCTATTCATTGTGCGATGAAGCCCTGCCTGAGAGCTATTCAATTTAGATAAGGAGTTGATTGAATGAAGTTTCACCTAGCTATCAATATGGAACGGATGGACGACAGCATGAGCATGAATGACGTCGTCCGCCATACGCTTGACATGGTGCAGACTGCTGACGCCAGCGGGTTTGAAATTGTCTGGGCGGCAGAACATCACGGACTCGAACTAACGATCGCCCCGAATCCTTTTCAGATTCTGACCTGGTGGGCTGCCCACACCAATCGTATTCGACTCGGCACAGCGGTCGCGGTCGCAGCTTACTGGCACCCGATTAATCTGGCAAGCGAGGCAGCACTCACAGACCTGATTAGCGGCGGGCGGTTGGAATTCGGTATTGGTTCAGGCGCTTATCAGCGAGAATTCGACCGGATGCACCCCGGACTGAAACAATCCGATGCCTATCACTACGTACACGAAATGCTACCTGCTCTGAAAGCTTTATGGAAGGGAGACTATGAGCACAATGGCGAATATTGGTCGTTTCCGACCGCTACGTCAGTGCCTCACCCGGTCCAGGTTCCACATCCTCCAATTTGGGTTGCCGCCCGCTCGCCGATCACATTTGATTACGCTGTCGCCAATGGCTGCAACATAATTTCATGGCCCTTGACCAGACCAATTTCAGAGGTCGAACTGTACAAGTCGCAGTTGGACGAATCCATTGCGAAACACGCCGCAGGTCAACACCCGACTTTCGCCGTAATGCGCCATACCGCGCTTTATGAGAACTCGCAGGGACGCGAAGCGGTGATCACTGCAATCCAAAAAAGCATGGGGATGTTCGAGAACCTCTTCCGAAATCTGAGCGATGTTGTAGATGGTTTTCCAAAACAAATTCCGTTGGAAGAACTCGCAGAACGAGAACAATACGATCCGAATATGTTGGAACAGAACCTAATGCTGGGTTCGCCCGATGAAGTGATTCAGAAATTGAAACGGTACGAGGAAATTGGCGTTGACGATTTCGTTTATTTGGCAAGCATGGGTCTGGGACAAAAAGAACAGAAAAATTCTCTTGCGCTATTCTGTAATGAAGTCATGCCGGCTTTCAATTGATACATTGAGTTTACATCGCCCATTTCAATCAAATCAGAAGAGTTCACTGAAAATTATTTTCGCCACTCCACTTCCGCCAGTCTCCCGGCTTTGAGTTGCGTAGCGTTTTCCGATATGAAATCAGCCTATCGTGGAAAATGCGTTTATGTTTGAATCGACAGGCACTACTGCATATGAGCTAGTGGGCAAGCAGGACGCCCCTGTTGTTGCGCTCATTCACGGACTCGGCATGAATCGACACATGTGGCGCGAGTTCGTAGACTCGTTGGCAGTCAGTTATCGCGTACTGACTTACGATTTGTACGGACATGGCGAAAGCAGCCTACCGCCGTCCGTTCCATCTCTCAATTTGTATGCGTTGCAGTTAAAAGAATTGCTGGAAAAACTCGAAATTAGTCATTGCGTTGTCATGGGATTTTCCCTAGGGGGCATGATCAACCGTCGTTTCGCCATCAATTATCCTGCATCCACCAGCGCCCTAATCATCTTGAATTCGCCGCACGAAAGAGCACCACAAGAACAGAGTGAGATAGAGCGACGAGTTGCGCACACCGCGCAAGGCGGCCCGCAGGCGACAATCGAAACGTCGCTTCAACGCTGGTTTACGCCCGAATTTCTCTCCACGCATACTGACATCGTCGATGAAGTGCGAGAATGGATTTTAAGTAACGAACCGCTGAGTTACACCCAATGCCGTGAAGTGCTAGCTAAAGGCGTTGTGGAGTTAATTAGACCGCAGCCACCAATTGATTGTCCGTCATTAGTGATAACCTGCCAAAACGACAGCGGCAGTACTCCGGCCATGTCACACGGCATATCCAGTGAGATTCCAGGTTCTCAAGTCATGATCATTCCAAGATTGCAACACTTAGGGCTGCTTGAGGATTCATCGGCATTTATTGAACCAGTGACGCGTTTTTTATCCGATTCGTTGAACTAACGCGCATCGTCGCGAAATGAATGCTGAGTCTTGGTAAAAGTCAAATGAAACAACTCACTGATGGGCAAGCTGTCATCAATGTCGCAGTTGACCCGGATGCGCTACAGAGCTTTCGCCGGGATTCATTTTAACATTGGGGTGGCTGAGCCAAGAATTACTCAAACGTGTAGACTCCAAGTTTCAGAATTTCGGCGACCCTGGCACAGGAACCCACTACCCCATTCGTTGCATTTGACGCCCACCCATCAAATGCATGTGCACATGAAAAACTTCTTGCCTGCCGTGGGCATTACAGTTGACTGACAGCCGATAACCGCTTTCGTCAACGCCGTGTTCCTTGGCAAGTTGAGCGGCTACCAGGAATAATCGACCGAGCACCTGTTCGTCCTCCGATGTAACATCATTGACTGTAGGAATCGCTTTTTTCGGAATAATCAGAAAGTGTACTGGTGCTTGCGGGTCAATGTCTCGAAAAGCCAAAATAGATTCGTCTTCATAGACTATATCCGACGGTATTTCCTTTCGAATGATTTTACTGAAAATTGTTTCTTCTGTCACAATGCCTCCACTGTAGCCTGATTGTGAGTTAACAAGGTTGCTGGCAAATTATAGGGAAATGCTGTATGACGCGAAGTCAATCAATTTCGAGTAGCAGAGGAATTATGACTGAAATCATTTTTCAGATAATTGCAGTATTCACAAAACCAGTTCATTCAGTATATGTGCTATAAAATTGTGCTGACCGTGGATTTAATTGGTGGAGCATTAGTCTCCCAGAATCAAAAGGTACCTTTCAAATCCAAATATTCCCATTACTAGAAACCCAAATCAATTCCTGATTCTATGACACTTTGATAGGAGCAATTCATGGAGACATTTCGTAGTTACCGCATTCGGCAAAATGAAGATAGAAGCATCTCTGCGGGATTTGAAGATTTAACTCTAGATGACTTGACGGAGGGTGAAGTCGTTATCGAAACTAGTTATTCAACGATTAACTACAAAGACGCACTTGCAGCAACTGGAAAAGGAAGAATTCTAAGAAAGTATCCCTTGAACGGCGGAATTGATCTTGCGGGTAAAGTTTCAGCATCGACTGACTCACGCTACAAAGAAGGAGATTCAGTACTGGTCTGCGGTTGCGGTCTTTCTGAAATCCATGACGGAGGGTATTCCGAATACGCTCGTGTTCCAGGCGACTGTGTAGTACCCATGCCAGCAGGTTTGACTGAGTATGAGGCAATGGCGTTCGGAACGGCGGGATTTACCGCTGCAATTGCTGTAATTCGGATGGAAGACAACGGACAAATTCCGGAACGTGGACCGATTGTTGTGACTGGAGCGACCGGCGGCGTAGGCAGCTTTGCGGTCAGTATGTTTTCCAATCTTGGATATGAAGTAATCGCACTGTCCGGAAAGAAGGAACACGAGGGACATTTGAGAGCACTAGGTGCTATCAATCTGATCGATCGACACACGTTGGAATTGGGAGACAAACCTCTGGAAGCAGCAAAATGGGGCGGAGCAGTTGACAATGTAGGCGGGGACATTCTTGGCTGGTTGACCCGAACCGTGAAGCCCTGGGGGAATATCGGCTCCATCGGACTAGCGGGCGGAATCGGACTGAAAACCACAGTCATGCCATTCATTTTGCGAGGCGTGTCTCTCCTCGGCATCAATTCACTCGAAATGCCGATGGAAGTGCGTGACAAAGCGTGGGAAAGACTCTGTAGCGATTTGAAGCCGAACGATATGAATTTAATCGTCAAGAAAGTGATTGACTTTAATGACTTGCCATCCTCATTTGACCAATACATGGAAGCATCTATTGTAGGGCGCATCGTCGTCAAAATCAGTTGAGTTCATGATCCTTATCGATTTCCACTCGACGGCTTGTATCCAAGCGGACCAGCATTCCTAAGATTGCACGGGTCCGCTTAATTTTCCTAGCAATAGCACATCCACCTACCCTACTTACAATTCTTTCAGCCAGAACCTTAGCTATCGCACTCAACCACGCTGAATAACAAGGCCAACAATTCTTACTGAATTTCTGCAACAAATTGACGTTGTGCGATTATTATTACCGCTTTTCTGACGAGATGATCTATGCGGCTTGGTATTGATACTGGCGGAACTTTTACCGACGCGGTACTCTATGATGATGAGAACGGTGTGGTAAAGACCGCGAAAGCGCTTACTACCCATCAAGATCTCGCTCTCGGCATCCGAGAAGCAATCAGCCGCATCGACACACATTCGATTCCACTCTCGCAACTTATTGAAGTTACTTCAATTTCAACCACACTGGCAACAAATTCAATCGTAGAAGGACGCGGTGGGACCATTTGCTTGCTGATGATCGGACACAGCAAAAATTCTCTAAAGCGTGCGAACCTCAAGGAAGCGCTACGAGACGATCCAGTCGAATTCATCGAAGGGGGCCATACTGCACATGGAGATGAATGGCAGCCGCTGGATATGGAATCTGCAAAAATTGCAATTCTGCGACATGCTTCAATGGTTTCTGCTTTTGCAGTTGCAGGTATGTTTTCGGTGCGAAACACCGCTCATGAGGTTGCAGTACGCGATCTTGTACTGAAGTTGACAGACCGACCCGTCACATGTACGTTTGAACTGACGGCCAATCTTGATGCACCTAGACGTGCAATGACCGCGGTGCTGAATGCCCGTCTAGTCGCTCCGATTTCTCAACTTATCCAGGCCGTTCGACTTGAACTCGCCAATCGCGAAATTCATTCACCGCTTATGGTAGTCAAAGGAGATGGATCGATGATCAGCGCCGATGTCGCCATTGTTCGACCGGTGGAGACAATTCTGTCAGGACCCGCAGCGAGTATTGTCGGAGCCTGCAACCTAGCGAAAACCCCAGTCAGTGTCGTATCCGACATCGGCGGTACAACGACTGACATTGCGATTTTGCGAGACGGAAAACCCGTTATCGCCCGGCAAGGGGCACATGTAGGTGGTTTCAGAACATTTGTCGAAGCCGTCGACGTTTACACCGTTGGACTTGGCGGCGACAGTCAGGTGTCGTTTGACCGTCCTGTGCAAGTAGGGCCAAACCGAGCATTGCCGATTTCTTCACTGGGACGGCAGAACCCAGAGATTATCAAAACCTTGAAAGAGCAGTTGACAAAATTGCCACAAGAATACCAAGGATGTTTTCTGATGAGGAGACGTTCATCCGAGAACATTCGGAGCCTTGGTAAAAATGATCGAAAGTTGTGGGATTTGCTCGAAAACGGTCCGGTCAGCTGTGAAAACTTGTTTCGGGACCCGCAAATGAATCGTGCCTTTGATCGCCTACGCAGACTAGACTTGGTCCATATGTCGGCATTTACTCCTACAGATGCGCTACATGTTTTAGGAAAGATGGACAAGTGGTCTGTTGAAGGAGCCGTACTAGCCGCACAAATTTGGGTACGAGGATTCGTACGTCGTTCGAAACCACTGTGGAACAGTACTGAAGAGTTTTGCAAGAGTGTTGTGAGAGCCGTCGTTCATCAGTCAAGTGACGCTTTGATTCGAGCTGCTATTGCTTCTGAATCTCCCGATACCCAGCCCGAAGATATTGGAAGTTACCTGTTAGATAAAGGAATTACTTCACAAGGTTCGGATATCCTGAATGTTCAACTCTCATTAAAAGGCGTGCTCGCAGTCGTTGGAGCTCCGGCTAATTCGTTCTATCCTGAAATTGCAAATCGCTTGAATTCTCGATTGGAAATTCCAGAACATTCTGACGTTGGCAATGCAGTGGGAGCTGCTGCTGGAAGCATATCGCAGCGCGTTTCTGGCTTAATTACCTCTCCTGCAGAAGGCGTCTACCGCTCACATACTCCATTCGGCATTCAAGATTTTCGAAGTCTTGAAGAGGCGGCTGATTCAGCTACAAGCGAACTAGAAAATCTTGCTCATCAGCGGGCAATGTCCGCTCAAGCAACAGACTCGGAAACTTCCGCTAAACGTTCCGATATTGTCGTACAGGGAATCGGCGGCCAGTCGATTTTCATAGAATCTAGAATCACGGTCATTGTATCTGGCGTTGTCGACTTGAATGTCAGCCAATGACAATTGACATTCAGTTTTTGGAGTTCAGCTTTCTACTTAACCAACAGTTAACTATATTATTTCAATATTTTAAATTCTGATATTAAAGCTATTTATTATTAATGTAGGATACTGTTAAAGGAAAGTGAACCGCCACATCGACAAACAATTTGGCAAGTTTAATTCAAGACTTTCAGTAGTTGTCCGGGTCTATTGCCAGTCCACTCTCGGTCATGGTAAACGAGAGTGCCATTCACGAATACTGAATCAATTCCATCCGCTGCTTGAACAGAATTTTGAAAATTTGCTCTGTCGATTATTGTCTCTGCATTGAAAATTACAATATCCGCACACATGCCTTCGCGAATAAAGCCTCGATCCTGTAAACCGAAAGTCGTCGCAGAATTGCCAGTCATTTTTGCAACTGCTTCCTCAATAGAAAACAAGCCTAAGTCACGCCCGTAGTGACCAATCACTCTCGGAAACGTTCCCCACAAACGTGGATGCGGAAATCTATCGCTGGGCAATCCGTCCGACCCAATCATGCCACCTGGAAATTTCAATACTCTGTGTAAGTCATTTTCATCCATCTGAAAATAGATGGCTCCGGCAGGAGAAAGCATTTCAACCGCCCTTTCAATACTGACTCCCCACTCCCCGCATATATCATCCAACTCTCGAGCCATACATTCTGGATGTGGATCAGACCACGTAATTAAAACTCGGTCAGCTCGTGGCAGATACTGTGGGAGCAATGAAGTCGAACTTGCTATATATGGATAAACATCCAGATTGATATCTACCGACTGCTGAGCTCTTTGGATTTGCTCAAGCGTCTGTTCAGTTCTGCCAAAGTTTTTCTTTCCACAGGCTTTGTGATGTGAAATTACGGTACGTATATCTGCCTGGTCAGCAACGCGAACCGTCTCATCAATCGAATCATGGACATCATCGCTTTCATTGCGCATGTGAGATGTATAAATTCCTCCAACTTCGGAGGCTCTTGTTGCCAACTGTATGACTTCCTCCTCCAATGCACAAATGGCAGGCGGATATTCCAGACCAGTACTGAATCCGCTGCACCCTTCTTCCATTGCAGCATCAACCAGTCGTTCCATCTGAAGAATTTCTTTCTTGGTTGCAGCCCGATCGAGTCTATCCATCGTAGCAACTCGAAGTGTCGAATGCCCTACTAGCATCAAAGAATTTACTGCCGGGGGGTTTTCCTTCAGTTCGATTGCATAGGATTCCGTAGTTCCAAAGCGATACCACTCTCGTCCGCCAAGAAGATTGAGTGGAGGTGGCGGATCGACATCCTTTAAAGGCGCAAGACTGACGCCGCAATTTCCAGTTACAACAGTTGTCACTCCCTGACTAATTTTGGATGTCATATCAGGCGAAGACAGAAGTACCCTATCATCGTGAGTGTGCGCATCAATAAAGCCTGGTGCGATACACTTTCCTTTCGCAGATATTCGAACATTCGCAATGGATTCACTATAATTTCCTACACCTACGATCCGTCCCTCATTGACTGCAACATCCGCGTGAATTGACGCACCTCCTGTGCCGTCAATAACCAGGCCATCGCTTATGATTAGCTCTACACTCATCCAGTTTTACCCTGAATTGCCTCGTCTTCGTCTTCGACGGGGTGTTCCGTCTTGAGGTTGCTCAATCGGACCTGGCAGGTCAACTACCTTGCTTAAATGGGGATAGGACGCGGTTTTGTGAGGAATCGACATAGCATCGACAAAATGTTTCTGGAAACTGGGTTCGACTGCAGTCTCCACCTTCTCGATATTTCGTACGATCTGGGTGATCTCATCGCGTGAATTTCTATCCAGCAAGGCGATTCTTGCACCGGTTCCCGCTGCGTTGCCAGCTGATGTTACACTTTCCAGAGCACAGTCTGGAATCATTCCTAAAATCATTGCATATTTGACGTTCACGTGGCTTCCAAATGCTCCCGCCAATCGAATGGCATCAACTTGCTCAATTTCCAATCGCTCCATCAGCAAATGAATCCCCGCATACAAAGCCGCTTTGGCCAACTGGATCGCTCGAATATCGTTCTGAGTAATCACGATCTTGGGTTCTGCTTCATTCAAAACGTAGGAAAATGTTCTACCATCAACAATGACTCGATCACTCTTTGCCGAATTGCTGCCTTGAACGACGCCGTTGGAATCAATGATGCCTGCGAGATACATTTCTGCGACTGCTTCAATGATTCCTGAACCACAAATTCCCGTCACCCCGGAATCTTCAATTGCTTCGTCAAATCCTTCATCAGTCGACCAGACATCGCAACCGATTACCTTGAATTTTGGAGACAACGTATCCCGATCAATCCGCACTCGTTCAATCGCTCCCGGCGCTGCTCGTTGTCCGCTACTGATCTGTGCACCTTCGAAAGCCGGGCCAGTGGGACTTGATGCTGCAACCATCCGATTGCAATTCCCCAGCACGATTTCGGCATTGGTGCCAACATCTACCAACAGCATCATCTCTTCTTTTGAATACGGGTGTTCAGACAATACCATGCCTGCTGTATCTGCTCCTACATGCCCTGCGATGCAAGGCAGAACAAAGGCTCTTGCGTTCGGATGAAGGGAAAGATCCAGCTCATTTGCCCAAATGCTCACTGACTCATCTGTTGCCAGTGCAAATGGCGCACCGCCAAGTTCAAGCGGGCTGATCCCTAACAGCAGATGCTGCATGATCGGATTGCCGACGAAAACGACGTCGAGTATGTCCTCTTTATCTATACCGTGTGCTTTAGCGACATCTTCGGCCAATCGTTGAATTGCCAGCCGCACCTCCCGCGTCATAGCCTCTTCGTTACCTGGATTCATCATCAGATAGGAGACTCGACTCATTAAGTCTTCACCGAAACGTATCTGCGGATTCATGACACCGGCAGACTCAACCACCTCGCCACTCGAAAGGTTGCAAAGATGTGCGGCAATCGTGGTTGAACCGACGTCTATCGCCAGACCGTAAGCGTGATCTCTGAATCCCGGCCAAACAGCCACGATCTGAGAGCCATCGTGAACTGCCGCGGTAACTTTCCAGTCATCTTCTCTCAGTGCCGACTGTAGTTTTTGAATCTGTCGCAGATCGCAGGAAAGATTTTCCAATCTCCAATCAAATTCGAGTGCATCCTTCAAGCGCTGAAGATCGCCTGAAGGATCATACATATTCGGCTCTTGGACTTCGACATAATACATGCGAATGACAGGATTCAGATTGATGTCGTGTACTTCTGCCCGTTTGCGAACAACCTGTCTGTGCACCTGACTCTCGGGGGGAACGTCAATCACAACGTCACCCAAAATCTTCACCGAACAACCGAGTCGTCTGCCATCCAAAAATTCGTGGGTTTTCGAATATTCATTCTCAAGTTGGCTATACGAGCTTAAGTGCTCTTCTCGAGACTGAACACCATGTTTTGCGAATGAGCCGGTGCTCAATTCAATCTGACAACGTCCGCACATCGCACGGCCGCCACAGACAGAATCAAGATCTACTCCCAGAGAACGTGCGGCTTGCAGAATAGTTGTGCCTTTTACGAATCTGCCTCGACGTCCCGAAGGAGTGAAAACAACCATGGCGTCAGAATGTTCTACCATTCAGATACCTCGTACTCCCTCTAGCAGACTAGTGAATTTGAATCCAATCAGTCAACGAATGAAGACTGATCATCAAAGATGTGTTGTGCTCTACTCAACCGGACGTCGTCTTCTAGGACGATTTCTTCTGTCGGCTCGAGAACTATTTGCCATTTCACTGGCTGGTTCGCGAAATTTCGCAATCCAACGACGACATTCACGGTCTGTACCCATCATGACATTCGCCGCCATTATCGCATTCATGATTTCCGGATGTAGGGGGCTGGTAATCGCAGAAGTCATGCCGGCACCAATCGCCATAGACAGAAAAGCTGCATTCAACCCGTTTCTGTTTGGCAATCCAAAGCTGATATTGGATGCCCCACAAGTAGTATTGACTTTAAGTTCCTCTCGCAACCGCTGCACGATTCGAAACACTTGACGACCCGCCAATCCTATTGCGCCTATTGGCATCACCAATGGATCGACTACGACATCGCAGCGCGCAATCCCATAATCCTCCGCTCGCTCAACGATTTTTTTGGCGACTTGGTAACGCACTTCTGGATCTTCCGAAATACCGGTTTCATCATTCGAGATTGCGACAACCGCAGCATCGTATTTCTTAACCAGCGGCAATACAGCTTCCAGACGTTCCTCTTCACCAGTAACCGAATTGACCAATGGGCGCCCTTTGTACACTGACAAGGCCGATTCCAACGCTGCCACAATCGACGAATCAAGTACCAGCGGAATATCAGTCAGCGACTGCACCAACTGGACAACCTCTGCCAGTATTCTTGGTTCATCCGCCAGGGGTATTCCAGCATTGACATCGAGCATGTGTGCTCCCGCTTCCACCTGCGCCAATGCATCGGATTCTACCCGACTGTAGTTTCCGAGTGCCATTTCGGCTGCGAGCAACTTTCTACCTGTTGGATTGATCCGTTCTCCGATCACGCAGAACGGTTTTTCATACCCAATAACAACAGTCTTTGTTTGGGAGGAGATTACGGTTTCCGTCATGGGCGGGACTTGAGGCTGGAAGAAAATAGACGGTAGGCGTAGAAGGAACTTACAAGAAGTCAGCTCAACCCGCGCAGTTGCGCTACAAGGTCCTTACAGGTTTCTACCGCTACTGCTGCATCTCGACAGTACGCATTGGCGCCTATAGCGTTACCAAACTCTTCATTCAACGGTGCACCACCGACAACGACAATGTAGTCGTCTCGAATTCCCTGTTCTACCAACGTGTCAATGACTACTTTCATGTAAGGCATCGTCGTGGTAAGCAAAGCCGACATTCCCAGAAGTTCTGGCTTGTGTTCTTCAATAGCAGCGAGATAGTTTTCGACGGGATTGTTGATTCCAAGATTGATGACTTCAAACCCTGCACCTTCCAGCATCATGGCAACTAAATTTTTACCAATATCATGAATATCGCCCTTCACCGTACCGATCACCATTTTGCCAATTGTTGGAGCACCGGTTTCTGCCAGAAGAGGTCTCAGAATCGACATTCCACCTTTCATTGCGTTGGCTGACATGAGAACTTCCGGAACGAACAAAATTCCATCGCGAAAATCAATTCCGACAATTCGCATTCCTTCCACGAGAGCATCCTGCAATACTTCATACGGTTCCCAGCCACGTCCCAACAGAATATGTGTGCCCTCCTCAATTTCCTCCCTCAAACCGTCATACAGATCATCATGCATCTGCTCGACCAATTCTTCATCAGACAGAGCTGACAAATCAATATCTTCTACATTTTCCACTGAGCTTTTCCATTAGGTTTGTTAGCACCTCGAAACTGTAGAGATACGAGGCTGGAACAAGTAAAAATAATTTGCCGTATTTTACTCTCAATATTTGAACAGAAAGACAAAATATTTGCAAAATATTGAAAATATTTACAAACCGTGAATTATATACTCTGCATCGATTCATTCTGTCGGGCAAGCCTTCGATTCGCTACTATAAATTCCACAGTCAACCATTTGCTTAATTTGTGATTATTTCTACTTCACCGACTGGTAACATTTGCTGAACAACGTGCCGCGCCCGTCTCCAAAATCTTAACAGCCCGCGCACCACCTTTCCCGAATCCAATTTTCAACTAATGCCAAATAATGTTGAATATGGACTCTTACTAATAATTTGAATTGGTGGGGTGGAGACAGTTTCGATCGCTGTAAACGATTGCCAACACTGAGGAAACTCGAGGGTCGTAAAATAATTTCCCCCAAGAATCAGCTAGAGAAGCTGTTGAATCGGGCCGAGCGCGACTGTGTCGCAGTCAGCGACATGTTTGATTCGCTGGTGAAGCGGACTCGCAGCTGCTGGCGGACTTTGGGACGTCCCAGGGGCTTGACGGCAAGGCGCTGGAATCGCATTCAACAGGCAACAATATTCCCGGCAAGGGTGAGACCTCGGCCGCGGGCCGCACGGTGTGTACGTAATCCGCCAAAATGCTGTAGCCGCCGCAATAGCCGTGTTGCCGAATCTCGCGCAACAACCGCCTGGCAGACAACTGTGGATGCTCGCGCAATCGTGCGCACAGATACGCCCGATGCGAATCCAGCTTGCTGGCCCTGGGCTGTCTTTTCAGCGCCACAACATCGTTGCGCTCGCATTGCAGGTACTTGCGCACGGTCTTGCGATTGATCCCGAGCCTGCGCGCAATCTCGCTGATCGAAAGTCCCTCGTTCTTCAATTCGTGAATCATCAAAAATTCCCTCTGTTTGATCATGGTCGTGCCCCTTGGCGGATCTTTGAAAATCCAACTATAGAGGCAAATTTTTTCGGTTTTGACGTTCTGCCCGTTAACGGGCAGAACGTCAAACCTTCACTCACAGTAACTGGGTATTTTCAATCGGAACTTTTGGGGTATTTAAACCGGAACTGACAGCTGTACTGCAAATGCCCGCAAACCGGCAAGATTCGGCAGACATCGTATTACGGACTGGAGAGAAAACGCGCTACGTAGAAGTTTCACTGTCTGGTGTCAGGCACCGGTGAGGGGTGTGCCGGGTGTGAGAAGTGCTATCGGCTCGGTGGTGTTCGCCAAGATGCAAAACGGCGCATCGTACGCATCAAGATCAACGAGGACAAGCTTCGCACCTTTACGGCGTTGCCGCGGCACACCTATCGATGGAAGCGGCTGCACCAGCAACGCAGTGCACTGGAGCGCATCAATGCCAGGGTCGGTTGCGACTTTCAGTTGGAGCGACACTATATGCGAGGACTTGAAACCATGCAGATGCGGGGTACCCTGAGTCTGTCGGCGATGCTGGCGATTGCCTGTATGTCGATCCGCGAGGGTCAGCCACAACGTATGAGATCGCTGATTCTGCCACTGACAGCCTGACGGCTGTCAAGCAAGCCACTCGGCAATGCCTGGCGGCAGGTTCTTGCACGGCCTGAATTCACACAATCGCAGCCATCAACACGATGGACAGAGCCATTCGACGGTGGGAGCTGCCAAAACAGATTGAATGGGCATGTGTACCAGAAATTTTGGAATTTTAAAGTGAGAATCTTACCGGTTGAAATAAAAAATGTACCAAAAGAAAACTTTCGCCTAAATATATTGTTGACAATTAATTATTACTATAATACGCCAGCTGAAAGAGGCTTTGCAGTTGGTATGAGATTGCAGTCTCTTACAAACACCAAGTCAACAATAACCCGATACTGAGAAATAGAATGAAAAAAGCATCACTCAAACTGATATTTCAACTCCCTGCTGAATTATGAATCACTCAAGAAGAATATTTCTTGCAAGCACCTCTGCTGCCTTCGCAATTTTAGCTGCAGGGTGTGTTGGCCTTAACAAAGAGAAATCATCCTACACAAGCCAAATTGTACAGCCCCAGAATCAGAATACCGTCTTTCACTGGGTGGATTTAGCCCTACAGCAAGTATGTGACCAGCGAGTATTAGCGCCACGTGCCGCTTACAATTACGCATTGCCCATGGTTGCTGGTTTTCTTGCAGCCAATGGGATATCCCAAGATTATGGCGAGCCATTTGATGTTGGCGCCGGTCCGTCCGGAGCAGACCCAGAAGTTGCTTACGGAGTCGCATTCGCCATTGCCGCAACGGAGGCGTTTCAGCAACCATTCATTTTTGATCGAAGCAAATTTATAGATCGATTTCCTAACGATGAGGCGACATCCCTCGGCGTTCAATGGGGGCGTGATGTAGGTCGCCACGTACTTCGAATGCGAACCCATGACGGATCTGAACCTAGCAAGGCAAATTACTATCTGGGGCGTTATGAGAGGCGCGAGGATTCATTGAAATGGAGTCCCACCGCACCATTCTATAGCACCAAGCCTGGGCCAGCTTTTGCATCCTTTGACCGCGGATTGTTTCCCGGCCATGGCATGATAAAACCATGGACAATGAAGAGCGGCTCGCAGTTCCGTGTAATAAATTTTCACGATCCTGCAAGTCCAGAATTCGCGAAAGAATTTGATGAAACTCGTCGAATAGGTGGAATGGACAGTACTATTCGAACTGCTGATCAATCTGAAATCGCTTTGTTTTGGGAGGATGGACCTTGGGGTATTACACCTCCAGGGCATTTTATTTACATCGCCATGCAACTTCTGCAAGACCGAGGTTTGAACTTCATTGAACTCGCACGCGCATTCGCTTTGATCGGCATGACGCAATGCGACGCGTCAATTTGTGCATGGGACAATAAATACTGGTATGACGTCATCCGGCCTGAAACAGCCATTCGCGTTCGTGCATCACAATTCAAGAACCCCGATGCACGGGTAGTCCGGCAATCCGACTGGCAGAGTTATATTCCGACTCCAGAATTTCCGTCCTATACTTCGGGACATTCTACGTTTGGAGGCGCTGGCAGCGAAATGATTGCGTATTTCCTTGGCCGCGACAAAATTTCGTTTTCAGGACGTTCACCCGATCAGGTGCTGTGGCCCCAGTTGTCCGGCGTTACAAGACACTGGACCAGCTTGACGCACGCGGCGGAAGAAAATGGCATAAGCCGGATATATGGAGGCGTTCATTGGTCTTTGGACAACACGGAAGCGCTTAAAGCCGGTCGCAGAATTGCGCAGCAAGCCATTCACAATACTTTCCCCAAGAAAGCTTGAAGGTGTTGCTATGAAAATAAAAAAATTATTTCGGTTATGGGTTTACATTGTTTCACTCACTGTTGCGGCATTCAGTGGTGTGAACAAACTCGCAATGGCGCAAGACCTTTCCCTAAACTACGACAGACTGTCATCGTTTGAAGAGCCTTTGGCAATTGAATATGAAAATATTACACTTGTGCTGACGGGTCTTGTGGATGCAGAATTGACTTCGGAACAACAAGACAGTTCTGATGATCAAGCGAACGGCAATGGAGGGGGGGATGTAATCGGCAATTTTCAGATCAGTGCCCAAACGCAATTGTCTAACCGTTTGCGTGTCAACCTCGCTTATTTTGGTCAATATACTGACAATACTCAAACCATATCGGAGTCAAGCAGATATACGGACAATGTGGGATTATCAGTTGGGGGCGCTTGGGGCAGCCTCTTGAGCGGCAATGTTTCGGGTATTGTACGAGAGCAGACACGTCGTTTACGCGGGGTGGGTAATGCTTCTTTAGAATTCGATGACTTCCTCGGCTCGCTTGAAGATTGGGGGAACGGGTATACGGGCCGATTCGGTCCTTTGGTTGTCAGCACCCTGATCGATCGCGGTGGTAATATCGACTTGGGGGTAATGTACCAAAGACCAACCGGCACCAAAGACTACCGGCTAACAGCACGCTATATGGAAGGATTTCACACTTCACCTGACGGAGCAAGCCAGTTTGGTACTCGGGGCTTTAGCGTCGTCGGTGAACTAATTTATGGCAGTACTAAATTTGACATTGGCGTAGGTGGCGAAAGAATTCTATCCAACACTATCAAAGCTGATCGATGGTCAGTTTCATCAGGCATCCGTCACAAGACTGGAGTTCACAGTTGGTCTATTGAAAGCCACTACGGTCAGATTGAAGGTAAGGCAACACGATCTTCTGCTCTGGGCTATCAATATGATCTGGCTCGAGGGTTGTCCTTAAACTTGGGCATCAATTACAGAAATGCCAAGGTAGATGTTGGCGACGTGATTTCTATTGACCGTACAGGTACATCCGCATTATTGTCACTTCGATACAGTATCTAGTGAGTTACATTTCGCAACAGACGTTAATTTACAGACAGATGACTGTGCGCTGTGATTCTACCATCAAAACAAACGAATTGGTAGAAAAAAACGAGAATGAGACTTTTTCGTTGGGCGATATTTTACTGTTTACCGAGCGGGTCACGTGTGCTTGAATAGTGGAATTAGGAGAGAATTTTCAAATCACAACGTCATTTCCCCTCGATTCGGGTGTTTGCACAGCAAGAAACGGTTGAGATTATCGAACTTGACGAAATCCGGGCGCGCCGAACCGCCTGCCAACGCAGATCATGTATCGCTCGGTTGGAAGGCCCCGTCAAGGGGCGAGGTCAGGCGGCCAGCGGATTGACCAGCGAGCGCATGTTTTGCGGTTGCCCGGCCTCGATGGCAAAACAAGCCGCCGCCAGCATCACCGTCATCGACATCGAGATTCTCAGCGCCATGCGCCGTTGTCCGCGCAGATAGTGATTGTGCATCAAAAAACTGTCGGCAATCCTGGAATTGATCCGCTCCAGTGCACTTCTTTGTTTATACAGGCGCTTCCATTTGAGTGTGGAATGCGGCAATTCACCAAAATCTCGCAGATGATCCGGATCCACTTTGACGCGCACCACTCGGGTCTTGGCACCGGCTGTGACGTTGCCCAGACGATAACACTCGTCTCGACCCTGGCACTGGAAATCATTGACCGCCGCCGGACAGGCCCACTTGAGCGTGCCGCGCTTTTTTTCGTAGCCCTGATAATGCATCGGCCGGATTTGCTCGCTTTCCGGACACTTGCAGTAAAGATCGCCATGTTCGGTTCGAAGCAGAGTGTCAAACTTGTTTTCATCCAAGCAACGGGTGGCAACCCGAAGCTGATCCGAGTCCAGGTTTTCATCCTGCCACAGGTTGCGATTGGCAATGACCGACAGGATATCCGCCTCGAACAACCGCTTTCTTAACGAGTTGCTGTCCAGACCGCGGTCGGCAACAAAGCTTTCACAGCGCTTGGACAATGCTGAACCGATAAACTTCGACACCAAAGCTTCACAGTGCGGATGCTCGGATTCGTGGGCCGGTGCCAGCGTAAACCCAATGGGCAACTCGTAATTCACATCGCCCAATAGATGCAGCTCATAGCCAAACCATCGCTTTTGGGTCTGAACCTCTTTGCCATTCGAATCGGTGCCGAACTGTTTATGGCAGCCCCAAGTCGCATCCGGGTCGGAGCTCAGACACTCGCCGCTGAGCGGGTCCACCCGGTGAGCCAGCTTGCGGCCGGTGGAATGAGACTGGATCGCTTTGCCATCGTAACCGACCCTTTGACCGAAGTCCGGCAACAGGTCAGTCAGCTTGTGACGCTGGGCTGCAAACAGCGCTTGAACGCAACCGGTGGTTTCATCCACCTCGATGAGCGTTTGCTTAAAGCGACTAAAGGCACCATCGGATGGCGCCCGGTAACGAGCCCAAGGATTGCGCTCGCCGTTGGTGGGCGCCTTGAGCTCAAAGCCCAAAGCAATCATCAAAGTGGGATTGCGCATCAGTTCGCGGCGAAAGGAAGCGACGCTTCGGTGCTGCAGCACGATCATGGCCAATACCGCTTGCAGCATCGCTTCGATCGGCCAGTCCTGTCTGCCTTTGCCATTGCGGTGACGACGAATTTCGCAGCTCACCTCGGTGAGGTCAATCTGGGCGAAGATGCCTCGGAGTCGATCCAGTTCGCAATAGTCGAAATAGTCTTGCCAAAATAAATCATAATGAACCGGTGCCATGAGTTCGACCTCCTTTGGATTGAGTGCTGCCGATTAATATTTAACAGTATTATACTTGAAAGAGACGGGCTCATGGCATTATTTATCAATAAAAACAACATATTATGAACGAAAAAGCACTTTGACCAAGGCTTGTTTCAGCCCTTGCACGAGGGGGATTGAAGTGGGGTAAAAATTGGCCTTGAAGGCTGAAAAGTGCCAAAAAAACCTGTTTTCAGGCGATTTTGTGGGGTAAACGAAAGTTCAAGCTCTGGATTTTGCGCGAAAAATCAATGACTTACGTTTCCAAAAAATGCCTCGAGAATGACAACTGAATTCCAGGTTTCCGTCAGGGTGGCAATGCACCTGCGGCAGACATAATACTGCACAGTTGATTCACTCCGAATCCAAGCAACTTTCTTGCGCTTCGATTTTAGAACCGCCTTCACTGATTTTTCTGGAACTGTGCGATTTTAAACCGCTTAAGGACAGATACTATGCTCAGCAGCTCGACGATTGGATTTAAGTGATCGCGCTTTGCCTACAGCGAATCCGATCACACATTGAAGCCGATATAGGAGTCCGAATCCGACCGACAGAGCGCGGTTAGGTTGACACCACGATTTCATTCTCCAAACCTGAGCGAATAGTATCGTATCCAAGCATGCAACCTCTGCCGCAAATTAGAAATAGTACCGAGAAACAATACGATTTTGCATCAGCAGTTGTAAGCCCACTGCAACGATGGGAATTGCGGCGGCTTGGACGAACATCGGCTTCCAGAGAACAACGAGATTAACCTCTGTAATCAATAAAAGCTTAACATTTATGCAGATTGTTTTCTGTGAATTGGAGATTTGGCAGGAATTCTAGCTAGCTCAAATTACGCCAAATAAAATTCAACATTTCAGAAAATTTTATTTTAGAATGTAGTTAATGGCCAAGTTGCCTGTCCTTTTGAATTGGTCAGATTGCGGACAATGAAATTTCGCTCAAAATTTAGTCGTCTTTCCAATTGGAAGTTTACTGCAGCATTTGCTGTTTTCCTGTGTTCCTCACCTATTGCCATCGCAGATCAAAACGACCCACGACTGGATGAATTATTCAAACAGCTGCACATTGTAAAGAGCCAGGAAGCGGGGAATGAAATTACCGATCAGATTTGGGAAATCTGGCGTGAATCTTCGGATGATGAAATCAATAAACTGATGCTCGCTGGATTATCTGCCATGACAACGGGACGACTGCGTCGTGCGGAAAGAATTTTTGATGAGATCGTATACAAGGCACCAGAATTTGCCGAAGGATGGAATAAGCGAGCGACCATATATTATTTCCTTCGAGAGTATCAGAAATCTGCCGCCGATGTTCGCCAAACTTTACTGCTTGAGCCTCGTCACTTTGGAGCAACGGCTGGACTAGGCTTGATATTCTTGTCTCTGGATTACTATGAAAGCGCACTGGAAGCTTTTCAACAAGCACTGGATATCAATCCGCATCTAACGGGTCCGAAACAGCAAATCAAACGTCTTGAAGAGTATTTGAATGACGACCCTGCTTGACGATCCCAGCAAGTTGCATCGCTAGACGTATCTTCAAGGGATTAGCAAAAAAGATTTCTACATGCGGTGTCACACCGCTTCGTTAACCAAACTCCAATATCCTGTAGTTCTTCTGCAGAAACCGAATGCGGAACTTGATAATTCTTCGATTCAACGTTGTAATTTAGAATAACCAACTGTTGCCGTGACCACTCTGCAACGCCGAATGGTATGACCGGATCCAGCGTGCCATGCAGATACAGAATGGGAATTTCTCGATTTGCTTCATGACGTTCAGTCTTTGTCAAGTTCGCGATCGGCAGATAAGTGGAAAGTGCTAGAATTCCGGCAAGCGGTTCAGGATGACGAATTCCTGTATAGAGAGCGATGGCACCTCCCTGTGAAAACCCCGCGAGTACAATTTGTTCTGAACTCATTCCATTTTTCAGTTCATGCTGAATTAATTCAATGACATGATTGCATGACTCCTCAATTCCTCTTTGATCTTCGGGGCCAGTGCCAATCGTCGGATTGATGATGTCGTACCACGCCCTCATACGCATACCCATGTTAATTGTGATGGATTTTTCGGGCGCGTTTGGAAAGACGAAGCGTACCGGACACCGCTGCGGAATATTCAAATAAGGTACTGCGGGCTCAAAATCATGCGCATCTGCACCGAGCCCATGTAACCAGATTACAGAAAGTCTAGGAGGTGCTTTAGGTTCGACTGTGACTACTTCAAGCATGGATATAGTTTCGATGAATCAGCAAATTTTTCGGCAAAACGCGCTTCAATTGAGACACTTTGTCTCATAATATGTTTGTTGGTGCTCGTGAATGTCTATTGTCTATTTGGAACTTTAGGCAACTGGAAATTTATTGCCGGATTGCGAATATATCAGGATTACGAACCCATTTGGTATGGTTCATTTAAAATTTGTACCGGTAAATTTGAATCTAGAAGAGAAATGAAATGGCAGGATATATCGTAGTACAGGTAAAAATTCACGACCCCGAAGGCTTTGCAGTTTATCGCGACATGGTGCCGCCAACACTTGAAATTTATGGCGGCCGCTATCTAGTTCGCGGAGGCGACTGGGAAATTTTGGAAGGAGAATGGAATCCTGAAAGAGTTGTGATTATCGAATTTGACAGCGTTGAGCTGGCTAAAAATTGGTGGAGTTCGGAAGAATATGCACCAGCCAAGAAATTGAGGGAAGAAACAACGCAGTCTACAATGATAGTTGTGGACGGATGCAACGAATAAACGAACGATATTCCAACTGGCTGATCCCGCAATCTTCGGAATATGAATCTTGAATTGCTGTTAAAATAGGTATATTCATTGACTAGTCATAAAAAATGACTATTATCGGAGGAACACTGAAATGCAAATTATAGGAATAACAAAGTTCAAGGAGAAGTGCTTGGCCTTTTTGGATCAACTTGATGAAGAGGGATTGGTTATCACCAAACACGGTAAGCCGATCGCACAAGTTATTCCTTATGAACATCGGTGTGCTGACCTCATCGGTAGTCTGAAAGATAAGATTGAGATTCGGGGTGATATTTATACAACCGGAGTAAGCTGGGAAACAAGTGATCAATCTTGACACACACATTCTTGTCTATGCAGTCCAAGGAGAACTTCGACCAACTGAACACAACCTATTGGAACAAAACAGATGGTCTATTTCTGCCATAGTGTTGTGGGAACTCGCCAAACTCGTTCAACTAGGCCGACTAAATATTGATCTAGATAACCGTGATGTGGCTCGCACCTTAGCCCGCATTCAGGTTTGGCCGATTAACCTCGCAGTTGCCCGAGTATCCACATACCTTGACTTTGAAGGCGACCCGGCAGACGAAATCATAGCTGCTACTAGCATTGTGTATAACGTACCGTTGCTTACGCGCGACAAAGTCATTCGGAATTCGAATACAGTTCCGCTAGTATCTTAGATTCATTTCGCCTGTAATTGCATAAGAAGACATTATTGCTCCCTGAAGATAGGGCAAGAAATTAGGAAGAATTGTGCTCGTAGACGATTTACGCTTAGCAGTTATTGAGCATGGCTTTGAGCGACCAGTCGCCGCATCTGCTAGAACCCTACAGTGTTGCCGCTGACGGTATGGTTTCAAGTGAAGAATCTGCTGACGCAGACCAAGCAAGGAAATCGGTAAAGGCGTTTACGAATATTTGATCGGTGTGTATGACGTTTACACGGACAAGGAAATTGCCTTTGGAGCAAAGGCTTCAAATGCACGCTGGATAACGTGGTGAAAAGAGTTGATCAAGCCTGCAATCGCCTAATTGGAATTACTCCTCTGTTGTAGAGTATTATTCACAAGAGTTCAGAGAACAAAATCAATTTTGTTCATCTGGGCCATCAATTACCAATCAGAAACCCTAACCGAGCAAATCGTATGTCTTTGAATATCATCAATTGCCATCATCGCATTCACAACTTGGGACTGATCTGGGCGATGGCTGTCCTGCTTAGTTTCCCAGCAGTTACATACTCCCAGGATCAGGCTGTGCCGGTCGCAGCAGATCAAGTACGCACAGAATCTATCAACGAAACAATCGCTGTATTCGGGGAACTTGTCTCACTTCAATCCGGACCCGTTCATGTCTCGATCAGTGCACCTGTCAGTACCATCAACGTCAGTGTTGGAGATCGAGTCGAGGGCGGCGACCTGCTTGCTACATTGGATTCTTCGATACTCGAATTGCAGCGTTCAGCAGTCGAAGCCCGTATTGATATGTCAACTTGGGCAACCAGTCGTAGAGCCACGGAACTCGATCTGTCAAGACAGCAGGAAGATCGATTTCGACAACTTCGCCACTCCGCTGCAACAACTGAAGCCCAGCTTGAAGACGCTGTATTGAAACTGAAAATATCCGAACAGGCACTTGGCGAAGCAAAAGCGGCAACCCGGCAAATTCAGCGTGAACTGGATATTGCCAATTACAATCTTTCCCTTACCAAAATTACCGCACCTTATGGCGGTGTTGTCGTCGAACGCAATATCGAAATCGGCCAGTATGTTCGCGTCGGTGAGAGAGTCGTAAGAATTGTTGGAGATCACAGCCTTGAGATTGAAGCGTATATTCCCTATCGGTATATTGATGCGCTCAAAGTCGGCGACATTTTAGGCGCTGAATTCGACAAAGGAACAAAATTTCAGGCAAGCTTGCGTGCTTTCATCCCTGAAGAACATGTCAGTACCAGAACACGCGCAGTTCGTTTCTCCTTTAATCAAGATGAGATTGATGACGTACTGGCAGTCAATCAAAATGTGATAATTCAAGTACCTATTTCCGATCAGGATGAGGCGCTAACAGTTCACAAAGACGCTGTTGTTACCCAACAGGGCGGTCACATCGTATTTGTAGTCGAGGATAACGCGGTTATGCCTAGACCCATCACGATTGGTGATGCCTCTGGCAGCCGTTATGAAGTGACTACGGGGCTCAGTGAAGGAGAGATGGTAGTAATTCGAGGAAATGAGCGGCTAGCGCCAGGGCAAAAAGTCACAGTAATCAACTAGATATCCGAATATTTTACGTAGTTTCTGACAAGTCGTCTGATGTGATTTCCAGAGTCAAAAAGTCAGGAGAGTTGAAGTACGAAATTGAAATTGTCTAATCCAATTCCTGCATCTTTTCGCGCTTTGCCACCACTCGGCGACGGTGTTTGTCAATTTCTACGATGAAGCGTTCATGCATGCCTCGACCGACTAATTCAACTGCGTCATGAACTTCACATTTGAACCGGACCCGTCTCTTCAAAATTTCTTCAATCTCGACACGGACACGAACCTCTTGCAGCATTGGAGTGGCAGCAAGGTGTTCAATGTTCACTACTACCCCAACCGAATCCCATCCATCAGGTAAATTTTCATAGAGTAGATCACGACAGGCATACTCAATGTCAGCAATCATCGACGGTGTTTCGTAAACTCTGAGATCGTTGCCCATAAAAGTAATGACACGATCTTCTCCGATTTGTATCGTTCTCTCTAAGGACAATCCTTCTGCCAGTGATTTACTTCTAAAATCTTCTATCGTCATAGCTAACACACTTTGTCAGATTTGAATTGAAGGAAGCTGGTGGAGCGGAGGAGGATCGAACTCCCGACCTTAGCATTGCGAACGCTACGCTCTCCCAGCTGAGCTACCGCCCCACGATGTGCAATGCACAGTATATACGTCAACTCAAAGACACGATACACGCACAATCTTAAATTTTTTGCAGCCTAAGCCGTTCACTTCAACGTTGCAAGATAGTCAACTACATCCAATTCCGGCATGTCGGAATTCTTGATGCCAATCTGCGTAAGCATCGTATGTATCTGTCCTCTGTGATGCGTTTGATGATTGAACAAAGTCAGTAGAATTTCATGAACAGTTTCCTTACCCTGCTGCCCCGACATTCGGCGATACTTGACAGGCTTTTCCAAGTCTTCGTTATCCAGATTCTCTACGAATCTGCCAAGCTTCCGATCTTCTTCCACTCGCGCTTTTCTCAGTTCGTCAAATTCATGGTAAAGTATTTGGTCTAAAGAATGGAACGATTCATCTTCATAACCATTCAGGCGTGCAAGCCACAAAATGTCAACCAGCAGAATGTGATTCAAGGTGTTGTGAATGGATCCAAAGAACGATTTTCGATCCATACGATAGTCATCGTCACTTAGAGTCGAACACAATTCGAAAATGTGCTCATTTACCCAAGTGTTATAATTCGACATCATCAGTACGTTTTGCATAGAGTAATCCCTTCCTGCATTGAGTTTAAGTTGGTCTTGCATTTATATGGAAATTAACACGACTTTGCCTGAATGACGAGTACGGATGTAATTTCCTCTTCTTGGGATGGCATAAGGGAAATATTTGAGGATACGGTTCCCTATCATAAATCCCTCGGTATCAAGGACACTGAGCTTGAAACCGACAGTCCGAAATTATACGTCGATATGCAAGACCGATTTGTAGGCAATTTCGTTCGCGGCAATTTGCATGGTGGCGTCATCTCGTGTCTGCTGGATGTCATCGGTGGAATCGTTGCCTTCGTTGACGTCGTTGATCGACGTAATATCGATACTCATCAAGCCAAACTCGACCAGTTTTCCAGGATGGGGACTATCGACATTCGAATTGATTATCTTCGTCCTGGATTCGGCACACGATTTGTCGCGAGTGCATATGTTCTTCGAACAGGAAACAAAGTGGCCGTTACCCGCATGGAACTGCACAATAACGAAGACATTCTAATTGCCGTTGGAACTGGAGCATACGTTGTCGGATAGAAACTGCATCACTAAAATTATCAGAAATAAATGAACATGTTCCAATCTATCAATCAGCCTCCAATGAAGGAAAAAAGTTGGAAACAACGATTTACGCTGCAAGACGCATCGATAGATGATGAACCGTACATAAATTTCGAACCTGATACGGGGCAACGACTCGTGGATGCACGGAACAATCTTAATCTGTCAATTTCTGATGTTGCAGAGGCACTGAAGCTGTCCGAAGAAATCATTTACGCAATTGAAAATCGTCAATACAATTCGTTGTTCGGACTAGCATACGCCACCGGCTATGTTAGGTCCTACGCATCACTAGTCAAACTAGATCCTGATGAATTGATCCACAATGATCCAGATTTGGGAGTGCAGGCGATTACAGAAAAAAATTTTGATCTGTCCGTACTAAGGCCGATTACAAACTACAGCCACCAATTCACATCCTGGGTAGCAATCGCAGTCAGGAGTGTCATTATTATTTCCCTGTTTACCCTAGCAGTAATTGGCTGGAACAAACGAGACGATATTTCTCTGTGGTGGAATGAAAGACTTAAAACTGAAGAAACTATTGAAATTCAAGAATCTGCTCCCAATGAACTCGAAAAAAATTCTTCCGAACTCGGCATAATTCACGGCACTAGAATTTCGCAATCGTAACAGAACCCAGTTAACGCGAACTCTAACTTCAATAGGCGGCATAGGCTCCCTTTAGACGGTTTGATCTTTCATACTCAGTGCAATCGCCTTTTTGGCTGCCTGTCTACGATTCTCCAGCGGAATCACCAAAATTGCCGTCAGTGGCGGAACCATGAAAAGAGTCAGCAAAGCAGACATGGACAACCCGCCCACCACGACTGATCCGAGCCCGCGATAGAGTTCAGACCCCGCACCCGGAATCAACACCAGCGGGAGCATGCCGCAAACGCTGGTAAATGTGGACATGAATATCGGTCGGATGCGATTTCTAGTTGCAGCCAGTACCGCTGATTGTCCTAGCAAATCACCCTTCCTCAAATGGTAGATTGACTGATGAACTAACAGTATTGCGTTATTCACTACAATGCCAATCAGAATGACAAATCCTAATAGCGTAAGCATGTCTAGTGGCTGGTGTACAAAGAAATTCAAGACTGCAAGCCCACCGATTCCCCCTGCCGCAGCAACAGGGACTGACAGTAGAATGATGAGCGGATAGATAAAACTCTCGAATAGAATTGCCATGACCAGATAAACGATCACCAAGGCAATAATCAAATGAACTACCATCGCATTCCAAGTTGTCTTGAGTGCATCAGCAGTTCCAGATATTCTGAACTGGACATTTTGTGGCAATCCCTCTTCCTGCAGTGGCGAAATAACTTGGCTTTGTATGACGTTGATGGCTTCCTCCATCGTCAATCCTGGCGCAGGCCGAATTTCCAGTGTGATGGTTCTGAGCCTCTCCCGATGTCGGATTGCTGTGGGCCCAGCAGTAATACCGATATCCGCAACCGAACTCACCGGAATAACTCTTCCGGCAGGCGTTACAACAGGAATATTCTGAATATTTTGTGTTTCCTTCACACTATCTGTCGGCCCTAGCAACGTGATGTCAGTGGCACGTCCTTGGAACATTGTTTCATCCACTCGCATACCATCGTTGAATACATCGATCGCCAAGCTTAGTTCCAGAGCAGTCAATCCATTGTCTGCCAGCCGCAACCTGTCGGGAATTATTCGAACTTCCGGCACTCCGAGTTCAAGGCCCGGATTCGGACGAAACTGATGACCTTCCGAACGCGGCATTACGCCAAGTATTTTTTCTGCTGCACGACTCGCAGCGATCAGAATTTCTTCGAGAGTGGCTCCCGATATGTCCAGATCAATCTTACGACCGGAGCCGATTCCTCTTCCGAATATGGATGGCTGGCTCATGAATCCATAGGTTCCCGGTTCTCGAAAAACCGGTCCCTGCATAACAGGGATTAATTCCGACACCCTCTCTGGATCCTCAGATATGGCACCGACAAACATCATGGAACGAGTCGATACAAAGAAGAAACGAGAAATTTTAGGGGGTGCTTCGCCTTCGGAACTTGATTCCGAATCAGTTTCTGGCTCACCCACCCAGTGTGGTCGAATGGCGTTCTCAATATTCCCGGCAATTTCGGTCATAGTCTCCAGGTTGTAACCGGGAGGCGGAACAATTAGTCCGAAAATCAGATTGTTGTTACCTTCAGGAAGATATTCCAGATGCGGCAGAAACTTGACTGCGAGCATTAGCGCTAAACCGGTAATCAAGGAAACCCACAGTATCGCAAGCATTCGATATTTGATAATTCGGCGTGTGAACCACATGATAAGGCGGACGATTCCTGCAGCCAGTTCATCTAGTCCGGGAATTCGTAGTCGAACTAGATCTCGAAGATTGTGAAAACCAGAACCCAACAACTTTTGCGATAGCGCGGGAATCACGGTTACAGATACCAGTAATGAAAGCATGACTGCAACAGATATCGCTACCGCTATATCCCGAAACAACTGCCCTACTTCCAATTGTGAAATCAATATTGGAATAAAAACCATCACGGTCGTGAGTGCCGAAACCAGCACTGCTCCCCAAACCTGCTGAGCACCATGAACCGCAGCTTCTCGTGCGGATTTACCGCTCTCGCGCATACGAAAAATATTTTCAAGAATAACGATGGCTGCATCCACAACCATGCCAACGGCGAATGCCAGTCCTGCCAACGATACAACATTGATGGATCGACCGAGAGCCGCCATCGCTACAAATGCTCCTATGATCGAAACCGGGATCGCGATCGAAATCGTCAGTGTCGCTCTGAATGATCGGAGAAAAAGAAGCATGACGAATGCCGCCAACATTCCACCAATCCAAATATTTTGACGCACAAGCTGAATGGACGAATTGATGTAAACGGTCTCGTCGTACACCTGATGAAGTTCAAGCCCACTGCCCGGGATTACAGTTTGATTGAGTTCATCAATGACCTGCCGAATGTTTTCCATCGTCTCAATAACATTCGCGCCGACTTCGCGTGTCGCATTGAACGGAATTGAAGGGTGGCCCAGCACGCGAATTATCGCAGTTGGACGTTTGTAAGCCAGATTGACTTCTGCGAAATCTTGAATTCTGATGCGACCTGATCGATCTGAAGTGGCTTCGGCATCTGAGCGAACGACAATTTCGCGTACCGCTGCAACTGTGTTCAGTTCACCGTCGGAACGCACGATATAGCGTCGCTTTCCTTCATCTATGTCTCCAACCGACAGCGCGACATTTGCATTGCGAAGTGCGCGAAGAACTTCTCCTACGGTGAGATGCAATCTTGCCAGTTCCTCAGGCCGAACGACAATCTGAATCTCCGGATCGCTGCCACCGAAGACTGATACTTCGCCGACCCCCGGTACTCGCTCAATACGCTCTTTGATGACTTCTTCTACAAATTGTCCATATTCATGAATTGGGCGATCATTGCCAGGACTTCGGACGATGGTAAACCAGGCAATTGCATTGTCTTCGCTACCCGCAGTGCTAAGCTGTGGTGATTGGGCCTCGTCCGGATAACCGGAGACTCGATCAAGGCGGTTGGACACCAGCAGCAGAGCTTTATCCATATCGGTCCCCACATCGAATTCCATTGAAATTCGAGATCGCCCTGACTGGGCATTTCCGGTAATCTCTCGAAGATTTTCAAGCCCAGCGAGCTCCTGTTCCTGTCTATTTAGAATTTCACGCTCGACTTCTGCCGGTGCAGCGCCCGGCCAGTAAGTTGTGATCGTGATGACGGGTCTGTTTACGTCTGGGGCAAGCTGAATCGGAATGTTCTGCAATGACACGATACCGAATAGAACAATCATCAGCACCAATGCAATCACTGCAATCGGACGATCTACTGCATTGGAAATTAAATTACCGGAAGTATTTTCCACATCAATGCATATTAGATATTGGTATCTTCATCGCTGTGTTCTGAAAAATACCTGTGGGATTCTAGATGCAGGTTCAAAAAAAGTCAGGAATTTGAAATTTTAATCGGAAAATTCTCGGCTGAATAGTTCTTCAACCATAGGTTCGAAATCCTCAATCAGCATAATTTTGTAATTTGGGTCCATTGCTTTTTGATCGTACTGTTCCACGAACTCGACAGTCCAGTCATAGTATGGATGATCCTGCCACTGTCCTCTCGCAAGCTGGTCCTCAATCGTGGGATGGTCATGACAGAAATACTTTTGAAACTCGCCGTGCATCTGCGGCGCAACGGTGAATCCCACGTCATGGAACAGAGCGGTTACGACCGTCTGTAAATCATGACCATCTCGAAATACTTTGGTTGCAGATTGAAGGCAATGTCGGTAAGGGTTGATGGGATAACCGAAGACTTCATCGTTTTCCATCGCAGACAACAGTCTCAGTGCATGACTGGCTTGATTTTTTTCGTAGTAAGTTCGGCGTTGTGCATTGAGAGTGTCACCATCAGATCGACGAAAATCCGCCATGGGTTTTTCAAAATACTCCCACTCCGGTTTCATCAACGGACTGCGTCCGTAATTTGGTATCTTATCAGTCATTCAGGAATTAAATTAAAAATATGAGTCAAAGGAGATTTAGCAATAGCAACCCTAATTTTTACAATGAAACAAATGCTATCGAGGATATTTATCGAAATTCATTATAAAGCCTGATGTTCCCAGCATCGGAGTATGAATTATGGGTTGAACCCTCCATTCTTCGATATCTGTCACAATCTAGAATGATGAGACGTGCTGCTCTTGCAATGCACAAACTGACAGTCGATTCCAGACGTAGGCAGCATAACTGCGTTCAATGTACACTGAAAATTCGTCAGTACCGTCACGCAAGATTATTGCCGCCAATGAAAATACTTCAGTCGCCGCAACGAAACCTGATTGAAATTTGTGGAGGTTCAGCGAAGTTGCCTGCGAGAGAACCGCTGAAGCACCTTTGCCAACGATCTTCGTACCGTGATACATGTCAGACACGTTAACGGCACTTATATCGTTATGGTTTGTGAGAGGAGCAAGTGTGTTCGCAAGCGTACTCTCATTTCCTAACAAAGTTTTCAGTAACGAACGTCGCGGACCGATTCGCAGGGCTGTCAGCAAATTGAAAGTAACCACTTTACCCTGCTGAACTGGCGTCACAATCCCCAAGTTCTCGAAAAACAAATCGATTGCTGCAGCACTGCCGCGAAGTTCAAACAACGCCTCTTGTTCCAGTTGTAGAATTTCAACTTCGTAACTCATGGCTACATTCGCATCTTCTCGCCTTGTGGGTCATAGAAAATCGGCTGCGTAACAACAGCAGGCAGAAGTTTACCCTCCATCCAGGCATTCACTGTTTCACCCTCTCTAGACCGCCCCTCATTTAATAGTGCGAGCGCAATGACCCGATTGCATACATCACTCCAAACGCAGGCGGTCACGAATCCTTGGGAGTCACCTGCGGTAGAGCCGGATTTCAGTGGTGCACCTTCAGCAAGCAACTGATTTGGATTTTTCGGCAGCAATCCCACAAGTTCTGGTCGATTTTGCTGGCTACGTCGACGGATTTCCATAGCTCTTTTGCCAATAAAGTCCGGCTTCCGGCTATCAATCAACCACTTCAGTCCGAGATCAATGGGATCGACAGTTGAATCGGCTTCATGCGCAAGTGAAAGAAAGCCTTTCTCAACGCGCAGGACATGGCTGGATTCCGACCCAACCGGACAGATATCCCAGTCAGTACCAAGTTCCATGAGGTATTCCCAAAGCTGCAATCCATATCTTGATGGAACATTGAATTCGAAGCTCAGTTCACCGGTGAAACTGACTCGAAACACCCGAACAGGCATACCTTTAATGTGCCCCTCGCTCATTTGCATGAATGGAAGCGATTCACGTGAAAAGTCCAAGTCGATATCGGCTGTTTCAAGCATTCGTCTTGCCATTGGCCCGCAAACCGTGGTATTGGCCCATTGCGAAGTAACCGGTGTAACTATACATTTCAAATCCGGCTGATCAATGTGAACTAACTGATCCAGCTTACCTTCGACATGCAAAGCTCCGCCAGTTGAACAGGACATCAGGTAACGTTGTTCATCAAGACGAAAGGTGACTCCATCATCAAATATCAGACCGTCTTCTGTTAGCATGATTCCGTAACGTCCCTGTCCGATTTTCAGTCGCTCAAAGTTGTTCGTATAAACGAGATTTAACATCTTGACTACATCCTCACCGCACAACTCGAACTTGCCAAGCGGTGAGCCATCATACATTCCAACCTGCGTCCTGACGGCACGGCACTCACGTCGTACGGCTTCGTCCATTGTTTCGCCGGATTTAGGATAGTAACCTGGTCGTCTCCAACGAGCCCCGGCTTCATACATCACAGCACCCTGTTGCTGATGCCACTGTGTCATAGGGGTGTGCCGGTAAGGTAATACCGCTTTCCCATGGCGACTGCCTGCAATCGCTCCAAACTCTACCGGTGTATAGGGCGGCCGAAATGTTGTCGTGCCAATTTCAGAAGGATGGCTGTCAGTCAGATTGGCCATGATTCCGATCGCATTCACATTCGCAGTCTTGCCTTGATCAAGCCCCATCCCTGTTGTCGTATAGCGTTTGAGGTGTTCAATTTGAGCATACCCCTCTCGTGCTGCAAGCCGTAGATCGAACACCGTCACGTCACCCGCCATATCGATGAAAGCCTTGGCGGGGCGTTCTCCGGTTTCTACGCTCCAGAAGGGTTCAATGTGATAATCAGACAGTATTCCATCCATGACTTCCGGAACTCGGATTGACTGTGCATGAAATCCGGCCGCAGTTGCCGCATTCGCTCCAACGGAACTTCCACTGATCAGACAATCGTGAAGCGAAAATACCCCATTCACGGCTCCCGTAACATGGGTTGCAAGTTGTGCCTGGTTCGGTACAAATCCTGCAATCGAATCATCAAATTTCAGTGACCCGCGCGACTGCGAGAACAAATGCACTGCTGGATTCCAGCCGCCGGAGACGCAAACTAAATCGCAATCAATCTGTCGAACCAATTGTGGATTTGTAAGCGATGTCACCAGTGCTCCCTTAACCCGCTTTCGACCAACCAATGCTTTTCTGACAACATATCCCTCCAGGATTTCCGTTTCCGTTTTCTCGGCAAGTCTTTTCAATTCCAAACGGACGGTGGTTCGGACATCCACTACTGCAGCGATGTCAATTCCAACGCCATGGAGTTGCTCCAGCGTTTCGTACGCGCTGTCGTTATTGGTAAATAGTAAAGCGCGTTTACCCGGAACTACTGCATAGGTTTGTAACGCAGTACTCACTGCTGAGCACTGCATGACGCCTGGTGCATCGTTGTTGGCAAAAACAATCGGACGTTCGATTGCCCCAGTCGCCAAGACCACTTGATTCGCCCAGATTTTCCAATTGCGCCCCGAAATTTCTGATGAACGAGGATTTCTCTCAACAACACAGACCATATTGCCTTCCAGATATCCCCATGCTGTTGCATTCTGCATTAGCGTAACCTTTTCAAATCCAAGCAGTTCCTTCACACAATTCTGCACCCACTGTCGAGCAGAGAAGCCATCAATACTCGAATTTCTGTAGAGCAAGCTTCCACCCGGATGAATCATCTCGTCAACCAGCACGACTCTCGCATCTGATCTAGCAGCAGCCAAAGCTGCCATGAGACCCGAGGGCCCGCACCCTACAACAAGCACATCGCAATGGTCGAACCGATTCTGAAAATATCCATCAGCAACCTGAGCAGGTGCCTTGCCGAAGCCAGCCGCCTTTCGAATTACAGGTTCAAATACGTGCCAGTGCGGCCACATGAAAGTTTTGTAGTAGAAACCAGAAGGAATGATTGGCGAAATTGTGCTGATGGCTGCTCCAAAGTCGAATTCTACACTCGGCCAGCAGTTCACGCTGCGTGCTTCCAGATTTCCATGAAGCGGCTGCACGCTCGCCAACACATTGGGGGATTCTTCAGCACCGCATATTTGTACCATTGAGGAAACATCAGAGGCTCCAACATTTTGCACTCCTCGAGGCCTGTGATATTTGAAACTACGCGACAGGACATCGACTCCGTTCGCCATCAGTGCTGATGCCAGTGTATCTCCAGAATATCCGGTGTAGTCTTTTCCGTTAAAACGAAATTTCAGAGGACGACTACGGTCAATCCACCCTCCTTCTGGCAACCGACGAATATTCGAAACAGTCACAATGTTCAGTCGACTTCAATAATCTCGTGAGTGACGGTGCTGCGACGCAAGCGAAACCACTCCCCACAACCTTTTTCGTGACACCAGTTCTCTTCCAGTACGCCTCTATGGTTGTCTGCGTAACACAGATGCTCAATCCACTCTTCATCACCAGCACCAACAAAATGACTGCGTGGAGGACGTATCGGTCCTGCACAACGAAATTCTGTTTCTGCACGCGGACCGCAATATGGACATGATATCAATAACATAAATATGTATTCCTTATCCAGTTTAGCACCGAAATTACCAGCAACAGAAAAGTACAAATTTGAGATGGGTCACAAGAATACCTTGCTGTGACTCGAGTACTAATCCGTCGTCAATGCGTAGGAACGGTAGTGCCGCCTTCCAGCAGATAGTCAAGAGTGGCAAACCGATCCAGTCGATATTTTGCAGAAAGCGGGTGTGGCTCATTTGTAGCAATCATATGCGCAAATGTCATACCACCCGCAGGAATTGCCTTGAACCCACCCCACCAACCGGCACTGACATAGAATCCTTTAACCGAAGTGTTTGAAATGATCGGGCTTCCATCATGTGCAAATTCCAGTGAACCGCCCCATTGGCGAAGTAGTTTGAGACGACGAAAGCTTGGAAACAGTTCAAGCAAACCACTTACTGTATCTTCCAGAACCGGCAGTTTCCCACCTCTTCGATAAGAAATCTGCTGCGGGTCCGTCATGCCGCCAATCACTAGCTCACCCTTGTCCGAATGACTCAGATACACACCCAGATCCGGGCAATTCACGACAACATCCAGTACCGGTTTGATCGGCTCTGATACGAAGGCTTGCAAATTGAATGTTCGAACCGGAAGCCTTAAATCCACCAGGCTTGCAACTGCAGTGTTGTCGCCGCCGGCTGCGACTGCAACTTTACCTGCTTTTATGAATCCTCGATTGGTTTCCACTCCAGATACTTCTCCGTTCTTACCGCGACGGATCGCAATGATGTCCGTATTCTGTATGATGTCCACTCCGTAAGCGTCTGCTGCTCGGGCATAGCCCCAAACAATAGCATCATGGCGAGCAATTCCGGCTCTCTCCTGCACCGATCCGCCTAAAATCGGCAAGCGACAGTTCTTCAAAGGGGCCATCACTGGGATACGCTTGCGTACTTCTTGCGCGGACAGCATACGAAACTCTACACCTAGGGAGTTCATATTCAATGCCCTACGTCTCATATTGCGCATACTGGCGTTTGTGAGCAGAACATCAACCTCGCTTCGCTGACTGAACATAATGTTGTAGTTCAGTTCTCGGCTCAGTTCTTCATATAACTGTACCGATTTATCGAAGAAACGGATATTGTTCTCCCGTAAATAGTTTGAACGAATGACGGCTGTATTGCGCCCGCTATTACCGCCTCCGATCCAGTTTTTCTCAATGACCGCGACATTTCTGACGCCGTGGTTTTTCGCAAGATAATAGGCAGTTGCGAGACCATGACCGCCGCCACCGATAATCAAAACATCATACTGAGACTGAACTGTTGGGCTACTCCAAGCTTGCTGCCAATTGCGGTGCTGACGAAGAGCACCGCCTATCAAGCTGAGCAGAGAATAGCGTTGCTTAGGTTTTACTTGCGATCGCATCAAATCTGGATCAAGCCAGCGCCACTAGTGTGAAAGAATCTGACTCAAGAAAAGCTCGGTACGATCGCTCTTGGGAGTGGAAAAGAATTCATCAGGTGGTGCGATTTCTACGATTTCGCCATGGTCCATGAACACCATTGAATCGGCAACCTTCTTGGCAAACCCCATTTCGTGGGTAACTACGATCATGGTCATGCCGCCTTCGGCAAGTTCAACCATGATATCCAGGACACCAGAAATCATTTCCGGGTCGAGGGCCGATGTCGGTTCGTCAAACAGCATCATTTCAGGATGCATGCATAGTGAACGCGCAATTGCCACTCGCTGCTGCTGTCCGCCGGACAGCTGACTTGGGTATTTCTTGGCTTGTTCGGCAATACGCACTTTCTCAAGATATTGCATCGCCGTTTCCTCTGCTTTCTTCTTTGAGACTTTGAGATTGCGAATCGGGCCCAGCATCAGGTTCTGAACCACTGTAATGTGAGGAAACAGATTGAAATTCTGAAACACCATGCCGACTCTTCGACGAGTTGCCTGAATTGATTTCGGATCGCTGACGACAGGCTCATTTTCAATCAGTATTTGCCCTGCTTCAAAGGTTTCAAGTAGATTTATACAACGAATCATTGTTGATTTTCCGGATCCTGACGGTCCGCAAACAACCACTCGCTCGCCGGAGTGCACCGTGAGATTAATATCCCACAGCGCGCAAAAGTCTCCATACCACTTGCCGACGCCGATCATTCTTAGAAATTCTTTATCGCCAACAGTGTGCTTTTTATTCATTTCTTGAACTTCATTCATTCAGTTATTCCTAGCGTTTTTGTATTCCAATCCCGAATCGCTCGAATCTCCGGAACAGCACAGCGAGTGGAAAACACATCATGAAATACAACGCCGCAGTAATCATCCAGGCTTCAAAGAAGTGCGTTGTTGTGTTGGATACGTCTTTTGTTAGAAACGTCAGTTCCTGCACGGAAATCAGTGAAACAATACTCGAATCTTTCACTAAAGTGATAAATTGACCGGCGAGAGGTGGCAGAATCGTCTTGAGTGCTTGAGGGAGAATGACGTCTCGCAGAACGCAGTACCGCGAGAGTCCGATTGCTCGGGCAGCCTCCCACTGGCCTTTTCCAATGGACTGAATGCCAGCTCTGACGATTTCAGTGATGTAAGCCCCTTCAAAAACTGCCAAACAAATCAAACCTGCAAGTAAATTAGTGAATAATTCAATTGGACCGAAAAGAACCTCCATCACGGCAATCGTAGAGGGTGAGGCCGTATCGGCCACCCGGTCTAGTCCGAGCAAAGGTATGATCTGGCTGCTGATAAAAAAGTAGAAAACAAAGATGAAAACGACTGGAGGGATATTGCGGATCAGCTCTACGTAAAGACGACTGCCGACTTTGAAGAAAAGACTGCTACTGACTCGACATAATCCCATAATGATGCCGATTATTGCCGCAATAATGGTTCCCCAAAAGGCCAGTCTCAGCGTCATCGCAACGCCTTTTAAAAAAAGATTGGGGAAAATTTCTCCGGTAACTTCATCAATTCTGATCACGTATTCGAAAACCAGTCCCCAATTCCAGTTGTAAACCAGAACATGCTCCACACGGTAGTACACGAATACCAAGACCGCAATTACACTGCCGATCACAGCGATATCGAGATTTGTTACTCTCTTTACGTGCTCTGCAGGTGGAGGAAGTCGATATTCAGACATCGTGATTTCAGAAGTTCGAAAGATTGCATTTCCCCGGATTCACACCGGGGAAATGCAAATCAACCGTTGAATTACTGCTCTTCTACTTGTTCTGCCCAAGTCTGGGTGGTGAACCAGAAGTCATGTCTTTCCTTTAACCAACCGTTACTGGTGTTCACAAGAATCCAGTTACTGAAAAAGTTCATTGCGTCCGGATCGCCTTTGCGCAGCGCAAATGCTTCGTCACCTGTCGTAAGGTTTTCTTCCGTCGGCATGAACAGTTTTTCAGGATAACGGCTCATCCAGAAACGCGGTTTCGGTGCTGACGAAATCATCGCATGTGCGTTGCCATTCACCACTTCCTGAAATGCCTGCGCATCGTCGTCGAAACGAGCGACACTTGCTTTCGGAAACTGATTTTGTGCCACGTTACAAGGCGTTGCTCCTCGGCGACAGGTGATTGTTACGCTGGAATCATTGAATTGGTCCAGCATAAATCCATCTGCCAACGCCTTGTTTGCAACCATTTGCTGTCCAGAGTGTGCATATGGAGCGGTAAAGTTTACCGTCAGATTTCGACCGGGAGTAATGGACATACCACCGATGATTACGTCGAACTTCTGTGCGATCAAGGCTGGGATGATTCCAGACCAGGCAGTCGGCACGAATTCGATCTTTACGCCCATATCTTCTGCAACCTTGGTTGCTACATCGATCTCGAATCCGATCAAATTACCCTGTTTGTCCCGCATCGCCCACGGAACGAAGGTATCCATTCCTACACGCAGAGATCCTCTCTTCTTAATCTCTTCCAGTACACTGCTTGAAGCAAGTTCCTGAGAAGCGGCGCCTGCTATGCCTGCAAACGCGATTGCAGCAGCGGCTAAAAGTGAGGTCAAGATAAATTTTATTTTCATATTTACAATTCTCCTTGTTGAGATTAATGTTATCGCCCGCGGGTGGCTCGAGATTCCATCCACGAAACGAATAACGAGAGTGATACAGTTACTACGAGATAAATTCCAGCAACTGTAAACCAGATTTCGAAAGCCATAAAGGTTTCCGAAATAATGTTCAGTCCTTCTGTAGTCAAATCTGCAACCGCAATTACGCTCACAATTGCAGAGTGCTTGATCAAATTAATAATCAGTCCAGTCATCGGCGGCAGGATCAACGGAATGGATTGCGGCAGAATTATGTCGCGAAACCTGTCAAATCGACTGAAGCCCAAGGCTTTGGCTGCTTCGGTCTGGCCGCGCGGTACCGACTGAATACCGGCCCGAATGATCTCCGTTGCAAAGGAGCCTTCGAAAAAGCTCAAGCACAGTACTCCTGTCCAAAATCGATCGATGCCTACAATCGGAGCAATAATAAAATAGAACAAAAACAGTTGAACGAGCAACGGCGTGTTTCGAATCATTTCGAGGTAGATGTTCGCCAACAGCTTGCCTGAAAACGAATTGGACATCCGCAACAATGCAGTAATCAGTCCGATCAAAATTGAAAAGACCATGCTGAACAGAGTGATCTCGAAAGTGACGATGAGTCCTTCCAACAATCTGCCCAATAGGAACTCACCATCTACGATCCGATAAATGAACTGATCAACACGGTACCACTGCCAGTTGTACTGCATTGCCTGGGCACCTTTGAATATCAGCCAGGTCGTAGCACCAGCGAGTATCAACAGCTGCGCAACATCAATGAGAGGAGATTTTCGCGTGAATAGTATCCCCGGTGTCGGAGGACGTTTCCTTATAGCGGCTTGGGAACTGCTGACAGTCATGCGTTAAATCGTACTGCGAAGGTGCGAACTTTTTCTATTTGCCAATCTACGAACATTTATTCGCTCAATTTGAGTACACGCTGCTGCGTACATGACAGAGTCATACTTTATAAACTATTTGATGCATTCGCTTTATAAACGTTTTGTCTATTGGCAGTCGAACACCAAAATTATGAATATACGTTCTTTCAAAATTAAGAACAGTGATTATGAGACAGAATATAGTATGTAATTATGAAATTCTTTTTTCATACGAACTTCACGTAGTTCACGATACAAGGCGAGTTGTAGCAAAAAGTTATACAACTCGCTAGCGAGAAGAAACAGAAAGGCGAAAATATTACTTCCAGAAACCAGAGATTTTCAAACGGTAGAAATGGGAAATTTCAATCAGCACTGACAATTTGCTTCCAATTGGACGGCACTTCGGTTAAATTAAACAAGAAGGTCTTTCATGAAAAACGACACTAATTCCTCGAATAATTACGTGATGCTAACCATAATGAGGTATGGCAGACACTAGTTTTAGCACTATCGTGTAAAAGTCCTTTCTATCTTTCGATCAGCCATTTAGGTTTAATCAAAAATAGTTCTATCATTTAAATACATTCCCCGTTACAACATCGAGATACAAGCGATTCTGAACAGTAAATCCACCACAATATGTGAAATAGACATTTTTACCTTTTGTGGTTGATTTGCTCCAGCCACCAACCTCTCGGAAGTCATTCTTTGTACATATTTCTTGTTCAATCAGTTTTTTAGTTGCCTTTGAGAATTGTGCACGGTAAACTCCAAAATCATCAGAATCTTTTATAATTATTTCGTAACCTTTGGCTGTTTTAGCTGGATCTTCGGGTTGCTTCCCCGATAGCTCAGATTCTTGAATCCATCTAGCTATTTTGCCATCAATTACACCGTTCGCTTCACTACATTTGCTGTTTCCTGAATCTATATCGTAAAGTATTTTTCCGTTTTCACAAATCACGTGATAATACTTTGTAATTCGACTCCAACCCTTGTTCTCCTCTAGAATCATTACTTTGTTTCGAAAATTGAGCCAACCTACAATTCCACAATTCTTTGACGGGCAAGAATAAACTAAGGCTTGTCCTTGCTTTGCAACCCACTTAATATTCTGAGGATTACTTGAAGCCAGAATTTCTGTTTTTTTAGCCAAATCCCGATACTTATGATATTTTGCCGAGTAAGATTTATTTTCAGGTGACAACACATGTAATAGGAAGTATCCATTGCGATTCTGATCGATTTTACTAGCTGGGATGGGTTTAACCTTTTCAATAACATAATTCTCAAACTGATCGGATTCTTCATCATTCCACAGTTCGTGTGACTTCAATTCCATTAGAATTTCTTTTCCCTCAAGAAAAAGGAGGTTGTCAATTTTCTGCCTTAATTTTTTCTCCAAAGAATCAAATTCTACATTGCTGTAATCATTTTTTTCTGATTCAATTACCTGCAGTTGTACACCGTCTTGAACTACAGAAATTTCGTTGCCGGTAGCCGCTTTTATTTCAGCCTTTGTTTGTCTTTCTATTGAAATTAAATCCGGGTTTGGCATTTGTAGTTCAATTTTGGCCTGCTTGAGATTGTTCTTCAAACTAGGTATTCGATTTTTTAGTATTGAAATTGCTTCCTCAGTATGATTTTCAAGCACAGTATAGAGTTCTTTCGCATGTTTGCCTGCAAAGCCTTCTACAACATATTCAATACCGTAAACCGACAAATTGTAGACAGATCCAAATTTGACTTCGCAATGAATATCTGGCCAATTTGCAGTGCTTGGGGAAAGAATGTTCGATTCGTAGACGGGGCTGTTTTCAACTTTTCTATTCGAATAGTCTTCTATGGCTTTTACGCAAGCCGCAATATTTGCCTCCTCACCTGCATCTGCATTTTGAGCAAAACTGAAGAAAGCAATAAAAATAAATAAAACAGATAATTTCTTCAAAACATTAAAACTTCTCATCCTTGTAAATTTCACAACATTCGTCATCTAGTGTATCGAAAGAATCTTAGCGAAGAATTTCCCCAACGAAAATTTGAACTTGAGCATATTTACAACTTTAGATTTAGTTTTTAGGTGCATCCAAATTCATTTCCAGCGGTATGCCAAGAGAACTGACCATATTAGCATGCTTAATAAGATGATCGCTACGATCTTGTACAAACTGTCTGGCTACCGATTGAGCACGTGTGTTCCAATAGTCGCAATTGTTCTTGATCCATTGCAGTATTTCCTCTCGACCCAAATTGCCATATTTTCAATTTCTTGGCGTGTTAGCGCAGGATCAAGCTCGATGGCGCGAATTGAAATTAAAGCGGCCGATTCGGAGACACGACCACAAAATGGGTTTAAGTCAAAAGTTGATACTTGTAATTTGAAAAGATTTCCATCTCCTTTAGAGGGTCCAGCAACAGTAACAAATGATCCAAGGGTACTATTTTGATTACTGCGGTCAAGTCCGAAATTGTCAAATTAACCACTAAAATCAATACGTGCCTCCCCTTTTTTTCCATATACATATTGTTTCGGTTCATCTCTGGCGGATAAAGCGTGAACTTCTGATCGAGGAAATCGACAATATCAGGCTCGCTATTCGCTAAATCCTTGCATCCCCTGAGTACTGCAACCGCCGTGTCGCAGCTAATTTCCCAGTGTCTTGGTCCCAGGCGACTGCCCGCAACCTAATAGCTTCATCAACGGCCGATCTTTTTGCAAATGGCTTACGTCGTCAAGACACTTGTCGGCTTCATGAAACAGCAACATCAATAGTTTGAATTTCGCCCCTTGATGGTAGCCACGGTTGCTGCCCGGTGCAGGTAACTGCTGATCGACTAATGGTGCCAACCCAAAGCGCTGCATTAACTGCGCAACGACGATCAATCCGGCAAGGGAGGTTAAAATTAGTTTGCTGACTGCCAGTTTATGGGGCAGAATTGATAAAGGCCTTGTATCTCAGAGATAAGTTTTGGGCTTCACCCATTGGGTGAAATCCAATTGTTTTCGAAAACCTTTTTGTACAAGGCTTTTTTATTTATCTCAGATTTCTAATTACGGATTAGGGCAATCACTAAATCTGAAACGGAACTACTGCCCTGATATAGTTTGATGGATTTCGCAACCGGCTTAGGACACCTAAAATTTTCTCATGGCAGCAGATACGTGATCAACACATCTCAAATTTGAAAAAATCAACTATTCCCTACATCAAATTTTTTTACTTGTGTGATTTCTTTAATTTGTCATCTGACCAAAAATTTTCAGTTACGTAAATCTCCGCTTTAGTGAAATCAAGCAAGTGTGTTAATCTACTCTAGCCAACATGAATTTCTTGGAAAATGTGTATTGATAGCGTAGTGTAAATTCTAACGACATCATGAACGTCTATATTGCGACCGATGAATATTCCGATGATGAACGTGAATCATTCATGACTCGAGAAATCGTATCACGATACCCGGGTTCAATCTAGAACAATTTTCTTACACTTTTTTCAAAATGCGCCCATTGAACACTAAACTAAATCCGGAAGAGGATGAGATGACTAAGTTTACGTTTAAATTTGGAGCAGTCGCCCCGCTGACAATTGAGAGGTCGTAATGTGGGTTAGATGGTGGATACTGCTCATCCCTCCTTTAGTCATCGGTTTCACTCTGGTCGCCGGGTCACAAATCATCTTTCTACGAGCTAGCCTTTTTCAGGATCTCGGCCTTGGACGCATAGGCGATGAACTGGTGATTGAAAACTATGTACGATTCTTGACAGATGGATTTTATCTAAAGATTCTGTGGGTTACAGTTAAGACTTCGGCGCTTGCGGCGCTGTCGACATTGATCTTGGGATTTCCGGTCGCCTATATGATTACGCGAATGCGATCCAGCTGGTCCATGGTTTTGCTGGCCGGAATTGTAGTTTCAACATTCATCACCATCGTGATCAAAGTTTATGGCCTGATCGTCATATTTTCCGCCCAAGGCTTGTTTAATCAGACAATGCTCAAACTTGGAGTGTTTGACAAGCCGTACTCAGTGTTCGGCAACGAAACTGGAGTAGTAATTGGATTAATGCATTTTACGCTCGGATTTGGTGTTTTACTACTCTACAGTATCATTCAAACGATTCCAAGTTCACTGGAATCCGCGGCACAAATACATGGCGCCAGTCGCTGGCGGGTTTACTATCGCGTAATTTTTCCTCTCTCTCTGCCAGGTGTTACAGCAATGCTCCTAATGGTGTTCAATATGTGTATGGGAGCATTTACTTCAGCGGCACTGCTTGGAGGTGGACGCGTTTTCACGCTTCCCGTGATGATTCAAAGGATTGTCATGATGGACATCAAGTACTCAATGGGCGCGACGATTGCCGCAGTACTTCTGGTTTCGGTGATCGTGATTAACATTCTTTCCATTTATTTGCTGCGGCGCTTGCGTACCGCTCATCTCGTAATGGTCTGAGTAATGTCCATGAAGACCTCACCCTACAAAATTCGCAAATCGATCGGTCGCTTTTTTTATGGACTTTACTGTTCTTTTTCGTACGTTTTTCTTCTGTCACCCATTCTGGTCGTTATCGGCACGTCATTGAACGGTCCCACAGACAACGTTGAGGCTTCCTTCAAGTTCCCACCTGAAACATTGTCTTTGTATTGGTACACTCAAATTCCGGAAGGACAGATTGAAGCGCTGGTGTTGAGTTTCGCTCTCGCGACAATAGCGTCACTCTTCGCCTGCCTGTTGGGCGTACCCGCCGCGCTTGGTCTAGTACGCAGTAACGTTCCAGGAAAAGCGCTGATCAGTGCGATTTTCCGCGCTCCCCTGCAAATTCCTGCGATAGTAACCGGAATCGCTTTCCTGCAGTTGCTTTATTGGATTAGTGACGTTACCGGACTTAATTGGCACGGCACTCTCGTAGGTCTCGCGCTCGGGCATATTTTTATCGCCACCCCTTACGTAGTTGGAACAGTCACTGCAATCCTACAGAGATTTGATACACGACTAGAGGAAGCCGCTGTGATACACGGAGCATCACCGAGACGCGCCTTTTTACGCGTTACGCTGCCAGTTATTATGCCCGGAGTCTATGCAGGCGCGCTATACGCTTTCATGGTTTCATTCTCCGATGTTCCAGTAGCGATTTTTCTGAGCGCTCCTGGTTTCGTTACTTATCCAGTCGAAATATTCTTTGCGCTTGAAAACGATATCCAACCCAGCCTTATGGCTTCAGCTACACTAGTCATTATCATCTGTCTCTTTCTACTATTGCTAGTTCAAAAGGTGATCGGGCTTGATACGCTTCTGAAAGTGGGTGGTTCACAGGATACTAGTTGATCGAATGTCGTAGAATTAAGCACCCATTCCTCAAGTGTCTCTCGGTAAAAGACGCACTCTCTCACAAGAAAGATTAACCAGTCGGGCATCAACGCTGCCAATTATCAGGGTGGGCAACTCGGCAATTCATAATGTCTGGTTGACCTGACTTCAATTCCCTAACACCCTATCGGGCAATCATTATTGAAACTCTGAAAACCAAATATCATAGTGAAAGAAAATTCTATAGCGTGGTTGAGGAGACAGTTTCGATCACTGTAAACGATTGTCAACACTGAGGAAATTATAGGGTTGCAAAATGTTTCCCCCAAAGAATCAGCCTGAGAAACCGAAAGACTTGGGTTTTCACGCGAATTCCTGAAATTTCCCCTCACTCCATGACGGGGCCAGCAACACCCCTAAAGGCATGTACAACGCGTTGATTTAATTCACGAACAAGTGTCGTAAGCGATTCTTTACGGACTATTATCAATGAAAACTGAACTACACAAATTGCCCCAAGGAGACTCGTTTATGACACCTGAGAATCATACTCTATTTGACTGGAAAACGCTGGATGAATTCAGCGACCTGAATCGCCTGGAAATGGTATTCACCTCGCTACCGGCCGTGGGTGCTGGATACACTTTGTCACATGCGCAGTGGCGGCGGGCGAAATGACTGGCCGTTGGAGTCCATGCTCGAGGCCTGTATTGCGAGGATCGTCTATCAGCATCCGTCGGTGGAGTCGTTTCGCCGTGGACTACAGCGCAATCCTTCGCTGATGCTGGCGTGTGGATTCAAACTGCGTCAGTGCTACTTGTAAACTAACCACAAGTGCTCATCGAAAAGTGACCATTGGGGGAGGTTTCAGTGTTTCCGCCCGAGGGTGGAAACACTGAAATATTTCTTATAACACGGGGGTGAATTTTGATCTGCCATGTAAAGGAGGCAATCAACATGATAGCATTGGAGGAACTGTTCGTGTTTCATGAACTCAGGAACCAGGGGTTGAGTATCAGCGAGATCAGGCGCCGCAGCCAATTGCCCAGTGTCTTGGTCCCAGGCAACTGCCCGCAACCTAATAGCTTTATCAACGGCCGATCTTTTTGCAAATGGCTTACGTCGTCAAGACACTTGCCGCCTTCATGAAACAGCAACATGAATATATTGAAAATCGCCCCTTGACGGTAGCCGCGGTTGCTGCCCGGTGCAGGTAACTGCTGATCAATTAATGGTGCCAGCCCAAAGCGCTGCATTAACTGCGCAACGATGATCAATCCGACACGGGAGGTTAAAATTAGAGTGTTTTCCAATTTGGAAATGAGTCTGAAACTAAGCCTCTTCAAAAAAATTATTCAACCGTAAGAAAAAACATTGAGCGCGCCAAATCAGTCTGTGAGTTGAAAAATAGGGACTATTAATCTGTGCTCTTTTTCCTTTAAGCTGGAGTCCGTTGCAGTTCGTCGATTGAAAAAAATAATTTCTTCCGTGCCGACCGTAAACGCTCGGCTGCTTCATTATCGCTGTACTGAGCCGCAAACGCATCAAGGGTTTCAATCGTCACGCCCGCTTTCAAATTTCGCTCCGCATCCGACAACGACTTCAGCTTTTCAAAGGGCGTCTGAACATCCCCATATCGATAACGCCGCCGCTGCCGGCCCCGCTCATCAACTTCCACTTGTGCAAACAGACACGGCCGGTGATAATTCACATACCGGTTCAGATGCTCTCGATGGAACTCGTTCAGTGCCGCCGCACACTGCTGGGGTATATGTGCGTGTCCGATCAGTTTCCTCAACACGTGACCATTCTTGCATTCCACCAGCGCATTGTCGTTACTATGTCTGGCGCGGGATTTGGTGAATTCAATGTGCAGTTTCTCCAGCAGCTCAGCCACCCGATAATTCACATATTCGCGGCCGTTGTCACTGTGAAAACCAGCAATCTCAAACGGCAATATGTCAAACAACTGCTGCAGTGCCGGGATCAGATACAGTTCCGAGATTCTCTCCACCGAAACCACCGCTTCAAACTGCGTGACCTGGTCTACTGCATTGATATGGTACACACCTTTGTGTCCGTCCCAGTCACCCTGATGTACCGTGTCAACGCGTAAATAACCGGCACCACCGTGCGGCTGCGGCTTGCGCCGTTCGCCAATGCGCACTGTTCGAGCGCAGGTGTTACGTTGCGCGCCGCGCCGGCGCCTATAGCCTTTGGATTTGCGCAAATTATACAGATGCGAGACCGAGATCCCGGACAGCCGACGATATCGCAACTCTCCATGTACACGCCAGGCACGCTCGAACAACTTCTTCGCCGCCAAACCGTTGGGCGTGTCGTGAAGACGGTCCACTTCCACCAGCAGTGCCACGTCTTCATCGCTATAGCGCCGGGCAAATCCTCGAACCGTGCACTGACGACGGCGCACCTGGCCGAATTGAATATACTGCCCGATTAGGCGGGTGACCTGCTGGCGTGAATACCCGCTCACTTTCATCAGGTAGCGAATTACGATGCCTTTGTCCGCTTTCGACAAACGCCCATAGCGAAACTTGATCAATGTCTGTTGAATCCATTGATAGCGTTCATCCTTATCGGTGACTACTGCAAACACCACCGCCTGGGTGCCGTCGAGAAAGTCGCGAAGCTGGTCAATGCCCCGCAAGTCGTTGAGTTTCATGATTGTCTTCATCCTCCTTATGATGAACCCAATCAACTCCCTGTTCCAGACTCTGCCTGTGGCTTAATCGCTTTCTACAGACTCATTTCATATTGGAAACTCGCTGCCTCCTTCAGACTCATTTCATATTGGACAACACTATTAGTTTACTGACTGCCAGTTTATGGGGTAGAATTTACAAAAGCCTTGTATCTCAGAGATAAGTTTTGAGCTTCACCCATTGGGTGAAATCCAATTGTTTTCGAATACCTTTTTGTACAAAGCTATTCTACTAATCTCAGATTTCTAATTGCGGATTAGGGCATATAACTGCCAAAATGAGAACTGCTGATCTGCAATTTACTAAAGAAGTTTGGAATATAGAATCCTGCTGAATCGATTGTGGAGTTAAATTGCGAATGTTCCAATTTGTGAACGAAATTACATGAAGACCCCAGAATCATTTAGCAAACAATTAGAAAAAATTCAGGAGATTGAAAATGTTAAATACTTTTAAAACCGCCGTAATCGGTCTGACAATTACGGTCTTTATCACCTTTTCTTCTTCAGTTCTGGCGGGCAAGTTTGACGATGTCACGCTGCGCGTTGCTACTTGGGGCGGTTTGTGGAAAGATAACCAGGCAGAGAACATCGCGTCAAAATTCGAAGCGGAAGGTGGAAAAGTCGAGTACGTTACGGGGTCTCCCGCAGCAAATTTCGCAAAACTTATCGCTGCTCGCGGCAAAGCGCCTTTTGACGTTGTAGAAATTCTTGCTGCTCAAGTCAAGGACTACCACGAACTAGAGGTACTTCATGAATTAGATCTACAGTTGATTCCCAACACTGAATTCCTGGCACCGAGCCGATATAACGAGTGGGTGGTAGGTTCGTGGGAAACCCAGGAAGTCATCTGCTATCACAAGGATAAATTTGCAGAAGAAGGAATTCCGGTGCCTAATACGTTTCGCGACCTCGTACATCCCAAAATTGCCGGTAGACTTTCGATTCCTGACATTAATTCAGGTGGGGGACTTCCAGCCTTGGCTGGTATGACGTTCGCTGAAGGCGGCAATGAAACCAACATCGAACCTGGTCTGAAACTTGTCAATGAAATGAACGTATTGAAATTCTGGGCTCGTGGTGGTGAAACTATGGCGTTGTTTGAGTCTGGCGACATTGTTGCGTCAGTGGTGCACGCAGGTTGGTGCCTGCGAGCCAAAACAAGAGCTGGGCAGAATGTGACAACCGTACATCCGTACATCAACGATGAACTGGTAGGTGTCGCTTCAGAAGGCTGGTTTGGCGTTATGAAAAACAGCGAGAACGTCGAAGCGGCTCAATGGTACATCAATGAGTTCATCAGAGCTGACTACCAGTTAATAATGGCAACCTCAACCGGCCTCCTTCCCGTCAATCAGAGCATATTCGAAGAGATGGCGAAAGACCCGATTGTAGAGGAAATGTTAGTGTTGGATTCCGAGAAAGTGGCCAATCAATTGAGGGTCGATTATTCGAAAGTCATCATCGCAGACTGGACCGATCAGTGGACCAGGGCGGTCGCCGAGTAACATTGAATTGTCCCATATCTACTGAACATCAACGATGTCGCAACGCGTCGTTCTGCGAAATGTCGCCAAAACATTTGGCAGTGTATGCGCCCTTAAAACGATAAATCTGGAAATCAAGGAGGGTGAATTCATCACCCTCCTTGGTCCCTCCGGTTGCGGCAAAACGACTACGCTTCGACTGATCGCGGGATTCAATGATCCAGACCAGGGTCAGATCCTATTGGGAGACGAAGAAATTACGAATCTTCCACCCCAGAAACGGGAAATTGGAATGGTATTTCAGGACTATGCTCTTTTCCCGCACCTCACCATTAAGGAAAATATCGCTTTCCCCCTTCGGGAGCGACGTACTCCGAAGGAGAACATCGACGACAGGGTAACAGAATTACTTGAACTGGTACGCCTGCCTGGTGTAGAAGCGCGCTATCCCTCAGAACTCAGCGGCGGACAGGCTCAGCGAATCGCCGTCGCGCGTGCCGTCGCCTATCCGCCAAGAGTTCTACTTATGGATGAACCTCTCGGTGCGCTCGATCTAAAGCTGCGAGAGGCGATGCAGGTAGAACTGCGTAGAATTCAACAGGAACTGCAAATTACAACTGTCTTCGTTACTCATGACCAAACGGAAGCAATGAATATGTCCGACCGAATCGCCGTAATGAGAAACGGCGAGATTGAACAGGTCGGCACAGCAAGGGAAATCTATAACTTCCCCCGAAGTTCCTTTGTTGCCGATTTTATCGGCCGCATCAATCTGCTGGATGCAACGCTATCAAGCAAGTCAGAAGGGGGCGCCGAATTGAAAATACTGAATGACATGAAAATTCATGCCAAAATTTCTACTGAAGATGAATCCACTTTCGGACCTCTCTGCATTGGCATTCGACCAGAAAAACTTGCTATTGGCATGCCGGGACAGAAAAATGAATTTGACAATCGAATTCCAGGTACGGTCATTCACTATACTTTTTCCGGCAATCTAATGGATGTTTTTGTCGATGTTGGAGTAGACAAGCCATTCCTGGTGGAACAGAGGCCAGATCAGACTCCATTGGATTCCGGTACGCAAATAGAGATTTGCTGGAATGCCCCAGACGCTTTGGTTCTAAGCGCAGAATAGTTCAACTATGACTAGACTTTTCCTTTCTACGAATTTTTCTGCTACATAACATTGTTCAAAGTGAATTGTGAACTAATGAATATTTACGATTTCACTACTCAAAATTAGTAACCGTCTACAAGGAATTCTTTCCAACAGTTAATATGAAAATTTGTGACTAATTTGAAGAAGTGATTCAATTCCCACCAGCCACAGGGGCTATCCTGCTAATGGCAACTTCGACACTGTTTCTTGCTACCATGCAGGCGCTGGTGCGACACCTTGGACAGGAAATTCACAGTTTTCAAATTTCGTTTGTTAGCAGTGTTGTAGGACTGGTTTTTCTTGTAGTTCTTTCAATATTCAGAAAACAGCGTCTATATCGGGCACAACGTAAAAGATTGCTCATTTTTCGCGGCTTTCTACTTGCGATTTCAAATGTAATTTATTTCTTTGCTTTGACGCTGACCCCGCTTGTTGAAGCTACATCCCTCAGTTTTGTCGGTGTTGTCTTCGCCGTTATCATGTCTGTCATTTTTCTCGGCGAAACCATGTATTTACACCGCTGGGTCAGCGTAATGGTCACATTTGTTGGAATCATTGCGATCTTGCGTCCAGGCTATATCGAAGCCTCCCTGGGAGTCTATGCAGTCCTGCTGTCTTCGCTGACCTGGGGCCTGGCGCTAGTCGTTGCAAAAGTGCTTTCTCGTACAGTAACACCCGTCGTGATTCTGACATGGTCACTACTTGTTACCATTTTTGTATCCGTAATTTTTGCAATTCCAGTATGGACACCCATGACACTCTTGCAGTCGGTTGAAACGATTTTAATTGGATTGCTATGGGCTATCGGTCAACTCGCAATGACAAAATCCTTACAGATGTACGACGCAACGGTCGTAATTCCAGTTAACTGTACGAGACTCGTCTGGGCTGCAGTGATAGGGATGTTGGCATTTCACGAGTTTCCAAGCTTATGGACAATTTTCGGTTCAGTACTTATTGTGTTTGCCATCATTTATCTGTCGCAGTCCGAGGTACGAAACATTAGGGCATCTGCGTAAAATTTGCAATGCCCTTTGAAGTTACTGCAGTGGCAGTTTTAATCTTTAGAAGTCAATAGTTGTTTCGGAAATATTTTGAAAAATTTGAAGTGTAGGTAACACCGATTTCTAATTCGACTATTCCAAGGAGACAGTTCCGATCGTTGTAAACGATTGTCAACACTGAGGAAAGCGCAGTGGTTACGATCATCGTGGTGTACCAAGGTTCAGCCTGTCTTTCAAGGCATTGCGAAAAGTTGATCGAGATTCAGCACTGTGAATCGTTGTATATTCAGTCGGATAAATTTCTCCAGGTTCCACATGCAGGCACACCATCACGGGACCCTGCATGTTTAAAATTTCGTTGATATCCGCTTTGAACTGCGTGCAGTCATCATAAGAAAAAGCATGCCTGTAACCTGCTTCAAGTGCTAATCCATCGAACTTTACTTTGCTTGTACCCGGAATCGGAAAGTTGCCGTTCACTTCATAGGTATTGTTCTGGCTGACGAAGTGTACAAATTTCGAGGGTGCCATGTTTGCAACAGTTACCAAGCTTCCAAGATTCATTAGAAGACTGCCGTCGCCATCAAGAACAACCACCTTTTCGTTCGGAGTGCCTAAGGCAAGACCCAATCCATGCGATGAAGCCTGCCCCATAGCTCCAGTGCATAAATAATTCAACGAATGCGGGCGTATGTTCATCCAATCAAATGCGGTTTGATATACCGCTACCACAATTCCATCCGGATAGTGTTCGGCAATAACTTGTAATGCTGCGTCGCGCTTCATCATCGTCGGTTTACACTGGAGAAACAGTCAGGAATATCACTACAGGATACGAGGTTCTGTATGCTGAGCCAATCAATTCAGAAATTGAAGCTGCATCATCCTCAATTGCCATTTCTATGTGCTTTAGTCCCATTGCGTCACATGTCGGCTGCAGCATGCGAATACCGACACTAGCAGATTCGGGCATTGAGATTCCTGTTTCCATGCCCTGTAGTCCGACCACCATGACAATCGGCAACTGGTACTCCACCGCAATTGCCCGAATTGCATTGATCGAGTCCAAGAAACCGGTATGCTGCATCAGCAAGACAGCACGATGTTCGCAGTACGAGAGGCCGGCGCAGATTGACACGCCTTCATCCTCCTTGCATACCGGCACAAACTGAAAACTTTTGTCAGAAGAAATCGGCCAAAGCACGGTTTCGCAAGTTACGATGTCCGGCAACGCAACGACTGTTCGTATATCAGCTTCTTTGAAAGCTTGGATTATCGAGGCGCCCGTTATTGGTGACACACTAGTACGCTTATTCATCAGCTTAACAATTGACGCAAAGTATTAGCAACTTCGCGCATTTCCTCTTCCAAACCAATCGTGAATCGAATACAGTCCGCAAATGCTGGTGAAGCCAGTCTTCGAGCCAGAATTCCGCGATTCACAAGAGCCTCATAAATCTCCACAGTTGATGGCTCATGGTTTTCGAAATTGGCCAGAACGAAATTGGTCTGGCTTGGGTAGACTTTGACTCCGAGTTGGTACAATGCCTCTGTAAATTCAGTTCTGACTCTGGCGTTATAGTCACGCACATGCTGCTTGTACGACTCATCCGCCAGTGCGGCTAATCCACAATCACAGGCTATGTTCGAGATCGGAAAGGTTGTGCCGATTTTGCGAACGACTACAGAAATTTCTGGAGGTGCGTACAACCAACCCAAACGAACTCCCGCAAGTCCGTAAATTTTTGAAAACGTTCGAGTCATCACAACATTTTGGTGTTGCTCGACCAAGGTCGCTGGATCCTCGAAATCATTGTTATCCACATACTCGTAATATGCGGAATCCAGCACCAAAAGGACATTTTCCGGCAATTGACTCTGAAGCCGTTTCACTTCCGCCTTGGTCAACCAGGTTCCAGTAGGATTATCCGGATTGGCAATCATCACCATTCTCGTTTTATTCGTTACACAACTCAGAAGCTGATCGACGTCCGCGGTAAACTCATTGTCAATCGCCCGTACCGGAAGAGCATCGTTTGCATAAGCGTAATTCGGAATTTTCTGATACCCATTCACACTGCAAATCAATTCGTCGTTTGCCCGAAGATAGGCTCGTGCCAAACGAGCCAGCAAATCATCCGAACCACTCCCGCACACAACACCGGCAGGATCCAAGCCGTAGTTAGATGCAATCGCTGTAGACAGGGTTGAATCAGCGCTTTCGGCATACCTTTCCATACAACTCGCTGCCTCAAGTGCGGCAGTGCGAACTGTAGCGCCTGGTCCCAGCGCACTCTCATTGGATGAGATGTTGATTCTAATATTGGGCCGGGTATCGACATTCATCGATACCATGTAAGGCTTAATGTTGATGAGCCCCGGTCGCGGGTCAGGAATTGCCATGTACGGCCACATTCACACAGCGTTTATGCAGCTTACCGATGGAAAAACGGGTTTGTGCAAGTATCCTGCAGCACCCGACTTCAAATCGAACCGGGAAATTTCGATGCGAGTTCATGCTGGATGAACGACACTCTGTCTCCATCGCTACGCTCTCCCGCCTCCAGATAAATATCAATTACGGTCTGAATGACGGATTTGACCATTGCAGCATCATTTTTTGAAGCCTTGGGAATTGACAGCACGGTATCGCCGCCATAGGTAACAATCGGATTTTCTGGTGTGCCTTCTAACACAGGTAGGGATTTGCCTTTTCCCACAGCTTGGATATCGCGTTTTAGCCAGGACCGAAGCATGCCTACCCCTTCATCAGTTGTGCCAAGATACTCCCGTTTGTGAATATTCATTGCACCTTGACTGGTCCATGCTTCCCAGTCGCCCGGGTTGCTCTGCTGTTCTTCGTAGCTGCGATGGGCTGTCTGGCCGTAGAAATCAACTGTTTCCCATCCAACTTCGTCGCGACTGCCCTGCCGAAGCACTTCGTCATTGTCATTAAAATGGCGCCAGCCGAACTTGCGACTGCTGGTGTCATCGAGCGGAGTTACCCATTTTGTCAAACTTGTACGTCCGAAAGCTTTGGGTTTATCCATAACTTGAAACATACCACCATTTTGCGCCATATTCGGCAGCAAATAGTCATGAAATCGAAATCGAAGCAAATCACCGCTGCGGCGAGCATGAGCATAAACGACTCCACCTTTTCGTTTGCGGTAGGAAACCACAGGCAAATCGACGAAATGCTCAAGTCCGGGAAACTGCGGGCCACTGATGCGTCCATGCAAGAAGACACTGTGAAAAGGGTCAATGGCGTTCTCTGATTCCTGTAACCAGTTGTTTGGGGAATGGATGGAGTATGGAACCAGATCATGACCCTCTATCTGCATTGCATCAAGAAAGGGAAATCCCGGTTTTAGATCCGGAGGGCCCATATAAGCGAAAATCAAGCCCTTGAATTCTTTTGTAGGGTAAGCGCCCTGACAGATTCGATGACGAATGTTGCTGTCAGGTGGCTCTCCGGGAGTTTCCAAAATCGTACCGTCTATATCGAAATGCCAGCCGTGATAACAGCATCGAATTCCCTGATTTTCGATGCGACCGAATTCCAATGAAGCTCGTCTGTGAGCGCAGTGTTTATGAAGCACACCAATTCGCTGGCTCAAATCTCGGAAAACGACCAGATCTTCGCCAAGAATTTTGATGGCAACTGGAAACCCGCTATCCAGCTGTGAAGACATCGCAACTGGATGCCAGAACCTCCGTAAATACTCTCCTGCTGGAGTCGTTGGCCCGACATGTTGGAAGATTTCATCTGGCAGCAGAGGCTGACGAATGGCGTAACCGTTATAAGGCTGTGTAGCCCATCGCACTTCAGTCATTTTATATTTCGTCTCGAGTAGATAAACATGAGAATCGATTATAACGAAACCCAACAAATCATTACCTTGCATCCAGTGTGATTCAGGGCAGCACTAGATAGATTCACAATCATGGAATCTGGAGTAAAATTCGAGTATGTCTTTTACTTTTCTTCCGTCTTCAAGTCCGGCTGGAAATCGGAATTCCTAGTGAATGCGACCGATGGCCGCGATTAATCTGAGTAACGAGAACTACTATTTGAATGCCCAATACAATGAATGAAATAAAAAACTATATCTGCGGCTGAATATGCACTGCATCGAGACGACTGGACATCTCTTAACGCTACAGACCGCTGATGCCGCTATCAAATCAAACCTCGGTGCCTTGGGATTTGGAGATGTTAATAATGACCAATAGCAGTGAAGCGCGCTGGCATCAGCGTTTTGAAAATTTTGAGAATGCGTTTTTGCAATTGGAGGATGCTTACAAGAAAGACAATTACTCGAATCTTGGATTGGCGGGATTAGTACGGACGTTTATGTTCACCTATGAACTCAGTTGGAAAGTTTTGAAAGACTTGCTTTACTATCAAGGAAGTGACATGAAAACTCCGCGGGATGTGATTCGACAGAGTTTTCAAGTATCGTACCTGAACGAAGATGATTGTGAATTATTCCTTAAGGCTATAGACGAGCGTAATAAGTTAAGCCATATCTATAACAAAGAATAAGCACTGGTAGCAGAAGAGTTGATCAAGAACCAGTTTTTTCCACCACTGGACCGGCTATATCAGACTTTGGAGCAGATACGTGCAGAATGAATGATGGACTTAAAGATAAACATCGTAAAACGATCTTTAGCATACTTGCCTCTAATGAACGGGTTGAGCGAGTTGTGCTATTTGGGTCAAGAGCCATGGAGACATTTTCTCCCGAGTCTGATGTTGACCTCATGCTCTATGGCGAACACCTTACTTCTTCGGATCGAGCTCTTCTTTCTTGGGAAATTGACGAGACAACCATTCCCCAGCGTGTTGAGTTGATTCTAGAAGCAATCTCTCAAGAACGATGAATTTCGCGAGCAAGTCGAAAAATATGGAATTGAGTGGTATCGAAGGAGAATCCCTTTACATGAATAACGAGAACTGCTTTTTGAACGCCCAATACAATGAAAGAATTTAGAAACTACATCTGCGGCCAGTTTGTGAATGCAGGCGGCACATTCGAAAGCGTTAACCCAGCAACAGGCGAGGCGTGGGCTAGAATGCCTGCGGCGAATGTCACAGAAACACAAGATGCAATATCCGCGGCTGAAAGTGCACTGCAACGAAACGACTGGACATCTCTCAGTGCTACAAAACGTGGGAAACTCCTCCATCGCCTAGCCGACCTCCTCGAAAAAAAGTCACAACATTTTGCGCAACTGGATACCCTCGATTCTGGAAAGCCAATTCGGGAAACTACGATTCAGACTGCTTATATAGCCGAATTCTACCGATATTATGGCGGGTTGGCCGATAAGCTTGAAGGGTCGCACCTTCCCATAGATCATCCGGATACAGAAGTCTGGCTTCAACGAGAACCGAAAGGAGTCGTTGCTGCAATCGTTCCATGGAACAGTCCGCTGTTTCTTTCCGCGGTAAAAATTGGTCCAGCTATTGCCGCGGGATGCACAATTGTAGTAAAAGCTTCGGAAGATGCTCCTGCACCGATGCTCGAATTTGCCAAGCTGGTTAACGAGGCCGAATTTCCACCTGGAGCGATCAACATAATCTGTGGCTTCGGCGAGAACTGCGGCAAGACTCTTTCCTCCGATCCCAGAATTGCGCATATTGCATTTACCGGAGGCCCGGAAACTGCGCGGCATATAGTCCGAAACTCTGCCGTCAGTCTCGCCAGCACGTCATTGGAACTCGGCGGTAAGTCGCCGTTCGTGGTGTTTGACGATGCCGACATCGAAAGTGCAGTGAATGCTCAACTGGCTGCCATCTTTATGACATCAGGTCAAAGTTGCGTTGCTGGTTCAAGGCTCATTATTTCTGAAAGAATCAAGGATCAGTTCCTAGATCAATTATCAACATCAGCCAAACGAATTGTCATCGGCGACCCAATGAACTCCAATACGCAAATGGGGCCGCTCTGTACGATGCGCCAACTCAAAAATATAAATAGGATTGTCTCGGAATCCATTGAATCTGGTGCTACGCTGATTGCAGGAGGAAAACAGTTGGATCGACCCGGACAGTTTTATGAGCCGACAATTCTTGACTGCTCCAGCAGTTCTGACGCGCCATCCATAAAAACTGAATTATTTGGTCCGGTGCTTTCAGTTCAGTCTTTTGATGAAGAAGAAGAGGCTGTAGAGATGGCAAACGATACACGTTACGGATTGGCCGCGGGAGTGTTCACCAACAACCTTACCCGTGCACATAGAATGATGAGAGAACTGAATGCGGGAGTTGTCTGGGTGAACACCTATCGAGGAGTATCGCCAATGGCGCCATTTGGAGGATTCGGTTTGTCTGGTCACGGCAGAGAAGGTGGAATTGAGGCAGTGCTAGACTACACCACCGCAAAGGCAATATGGCTTAGAACATCAGACAGTCAGTATCCGAACCCGTTTAGCAACTAGCATGACGGAACTGAACAATCGTTCTGATTTGCATGCGAGTGACCAAGCCGCGCTGGAAAAGATATTGGGCGTTCGACCGCGCTGGAGTTCGAATCGGGTCGCTGCTGAAGCCCTTAACCTGAATCAGAATGTCATACTGCACGCCGGACCTTCTTTTGATTCTACCGACCAGATTACTGTTCCCATACTGAATTCTGCTTGTGCGGCCTTGGTTTATGAAAACCGAGCTCAGAATTTTAATGAAGCCAAGCGGATGATACTTGACGGAACGGTCTTACTGGAGGCTGCGCAGAATTATTCGACCGTCGTACCACTCGCGGGAGTGGTTTCTGCATCCATGTGGCTTCACGAGATTGTCGACCAGAAAAATCCAAGCAATCGTGCATTCTCTCCGATCAACGGCGGAAGTGGAGCGGCAATGCGCCTTGGAATGTACAGCTCCTCTGTCGTATCTCACTTGAAATGGTTGAACGGTGAATTTATTGAAGCACTGAATGAGTGTGAGTTCCAAAATTTGGACTTGATTTCCATTGCTTCGGGCGCACTTGCCGAAGGTGATGATTGTCATGGTTGCACCGTGGCCGCCACCGCGAACCTGGTTGACCTGTTGCAACCGATGCTCCAAGAAAGCACACCCTGTGGGCTGAAATTCCTACAAGACAGCCCGAGTTTTTTTCTCAATCTTTGGATGGCAGTATGCAAGTGTATTTTGCAAAGTGGAGCTGGAATTCCTGAATGCAGTTTGATAATTGCAGCCGGCGGCAATGGTTCTACGGTTGGTATTCAGCTTGGTGGCCGGCCAGATAAATGGATTACAACAGATGCGCAGGCACCTGTTGGTGACTTGGGAGAATTCCCGAACAATCGTGCTCTGGGGGCGATCGGTGATAGCGCAATCGTCGATGTAGCCGGATTTGGTGCTATGGCCGTGTCATACTCACCCGTTCAGCAACAGACATTTGAAAATTTTCTGCCGAATGATGCTGGCAGACTGCCTGAATTGCTGCTTCCTCGTATCCATGACGGATTCGGGGCACTAAATTTACGAACAGGATTATGTGCCCGTGTGGCTATGGATAAGAAATCTACACCAATCGTTAGCCTTGGCATAATTGATAACACAGGAGTCGCTGGACGAATTGGAGGTGGAATTTACCGCTACCCCCTTACACTGTTCTCTAGAGCTCTCGATAATCTAAACGAGTAATCAATATGTCAAATTTCAATGAAATGTCGCTATCACTATTATTTTATTTGATTGACAGCGGCGAGCTAAAACCAAGTCAACTGCTTGAAGCCTGTCTTGAGAGAATCAGTTTAAGAGACCCGGAAGTACTTGCCTTCACGACTTTAAACCCTGATAAATCTATGGAAACTGCGCAAATATTGGACACTGAAACTCCTGACAATGCTCTATTTGGTATCCCTGTGGGCATCAAGGATATTATGGATACGACAGATATGCCAACAACCAGGGGAAGCCCTCTTTATGAAGGATATTATCCCATTCGTGATGCTGCCTGCGTGACAAGCTGTATTTGTGCTGGTGCAATTATTCCCGGCAAGACAGAAACTACAGAATTCGCATACTTCAAACCCGGTAAAACACGCAACCCACATGCACTGACACACACACCCGGCGGTTCGTCTATGGGATCCGCTGCCGCCGTTGCGGACTATATGCTTCCAGTAGCATTAGGTACACAGACAGCAGGTTCAGTGACACGACCTGCGGCTTATTGTGGTGTTGTGGGCTACAAGGCCAGCCATGGAGCATTCAGCCTAAACGGTGTCTGCGAACTTGCTCTTAGCCTGGATTCGCTTGGATTTTTCGTACGAGAAGTACGTGACCTTGCATTGATTCGCCACAGCTTTCTCGGTGCTCGCCCGAATACGATACCCTCGTCAAATACCCTACGCATTGGGCTCGTACGAACCCCTCATTGGCATCAGGCTGATCAGTGTCAAAGAGATTTGATCGACAAAATTGCTGACAATCTTGCAAACCAGTCGCTACAGGTTTCGGAGATCGAAGTTGGGCCATCGGATGATTTACTTGCTCAAGCTCACGCGATCGTAATGCAATATGAGGTTGCTCATTCGTCGCTTGTATCTGATTTTCTCCTAGACAGAGATTCGCTCAGCAGTCAATTTATCGAACTAATTGAGCTTGGACTGCAAACAACATTCGAAGACTACCAAGAAGCCAAAAGACAGGGAGAAATTTTGCAGAGCAAACTGCAACATATATTCCAAGACTTTGACGTTTTGTTGGCACCAAGCGCTCCCGGCGAAGCGCCCGAAGGGTTAGAGAGTACCGGAGACCCGATTTTCAGCCGAATGTGGACTTTGCTGAAAGTCCCAACCATTACATTGCCAGCGGGATTCGGGCCCAATAATTTACCACTTGGAATTCAGTTAATTGGTGCCTATAACCAGGATGACACCTTGATTGCGAATGCAACCTCGATAAATGATTTTTTGTAGAGATGGATTTTGCACCACCATTGTGGAATCAAACCCGCATTTCAACGAATCTTGATTTCACAACGCGAGGCAAGCGGTTCGGTCATCTGCGTCTCAAGTACTCGGACAACCGAACAGCTCTTGGCTACATTCCTATTCCTGCCGGAGTTGTTATCAATGGCAGCGGGCCGACTGTTCTTCTGATTGGTGGTGTTCACGGAGATGAATTCGAGGGGCCGGTAGCGTTATTGAAAATTCTGCATGAAGTGGAAGTAGCGAAAGTTAGTGGACGCATTATCGTTCTTCCTGCACTGAATGCTCCGGCAGTTCGTGCATCGTCCAGAGTATCACCGGTGGATGGCGGCAATCTCAATCGGGCATTTCCAGGCGACCCGGATGGCACACCAACTGCGATGATTGCCAATTTTGTAGAAAAAGCCGTAATGCCGGTCTGCGATGCAGTTATCGATCTACATTCCGGTGGTAAAGCCGCTTGGTTTTCACCTTGTGCGATGGCACTTCAATATGAAGATGCAGCGCTGTCAAAGCTAAATTTCAATCTTGCGGATATTTTCGGTAGCCCTCATATCTGGCTGATGGGCAGTCTCAATGACAACCGGAGTGTAAATTACGCTGCTGTTCGAAACAATCTACCGAATATCGCTGCTGAATTAGGCGGGGGTGGACAAGTATCGCCAGAAATACTGAAGATTGGTGAGAGAGGCATTGCCAACTGTCTGAAATTCCTGAATGTGTTGCCAGGCGAACCTGAATCCAGACAAGAGCCCGCTACAATTTTGAAAATTGACGATGTTGCACAACATATTTACACCACTCATCGGGGTTTATTCGAACCCAGGTTCAATCCAGGTGATGTTGTTTCCACAGGAGACATCGTAGGTTTTGTTCACAATCTCGACCACATCGAAACAACACCCGTCAGAATCCAATTTCCCGTGGCTGGAGTCGCTTTCGTACGATGTCACCGAGGATTGGTTGAACAAGGCGAACTTCTAGCTACGGTCGGTAAAGTGACCGACCGCCCTGATATCAGCGCCGATTAACCAACAAGAGGTGTAGCAATAAAAATTATCCGTCGGGGCTGATCCAAGTTTCCGAAATAGCCATGAATGCAGTGCTCGTCTCACGTCCAAGAAAATTCCTAGATGTAACAGTTCCCGGAAAGTAATGCCCGTTGACTGCAATACTGGCGCGCTTCGCTTCAAGAAACACACTGTACATTTCGTGCTCTCCTGTCGCTGACACTTCGACTGCCACCTCCGCTGCGAACGGTTCCCCAAGTTCACTCCACGTCATCACCACTTCCAAATCCTTGGAAATTACCGATTCAGTACGATACTCTCGCAGATCACCCTTGCTGGTCACTTCGTCTATCTCTCGGTAAGTCATAGACTCCAATCCTTTTTTCCCCTTGAAAGAAGCAAATTTCGACATGAAATCGCGTATCAGGTAATCTGTCAATTCCCTGTTGTCCGTCAGACAAATGTTGTTTGCCTCCGGTAATCCCAACCCTTCATTCGGCTTTTCCAACACGATCATCGTGTTTCCTGCTCCGTACGGTGACAGTGTTACACGAAAGAAAATTCCGAGCGAACTCCAGTCGCCATCAGGATCTTCTTTAAGGTAGATACCAGGATTTTCACCTGACCATTCAACTTTTCCAAGATTTCTCGGGTTGTTGGGATCCATGTTAAGCTTCTCTATCTATTTAATTAAAAAAGGTTTTTATAAGTTATTCGCATATTCATCAAAAAACTTGGCGGCAAAGAATGAACTATGGCTGATTTCTACCTGATTATACTTCCAAGAACCGGTTGAGAACGTTGGCAGTCATTCTGGAAATGTTATTGTCAAAGTTATTCCACGGCAGACTTCCGCAATAAGTGATCGAACCGACGGAAAAGACACCCCCTCCTTTCGCAGTCTCAAATATGACAATATCCGACCGAATCAATTCGGAAACTGGTTTTCCGCTTCGGGTCGCAATATGACTCAGAATTTCCTCCGGCACCAAAACGAAATGCTTCGGATAATTTTCCGAACTAGCGAGCACCGCGGTATTGCGTGGTGTACCCAGTGAAAAATCCGCTCTATCCAGTTCAAATCCAGCTGCTCCACCGCCACTCAGTCCGAAATCCCCTAGAATTTCATCTTCGACACCGTCAAATACCCACTCATATTTTGCGTCAAGGTCACTGTTGCGACGATAGTAAGTGCCTTGAAAATCACCTTGTGCAGTAAATCCGACACCTGCTAGTCTTTGCGGAGGTCGGCCGTTTCGCAGCCACATCCCACCGTATTCACCGTCGAGCGAATTGTAGTACTCTCCCGGTTCTGCTGCCCAAGTACGAATTCCGCCCTCAGCACGGCGAATCTCCACCATGCCAGGCAAATTCTCGTTTACAGCAACCTTCCAGTAGAATCCATTTCCGCCGAGGTACATGAGTCGTCCACCTGATCTAGTGTATTCATAGATTGCATTCAATGTATTCGTGGTGTGATATTCTGGATGACTAGGTGTCATGACAACCTTGTACGGGCGAAGAAGTTCAACTCCCTCTTCGTGCAGATCTTCATCAGTTATCACGTCAAAATCCTGCCCCTGATTTTCCAACCAAGCGAACAGGTGTGTATCTGCCGGCAGATGTCTCATTCCCGATTCGGCATAAGGCCGACATATCGTGATGTATTTGGGACGCATAGTCAACGAAGGGCGTAATCTGGACGAGTAACAGATTCCGCTACCGTCACGGTGATTGTTATAAGTCGAAAGGCCATAATCCTGAACCTGATCTGGATTCCAAGGCCTTGTTCCCCTTTCCTGCACAAGTTTTTCATATTCCACCTTTTGAAGAGAACGAGCCTGATTCGTATAAACCGTATAGGTGAACGTAGACACAAGCACGCAAATTTTCGCTTGAGGCTTGTTGGTCTGAGGCCGTACATAAAATGGAATATCTTCGTACGCATCCTCACATTCGATTCGCATCGAATACATGTCGCTGCGAAAATTCCCAGGTACCTTGAAACTAAAATCGGTTTTCCACTGACAGTCATAAATGTCGTCGTCGTGAAAATGTATCGCACCATATTCTTCAGGTGCATGCCGCCAGCACATCTCCTTCCCTGTCCAGTTTGAGCCTCGCATTGCTCGCGCAGGGCAATTCACCAAACTCCCATCCAGATGCAGTGGGCCGATTTCCCTTATTTCCTGTGTGCTGATATCTTTTGAAAAATCCCATAGAGCCAACAACGAGTCTCCCTCCCTGTACGGTGCTCGATGAGACAATTCTTCCACATCATAAGTACGCGCTAATATGTTCGGCTGTTCAATCTTGCCGTTGAAAAAACCAACAAGAGGATTTCCGCCAGACGATGCAATCAACAATTTATCCACATCTTGCAGCGACGGCAAATTAGTGCAATCATGCCAAACCTCACCAGAATCGTTGTCAACGAAGTCATCTTCTTTGAGAGTTTGAATCAAGCCCAGTCGATTCTGTTTTCGATCAACACAGAGGCAAATTGCATACCACGCCCTTTCGCGCAACGTCAGACCGGTAGCATATTCTTGCGAAGAACCGGAACCTCCGTCAATTACTGCAGCAACCTGCCCAACGGAGTTGATTCTCAATTCAATCAGCCGATTCCCGCTCTGATCCTGAAGGCACAAAATTCCCTGAACACCTGCATCAACCAAGGTCGGCCAGATTGTAACTGCTATGGTATATCCGTCCGGATGAGATAGACGTCGATTGACCAAAACGATCCCATAGGAACCCAATTGAACATCTTGATTTCTTGATGAAAACTCCCCTGAAAAAACGGAAGACATGTCTTCTTCAATGATGCCTGGACCGTCTGGATTGGGATCTGCGCATACGATTCGAACCAGCCTCACTGAGTAGGGTTTGCTAAATTGACTGCTAACCTTGAACTCAATATTTTCATTCTGACCGACTGACCATCGGTCGGCATATCCAGCAATCGGAATCGGCACTATTAGTCCTGTTTGATAAACTCAAAGTAAGTTTTGTATTTTAATAGTCCTTTCAGACACGGTCAGGTAATATTTGATTGAAACTCACAACAGACAGATTTTTTCCTCCACAACACCAACAGCCGCAGAATTGGAAGAACCTGGAAAGCTACCTTGCCAGACAGGGATTTGATTTCGGTGCCGATCCTCCGCCTCAACAGTTCATAGGCGGTTTCGGGAACCTGAATTTCATGATCATGCTTGACGGAGAACGGCATGTGTTGCGCAGGCCGCCGCTTGGTCCACTTCCACCGGGAGCAAACGACATGGCACGTGAGTTTCGGGTTACCTCACGATTGTGGAAACAGTTTCCTCTGGCACCAAAAGGCATCCTGTTATGCAAAGACACTGAAGTGCTTGGCACCCCATTTCTAATCATGCAATATCGACCCGGAGCAGTCATCCACATGGAACTCCCGGAGCATCTGCACGATATGACTACAAGTCTCTCAAAAATGATTATTGAAGTTCTGGTGGAATTCCAATCTGTTGATCCTACCCGCGTCGGGCTCGACGATCTCGGATCGCCCGAAGGATTTTTGGAGAGAGCCGTAAAGGGCTGGGTAAAAAGATACTATGTGGCGGCTGAAGACGTATATCGCGATCGTAAATCACCAGCCTCTGTCAAAATTATCATTAAATGGCTGACCGATCATCCTGTGCCGGATGCAGGACACACACTCCTGCACAACGATTTCAAGTTGAATAACATCGTACTTGATTCGCAAGACTACATCACACCAATTGCGCTGCTGGACTGGGACATGTGCACAAGAGGTGATCCATTGTTCGATTTCGCGACTTTGCTAAGCTATTGGGTTGAACCTGGAGACCCCCCGGCTCTGAATAAAGTGGGACAAATGCCGACTTCAACAACTCCCGGTTGGATGAATCGTCGCCAAATTGCAGATTACTATGCACAAGTAAGTGGGCGAGATCTTTCCGATATTCACTACTATCGCGTTCTGACTGCATTCAAGCACTGCATCATCTTCATGCAAATCTACGCTCGCTTCTGCAGAGGAACAACCACTGACCCTAGAATTGCGGAGTTGGGACCTGCTCTAGATTCTTTGTTCGAGTTCACACACGATATCGTGAAAGGTCGATTCTTCTAGAAATCGCTGCTGAAATTTATTTACCAATCTTCCAGCGGATAGGCAGTCAGCATTTCGTATCCGGTATCTGTGATCAGTACCTGTTCTTCAAGTTTGACGCCTTCTCCGCCGTGAATTGAACCGATGTATGACTCGACGCATAAAGTCATACCTGGCTCGAAAACTCCGTCGTAACCTTTCATGTCGAAATCCATGTAATGCTTGATGCTCGGATACTCGTCTGCCAAGCCGACTCCATGAATAATTACACCGTAGCGTCGATCCTTGAATTCATCCGGTATCGACCACGCTTTTTCCGATAATTCTGCATAACTCGTCCCAGGCTTCAGAAGTTCCGTATTGAAGCGAATCTGTTCTGCCGCCAGTTGATAGAGATGTGCCTGCTCTGGAGTTGGTTTTTCCTCGCCGCAGATCCAGGAACGCGACATGTCGCAACAGTAGCCATAGGGTCCAATCAAGTCAGTGTCGAAACTCATCATTTCACCCCTTTGAATCTGCCGCATTGAAGACTCTCGCATCCACGGATTGGTGCGCGGACCCGAAGAGAGCAATCTGGTTTCTATCCATTCGCCTCCAAGTGCGATGTTGGTTTCGTGAAGCTTCGACCAGAGTGCATTTTCGGTGATTCCAGGTGTCATCGCTTCACGCATATTGGCAACCGCGGTCTCACAAACATGGACAGCATGCCGCATCAAACACAACTCTTCCTCTGACTTAATGACTCTGGCAACCTCCATGACATCCTGTCCCTCAATGATTTCGAGTCCGCAGCCCATCAATGACTGCAACCCCAGAAAACTGCAGCGATCAACAGCAATTCGGCGATTCCCTCCACCATAAGTTTCTACAAGATCTGTTATTTCACGGGCGAACTTTCGAGCATTGTCTTCGCAGCGAGGTCCGGCTGCGAAAAAATAAAATGGTGTGATGACACGATATTCGTCAACAGTTGGCAAATCCTCCGCAAGATGCGGCATGTCGCCGAAGTCAAATAGAATGACTGGACCCTCGGTCGCTATGAATGCACAACGCGCCTCATAGTGCGAGCACCACACTTGCATATTCGTTGCATCCGTTACGTAACGTGTGTTCAACTGATCGAACAGCAGCGCCCCAGCTACGTCGTGTTTCTGCAACTGTTCACGAACCCGACCGACCCGATACCTTCGAACGTTGTCAAGCTCACAAGGCGGTTCGCTATATTCCATCGCTCCATGCTGACGATTGCGCATTTTCTCTCCCCTGACAATAGCAATGACTGACTAAAAAAACAGTGTTTTACCACAACTGATAAATCAGATTCGAAATAAATTTAGCGGAAGATTAACTGCATTGTTGCAAATGCTATATGGCTTGGTGAATTCACCCGACAAACAGCGCAGATTTCCACCTTAACCGCCAAATTATTTGAAAATTTTCCGAATTCGATTAGTATCAAATAATTGTATATGTCCTCGCGCAGTTTGCTATATTTACGAACTAATTAACATAAAATTTTAATAAAATTTACTTTTTTCAATAGATAACTTGATGGAGAAATTGATGAAATATTCTTTTTATCATCTGACTAAACGCGCTTGCACCTCTGTTGCGGCGGTCATGATTTTTGCAGCGAGCGGCTTTACGGTTACTCAGGCTCAGGAATTGGTCGTCGTGTCATGGGGTGGCGCTTACTCGAAAAGTCAGCAAGACGCCTATCACGACCCGTTTATGGCGGAGAACCCAGGCATCACAATTATCAACGATGATTCCGCTTCCGAAGGCGTGGCCAAAATTAGGGCACAGGCTGAAGTAGGAAACGTTACCTGGGCTTTGCTGGATGCCATTGCGGCAGATTCAATCAGTCTTTGTGACGAAGGCTTAATCGAAGAAATCGATCATGACGCAGTGCTTGCGCCAGCTCCAGACGGAACGCCGGCTAGTGAGGACTTCGGTGAACTGATCGTATCTCCGTGCTTCATTCCCCAGATCGTATATTCGACAACTTTCGGCTATCGAACAGATCTGGTAAAAACAGCACCGACTGCCATTGCGGATGTTTTTGATATGGGCAAAATTCCAGGAAAACGATCCTTGGAGCAAAAACCGATCAATAACATGGAATGGGCGCTGTTGGCGGATGGTGTATCTGCTGACAACGTATACGACCTGCTCAGTACACCAGAAGGCGTAGCGCAAGCTTTTGCAAAACTCGACTCCATTAAAGATCAAGTCGTATGGTGGACGCGTGGAGCACAGCCCACACAACTGCTCGCCGATGGCGAAGTTGTCATGGCATCTGCTTACAATGGACGTCTTTTCTCAGCTATTGAAGAGGAAAAACAGCCGATCGCAATGATGTGGGATTGGCAGGTTTTCGATCTTGACGGCTGGGTGATTCCGAAAGGTGGACCGCATACAGATGCTGTCATGAAGTTGGTGAGATTTGCGACCGATACACAGCGGTTGGCTGACCAAGCAAAATACATTTCTTATGGTCCAGCTCGTATGTCATCAGCGTTACTTGTTGGAAAACATGCAACTCTTGGCATTGACATGGGACCGCACATGCCGACCCATCCGGACAACGCCAAAACTACCCTGCTGTTCAACTATGAATGGTGGGCTGACAATCAGGACGATCTGAATGAACAGTTCGCTTCCTGGATAGCACAGTAAGTTGCTTGATTGCTGAAATCTGATTAAATGCAGGGTGCATTTGCACCCTGCATGATCACTTCTGACAGCCAATCCGTCATAGTTCCTTGGCCGATACAACTCTATCTCCAAGCGGTCCTATCACTACAGCGGATGGAACGCCGCTAAAGGTTAGCCTTGCACGCGCGCTCAGAAGAGACAAGCTTAAATCGCTTGCTCTGGTAACACCACTATTTCTGTTTATCGGGCTGACTTTCCTGATTCCGATCGCTGATATGCTATGGCGAGGTGTCGAAGACCCCATCGTATCCACCTATCTGCCCCGCACCACAGAAGAACTCAAACAATGGGACTCCGAATCCGGTGTTCTGCCGGACGAAAGAATCTACGAAGCTCTGGCTTTGGACATAAAGGAAGGTGCACCAGATCGTGTAATCACACGAGTTGGAAAGCGTCTGAATTATGAATTGCCCGGAATGTCGAGTCTTTTCAGGAAGTCACAAAGGCGAGTTCCGAAACTTGAAGGTCCTCCCTACAAGGATGCCATCATCAAGGTCGACAAACGCTGGGGACAACTGGAGACTTGGCAGGTTGTCAAAACGTTCAGCCCTACCCTCACTGCTGGCTATTTCTGGGCTGCGATGGATTTGCAGGTGACACCGGCTGGCGATGTCGAATTGCAGGATGAAAAGAAACGCATTTACATCAAACTGTTCATACGCACTCTGTATCTCAGTGGAGTCATAACCCTGATGACACTGATACTGGGTTACCCTGTCGCATATCTGCTGGCGACTTTACCCCTTCGCAGCAGCAACATGTTGCTCATGCTGGTGCTGCTTCCATTCTGGACATCACTTCTGGTACGAACGACATCTTGGATTGCACTACTTCAGAGGGAAGGTGTAATCAATGACATGCTAGTCGGTTTGAATATTGTCGATACGGAAAATCGTCTGGCAATGATTCACAACGCTACGGGTACCATCGTGGCGATGACGCACATTCTGTTGCCGTTCATGATTCTGCCTCTGTACAGTGTCATGAAGACGATACCGCCAAGCTACATGCGCGCCGCGATATCACTTGGAGCGCATCCATACCGTGCTTTTATCAAGGTTTATGCCCCAAATACCATTCCAGGCATTGGAGCAGGTGGAATTCTGGTGTTTATACTCGCAATCGGGTATTACATTACTCCAGCACTGGTCGGCGGTACCTCCGGCACATTCATCAGCAATTTCATCGCCTATCACGTCTCAGTATCACTGAACTGGGGTCTGGCAGCCGCACTTGGAGTCATTCTGCTCGGCCTGGTGTTGGTGCTGTATCTCCTTTACGACAAAATTGTCGGCGTCGACAATATGAAACTCGGATGATATGAAAAGCAAGCTGCCACCGTACACCACTCCGCTTGAACGAATCTGGTACTATCTGTTCCGTTTTATCTGCGGACTGATTTTTCTGTTTCTGATTTTTCCGATTCTGGTAATCATCCCGCTATCGTTCAATACAGTTCCTTTCTTCACGTTCACACCGGAAATGCTGTCTTTTAATCCAGAAGGGTATTCCTTGCGCTGGTACGAAGACTTCTTTACCAACCGGAACTGGAGGGGGGCGGTCAACAACAGTTTCATCATTGCCATATTTTCGACACTGATCGCGACCTCTCTCGGCACCCTCGCCGCTTTGGGATTGAGCCGACGGAATGTCCCCTATCGCACGCTCATGATGGCGATATTGATTTCTCCCATGATTGTGCCGTTAATCATATCAGCGTGCGGAATGTTTTTCTTCTATTCGCGTATTCACCTCCAAGGTACGCACCTTGGCGTGATACTCGCGCATGCTGCATTGGGAACACCGTTTGTGGTCATCACGGTTACTGCGACTCTAGTCGGATTCGACCGCAGTCTGATTCGTGCGGCAAACAGCCTGGGCGCGGATGGCGTAACCACATTTTTCAAGATTGTTGTGCCACTCATTCTCCCCGGCGTCATTTCGGGTGCGCTATTTGCATTCATCACATCCTTTGATGAAGTGGTAGTCATTCTGTTCGTTGGAAGTTTCGAGCAGAGAACGATACCATGGCAAATGTTCTCCGGCATTCGCGAACATATCAGTCCGACGATTCTTGCTGTTGCAACGCTGCTTGTGCTGGTTTCAGTCGCCTTGCTCTCGACACTTGAGCTGCTTCGAAGACGTTCGGAGAGACTGCGCGGAGTTCGAGCGGCCTGATCCTAGACTGGGCGATCTCCATTGATCGTCAATCGCCACATCAACCTGCGTTCGCCTGGATAGTCATTCAGCGCATAGTGCTGAAGACATCGATTGTCCCAGAAAGCGATCGAACCTTTCTCCCAACGAAAATTGCAGCAGATGTCCGGCTGCACTGCATGTTTCACCAGATAGCGAAGAATCGGTTCTGATTCCTCATCCGACATTCCATCAATCCCGATTGTAAACGGCTCATTTACATACAGAGCTTTTCTGCCCGTTTCCGGGTGGGTTCTTATGATTGGGTGCAAGCTGTGCTGATGTGCTCTGGAGTCAGATTCTATCGGCGTTCCGGAATGTTTCGAGCGATAGTCTTCGCTTGCATATTCACCGCCAGCACCGTAAACATTTTCCGCACTGTGAATCGCTTTCAATCCGGAAAGCAGGCCTTTATATGTTTCGGATAGCATATCGTATGCCAGATACTGATTCGCAAATAAGGTATTGCCGCCGTACTGGGGAATATCAATCGCACACAGTAAAGAGCCCAGAGGCGGAATTTCATCAAATGTCACGTCGCTATGCCAGGTACCTGAGAAATTGTATTTGTCTTGCGGGTTCTTGACGACCATCATGATTTCCGGATGACCTTCCAGGCTGCCGACGAAGGGGTGAATATGGAACGATCCAAATTTACTGCCAAATGTCTTGAGAGATTCTGGCTCAATCGTCTGATCTCGTAAGAATATGACCATGTGATCAAGAAAGGCAACCTTGATTTCCTCGATGGCAGCCGACGGCACTGGGCGTGAAATATCTACACCGAATATTTCTGCACCACAAGCTCCCGCATAGGGTTTCACTTCAACATGTCGATATCTTCGTTTGACGGCATTGAGACCAATACCAGGTATTACTTTGGGTCTGTTCCACTTCACTAGATTGTACCTTTACATTTTTTCGACGTTTTTCTCGCAACCCATCTTCGCAGCATTCTTACCCTTGCCAGCTTGATTTCCATATCTTGATAACAGGTCATGAAATCTTTTGAATTGCCATCATAATAACAGTAACTTTTGATTGAACTATTCTTTAATCCCTTCTTAACACAAATATTTGTCAATGTTTTTCTGCTACATTCAGGAGGGCTTGCAAGTCAGCAGGAGTAAGTATTGGAATAGAAAAATCTGAAGTCAGCGAAAGTAAATCTCTATCGCCAGTAATCAACGCACTAGCATTTCCTACCAGGGCAAGCTCCAGAAAGCATCTGTCATTTGAATCTCTGCATTTTGGAACAATCGGCTGTTTTGATACCGTGACCGGCTCACACCAAGTGAGATAATCAGCAAGCAGGGACTGTTGCTCGTTTGTTGTTAAATTGAATTTTGGATACGAAAGTGTTCGAATGAGTTCTATAACAGTTTCTTGGCTGGTCAGTGGGCGAATTGTTGCTAATTTCCATGCGTTGAGTAACCATGTCAACGAACCATCAGGGAACAGTAAAGCTGACAATAGAACATTCGTATCTAAAACCAGACACATCTCCTTCAGTTTTTCTGACGAGCCCATGCAATGGCTTCAGTAATATCGGCTTCAGTCACACCGAGTTCAGCCAGCTTGGCTCTAACAGTGTCAGCTTGCACAATGTTTACAGGCGTCAGGACGATACGCCCTTTATCTTTGATAACATCAAAATACTCTATACCCGGAAAATCAGAAATCACTGATTTAGGGAGAGTCAATTGATTTTTAGATGTGAGTTTCGACAGCATATTTTGTTAGCGGAATTGTTATAACAAGGAATCACGGAAAACAGTATACCATACATCCTTTAATTTCTAACACTCGTTATTCTATCTTTCGGACTACGGCATTGAGATTCTCTTTGATTTGAAAGTTCTGATCAATGACGGGTGCTTTGGGAATTGACTGGGAAATTTAGCAAAGCAACGTAATGGTTGTAGCACCTATCATTCTTTCTACCCTCAGTACGTCCAGCGTTATCAGACGGAATTCGAATACCGGTTCAACCGCCGCCATAGCTTGTCGGATCTAATTCCCCGTCTTGCTTGGATCGCGCTGAGAGCACCACCCATGCCTGAAAAACTTCTGAAACTCGGCTTAACATATAAGTGGTAACTAGGAAAAATTAACTAGAAATGTCTACAACACATATTCTTCACAATAAACTGAGTGACCTTAATCGTGAATCACCAAGTAAAATATGCTGTTTTGCAGGAAATCGCTAACAATCCCTGGTTAGATATTCTCCTGCGGCAAATACTGCCAAATCAGAAAGGTTGATGTGAACGCTTCATGGTGAAAAGTTTGTTTGACTACATCATTGTAGGCGCCGGTACCGCAGGTTGCGTACTGGCAAATCGACTGTCCGTAAATTCTGCAAATTCTGTCTTGCTGCTAGAAGCTGGAAATAGAGACTGGAACCCATGGATTCACATTCCAGTCGGTTATTTCAAGACTATGCACAATCCGAAAACCGATTGGTGTTATCGAACTGAACCAGATCCAGGTTTGAACGGTAGATCAATAAACTGGCCACGCGGCAAGGTTCTTGGAGGTTCAAGTTCCATTAATGGCCTGATTTATATTCGTGGTCAAAAGCAGGACTTCGATGAATGGGAAGCAGCGGGAAATACAGGTTGGTCTTACCGAGACCTGTTGCCTTACTTCCGAAAATGCGAACATCAAGAGCGTGGAAGTGACGAATATCACGGCATTGGCGGCAATCTGAAAGTTTCCGACATGCGCATAAGACGAGGTATTGGTGAGGCGTTCATAGAGGGAGCCAACGAAATCGGCATACCGCGAACTGACGATTTCAATTCAAAGATTCAGGAAGGAGTTGGATACTACCAGTTAACTGCTTGGAAAGGACGACGATACAGTTCTGCGATCGGTTATCTGAAACCCGCTAGAAAACGATCAAACCTCACTGTTCTAACAAATGCTCTCTCACATCGCATTGTGTTAAACGGTAGTCAGGCTGTCGAAGTTGAAGTTGAGAGAGGCAACTCAATAGAATCTTATCGTGCCAATCGAGAAATCATTCTGTGTGCCGGTGCGATAAACTCGCCGCAACTGCTAATGCTGTCCGGTATCGGCGATGGAAGCCATTTGCAGGAATTTCAAATCCAAACCAGACATCACCTACCGGGAGTCGGTGACAACTTACATGATCATCTTCAAATTCGCTCCGTTTATCGATGTTCGGTCCCTACCTTGAATGACGAAGTTAGGAACCCTTTATACCGTGTACTCATCGGTCTTCGATATTTCGCATTTCGCACTGGCCCCATGTCGATGGCAGCAAGCCAAATTGGAATATTCACCAATTCCTCGCCGGAAATCAATCGACCTGATATTCAGTTTCATTTTCAGCCACTTAGTTCGGACAGTCCGGGGCATGGCGTGCACAATTTTTCCGGAATCACTTCATCCGTTACGCAGCTACAGCCGACTAGCCGCGGGAATCTTCGGCTTAAGTCGCCCAACCCGCGAGACTATGTTGCTATTCACCCAAACTACTTGAATACGGAACTTGACCAGCTCACTACCGTGAACGGCATGCGTGTGTCCAGAAGAATAGCTCTCAGCAAGGCAATGGCCAACTATGTAGAGGAAGAGATGTTACCCGGTAAAGATGTCCAAACTTACGAAGAACTACTAGACTGTGCACGAAACAATGGTGAGACGATCTATCATCCTGTTGGAACCTGCAAAATGGGGACGAGCTCGGACCCACAGGCGGTGGTTGACGCTAGATTGAGAGTCCATGGCCTGACTGGATTGCGTGTAGTTGACGCATCCATTATGCCGACCATCACATCCGGGAATACCAATGCTCCCACATTTACCATCGCGGAAAAGGCATCTGACCTGATTCTGGAAGATCAGAAATCCGACAACAATTGAATCTGGCTTTAATCGTTGTCGTCCACTTCGGCACCAGCGCCACGCTGTCGTGACAAATCACTCGCAGGAACAAACGACTGTGTTGCCACCTCTTTGAGGTTCCAGTACAACTCGTCCGCTATTTGAATTCTTCGAAGACTCGTTGCAGATTGATATTCATCGAATGGCTCAAGACTGAGTTCTGAATAATTCGATGGATTGCCAGAACCGACATTGTGAAGACGGGTACACTGAATATCCACTCTGTCATTGAATTTGACGTCACGTATCCTGTCAATCGGCGCACTCATCCAGAGATTTCCCATTTCGGCGACGACTTGTACCGTATCCCACTGCATATGAAACTCATAGCCATCTTTCGACCTGCGAAGCATCAATGGCAACAGCAACGCAAGATTTTGCACATCATGAATTCTTGCACGACTATTCTGACTCTCCTGCAAAGCCGATCTAGCACATAAACTGTCTATTATCTGAAGCAGTGTAATGTAGCCTGAATCCGATTTCAGGGATATATTCAGACTCTCATCGTGTCCAAATCGCAGTTGCCTGGTATTTCTGGAATCCTGCTTGAGTTCAGGTAATGAACGAAACAAGTCCTCAAGTGCGGGAAAGTCTTGTGAGGCCAGCCAGACTATCGCTTCTGCAACTTCAGAGTCAACTCCAGCAGGCACACCCGCCGCCGATATAACTCGCCGGCAAAGTAATTTTGTCTCACTGATGGAAAGGTCCAAATATGACTCGCCTTCTCAATTCATGTAATGTCAACTATCTGCTGACACGACCGGAAATGCCCAGTCATCGGATTTCTCAGAATGCAGTTCGTCTGGGAGGGGAGCGCCTTGAAATAACGTAATTCGTGTCCACAGATCGGATTTTGGATCGAAACGGGTTGCACCGAATATAGAAAGTTTGCACCGTAAAATATTAATTGGCAAACAGTCAGCACCAAGCAGATTGTCCTGAATCTCTGCAAATGGAAAACCCTCCAGCGAATGAATTCTTGTAATGATGTGGCGAAAATGTGGCTGCACCAAAAGAAATTCTGCAACTGAACAATTTTGGTTTTCTGCCGATGCAACACACAGAGCCTGATACAGACGAGCAACATCCCGAGCAACACCAATTCTCATTTCCAATTCGCTTCCCGGCTCGTTATATCGCTCGCCCCGCCGCGGTTCTTCCTTCTCTTGAGATACATACCAGAAGAAATACTCCGAACTGGGATTTGAGAAATCGATCTGCAATGCCCATCCATAATGATTTTCGATGTGAGATTGAAGTTGTTCAACAGTCATTCTTGCATCCAGTCGAGTGAATTCGCTCACACCCATATACTGTTCAAGCTCGTTGACCAACTCAGGATGCAATTCCAATATCAAACTGTGGACAAGTTCCTGACATTCCAGACTGGCATGGGCAGATGCCCATTCAACAAGGTGATTCCAAGGGAATTTTGTGCCTCGCAACGAAGATCCCATACTCGTCAGTTGTTTAACTTCGTTCTTCAATACTTGAATTCGGCACTCTTGCTCTTGATCAAGAGTAATCCACTGCTCCAAATGCCTGCTCACCCGCTCAATGAGATTTTCGAAGCGGCTGACGACTGCCTGTGAAATCTCTTCAACGGCCTTCACCCGTGAAATTGCCGTTTCTCGTATGTACATCCATTGATTGATTAGTTGAGGATGCCCCACCAGAAATGGCGCCATACCCAAGCCCGTTGCATTGCCGACGCCAAAAGCTCGCTTCAAAGATCTTGATAGCGGTACAAATTGCCCATTTCCTCGCTTGCGTGCAATGTGTTCGACAAGGTCTAGACTAAGCTGTCGAGCCATGTACACCGTCAACATTTCGGCTTGAAATGGCAGATTGAACGGCGTGGTCTGTTTGACATGGTCGAAATCCAGCAATCCGAATTTTCCATTTCCATAGACTGCTGTAGTTCGAACCAGATAACCTATGGCTGCGATGTCACTAACCGCAGGTTGTCGCCCTGATGAGAGATGGCTCACTACGGACTCGAACAACCGAACACTTTTGTTCGCCCTGCTCATCACAATTTCCCGCTGGCTCATGCGGCCGGCTTCCTGTAAAGGCAGTTGTTTGTTCAACCTGTCGATGTCCGACTCAGTAGCAATGCCATTGAACAGTGTAAACGACATGTCCCATTTCTCTGCGATCACGCGATCTGTACGATCTTGATCATCAAGCGGCGTTGCAAATGCAATGAAGCTAAGAGAGCCAGACGGAGTATGAATGAAATAGACCAGATGCCCTATACCGAAATCATCCAAAGAATTATGACCGATTTCGAATCGCCACTTCTCTCTGTGCATGCGTCTGACAAGCGTTCTGGTGAAACTTAAACGGGTAGGATGAAAAGAGCCCAGTCGTTCCAGCTTCATTACCTCTGCTGGTGATCGAAGCGCGTTCGTGTGGCGGTCTGTCGCTTCCGAGAGCGATTCCGGCTGCAAGTTTTGAGAGTTCATTGCGGTATCAGGCTTTCACGCAGAAATCTGTACCAGTTTCCACCTAGAATCAATCTGACTTCCTCCTCTGAGAAGCCAGCATTTGCCAATCCAACAGCAATGTTCTGCAGGTCTCGCGCGCTTCGGAACCAGACGGGATAGTCTGGCCACTCAATACCAGTTGAAATGGATGAATTTGCATTGCGCACTGTATTCCATTTCCCGCTACGCATGTATTCAAGGTAGCTGGCATCCCATCCCAGACACAGATCGGATCCAATTCCCAGATGCTCAACCCCAATCAAATCGGCAGTCTTGCCAACCATCTGGCAGAAAGAATCCAGTGAACAATCCGTGCCATTGGCAAGATGCAAGGGATACAGACTGAATCCCAACATTCCGCCGCTTTGAGCCAATTGAATAAGCAGATCATCTGATTTGTTACGAACTACGTTGTGAAATGTAAGTGGATTTGCATGGGTGACTGCGATCGGACGAGCGGAAAACTCAATTGAATCTAGGCAGGTAGTTTCCGAGGTATGAGACACATCAATAATCATGCCCAAGCGGTTCATTTCCCGTATCACATTCCTCCCGAAGTTCGTCAACCCAGCATCCTTCGCTTCATAACAACCGGCGCCAAGTAGACTCTGGTTGTTGTATGTCAACTGCATTATGCGAATACCGAGAGTGTGGAAAACTTGAACCAGGGACAAGTTATCCTCGATTGGAGAACTGTTCTGAAATCCCAATATGATTCCGGTTCGATCCGTTCTACCAGCTTCGTCGATATCGCTCACAGAATGCACCGGCAAAATGAGATCCTCATGCTCAATAAACCACCGATTCCATTTACCAAGAATTGAGAGCGTCTCTTTGCAGTCATGCCAAAACGCAAGGGTTACATGAACTGCATCTAGACCTGAGTCAACCAATGATTCGAAGTGTTTCCTGTTCCAGTTTGATGCCTGGAGCGCATCAATGACCGGAAAGCTTTCTTTTAGATTCATTTATTCCCCATTCGTTAGAATCCTGATAAAGGCATTACCTTTACACAGTTTGATGTTGAAATTTTACTCTTACTGAGCATTTTGAAGGACGATTAGATTGGGGTCAGCCAGAAGTTCTTGATAGGGATTCCCTGTTAGTAGTGCAGTCGAGTTTGCCACAGCCTTGGCTTTACCGACGCGAATCCAGTTGGCGGCCTGATAGTGCAAGTACCAATGAATTGAGGAATTTCTAAAGAAAGTTTCAAGCATCACTGACAGATCGCGCAACGTTGCAGCTAATTCTCGGGCAGGCGTCGATCGCAACATCCAAGAAATTGAGAGGCAAGATTGGGAATGGGGATTCCAGGTAGGGCCAGCACCGGAGTTTTACTGAGTGAGCGCGGTGCCGTGTAGTTTGAAGACTATACTACACAGTATCCATCATTAGCTCAGTCCCAAGTATGCGCAGTATTATCTGCCACAGTTCGGGTTTCGGTTTAATCGTCGTTACAGCCTGTCGGCACTGATTCCACGACTCGCTTGGGCGGCAGTGAGAACTACGCCAATGCTAGGTAGTCTTCTTGAGACTTGGCTTACCAAAAGTAATTCGTAAATTTAATCACCTGAAGAAAGGCTCCGGAATTACTGTTTACGGAGCACGAATGGTGCCCTTATTTTTTCATTTATGCTAGCAAACAAATGATTTTGAAACATCTTTTAAAACTAAAGGGTTTTCGTAATCTGGATAATCTTTCTTGATCTCTGAAAAGAAGAAATTCCAAGCATCTTCTTGTCCACATATTTGGTAAAGATATAAAATGCAATCCATTACCTGATAGTCTCCATGGTGTTGTTTATGAATGTAACTGATTGTGTTTGCTTCATCTGTAGTCAATGGCATTTTCCACGGTAGCTCATCACGATCCTCCCACTGCTTGAAATTGGTCAGCCACCAGATTGATAGCGATACTTCCGGAAAAACTTCAAGGATCTCATTTTTAATTCTTGCTATTGTTTTATTGAGAAACACCATGGCAGATTCTTTTTCTTGTAAATTTACGAGCTGAATTTTTTCCGTTAATGATCGATATTCCGCTGCAAGTCTACTTTGAGGGTGCTTGATAGTAAATAATTCCTGATTCAACAGCGATAGACTTGGATAGTGGTGAATTGTGGCTGTCACTTCATCAAAATCCAGGTTTTTTTTAAACTCTTTCAACCGTTGCTTTAAGATTCGGTTTTCGTCATCAAGATCTGGTACGTTTGATGGTACAAAGAAAAAATGTAATTCTTTATTGCGGTTGCTGACATCATCTCTAATTTTTTTCACAATTCGTGACAAACCTGATAAGTTCTGCTCGTTTGGAAAATACAAAAAAACTATAGCGTCAGGAAGTTGTCGTGTGCATACTTCACCTGCGTCAGTGTAGCCAGTTCTAGAATCAATGAACACATAATCAGGGCTGAAATACTTTTTCCACTGTGCCTTGAGGTTTTCGAACAACAAATATCCATCTCGTCGTTCGTAAAGATTTTGCCAGTCAATCGAAAGCAATCTTTGGTTGTAACCTCGGCTTCTGTCACCGGCAGGCATCATAAAAAGTTCTCCTGCCAACTTTGAGTCTAATCCAACTTTGTATAAGTAAGGTTCGATTGATGGTGCTGTATTTGTTATCAAATAATTTCTGACGTAATCCACTATACCTTTCTTCTTACCACGAGGAAGTGCTAGATTGAAGCTTTCAAGTCCAGGCGCTTCAAGATCGAAATCCACAACTAGAACTTTCCGACCTTCTCTTACCAGTTCAGCAGCGCAGTTCATCATTGCCAAGGAACGACCCACTCCGCCCTTAAATGAATAGAAAGTTACTATGTACATTCTTCAGGCAGCTATACGGAAAATTTTACTGTCATTTTGCACCTTTTCGAGTTCGTCGATATCAGGAAACCTGAGCATATTACCCAAATTCTCGTGATCAACCAGCTCACCAGCTCTAATCGACAGTTCATCCAAATTACGTGGAAAATTCAGTAAAAATAGATAATTATCCATAGCTTTATTCTGAATGAGGGCACCTTTCTCCCATCTGTTAATTGACGCGGCACCAATCCCTGTTTGCTTCGAAAATTCCTCAACAGATTGGTTGTACGAATTACGAACCTCGCGAACTTCCTTCGGAGTCATAACGTCTCGATACCTGCAAACCGCATCATGACATAACTCACTAGCCTCGCGATCTGTATACATAAATTCGCAGTCGGCGCATCTGTAAACGGGTACTTCAGCTTGCAATTCTACTGGCTTGTCTAGAGTTCCATAGTTGAAGACCTTAATCTGTTTTCTAGTCTGAACTCTTCCGGAACCGCAAGACCCGCATTTCTTGCCTTTTGCCAATTTCCACTTTTTATTCTTCAAATTTATATCAGTCATTTCTGTATGCCCCTAAATTAGTCAATTGGTAATTCAATAGTGAAAACTGCGGCCAATTAACACATCAACTCCAATTTGAAGTTTTATATAAATAACTCGTCCCCCTGGGATTGGCTTCACTTTCATCACATAACCTTTTTTACCTTTCGGTTTACTCAAATCAATTGTTTCAATTGGGTGTCCTGATTTAAGAGTGGTCTCTATAAAATCCAAGCATTCTGCTTCGGTGAACACAAATCCAGTTTCTGGGTTTTCGACCTTGTCCGGATGCCATTTCGTTGGCATTTCTTCAGTAAACTCCGTATGAAATTTGCCTGCCTCCAATAAAGTCAACATAAATTGACGGGAAATCTCCGATGCAAGTTCTTTCGGCATCAGTCAACTCTCAACAATTCTATCATATGATACATTGATGAACACAATTTTGCGTTAGTTTTCCTCATATGATCAGACTTCCTAAATTCACTCTGTCGCCAGTTCCGTTCAGAGCTGAGTGGGTCACAATTCTTGAAGCAAACTTACCCATTCCAGCAATTTTCATGATTCAATATTAATACAGCAATTAGTCCAGTATTTGCCGCATTTTGCTTCCAGCCTCATTCACTCATTCACCCAATTTTTAACAATCCTTACAGTCGTTTGAAACCGTCTTTAACTTAGTTTGGTTTGGTGAATTCGAATGATTCGATTTCAAAGAAAATGTTGTGCCAAAAACCGCAATGCATCCCAGAAATCGGTACTCGAAAATTACAAAATTGATGTACCGAATTATTCATGCAATCTTCGTGTTATCTGATTGTATCATTGACTTTTCAATGCACTGCGTAACACCTCTGCTTCTATCAGATTTGCTTGGGCGCAAGTGCATCACTGTTGAGGATGAACTGCCTAATTTCAAAAATCGAGTTGATCCATGAAATCGCTCGAACCACTCAGATGGAAATTTGAACGACATCAGTAATCCCCACTTTACAGGTCAATCCGGACATATACACAACTTCTAATTCAACGGGAAAGATTCTAAATGGATGAGCTCATCAAAAAATGTGCCGGTGAAATCAAAGAAATGCTCGCGAAAGGGGAAGTTACACCTGTTGAGCTTGTTGAAGCCTCAGCGAACCGGATCTCTCAAATCGAACCAGACATCAACGCCATGCCGACTCTATGCGTCGAAAAAGCTCTCGACAGAGCGAAGGCATTGACAAAACAAGCTCCTTCCGACCGGCCTCACGCCAGGGGCTGGTTGGGTGGCATGCCCATTTCCGTCAAGGACTTAGTGAAAACTGCTGGCGTTCGAACCACATTTGGGTCAACGGTCTACGCAGATTATGTTCCATCGAGCTCCGACATTATGGTTCAGCAGATGGAATATCGAGGCGCAATCGTCATAGGCAAGTCGAATACTCCTGAATTCGGAGCAGGTGCCAGTACATTCAATGAAGTTTTTGGGAAAACACGAAATCCATGGGATACTCGAAAATCCGTAGCAGGCTCATCGGGAGGTGCTTGCGCTTCCGTTGCGACTGGTGAAGTGTGGCTGGCAACTGGGAGTGACTTGGGCGGAAGTCTAAGGACCCCTGCGAGTTTTAACTCAGTGGTTGGTTTGCGACCGAGTCCAGGGCGTGTGCCAAGTAATCGACCACATGAACCATTCGGAGCATTGTATGTCCAAGGTCCGGTCGCAAGAAATACTCGGGACATTGCCCTGTTTCTTGACACGATGGCTGGCTTTCATCCTACGGACCCACTGAGTTACCCTGCCCCTGAAAATCCCTATATGGATTACATTGACAAGCCGTTGATTCCCAGGCGAGTTGCCTATTCCTCCGATCTCGGCATCACTCATGTAGATCCGGAAGTCGATGAAATCTGCCGAAAAGCAGTGGCATTGATTGAGAACTTTGGTACGCGAGTCGATGAACGATGTTCCGACTTTAGCGGTGCCATTGAAAGTTTCAGTGTCCTTCGAGGCGCTTCCTTTGCTACAAACTATATCAGTGAATACGAACGACACCGCGACGCTCTAAAGCCTGAGATTGTCTGGAACATCGAACAGGGTCTGCAATTGACTGCCAATGAAATTGGTCGAGCGCAACGAAGTCAGGCGAAGATATTCCGATCCCTGATCAAGTTCTTCGACAGTTATGATTTACTGATTTGTCCGTGTGCGATCGTGCCGCCTTTCGATGTGGACATTCGGTTTGTCGAATCGGTTGGCAGTCATGTTTTCGATACATATTTTGAGTGGATTGCAATTACGTTCGCAGTTACACTAACCGGCTGTCCGGTACTGGCGATTCCGGCTGGATTCACGAAAGATGGGCTTCCCATCGGACTGCAAATCATCGCACCACCTCGCGATGAAGGATCATTGTTGTCTGCCGGACATCTGCTGGAACAGGAAACCGGCATCCAAAACCTTCTGCCTATCGACCCGCGGGTACTACATACTTAAGAGTTCTTGACGACGACCATATAGGTATGCACATAGTCCATCGCGTGCCGTTCTGGTTCTCTTCTTACCAGTGCATTGTATCGACGATAAAAGTCGTCAACAATCTCGCGTCTTTGCTCCATCGGACGGGATGAGTTCAGACTGCCCATAAATACGGTTTCACTCCAGGAGCGAAGAGTCGGAACATACGCATCTGCAAATGCAATTGGGTCTCCTTCTCTATTGAACCGTGCTCGATACGGACACTCTGTCATACCGGTATAGATGGTTTCAAGTTGCAGTCCCGCTCTAGACACTGCACTACCCGGGTTCTCGAACGGTGCGCGAAACAGATCAATCGTTTTGTAAAACTGGGGGAAAGCGGTGACTTGATATTCCTGTTGTGTAATTACTCCAGATTCCGCAAGCTCTCGCCATAAAATATTGAACGTGTCAAACATGTTGGCACCGCCAGTATTGCCAAGATAGCGACCTTGTTCGTCGATGCAGAAGTTTGCCATGACTAAAACTCCACCCGGCGCCAGTTCCCGGGCCCGATTAAGCAGAATTTTTTCCCAGTCAGCCTGTGCGTAGTCTCGAAAAGTTTCCCATTCCGCTCCATGCGCCCCAACAGCATGAACGTGATCGGTAATCCTGCCAGGCACTCCGCTTAACCAATGCATAGCTGTTGCAGAGAATCCAATGTCGATACTGTTGCTGGGAACAATTTGCTCATAAAACGAGGTCCCCGCGCATAAAACAAAAACATTCGAATATTGACTCAGATAGCTTTCCGCGCCTGGAATCTGGTTATGCATAAGGCGGAAAAGAGCTGAAAAATCGTTGTGCGGCAAGTCGGTATAGGTAACGTTAATTTCTTTTGTCTTGGCGCGACCCCGCACATTTTTCACAATCTTGGCAATCATGTCCAAAGAGGTTCCACCGTCCGCGGCACCATAGTCAATTACAGAAAATGGGCGATCGCTTTCCGTTATCTCCATTTGTAAAAGCTTTTCCATCACATGGGCACCAGCACGATCAATAACATGCTTTGCACCCTGCGTATTTTCAGAATAATAACCCCCTCCTTTCATTGAAATGGAAGAGTCAGTCATAGGGTTTCTCCTGTTAGTAAAGCGATATTCGTGTTTAAATTTGGGGTTTATCTGTTTATATTTACAGCTTTTAAATGAAGCAGTATCTGATTATAGAAAATACTCAATGAGTCAAGTTACTACCAACATAAATATTCTATACTGAATGAAATTTTGCATCGTGTTGTGCTAAAAAGAATTGATTGGCCAGTTCTAGATACTGCCGAAAGTAATATCTATGGAGTTCTCAAGTGCTGCCTAAGCTCACTATTCCCAAGTTCAAAAGTTGGGCCATGATAACGCTGGATTCGGGGTCTCCATGGGATGATGAGGCAAAGGTAAGTGACGATTTTCTCACTCCACTCTTCAAAATTAACTTCCAAAAGATTAATCTTCCTAATTTGATGAAAAAGTAAAATTTTTGTGAACTGGCTGAAGATGGGCCTAATGAATTCGACCCGGAGACTGAAGACAACTTGGATAAAATTGCAGACACGGCGGCACATGCTTCTCATAAAATTTCGTAGGCATTGACAAGACACCATAGCAGTCTCAATTCGATTCGACGCCAAAGAACTTGCATAATTGCAGTTCCAATTCGTTGGCATCTCTATACTCAAAGCCCCTCGCTCGATAAATTGTTGCCCACAAAACACAAAATTCCCTAAAATTGAAATCGACTATTCTACTGTCAGTTAAGATCTGGTGCAAAATCACCCTTTGAAGCACTAAAGAAAATACTGAATTTTCGGAAATAAATCAGCGTTTTCCAGTTAAGAGCAAACTATCAAATACTTGTCGCACAGAAACAGATGAAGTACATTTTTACTCCAATTGTGTTTCTAGCAATATTCTGGCTGGCACTTTCAGGCCACTACACAGCCTTGCTGCTGTCTCTGGGCGCTTTTTGCTGTATTTGGGTGAGTTTGATTTCACGACGGATGGATATTGTTGATCTGGAAGGCCACCAAATTCGGCTGGTTACGCTGCGAATCATCCCGTACTACATTTGGCTGGCAAAGGAAATCATAGTGTCGAGCGTGATAGTAGCTCGAATGATCCTTTCTCCTAAGATTAAGTTGAATCCAGCGGTAGAGCGCCTTCCAGCAGAAGGAATGAGCGACATGGAAAAGGTAATTTATGCTAATTCCATCACACTGACTCCTGGAACCCTCACCCTTGAAGTTTCCGATTCCTGGCTGGAAGTTCACACCATACGCAGCGATCTTCTCGATTCCCTGCGACAAGGTGAAATGGCCAACCGCATTCGTATGATTTCGGTACGCAAACAGCCTGGCAAATGATGATTGCAGCCGCCATGATCGCCATTCTGATCGGGATGGTACTTTTGCTTGCAAGAGCATTTGTTGGGCCCACAATCTATGATCGACTGCTTGCGGTAAACAATTTTGGCACTAAGACTGTGCTTGTCATTGCCCTCTATGGATTTCTCACAGAGCGGCCCGATTTTCTCGACATTGCACTGGTCTACGCTTTGTGCAACTTCATCGCCACTATCGCTGTACTCAAGTTTTTTGAGTACGGAGACCTAGGACATGTCGGGCAGCAACCAGAGGATGAAAAAAAATAGTGGAACTGCTGGCCTTCATTCTGCGAGAAATTTTCCTAATTACAGGTGCTCTGATCATGTTGATCGGGAGTATCGGCGTTGTTCGATTTCCAGAATTTTTTTCCAGAGTGCATGCTGCAGGCGTCACCGATTCAGCCGGCATAGGATTTCTGTTTGCCGGATTGTTCATTGAAGCGGGTTTGGGTCTAGTCTCTGTGAAATTGCTGATCATTCTGACACTAATGCTGCTTACCAGTCCAACGGCGTCTCATGCTCTGGCGAAAGCAGCGCTTCATGGCAACTTATCTCCTTTACAACAGGGAGGTCATCAGTCATCGAACTAACACTCAATTTTGCCCTGCTCGCATTTATGCTGGCAACCGCGATTGTTATTTCCCGCATGACAATTCTGTTTGGGGCAGTTATGCTGTACGGGATTTACAGTTTGTTAAGCGCCAGTCTGTTCGTCGTGCTGGATGCCGTCGACGTAGCCTTTACTGAAGCCGCCGTCGGCACCTGCATTTCGACCATTCTAATGCTCAGCGCTCTGTCACTGACAGGTTCTCGAATTGAAATCATTCATCGTCGTAAACCGCTCATAGCCCTATGCTCGTCCGTTGGGCTTGGAGCAGTACTGCTATGGGGAACGATCGATATGCCGCGTTTTGCCGACCCTGCGGCTCCAGCAAATCAGCATGTTGCGCCCTACTATTTAGAGCAGTCTTCTCACGAGACTGGCATACCGAATGTAGTCACATCCGTTCTAGCCAGTTACAGGGGTTACGACACCTTAGGTGAAGTTGTCGTGATCTTCACGGCTGGAATCGGCGTAATCTCGCTGCTTGGCGGCAGGCGACGCAGGAAAAAGGATTAGTCTGATGAAACAACACATCGTACTGCACTTAATTGCAAAAATGCTGATTCCGTTCATCATGCTGTTCGCTCTATATGTTCAGTTTCATGGTGACTATGGGCCAGGGGGCGGATTTCAAGCAGGTGTTATTTTCGGTGCAGGCGTCATACTCTATGGAATCATTTTGGGCAAGGAAATGGCCTTGCAAGTTGTCCCCATAAAACTGGTACATACCTTGGCTGCGGTCGGTGTGTTGCTTTATACATGCGTTGGAGTTGCAGGAATGCTTCTAGGGGGCGAGTTTCTAAATTACAACGTTTTGCTATCCGACCCCGTCGCAGGACAGCATATTGGAATTTTGCTGATCGAACTCGGAGTTGGAATTACCGTCGCATCAGTCATGATCAGCCTATTTTTCAGTTACTCCATGTACCAGCATCCTGACGATCCGGAGAAAAACTGAATGGGCACTGTGTTTGAATTCGGATCATTCAACTACTGGATCGTCATTGGATTGATGATGACCGGACTTTACATCGTAATTGCCACTAACAACTACTTAAAGAAAATTATCGGACTTAATATTTTCCAGACTTCGGTTTTTATTCTCTACATCAGCATCGGCAAGGTTAGCGGCGGGACGGCACCTATTATTACCGGGCAACCTGAGACTTACTCCAATCCTCTTCCTCACGTCCTCATACTGACCGCGATTGTCGTAGGGGTTGCCACAACAGCACTCGGACTGGCGCTGATCATTCGGATTCGGTCAGCATTTGGCACCATTGACGATCACGACGTGCAAGAAACCTCACAGGATAACTAGTGCTCTCTCACCATCTCAGCGCACTGCAGATCGTAATTCCTCTGCTTGCCGCGCCACTTTGCGCAATCATCCAGCTGCAGCGCATTGCATGGGTGCTTGCACTACTGGTCGGTCTTGTTTGTGCAGGCAATTCAATTGCCATCCTGATGCAGGTAGAATCCACCGGCGAAATCATTTATGCACTCGGAGGATGGGCAGCACCGTGGGGGATTGAGTACCGGATTGATAGCGCCAATGCTTTTGTTCTGCTCATCATCAGCATTATCTACCTGGCGGGAACGATCTACGCCCGAGACGGTGTTAAGTCTGAGGTCCCGGAAGAAAACAGAAGTTGGTTCTACACTGCGTGGATTCTGTGTTTCACGGGATTGTGCGGCATCACTATATCGGGTGATGTCTTTAATGTTTTCGTATTTTTGGAAATCTCCTCACTGTCTTCGTACATTCTGATCAGTTTCGGTACCGATAAACGCTGTCTTACGGCAGCTTTGCGTTACCTGATTGTGGGGACGATCGCTGCAACCTTTTACCTAATTGGTATAGGGTTGCTCTACGCGCTGACGGGCACACTGAACATGGCCGACCTGGCTGAGCGGCTCCCTGAACTTCTGAATCGCAGAACCACATTGGTTGCATTCGGCTTTATCGTAATCGGACTTGGAATCAAAATGGCGCTTTTTCCGCTTCACAACTGGCTTCCGAATGCTTATACCTATGCGCCCAATGCAGTCACCGCATTCTTGGCAGGAACGGCAACCAAGGCAGCGGTGTACGTATTTGCCCGATTGATGTTCACGGTTTTTCCTGTCGGATACTTTACCGATGCAACATCGGCCTATGCGATTATTCTAGGGATCGGAATACTTGGCGCTTTGGTTGCCTCAGCAATTGCCATTTTCCAGGACAATCTAAAAAGACTATTTGCTTGGTCCAGCATTGGGCAAATCGGATATATGGCAATTGGACTCGGACTTGCGACAACATCAGGAGTCGCTGCAACTTTCCTCCATCTGTTTAATCATGCACTCATGAAGACGGCTATCTTCATGGCAATCGGCGGACTCTGCTATGTCACAGGCACAACGACCACCGCTTCGCTGCAAAACGCCGGGCGTCGGATGCCTTGGACCATGGCGGCCATTCTGATTGGCGGCCTCAGCTTGATCGGCGTGCCTTTCACAACTGGTTTTGTCAGCAAATGGTACCTTGTATCTGCCGCACTTGAACAACAATACTGGTGGCTTGCTGGCCTCATCCTGATCGGTTCGCTTGTCACTGCTGCTTATGTATGGAAAATTGTAGAACTCGGATATTTCCGAAAAGATCAGAGCATAGCCATTGAACGACAAGAAGCTCCACTCTCCTTACTAATTCCTACATGGATTCTGGTGCTGGCAAATATCTATTTTGGTGTAAACGTGCAACTTACCGGCTCGCAGGCAGTGCGTGCAGCTAATGCTTTACTCGGACTGCCATCATGATCTCAGCGCAGCATGCCCTGATTCTCTCGATACTGGTACCGCTTGTGGCCACCATAGCAATCCGCCTGTTGGACCAAAAACCAAATTTACGAGAAACAGCAACCGTTACGGCTTCGATCATTACATTCTTTATGGTTTTGCTGGTTTACCAGCCTGTCGCGTCGGGATTGACGCCGGAACTAACGCTCATTGAGCCTTTTCCAGGCGTTTCAATCACTCTGCAAGCCGAACCGATTGGAACACTGTTTGCCCTCATGGCAAGTTTTCTGTGGATTGTTACCTCTATTTACTCAATTGGATATATGAGAGGCCATCACGAAAAGAACCAGACTCGCTTCTATATATTTTTTGCAATTGCGATTGCAAGCGCTTTGGGCGTTGCATTCGCCGCCAACGGCTTTACGCTATTCCTGTTTTACGAAATGTTGACGCTTTCAACGTTTCCCTTGGTTACGCATGCAGGAGACGACAAGGCTCGAAAAGCCGGGCGGATTTATCTGTTCTTGCTTCTCGGAACGTCAGTTGGAATGTTTCTTTTTGCACTGATTTGGACATGGAAACTCACAGGAACACTGGACTTCAGGGCCGGAGGCATTTTCGACAACGGAACCAGTCATACGGTTCTGGGCATACTTCTTGCACTGTATATTTTTGGAATCGGCAAGGCTGCGCTCATGCCGTTTCACCGATGGCTGCCGTCAGCGATGGTGGCTCCGACTCCCGTCAGTGCATTGCTGCATGCCGTTGCTGTTGTCAAAGCCGGTGTTTTCTGCATATTAAAGATATCGGTGTATATCTTTGGGCTTGATCTCATTCATCAACTGGCGACGCAACGTTTTCTTGCTTATGTCGCAGCTTTTACCATCATTGCGACTGCCATCATCGCTCTTCGCAAGGACAATCTCAAGGCGCGTCTCGCTTATTCGACGATCGGCCAGCTCTCCTACATTGTGCTCGGTGCACTGGTGGCAAACTCCTGGGGAGCGATCGGCGGAGGAATGCACATGCTAATGCACGGATTCGGAAAAATAACATTGTTCTTCGGTGCTGGCGCAATCCTGGTTGCGACACACAAAACTGAAATCAGCCAGATGCGCGGAATCGGTCGCCGTATGCCTGTTACCATGACTGCATTTCTCATCGGCTGTATTGCAATTGTCGGAGCACCGCCAACTGGCGGGATGTGGAGCAAATGGTACCTGTTACTGGGAACAGTATATGCCGAAGACTGGTTGCTTCTAATCGCACTGATCGTCGGATCGCTGCTCAGTGCCGCCTATCTGCTACCCATTGCAATTCGCGCTTTCTACTCGTCAAATAACGAAAGTGTAACGGTCAACGAAGCGCCGTTGACTATTCGAATTGCATTGATTATCTGCGCAGTTGGCTGCATTGTTCTGTTTGTAGCACCGGACTTTGCGTTTAATCTCATGCAAATGGCTGTAGACACAGTTCCGTCCAAGTGACTATGAATTCAGAACACCATAAAGAGAATCAACTCCCACAGGCAACGGGCCTGCGACGGATACTGCGATGGTTTTACATTGCCTGCATCATATCAGCTGGTCTGGATTTTCTGATTCACCGGCATGTCACCCACCCATGGGAACATTGGATTTTCTTCTACTGTGTGTTTGGCTTTGTAGCATGCGTAATTCTTGTCGTAGTCGCAAAGTGGATGCGAAAACCTCTCATGCGTAGCGAAGACTACTATGATCGTAACTGAAATCCCTTCATTTGCTATCTTCTTCGTTGGAGCAATCGGTGCTCTGTTTCTGAGAAGACAATTGCTGGCTCTGTGGTGCATTGCCATACCTCTAGTTAGTGCGCTGCTGCTGATCTTCTCGAGTTCGGCAGATTCGCTGGTCGAAATTTCCATCACCGGACTGAATCTTGTCATTCATCGGCCTGACCGACTCAGTCTGGTATTCGCTTACGTATTTCACATCGCCGCAGTTCTCGGTGGCATATTTGCCTGGCGACTCGGAAATCCTTTGTTCAAATCCGCCTCATTGGCGTATGCCGGTAGTGCAATCGGCGCTGTTTTCTGTGGCGACTTGATTACGCTGTTTCTGTTCTGGGAGTTAATGGCTTTCTCGTCCGCCTATCTGATTTTCTGCAGAGGGTCTGCCAAATCGACACAGGCGGGGATTCGTTACCTGATCATCCAAATCATCTCCGGTTTGATGCTTCTTGCCGGTTCCGTCATGCACTACGGTGAAACCGGCAGCCTGGAATTCACCCACATGGGCTTGTCCGGTATGGCCTCGCTATTGATCTTTCTCGCTTTTGGCATCAAGTGCGCATTCCCGCTGCTTCACAACTGGCTTACTGACGCCTATCCCGAATCCACACCCGAAGGAACAGTTTTCCTGAGTGCATTTACAACCAAAGTTGCGGTTTATGCTTTGGCAAGAGGATTTGCGGGCACGGAAATGTTGATCTATGTCGGTGCGATCATGACCTGCTTTCCGATCTTCTATGCAGTAATCGAAAATGACTTGAGGCGAGTTCTGACTTACAGCATGATCAACCAGATTGGGTTCATGGTATGCGGCATCGGCATCGGGACCGAGCTTGCGATCAATGGTGCAACAGCGCATGCGTTTAATGATGTCATATTCAAGGGACTATTGATGATGTCCATGGGAGCGGTTCTTTATCGCACCGGAAAAATGAACGGCTCGGATCTAGGCGGCTTGTACAAGTCCATGCCTAAGACTGCAGCTCTGTGTATAGTTGGCGCTGCATCCATATCGGCTTTTCCTTTGTTCAGCGGATTTGTCAGCAAGTCCATGGTAATGTCAGCGGCACTGGAGGAAGGCTACTGGATCATCTGGATTGCACTGCTGTTCGCATCAGCGGGTGTATTTCATCATGCAGGTATCAAGATTCCTTTCTTTGCATTTTTCGCCCACGATTCGGGAATAAGGGTTAGAGAAGCGCCTGCAAGTATGCTGGTTGCAATGGGACTTGCTGCCGCGCTTTGCATAGGGATTGGCTGTTTTCCGAGTGCATTGTATAGCCTGCTTCCTTTCGATACGGACTACAGTGCCTACGATAGTACGCATGTCCTCGCACAAATTCAACTGTTACTGTTTTCTGCCCTCGCTTTCGTGTGGCTCAAGTTGTCTGGAATTTACCCGCCCGAGTTGCGCAGTGTAAACATAGACGCGGAGTGGGTATATCGCAAAGGATTGCTTTCAGTTTATCGATGCACTGCTGTTGTAGTTGAATCGGTGATCCAGACGACTTATGGAAATTTGCTTGGAGTGATCAAACGAACGTTTCATCTGATAAAGCTGACTGCCGGTGAATCTTCCAGAATGGCAAAGGAGTGGACAGTCGATATGATGGTTGTATCAGTCGTCGTGCTGTTCGCGATATTCCTGGTTTACTTATTTGGCACTTAAGCGGTTTTGGATTAACCGTAAAGCTGCTTCGCCAGCGCAATGCCCGTAATTACCGCCAGAATGGAAAGAATCGCCGAACCCACAGCATAAGTCACTGCCTCTGAAACGCGACCTTGCTGGAACAATAGCCAGCCATCCAGCGAATAGGCGGAGAATGTAGTGAATCCACCTAAAAATCCAGTCATCAGCAAAGGGACGTGACGTCCTGTTTCACCATTCACCCCACCGAGAACGACAAACACAATTCCAACTAGAAGCGACCCAACAACATTAATAGTCAATGTTCCGTAGGAAAACCCGTTCCCAGCACTCGAGCAAATGCAACGCCTGCAAAGAAACAGCCCACTGCACCTAAAGCACCACCGATCGCGATCTGAATGACAATCCAAAGCATAAATTTTGTTTCCTGAAGACCGACTCAGTGACGAGTCAATGTTGTTCGCGTCCGAAAATCAGCCATCTCTATCGACAGTTAATTTTACTGAATTTCAGATTTTTCAATCTTCCTCCAAATACTGCCGCTCTCTGATTGCTGGTCAAGATAATCCAGCCAACGCTCGTGCAAATCAAGTTCCTCTTCAGTCGCCCGCAATACGACTACGTCGATTGGTTTGCTCAACCTGGTTTGACCAGCTTCACCGGTTGAGCCTGCACCATAACCCACAGAATCGTCAAACTCGAATGCCGTCTGTCCACCCGTCAGTGCGCGATAGACGTCTACCAGAATACTCGCATCTAGTAATGCACCATGAGTGGTCCTCTGAGATATATCAACGCCATATTCGTTTGCAAGTGCATCAAGGCTGTTTCGACGACCTGGACGCATTTGCCTGGCTATTTCCAGCGTATCTTCTATGCTGCAAACGGATTCAATCTCAGAATATTCAGCCTCAGCCAGACTGAATTCATTGTTGAGAAATGCCAGGTCAAAGGAAGCGTTGTGAATTATCAGTGTCGCTCCCTTGATGAAATTGAAAAGTTCGAGAGCAATATCCCTGAATTTCGGTTTTGTCATCAAAAACTCGCTGTCAAGGCCATGAATTTGCAAGGCTTCTCGCTCGACTTCGCGCTCTGGATTGACAAATTCGTGAAATTCCCTTCCCGTACGGGCTCGATCGTTTAACTCTATGCAAGCAACCTCAATGACTCGATGTCCTTCGCTGACATCCAAGCCTGTTGTTTCCGTATCAAGAACGACTTGTCTCAATTACTACTACCCCGACTCGGTATTGCGTTTCGAGCCAATTCATCCGCTCGTTCGTTCCACTCATCACCACTGTGCCCTCTTATCCACATCCATGTCACCTGGTGTTGAGAATTCAATCGATCCAGCTCCTGCCATAAATCTACATTTTTAACAGGATCTTTCTTTTTGCGCTTCCAGTTGTTGCGTTTCCACTGGCTTATCCATACTGAAATGCCGTCTTTCACGTAGCTTGAATCCGTATAAAGAGTCACTGCACTGCTTTTCTTGAGTGCCTGCAAAGCTTTTATTGCCCCAGTCAATTCCATTCTATTGTTGGTCGTGCGAGCGTCGCCTCCTGATATTTCATGCCTGTGTCCATTCCAAAGCAACACCGCACCCCAGCCTCCAGGACCCGGATTTCCAGAACAGGCCCCATCGGTATAAATTATCAACTGTTTCGGAGGTGTGTCTATATTCGATTCAGTCAATTCAATTTTCCAGTTTCAAGCTTCTGCGGTGCCCACCGACAGGTTGCAGCACCCTTCTTCGCTTTCGAAATGTGCGCTCCATCAAAGTGCCGTTCATGCTATTACCCAAAATTTTCTTGCGCGCAATCAAAATATATACAGACCCAAATCCAGGCCACCAGCGGGACCCCGCGAGCTCCATTTTTTGTAATCGCCGAAGATGACGTGCCTGCAGTGCCGGAGGTCGAAAAAACTCAAACTCCCCCGCCACAGGCTCAAATCCCAATAACGACAACCAGTCACGTATTCGAATTACTGAATAGAACCGAGTGCCTTGAAGCATCGCACCCGTCAGTCCCGTTACTTTATTTGCCATTCCCAACATGCTTCGAGGATTAAACCCGGCAATCACTAGAATTCCTTCTGGTACTATACATTGCGACACTTCACGCAGTATGTTATGTGGTTTCTGACTAAATTCAAGGACATGAGGCAGTATCAGCAAGTCAACCGAATTTGCGGTAAATGGCAACCACTCGGCTTCGGCTACTATACTGGTTGGCTTACAGGCATCCACGGTATTGCCAATTCTATATCGAATTTCTGATTCAGTCAGATCCAAATATCGATGATCGGGAGGACCTGCTACCTGCAACATCACTCGAAAATATTGATTGGGAAGAATTCTCCGAATACATTCCACGCCTGATTCGATCATTGCCTCACCAAGTGGCGATGAATACCACCACAAGTTTGAATCGAATCCATCACTGCCGGTAGATTTCATTTTTTCACAGATTTCTTAGTGTTTGTACTATAACAAGCAATCTATATAATCCAATTTGATATACACTATTGGAACTAAATATTGAATATTGGGAATCCTGTAGATTTTGATACAAGAATAATACATCCCACTTAAGCAATTATGTCGTCACCCAAACTTTTGACTTTAAAACCAACGCGTCCGCTCACAGCTGGAACAATTGCTGTGGCTGCTGCAGGTCTGCTTGCCGTTATCTATTTGCAGCCAAGCCAGTTCGTTGATCGTATTATCGCATTCACGCTGAAGCCAGTTCTGAAAGTCGTGCCGGTAGCTGCCGCGAACGGTGAATGGGATTATGTACTGGATTTGCCAGACCCACGAATTCCTCAGCCGCATTGGAATTCAAGGGTAAATCAATTCAGTCCATCTGAGTTGAACTACTACGAAAACAAGGACAACAAAAACACTACTCAGTCAAAAGCAGCCTCTGGAGATTCTGTAAGCAATTCAATCGCTCCAGAAACCATCGAGAACAGCAAACAGAGAATCGAAAGCGAAAACCAGACTGAAGATCTGTGGCAGAAAATCCGCGATGATTTTGGTTTTTCTGAAATGGACAACAAACTCGTTCGCAAGCATGTGAAATTTTATCGCGAGCGACCCGAATATTTAGAGCGCATATTAAAACGAGCCACTATCTATCTTCCCTATATTTACCAGAAAGTTGACAGCATGGGAATGCCGTCAGAGATTGCTCTCCTCCCGATCATCGAAAGCGCTTTCAACCCTAGAGCCCGCTCTCGAGCGGGAGCTGTTGGGCTATGGCAGTTCATGTATTTCACTGGAAAGCAATATGGATTGAAACAGAATTGGTGGTACGAAGGCCGAAGAGATATCATCGCGTCAACCGCAGCGGCATTGGACTACCTTAACTATCTGCACTCGCTGTTTGGTAACGACTGGTCTCTGGCACTGGCAGCCTACAACGCTGGAGAGAATGGCATTCACCGAGCTATTCGCAAAAATCAGAATCAAAACAAATCAACCAGATACAGTAATCTGAAATTAAAACAAGAAACTCGCAATTTCGTTCCCAAACTGATCGCCATCAAAAAAATTATTGCAAACCCTGAAGCATACGGGATTAATCTACCTAGTTTATCGAGCGAACCAGCTTTTGAAATTGTTCAATTCAACTTTCAGGTAGATTTGGCAATTCTGGCGCATTGGACTGATATTCAGAATTATGAACTGGAACAATTGAATCCAGGATTGCGTAGAACCGTTACGCCGCCCGGCGGACCGCATCGTGTTCTGGTTCCAGCAGACAAATATGATCGCGTTGTGAGTTGGAAATCCGGCTTGCACCCTTCTCACGCCGTAGTAACCGTGATGTATCAGGTCAAGTCTGGCGACGTGTTGGGTGCTATAGCTCAAAGATACAACGTGTCAGTAGCGTCCATTAAATCAATCAATTCAATGAATTCAGATTTGATTCGTATCGGCGAAGTAATTCGCATTCCGAATCCATCTTCCATCAGTCAGCATGCTGAGTTTATTAACCAAAATTATAATGCTGGCCGGCAGTTCATCCATCAAGTCCAACGAGGTGACGTGCTAGGGACAATCGCCCAAAGGTATAACGTGTCAGTTGCGAATTTACGCACCGCCAATTCGCTAAATTCAGATTTAATTCGAGTCGATCAGAAACTCCGCATACCAATTCCTAACACTATCGATCAATTTGCAAGCACTCCAGCCGCAGGCTACAACTTGACTACTGGGACAAGATTTGTTCACAAAGTAAAACTAGGCGAATCACTGTGGAGAATTGCACGGCTCTATCATGTTAAAGTGACCAATCTGTTGAATTGGAACGATATTGACGGTGACACTTACATCCAACCAGGACAGAGTATCGTCGTTTATATCAACTAGATGACTGCGATAGAGGCAATCCGTCTCATCCAATAAATTGCTCTGATTGGATTACAACAATTTCTTGCGTGGTGAACAACAAATCACGCTTCCAGAAGAATATTTGCCGAATTCCCTCTGAAGTATCTCAGTGGCTCCTTATTTGGGACTCTTTCTTCTTAATTGAGCGCTTTCATATCATTGGCAGACAAAGCCGATGGTATTTTGATGTCAAACTCAACTCCAGGTCGTCAACATCATTCCTCTGTGCTACTACTTAGTCGTCCCTGAATAATCAATAAATAGTACATAACATGCTGTTTATATTAATATAATATTCCATAATCACTGCTCTGATATTGCAAGTAATGTTATAATTTGTAGTTAATTCCTTGCAATTTCGGAGTGAAAAATGGTCCCCGAAAAACCTTCAAATCAAACCCAGTTCGACCTGTTCCGACTGCAACTGGACAACATCATCAACCGCAATCACGAACTCTACCGCCTGGCCGAGATGATCGACTGGTCGGTGTTCGATGAAAGCTTCGGAGCCCTGTATTGCCCGAACAAGGGGTGCCCCGGCAAACCCACTCGCCTGATGGTGGGTCTGCAAATGCTGAAGCATTTGTACGGCATGTCTGACGAGGAAGTGGTCGACAGATGGGTGGAGAATCCTTACTGGCAGAAGTTTTGCGGCGAGGTCTGTTTCCAGCATCAACCTCCGATTGACCCGAGCAGTATGACGCGTTATCGAAAGCGCATTGGCGAAAGTGGCTGTGAGTTGATTCTACAGCTCACAGTGACTGTTGGAGTGACATGTAAAGTGGTGAAACCCTCGCATCTTAAAAGAGTGACGGTGGATACCACGGTGCAGGAGAAGGCGGTGAGTTATCCGACCGACAGCAGGTTATTGAACCGCTCGCGTGAGCGGCTGGTTCGTTTATGCCGAAAACATGGCGTGGTGCTTCGCCAGAGTTATGCTCGAAAAGGACCGAAAGCGTTACTCAAAGCGAACAGATATGCCCATGCCCGGCAATATCGTCGAATGCGTCGCGAAGTCAAAACACTGCGAACCTATTTGGGACGTGTGGTTCGCGATATCGAACGCAAGATTGCGTCAGACCCCACACGACAAGGGCAGTTTGCTGAGGAACTGTCGTTAGCGCGTCGGTTGTTGAAGCAGCAGCGACACGACAGGAACAAACTCTACAGCCTGCATGCTCCGGAAGTGGAATGCCTTGCGAAGGGCAAAGCTCATAAGCATTATGAGTTTGGAGTGAAGGTGAGTATTGCGGTGACCAACAAGAGTAACTTCGTGGTCGGTGCGATGGCATTATCGGGTAATCCTTATGATGGACATACGTTGACTGGAGCACTGCAGCAGGTACGTCGGATGAGCGGGCAGCGGATAGATGAGGTTTTTGTGGATCGCGGTTACCGAGGGCATGGCGAGAGTCTAAGCGAAGTGTATATTTCCGGTCAGAAGCGAGGCATCGCCACGCAACGGTTAAAGCGAAGCCTGAAACGTCGACAGGCGATTGAACCGATTATTGGTCACCTGAAGAGCGATGGATTGCTGGGTCGCAATTATCTCAAAGGCACACTCGGTGACCAGATGAACGTGCTGCTGTGCTGTGCAGGACATAATTTACGCTTGATATTGAATCGCCTGAGGTTTTTTTGTCTCGATTTTTGGGGACGATTTTGGGCGTCGATACGCGGTTGGGAGGGGGTAAATCGTCTCATTACAGAAATCAATTCCGGTGCACGATGGTTACAGCGTCGATCAACAAATTCATTCGCGACTCAATTGCTTCCAACCACGGGATAAATGGATTTTTCAGGGTCGACTACTTACGCAAGCTGTTCTCCTTCCTGATTTCTCGCCTTTCTTCTTGCGACTGGAAAGATGCCGAATACTACGAACCAGTTTATATTCAGCGGAAATAATTCCATTCAATTATTGATTCGTCTTGATTATTATGCTTTCATCAGTTGGTGAATATTCCAGAGATCTTCCCAGGATTTTGCTTTTTCAGAAGGCTTTCTAAGCAAATATGCTGGATGATAGGTAACGACTAGGTCTACATCAGTATCCAGATATTTGAACGAATTTCCTCGTAATCTGGCAAGCGGAAGTTCTGTATCGATCAGCAACTGAGCACTAACTCGGCCGAGCGCAATGATCACTTTGGGCGTAATTATCTGAATTTGGCGCCGCAAGTACTGTGAACATTCCTTGGCTTCTTGGGGGTGTGGGTCACGATTTCTGGGAGGTCGGCATTTCACCACATTGGATATGTAAACGTCTTTTCGATCATAGCCAAGGGCAGCAATCATTGACGTCAACAAATGGCCAGCCCTGCCGACGAAAGGAAGCCCCTGCTGATCTTCGTCAGCACCGGGAGCTTCTCCGATAAACATAAGATCAGCACTCTCCGATCCTGAACCGAATACTGTGTTGGTACGGGACTCGCTCAACTGACATTTCTGGCATTCAGCCACTACTGAGCGAAGTGCCGAAATATTCATCTGGTCAATGTCGGAAGTTAAGTTTTCTCGTGTCGAGACATCCACATACTTTTGCTCAACCGCTACATCCGGTAACTCAGTCTGAATTGTAGAGTCAGAATTTCGTAGTTTCCAAACCTCCACACCAAGCGCTTTCAGATACTCGTCCCCAGCCATAATGTCGACTCAGATCATCGAATCTTTCTGCGGATGCGCGCGTTGAGATGATTCAAGTCGGTTAATAGCATTGATATACGCCTTTACGGATGCGATCACAATATCGGTGTCCGCTCCATGTCCATTGACCACACGGCCATTTTCTCTAAGCCGTACACTTACTTCTCCCTGCGCATCCGTTCCACTCGTAATACTGTTTACCGAATACAGCTCAAGACTGGGGTCTCGATCAATCAGGGATTTCACTGCCTGAAAAGATGCATCAACAGGTCCGTTGCCTACCGCAGACGCATTGACCGGATTACCGTCAATTTTCAGTGTAATTTTCGCAGTCGGCCTGACACCGGTATGGGAACAAACCTGAAGCATGTCCAGTTCGATTTTCTCGCTGCCATGCTGCAGCTCGGATTCCGCAATCAAACCAATCAAGTCATCATCGAAAATTTCATGCTTTCTGTCGGCGAGATCCTTGAAATTTTTAAATGCTGATTTCAGATCCTCTTCTGTTTCAAACTCAAATCCAAGCTCGCCCACTCGCTGCTGGAATGCGTGACGACCGGAATGTTTTCCCAGAACCATTCTATTCGTACTCCAACCCACGTCCTGTGCTCTCATGATCTCGTAGGTTTCTCTCTTCTTGATCACACCATCCTGGTGTATGCCAGATTCATGTGCAAACGCGTTTGCACCAACGATTGCCTTGTTGGGTTGTACCGGAAATCCAGTCACACTCGAAACGAGACGACTTGCAGGAACAATCTGAGTTGTGTCTATAGCAGTGTCGCAATCAAAAATGTCCTGCCTGGTTCTTACCGCCATCACGATTTCTTCAAGCGAAGCATTTCCAGCTCTTTCTCCGAGGCCGTTTACAGTGCACTCCACCTGTCTTGCACCTCTCTGCACGGCTGCTAAAGAATTTGCGACTGCAACCCCTAGATCATTGTGACAGTGCACTGAAAATATCACCTTGTCCGAATTCGGTATAGTCTCCATCAACCGCTCTACGAGGCTTCCGAACTGATCAGGCATGTTGTAGCCTACTGTATCCGGAATGTTGATGGTACGTGCGCCGGCATCGATTGTCGCTTCGATAATTCTGCATAAGAAATCAAATTCTGACCGCCCAGCATCTTCTGGGGAAAATTCTACGTCATCGGAATGGTTTCTTGCCATTCGAACCGCCCAAACTGCTCGTTCAAGCACTTGCTCCTCACTCAGGCGAAGTTTCTCACGCATATGGATTGGAGAAGTGGCAATAAAAGTATGAATGCGACCAGATCGAGCCGGTTCTACTGCTTTTGCGGCTCTTTCCAGATCACCCTCGACAGCCCTTGCCAGGGCACAGACAGTGCTATCTGAAATTTCCTGCGCAACCTGTCTAACAGCTTCAAAGTCTCCTGGACTAGCGGCTGGAAAACCTGCTTCGATTACATCCACTCGCATTTTTTCGAGCAGCTTAGCAATCGCAAGTTTCTCTTCGGAATTCATGGACGCTCCGGGGCTTTGTTCCCCGTCACGCAAAGTAGTATCAAAAATAATCAATCGATCAGACATTGGAAAGACCCAACAATATTAAATTCAAAATTCACAACACCACATCAAGTAATGTTGCAGGTGAAGAAAAGAATTTTTAAGAATTGTGTACTGCGCCCTACTGGCGCAGCAATAGCAGGAGGAGGCCTAGCGATGACTGCAAATCTATTGCAGCAGATATGTTGGATTCGATTTTCATTTCAAGGGGTTCTTATATATCAACTCGAAAACTAAATCAATAGTAGAATCCACAGAATTTGTTTTGTGTGGCAATTGCCGAATCAAATCGAAGCGCTGGCAATCAGTTTTCAGGGTTGTCTCGGCTTTCCAGTTCAACTTCCTTTGCAACGCGTTTTGATGGTTTTTTGACACGTTGACTCAGCCAGATAAAAGGACCGCTTACAAGGTAAAGGAAAAATAACACAAACAGAACTCTTGGAGGATCAAATGAAATCAGAGCAATTCCGAATACCATTGCAATGCTCGCGACAAAGGGAATTCGACCTTTCACGCCTATATTTTTAAAACTGAAGAAAGGAATTGCGCTAACCATCGCGAGTGCAAGAACTACCACGATCGCAGTCGTAATCTCTCGCACATAGGGCAATTGGGTGTTTGCTGTTGCAATAACAACCCACATCCATGTAACCAAAAATGCTGCTGCCATTGGGCAAGGTAATCCCTGAAAATATCCTGGATTTGGAGCGGAGTGGGTATTAAATCGTGCGAGACGCAATGCGGTAGCAGATACATATAGAAAGGCACAAAGCCACCCCACTTTGCCAAGTGAGGAAAGCGTCCAATCGAACACCACCAGTGCTGGAGCAAGCCCAAAACAAATGACATCCGACAAACTGTCGTATTCTTTACCAAAATCACTCGAAGTATTCGTCAATCTTGCGACGCGGCCATCGAGCCCATCAAGCACCGTCGCAATAAGTATTGCCACGGCTGCGACTTCAAATTTGCCTAGAGCCGCCTGAATGATTGAAAAGAAACCAAAAAACAGGGCACCTGTCGTCAATAGATTCGGGAGTACGTAGATTCCTCGACGTTTTCTTTGAACCCTTTGAACTTTGGAAATTTTCCTTTGATTCAGCTGCATAAATCAAACCTCTGCACAGAAAAACTCGAAAATCGGCAATTTCTGATCTGACCTGAGTTCTCTGATTGAGTCAAGAATGCAGATATATTCTAGCATTAAGGGTAGTGAAGTGCTCTGATTGAATCACTTCGCATAAAAACGACTTGTTTGATTTTCAGGATTGCTGGTAATCTGAAAGACTGACAATTTTGCAATTGATGCGACAAATCTATTCGATTTCCGACAGATTTCACGCTGTCAGGCCGATGATATCGGAACCACCTTTGACCTTGTCACCAACACTTACGGAAATTTTGTAATCGGCAGGTACGAATAGCTCCACCCGAGAGCCAAATCGTATGAAACCGTATCTCTGCCCTAACTCTACGCTTTCACCTTCCATGACGTAACACAAGATTCTTCGAGCAATGAGGCCGGCAATCTGGATACAGGTCACCTCACGAGAATCACTGGTACGAATCACAAGCAAATTTCGTTCGTTTTCCTCCGATGACTTGTCAACCGCGGCGTTCAGAAATCTTCCTGATCGATATTCCTGCTTCAGAATGTTGCCTGCAACTGGAATTCGAGTCGCATGAACTGAAAACACGTTTAGGAAAATTGCAATTCTTGTTGCTTCTGTTCCAGAGATAGGATCCTTGGATTTTCCGACTGCGACCACTTTTCCATCGGCTGGCGACACGATGATGTTGTTTGCAGATGGTATCTGTCGGACCGGGTCGCGAAAGAACTGCAAAATGAACAATGCGAGAATCCAAAATGGAATTGCCCACAATCCCCCTGCAAATATCTGAACAATGATCGCAATCAGTATTCCAGTAATAGTAAAGTAGCGCCCTTCGCGCGCAAGATGCATCGCTAGTTGATATCTCGATCTACAAGCCTTCCGGCGGATATCCAGGGCATCATTCCACGTAACGAAGAGCCAACTTCCTCAATCTTGCGACCGGCGGATGCCTTTCGCAACGAATTGAAGTTCTTACTGCCGCTCCTACTCTCGTTCATCCATTCCCGAGCGAATTCGCCGGACTGAATTTCAGAGAGAATCTTGCGCATTTCCGCACGGGTACGGTCGTCAACAATTCTAGGGCCGCGAGTCAGGTCGCCAAATTCGGCTGTATTTGAAACAGAGTAGCGCATGTTCTCGATACCGCCTTCATAAATCAGGTCGACAATGAGTTTCAGTTCATGCAGACATTCAAAATAAGCCATTTCCGGCGCATAGCCAGCTTCGACAAGCGTGTCAAAGCCAGCCTCGACCAATGCGGTAGCTCCACCGCATAGGACTGTCTGTTCTCCGAAAAGATCCGTTTCCGTTTCTTCCCGAAAACTTGTTTCAATGATGCCCGCTCTGCCACCGCCGATCGCGGATGCGTAAGCCAGGGCTAATTCACGCGACCCGCCGGAAGCGTCCTGATGAATGGCAATAAGGCACGGAACGCCGCCGCCGTTAGAATAAGTGGAGCGTACCAAATGTCCAGGACCCTTTGGTGCAACCATAAACGTATCAATATCGTCTGCTGGCTGAATGAACTTGAAGTGGATATTAAACCCATGTGCAAATGCAATTGCAGCTCCGGGTTTAAGATTCGGTGCAATTTCAGATTCATATAGGGATGCCTGAAGTTCATCCGGCACCAGCATCATGATCACATCCGCGCTGGCAACGGCTTCACCGACGTCAGCAACGGCAATACCTGCTCGTTCAGCCTTGGCGCGTGAAGCTGAGCCGGATCGGAGTCCGACAACAACGTCTACACCGCTATCCTGCAAATTGCCCGCATGCGCATGACCTTGGGAGCCGAATCCGATTACAGCAACAGTTTTGCTCTGAATAATTGAAAGGTCTGCATCACCGTCGTAATAAACTTTCATATTGCGTTATTCCTATGTAGCTTTATTGGTCTTTGAATTCTGAGTTGGTACGTTTAGCGCACTTTCACCTCTCGCAATTCCTGACACGCCGGAACGCACCAGTTCAAGTATGTCAGTTACACTTACTGCCTCGACAAAGGCATCCAGTTTGGAACCTACCCCCGTCAACTCAATCGTATAAATTGATTCCGTGACATCAATAATACGGCCGCGAAATATCTCGGCCAGACGTTTCACTTCGTCCCGAAGCTCTCCTGTCGCTTGAACTTTGATCAACATCAATTCACGTTCAATGTGAGCCCCTTCCGTAAGATCGAGCAATTTGACTACTTCAACCAGTTTATTGAGCTGCTTGGTAATTTGCTCAACTATATGGTCTGAACCAGTTGTAACAATAGTCATGCGAGACAGAGTTGGATCTTCTGTTGGTGCAACCGTCAAAGTTTCGATGTTATAGCCCCGTGCTGAAAAAAGTCCTGCAACTCGTGATAGTGCACCAGGTTCATTCTCAAGAAGTATGGAAATAATATGGCGTTTTTCCACTTATGCAAGCTCCCTTTCCTGAGGCGCTTCCTCATCAGGCTTCGGACTCAGATGCATCTCATTGTGCCCAGCTCCTGCGGCAATCATGGGAAAAACATTCTCCGCCTGATCGGTGATGAAATCCATGAACACAAGATCCTTCTTTCTACTCATAGCTTCAATGAGTGCTCCTTCAACATCTTGTGGTTTTTCAACTTTGATTCCAGTGTGGCCAAAACTCTCAGCAAGCGCAACGAAATCAGGCAGTGCATCCATGTAAGAGTGGGAATAGCGTTTATCGTAGAAAAACTCCTGCCACTGCCGGACCATTCCCATGTAGCGATTGTTCAGATTAATGATCTTGATCGGCAGGTCGTACTGTTTGCAAGTCGAAAGCTCCTGTATGCACATAATGATGCTGGCTTCACCCGTTACGCAGACAACATCCGAATCTGGATAGGCTAGACTGACGCCCATAGCTGCCGGAAGCCCGAACCCCATCGTTCCGAGGCCGCCTGAGTTGACCCAACGACGTGGTTTATCGAAACGATAATGCTGTGCCGCCCACATTTGGTGTTGGCCTACATCCGAAGTGACAAATGCCTCTCCTTTGGTCACCTCATACAACTTCTCAAGAACATACTGCGGTTTGATTTTATCGCTGTTCCGATCATAGTTGAAGCTATCAAAGCTTTGCCATGAATTAATCTGTTTCCACCATGGCGCAATATCCTTTTCCTTGGATTTCACGCCCAGTTTCTGGACTGCTCTTACAAGGTCACCGAGAATTTGCTTTGCATCCCCGACAATTGGAATTTCAACTTTTACATTCTTGCCAATGGATGCGGGATCGATGTCAACATGAATGATTTTTGCATACGGGGAAAATTTAGCTAAATCACCCGTGATCCGATCATCGAATCGAGCGCCAACTGCGAGCATCACATCGCAATCATGCATAGCCATATTGGCTTCATAAGTACCGTGCATTCCCAGCATTCCAATGAACAATGGATCAGTCCCAGGAAAGCAGCCGAGTCCCATGAGTGTATTGGTGCATGGATATTTCAACAGCCGCACAAGTTCGCGCAGTTGTTCCTCACCGCCTGCTGTGGTAACTCCGCCGCCGGTATAGATAATCGGCCGCTTGGCTTCCAGTAGTAATTTTGCCGCTTTCTTGATTTGTCCAGAATGACCTTTGACCGTCGGGTTGTAAGATCGCATTGACACAGTTCGTGGATAAATGTACTCCGTTTTTGCAGCGGTTACATCTTTTGGCACATCGATGACCACAGGACCAGGGCGCCCGGTGTTTGCAATATAGAAAGCCTGCTTTATAGTCATCGCAAGATCACGAACATCTCGGACAAGAATATTGTGCTTCACGCAAGGGCGAGTAATTCCGATCGCATCGACTTCTTGAAACGCATCATCTCCGATCAATTTTGTCGGAACCTGTCCGGAAATCACCACCATCGGAATCGAATCCATATGTGCAGTTGCAATTCCGGTTACTGTATTCGTCAGACCAGGCCCTGAGGTTACGAGCACTACACCTGGCTTGCCTGTTACTCGCGCGTACCCGTCTGCGGCGTGAGATGCACCTTGTTCGTGACGCACCAAAATATGCCGTACGTCATCTTGTTTGTACAGAGCATCATATATGTGAAGAGCAGCACCGCCGGGATAGCCAAAAATGTATTTGACTCCCTCATCTCTCAGGCAGCGCACCAGAATGTCAGCACCCGTTAACTCCATCAGCGAATCCTCCTTTCAACTGGAGCAATACACCCTGTTCACAGGCAGGGTCGAATTAAACGAATAATTATAGTGTGTGTTTTACCTTACACAAAAATTTACCTTGTTGTCATTTATCTCTAACTAGAGACCAACATCCTTTCTGGAAAGGGAGAAATTACCCAGTGCAACGAAGTTAACGACAGTGCTTTATTTGCGCTGGTAGAACTTGTCCGCAGTGTCTTTTGCGACTTCCTGCAGAAAACGGGCTGTTGCTCGGTCAATAGCACCGTAATAATCGTAAGAATTTCCAACTGGAGATTGGTCATACAGGCTGGCAAATACAGTAGCTGCACCCAAATAGGTTCCAAGCAACGCCGGATGAGAGCCGTCATATGCCTTATGCAATTGAATATCGGGCCAGCGACGATAAGCTTCCTCGAATGCAAGTCCCACGGGAATGACTAAAGCGCCAACAGAATTACCAACTGAAATGTACAACTGTTCAACCTCACGTATCATCCCATCGCGCTGATTTTCGTGGGGGCGCACATAAGCTGGAGTCATATACAGTGCGACTTCACCCCCGGCATTAAGAATGTGATTTGAGTATTGTTTTATAGAAGTTTCAAAAAGTCGGTGGTTTCCTTCTGACAGTGCCGCTGAACTGTGCCCCTGGAGCACTACGACCTGAAAGGGAACATCCACTCCAATTCGACCGGGTTCGAGATAGCTTTTAACATCATGATGGACTAGTCTTGCACCATTGATCGTTACCGACCTGTACTCCAGGTCCACACTTTTATAAAGTCCTGCAGCTTCTACCATCCGACGTAAATGGTCGTGCAGGCTATCGCCGTAATAGAGATAACTGTTTCCAACAAAGAGTAAACTTGATGGGTTGGAAACAGACAATGATTTGATGGCAGGAGTCTCATTCGCCGCGACCACGCCTGATAGTGAAATGACGAAAAAAACAACGAAGCGCATTAGCTTGATTGTTTTTACTTTTTGTATTCTAAGCATCTACATCTGCTAATAAATAGATGCCTTCAGTTTGCGACATGATGCAAAATTGCACCATGTGCACGAATTTTCAGCAGTATTAACAAAATTTTAACAAGCGTTATCTGGTGCATCTACCCCCTATAGCACCGTCATGAATTGCGGCAAGTGGGTCTTCACCTAAATTCATCCTTGGTTAGGGAAATTCGCTGTAGGCATTTTATAGTCGTATTTGGGTTTGAAGGAGTGAAATTCGACTAGGAAAAGCCACTCAATGATGAAAAATGCGTAATTCAAGTTGGAAATTCAACATATTGAAGAATTAATTTCCTAAAAACAGAGAATACCGCTGATTTCAGACCTGCATCGCCGTCAGCGCCGCAGAGCTGATGGCTTGAATGGCAGTGATCTGACGGTGAGAAGTCAACCGGTATCGAGCACTGCAACCGGCTTGACCAATGAACACATCTGCTATTGCCGACCGCTGCGAACAAGCCCGAGCGCCATAGCCATCATTACTGCGGCAGCCAGTACCGCAAGCGCCTTCATTTTTGAATGCCCGCGTATGTAGTGATGTTCAAATCTGTCACCCTGATCGAAGGAACTGAAAATCCGTTCCAGTGAACTACGCGCATTGTAACGCCCGCGCCAACCCAATATTGCATGCGGAGTGGGTGTGAAGATTCTGCGATTTTGTTCATCCAGTTTGACTCGCACCGTACGACCGTAATTCGAGGCCTGACTGCCGGAATTTGTCTATCTGTTGAATTCACGAGACAATCAAGCTGACGCAATTGAATTTGCACTGAGTCAGCGCCCATTAGATTCCAGTCACAAATTAGGTCTGGAGAGGTTGCAATTACTGGCAGATATGACGGATGAGAATCGATAGGTGTCTTTTGATCGTGAAACCGAGCGAGTGCGAGATTTTTTGTCGGCAGGTACATTCACAGACGGCCCTGCTTAAAAACAGTCATTGAAGATTTCGAAGGATTGTGGGGAGTGAAATACAATCAATCGAATGGCGATGAATCGAGAGTCGAGTCGACCCATTCGGCTACCCGTATACGAAGATTTTCAAGAATGCGCAGTTGCAATTCAATTCAACAGGCAAACCTCGGTCCAAACAATTTTTGCAATATTAAATTAAAATGATAAAAAAATGAATGAATTATCAACTCAAAGCATATGAAACATATATAATACATAAACAACATGTAAACAAATAGTTATAGATATTGTTTATAAAATCAATAGTGAATGAAGATAAAATGACAGTACAATATAGAATTCCAGAACATTGGATTAGATATGATCCTGTGGCAGTCATTGAAGAATTGACAAATGCAAAAGCATCGATTTTGTCAATTACAAACTTACCTTATCAACGATCTTGGGCAAAAAACCTCCAAGAATTGGAATTAAAGCGGGAAGTGGCTGGCACTTCTCGTATTGAGGGTGCTGAATTTACTGATCATGAGTTTGAAGAAGCAGTATCGGGTGACGCTGCTGGTGAGTATTTCAGTCGGTCACAACGTCAGGCGAGAGCCGCAATCGGTACATATCGCTGGATAGCGGAATTACCGTCAGATGTGCCAATCGATGAGAATCTAATTAAAGATATACATAGAAGAATTGTCACTGGCTGTGACGACGACCACTGCCCGCCTGGTCAATTTCGTGAGGCTGGACAAAATGTCACTTTTGGTCGGCCACGGCATCGCGGTGTTGAAAGCGGACCTGATTGTGAGACCGCTGTGCGGTTACTTGTAAAGTCAGTGAACGGAGAATTCCAAGATCATGATGATTTAATCCAAGCGCTGGCATTACATTACCACATTGGAGCAATGCATCCTTTTCTGGATGGAAATGGCAGAACAGCGCGAGCAGTTGAGGCTCTTATTCTTCAGCGCGCTCGATTGAAGGATTCACTTTTTATCGCAATGTCCAATTACTATTATGATGAAAAAAATGCTTATCTACATTGCTTGAGTCAAGCGAGGCTGAACAACCATGACCTCACTTCGTTTATTAAATTTGGCCTTCACGGAATCGCGTTACAGTGTGAAAGACTAGTCCAACAAATCCGTGTTCACCTTCAGAAAAGCCTTTTTCGTGACGTTATGGGACAGATGTATGGTCGATTGCGTTCTAAGCGAAAACGTGCTTTAGCGTTTCGGCAGTGTGAAATTCTCAACAAATTGCTCGATCGAGATCAGGTTATCGAATTTTTGGAGTTATATGAGATATTGAAAATACAATACGCTGACCTAAAAAGTCCATTGAGTGCTTATGTCCGCGACTTAAACCATCTCTCGGGCTTGAGAGCAATTGTTGTTCGGCAAGAGGAAAGTGAAGGACCAGAGTTCAAAAAATACTTTGTTAAGGTACGCGTGGAGTGGGCAACTGAAATTACTGAAACCGAATTTTTCCGGCAAATCAATCAGCTGCCTCAAGCGAAAACTAGGCTAATCACCGCAATGTAAATCGACTTGGTAATTCAACTGAATTAGCACATAGGGGCAGCGATTACTCACCAAAAATAGAGCAAGAACGAACCATATAAGAATTTTAGTGAATAAAGATTATTACTGTATTAAGTATAAGATTTACATACCTGATTCTAAATATTGTAAACAGCTGGTTACGATTCGATTTGTTAATATTAAGAATTCTTGGAGGAATCACTGCCCGTTCTATCCTCACCACTGTTTTCCCGTCGTTGCTCCAGTAACCTCATGACGACATCTGCACAAATTCCGCAGTTTGAAGAAACACCCAATTTCATTCGCAATTCCTCGAAAGTACAAACACCCTCGACGATGGCGCTTTTGATCTGATGATCGGAAATATTGTTGCAGACACAAACAATCACAGTTACAAAATAATAGTGCAGGATGAATTTATAATTTCATGAATAACTTGGCATTGCGATTCTTCTATCATTGCAAAATGGGTACGGTATCCAACTGTTGCAGTAAAATTCGGCGTAAAAATTAGTCTAATCTAGCATAAAAGTCAATTTTGAAAGGCGACTCGAAAATAATTCAATCTCTAAATATGAATCTCAAATTGGAGATAACTGCGATCAATCAGTTGTTTTTGCATTCTCGCATATCAAAAAATTGGGGATTGAACAATTTAGCCAATTTTAATTACAAAGCATCGATCGGGGCCATGAATACGGCCGACTCCCTGATCGCTCGAATTTTGTTTCTTCAAGGTCTTCCCAATTTACAGGATATTGGCAAAATTCTCATTGGTGAAACCGTCGAAGAGATGATTAGTTGTGATCTGATGACTATGATTGCTTTGAGACAGCAATATCTTGACTCAATAGCACTTTGTGAAAGTCAGACAGATTTTGAAAGCAGATTCTTGATCATGCCTGCGCTTGATTCAGCAGAAGAGCACATCGACTGGCTGGAATCCCAACAGTGGCTGATTGAATCTATGGGAATAGAAAATTACACACAAGCACAAATCGAGGATGAAACGCAGTGAAAGGCGACAAGGAAATTCTTAAGAATCTACAAAATTTACTCAATTACGAACTCGCGGCTAGAGATCAATACCTCGCGCATTCTCGTAAGTATCAAGATTGGGGACTGACAAAACTTCATGCACAAATGGACCATGAAATGCAGGAGGAACAACAGCATATCGATGCCATCATGAACAGAATGCTGTTTCTTGAGGGAGACCCTGATTTCACTCAACGCGAAAATCCTGTGGTAGGAGACGATGTTGAGACTATGTTGCGAAACGATCTCGAAGCTGAAGTCGATGTAGCCCAACTTCTCCGAGCCACGATGCAAATGTGTGAAGAAAAGAACGACTATGATACCCGGGACATTCTGCAGGTGCTACTGCACGATACCGAAATGGACCACATCTACTGGCTAGAACAGCAACTCGGTCTAATTGAGAAAATTGGATTACCGAATTACCTTCAGAATCAAATGTAAACGAATTCAGGCTTTTCGCCAGGTTGTCGTTCCATCCGGGCGGTCTTCAATTTCTACACCCATGCTGGCAAGTTCTTCACGAATTCTGTCTGCCCTCTTCCATTCACGCTTACTTCTTGCCTCTACACGCTGGTCGATCAAATTCTGAATCGTTCCGTCATCGGAACCCGAAGATTCGACCCCCAGAAATCTCACAGGAGTCAACGACAGCAGTCCAAGTGAGCCGGCAATTTCAAGCAGTGTTTCTCTGTAAACAGCCGAATTTTTTACATTCTTCGCTTCGACGGCGCGATTCAGTTCGCGAACGCAGTCAAATATCACAGCTAAGGCATCAGAGGTATTGAAATCATCATCCATCGCAGCCTGGAATCTTCCAACAAATTGATCATCAGTCTCAACTGAATGTTCATCACTCAGCTGTTCTGCCTTGTGTAGTGACAAATAAATCCGCCTTAAACCCATTCTTGCATTCTCCAGGCTCTCATCACTATAGTTCAGCGGACTTCTATATTGGCTAGTCAGGAAAACGAGCCGTAATACTTCTCCAATTCGCTCTCGATCTGAATCAGTCCCTAGAACTTCCCGAATCGTTAAGAAATTCTTGAGAGATTTCGACATCTTTTCAGCATTGATCTGCAGATAGCCATTGTGCATCCATAGATTGACGAACTTTTCGCCTGTTGCGGCCTCGGATTGAGCAATTTCATTCTCATGGTGTGGAAAAAGCAGATCCATGCCACCGCCATGAATATCAAAATGATTTCCGAGCAAGCTAGTAGACATTGCCGAACACTCGATGTGCCAGCCGGGTCGCCCGTCGCCCCACGGAGACTGCCACTTCGGTTCGCTTGGCTTTGAGCTCTTCCAAAGCACAAAGTCCACTACGTCATCCTTGGCTTCATCCGGTGCGATGCGCGAGCCGACCCGAAGGTCATCAAGACATTCACCAGACAGCTCTCCGTAGTCTTTGAAACGTCGGGTTCTGTAATACACGTCACCGTTGGCGGCCGGATAGGCATACCCTTCCTTGATCAGATCCGAGATCATTTCAATGATCTGCGGAATAAATTCCGTCGCTCGCGGTTCAAAATTAGGTTTGAGAATCGACAGCGCCTCAAGATCCTCGTTCATGAAATCGATGTAGCGGTTTGTAAGTGATTGAACCGACTCGCCTAGTTCGTTCGCCCGTTGAATAATCTTGTCATCAATATCTGTGATATTCCGAACATACGTGACGTCAAAACCGCGGTATCGCAGGTATCGGACAATGGTATCGAAAACCACCATAACACGCGCATGCCCGAGATGACAGAAGTCATAGACTGTCATCCCGCATACATATATTCGAATGCGATTTTTCTCGATGGGGACGAATTCTTCTTTGCGATTGGTCAGGCTGTTATAGATACTCAACATATTTCAGTCCGTGAATTGCGGCTGCGAATGACTGTCTAACGAATAGAAAAACTGAATTATTATAGGAATTCTACTGATGGAAACTTGAATGTCCACATACTTTATCTCCGATTTACATCTCGACCCTGCAAGAGCGGAAACTTATGACAAGTTTGCCCGCTATTTGAGATCGATCAAGTCGGATGCACAGGAGCTCTACATACTTGGCGATCTTTTCGATTACTGGATCGGCGACGATGGCCTCGATCTGCTCGGCCATCATCAAGCAGTTGAATTACTTGAAGAACTCACCGAATCGGGCATACATATTTCACTTATGCATGGCAATCGCGACTTCCTGATCGGAGAAGATTTTCTGAGCAGATTTGGCGGCACGTTGATTCCAGACTCGCAGTTGATTGTAATTGGCGGCAAAGTTGTACTGTTAATGCATGGCGACAGCTTGTGTACCGATGATGTTGAACATCAACGATACCGTGAAATTGTTCTATCTCCCGAGTGGCAAAGTGCAATTCTTGAATTGCCGATTACAGAACGCCTGCAACGTGCATTGGACATGCGTATGCAGAGTGAATCAGGAAAAACAAAAAAAAATTTACAACTGATGGATGTCAATCAGCAGGCTGTTGTAGATGTCATGCTGAAGCATGGAGCGGACATTCTCATTCATGGCCACGTACATAGACCGGGCATCCATCAAGTTCAGGCAAACGGCCAGAATCTTCGCCGCTATGTGCTCGGAGACTGGGACAGCGGCAATGACGGAGTTATCCGAGTCAGCTCAAGCGGTGAATTCAATCTATATTTGCCAAGCGGTAAATGATGAAGCTAACTTGCAACGGATTTTCTAGAAAATTCGAGTAAAGAAGCGCCCTCTGGCGTTCTCGTTTCATCGCGTCGCTCAGCGTCAATTCTGGAAAGAAATTCGGGCGAAACATCCCCTGTGATGTAATGCCCGTCGAATACAGAAGCTTCAAAAGACACAACGTCGGAATTAACTGTTCGAACCGATTCAATCAGATCATCCAGACGCTGATATAGAACAAAGTCTGCGCCGATTTTTTTACAAACTTCCGCTGAATTACGATCTGTCGCTACAAGTTCGGACGGGCTCGGGATATCGATTCCATACACATTCGGATAACGAATCGGCGGTGCAGCCGATGCCAGATAAACGGATTTTGCGCCAGCTTCTCGAGCTCGCGTGACAATTTGCTGCGCGGTTGTTCCACGAACAATCGAATCGTCTACCAGCAATACGTTTTTGTTCTCAAATTCAAGTGTCATTGCATTCATTTTATGCCGGACTGAGTATTTTCGTTCTGCCTGCTGAGGCATAATGAAAGTTCGGTCGAAGTATCGATTCTTAATGAAGCCTTCGCGATATTTCACGCCGATTGTATGGGCAAGCTGCAATGCAGCTGCTCGACTGGTGTCCGGAATCGGCATGACGACATCTATATCGTGATTCGGAAATTTCTCAAGCAGCCGCCTCCCCAGCCACTCACCCATGCGAAGACGCGTTTTGTAGACTGATATTCGGTCAATCATGGAATCCGGTCTTGCCAGATATACGTATTCGAAGATGCATGGGGTGGCTTTTGCATCCGGCACGCATTGGCGACTATGAAGATTGCCTGTTGAATCGATAAAAATCGCTTCGCCTGGCAGCACGTCACGCTCGGCCTTGAAACCAAGTGCATCCAGTGCAACACTTTCGGAAGTGAACGCGAAATCCTTGCCGCCACTAGTTTCGCGCGTGCCGTATATCAATGGACGAATCCCATTCTTGTCTCGAAACGCCAGAATTCCACAACCCACAATCAAAACTGTAACGGCAAACGCTCCCTTGCAGCGCTCATAGACTTTTTCCACTGCACGAAACACGTGTTTTGGACGTAACTTTCCGCCAGTTTTTCTCACCGTCGTAGACAATTCGTATGCGAATACATTCAGCATGATTTCAGAATCGGAGCTGGTATTGATCTGTCGGCGGTCACCTTTGAATACCTTCTCCCCCAATTCGTTTGCATTGATAAGATTGCCATTGTGTCCGAGCGCAATTCCAAAAGGCGAATTGACGTAGAAAGGTTGAGATTCTGCCTCAGTATTGGCACCTGCAGTAGGATAGCGAACGTGGCCGATACCCATGGTGCCTTTCTGGTCACTCAAGGTTTCTGCGGAAAACACGTCTCGAACCAGTCCCCGACCAGTACGCGTATACACTCGTTGTCCATCACTCGTCACAATTCCAGCAGCGTCCTGACCTCGATGCTGTAACACCGTCAGAGCTTCATAAATTTCATAACCAGCCTGGCTGGCAGTAAGCATAGCAACTACACCACACATCGCTCTACTCCATGTCAATCAACATCATGAGTAAATCAAATGATGTTCAAACCGAATCACTTGACTAATATCTAAAGCTTTCCCTGAAACGACTTCTGGCGAAAGATAAATCGACAGAGATTCCCGCACCATTAATACATAGGGTTCAACTAAAGTCAACACTACCGATTCTTGCCACCATGGCTCGTGGAGAATAAAGGTAAACGACCCTATGACGGCAATGAGCAGAACGATCAATACCCCGCGTACAGCACCAAAAGCAATTCCGAGGGTTTTGTCCAAACCAGCGATTCCCTCAACAACCAGCACCTTCGCCAGCAATGTACTGAAGATCGCAACAACTAAAAGTACCCCGAAAAATACAGCGAGGTGAGCAACAATCAACTGCACTGTCGGTCCCATGTTCAGTCCATCAAATAACGGCACAGTCAACCCTGCAAATTTCCAAGTGACCCATACCGCCACGACCCAAGAGACTACGGACAACAAGGATCGCACAAAACCTCGGTAAGCACCGATGAGCAGAGAAATGAAGACTACGACTATGAAGCCGATGTCAATAGCAATAGTGGACAAGAAGACCTACCGCAATATGCAGTGCAAACCTGTTGCTGTCAGTAAGAGATGGGAAATTCCTTTCATTGGTCATCTAGGAACACACCCATCAGCAAATTAATATTGATATATCGCCCGGTACAAACAAGAACCTGATTGCTACTGAATCAGTGTCCTCCAGTGACAGTATTGTATCCAACCAAACTCAGGCAATCCTAAAAAATAACATCAGGAATTTGTACGCAGGCAGAACTTTCAAAGTCATTTGAATGCGAGAGCGAACGAACTAATCAAGGCCAGTCCTGTTAGGATTGAATATTCCGAACAACAGCGTCTTTCACTTTCAGGTCTGCAGAGATACGAGTCTTTGTCTGATCTGCCTCACTCTTTGAAAGATAGGGTCCAACCAAAACACGGTTGAATTTATCAAGTCCGCTTTCAATGTTTGTTGGAAAATTCAGCTTGTCGAACTTCATGCGTTCAATCCTGGCATTTATTATGCTTTTAAAGGCACCGACCTGAACGTACCAACCATTCTCTAATTTCGAATCTTCGGATTTCGATTTTGCAGATTTGGTGGTTCCAGCGTTTGTGCTCGCACTGCTGGCAGATGATGGCTTAGGAACTTTCTGGATTTCTGCGGATTGCGTCGACGGGCTGACGGTGTTCTGATTCGCTACTGCGCTTGATGCTAATTCGCTGATATTCACACTTTGAATGATGCCATCCTTGAATTTCAGTTCTTTGGAAATTTTGCGTTGTGCTTCAGCCGCTTCTGCTTCAGACAAATAGGGACCAACCAATACACGCGAAATGCCATCTGCGCCATCTTCAATTCTGGTTGGCAACTGCGATTTCGAAAATTTGAGCCGTTCTACTCCCGCTTTGACAGCGCTTTCAAAGGCAGCAACTTGAATGTACCAGCCTGGCGATAAATCGACAGTCGCTACGGGGATTTCGGAATTCGGAACGATTGTTGAAACCTTCTTTTTCGCAACGCTCGCGCTAGCATCAAGAATCGATCCGGTCGGCACAGATGCACCTTCTGCTTCTGAAGACTCAAGGCTTTGTGCGGTCGATGCGATTGAGCTGGAATTTCCCGCCGTTTCATCCACTAATTTAACAATTTCTTGGGAGGATGGAGTGGAATCAGAAAAATTTTCGTCAATGCTTAGGTATGGAGCGTTGTAACTCGGAACATCCAAAATTACAAAAATAACCAGAATGAAAGCCGCTGCCCACAAGAACAAACCCGCAACAAAGCTACTAAATCTATTGGTTTTGAATGAATGCTGCATCGTTCTATTCATTGGGATCTACTTTGTGTCCGGTATCGCTCAATTATATCGCCTACAGTGAGGAAAGATCCGAACACAACAATCCGATCTTTGAAGGTTGCTTGGGCCAATGCCGCATCAAATCCCTGCTGAGCATCGAAATGAAGCGACGCGGATACTTCGTCGCCTAGTATGGGATTCACTCGCCGAAACAGTTTTCTTGCAGTGATTCCCCGTTCATCGTGAATTCCGCAAAGTAGCCACTCATCGATTAGTGGCTTGATGCAATCAACCATCAGTTCAATTGGCTTCTCCGATAGAACTGACATCAGGGCGATTTCTCGCCCTTCAACTGGATTATTTTCAAGGAATTTCTTAAGTTCGCGAACTGACTCTATGTTATGGGCAACATCAAGAAGTACCTGCGGTTCTTGCTGAACGACTTGAAGTCGCCCTTCCAGTGCGGCAGTTCCAATTCCGGTTCGAATCGCATCATCAGAAATATTGAAGAACTTCCTGGCTAGCACTGCAACGGTTACCGCACCCGCGGAATTGTCTCGCTGGCAGGTTCCAGCTATGGCAGGAGTTGGGATTGCACTTATCTTTGTCACCGACTGCGGGTGTGTTAATTTCCAATTCCATTCAGAACCGCTAGACTCCAAATCAAAGTTTTCTCCATTGACATGCAATTGGAGAGACAGCTTGTCTGCCGAATCGCGTACGCTTTGAGGCAGATCCGGATCCGTGCATACCGCAAGTTGGTTCGATCGCAAAATACCAGCTTTTTCGAATCCGATTTGCTCCCTAGTATTGCCCAGCCACTTCACATGATCGGTGCCAATCGAGGTGATACACGCCAAATCCGCATCCAGCACATTTACTGCATCCTTGCGCCCGCCAAGTCCAACTTCGAGGATCGCAATTTGCACATTCTTCTGGATAAAATAATCGATTGCAATCGCAGTTCCATACTCAAAAAATGTCAGCGGTACGCCTTCCCGCTTCTCTTCGACCCTCTGAAATTCCTCAAGCAGATCAGAATCCGAAATCAATTTCCCATTGACGACAAATCGTTCATTGAAATGTACGAGATGCGGCGAAGTATAGAGTCCCGTGCGGATGCCTGCATGCCTGAAGATGGATTCCAACATCGTTGCCACGGAACCCTTGCCATTTGTACCGGAAACAGTGATCACTTTGAACGGAATTTTTCCAGAAACAATTCGATCAATTACCGATCTCACGCGATCTAATGTGAGATCCATCGTTCTGTAGTGAAGCAGCTGAATATAGCGTATCCAGTCGTCCACGCCGCGACAAGCTTGCGACTGCAACTGCAAATTGACTACAGATTTATTCGATTTTGCTGTTGATTTATTGCGCAACATGAAATTTGTGGTTGGTTCTTGCCGATAACAACTTTGTCAATATTCCGTAAATTGAATCTCGAAGGTCTCTCCTGTCGACAACCAAATCCAGAGCGCCATGCTGAAAATGAAACTCTGATCGCTGGAAGCCCTCCGGAAGCGTCTCACGAACGGTTTGCTCAATTACGCGCTGACCGGCAAATCCGATCAACGCCTTCGGTTCTGCAATGATAATGTCCCCGAGCATAGCCAGACTTGCCGATACGCCACCCATTGTCGGGTCGGTCAGCACTGATATATATGGAAGCCTTGCAGATTTAAGCATATTAACCGCAGCTGTTGTTTTCGCCATCTGCATCAGTGAATACATTGCCTCCTGCATTCTAGCGCCACCACTGGCTGAAAAACACACCATTGGCATATCGCCCTCAATGCTTGCTGTGGCCGCGTGAACGAACCTTTCTCCGACCACCGAACCCATTGAACCACCCATAAATTCGAAATCAAATGCGGCAACCACCAACGGCAACTCGTTCAATGTGCCTCGTGCCACCACTAGTGCATCCAAATTGCCCGTTCTTTTCTGCGCCTCTGAAAGTCGATCCTTGTATTTTTTGCTGTCTCGAAACTTGAGCTTGTCTACCGGTTTGACTTCACCTTTCAATTGTTCGACAGTTCCGGGGTCCAGAAATGAACTGACTCTCATCATGCCCCCCATGCGCATGTGATGATTACACTTGGGGCAAACATTCAGGTTATGTCCTAGTTCCAGTTGGTAAAGCACTGCTGTGCACTCAGGACATTTCACCCAAATTCCTTCGGGAACACCCTTTTTCGTCAAGCTTGCACCTGACTTGATTTTGGGCGGCAGCAGTTTTGTAAACCAGTTCATAAGAATATTCTGAATTCCCTGAACGTCAACTCGCCATGGTGCAAACGTTATTTACAGTCATAACAAATTCTCGAACCGCATGATTATCCTTGATGCCCGGGCTGGATTCGACTCCGGTGCTGACATCTACCGCAACGGGATTTACTGTTTGAATGGCTTGTGCGATATTGCTGGAGTCAAGTCCTCCAGCGAGAATGATCGGCATCTCCAATTGCGGTACCAAATCCCATGAAAATGTTTGCCCTGTGCCACCCACCTTATCCGGTATATAGGCATCCAGTAGTACTGCACTTGCAGACGAATAATCGCCAACTGCCTGTTCAACTAGCGCTGCACTGTGGACTCGAAATGCTTTAAGGAACGGCAATCCGGATTGCTGACACCGGTCAGGAGATTCGTTGCCGTGAAATTGAATGAAATCCGGCTTCACTTCCTCAACGATCTGATTAAGCAACTCGTCATCTGGATCTACAACCACTGCAACGGAGGCAACCGATTCGGGCAAATTTTGACGAATTTTCTTCGCCTGCTCGCTACCAACATTGCGTGGACTCGGTGAATAAAAAACTAGGCCAATCGCATCAACGCCGCACTGTGCAGCGTAAATCGCGTCTTCTATTCGAGTTATTCCGCACACTTTAATCTGTGTACGGAAGTGACTCGACGAATCGCTGAAAACAGGTGTACGAGTGAAGAGTTTCATACGATGGTGATCAGTTAGGACAGCTGTAATGGCTTTATACTTCTGCTATCAGCAAGAATTCGGCATTTTGATTCGAAGCATTGTCTTCCTTGTTACCACGGCCATCTTCACTGATTATATAAAATCGAATTGGTGTGCAATTCGCTTTGGCATACAGCAGCAACTTGAACTACCAAAAGCGGCAGGCGTGTGGAGGACACGGCAGTTCGTAGTGCTGCGGATAGCTGGCACTCACAAAATAAAGCCCATCGGCGGGTGCTGTGGCTCCAGCCTTCGTTCGATCCTTGCTATCCAGCACTTCAATGATCCAGTCGAGTTCACAATCTCCGCTTCCGATTGCTAGAAGAACACCAGCTATGTTTCTCACCATGTGATGCAAAAAGCCGTTGGCCTCAATATCAATCCACACCCAATCATTCTTTCGGTTCACTTCCAGTACTAGAATGCTCCTTTGGGCAATCTTGCTTCGGCAATGTGATGATCGAAATGCGCTGAAATCATGTGTACCAATTAGCGATTGTGCAGCCGAGTTCATCCGATGAACATCTAAGTCACGAATGTACCAGCTGACTTTTTTCGCGAGGTAACTTGGGCGCATCCTTCGATTGAGGATAATGTAACGATACGTTCGACTGATTGCGCTGAATCTTGCATGAAATGACTGGTCCATTTCCTTCGTCCATATCACAGTCACTCCTTCGGGCAGTTTCGAATTCGCTCCCATCACCCAGGAATACTCTGTTCGCTGGCTGTCAGTCTCAAAATGAAAAATCTGTCCACAAGCGTGTACACCAGTATCCGTTCGGCCAGCGCAATGCACCGAAACTTTGTGATTGGCAATGTTCGAAAATGCCTCTTCTACCGCACTCTGAACGCTCGGCTGGCCGTGTTGAATCTGCCAGCCACAAAATTTTGAACCATCGTATTCGACACATCCTGCTATCTTCATATCAAATATTTCCTGAAACTCATTCAAATTTTCATTGAGTATAATGCTTGTCTATTCCATTTGAGCTTGCAGGATTTATCGATTGAATTCCAAAACCAGTATCGCTATTGAGTCTTATCGTGCAGGACCTGATGAAACCGGCCACTATGGAATGTTTGGCGGACGGTTTGTAGCAGAAACCTTGATGCCTCTCATTCTCAATGTTGAAAAAGCCTACAACAGTGCTCGCGAAGATCCAGACTTTCAAGCCGAGATCGACTATTACGCAAAACATTACACCGGTCGCCCCAGTCCCCTGTATCACGCCGCTCGTCTCAGTGAGCATCTAGGCGGACCAAAAATCTATTTCAAGCGTGACGAATTAAATCATACTGGCTCACACAAAATAAATAACACCATGGGCCAGATCCTGCTCGCCCGCCGTATGAAAAAAACTCGCATCATTGCGGAAACCGGAGCCGGTCAGCATGGAGTGGCAACTGCAACTGTCTGTGCTCTTTTTGACCTTCCCTGTGTAGTTTACATGGGTGAGACCGATATTGAACGGCAAGCACCCAATGTTTTTCGCATGAAACTGCTCGGTGCTGAAGTCGTGCCAGTCACTTCGGGTACCGGAACACTTAAAGATGCCATGAACGAAGCTCTGCGCGATTGGGTGGCAAATGTTGATACGACCTTCTACATTATCGGAACTGTAGCAGGACCACACCCATATCCGGAAATGGTTCGTAATTTTCAATCTGTTATCGGCAATGAGACTCGCAAACAGATACTCGAGGCGGAAAATCGCCTGCCCGACTGTCTAGTTGCCTGCATCGGCGGGGGTTCCAATGCAATGGGACTGTTTCACCCATTTTTGGACGAGAAAGACATGCGAATTATCGGAGTCGAAGCTGCTGGGATGGGGGTCGAAACCGGCAAGCACGCAGCATCGATCACAGGTGGAATACCCGGAGTGTTGCACGGCAACCGAACCTATTTGTTACAGACAGATGACGGTCAGATAATTGATGCTCATTCCATTTCGGCTGGGCTCGACTATCCTGGAATCGGGCCCGAACACTCGTGGCTTCACGACATCGGGCGGGTTGAGTATGTTTCAGTTACTGATCAGGAAGCGTTAGATGCTTTTCAACTTTGCTGTCAAACAGAGGGAATTATCCCAGCATTGGAACCTGCACACGCACTAGCGCATGTCGCAAAAATCGCCTCCGAATTCGACAAAGACCAGATTCTTGTCATGAATATGTGCGGCAGAGGTGACAAAGATGTTTTCTCCGTTGCAAATGTACTGGGTGAGAAGTTTTGAGTACGAATCATCTTTCCAACACCCGGATTACGCGCAAGTTCAAAGCCCTGTCAGAAAAAAAGCGTAAGGCTTTTGTTGCTTTCTTGACGGGCGGAGACCCAGACTTCGATACCAGCAAACAGTTGATTTGCGGTTTACCTGAGGCAGGTGTTGATGTCATCGAAATTGGAATTCCATTTTCCGATCCAATGGCGGACGGCCCTTCCATTCAGGCTTCCAGCCAGCGTGCACTCAAAGCTGGCATGACGCTGCCCAAAACACTGGAACTGGTTCGTCAATTTCGAGAAACTGATGATGTGACCCCGATCATTTTGATGGGATACTACAATCCAATATATCGCTACGAGCCCAATCGATTTGTGCATGATTGCGTTTCTAGCGGTGTAGACGGACTGATCATCGTCGATTTGCCACCCGAAGAAGACAGCGAATTGTGCGATCCTGCACTGACTGCCGGACTGCATTGGATTCGTCTCGTTACGCCAACTACGGATGATGACAGAATCGCAACGGTTCTCCATAACGTGAGCGGATTCGTCTACTACATTTCAGTTTTAGGAGTCACTGGTACCCGCACAGCCATGGCAGACCACGTTGATGAAGCGGTAGTTCGGCTTCGAAAACACACCGAACTTCCTCTCGCGGTCGGATTCGGAATCAAAACCCCAGAACATGCGAAGTCTGTAGCCAATAAAGCTGATGGCATCGTCATTGGTTCTGCCATTGTTGATCTCGTCAAGGAGAACACTGACGCAGACGGTAAACCGAATTCAAGGATTGTTAAATCCGTTCACGAATTCGTACGAAATATCGCTGACGCGGTAATAACAGTCTAATCAGAAAATTCCGAGGAAGCGATTTCCCATCGCTTTGTCAGAATTGAAAGATTTGGTTCCCCTAAATCAACTGCTCTACCGCCTGAGCTATGCGGGCTCAATGCCGCACCTGCTGCGCAAAACTCCATGTTTTGCTGATGAGCGGCAGACCTGACGAATGTCGGCTTCCGCGATGGTGAGTTGTGAAAACATCTCGGCCATGCCGAACCGTTTCATATGCTCCAGGCGGGCGGGTCTGCACACAAGTCGACCGTACGACTGGCGATAAACAACGAAACGTTGTCCGTACGCAAAGGTAACCGGTCGCAACACAGGGTTTGCTAACTAAGTGTAATAAACCCCTTCATTGCTCCCCGAGCCTCCGCTCCATCTGTTGAAGCGCTTCATCGTGGACCGGACGATGACCTGCAATTTTGGTCGTATGCTCAAGAATCTCCTTTGCACGTTCCGCATGCGTACGCCACTGTGAGTTGCCCTCCTCCTGAAAGCACGTGGCCAAAGCCCAATGGCTGAATGGAAAGTCCGGAAAGTCCCTGACGACCTTAGCAAATTTATTTATCGCTTGCGCATCACATCGAGGGCCGAACCGCTTTCCGTTGTCACCCTCTGTTATTTCGTAGGCACCTTTAAGAGCGTTCGCGATTGGGTTGTTCTCCTTTAAGCCTTTTCCCGCGCCTAACGCTAGTCCGTAAGCATTGTGTTTGGCCATGTAGCTGTATCGCCTATATCCGTGCAGTTCGTATTCGAGTTGGGAAGCTTTCTCGCGCAAATTGCGTAGCTCCGTCGAGACTGTACGAAGTGCTTCCTGCTCTGTGAGACTCGGATCGCGATCACGCGCTAAGGTCACGAGATCTTGTATGTCAAATGAAATTGCTTGCCGTTCCTTCTGGGCCTGTTGCTCCCGTTCCTGTGTCGCACGCTCAACACGACCCATTTCCTCGCGATCTTCAACATGTTTTTGCCAAAAGCCAATTCCTGTCGCTACAGCGCCTACGCAAGTCAATACACCAACTATACGAGCCCATCGCTGTTGGAGTTCTGCCGGACGATTCCTCAAGAAATAATCCAAACGCAATTGAATCAGTGTACCGCTTAGAACGATAGCCAGTCCGATCAATCCAAAGCTCAATCCCAACATCTTAGGACCTCATCTGCCTGTGATCTCCAGCGGGTGGGTAATTTTCGCAATTAATTTACCCCTAATTGGTTGATTAAACGCAATTAATCTGTCAATAATAATAATTGTAACACCTGAAGAAACGCAGGTGAACTGTCGCTCTCAAGTTCTGATACAAATTTTCGCTGGGTTAACACTGTCCGCAAAGACGCCAGAGCGGGTGGTTTACTCCGACGAAACAGCAGATATCACTCCAGCCAGTTTCCAGCAATTCATCAACGCTTCGGCAGGTGTTATCATTTTCTAAAAAACAAACACAACAGGGGGAGTTACCCTATTGTCTGAAATCAAGAGCGAAAATCTAGGCTGGGACCCGTATTGGATGATCTGTAACGCGAAATCGTTGCAGGAAGTCGCGAATCATTTGGCAGCGGACATGGAGCTAGAGTCAAAGTCGGAAAATTTCCTCTTCAGTGGCAAATTTATGTCGACCCCAATCCTCATGGCCCTGGCAACTGAAATCGCTCTGAAAGCCTTGCAATGCCAGGAACGAAAGCGCTCTCCTACGCGCACCCATGACTTGTTGAAATTGTTCGAGGGTTTGAGCGAAGACACTCAGACCCGACTTGAAGAGAGGCTTCCATCACGGCTGGACCCGGTGAGTTTGCGCTTGGGTGTGCAAGACTTTTGTTCCGGTCGGCGCGGGAATGCGAAAAGTATTGGAGTTCCACAGGTATTCATTCAAACATTGGCGCTATAAGTATGAGGAGCCGGGAGGATCGTTCTTCCCGTCCGCACTCAATGAGGCGCTTACTGTGATTATCAATACCTATGCCCAAATACAGGCGGAGTCACATTCAGTGTCTAATAATTCATAAGTTAGCAAACACCATCGATTCCGGACTTTGTCTCTTATCCTATCAACACCATCTAAAACACCCCAGCGAAAGCCGTTGCGGTATGGTGCTTCAGGGACCAAAATTCCAGTCACTTAATTGTGCACCGTATTAGCGTTGAAATCCGATGAGGACCGAGGCTGACGAGAATCGGCGAACACGTCGGGACAAGGGCCATTGCAAAATCAAAAAACCTCTGGAGATGAAATTCTCCGGAATGTGAAAAAAGCAATTCAGGCTAGCTGAATTTTTCCAAAACGACAGTAATTGCAGGTCTCGAACTCGCAGTTAGCAACTACTGATTTATTAGTGGACCATCCCCATATACAGCGGAAATGCGGTTTTTCAATGCGTTTTTTAATTCTCCCGGTTCGCTCCACGAAATATGATTGTACTGACGCGTATCAAAGTGAAGATCATCAAACTTGTCTTTATGGCATGTGAATATTACGTCTATACCTCGTCCATGTGCGAAACCGGCTTCGTAATAGACACCACCACGAGCACCACCTTCCCCGTGTGTAAAATCTGCCACCACAAATCTTGCCCTACGTATCTCAGCGATGATTTCATCGTCAATCTTATTCACATGCTCTTGTTTGTCTACACGCACGGGTTCATACCCTGCTTCAGTGATTGCTGACCGAAAGCCTTTCTCCCAAACTTCATCCATCGAAGGGTCAAACCACATCGCGATAAAAACTTTGGTAGAATCTTGATAAGGTTTTCCAATTTCTTCCAGCCTTTTATACCCCTTCACGGTCAGAAAACATTCTCCACATAGATTATTCTTTAAGCCAATTTGTTCTATATATCCACGTTCTTCCAAGTACATCACAAGGTTATAGAGTTCGTCGGAATTAACACTCTCAGAATTCCGAAGCAAATCGAAAAAAATTGAATGATCATCTGTCAGTTCATGACCAATAACGGAAGGGAACAAACATATTCGGATACCTGTTCCTAATCGACGAGTTTTGGATTCTAAATATCTTAGAATCCCATCTACACGTTCAGCGATGCGAAGCTCCTTCCTTTGCTGTGCCTCGTAAATGGAGACGCTAGTGATTTTCGGAAATAATTTTCCAAATCGTCGTTGTTCATCAATCCACGAAGTAAGCTTTACCTTATCGCGCTCGTTTAAAGTGGATAGATCATTTTTGGCAATATCGTCGACAATATACGTGCCACCCGTGCGGGGTGAGTTGACTGAAAGTTCAAATCTACCAAACACACTACTGATAGCCGAAGGCGTCCCCCAAATTGGACAAGGTTGATCCATTAAGCCCATGTTCATTTTTCTGTTACGCTGTTACGCATTAAATTTCTCGTCAAAGTAAATCTGCAATGTTAATTCACTTATGCGCCTCTAGTAAATTTCGAGTGTTCAAGCTGTCTCCTAATTAATGACATGCGAGACATTCTGCAGAATATACTTAAACAGGAAAGTCAATTTTTTCAACAGAGTTCATCAAATACGAATGTTAAGTTAACACTATAGGGACCCTGTGTGGGTCACAACATTCTGCGTTTTGAAAATCTCCAGCAAATCGATTCTTAAATCAGCGTTTCAAAATTCAGGTTGAAAGTGCTGGAACGGAAACACCTTAAAGCCTGCATTTCCCCAAAGCAAAGCTTATCTACAAGCTTGAATCGACTATCGTTCGAAATTGGATCTTTTAGAAGGTCGTGGAATCGAGTCCTGCCTGCCTGAATCACTGCAATGTAACCTGCTATTATTACAAGGTCAGAAAAGGTGATTAGCTGTGACCACCTTCCATGACAACCTACGAATGTTAATTCAAGGAGGGTTTGTCTAGTGTCATACGTTAGGATGTTGCGATCAAAGGTCACATTCTATTTGATTCTAGCGCTACGTCTGACATCAACGATACCTACGGTTGCGAGCACAGACGATAGGGAAGAATTTGTTGTGGCTATCACAGTATTTGAGGATACGATCGAAACTAAAGAAGCTTTTCCAGATGCTCGAACTATGGCAAAATTTATCCTAAGCAGTGTGCTTGTTTAAGAGCTCACAATTAATCTACACATTCTAGAATTTCTGAATTTAATTCATTGAGGTCAAAATGGCACGGGAAAATAGAATACGAACTATTCCAATAGAAAAATTGCTATTAGATGATAAAAATCCACGATTTGGTGGAAACGTGGCCTCGTCGGTTAATCAAAAATCAATTCTATCTACAATCATCCAAAAACATGGAATCAGTGATCTATTGGCTTCTATGTCGACAAATGGTTATTTCGAAGCAGAACCTGTAGTAGTGGTTCCTGCAAATCGCGGTCAATTCACAGTTGTTGAAGGAAACCGTCGGCTAGCAGCGGCTCTCGTTTTGACAAAAAGCGAGAGAGCATCGGAATATCATGACATCAGTGAAAAATGGTTGTCGCAGAGTACCGTAGATAAAATAAATTCAATCAAAAAGTTCCCTGTAACGGAATTTGAAAAACGTAATGCCAAGCTTATTGCGTATATTGGCATAAAGCATATAAGAGGAAGCAAGCCTTGGGATTCATACGCCAAAGCAAACTGGTTGTTTGAGTTGATGTCAGTGTCTGACCTAGAACTGTCAATTGAGGAAGCCGCACGCTTGGTTGGTGATCAAAATCCTAACACAGTCAAACGAGTGCTTGAAGCATATGTACTGATGAAACAACTGAAAGAGGAAAAAAACTATAACACCGAACACAGTCAGGTTCGCGGAAGAGGGAGCAACCTCGATTATCCGTTTTCTTGGGTTTACACTGCAATAGGATATGAAAATATTAGAACGTGGATTGAAATTTCCAGCCTAGATTCTCGGGATAAAATCAGTGCTGGAACCAAGGTACTTAAAAGTAGCAAAGCACTTTCTAATGGTGAGAAACTGATTGATTTTCTATTTGGCTCAAAACAAAAACCTGTAATGCCAGTAATAAAGGAATCAAGGGAAATTCGAATACTAAATAATGTTGTGAACTACCCATTAGCAGTGAAAGATCTCGAAAGTGGGGAACGCATTACGGTTGTTCAAGAAAAACTTAGACCGGTTGAAGATCGCTTACTTGACCTTTTTTATAACAGTACTAAAGGCTTGGAAACGATTAACACACTGGTTGCTAGAGATCCTCTGCCTTTCAAAGACAGGGCGCAATTTATAATTATGGGAACTGAATGTAAGAACCTTCTAAATTCCATATTGAAAATTTTGGAGTCTGCAGATTGATGTCAACATGAAAGCTTTGGAAACAGCGAAAAACGCCGACCAAGTGGAGCTTATAGCTTTCCAGAGAGGATATGCCCCGATAAGTGAAGGACTTGCGGACGAAGAATTTAGTGGTGAATTTGAAGACTTAGTCATTACTGAAATCCAAAATCAGGATGACTGGATGGGGCGCGATGCCTTTAGCGACACAGAAATTGGTTCAATTAAGGAAGAAATTGAAAATAGAGCAAAATTACTAACAGAGTCATATCCATTCAATTTGATCGAGTCTTCTTTGTCCTACAGCAAATCAAGTCGAAAAAAACTAAAAATTTACGAAGCCTTGCTACTGATTTCTACGATTCACGACAGATCAGGCAAACAATGGCAAGAAGTGGCTGATGAATTCGAAAAACTTTCGCTGAATGCGGTCGAAAAGTTTTTCCAGTGTACCAAGACATGGTGGACAGGAGCAAATTCAGAAAATAAATTCAAGGAAATTATCGACGGTATTCATGAACATACGGGGGAACTGGAGTGGAATCCTGATCCCCGAATTATCGAGTACCACAAAAGAATTCAAGATGCCGGAATCGACTTTATCAATTACAGACAGTTAACTGAAAATCGTGCGGGGGGATTGTTCTTTTTTGGTCAAAGTGCTTGTGGGCAAGACTGGTTTGACAAGACTACTCGCGACTTGCGAGAAAAGAAATATGGGAGTATATTCCGTAGACCCTATGCCGCACCAGTAAAGATTTTTGTAATTCCATATTTGGTTAACGAAGCAACAATGACGAAAGCGACAAACAATTTGTCGGGTTTAGTTTTCGATAGAGCCGTACTAACTAGTTTGTTTGTGAATGACGTTGTCATTGACGGCATCACGGACAAATTACAAGAATTTATCGATTTTGTGTGGAATAAATTCGATTGAGCTCCTACCAAATATCAGGTATCGATTTTACTATTGCGTTGAAAAGAGGTGGCGGAACCGCATTGCCGACTACTTCGTAACATCTATTCATAGATTTATTTTCCGTGTCAGGGAACTTCATCCTTTTGAAACCTTGAAGTAATGCTGCTTCTCGATAACTGAACCGCCTAGCCTTCCGCCCATCTTTTCCTATAAATCTCCATTCATTGTGAGCGTGTTTAATCATTTTGGGGCTCAAAGGATGAAGCGGCATGTGCCTAGGGTTTGCAACAATGGTTTTTGACTGTTCATTCCAACCCTTTCTACGATTGCGCGACATGTAGTACCAGTGGAAGTCCAAATCGTAGTATTCTCCCGTTGGCCATTTTGGAAGATGTTTAATTGATTCTCTTATTGTCTTCTTGGTTGGTTTGCCGTCAACACCATGTGTGGGAAGTGGAAATTCGTATTCGATATCTATATTGTCACTAATACCTACAATAAAAATACGTTTACGATCTTGTGGGACACCATAATCTGCTGCGTTTAATACTTTGGCTTTTACACTGTATCCAGCATTTCTGTAACGAAGTATCTGATCCTTTAGAAGATGCTGATAGTCTTTTCTGATCATCCCTGAAACATTCTCAACAACAAATGCTTTTGGTTTGATTTGTTTTAGTGCGCGTTCGAACTCGATATAAAGTTTATTAATCTTGCGAGATGGATCTCTTGCACCACCTTGGCTGAAACCCTGGCATGGATAACAGCCTATCAGAAATGGAGCGCTTGGGAATTTTTCTATTTCTTCAATATTGCCTAAAATAAAATTTGTTTCAGGCAGGTTGGCAAAATATACATCTTTAGCATAGCATAAGACATCATTGGTCATTATGATGTTGAACCCTGCTTCAATTGCGCCAGTGTCAGATCCCCCGCAACCGGTAAATAAGGAAACGGCATCTACCATTCAATCATTCTCACACGAATTTGAATCCAAAAAATTAAGCTATGTGAACCATTCGGTTTCATCAGAGCCAATTGTTATGCCATTTAATATTCATAATATTAAATGCGCCACCAACATAGTCTGAAAAATATACTTTATTCGATGTTTCTGAGTTCGTTGTGTACAATCCGGTGACAATTCGCGCATAGGCACATTAAATCACCTAGTGCGATGTGGTCTCCTGACGACAATTTAGCTAGTGGAACTATATGGTGCACTTCAATGCAGGCTTCACCGAATTGATTACCATAGGTTTCGACTGGATCTAGTAAACAACGCTCGCAATATAGCCTACCATGCGTCCGCCGAAACTCTGCTTTTTTCGCATTTGATAATCCGGTACTGCGTTCTCTTTTAACATGTAATCTTGATTTCGGCTGTCCCTCGAACCAGGTTCTGTCGTCGTCATTAGGGGTCAAACTTTCCGTTAAGATAGTCTCGTTTTTCTCGATTATCCGAAATCCAGCGTGCTTTATCGCCCTATGACTGATCTGTTTGGGACTGCTTACAAAGTGTTCCGGTTTGACTTCAAAGCCTAAAGTTTCTGTTGCAGCTATGCCAAAAACAGATTTAGGAGGCCAGCGATTGCCATCATCATCCACAACATCGTAGAAATTGGATTCGCCGAACGCATAGTTCATCCGACCGGACTGGAGTTGTTGAATCGCCCGCCAGATATAGTCGTCAGAAACTCTTTTCAACGTTGCGACTGAAAGCCTTCCACGACCATTTAAATCCTTACCAGAATCACCTAAACCAACAATTCTAATAATTTGCTCTTCGGAAATGTCTCCGAAAAATTCGAAGCGGAGTTTTTTATTCGGATTGCTACTACTGATGCTATCGGGGTCACGGCCGATTTCGACCATTCTTCTTGATAAAACAGTGAACAACTCCTTTGGAGTAAATTCATTTTCTTCTGGTGACAGAATTCGTCTTTTCCGCATCGCCACATGCTGAACTCGACTACTATCTACCCAAACACCCCTCAGACTCAAGGTCGATTGACTGATTCTTTCAAGCAGGAGACGTAATGCCGTACCATACTGGGTATTTCGTGCGGTAGATGTGCCTTTTCCGCCGCCTCGTGAACGCAAAACCAGTATCCCATTCCGCACTTCAAATTTAGCATCGATGAGCACACCCGACGCATTTTGGAACTGGTGTACACCCATTTTGAAATTTCCTTTTTTGGGATTCAATGCTAGTTTTGTTACAAGTCGGAATTATATTCCAACCCACTTGTTTTATTTGTCTGACTCTTCGCCAGATTGAGTAGGTAATCAATATGGATTAATCCTTTCCTGGTATAAATCAAGGCTACCCAGAACTGAAAAGTTTGAACAGTGTGATTGCTTGTGTCAATCAATTCATGATTTATCGGACACCTGAAAAACCCCTTTTCAGGCGTCTATTAAATCTTTAAAACAGCTATAATGGACACTTGTGTCCATAAATCGATTTAATAGACAGTTCTGAAGCATGAGATTGTTCGGCTACGCCCGCGTTTCCACTAGTCGCCAGGCCCTGGACAGTCAGGTTCGCGTTCTGCAGGAAGCTGGCGTGAAACCGCACCGCATCTTCACCGACCAGGTGAGCGGACGTTCGCTCGAGCGCCCGGGCCTCAACACGCTGCAGCAGAAGGTGGAAAATGGCGACGTGATCCTGGTCCGGAAACTCGACCGGTTGGGACGCAACACTGCTGACATGATCCGGCTGATCCAGGAGTTCGACCAAAACGGCGTGGCCGTCCGCTTCCTAGACGACGGCATCACTACTGAAGGAACCATGGGACGGATGGTGGTGACCATCCTTTCTGCAGTCGCCCAGGCGGAGCGGGAAAGAATCCTGGAGCGCACCAACGAGGGACGACTGGAGGCGAAAGCCAACGGCGTGCGCATGGGGCGCAAGCCCAGCATCGACCGCGACCGCGTTCTCAAGCTGCATCGCAAAGGCTTGGGAGCGACGGAGATCGCCCGGCAGATGGGGATCGCGAGATCCACCGTCTACAATATCCTGAACACATCAAGCGGTATGCGTCTGCAAACTTGACAAGGAGTTTCAATCCATGGCACGAATCAACTCTAAAATTACTATTCGATCTGTATATTTTGGAATGCTGTTGCTAAGTGCAGTTGTGATGATTTCAGCGGTTCGTTTGGCGGTCGCGGACGAGCTGGATGCGCTGGATGCGCTTAAAGCGTCCGCCGAGCAGGGAAATGTCAAGGCGCAGCTCTTTCTGGGTGCCATGTATTTCAATGGTAGTGGCGTTCCCAAAAACGATGCCGAGGGAGTGCGATGGTTTCGCATGGCCGCCGAGCAGGGAGATGCCATGGCGCAACTCAATCTGGGTCTCATGTATGATATTGGTCGCGGCGTTTCCCAGAACCATACCGAGGCAGTGCGATGGTATCAAATGGCCGCTGAGCAGGGATTAGCCGAGGCGCAGTTCTATCTGGGTAACATGTATTTCAATGGTAGTGGCGTTCCCAAAAACTATATCGAGGCGGTGCGATGGTATCGCATGGCCGCCGAGCAGGGGCATGCCAAGGCGCAGTACCATCTGGGTTCCATGTATTACACTGGCGAAGGCGTTCCCCAAAACCATACCGAGGCAGTGCGATGGTATCGCATGGCCGCCGAACAAGGGTATGCCAATGCGCAGTTCATTCTGGGTTCCATGTATTACATCGGCGAGGGCATTCCCAAGGATGACGTACAGGCCTATGCCTGGTTAAGCATTGCCGCGGCGCAAGGCGAAGAAACGGCAAAGGAGAACTTGGAAATCATCACAAAAGAAATGTCGACTGCTGGCATAACTAAGGCACAGGAACTATCGCGCGAATACTGGGAAGCCTATGGGCCTGGTCGTGGTGAGTCAGAGTAGCGATGGATGCTTCATCGTGGATCGAAAGATTAAATCGCTACAAGTTTCCTGAAAAAAAGTAGTACATGAAGCATAAAACAAAATTCATGTTCGACACGGTTGCGTTCAACAGAGTAGTGGAATACGACGTATTCGATTCGCTGTACAACAAAAAATTATTCGTCTACGCGACACATGCTCAGAGGGATGAGATAAACAACACTCAAGATCTCGAAAAAAAATCACAACTTTTGAGAGTTTTTTGCGAAATTCCAAAAATTATTTCAACAGAATCGGCTGTTTGGGATTGGTCGAAATGGAACGAAGCTAAATGGACATCAGACGATCTGTATGAAAATTTTAAGGCAGAATTGGATCGCAGAAAGAAAAAATGTAACAACGTTTATGATGCCCTAATTGCAGACACTTCAATCAAAAACGGTTTTACACTCGTAACTGATGATAAAAATTTATGTGACGTAACAAGGAAATTCGGTGGAAATTGTGTATCGTTTGTTGATTTCGAATCGTGTTGGCTGGACACCTAATGCGAACATAATCTCACACCGCATGAATCCGGAATCTACATACAGGTTATCCTTTTGAGTATTCTTGGATTCTCCTTTTTACTCACAACACCTTCCTCCAGCCTTGGAAATTTACCCTAGCTGCGCCTGCCGTCGCGCTACGAGATTTACAAAATCGGTGACGGAGTAGAGCCAATCTCGCTGTTCCTCTGTATAACTGGCCTGAATTGCAGCGGGAACGACGAGCTGCACATGAGAATTTCGCATCGTTGCTGTCTGGGTTTCGGAAATGCCCGGCTCAAGAGTCACCAGATGCTTCAACGGAATTCTTTCAGCCTCTGGCAGAATCTGAGACCACCGGTCCTTGCAGGTCGATTTTGCACCCAACATCGTAAGCAGAGTGACGTCGAACCTTGGGTCAAGATATTCTGCCTTGCCAGGAAAGATGAAGTCCGGTTTCATGTTGTTTTCAGTCCTGACCTGCTCACCGTAACGTAGTTCATGGGCATCAAAAACTGCTGACAGTTGATTCTGAAATGAATACCCCATCCTTGATTTTCGCCTGTTCTGAACACTCAGTGAGAAACTCACGAAACCGTCGATGTCTACACTGTCGTCACTGACAAACCCTTCTGTGATACGGCCGGAGACAATCCTTCGTTCCAGCCGGCGAAAGATCGCTTCTTCATGATTCAGCCAGGCCATCAGTGCGGTATCGGGATCATCTCTCGCATTGGTAGGTTCCATCAGTGTTTGACGTGCGACTTCAGAAAAAAACCTGGTTTTCGGAAAAGAGTCTCCGAAGCGCTCGATTATGGCATCCAGTACATCGGTATTCGGCTCTTCGAACTCAATTCCGAAAAGGTCAAGCACATATCGGGAAATGAAGTCCAGAACGGTGTCGTGTTCACCTCGAATTTCAACAGCTTCAAATTCTTCTCCTGTGGCCTCCTCCAGACCAAACAGCCACGACACATGCCCCGACTGGGGACTGTTCACAGGAACCACAATGAACAGAATTTCGTCGTTGTTTCGTCTGGCAATGTAGAGTCTGTCTCCTTTATCCATTTTTTTTGTTACGGAGTTGGACTGATAGTACAGCCGCCATTCAGGGCCTCTGCGGGCAACAAATTCCCGAGTGTCATACCAGGAAAGGAATCCGTCCTCGCTTGTTGTTTGCTGCTCGTCCTCCAGCCAGACATATTTTGCGTTGAACCGGTTGTTCTTCTTGCGAAGTGTGTTTCCGAGAATCCGCATGAGCACATCACCCCGATTCCCGTCACCGATTTCATGCTGATTGGAATGGGGTGTTGCATCAACACGGGTAAGAACCTTAGTACCAACGCCCGTGAAGTAGTTTGACAGAAAACCGCTGTTCATTTACCCCTGATGTCCAAACGCTCATCACTCCCTTTGAGCCAGCGTTCGCACTGGTCAATGACATCTTCGAATGGCTGGCGGTGCCGGCCTTTGAGGGCGCATTCCCATACATTGCAGATCCGCCACCCCGTACTCGCGAGGAGCTTTTCGTTCAATCTGTCCCGTTCTGCATTCCGGACAAGTTTGTCTCGCCAGAATTCCTGTTGGGTGGAAGGCCATTTGAACAGGTGGCAGTCATGATTGTGCCAGAAACAACCATTGGCGAAAATCGCGGCACGATACTTCGGAAAAACTATGTCGGGCTTGCCCGGTAGTCTTTTGTCATGCAACCGAAACCTGAGTCCTCTTGAATGAAGTCCCTTGCGCAGCAGGAGCTCAGGTTTCGTGTCAACACCCTTGATTCCGGCCATTATCCGGCTGCGTGTCTCCCTGCTGACGGTGTCAACCAACGGCTGTTGCTCTCTGGCTGCTGAATTGAGAGAGAGTCCGATTTCCCGACACAATCCCGTTGAGGATATGGGGTTCCATAAGGCTTGCAATTGCACGAACCACTGGAATGACCACGGCGTTCCCGAACTGTTTGTATGCCTGTGTATCCGATACCGGAATTACAAAACTGCTGCCCTGAAAATCATCAAAGCCCATCAAACGCGAACATTCACGGGGAGTCAGCCGCCGCGGCCGCCCCCGTTGTTTCAGCAGAATTTCAGAACCGTCCTTGTAGTAGCGGGCAGAAAGCGTCCGGCTGACGTCGTTCCGCCCGAAAAGCGAATAGCCGAAACCGTTACCTGCTTTACGGTGCTTTCTTCTGTAACTTTTCAGATAGTCCCAAAGATGGGGGGAAAGCGTGTACTTCTCCGGAACTTTCGGTTCGAGTATGTCTCCGAGCACAGGCCCCGGTCTGGGCGGAACCTCAAGATCATCAAAATCGAAAGAGGTCGATTGTTTAAAACCGACAATGAAAATTCGTTCACGTTTCTGCGGTACCCAGTGATGGGAACTGATGACACGTGTATGCACGTCATACCCCAATTCCTCCCTTAGAACATGGATGATTGTCGCAAAGGTCTTCCCGCCATCGTGCCACTCCAGGTTTCTCACATTTTCAAGCAGGAATGCCGGAGGGTTGTGAAAACGGATCATTTCCGCCAAGTCATAGAACAGAGTACCCTGGGTATCGCAAAGGAACCCGTGGGGTTTACCAAGCGAGTTCTTCTTTGAAACACCGGCAATCGAGAAAGGCTGGCATGGAAAACCTGCCAGGACAAGGTCGTGTTGCGGGATGTTCTGAGGTTCTTTCGAAAAGGGACGAATGTCCCCTGCGAATACATGATCTTCGGTTTCGGGAAAATTCGCGGCGTAGGTCTCCCGGGCAAAGCGGTCCCATTCGGAGCTGAAGACACACTTGCCGCCCAGTTCCTCATACGGAATTCGCAAACCGCCTATCCCGGCAAAAAGATCAATGAATCTGAAAGATGGTGATTCTTCGATAAAAGCAGACCGTTCACGAACAATTCTGCGCAATGTCTCCAGAACCAGAACGGGAGGAGTCGTAGCTGAACTGTTGAGTGATTCATAGCGTCTGACAGTACGATCGGACCGTCCGATCAGTTGCGCAACTTCGAGAATGCTGAGCCCTGCTTTTTCTCGTAACGTGCCAAATTCCGTTTTGCTACCGCTCTCGTTCATTGCTACTACTGGGACAATATTAGACAATATGACAAAATATCACCCAGAATATCACATAGTAGAAAGGTACACAACTCGATAATTTGTTTGCATTCAATTCCCTTTCCAGCAAAATTTTCTTCCTGGTGGCATGAAGGTATTTGTAAAACGTCGGTTTTGAAACGCTCAACATCTTGCAGATCTGGATTATGCTGTGTTTTTTTCGTTGTAAAGCCTGACCGCCAGTTTTCGCTTTTCAGAATCCAGCGAAGGCGACCTGGCGCCCTTACGTCCTCCGTCCGAGCGGATTACAGGCCGGCCAGTGTTCTCTCCTTGGTGAGTTTATGCTCAAACTCCGCCTTTTCGAATTTAGGGTGCTCAATGCGAATTGATTATGATTCTCCGTTAAGCAAACGGATAACTTCCGCCACCGTCCACCACTTCTCATGACGATGTCCTAGCTTGCTTGCAGGTCCTCCCGGGAGGGTCATTGAATTAATTAGGTATTGAAGGAGTTGAAACTATTTGCCAATACTCGCGAAATTGTCCGACGACTGACGCCAAAAATACGCGCGCATTCTGAAATGCTTTTCCGCTGAATATTTCTTGCTTCAATTACAGCCTGCTTTTGTTCTAGAGAAAGAACTGAAGGCCTTCCACCAACACGACCTTTTGCTTTAGCAGCAGAGATTCCCTCTCGAACACGTTCTCGAATTCTTTCGCGCTCAAATTCCGCAATTACTCCAAAAACATGAAACATCAATCGCCCGCTTGGCGAACTGGAATCGATCTTTTCGTTGATGGAAAGGAAGTTCGCTCCAACTTTACGGATTGTTTCCACAATATCCAGCATGTCTCGACGTGATCGAGATAGTCGATCCAGAGTTACCACCACCACTAAATCATCCTTTCGGAGTTGATCTAGCATTCGATTGATTTCCACACGATTTCTTTTTCCACCTGACTCAATATCCTGGTAGACACGTTCAACTCCATGTTCTTTCAGAAGTTTCAATTGACGATCAAACCGTTGATCCGAAGTTGAAACTCGTGCGTAGCCTATTTTCATGAGTATTTATTGCATTTATGGGTGGGCAATATTATGCCAAAAGTTCTGTAGTTATGACATAGAGTTTTGCCCATAGATTTGCCAGCAAATTGTAAGGTGTGCGAAAACTGGTGTTTATGCCCATGAAGTTGCAATACTAGTTCGATTCGCACTAACCAACTTATCCGACGAATAAAATGTGCAAGATGGAGAGCACCTGACTTTCCTTCAGCATTTGGCATAACGGACATAAAGAAAGAAATTCAATAGGTCTTTCACATACAAGTGGCACGGTTTGTGCACTCCAGTCGACGACAACCCAAGGCACTTAGTGGGATAGATTACTGAAACTCTGCGGATCTTCTTGTCAGCCTTGCGTTTAATTGTCAGTGAATGCCACACTGCAATCAGTCGCGTTCATAAGTAATGCGCGAAACTCGTTGGCACTCGTTGTGTGCGTCGATTCAATTTTGGTTTTTAAATATGTGCGAATCGCATTGAAGCAAGAGCTCTTTAATCGAACTCCACTATTTACGATAGTTCTGCTATTGACACTTTCATCACCAACAATGAACGGATGTAAATAGTCAAGCAACCGTGGAGGCACCAGTGTGCCGAATTACGAAAACGCTCTTCAGGTATTGACCAAAGTCAATATCCAATAATCTGCCCGGACTTAGGTCCCGGCATTCATCAATTCGTAGCGGGATTGCACTTCCCGTTGCGGGTGGTGCGATCTCCTGTAATCTTTCTTGGAGGTTATCAATGGATTTTACGCACTACGATTCTGTTCAATTGTTAAAAGACGACGATCGATACTAGGAAAATTTAACGGCCTTGAACGAGGCTAGGTTGTGGTACGATCCGGTCGAAGACGAATGGATCAGACCAGAGCCTCTTCTCGAAGGAGAGGAGGCTCACCTGCAGTAATTCGGAGCGGAAGGGCTTTGAGCCCTTCCTTTTTTGATGTCAGGAATATTGCGAAAACCAATTCCACTAGATCATGCAGACTGCTGGTGCCCATCGTAACCATGTTGTATGTAATTCTCTCTACTGCGGGACTCATTTTCTTTTTTCTTTGGCCTTGGCTCACACTACCGTTCACATTGCATCTTTGCGCCAAGACATATCATGTTTCGCTGCCGTTGTTAGATCGGTCCCAAGTCAACCTGAATTTCAACGACGAGCAGCTCTGAATTGACAAGTTCCCAACAAATTTGACGTGCACCCGTAGATACATACAGTTTCACCGTACCACCGCTGTTTTTAACCGGAAATGTTGTGTAAGTCAAAAATCCTCTAATTTTCATTACGATGCCCATCATAATGGATGTTTTCCGCCAGACGCTAGTTAAGACAAATTATTAATACAAATACACGCTATGATAAAAAACATAATTTCTCCCTCTTCACTGCCAGACGCGCTTTTAGAATCAGTGCGTAATCAACGCGTAATCCTATTTCTAGGTGCTGGTACCTCCATGGAATCCAAGGATCAAAACGGTAATTCCCCACCTTCCGGAAGTAAATTGCGAGATCTTATTGGAACAAAATTTTTTGGCAAGTCACTACAAGAGTATGATCTCGCACTATTGTCAGAGATAGCCATACAAGAGCACAATGAAACTCTCGTTTTCCAATACATAAAGAGTATCCTTGAGCCATTTGAGCCATCGCCTGCTCATTTTCTTATTCCGACTTTCCGTTGGCGCGCTATCGCTACCACAAATTACGACGTCCTCATCGACAGCGCATATGCACGTTGTAATTATCGATTACAGACAATCGTTCCAATCGTCAAAGACACTGATCCAATAGAGGAGCTATTGCAACAGAAAACTGATCCTTTGCTGTTCCTGAAATTACATGGTTGCCTGAACCATTTATACGACCACGATATTCCGCTAGTTCTGTCAAATGAACACTACAGTAGGTACAACAAGCATAGGAAACATCTCTATAACCGTTTAAAGAGTTGGGCTCATGAAAGCACTTTCGTATTCTGTGGTTATAAACTGGCTGATCCTCATATTCGCAAGATAATATACGATCTTGAAGAAGATGGTGTAAAACGACCAGCGTGGTATCTTGTTGCCCCAAATATTGCTGACTATGAATCAAAGTTCTGGGCAAGCCTTAATGTACACGTTATTGACGCTACATTCGGTAGTTTCATGGCTTCACTCAATTCCAATATCCCGATTGCTGGTCGTAAACTGGTTGTTGCTCAGGAGACTCAGTCCGACCCGATTCGTTCACACTTTATTATTAATGAGGAACTACCTAAAAGTTTAAAGTCAGCCCTTGTAAACGACCTCGTTCATGTCCATTCGAGTATGGAGATAGAACCACAGATACCGAAGAGGTTTTATCAGGGATTAGACACTGGCTGGGGCGCCATTGTTCAACACCTAGATATCGATCGTAAACCTGTGGCTGATCTGCTTCTTGACGCTGTAATTGATCCACATACGACCAGAATACCACAACTGTTTGTTTTTACCGGTCCAGCTGGAAGTGGAAAGACAATTGCTCTAAAACGTGCAGCTTGGGAAGCCGCTACGTCATTCGGTGTCATCGCATTATGGTTAACTGAAAGTGGTGCACTTTCCGACGAAATACTATCTGAATTACACAGACTAACTGGTGAACGTATTTTTATCTTTGTCGATAGACTTTCTCTCCGTGTAGACTCAGTTGAACGAATTCTTCAGAGCGCAAAGCAAAAAAAACTGCCACTCACCATAGTTGGTGCGGAAAGGCTCAATGAATGGAACGTCTACTGTGAATATCTGCAACAAAATTGGCAGCCTACAGAACTGCCGATATTCAACCTTTCAGTTCCAGATATTAAAGTACTTCTAGATTTATTGACCCGTCACAATGCTCTGGGCTTACTTGCGGACAAACCGCGTGAAGAACAGATCAAAGCGTTTGAACAAAGAGCTGAGCGACAACTGCTGGTCGCCCTCCATGAGGCAACCCTCGGAAAACAGTTTGAAGAAATCGTTTATGACGAGTACCGCCGAGTTGTCCCCGAACAAGCTCGCCAACTTTACCTTGATATATGCACCATGCACCAACACAATGTTTCCGCGCGGGCTGGAACAATTTCACGAATATCTGGTATTCGATTTGCTGAATACAAATCGAAATTTTTCGCACCTCTCGAAAAAATAGTTCTATTTTCGAAAAATCCCTATACGGGAGACGTTCACTACAGAGCGCGGCACACACGTGTAGCTCAACTTGTATTCCAACAAGCCTGTACCAACGACCATGAGCGAGCGGATCAACTAATCCGGATCGTTTCCTCGTTGGACATTGGCTACAGCGTTGATCAGAAGGTTTTAAAAGAAATCACACGCGGTCATCGACTTGCTGAAGATATCAAAGCTGTTGATTTTGGTCGCGAAATTTATCGTGCCGCATTGGAAACCGCCCCCGAAAACCCTTTTCTCTTGCAACAATGGGCTATTTTTGAGCTGAATCACCCTGAAGGTGAAATTAAAGAAGCAGATAGACTTGCCCGGGAAGCAGCTAACCGAGACCAAAACTCCAATTCTATCAAGCATACACTCGCAGTAGTCTGCCGCAGGTTTGCAAATAAATCCGCTTCTCCTGTGGCAAAGGAACAATATCGCCGTGTTGCACATGAGTATCTTAACCAAATGAATGTAAAAAATGATCCATATGTGCAAAATCTCAAGTCCGGCATAGCAATTGACGAACTTCGTGACCTGGCTAACAACCTTGATGAACATCCAACAGATGCTGATCTCTCCTATTTTCATGACAAGGTAAATAAAACTGAATCTACACTTAGTCACGCTTGTCAGTTACACCCCGACAATGCTGAGCTACTCAACGAAGAGGCTCGCTTGAGCCAATTGCTCAGTCAAGATCAACGTGCCGTGAGAGCATTGGAACGATCTTGGCAAGCCGGGGCCCGTAGTTCTACCGTTGCTGTCCGACTTGTCCAACACTACGTAAATGAAAACAATAATCAAAAAGCTGAGGAAGTGCTCCAGTCTGCCCTAACCCGTAACCCCGATGACAAACTTGTTCATTTGGAAATGGCAAAACATTTAATTCGTTCAGAGCCTGATCATGCGGAAGTTATTAACCAGCACTTCGCGCGTAGCTACGCACCTAATGATGATAATTTTGAGGCGCGTCACCTGCATGCTCAGTACTTGTTTTTCACTGGCAAACCTGAAGACGCCCAAACACTATTTTCAATGATCGATCGGATTGCGCCAGTGCCTTTTCGTCGACGAGCAGCTTCCGAGGACAGCATCGTATCTAACAAATTGGGGCGTTACCAAGGCACGATAGTCACGCTGAAAGCAACAATGGCATTCATTCGTTGCTCGTCCTATCCTGCTGACATCTTCGCTCATGCAAACGATACTGAAAATAATGTTTGGAGATCGCTACAAAATGGTGATGGAATCACTTTCAAACTTCGTTTTAATCGCTCGGGCCCCGTGGCATTGCAAATTGAACTCCAAAACTAACGTCGCTTTGATTAATAAGAACCGTTTCTATGAACTACATCAAGAACGTGTGAATTCTATACGATAGGACAATAATCACAAATTTGTCGTGCACCCTTAATGAGACTAAACATTGACACTAGGGCAGATTGTAGAATAAAGTAAATATTGCTATAAATTTCGATTTTTTCTACCAGTTCTCTCTGTGCTGCAGCCTGTTGATTAAAAATCATCAGGCTTAAAGTTCAACTCCCCTCGCCGACGCTTTAGCCCAGCCGTCATTCTCAACAGCTATCGTGAAAGAATCAATTGTTCCGCGCAAACTGAATTGCGCTAGCGTGCATCCACCAACTACAGAATTTCCCGCAACGACTTGTACCAGTAGAAACTTTCGGAAAACAGTGATATTTCCGCTTAAATGATGTAGCGTTTTCATTATCTGAAATCCCAGAACTGAAAAGTTTGAACAGTGTGATTGTGACCGAGCTCATTGCTCGTAGCTGAATCCAATAATGACTGGAGAGCATTGAGTCGTTATTTTTATACTAGCCAAACTCAGCTATTTTTCAGATTTTAATAAATTGGAAATTCTGTTTGGAAGCCGAATAGAATATGCACTAGAGTAACTGACTATAATCAATTGGTATGGGGTTGGAATCACTGACAGCCCGCCAATTTTCAAATCAGCAAGTCTGAATCGATCGACCTATCTGTAACCTGCGCCGATTCCCAAATTTCCCTTGTGGGTCCAAACATAAACTCCAACTCTTGCTCAATACCAGTGTCTATCAATTCGTGATTTATCGGACAGTCAAAAATGTCCCTTTCTAGGTGTCCGTTAAATCGCCAAAGTGTCCACCAATCGATTTAGTAGACAATTCCAGACTTGAGACTTTTCGGCTACGCCCGCGTATCGACCAGCCGACAGGCATTCGACGGCCAGGTGCGTGCGCTGCAGGAAGCAGGTGTGAAATCGCACCGCATCTTCACCGACCAGGTGAGCGGCCGATCACTTGAACGCCCGGGTCTCAAGTTGCTTCAACTGAAAGTCGAAAGAGGCGACGTAATTCTGGTTCGGAAACTGGACCAGCTGGGCCGCGACACAGCCGACATGATCCGGTTGATCCAAGAAATCGACCAAAATGGTGTTACCATCCGCTTCCTCGCCGACGGCATCACTACTGAAGGAACGATGGGACGGATGGTGGTGAGCGGGTGGTTACATGGAGAGGTGGGACAAAGTAAAAGAGAGGAACAACTCTCTTTTACTCACTCCATTTGTTATTTTTCTACATCTGACTGAAGTATGTCTAATCGATCGAGAATATTATTTATAACGCTCTTCAATAAAAATTATCTCTCGTCTTACATCAATCGTTTGGGTAGTTTTCAATTGTCAATCTGAAAAATACCTCGTGATCTCTTTAGTGGATTTGTCAGAAACTGTCTCGTCAGCCTTCCAGATGCAGCAAGATTTAATCCGCAGACACTTAATCTGCATAGGGTAGTTCTCATGTGCAAATTTGTTGTGAAATATACGCATAAGACTACATGATATTTTATTTCGATGCGCTCCTCAATGCCCTTCGGACACTAAGGAGCGAGTATCATACACATGTGAACCTACACAGGTACAGGAATAGATTACGTGAGTTTGTATCAATTCCAAGACGCGTCTGGTGTGCTGCTCGATGCTCATTTCGAAGTACGGAACGGCAAGCTGTTCTTGCTGTCTCGAGGCGGTACCAAAGGCGCCGCAAACGCACGGAATACCCAATATGGCCCGGCATTGCGTATTCTTCTTGAACGAATCAATCAATCAGCTCTGAGTCTGGCCGGTGCGTGGGTCGATAGTAGTCGAGTTCAACATTTAACGATGGGGGAAAGACGGATATTGTCGCCTGAAGAAACTGATGTTCCACCGACAAAGTTGTTCACATTATTATCAAGAAGAATGGCGAAAGTAGGACGTGACCCAAGAAGCCTTAGTCTCGGAAATTCCAACAAAAAACTCCGTTTCATTTTTACGGGAGGTGTATCAGATGAACAAATTATCAGAATAGTTGGTTTAGGAGACTTTGGCGATAATTCAAACGGTCGTGGAAGGCTTTTAGCAGCAACTTTGAAGAAAGTTTCTGAAGATCATATCTGGCGTGCAATTCAACAGCTTCGCTCCGGATCGGTGAAGCATGTATTCGGTGAATTCACTGAATACGATGTTGTGGACCAAGATGTTGGAAAGCGCTGGCCGCCCAAAGCTATTTTCGGCTTGGCAGCAACCGAGGCTTTAGGGTTTGAGGTTAAACCGGAGCACTTTGAAAATGGCGTACGAACGATCTGCCACAAGAGCATCATTCATGCTGGATTCCGCATCGTTAAAAAGAATCAGACTATCCAGTCGAAACAATTGCCGCTGAGTAGCGAAGAAAGAGAATGGGTGGAGGGACAACCAAAAATGAAGCAGCATCTGCAGCGGGAACGGGGGGCAGGCATCTCACTGGAGAAAAAAGTGCAGTTCAAGCGTGAACATGGCAGACTGTATTGTGAAGATTGTGGATTGGACCCAGTCAAAACCTATGGAGTTCAATTTGGCGAAGCCTGCATCGAAGTGCATCATGTAGTTCCTTTGGCAAAACTGCCACCAGGCTACCGCACTAAACTAAGTGATTTAAAATGCCTGTGTGCAAATTGTCATAGGATCGAGCATCGCAGACTTGGAAAAGCCGAACTGTAAGGCTTAGGTAGTGTAAAGGCGTTTAAGAATTGTCAGGAATATTTTCCAGCACATTTTTCACGATATCGGCAATTTGAAAAGCCAGATACGGAGGCACTGCATTTCCGACTTGATGATATTGTGCAGTCCGAGGACCTTCAAATTTGAAATTGTCCGGGAAAGCCTGGAGACGTGCCGCTTCTCTTACACTCAAACTTCTGCATTGAGCAGGATCATAGTGGATGAAGTAATGACCGTCCTTTGAAATGTGTGACGTGATGGTAGTACTGATTTTTGATTTTAGCTGTACTCGAAAACGATCTGAAAACATGTTCCCTGCGCAGGCTTGCCTCGCATTTTTGTGATCAGGTAGGAGTACTTCGGAGAAACACCATAAATGGAGGCATATGATGCAGCGAAAAGATACCTGTGTAGATCACTTTCCATATGAGATCTTGATTCATGGGAAATCGTTCCTTTCAATCGAGGATCGTAGTACAACTTCTGCAAAACGCCCGGCGGGTTGTATGCCTTAGATGAAATGTTAAATTCGCTTCGCTCAATCGATTTTAAAGTTGCCTGTATATCTGCCTTGATCTCCGGTGAGCCCCAACGGTTTTTTGGGAACCACGAGGAACAATCAGCGGAAGCAATGGCATGTTTCCACAGTTCTAGGGAGTCTTTTACACGCGAAACGCCACTTCGAATTTTCGGCATGTTACCGATTACGTTTTCAACCGTAGGCGATATCTGTAAATGATTATTCAGACAGCTGGGTCGAACATACAAATCCGATCGAACCCCGAGAATGAAAATTCTATGACGTGCTTGGGGAACCCCGTAGTCTTCAGTACGTACTAGATAGGCTACCGCATCTTGGTGCGCACCTTTGTCCGATGTCTGCGACAACGAATACAGGCGATAGGTAAGATCACTGGTACATCTGCCGCCCGTTTTTCCTGGATTGGATAGATCTTCAATCACCCTGTCCATCAGAAGCCGACCATTTACACGTGCAAACAGCATGCCTTTTACATTTTCCATAACAAAGACCGGAGGCCTGTGATCCACGATTGTTTCAAGGTACTCGTGATAGAGTAGGTACCTTTTATCCTTGTCCAGCGAATAGTCTTCATTCTTTGCCATTCTAGAGCGCCCGGCGAGTGAGTATGCTTGGCATGGTGGTCCGCCGATAAGTGCCCATTTTTTCTCGCCGCTCAGTCGCTATTTGATCAGTTTTCTAATTTGCAACCGACGGTCTTTACCAAGGGATATTCTTAAAACTGCATTTTCCGCCCGTTTCCAGATTTCCTGATGCTTGCAAATTAATTCTTCTTTCGAAATGGAACCGTCCAGATAATCGTAGTAGTCGTCGGGTATGTCTTCCGGCCTGAAGCTGTTGAAAAAGTGCCGGAGCACGAGTGTCTGGTGTGCGTATTTGTTTTCTTCGAATGCCGCAATCAATTTGAAAGATGGTTTGCGCCCCATGAAGAATCCAGAGAAGCCTTCCCCAAAACCTCCTGGCCCTGCAAAAAGATCAATTAATGGATATCGAATGTCAGTATTTTTCATATCGAAGCAATTACAAATTGTTTTCCATCCGCGTTACCGTAGGTCTTCATGCAGCGAAACAATTTAGTTCTAGGTGAAAGTATCAATCCAACGGCCTTATAATCAAAATATTGCCATTTACGCCTTAGTGTTTTCTTAACCCATCTTTTCCATTTTACCGTTGAAAAACGCTGATTTGGGGCAATTTACCGCTACCCCAAAATCCTACCGTGTTGTTTTTATTTGATTCTGATTTCTTTTTGTCGCCAAAACCCCGTTGTAGTGTCCTAATTATTAATATTTATGTTGACATTCATCAGTCCCACACTATAATCAACTTCATGTTCATCCGCAAAATCAAAACCCGAACCCAAAACGGAACCGACTACTTCGCGTTTCGCCTGGTCGAGTCCGTTCGCATCGGTGACAAGGTGCGACAGCGCACCTTGCTCAACCTCGGTTCCGACTTCAGCTTGCCGCGTGAACAATGGAACGAACTGATCGCCGCCATCGAAGCGCAGCGTTCCACCAATTTGCAACTGCTGTCATTCCCCGAACCTATCGCCCGGCTGGCGGAGCGTATCGATGCGCAGCTGTCGCCGAGCAAACCTGCACAAAAGGCACAGCACCATGGTGTTGATCTGAAATCCATGCACCACCGACAACTGCGCAGCATCGGTGGTGAAACCGTTGCATTGCATGCGTTGCAACAGTTAAAGTTCGAAGAACTGCTCGCATCGTTGGGGATCCAGGAAAAACGACGCAAACTGGCCATTGCCCAGGTGGTGGCACGCATGGTGCATCCATCAAGCGAACGCGAATCGTTTCGCTGGCTGTGTGATGACAGCGCGTTATGCGAGCTGCTGGGTCTTTCCATGTCACAGCTCAAGCTCGGTGCGCTGTATCGTTCAGCCGATGTCATGTACCGTCACCGCGAAGCCATTGAAAGGGTCATGTATCAGCGTCAGTGTGAACTGTTCAAACACACTTCGAGCGTGATGCTGTATGACCTGACCAACACCTACTTCAGCGGGCAGGCACATCTGTCGCCGGGACAGTTCGGACGTTCAAAACAAAAGCGTCATGACTGTCCGCTGGTGACGCTGGGCCTGTGTCTGGATGAAAGCGGATTGGTTCGTCGCTGTGAGGTATTGCCGGGCAATGTGTCGGAACCGACGACACTGGCGAGGGCGGTTGAACGTCTCGGAGCCGGTGGTGGGTCACTGACGGTCGTGATGGATGCGGGTCTGTGCACCGAGGCGAATCTGAAGTGGCTGGATGAAGCCGGACATGACTGGGTGGCTGTGGTTCGGAAACGAGCCCGGATGCCGGACACAGACGCGGATGTGGAAACGGTGAACAGCAGCCGAGAGCGAATCCGGATCTGGCGTTTGGATGAAGACGAAAAAGGTCAGGTACAGCTGTGTGTGCATAGTGCGGCAAGACAAAAGACCGAGCGTTCAATGCTGAGCCGGGCGCGCCAGCGTTTCGAGGACGATCTGAAATACTTGAATGAAGGACTTGGCATTCGCGGACGCTTGAAGCGCCATGATCGGGTGGTGGAGAAGATCGGTCGGCTGCGTAAGCGTCACAAGCGCGTCAGCGCTCAGTATGACATTGTGGTGAAAGCGGACGACAAGGCACGCAATGCCATTGCCGTGAGTTGGACTTGCAATCACAAACACCAGGTGCGAGATGATCATGCCGATTCGTATTTACTTCGCACCTCGCTCAGTGACTGGGATGATGAACGCATTGTTCGTCTATATTGGACCTTGAGCGAAGTGGAGGCGACATTCCGCACTCTGAAGTCGGAGTTGGGGATGCGTCCTATATATCATCACAACAAATCACGGGTGGCGGCGCATCTGTTCATCTCGGTTGTGGCTTATCAGGCGGTGCATTATTTACGACTGATGCTGCGAGGCAATGGTGTGCGCTCAAGTTGGAATACGGTTCGCAACAAGCTGTCGACCCTGCATCGGCTGACGACGGTGATGGATGAAGCCAATGGTCAGCAGATCCGTGTTCGTCAGAACAGTGATGCCAGTGCTGAGCAACGTCGGCTGCTATCGGCGATGAAAGTGGAACTGAATCGGGACCAGCGCATTGAGTGTTGGCCCCGTGAGGAGTTAAGTGTTACAAAAGTAGTGACCTAACGCCTGGTGGCAAAAAATCAAGTAATTGAAAATAAAAGAATATTCTTGTCACAATTTAAAAAATGGCAAAGATGGGTTAATAAAACTATATAGGTTTATTCCTCACTTTACCGAATTTGAAGTAAGAGCGATTCTAATACAACAAAGCGAACAATCCTGATAACCAAGCACGGTTCAACTTGTGTATAAGCGTGAAGTACAGACATCCACTTGATGTCAAGGAATCTTGGTATCTTGCGTATATCCGACTATTATGTTTTGTCCCTACAATGACATTAATTCTTTCGAATCTCGATGATGCCTGGACGTGCGGAGTAGCTATGTATGTGGTAGATTAATTGGTTGAGCAGTTGTTCACGTAGCCGAAAAATGGGTAGTTGCTTCTTGGCAACGCGCTCGGTTAACGAAATCTGGAACCGGGAATTTACATGCAAAAAATAATTATTATGATCTAATCTAAAGCAAGGGCTTTTCCAGACTGCTTTTTTCGAACTACCGGGTTTAGACCCGTCTTCAGTCAATAATAGACCGAGATAGTAGGGTAACAGTCCAGGTCCAATTTGCGCATGATCACATGCAGCGGGCGCATATACCAAAACCCATTGAAAATTTACTCCTGCATTTGGTTCGATTCCTTTGTGATGGAATTGCTTGATTGCAGCTTCTTGCATCTCAAGATCGATTCTCTTCCGGAAGAATTTCCCTGAATACTGCGGCGGTAATTTAATTACGATTCCCGGTTCGCAGGCGTAAGTATTGGGTTCTAAAGAAAGATCAATATGAAGGAGTTGATTTAGTTCTGCAATTTGGTTAGCGCAAAGTTCTTCCGAATTGTCTTCTACTTGGAACGCGGAATTCCAAACTTCACTGTCTTCCTCTGAACGCAAATTTGCGATACGATCAGCCAAGATTGGCAACAGAGCTTCGTTCACTGCTCGGAATTTGTCACCACTGACATTATCAAAGCCGACAGCTCCAACAGCCATTCTAGATAGAAGGGTGGATACAGTATCATTCAAATTCTCGTTCCCGCGCGCTAGGTCCAAAATAGACGAAACGGTCTCACCTGCAGCACCCGCCACTTTCCGTTCCCAGTTCAGTAGTGCGCTGATCTCACGTTGATCCTCAAAAATTTTCTTTACCTTATTTACAAGCTGTTGCGAGTTTTCCAATTGACCATTTTTGATGAATTCTTCCTTATCCATACACTCGATTTTCAGTGGTTTCGGTACATTTTTTAGACGATCATTTAAATACCCGTTTAGATTTGCAGCTTCATCGGAATATCTACTCCACAATATGATCAAATATGGGCCAGCAGGTTTCATTTGATTAATCAGCACGGCGATGGAATTAAAGTTTTGCTTGTGATTATCTGTAGGGTGACCGGCTACTAGATGAAGATCGGTGAAGATGATTCTGACATGTCGGCATTCTGGGATTACCTCTAAAGTTTCCTGACTAAAGTGGATAGGATGACAATACCAACCATTTCTTCTGAAAGCATCAATCAAGCTTTCGAGATGTTTAAGCTCGTTGTCGACTGCGATAACGCGAGGTTCCGGAAACATCAGTCCATTCTCTCGAAGATCATCGCAATGACCGCTCCATCGAACTCTTCGGGTATTTTAATTTCCTTTGGCGATGGAAAGGCAATTTGTCCACCGTTGAGTTGCATGACTAGATTCGCATAAAACAAACCTAATCCCATGCCTTCGGTCTTCCTCGTAAAGAATGGTCGCACGAGGGTCGCGGGATCATCTCCTCTGAAACCGGTTCCATTGTCGGCAACTACAATAGACGGGCCAACATCGAATTCATCGGAAAGGCCAATGTAAATTTTCCTGTCAGACGGACTTTTTGTTACATCAGTTTCCGAATGTCTCACCCTGAGCCAATAAATTGAATTGTCCAGAAGATTGTTCAATGCTCCCGAAACTAGGTTAAATGCGAATCTGGACTTAATACCGTCGTTATTCTGTTGCGCAAAATTGTTGGTAACATTGATATTGTGCCATCGAAAACGCAGTTCACTGAACTTGCATGCAGTATTAGCAAGCCTACTTAAGCTGTGCACTTTCTTGCTGTCCCTTTTCAGCAGTATGGCAAAACCATCTAGAAGTTCTGTTAGGTCACGAGCCTGCCGCGCAGCGTTTTCCATGTCAATTCCGTCCAAAATGGATTTATAGAGAAATCTCACGCCTCTTTCCACTTCATGAAACACGACCGCCAAATTCAAGCCTGAAATTCCAGCCGAAAGTAGTATTTCCTGCATACTGTAGTAGTTGTTTTCGATTTTTTTCAAGTGTACTTCGAATTCATCCCTTATTCTCCGTTTATCGAGTTCACGTCGCATCTCCTCAAGAGGCTTCTCGAATCTGTCTGTTTCTGGATCGGAAGGTTTTCTGGTAACTATTCTAATTCGCTCCTTGTCGATGTTGCGTTCTGGTTCAAATGTTCCGAGGACGGAACGAACAATCGCCCGAAACCGATGATAGGAATCGTTTTCTACGAAACCTTCCCGACTGGTTTTTTCGATTAGACCTGTGGAATGTTGCAGGGAAAGATTTACAGCTCCCAATACGAGATTACGGCTCACGCGAAATGTAGGCCTATTGACTCGTTGAAGGTCAAGCCCGAGCCAGTCATCGCCCGGTTCGCCATAATCGTAAACACGAATACCGTCTCGATAGACTCGAATGCCTCCGTTTTTGTCCAAGTAATTTCTTACATTAGCGAAATTTGGCAAAAACTGTCGAAGTGGTGTATCCCGATCGTAAGCATAAAAAACTCCCGAGACAGGCCCAACACCTTCAAATTCCGGTTGCTTCGCGATAGTCTTCTCGGTTGTCCAAGAAGCTCCTTTTTTTTCGAATAGCTGGAGCGGTTCCGCAGATTTGTTTGTCGACCTTGGTTCCAGATTCAGTCCCGGAACTTGGCGGAAATCGTACTTCCAGTCGAATTTGCCGTTGTCATCGACATTGAACGAGAATTTCCAGATGGCGTTTCTAAGAATTTCGGAAACATCTGGTAGGTCGGAAATCCACTCTTCTTTACCGGAGACAAGCAATTTAGCCTGAAATTCGCTTTGTTGTTCAAATGGCGAGCATATGGAAGTAATTTGAGTGTAAAGACGTCGTATTTCCCCTCGTGTCCAGTTTGCGCGCAGTTGACGAATTTCAATCCGCGTGCCAGTATTGTCGCCGGTAAAAGTTTCGGGAACACCCACGTGAATGGTGACCGGGAAACTATCGAGATAGGGCTGTTCAATCAATTCACGCCAATCTATTTCGACTGAACATTCATCACTGTCGCTGGCTCGCGTCACGAGCTTGATTAGATTTCCGAGTTTGTGTACTGCAAACCGTCCCAGTCCTTTTTCACCGAGTGGAAGGCGATTGTGCAATGGTGACCTACGATTGTCTCTGCGTTGTTGCAGACGGTGATCATTCCCGGGTTCAAGCCACACCTCCCGTATTTCATCGGGTGTCATCCCGTGACCGTCGTCCGTAACAGTGATGCTGGATTCTTCTGCATTATCGAGCGAAAAGTGAACGATTGCGTCATTCGCATCAGCATCATATGAATTTTTTACCAATTCAAATATCGCGAGTCTGGCATTACCAATCAATTCATCGCCGAGTAGTTGAAGCAACCTTGCTCTTGGACGAAACGGTTGACTTATTTTAGAAGACATGTTTTTGCAAATGGCTATCCAATTTTTAATCAGGGAGCGTTACCGCGCATCGAATGATAGCGAATCAATTGGGTGTTGTCGAATCCAATGTGAAGAATTGGCTGCAGGCTGAAAAGGCTTGACGCTTGACTAAATGAACAATGGTGATCGATTCAGACTGGTTGAACGCCGAAGATTCAGCGATCAGCCGTTGAACCAGACAAGATATTCCTCCAATAATCCATTATTATAAATCGATATGACATGAACTAGTGATATCAGTAAGAGTTAAGCGTTTCGATAAGGAATACGTACGAGAGACGTTACTTTGAGGATAGTTGTAACTATGGCGGACACGGTTTCAAAAGAGGTGCGATCCAGAATGATGGCGGCGATACATGGACGCGACACAATTCCGGAATTGTTCGTGCGCTCAAGACTGTTTCAGGAAGGATTTCGTTTCCGTTTGCACAGACGAGACCTCCCCGGTACCCCGGATATCGTACTTCCACAATATCGAACGGTAGTATTTGTTAATGGATGTTTCTGGCACGGTCACGACTGCCCCGAAGGGCGTGTCGTCCCCAAGACACGAACCGAATTCTGGAAGGCAAAGCTGACCGGCAATGTTGCTCGGGATCGAACTAACCAGAGTAAACTTGAATTATTAAATTGGAAAGTATTTGTGATTTGGACCTGTCAGTTCGAATCCGATACCGAAAGAGTCTTGGACGATCTTAGAGAACAAAGATTACCGGCAGGACAGGGCAATCAAGGGCGACAGAATCCGTAACAACGGCAAGCACAAGAACCAAAGTAAATTGTGGAACAAAGAAAGGAAGACCACCGTCGCTGGATGCGGAGAAGCTTGCAAGCCAGCGAGGGTTCTTTCCTTGATGAGGTTACGCTCAAACTCCGCCAAACGCCGAACAGATGAAAGATCAACTTACCGCTACTTGATGCAGTATCAATCGATTCGTGTAGGCTTTTCAACTGAACTCCCTAGGATTCCAGCAACGTCACGGTCTCGGTTAGATCTCGCAGTGATCTACTGAGGCGATCCAGTCTCCATACCACCAAGGTGTCTCCAGGTCGAGCGAAATTAAGTGCCTGATTGAGATTCGGTCGAGTATTGACAATCCCGCTAACCTGGTCCTGAAAAACCCGTTCGCATCCTGCTTCTTCCAGCGCATCTATTTGCAATGTTAGACTCTGATCCCCGGTGGAGACACGGGCATAGCCGATCAGCATAACAGGACATCCGGAAAGTAAAGAAACTCGTTAACCATAGCGAGTATCTTTACATAGAATTCTTTACCGAGTGTCTTTACTATAAATCAGGCGAAAACCGATCAATTCTGTGGATCAGGGAGACAGTAAATTAAATGCCCGTTTTATTTACCAGACTGCTAGTCATCAGCGAAACAGTATCTTTGGATTGTGGACAAATTGCCACCTAATATAGAGGTGGCGCCAACTACCGGGGCATTGGACCGGGATCCATCGTCGCAGAGTTTCGGGTGTCCCAGTCTAAATCTTTAAGGACTTTTTCAATGTAACTGTACGTGCGAAATTCGCTATTATCTGCCACCGGCGGAATTCAAAATTTTACAATAGACATTCTCTCGCATTAAGTTTATCAATAGTGACACACGTTTTTTTAGGAGGTTGAAATGAAATGCCCAGTTTGCGATGGTGCGGCTCAGGACATTACGGAGCCTAGCTTTGACGGCAAAAGTGTCAAATGCGATGAATGTGGGCGTTACAATTTCACGGGAACAGCGATGCCTCGCTTTGAGAAGTTATCGCAAGAGGAACGAAAGGATGCTCTCCGCAAGGCCAAACGGTTCGCGAAAACTAGACAACGGCCAGTAATCGACAGTCGCTGCTTTTAGGCCATGCCCATCGCTGGAATATTTTCCATTGGTACAACAATTACCTGTTCCATAGACTAGAGAATTGAAGCGTATAACAATCATTCTAATTCTCATTCCATCATTGTTTCTCGCCACATCCTTAAAATCGGAGGAAGTGACCAGACCAAATCGCTTCGAGCTCTGGAACGACTGCAAACCAGTGGGTTTGGCAATAATCATGCCTTCACCTCAGGAAATAGACAAATTATTACCTGAGCCTGCGAGGAGCAATATCCGGCTGGAGCGAGTGGAGGTCTATGCCGCCGTACTCAGTAGACTTCAGGCCGCTAGTCTCTACAGTGCTGAACCTCTAACCTCAGTTTTTTCGGCTCTAATTATGTCCGTAAGTGTAATTGGTGAATCATTTGAAATAGAAACCAAATACAAGAAAAGGTTGATCGACCCGGAATCCGGTGAATCAGGTATGGTTGATACTTGGAAGTTGCGCGATATTACCTTTCTGGTGCCCAGAAAACACGGTAGAGATTCAGGATATATTCTGTACTGGATTTCGGAGCACACGGACAAGTTTATCGATGAGTACCTGCGCGTAAATGCGGATGCGTGCATACATCGCTAAATTGATTGGCAGGTCAAGTATATAAATCCCCTGAAAAACCTAATGGCCATCGGACCCTTTAAAATCGTTTGGTTACTGCTTTGAAGGAAAAAATCAATACAGGATACCTTGTATCAATTGCCAATTAAAAACCTCCATTTTATTTCCAATAGATAACTAAATTATGTATCGAGGCGGCATCGCCAATAAACTGGGAAACTTGTATGAGCAAGAGTGGGCAGTGCGCAACCTTCTCGAAGTTATTGCAGGCCGTGCAAACTCAATACGATACGAGGGTATTACGGAAGAATTTACCGGGTTCGAATTCGCGCTCCATCTACAGCACAACGTCGAGTGGCATCAGACAAAAGTTAACGCTCCGAATGGAAATTGGACGTTAACCTCTCTAAAAAAAACAGGTGTGATGGATGCATTTAAATCCCGTTTGTCGGCAGATTTAACCGCGAAGTGCGTGTTTGTTTCTCAAGACCCATCCAATCAAATGCGGGAGCTCTGCAAAAATGTCGAAATCTCGAACAATTTGGATGAGTTCAAGAAGGCATTGTCCCAAAAGGACACAGATACATTGAAAAATCTAACAGTCATTTGGAGTACTGATGAGAGTACTGCATACAAATGGTTGCGACGTTGTAAGTTCCGGACGGAATCTCGGGAATCGATCATCGAATTCATCGACATGTTCGGTAAGCATTTACTACAAGGCAACGCTAACGTATTCGAAACCTTTTCAATTTATCTGCTCACAAACCTAAATGCAAGTATCACGACCGAAACCGTAAGAGAATGGGTCACCGAACATAGTCCTTTTAGGCTTCCGCCTTCTCTTGACACAACGCTTCATCAAAAAATTGATGATGCCAACCAACAATATCTTTCAAGTTATATGCCCTTTGGCTTCGGGGGACAACAGATCCAAAGACCTGAATCCCAGTACGTTGCTGATGAAATTCTTTCTGCAAATGGGCCGTCCTTGATCATTCTGACAGGAGTTGCTGGCAGCGGAAAGTCAGGAATCGTTAGAGAAATTATGGTTGAATTGAAAAACCGAAATGTTCCTCACCTTGCATTCAGGATTGATCGTTACCTTTCCTACGCAACAAGAAACCAAATTGGCCGGGATCTTTTAGAGTGTGACCAAAGTCCAGTCAGTGCCTTGGAAACTCTGGCAAAAAACAAAACATCCGTCCTGATCATTGACCAAATTGATGTAGTGAGCGAAACATCCGGACGAACAGGTGCCGTCAAGGATGTCTTATTAGAGCTTGTCCGGGAAGCTGAACACTATGGCGATGTCAGATGTCTTTTAGTCTGTCGCAGTTTCGATCTAGAAAATGATCCGCAATACCGAATTCTCGAAAAGATGGATAGGGCTAAGCAGGTACAAGTTCCACACCTGTCTTGGAAAAGCGATGTCGCGCCTATTCTTGAAAATACTGGAGTTGTGATAGACAGATTAAACGAAAGCCAACGAAAATTACTGACACTTCCAGTCAATCTTTCCGTCTTTCTCAAAATTGACGAGTCTAACTTGGATTTCACTACCACCACAGATTTATTGCAAGAACTGCTAGACAAGAAAATCCGTGATCTTCAAGCGAACCGCAATGTCGCATGGAATACTATGAAACCATTGTCCGCTATGGCAGATTGGATGAGCGAACACCAAGAACTGAGTTGCCCAGACTTTGTTTTGAATGAATATGACCAATCAAAAGAATGGTTAGCTTCAGAAGGCTTGATTATTGTTGAGCAAAACAAACTGGCATTCTTTCATGAAAGTTTTTTCGATTTCATCTTTGCGCGAACTTTCGCAAATTCAACCCAAAACATCTCCGACTTCCTTACTACGACGGAGCAGCATCTCTTTCGACGCACTCAAGTGAGGCAAATCCTAACCTTAATGCGGGATACCGGTGGACCCCGTTACTCGGAAGCTCTGACTAGCATTTTGACTACTCCCAACATTCGGTTCCACATAAAACTCGCCGTTGCACAGTGGTTAGCCACGCTCGACAACGTCACGGTGGAGGAACTAAGAGTTATACAGATGCTTGACGATGACGGTGCGGAGTTTCCAGTCCTAATGCGAAATGCAATCTTCACATCGGAGTCTTGGTTCGATCTTCTGAACGACATTGGAGAACTTTTCAACATGCTTGAGAAATTGGAGAAACCACGACGCCGTCAATTGCTTGTGTGGTTGAGCAGGATCATCGGCAAACACCCACTATTTGTGGCGGAACTCCTGAAAAACTGGTGGGACAGCAATCCCGCACGACGAGATGAAATAATCGAGTGGTTCGACTTCGTGTCCCCAATTCCTGTAGATCAAGTGTTGACTGCTCTGTTATACGACGTAGTGCGTTCTGCGCCTGAAAATTTCCTATCTCGCATCAAATGGAACAAGATAGTAGCACATGTACTTGACCTGTGCGTGGTGAATCCCGAAGCATCCTCGAAAATCTTGCAGTTGCTGTTAGCGGAATGGTTCAAGCGTAATCCTGGCGAACATTTGTTCACACACGACGGAATGGGAGAAATCGATTTATTGGATCTTGATCGCTTAGCAGAAAAGGCACCACCGGTCTTCTTAAATTGCATGATTCCAGCACTTGTAAATTCCATCCAAATTGCTGTGAGCGATAGTAGCCCCAGTTCACAATTCCATGTTCTTTACAGAACTAGTACCGGAAGGGGCCCCAATAAACTCTTTTCCCTTTTTCGTGATGCGTTGCAGACTCTCGCTAAAACGTTACCCCAAGAAGCTGAATCGTATCTGGGCCAACTCGACCCGAAGCTTCATGAAGCGTTGCTACATCTGCATCTGGAAACGATTCAGACGAATCCAACCGCTTTGGGATATCGTTTTGCGGCATTGCTCAACGAGCGGTATCTTTTTTCAGCTGGGCTGGAACAGGTCGAATGGTTGTCGTTTGCTGAAACAGCGCGAAAGGTTGTCGAAGCGGGATGCCTGTCCATCCAGACCGTTGAGAAACGGATATTTCGTCATCAACCAGAGATTGAGTCAGCACGGGGTATACTACATGACATAAAAAAGAAAGGAGAGACAAACTCCATTTGGGAAAGGCGTGATGTTGTAGTTAGATTGTCGAATTCTGGGCGTGTTCAATGGTATGTGCTAAGGTCAATCGGACACAACCTTCTTTCACCATCCGGCAAGAAAAGATTGTTGGAGTTAGAACGAAAATTTCACGCCGAGGTTGTTCCGGTCCCACATACTTACGAAGCCAAACGGGTTGGTTCACCGATTCCGACTCCCGTTGCCCGTAGAATGACAGACAGTCAATGGTATTCCGCTATTAATAAACATGTGGAAAGTAATTCGACATCATTTCTCGTAGACGGGAAAGTTGTCGGTGGAGCATTGCAATTAGCGCAAGAGTTGGACGAACTTACCGCATCCGATCCAAACCGGTTTGCGCAATTTTTTCTGGGATTACCCGAGATCTCCAATCCAGCATACGGTCGGTCTTTGCTTCAAGGGCTGACTCGTGCTGAACATCTGGACGAGATTGCAGTGATTTCGGTTCTTTGCAAGGCTCATGAAAATCCAAATCGACCATTCGGACTGCAAATTGTCCGACTTCTTGAGCGCCATCCAGTTTATGCGCGAGACAGCAATGTTTTTGCGGTATTGCTTTGGTACGCAGAACACGGCGATGCAAATGAGACAATATTTGCCAGCGACAGAGAACAACTAGGATCGTTGCCCTCAATTGATGAACTTAGTCGTGCCAGCAGTTCTCTGATTAGCAACGGGATAAACTCGGCCCGCGGAGTCGCTTGGATTAGCTTAGGGCGGTTGGTTCAAAACAATCCGCAACGTGTCGCAGATATCTGGAATCTTCTTGAGCGCCGGGCGTATGAAGAGACCTACCCCTGGGTGCGGGCTATGATGGTTTATACACTGTCTGCACTCTACAGTCTCGATCTGACTCGGTTCAGCAAGTGTCTTCACCTTCTCACAAAAGCTATTTCTGGTGAACGGGACGAAGTCTCTTCCTTAGCACCGTTAACAACTGATTACGGCATCCGTCTTTACCATCACATCGAGCGCGACTTCCCGAGCATGGCGTTGGAATTGATGGGGAGAATGATTGGCTCGGAGGACAGGAGAATTCATTTGATAGGGTCATGGTGGACGCTAGCCGAAAGGTTGCGGCAGGGCAACTCAAAGAACAATTTCCCGCTGATTGAGCAAGAGTCACCTGCCCATTCTAAACTTTGGGCGTCAATTCTTTGCGAGTTTGTTGCAAGTACCGAATTCAGGAATCTAGCAACTTCAGAGCTTGAAAGGCTATTTTTTCATGAATCCTCCGAGGTAAGAAAGGAGGCTGGAAATGTATTCTCGCACTTTCCAAACGACGAATTTCCTTCCTTTAAGGATTTGGCGAGAAAATTCGTACGTTCTCCTGCATTCAAGGACTCCACTTATTCATTTTTTACGGTGTTGACAAAGACAACCTGCGATGTCTCCGAACTTGTCATTGAGGCAGTTGAAATTGTTGTTTACAAATGGAAAAACTACGGGTTGATTTCCGCCCTTAACATACAGAATATTCTAAAAAGGGAATATGTTAACACTGAAAGTCTGCCAGAGCTTCGCACTAAAGTTCTAAATCTATTTGATTACATGGCTGAAAATAGTGTGATTGGAGTGGATGATGTCATGGGGATGGATGATCGATAGTCTGATTCTACTTACTCCTCAAAAAACTAAACGCATGAAGCAAGCCAATAGTACTGGAAATTCAATCGGAAATGTTGCGGAATAGATTATGTTGCGAGTATTAGTTATCGCGCTGAAATCAAATTGATAGTTTTTGAAACTCGCAACATAATTTTCATCATCAGGTGTGCGACCATGATGGATTTAACCCGATGGGGAGTCTATCATGTTCGAAACAATTTTTTCGCGTCCTTGCACGATTGCGATTCATCAAGCGGCACCTTTGTATGAAGAAAGATGCCGATATCTGTTACGCCATGCACAAAGTGGCGCAACTGCGGATACGTTGCGCGCAATAGCGCATGACCAACTGAGCCTGATCAATCATCTGAATCTGCAAGCGAACCAAAGAATCAGTGTTCGCCAGATCGAGGATGCTGCCAGCGATTGGCTGAATGGATTTGTACAGCGTTTCGGCCACGAACCTTCGCTCAAAAGAAGGAAACGATTTATCCATTGCGCACGCAACTGGCTGCGTTTTATTGGGTGGTTAAGCGAGTCGAGATTGTCTCGTCATCGTTATGAAGCCGAAGTTTCCATGTTCAACACATTCGCACAACAGCAATGTGGCCTTTCTGACGCATACGTCAACTCTATTTGCAATGTTGCCGATCGGTTTTTTGAGTGGCTGGAGCAACATGGTCTGAGTCTGGATGAGCTGCGTCTGAGCGACATCGATGAGGCATTGGTGAGCGACCGGATCTTTGGTCAATGCAGTCGTAACACAACCAAAACACAGATCAATTGCCTGGGCAGGTTCCTTCGCTATGCAGAACAACAACGCTGGTGCGTGGCAGGGTTGGCCGACGGCATCAAGCCGCCACGGATGTTCCCGAATGAGACGATTCCAATGGGGTTGGGCCGAGATGAGGTGTTGAAATTGCTGGCCACGACCGAAAGCGATCGTGCGATCGACAAACGTGATCGGGCAATATTAATGGTGTTGAGCACTTATGGGTTGAGATCCAGCGAGGTGTGTGGTTTGACACTTGATGACCTGAGCTGGACCGATGAGCTTTTGACGGTCCGTCGCTGCAAGAGCGGACAAATCCACATTTATCCATTGTCACAAGCGGTCGGGGAGGCAATTGTCAGGTATCTTCGCGAGGTCCGTCCTTTGGTTCGACAACGGACATTGTTCCTGACGATGAATGCACGGCGCGGCCCGATCACCAGGCAAGGCGTTTATATGATGGTCGTTGGACGGTTGAAAAAAATTGGCATCGCTGGCAAAGGCAAGGATCCGCATGCACTGCGTCACGCAGCGGCTCAACATCTGCTTGAGCACAATCAATCGATGAAAGTGATCGCAGACTATCTCGGACACCGTAATGTAGACTCGGCTTCGGTCTATGCCAAGATTAATCTGAACCAATTGCGAGAGGTTGGCGATGTCAGCCTGGAGGGGTTGATATGAAACTTCACCAGGCAATCGAGCGCTACATCGCATGGCGACGCATTCACGGTGCGAAGTTCAAAGCCGGCGCACAGCATCTGCGACAGTTCTCAAATTCGGTCGAGCGGGATATCGACTGCAAGGCAGTTTCCCAGAGCGAAGTTTGCAGATTTCTTGCGGGAAACCGACCGCTGACCAAAACGCGGTCCCATCGTTACAGCGCACTGCGAGGGTTTTATCGCTATGCTATCGCTCGAGGCTACACCACGCTGTCGCCTTTGCCCGACCCGGATCAGGAACCGAGACCACCGCAATCAAAATTGCCTCATGTTTTCAGCCCTGATCAACTGCAGCGCATGTTTGGCACGATCGATCAGTGTCACAGCCGTCGCTCCAAACTCGATGCATTCACGTTCCGCACCTTGCTGCTATTGCTTTGTGGCAGTGGGTTGCGCATCGGTGAGGCTCTTCAACTCACGCTGACCGACATCAATCTGCAAAACACGGTCTTGACAGTGAGAGACAGTAAATTCTACAAAAGCCGGCTGGTGCCAATTGGACCTCAACTGAATGCGCTGCTCAGTGCATATGCCAAACAACGTGTGAAGCGAACGCTGTCGAACGGAAAAAATTCAACTTTTCTAGCCTATATCGATGGCTCGGCGTTAACCTATAAAACAGTTGATATGGCTTTTTCCAAATTGAGAGACGCCGTGCCACTGTGTGTAATCGACCGCTTTCATCAGCGCCCAACCTTGCACAGTTTTCGTCATTATCTCGGGTACATTTTTATCTCGGGTAAATTAGATACTGCATTGTTTTTCAGATAGATAGCACGTCTTTACACGACATAATCGAAGCTTCTTTTTTACATCAAATCAGGAGTTCGATATGAAGTATTTCACAGACGATCAACATGTTGTACACCAAAGCTGGCTCATCGGTCCATTGGCTGGCTGGCTTGTTTCATTTGCGAAATGGCTGTGTGCAAAGGGTTATGCGGCCCGCACAATCGATGAGAAGGTACGGCTGATTTCCGGATTCAGCCTGTGGCTGAAAGAAGAGGCAATCGAAGTGGCTGACATCACACTGAACCATCTCAATCAATACCTGCAGTATCGGCGGCAACGCCGGACCTCAAATAGAAGAGGCGAAAAACGCACACTTGAGCAATGCATGGCTTTTCTACAGCAGAAAGGCCAGATTCTCTCCGCTGCGCTGCCTGAAGAGCCGAAGACTTCGGTCGAATTGCGCATGCAGTCCTATGAAGGCTATTTGCGACATGTTCGTGGCCTGGCACCGACGACGATTGCATCATATCTGACATTTGTCAGAAGTTTTCTGCAGCATTGTTTCGCCTCAGAGAACGTTACCCTTTCGCGTCTGTCGTCTCAAGATGTTGTGGAATTTGTTCAACAGCAGGCACCGCGGCTGCATCCCAAAAGAGCAAAGCAAATGTCCACTGCACTGAGATCATTTCTTCGGTATGCCTGTTACCTTGGAGAGACGGGCTTGGAATTAGTCGGCGCAGTCCCTTCATCGGCCAACTGGCAGATGCTCAGCATCCCGCGAGGGATCTGTACGGAGCAGGCCGAAAAACTGCTGGCCAGCATTCATCGCGATACCGCTGCAGGCCGACGCGACTATGCCATTGTGATGCTGTTTGCACGGCTGGGACTTCGGGTGAGCGAGGTTCAGCGGCTCCGTTTCGATGACATTGACTGGGTCAACGGGACCTTGCGGCTGCAAACAAAAGGCAAAAAGTGCAGAACTGTACCACTGACTGAGGAGCTTGGCGAAGCGATTGTCGATTACCTGTGTCACGGGCGCCCGAAGTGTGCGAGCCGTCATGTGTTTGTGCGCGCGCAAGCTCCGGTTGAGGAATTCCGCAACGTTTCCAGCATATGCGCAATCATTGGTCGTGCGATCGCACGTGGCGGCATTGTCGCACCGACAAATGGGACGCACCAGTTCCGTCACGGGTTAGCCATACAGATGCTGCGCAGAAAACTGTCGCTGGAACAGATCGGCGATGTTCTGGGGCACTCCCACCCCGACACGACCCGAATCTACGCCAAGGTCGATTTGGAAGCTTTGCGTTCACTGGCCCTTCCTTGGCCGGGAGGCGTCGAATGAATACACTTCGCGAAGCCATCCACGAATATATTGAAATGCGCCGTCATCTTGGATTCAAACTGAAGCAGGATTGTCGCCTGCTGCATCAGTTTGCCAGTTTCATGGAACAGCACGAGAAGCCGTTCATCACAGTTGAGCTGGCGGTGCGTTGGGCTCAGCAGCCCCACGATGCGCAGCTGGCATGGTGGGCGAAACGATTGAGCGTTGTGCGCGTGTTTGCGCGCCATCGCAAGGCGACCGATCCGCGCACTGAAATTCCGCCTTGTGAGCTGCTGGCAGTTCAACCCAAGCGGGCAAAGTCCTATCTGTATTCAGATCAACAGATCTGCGACCTGCTGCAAGCGGCCCGGAAGATGCCCTGCTCGTATGAACAGACTTCTTTGCGTCCATGGATTTATCATTGCCTTTTCGGTCTGCTTGCCGTCTCTGGAATGAGGGTGGGAGAGGTGTGTAATCTTGAGGTTCGAGATGTCGATCTTGACGCGGCAGTTTTAACGATACGCAACGCCAAATTCGGCCGCGACCGTCTGATTGCGCTGCACCGTTCAACCTGCGATGTCATTGCCGATTACATCGCTCGACGCGAGCGCCACTGGCGAGGTCGCTGCGTGTCGTCCTATCTATTTGTTTCGAGCCGTGGAAACAGAATCGATCCTTCTGACATCAACCGCACATTCCACAAACTGTCACGGCAGATTGGACTTCGCGGCGAAACCGACGGTCACTGTCGCAGGCCGCGCGTCCATGACTTGAGGCATTCATTCGCGACAAAAGTTTTAGCGCTGGGGTATCGGAACCATGAGAATCCAGAATGGACTGTGCCGATTCTATCAACTTGGCTCGGTCATGTGAAGATTGCAGATACGCAATGGTATCTGCAAGCCTCGCCGCAGCTCCTGGATGAAGCCATGCGCCGGCTCGAAACTCGATGGGAGAACCAGTCATGACCTGCTCAACTAGTCTTGCTCCGATTCTTGAGCGGTTTTTCATTCAGCGTCTGACCAATCAGCGCCAGGCGAGCCCGCACACGATCAAATCGTACAGCGATACCTTTCGCCTCCTGCTGGGATTTGTTGAGCGGCGTCTTCAACTGGAACCGTCGAAACTTCAATTTGAGCACATTGACGCGAGGATCGTTACGGATTTCCTTGAGGAATTGGAAACGCTGCGCAAGAACAGCGTGCGCAGCCGCAACCAGCGGCTTGCGGCGATTCATTCTTTTTTTCGTTATGCCGCCTTTGAACTGCCGATGCATGCGCAGCAGATCCAAAGCGTGCTTGCGATTCCGAGTAAACGCTGCACGCGCAAGCAGATCAGTTTTCTCAGCCGTCAGGAGGTCGATGCGCTGCTGGCCGCACCGAATGCGAAAACCTGGTCTGGGCGCCGTGATCACGCGTTCATTCTCACTGCTGTGCAAACCGGCTTTCGGCTCAGCGAAATGACGGCGCTGAGGCGCAGCGACTTGGTCGATTCGGGTGGTTATAACCTGTGCGTTGTCGGCAAAGGACGAAAGGAACGTCGCACGCCTTTGGCTAAAGCGACCCGAAAAGTACTGAACAAATGGATTCAGGAACCGCCGCGTGGTACGCAAGGCATTCTCTTTCCCAGCGCAAAAGGAAATCGCTTGGGTGTCGACGCAGTGCAAGATCTGTTGAATAAGCATCGCAAGACCGCCTCATATCAGTGTCCATCACTGGCTGACAAGCGAGTATCCGTACATCTGCTGAGACATACAGCAGCCATGGAACTTCTTCAGGCAGGAATCGACCGGTCTGTGATCGCACTTTGGTTGGGACACGAGCGTCTCGAAACCACCCAAATTTATATTGAGGCAACGCTCGCGATGAAAGAGCAGGCACTGGCCAAGACATCGCCGCGAGAAGGAAATGGGCAACGATACCAACCGCCTGACAGACTGATGACTTTTCTGAGCAATCTCGGGAGGCCTGCGGATTATCTCGGGTAATTTCAACGCAAGGGGCAGATGTTCTGCATGAAATCTGCCCTTTAGCGTACTCGCAAACCGTTACCCGAGATAAAAATGTACCCGAGATAATGACGATTATCTCGTTAACGAGATAATCGTCACACATTTGCGGTTCATCGGCTAACCGACTGGTATCGCCAAGGTGCTGACGTTCAACGTCTGTTGCCGCTGCTGTCAAACTATCTCGGACACAGCAGTCTGCAAAGTACGCAGATTTATTTGTCCGTGACACCGCAGTTGCTACAGCACACTTCGGTGCTGTTCAACCAATACGTAAACGGAGATCATCATGAATAAGCTACCCATGTTAAGTCCTTGGTTGCGGCGGTTTTTTACTGAACACATCAGCACCGAACGCAATTTAGCGGTGAATACCCGCAAAAGTTATCGCGACACCTTCGTGATGCTGTTGCCCTACATAGCCACCCATTCCCGAAAATCGGTGGAACGGCTGTTAATTAGCGATATCACAGCACAGCGTGTGCTGGGGTTTCTCAATCACATCGAAACCGAGCGCGGCTGCACCGCGCAAACTCGCAACCAGCGCTTGAGCGCCATACGGGTGTTTACTCGCTACGTATGCAGCCGCAATCCCGCCTGTGTCGAGTGGGCCGGCAGCCTGCGTGCCATTGTCAACAAAAAGACCCGACCTGGACAGGTTTCGTGGCTGACCAAAGATCAAATCGAGTCGATCTTGGAGGTGCCCAATACCCGAAAATTCAGAGGCCGAGTCGAGTACGCACTGCTGCTGTTTCTCTATAACACAGGCGCTCGTGTGTCGGAGGCTATCGGATTGAGCGTCAGCAACCTTCAATTCGGCCAAAATAACGGGCGCCACGCCCTGGCCACCATCATGGGCAAAGGCGGCAAACTGCGCCAATGTCCGCTTTGGCCACGTACCGAAAAGGCGCTTCTTGAGTTGGTTGACAATAAACTCGACAGCGCCCCGGTGTTTGTAAGTCAACTGGGACAATCCTACACCCGTTTTGGAGTCTATCGGTTAGTGCAACGGTGCGCTGCCGCAGTTCCTGAACTGTCACAGCGGAACATCACACCGCATGTGATGCGACACAGTTGCGCCTGCCATTTGCTTCGCGCCGGTGTCGACCTTAACACCATCCGATCATGGCTCGGTCACGTAAGTCTTGATACCACCAATATCTATGTCGCCATTGACCTGGATATGAAAGTTGATGCGATGCGAATTTGTGATACTGTGGAGATAAAATCGCCACCAAGCTGGAAGCAGGACACCAAGACAATGGCCTTCCTTAATTCACTGTGAGTGTGAAAAATTATGTTGCGAGATTCAAAAACTATCAATTTGATTTCAGCGCGATAACGAATACTCGCAACATAATCAATTCCGCAACATTTTCGATTTTATGTTGCATGCAACATAAAACCGGCAGTGACAATATGATGCGCCAGATGTTTACAAAACAATCCAACTATTTATTGGAACTGTCCTTGCGAATGATTCGTGAGTACTCGAGAGCTCGTTCTCGTTGACTGGCATCACCTCGCACCAGAATTTCAACAATCAGATGCTTGGTTTCGGCCCATTCTTTCATTTCGACATAGACTCGCACTAAATCCAGAAGGGTTTGGACATTTCCAAATTCTGATATCGGACCCAAAGTATCCCCAATCAGGTTTGCCTCCACTTCAAAGGGTTTTTTAGGCTCCGGATATTTATCTACCGGGTACTTCTCGGGAAACATAATGCGGCCAATCTGTGCTGCATGGCGGCCAATCTCTGATTCTTTGTCCAACCCTTCCGAGAAAATTACTGAAACCAGAGACTGATAGGCTTCGGGTTCATTACTGGCGGCTCGACAAGCAAGCAGATACATTGTTAATCCAGTGTGTTCCGGTCGTCGCTTGCGTTCTGCCATCAGTGCCTGTTCTACTTCTTCCAGCATGCCAGCCTTCAGTTTGCCAATCATTGTTCGAGGAACGCTCGGCTGCCTTGCTTTCTCGGCATTCTTTGCGACAGCCTCATGATACGCTTTAGTGTTCGCTGCAGGTTTGGTACCCTGTATAGATTTTGTCTTGTGTTTTTTTCTCGATCTGGTCAATCGAATACACAAGCCATAGCCAACTGAAACAACAAAAATAGAGCCGGACGTGAACAATACTAGAAGGAGTATCCATAAAGATCGTCCAACCTGATCACTCTGGTAGCGTTGCACTACCCACGCCCATTGCTCTGCAATGCTGTCACCCTGAACTTGAGAGATTTCGTTGCAAATCACACCGAAGAAGTTGACTGCTGCCGTCTCGGTTTCATTGAGACCACTTTTCGCAAGATTCGCAATTTGAGCAACTGTCGTCCTTGCAGTCGTCAATAACTCAGCCCAGGAACTCTCCGGCGCACTGGAAGAAGAAGACTGATTTGACTCAGATACAGCAACCGAAACGCCACTGTCGTCTTCCGAGGCTGCCAATTCAGGCTGAAAATTGACTAGAAAGATTACCGACAATACCCAGAATATTCGGGTTAGCGACGGATTGCTTTTATTCTTCAATTTTCTCCAAAAATCAGATATTCGGCAATTTGAATGCTGTTTAATGCACCCCCCTTCCTCAAATTATCCGAAACAACCCACATGTTCAGCCCACGATCATGAGAGATATCTTCTCGGATACGCCCGACAAAAACGTCATCCTTATTTGCAGCATCTGTAACAGCAGTCGGATATTGCAGTTCTTCCGGGTTATCGACTACTGTAACTCCTTTTGTAGCCTTTAGCAGTTCACGCGCCTGTGAAGCGCTCAATTTTTCTTTTGTTTCAATATGCACCGCTTCCGAGTGGCCGAAAAACACTGGAATTCTAACGGTTGTCGGATTCACTCGAATTGAGTCGTCGTTCAATATTTTGTGGGTCTCCCACACCATTTTCATCTCCTCTTTGGTGTAACCATTTTCCTGGAATACATCGATATGAGGAATGGCATTAAATGCAATCTGTCTAGGGCTTACTGAAACTTCAGCATCGCGGCCGCTCAGTAGCGCTGCTGATTGTGTAGCGAGTTCATTTACGGCAGATCTTCCAGCACCGGATACAGACTGGTAAGTACACACATTGATTCTGTCAATGCCCACGGCATCATAAATCGGCTTGAGTGCTACGATCATCTGGATAGTCGAACAATTGGGATTCGCAATCAATCGATTGTGGTCTTGTAGCGCTTCACCGTTGACTTCAGGAATAATCAATGGAATATCAGGATCATAACGAAATCGCGAGGTATTGTCGATGACTGTGCATCCTTGCTCTGCTGCTTTGGGAGCATAAACATCTGAGACACTCGCACCTGCCGAAAACAATCCATATTGAACACGCGAAAAATCAAATTCCGACAGAAGTCCGATTTCCACGGACTCGCCATTAAATTGCAATGTGGTACCGGCTGAACGTTCGCTTCCCAAAGGATAAATGTTGCGGATGGGAAATTTCCGTTCCTCCAGAATTGACATCATGGCTTCGCCAATCATTCCAGACGCGCCGACTACAGCAACGTCATACCTACCGTTCATGATCAATTTCCTACTGATAAATTCAATTTCGTCAGTTCAACATTTGCTGAAGCTCATTGAGAACTTCGGTTCCCATTTGCTCGGTTCCAACAGCAACAGCACCTGTAAAGTATATATCGGGTGTGCGCATGCCTTTATCAATGACATTCTCCACTGCCCGTTCCACTTTGCCTGCCAGCTCATCCATTTCCAGAGTGTAGCGAAGCAGCATCGCCAGTGACAAAATTGTAGCCAGGGGATTTGCTTTGTCCTGGCCGGCAATGTCTGGTGCTGTTCCGTGCACCGGTTCATATAGTCCTTTGCGATCTTTGTCCAGCGAGGCCGATGGCAGCATTCCAATGGAACCGGTTAACATGGCGGATATATCCGACAGAATGTCTCCGAACATGTTGGTTGTCACAATTACGTCGAACTGCTTCGGATACCGCACCAGTTGCATGGCAGCATTGTCGACCAGCATGTGACTCAGTTCAACATCAGGATAAGATTCTCCGACCTCTGTTACGACTTGTCTCCAAAATTCTGTTGTTTCAAGCACATTCGCCTTGTCAATTGAACAGACCTGACTCTTGCGTTGGCGGGCGATCTGGAAAGCTACGTGTGCAATTCTAGTAATTTCGTCTTCCTCGTACACCAGCGTATTGATGCCCCGTCGCTTGCCTGAACTCATGGTTTCAACGCCGCGCGGCTGGCCAAAGTAAATTCCGCCTGTCAGTTCGCGAATGATCATGATGTCAAGTCCTGTCACAATTTCATCTTTCAGCGAAGAAGACGATGCCAATGATGGAAACATGATCGCCGGCCGAAGATTCGCAAACAGACCCATTTCACGGCGAAATCTCAACAAAGCGGTCTCTGGTCTAAGCTCACGCGGAAGCGTATCCCATTTGCTGCCTCCGGCAGCACCAAACAATATGGCGTCGCTCTCTTTTGCCAGAGACAAAGTGTTTTCCGGCAATGGATTGCCTGTTTTGTCATAGGCAGCACCACCCAAGTCGCTATACTCCCATGTTACGTTCAGGCCAGCCGATTCTCGCAACAGCTCTAGAATGCGAGTTGCTTGCGTCACAATTTCAGGACCGATGCCATCTCCCGGAATTATTAATAGCTTTGTTGTCATACAATACTTTCCAAATTAGTGTGAATTAAAAATGCGTTATATTATGGTGCTGTAAACAGTAAATTGGATTGTCCAATTTTACATGTGTTTCACAGTTAAAAATTCATTCGTGATGAAATGGCAACGAGCAAATCTGCAAAAAATGGGGAACTACCCGCCACTTTCCGTCAACTCGCGATAACTTTGTCCAACGGCATCGGTAGTCATCAGATTCCGGTTGTTGAAGATGCAATGCACCCCGCCGCACTGATCACATCAGACGCCATTCATTACGAACTCGTAAAAAAAATATTTCGCACAATTTATCGAGCGAATCATTGTTACCACCTCAATGCATCAATTGATTTTGTAAAAACATTCGATGCACTTGGAAGAATTCAGGAAGAACTACTGAATTCGCGCAATTCCGATATTGATCAAGTTAATCTGCTACATCAGATTGGCACTTTGTCAGTTGAATTCTTTCGCGAGCGAAACTCCTATCCGTCGATAAAAAGTTCCGCACAACCCAGCACTGAAACGAATACCGAGAAAGTTACGACAACTAATTTCGGCTGATTTAAATCTGTTTGCCCTGCAGATTCTGTCAAACTGCCAAGTCAGACTTTGCATGAATGCTGACTTCAGAATTATTGATCCTAGGCGAACTCAGGTTTAGTTTCGAACGGTGCGATAACTCCTTCAATCTTCACCGGATGCTTCAAAAGTCGCACTGTCGCTTAAGTGGGCTGACTTTTTCGCATCACTGCCAGCGATACCTGGAATTTCCGGTGCATCTGGTATTACATCGGCATACTGTGCACGGTGAAGAAGCGCCATATCGACTAGTACCAGTGCCAGCATCGCTTCAACGATCGGAGTGGCTCGAAGCCCTACACACGGGTCATGTCGACCAGTGACAGAAATCTCCACCTCTTCACTATCGCGGTTTACCGTTGTACCGGGTACAACGATGCTGGAGGTCGGTTTGAATGCAACTTTTGCCATGACCGGTTGGCCAGTCGAAATTCCGCCAGCTACTCCACCGGAGTTGTTCGATTGGAATCCATCAGAAGTCATCTCATCTCGATATTCAGAACCCTTCATTGCAACACTGGTAAATCCAGCTCCGATTTCCACTCCCTTGACGGCATTTATGCCCATCATCGCACTGGCAATTTCCGCATCAAGGCGTGAATACAGCGGTTCTCCCCACCCGCTTGGGACACCATTTGCTTCAACTGAAACGCAAGCGCCCACAGAATCACCGGCTCTTCTGACTTCATCAATATACTGTTCCAGATCTTCGACCTGATCCATACACGGCCAGAAAAACGGGTTGCGCTCCACATCTTCCCATCGGCACATCCTCGGATGAATTCCGCCGATCTGGGAAACATAGCCGCGGATCGTCGTTCCGAATCGCTCGCTCAAATACTTCTTGGCAATCGCTCCGGCAGCGACGCGCATGGCTGTTTCTCTTGCTGAGGAACGGCCACCTCCGCGGTAGTCGCGGATTCCGTACTTTCGCGCATATGTGTAGTCCGCATGGCCTGGTCGAAATCGATCCGCAATTTTCGAATAATCGCGAGATCGTTGCTCAGTATTGCGAATGAGCATGCCGATGGGCGCACCGGTGGTCTTGCCTTCGAATATGCCTGACAGCAACTCAATCTGATCAGACTCTCGGCGTTGGGTGGTGAAGCGGGAGCTTCCGGGTTTTCTTCGATCCAGATCTAGCTGGATGTCCGCTTCAGACAGATTCATGCCGGGAGGGCAACCATCAACGACACAACCAATCGCTGTCCCGTGACTCTCGCCGAATGTCGTGAGAGTGAAAATTTTTCCAAAAGTATTACCCGACATCGACGCAGTTCTCCTTTACTCCATTGCGACAGGCAGCGTCAACCAATTCTATCAATAAAAAAAACGGAATGATGGGGCGCAGCTGTCTAGCTCTTTGCATGAAATCCAAGCCTCGACCGTCTGAAAATTCAGATTCTCCTTCGAGTCGATTTTGCAGTGACTGTAACGATTTGGCCATATTGCGAAACTCTTCTGCGTAATCGTACAGTTCGTCTTCGAGATCTTCTTCCACACAGATGGACAGCTCTTCAAACTCAAAAACTGCCTGATCAATTGCGTTCGTTAATTCGCTTACACTCTTTAATGGTTGCATTTACGAAGAAGGCACTAGTGTCTTGTCATTCGTCAAGTGTCGGATCAAGGCATTTCAGTTTGATACGCGCATCATCGGATGTGAATTGCCAGCCAACTTTTGCCTCCAATCCGTCTCTTTGTGACTGCCACGCAGCAACTTGCCGACTCATGGTGACCGTTGCATCGATTCTCCGATTCCGGCGCAGCCGTGCCATGACTCGAATTTCAACCTCCGCAACATTGAGCCAACTGCCGTCCATAGATATGGTTTCGCAGCTAAACTTTACATCTCCGCAAAAATTCAAGCGAAGTTCGGGGGCGCTGTTTAGAGTTGAACAAGGCGAAGTAGTTTGACGTCGCTATCATCGGAATTCTTCCGACTCTCACATCGGCCTGTCGCTGGATCATTGAGACGCAGCTAGCCAGAAGTGAGTGCCGCCACGAAGTACTGGTGACTCAATCGATTCGATTGCGAATCCTCAGCTGGCAAGAGATACGGTCTGGATCAGAATTCTTATTCAATGTCGCTGTAGATTGTTCTGAATCTGCTCGACTTGTTTACGACTCATTCCGGTATATTGACAAATCTTACTGATTTCCATCCCATCGCGAATCAAATTTTCGGCGAATTTTTCCGAAGCTCTTTTCTCTCCCTCTTTCACGCCTTCTTTCAGCCCTTGTTCCATGCCTTGTTCCATGCCTTGTTCCAAGCTCTCATTTTTAATTTCGTCAAAATAAGATAACATTGATCGTTTCCTCTTCGGTAGTGTTTGCTCTTCAATGCGAGCTATGGTTTCGTAGCTAATGCGCTTGCTATGTGTCAAGTGGGACTGCAGATAGTTTACCACCATTGGCAGCAGCCGATTCCGTTTTTCATCGCTCAAACCTTTTGCCAGTCGAAACACCTTTTCGAACGTTCGCTCATCGGCATCCCACACCTTCGACAGCGCGTAAAGCACCACCTCAGAATCCATGCCAGCGGCGCGTCTTTGTGCAATGACCTCATGCAAATTCACCATCTTGCACCTGAAATTCAAAAAATACCCGCCCCATTCACGTTGCAGGTGATCGGAAACCGGCTGCAAGCTCTGTTGGAACTCCAAGGGTCCCGACCAATTGGGCTTTTTACCGTTGTAGATGATCATCGGCAGGACCCGGCATTGTTTGCCTTCTCGTAAATACAGCGACGTCTGATAGCCCAGCAGTTGCATCAGCGCGTTGGAGTCCGAGACGCTTTTGTGCTCCAGCAAAAAAATGAACTTGGTGGAGGAGTTGTCCTCCTTGGTGTGGACCGAAAAGATCAAGTCGGCGAACTTCTCGCGCCCGGCTTGATCGATCACAGAACTGGAATCCATATTCAGGGTCGGCCAGTTGAACTCGTTGTTGGTGGCCTCGTCAAAGACGATTTCGAACAGCTCCCGGCTCAAGTCGTCCACCCCGTCCTCACGATGATAGGTGAACTTGAATAGATTATCGTGAGTCGGTTCGATAGAACGGTCTGGGGGTGATTGGGATGTGGGCTTGGCCATGGTTGCCACTCCGGGTGTACGTTGCACATGTTGATCAAGTGTCTCGAACCGCTTCGCGATTCGAACGACTCGAACCTTATCTGAACTCGTCGACCGCACAGGCCGTGCGGGTCGGGGTTGCGAATTCTCGGGCTAACTTAACTCATTCGCATGAAAAGTCAAGCGAATAATGAAAATTGCTCGTGATGAGTTTTTTTGTGCCCGTACTTCCATACCGCTGCGCGGATCCAACAATGTCCAGTAGACTTCAAACAGTTCCTGAACTCTATTGGCTGGAGACAAAATAATTCCCGATATGAATTTGGAAACTGATCGCAGTGATTGATTCGGAGAACTTCGCCTTTTGAGGGTGTTGTGAGGATTTGACTGCTGGGTGCAGGCATCACCCTCTCAATTCACTCTGCCAAGGCTTGCTTTCGTTATTTTCAATCCCGCCCGCACCGTCTCGCAAGGAAACTTGTTGATATAGTCGAACTCAACCGCACGCTGTACCAACAGCCACAACGCCCATTGTGAATATGCACTGCTGCTGAGCGCAACCATGAGGGCTTCAATTTCACCGGCCGCCTTGCGCTCGTAAAAACACTGCTTGCCCTGCTGACCGCCGAGCGCTATTTCACCCGCCCCACCTTGGCGGCGAATCTGCAGCACACCGGCTATGGTTTCATCAAACCTTGGCGGTTCATTGATTTCACCCGCGGAGCTGTTCAGCTAAATCAACGCATTGAGCGCTTCCTGTGATGAATGCGAACCGTTCCCTACAATCTCTCCATGCTGATTGCGTTCCAATTTCCGTCGTGCTGCCACGTAGCGTTTGTTCTTTTGTAAATCCTCGTTGTTCAATCTGGCAACAACGAGAATCGATTGGAATTGATACAACATTACATAGTTGACATGACACTAGGTTACCGGCAAAGTGACTCCGACCTGACCTTGGTATTTGCCGTTCCGATCTTTGTATGAAGTCTCGCAGTGCTGAGAAGACTCGAAGAAAACAACTTGAGCTACACCTTCATTGGCATAAATCTTTGCCGGCAAGGGCGTTGTATTCGAAAACTCCAACGTCGCATGCCCTTCCCACTCCGGCTCAAACGGCGTTACGTTTACGATAATGCCGCATCGAGCATAGGTCGACTTACCCAAACACACTGTAAGAACAGAACGCGGAATCCTGAAGTATTCCACCGTTCTTGCAAGCGCGAATGAATTCGGCGGTATGATGCAGACATCGCCGGTATAGTCAACAAAACTATCTTCCGCAAAGTCTTTCGGATCGACGATAGCCGTATTGATATTGGTGAAGATCTTGAACTCAGCCGAACAGCGAATGTCATATCCATAACTTGAAGTGCCATAGGATATGACGCGTTCACCGTCAACGCGGCTGACTTGTTCGGCGATAAATGGATCAATCATTCCATGTTGCGTCGCCATTTCTCGAATCCATCGATCAGGCTTGATGGACAATTCGAACCTCCAAGTTCAAGTATTTTGAATTACGATTGACGGAAAATCACTCGTGAAGTCTTTTTTACGCCTTGAAAGTCGGGCTGCGGTAGTGCGAGCAATTTTTCGATAAATTTGAGCAATGTCGCCATCCGGGTCATTGACGACAGTCGGACGGCCGTTGTCCGCATCGCTGCGTATTCTTGTATCAAGCGGAATCCCGCCTAAGTAACTGACATCATACTCCTGAGCCATACGCTGACCACCACCCTCGCCGAATATGTGCTCCTGATGTCCACACTGGCTACAGATGTGCATGCTCATATTTTCCACCACTCCGAGCACTTCGATTTCCACTTTCTCAAACATGCGATATGCCTTGCGGGCGTCCAGCAGTGCAATATCCTGCGGTGTGGTAACGATCACTGCACCGCTGACGGGCACTCTTTGAGCCAGCGTGAGCTGAATGTCTCCTGTGCCGGGCGGTAGATCAATCACCAGATAGTCGAGTTCGTTCCAGGTAGTTTGGTTCAAAAGCTGATCCAGAGCTTGAGTGACCATGGGGCCTCTCCAGATCATGGGAGTTTCCTCTTCGATCAGAAAGCCGATTGACATGGTTTGCAGGTGGTAGCTGTAAACCGGCTGCATTGACTTTCCGTCCTTGGACTGAGGTTTACCGCGAACCCCCAGCATTCGAGGCTGACTTGGGCCGTAAATGTCCGCATCCAAAATACCCACCTGCGCGCCTTCAGCCGATAATGCAAGAGCTAGATTTGCAGATACAGTCGATTTGCCGACTCCGCCTTTGCCGGAAGCAACGGCAATCATGTTTTTGACACCGGGTATCGGTGTGACTCCTTTCTGCACAGAATGCGAAGAAACTTTGGTATTCATGTCAACCAGAACTTCTGAAACGCCGTCCACTGCCGCCAGTCTGCCTTCGATGTCGGCTTTCAACTCCGGCAACCAGCTCTTCGCTGGATACCCCAGTTCCACATTGACCCGAACAGTACTGTTGTCAATGGATATATTCTTGATTTTTCGATCTGCCGTCAAGGATGAATTCGTATGCGGATCCTGAATCTGCGACAGGAAGGATTCAATATCGGATTTCGTTACAGTTGTCATAAAATATTAATTTTGTTTGCAAATATTCGACATCACAGAATGAACCTTGACCACATTCTCACGCCAAGTTCAACCGAAAAGATTATAAAATTGAATTTGCATGCACCTGCTGCATAACTCAACTTAGTATAAGGCTGGTGACTTTATTGTAACATACCGCCTGCGGGCAACGTGCTGATTGTCACTAGTTCCGCGGGGATATTAGCCCTCATAACCGCCATATTCTTTAACCGTCTTCCGCCTTATACAGCACTGATTTGAGCTACGTCAACATGCAGAGAAAAATTCTGGCTACCAGCGCCTTGCCCTACGCCAACGGACCGATTCACCTCGGCCACATGGTGGAATACATTCAGACCGATATCTGGGTGCGGTTTCAACGAATGATGGGCAATCAGTGTTATTTTGTATGCGCTGACGATGCTCACGGCACTCCAATCATGTTGCGTGCTAGAAGCGAGAACATCTCTCCGGAGCAATTAATCCAGCATTACAAAAAGGAACATGAAAAAGACTTTGCCGATTTCAACATAGGATTCGACAACTATCACTCTACTCACTCGCAAGAAAATCGAGAGCTGGCCGAATACATTTACCTTCAACTGAAAAAAGGCGGACATATTCATCGAAAAACAATCTCTCAAGCCTACGATGCCAAGGAGAATCTCTTTCTTCCAGATCGATTCGTCCGAGGTGAATGCCCGCGCTGTGGCGCAACAGACCAGTACGGGGATAGTTGTGAACGTTGCGGCGCCACTTATTCACCTTCCGATTTGAAGAATCCTGTATCGGTTCTGTCGGGTCTCCCGCCAGAACTGCGGGAATCAGAACACCTGTTTGTACGTCTGAGCGACTTTACCGATATGCTGCAAGAGTGGGTGTCCAGCGAACTGGCTCAAACCGAAGCCAAGAACAAACTGAAGGAGTGGTTTGATGCGGGGCTGACAGATTGGGACATTTCACGCGATGCACCATATTTCGGATTTGAAATTCCTGAAGAAGTAGACAAATACTTTTATGTCTGGCTGGATGCACCCATTGGCTACATTGCCAGTTTCAAGAATCTGTGCGAGCGCGAAAATATTGATTTTGACGCCTACTGGAAAGACGACTCGCAAACCGAGGTCTACAATTTCATTGGCAAGGATATCCTGTATTTTCACACTCTGTTCTGGCCAGCAATGCTGCACGGAGCCGGATTTCGCAAGCCGACAGATGTTTTCACGCATGGATTTCTCACGGTCAACGGCAAGAAAATGTCGAAATCACGCGGCACTTTCATCATGGCCCGTACCTACCTGGATCACCTTGACCCGGAATATTTGCGCTACTACTACGCAGTCAAACTCAATGAGCGAATTGAAGATCTGGATCTGAATCTGGAAGATTTCATTCAACGAATTAATTCAGATCTGGTCGGCAAAGTTGTCAACATCGCCAGTCGTTGCTCCAAATTCATAACCGGAAAATTTGCTGGCAGGCTGAGCTCAGAACTTGACAATCCCGAGCTTTACAAGGAGCTAACAGCAGCCAGCAAGATCATTGCCGACGCTTATGAAGGGCGATCTTTCAGCCGCGCCATGAGAGAGATCATGGCTCTTGCCGATAAAGCCAATCAGTACGTCAATGACGAACAGCCCTGGGTTATCTCGAAAGATCCGTCTGCACGAGACAAACTGCACAATGTTTGTACGCAAGGGATTAATATGTTTCGTGTTCTGATCTACTATCTGTCGCCAGTAGTTCCGCAACTTGCCGAACGCACAGCGGAATTTCTGAACGACCCGATTGACCTTTGGAAACGTATTGATGAGCCTTTGCTGGATCACGAAATTTCCGGATTCGTGCATCTGTTGCAAAGAATCCAGAAAAAGGACGTGGATGCGATGTCCGAGGCTGCCATGGAACCAGATATTGAAACTCCGGCTGAGAAAAACGATGAGATTTCCATTGAAGATTTCGCCAAAATCGACATGCGCACCGCTCGCATACTTGAGGCCGAAGATGTTGAAGAATCAAACAAGCTGATCAGGCTAAAGGTGGACCTGGGTACGGAAACCAGACAAGTATTCGCAGGGATTAAAGGCTTTTACGAGCCCGAAGCGCTTATTGGACGAAAAATAGTGATCGTAGCCAATCTGGCACCTAGGAAAATGAAATTTGGTAATTCCGAGGGCATGATTCTGGCGGCTGGCGATGACGAAGGTTTGTGGTTAATCGACCCGGGAGATGAAGTTGAGCTCGGGCAACGAGTCAACTAGGTTTGAGCATGCATGGCACCCGCACTGTATCGGTTGGGGAGATAGATCAATGTTTGCCTCAGACGCAGTGCACGATGTGCGGATTTCCGAGATGCCTGGATTATGCCGAGGCGCTTTGCCGCGATGAAACCGACATCAATCGCTGTCCTCCTGGTGGCGATTCGACGATACACGCGCTAGCCGAAATACTAGACAGGACGATAAAGCCGCTCGCGGACGACTGTGAATCGTTTTCGGGTCGACAAGTTGCAAGAATTCAGGAAGAAAACTGCATTGGCTGTACGCTCTGTATCGCACCGTGCCCTGTGGATGCGATTATTGGTGCATCAAAGTTCATGCACAGCGTACTGGCCGAAGAGTGTACCGGATGCAGGCTATGTGTTGAGTATTGTCCGGTCGATTGCATTGAATTGATTGACTGGAGCGGTGAAATCTCTGGAAGTTTCTGGCAAGAATTTCGAGATGATGAAATTTCACGATGGCGAGACCTGACTGAGCGTCGCCAACAACGCTACACTTGTAATATCGAGAAACCGGGTTTCATTCCAGAATCCGAAGATATGAAAATGCAGATTCGAAGTGCAGTGAATCGAGAACGTTCCAAAAGATGGAAGAAATTCAGACGCTCCGCAAGCAAATCCAAATCGCTGGGGTCAGCAACATGAATGCATCCAAGCGCCGTGAAATATTTACGCGGTTTCTCGAAGCAAATCCAGACCCTAGAACCGAACTGCATTACAAAAATACATTTGAACTGCTGATTGCAGTCGTTCTGTCTGCTCAATCTACAGACAAAGCTGTAAATGCAGCAACCGTTCATTTGTTTGAGAAAGCACCCGACCCACGCTCCATGCTTGAACTCGGACTTCCGAGAGTGAAGGATCTCATCAAAACAATCGGTCTATATAACAACAAAGCCAAAAATCTGATTGAGATTAGCAGACTGTTGCTGGAGAAACATGACGGTGAAGTGCCGGATAGCCGCAAAGCGTTGACTGCGCTGCCAGGAGTCGGCCGCAAAACCGCCAATGTAATTTTGAATACAGCTTTTGGGCAACCAACCATGGCAGTTGACACCCATATTTTCAGAATTTCCAATCGTATTCCAATCGCACCGGGTAAAAACGTCGAAGAAGTGGAAAATAATCTTTTGAAAACCATTCCTAAAGAATTTCTGATCGACGCTCACCATTGGTTGATTCTGCATGGACGATACACCTGTACTGCCCGCAAGCCTCTGTGTGACTCGTGCATCATTTACGACTTGTGTGAGTATCCAGGCCGTAAACTCAGTAATTTGGGTCAATAAGCCTCGACATGCCTGACGATTCCGAACAAAGACAGTTTTTCTTTGATGTTTGGGAGAAATCCCAAAAAAATCAAAAATTGAATAGTATTGAAAGACAGGTTCAGAAGATTATCGAAATGCATCCAGAAGTGCACAGCGTATTGTCACATCCGGAAATATTTTCCACACATGAATTTGACCAGAACGAACCGGACCCGTTCGCTCATCTGGGTTTTCATTCCATCGTTATCGAAATGATCGGCGATGACTCGCCACAAGGCATTCGATCGATCTATGATCAGTGGATTGCTCGTACAGACAACAAACACCATGTTCAGCACCAACTCATGTCGACTGTGTTTGACTGGTTGATTGAATCTGCCCGCAATGATATAGATTCAACTGATAATATTGAACTGCTTAACAAAATTGAGAATCAATATTTATCCGACATCTCCAACGATTGACCTGCGTAGATTGGAATTCAATTTATCGTTTGGAACATTTGTAGTTTGAGGATGTCATAGCAAGTTGTAATAATAATTTAATTTTACAGATTTTCGCTCAATATCAAGGAGTAATTACATGGATTTTCAAAAAACACTTATCTCTGCTGCAATTTCCGGTGCACTGGCACTAGGGACTCTATCCCTTTCCAGCACCGTAAACGCTGAAGAAAAGGAAAGATGTTACGGTGTTGCCAAAGCTGGCCATAACGACTGTCAGACTGCAAACAGTTCATGTGCCGGTACATCCACTGTGGATAACCAAGGTGATGCGTTTGTCGCACTTCCAAAAGGAGTGTGCGATAAACTCGCCGGCGGAACCATGGAGCCGCAATCATAATTGTTACAAAATTTTTAACAAATATGTAACAAAAATGTCCACGAACCCGATTCCAGCAAACGCGATTGGAATCGGGTTGCGTGGCGAACACTATCAGGAAGTATCAACTGGTTCCCCAAAGGTAGACTGGTTTGAGGTACATAGCGAAAACTACTTCGGTCAGGGAGGCATCGCACATACCTGTCTGTCGAAGGTTCGCGACAGCTATCCGCTAAGCTTCCACGGTGTCGGTTTGTCGATCGGTTCGACAGACTCTCTCAATCAAGTCCATCTCGCTAGGCTCAAAGAGCTCATAGATCAATATCAGCCAGCTCTTGTCTCTGAACACCTGTCATGGAGTTCTGTCGAAGGCATCTATCTGCATGATCTTTTGCCATTGCCGATGACGAGTGAAGTAATTCAACATCTTGTAAATCGAATACAACAGATTCAAGAATACTTGGGGCAGCGGATACTGGTTGAAAATGCATCAAGCTATCTTGAATTCACACATTCGCATATGCCGGAGTGGGAATTTATCAGTGAGATTGCGCGACAAAGCGGATGCGGCTTGCTGCTTGACATCAATAATGTTTTCGTAAACGCCTGCAACCACAATTTTGATCCATTCGAGTATATTTCTGGAGTTTCGCCCGAACTGGTGGGTGAAATGCATGTCGCAGGACATACCGTAAAAAAGCTTTCAAACGGTGAAATACGTATCGATTCGCATGACCAAAGAGTTTGCGATGAAGTCTGGGACTTGTACAAGTTTGCAATTCAGCGCTATCGTCATGCACCGACTCTGATCGAATGGGACAAAAATCTGCCCGATTTTTCGGTGCTGCTTGATGAAGCCAAGATTGCCCGATCCCATCAAATCGAGTTTCGCCATGCAACTGCGTGAACTACAGCAGCAGTTTGCTCAAGAAGTTCTGTTCAGCACTGCTACAGATTTGCGAGAGACCATTCAACCGCACGGGATTGAGCCACATCGCCGACTTCAGATTTACAAAAACAATATCGACTCCACACTTGCAGAGTCCTTGCAGAACGTATTTCCAGTTACATGTGCGATTGTGGGAGAGGAGTTCTTCAAATTTGCAGCCCGCAAGTATTTGGCTGAAAACCCGCCCACATCAGGCAACCTGCACGACTACGGCAAGCGTTTTCCTGAATTCATTGGGGCGATGAAAGAACTAGCTGAAATGGCCTATGTAGCTGATGTCGCTAGAATAGACTGGGCATGCCATGCGGCATTTCATTCCGCCGCAACAGCGCCGGTTCAACTGAATGTTCTGACTCAGTTCGCTTCAGAAGATCATGAGCGCTTAGTGCTTGTTCTGCATCCATCGGTAACCGCTATTTCGTCATCTTTTCCGATTTTCGATATCTGGAACTTTACCGGGCAACGCTCCGGTGAAGGAGAAGTTCCTGATATTTATTCAGGTGGCCAATCGGTGGTCATATTGCGCAACGACGATGAAACGAAAGTAATTCATATTGATGATGGATTGAATTTCTTCATCAACCAGATTGAACAACAAAATACGCTTGGAGTGATAATTCCAAGTTTACTGGAAGCAAAACCAGACTACAATTTACAGTCTGGACTGCATAGAATATTTGAAATTGGTGCAATTGCAAAAGTTACTGTAATTAGGTAGTGATTCTCCGCAACATAAACAAAAAGGAATCAGTTTGAACTATGTTTAAAGACTCAGCCATTGGAAAATACTGTCATCAAATTTTGTGCGTGCTTGAATGCGGCACACCAATTGCCGATTTACTGTTGAGACTTTGGGTGGCAAACGTATTTTGGAAATCAGGTCTGACCAAAATCGCCAATATCGATTCAACCATGTACTTGTTCGAGTACGAGTATGTTGTTCCCATCATACCTTTTGAATTAGCGGCGTATATGGCAATTGCGGTTGAACTGACTCTTCCGGTCCTGCTCGTATTCGGACTCGCAGGAAGGGTGGCAGCAGGCATATTGTTCCTCTTTAATATCGTTGCTGTAATCTCTTATCCAACTTTGAATCCCGCGGGAATTGTGCAACACCAGGTATGGGGAATTATGCTTCTGGTACTTCTGCTTCGCGGTCCTGGAAAGATTTCGATTGATCATTTCATTCGAAAGCGGTTTATGAATACAACGGGCAAACTTTGTTGATTCACTTATGAAATCCATGCCGTCAATCCTGACGGAAGCGCACTATCCAAAAAATGGAAACGGCGCATCACAGTCAAACTTCAATTTCTATTCCACTCTTCTCAGAAATGGATTCCAGGAGCTGAGAAGATCTCAGATTCGCGATGTCCAAGTGAATGTCGGCAAGCTTTGCAATCAAGCTTGCAATCACTGCCATGTCGATGCAGGTCCGAAAAGAACCGAAATCATGACCTGGGACACCATGCAGAGAATCATTGAATGGTGCACGGTCCATTCAATCGAAACCATTGACATCACCGGCGGCGCGCCGGAACTCAATCCGAATTTTCGACGCTTTGTTGAAGCGTTTGTAAGCAATCAGTCAAAAGTTCTGTCGCGGTGCAATTTGACAGTGCTGTTGGAACCGGGACAGGAAGATCTCGCGGAATGGTATGCGGCTCATGGCGTCGCTCTGATCTGCTCCTTACCCTGTTATACAAAAGAAAATCTTGAATCCCAGCGCGGGAAAGGCGTGTTTGAGCAAAGCATTCTCGCATTGCAGCGATTGAACGAATTAGGATACGGTGTTAACCCTGATCTTCCTTTGGATCTCGTCTACAATCCAGCTGGAGCTTTCCTGCCTCCATCACAGCGGGACCTGGAAGCAACTTACAAGCTGCGTCTTGCCGAAGATTTTAAGATCCAGTTCAACAGTCTTTATACGATCACCAATTTACCGATCAGTCGCTTTCGACACTTCCTCGAAAGGAATGGTGAATATGATTCCTACTTGAATTTACTTTCAGAAAACTTCAATCCCGACACTGTTGCAGGCCTGATGTGCAGACACATCATCAGCGTTGACTGGCTGGGCCGAATTTTTGATTGCGATTTCAATCAAATGCTAAATATTCATGCGGGATGGAAAAAGCCGAGATATTTGTGGGAAACTCGGGCAGGCGATATTGCAAATGAAGCCATTGCAGTTGATTCACACTGTTTCGGTTGTACAGCCGGTGCAGGAAGCAGTTGCACCGGGGTGCTCACTTAACTTTCAAAAATTCCCTATGTTGCCGCCGCACTTATAGCCGAGTGGCACAATTGCGGTCGTTCCCCGGAATTTTCTTTCCCGATACAGACGACTTTCTTTCTGATAGTCGGGTTAATATGCTCAAACCGCTTGACGGGTGTAATTGAAAGACTACAGCAATTGCATCACCGTGAAGAGGTTGTGTTGGACGAAATGGACAAACGCTTACCAAGCAGAGGAACAGATTGTGGAACAGGTTCTCAAGCTGAGCGAAATCCTTGGTCGATACTGGGCTCAGAGCAAGAACTGCCAGGTGATATGTGATTAAAAATTGTACGTCAGGGCCAGTGCGACGTAACTGTCATTTCGTGAGCCATAGACAATTTTATCTTTTTTATCGGCTTCGAGGAATTCAACCCACTCAACATCCAACTCCCATTGATCCGACAGCCGCCGATCAAATTCAATAGTCAGAGTGCTTGTATCAAGTTCTGTGTCTTTCACGGCTGCAACGGTAATTGCTGTATTCTGCACGTCATTGAACATGAATCTCCCAGCAAGAAAAAAATCATTATTCAAATCATCCGTCGAATTCGCTCCTCGTTCATCTTTGTTCCACTCACCCAACAGCGTCAAATCGACAGCTGAATCAAATATCGAATAAAACGTATATTCTCCACCGAGGATATACGCAGCGTAATCATTTTCCCTGCCGATCAAGTCACGGCCACCGGTTCGGCGAATGGCTTCAAGTTTAAACAGCCAGGAACCTGCGACCATCAAAGCATCCAAGCCGAATTGCTGAATTTGCTCATAGTACGGAATCAGAATATCCTCATCGTGGCTGCTCGGACTCAGATTAGGTTCACGGCTCGTGCCATCGAATACGCTTACTCCAATATCGGCAGACCCGATTGAATGACTGTAGCGGGCAGCCCAATCCACATGTTTCTGTTCTGCTCCATTCTCGTATGTTGCCAGCTTGTTGTCCACAACTAATTGCGACCGAAGGCGTCCGCCACGACCCGGAAATGTGCGCAATCTATGATGCGGCATACCAAAAATTTCCGCCACACCCCAATCTCCCGAAAAAGTGAGATGCGCCATGAGCTGACCCAATTTAATCTCATCATACGGATGTTCGACAAGATCCGTCTGATTGACAATATCGACCAAGTGATTGGATTCGGCTACACCCCAGAACACCCGATCTATACCAAGACGCAACTCCCATTCACTGGCCTCTCCCGCCTCTCCAAACAAAAGAAAATACGCTTCGCGCAAATCACCATGCGATCGATTGCTGTCTGCACTGTCAATGCGGAAGAACGGCACGAGATTGAAACTCCAGCCACTGCCCTGCGCACTCTCGAAATAAACCTCCGGTTCCATGACGATGCTGCCGGTACTGCGATTTTGGTCGGGATCTAGAGCAGGTTCGGTAAACGATCGGCTTTCAATACCGATGCGCCCGGAAAACTCGAATTCAGAACCGGAATCAGCACTAGCGCAATATCCGAAGCCCGCAACTGAAATCCAGACTGCGCCGATTACAGCGCATCGCGGGACGATGCGACTCAGCATCAACGCACTCGTCTCAATCCGGTCTTTGTGAAATCTTTGTCATCGAGGTCCGTTCGAAACTGGTAATCAACCCAGTTCAGAACAGTGCTTTTCCCAGACAAGTGATTCACCATGGACATTTTTGCTGCGCGCCAATACTGATCCAAATATTGATCATAGTCATCCAACATGAGAGTTTTCAGATGTGCATCCTTTCGATCGTAATACTCTACTTTCCACGTCCGAAGCGTGTCACGGTCTTGCCAGATCAATTGTCGACGGTAACCCGATTTCTTGTCCGTGGGGGTGCGTTCAGTAACGGTACACGTCAACTCACCGCAAGGCTCGTCACGCAAATACCGATAGGTAAACTTCTCCACTTCTTGAGGTGACATGTCTTCATAGGCAAATTCGCTACCCATGAAAGAGCCGGATCGATTGGACGTACTGATCCTCTTTACCCGTTTCAGAGCAGGCAAATAGAGCCATTGATCATCTGCCGATTCCCTGTGAGCATGAATCAGAAAAGCTGTTCCCTTGACATCTCGAGGCTCATCAAACACAAACAGGCTCTTGTCGCCATCCTCAGCAACCTCAAGAACTTTTACCCTAAGCTGGCGTTTGCTTTGCTGCCCTTGCTTATTACGCAAAATCATGACTTGTTGAGCTGTAAAGTTACCAAAGCCTCTTTCGAGTGAACGGGCGTCCTGGGCAATCTTCAAACCGATTTCCTCCGCAGTAGCGCTTTGTGAATATGCAGGGGTCAGCGCATCAGACCAAATCCAAGCAGTGAAACAAAGCACAAAAATCAGAAGTGGCATTCGCGCTTTGCGGCAAACAAGAATCATGACTTTCTCCGGTCAATGGCAATCAACAGAGGTGGTAGCAGCAGAAAATCGGCAGCGAGCGCAAAAACTATCGTAATGCTGACCAGAATTCCGAGTGCCCAACTAAGCTCGAAGCCTGATGCGGCAAAAACTAGAAATCCTGCCGCCAAGACCGCCGTTGTAGTAAACAACGCACGACCTACGGTTCGAAAGGCGGATCGTACAGCATCCGAAGCGTGTTTCCCTTCGCGACGGGCTTTCAGATATTTGGTCAGAAAATGAATCGTATCATCAACCACAATTCCGAATGCGATGGCAGTCACCACCGAAGCGGCCATGCCTATAGTGCCGACCAGATATCCCCACAAACCGAAACTCATAGCCGCTGGAATAAAATTGGGCACGAGACTGACAAGACCAATTCGGACGCTCTTGAATACCAGAATCAAGATCAAAGAAATTAAAGCCATTGCGGTTATTGTGCCACGCAACATACTGGTTATGTTCTGTATTGAAAGGTGGGCAAAAATTATGCTGACACCCGTTGCCTCAGTCGCCAAGTCCGGTGAATTGGCAAGAAGCCAAGCCTGCGCGCGCTGATCGAGTTCGCGCTGTCCCTTGGACGAAACATTTCGAATTACAACGGTCATGCGCGTTGCAGATTTCGCAATATCAATTCGGTCATTGAGGTCACTGCCAAACGGCAGGGAAAGCTCGTATAGCAACAAATACTGCGCAGCAAGCTCCGGGTTGTCAGGTATTTGATAAAATGTCGGATCGTCGCCATGCATGTTTTTATTCAGACGTTTCATAATGTCCGGAAATGCTTGGACATAGGTTACTTCAGGTTGCCCGCGGTACCATTCGGCGAAAGCATCAACCTCACGCAAATATTCGGGGTTAGTAATGCCACCTTCGCGCCCTGCGCTCAGTGAATATTCCAACGACTCCATACCGGTAAGATTTTCAATGATGAAATCTGTATCGCGTCGAAATTTATAGCGTTCATCAAAAGATTTTGTCCAGTTATCGCTCAATTCGTTGCGGGGAATTCCTGTGATCAAAACAATTGCAAACAGGGTGACAAACCAAAGCAGGAAATTACGTCTTGCAATAACGAATTCAGCGAAGCGCTCAAGGAACGCAGGTTGTTCAGATTGCACCAGGCGTACACGCAATGGCAAAATAGAAAGCAATGCTGGAAGCAGAGTCATGGAATAGACAAAGGTGCATAACACACCAAATGCCACAAAATTGCCTAACACGTGGAAAGGTGGAGAATCCGAGGCATTTAGACTGAGAAATCCAATCGCAGTCGTCAGCGAAGTTAGAAATACTGGATAGGCATTGAGCCGAATTGATTCAGCAATGGCTGCATGCTTGTCCAAACCCTGATTCATACTCGATAAAGTAGTCGTCACAATATGCACAGAATGTGCAACTGCGATCACCATCGCAATTATCGGGATGCCTGAGTTTGTAGGACTCAACACCTCTCCGGCCCAGCCAATCAGTCCCATCGTGGAATTGATGACAAACATGATTATGATGACAATGGCCACTGTGCCGAAAATTGATCGCAAAAGAAAAATTGTGGCTAGTACGATAATCAGAAATACAATGGGCGCAAGTGTCTGAAGATCTTCTTTCGTGGTATCGGAAAATGCACGATTCATGACAACATCGCCAGTCAAATAAAAATCCATATCTGAATGTTTCGCACTGGCTTCAGTGATGAGTCGATCTAGATAATCGGTAATCTCAACTACTCCAACATCATGATTTTCAGGCAGAATGAAAGTGATTGCTACACCACCCACATGCCCGTCGCGAGAAACAAGACGCCCAACAATATCAATCGCGTCAAGTGCAACTGCTTCGATTTGAGCCAAATCGGCATCGCTCAACGAAAGCGCGTCTTCAACTAGCGGAGCAACAGTCAAATCGTCTTCGAACGACTCGCTATGGGAATAGTTGGTCAGGGAATCAACCCGACTGGAGTAAGGCGCCAGCCATGCGGATTCTGTAAGATCTTCGATCGCGTCAAGAGCTTCGCGGGTAAATACCGAGCCGTTTTGAGGCGCAACGGCAATCAACGCCCGGTCAGAGGCAGTATATGTATCCTCTAAGGAGTTGAACGCGAGAAGTTGGGGATTGTCATCTGTAAACAGGATGCGATAATCATTCGTCACAGTGACGAATCTGGCACCCGCTGCCAATGCCAGCATGATCAGAACCATAACCGCAACGACCAGCCAACGCCACCGCAAAACAGAGGCGGTGTAATTTTCCAATTTCATAAATGCTGTCTCCTTAGCGATGACAGACTTGAAGCAACTAATGACTCACGAAATTGAATGCACGGTACCATCAATCATTCGCAGATGATCCCGATTTGCCTGGATTGACCCCCACTAACTTGCTGGATTACTGGATTGAGGCCATCACAGCGCCTGCTCCGTTCACCAGTCGGCAGACTTGTGGGTATGTACGTGATCAGGCATCCTGTAACTCAACCCATGCTCGTCATACACAGAAATTTGCAGAAGCTGGGTAAAGTTTTCAGATCTGGTAATCTGCGAGTCATTTAGCATGTGCCGTAGGTGTTGTTTCATCCGGTAAAAAAACAGTGTTCCAAAGGTAGAGGTTTTTGGAAACTCAAAATCATTAGCGAGTTTGTTTCCTATAAGCGCCCGTGAAAGCTTATACGCCAAGGCAGTTAATCTTTTCTCTTCAAGTGGATTGTCAATATCTGCAACTACTGGAATGGATCGTATCAGCATATTCGCCACTGCTATCGAATCCGCATCCGGCGGCGGTTCGCACATATAGCCAATCTTGTACGTCTGCTCTGCTTCGGCAGCGTTGGTATAGAGAATGGATTCAGGGATACCCATAAGATAACCGGCATAGCGCCAAACGGCGAGAACGCTCGTCTTTTCTTCCTCGTTGTATTTCGCTCCCACAGCAAGCGAGTACTCCAACAGCCGCTTGGAAAAGACGGAGATAGCAAAGCCCACGTGAGCCGAACTTACAGGCGAACCCCAAACTTCGAAATTCCAATCTTCAGAGTCTTCCAGCAAGACTCTTATTCGACTATGAACAAAACGGATGCGGGTGGACAACTTCCATCCATCACCATCCCTACGTAAACCGTTTGGAAAGAATATATCCATCATATGACGATTATTCTGCTGCAGGCGTCTTTTGGTAGAGCCCACTCGGCCGGTTATATTGAAAGATTTTGCGATGAGCGTAGAAAATCCTTCCACCAGCACTCCAGTAACGAATGCAACCAGCATGAGGTCTACGTTTGCGAAAAATGCAGTTACCCCCGGACGAAAGGCATCATGGTCAAGCCAAGGTGGAGGTTCACTAATCGTATCAAAAAAGTCGCGTAAATCTTTTGGAGCTTGACGTAGCTTTGCTTCATCCTGCTCTATGCCAGCCCCAATGAAACGATGCAATTTTTCCACTGGCAACGACGCCAGCTCCCTCATTATTGGATCAAGATCAGCATCGCCCATAGTAATATGCCTAGCATAATTATCAGCTAGAGCCTGATCATACTGCCGGGCTTTTATATAACCTTCGGTGTATGCTGAGGGAACAGCAATCTTGGTCATATTAACTCCCGAGTTTCCCGCTCAAATCGAATTAGCAATAACAATAAAAGCCGCACTTTTTCCATATCAAAAATAGTTTGATGAACCATTGTAAATGATGAAGTTAATTAGTTAATATTCGCAACTAAATGTTTGGATTGACATTATACTAACATTGACTAATATTCAACTAAAAACTCGGTAACCCTTTTCAAGGGTCATTTCAAAGTTGGAGCAACAACTTTTTCATATTTCTGAATTTTCAAAATCACATCACTCCCGAGAGTTTTTAAGGGAATTTTGAAATTACGCTCAGGACGTTTGCAGTGTGGCAATGACGGCTGATCGGAGGGGCGGCGATTGATCGTCTTGGAGGGCTTGCCGAGCCCGTTCAGCCACTCAGTAACGAATTGAGAATTGCACGCAATGTTGAGTATGGCTTGGGCGCAAATTACCGGCGTGCTTGCGGTAGATGTTTAAAATTGTTGATTGATGAACAAGATGGATTTTAATGAAAGTGATATCCAATCTGACACTCGTAGTGACAGTCTCGTGGTTCTGAATTTGAGTGAAAATTTTTGAAAATAAAATATTCTTGCAATTGGTGATATTCAGCTAAACATTTGTATTTGAATGTCTATTCGACCATTCGTTGGCGGGCCGTTTCAAACGTCACCACTCCCACTGCTACCGACACATTGATACTCTGAATTCCACCCAGCATTGGAATACTTCCCAGTACGTCGCATTTCTTCCTCGTCTCTTTTCTCAATCCTGTTTCTTCCGTACCGAAAACGAGCGCACATGGTTCAGACAAATCCATCGCATAAATGGAATTCTCTGCTGCCAATTCCAGTCCGATCACCCATAATCCAGCGGCTTTCAGCAAATCCAAGGTCCGCGCAAGATTGGAAACTCGAAGTATCGGTGTAATTTCAGCCGCACCAGCCGCAGTTCGAGAAACCGTTGCGTTTACTTGGCAACCTCGATTTCGAGGCAGAATGATGCCTCCCGCACCTGCGGCGTGAGCGCTCCGAATGCACGCTCCAAGGTTTCGCGGATCCAGAATACCATCCAGAACAACAATCAATGACGAATCTGGCAAAGAAGAAAGCCAATTCTGAACGTTCGGAGATTTCATCCTCTTTCCGTCCTGACAAATGACAATTACACTCTGATGTCTGTTGCCTCCCGCACGTTCGTTCATGGCGTCGTTAGAAGCACGATGAACTGGAATGCCGTGACTGTTCGCCAGCCGTTCGATTTCCTGCAACCTGCTGTCGTTTCTACTTTCACTCAAATACACGCATTCAACTTCCTGCAGCCGGTGCTGCAGCACTGTCTTTGCAACATGAACTCCAAAAAACTTGCGCATGGCTAGTTTCTTTTAAATTTACGTTTCCGCCTGTTGATCTTCTGCTCGCGTACTAACTCAAAATCAACAAAACCAAATTCAGCATCGGCTTTGCATACCCGAACTCGTACTGACATTCCGATCGTGTAGGTCTTTCCAGTGGATGATCCATAGAGCGCTCTACTGTCTTTTACAAATTCGTAATATTCTGATCCCAATTGTGAAATCGGAATCATGCCGTCAACAAACGGAGAGGATAGTTGAACAAATATTCCGAATGACCGAATGTCCACAATGACACCGTCATAGGTGCAGTCAATTTTTGTTTTCATGAATTCTGCTTTGAGCCATTTTTCGGACTCCCTGGAACAAGCCTCAGCTCGTCTCTCCAGATAGGAACACTGTCGTGCGACTGTATTCAAATTTGAAGAATTCTTTGAACCATTCAGGACATTTTTGATTAGTCGGTGGACAATCAAGTCGGGGTATCGACGAATAGGTGAAGTAAAGTGAGTGTAACTAGGGAAATTCAATGCGAAATGAGGGCTCTTCTTCTCTGAATAAATTGCAGTTGCCAAACTACGTAGCAAGTGCATTTGAAGCGCACCAAAGGCTTTAGGGTAGTTGCCAATCACCTCCATTATCTTCTGATAATCACCGACCGTAGCGGTTTCGTGCACTGGCAGACTGGCACCAAAGGAAGCCAGTATTCCGTTCAGTTCCATCCGGTCTTTTGGATCTGGTTGATCATGCACTCGAAACATTGCTGCTTTCGGGTAGTGTTGGTTAATGAACTTGGCAGCACACACATTCGCCGCTAGCATGGCCTCTTCAATCAAACTATGTGCGGGAACACTCTGAGACTTTTCCACTGCTTCGACGTTCCCCGAATTATCAAATTTCAGCTGCATTGCCGGAACGTCGAACTCCAAAGTTGCGCGTTTTTTGCGTGCTTTCAACAATGCATCATGTACTTCAAAGAGGCACAGGAGACTCGGTGAAACGGCTTTCGGCAAACGCTGTTGAATCCGACCTCGTTCAACTTCAAAGTAGTTCAGCCTAGCATGGGATTTAATCACTGCCTCAAAAAACAGATAAGACCCTATCTCGCCGTCAGCACTTACTCTCATCTCGCACACGATTGCCAAACGATCTTTTTCGGGAATCAAGGAGCATAGGTCGCTCGATAGTTTCTCCGGCAACATTGGCACCGACATAGTCGGTAGATAAATTGATGTTCCTCGCGCGTACGCCGCATGATCAATTTCTGAGCTTTCATTAACGTAGTGCGATACATCTGCGATTGCGACCAGCAACCGAAATTCACCTGCTTCGGTTCTTTCACAAAATACGGCATCATCGTGATCTTTTGCAGTAGCTGGGTCAATCGTAACAAACGGCAGTTGCCTTAAGTCTCCACGAGATTTGGAGATGGCATTGGCTCGTAGTACCGAAAGCATTTTTACCTCAGCGCTGACTTCACTCGACCAAACACCTCGAATTCCAAAACGGCTTAGTGCGACAGCGTTTGCAATCTCGCATGTGCTCTCAAGCAATCGATCGATTCGCACTAAACGCCATGCTGCTTCCGATGCCGCTGTGGCTACCTGCCTGCTAATTGTGACCAGAAGGTATTGACGATGACTCGCTTTCAGATCGAAGTCTCGAATTTCTATTCTAGAGCTTAGCGAGAGTCCAACAGGAACGAGTGCAACTGGTCCAACTCCCTTACCGCCTTTTTTGACAACTCGTGCCACAATCTGGTAGTCAGCAATTGGATCAACGTTATGAATTACACAGAACAGTTTCTGATGTCGGCTGGGACGCATTAACTCGAGTTCAACACGATCTCCCGGCAAATAGTCCCGATGTTGACCAATTTTCGGTAAATAAGTTCTGCCATCTTCAGTTCTGACTCGCACATTTCGATGGTTTACAAATTCAACTGTTGCAGCGGTAAATTCGGACTTGGAATGTTTGCGGGATTTGCGTTGATGCTTTCTGCTCATAATGGACGCATGATCGGCGAAATTGGACGCCTGGGAGTTGATTTCCGGGATTGATCTAGAGTGAATTGTGACTATTGATCGAATTCAATCGGATCAATGCAGTCACTTTGAGTGTAGTTGGGATTGTTGACGCGCGTTGAAATTGGATACGCCTTGAGCCTGTCGTCTTTATAGGTTTTTGTCATCTGGTACGCGGTTTCAAGATCACTGCAGAGCCATTGGCCTCTGAGTTCTGGATCAATGATGACTGGCATTCGTCTGTTTGAATTGTGAATTGTGGCCATTAGTGAATTCGCTTCAGTAGTAACAATCGTGCAAGATTCATATTTTGTGCCATCCTCAGTTTTACCTCTTTCCCACAACCCTGCAAAACTCATGATCTCCTGTTCCTTGTGCTGAATATGCCAAGGTTGTTTGGTTCTTTGCTGGGAGACAACCTGCCATTCATAAAATCCGGTTGCGGGAACCAAACATCTCCTCCCATATCTCCAAGCATTTCTATAACTGACAAGTTCTCGCATGTTTTCCGAACGTGCATTCGCCATTGAATACTTTTTCGGCACCTCACCCTTGGACCAAGCCGGAATCAGCGGCCATATTGCTGAACGCAGAACCAGACGTTTGTCGTCTTCAAGCCGGACAATCGGAATTTTTGTCAGTAAAGTCTCATCCGCCGAATCGACCGCCGTACTGCGGGAAGTCGGGCTGATGTTGTATCGAGGCTTGAACGGAGCAAGTGTCGAATCGTTTTCCAAGATATTGAATGTCGTCAACAGTGCATCGACATCAGTTAGAATATTAAACCGACCACACATTTAAGTTCCGTTCACTTCATAAAGTCCATCTACTGTTTCATTGAGGCAGGTGGGTGTAAATCCTGGCGCGCCCGGAGGGATTCGAACCCCCGACTCCCAGATTCGTAGTCTGGTACTCTATCCAGCTGAGCTACGGGCGCTTTTCAATGAGTCTTTCGTAAAGTTACATAAACTTGACGATTGACGTAAATGGCGGAGAGGGAGGGATTCGAACCCTCGATGGGGGCTGCCCATACTCCCTTAGCAGGGGAGCGCCTTCAACCGCTCGGCCACCTCTCCAAGGGAGATATCTAAACAACTTACCTTTACAGAAATACAAACTTTCAGCGATTCGGTGTCGACTCTTCTTCATCAAATTCTTCGTTCTTCATGCGTTGGTAAATTTCTTCACGATGTACGGATACATGTCTAGGCGCATCGACGCCAATGCGAACCTGGTTTCCCTTGATTCCTAGTACAGTAACCGTAATGTCTTCGTTAATTTTTACCGACTCACCAATCCTTCTTGTCAGTATTAACACAACTTTGTTTTCCTCCATCAGTGTTCATATATTCATGAGTTCACGCTCTTCATAGGATTTATATGCGGCTACTTCATTCCGATGTCAAACGCACTTGCTGACGCTACATTTTGTTAGACTCAAACCAGTCTAAAACGACTGTATTATAGGTATGGTTTAACTGAATTGGCTGATAATCGTCCTGACACAAGACGGCTTTATCTGCATCAAGATTCAAGTTCCCGCTGTGGTGCGTTTTCGCGCAAGGGGGAAGCGTCACCGCTCAATCCAAACGCTTGATGGAGCGCTCTGACTCCGAGTTCTACATATTTCTCATCCACTATGACAGATATTTTTATCTCGGATGTAGAAATCATCTGAATATTGATTCCTTCAGCCGCCAACGTTGAAAACATTGTGGTGGCAATCCCGGTGTGAGAACGCATCCCTACCCCAACCAGAGATATTTTCGCAATATTGTCTGCTGCAACAATGTCCTCGGCACCGATTTCCGGCATGATGCTTTGGATTAATTTTAGACTGTTTTGAAATTCGCTACGATCGACGGTGAACGTCAAATCAGTATTGTTATCACTTCCAACATTCTGGATGATCATGTCGACGTTTATATGAGCATCGGCAATTGGGCCAAAGACCTTGGATGCTATTCCCGGTCGATCCGGCACATCCCGAATTGTCAATTTCGCTTCATTGATGTTGTAAGCAATCCCAGTGATTTTGGGTTGTTCCATAGTTGATTCCTCCGAGGTAATCAATGTACCCGGCGTATCGTGAAAAGATGACTGTACACGCACCGGAACTCCAAATTTATGTGCGAACTCCATCGCCCGGTTCTGCATTACCTTGGCACCGAGACTGGACAGTTCCAGCATTTCCTCGGCTGTAATTCGCTCCAGAACCCGGGCCTCCGGCACAACACGCGGGTCTGCAGTCATAACACCGTCGACATCTGTATAAATGCGACATTCCTGTGCATTCAGCGCTGCTGCCAGTGCCACAGCGGTTGTATCCGAACCGCCTCGGCCAAGTGTAGTAATCTCTCCATTTGCAGTGATGCCCTGAAATCCCGCTACGACTACGACCAATCCCTTTCCGAGCTCGCGAAGAATGCGCTCCGCCTCAATGCTCTGAACCCGCGCCTTGCCGTGCATTTCATTTGTAATGATGGGAATCTGGCTTCCAGTGTAGGACTTTGCCGGACAACCATCTCGATTCAACAACATGCTCAGCAATGCAATTGACTGTTGCTCACCAGTCGACATCAGCATGTCCAATTCTCGAAGTGTCGGATTGCCGTCAATCTGTTTTGCCAATTCAATGAGGCGGTTGGTTTCCCCTGCCATTGCCGACAGCACTACGACTACATCGTAGCCTTCCGCTTTGGTTCGCTGTACCCGCTTCGCGACACTGTTGACCCGCTCAATACTGCCAACCGACGACCCACCGAATTTTTCTACGACCAGTGCCACAATCAACTATCGAACACGAAATAATTCATCAATGCTACGAATATAGAATGTTGTTGTTATCAGACCAATGCGATTCAAGCGATCGCTTCGGCGACAGCGTCGAGCGCAATATCGATTTTTTCCCCTTCGGTACCACCGCCTTGGGCCATTTGCGGTTTGCCACCGCCATTTCCCCCGACCAAAGGAGAGATCTTGCTGATAATCTTACCAGCGTGCAAACGATCAACCAGGTCGTCGGATACGGAGCACAACAGAGTCGCTTTGCCATTATTGACAGACCCCAATACGACGACTCCAGATTCAACTTTCTGCTGCATGCGAGCCATGATCTTGCGCAAATCTTTGACATCAATTCCGTCGTGTCTGGAGACCAGCACCTGCACGTCTCCGACAGACTTAATTGGTATATCTGCTACTCCATTGCCACCGGTTGCCAGCTGAGTTTTCAGGTCGGAAATCTGCCTATCCATAGCACGATTGGCCTGAATCATCTGTTCGACTTTCTCCTGAACATCGCCTACTCCGGTATGCAGAGTTCTGGCCACTTGGGAAAGAAGCTGAGAGTCAGCCTGCATTCGCTGTACTGCATCCATTCCTGTCAACGCTTCAATTCGACGTATTCCGGAAGCAATGCTCGACTCCTGGATGATTCTGAACAAGCCGATGTCACCGGTTCGCTCCACATGAGTACCTCCACATAGTTCCATAGAATTTGGTCCCATTTCGATGACTCGGACTTCCGAATCATATTTCTCTCCGAAGAGCGCTGCCGCTCCCTGTGCTTTCGCTTCTTCCAGTTCCATCCATGAACTGGATACCTGTGAGTTGGCGCGAATTTCGTCATTGACTTGTGATTCGATTTGCAGAATTTCCTGACTGCTAAGTGCTCCATCATGGGAAAAATCAAACCTCAGGCGATCTGGCGCCACCAACGAACCTTTCTGTTGAACATGCGGCCCAAGAACATTTTTCAACGCAGCGTGAAGCAGATGAGTCGCTGAATGATTTTTCATCGTGGACTCGCGTTTTCCTGTATTTACTTGTGCCCAAACTTCATTCCCAGATGCAAATTCTCCGGCTGCTACGTGTCCAATATGCCCGATGACTTTATTCGAGAGATATTGCGTATCTTCTACGATAAACTCGCTTCCGTTGGCACGGATAATTCCCGTATCTCCAACCTGACCGCCGCTTTCTGCGTAGAATGGTGTCGCCCCGAGCACTAAAACGGCTTTCTGATCTTGCTTAACGGATTGTGCCTGAGAGTCTTCAATCAATATCGCTACTATTTCGCTATCCTGTTCAAGCGTACGATAGCCACTGAATTCAACTTCTACATTTACGGTTGTAGCAGAAGCCGCAACAGCATCAAACCTGCTCGCGGATTTTGCTCTTTCACGCTGTTCCTGCATGGAACGCTCGAATCCCTCCATATCAACGGTCATATCTCGTTCCCGCAGAAAATCAGTGGTAAGATCCACTGGAAATCCGTACGTATCGTACAGGCGAAAGGCAATTTCACCAGGTAGTACATCACCTGACAGCGAACTCAATTCTCGATCCAGCATCTTCAGGCCTTGATCCAAAGTTTTTGAGAATCTTTCACCTTCTCTCAGTAAAACCCCTTCAACCTTGCTCTGCGCATGCTGAAGTTCAGGATAGGCTTCACCCATCTGTTCAACCACAACTCCGGTCAACTTGTGGAAGAAAGGCTCTTTGCAGCCGAGTTGATAACCATGCCGTATGGCTCGGCGAATGATTCTGCGAAGCACATAGCCGCGATTTTCATTGGAAGGCGTAACCCCATCGGTAATCAAGAATGCCGCAGACCGAATATGGTCCGAAATCACTCGCAAAGATTTGCTATCTCGTTCCTGCGTCCCTACGGTCTGAGCAGCAGCTTCAATCAGAGCGCGAAACAGATCTATATCGTAGTTGCTGTACACCTTTTGCATCACTGTCGCAATTCTTTCCAGTCCCATTCCCGTATCAACTGAAGGTTTTGGCAGCGGTTCCATGGTGCCGTCAGAGAATCGTTCGAATTGCATAAACACGAGATTCCACAATTCTACGTATCGGTCGCCATCCTGTTCTGGGGTACCCGGAGGTCCGCCTTCAATTTCAGGCCCGTGATCGTAAAAAATCTCAGAGCACGGTCCACAGGGGCCAGTATCGCCCATCGACCAGAAATTATCCGAAGTAGCGATCCGTGCAAATCTTTCTGATGGAATTCCGATCTCATTCAACCAGACATCCGCCGACTCGTCATCTTCTGAATACACCGTTACCCATAGCCGATCTTCCGGCAGGGAGATTTCGCGCGTTAGCAAATTCCAGGCATAGTGAATCGCCTCGCGCTTGAAATAATCACCAAAACTGAAATTACCCAACATCTCAAAGAAAGTATGATGCCGAGCGGTATATCCGACATTTTCCAGATCGTTATGCTTCCCGCCCGCACGAACGCATCTCTGCGAAGTAACGGCACGATTGTACGGACGCTTGTCGGTTCCCAAGAAAACATCCTTGAATTGCACCATGCCGGAATTTGTAAAGTGCAAAGTGGGATCATTTCCTGGCACCAAAGGACTGCTGGGCACAACTTCATGCCCTCGTTCGCGAAAGTACTCTAGAAAGAGTCTTCTCAATTCTATGGTTTTCATGGTTTCAGCTTGCTAAGCCTGTGGGGTATCCGAGTATCTTCCAATCGCCTCGTGAATCTGAGAGGAAGTAAATCCTCTGCTTCTTAAAAAGTTTGCCCGTTTTGCCCATTCTTTGAAATTCTCAATGGGTCGATTGTGATATTTACGATCCGCTACATTTACGATTTGTTCGTGCCATTGCTCATCATTTTGATTTAAGTGATTCGCAATAACTTCCGAGGCAACACCAAGATGACTCAACTCTGCCTCAATTCTCACTGGCCCATATCCTCGCGTTCTGCGAACTCGAATCAGATTTTCCGTAAATCTCTCGTCATTGACCATATTTCTTTCTTGCAGGTCATCCACAACCTGCTCTGCCACTTCAAGACTCGAACCTCTGCTGACAAGTTTCTGCACGAGTTCGTTTCGGCAATATTCGCGCCGAACGAGAAATCTGGCTGCCTGTTCCTGTGTTTCCTTGAAATTTCTCATACCCTGCTAGGGGTTCACTCAGCTGACACTTCCGCTTGCTTGTCGATGGTTAATTTGTTTCGGATCTGGGATTCAATCTGATCTGCAATTTCTTGATTATCCATTAAAAACATTCGTGCATTATCCCGCCCTTGACCAATGCGAATGTCGCCATAACTGTACCATGCACCGGCACGCTCGACAATTTTGTGTTCTACACCTAAATCAATCAATTCACCTTCTTTTGAAATGCCCTGACTGAATATCATGTCGAACTCGCATTGCTTGAATGGAGGTGCAACCTTATTCTTGACAAGCTTTACACGAGTCTGATTGCCGATAATTTCATCACCTTTCTTGATCGCTCCAATTCTCCGAATATCAACCCTCACAGATGCATAAAACTTCAGTGCATTTCCACCCGTCGTTACTTCCGGACTGCCGTAAATCTGACCAATCTTCATGCGAATCTGGTTAATGAATATCACCAGTGTTTTGGATTTGCTAATGCTGCCGGTCAGTTTTCGCAGGGCTTGAGACATCAGCCGAGCATGCAGCCCCATGAACGAATCTCCCATTTCTCCGTCCAGCTCAGCTCGCGGTGTCAGGGCGGCAACTGAGTCCACAACGACAACATCGATCGCTGCGGATTTGACGAGTTGATCAGCAATTTCCAGCGCTTCTTCGCCGGTGGTCGGCTGAGAGACGAGCAGATCATCCACATTCACTCCGAGTGTGGCTGCGTGGGATGTATTCAAAGCGTGTTCTGCATCAATGAAGGCCGCAGTACCGCCAAGTTTTTGTGCCTGTGCAACAACCGATAGAGTCAGGGTAGTCTTACCGGATGCCTCAGGTCCATAAATCTCAACTACTCGTCCACGCGGCAGTCCACCTACTCCGAGAATAATATCCAGCCCCAAAGAACCGGTTGGTATTACTTCGATGGTTCGATCTACTTCCTCGTCACCCAATCTCATAATCGAACCCTGGCCAAATTGCCGTCGAATTTGACCTAACGTAGCCTGTAAAATTTTTTTCTTGCTTTCTTCCATTTGTTGTACCTGGCAAACTTAATTCATAGATTATCCACCGGAACGCCGGTTAAGACGAACCTGTCCTGCATGTTCATAGTCATTCGAATCGGATCGGCAACTATGGTAATAATTGCTCCCAACTCAGGAACAATCGATATGCGATCCAATGTAATCAGAGAAGTTAGAAAATGGCAAGAGAAAATTGAGAATCTGCTGAAATGAATTAATTCGAACTCAATCCAACTCGAGAAAGCAATTCATCCGCAGGCACATATCCGCCGATCATTGTGCCGTCATCCAGCACCAAGGTCGGCGTACCATTGATTCCGGCTTGCACACCCTGACGGTACTGGTCGGCGATGGGATTCGTACAACTTGCAGCAGGTAGTTTCACTCCATTTTTCGCATCTGTCATTGCTTTTTGCTGATCATCGGAACACCACACATTGACAATTTTGTTATAGCTTTCAGATTCCACTCCCGCTCTTGGAAATGCCATGTATCGCACTTCCATGCCGGCAGCAGTTAGTTGAGGCACCTCCTGATGAAATCGCCTGCAGTAACCACAATCAATATCTGTAAACACCGTGACATGACGCTTGGGGTCGGCGGCGGCAAAAACAACCATGTTACTCGGCGGTGTGCTGTTTACTACTGCGTAAACGGCCTGCTCGGTCTTTTTGTCGCTCAAACTCGCACCACTGCGCACGTCAATGGCATCGCCAATGATTAGATACCCGTCTTTCTCGAAAACATAGTAGATTTGATTGCTGATCGAGGCTTCATAAACACCCGAAATTGGCGACTCGATAACTGAATTCAGAGGCAAATTTTGCGGAAGTATTGAAGTGAGCGCGTCATATACTCGATCCAATGCCTCATCCGAAACAGCATTCGTAGAAATGATGGCGGCCACGGCCATGCCCAATACCACAAATTTAAACTTCATACTCACCCCAATTTACTAGATTTAGTTATCACTACTACGTATGATTACCGCAATCGGAAAATGTTCTCAATTTCCTTCCCGCTAATCAATCTTTTCGACTTCCGCTCCGGACTCTTTCCAGGCGTCAAATCCGCCACCAATATGACAAACACTCTGTAATCCCATTCTTTGAGCAGTCTGGGTTGCCAAAGCCGACCGCCAGCCCGATTTGCAATAAAAGACGAACTTATTTTCTTCGGAAAACACATTCTTGAAATAAGGGCTTTCCGGATCAATCCAGAACTCCAGCATACCGCGCGGCATATGGTAAGTTCCTGGAATTTTTCCTTCGTGCTTGAGTTCTCGAATATCCCGTAAATCTACAAATTGCACATTGTCTTTCTCATGCAAATCAACGGCTTCTTCAACCGTGAGCGTTTCGATTTCCGACATTGCTTGATCAAGCAGCTGTTTGTATCCAATTTTCATATCACTGCCACTGCCAAAATTACAGATTCAGGTTGCTGCTATTGTAATTTCTGGACATTAAATTCATCTATCTTTCGTTAATAGATGAGGCAATTCAATAGCATCAATAGTTTACCGATTATCCGGTCCACTCGGTGGTGGTTCGTTGAATTCGCGGCCTTCTGACTGTGCATGTTCACGCCGCATATTCCACGCGCGCCACTGACTTCGTTCCTGTTCCATTCCCCGTTCCATTCCCCTCTCCATTCCCCTCTCCATTCCCCTTTCCATTCCGATAGCGATTCCTTTCTCTTTCTGCGACCTCTTTAACCACTGTTCAAACGCGTCCGATAACATTCTGTAAGCCTCCGTAAAAAAATTCGATGTTGTTGGCGTGGGACAAGTTCCCCCGAATACTACCAAGTCAAGATGTATTTAGGTTCCTGCAATCCAGCAAACTACACAGCGCTTCGCCTCGTATAAAACAGTTTGCGCAACGCTACGAAACATCGATTTCATTCAACTGCAACTGAATCGAACAAGTATCCATTTCATCTCAGTCATAACATCGAAGGCAATTCAATTGCTCTAGTCGTTTTTCTTACACCACTACCCACTATCTTGTCCATTCGGTGGTGGTTCGTTGAATTCGCGGCCTTCCGACTGTGCAAGTTCACGTCGCATATTCCACGCGCGCCACTGACTTCGTTCCTGTTCCATTCCCCGTTCCATTCCCCGTTCCATTCCCCTCTCCATTCCCCTCTCCATTCCCCTCTCCATTCCGATAGCGATTCCTTTCTCTTTCTGCGACCTCTTTAGCCACTGTTCAAACGCGTCCGATAACATTCTGTAAGCCTCCGTAAAAAATAATGAATATGCAGCATGGACAATTATCTGTTCCGACATTGAGCCTACAATCTCTTGGTATATTGTAACCCACGCCGGTGGCGTCCCGAAATAGCTCCAAACCGAGCTAACCACAATCCACAACAACTGGGTATGAAACAATCCAAAATATGTATTTCGCCACTTCGTCCGTACGCTCCAGATCGCGGTCCGACTCTTGTCTTTGTTTTTCTTTGCCATGGATTCACCTCCTGGCGTTCAGTTGCAATCGACGGAAACTTCATGTCGATTCCAAGTGAAAATAAAGTCGGCAGAATACGAACAAAAACGAAGGGCGGAAAGAATTAATTGAATATCAACTCGATTGAATTATTTGTGCAGGATTAATGAACGCAGAAATCGCCCGTGCACCATTGCGGTGCGACAGGAAGGTGTTTACAGTGTAAACATTCAAAATCATGCACCAAAATGATGCATGCGTTATTTTCTGTAATTCTTAAACACTACAAGACGTTGGCAGCGATCAGAACTTGTAAAAAAAAGTTGGTAAGGACACCTGCAATTAAATCATCGAGCATGATTCCGATTCCACCTGACACCTTTTTCTCCGCTAGAGAAATTGGCCATGGTTTGAAAATATCGAGCAAACGAAAAATCACGAAAGCTAGAATCATCAATGTCCAAGTCGCTGGAATGAATGCCATCGCAATACAGAAGCCGGTAATCTCATCCCAAACCACTGCTCCAGGATCTTCCTGATTTAAAGCCAATGCAGTGAATTGACAAACCATACACCCAAGTACAAACATCAATACCAAGATGGTGAGATGAACGGGTGTTGGAAACGACTGTATCAATAAGACAATCGGAACTGCAACCAGAGTGCCAGCTGTACCCGGTACTTTGGGGACAAAACCTGTTCCGAACCCACACGAAATCCAATGAAAGGGGTTTCTTGCGATCCTCCGAAAGCTGGAACGATTCACGGAGCAGTCTTCAAATTCTAAAAATGAGAGTAGCCAGGCGTTTTACTCTGGTAGATTTCTCCAGATGCATTCTTTATCACGAGACCCGGTTGCTTTACTACAGTTCCGATGCGGCTGATTGGAACGCCAGTCTCAAATTTCAGCTCTCCATGCATCATCGCGACCTCCTGTGACAATGTAAAACACAACTCATAGTCATCGCCATGGGCCAGCGCATGATCCCAGCCAATTTTCGGCATAAGATTTTTGTATACATTTGAAGTCGGAATACTCTCGAGATCAATTGTTGCACCGACATTGCTGGCCTTAAGAATGTGAGACAAGTCAGCAACCAGCCCATCGGAAATATCAATCGCTGAAGTTGCATGCTTTCTCAAGGCCTCACCTGCATCTATTCGAGGTTGTGGACGATCCAATTTGTCCTGCAAATATCTAGCGTCCCTTGAAGAGACCTTCAATCCTACTCGTGCATTCATGAGACCCAAAGCCGCATCACCGAGGGTTCCAGTTACGTAAATTCCATCTCCCACACGTGCACCTGACCTCATCAGACTTTCCCCGGAGTCGGTAAGTCCATAAACAGTTACGCTGATGCAAAGCGGACCCCGAACTGTATCTCCGCCAATAAGCGCAACCTGATATTTCGACGCCAATTCATAAAATCCACTACTGAATTTTGCAAGCCATTTCTCATCATATTGGGGGATTGACAGATTGAGTGTCGCATAAGCCGGACGCGCACCCATCGCAGCCAGATCGCTAAGAGATACAGCCAATGATTTATAGCCGATATTGTCAGGCTCAGTATTTGCCGGGAAATGTGTGTTTCCCAGCAGAGTGTCTGTTGATATCAGCAATTGTTTTCCAGAGGGAACTTCAATAACAGCGCAATCATCCCCTACTCCTGCAACTATATCTGCAGAATTTGCCAAATCCCTGGAGAAAAATCTCTCGATTAAATTGAACTCCCCAATGCTTGGTGCGTCTTTCGGCAAATCGCTTCGATGCTTCAGTGGCGCTTGTTCTCCGAACGCAAGTTTATCCAAGGTTCCGTTGATGAACTTGTAGCTGTCCGGATTACCAAATTCCCTTGAGAGTTCAATACATTCGTTGGTAACGACTTTGAGTGGGATATCAGGTTCGGACAACATCTCATAAACTCCCAAACGCAGAATTGCGAGTTCAACAGGACCGACAGTGTCAATCTTACGATGAATGACAGTTGAAAGAATCGAGTCGATTTCCGGAATTTTTGACGGTATGGAATTCAGAAGTTTTTGAAGATATGCCAGATCACCATGCTTCAGTACTTCAGCATCAATCAGGCACTGCTCATCGGACGCACTGAGGGACGCCTTCTGAACACCCCAATAGTACAAAAACTGAACTGCACCCAACCGTGCATAATGTCTGGCTGAAACTGCCATGAATTAATGAAATTAATATTCTTGGCGCACGCTGGCCATCGCGTAAATCGCACCGATTACGGCAGTTGCAGCTTCCGCACCTTTGTTTTTCGAGAAGTCTTTCGAATTCGAGCGAACTTTTGCCTGATGCATGTCTTCAACTGTCAAAATTCCTAAGCCAACCGGAAATGTAAATTCCATACTAATGCTCATCAGTGCAGAAGAACTCTGCTGGCACAAATGGTCGTAATGTGAAGTTTCGCCTCGAATGACGCAACCCAGTGCAATCAATCCCAGGAATCTTCCGCTTTGTGCCATCGCTTTTGCCAAAACGGGAATTTCCCATGTGCCCGCGACTCGTACTACTTCATACTGAATTTGCGGGTGTTTCTTCAATATATGCAATGCACCGGCCAGCAGCTGGTCGGATATGTCTGAATAGAAGTCGCTGATAACGATTCCGATTCTTACCATCCTTTGGTCTGCGGATAAATCTTCGATATGGGCATTCATGGCATACCCTCAACGAGGAGGAGGAAGATATTCGGTAATCTGCAGTCCAAATCCCGATAAGCCATGCAGTTTCATCGGAAGCCCCAACACCCTCAGTTTTCCGAATCCTATGTCAGCGGCAATCTGGCTTCCGATACCAACAATTCTGAGGTCGTTGTTTCCGCCGTCATCACTCGATTCCTGCTGCCTTTGTTGAACAATTTCTGCAAGTCCGCTGATTTCCTGCTGATAGTTCAGAACAATAATCGCACCCGAGCCTTCCGATACTATGCGTTGCAGTGACTTGCGAACCGACCACGAATGCCCTCCGGGCGTAACGGCATCAATAACTTCATACAAGCCAGAAAATACGTGAACACGTAACAGTGTTGGCACCTCCGGTTGTATATCGCCTTTCACTAAAGCGAGATGAGTATGGCCTCTAACTTCGTCTCTGTAAGATATGGCGCGTACTTCCCCAAATTCAGTCTCCAACTCCGTTTCACTTTCTCGCTGAACAGTGGATTCGGTGAGTAGCCGATATCGAATCAAATCCGCAATGGTTCCGATTCTGATGTTATGAGTTTTGCTAAACTCAACCAGCTGACCGAGGCGGGCCATTGTTCCGTCAGGGTTCAATATTTCGCACAGGGTGCTCGCAGGTTCAAATCCGCTCAGCCGGGCAAGATCGGAGCCAGCCTCGGTATGTCCTGCACGTGTCAACACTCCGCCGGGTTCCGCAATAATCGGAAAAATGTGACCTGGCGTAACAAGGTCGGATGGCTGTGCATCGCGACCTACGGCTGCCTGAATCGTGGTTGCCCGGTCTGCCGCTGAAATGCCTGTTGAAACGTTCTGTGCCGCCTCAATCGAAATGGTAAATGCAGTCGCGTAGGGAGATGTGTTTTCACTAACCATCAACGGAAGCTGCAGCTTTTTACATCGTTTCTCGGACAGCGAGAGGCAAATCAATCCCCTGCCGTAGGATGCCATGAAATTGATGTGTTCGGCAGTTACGCACTCGGCTGCAATCAACAGGTCCCCTTCATTTTCTCGAGCTTCATCATCTACAAGAATCACCATTTTACCGGCACGGAAATCCTGCAAGATCAATTCAATGGAACTGATTCCGCTAACGTCTTTACCGGGGAACGGAATCGGCTGTGAGGCACTCTTTATCATCTGGAATTTACCTTTGGTTCAGGCGGATACAGTGTCCGTATTGTTTTCGAGCAGGCGCGCTACATAACGAGCCAACATGTCGACTTCGATATGAACATGTTGATTTTTCGACAGACTGCCAAGCGTAGTTGCATCCCGTGTATATGGAATCAAATTAACACTGAAAATAGTTCCATCCGCAGTGTCTTCAACTTCATTGACTGTCATACTGACCCCGTCGATCGCAATTGATCCTTTTTTGACAATAAACTTTCCTATTCCAATTTCTTGCTGCACAAAGAAGACAAGCTTCAAGGAGGCACCGTCAGGTTGAACTTCGATGCATTCAGCAAGTCCATCAACATGTCCTGAAACTACATGGCCGCCAATGCCGTCTTCAAGTGTTAAGGGGCGTTCGATATTAACCTTGTCGCCTGTCTTCAACTCCAAAAATCGGGATCGCATGATCGTCTCATTCGATAAAAATACATCTACATTGCGGCCTTGGCACTGTTCCGCAGTCAAGCAGATTCCGCTAACAGAAACGCTGTCTCCGGGTGTAAACCCTTTCAAATCCTCCAAGCCTGTATCGATTTTGATTTGCAAACCGTTTGAGGATGGTTGAATTGTTTCAATCGTGCCAATTGCTTCAACGATTCCCGTAAACATCGAACTTTTTACTGAGTTCCAGAATTTCGCTTCATTTTAACTGTAATCCGAATATCATCACCAAGTTTATGAACTTCAGAAAATTCTCCATCAATTCGATCTGACAACCGCTGTATGGCAGGCATCGTTGCCATGCCCAATGCGCGATCACCAAGCAGTGATGGAGCCAGATATATAATCATTTGGTCGACTAGGTGTTCGCTTACCAACGACCCGACTATACTCGGCCCGGCCTCAACCAGAACTTCATTTACTTCACGCTGAGCAAGAACTGTCAACAAATTTCGGCAGTCTACTCCTGCTTCAGAAGATGGAATCTCAACAATTTCTGCAACCTTCTCAAGTTTGAATCGATTTTCCGAACAGGTTCCTTCCCCTGTGGCAATCAGCACGTCGCCGTCACAGTCAAACATTCTTGAATCCGCCGAAGTTTCAAGCTTGCTGTCTACAATCACTCGAAGCGGAGAGTTTTCTGCTCCTTCGGCACGGCAGTTCAGTCTGGGGTTATCCTTACGCACCGTTCCAGCACCAGTGAGTATTGCCGATGCCTGAGCCCGCAGCAACTGAACATCCTGTCTGGAGGCTTCACCGGTAATCCAGGTACTTTCGCCTGATTGCGTGGCAATTCGACCATCCAATGTCGCCGCAATCTTTACCGTAACCCATGCTTTGCCGCTCTTGTGCCGCGAAAAAAATCCTTGGTTCATCTTTTGCGCTTCATCGGCCAGCACGCCCAAGTCAACCTGAATTTCTGATTCCCGCAGCATTTTAATGCCTCGTCCTTGTACCAACGGATTTGGGTCTTCGGTGCAAATTACAACTCTTTGCACGCCGGACTGTATTACCCGGTCAACACATGGTGGAGTTCTTCCATGCACCGTGCAAGGTTCCAGTGTCACGTACATCACACCTCCCCGAGATTTCTCTGCGCACGAATCCAGCGCATTGACTTCTGCATGCGCACAGCCTGCTTTGCGGTGAAAGCCTTCTCCGACTATCTTTCCGTTTTTGACAACAACACATCCCACTCTTGGATTGGGATGCGGAGCAGATACCGGCGTCTGAGCGAGTTTCAGTGCTCTTCGGATGTATCCATGATCCGTGTCGGAAATGTCAGGCATCATGATTCACTTTGTTTGGAGGGTATCGCCGCCTCCCTGCAGCGAGTTCGATAAGGAAAACGAAATGGGACGCTTTAGTTTTCAATCCCAGACCGTTGTAAATTCCATATTACGCCGATTCATCCACCACAGCCATGTCTTCTCGCGAAATACGCAGAGCCAGAACCACTGGACTGGCAATGAAAATCGAAGAATAAGTACCAACTCCGACACCGATCAGCAGTGCCAATGAAAATCCTCGAATTACCTCTCCACCGAAAATGAGCAAGGTAACTACAACCAGCAGCGTCGTCATTGAGGTAAGAATCGTTCTTCTGAGAGTTTGATTGATAGAGCGATTCATAATTTCGATGGAAGTTCCGTGCCGACTGCGTCGGAAATTCTCCCGGATTCGATCGAAAACGACGATTGTATCATTCAGCGAGTAACCGATCACGGCTAATACAGCAGCCAGAACCGCAAGTGAAAAATCAATTTGAAAAATCGAAAACATGCCGATAGTAATCAACACATCGTGAACAAGGGCGACAACCGACCCAATGGCAAAACGCCACTCAAATCGCCACGCAACATAGATCAGAATTCCGATGAGTGCGTAGATCATCGCCAGCCCGCCTTTTTCTGTCAACTCCTCTCCGACCTTGGGCCCTACGAATTCAACCCGGCGCATCTGCACAAAGCAGTCACCAACCGAGTCATTGGACTTTTGACAAGATTGCAATCCACCCTCGGGTGTCTCGACAAGCGATTCTCCATATGGTGTGCGAAGCACTTCAACGATTTGCGTACTCAGCTCCGCGGCTCTTCCCTCAACATTCTGTGACGGCAGGCGAATCATGACGTCTCGACTGGTGCCGAAGTATTGAGCCGTGGTATCTTCGATTCCGGCATTGGCAAGCTGCTGGCGCACATCGTCGACGCTAACCTGCTCTTCATATCGAACCTCAACCAGAGTTCCACCGGTAAAGTCAAGTCCCAAATTGATACCCTGAATGAGTATAGACAGGAGTCCGGCTACGATCACCACCAAGGATGCAATCGCAGAATTTCGGCGCAGTCCGAGAAAATCGATTTGCAGGTCTTTTTTTAGAAATTCCATTGTCCGATCCCCTATATGGCCAGTTTGCCGATGCGTCGACGGGTGCCATAAACTAAATTGATGACCGTTCGCGTACCCAGTATTGCAGTAAACATGGAAGTGATGATGCCGATGCTCAATGTAACTGCAAATCCCTTAATCGGTCCAGTCCCAAAGTTGAACAGCACAATGGCGGCAATCAATGTTGTAATGTTTGCATCTACGATAGTTGAAAATGCTTTCTCATAGCCAGCCTGAATACTGGCTTGCGGAGAGTTTCGGTTTCGCAGTTCTTCGCGTATCCTCTCAAAGATCAGTACATTTGAATCTACAGCAATACCGACTGTCAGCACTATTCCGGCAACTCCAGGCAATGTCAGCGTCGCCTGCAGTGCCGACAGAACTGCCACAATCAGAATCAGATTCAGCCCAAGTGCAAGGTTTGCAACAAGTCCGAATGTGCGGTAGTAGAATGCCATAAATAACAGTACAAGAACAAATCCTACCAGCACCGACTGCAAACCCTGAATGATATTCTGCTGACCCAGGCTCGGCCCTACGGTGCGCTCCTCAACAATGTCAATCGGAGCGGCTAGCGCACCTGCTCGCAGAAGCAAAGCCAAATCCCGCGCTTCGGTGACACTATCCAGCCCTTCAATCTGAAATCGCCGGCCTAGTTGGTCACGAATAACAGGAGCAGTGATGACTTCTTCCAGCAATTCCCTGACTCTGACAGGGTCACCTTTGTCATCCAGCACCAATTTCCCCTGTTCATCGCGCTTTGGCTCGGAGCGCGATTCAATGTATACGACACCCATGCGTTTGCCGATATTGTCGCCCGTCACACGCTGATTGATCGCTGCACCACGCGAGTCCAGTGTAATGCTCACAATCGGGCCGCCGGTTTGAGTGTCGAGACTGGCTGCCGCATCTACGATATTGTCGCCCGAGTAGACGATCGATTTTTGCAGCAAAATTGGGCTTCCGTCGCGCATGTTATAGATTCTGGACCCGACTGGTACTGATCCATTCAACGCGGCCGACAAGTCGTGCTCTTCATCGACCATATGTATTTCCAGAGTGGCGGTTCGTCCAAGAATTCTCTTGGCTCTGGCGGTATCCTGTACGCCTGGCAATTGAATCACGATCCGGTTATCACCCTGTCGCTGCACGACGGGTTCGGCAACACCCAATTCATCAATGCGATTGCGCAGTGCCACGATATTCTGCTCTACCGCGAATTCTTTCAGCTCATTGGCTTCATCGTCGCTGAGACTGACCCCAAGATAAAGTTCACCCTCGCGTTCGAAATCGTTCAGGTCGAGTTCGGGCAGTTCATCCTCAAGTACTTCCATCGCGGCATCAACCTGTTCGGACTCTCGAAACTTGATTTCGATTCCGCTGCCGTCGTCTGCTTGCCTGACATAACCATAGCGTACCTTTTGCTCGCGAAGCGTACGCCGAAGAGTATCCACATATCGAGCTTCAGCTCGACTAATTGCGCTGTCCAAATCCACTTCCATCAAGAAATGAACACCGCCGCGAAGATCTAGACCGAGATACATGGGTGCGACACCTATGGTGTTCATCCACGCTGGAGAGGAAGGAACAAGCGTCAGTGCAATGGTATACTGACTTCCGAGCGATTCCTGAAGGGCGTCTCTGGCTTTGAGTTGATCTTCAGTACTGCTGAACCTGGCACGAACGCCTTTTTCGTCCGATATTACGCCCAGCGTTTCGATCTGTTCGCGATTCAGAACCTGTTCAACTTGATCCAGTGTGAATGGGTCGATTCCGGTCGTTCGCGCAGCCCTGACTTGCACGCCAGGGTCGTCTCCAAAGAGATTCGGCAAGGCATAAAAAAAGCCGGGAATCAATACCGCGGCAATTAACAGGTACCGCCACCAAGGATTCTGGTTCATTTATTCCTTGTTTGATTTCGCTATTTTTTTCTTTTTTGGTGTAGGTTCGGTTTTGATCGTGTCTTGCGGCATGAGTTGTGCAACTGCTTGACGTTGCACCTGAATTACCACACCTGATGCGACTTCAAGCCCTACAAAATTCACATCAGCAGATGTAATCCTACCTAGAGTGCCGCCATTTGTCACAACTTCATCGCCAACTTGAAGTGCGCCTACCATCTCCTTGTGTTTTTTTGTTCGTTTCTGCTGTGGACGGATCAACAGAAAATAGAACAATACGAATATCAATACTAAGGGGACTAGACTGAGATAACCTCCAGACTGGTCGCCCGACTGTGCTAGTGCATCAGAAATAATGAAACTCATGTATTTTCACCACGTTCGTGTAGATAATTTTAAGAGGGTAATGTTACCATATTTCAAGCATCAGCCTGCCAATGGGAAATTCAGTTGGTCTGAAATTTTCAAATTCAAATTCAACAGGAAAGTTGAAAAAATCGGAATCGTTCCACAGTTGCCTTTGAAAATTTTCCAACTCACAGCTGAGTTGGATGGCAAGAGGCATGAACGATGTCAGTATAGCAAAAACATGCTTCAGCCGTCCTCATTCAGTACGAAAGGAAGGTTCATTCCGTGCTTGGCGTGTACGCCTTGCTCGTGCTGGATTGTAACCAGAACTTTATCCTTTGCAACCATGCAGCTTCGCACCCAGGTGCCTAATTGAAGCAAGCCCCACTTTACTCGCCAGAACTCCCTGTGGCATCGTTCATCATTCGATGAACACGCCATATTCGGTACATACCCGGTCGAATGTCTGATTTTCAATCGAATTTCGTATTTGATCCATAAGACTCAAATAGAAATGAAGATTGTGGATCGTGCACAACCGTGCACACAGCGGTTCATTGATCTGGTGTAAATGGCGCAGATAGGATCGCGTAAATCTCTCGCAACACGGACAACTGCAGTTTTCATCTAGCGGTCTGGTGTCATTTCGATATTTAGAGTTTCGAATCTTCACAATTCCATGAGAGGTATACAGCCAGCCATTTCTGGCATTGCGTGTCGGAAGCACGCAATCAAACATGTCTACACCACAAGCAACCCCATACACAATGTCCTGCGGAGTGCCGACTCCCATTAAGTATCTTGGATAGTTCTGCGGCATTGCGGGAGCAATGTATTTAAGGATTCGATTCATCTCCTCTTTCGGCTCACCTACCGACAGGCCTCCAATTGCATATCCGTCGAATCTAATTTCTGTCAGCGAATTCAACGAAATCTCTCGAAGGTCGGGATGCATGCCGCCTTGGATGATTCCGAACAAATTGCCCGCAGCCCCATCATGTGCCTGCTTCGACCTTCTCGCCCAGGATACAGACCGCTCCATTGAGCACTTGGTTTCTTCATACGTCGCTGGGTAAGGAGTGCAATCGTCAAAAATCATGGCTATATCTGAGTTCAGAACGCGTTGAACATGAATTGATTCTTCCGGTCCCATGAACACCTCGGCACCGTCAACTGGTGATCGAAAAGTGACGCCTCTGTCTTCAATTTGACGCAGTTTTGGCAGACTGAAAACCTGAAATCCGCCTGAGTCAGTCAGTATCGGTCGATTCCATCCCATGAATTCGTGCAGACCCCCATGCAATTCAATTACCTCTAGGCCAGGTCTCAGCATAAGATGAAGCGCATTTCCCAGAAGAATTCTCGTGTCGACCTGTTCAAGATCCCGCGGTTCGACTGTTTTAACGGCTCCAATTGTGCCAATCGGCATGAATACCGGTGTCTCAATTACCCCTCGCGTGAGTTCAAGTCGTCCACGACGAGCGTTACCGTGCCGCTCCAATTCAGAGAATTTCAGCATGTAATAAATCCTAATAATCAGTACGTTGTATATAATTCTCAATCAATTTCCGCATATAATACAAACATTTACATCTAATTCTGATCCTGTGTCGTCAGAATGCACGTAATGTATGCCTAGAGATACTGCCAATGAGAGTTACATCGAGCTTTGGGGATAATTCAGAGAAGAAATCGTTCGGCATTAAACTAAACAAAGCACCCCTCAATAATTTGTACTCTTTCACAACCAACTGAAAGGAGAAAATTCCATGGCTGACAGTTCAATTGGAACAGCGGCGCAGCTTCGCGACCCTAACTATACTCCCCCGCTTACAAAGGCTATTCCACTCGGAATTCAGCATGTGCTGGCGATGTTCATATCAAATATCACACCTGCAATTATTATCGCAGGTGCCGCTGGCTTCGGCTTCGGCTCAGATGCCGGTGCTCAAGGCTTTCCTGATATGACTTACTTGATCCAGATGTCAATGCTTTTTGCCGGCATCGCAACTCTGTTTCAAACAATCGGTATGGGGCCTGTAGGTGGGCGGCTACCTATTGTTCAAGGAACAAGCTTTGCCTTTATTCCGATAATGATTCCTCTTGTCGCCGGTAAAGGCGTTGAAGCACTTCCAGTCCTCTTTGGTGGTGTGTTAATTGGTGGACTATTCCATGCCCTGCTCGGCACTGTTATCGGCAAAATTCGTTTTGCATTGCCGCCACTAGTAACTGGCCTGGTCGTTATGTTAATCGGTCTGGCGCTAGTCAAGGTTGGTATCCAGTACGCTGCGGGCGGTGTTCCAGCTATGGGCAAACCTGAATTTGGCAGTCTGCTCAATTGGTCCGTTGCGTCAGTCGTAATATTGGTAACACTGGGTCTCAAATTCTTTACACGAGGTATGCTTTCTGTCTCGGCCGTGTTGATCGGTATCATCGCTGGATATTTATTTGCCATGACGATGGGTCTGGTCACGATCGAAGGTATCAGTACCAGCATGAGTCGGTCAGCCGCTTTCGCATTGCCAATACCCTTTAAATACGGATTTGAGCTTGGTTTCGCAGCGGTAATTGGCTTCTGCTTGATGGCCTTTGTCTCAGCAGTTGAAACTGTCGGAGATGTTTCTGGTATTACTAAGGGTGGTGCAGGTCGTGAAGCAACCGAAAAGGAAATTCAAGGTGCAACTTATGCTGATGGCGTCGGTACAGCAGTCGCAGGTCTGTTCGGTGGTTTGCCGAATACTTCCTTCAGTCAGAATGTTGGATTAGTAGCCATGACGGGTGTAATGAGCCGTAATGTTGTGGCAATTGGAGCAATAGTATTGGTTATCTGCGGGTTGATTCCAAAAGTTGGTGCAATTATTCGCACCATCCCGATAGAAGTCCTTGGTGGTGGCGTGATTGTAATGTTCGGAATGGTTGTTTCCGCCGGCCTTTCGTTGCTGTCCGGTGTAAACTGGAATCGACGTAATATGGTTATTTTTGCAATTGCCTTGTCGGTCGGTTTTGGTTTGCAGCTTGTACCAAGTGCAGTTCAGTATCTGCCCGACACACTGCGTATTTTGATGGTTAGTGGTCTGCTTCCTGCTGCCGCAATTGCTATCGTACTCAATTTGATCATTCCACAAGATTCGTCAGATGAGTAAATTGAAGGAGTCTGAAACGGCATGACAGCATAGTCAGTGATTTTCTAAGAAGCACCGAATAGATAAATCTATCGGGAGTTTATAGGAAGTAATCAGCAAACTTAGATGAGGAAAGAGGCAGGCGCTGGGAGTATTGACAATATAGTCAAGGATTGACTAAGTTGTTCAGTGATTTGATTGTCATTGGAAATTAACTTCAATGAATCCATGCAATGTTCCTTTGTCAGTCGATTCTGTCAGCTGATCTGCAATTCTTCCTGAATATCTCTCGTTGCTGCCAACCACAGCAGTTTTACCTACAATTCCACGCATAGCTTTCAATTTCTTACTTTCGTGTTTGTTGCCTTCCCACAAATGTAAGTTTCATCAACTTCAACCGTACCCGTTAATCCTGCATGTTTCTGTATCCAACCATACCGAAATCGTTGCGACATAAACCATGCGGTCTTCCGAGCAACTCACAAGAATATATCCTTAAAATTCATAACCCTAACAGCAATATAACCAGCAAGGAGTGAATCTTGAAATCTCTAGACCCCATGAACATCGGATTTATCGGACTCGGTCTGATGGGAAAACCGATGGCACGAAATCTAAAACGAGCAGGCGCACAAGTATCTGTTTACAACCGTAGTCGGCAAAAAGTCGACGAAATGGCAAAAGAGGGTTTCACGCCACTAGCCTCACCTGCAGAATCTGCAAAATCAAATGTCGTGATTTGCATGGTGTCAGATACAGCAACGGTGGAAGAGATTCTCTTTGGTGAAAACGGAATTATAGAAGCCGCACCGGCTGATTCGCTTGTCATTGACATGGGGACAACCGAGGTTGGTGCAACAAGAAAATTCGCAATTCGTTTAATTGAAGCAGGGTTTCATTTTGTCGACGCACCGGTCTCCGGTGGGGAAGTCGGCGCAATTGAAGGGGCATTGTCAATTATGGTCGGTGCATCCGAATCCGATATGCAGTGCGTTAAACCGATTTTGGATGTTTTGGGTAAACAAGTGGTGCATGTGGGAGATGTTGGGTCCGGACAGATTGCCAAAGCTGCCAATCAGATCATCGTAGGACTCACAATTGGTGCCGTCGCCGAAGCGTTTGCCTTGGCGCGAGACGGCGGAGCAGATCTGGACAAGATCTGGCAGGCACTAAGCGGTGGATTCGCCGATTCCAGAATTCTTCAGTTACATGGAAGAAGAATGATTGAACAGAATTTCGTTCCCGGTGGAACAGCGCGCACTCAACATAAAGACCTGAGCCAAGCACTGACGTTCGCGGATTCGAATGCAACCAACCTGCCATCTACAGAATTGTGCCGTGATTTATATGAGAAATTGATCTGCCAAGGGGATGGACAGATGGACCACAGCGCTTTATTTCGAATTTACTAACAATTTCCAGTAAATTATGCGTGCTCTTCGGTTGTTGCAGACGCTTGATTTTTTTTGACCCACAGCAACAATATCGACAGTAATATGATTGGAACTACTGCGCCACCGCTCAATACGAACCAGCCCCAGATATGATGAAGCACTCCGGACATCAGCGCAGTCATAGTCACCACCGAAAACACACACAGATCATTCAATCCCTGTACAAAGGCTTTTTCACTTGGTTCGTAAGTTGACGTCAATAACGTCGTGCCGCCCAGAAAAGTGAAGTTCCAACCTATACCCAGCAATATCAGTTCAGCACAGAACGCAAGGAACGTTTCACCGAACAGGAAAGTGATGAAAATGCATCCCAACAGTGCTATCAATCCGGCAAATATGATATTGATGTCACCAAATTTACGTACTAGATGACCTGTAAAAAATGAAGGTGCGAACATTGCAAAAATATGCCACTGAATGACTTGAGCAGTATGTCCAAACCCCATGCCACGAGCTTCCATGGCAAGAGGCGTAGAAGTCATCAGCAGATTCATCACACCATAGGCAACAGTCGCACTGCTCACGGCAAGTATGAACAGAGGCTGTGCAGCGATGACACGTAGCGGTCTGCCCTTCTTTTTCTCAGCTTCAACATTACCCGGAGGCACTTTCAGAAACGAAATCAGAATCAAAGCTCCGAAGTAAATAACCGCAAGCGACAAATAGGAGCCGGCAAACAAGGCTCCGCTGATTGTCTCTTTAGTAAAATTTGCCATGTTTGGACCAATGAATGCTGCCACCACACTGCCGGCCAGAACATAGGAGATTGCACGGCTTCTATAGCTCTCATCTGCTACGTCAGCAGCTGCAAAGCGATAGAAGTTCCCAAACGCGTTGCCGATTCCAATCAATGCAATTCCCATGCAGAAAAACAGAAAACTTTGCGAGACGATGGCATATCCGGACAGCAGAGCACCAGAAATTCCGAACAGCAAGCCAATCATGAACCCCAATCGTCTGCCGATGTATTTCATGATCATTGACGCAGGCAGGGCAAACCCCATACCAAACAGAAATACCATGGAAATCGGAACCGTTGCATAAACCGGTTCGGGTGCCAACACCATCCCAACCAGTGCTGCAGATGCGATCATCACCGAATTCGCCGTAAACATACTGGCCTGACAAATCGACAGTATGCTGACGTTCAGTCGCATTCGTTTAATCGTGTTCAAGAGATCGTGCGTCCTCCATCGATGTGTATTGCCTGTCCAGTGATGAAAGAGCCTCCTGAAGAAAGCAGCAAGATTACAGTTGCCAGGATATCCGAAGGGGTAAACAGGCGGTTCATTGGAATTCTTGAAAGTGCATCATCCCGATTATCTCCTTGAGACAGGAATGAACTTGTTAGGTTAGTTTCCGATATGGCCGGGCTTATTGCATTCACAGTAATCGAATACTGTGCCCATTCAACTGCCAAAACCCGCGTCAAGTGCGTCAATGCAGCCTTGCTGGACGCATAAGCCGCATATCCAGGATTCGCCACAGAGTCGGACACCGATGCGATATTGATGATTCGTCCGAAACCGTTGGGGACCATGTGCTTTGCTGCACTGCGACAAAGCAAAAATCCTGCGTTCAAGTTGGTTTGAAGAAGACGGGAAAACACCTCATAGGGCATTTTTTCTGCCGAAATAATCTCAAACAGCCCCACGCAGTTCACGAATCCGTCAATGCGATCCCAACGATCAACACACGACTGAAATGCCATTTTGCATTGCTCTTCTTCAGTCGCATCAAATTCCAACATTGATACCTGATCCGACTCTAGGCGATTGGTGAGATCCTCAAGACCGCCCTCGTTCTTGTCAAACAAGGAAACGCGGCATCCTCGTGCGACGAGCTCTTCTGCTATGGCGGATCCAAATGCCCCAGCGGCGCCTGCGATCGCAACAACCTTGTCTTGAAGATCAAATAAAGGCAGCACGATTCGTGTGTCCAATAAGCGGGCAGATCATTCTCGTTTGAGAAAAAGAAAAGACGAACAGAAGCTGAAGCAGGATTTCAACGCAATTTTTACATGTTGCGTCGATATTTCCCCCCAACTTCAAACAGTGAAGATGTAATCTGTCCGACAGAGCAGTAACGAACTGCTGACATCAATTCTGTAAAGACATTTCTATTTGCAAGTGTGGCAGACTGAAGCGCTGCCAGTGCCTGAGGAGCAGTACTCTCGTGGCGTTCATGAAAATCCTTCAATCGTGTCAACTGAGATTGCTTTTCGTCCTCAGTAGATCTGGCGAGTTCTATCGTCTGCAGTTCACCTGCCTGCGGATTTAGAAACATGTTGACTCCGACAATCGGCAGGCTGCCGTCGTGTTTCATTCTTTCGTAATGCAAAGACTGATCCTGAATTCTACCTCGCTGATAGCCAGTTTCCATTGCACCGAGCACACCACCGCGTTTTGATATGGCTTCAAATTCGCACAGCACTGCCTCTTCTACAAGATCCGTTAACTCTTCAATAATGAAACTTCCCTGATTCGGGTTGTCATTGCTGGATAGTCCCCATTCCTTATTGATAATCAGCTGGATCGCCATGGCTCTTCGCACCGACTCTTCCGTCGGCGTTGTAATCGCCTCATCGTAGGCGTTTGTGTGGAGACTATTGCAATTGTCATAGACGGCAATCAATGCTTGCAAAGTTGTACGGATGTCGTTGAAATCAATTTCCAAAGCATGCAACGACCGGCCGGAGGTCTGAATGTGATACTTCAGTCTTTGGCTTTTCGTGTTGGCACCATATCTTTCCTTCAGCGCAACTGCCCAAATTCGTCTTGCGACTCGCCCCATGACTGTGTATTCAGCATCCAGTCCGTTGGAGAAGAAAAACGACAAATTCGGTGCAAAATCGTCAATATCCATTCCTCTCGCCAGATACATTTCCACATAGGTAAATGCATTTGCCAAGGTAAAAGCAAGCTGGGAAATTGGGTTCGCGCCGGCTTCAGCAATGTGGTAGCCGGATATGGAAACAGAGTAGAAATTGCGCACCTGCTTTTCAATGAAGTACTCCTGAATATCTCCCATGAGCCTCAAACTGAACTCTGTGGAGAAAATACAGGTATTTTGTCCTTGATCTTCTTTCAGAATGTCGGCTTGAACGGTACCTCTGACATTTGAGAGCGCATAAGCTTCGAGTTGCTCGAATTCTTCCGAGTCCGGCTGGCGTTGGTGTTTGCTTTCGAATGCTACGGCCTGCTGGTCTATGGCAGTATTGAGCAACATGGCAAGATAGGTTGGAGCCGGACCATTGATCGTCATTGATACAGATGTACGAGGACTGCAAAGATCAAAACCGTCATACATGACCTTCATGTCATCGAGCGTAGCAATTGATACACCGGAATTTCCTACTTTACCGTAGATGTCAGGGCGCTCGTCCGGGTTGCATCCATACAGAGAAACCGAGTCAAAAGCGGTAGACAGACGCTTGGCTTCGGAATGCTTTGAGAGCAGCTTGAATCTTCGATTCGTCTTGTCAGGACCGCCCTCCCCAGCGAACATGCGCGTGGGGTCCTCGTCTTCGCGTTTGAATGCAAACACGCCTCCCGTATACGGGAACGAGCCAGGCAGATTTTCAAGCATCAGCCACTTGAGAAGATCACCAGCGTCGTGGTAGCACGGCAACGAAATTTTCGCAACTTTAGAACCCGACAGCGTCTCCGAATACAGTCTGCTTGCTTTCGAACCACTTTCAGGCGGTTCACGGTAAGAGAGAGCCCGCTTCGGCCATTCCTCAAGCAGCATGCGCAATTCAGGGTCAAGACAACGCTCGCGTTCCTCAATCAGATTTTCCATCATCGGCGGTTCGCGGGAACCAGCATCCTGCATCATTTGCATTGTTGCACGTAGCTGTTGAAGCTCTCGGGCAATCTTCGATTGATTTTCCACATGTTCCCGATAAGCGCGCACTACTTCAGAAATTTCTCCAAGATAACCCACTCGCGATGCCGGAACAGCACTCATGCTATTGGAAGATACGGTCGATTCCATTCGCTGCGGAAACAGCTCATTTTTCTGTGGCGCACCCAGTGAATCAATTATCGCCTGAAACAGCGCGGTAACTCCATCATCATTGAAGCGCGAGGAGATTGTGCCGAAAACCGGCATTGCCTCCGGAAGCTGGTCAAACGCTTCCCGATTTCTTTGAACCTGCTTACAGACATCTCGATACGCATCTTCGGCACCTTTTGAGTCGAATTTATTGATTGCGACGAGGTCTGCGTAATCCAACATGTCGATTTTTTCCAACTGACTCGGTGACCCATAGTCCGGAGTCATGACATAAATTGCCTTGTCAACATAGGGGACGACACCCGTATCGCCTTGACCGATTCCCGGCGTTTCAACAATAATCAAATCGAATCCCCAAGCTGTACAGGCCTGGATGACATCTGTGAGATAAGTAGGAATTCCACCGCCAGCATCGCGCGTAGCCAATGAACGCACATACACTTGTGTGGTATCGGTAGAGTTCATGCGGATACGGTCACCAAGCAACGCACCACCGGTTTTTTTGCGAGTCGGGTCGACCGCGAGTATGGCAATGCGGGTGTTTTCTACCGTAAACAGCCGAAGCCTTTGGACGAGTTCATCCGTAAGAGAGGATTTACCCGACCCACCGGTTCCTGTTATTCCGAGTACCGGAACGGATTGTTCGCCGCTTGAGTGTTTGCGCACAAACATTCTTGCTTCAGACGAACCGGCTTCAATTTGACTGATCAACAGCGCTAAATCCCGAATACGGTCGGTACTGAGATCTGCTGCAGAAAAAGCTGGAGTTGACTCCAAATTGGAACGACAGGTTTTAATCATGTCGTCAATCATTCCCTGAAGACCGACTTGCTGGCCATCTGCAGGCGAATAGATTCTGGCAACGCCGTAGTCGTGCAATTCGCGAATTTCTTCCGGAACGATCACACCGCCACCGCCACCGAATACCTTGATGTCACTGCGTCCGAATTCCGCCAGCATGTCAATGATGTATTTGAAGTACTCGATGTGCCCACCCTGATAGGAACTCACCGCGATGCCATCTGCATCTTCCTGGACTGCGGCAGTTACAATCTCCCGAACGGACCTGTTGTGACCAAGGTGAATTACCTCGACTCCCGAGGCTTGCAAAATTCGTCGAATAACGTTAATTGATGCATCATGTCCATCAAATAAACTTGTAGCCGTTACAAACCTCAGACGAATGTTCGATTCCGCCTGATTGTGGATTACTCGAAGTTCTTCAGCAACTGCAGCCATATCTTTCAATCTGTCGTTTATGTACTACTGGCAACTGGGAATCCTTCTTCCTGCGAAACGTTAAGCAATGTGGCAGGCAATTTGAACTGAATATTTTCCTCCACACCCTGCGCTGGAATCACTTCGATCTGCCTGAGATTTTGGAGTCTCTCAATTACAATTTCAATCAAATCTTCAGGTGCTGAAGCACCTGCCGTCAGCCCAACTCGTTCAGCTGTACCTAGCAAGTCGACGTCAATCTGCTCCGGCGTCTCGATCAAGAATGACGGCACTCCCGCTTTGCGCCCAATATCAACCAGACGATTAGAGTTCGAACTGTTTGCGGCTCCAATAACAAGAATCAAATCGACATGCTGCGCCAATTCTCGCACTGCCTGCTGCCGATTCTGGCTTGCAAAACAGATGTCGTCAGTGCTGGGACTTTTAATTGCAGGAAATTTGCTCCGAAGAGTATCAATGGTCTTTTGGGCGTCATCGACGGACAGTGTCGTCTGCGTTACGAATGCGACATTCTCAGGGTTCTGAATTTCCAGTTGTTCGACTTCTGCCGAATTTTCCACTACGTGCACAGGACTTTTGGAGCGTCCTGCTGTTCCTTCCACTTCAGGGTGACCGCGGTAGCCAATCAAGACGATCTCGCACCCCAATTTTTCAAACTTTGCAACTTGCCGGTGAACTTTCTTAACCAGTGGGCAGGTTGCATCAATTACGGAAAGTTCTCGTTCAGACGCTTCATTCTCTACCTTATCAGACACTCCATGAGCACTGAATATCGTGATCGAGCCATCTGGAATATCGTCGATCTCATCTACGAACACGACACCTTTCGCCTTCAACTGATCGACGACAAACCGGTTGTGAATAATTTCATGACGCACATAGATGGGCGGCCCGAATTTCTTCAAAGCGCCTTCGACGATATCTATTGCTCGCCGAACGCCAGCGCAGAAACCTCGAGGCTGAGCTAGGTAAACTTGCATTGAATCACTACTTAGTTTGAATCACACTGACGTGTATAAATGGTTTCTTAAATTGCTAAAGAATCCGAATATTTTAACAAATCCGATGGCATATGTAGGGCGGCTAAGTGAAGAATGTGAATTTAACACAGAGCGGATTGTATTTTAGGGAATTATAAAGTTGACTAACCCTTATAAATCTAGCGCACTCTACATACAATATGAAATTCCAAGGAGTAAATTGACAGCACATGATAAAAGGATAAACAGCGTGAACAATCGCCAAGATACGCTCAAACGTACTGAACGTTTCTGCCGTCAGTACAATCTTGAACTGCCTATTTTACTGGCGCCTATGGCTGGGGCCTGTCCACCTGCCCTATCCGTCGCAGTTGCCGAACAGGGCGCTTTGGGAGCGTGCGGAGTTCTACTAATGTCACCAGAAAGCATTATGCAATGGGCACAGGAATTCAGATCCAACTGTAAAGGGGAATTCCAGTTCAATAACTGGATTCCTGACCCAGCGCCTTTGCGCAATGAAAGTCACGAAAGGCTGGTGCGCGAATTTCTAGACCGATGGGGACCAGAAATTAAACTTGGAGCCGGAGACCTCAAGCTGCTTGATTTCGATGCACAGTGCGAAGCAATGCTTGAATCCCGTCCGGCTGTTATTTCATCAATCATGGGCCTGTACCCAAGACAGTTCGTGCAAAGGATGAAGTCGTTGAATATTCACTGGTTTGCCACCGCGACTACCGTAGCCGAAGCCAAACAGGCTGAAGCAGCCGGTGCAGATGCAATTGTCGCGCAAGGTATGGAAGCTGGTGGTCACCGAGGAACATTCGACGCTGCGTTCGCCGAAGTATCCATGTCCGGACTTTTCTCGCTGCTGCCAGCAATCGTAGATGCTGTCAGCATTCCGGTTGTCGCAACTGGAGGCATCGCCGACTCCCGAGGGATTGCAGCCGCGGTATTGCTGGGCGCCTCGGCGGTTCAGATTGGAACCGGCTATTTGCGCTGCCCCGAAGCTGGCATTCCATCAGCATGGGCGGACGCTATCGGTCAGGCGCAGCCGCACCAAACGATGCTGACACGCGCTTTTTCCGGGCGACTAGGCCGATCAATCTCTACATCCTACACAAGAGCTGCAGTGGAAGATGACGCTCCACAACCGATGCCCTATCCCATACAACGCGCACTGACGACCGGGATGACAGCCGCGGCACGGAGAAACAATGATTTGGACCGAATGCAGGCATGGGCCGGCCAATCGGGAGGCCTGACTCAAGCAATTCCCGCAGGTGAACTCACACGCATTCTCTGGACGAACGCACTCGGTCTGCTGTCCTGAGAGTGTTACCAGGCACACTAAAAACTGTACCGTTTCAAATCCTCTCTGATTTTGTTGCACTGCAATATTTTTCAATATAATGTCCGGATTTCGCATTGCCTGAACAAGAATCCTAAAACAATGATATGGTTTGCTTCTTAACCCATGTTTGCTGTTTTTTAAATTTTGGACAAAAATATTCATTCTGTTTCAAAAACATAATATTTTCGAGGCACTTTGGTTCGAATCATTCGTTGATTTGACGCGCGAATTGACGGTTGTAAAAATCTCTTTACCCGCAAAATCGGCTAAACAACCGATTTTTCAACCGCTTCAAACTGATTATCAGCCATTCTTCCTCAACCTCAATTGCACTGGCACAAGAGTCTGAAACTGCCCCTGCCCAAGTCAGCAATATTTGTTAAATGACCTGAGCGAAATCGCCCGTCTGATCTGTTGCCACCGCAACGTTTGGAGGCAACATAAACGCAACCCGACGTTGATGCTGGCGCTGGGGTTTCCACTGCGTCGTCTCTTTGGTGAGGCTATCAATGGGGCGGCCGAAGACCCGCTTGAGGTGCGTCACGCGGTGCCGACCGAATCGGAAATGAGCCGGTTTCAGCAAACTCTCATCGGGGACAATCAATAAACCGGCTGCAGGTGTGGCGAAAGCTGCGCAGGTGGAAATCACTCAATTCGCCGGTCAACAGACCGATTACCGGTGCGACTCACTACCAGTCCGAATAAACTGCATAAATACGCAGCATTGCCTTTGGAAATTCATCAATCGAGCACTCCAGCGCAAAACGCTCAGCTTCAGATTTACCTGTTGTAATTTCCAGGTCATTTGAAGTAGAATTCTCAAACCATCAACCGATGTATGGAATATCCATATTGATTTGCCGCTACCGGGTTTGGCAGTCTGATGAGAATTTGGACTGGCTGTTCGTCCGGCATGTCGATTGGTCCAAAACCAATAGGAGGCAATAGGAGGATTTATGAATTCGATTGAGAAGAATATAGCCAATTTAACCGGTCGCAAGCTGTCGCGACGCAGGTTCATGCAGGCTTCCGGAGCAATTGGTATGGTCGGTGCCGTACCGGAACTGTTTATCGGATCAGCGGCTCACGCAGCAACACCCGTCAAGGGTGGGCATCTTCGCGTTGCCACGGTTCAAGGCTCATCGACAGATGCGTTGGACCCGATCCGCCTAACCAGCGGGCATACCAATTTCATGTTTTCCACATTTCACAATGCGTTGACGGAAATCGCCCCGAACGGACAGTTGGTTCCCTTGGTGGCGGAATCCTTTGAAGCAGGCTCTGATCCATCTGAATGGATTTTTACATTGCGTTCAGGCGTGACCTTTCATAATGGCAAAACCGTTACTTCGGATGATGTGATTGTGTCTCTGAACCGCCACAGAGGCGAAGAATCAGCATCTTCCATGAAGTCATTCATGGAAGATGTCGAATCCATCACCAAAGACGGTGATCGAGTTGTCAAATTCAAATTGAAGAATGCCAGCGTCGACTTTCCGGTCATCCTAAGCGCAAGCGTGTTGTCCATTTTGCCGTCGAAGGATGGCGAAATCGAAACGTTTGATGCCGGTTGTGGAGCCTATATGCTGGATTCGTTCGAACCGGGTCAGTACTCGAGATACGTGCGCAACCCGAACGACTTCAGATCAGACCGTGGATTTGCGGATACTGCGGAACTTCTGACCATTGCAGATTCAACTGCGCGTCAGAATGCCTTGGTAACCGGCGCCGTAGACATCATCGGCGATGTTGACACAACGACTGCCGGTTTGCTTGGGCGGAACGCTGAAATTTCGATTCTGGATATCACCAGCACTCAGCACTACACCTTTCCAATGCGTACCAACCTCGCACCGTTTGATGACAATAATGTGCGAATGGCACTTAAATTGTCCATCAACCGGGAAGACGTACTTGATACGATTCTGAGCGGTTATGGAAGCGTTGGGAACGATCATCCCATCTCACCTGCCAATCGCTACTATAACCACGAGCTTGAACAACGTGTCTATGACCCCGAAAAGGCCAAATGGCATCTCAAGCAAGCAGGAATCAGTAATTTGAAAGTGGAATTGAGTGCTTCGGACAGTCTTTATTCAGGCTGCGTGGATACAGTTGTTCTATTCAGTGAGCATGCCAAGGCATCGGGAATTGAATTGATAACAAATCAGGTTCCGGACGATGGCTATTGGTCGGATGTCTGGCTTAAGCACCCCTGGTGTGCAAGTTACTGGAGCGGTCGTCCGACAGAAGACTGGATGTTCACCCAGGGTTATTCAGCGACCTCCAATTGGAATGAGAGCTACTGGCAAAATGAGCGCTTTAATGAACTGTTGGTGGCAGCAAGAGCCGAATTGGACAATGACAAACGTCGTGAAATGTACTGGGAGATGCAAGCCATATGTCGAGACGACTGCGGATCAGTGATCCATGCATTTGCGAACCATATTTCAGCGTATTCGACCAACGTGGGTGTACCTGAGCAAGTCGCCGGCAATTGGGAGTTTGACGGCTACAAAATGATTGAACGCTGGTGGCTCAACAGTTAGTGCAATACCGGTTGTTCGTTTGACATAATCTATAAGTTCGACGAAATTCGCGTTTCGTCGGACTTATTTTTCTCATATTAGCTTTGACCAAGCCTCGTTTAACAAGATCAAGCGCCCGAAAACAAAAGGCGCAACGAAAGATCGATTCGCACGGGCAAAGTACCAAACAAATTCAGTCTATATCGCTGGAATTAGTCGATTCACTGGCCGCAGACCTGATTCACGATGCGGTCAAAGCGATCCTTTGGAATGTGGGCGTGATTATCGAACATCGCCCCACGCGCCGCACCTTGATCAGACAACATGGATGTATCGAGGGTGACGATGGATACCTTCATCTGCCGCCTGATTTGATTGAGCAGACGATCGCCACGGTGCCGAAAAAAATACTTCTTTATGATCGTGACGGGAACTTAAGAGTTGATACCAGCAGTAATGTGTCTAGTTATTGTCCAGGACACAATTGTGTACGCATACTTGATTTTCGAAGCGGTGAGCTCAGACCATGCCTGCTTGAGGATGTTCGTGAAACCGCCAAATTGTGTGAGCTGCTGCCAAACATTGATATGGTCTGTTCGCTTGGATATCCAAGCGAAATCCCGCCGCAAGACGAAGTTGTTGAAACCACTAGGGTGATGTACGAATATTGCAGCAAGCCTGCGGCATTGCTGGCGCATGATGATGAGATTCAAAAACGGATGATGGCTGTCGTTGCCGATCGCGTTGGCGGCTGGAATCGTCTCGCCGATAAACCCGTTTCCGTTGAGCTGATGGGTCCGATATCGCCGTTGCGACTCCCCGACGAGTTGTGTGCGAGGCTGATCAACTGTGCTCGCTGGCGCGTGCCAGTGGTGTGTTATCCGGCGACTTTCCCGGGGATGTCCAGCCCGGTCTCCATGGTCGGCGCCATCGCGCAGTCGTCCGCTGAAGCCATCGCCGGCATTGTCGTCCATCAGTTGAGCGAGCCGGGCGCGCCAGTATTGAGCGGCTCTGCAGTTTTGCCCATGGATTTACGGCAGGCCAATCTTGCCTATGGTTCTCCGGAGTACATGCTGACCGGTCTCGGCGCCAGTGACTACTTTCGTCATGTCGGCATTCCGTCCTGGGTTGGGGCAGGCTGTTCGGATTCCCATCAGATTGACGCCCAGGCAGCAGCCGAAGTCGGTGCCAACCTGACAATTGCTGCAATGGCAAAGACACCCTTTGTTCACAACCTGGGGTTTCTATCCGGTGGCCGTACCGGGTCTTTGGAAATGCTGACGCTGTGCGACGAAATGATCGGCTGGTCTTCGAAAATGGCGAATGGCCTAAAAGTCAATGCGAAATCCCTTGCTGTAGAGGTCGTACAGCGAGCCGCAGCAACCAATGAGTTTCTGACCGACCCCCACACACAGGACCGGTATCTGACAGAAAGCTGGTACCCGAAGCTTTGTGAACGATCCGATGCCGAAGCATGGCTCGAGACCGGTGGCCACGATATGCAGCAAAGAATTCGTCAACGCCTCGCCGAGCTGCTCGGATAACGCCAAGCCGCATGAGCATCGACATGCGCAGTTTCAACCATCAGACGACATCTCGACAGGTATTGAGATCGTGACCTATATTCTTAAGATGCTGGCGCAGCGAGTCTTGTTGGGCCTGATTACGTTGTTTACTGTTTCGCTGATTATATTTCTAGGCATTTCGATGCTGCCTGGCGATGCGGCCGAAGCGATTCTTGGTCAGTCAGCAACGCCGAGTACACTGACGGCTCTACGCACACAGCTGGGACTGGATTTGCCCGCGCATACGCGCTACATGCAATGGCTGGGAAACATATTTCAGGGCGATTTTGGAGTATCCATCGGTAATGGCCGGGAAATCAGTGAAGTGCTCGGCACCCGGTTCTACAACACCATATTTCTGGCAACGTTCGCAGCCTGCATTGCAGTGCCGCTGGCTTTGATTCTCGGCATTCTTGCAGCACTGTATCGAAACAGCTACTACGACCGGTGCGTCAATGTGGTCACGCTGTCCTCTATTTCAACACCCGAATTCTTCTTGGCGTATATTCTGCTGCTGTTGATTTCGGTGAAAGCAGGCTGGTTGCCAAGCCTGTCCAATATCAGGGCGGATACGACTTTTGTCGAGCATCTTGAAAAAACATTGTTGCCGGCGCTCGTCCTTACTTTGGTTTCAATGGCGCATATGATGCGTATGACCCGCGCTGCAATCATCAGCCTTCTCTCAAATGACTATATCGAGATGGCCACACTGAAAGGGATGAAGCGGGTTCGAGTCATTACCCATCATGCGTTACCCAATGCCTGGGCTCCCATTGTGAATGTGGTCGTGCTAAACCTGGCCTATCTTGTCGTGGGCGTCATTGTGGTTGAAGTGGTATTTGTGTATCCAGGACTCGGGCAGTTTTTGGTTGACGCGGTGCAACGCCGGGATATGCCGGTCGTCCAAGCCTGCTGCCTGATCTTTGCAGCAACCTATGTTCTCCTGAACCTGATTGCCGATATCCTCTCAATTCTGACCAATCCCCGATTGCTGCACCCCAAATAGGTTTATTGGTCTTGAGTTCACGATCAACAATATCTGTCTCCACCGCCCAATTGACCCGCGCATTAGATGCGCTGGGTGAGGCGCCATTGAGCGCCAAATTCGGGGTGCTGGTCATTACTGTTTATTTATTTGTTGCCCTGTTCGCCCCATGGATCGCACCGTTTGGTGAATCTGAAATCGTGGGCAGAAAGTTTCAGGCTTGGAACGATCAATTCCTTCTCGGAACCGATCATCTCGGTCGCGATATGCTAACGCGTATCCTGTTCGGCGCACGGAACACGGTCGGCATTGCATTGTTGACAACAATTCTCGCGTTTGTTCTGGGTGGTACTTGCGGCATATTGGCGGCGGTTCTGGGCGGCTGGCTCGATCAGCTGATGAGTCGCATTGTCGATGTTTTCATGGCAATTCCTGCGCTGATTTTCGCGATGTTGTTGCTGTCAATTTTCGGCACTTCAATATTCAATCTGATCGTGATTATGAGCGTGATTGACGCGACTCGAATCTTTCGTATTGCCAGGGCCGTGAGTCTGAACGTTGTAGTCATGGATTTCATAGAAGCAGCCAAGCTGCGCGGCGAAAGGCTGTCTTGGATCACGATCCAGGAAATACTGCCGAATATTTCGGCACCGCTGGCTGCAGAATTCGGTCTGCGATTCTGTTTCGTTTTCCTGACCATTAGCGCCTTGAGTTTTCTGGGTCTGGGCATCCAGCCGCCGATTGCAGACTGGGGGTCAATGGTGCGGCAGACCGCGGTTCTCGTCACCTTTGATGATTACACGCCTCTCATTCCCGCCGCGGCCATCGCGTTACTGACTGTCGCGGTCAATTTCGTGATTGACTGGTTCTTGCACACAACTTCAGGACTTAAGGATGACCTTTGATTCTGACGGTTATCTGCTGGAGATCAAAAACCTTCAGATCGAAGGATTCAGTGAAGGACGCTGGCACGAGATCGTCAAGGGTGTTAATCTGAACTTAAAACGCGGCAAAGTAGTGGGATTGATTGGTGAGTCCGGTGCCGGCAAATCCACCATTGGCATTGCTTCCATGGGAATCTGCAAGGCCGGGTGCAGAATCAAACCGGGCAGCAGCATTCAGTTTGACGGCGTTGAGCTGACCACTGCCACGGAGGAACAAAAGCGACGTTTGCGAGGCTCCCGCATCGCTTACGTTGCACAAAGCGCGGCTGCTGCTTTCAATCCTGCACACAAGCTCATCGATCAATTCAGCGAGTGCGTGGTTCAACATGGAGTCGGCAGTCGGGAACAGGCCTATGCCGATGCCAAGGAACTGTACTCAAAAATCAAGATGCCCGACCCGGATACCATTGGATTTCGCTATCCTCACCAAGTCTCTGGAGGTCAATTGCAACGCGCAATGACTGCCATGGCTCTATCCTGTCGTCCGGATTTAATCATATTTGATGAACCGACCACGGCGCTGGACGTTACCACCCAGATTGAGGTCCTGGCCACAATTCGGGACATTGTCGAACACTTTAATACCGCGGCGATCTATATATCCCACGACTTGGCCGTGGTTGCGCAAATGGCCGACAAGATCATCGTATTGCGTTATGGCGAACTAGTCGAAGAAGCTGAAACTCGCACCATGCTTGCCGACCCGCAAAAAGACTACACCAAATCGCTGTGGGCGGTGCGATCATTCAGAAAGACTGAAGTTTTTCGAAGTACAGACGCCAAGCCCCTGATTAGCATGAACAATATTACCGCGTCTTATCCAAAAGCCCCCCAGGCAGTACTTGCGGATGTTGATTTTGAAATACACCGGGGTGAAACCGTCGCGATTGTCGGAGAATCAGGCAGCGGGAAGACCACCGCTGCCCGCGTGATAACAGGGCTTTTGCCGCCGCAGCAAGGCAGCGTTGTTTTCGATGGCGTGATTCTGCCGCCTGATCACCGTAATCGATCGATATCGCAGTTGCAGGAAATTCAAATGATTTACCAGATGGCGGATACTGCGATTAATCCACGGCATAAAATTCGCAAAATTGTCGGCCGGCCGCTCAGTTTTTACTTGGGCATGGAAGGCGATGCAAAAGAGCGTCGACTCAATGAACTGATGGAAATGATCGAGATGGAGCCAAAGCAGTATCTCGACCGCTACCCGGCAGAACTGTCTGGCGGGCAGAAACAGCGAATTTGCATTGCCCGCGCACTGGCAGCAAATCCAGGTTTCATTATTTGTGATGAAATCACGTCGGCACTGGACCAACTGGTCGCGGAAGGCATTCTGCGATTACTCGACCGCCTGCAACAGGAGTTCGGCCTGGCATACATGTTTATTACCCATGACCTGGCCACGGTTCGGGCCGTGGCGGACCGCATTATTGTCATGCTGGAAGGGCGCATCGTAGAACAAGGGTTTAAGTCGGAGGTCCTGGAGCCACCCCATCATGAGTATACGCAGCTGCTACTGTCTTCGGTTCCCGAGATGAATCCGGACTGGATGGATCGAATTATGGCTCAGCGAGTTAGCCTAAAGGGGTTGCAGGCTGCCGGAAATTAACCGAGCTCAATCGTCTGACGATGGCCTGTACCCTGCCCAGCCGATTGACTCGTTGCCCAGGTTGATACCTAGAGCATTGATGAATCGCACCCAGTAAGCAAAGCATGCAGTGGCTTGCACCGCTTCGAGTATTTCGGTGTCCGAGATGTTGGTGCGACGCAGGGTCATGATGTCGTCGTAGTTCATTTTTTCCGGATAGCGGGATAGCTTTGCACCAAAGGCCAGCAGAGCGGCGTGTTTCGGGGTAAACAAGGGATTGCCAGCGAACGCTTCTTCCCGGACAGCCTGGATCATTTTTTCTCCGAGTTCTTCATCGCCCAGCAGGAACTTGAAGTTGGCACCGTGATTGGTAGATGCGTAGTGGCAATCGGCGATGATCGCAACCTGGGTCGCCAGCAGTTCAAGAAACCAAGGCTCTGAATGATTCGCCTCGTTGTGCAGAATATCCCGAAAATGCTGGTCGGCGGCTAGTAGCGGTTTGGGTTGCAAGGAAAACGCAAGGTAGAAATTGTAAATTTTTTTATGTACGGCAACCAATTGCCGATACATCTGTTGTAACTCGGGGCTGGTTTCTTCGGGACTGAGCGTCTTAATCCAGCATGTTGGCTGATTATCTTGCATTGATATTACTTGCGAAATTCTGAAATCAATATGATAATTCAATCGCGCAGAAAGGTTGATTGTAACCGCTCAAGCTCTCAATATTACAATTCCTGAAAGTTAGCATTCCCTGTCGTTTTGTTGAGCGAATCCGGGAAACTGCCGGCCCGAGCGCGCCAAGCCCACATCTGATTCTTTTCACTCGGCTCTTAACCCATGTTTGCCGTTTTACCTCTGACAACATCTGATTTTCAGCGGCCACACCCCTTCTTAATTTTTCAATCTGGCGTTTTTGTTGTGTTCGATTTTGTACAACCGGTCGTTTTTGTCGCAATTTCTCTTCATAGTGTCCTCATATATGATATTGGAGTTGCAATTGCCCTCCCAATCGCCTGCAATGGCCACCATGTTCATCCGTCGTATCAGAACCTGAACCCACAACGGTACCGATTACTTTGCCTTGCGTCTGGTCGAATCCAAACGCTTTGGCAACCAGGTCCGCCAGTGCTCCCTGCTCAATCTGAGTTCCGACTTCAGTTGGCCCAAAACACAATGGCCCTTGCTCCCGCATCGCAAGATTCGAACATACCCCGTGGGAATTCTAGAGTCCGATATCGAGGCGATATTGAGAGTTTAGTATTTTGCGTTCTTCTGAATTAAACAGAGCTTTGATCTCTGGTCGGTCCAGAAAAACAAAACGCCCGTTATGCCAGAACAATTCCTCATCAAACCGGATTGTGGCATCGATTAAATGGTAGGCAACATCACCCGGATCAAGCCCGGTTCCATGGATGTGCGTGTAGCGTGGGGACCCATACGCAACGGTACCCCAGTATTCTAGGTTTTCAAATGGGTTGCCGTTAAAAAATGTCCCGGGGTTAATGCCGGTATGCCATGAATGTAAAGCATAAGGGTCGCCTCCGGTGAACTGCACCGCGCGTTCAAGTTGTCGCTCGATCCGACGAACCGTTTCCTTATCGCCCTTAAGGGATGTGATGATGGAATTCTCTACCCGGGCCGTCACGGGAAATTCGATCATCAGAACACTGTTGTCGTACGCGCGAGTGGATGTTGACGTCAGAAATCTCGAAATGGTCAGATCTCCCGAAAGGTTATGACAGTTGACCGGCCTAAAGATCATTACGGGAAACAGTTCGATGTGAAATTCTTTACTCGGCGCTCTGCATCCATCCGAAATTATCTCGCCGACAAGGTCCGTGCCACATCGGGTCACAATCCGATAGTGCGAAGCAGAACGGATTCGAGTTTCCAGCAAATGCAGCATTGCTGTCATTTTTTCATGATCGAGGGTTGCAAACGGCGCGCTTAAATGGGCTGTTGTTAGCGTATAGCACATCACTTTTTTGCCCGCTCCCGGTGAAGCCGTAAATCGTGTCTGATCCCCCAGTCTGGAAAAAAACACAACCACATCCGACAACGACATCTCCTCAGACAAATGATCCGAAATGTCTGAAGCATCGACCACCGGCTTGGCGTAATGCACCGTGGCAGTCACTCCAAGATCATCGGCTGTCCGCTTCACCGCTTCGCACAGACCATCGCCGTAGTATGCATTTTTGCCCGCCTCACCAACGAGCAACAGTTTGTGCCCGGGTTTAATCTGGGCACAACGCTTCAGCAGATTTTCGATACCGCTTGCCAGGTCGGGGGAGATGCGATCATTTTTGTCTTCAGACATGCCTTTTGCATCACACAAGGACTAAACACCTTCGATCTTTATCTGTTCTTTGCGCTTGGCCATGTAAGCCTGCAGTTCTTCTTCGACAGCAGGATCAATTTCAGGCTTTTCATATTCCCGCAAAATTTGTTTCCAGATTCTATTCGCTCTTTGTACCGCGGTGTAACTACCGTCATCCCGCCAGGTTTCGAAATTTCGCCAATCCGAAAGTATCGGTTGGTAGAATGCATTCTCATATCGTTCAAGCGTGTGGGCGGTGCCAAAGAAGTGCCCTCCGGCGCCCACCTCCGCAATCGCATCCAGTCCCAGCGATTCCTCATCGATGATAACTGGATCAAGAAATGCAGATTGCATTTGCAATAGCTCAGCATCCAATATCAATTTCTCGAATGAGCATGTTAATCCCCCTTCCAGCCAGCCTCCCGCGTGCATGACGAAATTGATATGCGCCTGAATACATGCATTGATGGACATATCGCTCTCGTAAGTCGCCTGCAGGTCAACACAGGCGGAAGCTGTCGTACTCGATGAGCGGATCGGCAGCTTGTAGCGGCGCGCAAGTTGTCCGGACATGATCACAGACTGAGCATACTCAGGCGTGCCAAAGGCCGGGGAACCGCTTCTCATGTCAACATTGGAAGTGAAATGTCCATAGAACGTCGGGGCGCCCGGTGCTGCCGCCTGGGTTAGCGCGATACAGCCCAGAGCCTCAGCATTTTGCAGCGCAACTGCCCCCGCCACCGTGGCCGGGGCCATGGCACCTGCCAGCGTGAACGGTGTGATATGCACGGGTTGGCCCGCCAGGGCGAATTCACGCATGCCATCAGCCTGGCCGCCGTCGAGCAACAGCGGCGTATTGGTATTGATACCGCCAACGATCGCCGGTCTTTGCCTCAATCCGTCGTCATCAGTCTGTAATGCAATCTTCGCCATTTCGATGCAGTCGCGCGCACGCACTCCGGAGTTCATCCAGTTTGGCTGCCAACTCTTGTCCGTTAAGGTGATCTGCGCATACATCATGTCGAGATGGCGACTTTCAGGCGGCAAATCCAATGGTTCCAATCCGCTGCCGCCTTCTTGATGAAACACGTTCAAAGAACCGGACAGCTTGACAAATTCTTCCATGTCCGCTTGGGTGCCGGCGCGACGGCCGCGATCGAGATCAGTTACAAATGATGGACCGCAAACCGTTGCAAATACAATTGAATTTTTGCCCATTGTCACTGTCTTGCCCGGATTTCTCGCATGAATGGTAAATTCCTCTGGTAAGCCGGTTATCATCTCTTCAACGAGCTCCGGATCAAAACGGACCTGTCTGGAATCTTGATCGACTTCTGCTCTCACATCTGTCAGAAATTTCAGCGCCGTTTCACTTTCTACCCGAAGTCCGATATCGCGAAGAATTTTCAGGCTGGCCTGATGAATCGACTCAACCTGATCAACAGAAATGATTTCCATTGGGTTGTAGGGATTGCGCAAAGCCTGAAAGGGTCTTTGCACGAATCGCTGATTTCGGTCTGCCTGACGACGTACTCTAGTGCTGGTTAGACGACGAGACATTATTGCTTCGGGCAGGAACGATTGAACACACGAAATATATACATTTAGTTGTCTGCGAATCCGTCGGCGAGTACGCGCGTTCAGTTGTTAACCTTGAATTTACGATCTGAATCAGTCTATCGGCAAATTTCCCTACCGGCATCAGGTTCTCATTCTGGTGCCGGCAGCGTCATAGATCGGATTTTCATGCAGTTCAGCATCGCGTAATTCGCCAAGAATTTCCACGCTGAATTGACCCCCCCTAACGTAGGCATCGATATCAACATATCCCAAGGCAATATGGCATTCAGATACGGCTCCGAAACCGCCCGAAGTTACATATCCCACCGAATTACCATCGAGAAAAATTGCTTCGTCACCCCATATTGCAAAGTCCCCTGCCGCCACTGTCAAGGTAACGTATTTCTCTTTCGGGGGTGCAGGGTTTAACACCGCGGTCCGTCCTACAAAGCAAGCTTTATCGAGATTCACAAATCGGTCCACTTCGGCTTCAACAACAGTGTAATCCGGCGACAGCTCAAGACCCCATGCAGGAAAACTTTTCTCCAGTCGTGTTTGCATCAGGCACCGCGTACCTACGAGTCCGATTCCCAGGCTCTGCCCTTCTTTTAATAACAGGTCGAACAGATTTAGTTGCTGCTGCGCAGGCAGATACATCTCGTAGCCGGTTTCACCGGTGAACGAAACTCGAAGCGTGATTACATCGGCAATGCCGCCGATGGAAATTTTGGACGCATGCATGAAAGGAAAAGATGCAGTGTCCATATCGTGCGCAGCCAGACGGGAAATCAAAACCTGGGCATGGGGACCACAAATATGCAAACCACCGTAGTCAGATGAGAGATTTTGTAATTTCACCCCTTCAAGAGGAAGAAACTGACGAAAATGCCGAACAAACGAGAGTTGCATATAGTCGGCACCAAGCACAAAAAACCGATCTTTTTCGATATGGGAAATGGAAAAATCACCGATCAACCGTCCGTGAGTCGAGAGCATCGGGGACAATGTCATTCTTTCGAGTCTTGGCATGCGATTTGCCATCACGTAATTTAGCCAGCTCTCAGCATTGGGACCACTCACCTCAAATTTTGCCATTGCAGAAAATTCCATTAGCCCGACTTCATTGCGCACTCGTTTACCTTCATCAATAACGGGTTTCCACCAATTGGGTTGGCGATAGTTCAGGCTGTCGTTTGTATTGACCGTTCCAGGTGCAAACCAGTTCGCGTGTTCGAGTCCAAATGATGCGCCGAATACGCCCCCTGCAGCCTTTAACCGGTCATAGACCGGAGGTTTGTGAACCGGACGCCCTGCTGCAAATTCCTGATACGGGTAAATTTTCTCCGATCGGTTTTCATAAAAGTATCGCGTGGTCTCCCTAGTGTACGATTTGGAAGCCCAGCTTCCAAATCGCGCCACATCCCAGCCAAAAAGATCGAATTCGGGTTCTCCCTGAATAATCCATTCCGAGATCGCCTTGCCGATACCCGCGCCCTGGTTAAACCCCGCCATCACCCCGTTGGCACAAAAATAGTTTTCCAAATCAGGGTGTGGGCCGATCAGAGGCCCTAAATCTGGAGAGAAAATCATGGGTCCATTGATCACGCGTTTAATTCCTGCCTCAGCCAGGCATGGCATAATCTCGACGGCTTTTCGAAAATTCCAATCCATACGAGACAGATCATCGGGCAACAGTTCGTGTCCGAAATGCTGAGGCGTTCCGTCTTCAGCCCAATGGGTACAGGTTCTTTCATAAGCGCCGAGCAACAATCCCTGCCCTTCCTGGCGTGCATAACATCCTGTTTCGTTGTCGTTTATCTGAGGCAGTTCGAAATCCAGCTCCTCGATCTCGTCAATGCTATCTGTTACCAGGTAGTGATGTTCTACCGGGATAAGCGGCAACTCAATACCCGCCAGCCGGCCGACTTCCCGACTCCAGAGTCCGGCCGCATTCACGATAGTCTCAGCCCTTATATTGCCGCTTGCAGTGCCAACCTGCCAGGTTCGGCCTGGTAACCAGGAGGTTCGTATAACCGGAGTATGGCGATAAATTTCCACTCCCAAATTCCTTGCCGCTACCGCAAACGCCTGGGTTGCTGAGGCCGGGTCAACATGACCACCGTCCTCTTCCCAGAGACAGGAAATCACATCTTTGGTGTCGAGAATTGGCGCTTTAGTCCGAGCTTCTTCTGGCGACAAGAAATGACTTTCAATACCCAGTCTTCGACAGGCGCTCTGCATCATCAGGTTGCTGTCGACTTCCTCACGGGTGCGGCACAGATTGAGACCGCCGGTTAAATGAAATCCACAGGACCGACCGCTTTCTTTCTCCAACTCCCGATAAATATCAAACGTGTACTTGTGAATCCGGGCCGCTGCGCTTGGACGGGTTACCGTAAATAATCCGCCAGCAGCATGCCAACTCGAACCGGAAGTGAGCTCTTGTCTTTCAACCAGAACAACATCATTCCAGCCATTCTTTGCCAAGTGGTAGGCTACCGAACAGCCGACAATTCCCCCGCCTATGACAACGACTTGGGCGGCTTCTTTCATGCTGGTTACCTGAATGAATGGCAGTACGTGTGATCAAATTGAGCTTGAGAAATCGACTGTGGCCTCGATCGTTTTTGAATCGAAATCAAGATCCGGCCTCCGCGACAATGATAGCCGAATAAAAAAAGCGCAATCAAGTTGTGCCTCATTTTATCGTCGCGCGGTGATTGTGAAACTCTTAATCATGCGCGTTGATACGAAACAGCGTTGAGACTTATACGATATCGTACTCAAGGATTTTGCCACTACGTATCCAAACAGAATGTTTTTATGCAGCCGAAACACGAAATTTTTTATCGTGCCGTAACGACTCACCCGTTTTAGTCAATCGGGCGAATGCTCCTGCAAACCTCCGGGCACTGATAAAATATATGTACAATTTATTAATCAATCTGTATCCTCAAGTCATTCCCGACCTAAAATTTTTATTTCTATATTGGTGGAGTAAGTCATGAGTAATAAGCAAATTCGTACAATTCGTCGTTCACCCCATTTGGGGGCATTTGTGGAAGGCGTTGATCTCAGTCAAAAATTGGCGGAGGAAACTGTTTCGGAAATCAGGTCGGCTCTGCTTGAATTTGGTGTCTTGTTCTTCAGAAAGCAGACTCTGACTGAAACTCAGCATATTCAACTGGGCTCGCAGTTTGGAACAATTGATGAACCGCACCCAGTATTCGACTTTAATCAGGACGATCCGCGCCTGACGATCATTGAATCAAAGGGTCGTGCCCACGATTCCGAGCATTACTGGCATACAGACGTGACCTATCAGGAAGCGCCCTCGATGGGCTCAATTCTGGTCGCCAGAAAGGTTCCCGATAGCGGCGGTGACACCCTTTTCGCTAGCATGTATGCGGCTTACGACTGCCTGTCACAACCGATAAAAACAATGCTTGAGTCACTTACCGCCCAACATTCATTTGAACGGGGCTGGGGCACCACCTTCAAGATGCAGCCCGATGGCGAGGACCGGCTCCATAAACTCAAAAAAGCGTTTCCACTGATGACTCATCCTGTCCTTCGGACTCATCCTGAAACCGGGCGGACAGTACTTTATGTCAACGAATACTACACCGCGCGCATCAACGAATTATCAGAACCTGAAAGCGAAGGACTGTTGAAAATTCTGATTCACCAGTCTCAGTTGCCTGATTTCCAAATCCGCCACCAGTGGCAGATTGGAGATGTAGCATTTTGGGATAATCGCTGTACCCAGCATTATGCATCCCATGACTATGGGTCGGCACACAGGATTATGAATCGGGTGACTCTGATTGGCGATCGGCCCTATTTCAAGAAATAGCATCCTCAACCTGATCCAAGCGCTGCGCAGGCACGGAGAAACCGTGTCGGTTGATTGTTGACTCCCTAATGGTCACAGCAGTAATTTTTGAGCCGACAGGCGCAGGAAGCGTTGATCGCCACATCTGCTCTCGCCGCGGCCAGGTTAAGTCGAGACCGAAACAACCGAGCCTGCCCGACTTCGCCCTGTCGCTCGAGACACTCGACCAATCCGTGCAGACTCCAAGGGTTTTCGATATGATGAGAGGTACTGACCAGCGTGTCAGACAGCCCTAAATCATCCATATAGATTTGCCGGGCCTCTTCAACACGTCCTTGTTCGAGCAACAAAGCGCCCAATGCATGGCGGGTGGGTTGCATCCATCCCCAGGGCTCATCATATTTCAGATTGTCATCCAGATGCACAGCCTTGTGTAGACAGTCGAAAGCCGATTCATAATTCCCTCGTCGATATTCAAGTTCTCCATTTAGCATCTGATCGGCAATTTTCAAAACATCCCGGCAGGAATTATTGAACAAATAGCGGGATTCAGGAACTGTCTTCACTGCATCATGGAATTTTTGTTGCTCAGATTTTGCCGCGTCGATTTCACCTCGCACCGCATGGGCAATGGCTTTGGCGTAGCGCCAGACTGCGGTGGTCATTGCGTAAAGCTCCAAGTCATGGGGGAGCGGGTGATCAATGATGTCCTGCCAGCGCCCGAAACGAATGTAGACATGTGCTTTTACGCCGATGTAACCTTCCACCCAGTCCGCCATGGCCGGATTTTCGATTCTGAGTAGTGCTTCAGGGGTGATATTGATCAATTGTTCAGCGGCATCCAGTGCAGTATGAAACTGCCCCAGATACATTGCCGCGTAAATCTTCAAATGAATATTATGAATTCGTGAGAGCGCCTGAAAATTCATTGCGCCCTCATTTTTGACGTACACGCGGTCAGCTTCAATCGCCCTGTCATTGGCAACTATGGCCTCGTAGTAATGGCCGCACCGCACATCGATATGAGAAGGCATATGACACAAATGCCCTGAAACCGAAACCAGCTGTCGAAGTTGATCACTGGCTCGCAATGCTTTTTCCGGAAAAGGAGACATTTCCATCACATGGAGATACATATGCAAGATGCCCGGGTGCAGGGATTTTCCGGTTTTTTCGATTCGTACCATCGCTGTTTCCAGAACTTCGATCGCTTCTACCGTCGATGCGCCGGCGGACGGTTCGCTCGTTCTCAAATTCCAAAGTGCCCACGGTGTTCGTGTCATTAGCGCTTCTGCAAACAAGGCGCAGACATCATTATTCTCCGGATAGGCACGATACACCTGGCGCATTTGATCTGCATAGTCGTCATTCCAGCGATCATAGTCTGCGGGATCAACCGCGCTCGGTGACTGGTAGCGCGCCAGCAATGCGTTGATCATCATCGCTTCCCGATCTGATGCAAAGGCAGCTTTGCTCTTTGCTTGTCGGGAAAACTGATAGGTTCGCTGCAATTTTTCTGTCAGTTCGTCTTTTTGCATTCGAACCCAGGGTTTGTTGTAATAAATCCCAGAGGCATACGCCATGCCCCAATACGCCATTGCGTAGTGCTTGTCCACCGCTACAGCTTGCTTGAAGCATCGGAATGCCATTTCCAGGTCGAAGCCATAAAGCCAAACCATCCCGCGGTTAAACCATGTCTCTGATGCACTGCCAGCAACATTAATTGAGTCAAAATATACGCCGAGATTGTAGGGATGATTCATCTAATCGCACCTTAAGTTGTCCCTGAATGCCGAGGGTATTACAACGCCCTCAAATCAATTTGAAATCTTGCGCGCTTGTAAGTCGCAAACATCGAGAATTTCCAAGAAAATCGTGTTTTACGAAAAATACAACACTGAGTTGATGTTATTTTAACCCGCTTCGCCGGTGTCACTCTTTCGGCCGACTTTCCCCGCATTTTGAAATAGTCTACACTGACTTGTTGAATTTCATATATTTTTTTTGGACACCTCGTTGAAGGTCAATAATGACTGGAGCATTCCAGTTTGGCACGGTGATGCTATACTTTCAAGAACCGAGTATCCGTTTCACGCAGTCTGGGGTTTATACACTGCCAATGTTGGCAAATACAGTCGAAAAACACAAACCATCGGGAGATTTGTATGTTGTTCAACAAGTCGATTTGGACGCTTACAAAAAGGATGGCGCGGTATTGCTGAACTCTGTTTTTGACGAGTCCTGGATTGCTGAACTACGACAATCTGCAGACCGGGCTTTGAGTCAATCGGAGAATTATTTTCACCGCCAAAGGGTATGGGAAAACGACAAAACCTGTCGCGAATATTGTCTCAATTCCGCAGCTGTCTCACTTGCTGCTGCGTTTCTCGAATCGGCCAAAGTCAACTTGCTCTATGACCAGGTATTCTCCAAGTCTGCCGGCGATCCGGCAACCCCGTGGCACAATGATCTGCCTTACTGGCCGGTGCGAAATGGATCAGCTTTGACGGTCTGGCTGGCTCTCGACCCAATCAAATTTGATTCCGGACCTCTCGAGTTTATCGCCGGGTCGCATTCGTGGGACAAATTGTACCAGCCATTTACTACCGTTAGCGACGGCAGTGTTGAACGCCCTTACAAAGGAACCGAAGACGCGTTTGAGCCGTTGCCTAATTTTGACGCGGAACGCGACCAACATCGAATACTGTGCTGGGAGATAGAGCCTGGTGATGTACTGATTTTCGATTCAATGATTGTGCATGGCGCGAGAGCAAACTCCTCACCTGCCGTCAGGAGAGGCTACGCGGTCCGATACACCGGAGACGGAATGACATACTATTCCGCTGGAGAAATTAACAAGATAATCACCAATCCGCACTTGCAAGACGGACAGGTGCTGGACAGCGACCAGTACCCGGTCATTCACCTCGCGATATAACCGGTATCCACCTCCCGATTGGATTGCAAACCCGGTGTTTGACCGATTCACCATCGGTCATCCAGTTCATCTTCAATCAAATACCGACTGTTTCGTCTATGCTGTCCAATAAAATCGTTGCATGACTTCAATGGTTTGATGCATTTCATTGTCCGTTCCGACCGTAAACCGCAATTTATCCGAGAATTCTTGAACCGCGAATTGCCTCGGAACAATGCCATTGGGCTCATGCCAAGGGCTGATTCATTAGAATAGAGTTTGATCGGGAATTCAATTCCCTCAAGTTTTGGTTTCCGACCATGTAATAGTCGACTGATTTCAGCATGGATTTCAGTTCAATAGAATTGTGGCTATTCATGATCTTGAAGTCGGAGGTCATTTGTTTCGTTTAATCACGGTTGCGAATGGAGCCGTTAGGTTCCCTGTTCCAAGTTGAGAACGGGGTTTTAAGCCAAAAAATCGTACTAACTTCGCACCAAGTCAATTGGCTGCACTGAACGCCCAATTCACTACGACAGTTCCTGAAAATTACGTACGCTGTTTTCCCAGTGCGGCGAAAGCACGCCACCGGATTCGGCTAGCGGGGAATGCCGCCCCTTTTACAGTCGCATGCACATCGCGTGATCTTCCAGGTGCACGCTGCGCCACAGATCAACCAGTTGCTGAATCTGCGCGTCACTATAGTGTGCGTCCCTGCAGGTGTAAGTCACCCGCTTCTGGTAAGTGCTGTCGGCGATGGCAGTGAAATTGGAACGTAATCAGCAGCTCGGGCATTGGCCGGAGGGGGTGAAAGTCACAGAAGTAGTGACATAACAAATGACTCGGAAAAATTAAGTTTTTGAAACAGAATGGAAATTTTGTCTAAAATTTAAAAAACGGTAAACATGGGTTAATAGATAGTTCAAATTAGATGTCCTCTCCCCAATCCGGACCATTTCAGTCCAAAAACCCCGATTACGAAAGTGACGCCAGGAAGAGCTTTGCAACTCAGGGAATTATGAGTGTGCTTGGCGCCTCAATGCGAACCATTGAACCGGGACACTGTATAATTGACCTGCCTTTCGGCGAGCACCTTACTCAACAAGATAATTTCTTTCACGCAGGTGCGACCAGTGCTATTGCCGACTCTGCCGGCGGATATGCGGCCTTATCACTGATGCCGGCCGGAAGCAGAATTTTGACGGTTGAATTCAAGATCAATCTGATTGCTGCGGCAGATGGCGATCGACTTACGGCTGAAGCAGCAGTGATAAAACCAGGCAGAACTTTGACAGTGTCGACGATTGAAGTAACCGTACATTCGGGAAATAATTCTACTCTCTGTGCAATCATGCAGCAAACCGCTATGTGCATTCTACCGAGAGACTGATTGACAATGAGCAACTATTATTCAACACTGAATTTTGGATTGGGTGAAGTCGCAGACATTCTGCGAGAAAGTGTCCGAGACTTTGCTGCAAACGAAATTGCACCGCGGGCTGCGGACATTGACCTTTCCAATGAATTTCCGCCCGACCTTTGGCCCAAACTGGGCAATATGGGACTCCTCGGAGTCACGGTCGAAGAAGAATTTGGCGGTTCCGGAATGGGTTATCTGGAACATGTAGTTGCGATGGAGGAAATCAGTCGCGCTTCAGCTTCAGTGGGCCTGTCTTACGGAGCTCACTCAAATCTGGCCGTAAATCAGATTCGTAGAAATGGCACCGAAGACCAGAAACGCCGTTACCTGCCCAAACTAATCAATGGTGAGCATATTGGCGCACTTGCCATGTCGGAATCAAACGCAGGGTCTGATGTTGTAAGCATGAAGTTGAATGCCGTCCAAATCGAAGATCACTACATTCTGAATGGCACCAAAATGTGGATAACCAATGGTCCTGATGCCAACGTGCTGGTGGTCTATGCGAAAACGGAGCCTGAGGCGGGTTCTCGAGGAATTACGGCATTCATTGTCGAAAGAGATTTTGAAGGCTTTTCAGCTGCACAGAAACTGGATAAGTTGGGCATGCGTGGCTCCAACACCGGCGAACTGATCTTTCAGGATTGTCGAGTTCCAGCAGAAAACGTATTGGGTGAAGTCGGCTGTGGGGTGGAAATTCTGATGAGCGGACTTGACTACGAGAGAGTAGTACTATCGGCAGGACCGATTGGCATCATGCAGGCATGCCTTGATGCCGTAATCCCCTACGTTCATGAACGCAAGCAGTTTGGCAAGTCAATCGGCGAGTTTCAGCTCATTCAAGGCCGACTGGCAGACATGTATTCCACGTTGAATGCTTCTCGTGCTTACGCCTACGCGGTGGCCAAGGCATGTGACCGCGGAGAGACAACCCGCAAAGACGCGGCTTCCGTTATTCTATACACCGCAGAAAGAGCGACTTGGTGCGCACTGGAATCAATTCAGACTTTGGGGGCAATGGGATACATGAACGAAACACCCACCGGGCGTCTGCTGAGGGATGCGAAACTTTACGAAATCGGAGCCGGTACGAGCGAAATTCGACGCATGCTGATCGGACGCGAACTGTTCGAAGAAACGAATTAACTAACAACACAACCAGTAGGATATGCAAATGCAAAATTCTCCAGTAGTCGTAACGGGACTGAGCCGAACTCCAATTGGTGGATTTCAGGGACGCCTATCACCTGTAACTGCGCCCGAACTAGGCTCTGCATCGATTCGAGCGGCACTCGATGATTCAAACATCACCGGAGACAGTGTCGATGAGGTGCTGATGGGATGCGTCTTGCCCGCGGGAATGGGACAGGCACCGGCTCGCCAGGCTGCTCTGTCGGCTGGAATTCCAAAATCCGTTGGTTGTACGACGGTGAATAAAATGTGTGGGTCAGGTATGAAAACTGTCATGCTCGGCTATGATTCCATCGTTGCCGGAACCAACTCCATCGTAGCTGCCGGCGGCATGGAGAGCATGAGCAACGCACCATACCTGTTACCAAAAGCCAGGGGTGGAATGCGTATGGGACACGGGCAAATTATGGACCATATGTTTATCGATGGTCTTGAAGACGCTTATCAGAAAGGGGCCCTCATGGGAGCCTTTGCAGAAGACTGTGCCGAAGCCTATCAGTTCAGTCGAGAGGAACAGGACAACTTTGCAATTGAATCACTCACTCGGGCACAGAAAGCTACGGAAAATGGCACGTTTGATCGGGAGATCGTATCCGTTGAAGTAACTGCTCGAAAAAGCAACTACGAAGTCTCTACGGACGAACAGCCTGAAACGACCAACTCTGAAAAAATTCCGCTTCTCAGACCTGCATTCAGAGAAAATGGAAGTGTAACCGCGGCAAATTCCAGTTCCATTTCCGACGGCGGGGCAACTGTCATCCTGATGTCGGAACGAGAAGCCGAAAATCGAGGCGCGAACGTGTGTGCTCGATTGGTTGGCCATACAACTTATGCGGCTGAACCCAATTTGTTCCCGACAGCACCGATTGGAGCCATCCGGCGCTTGCTGGAAAAACTAAATTGGTCAGCAGATGACGTTGAACTCTATGAGATTAACGAAGCATTTGCAGTAGTCACAATGGCGGCCATGCACAGTCTCGGATTGCCGCACGATCGCGTAAACATACATGGCGGAGCTTGTGCACTGGGTCATCCGGTGGGGGCATCTGGAGCGAGAATTCTGGTGACTCTGATCGCAGCAATGGAAAAGTATGATTTAAAACAAGGAGTTGCATCTTTATGCATCGGAGGAGGAGAAGCAACTGCAATTGGTGTTGTTCGTTCTTGAATTGTTTTGCTGATCGCAAAGTGCAGCTGTACACGTGAAGAGTTCCATTGATTTCTATTTCGACTTTTCTTCTCCCTACGGATATTTCTCCAGCGAGAAGATTGACGAGCTTGTAAAGCGCTGCGGCTGCGAGGTTGTGTGGCGACCGTATTTGATGGGAGCGGTCATGAAAATTACCGAGCGCAAGCCACTCGTGCAGATACCTATGGTCAATGAATACAGTAGTCGGGACCTGCACCGACTAGCTCGTTTTCATGGGATCGAATTCAATATCCCTTCAACCTTTCCCGTTGCAACCATCGCAGCATGTCGAGCCTATTACTGGCTGAATCAAAACGATACCGCCAAATCCAAGCAGCTCGCTCAGGCTTTGTTTCGTGCTTACTTTATTGAAGATAAACTGATTTCCAAATCCGAAGTCGTCATCGACATTGCCGCGGAAATCAATATTGATTCTACACATTTATCATCTGCTCTGAATGATCTGGATGTAAAGAACCTGGTGCGAGAAGCCACAGATAAGGCAATCGCTCAAAAAGTGTTCGGATCGCCCTTCTTCGTCGTGGACGGAGAACCGTTTTGGGGGCATGACCGACTGGATCAACTAGAGGCATGGGTGAAAACCGGGGGTTGGTAATCCCAAATTCTCCAGGTATTTCACCACTGCAGTCATGTCAGTCCTTGAATCCAAGATAAATCTCGAAAGTTCTGAGTTCCATGCTCGACGAGACGCGATGACGCGTCTTGTTGATGAACTAAATTCAGTTTATTCGACAATTCAAGCCGGAGGAACTGAATCTGCACGTAAGAAACATGTTGCGCGTGGCAAGCTTCTCGCTAGAGACCGGATTCGACTGCTATTGGACCGAGCTGCCCCTTTCCTGGAGATTGCCCCTTATGCGGCTTGTGAAATGTACGGCGGGGAAGTGCCATCGGCCGGGATTGTTACAGGAATTGGATCGGTAAGTGGTCGTGAGTGCATGATCTTTGCCAATGATGCCACCGTAAAAGGCGGAACATACTACCCAATAACTGTAAAAAAACACCTACGTGCGCAAGAGATAGCCAGCGAAAACCATCTTCCGTGCATCTATCTGGTTGATTCGGGTGGTGCATTTCTCCCTCTGCAGGACGACGTCTTTCCAGACCGCGGACACTTTGGTCGGATATTTTTCAATCAAGCCAATCTGTCGGCAGCAGGAATCCCTCAGATCGCTGCAGTCATGGGATCCTGCACGGCCGGGGGCGCCTATGTCCCTGCCATGTGTGACGAATCAATCATCGTTCGTAATCAGGGGACAATATTTCTGGGTGGACCTCCGCTTGTTAAAGCGGCAACCGGCGAAACTGTATCTGCAGAAGATTTGGGGGGAGCCGACGTACATTCCCGCCAGTCCGGAATTACCGATCACTATGCCAATAGTGATCAACATGCGTTGCAGATTGTTCGAGATATTGTCGCAAATTTGAATCGTCCTAAAAATATCTCCACCGAAGTACAGCCGCCTCAGGATCCACTCTATGATGCCAAAGAACTGTATGGCATCGTACCAACTGAATTGAAGCAAAGCTATGATGTACGTGAAGTCATAGCCCGCCTTGTGGACGGCAGCAGTTTTTACGAATTCAAGAAGCTGTATGGCGAAACACTGGTTTGCGGCTTTGCGCACCTCTTGGGATACCCGATAGGCATCATTGCGAACAATGGAATTCTCTACTCAGAATCCGCCCTGAAAGCAACGCATTTCATCGAACTTTGCTGTCAGCGGAATATTCCTCTTGTATTCCTGCAGAACATCGCTGGATTTATGGTCGGACAAAAATATGAAGCCGGCGGGATCGCGAAAGACGGAGCTAAGATGGTGACTGCAGTAGCCTGTGCAAAAGTCCCCAAGTTCACGGTGATTATTGGCGGCAGTTTTGGCGCTGGAAACTATGCCATGTGCGGACGCGCATACGGGCCGAGGTTTTTGTGGATGTGGCCCAATGCCCGCATCTCTGTCATGGGCGGAGAGCAGGCGGGTAATGTGCTGACACAAGTTCGGCTCGACAGCATGAAAGGCGAATCATGGTCTCAGGAAGAACAAGATCGATTCAAGTCATCCATACTGGAGCAATATGAAACTCAAGGGCGGCCGTATTACTCAAGTGCACGACTTTGGGATGACGGCATCATTGACCCTGCCGATACCCGCATGGTTCTCGGACTCGGAATCTCTGCAGCACTAAACGCACCGATCGAACAAACGCGATTCGGCATATTCAGAATGTAGTTGGGTATTCATGTCGGAATTTGATCAATTTGAAACCATTATTGTCACACCGGCCGAAACGGGAGTCTGCACCCTGACTCTGAATCGACCGCAGGTACACAATGCCTTCGACGAGTTGATGATCGGTGAGCTGACAAATGCACTTGAGCTGTTAGAGCAGCATCAGTCAGTGCGAATTCTGCTTGTTCGCGGCACAGGCAAGAGTTTCAGCGCTGGCGCCGACCTAAAGTGGATGCAGCGAATGGCAGAATACAGTGAGGAGCAGAACTTTGAGGACGCTCGCCGCGTGGCAACCATGATGGATAAACTGTATCGTTTTCCGAAACCTACAGTTGCGATTGTTCATGGAGGCGTGTACGGCGGTGCAGTTGGCTTGGTAGCATGCTGCGATATCGCCATCGCAGCGGACTCAGCAGTTTTCAGTCTTTCTGAAGTTAAAATTGGCCTCATTCCAGCTGTAATCAGCCCTTACGTTGTGAAAGCCATCGGATTGCGGGCTGCTCGACGATATTTTCTGACAGGTGAAGTATTCAGTGCCTCTGCTGCACAGCGAATCGGACTGATTCATGAGTGTGGGCATTCGGATGAAATTCCGAGCATTGAAAGCAGCATTGTTGAAAGACTCCGAGCCGGTGCGCCTGGCGCTCAGCAAATCGCAAAATCAGTATTGCAAAATGTTCTGAGCGAGCCTGTAAACTCGGAAATTCAGGATGAAACGGCGAGACTGATTGCTCGGGTTAGAGCTTCCGATGAAGGCAAGGAAGGAATTGCCGCGTTCTTGAACAAACGCTCTCCTGCTTGGCGTAAATCGTAATCTGACTGACACCTTGTTTCAGAAACTGCTCATTGCCAATCGCGGGGAGATTGCCTGCCGCATCACTCGCACAGCACAAAGACTTGGCATTCCGGTTGTTGCGATTTACTCCGATGTCGATCGAAACGCAATGCATGTCGAATTGGCAGACGAAGCCGTCGAAATTGGAGGTGCCCGCCCCGCTGACAGCTATCTGAATGCAGGCAAAATAATGAATGCCGCGAAGCAGACCGGTGCCGATGCCATCCACCCGGGCTATGGATTCCTATCCGAAAACAGTGCGCTGGCTGAAAACTGCGAGAAAGAATCCATCGAATTTGTTGGCCCCTCTTCCGAAGCCATTCGAATCATGGCTTCAAAATCCACTGCAGCTGGAATTGCGGAAAAAGCCAACGTTCGAATCTTGCCAGGCTACCGTAGTTCAAACCAGAATCTGGACAGCATGATTTCCGCTGCCAAAGAAATCGGCTTTCCTGTTCTATTGAAATCCGCATTGGGCGGCGGTGGACGAGGCATGAGAATCGTTAACAACGAAAGTGAATTCAGCGAAAGTTTGCTGTCGGCCCGATCAGAAGCCAAAGAGGCATTCGACGATGATGCTGTCATCATCGAAAAATATCTCGGAAAGGCCAGGCATGTGGAAGTACAAATCGCAGCGGACAAGCATGGCAACATCGTCCATCTGTTCGATCGAGACTGTTCTGCGCAACGCCGCTATCAGAAAATCATAGAGGAGGCTCCAGCCCCAAATATCGCGGATGAACTGCGAATTCAAATGTATGAATCGGCTGTCTCCCTCGCGAAAGCACTTGAATACTACAGCGTTGGAACTGTGGAATTCCTTTTTGATGGTGAAAGTTTCTACTTTATGGAAATGAACACTCGCCTTCAAGTTGAACACCCAGTTACGGAACAGATTACGGGTACCGATCTGGTTGAATGGCAGCTGCGAATAGCTGCAGGTGAATCAATCAAGGCTTTACCCCTTCCTGCCCAACCCGTTGGTCACTCAGTCGAAGTTCGTATCTATGCGGAAAACCCATCTAAGGAGTTTCTGCCATCCCCCGGTACCATTGAATATCTAACTCTACCAGCTGCATCCGACGGATTGCTGGTGCATACCGGTGTTAGAGAAAGAGACAATGTCGACCAGCACTACGATCCTCTTATCGCCAAGATTGTCAGCCATGAATCGGATCGAAGCAGTGCAATCAAAGGCATGCTGAATGGACTCTCACAGCTTCATGTTGCGGGAGTGAACACCAATGTAAATTTTCTGTCGAACCTGTTGCAACACGATTCATTTTTGAACGACAACATTGATGTCAGATTCGTAGAAACACGACAGAGCGAATTAACACAGGTATGCGAACATCTACCGAATGAAATCGCTGCTATAGCAGCACTATTACTTCATTCAACGCTACGTGTTGATCACAACAAGTCCGAGAAACAAGAACACGCAGATCAGCACTCTCCATGGAAATCTTCAACCGGTTGGCGACTTAATTCGATTCAAGAAATTACAGATTTATTTGAATACAACAATGAAATTGAGAATGTCACAACTCAACTGCAGCAAAATCATGGTGTTGTTCTGTGTGGGTCGCAACGGATGAACTGCAGTATTGAGGAAATCCAAGACACAAACATCACAGTCGAAATTGATGGCTCGCAATGGCAGGCAACAGTTGTCAATCTGCCGAATCTCCTATTCGTTTTTCACAAATTCTCACTATATGAACTACGGGTTTTAGACAAGATTTCCGTCGCCCATGCACCGATGGAACGTTCTGGAACGCTGACTGCTCCGCTTCCAGGAAGAGTGGTTCGCACATTAGTCAAAAAGAACGATGTTGTGGCAACAGGACAGAAGCTGATGGTAATCGAAGCGATGAAAATGGAGCATCAAATTACCAGTCCTTTGGATGGAATTGTAACTTCCGTCAACTATGGCGAAAATGAACAGATAGATGAAGGAGCAATTTGCGTAGTAGTCGAACCGCTTGAACCTTTGGATTCCAATGCAGAAGGAACAGAAAATTGAGTTGTCCGCCTGAAGTTCGTCTGGTAGAAGTTGGACCTCGAGACGGGCTGCAAAACGAATCAATCCAAACCTCAATTGAATTCCGCGTGGAATTAATCAATCGATTGTCAAAGTGCGGAATCAAGACTCTGGAAGTAGGAAGTTTTGTATCGCCTAAGTGGGTTCCGCAAATGGCAGATACCGGTCAGGTATTGAATGCTGTGCGCCGCCGACAAGATGTCGCGTTTGTGGCCTTGGTACCCAACATGACTGGAATGAACGCTGCAATTGAAGCTGGAGTCGATCAAATTGCGGTGTTTTCGGCTGCATCTGAAACATTTTCCATGAAAAATACGAATTGCGGCATTGAGCAGTCTTTTCAGCGGTTCAAACCTGTGATTGATCGAGCACAAGAGCTGGAAATTCCGGTAAGAGGCTACGTTTCCTGTGTTCTAGGCTGCCCTTACGAAGGGACTATTGCTGAGAAGCAAGTCATTCCTGTGGTTGAAAAACTGTTTCACATGGGCTGCTATGAAGTCTCGCTGGGAGACACAATTGGTGTTGGCACAGTCAACGGAATCCGCAAGCTGCTCGCTGAGCTTGCAAATATAGTTTCGTTAGATTCCGTCGCTGTTCATTTCCATGATACTTATGGCCAGGCGCTGCCAAATATCAGGGAAGCATTGGAGCATGGAGTATCCGTCATCGACAGCTCAATTGGGGGATTGGGCGGATGTCCGTATGCAAGTGGGGCAAGCGGCAATGTTGCAACTGAAGATGTAGTCTACATGCTGGATGGAATGGGAGTGAAAACAGGCATCAATCTGGATTCACTCATCAAGGTATCAGAATTTGTTTTCTCCGAATTGCAACGACCACCTGCTTCACGAGTTGCAAAGGCGATTTTGTCGAAATCGAATTTAAAGTAATGAAAGCCCGTAGATGAGGAAGATTCCAGAAACCATGAAAGCAGTCGTGCTTGTCGGTCACGGAGACCTTGACCAACTGGTTTACTATGAAGACTGGCCAGTACCCGTTCCTGGCGATGATGATGTGCTGATCAAGGTTCATGCATGTGGGCTGAACAACACTGATGTCAACACCCGCACAGGTTGGTACTCAAAAAGTGTCTCGACAGCAACCAGCGACTGTACTGTGGAATCCGCAGATAGTGGAGATGCTGCCTGGGGTCAGAATGCACTGTCATTCCCGCGAATTCAAGGGGCCGATGTCGCCGGTACTGTGCTCGCCATCGGCAGCCGCGTGAGCCGAGAACTTCTAGATAAACATGTGATGATTGACTGCTGGCTGCGAGACTGGCAGGATCCGTTGAATCTTGAAAAATGCGGATTTTTTGGCTCGGAGTGCGACGGAGGGTTTGCTGAATATACCGTTGTTAATTCGAATCAGGTACACATAATCGAAAGTAGCCTGTCGAATGCAGAACTGGCAACTTTCGCAACTTCCTGGGTGACCGCTGAAAACATGCTTGAGCGCGCGAATGTCACAAAACTTGACACGGTGTTGGTTACTGGAGCATCCGGTGGAGTGGGGTCCGCTCTTGTACAACTCGCAAATCGCCGAGGAGCTGTCACAATTGCAATGGCCGCGAAGGACAAGCATGGTCAGTTGGAAAAATTATCTCCGAATGCAATTATCGATCGCAATTCCGCTGATCTCAAATCCGCAGTTGGTACCGCAATTGGAAAGCATTCAGTCACAGTAGTCGCTGACATTGTCGGTGGTGCTAATTGGAAGAACTTGACTGATCTGCTTGCGCAAGGTGGTCGTTATACCTGCGCTGGCGCGATCGCAGGCCCGATTGTAGAATTGGATCTTCGCACGCTGTATTTGCGTGATTTGACGTTCACTGGATGCACAGTCGTTGCTCCGGATACCTTTGGCAAACTGGTCGGCTATATTGAGCGTGGCGAGGTCTCGCCGATTCTTGCTACCACCTACCCGCTCGCCCAACTTCAAGAAGCACAGGCACAGTTCATCCGAAAGCAACATATCGGAAACATCGTTGTCACTATGGATTGATGTGCCTTCAAACTACTATGCCAGAAACTGCTGAATTACAATCACAGTTGGCTGATATCTGCAAAATCTGCTACGGAGTGTTTTGAACTTTGTGATTCAAAAGTATGAGAAACGAGAACGTCGCCACCAAAAACACATACTCTCATGAATTATTTCCCGCTTAAGGTAGAACTTGATTACTCCTATTCCTTTGGTGCATTGGACCAATATTTCAAAGCACTAGTCGAAGGCCGGGCACTTGGAACTTTCTGTCCGAGATGTGGCAGAACCAGTTTCCCACCTAAAATAATCTGCGACATCGACCATTGTCACACTGAGTGGCGCGAGTTGGAAGGCACTGGAGCCATCAGAGAGTTGACTACAGGAGTAGATGCACACGGCCAAGAAACCCAATTTGCATTGATTGCGATGGACGGAGCCGACAACTTATCGCTTGGCCGTCTAAGGGGAAGTCAATTCAATACAGGGGACCGAATCGTGATTGATGTTGAAAATCCCAATGCCCCACATCCCGCACAGTGCGCGGTATTCAGACGAATCGAATAGCAAACTTCTGGACTATTCGGAAAAATCCATTTCCATCTGTTTGCGCAGTTTGTGGGCGGTTGAGCGGTCATGAACTCGAACATCGTCCCAAGTTACAATACCATCTCTCGGAATTGGATTGCACACCTCAATTCCTGAAGCCAGCCCGATGGGTACTGCCTTGATTTTTAGAGAATGTGCAACTGGCACAATTTTGCCCCACACGGTACTTCCGCCCTCTCCGTCCAGAACTTCGCCAACTCCAAGATTCCGTTTGGCAACAGAAACGACATCTGCAGAAAAGGAAACTGGTGATCCCGTGGGTTCTCGACGCAGTGCAACCGATGCCACGCTGACACCTAGTTCAAGTCCAATCAGGTGATAAGGTCGATACAACGCTGAATATTTTCCTGTCGAGTCTGTCACCAGTCCATATTCTTTGAAACATCGCTCTACATACTCAGTTCCTGCTTCAAATACTACGTATACGCCCCAGCGCAAGTCTCGTTCCACCTCTGAGCCATCTCGGTGAAGCGAAGAAATCACTTCGACCATTCCTTTTTTTGCCAGCACTCCCCCTTCACTCTCAGGCCTCAAAATCGAGCCAAGCTCGTCAACGGAACAAGGCGGAAACGAAAGGCCGTTTTCAGGCGGTTTCAAACCAGTCGCGTTTGCCACGGCCGTCATTTCAATTGCAGACTTGGTGCCATCAAGAAAAGAATTGAACATTTTGCTGTTCATGCCTCCGCGCTCAGCGTCTTCTCTTGTCAGTCCGTAATAATTCCACACTGTATCAGGTGTCGATTGATGATACGAAGGAAGATATTTTGTACCTTTGCCAGCGCAGACAACCTCCAGTCCCATAGATCGAACGGTATCCACCTGTTCAACAATAAGTGCTGGCTGGTCGCCATAGGCGAGAGAATAAATCACGTTGTGCTCCCGCGCTTTCTTAGCCAATGAAGCACCTGCCAGTACATCTGCTTCTACATTGACCATTACGATATCGATACCGCAACCGATACTCTGTAAAGCATGGCTCACTCCTGCAACAGGATCTCCGGTCGATTCAATGACTACATCAACGCTGCCTGCTCGTAACACATCATTGATGTCATCAGTTACAAATACGTCACTGTTAGCGTAAGTCTTCTGAGGACTATTGAAAATTTTGGAATCCTGAAATCCTGCAGTACTCAGATTCTTGCGGGCACGGTCGGGGTTCAAGTCACAAACAACATCAAGACTCATTCCTGGAGTTCGAATGATTTGCGCCATGAACATGGTGGCGAACTTTCCAGCACCGACCATGCCGACGCGAATGGGCGTTCTTGAAACTTCCCGTTCTTGCAGTAATGAGTAGAGGTTCATGTTCCGAGTTTGCGTTGAAAACTACTGGTTTCAGTATGCTTGAACGAATCGAGTCGAATCATCAAATCAATGGAATCTGTGTTAACTTTTGATTCGACATAATGTGTGTCGTTATTCATCGAGTTGCAGGACGATTCAAGGTCAGATGCATAGATTCTATATCAGATTCAAGGATGGTCAACTGGTCTACAGATTGTCGACCTTCGTTATCCAAATTGTCATGTTGGTTCGAAGGACGGATAATGAGAAATAGAGCAATCAAAAACTCTCCTGTCTCCAACCACATCATCATCGATATTCTTTCAAGGCGAAAAAGCCTCTTGAGAATCTCTACTCCGAGTAGTGTAATTTCATTTTCTTTGGAATTTACAAGATATTTGATCACAAATTTGCCAACGCGAATTGGCGCTCTTGAAGACTCTCGTTCTTGCAGTAGAGAGTATAGGCTCGTTGTTTGAATTCGCGTAGAATATCGCTGTTTTGGTTCAAAAGTGAACCATGTTTATTCAAACTGCAACGTTGAAATAACTTAATTTTGCTAGACTTCGACTTGTTAACCAGCAGGAATCGCTCGCAATCGAAAATTTGAACGAGACAATCAAATTTGTAGGAGGGAAATGGAGCGTCCCTGCTCCAGAAATCATCCCTGTCGTATCTAATTTGTTTATAATATATGAGTAATTTCATATACGTAATTAGAACTTGATATGAATATAATACAGTATAACAACGATTTGCAGGAAATTTTGTCCTAAATACATGAGTAAATGCTCATGCTAATTATGAAACCGATTTTTAGTGAGTTCCTGACTAAAAGTAATTCCCTTCGCTGTTCCGATGCATGAAAAATTAATTCGCTATCTAGTTGGCACTGATTGAATTCATTAGATCTTGAATAATCGACTCCCCCCAATGGCGGCTCTGCGCGCATTCGAGGTTTCGTCTCGGCATCTCAGTTTTACGAAAGCTGCGGATGAGCTGTTCATTACGCAAAGTGCAGTCAGCCATCAAATCAGGCACATTGAAGAACTTTGGGACTTCAAGCTGTTTGAACGTCAAGGCAGGCGCTTGATCATCACCAAAGAAGGACAGCTGATTGTTCCAATTGTGCGGGAATTCCTGGAAAGCATGAATCGCGTTCTAAACGAAATCACCAACACGGAAACTCGCTCTTCAATTCGAGTGAGCCTGGTACAGTCATTCGCAGTGAAGTGGCTGGTACCTCGTCTTGGAAAGTTCAATGAACTCTATCCTGATATCAGTGTCTGGATTTCAACCTCCGATGATCTCGTAAATTTTGGAAAGGATGAAGTGGATATTGCCATTCGTCTCGGTCACGGCCAATGGCCTAGCCTACACGTCGATCCAATGCTGCAAGAATACGTCTTTCCAGTATGCAGTCCTGATTTTCAAAAACGTTTGACGCCACCCGAAAATCCCGCGGATCTGTTTCACTATCCACTATTGTATCGACACTCCTTCGATATTTGTCCGCGCTGGAGAGACTGGTTCAGAGATGCTGGAATCACTATCAAATCATTGCCAAGAGGCTCGCATTTCCCTGATACAAGTATGTGCATCCAAGCTGCCATAGACAACCAAGGCATCGCTCTTGCCCGAAGTGCACACGTTGAGAAAGATCTTGAGAGCAACCGCCTGATCAAACTGTTCAATGTCTATAGCAGGTCGCCAGTATCCTACTATATTGTTTGTCCACACAAAGTTGTCACTCAACCAAGGATTGCCGCCTTTAGGAAATGGCTGCTGGAAGAAGCAACCAATTCTCAGAAGTCATTCGATAACATCATTCAGAATGACGGCTGAGCCGGAAATTGCCATATAAATTACAAGGTCAAACACAAATGAAAAAGAATTCGCCGTTTAGGGTACTTTGCATTATTGCGACTGTTTAATACAATGACTCAAACCAGAGAGGGTGTCGCATCATTTCGTGAGTCATCATTCGCGTGTCTGTAAGCTTGTCCGTCTGTGATCAAGCTCAGGCACAAATCAAGGAAAATTATTTTTACTAGCTCATTTACTAATACAGAATTAATGCTTTGAAAATTAAGGGGTTACGATCGTCATTATGAAACGATGGCTGGCGGGATTAATGATTGGGCTAATTGCAGGCGGTGCAATAGGATTTGGTGCGGGTATCTACAGTTTGCCGATACTGATTGAATGGTGGTCGAAAAACGAGGAATTGACAACGGTACCGATATTTTCGGAAACCGACCCAACTGGGGCTTTTGATCGAAATAGTCCTGGATCCGATGCTTTGCATTGGGGGGAAGGCACAATCCGACTGTCCGGCGGAAAGCTCGTATTCGAAGATGACGTAAACTTGGCGCCGGGTCCTGACTATCGAATTTATATGACGACAAAATTCGTAGACAGTCGAGACGACTTTCGACGGATCAAACCTCAGGCAATCGAAATATCCAAACTGAGAGTATTCTCTGGACCGCTGGAGTTTGATCTGCCGCCGGAGTTCAATGCAACTGAACTTGACAATGTCATAATCTGGTGTGAAGCATTCTCCATGTACATTGCGAGCGCCCGACTCGACTGAAACGCCTGAAGGATGAATTTATGGTGCCGGCGAGAGGACTTGAACCTCCGACCTGCTGATTACGAAGCGATTGATTTCTCTTTCAAATCAAAGGATTTAGACAAAATGACAGTTTTTTCCAACGCCTCAATCAATGACTTACGGCGGGATTATAAATCAAACGGGAGGGAAATGATCGCAGCTGAGTCCGTATGCCACCAGCCGACGAGGGAGCGACACTTTGGCATAGTGTTCCGAGTGGTCGAGCCTACAGGCTTGGTGGCCGAGGGCGCAAGCCAAGTGAGTCTTGCCGTTGCCACAGGGACCGGTGATCAGCAGATTCTGTGAACGTTCAATCCTTTGCTCCCGCCTCACGGTAGCGGCATTATTCTAATTCCCCTTGCGCCCCCGCCTTGAAACCGACGACGCAAGCAGTTTCTACTGTTCTGTCAAGCCAATCGACCGCGCATCCTCCCTTCGCTGTTGATCCGCTGGGTCACGATCTCGGTGCATGGATTCTCCTGATCGATGCCGTGGAACACGTACTTCTCGGCACCGGCCGGTCGTTTTCGTAGGCCAACCGCTACAGCCCGTCGAGAATCAGAATTTTCATCCGCGTGCTTGACATTTGTAGCGTATTAGCTACAATACGACCATGCAATATGAAATTGCATCCACGGAAATCTTCAACAAGTGGTACCAAGGTTTGAAAGACCGAAACGCCGCGAAAGTGATTGCCAAGCGTCTGACCCGTGTTGCCAGCGACAACTTGGGCGATATTGCTTCGGTCGGTGGCGGCGTGAGCGAAATGCGCATCTTTGCTGGCCAAGGCTACAGGATTTATTTCACGATGCGACGAGGTGTTGTCATTCTTCTTTTGTGTGGCGGTGACAAATCCAGCCAGACCCGCGACATAAAAAAAGCCAAAGAGATTATGAAAAGCATAGACGAGGTGTGAGTGATGAAAGTGAAATTGATGGAATTTAACCCAGTCGACGGCCTGCAATCCGAAGAGGAGATCGCACAATACTTGGCAGACTGTTTCCAAGATGACAACCCTGCCGTGTTTGTCACAGCCTTGGGATACGTAGCAAAAAGCAAGGGTATTGCGAATATCGCGCAAGACACCGGGTTGAACAGGGAGAATTTGTACAAATCTCTTTCCGGCGACAGGCAGTTGCGCTGGGACACCATTCATCGGGTGATGAAGTCGTTGAACATCAAGCTGCAGCCGACCGCTTGACCTGCTTCTTTGTTTCCGCAAAGTATTCATGCTCCTTGCGCACATCCGATCCCCCGGATCACCAACTCGGCGCGCGGATTGACGCGGTTGATGCAGTGGTGAGCGTGCTTTACCCGGACTTGGCAATCGTTCCGGTAGACCAGCCCCCGCAGCCCGTAGAGGAGTAAGCTTCATCGAGATCGGGGCGGGCGCTCGCGTACCAGATTCGGATGCGGTCCGCAAGCGTCCCCTCCAGCAGTGGCTTGAGCGGCCTGACCTGCTGCTACAGCGAAGCTTCGTATTGCAGTGTCTTCGGCGACTTGATCAATCGCACTCCCATGCGAAGCACTTGTGCCAGTCGCCGGTTTTTAAAACCGCTGAATCCACGCTACCCGATCATGGAGATCACCGAGGCGACGGCGTCCGGCAGATGGTGATGGACTTCGATAGATGAAGGTCACTTTTGGGCGTAAGGTCAACACCTAAACCGTTGGTGCTTTGGTCCTTGCCTTAGCAACGGGCTTCATTCTGCCCTTCTCCCACTCGGAGGATGGTCGCCGGACGCATCATTGCGAGACTGATGAGATAACCGACGCAAGACGGTGTGGAGCATTGAGTCCAGTGGCCGAGGTCTCGTAACTGACTAACTGGATGAGCCATCGTGCTCGGATTGGATTTGTATGCAACCAGTTAGGGAAGAGTGTTTTAACGCTTGGTTTGAGGAACTCAATCTCAACGGCAGCACTATTTAGGATGGGTGCTCGGTCCATTACATCCTGGTTCGTTTCGACGACGTTCCATCAGAGACTGTCCGCGTGACTGTCCAACGGGGAGCGAATTATCTACACTTCCAAAAGCCTGATGGAAGTTACAATAATGGTGTTCTGGATGAAATCCTCGATTCCGACGAAATGCTTTTTCGTCTTGAACAGTATGGTGAGGGACAATATACGGTTCGCATCAGCCTTTCCGGAAGTACGATGGCGATAAGTAAGGCTCAATCGAATTGTGGAATTACTTTGAGTGAAGTGAAGCGTCGGCGCGCAAGTTATAAACTTTCGCCCTTCATACCTCGAATTAAGAGAAAATCTACAAGTTATTGGTTTGATTGGTGCCGGCGAGAGGACTTGAACCTCCGACCTGCTGATTACGAATCAGCTGCTCTTCCGAGCTGAGCTACACCGGCACACGAATGGCAGGGATTCTAATTTGCGACTCAACTAATGCAACAGTCAGACAAGAAAGCCAGACGAAGACAATGAGCATAAGCTAACCGTTTGTGCTGAACAATGATAATTCAGCAGAATCCACACTGAATTCCAGGTCGACAGAAATTATAGCAAACGAGAAATTCTAGAATTTCGCCTGCCAGTTTTCAAGAACAGGACTTCCTGCTTGTGCAGCACCGCTGAAATATGATAGACCTATCTCCCACTCGATTCAGTAATAGCCAATAATGTCACCTTCCGTAGTAACACCGAGGCCATTCAGCAAGCGATTTACATAGCAAAAATATCCAACCACCTGATTCAGTTCTAATACCTCTCCATCACTACACCCTGCCTCAACTAAGAAATCAAAGTCTTCCTTCACCATATCTGACACGGCCAACGTCAACTTTTGGACATAGGCAAGCATGGCAAGTTCCTTCCCCTGAAATACGGACTCGGGCTGGTGGTTGCGCAACGCTTTGAGTATCGCTTCAAAGCGTTCATCATCCGCAATAAGATTCCTGAGATTGAGGCTATGATGCGTTACGCTGTATTCACACTGATTTAGAATGCTTGTGTAGGTTCCCGCTATTTCCAGGAACCACAAGGGAAGTGAGTTATTCGGATTATGGAGAACGCTTCGGTATAAAGCGGTGTGTCCGTGCATTGTATGTGGACGCAAACTATGAACGCGTAACACGTTATCGACGGTACCGTGCGGCGTTCTAGCGGAATCAAGCGCTTCTTTGACTGCTCCAGCAGCTTCGGAATCGGAAATCATGCGAATCCAGGCAGTCATCGAACTATTTCAGCTATTCAGCGGTATCAGTGGCGATATACGAATGAACGATTAAATCGCCCGGTAATATAAGCATCGCAACTAATTGGCTCGAATAGCGGCGTTTCATCGGCACTGAGAATCGGGTCAATTACAGTTTGCGAATCAGGGTCTACAAAAACGACAACCGAATAGCGCACAGAATTTCCTTCGTTCACCACGTAATGTGGAACCGAGCGAAAGCGCCCGTTTGTCCACCGCGTCAATAAGTCTCCAACATTGACTACGAATGTCTCCGGTATTGGATCTACGTCAATCCACTCGCCATTCTTCGTTTGAACGCGTAGTCCGCTGGAGCGTTGTGCAAGCAGTGAAAGACATCCAAAATCCGTATGCGGAGATACACCATACTCGCTGGAAGAATGCTTTGTGGCAGGATAGTAAATCAGGGACCCTCTGGATGTGGGTCGATTGAAATGACTGGCAAAAAAATGGCTGCTTTTGCCCAAAGATACTGCCAAGGCGCACAATATGTTCAAAGTGACTTCATGTGCAGACTCAAAATATGCATTCAGAGCATCTTTCATCTCAGGTATGGATTCATGCCAGCGGTTTGGCGCCAGCAAGGATTGATCACCATCAACTTTGGCTTCATTCACCCCTATGTCAAATCCCCAGATGAAGCTTTCTTTTTGATCAGCTCCACTATACCCCTCCATTGTAGACTGTCCTATCGGAAGAAAGCCTCGATGGGGGCCGGACACTTTCACTTCCGTTTTCATTTCTTTCGGCAACGCAAAGAATTGTTGCGCAACCGCAAACGTAGAATCGACAATACGGTCTGGTATGCCATGCCCTTTGACATAGAAAAAACCGTGGTCACGAGCGGCAGCATGCAATTCAGATCCAATCTTTCGCAAAGCGGAATCGGAGTGCTCCGGCAAGGGAGAAATGTCAATAACTGGAATGGTTTGCATTTGATATCCGGGGAAGCTGTACTCAAATGGGTATCGACGGTAAAGTATACAATGTAAGATGTTGAAATTCCGCAATAATACGCTGCATAACGTTCTGCGTACTTGCTGCAAAAACTGGTTCATCTGAGTCGTGACAACTTTTCTCATATCCAGACTTTACCAGACCATATCTGTCATTTTCCTGATGTCGTTCGTATGCTATATGTTGCTCGGACTGATGCCAGGCGACCCCATAGATCTTCTGGTTAGCTCCGACCCTCGCCTGAGCGCAGAAGATGCAGTTCGGCTGAAGGCACTGCATGGATTGGATCAACCACTGGGAAAACGTTACATGAATTGGCTGTTCTCGGCGTTGCAGGGAGATTTGGGATACAGCCGTCTGTACGCCAAGCCAGTTCTTGTGGTTCTGTGGGGCGCACTAGAAAAAACACTGCTGCTGATGGGAATCGCATTCATGGTATCCGTAGCGATTGCAATTCCGGCTGGCGTTCTCGCTGCAAGACGCATACACAGCCTGACCGATTATTCCATCAACCTGCTCTGCTTCGCCGGCATTTCAATACCTGCGTTCTGGCTCGCACTGATGCTGATTCTGCTGTTTTCTGTTGTTCTTGGCTGGCTTCCAGCGAACGCAATACCCTTGGGTGATGCTGGATTTCTTGAGCAAGTCAGAGGACTGATACTACCAGTCATTACTCTAGCAATCGTGAGCATCGGCGGAGTTACCCGATATATGCGAGCTTCGCTGCACGAATCACTTCAACAGGACTACATTCTCACTGCATACGCGAAAGGATTGTCAGACCGGCAGGTGGTGAGAAGACATGCGCTGCGAAATTCTATGATTCCAGTTGTAACTGTCCTGTCGTTGGATATCGGCACCTTCTTTTCAGGTGCCCTGATTACAGAAATCATGTTTGGTTATCCAGGCATGGGAAAACTGCTCTTTGATGCCATACAAGGCAGCGACTACAATCTGGCCTTGATCGGTTTGCTGATGGCAACTGGCGTAACTCTCGCCGCCAATTTTGTCGCTGACCTTTCATATGCGGCTCTAGACCCACGAATCTCATACCGCGCCGACTGATATGAACCGATTGGAAAATCTTGCCAGGCGTCTGCTGCTGCACCGATTTGCGATGTTCAGTGCAGGAATACTGTTCCTGTTAATCTTGTTCACCATATCGGCTCCTATCATCGAAACACTGCTGGGCACGGATATATCGAAAATCAATCTGTTTTCCCGCTTTCTGTCGTTCTCTGCCGAACATCCGTTAGGGACCGACGAACTCGGTCGCGACCTGTTGGTACGGCTGGCTTATGGTGGCCGTATATCATTGATCGTTGGCTTCACTGCGGCACTATTTGCGGCCACCATCGGCACTACAATTGGCCTAGTCGCTGGATACTATGGAGGTTGGATAGACAGTCTGCTGATGAGAACGACCGACAGTGTCATCGCACTCCCCCTGTTGCCGCTTTTGATTGTGCTTGCCGTGATCGACCTCGGCAAACTTGGCATCCCGCCAGAGATTGCCTACCACGAAGATGTCGGGCTTTATCGAATCATCGTCATTGTGTCTTTAGTAGGATGGACTGGAGTCGCCCGACTAGTTCGCGGCTCGGTCTTGTCAATGCGCGAACAGCCTTACATTTTGGCGGCACACGCACTCGGCGTTCCCGCCAGTCGAGTTATCGTCGCACATATTCTTCCGGGTCTGGCATCACCGATCATTGTTGCGGCCACTCTGTCGGTCGGAAATATCATTCTTTTCGAGTCAATTCTCAGTTTCCTTGGGCTTGGCATTCACCCTCCAACGCCGAGTTGGGGAAACATGCTCACCAATGCTCAAGAGTTGATATGGGAAGCGCCAAGCCTGGCTTTCTTCCCGGGGTTGATGATCTTCGTTACAGTTATCTCTTTCAATTTTCTGGGTGATGGACTTCAGGATGCACTGGCGCCAAGATCAAAGAAAAGGTAACTATCCAAGTGAGTAGACGAATTCAAAGTTTGGTTTCGTGTTAAAGGTCGCAATAAAAGGGAATTTTCTATCAAATGAGCCAAACAAGTGCCTGTTAGCGGGGGCGATTGAAAGTGACACGAATTTTTCAAAAGGAATTTACTCTACCCACTGAGCTAACGGTCCAAAATACCGGTGGATAGGGTACCCGGCATCGTAAGCGGTTTTTCACAGAATCCGCCATACCAGCTAGCTCCCAAGGCTGAGCAAACGGAGATCCGTATTCACTAAATTCAATATTACTCGCTAAATCTTTTCACCTCATCGTGGTCATTCACAAATCGATGCTGTATTGGTCAAGCGCAGGCCGATGAATACGGATTCCAAGTCCAGGGCCGTCCGGGATCTTTACAATACCATTGTCGTGGAAAATTGGCACTTCAAGAATAGCTTGGCGAAACGGATTAAACGTCTGGTCAAATTCCAACATCGGATCACGTGGACCATGTCGGGGAGGCTGTGGCGGCAAGGTCGCAAGCATTTGCAAGGACGCCGCTATTGCAATACCGGTGCCCCAAACATGTGGAATCACACGAATTCCCGCCGTTTCTGACATTGAAACGATTTTCCTCATTTCGGTAATGCCGCCGCATCCGCAAACATCAGGTTGCAATATGTCCACAGCGCGAGCTTTGATAGCCTGGGCAAATGCGTGCCTCCCGTGCCAAGTTTCACCTGCCGCAACTGGTAGGGGTTGCCTCAGCCGAAACTCTCGATAGGCTTCCAAATTTTCCGGGACAATCGGTTCCTCAAACCAGCTGATACCATATGGTTCAACTCGCTTTGCCAAATCAATCGCTTCTATGATGTCAAAACCATGGTTCGCATCAATCATCAGAGCGATATCCGGACCGATTGCCTCCCTGACGCCAAAGATAACCTCGCAATCTTCAGCGACACCGAATCCAATCTTGATTTTAGCTGCCGAAAACCCAGCCGAGACATATCCAGCCACCTCGTCGACCACCGCATCCTTATGGTCCTTGCCAACAGGCCGAAATCCGCCGGTTGCATATGCAGGAACGTCGGTTCTGTGCGCACCGCCCAGCAACACATGGATCGGTACGTCAAAGTATTTCCCCGCGATATCCCAGAGCGCAATATCAATTCCGCTCAAGGCGGTCATGGAGACACCGCGCTGACCCTGATCGCGGAATTGATCGTACAGGTTCAACCAGATCGGCTCTATATCCAACGGACTACGCCCGACCAGCAGACCGCTCATCGTCTGCACCGTTGCTGCATTGGGCAGTGGTGGGCCAAGACACTCCCCCCAACCTATAAGTCCGTTGTCGCAAACAATCTCTACGAGGCAGGCACACCGGTCGTGGAAAGTGGAAAATGCGCTTTGAAAAGGGTGTTCGAGGTTATGTCGAAGGATGTGAGTGAGAACTTTTCGAATCTTCATGTCGTAAATCTTTCCACGAGGGCTTGGAGCATATCCACTTCTTCTTCAGCGAGATCGGTCAGTGGCGGACGCGTTGGGCCCGCAGAATGTCCAATGAGAGAGCACCCCGCCTTGATGATTGACACGGCATATCCGGTTCGACGGTCGCGAATCCTTGCAAATGGAAAGAAAAACTCGTTGAGAATTTTCAGCGTTTTCTCATAGTCGCTATCACGCATCGCACTGAAAAATTCGACAGCCAGTTCGGGCATGAAGTTGAAGACGGCTGACGAATAAGTCGTTACACCAGCTCCATGGTATGCTTGAGCATATAACTCGTGGGTTGGCATTCCGCCAATGCAGCAAAGCCGCTCACCTAGCTTTGCGGTAATTTCCCGAACCTGCCCAATGTTGCCGGTCCCGTCCTTGAAGCCTATAAGATTTGGACACTGATCTGCCAGTTTGATCAGTGTATCGGCATTAATGACGCAATTGCCGCGGTTGTATACAATGACTGCAAGATCAGTTGCGTCACAAATCGACTTTAAGTGATAGAACAATCCTTCTTGAGTCGCCTCAATCAGATATTGGGGAAACAAGAGCAATCCATCAGCTCCAATCGCTTCAGCATCTTGGGCAATTTCCTTGGCCATCTCTGTGCCGTAGCCACAGCCGGAAATGATCGGAGTATTTCCTGCTGCTTCTTTAACTGCGTTGGTAACCCGCGAGATTTCCGACCGACTTAGTGAAAAAAATTCTCCAGTACCGCCAGCAACGAAAAGGGCTGATGCACCGAATTCCGAAAGCCAGGCTATGTGTTTTTGTTGGCTGTCGAGGTTTAAACTACGGTCGGCGTTGAAGTGGGTGACGGGAAAGGACAGTAATCCCGATGCGATGGCGAATTTGAGTTTCAATGGCGTCATTCTTACTCTTTTCATTTGGAATATTTACGAGAGATACTATGATTCATTCAATCTCTCTGAGCATATCAACATCTGATACTTGTACACCTTGGCGCGCCAAGGTTCGATAGCGTTCAAGCGAACCAACAAGATGAATTCGCATTGCTTCACGGGCTGCAGAGGTATCTTTGGAAAAGATTGCATCAGCCACTGCTTGATGTTCCGCGTGGAGTTGATCATCCCGATATGGGAGTGAATGTTTGCCGTTAACAAGCTCACTAAGTTTTGCGCGCGGTATGGTTCGACGTCCAAGATGGGAGAGAAATTCTTCAAAGCGTGAATTGTTAGTCGAACGAGCAATTGCCATGTGAAAGGCGAAATCTGCCAGTGCCGTAGGTTCCCCCGCTTCCATCAATTTTGAAAACTCAAATAGATGGCGTTGAATCTCGGCCTCTTGTGCCGGAGAGGCCCTTTCCGCCGCTAGCCCGGCTGCTTCAATCTCTACTGCTGCACGTAGTTCCAACTCCTCAAGGATATCTGAAATTCTCTCAGACACTTGATTAAGCAGCATCAAACCGCCTTTCGGCCGTTTAGCCTTTTCAACGAACACGCCAATGCCGTGTCTTGAACGAACCAAACCGTCTGCCCGCAATTCTGCAATGGCTTCACGTATTACCGTTCTACTGACACCAAACTGTTCAACGAGTACAGGCTCAGTCGGCAGTTTGTCGCCTGCTTCGTACACGCCCTTCCTGATGTCTTCTCGCAGCTTTTGGATCACCTGAACGGTTAGGCTCTTTCGCGGTTCTTCTGATCTCGATGGGGTCACGCTGTTTCGCCTCCTTGTTCCCTGTAACGGGCTGTGATTGCGTCCTGGTTGTTTAATCATATGAATATCTCAACAGAATATCATATGAGATTGACAATAACATACTATGACTATTGACAAGTGATATTATGACTGATATGATAACTCACTTTCAGCAGTCATTCCCTCTGCTTTGGAGTAAGAAGAACTGCCAAGATTGACCCCGCCATTGAGCATCATGGGGTCGAGCAACAAATGACCCTATTGGGAGGACAAATCAATGAAACACCTAAGACACTTTGTTGGCGCAGCATCTATGCTCATTGTAGCGGCGCTATGCAGCCCTTTGGCTGCACAAGGAATCGTACTGAAAGCAGCAGACACGCACTCGGATGGCTACCCGACGGTTGAAGCCGTTGAGCACGTGGGTAAATTACTCTCGGATTGGACCAACGGTAGAATTCAAGTACAAATGTTTGCTGGTCGCCAGCTCGGCGAAGAAAAGGACACAATCGAGCAGACCATCGCTGGTGCGATCGAGCTAAACAGGGTTAATCTGGCGCCGCTCAACGGTATCATTCCAGAAACCGCCATACCGGCTCTCCCATATATTTTCCGTTCCATCGATCACATGCATAAGGTGATGGATGGTGAGATTGGCGCAGAAATTCTTGCTGCGATGGAAAAGCACGGAATGGTTGGACTCGCGTTCTACGACTCTGGTGCGCGCTCTTTTTACAATTCGAAGCGCCCGATTAACTCCCCAGCAGACATGAAGGGAATGAAAATTCGGGTACAAAACTCAGACCTGTTCGTTGCTACCATGGAAGCATTGGGCGCGAATGCAACACCTATGGAATTTGGCCAAGTCTATGAGGCCCTCAAAACTGGTGTGATTGATGGTGCGGAAAACAACTGGCCATCCTATGAGTCCACCCGGCATTTTGAAGTCGCAAACCACTACACACTTGATCAGCATTCGCTTTCTCCAGAGGTCTTAGTCATCTCGAAAATCGCTTGGGATAAGCTCTCAGCGACAGACAAACAGTTGGTTCGTAAGGCTGCCACACTGTCAGTGCCGGTCATGCGTGAACTCTGGAACGCCAGGGTAGTAAGCTCCAAGGAAAAAGTGATCGCAAACGGTAACATGGTGATTGACTCGGTGGACAAACAACCCTTTATTGATGCCATGAAACCTGTCTACGAAAGGTTTGCCGGCACCGATGCACTACAGGCATTGGTGACACGAATCCAAGACGTCGAATAGACTCACACCGCAACAAATGGAAAGGGGACATTGAACAAGTTTCGGTGTCCCTTTTTCATTGCTAAGGCATCTGATTTATTCAGGTTGGTTCGTGGTACTATAATCCAAGCATCACTGAAGAAATTCAACTCGATTGAGGAGATAGATTCCCATGCGCCAGCCAACCCGCACTTCCCAAGGTTTTGAGAATTCCACATGAAAACCCGCAAACGGTGGTTTCTGTACGAAATGCAGCGGGGTGTTCCTTGTAAAGAACTGGTTGCCCTGATACAGCCCCACTACCCCGAACCGCAAGGCGCGATGCAAAGGCTTGCCAAAGAACCTGAGTCATCTGCATGTGTCGTGTGCGCTGGTTAATTCAGTGCTGTCCAAGGATCATTTGTTGACACAGTGCCGGATGCTTTAAGGATCAATGTTGGCAAGCGAAGCGAAAATTCGCCGGAAGGCACCTGACGAGTGCGCAGTGAACCTTGCAACCTGTTTTGACGTGTCGTTTACGCGGACGCCCCTCAAGTTTTTTGTATTCCACATCGTCCTCTCACATAAATCGGCGCATTCACTGAATTATTCAGAAATGCCCTAACTTGGTCAAGGCTGTCAATGCTGCCACAATTTTCCAAGGTCATGAGCCGTATTGCTTGGATCTCGTTGTATTTGGCGGCGGCTGGCTTGGTGACAATGACGATAATCATCGGTTGGCAGGTATGGGGACGATATATCCTCAACAACACTCCACATTGGTCCGAGCGTTTGTCGCTCGTTTTGATGAATTGGTACATATTGCTTGCCGCTGCGGTTGGAGTGCGAGAAAAATTTCACCTAGGGTTGGTGCTGGTTAGGGAATCTTTCGGGGCCCGGGTAAAGTGGTTTGCTGAATTGATCACTCACCTGCTCATCGGCGGATTTGGTGTTGCCATGGTCATTTACGGCAGCAAGATCGCGATCTCTACGTGGACACATGTCATACCCACCCTAGGGGTGCCGACAAGCTTAAGCTATTTGCCGTTTCCTGTGGCGGGAGCGCTCATCGTAGTGTTCTCACTTGAACACATTGCTGAACTATTTTCGCAAAATTCGGACCGGGTGGAACGAACGAGAACCGACCAATGATTCTCCTCATTCTCTTTGGAACGTTTTTCGCTGCACTAGTACTTGGAGTACCTGTGGCCTTTGCACTTGGTCTGTCGTCAGTCGCTACAGTGTTTTACATGGACTTGCCACCATTGATTGTAATGCAGCGCATGGCATCAGGCATGAATGTGTTCGCCCTTATTGCCATTCCTTTCTTCATATATGCGGGGGAGTTGATGTTGCATGGCGGGATCGCAGACCGGCTAGTCCGCCTTGCCAATGCAGCCGTGGGACATGTTCGGGGTGGGCTTGGGGTGGTCAACGTGGTCACATCAATGCTGTTTGGTGGCATATCCGGGTCGGCAGTTGCAGATGCATCTGCGTTGGGAGCAACACTGATCCCAATGATGCGGAAAAAAGGTTACGACGACGATTATTCAGTCAATGTCACGGTGACTTCCGCCACAATTGGCCTAACCATTCCTCCAAGCCACAATATGATTATCTACTCAATTGCAGCAGGAGGGACGGTGTCGGTCGCATCACTGTTTCTGGCTGGTTTCATTCCTGGCATATTCACAGGTATCTGTCTGATGATTGCCGCGTACGTCATTGCGGTACGGCGAGGGTATCCATCTGAAGCATTTCCTGGGTTTCGCTATTTGGCAGTCACGTTCGCCGCAGCATTGCCTGGCATGATGACGGCGATCATCATCGTTGGAGGTGTGCTATCGGGCATTTTCACTGCAACGGAATCTTCTTCTATAGCTGTGATCTATGCACTTTGCGTGACAGTTTTGGTGTATCGATCATTGACCTGGCGGAAGTTCATTGTTGCAACAGCTAACGCTGTTCGCACGACCGCGATTGTTCTGTTAGTTATTGGTATGGCTTCGGCGTTTGGCTGGCTGCTTGCGTTGAACCAAGTGCCCGCACTGCTGTTTGATCTATTGCAGGGCATATCAAACAACCCGATTGTGATCCTCCTCATAATCAATTTCATCCTGCTTTTTCTCGGCACCTTTATGGACATGTCACCTCTCATCTTAATCACCACGCCGATTTTTCTGCCGATTGTTCAGAAACTCGGTATGGACCCTGTGCAGTTCGGTATCGTGTTGATGATTAACCTGGGGATTGGTCTCGTTACCCCACCGGTAGGATCAGTCTTGTTTGTCGGCTGCGCGGTTGCGAAAATCCGGATTGAGGATACTCTCAAGACCATATGGCCGTTCTATCTGGCGCTGCTGTTTGCCCTAATTGTGGTTACATACATTCCGGCAGTATCGATGACTTTGCCAAACCTATTCAAATAGATGGATTTGGTGATGGAATTCAAATCGTCTACCAAACCGACACCGACGAGATTATGCGTACAATTCTGATTACGGGCGCAGTAGGTGCATTGGGGCAACTGCTTCGAAAAGCGCTCAAAGACTGGGACCGGAATGTTCGCCTCACAGACGTGCGCGATCTTGGCAAGCCTGCCAATCACGAAGAGATAGTTCTGTGTGACCTTGCTGATCTTGACAGCGTGACAGAGATGATTGACGGAGTTGACGAGATCGTCCACCTCGGCGGCAAAAGTGCAGAAGGCTCGTTTGAGGAAATCCTGAATTCAAACATTCGAGGAACGTACAACATATTTGAAGCCTCGCGTCGGCATGGTGGAAAGAGAATTTTATTCGCAAGCTCGAATCATGCAGTCGGATTCCATCCGAGAGAGAGCAAACTAGACGGAAACTCGATTCAAAAGCCGGATAGCCTCTACGGCGTATCGAAATGCTTCGGCGAAATCCTCGCCCGGTACTATTTTGACAAATTCGCCGTCGAGAGCGTTTCAGTTCGAATTGGATCGTGTTTTCCGGAACCAAAAGATCGGAGAATGCTGGCCACCTGGCTAAGTCCCAACGACTTTGTGAGATTGACCAAACGGGTTTTCGAAGCCGAACGCGTTGGCGCGTTGATTATGTATGGCGTCTCTGACAATCAGGAACAGTGGTGGGACAATAGTCATGCATCATCCCTTGGTTGGTCACCGAAAGACAATTCTGAACCATTTCGATCAATGATTGAGGAAAACGTTCCGAGATCAGAATGGGACGATGACGACATTCAATACCAAGGTGGCACTTTTGCGGAGGCAGGTCATTTTGAAGACGAATAAACCCACAATCACATGAGTTGCGCCAGTCACAACTCCTCAACGGCTCGCCAGCGTCAGGGCACTGTCATCGCGCAGCGGGTTATGGTCGTTTAGATCCTCATAGCCCGGCGCCAACAGTCTTCCTCCAATCTCAAGAAGCTCGGATTTGGAATTGCCCGTTTAGAGGCCTGCAAGCGGAATTTTATCCGGGCACTAACTAGGTTTGTTAATTATTAGTTATATGATCGGTGTATCCATGATGCTGTTATTCCCCCGAAAACTACTTGAAACGGAATCGGTATACGGTTTCACTGACACATGGAAGCGACACCGGGACAACGGGCGCAAAAGGGCTAACGGCAATCGATAAGTGAATTCTATGATCCATGTAGGTTCGCCCGCACTGATTGAGATTGTCTGCGTACGCCACTACCCAGAAGTTGTGCATGACAAACCCTTATTTTGTAAAGTTTCGTAACTGAACGAATAAATTTATGCAATGTAGTTAGTTACAAACTCACGCGTCAGACTGCTCCTTGCAATACCTGCTCAGCACAGTTTTTCAACTGCTTCTGTCATTGACACGATACTGTAATCCGGCAAGAATGGGTGCTCCCAATGCTCTCCATTTCGACGAATCCACATGGACTGAAAACCTGCCAGTCTTGCGCCATTTACGTCAGAGTCAGGATGGTCGCCAATGTGTAGTGTTTCACTGGGATCGGTGCCCGCAATTTCACAGACTTTCAAGAATCCTGCTTGATGCGGTTTCATAAACCCGACATCTGAAGCATAAACACAACCATCAAAAAACTTGCGAATTCCAATTTTCGATAGATCGGAATTGCCATCTGAAAGTGTCACAAGACGAAATTTTCGGGATAAGGTTTCAAGCGCCGGGATGACATCCGGATAGAGATCGACATTATTGCGGTCGATCAGGAATAGGCTGAGCAACTCTTCGGTATCGCCGGTATCGTAACCGGCTTTGTCCAACAGATAAATATAAACCTGCCTTCTGAGTTCGGTCAGGTCGTGTCGGACGTTCGGGAGGCTGTCGAACAGATGCTCTCGAAGATCAAGAATTTCTTCAAAGGAGTTCTGTTCGGTAATCCTGGGATAGCGTTCGCTGAGAAACTGATAACTGTTTCTCTCGGCCTTCTCGATGACCGGAACGACATCCCACAGCGTATTGTCGAGATCAACCGATATGGCTCGAATTTCAGCCACTGCACAATGTCGACAGGCAAAGTTGTCAGCTTTTTGCGATTTCTTCCAGTTTCTTCGCTTTAATGATTTGACCGTCCAGTCCCGCTTGCTTGGCAGTGCCCCCGTATGCAACAGTCATCAACTGACTGTAGTAGGTAACTGGCATGTCAAAGTTGGTTTTGTAGGTCTTGTTGATCTGTTCCTGATAGATTTCAACGTTCATCTGACAAACCGGACAGGGTGTGACGATCATGTCTGCGCCATGGTCATAAGCCGATTCTACAATGTCCTTGATCTGCTCCTGACTTTTTTCCGGCTCAGAGAATGCTAATGCACCACCACAGCAGGTTACCTTCTGGTCGTACTCTTCAATCGGCTCTCCGCCCACCGTTTCCACCATCTTGTCGAGATACATCGGATTTTCATACGATTCTCCATCGATGCCAAAAGGCCGGTTGGTCTGGCAGCCCACATATCCGGCGAATTTTATTCCGTCCAAGGGTTTCACGATTGGCTCGGCCATTCCTTCATAACCAATATCTTCAATCAGTGCTTCGACCATGTGACGAATAGGCACTTCGTTCTTGAAATCAGAATCCAGTCCGATTTCCTTGAGAACTTCCATGGTGTCGTTCATCAAGACACTTGACTCGTTGAGCCGTTCCTGAGATTCCTTGGCACCGATCCAACAAGCTGCACAAGTGGCAACAATGTCCTGACCGCCATTGTGCTTTTCAGACAGTGCAATGTTTCTCGCGTTCAGTGCATGACGCGGGAGCTCTCCGCCTTCTGCATATCCGATGGAGGCGGTACAACAATTCCAGTCCGGAATCTCATTGAGCGTAATGTCCAATATATTGCACATGGATTCAACAGACACCATGTAGTTGGATGCCGAAGATCGTCGCTCCGACGAACAACCGGGATAAAATGAATATTCTTTCTTTGCCATGGTTCTTCCCTCAACTAGTTGGCGTAGCCTTTACGGCGATCTTCAATCTCTTTCGCTTTTGCCAGCATACGGTGAATGTCTTTCTTGCCCTTGCAGCCGCCAATTCCAAGAATTCCAATCGGATTCATACGCTTCGTGAGCAGCATTCCGAGTCCGATGTTTCTCATGGAAAACCCGGTTTTGATGCCCTCTATCAAACCATTCATCAGATAAAGCCGAATCGTCAGCTGCATCTCATTGACCCGTCCGGTTTTTACAAGATTGTCCCAGAAAATCTTGGAAAACTTTCTAGTTGGATTCATTTTTGGAGCCAAACCCAACCGATGGGCGTAACTTGCAAGACCATGCATGATATGGGTAATCGGGATATCTCGTGGACATCGAACGATGCAGCTATAGCAGGAGGTGCACATCCACACCGAATCCGAAGTCAGCACTTCCTCGCGCTTGCCGGCACGGATCAGCATGAATAATTCCTGCGGTGGATGTTCCCAGTGAGGCCCAAATGTGCACGAACCGGAACACACTCCGCACTGCATGCACATCTTGACCCAATTGCCGTCTTCGACATTCGCCTCAACTTCCTTCAGGAAGTCGTTGCGATACTGTTCAACCATAGAAGTATTCAGATCGTCGGCTGACATATTCAAAACCCCTTGAATGGATTTAGACCGATTTCATCTATGGTTTGAGCATACTCGTTAATCAGTTGCGAAACTCGACTAACATCGGTGATCTCGACTTCGTGCGTAACCACCCGCTGCGTTTCAAGCTGCAATTGCTCAAGTGTATCATCAATTTTGCTCATGCGGTCGTGTGCCAGTTCCGAACCTTTGACAAAATGGCATTGATAGTCTTCGCCTCGCTTGCAACCCATCAGCATCACGCCATCATAGCCGCTGTTGAGTGCATCGGTCACCCAGATTGAATTAACCGATCCTAGACAGCGCACCGGTATGGTTCGAACGATTGGGCTATAGTGAAACTGATTTCTCGAAGCCATGTCGAGCGCCGGATAGGCATCATTTTCGCACGCTAGTACCAGAATTCTGGGTTTTTCCTCGAATTCGTCCGGCATATCGACTGCCTTAATCTGCTGACCCACTGTTTCGACCGAGTAATTCTCGAACGAAATAACACGAACTGGGCAAGCTCCCATGCAGGTTCCGCATCGGCGGCAACGAGATTCGTTGAACACCGGATAACCTCGCTCATCTTCATCAATCGCGCCAAATGGACATTCTACCGTACATCGCTTGCACTGAGTACACCCTTCTTTGCGAAATGACGGAAAACTCAAGTCTCCTGATCTAGGATGCGCAGCACGGCCGGAATAGGCACTTTCAACAGCCTGAATGGCTTTCATTGCAGCTCCAGTTGCGTCTTCCATCGCCTGAGCAATATCCATCGGTCTTCTTACCGGACCACAAGCATAAATTCCTGTTCTGCGCGTTTCGTACGGAAAGCAGATAAAGTGAGAATCCGAAAATCCATTTTGCAAATGCGGCAAATCCTTTCCCTGTCGATAATCGAGATTGAGAATTGAATCTACCGGAATGCGCACCTCCGATGAAGACTGTTCCATTTCGGTTTCGATATTCTGACCGGAATTTGGAATCTGACCGGTGGCGAGCACAACCATGTCCACCTGCATCATGCTGTCTTGTGCCAGAATTTTATCGTTGAACCTTACTTCCAGCTTGCCGTCTATCGAGTCAACTGACTCTACGCTGCCTTTTGTGAAATTAACGCCCTTGAGCTGAGCGCTTCGATAAAAATCTTCGCCGTTGCCGGGTGTCCTCAAGTCATCATAAATGATGTTCACGTCAACATTCGGATTGGCGTTCTTGAAATACAACGCCTGCTTGATACTGGTATTGCAGCAGTGACCACTGCAGTACGGCAGATGATTTTCCTTCTCGCTTCTTTGCCCTGCACACTGGATGAATGCAACACATTCCACTTCGGAATTATCGGACGGTCGTCGAATCGGAGCGCCGTTAGACTCGACTGCAAGTTTTTCAAGGCCCGACTGGTCGACTACATCCGGACTTTTACCAAAGCCCAATTCGGGCAGATTTGATGCATCATAGTTGTGAAACCCTGAAGCCTGCACTATGGCACCGACATTCTCGGTTCTTGTCGATACGCCATTTTGAATATCGACTGAGAATTGCCCCGGTGCCCCGCTGGTTCGTCCAATAGTGGAGCTTAAGAAAACCGTAATTCCAGGTTCCGATTGAACTTGGGCAATCAGCGTTGCGACGCCGGTGTCCTCCGGTTCCGAATAGGGTTCTCGAAGCGGAACTCGTCGATGCAGCATCGCGCCCCAGCCGCCAAGCCGGTCAGACTTCTCACACAGCAGTACTTCATAACCGGTGCGGGCGGTTTCGAGTGCAGCAGTCATGCCGCTGACACCACCACCAATGACCAGAATGCGGCGATTTACACCAGTTTTCGGATTGGTCGATGGTTGACGCATATGACGAATTTCTGCGCAGCTCATGCGCATGTAATCGTCTGCTGAACTCTGTACGTCTTCGGCGTCTACATCTTCGACATGACTCCAAATCACCCCTTCTCGTAAATTCGCTCTTGAAACGGCAACCGAATCAAATTGAAATACATCCGTTTTTGATCTTGCCGAACATGCCGCCAGTACGACATGGCTCAGAGACTTCTCGTCTATGTCATTGGCAATCTGTTGAACACCTGCGGAACTACACAGAAAATCATGATGAACAACTGTACTGATCTTGCCTTCGTCTCGGGCTACCTGTTCAAGCTGTGAGGTGTTGATCCGATCTGCTATTCCGCAACCATGGCAGATGTAAGCTGCAGTCTGAGTTTCCATTTGCATGAGCTTGGTATTCTCTACGCGACTTCGGCGCTTTCCACGGTGCGTGCAAATCCGGTTCGACGGATAACCTGAATGGCACGTAATGATGCCGCAGTGGCATTTTGTACGGAGCGATTCACGTCCAGCGAATTGGAGGCACAACCGGCACCAAATATTGCACCGTTGGCTTCGTCCAGTTGAATGAATCCGCTCTTGTCAGTACTGATGGAATCGATAATCTGGTGAATATCGACACTCGGTTGCATGCCGATCGCCAACACTGCCAGATCGTGTCGGTTGCTGTAGCGGTGATACCCTTCAGTATCTACGCCATGCAAAATCAAGTCTCGTGATGCATCATCTTCCGTAATGGATGCAACCTTCGATTTGATGAATGAAACATTCTGCTCGCTCTTGACTTTGCGATAAAAACCTTCGAATCGATCAATTACCCGCATATCAATGTAGTAAATTGAACTTGAAGCTTCTTCTGCATACTGCTCGCCGACATAAGTCGCCTGCTTCAATGATGCGGTACAGCAAATTCGCGAGCAATGCGAGAGGTAATTGCGGTCTCGAGAACCGGCACATTGGATAAAGGCAACGTTACGGGCCGGCTCGCCATCAGACGGTCGCACAAGTTTGCCGCCGGTAGGGCCAAATGGATCCATCAGTCGTTCAAACTCCACGCTGGTGATGACGTTGTCGAAACGGTCATATCCATAAGGTTGAATCTTGTTTGCGTCGTAGGGTTTCCAACCGGTTGCCCAGACAATTGCACCTGCATGCAATTCGAGAGTCATCGGCTGCATGTCCAGATCGATCGCATCGTACTTGCAGGCTGCTTTTGCACGCTGCGCTTCTTCAGTATCGACGATGGATGGATCAATTACATAACGTTGAGGATAAGCCATATTGTGGGGAAGATAAGCGGCCTTCATTTTGCTTTGATTGTAGTCGTGTGGATTATCAATCAAAGTATCGACTGCCTTCTCGCACTCTCCACAAACAGTGCAATTGGAGTTGACGTAGCGAGGTTGAACCTGGACAGTGGCGTTGTAGTTTCCCGGTTCGCCGCTAACTGCAACAACCTGCGCCAGAGTCATTATCTGAATGCGACGATTGGCACGCAGTCGGCGAAGATTGATCTCGAAGCCGCAGCTGGGGCGGCACAGTTTCGGAAAATACCGGTACAGCTGAGCGACTCGCCCGCCAAGCGACGGATTTTTCTCGACCAGAACAACGTCCACGCCGTATTCGGCGATTTCGAGTGCAGCGGTCAGTCCGCTGATTCCACCGCCGACCACTAGGACGGTATCACTGGGAGCCAAAGTTGATGACATATTCAAACTTTCAAATTACTAAATTTCCGTACTCGCAAGAACAAACGCATTTCATTCGCGTTGCTGGACTATAGAACTCATTCTCGCTGAGTCTTCCACATTCGGTTAATTCGTGAATCTCACCAATCTTCCTGGCCAGTCATAAATCCGAGTACCTTTATTTTACTTGGCTTAGTTAGGCAAGAATATGATTTTCATCTATACAACGATAAGTGTAGTAAATGATTTCGCTATATCGATTTCTGACACTTCCTGCAATCCGCGCCATGCCGGTACGCCGTTTATTTCGAGAACCAACCAGCCATCCAACTCTGAGTGAATAATGTCTACTCCGGCATAATCCGCTCCGACGGCGTGAGTTGCCCGCTGCGCCAATTCCAGTGCTTCGGCTTCCAATTGAGCAGGGAAGCACTGCGCTCCCTGCGCACGATTGGTAATCCATAATTCGGAGCGACGCTCCATCGCACAGACGGCATTTCCACCAATTACCATTACTCGCCAGTCGCGCCAGACGTCGCCTTGTGAAGGAATGAACTCTTGCAGATAGTAGACACCGTTTACTGTATCTGCTTCGGGGAGGTCGGATTCTGAACGAATGAGCTTCAAGCCGCGACCCCGAGAACCAAACAGCGGCTTTAGAACAAGCTGCTTGTTTTGCGATGTTCTAGAGCGAATCAGCTCAAGCGCCGATTGATGTGACTCAAAAGTCCAGGCTGGAACGGTTTCGACCTGATGCCGCTTCAAGAGATGGCTCGTCATCGCCTTGTCAACTGTTTTTTCGATAACTCTGGCGGAATTCACGACCTTCACCGACAGGTCCGTCAAAGCATGCAAGAAGTCCAAGCGCAGAGTGACTTGCTCAAAGGTTCCAGCGGAAATTCCTCTAACGAACGCAGCGTCCGGAAGCGTATCCTCATATCCTGGAATCGCCAGACATCCGAATTTGCTGCCAGCTGAAAAACTGCAATTCGCCAGCGATACCAGAGATGATTCAGCGCCAACCGCGCGAAACGCCTCTGTCAGTCTCGCTTCGTGCCAGCCTTTCGCGTCTGTAAAGATAACAACCCGAATACTCATCACCCCTCGTAAAACGATTTACGCAACAAGTCGAGATTGATGTTTCCAGCGGTAAATTCCTGTTCGCTCTGCGTGTCAAACACGGCTACTTTTGCTGGACTAAACAGCATGGGGTCAATTTGAAAAAAATCATAATCATACTCTGCAAACTTTTCTGCGAACGGCATTCCGTAATCGCGAGAGTTTGAACTTGGCAAATCGTTGGCGAGCGCCTGTGCTGATTCAGGGCCGCAGCTCACTTGCAGACTCACAGCACCTGCGAACAGTATGCTGTCGTTGGTGCGTCCCATGGCGGTCAGAGAATCTGCAGTGGGAGGTGAAATCGGTGTCGACCCTGACGCTTTTTGAATGGCGCTCAAATTAAATTCCAGTGCATGTGCCTTGTGCAGAGCAACCTCGACTACTCGTGCAGCAATCTGCGTCACACCGGCATAACTGCCGGTCGGTGTCAGAATCAGAGTCAGATTTTCAGTCTCTATGGCGCAATCGGCAGATACATTTTCGATCAATCCATCCGGTGGAAACTCCGAGGTTTCTATTACCATGCAAGTGCGGTGGAATTTATCCAGGTATTCCAGGTGTTGAAACAAAGGTTCCTTGACGGCAAGCGCCCGTGCCGGTCCAGAGCCCAGCGCTCGAAATGGCCTGCCATTCCTGTAATCCAGACTCCAGCCTGCATATTGGCTTCCCAGACAGCTGAGAATCGGCTCGTCGGTACTAATTCTGACTGATTGCTGGACGCAATCAATATTCGATTCAGATTCAATGGTTACTTCGCCAAGACCTGCCATGCAGATTTCTGCAATCCTGCGCCCTGCTTTATAGCTTCCAAGACTTTCGATGCCGGCGTCTACGACTACACATCCATTGTTCCGTCGACTGATCTGTAGACCGAGCTCATCTGCATTCAACACCAGACGATCGACCAACGGTGCGGCAAGCGAGTTGACGCTCGGCCAGTCACGACTGAATTCACTCATGATTCTTAAACCCTCCAGTGCTCCATCATGGTGCAAAGTTGCTGGTGGCGTTTAAGAACCTGGTCTTTTGCAAGTGCAGAACATTGCGCTTCTGCATAAGCGGTGCAGACTGGCTCACCAATTTGGAAGGTTTCTTCAGAAGCCGGCAAGTCACGTACGTCGGACGGCCAGCTCCACTCTGTAGGCACCCGCATGGGCGATGATGCATAAATTACCGCATGGGCGTTGAATACACTTTCATGCGTCATTGAACGCAGACTGACTTCTTCTCCATCAAAAGCCTTCCAGTGTGCGGCAAGAAATGATTCCTTCCCTTCGTGCAACTCGAAAGTGGCACTAGGGCGTGGATTGACTTCTAGAAGAACCCATTCATTGTTGTTTACGATCATGTCAATAGAAGCCAGGCCTCTCAAACCAAAACTGGAAACAATTGCTTGTGCCGCTCGCTTCATTGAACAGCTGATATAGTCTGGCAGTTCCTCACGTGCAATTGAAACGGCGCCGCCATAGGTGAAGGGTGGCATGACTGAACTTTCATCGCACCATTGTTCGGAAAAGCCTACGATCTCAGTGCCACCATTGTGCGAATACACGGTTGCGGTAACGATCCGGCCCGGGCAATACTTCTGAAAATAGAATCCGCTACTATCTGCCATGTGGTGCGGTGCCACGTAATCGACATGGATTCCGCCGCTGCTGCCAGGGTATTTTTTCAGCCAAATTCCATCGCCACCAGGTTCATCGTATCGAGTTTCTGGGTGTGGAATACCCAATTTCGACAGACAGGTAAAAAACTGTTTTGGCTGGCAAATCTGCTCAATAGCATCCGCAGAGTTGCAAACGAGACGTCGATTCTTCGATATTCTTCGAATCAAATTTGGATCGTGCTCCAATCCGCCACCGTAAATGACTGGCAACTCCTGCCTGGGGTCGAGTTTTTCAATCGCATTGAAGAGAGACCGGCTTTCGAATCCGATTGTACCGAGATCGATTGCTGTCGACTTGCGTGAATAGCGGATGGTATCCAAATCTTGGAACAGATCAATGGAATAGGCGTCAATGTCTGCCTTTTTAGCTGATGCCGCAAGCGCTCTCGCGGTCAGGCTGATAATCAAGCAAGCACGCCTATCCGACAATTTTGGCGGCTTCAGCATAGGCATCCGGAAAATCTATGGTGACTGCATCTTCCGAACTCAGCATCCTCTTGAATAGCTGATTTTGAACTTGGTACTTCACGCGCCCGATACCAAGCGCTCCGATTGCTCGGAATGACCCTCGCTCAGTTTGAATTTCCGCACCGTTGTCCATCACGCCAACTCCCTCAAATCCGGCGGGCGGCACGGCATTTACATCTGCGGCAAGCAGAAGTTTTTCGGCATGTTCAAGAGTTGATTTGTCCAGCACCTGAATGCCTGCTTTCGCAGTGCAGATTGCAACTTCCGCATCGAAAACCGCGTCCATTCTCTGCTTTGTGTCCACTGCTTGCTCTGATGAAATTTCCATTCCATAGCGCTGGGTGAATTCTGTTGCTGCATCTGGCCGTGCACTCGCCGTCAATCTCACCAGACTTGGTATTGCACCCCGTTGGGCAGCCAGAATGGAAGCACACAAACCGACCGGGCCGCCACCGAAAATCTTCACTCTGCGACCTTCAAGTCCGTGCCCAGTCTGTTCCAACAGAAATTTTTCGATCACCGCAATCAGAGCAGCCGAGGTGGTGAATGCGCCATTCGGATCGGCAAAGAGCGACAGTTCAAACGGCGGAACCATTGCTTTTCGTGCGGCTTCCAGCATGTCCACAGCCTGATTTACGTCGTATCCACCGATAAACATACCAGTGGAAGCGGCACTTTTTAGAGGTCTCGAAAATATCGCATCCTGAACGAGTCCGAAGACGTTGGAAACGGGTACCTGGCAGTGTGGAACAATGATCTGATAACCCGCATCGGCGGCCATGTTCACATCGAATGGACTCATGTTCTGCGCTGGGGTAATCATATGCAGTATTTTCGGCTTAGACATAGAGTTCTCGAATGGTTTGGTAATTTGTGGACTAATTTTGCATTGTTTTCCGTGCGGGCGGTGCCGAATTTTCAACTGCGATTGAAGCACCAACATTTCTCGCCTGACAAATCTCGAAGCGAATGCCTTCCGCTACTGGACGGCCAAGCAGCTGTTTGTGCAATTGCAGTGCATCTGCTTCACTTTCCATAATAGCAAATCCTGTCGGTCCCCAGGAACTTTGGCCGATGCCTGCTGCGCCATTGTTCGCGGCGTATTCGAGAATGGCAGCCACCTCGGAACTCAAGAATCTTCCGCCCTGAATCGAACTGAAAAAATCTCCAACACGATTTTGAACGTTCGTGATACCTTCCCCGAACGAAACGATGTCCTGTTTTTGCAGTGCTGGAAGAACCTGCATTTCCAGCACATTGTGCAGTTCCTGCGTGAGAGTTGCTGAAAACCCACCCAAGGCTTTGAACGCACTGTTTTCGGATATCCCGTGTATGCCCTGAAAACTGTCATCAAAAATCAATAGAATTCGCCACTTTTCCGGAAAATCAATTCTTGTTGCGACCGACCTTGATGAATCATTGTTTTCAGGTGCGCAATCTACCAGAAATCCGCCGCTGTCGAAGGTTGCCGTACCAATGCCGGAACGATGACCGCGACCCAGCAGGCTCGACAATTTTTCAAGCGGAAGTTCGATACCGTTTATTTTGATACAGGCAGTGGCAACCGCAAGCGCAAGCTGGGTACCGGACCCTAAACCGATATGTGCTGGAATCGTTTCTGAAACCCTGATTTCAAAAGGGCGACTCGGTGTCAGTTCCCGAATCAGAGTATCCACATATTGTTGTACCTTCATCTGCATGGAACCGAGTACGGCGGTTTTGTAACTCTCGGTAGCTTCCACCCGTGTTTGCGGTTTTTTGATGGCTACACCAAGCGCTCCAAATCGATCTGCAGAGCATCCATACAGACCTACGAATCCCAAATGCAAACGTGCTGGTGCGGATACAATTACTCTTCGCATTCTATGGATTCCAGTGGCGATGCAGGCTGATGGTCATTATAGATGGACTGCAGCAAGCGCAGATAAACGCCTTCGCTATAAACAGATCATCCAATTGTGTATGATTCTCAAAACTCGAACCAGCACAAGCCGAGAAGTCTCATCAATAGACATATAAGAGATTGATAATATAGAGATAAATTCGACTATTTCTGTATAATTCCAAAAGTCTTCGCAGTAATCATAGAGAAGGTGATTGATGCACCTCCGGTTCTACACAACATTCCCGAGCAGCCGCATAGCGGCATCCTCTCAAATTCGCCAACCAAGAGTCGCACCAGCAAACGGTGCACCTCCATGTCCTGCGCATCGATCGACTGTGGTCCATGTCTGCTGACAATTCAAATTCAGTTGAAGAAGCAATCTGCCCATTCTGCGGACTGCTGTGTGACGACATAAATGTTACGAAATCTGCCTCAAAATACTCGATCGATGCTCATGGCTGTCGGATTTCAGAATCCAGATACCGAGGCGCATTGAATTCCGAAATTTTGCAGCCTCAATTGCATGGAAAACCAGTTGACTATGAGATAGCAATCCAAGAGGCTGCAACACTCATTTCGCAATCGAATTCGCCTGTTATCGCCGGCATGATGACCGACGTAGCCGGTTCCCGAGCGGCTCTGGAACTGGCAGACCGAACCGGTGCAGTCATTGATCATCATCACAATTCAGCGTACCACCGGAACAACTCACGATTGCAGACGTACGGCGGGTATTTGACAACGCTCTCTGAGGCACGAAATCGCGCTGACCTGATCGTGCTGTTCGGTTCGGAACTGCTCGTGCAGTTTCCTCGACTTCTGGAAAAGCTCAATGCCTTTCATTCGCCCGCATACAGTGCGGCACAAAAAAGAAACTTTGCTGTCGTCGGCAGGCATCGTGCTGAGCTAGAAGAGCTTCCTGAAAATTCAACATTTATCGAATGCGATTCACAGCAGGCAGGTCTTATCGCAAACGCCGTTCGATCCAACATTGAAAATCGCAATCGACCGAATCTTGACCTTGAATTTGTATCCAGCGATGCGATCGACTCTCTCACCAAGTTGGTTATGGATGCGGATTACCCAGTGCTTGCCTGGTGCGCTGCGAATTACGACAATTCCCTCGGGAATCTTGTTGTCGATTCGCTCATTCGTCTGATTGATTCAATCAATAAGCGCAGCCGATGTGCAGGACTGATGCTTACACAATCACCGAGTACCATCACAGTAAACCAAGTAGCAACCTGGCAGTGCGGAAATCCCACAGCACTGAGTTTTGCTAGTAGAAGCCCGGAACATCATCCGATATTCCATTCGTTACATTCGGTTGTCAAACGAGGGAATTGCGATTTGATATTATGGCTCGGAGGCTTGGAAGACGAAGTCAGTCTTCCTGAATCAGTGGTTCCAAAAATCGTCATTGCAAGATCGGATTCAGGAAACGCGGATTTATTCATTCCCGTCGGCATTCCCGGAGTTCATCATGACGCTCATCTGTTCCGTACGGATGTCGCGGTATCTCTTTACCTTCGCGCACTGCAAGGTGATTCGCTTCCTTCTACCGCCGAAGTAATCAATTCCATCCTGCAGAAACTGGAAAACAAGTAAATGCTCACGCTAATTCGTGGTGGAATGATCTACGACCCGACCCATTCACTGGATGGAGCGGTCCAAGACTTGTACATAGAAGATAGCCGGATTGTTCCAAAACCATCCGACTCTAAAAAAATCAGCCGAACGATTGACGCCAGCGGTCTCATCGTTATGGCAGGCGGCATCGACATTCATTCACATATCGGCGGCGGCAAGGTCAACATCGCTCGAATGATGATGACGGAAGATTGTGACGCACATCGAACAGCAAGCAACGAAGACCTGAGATCTGGTGCAGGACACGCAGTTCCTTCTACTTTCCTAACAGGCTATGAATATGCAAAACTCGGATATACGATGTGTTTCGAGCCGGCAGTGGTTCCATCAAATGCCCGTCAGGCGCACATGGAAATGGCGGACACGCCGCTTCTCGATACAGGCGGCTACCTGGTATTGGGAAACGACGATATTTTCCTGCAGATGATGGCAAGCGGTACTGAGCCTCAGAAAGTTCGTGACTACGTCGCCTGGATGCTTGATGCTACCCAATGCATCGGCGTGAAAACAGTGAACCCGGGCGGCATCAACGCGTTCAAGTTCAATCAGCGTGCGCTCAATGTCGATGAACCGCATGCACACTACAGAGTTACGCCCGGTGAAATCGTAAGATCGCTGTCTGAGGCATTGGCTGACATCAAGCTGTCGCATCCTTTGCACGTTCATGCCAGCAATCTAGGCGTCCCAGGAAACTACAGGTCTACGATCGACACGATCAATGCGGCCGATGGCCTGCCGCTGCACCTCGCTCACGTTCAATTCCACAGCTACGGTTCCGAAGGAAAGAGAAAGTTCTCCTCAGCAAGTTTGGAAATTTCCGAGCAAGTAAATCAGAACCCGCAGATTTCGGTGGATGTCGGGCATATCATGTTCGGGCAAACCATCACAATATCTGCGGATATCATGCGTCAACATCCCAATCGCCAGCATGGACACCCACGAAAGTCAACTTTCATGGACATTGAGTGCGAAGCGGGATGCGGAGTAGTCCCGTTTCGTTACCGCTCCAAGCAGTTTGTAAATGCCCTTCAATGGGCGATCGGACTGGAACTATTTCTGACCATCAAGAATCCGTGGCAAGTATTTCTGACTACGGATCATCCAAACGGAGCATCGTTCACAACCTACCCTCACCTGATTCGCCTTTTAATGGACAGAAGCTATCGAAATGACATGCTAGCCACAATCAATCCAACTGCTGTTGAATTGAGTTGCATCCGAGAGTTGTCAAGAGAGTATTCGCTATACGAAATAGCCATCATTACACGAGCTGGTCCAGCCAAATCACTCGGATTGAAAGATCGCGGACATCTGGGTGAAGGTGCGAATGCGGATGTTGTTCTGTATCGTCCAAACAGCAACTGGGAAGAGACTTTTCGACAGCCGGCAAGAGTAATCAAGGACGGCGAAACTGTGGTCTTGGAAGGAGAGATAGTGAATGTCATTCGTGGAAAGACCCACCGTGCCCTGCCTGAGTTTGATCGGGACATCGAAAATACGATGAAAACCTATTTTGAAGAAAATGGAACAGTTCGATCGTCGAACTTCAAAATCAGTGACGACGAGATGGCAAACTCCATCGGGTCTTCGGTTGTGAGACACTCCCTGCGCTGAATTGAGATCCATCGTGAAACTAAACGGAATACCCATTAAAGACACATTCGCAGAAGCGTTTCCGATGACCGCAGCCAGAGTCATCGTAACTGCGTGCAACAGGAAGTGGGTTAACCACGCAGTGCAATCCGCAACCGGGTTTGCTACATCTGTAATCGCTTGCAAAGTAGAGGCGGGAGTCGAACAACAGTTGCAGGAATCTGACACTCCGGACGGGAGGGTTGGCGCGTCTGTGCTGTTTTTCGCTGTTTCCGGTAGTGAACTTGAGGAACAACTCCAGAACAGAATCGGTCAGTGCATTTTGACATCACCAACAAGTGCAGTATTTTCGGGCATCGACAAAGGCAAACCGGTTGCCATGGGAAAAGCGATTCGCTACTTTGGAGACGGTTACCAAATTTCCAAGAAGTTCGCAGACCGCCGCTACTGGAGAATACCCGTCATGGACGGAGAGTTCATCTGCGAGGATATCACTTACCGGATAGATGCAGTCGGAGGCGGCAATTTCCTGATCATTGCCAGAGATGTCCAGTCCGCTTTGGCAGCGGCGGAAAACGCTGTTGCAGCCATTGCCACTGTACCCAACGTGATCACTCCGTTTCCGGGCGGCGTGGTCCGTTCAGGCTCCAAAGTCGGCTCGAAGTACCGCGCGTTGATCGCCTCTACAAATGATGCCTTCTGTCCTTCATTACGAGGGCTTGTTCAATCGGAACTGACGGATGACGCTAATGCCGTTCTCGAAATTGTGATAGACGGACTGGACGATGAATCCGTCGGCATTGCGATGCGCGAAGGCATCCGCGCCGCCTGCACCGGCGGGAAAGAGGAAGGAATACTGGAAATCACTGCCTCGAATTTCGGCGGGAAACTCGGTAAATTCCATTTTCACCTGCATGAGCTGTTGTCTTGAAGCCGCTCACATTTACCAGAAAACTACCGGTGACAAAATCAGTCGACCTGTCGATTTTACGGCCAGATTCGCTGGCGGGAAAGGAAATCAAGGAAATTGAGCGGCTGCGGCTTGGAAATAATCGAAATTCACTTCCAGTCGGAGAAATTTTCAAGGTTTCTGGCGATGATTCCACACACATCGAATTTGAAGACTCTGTTAGTGCATTCGAGAGAATTGGCTACGGAATGACAGAAGGTTCAATTGCGGTGTTCGGTGATGCGGGAGCGTTTACAGGCGCTTTGATGCGTGGAGGCGAAATCTACATTTCTGGCTCCGCAGGGGATTTTTCTGCAAGTTCAATGTGTGGAGGGCTGGTCCGAATCGAAGGCAGCGCCGGCAATTATCTGGGCGCAGGAGCGCCTGGCAGCAAGTTCGGCATGAAGGATGGTTGCGTCGTCGTAAACGGAGACGCAGGTATTCGTTTAGGCGAGCGCATGAGGCGCGGTTTGATCGTTGCAGGCGGAAGCGTAGAAACGGGAGCATGTGCGGGGATGGTCGCAGGAACTGTCATTGTGCTGGGTAAGCCGAATGGACAGTTGGGGGTTCATATGAGAAGAGGGACAATCCTCTGTACTGAAAGCCCTCAATTTTCGCCAGGAACATTTTTCAGGCAAAACCTCAATTCTCACGGAATTGTGCCGTTAATTGAACGCAGGCTACATGCATCGGACATACATCTGCATTTAGCGGAAAAGCTAGGTCAGCCAAAAAGCCGTTTCGTCGGCGATTTGAATTTTGGCGGTATGGGAGAGGTTCTTGTCTACTACCAATAATTAAAGCGCAAACAACAGAAACTGGGCAGGTAATTTGTATGCAGTTGACTCTATCCGTGTATGGCTACAATTCGTCTACCTTCTGAATCTCACCCGAAATGCTAAAATTGACGCCGTATGAGAACTGTGTGAAAAATTGCAGCGAGCGCATCGGTTCAGTAGAAATCCAATATACCGTTGCCACAATCGTGCAACATTGAGCTGATCCGTATTCAAAATCGAAAATACAAGCGTGAGCATTTCATAACAATGATGAGCCAAGAGTAGAAGAGTGCTGTATGGAAATTCATAAATCAGAACAAAACCGAATCGCGGATGTTGATTTTGAGAATCTTCAATTCGGATCGCTTTTCAGCGATCATATGTTTGCCATGGAATACGTCGATGGCAAGTGGCAAAACCATAGAATAGTGCCGTTCGGTACTATTGAAGTACATCCGGTCTCTGCTTCTCTCCATTACGGCCAGTCGATTTTTGAAGGCATGAAAGCCTATCGAGGTGTGGACAATCGGATCCGGATTTTTCGACCGGAAATGAATCATCGGAGATTATCAGCGTCCTGCGAAAGAATGTGTATGCCGTTGATTGAGAAAGATACTTTTCTAAATGCAATCAAGGAATTACTGAGAATCGACCATCAATGGGTCCCACCAGGTGAAAAGCAGGCGTTGTATGTTCGCCCAGTTCTGTTTGCAGATGAAGGACAGTTGGATGTACGGCCGGCAAACAAATATCGTTTTCTGATTATCACCTCCCCTGTAGGCGGTTACTTCGGAGGAGAATTTCCCGCCGTTTCGCTGAAAGCAGAAGAAAAATATACGCGTGCAATTCAGGGAGGTACCGGATTTGCCAAAGCAGGCGGAAACTATGCAGCAACATTTCTGGCTACGAATGAAGGACGAGAGCATGGATTCGCACAAATACTGTGGCTTGATGGCGTCGAACACCGCTACGTTGAAGAAGTCGGACAGATGAACATCTGCTTCTACTTGGATGGGAAACTGGTTACTCCGGAACTTCGTGGAACCATCCTTCCAGGCGTCACCCGTGACAGTGTTTTACAGTTGGTCAGGGATATGGGGATAGCTTGCGAAGAAAGACTCATAGACATCAAGGAAATCACTGACGGCGTTGAACGGAATACCCTACATGAAGCGTTTGGTTGCGGTACGGCAGCAGTAATCACTGCCATTGGCAGCATCGGATATCGAGATGAAATTTATGAGATCAACAACGGCGTCGCTGGCAAGCTAAGTCAGAGTCTCTACAACTCAATAGTCGGCATTCAGAGAGGTGAAATCGAAGATATTTACGGCTGGACTGAAGTAATTACTGTTTGAAAATTCCACTAAGTCATCGGTGGTAGTCAACGTATTTAAGTTTGTCTGGCTTGAAACGATTGAGCAACAGAAATTGAAAGGCAAGTGGTATGAAATGACTACCCCAGATTAAAGTAACCTAGTGAACTTGTTACTTGATTCTGAAACTCAGCAGAGATCAATCTTGAATCAAATTGCAGAGTAATTTTCAAGCTTAGCAAACCTCAATTGCCAGAGGTGTAATATCGCTCAATTGACCTGATGGTTCATGTTGTTTTGGATATGGGAGAATTTGGCAGTGCCATTGTGTGAAAGCAACGAATGGATGTGGTAGGCAGATTGTCAAAGCCCGCACGAATCATACCTTGTCTGACCAAGGCAAACGACTATAAAAGGTTGCAATTCGCTCAAAACAGGAGTCGAAATCTGGAATCTCCTCAATCTCCAATTTCAGCGTATCCCATTCAGAACGCGAACGGTTTCTAATTTCTGGATCATTGATTGAGTCCGGGGATGCGATGATGTCTCGTGCCTGACATTTCTTGAGGAGCGTTGCCAGAATTTTGGCCTTTGCATCATCGTCCAATTCGAGACCCAGCATCAGGAAATTCAAGTCATAAACATCCTGTCTTCTATGGCGGTTGCGGAGCGCCTGTTGAAGCATCGCTCGATACTTTTCTGCGATGAGATCGTTTAGGGAGTAAGCCAGTAGAAATTCCCCGTCAGCAATCTCCAGAACTTGAAACTCACTCATTTCCTCCTTGAAAGAAATGTCGAGACGGATGATATTGGAGGCATTTCCTTCAAGGAGTCTTTTTTCTTGGTAACTGCCACGCTGGGCATAGGCAATATTTAACTTCAATGCCGGAAAGCGGGCATTCGGATAACGGTTGGGCGGCAATACTTTCACTGATTGAAAGCGTGCAACCATGTCAACATAGCCAAGATTCGCCGCAGCACGCGGCAAAGCAGAGTTTATAAGATTTCTAAAAGTGTCAATCGTGTTTTCATCCGGACTTTCTTTGGTAAATACAGAAAAATCGATATCGCCAGTCTGACGAGGACTGCGATAGACAAGACCCATGAGAACTCCGCCTTTCAGACAGAGTATTTTGTTCAATGCCGGCGTTATAGCGATGGCATGCAAAATTATTTCAGTAGCCTGTCGTTGGCGATAAGTTGTCTCGTCCGTTTGAGCAACCTCAACCCATTCAGGAATATTGATTTTGACAGCCGGTTCAGACATTCAGAGAAATCATCCAAGTTTCAGAGTAAATTGAGGCAAAGGCTTTGGTGGGATCCAGTTTTCGGCTACCACCTCTTTGCCCTAAATCTTTCCAGGTTTCAAATTTTTTGTGACGAAAACCCAGTCGTTCTTCGAGAATGTAGCCAGCACGACTTTTAACGAGCTTGCTGCTAGCAGAATCCACAGAAGCAATTATTTCACCTAGCCAGGTCGATGCATGTTCTTCGTAGATATCCAGAGCATGCGCCATTCCACCACATAACTCGGGATGTTGTAGCATGTCAAGAAAAGTCTGACCAATTGTTGAAATACGTATTCCTGTACCGCGCAGTTTGATGGAGACACCAGCTGTTTTGCTCTCAAATATACGGAGCGGGCGGTTGCGAACCGTTTTAGGATGGCCGAAATAATTCAACTGGACGCGTTTGGGAGGCAAAGAATCCAGATTGTTTGACATCATGTTCGTTAACTGTACAGTTGAGGTTTTCCTGTCCGGCCGCGTACAGATTAGTGCATTGGAAGAACGATCAGTCAGGCCCCACCGATGCATGGCGGAAAGATGAGATACATAGCAAAGCGTGTCTGCGATACAAACAACCTCTTCAGTTGATTGCTCAGGTACAACGAGAATACGAATGAGTCGTGATCCATAATCTTCGTCATACTTCATTACACCGGTCCTGTGCAGGTTTCGGAGAAATCTGCGATAATCCTTTTCGGTTGGAGTGTCATGTTTCAAGTTGAATTCTCTGCCCTCCCGATATACGATCTGAATTAATCGAAAGAATTCATAATGGGTGACTGCTGACTGTCCCTTTGCTTTCAGCAAATCTACAAGATAGTCTTCTGCTCGGGTCAGCTTTTTGGAATGCGTTCTAGCCATGTTATTTTCTTGGACCTAGGATTAAGGATAAAAATAACAGTATCAATTAAATATGAATTGTTGGCTAATTTAGATAATATATACGATATAAACGTCCTTAGGACGTTTATATCGTATATTATACCCCTTTGTCAAGCAGAATCATCTAAAGGGCAGATTTTCAGTTTGAGTGGAATGTGTAGTTTCCGTATTTAACCAAATCCTTTCAGGCGCAATGCCGATTACACAGCTTAGGCACGCTTCATCCCTCTACACTTGGCAAAAGCGATTAAATCCCCGTACTTAAAGCTGCTGCACTTTCCGTTCATGCTCAATTGATGTAGGTTAGTCCAACTGCCCGACGAGTTGTAACCGTAAACTACATTTGACAAGTAGTAGAAAATAGACAGCAATATCTGGAAGGTGAAAGAGTGAGGCTCAACCTCCTCGTCAGCAACCAGAGGTTCCGCAAATTTCTCTAGAGATAGTGGTGACTCGTCGACAGCAGGTGTCAAAATCAGCTAGTCTAGCGCTACTCGCAAACCACCCCATCGTTATCGCGATCGTTCATGAAGATGTAAGCCGGATGATCTTTGTAGACTGGAGCGATGCCGTGCCGTCTCGCTTCTTTACAGGTAATTCTGCCGTTACCATTGTCATCCCAACGAGCCAGTGCATCGCTCGACTTAACAGGTTTCGACGCTGTGCTGGAAGGTGGTGATACTGTAAAAGACTCTGTGGTAATACAAGGGCCGACAATCATGTCTGTCGTCTTGCATTTGGAAAGAATGTCCTCAAGTGCATCTGCTTCTCTTTGATCAACTGTCAAGCCATACTTTCTTTTTACAGCTACGACTCTTTCAGCAAACCAGCACTGATTCAACTCAGGAAGCCAGTCCGCAGCATCATAGTGCCTTTTTAAATTTCGATTTACCTGCGGGCTTGCTAATGTCAGATTCAGCAAATCCGAAGCAAAACTCCGCCGAGTTCCAAAGTTTGCAGAGCACATTCCGCTGTCATGGGCTTCTGAACGAGCAACAATGTGTTCTATGTCGGTTTGGCGGAGACTGGTAAAACAACGCCCTGTATAAGGGCTATACATTTTTCCGATTGATTTAACTATTCTGGGTTCTACAGATTGCGGGTATGAATAATCTTTAGAGCTATATGGTGAACAGCGGAACTCTGGCTCCACAGTAAGGCCGCGCCATGTATCCGCAACAACATCCTTAATGCACAGTGAAAGAATCGCGAAAAAGAAAGCAGTCATGATTCGTGGAATTGGCATGGTTGGAATCCTGATTTTATGCATTCGTATTAACATCTGGAATAACCAGAATAGTGAATTGAGCAACGGTTTTGGTGAATAATTCCATTCTCACACAAAATCAATTTTCTTTGGTCATACTACCTTGGATAGTCAGTCTAATTTATCAAGCAAATTTTTGATCACTATGCGAAATTATGGGTTGCGAGCCTAATATATAATTATGCATAGAACATAAATTTGCTACATTCTACTGTTACAGCAGAACTTGCAAAGGACATGTAAGGGGTTATATTAGTCTTATGCAATCACCATAGGAAATTTACTTGATTAGGAACGAGGATAACTGGGAATGAGTGAGATTGTTCCGGCACGGATAGACTCTCAGGTACAGGATGCCAAACCGAAACTCAAAAAGCCGCGTCTGTATAAAGTCGTACTGTTGAACGATGACTGCACACCTATGGAGTTTGTTGTTCACGTATTACAGAAGTTTTTCGGAATGCAAGAAGAATTGGCAGTTAGCATTATGCTGAGCGTCCACCAAAAAGGCAGTGGAATTTGTGGCGTGTTTTCACGAGAGATTGCCGAAATGAAAGTCCGAGAAGTGCTTGATTGCGCACGTCGGTACCAACACCCTCTCCAATGCACGATGGAACCTGAATAATATGTTCTCAGAAGACTTGGAAAATTCGCTTTCTCTGGCGATGAACCTTGCCGGGGAACGTCATCATGAGTTCGTCACAGTTGAACATCTTCTACTGTCAATTCTGGAGGTTGAAACCGTCGAGACGATTCTCAAAGCCTGTGGCGCTGATCTTGACGAACTCCGTTCCGATCTTGAGAATTTCATAAATTCCAGCATTCCTAAATCTCCCGACGATGCAAACTACGAACCTAGAACTACCCATGGTATTCGCCGTGTATTTCAGCGGGCTATGCTGCACGTGCAAACTTCCGGAGACAAGGAAGTCAGTTGCGAGAATGTGCTGATTGCAATCTACGGCGAAAATGAATCCCACGCAGTCTTCTTTCTTCACTCACAGGATGTTCATCGATATGACATTGTTCGGTATGTATCACACGGCATAAGCAAGCCAAATCTAGAATCCGATGATGACTCACTCGGAGATTTCAACGTCGAAACAGAGGAAAGAGAACGCAATCCCCTGTTGCAATTCACGCGGAATCTGAATGAAAGCGCTCGCAAGGGCAGAATTGACCCGCTTATCGGTCGTATTCCCGAAATCGAGCGAACTGTACAGATTCTGTGCCGTCGCCGGAAGAACAACCCACTTCTGGTTGGAGATGCCGGAGTTGGGAAAACTGCCATTGCAGAAGGCTTGGCAAAGCGAATTGTTGAAGAGGACATTCCGCAGGTGCTTGCAGAATGCACAATCTATACACTGGACATGGGATCACTGCTCGCCGGCACGAAGTATAGGGGTGATTTCGAGCAAAGGCTGAAGTCAGTAATCAATGAACTGCAGAAAAATTCAGGCGCGATTCTGTTCATCGACGAAATTCACACTGTGATCGGGGCCGGGGCTGCTTCCGGTGGCACCATGGATGCATCAAATATCCTTAAACCACTACTGGTTTCTGGCGAACTTCGATGCATGGGGTCTACGACCTATCAAGAATATCGCAGTATCTTTGAGAAAGATCGAGCCTTGTCGCGAAGATTCCAGAAAATTGACATCATCGAACCAACGGTTGATGAAACCGTTAAGATCCTGCGAGGACTGAAGAGCAGATTTGAAAGCCACCACGAAGTGCGATTCACAAATCCAGCAATTCGTGCGGCTGCCGATCTCGCTGCGCGATACATTACGGACCGAAAACTTCCAGACAAGGCCATTGACGTCATTGACGAAGCGGGAGCACGTGCGAGATTACAGCCTCCGTCGAAACGAAAAATTACCGTCGGTGTCAAAGAAATCGAAAAAATCGTCTCCAGTATTGCGCGTATACCCCCGAGATCAGTTTCCTCAAGTGATATTCGCTCTCTGAAAACGATTGAACGCGACTTGAAACTTGTCGTATTTGGTCAAGATGAAGCGATTGGCGCATTGGCAAGCGCCATAAAACTCGCAAGATCCGGACTGGGGGATCCTGATCGCCCGATTTCTTCGTTTTTGTTCAGCGGGCCGACAGGAGTGGGTAAGACTGAAGTTACGCGTCAACTTGCACTTACCCTGGGAATCGAACTGATTCGCTACGACATGTCGGAATACATGGAACGGCATACAGTATCGAGACTGATTGGTGCCCCACCCGGATACGTCGGATTCGATCAAGGCGGGCTGTTGACTGAAGCAATCAATAAGTCACCACACGCTGTACTGTTGCTGGACGAAGTTGAAAAAGCTCATCCAGATGTGTTCAACATCCTGCTGCAGGTGATGGATTACGGCACCCTCACGGACAACAATGGGCGAAAGACCGATTTTCGCAATGTAATAATTGTCATGACGACGAACGCCGGCGCTACAGAAATATCCCGATCGTCCATTGGGTTTACCGAACAGGATCATTCCCAGGATGACACAGAGGTAATCAAACGCTTGTTCAGCCCGGAATTCCGGAATCGCCTAGATTCCATGATTCGGTTCAAATCACTGGATGAAAAAACAGTTCTGCTGGTAGTGGACAAATTTCTCATGCAGCTTGAGGAACAACTGAAAATCAAGAATGTTGAACTCAAAGTAGACGACAAAGCTCGAAAATGGCTTGGGAAAACAGGATTTGACAGTTCAATGGGGGCTCGGCCGATGGCTAGAGTCATTCAGGAGAACATCAAGCGGCCTTTGGCTAACGAATTGTTATTTGGTTCACTTTCCAGCGGGGGCGAATTGAAAATTACAGTTATTAAAGATAAACTGTCTTTGAAATTTGTCAGAGCTAGGGAATCCGTTACTTAACATTTTCTGATTTCAAACTTTAAGCTCGCTGCGCAAATTCAAGATACGATTCGGTTTCAGTTGGGTGCATTCACAGATGCATTGGTCATCCAATCCTTTCTGAATCAGTTTCTTAAAAGCCCATTGCACTACATCTATTCGGCCCACTTCAGTGCCTGGAGTTCAAATCTGAGGGTTTGTCCTTTCTTGTGTTTTTCAATTCTGACTGGTATGTTCCGATATGCTGTAACAACCCAAACTGTATATCCTCTTTCCCTATTGTCTACATCCTGCAGTTCAACACGTACTGAATTCACAGGATAACCCTGTATGTCGAGAACCTCTGGTTGCGCACTCCGATAAAGATAAGTGCGAAGTCTGTTGCGTTCAACAATTGAAATCGTCTGTCCCTTGAGTTCCTGTGGGTCAGCAATCATCAGCGACGCATGCCATGACTCAAAATCATAGACTTCCCCCTCAGGCATTTGCAGGCTATTGCCGTTACCCAGTTCGATTTTTCCCGCAGACCAGTCGAATACGGCACTGTCAGAACCTTTGTTTTTATTATCGGTAATCTCAAATGCTACTGAGGTCGCCCGCGATTCACGAACTTTAAAAACCGACTGCTGTCTATAGGACGACTCACCAAACAATACAAGAAGTTGCCCTGGTACCACATCAAATGTGGAAACAGAGATTCCATCACCTTCATTTGAAACTGTTCGGCTGGCTTTCCCCAATACAGAATCTCCATACTGAATAGAATACTCCGCCTGAAACCCATGAATTCCTGACTGTGTGGCATCAGCAATTTTTGCGGTAAAAGGAATCAAAACCAATGCTGTCACATACAGCATTAGTTTAATCTTCTGAATTTCTTTCGTTACAGAGTGCGAATATTTTTTGTTTAATTTCATTGGTTCAAATTCTTGTATTGTTAGTGTGATTAGTTGCTACCACTTCGTAAAACTTTGCCATTTTCTACTCGAATCTCTCCGTCTGCAAACCATTGTATTGCACGTGGATAAATCTCATATTCGCATTGATGTACGCGTTCTTCGAGATCAGCTGCTGTATCGGTTGAACAGACTTCAAAACTTTTTTGAATGATGATCGGGCCTGCATCGAGTTCAGCAGTTACAAAGTGGACTGTTGCTCCATGCACGCTATCTCCGTGTAACAACACTCGCTCATGAGTATTGGTTCCTTTGTACTTGGGCAGTAACGAGGGATGAATGTTCATGATACGATTCTTGAAATGATCCACGAATGCTGCTGTCAGAATTCTCATATAGCCTGCCAACACGATCAAATTCGGATTCAAACTGTCAATCTCCTGCCTTAGAGCTGCGTCGAATTTCTCCCGAGCGGCAAATTTCCGAGGATTTACGAAGACTGCTTTGATATTCTCCTTTCTAGCTCGTTCTAAAGCAACAGACTGTTTCTTGTCGCTCACAACTGCGACAACTTCAGCAGACAGCTTTCCCTCTTTCGCATGATTTATGATTACTTGTAGATTAGACCCAAATCCTGAGGCAAGTACTACAACACGTAGTAAAGATTTTGTCATTGCCAATCGATTCGATTACCTGAATCTACAGACTCAGCAATAGTGCCGATTCTGAAAGATGCAATTTGCATCGCATCCAGTTCGGTCCGAATCGCTGCTTCCGACTGCGGTGAAACAATCGCAGCCATGCCGATTCCGCAGTTGAATGTCGTCAACATCTCTTCTTCTGATAATTTGCTGATTCTTTGAATCCAATCGAAAACAGGCGGCATTCCCCATGAATTTCGATCCAGCCTCGCGGTGAGTCCTTCACGAATCACGCGTTGCAAATTTCCTGGAATACCTCCTCCCGTGATGTGCGCCATTGCGTGAACAGAGCCGCTCTGTATCATCTTCATTGCTGCATCTACGTAGATTCTTGTTGGTGTCAGAAGAAGGTCACCCAGAATTCTGCCGTCAATCTCTGCTGAAAGCGAAATTTTCTGATCGGAAAGCAGTTTTCGAACCAACGAAAAACCGTTTGAGTGAATACCTGTCGACTCAATTCCAACAATGACGTCGCCGACAGCAACTCGACTCCCGTCAATGATTTTGGATTTTTCGATGATCCCAACAGTAAATCCCGCCAGATCATATTCTCCTACGGCATACATGCCTGGCATTTCCGCTGTTTCGCCACCGATGAGCGCCACATTGGCGATTTCGCATCCTTGCACGATACCTGAGATCACTTGATCCATCACTTTTTCATCCAGCTTGCCTATGGCCAGATAATCCAGAAAATACAAAGGCTCAGCACCTTGAACGATGACATCATTGACACACATGGCGACCAGGTCGATACCGACTGTATCATGGCGATTCATTTCAAAAGCAATTTTAAGTTTTGTACCAACTCCATCCGTACTGCTGACAAGTACTGGCTTATCGAATCCTTCAGGAATTTCGAACAGCGCGCTGAATCCGAGCGGCGACCCTAGTTGTCCCGGCCTTGAAGTACGTTTTATCTGCGGAAGCCATGATCGAATCATTTGGTCCGCAAGCTCAATGTCTACGCCAGATTCTTGGTAGGTTGTCTTACTGGAGCTGGTAAACGAATCACTCATGTTTGGAAAATTCTAGAGTCAAATCTGGTCATTGTGAATTTCATCGGAGTTGGCAGTTAATGTTTTTCCGAGTTCTTGATTGAAATCATCGTTTGTCGATCATTCCGTTGAAGATTTGGGTTGTGAATTTCTTACAATAAGTCATTTATTCTGAATAATTCAAGTGCAAGGTTAAATCATAGTTTGCCCTGAATTGCAGGCTATCGCAAGAACTCTCTATCAAGTGTAAACGAAAGTTTCAACATGACATCGGTCATAGCACAAATACCCAACGTATTAACGCTGTCGCGGATTGCCGCAGCACCTATACTGATCTTGTTATTGCGAGATGAAAATTTTGAACTCGCATTAATCCTGTTCGTATTGGCGGGATTGACTGATGGTCTAGACGGCTGGATTGCAAAGCGATTCAACTGCGCTTCGCAACTCGGTGCACGCCTTGACCCGCTAGCTGACAAAATCATTATCATTTCAGCGTATTTTATGCTGGTTTTGGGTGGCATGCTTCCTTTCTGGCTGGTAACGCTGGTAATTTTCAGGGATGCTGTGATCGTGGGCGGGTATCTAGTACTCAATACTCTGGATGGAGACATCCCGATGCAGCCGACCAAGAGCAGTAAAACCAATACCGTACTGCAGATTACGTTGGTCATTGCAGTTCTGTTAGAAAACACATCTTGGCTGGCAATTCCACACACAAGTGAAATTCTGATCTACGCTGTTACATTGTCAACGATCGCCAGTGGTGTGCAATATGTCTGGGTTTGGGCAATTCGACGAAATGGCAAGCAACATTCATGAAGCTTTCGAAGCCTGCATCAATTCAAGCTACACTTCCGGTAGGACGAACTGATTACGCGACATTTGAAAACTACCATTCCGACGACAGTCAGCAGACTGTTTCGTTACTGAAACAATTTCTTGAGGGTGGGATTGGCTGTAACACCTGTTACCTGTGGGGGCCAAGCGGGTCCGGAAAGACACACCTGCTCTACGCAGCTTGCCAGCTGATTTCCAATAGTTCGTATATACCTCTCAAGGATCTGAGCCTGCAACCCGACGTGTTAGATCGCCTGGAAGAGTATCAGCTCGTATGTATTGATGACATTCAGTGTATTGCAGCACAATCAGTTTGGGAAAACAACCTGATAGCACTGCTTGAGAATTTGGAGAATCAAAAGAATCTGTTTATCGTTTCTGCAAATTTTCCGCCTCAAGAACTGGGGTTTGATTTGCAGGATCTAGTCAATCGATTTTCCGGACGGCAAATATTAAGACTTCATCCAACCTCGGAGGGAACCATAGTCAGAATTTTGACGAATCGTGCCGCACGCCGTGGGTTATCGATTGATGATTCTGTTATCCGATTCATTTTGGAGCGATACTCGCGGGATACGCATTCATTAATCAGATTGCTTGATCGAATTGATCACCTGTCCCTCGAAAAGCGCAGGAGAATCACAATTCCGTTCCTGAAACAATTGGACGAATTCAGAAACTAGATTTTCAAAGATGCACACTCGCACTGTACAATCTTGCATTCTTCAACGATTTATATGATGCATGTTGTCCGTTTCGTGTGAACAGCATCAGTTGATATTTCTGCAGTCGTAAATTCTTCAAATTTAAGTTCTTAAAACTGATTTTTACTCTATGAAAATTGCAGTTGTTGGTACTGGTTATGTTGGACTCGTTACGGGTGCCTGTTTTTCAGAATTAGGTGTCAGTGTCGTCTGTGTAGATCAAGATGTTGACAAAATACAAAAATTGAATAACGGCGAATGTCCCATTTACGAAGTGGGGTTGCCGGAACTACTGAAACGCAACATTAAGACACGCCGTCTCAGTTTTTCGACGAATCTCCGTACTGCTGTTGCAGAATCCAGAATTGTCTTCATTTGTGTAAATACGCCGTCTCGGCAGAGCGACGGAAGCGCTGACTTGTCTGATGTTTATCGTGCAACAGAAGAAATTGCAAATTCACTGACTGATTACACCGTAGTTGCCGTAAAGTCGACTGTTCCAGTGGGTACCGGAAATGAGGTCAAGGCCGTCATTCAAGAGTCTCAACCAACAGCGGAGTTTGATGTTGCTTCCAATCCTGAATTCTTGAGTGAAGGGACCAGCGTCCATGATTTTCTGAATCCTTCCAGAATCGTTATTGGCGTGGAATCGGAACGCGCCAAGGAAACTCTTCGCGAGCTCTATCTTCCGTTCGCGCTGCAGGGAATTCCTATTTTGTATTCCAAACTGGAAACTGCTGAAATGATCAAGTATGCTTCCAACGCATTTCTCGCAGCTAAGGTTACATTTATCAATGAGATAGCAGACTTATGCGAACAGACTGGAGTCGACGTTAGAGATCTTGCCTACGGTATTGGATTGGACGAAAGAATCGGAACTCAGCATTTGCGTCCAGGACCTGGTTATGGGGGACTGTGTTTTCCGAAGGACACAATTGCGCTGGTACAAACGGCAAAAAATGCAGGATCACGAGTTCGTATTATTGAGACAGTCGTCGAAATCAACAATCAACGCAAAATCGACATGGCGAAACGTGTTGAAACTGCTTGTGGTGGCTCAGTTGAAAACAGGACCATCGCGATGCTCGGGTTGACTTTCAAACCGGGCACGGACGATCTTCGAGACAGTCCTAGTATCGCTGTCATTACGGAGCTTCAGAAAAATGGCGCCTCTATTCAGGCTCATGATCCGCTGGGTGTACCGCACGCCCGTGAAATTCTAAAGAGTGTTTCTTATTTTGATGATGTCTATGCAGCTGTTGACGGTGCAGATGTTATCGTTATTGCTACTGCCTGGAACTTGTACAGCAAGCTTGATCTGGATCGACTAAAGAAAGCAGCGAGATTACCTGTTGTGGTTGACTTCCACAACCTGTATGACTCTGAAGAAATGCACGAAATGGGTTTTAGCTATATTGGAATCGGGCAGGGTCATGCAAATCGCCTTAGCCGAGAATAGATTCAGTTAGTTCCGAATCTTTGACATGCATCGAGACTTTTCAACTCTTGAATGCAAAAATATGTGCAGGCACTTCAAGCACAATCCCTAGGATGGAAAGGAATTTCAATCGAAATTGGTTGCATGTTCCGGTACAAGCATCAACCTGATTCATTTTCGGCCACCTCAGGTTTGTTCGCGAATGCATTGATAACCTACTGTCGTGCTTGCAAGCACGAGTCATGAGACTTCTACGTCGCGTTTCATATCGATGCAGTTATTGGGGCAGGATTCACACCCGCAGAGAAAGAGTGAGAGGAAAGCACCTAACCATGGTGCATTGAATAGTTCGAATTATGAGTGCAACAAAAATCATGCGAGAAGTATTCAATGGTAAATACTCGGAATCAAAAAAATAAATTCTAAAATCAACAACGCAATTCGCGATCACGACCTGTGCGATTGGTTTACCAAATACCCATGGCTGACTGGATCTCTTGGAAACCTCAAAGCTCCTGTTTGGTTTCTCGGCGAATATCCCAGTCGCACCACAGTTGACAAGGTAGACAAAAAGGCTAGAGCAACCGGCATTAAAATTACTCCCAATCTTCAATGGAGCTGTCTTGATGAATCAGCGAAATTGTGGCGGGAAACAGTGACTGAAGCGGGACTGAAAGTCGGAGAACCTTGCGATGACTCAGGCTGGAAGTGCTACATTACAAATATCATCAAAAAACCTCAAATTCCAGGTGAACTTAATACACAACCAATATCGAAAATTAAAGAAAAAGCCGAATGTTGGCAATTTGTTTTACAGTTGGAATTGTGTTTGGGTGCTCCAAAAGTATTGGTGGTTATGGGCGAACGGGCAAGCAAAGTACTTGAACACTTGAAGAACAATGGGCTCCAATGCCCGACAATAGAAAAAATTCCTTCCTATGCCTACATCATTACGAAACCTGACAATAAATTGAAACTTGGGCCAAGGCATCCAGCCCGAATTGAAATTTACAAGCTAAGGATCGCCTATATCGCCGCACTTCATTCGAACGAATGCAAGTGATCCTATGTCATTAGTTCCAGAGAAAGCAAGGAAGAACTTTGTAGAGTAGGTACAAGTGTCTACAAAAAATGATGGTAGTTGCTGAAAGCCTAGACTCATAGACTGGAGTGTCTTAGCTCAGATCAAAAAAGAGATTCAATTCTTACAGATTAATTGAATTGAAGTATCAATCAACACTTATAGTAGTATCGATACCACTCAATGAATTTGGATATTCCTTCTTCAAGAGAAACAACCGGTGCAAACCCAATTTCATTTCTCGTAAATTCTATGTCCGCCAGCGTTTCCAGCATTTCGCCGCGTGGCCCTGCTTCCAGATTTTTGATTGCTTTTTCACCAAGATTTTTCTCTATTAACGAGATCAGTTTCTCTAGTGGTTCAGATTTACCTGCACCGAGATTGAATGTCTGAATTGGCGCATTTTGACCCCCCACTTGAGGTGGTTTATCCAAAGCGAGAATCGTACCTGCTACTATGTCATCAATGTAGGTGAAGTCGCGGCGCATGTCTCCAAAGTTGAAAACCTGAATTGGCCTGGAATTGACAATTGCATCGGTAAAAAGATAGTAAGACATATCCGGCCTGCCCCAAGGCCCGTATACGGTGAAGTACCTCAGTGCAGTTTGAGGAATGTAAAAGTTGTCGCTATAAACATGACTGATCAGTTCGCCCGCGGCTTTTGTTGCGGCATATACGGATATAGGCCGGTCTACCCGACAATCAATTGAGTATGGCAGTTCGCCGCCATGGGGATAAACACTGCTAGAACTTGCGAAAACCAGATGCTCGAAATTGTCGGTTTGGCGACATAGCTCCAAAATGTTGGTATGTCCAACCACATTACTGTTCACTACTTCCAAAGGAAATTTCTGCGAATATCGAACCCCTGCATTTGCCGCCAAGTGAACCACTTTCTGGAACGGACCATGGTCGCGAAATATTCCCTGCAGTTTTACAAAATCACATATATCCGCTTTGACGAATGAAAATTCTTTGAATTCTCGAAGTCGTGATAGTCTTGATTCTTTCAGCTGGATATCGTAGTAGTTGTTGATATTGTCCAAGCCAACAACCTGCTCGCCGCGTTCCAGCAGTACACACGATGTTGAAGAACCGATAAACCCAGCAGCTCCGGTAACTAAAATTTTCATTCAATGGCCAATATTAGACGAGAAAACAATCAAAAAACGCCCAATTAGCAGTTGAATTCAACTAGATTCAATGTTTGCCGGGACGATAGTGCCAACAAACGTTCATTTGTTAGGACGAACGAAAAGGCATGTGTAATATACCGTATACACTGAAATCGATTTCTCGATCTTTCACTTCCACCTCAATTTTAGACAATTGCACATAACAACACAGTTCATTCCACATCAACCTATGACGAAATAATGCAGGCTGTTCACGACAAATTCATCTGGAAATTTACGACAACGTATATCAGACGTAAATCGATGAATTTTTTACATGCTGGAAATGGATTAGCGGCTCTCTTGGTCACATATCGTCGTCTTTAAAGAGACTCAAAGCTACTTGCGTTCAACCCCGCTGTCTTGAACACTAATTCTCTTGACAATCTGCATTTCAAATGCATAATATCCAGTTAGGAGTTCACTGTACATCAATCGTTCGTTGGAACCGCTCCTCAAGAAAGCGGCCTCCGAGTTTCCCGCTGTAGTCCTGACCGGGCCGCGCCAATCCGGCAAGACGACCCTGTTGCAACATCTCTTCGGCAGTCACTACCGTTATGTATCCCTAGAGACGCCGGATGTTCGCGCAGCCGCTACTAAAGACCCACGAGGTTTCCTGGAGTTATACCCTCCACCGGTAATCTTCGATGAGGTGCAGTACGCCCCCGATCTGCTTTCCTACATCAAGGAAAAGATCGACGGGGACCGCGCCAAGAATGGTCAATACCTGATGACCGGTTCACAGAACCTGTTGCTCGCGGAGAAGGTAACTGAGTCGTTGGCAGGCCGCGCGGCTATGCTTCGCTTATTGCCGCTATCGAGGCGGGAGTCGGAGGGACAGCCGCAGATTCCACTCGCCTGGGAGCGCAAACGCCCGTCGTCCCCGCCGTCGTCACATGCGTTTGACAAACTGTGGACGAGTTTCCTTCGGGGCGGGTATCCCGAACTTGCAATACAACCTGAGCGCGATGCCTCCCTTTGGCATGCCAGCTACATTCAGACCTATCTTGAACGGGACGTACGTACGCTACGACAGGTCGGAGACCTTACCCAGTATCAGAATTTCCTCCGCGTACTGGCGGCGCGAAGCGCACAGTTAGTGAATCTGACCGATGTCGCCCGGGACCTCGGGGTAGCAGTTAACACCATCAAGGCCTGGCTCTCCGTTCTCGAGGCCACCTACCAGGTGATCGTGCTGCGCCCCTACTTCGCCAACGTCGGGAAACGGCTCGTCAAGACTCCGAAAGTGTATTTCACCGACGTCGGCACGCTCTGCTACCTGGCGGGTCTCAAAGACCCCGCCCATGCGGCCTCAGGACCCATGGGCGGCGCAATCATGGAAACGGCGGTTCTCTCGGAAATCTTCAAAACGCTGACGCATCGAGGGATTGATCCGCAGATCTACTTTTGGCGAACCTTGGCTGGAACGGAAGTGGACTTTGTGGTCGAGGCTACCACAGGGTTGGTTACCATCGAGGTCAAACTGTCCGCTACGCCACGACCGGCAATGGCTGCTGCCATTAAGACATTCCAAGGGGACATGAAAAGCGCAGCGATGCACGGATACGTGGTGCATCCAGGTGATATACATCTGCCCCTCGGCCCCAGTGTTACCGCGCTTCCTTTCGCCGACTTGTAGCGTAGTCATTCTTAATCGGATAGTGTACTGAAGATTCAATTACCTGCATATAGAGTGGGTGTTAATTGACTGTATTCAAAATTTCTCCTGCTCGTGCCGAATTACCCAGCTAGTGTAGTTGTTTTTGTACAAATTCCTTAGAGCCGTTCCCTCCCGAAACTGCATTCAATCCATCGTTTAAGTTTCAGATACCACAATGCAGTCGCATGTTTTGAATAAAACTAATTTTGACTCGGTCGTAAAGGCACTGCTAAACAGATAGTTACACGAATTTCTTGTTTGTTAACCTAATGAGTAGTTTTCAAATCCTCGTTAACCGTCGCTTTTCAAGATTCGCAGTTCTTCTGAAGTGCGTAGACAGATGGGTCTGTCTACCAAAATCACAGCTATCAGACCTGAATTCGTAGTGTCGTCGACCATTTGGAACCAAATTTTGCAAATTCATCGCATCCATTGCCATTTAGTCGCACGCTACTTTACCAGTAAAAAACTTTCTCTATCATTGGTTCATATTCATCCAATGAGGAGTAAAAAAATGCGAAGAAATAAATTATTTTCAATCTTGACTGTTCTATGTTTCACGACATGGGCACCGCTTGTACTAGCTGAATCCCTCACCATCGTCATCGAGAACATTGAAGTGGCAGAGGGGAAAATCATGATTCAGGTTTTGTCTGGAGAAGAGGAATTTTCGGGTTCAAACGACCCCATCGCGTCCGTGTTAATGCGCGCTCGAACTGAAGAAATGAGATTTTCGACCTCGAACCTGCCGGCTGGCGAATATGCCATCCGTATCATGCACGACATAAACGACAACAACGAACTGGACGTTAACTATGTGGGAATGCCGAAGGAGCCCTACGCATTTTCCAACAATGCCTATGGTAATTTTGGCCCACCCGAATGGGAGGATGTCAAATTCGCCTTACATGGCTCTATCACACAAAAGCTTCAATTGGTTCATTGATGTTAATTACCATGAACCGTCGTAATTTTCTAAAATTAAGTGCCGCCAGTTTGGGCTCGGGTGCGCTGCAGATGGCAGGTCTTAGCATCGCTCAACAAGTCAACAGTGCATCCTGGCGAATGAAATTCAAAGCTGCACTAAAAGAAAAACCCTGGCTCGCCATTTACCAGACGGCAGCCAATGAAGCATTTGCAAGTCGTGCCGAAGTCGCCGGACACTGGCCTAAAGAACTAAAAGGAGTCCTATATCGCAATGGTCCAGCTCGACACGAAATCGGCGATTTCCGTTATCACCACTGGTTTGATGGCGATGGAATGATACAGGCGTTCGAGATTTCAGCGGATGGCATCACTCACAAGGCGAAGATGATTCGCACCCACAAGTTCAAAAGGGAAAAGGCCGCCGGTCACGCCTTATATCCAGGTTTTGGAACTCTGCCTCCAGACCCAATTCCCGTCACCAACCCTGACTCAATGAATTCCGCAAATATCAGCGTACTGCCACATCACAACAAACTGCTGGCACTGTGGGAAGGAGGCTCTCCCTGGGAAATCGATCCTGATACTCTTGAAACCCGTGGCATCCATCAATTTACAGAGTACACTGCTGGTGTTCCTTTCTCTGCGCATCCACGCATAGAACCGGATGGCACGCTCTGGAATTTTGGCTATCTTTCAGGAGCAAGATTGATCGTACTTTGGCATCTGGACCGAAACGGAAAACTGCTTAATATCGGCAAGATCAAATCTGACCCAATTAGCATGCCACATGATTTTGTTGTGACATCAAGGCACATCATTCTGATGATTCCACCACTGAACTTTGAACCAAATCAGCACTCATCATTTCTCGATGCGCATCAGTGGCAACCGGACAAGCCGACGCGCATTCTGGTTGTAGATAAATACGATTTTTCCAAGTACCGTTGGTTGGAATTGCCAAGTCAATGGATCTTTCATTTTGGTAATGGCTGGGAAGACTGCGCGGGTATCATCCGCTTCGATGGCGCCAGATACACTGACCCGTCAATAATGATCAACACATTTCGCGATGTCATGCGAGGTGTGATCACGCCGGCCAGTTTCAGTCGCCAGCATCAGTACCAAATTGATACGAAAAAATGGTCAATTAGCGAGGCGCCAATATTACCATCAGATATTATTACCGAGTTTCCGGTGATTGATCCTCGAGTCAGCACCCGTCGCTACAGCAGACTAATCATGCTTTGCACCAACAATAACCAACCGGCTCTACATGGTCATCTCAACGGCATCTGTAGTTTTAATTTGGAATCTGGCAAACATAATAGCTATTACTATCCAGATACACAGATTCCCGAAGAACACCTGTTCGTAGCAAAACCCGGTAGCCGACCGGAAAGCGGAGGCTGGGTTATCGGAACAACTCACGATTGGAAAAAGAATAAAACCAACTTGAACGTATTCGATGTTGAAACGATGGGTGCAGGTCCAATTGCAATCGCAACGATTCCTTATGCATTGCCTTTTGGTCTACACGGGAAATTCGTGGAAAATTAGCAGTATGCAAGAATTTCGGAGAACTTTAATTTCCCTAGGTTTCACTGGTTTATTTTGTCTGGCGATCGGACTGCTGCTCTGGTATCTAAGGGTCGTGGAGTCGGCTTGGACTTCAATACTCATTTCTTTGTGCATCGGTTGGTCAATCAATCTCACCTTCGTCCTAGCCGAGAAAAAAATTGATCAGTATATGCCCGCTTATCTGGTACCCATACCCTTAACCGCGTTTGGATTGACTATTGGACTGTTGATTTCCGGGAGTATTCTATTCCATGAGCCACTATTCTTTTTCACCGACAATTATCTAGCGTTAATTATCGGTGTGTTTTTCTCCATTGTCGGTGTGGCAATTTTTAGTACGCGTTTAAAATTGCTATCTGCACGGGCCGAGCTCGCAAAGGCGGAAGCTAAAAGACAAGCTCAGCAAAAACTACTGCTGGAAACAGAACTAAAACTGCTACAAGCACAAATAGAACCTCACTTCCTATTTAATACGCTCTCCAACATTGTCGGACTGATTCGCCAGACTCCAGAGGCAGCGGAACAAAGTCTGCTGAATTTAACCACTCTGCTTCGCTCTTCACTGCAAAGCACGCGTAAAGCCTTAGTAACCCTCGAAGAGGAATTGGACTTTGTTCGTGCTTACCTTGATATTCAGTCCATTCGCATTCCAGAACGTCTGCAGTATGAATTCCGTCCCGCAGGATTGCTTGAAGAAAAATCAGCGCAAGATTCGATTCGACAATTGCAACTACCACCGGTCCTGTTGCAACCGATTGTAGAAAATGCCATAGTTCACGGTATCGAACCCTCAGAATCTGGAGGACAGGTGATCATTGAAGTCAGTGTTAGCAATAACAATTTAATAATTACCATCGCCGATACCGGTGTCGGAATATCCGAACACGCGCCCAACGCTAAGAACGGTGATATATCCGGGACTGGCCTTAGCAACGTGCGCCAACGCCTGCACGCCTCGTATGGTGATGCCGCAAACATGACGATTTCCGAAAATTCTCCCAGTGGCGTAGTCGTCCAACTGTCAATTCCCGTAAGCAACGATGAACACTAGCGCAATTATTGTTGACGACGAGCCCAATCTTGTTGACTATCTTGCTGGTAAACTCGCCAAACTATGGCCGGAGTTAACTATCGTAGGCACCGCTCACAACGGTCAAAACGCCATTGTCCTGGCGAACGAAGTACAACCCGACATCGCCTTTCTGGATATTCAACTGCCAAATGTGAGTGGACTACAAGTGGCCGAAGCATTGCCGGCAAAAACGAAAGTCGTGTTTATTACCGCCTACGATGAATTCGCGGTGGACGCTTTCCAACGCGCTGCCCTTGATTATCTGTTAAAGCCGGTGAGCGATGCGCGACTCAGGCAAACCATCGCCCGACTTAAGGAACGAAGTGATCAGAACCGCGAAGAACTGATCAATCTATTGCGCAGTTTCAGCGAAGAGAAACCTAGCTATCTGCAGTGGATTCGAGCGGGCTTTGGTGACACCACTGAACTCATTTCGGTGCAGGACATTATTTACTGTAAAGCAGAGGACAAGTACACCAGTGTCATTACGCGACACCGGAAGTTCGTCATCAGACGCAGCATCAAGGACCTGGAACAACAACTGGACCCGAATCGGTTTTGGAGAATACATCGCGGATTGATTGTTCGGGTTGATCAAATTCAAAAAGCACAGCGAGACCTGCGCGGGTGCTACACCATCACACTTCGAGATTGTCCTGACATTTTGCGTAGCAGTCGGAACTATGGAAAACTGTTCAAAATGATGTGACCAATTCAGTAGGTTAGATTTATCTATATCACCACTCTGCCGGTTTTGATATCTTTGAATTTGGAATGGAATTTGGAAACTGCGCGGCCTTCAAATGGGATCTGTGGATGTGCCGAACATGACTCGCGACGCGCTTCAGTTTCGGGGCAATATGCCAGCGCCCCGGACATATAACATACACTGGTTTCTTCCGTTCAACGGTAACCATGCGGATCGGCATCTCGAGATCTGTATCGTTCGAAATCACGGCCGCTACATCGAATAATCCTTTCCAAGCATCGTTCAAGAGATGAGCCGCGAGGTTTACATCCGAACCTTTCTCCTCCAATGTATGGACTTCCGCGATCACCGCGTCAGCAAACGGCTTGGCTGCCTTGCGATGATTTTTCCGTCCTGTGGCACTACTTGAATAACTGCCCACGGGAAGAGTCTGAATTTGTGATCCCGCGACTGGATGATTGCCTGCCGGCAGCGTTACAGGTTCCGGCGTTTCGATTTACCTACCAGCTACAGGTAGGTTCATGACCGGACGCCAAATCGTCTTGGCAATAAAATTTCCGAAATGAATCTCTATTTCAGGCAGGGTTCCAAGGGCATTCAAATACACCTGTTGATTGCGCGGTGTTTTGGGATTCAGTATCCCGGTCGATCGAGCGGTGAAATAAATCAGCTTGTCTATGTCAAGGCTCGGCGGAAGTACGTTGTGAGCAAGTTCGATAAGATTGAGCCACTTTAATGGTGTGTCCTTGAGTGATCCGTAATACAGGTGAAAGCCATCAACGTAAACTCGGGTTCTCATAATAGCTCCTAGAAAAGCAAGGGCTGCTCCGAAAAGCAGCCCCTGAGCCGACAGCACGCTGCCAGCGGGTAACCTTATGCGTAAGTTTACTAGATAGCTGAACAAATTTGCAAACTGAATTTCAATACGGGATATGCACTGTAGGCAGTTATTCAGTCATATTTCAAAGACACGGATCCCTTTTCCTCGGTCTTGATGACCTCGATTAGTCGTGGCCCTTTGCCAGGATTGGCTAGTGGTGCTTGAACCTTATGAGTCAGAAAATGACCAAAATGTACTTCGACCTCCTTGCAATAGCATTGCAGTGCGCGTAGATATATGTCCGCATTTCGCCACCATGAAAAGCAGAGGCCTCCGGAGAGGCCTCGCACCTAGCGGTCGAAACCGCTAGGGTTGTAAAAAAGTAATGTATGACTATTCTGATTCCTTTTCAACAGACAGCGGTTCTGAGAGATATGCGCTGTAGGGTTGATGGCTTCAATGGCAATTATCTGATGGTGGGAAGTCAGCCAGTATCGAGCACTGGAATCGGCCTGACCAATTAGGGTAGTGGCCACGCACGGCGCGGCGCAATTCGCTAGGTGAATGAGAGCCGCCCGTTCCGCCGTCCATAAGATTCTGCGACAGAAAGGCAATTCGCAATCGCAAAAACAACAAGGATGGTTGAACTCATCTGCTTTGAGTGCGCTTACTGCTTCGAATTTGTTTTACCGCCCGGATGGATAAATTTCTGTTGCTAGGACAACAGATCAATAGGTATATCACCTTGTGGAAATTTGGCGATTATGGTAAGACGTCCCCCCAGTGCTTCTATGTAGTTTCGAAGAATTGAGATATGCACGTCCTGTCGAGATTCCAGTTTCGATACAGCTGGCTGATTTACTTTCAGCACCTTGGCGAGTTCCTCTTGCGTCAATGACATTGCTTTGCGGAGCTCATAAAGCGGCACGGCCGCCAGTAGTTCCTCTTTTTTTTTGTTGACGCGAGCACGGCGCTCAGGCGTGAAATCTTTGATTAGTTCGTTGAAGTCATGATGTCCACTCATTGGATAAGTCCCTCCCCCTGAGTTTCTTGCAAATGCTCGTCATACAGTTTATCGGCAAGCGATACATATTGCTTGTAAAACCGTTTTTCGCTAGTCTTGTGGCCACCGATAAGCAAGACCACCACGCGTCTCGGGTCAAAAGCATAGAAAACTCGTATAGGCTTACCGTTGCTCTACACACGCAGTTCACGCATACGACCGTGACTAGAAATTTCGACACCCGAGGAGTAAGGATACGGCAGCTGCGGTCCGAATTTCGATAGCAAACCGACTGTGGCAGCTACATCTTCCTGCTCGCTATCAGTAAGGGTGTCCCACCAATTGCGAAACTCGTTCGTGTACTCGACATCGTGGTGCATGCTTTCTTTATATTCTATCAAAGGAATATATTAAAGTGGTACTTGTTTGAAACAGCCCGCTTTGGCTACAGAGGGAACGCGAGAGGGTCTCCTCTCACCATTGTGAGTAAAGCGGACCCCAAACGATTCACTTGTTAAACCCATATGAAACTATCGAAAAAGCACTGACTTTCTGCGAAAGAGATTATTTGAGCGTATTACGCCAAGGGCGGAGTATTCCGGCCGTTCCGCTGGTATTGGCCGGTTCTAACCGTAAGAAAGAAAAGAAACGGGGACAGTTCGAAACAACTTCACAACCAGTTTCGCGTGAAACACTTTCCAGCTAAAACTGTTTGAAATCAGGTCGGATAAATCACCCTAAACCACGTAAAAAGTCGCAATTCGGCTCGATTTACGTTCTTTTTAGGAGATTGGTGAAACGCAAAATTGAAACTGAACCAATCTCAATTATCTTTCTCATTTTGCAAAACTCCTTGTGCAACAGAAATGCACGCTCAAAATTGTTCAACCCGTGCTGGAATACGATGGCGATAACTTTGTAATTGATAGGAAGAAACTTCGCATTATCGAACCGGTGCCGTAATCGGAGCGATCTGGTGGAATTGTGCCGTGATGTAATCGCTAGCATCACGTACTTCCTTCTTTGTTTCGCGCTTTCCAGCCAATGTCTTCACGGAGTAATTAACGAGTTCCAAAGCTCCGACCCAGCCCAAAAAAAGAAACGCCCCTTTCGGGGCGTCGGGCCGACGGTACTAGCGTCGGGGGGGTCATGCTTCACAATATAGTTATGAAGAAGTTATTTGTCAAGTAAAATTACAAAATATTAAAAAATGCAAAAATATTATTACAAAGAGGCGTTCGTTTTGTGAGCAGTCTGTTAAATTAAGAAATATTAAACAGTGAAACCACATCAACACTCATTCGACCATCATCGTTCAGCATTGTGAAAAAGGATCGGGTAATTGTATATGTGGATGGCTTCAATCTGTATTATGGACTTAAAGACAGTGGGTTGCGCCGTTACTATTGGCTCGACATCCAGAAACTGGCTGAAAATCTGCTCAAACCAAATCAGAGGCTCGTAGCTGTTCGTTATTTTACAACCCGCCTCAAAGAAACCCCAGCGAGTGCCACTAAGAGAAAAAGGCAGAGTACCTATCTGGAAGCCTTGGAAACACTTCATGACACGCATCTTTACTATGGGCACTATCTTGCCAAGGATAAACGCTGCTCCAGTTGCGGCGCTGTCTGGCAGACGTATGAGGAAAAGATGACGGATGTCAATATAGCGGTTGAATTGCTCGTTGACGTGCAGGATAACAAAATCGATACAGCAATCATTGTATCTGGCGACAGCGACTTAACGCGGCCGATCGAAGTCGTACTACAGCGTTATTCGAACAAGCGAGTGATTATTGCATTTCCGCCGAATCGAGATCATTCCAAACGATTAAAGATTGCTGCAACTTCATATTTCACGATTGGACGTAAGAAGTTAAAAGATAGTCAATTTCCAAACGAAATCAAAACGGCGAGCGGTTTCGTACTTAAACGACCTCAGAAGTGGATATAAGGCGAAATAGTCGTTTTCCTGAGCATTTGCGGTAAAGTTTCTTCCAAAGCTCGCCACAGATGCGACAGTAACCATTAATTTGGGCCAAATAACGTAACGTTATTTGGCCCAAAATCATTTTATCTCTATCTATCGAGAGTTTCCCGTTGGCGCATATTTTATTTCCACCGGCAATATTCTCACTTCATATATGGACTCCTATAAATGTATAGGAGTCCATCTCATCAAAATTCGAAAATTTCTGGTACAGATGCCCATTCGGGCTGTTTTGGCAGCTCCCACCGTCGAACGGCTCTGTCCATCGTGTTGATGGCTGTGATTCTGTGAATTCAGGTCGCGCAGGAACCTGCCGCCAGGCATTGCCGAGTGGATGGTTTGACAGCCGTCAGGCTGCCAGTGGCACATTCAGCGATCTCATGCGCTGCGGCTGACCCTCACGGATCGAGGTGCAGGCCATCGCCAGCATCACCGACAGACTCAGCGCAACGCGCATCTGCATGGTCTCAAGTCCTCGCATATTGTAGTGCTCCAACTGAAAGTCGCGACCGACCTTGGCATTGATGTGCTCCAGCGCACTACGTTTGTTGTGCAGCCGCTTCCATCGATAGGTGTGTTGCGGCAACGCCGCAAAGGTGCGAAGCTTGTCCTCGTTGATCTTGATGCGTACGATACGCCGTTTTGCATCTTGGCGAACACCACCGAGCCGATGGCACGCCTTTGAAGTGATCATGCAAAGAGCGCATGTCATTACGGGTCATTTATGCGTCCGTCAGTTGTATACAAATTCCAGATGCCGGTTCTCAAGCCATGGTACCGGCGCCGCCTGATCGTCGAATCCGGAGCCTGATCAGCAAGAAATTGTTTGCGCGGTGATTGAAGCGCGTTGTTAGCTTTAATTTCAGATTGAAAGATGTGCCATCAAATTTCTGACACGACAACTTGGACGTAAAACATTTACGATGGCATCCGACTACTCGCCCAATGTGCAGTGTTTTCAGTCAATAGAAAATTTTTGGCAGGATTACCGGTCACACTGCATCGTGACGATTGATCCAGTCGCGCAACGCCTCGTCAACCCGTGTTTGCCAGCCGCGACCGCCGGCCCGGAAATGGTCGATCACATCCTGCGACAACCTAATAGTGGTAGACACCTTGGGATTTTCGCTCAACGGACGCCCTCGGCGGACAGCCGTCTTGGAGAACTTCTCTGGCCAACCGTCCTTGGATAGGTCCGGTGCGGTGTCAGGATCAAAATCTTGTGCTATAGAGTTGTCTTTCCCGTTCATTGGCTTTCCTCAAACTGATAATCCTGTATGCATTGCCTCGGGACGTCCAGACGAGAACGACCATAGCACCATCAAGAAATCCAACGGTAATGCAGCGTTTCTCGCCATAGTCCATTCAATCATCCTCAACAGTTAGCGTCGGGCCACTAAGAATTTCGACAGCCCACGCCATGTCTAGATCTCTAGCCTTGAGTGTGGCTGCACGCTTTGCCTCGTCGAATTCGATCCGTATAATTTATGTTACTACAAAAATTCGAATCGTCAAGAAACGGTGTTATCCCAAATCCGCAATTAGAAGCTATACATGAGAAAAAAGACTTGTATGACTAAAACACTGAGTTAAACGGCAGCTTCACACAATTGGTGACACTCCACACTCAAGGATATCAGACCTTGAACAATCTACCGTACAAGACTGTAATCACCAAATATTCTTTGGCCTCCCGCTCCCTACCTATACAGCACAAAAATGTACTTAACTTTTGATTTGCCTGCTGATTCGTTGCGCTATTATCGGAATTGGAGTCGAAGGCATTGGATAATCAAAAGGCAAGACTCTCTCCCAAATTCGGACCACCAGCGTGCCGACTATTACCACTCGTTCCAAAGTTTGATCGCAGCCTCAAGAAACTTTTCACAATTCGCAGGATCCCAGCAAGTGTCAACACTTTGATGAAGCAAATAGTACTGCTCATTCGCACATACTAAATTCGATTTATCTGCTCTTTCCTAAATTCACCTTAAAGCGCTGTCGAGACTGTCCTGATAGGTACTTCTATACTCCCCACTTGGCACATTGTAGAGCAAACTTTCCAAGTAGTAAGATGGAGCGATATCCTTCTTGATCAAATTATCGTCCACGAACTTACCTCGAAGGTTTTTTAGTATCCGAACCATCGGCTTGAGGCTTCTTGAGCTTTCTTGATGCTTATACGTAAGGTTTGCAGAATGCTGTCTTGGGTAGTTCGCTATTCTGTCGCCTTTCTTGCTATAGAAACAAATACCCTCGCTATATGACTGATCTCTGATTCCTTTGAACCTGCAGTAACGTCTGAACTGAATGGCAGCAATGACGTCAGCGTTTCGACGACTTCCATTAGCGGTAACCGCGATTGCTTTATCCCCAGCACTAACATCTGTCCCGAACGTCGGCAACGATATCGGCGTTAATTTCATCAACGAGGTTTCCTTGCCTTAACCGATCCTTTGTCAGCTTTATTTCGAGAGCTGTTAACAAAGGTCGAAATATAAAATCTGGTATGCTTTCTTTTACTGGAATTTCAAACGGTGCTTTTGGGAAGGCTAAATCGGCATCTCAACACTAGCAAGACAAAGATGAATCGCTCTGTTGAAGTTCAGATTTCACTGAGAAGTTGGGAATTCACAGCCAAGAAAATTTACCAAATTTGACTGTTACCGTATAGGAACAATGTAAAATTCTTCCGTACTGTATGGAATTCCTACCCCAATTAATCTACTTGATCAGTACAGCCAGAATCGCCCAGAAGCCAGCGATCGTGATTGCAAAATGGAAGCCGATCACCCATTTCAGCCAGTTAATGTCGTTTCTTGCCCTTTCAATATCGGAATGCAACCCGCGGATATCGGATTTAGTCGAAAGATTCCCTTGGCCTGCTTCGATTTCCATTGCCACGGCTTCGGCCAGCTCGGCGTCCATGCCCGCTTTCTGCAGGTTCTTGGACGCAGCTAGCGTGTTGAAAGTTGTAGAGTTCATGTTGCCAATTATAGCAGATTGATGCTGATGAACACGTCAGTGAGAATGCTTGTGAGAGCAAACTTATGCTAACGGTGGAAACATTATTATTGCTGAATCTCGGTTTTTCATCTGATTGTTTTCGGCTTCTCTCATCGCCCGAATTCCTCGAAGATTTGCCTGCTTGAAGTGATTTGCCCCAATTGTACGAAAAAACCTAAATCTTCGTTCAAGAATTTCTGATATTATTTAATGATATCAATGTGTTAAGAGTTTTATAGCAGACTTTAACAATATTCACTGGAACTTTTTGCCTCTACATTGAATGCGAAAAGTAAGGAAATACAATACTATCCAATTTAACGTTGGATTAGTCTGTAATTAAAACGAAACGCTCAGAATCAGCCAAGGCGGGCGGAAAAATATTCATGGCTGGCAACGGGTGTTGCAAACTGGAGGTGCGCTTTGGTACGTGACAAAAAGAAGAGTGGAATGAGCTTGGACACGGATTCGATAATAGAGAGAGCAATGTCGCTGCAATACGTCGCGAAGGAATTGGAAGGAAACCAGGAAAATTCTAAAAGCAGGACACCCTCCTATTCTTGGGAGTATTCGTAGCTGTACCCGTTCTCTTAGCACTGGCGACAGAGGTCGCGCTGAAGGCATGGCTTTACAGGGAAGGGAAGGAAGCGCCCGATCGCCGCCATAACTTGCTGTATTTGTACGATGATTTGGGGGAGATCACAAGAAAACGGCTCGAAGCGAAGGTGCCAGAGGTGCCGAACCCAATTCCTGAATTCCCTCCTATCCGCCCGGGAATTCGAGAGACACTGCGCTTCCATAGGGAGATGTTTATGCGCTGGAGGTACTCGTACGAGAATCCGGGACACACATTTTATACTGCTGAGCTCAACAACGTACTCACTGCAATAATCGAGACATACGAAGAAGACATGGTACAGGGAATTTTATGAAACAGAGAAATAAAATCGATAACAAATTGTTGCGCGAAGCTGGTGTTGAACTGATGAAAAAAAACAAAATGCCTCTTAGCAATATTACCCGTGGCAATTCGATGATTGGTTCAATGCCATGTAAAAATCATGTCCGAATCAGGACTCGTAATAACCACAGACTAATCATTACAGCTAATCAGCCCGACCCAAACGCTCGCTTGAATATAGAAGGCACTTACTGGCTCTTAATGGTTATGCCTGAACGTGAGAGAACATTTGGCAAAGTTATCGGTTATCTAATTCCAACTGCGGAAATTAAGGAGAAAATGTCTTATGCGCTACAGCGCATAAGACATTCACTCGCGTTCCGGCCCGCATGTTCGCTGAATCGCCCGAGGCGACCCTTCTAACTAGAGTACTTCAAACCATGTCGTTACCTCCATGATCCGCCCTAGCTGCTACCAACCGGAGCGACAGTTGTTGGGCAGGTTTAGCACCTGCTAGAGAAAAACGCCTTTCCACGGCGTACAGTTATGATCAAAAGTAGTGCGTGGAGCAAAATTACACGACTACCTGGTTGCCAAACTGCTTCGTTTCCATCCCGTCTTTAATTTGTACTCCTGTACCATTCATAGGAGTATATTCGAAGGTCTTCGCATTGACCCAGCATTCCGTCTGAAGCGTAGCGAAAGGCGGAATGCTGGGTCGGAAACTCAACAACAGGTCCCCGTAAAATATTTTCGAACATCCGGTCCAATCTGGACCAGGTTGGACGCATGATCGGGAGCACCAATGGACGCCCGTGCTTGGAGCACCGATGGAGGATCTGTGCCCCGATCGTTTGCTGCGACGGAGACCCAGTGGGAAGTTTGTGCCTTTGAACACCTGTACAGGAGACCAGATATTTCGCTCCACAGTAGAAGACGGTAACATGCAGAATTTCAAAGTCTGCGCCTTCGTGTGGATGTTGCATTAACCGTCGCGCATTAATCGCGTAAACAACCGGCAGAATGCGGTAAATGATCCGGTGCCAATCGCCGCGAGCACGCCGATCAGAATGTTTAGGAGCGCAAATCCATGTTCCCCGTGTGAATCTCGTAGGTCGATTACGAATCCGTGGCCCTCTGTCAGGTGAATCTCGGCAACGTCACCAAACACGGAACCCATTGCACCGTTCCGCAATTTGAGGTCGTCGATGAGAAATGGCGCTGCGGAAAACTCGACGACGAGTTTTCCCGAAATCTCATCTCGCCGAGAGAAAACTGGGGCGAAATGCAGCCAGAAGAACGAATGCTCAATGCTTCGGCGATGAACCGCGTCAGGGAACTCGATCATAGGAGTGTGCTGACCTGTTCCATCCATTGGGAACTGCAATGCAAACCCTCGGCCGTTGGCGGTGCGAAAATACAGCTTCTTGGACAGACGACTTGCCCATACGTCGGTAGTCACCGCTTTCGATCCGTGCGGAACTAGGAAGATGTGTATATGACTACACTCGTCTGAAATAGTGTCGAAGTTCTGAACTTTTATGAACAACGCAAGATCCTTTGGGGAGTCGCTTTCGACAATAGCGCGCAAAAGAAAATTCGGCGGGATTTTGCAATCGTGATCGAAGCGGATTTCCGGAACTGGCGCAGAATAGCCCCGCTCCATATATGTCTCGCCTACGATCAGCCAGATTAGCGCTGCGCAACAGACGAGGATCGTCAAATGCCCAATGGCCTTGTGCTGCAGATCTTTGCGTTTATTAGCGATTTTCTTTTGGTTGTCTGTCGTCACGCTTCTACATCCCTTTGGCTACACAACAATTAGTTCACCCGAACCTTATTAAAACACAGCTGAAAAACAAATTAATTCGCCGACTAGAGTTTCCCGTTGGCGCATTATTTATTCCCACCGGTAAGTTTCTCACTTCATATATGAACTCCTATAAATGGTATAGGAGTCCATCTCATCAAAATTCCAAAATTTCTGGTACACATGCCCATTCAAGCTGTTTTGGCAGCTCCCTCTGTCGAATGGCTCTGTCCATCGTGTTGATGGCGGCGATCAACCGGGGACCCCTTTGAGATACGGCTCTGGGATGATTTCGCTCCACCAAGTTGACGGTGCGGACGTGTCGGCGATGGCGATGCGGGACTTGCAGATGATTCAACGAGGCTTCCCGATCATTTGTCAAACAACGACACAGCCCGTGATGTGATGCCTGATAGTTTCGTACAATCTGATCTAGGCACTGATGGGCGGTTTCAAAATCCGGTGCATCGCGTATGTGTAGCGCGCTGAGTACCAACTTGAGAGTATTACAGACTGTTGGATTCGTTACTTTGGAGCGGTTCGGATTGAAAAATTGGGTTATGTTTGCAGGTAGTCAGTGGACCAATTCCGTAGCGAGTGTAGGGTTGACATTGGAATTTGTGTAAATGATGTTCGAAATCCTATCTATTGAGACCAAAGAAAGGGAGAGCATTCGAATTTACGGCTGAATTCTGTAACAGGATTATCGGAACGAATGCTTGGATTGGAGGGGGCAGTACAGCGGTATACAATGGAAACCGATTCGGCTACATATTTAGCGCATTAATTGCCAAGCCAAAATTAGAAAGGCTATGTGTTACCAACAGTAGGATAATTCCGGTAGCTCAGTTGGAGAGAAGTGATATGAAAAGAACAAATAAATCTGCTTTGGCGCTTAATTCGAGCATCCGAACGGTCCAAGGCGTTTTTAAATCAGTTCAGTTTGCTGTAGACAGGTTCTCTTCTTGGGGCATTTTCATGACGACGGTTGGCGTTCTGGTCGCTGTAGTCGGGTTGGCAATAGATATGGAAAGCCGAATGTCGGAACGCACTTTTCGAGCTTGGCAAATCGTGTTGATGTTTCACCAAAGCGGCGATGGAGCACAAGCAATTCATGACGACGGAGAAGTACCCATTGTCGCCGGTAGCGTCCTTCGTGAAGCAATGGAGTTTCTCAATCAAGGGTCAGATGGCGTCATTTGCGGGGAAACGATAAGAAAGTTGTTCAGTTATCTGACGGGGACTATGCATCGTCAGTGCCTATTCCCTGTAAAAAAGAAGGAATCCTTTAATTTCATTGATATAGCAGGTGCAGATTTGACTGATGCGATTCTCCCTGCGGCCAATTTCAGAAGCGCTGGGCTTTGTAATGCGGACTTTCGAAATGCAGTGCTCATTGGTGCTAACTTTGAACGAGCAGATCTTAATTGGGTGAACTTCGAAGAAGCTGATCTGGAGGGGGTAAATTTTGATAACTCTGACCTAACGGGTGCAAGTTTTTACAAAACGAGAAATCTAGATGAAGATAGTTTAAATGAAGCATGTGCAGATGCAGGCAAAGTTCCGAAGTACCTTCCCTCTGGAATAGATTGGAAAGGCAAAAGTAACTGCGGTCGCGGGAGAAGCAAGGTGTGCGACTGACTGAATCTGCATCAAGCATTAAAGTCAATGTAGATCAAGCAGTAGATTTTGTATAGGAAAAGAGGAACCTCGGACCAATTAATAAAAGTTGAAATGAAATGGTACACGGCATCCATTTCATAGCTGGGTTTGTCACCGTCACTTATAGGGATAATAAATCCCTGATTTCCACATAAAGGTGTGTAAAAAACGGATCAAGTCGGCAGGAACAGCGCACCCCACTTAACTTCTACGAAGTGCAATAGATTTTTCAACAAAATCACCTGCGAGGTGCACTTTATGAAGACCCAAAGAAGTGTATATCCAGCCCTTGGAGAAGTTGAGTATGAATTCACCGGCAAGCAAATCATGGGGCACGATGGATTGTCGTTTGGGGTGCAGCGCAGCGGATTGCTGAAGATGCTGGCGCGCCAATTCAAAGTCAAGCAGCGGCGACGCGGCGCTTCGGATTGCGAAAACCTGCTGTCGGTGATGGCGATCAGGACTTGCAGATGATTCAACGAGGCTTTCCGATCGTCAGTCAATCAACGACACAGTTCGAGATAGGGTGCCTGATAGTTTCGTAAGATCTGATCCAGGCGCTGGAGCAGGTGCGCAAGAAAATTGTGCTGCAATACACGCGATGGAGGCCTGTCATCGTCTGATCCAGGTGCCCGGCATCGGCGTGCTGAATGCGACAGCACTGGTGGCTACGCTCGGCAATGCCAGGCAGTTCCGTAATGACCGTCATTTGTCGGCATTTCTGGGACTGGTGCCGAGGCAGCATTCGAGCGGTGGCAAACAGTATCTGGGCGGGGTCTCGAAACACGGCGATGCGTACATACCTGCGCCGATTGCTGATTCATGGCACCCGGGTGTCGTGCACCAAACGCATGCTGAAGTCCAAGGAGCAGTGTCTGGCAAAACTGAAACGACTGTTGGTCGACAAGAAAAAGAAAACCAATGTGGCAGCGGTTTCCATGACGAATCGCAACGCCCGTATCGTCTGGGCGTTGGTGGTTCGACAGCAAAGATACGGTCCGAATCACATTCCCTGGCAGTTTGCCGAAGTTAACCAAGCCGCCTGGATGTCGAAACACAGAAACATTCAACACTGAATGGGAAATCGATCGTCTAATGCGCGAGTCAAACAAACGGATGAAAAACAGGCTCAAACCGGAGCTGGTCAAACCCATCAAAGTTACCGGACAAAGTTTGAGAACATCATTATAATTGGGAGCCAGTCTGCTTATTTCATCAAGGCCAGCGATCTAAGTCAGCATGGCATACACAGATCGAATAGATATACACAAGTGATGTTTTGTCCTCTCTCACTGTTTCACAAGCCGCAACCGGCTCGGGAATCCAAACAGTAAGTAAATTCCAATTCACACAGAACTCCAGGAGAATTCAATGCCATATCCGTAAAGCAAATTCAAGGATTACTTCAAGGGGAATCCAAAGATAATTTGAAAGAACTGATTTTGATAAGGAAGGCCTTTCAATGGTAATAAATTGCGTCACTCAAGCTGGAAATTCACCCAGCGCTTTTGTGGAATTTAAATCGGCGTCTACAAGCTACTCTCAATATACCCGATATACACACAAGAAAGAGGACTTCCTACCATTTGTCAACAGCTTCTGCGGGGCTATAACCCCGCAATCAAGTTTCAATTGAATGCTACGTAGCGAGTTCATGTCTTGGGTAATCTTGATCAAAAATCTGTTGGTTTGTGAGCATCGTGCAAGCAACTTTGAGGAGTCGGTCAGCGATGCTGCGCAATGCCCTTGCGTGGCCGTGGCCCTTGGCACGCAGAGCGGCGTATTTGTTTTTGCTGACTGGGTCATGCTGGACCGCGATCCGAGCCCAGTGGTAGATGGCGTACTGCAAACGATGATTCACGGCACGACGGCGCACCACACGATGCATCTTGCCGGACCTTCTGGTCACAGGAGCGGTGCCGCTGAAAGCACGAAGCGCAATATAATCTCGTAACTGCAGGAGGTCTGCGGCTTCCGCAAGCAGCGTGGCGAGGACGATTCTGCCGACTCCTGGTAAAGAGGACAGGATTTCCACGTCACGTTGCCCCTGCATGGCTTCCGAATCGCCGTCTGCTTTGCGGGCTCGCTCGCCCAGCGCTTCGTCGTATGCCTCGATCAACCGGTCCATTTCATCGTAGGTTCGTTTGAGCTCCTCAGTTGCCAGGCGCAAACGATTGACCACGCTGTTGAGTTGGAACACGGCTCCCTCAGTGACCCCTTCGGCAACGCTGACTGAGGTATTGCTCAAGCATCGCTTGATGGTTTCGGCATCCTGGGATCGGATTCGATGTTTGCGCAACAGCTTCTGAATGGTGCTCACATGCATGCGTTTGGCTTTGTGTGGCGTCGGAGCCATCATCATCAGCTCCAGCACCCAGGTGCGAGCGAGATCGACCTGCAGTTCCAGGAACTGCGGGTAATAGTTCCACAGAATCTGGTGGAGCTGGTTTGACAGGCGAACCTTGTCTTCGTTCAGCTGCGCGCAAAGACGCGAACAATGGCGCAGCTGCACTACTTCCGGCATCTGGGCATCGAGCGCTCTCAAATGACTGCGGTCCAGACGTGCAGCCTCGGCCAACACCCGCGCATCGAGGCGATCATCCTTGGCTCCGGCGACGCTGAAACGGTCCCGGTATCGATCCATCTGTTTGGGATTGATTGAATGGACCACGAACCCACGACCCAACAGGGACTCCACCACGGGTCCGCGCGGCGTCTCAATCACAACACCTACCTTTTTCGCCGGAGCGCCGGTGGTGTTCACAATCCAATCAATCATCTCATGCAAGCCCTTGCCACAGTGTGCAAAGCCTCGCTGTCCACATACCTTGCCTTCCAAGTCCAACACGCAGACCTGATGCTCTCTCGAACTCCAGTCCACGCCTGCAAAAAATTCCAATGGCTGCATATTGTCACTCCCTAAGATTTCAGTATTTCAAACGGACCGCCGCGATGCTGATCTTCTCCTATACAGGTGCTCAAAGGCACAAACTTCCTACTGGACATCCATCGCAGCAAACGATCGGGGCACATATCCCCCCTCGGTGCTCCAGGCACAGGAGACCATTGGTGCTCCCGATCGTGCGTCCAACCCGGTCCAGATTGAACCGGATGTTCGAAAATATTTTACGGGGTCTTGTTGTTGAGTTTCGGCCCCAGCGTTCCGCCCTTCGCTACGCTTCAGGCGGAACGCTGGGTCAAAGCGAAGACTTTCAAATATACTCCTATAAATGGTATAGGAGTCAAATATGTATCGTGTTTTTCTAAGTACGTTGGTCATTGCTATTTCATGCCTATCGTTCTCATATCGCATGAACGATGCCCATGCACAAACGGTAGTGTTGCCTATCGATAACATACCACAAGAAACGCAGGTCTGGTGCTGGGCCGCAGTTGCGCAACAGATCGTTTACTCCCTAAGGGGTCCGATTGAAACACCGCCGCAATGTCATATGGTTGCAGTCGCCAACGGTGCTCACCCTGCTGTCTGTTGCAATCAGTTTGGCCGATTTAATGGAAATCCCGTCTGCCTGAGGACAGGGTCGCTGCAGCAGATTCAGTGGCTGATCACTAACTATGGCGGCCGATACTCAGTACTCGCACCACCGGCTCATCCCAATGTGCTTTTCGAAACCCTACAACATGGCCGTGCGATTATCTTACAGATTCAGTCGAGCCCATTTGTTAGCCATGTTGTTGTGTTACGTGGTATGTCGATTATTGAGGGCGTACCTGTGCTACATATTAACGATCCGTTAGCTTATTTCACGCAACCAGTCCCCTTTTCGAACCTGATGGGTTTTTGGGCTGGCGCGATTGTCGTAGAATAGATTGAAGAGCATAGTTTCATTTGTTTGTTGAAGTAATTACAAATTCCTCGTCGAGAACTCCAAGCAGGCAAACACCACTGTTGCACGAGAACTCACTGGATAAATTTTGGACATCGTGTACTATGAAATGCATAGTCAACAAGCTCACTACGCATGAACATTTAATAAACAACTGATACGTAGAAAAACATTGAAAAGGAGGCAGATGTAATTCATAGATGCGGGCACCGTCCGATCTTGGAGGGAGAACCTCGAAACATACTTTATTGACTTAACCGACCATGTTTTACCAGAACCAATCGGATTGATAAACCCTATTAATAAGACTGAGGATAATTCCGCGACACGCTGATGTCAGGTAATACCCCACCCACGCATAAAAATTTTGATTACAAGTCTCAATCTGCAATTAGTGACCGCTACACCAACCATTCCATATTACTCACTCCATTCAGGAAATAGCCCCGGCACCCAGCGTGAAGCCAGTCTAGCAGAGAAACTGAGGCGGAGTGGGGCGCGGGTGCTTTCCGATGTGAGCACTTCATGATCGACCAGCGCTAAAGTGATGCGCCGCGCATGGCGTTCGCTCGTACCGAGAAGCCCTGGAAATTCGCCGCGTGTTAATTGACCGCGATACAGAATCGCTTCCAGTACCTGCCTTGATTTAGGCGGCAACTTACCTGCGCGAATTTCTTCCTCGGTCCACATGAGGATGCGATCGCGTAGCCGGTTCGGTTGCACAATCTCTTCCATAAATCTAACCTGATCTATGCAAGTTGTTAGGAAAAATTCTGTGAATCGGCCTAATGCCTCTTCGCTTAAGTTCCCGCGTCCATCAAGATCATTGCGGCGACGCATGTCACAGTCCGCAAGGTGCACTCTATAGTCCGCAACATTACGGGCTAGGCCTCTCGCAATTGACCAGATGCCATTGGTGTCCAGTGTTTCAAGGAGCATTGCATAGGACATCAGCCTTGCGACGCGACCATTGCCGTCGAGGAAAGGGTGAATCCACAAAAGGCGGTGATGCGCCGGGGCTTATCGCGACATGTTGGCCAACTATGACATCCTTATAGCGCAGTTCGCCAGGAACCAGTCTGACGCTGTCGCTGGTGTCAGTGTCCGTAACCTGGAGTAGCACTTCGGGAAGTAGTTCACAAAAGCGTCTATGTATCTCACAGATGCCGTCCATGGAAGAGGCTTGTGCCACTAGGCCGCCCTCATCAATCCACTGTTGGACTGCGATATGGGCCTTGGCTTCAAGCTGGAGGTTGCGTTTTGCGCTATCAGCGCTGTAATCGTTTTTCAAGGCGCGCTTGATATCGACCGGGTGCGTATCATGGCACTCGATTACGTTGCTGTAATAGCAGTTCACCGTTCGGACCAGTATTGAAAGGGCACGAACTATCTACGGGGCTTCCATCGCGGCCATCGACCGGGGCACATGTCCTCAGTAGGCGCTCAAGGCGCAGGAAATTCGAAGGTGGTTCCCGGTCGAACGGCCTTGCTTCATTGTGTGCACTTAAGTGCACACAATGAAGCAAGATAAAGGGTACTGGAAATTCAATCGGCAGTGGCAGTTGGATCTGAATTTGACGAACAGTGAAAGCCAAGTGGCGATGACCGAGTTCCTGCATGGTATGATTCGACGCGGATTACGCCCGCCTTTGACCATGACCAGCGATGCTGCGTCGGGGTTGGTCGGTGCCCTGCAAGCCACTTGGCCACGGGCGTTGCGGGTTCGGTGCTGGTTTCATAAGATGCAGAACCTCAAGCAGAAAGCACCGCTCGATCAATGCACTGTACTTCGAACCTTGATCCTGGACATGCGCGACGCACCGGAACTGGAGACCGACCATCGGCGCCTGGATCAGATTGTACGAAACTATCAGGTACCATTTCCCGAGCTGTGCTGTTGTTTGACTGACGATTGGGAAGCCTCGTTGAATCATCTGCAAGCCTCGCATCGCCAACCTAGTGGAGCGCAGATTTGCCGAACAACGCCACCGCACCAAGGTTATCTCGAATCTATGGCAGGAGAAACAACTGACCAAACTAGTGTTCGCCGTGCTGATCCGGCTCAGTAATCGCTGGAGTCGACGTCAGTTCAGTGAGATTGAGCAGCAGCAGGTCCAACAATTACGACCCAGGTTGTATCCGGATAAAAACATATTGAACCACCGAAAACAACATCGTAAACTCGACGGAGTACAGTACGAGTCGCTTAATAACTTTTACAGGTAATTACGGACTTGATCCGCTAAGTTGGTGAGTTTCTTATTCCAGGACTTGTGTGGACGCGTCCCAAAAGTGTGATCGCCGACTCTGAAACTTAAAATCCTAACCATCGCCTACTTCACGGACAACTCAATAGTTCGCGGTTTGGCACCATTCGTTACTTAACCACCTCGTGCTTGATTGCGATTATTCGCAATATACTCCAGTTTCTTGCGATAAATTTTCATACTATGACTCTTGACCGGTACAAGAAAGCTCTTTCCCACATGCCTCCACATCCAAACTATTCTATCAATTGTCGGTGGATTCGATAGCAATCGCACATCCTTGAACCTTCCTTCACTGACATCGCTTAGATAACGCAAATCTCCAAAATGTCTATAGCCGTTCAGCTTATCCAAAAACTCCTCAATCCTATCAAACATTGAAGAAACCACAGGAACAAATCCAGTCAACCATGAAACCGCTTTAGCGATGAGTACCAATAAATTCATGACTGCCCCAGGCGGTACTCTTGGAACGATATCGCTAGAGTTGACGATCCGATACACCGGGGTTTTCAGGAAACGGAAGTATTCATAGTTTCCAATTCTGGGAGCACCGAACGTATAGCAGGAACCGTTCACATTTGACGCTACCAGTTTAGTTGCTAATAGTGCAAGGGCACCACCAAGTGAATGACCCGTGATAAACAAAGGAAGCGGATTCCCGTTTTCGTCCTTGGTTTCCGGGCATCCAAGAATTTCATTGACTATATCTTTCGTTGTCTTTCCTTCAGCGTTCTTTTTCTGAGTAAATGCCTCCAAAAATCCAGTATGAACCTTGCCTTTACCTATTAGTGTTGGAACACACTGTGCATCAGTCAGCCAATCGGACACTTTCTTTTCCGTTCCTCGGAACACAATTACCACATAAGGCGGTTCATCGGGTGTATTCCTCTTGCATGCAAATCCTTGAGTTTCAGCAACATCAATCACTTCCAATAGAGAGAATCCAGAGTTTTCTAGGAGACATCGCAAAAAATTTAAACTCAAATTGCGTTTGCCCATTAAGCCTACCGAAAATTTATCCAAAAAATCGTGTAGGTTCGTATCCGTCGTCAAATTCAATGACAGTGCATCCTGCACCGCATCAGCAACGAAACTGCTTTGGCCTTCAAACTGATAGTAGGCTAGATCAGACATCTCCGCGAGAACATAAGCCATTCTATCGCTGTATGCTGGCCTCGTAAGAGGCGGCGACAATAGTTTTTCGTCGGTGAAGTACTGATCAATTTCGCTTGCAGACGATTTTGGACGTCGGAGGTAAGTAAATATAATCGTAGTGATAGCCGGAATGGCGATACTACTTATGTGGGGCCAATAGTCTTTAACTAGTTGGCTCGCAGTCGCTAACAAACTTATTTCCATTTAGTCCCTCTTATTTCAATTAATTTAATCGTGGTAACAGATTTTCCACAAAGATAGCAGTGTTTTCCAATCTAGAAACGAGCTTGAAATACAACCTCGTCAAAAAGAATTAATCAATCGCAAGAAATGATATCGAGCGCGCCAAGGCTGCCTTTGAGTTTGAAAAAGAGGGCTTGTAGATCTGTGCCTTTTTTACCTTTTCTTACTTCGATTTTCCTTTTCTTCCTTAAAACTTGAGTCCGTTGCAGTTCGTCGATTGAATAAAATTAATTCTTCCGTACCATCCGTAAACGGCCAGCCGCTTAATTATCGCTGTACTGAGCCGCAAATGCATCGAGTTTTTCAATCGTCTCACCTACATTCAAATGTTGCTCCACATTCGGCAGCGACTAGCAGATCACTTTCTCTCTAATAGCGATACGAAAGATTGATTTTGGATGGGATTTGGTTAAAGCCTGCGTCGATATGGATATTGAAGCCGAAACAGAACTGGAAAGGTACCTGCAATAGGCGCAGGCATGCTAAATAGTCATTTAGTGAAAACCAGGACCAAGTAGAATTCAATGCTTGACGAAAGAAATCTTCCACCGCCAGAAAACATAAATAGACACGTCCGCGATGCCCGTTTGGGCGAGTACTTGAAGAGTGTGAGACTTTTCGTGGAACTAGTCTACGTCTCGATGACGACCCAGATAGAATTGATCAAATAGAGGTCTCCTCTAGGGGAGTTCCGGAAAGGGCGCTGTTGACCATTGACACACCCGCAGTATGGATTTGTAGATTCAGTTGCGCTGGACATTTGTCTTCCAATACAAGGGACGGAGGTTGCTGAGGAAATCACCGCCATCGGGATCAATATGGTCGATTTCCCATCCGTAGTCTGAATCCCTGTTGCCATACTCGGTGCGTTTGATTAGATCGTCAAAATCATCGCATCGCCATTCGCTAGATAAAGAACGATCAATGCGCCGGCCTTTACGCCATACTGCTTCTATAGTATCAGGATCTCTTAAATTCAACTCTTCTTCTTTCACTTCATTCATGCTAATTAAATCCATCTTATAAACCGTTGATTATAACCTCTGAATCTTCTCTTAGAATAGGACGTGACTCGGCCCCTATTTTCCGCATTGACATCGCATTAATAAAAATAGGGGACAACCATGCCGGAAATTGTTTACATCCTCACCAACAGCCGAATGGACGACTTCGTCAAGAACGGACGTACAAAGTATCCCAGAGAGTGCATGGTTCAACTGTCATACGCCACCGGGGTTCCAGTCCTATTCGAATGCTATTGCGCCTGCGAAGTGAGCAACGCGGCTGACGGAAAAATCTTGTCTGCCAAGCTTGTACGCTCCGGACTCGCTTCGACGTACCTGTAATATTCAATACGTTATGCAGCCGAGAAGGAGACGGTCTGCTCAACCCGTGTTGGGATATGGGTAGAAAGACTCGTTCTGCAGTGTCATTGGCGTAAAGGGAAATTTCTTGATCGAACAAGGCTGGACGACTTGATCACCAGTGCAGAACTATGATAAAGACCACCTGCGTGTCTGCTCTCAGACAAGATTTACAACAATTTCCGAATTATCTATTTCCACTGACGATGCCTTTTCGCAACTGAAGCATCTCCAATGCGCTCGTAATTGAATTCCTCAGTATCAAAGCATATGTAACGGCAAGAATGGCGAGAAGAATCAAAAACATTATTATGCTAAACACTATGGTTTCGAGCGATGAAGCTCGATCAGCCAACCTGATGGCATGACATTCATCGAATTGATTGGTTGCATCTAAATTTTGCACTTCGTCTTTGTCCGTTGGATTATCAATTCCTGACTCTTCGGATTCATCAAGAATTTGCTCTATATTTTTGACAACTCTGGAATTTTTCTTTGTCAATTCATTTTGTAGCTGAGAAGCCCGTTCGTCATCAATCAAATTCACCTGCAACATTTTTTCGACAAGTTTGCCATAGCATATTCGAACTTCATTCGATTCCAGAATAAAACTGTCAACATTTTTAATCGTTGTTAGCGAAAGAACAGATACAAGCACCATTGCAATGAACACAGCGGAAAGCAAGGAGAATAAGTTCCTATTCCGAGAATCGAGATGCTGTAGCCACGCTTTTTCGTCATCGGGCGAGATATGGATGAGATACCGAAATGCGACTTCAAACTGACGTTTATAGGGGTTTTGCAATCCTACCCGTACAAAGTCAGGTAATTCCTCATATGCTGCGCGTTCAACAGTCGAAAGTGAAAATGCTTGCCGATCACGCCCGAGAATTCTATTATAAGTCGCCACCACTCCACGATAAGCTATAGTTCCTCCAAAAATGAAGAAGAGGCGATTCAGAAACACATAGGCGAAGACTTCAATCAAGTTGCCGATAACGAATATGATGCTGAACAAGACGATAATCACACCAGACGAATTGAACTCTGACCATTGAAAATTTGTTGCACGGATGCCATCGTCAACTACCTGCGCAAGGCTTGATATGCCTGGAAGCCAATATATTCCTATCAGCACGATAAGGACAAACAAGAGTCCGCTGCTGAATCGCCGCCGCAGTCCCCCATCTGGATTGGGCAATCGGTCAAGAATTTCAGTGACAACTGACATGGTGCTACTCCATACTTAATTGACTTAATTCTCGTTGGATGCAGGATTTCGCGGAATTTGTTTGCAGTGCGCTGTGAAATTCATGGCCCCTGAATTAATGTGCTCAATTATTTGGCTCAATTGCGCTTACAGCGCTTTGCATCGGAAACTCCTTGATTATTAATAAATCATTGGCTAATTGCTGTACGTCATTGTCTTATGCTAGCCACTGTGCTTGTTCATGTTGCCTTTCTTATAAATAGTTCTAATTGTAGTCCACCGTACACGTGAACATCGAAACCTATTCCATTCAAATTCAGCCGTGATGCATGATTGCGGAAAGAGTCAAACTACCAAGGAAGACCCATAAAACCATATATGCACTTTTATGATTTGACCTGTCAATGTTACCTTGATGTTCAAAATGCCATATCATCGTTCAAAGCAGTGATTGAATAAAAATAATTCCTATTAAAAGGGAGGAGAAAATGATTCTTATAAGTGCGCGGGAGAATTTTTGGAGTGATACCAAGCTTGCGGTCTCGGACGCAATAAAAGAGGTTGATTTGGTGGGCAATAGAACTTCAAAAGATCTTGATGAAAATAAATTATTTTCAACAATTTCGGAGAAAAGAATACTCATGCTGGTGCACGGTTACAACAACGAACCAGAAGATGTTCATAACGCCTACGCAATTGTAGAGAGTAATATCACCGATATAACGGCTGGGCAATATGATTGCGTTCTTGGATATATCTGGCCGGGCGGAGATGATCCCTTGGACTACTTTGCTGCCAAAACTCGCTCCAATGCGTTGGCGCGTCGAGTCGGCATTTGGCTGCAGCAAATGTCCGACAAACAAATAACTGTTGATGTTATGGGCCACAGCATGGGGGTACGAGTGATTCTCAAAGCTTTGAAGACAAGGGCCAACAAAGTTGTTCGCAACGTATACGCCATAGCAGCCGCTGTAGACAACGAATCAATTCAATATGGAGAAGAATTTTTCTTAAGCACTCAACGATGCCACAACATGCTCGTCTTTCATTCAAAATATGATGCAACGCTGAGCTATCTGTATAGAATTGCTGAATTAGACCGTGCACTTGGATTAGTGGGTCCGGAAGACCCAGCGGATATCATGAAAAATTTCGCGCCTGGAGCGGCACACTCAGCCCCCGGTCTCTATGTGGCAAACTGTAAAAATATAATCCGCACGCATGGAGCATACAAACACTCAAGTGCAATCTATGATTACATCTCGAAATTTTTGGCGAATCAACGAGTAAACCAATTTTCAACATTCTAAATTCGTCGAATACGAAGCTCAAAAGAATTTAGTTTGCATAAGTAGCCTTATGCAAAGTTTTACACGAGGCAATCGTCTGTACATGAATTCTGGACACGGTCTTGCCTTTAACCTTGTGGGTGAGTATCCACATCGGATGCCGGGAATCATCAGGCTGGGCACTGTGGCAGTTGGGTTTGTAATGGGTCAGGTTACCGGGGCGAAAATCGCTGATGTCGGCGAGCCGCTGACGCAGTTCATCTCTTTGGGCGCTGAGAGTTGCTCAAGGTTTAAGGCGGTTGTCATGGGAGTTCTCCGATTCAATACTGTTATTTTTATGGGAATTATACAGATAACTTGACAAACCTGTTTCTTTTGTTATAATTACAGTAACTTAACAAACAGGAATTAATCATGAAAGCACCCGGAAAATCATACAGAAAAGGCATTACGATCATTGAATTGATTGCGATGTTTCCTGATGAAAAAGCAGCTGCAAAGTGGTTTGAAAGCATTATCTGGCACGACAAGCGCCACTGCGGAAAATGCGGTAGCACACGAACCAGTCCAGTCAAGAGCGGTAAGCCAATGCCTTATTGGTGTTCGGATTGCAGAAGTTATTTCAGCATAAAGACTGGTACAGCAATTGCACATTCGAGAATACCATTGCAGAAATGGGCGATTGCAATTTACCTTTGCCTGACCAGTCTTAAGAGCGTGTCGAGCATGAAACTTCATCGTGATATAGGCGTAACCCAAGCCACTGCCTGGTTCATGTTGCATAGAATTAGAGAAGCTTGGATGCATGATTCAGACGATCGCTTTGACGGGGCTGTTGAAGTTGACGAGACCTATGTAGGCGGACTTGAGAAAAACAAGCACGAAAACAAGAAACTCAAAGCCGGTAGAGGCGCAATTGGCAAAACTGCGGTTCTTGGCGCGAAGAACAGGGGTCAGAACAAGGTTAAGGCAAAAGTCATTGAGAATACCAAACGGCACACGCTTCACGGGTTCATTGATGAAAATGTCGAAAAGGGTTCGACTGTCTATACGGACGATTTCAGGAGCTACGAGAAACTTGACGGCTACGAGCATGGAACTGTCCGTCACAGTGTCGGTGAGTATGTAGACGAACAAATCCACATCAACGGCATGGAATCATTCTGGGCGATGCTGAAGCGGGCGCATAAAGGCACATTCCACAAGATCAGCCCGAAGCACCTTGATCGGTATGTCAAGGAATTTGCAGAAAAGCACAACATCCGAGATTTAGACACGCTTGCGCAGATGCGGAACACGGTCGCCAGGCTTGTCGGTCGCAACCTTCTTCACAGAACCCTTATCGCTAGCAACGGGCTTGATTCTACTGCGAGGTCGTAGCAACGCTCTGGCTAGGGTTTCGGGCGTTGCGCCTTTCAAGTCCTTTTCAGGGTCGATCATCGCTTTCATTGAGCCATCCATCCATTTTTTCGATTAATTCTGCGCAGTCCGCTAAGCGTGTATTGATTGCTTTTCGCCTTGTTGCAAGGCCCGCATAACAATATCCTGTTCGAAATATGATTCAGTCCACCATCCGATCGTGGCGTGTTATGATCCAGTTCAAGATAACGCTCATCGTCAAATTCCCGGTCGCAACCCTGACACTTTGAGCCCTTTTGATCCAACAGAAATTCAAGCATTTCGGCACGGCTCATCTTTCGTCCTTTGGGTTCGTCAACTTTTAACTTCGTTTTCAGGAATGGGACTGCTTCCTCGCCATCGTCTGTTCTATCGGGCGGGATTGAAATGAAATGCAAATCTTGAGAAAACATATAAGTCTGTCGAGCTATGGTTGTTTTCCGTATCCCTTTTGGAACAATCAATCCTTTTTGTTCCAGCCTGTCAATAACAACATCCTTCGCTTTATCCCAAATATCTATTCCTACCCATTGGCGGTCTAGTCGTTCAGCTGCCACAAGAGTTGTTGCGCACCCACAGAATGGATCAAAAACAATGTCGCCTTCGTTGCTGGACGCTTTGATAATGCGTTCGTAAAGTGCTAGCGGTTTTTGTGTTGGGTATCCAGTGCGCTGTTTTGATGATGGCATTATGGGTTGCATAACCCACTAATCTTCAGGATGTTTGCCAAGAGGGTTCGGTTTATAGTTTTCATACGTTTTGTTTGATCGAAATGCACGTGCTGTATATTGCAATCGATCTTCAGTTTCTTGCGAATATGGGATTCGTACATCGTCCACATTGAATGTTGTCGCTTTCCCTTTTGAATACCTGAAAATCAAATCGTGTTTTCGTGCGAATCCACTACGCGGTACTCCACCGCCACGATAACACCAAACAATTTCGTTCTTGAAGTTCTTGCGTCCAAAAATCGCATCCATCAACTCTTTGATGTAATGACTGGCTGTCGGATCGCAGTGCAGATAAATACTGCCATCATCTCGTAGTACTCGATGCATTTCCAACAATCTCACCGCTATAAAACAAAGGAACGCACCCATGTCATCGCCATAGGAGTTCCGACTGCCCTGAATGACGTTCATGACTTTGGGGAAATCGTCCGTAATCTGATCAACCCATTCCTGGTCTACATCATCACTCCACGACCACCTGTCCTGGAATGAAGCGCCTGACGCTAGGCTATCCGGCGTAGCATGAAAATCACGTCCTTTGTTGAATGGCGGATCGGTGGCTATCAAATGCACTGTATCCGAGTTCATGGCACGCATAAACTTCAGATTGTTGCCGTGATACAAAGTGCGGTTTTTCCAATTAGGAGTCACTGACCCTCATCCCGAGATATTCCGAGTTCCTCTTCGATGTAAGGCGGACTGGTAATGTCAATGCCATCCTCACACAGTTCCATTGACAAGTCCATGAATTCATCATCACTGCCTTCTTTGTGTAACCGATCCAAAATTGCTGTGGTTGCCCAATCCGAATCCATCGGACGAGGGGTAGCACGGTGATCATTAAAGAGTGAGCGCGCCTCTTGGACTGTCTCGGCTTTCATAATCTGGTGTGCAACGTTGCGACCTGCAGCAGGGTTTACCGGAAACGGTCGCACATTTAAGTCAGCTGATGCTATCTGTTCGGGTGCAGCTGGATTGTCTTTTCTAAACCGCTTGGCTTTGATTTCCGGGTAATACAGGATTGCCAAACCTATAGACGATGCCACGATTACTGCTAACGCAACAAAAGTAATATTCAGATCCATTAGTTGCTCCATGAGAACACCCACGGCAACAAGAAATGATTCTAGCAAAATAGCAATAAAAATTTTCCGCATTTTCTGAATGATACTCTCATCGTGTCGTCTCCGTCAAGTTATCTGTATAATTCCTATTTTTATCATACTAACAGATAAAGGTACAAATCCAGCACCTGACCTTATCTTATCAAAAAATGAAAATATGATGCGCACCCTAGTGGAACACATTCTTTGCGATATCCATGCGTATCGTTGTGTTGTTCAATTTGTACATTTTGAGACTCCTCCCATTTTGGTGTTTACTTTCAATCCCATCGCTGATATTTTCGCCAATGTAAAGTGGGGGCCCATTTCATTAAATTGGGAATTGACGAAATGATGGAATCGAAATCATAAATGGTAATTTGGTCAGACAAAAGAAAATGGTTCATGGGTATTGCCGCGAGCCTCATCGTGCCTGCGTTCATTGCATGGTGGACGACAACGTCTACTATAAAGACGAATTCGGTGTCGGGCAGGCATTGTTTGACAGCATTGACTTTCGTTATATTTCTGCTATTGCTGGCACTATTGATCAGGAAAAGGAACCGCCTGAATTTACACAAGACTTGCAAGTATGGGAAACCTACAGGGGGATTCTAGCTGACATTCGTGAAGATATTAGATGGCTCCGCACTAATCCTCTCTATGGTAAGATTCAGAAGAGCACATTGAATTTTGTATTTATGTAGAACTTACTCACTACGGAGTCGATCCAAGATGGGATTGGCGTAAATTCCGCAACGTTGAGATTCATGTGCAAAATTTATATATTGAGTCACTGCTGTCCCAACGTTATTCTGATGATAGTCTGTAAATAGTTGATATTAATTGTATAAGCTCTGTTATTTGGTGTTTGAGACTTCAGCGCATCTGGCTGACACATCAACCCATCGAAACTGTTCAACTACAACACAGAGAATACAGATCATGTACACCGGCAAATTCATCTTTACTCAGTTAATGGATCATCTGCCTTGGCACACCTTTCATCACTGCGTTCGACGCTACAACGGTAACCACAAAGTCAAATCGTTTCGATGTGCAGAACAATATCGCTGCATGGCGTTTGCCCAGTTGACCTACCGGGAAAGTCTTCGCGACATCGAAATCAGTCTGCGGGTACATTCCAGCAAACTCTATCACATCGGCATCCCCAGTGGCGTCTCGCGAAATACGTTGGCCAATGCCAATCAAGTCCGAGACTGGCGAATCTATGCCGATTTCGCACAGCAGCTCATTCACACTGCGCGTCCGCTTTATCGCGCTGAAGCCTATGGCCTGGATTTCGACAACACCGTCTATGCCTTGGATTCCTCGACCATAGACCTGTGCCTGTCGCTGTTCCCGTGGGCTGGGTTTCGCAAAACCAAAGCCGCGGTAAAACTCCATACTTTGTTGGATTTGCAAGGAAATATCCCAACATTCATCCATATCTCCGATGGCAAACTGCATGATGTTAATGTCATGGATATGCTGCTGCCTGAACGCGGCGCCTTCTACGTCATGGATCGCGCCTACCTTGACTTCACCCGCCTTTTCCGACTGCATCAGCTTGGCAGTTTCTTCGTGCTTCGATCCAAATCCAATACCATCTTGCGAAGACTATACTCCCACCCCGTTGACCGTAGCACCGGTGTGGTCTGCGATCAAACCGTGCGACTCACTGGTGTGAAAACTGCGCACCACTATCCGGAAAAACTCAGGCGCATCAAGTATCATGACAAACAACGCAACAAAACTCTGGAATTTCTCACCAACAACACCGCACTGCCAGCCCTGAGGATCGCACAACTGTACCGCAGTCGCTGGCAAGTGGAGTTGTTCTTGATATGTTGCATGCAACATATGAAAAACTATGTTGCGTATTTGAATATGTTGCGGGGTTGCGTCAGTACTGCGGAACACGCGGACGTTTTCGCAATTCCCGCAACATAATATTTCACTCTCAGAGATTAAGCAGGAATTCCATCAAGCCTTTATCGCGTTTCCACGAAGTCGAATTTGAATCCCCGACTTCACAAAGCTCCATCGCCTTGATTTTCATTTTCATGTCGATCTCCGCATAGATGTTGGTCGTGTCAAGGCGCTCGTGTCCGAGCCAAGCTCTGATCGTGTTGAGATCGACACCTGCTTGAAGAAGATGGCAAGCGCAAGTATGCCGAATGATGTGCGGCGACACGCGCCGTCTGGACAAGCAAGGCACTTTCGCAGCACAGCGTTCGACCAGCCGATAAATGCCGAAACGCGTGTACGGTTGTCGAAGCTGATTGACGAATACCGGATCAGACGATTGCTTTTCCCGCACCAGGTCGCAAAGAACATCTCTGGTTGTTGGCCACAGCGGACATTGACGAATTTTGCAGACTTTGCCATGCAGCGTGACACTGGCGTGGCGGCCGCTTTTCTGATCAAGCTCGAGATCGCCCACGCGAAGATTCGTCGCTTCTGAAACACGGGCGCCGGTGTTATACAGAAACAGAAGTACGGCGTATTCTGTTCTGCCTCTGGTTTTTTCCATGTCAGGCGCTTGCAAAAGCGCCTCCATCTCTTGCTTGGTCAGCCACGACAGTGGCTGGGACGCTGTTTTCTTCACACCGATGGAGCGAATTGCGGAGGCCCATTCCACGCATGCCGGTTCTCGAGAGGCGACATATCGGGCGAATGACCGCACAGCGGTCAGGCGATGGTTGCGTGTTCGCACCGAGCAGTCGCGCTCAAGTTCGACGTGGTCGAGAAAAGCAAGAACACGCTCTACCGTGATGTCGCAAATTGACAGCCGATCGACGGCTTTTCGAGCGCAGCTGCTTACATAGGGCAACAGCAGAGTGAACGTGTCTCGGTAGCTTTTCTGAGTGTTGATCGCAAGGTTGCGTTCGGCGGTGATGTATTCGGTGAGAAACCGCCTAAGCCACCGACCCAGTAATGCACGGTCATTCATTGCAGCCTCCATTCACCCACTTGTCGAAACGCAAAGACGCTTCGCGAAGCAGGTCGGGAGTCATGGACAGATAGACCCGGGTGCCTTCGGGGCTGGCATGGCCGAGACAGGCCGAAAGCGCCGGAAGCAATTGCTGCACGTTGTCACCGTTGCGATACCAGGCGGTCACGCGATTCACAGCAAAAGTGTGACGATTATCTCGTTAACGAGATAATCGTCATTATCTCGGGTACATTTTTATCTCGGGTAAATTAGATACTGCATTGTTTTTCAGATAGATAGCACGTCTTTACACGACATAATCGAAGCTTCTTTTTTACATCAAATCAGGAGTTCGATATGAAGTATTTCACAGACGATCAACATGTTGTACACCAAAGCTGGCTCATCGGTCCATTGGCTGGCTGGCTTGTTTCATTTGCGAAATGGCTGTGTGCAAAGGGTTATGCGGCCCGCACAATCGATGAGAAGGTACGGCTGATTTCCGGATTCAGCCTGTGGCTGAAAGAAGAGGCAATCGAAGTGGCTGACATCACACTGAACCATCTCAATCAATACCTGCAGTATCGGCGGCAACGCCGGACCTCAAATAGAAGAGGCGAAAAACGCACACTTGAGCAATGCATGGCTTTTCTACAGCAGAAAGGCCAGATTCTCTCCGCTGCGCTGCCTGAAGAGCCGAAGACTTCGGTCGAATTGCGCATGCAGTCCTATGAAGGCTATTTGCGACATGTTCGTGGCCTGGCACCGACGACGATTGCATCATATCTGACATTTGTCAGAAGTTTTCTGCAGCATTGTTTCGCCTCAGAGAACGTTACCCTTTCGCGTCTGTCGTCTCAAGATGTTGTGGAATTTGTTCAACAGCAGGCACCGCGGCTGCATCCCAAAAGAGCAAAGCAAATGTCCACTGCACTGAGATCATTTCTTCGGTATGCCTGTTACCTTGGAGAGACGGGCTTGGAATTAGTCGGCGCAGTCCCTTCATCGGCCAACTGGCAGATGCTCAGCATCCCGCGAGGGATCTGTACGGAGCAGGCCGAAAAACTGCTGGCCAGCATTCATCGCGATACCGCTGCAGGCCGACGCGACTATGCCATTGTGATGCTGTTTGCACGGCTGGGACTTCGGGTGAGCGAGGTTCAGCGGCTCCGTTTCGATGACATTGACTGGGTCAACGGGACCTTGCGGCTGCAAACAAAAGGCAAAAAGTGCAGAACTGTACCACTGACTGAGGAGCTTGGCGAAGCGATTGTCGATTACCTGTGTCACGGGCGCCCGAAGTGTGCGAGCCGTCATGTGTTTGTGCGCGCGCAAGCTCCGGTTGAGGAATTCCGCAACGTTTCCAGCATATGCGCAATCATTGGTCGTGCGATCGCACGTGGCGGCATTGTCGCACCGACAAATGGGACGCACCAGTTCCGTCACGGGTTAGCCATACAGATGCTGCGCAGAAAACTGTCGCTGGAACAGATCGGCGATGTTCTGGGGCACTCCCACCCCGACACGACCCGAATCTACGCCAAGGTCGATTTGGAAGCTTTGCGTTCACTGGCCCTTCCTTGGCCGGGAGGCGTCGAATGAATACACTTCGCGAAGCCATCCACGAATATATTGAAATGCGCCGTCATCTTGGATTCAAACTGAAGCAGGATTGTCGCCTGCTGCATCAGTTTGCCAGTTTCATGGAACAGCACGAGAAGCCGTTCATCACAGTTGAGCTGGCGGTGCGTTGGGCTCAGCAGCCCCACGATGCGCAGCTGGCATGGTGGGCGAAACGATTGAGCGTTGTGCGCGTGTTTGCGCGCCATCGCAAGGCGACCGATCCGCGCACTGAAATTCCGCCTTGTGAGCTGCTGGCAGTTCAACCCAAGCGGGCAAAGTCCTATCTGTATTCAGATCAACAGATCTGCGACCTGCTGCAAGCGGCCCGGAAGATGCCCTGCTCGTATGAACAGACTTCTTTGCGTCCATGGATTTATCATTGCCTTTTCGGTCTGCTTGCCGTCTCTGGAATGAGGGTGGGAGAGGTGTGTAATCTTGAGGTTCGAGATGTCGATCTTGACGCGGCAGTTTTAACGATACGCAACGCCAAATTCGGCCGCGACCGTCTGATTGCGCTGCACCGTTCAACCTGCGATGTCATTGCCGATTACATCGCTCGACGCGAGCGCCACTGGCGAGGTCGCTGCGTGTCGTCCTATCTATTTGTTTCGAGCCGTGGAAACAGAATCGATCCTTCTGACATCAACCGCACATTCCACAAACTGTCACGGCAGATTGGACTTCGCGGCGAAACCGACGGTCACTGTCGCAGGCCGCGCGTCCATGACTTGAGGCATTCATTCGCGACAAAAGTTTTAGCGCTGGGGTATCGGAACCATGAGAATCCAGAATGGACTGTGCCGATTCTATCAACTTGGCTCGGTCATGTGAAGATTGCAGATACGCAATGGTATCTGCAAGCCTCGCCGCAGCTCCTGGATGAAGCCATGCGCCGGCTCGAAACTCGATGGGAGAACCAGTCATGACCTGCTCAACTAGTCTTGCTCCGATTCTTGAGCGGTTTTTCATTCAGCGTCTGACCAATCAGCGCCAGGCGAGCCCGCACACGATCAAATCGTACAGCGATACCTTTCGCCTCCTGCTGGGATTTGTTGAGCGGCGTCTTCAACTGGAACCGTCGAAACTTCAATTTGAGCACATTGACGCGAGGATCGTTACGGATTTCCTTGAGGAATTGGAAACGCTGCGCAAGAACAGCGTGCGCAGCCGCAACCAGCGGCTTGCGGCGATTCATTCTTTTTTTCGTTATGCCGCCTTTGAACTGCCGATGCATGCGCAGCAGATCCAAAGCGTGCTTGCGATTCCGAGTAAACGCTGCACGCGCAAGCAGATCAGTTTTCTCAGCCGTCAGGAGGTCGATGCGCTGCTGGCCGCACCGAATGCGAAAACCTGGTCTGGGCGCCGTGATCACGCGTTCATTCTCACTGCTGTGCAAACCGGCTTTCGGCTCAGCGAAATGACGGCGCTGAGGCGCAGCGACTTGGTCGATTCGGGTGGTTATAACCTGTGCGTTGTCGGCAAAGGACGAAAGGAACGTCGCACGCCTTTGGCTAAAGCGACCCGAAAAGTACTGAACAAATGGATTCAGGAACCGCCGCGTGGTACGCAAGGCATTCTCTTTCCCAGCGCAAAAGGAAATCGCTTGGGTGTCGACGCAGTGCAAGATCTGTTGAATAAGCATCGCAAGACCGCCTCATATCAGTGTCCATCACTGGCTGACAAGCGAGTATCCGTACATCTGCTGAGACATACAGCAGCCATGGAACTTCTTCAGGCAGGAATCGACCGGTCTGTGATCGCACTTTGGTTGGGACACGAGCGTCTCGAAACCACCCAAATTTATATTGAGGCAACGCTCGCGATGAAAGAGCAGGCACTGGCCAAGACATCGCCGCGAGAAGGAAATGGGCAACGATACCAACCGCCTGACAGACTGATGACTTTTCTGAGCAATCTCGGGAGGCCTGCGGATTATCTCGGGTAATTTCAACGCAAGGGGCAGATGTTCTGCATGAAATCTGCCCTTTAGCGTACTCGCAAACCGTTACCCGAGATAAAAATGTACCCGAGATAATGCCTGAAGCTGTGCAGGTTCGGATTTTGAAAGTCGTCCCCTGCCGGCTGGATCTGGGCTTCAGCCAGCAGTTTCTGAAAAGCGCCTTTAACCGTTCTGTATCGCAACGGTGTGCCATCGAGATCTGCCAGAAACCTTGAATCAGCCTGTTCCGGAAGTTTCCGCCGCATGCGCTGCTCAGCGTAGGAGCGCATCACTTCGCAGAGCTGGTCGCCGAGCGGCACCATCCGGCTTTTGTTAAACTTGGTTCGGCGCACCGTTACCACCGCATCGTTCAGGTCAACATCCGCCATTGTCAGGCGCAACGCCTCCCCGATACGCAGGCCAGTGCCGTAAAGCAGCCAAAGCAGCGTACGAAAGGTTAACTCGTCAAGTTTCAGAGCTTTTTTGCGGGATTCCTGGATTTTCCCGAACAGTCTGGCGAGCTCATCGCACGAATACACATGCGGCAAACGCGGCTTCGGGGTTTTGGGCTCGGTCTCGCGCGCCGGAAGCGGCGAGCGGGGGACAAAACCTCGGCTGACAGCGTAACGGTAAAATCCCGAAAGCACCCGGTATCGGCCTATACGGGAGTGAACCCGGGGTCCGGCATCGGCAAGGAACTGGCGCACATCCGCACATGCAACCTCATTGCAATTGACCTCGGAGTCGAATCTGTCGCGGAATTTTTCCAGTATTCCCGATTCATTTTCAAACCGTGCGCCATGAAGCCGCCGCCATGCGATGTAACGGTCTATCGAGATGCTGAGTTTCATATCAATCCCTCCAAATCGATGTCAACGACCTTGCGCAGCGAGTTGAAATCCACTTTCGCGTAAATCGATGTGGCTTCGACGCTACGGTGTCCCAGATAGTCACCGATCTGCTTCAGCGAAAAGCCACGGTCCAGCAGGAACTGCGCCGCACAATGGCGCAGCGCATGCGGACCTGAGCGTTTCGCACTGATTCCAGCCGCCTTCATCCGGCGGGTGACAAGCGCATGCAGGCTTGACCCGTTCAACGGGCGCACTGGCACTTTCAGCGTCAAAAAGACGACGCGATGCAGGCCAGCGAAACGAACCTCGCGCAAATATCGGGCAATCGCATGCCCCGCACCGGGAGACAAAGGATACAGGCTGGTTCGGCCGGGCTTCGGACAACGCACCTGGAGCATGTCTTTTTGCCAGTGAATGTCTTCCAGCCGAAGGCCGCATACCTCCCCGGAACGCAATCCGTAAGTGATCAGCAGCATCAATATCGCCCGGTCTCGAACATCGGCCGGACTGTCTCCGTCAGCAGTCGCAAGCAGCCTCAATGCCTGGTCCCGGTTCAATCCTTTCGGAATCGTCTCCTCGCGTCGGTATCGTGGCAACGAGATGGCTTCAGCAATTCCCCGCACGCACCAGTTTCGACGCTCGGCAAATCGTACAAAACTCATCAGACAGCTTGCGTCTTGATGCCTTGTAGCGGGACTGCATTGACGACGATTAAGACGATCGGCAAGAATCGCTTCAAGCGAATTGGCATCGACGCTGCGCAGGTCAGTCGATCGCGCATCAAGACAATCGAAAAACCGGCTGATCACGCCAATGTTGCCGCGAATCGTATGCTCCGACAATGCGCGCTCTCGCTGCATCCATCTTTCGTAAATGCCGATCTCGAAGTGCCGAACGGGACCAGGCTTCTCGGGTTGATCGAGCCTACCGATGAAACTCATCCATCGCGTCGCGTGATTGACAAATGCAGCGATTGCCTTTTTTGACGCCGCTCGCCCGCAACGGTGCGGCCTGGGCTTGGCCCACTGCTGCGCAGCCCACTCAATCTCGTCCCGACTGACCTGCCTGTCAGCCGTCAGATTCAGGATTGCAACGAGATTCAGTTGGTTGGCAGCGATCGCACGCAATGTATATCGTGGTGCACCGCATTGTTCGCTATGCGACAGGTATCGCAGTCGCTCTTCAAAAAGTGGGGCTGATCGATAGGCTGCAATCGTGGCAGCTCGGGAAAACAGTTTTTCGAACATGATTGATTCTCCATGCTGATGAAAAAACAATCATGATCGCAGAATCCGCATGTAATATTATGTTGCGGGAATTGCGAAAACGTCCGCGTGTTCCGCAGTACTGACGCAACCCCGCAACATATTCAAATACGCAACATAGTTCTTCAAATGGATCAAGCAGCATTTACGAATCAAGGCGTTCTTCGGGTTGTCTGAAAATGCGGTGAAAAGCCAGATTTGGATTTCAGTTTCGGTTTACGTGTTGATTGCAATTATCAAAAAAAGGCTGCATCTGGATCAGAGTCTCTACACAATTCTACAGTCATTAAGCTTGGCTTTGTTCGAAAAAGATAAATTACATCAAGTAATTACACAAACACACTACAATCCACTGCAGTCCGAACTACCTAACCAATTGAATTTATTCGATTAAACGTTGGAACACTAGTGATATTGAGTCTAATAGTTGGAGTTCTCTGGCAAGGGCGAACGAACTGGTGTCGGATGTACGTACATTCGTCGGCAAGTTCTGCAATATAGAATTTTTACAGCGCATCTCCTTGTGTTGACAACACTTAGTCGACAAGTAAAATGAGGATGCCATCTATTATTCTATCTTGCAGTAAACGCGACGGACATGTCGTTTGGCGAAGGCAAAGGAGATTCAAATATGAACGATAATTCAGCAGCGAGCGGAAGTGCGAGCACTTCTCCTGCAAACAATGAAACGGAGAAACATCAAGAATTGCAACGAATCCGAAGCATGGTCCGAGTGAATGTCACTAAATTTGCAGCTTTGTTTCTCTTTGTAGGCGGAACCATAATGATTACAGCTTTCATGTTTGTCAAAGATTACTCGATGGCCAAAGACCTATTTCTAGCCATTATGCCAGTAAGCGCATCCATCATTGCATTTTGGTTTGGCGGCAGGGGCACTGGCAAATAACCAAAAGATTAAGAAAATGCCCTATGTCGGAGGGGATGCTGTAAGTGCGGTTTGGCGTAAAGGAAAACCTGCCAAAGCGACATCAGGGTAGTTAAAATGGCTCAATCAACAGGATATTGTTCATGATTACTCTTCGATTGAAAACTGCGATCAGAAAACTTTCAAAATTGTTTTAAGTTTCTTACTCACGTGATTGACGAATTCTTTGTCTATCCAGTATATTTGGCGACAAAGCGAATTCCACGTACTAAGTCCGCTGCCGACATTTATTTCATAGTCTTCAATTAATTCCGTTGTGCGTATTTGTCTTTTGGTCAATTGGTTTATACTAGAACTATAGAATGATTTGAGCGGTCATCCTAGAACATCATCTCGGTCAACAAAATTGAGCCAACGTATAGCCTTTTTTCGCTTGGCCAGCCAGTCATCCTTTACGGGAAAATCAATCGGAGATGGATACTGTGACTATCGATAAACGACAGAATTTTTCTTTCGAAAGACATCATCGTGCACAGCGAAAAAAACTTTCCCAAATATTCCTCTTGTGTGGACGAAGTCTAGAGGATCTCGGTTCAGGCACTAAAATTCCTATTACTTCTTCAAAAATTGAAATAAATAGAATCTTTGTACCCCAAGCGGAATCTAAATGTATCGTAGTCGACCAAATATTGACCAAGCTCCAGTGTCTCGGCTCCCAAATTAAGATACGGATCGTGCCCAACGTAAGTGTAGGGGAATGGGTCATTAACTATTAAGGTACGACCACCATCTTCGTACCCAACAATTAAGGCAACGTGCTCGCCGAAGCTGGGTGGGTAGAACTGCCCCATACCACTCGGACTGATACCGGCTACAATTGGGGCACCTTCGTCTATTTTACTGACAACTTGATCGGGCGTTAATCGTCCGGTCACTTGGGGTTTGAATTGATCTCCGTCGACCTTCAAAATATACGCAAAGTACTGATAGTTCAGCAAAACAAGGGTAAGATTGTGTAGGCTACCAATCCCAGTATTGCAAAGAGAACAGTCTATTTCGCACCCACTACCGAGCATGGCGACAACACCGCACTGGAAGTTATCCACCGGATTAACTGAGCCATAATTAAAGTGTTCCAGAACCATTTCCGATACAGCTGCCCAACACCAAACCTGTTTTTGTTGGACGACTGGCGAAATCGAAAGGTCCGATGAATGGTCGTCTGCCTGTGTCGGCGGAAGGACAGCAAGGTTAATACCTAGAAAAAAAACAAAAAATTGAATAACATGACGCATCATTTTGCACTCCTTGTCAATATTTTATGTTGCTACGCCTTCTTTCAAGTCAAGCCAAAGAACTAGATAACTCCATAAGCACTTGATGTAGCGTTGTAGCATGCATGAAACTATAATTTCAGTTCCGAATCACTGAAAATACACCGTTCGGTTGAAGGAACAAAGCATGTGTTACCTGTCCTGCGCCATCGCGCTCAAAGGCTAGGTAGAATCCTACGGTGGATTTGACTGAAAAAATATCGTCGCCGATTGAGACAAGTGTCAGAACTTGCTTGTCCCCGATTGTTACCTTTAATACCCCCTCGGCGTTCTCGCGCACATTGACGACGCCAAAATCTGACTTGTAGTTGCCCACATAATCGAGTGCCGATGTAACACCGTTTTGTGTTGCCAGAATTGTTGCGAAAATCGCTTGATCATTTGGGCACGGCTGGTCATATGTGGCACGTGATTCGTCAATAGCGTTCTGACCTTCTGGATAATACGACGAAACCTTCGCAAGCTCCGTTTTGACTAGCTTGAGCAATTCTAACCGATTGGGTGTGCATGGCATTGTCCACGCGTCTCGTTCAGCGGCTAGCAAGTTACGCAATGCATCTTCGTAGCTACGCACTATCATTAAATATGAAGCCAACCAGGTGTGGATCGTGACCGACATAGCCTGTGTTAATATATTGTTGTCCTCATCCGCGATTAATTTTAAACCCTGTTTTGCTGCTTCCTTGGCATCGTCGATACGTTCAGGTCCTAAATTACTATATAGCGAAATGAGCGAGCGCCACGCCATTGCTTTCAAAACGGGTTGCGCAGTTTTGTCGCTCGCGAAGCTCTTGAGAATTTTCTCAGCATCATCGTAGCGACCGATGCTCATGTATGCGGGAGTCAGTAATAATAAATCGAACTTGGAGATTTCGTTGTCTTTTACATTTTTGAGGAGCCTATCAGCTTTACTGATCAAAGCCGCCCGTCTATTAGAGATCATCAAAGACGCGTTAGTACGCATAATCGGAGGCATGTCAATTCGGTAGATCTCGATCTCCTCGCTCGCCAGTGCCGAAATTTCTTCGAGGACTTGACTAAATTGTTGCGCTCTCTGGAATTGTGTTTCCACTTGACTAGACACGTAGGAAGTTGCGAAAATTGCCACTGTAACACCTACAGCGAGTACGCTGATCAAATTGCTGGGTATGCGGTACCAAGGTCTGTTTTGTTCGCGGATACGGTTTTCAACATGCTTGAGACGAGCAAGAATATCATCATTTGGGCTGTCGCTTGCCTCGGGGTCGTGGTTAGTATTGTCTTCGTTGTGATTCATCAATTTCTTGTTAGTTTCTTTCTATATCGCGTATTTAAATTGTAATTCTTTCCTAAGTCGAATTACTGGAAACTCGCACCTTGCTTGCGACCGGGTTGGCAGCGGCAAAGCACAAAGACTACGTAACGGAGCGTCATGAAGGCTCACACCATATTTCTGATACATTCAATTTTCGAAATTGAAATCATCGTTGTGTGTCAGTTCCGGTTTAAATACCCCAAAAGTTCCGATTGAAAATACCCAGTTACTGTGAGTGAAGGTTTGACGTTCTGCCCGTTAACGGGCAGAACGTCAAAACCGAAAAAATTTGCCTCTATAGTTGGATTTTCAAAGATCCGCCAAGGGGCACGACCATGATCAAACAGAGGGAATTTTTGATGATTCACGAATTGAAGAACGAGGGACTTTCGATCAGCGAGATTGCGCGCAGGCTCGGGATCAATCGCAAGACCGTGCGCAAGTACCTGCAATGCGAGCGCAACGATGTTGTGGCGCTGAAAAGACAGCCCAGGGCCAGCAAGCTGGATTCGTATCGGGCGTATCTGTGCGCACGATTGCGCGAGCATCCACAGTTGTCTGCCAGGCGGTTGTTGCGCGAGATTCGGCAACACGGCTATTGCGGCGGCTACAGCATTTTGGCGGATTACGTACACACCGTGCGGCCCGCGGCCGAGGTCGACTATGAGATTCGCTTTGAGACCCCGCCGGGGTGGCAGGCGCAGGTGGACTTTGCCCATTTCGAGATGGCGTTCCTGGCCGAGCCCGACATTCGGCGGCGGCTGTATCTGTTCGCCATGGTGCTGGGGCATTCGCGCTACCTGTGGGGGCGCTTTTGCGAGAACCAGAAACTGACTACGGTGCTGGCCATGCATATGGACAGCTTCGAGGCCTTTTCAGGTACCCCCCGGCAGGTGCTTTACGATCGCATGAAAACGGCCGTGACTGGCGAGGACCAAGACGGGCGCGTGATCTACAACCTGACGCTGCAAAGTCTGCTGCAGCACTACGGGGCGGTGCCGCGTGCCTGTCGTCCGTATCGGGCTAAAACAAAAGGCAAGATCGAACGCAGTTTTCGTTACGTTCGAGAAGATTTTTTTGCCGGCAGCCGGTTCGAGACCCTTGAGCACCTCAACGAGTGCTTTGTCCGCTGGCTCGATGAAGTCGCCAATCAGCGCCGCCATGGCAGCACCGGAAAGATTGTCGCACAAGCGTTCGAGGCCGAACAGCCGACCCTTCAGGCGTTGCCGTCGGTGCCGTTCCAGACGTTGCTGGCACTGGAGCGTAAAATCAGCTGCGAAGGTCTGGTCAGCTACGAGGGCAACCGGTACTCGGTGCCGGACGGCACCGGTGTTCGCCTGGTTGAAGTGCAGGTGCTGCCGCTGGACCTGCGGATCGTGGCAGATGGCGAGATCATCGCCCGTCATGCGATTGCAGCTGGCACAGGGCAAAAGATCATCGACCCGAGCCATCGCAATCCCCGGCGCCTCGGCCTGGCTCAGATGCCTGCGTCTGAAGACACCGCACCGGTGGCGCAGCGGTCGCTGTCCTTTTACGATGCGGTCGGCCACAGGCTGGCGGTTCAAGCCAATCAGGTGGACTCATGAGCGCCACAACTCTGGAGCGCATTCGTCAGCGCCTGGTGGGGCTGAAAATGCCGTTTGCGCTGGAACATCTCGATCTGCTGGTCCGCCAGCTCGAAGCCGGTGAGCTCAACGCCCTCGAAGCCATCGAGGCGCTGTTGTCCGAGGAGTTGCTGATTCGAGAAAACCGCCGCATCAAAATGGGGCTGAACACCGCCAGGCTGATGCCACCGAAAACCCTCGAATCGTTTGACTTCGCATTCCAGCCGTCGCTGGACAAGCCGCGCATCGATGCGCTGGCCTCGCTGGGGTTCATCGAACGCAAGGAGGTGGTGCACTTCCTGGGTCCGCCCGGCACCGGTAAAAGCCACTTGGCCTGCGCCCTTGGCGTGACCGCTATCAAGGCCGGCAAAAGTGTCTACCGAACCACACTGGCCGACCTGGTCGGCAACCTGGCCAAGGCCCACCACGGCGGACAACTGAACCAGAAACTGCGCCAGATGAGCCGACCCGCACTGCTCATCGTCGATGAGATCGGCTACCTGCCACTGCCCAAGGAAGGCGCCAGCCTGTTCTTCCAGCTGGTCAGCGCACGCTACGAGAAAGGCGCCATGATCCTGACCTCCAACCGAAGCTTTGCCGAATGGGCCGAAGTGTTCGGGGATCCGGTCGTGGCCACCGCCTTGCTCGACCGTCTGCTGCATCACGCCATCGTCATCCAGATCGAAGGCGCCAGCTACCGGCTCAGAGCACATTCCGACCTGCTGCTCGACAGCAGCACCGGTCGGACTCTTAACGCCGTGCCGAAAAAAAGACGCGGTCGACCACCAAAAACAAAAAAGGAGGGCTTGGTCTATAATCTCGGCTGACCACCGGCTAAACCAAAAGTGGGTAATTTACTTCGGAACTTTTGGGTATTTTTAAACCGGAACCTACAGTTGTGACTTGCTGCTGATCACAAATACACCAAGGATTGCCATCCTAGTGCGTGGGCAAAGAGCATCGGTTTTAAAGTGAATATGAAGCTGACCCTGCTAACTTTCCTACATCAAGGAAAAGATCGACGTAGACCGCGCCAAGAATGATCAATACCTGTTGACTAGTTCACAGAATCTGTTGCTCGCGGAGAAGGTAACTGAGTCGTTGGCGAGCCGAGTGGCCATGCTTCGCCTGTTGTCGCTGTCGAAGCGGGTATCCAGAACTTGTAATACAACCCGACCGCGATGCCTCCCTTTGGCATGTTAGCTACATCCAGACTTATCTTGAACAGGACGTACGTAAGCTCCGACAGGTCGGGGACCTTACCCAAAATCAGAGTTTCCTCCGCGTGCTGGCTGCGCGAAGCGCGCAACTAGTGAATCTGACCGATTGTCAGTTCCGATTTTATGTTGCATGCAACATAAAATCGGAACTGACAGCCTGGACGCAGATGAGTTGCGCAAGATATTTTACCGACATGGGGTGACAACGGCGATAGATGTTCGACGCATGTGGCGCGAAGAAGCGGTTGACGGACTCAGATATCCCACCCGGTCGCTGAATGAGGACCGTGTCGACACGATGATTCACGATGAGGTGGGAACTCTGTACTGCAAATGCCCAGAAAGCGGCAAGGTTCGGCAGATGTCGTATAACGGGCTGGAGAGGAAACGCGGCACACAGAAGTTTCATTGTCCGGTGTCCGGCACCGGTGAAGTGTGTAAAGGGCGTGAGCAGTGCCATCGGCTCGGCGGTGTTCGCCAAGATGCAAAACGGCGCATCGTACGTATCAAGATCAACGAGGAGAAGCTTCGCACCTTTGCGGCGTTGCCAAAGCACACCTATCGATGGAAGCGGCATTACAAAAGACGCAGTGCACTGGAGCGTATCAATGCCCGGGTCGGTCGCGACTTTCAGTTGGAGCGCCACTATATGCGAGGGCTTGAAACCATGCAGATGCGCGTTGCGCTGAGTCTGTCGGTGATGCTGGCGATGGCCTGTACGTCGATCCGCGAGGGTCAGTCACAGCGAATCAGATCGCTGATTTTGCAACTGGCAGCCTGACGGCTGTCAAACCATCCACTCGGCAATGCCTGGCGGCAGGTTCCTGCGCGGCCTCAATTCACACCATCGCAGAAATCAGTACAATTGACAGAGCTAAGCGACGGTGGGAGTTGCCAAAACAGCTGGAATCGGCGGCTGTGGTGGAAATCTCGGAATTTTGATGTGAGAATTTTGCCGGCGGAAACAAAATAATGCGCCAACGGGAAACTCTCGTTCCGCGTTCGAAATTGAATCACATCCAATTAGCTATATACTAGGTTTCCGGAAGAGATTAATAATCAGGAAATATAAAGGAACTGAGAATATGAGTCCCAAATACATACTGTGTTTTTTAATACTGATAGCTTCGGCACCCGCTGCTGTGAATGCACATCCAGGTGGTACTGCAAGTGATGGTTGCCATTATTGTAGAACTAATTGCGATAAATGGGGTGTGCAGTGGAATGTAAGACATTGTCATGGGACTAGTCAAAGTTCATTCATAGATGTAAGTACTACAATTGAAGCTCCCGCAGATGTTGAGACAAATCGGTCTAGCATCAAACCCGTTCGGCTTCTTGTCCCTGAAACAATTGTCCCTTCACAATAAATTTTGGTACCTATCAAGAATGCATATCATCATCCGAGGAAAGGGAACAAATATAGGAACAGAATATACTTATTGAGGTTAATTCTTGATGGACTTGGACGGAAAGAATCCGCACCATTGCTGAAATTCCTATCAGCGGCCGGCCTTTCTGATCGGTGTAGTGATACTCGTGCTTACCCCAACGGGCATCTGCGTCCGAGGTCTCGCCCTTGCCGGGAATATCGTTGCCTGTTGAACGCGATTCGAGCGCCTTACCGTCAAACACCTGATGCGTCCCAAAGTCCGGCAGCAACTGCGAGATCCGCTTCACCAGCGAATCAAACATGTCGCTGACTGTGCCACAGTCGCGCTCGGCCCGATTCATCAGGCTGTTGAATCTTGAAAACGCGCTCTTGGACGGCACACGATAGCGCTGGGGGTCGTTGTGGCAAGCCATCAGTTGAATCCACACGCCAGCATCAGCGAAGGATTGCGCTGCAGTTCGCGGCTAAACGACTCCACTGACGGATGCCGGAAGACGATCCTTGCAATACAGGCCTTGAGCATGGGCTCCAGCGGCCAGTCATTTCCCCCGCCCCCTTTTTCGGCAAATACTTGTGGTAAAACGCTACTTCGAATTACCGTATAGACTCCACTGTTTTCAAGTAATTCTTCACTCAGTTTTCCACTTCGCTTGGAGGAACGTAGGTCTTTCACAGACCACCCATCTTTAAAGACCGCTCTTTTGAAACTGTCAATCGAAATCCGATCAAGATTCAAAGCGACACCTAAGGGTTTTCTGGTACTTTGGGTTTTGTGGTAGATATGTCCGGTGAAGTTTTATTTTCTACCCAACGACGAGGCATTTCTTTGTAGGCTCTGCCGAAACCACTCGATTTAAGCAATCCAAAAATGATCAATGCAACAATGACCGGTAATACAAGTACCTTGAATATGAACACTGCAAGAATCGTGATCAAACTGAATATCAAATCGTCTGTACGGGCAATAACTATCCCAGCTGCCTCAATGTAATTTTTAACCGCCGACACTGTTGCCTTTGTGGCACCACCAACCTGGTCTGTAATCCCGACAACTACATCGTGGCCCTTGTCCCAAACACCGAGAACGCCAGACATAAACCCCGTTTCCAGCGGAGCGTTAGACGAATCCGATTGCGGAACAGGTGACTTACCTTCCTTTGGTGCAAATATCCAGTCGCTGTCTGAAGAATCCTTCAATACAGTTGAAACCTCTTCTAATACCAATTGATGTTTTTGCCAAACAGCCTTTGTCAGAAAATCCCCAAAATAAGTCGAAACCAAAAATGCTACGGGTATTACCAAACTCAAGCCAAGCCCTGCTCGAATGAGGTACCAAGAGAACTGACTAACGTCAGTATCATTCGAAATTTCGACTAACCCGTTATTTTCCTTATTGAAGTTGGTCCAGGTTTTAATACAAAAATAACATAGCAAAATTGCCCAACCAAAACCGGCGATCGGATTAAATGCAAGTGACAAGATGATCGAAAAAACAGTAACTATTAACAATGCGCTTGCCACGCGCTCTACTGTATCGTCAACCGGTTCAAGCATTTTTAAAGGCTGAACCATTGCTACGCCAATGCCAGCTTCAAATTCCTGTGCGAGGGACAGGAAGGCATTTACTCCCGCCAATACCACTAGAGTTGCTGTAGTTGACGCTACCAGGGATTCCGCAGACCTCTCGGCCGCATTGTTCAGCGGATTCACTGAAAATACCGACGTTACAAGAAATACGGCGCATATTAGCGCTAGGACTGCGCTTCGGCTTAACTGGGCTCGCTTAATTTTCAAAATGGATGCTGACATCATCTGTTTCATAGTCATTTCCCTTAGGGTGTTGGTCCCCGAATCGCACAAGATCTTTTAATCTCAAAAAATGCTTGGACAGTGGCGGATAAATTTTGGAGATATACTCAAATGTAGTTCGTGAAGTGAAATTACACGGCTACCTGGTTGTCAAACTGCTTCGTCTCAATACCGTCTTTGAATTGTATTCTTTCTATCACTTTCCCGAGTTGCTTGAATCCTCACAACCTGCGTCAGTTGTGCTGCGCACAAATACCTAGCTTGAACATCATGCTCAGCATTGCATCACGGTTCAGGCATCCTTTCGATCACTTGTCGAGATGGCGAATAATCGCAAACTTCGATTCAACCGGATTGGTGGCCCTCAGCGATTGCTAGTGTACCGCTGGAAAACTATTGAGCACTAGCAGTTTTTCGCGACCCTTGGCCAAACAGCGTATCGCTTTGGGATAATTGTCTCTCACAAGTGCAGATGAAGCAGTCAATCTTGCTCTGCGCATAGTTTCAGTTTTGTGCCATCCAAATCTGGAGAAAGTTATGCTTCGCTTTTGGTTACAGTGCCTTGGGCAGCGAGTTGAGATTTTATTTCCTCCGAGTTGAAATCCGACTCTGATTCCGACGTGAATGCCACTAACACCCGGCACCTAAGCTTTCAAATCCGCAATCCACTCAGAAAATCCGAATTTCATTATCGTTTTTTCGCCTGGTGAAATATGCGGACTGGGCAGGGAATTGTCCGAAGTAAAGAACCGAATCACTGAGTTGATGAAAATGAAAACAGTCCAGTCATGCGCTTGAACGGAGCTTCATTCCAGGAATCAATGAAGTTTGCTTTCAAAGCGGATTAGACTTCGAATACTGCCACAACGCACGATCAAGAGTCCGCATACTGACGTCTTCCTTCTTTGCCAGTTCCCGACAAAATTCAACGTACTCTGACCACAGAGCATAACTGTAACTGTATTTGTCACCCTCAATCAGAGAAACCGACCAAAGCGCTCGAAAGTCAAAAATTGGGTAGTCCTGCTCGTGAAAGAAATGAAGGATGACGGATGCGGTTGACGCCCCGACACCGTCCAAAATTGTCAAACTCTCGATGGCTGCTCGGTCGCACATCGTGCTCAGCGCGAATCGAGTCACTTCATTCACGAACGACTCTTCGTTTTTTTTATAATTCCCCGCAGATCTGAGAGATTTCCACTCGCATACAGTCTTGAGATTGCTCTTTGTTAGGTAACCTCGATTTCGTACTTGCTTGACGAACTCATTGACGTTATTCATCTCTCCATAGCTGTACAGATTTGCCCAATCCTGAATGAATTCACGGTTGAAATTGAATTCGCTACTTTTCATGGAGAGGTTACCGAGTCTGGGGGTTCGGGAAGACAAACAAAACGCTGCATCGTCATTCTTCCCTGTTAACTTTAGGTGAAATCAGTTGTGTTCGTTTTATTGCCTCTAAGTAACGTTTTCCAAATTTTATACCTCTCGCTTGCGAGCGGCCGAACTCGATGTAATTGATTACTTCATTTCTTCTTCACTGGATGATGAGCTTTCTGCACTGGATTTCTGGTACTTTTGCAGGAGAGGTGATTCTACATTTACAAATTGTCCGCTGTTATATAGTTTTTTCACTCGTTAAGTGGAATTAAATATTCCTTCGATACATGATCTTTGAGAAATTTGGTGAAAGCTCAACGCGAAAAATTACACATATGGCAAATGTCATTTAAAATTACCCCCCTTAACTGAGCCCGAGCCGAGGCTCGGGCTCAGTAACAATTCCCAAAATTCGCCCTCCTTTCTACCTTTCATCATGTTCGATCCCTGAAACGCCAGATCTCATTGCTGGTCTCAATAAATTCGCCGTGAAGCGTCAGCCGGTCCAACAGCGCAGCCGTCATCTTCTTATCACCAAACTCCGTCGGCTATTCCCCAAAGGACAGATTGCGTATTCAGATGAAATTGAACGTCGAATCTGACCCAAAGTGAACGCTCATTCTGATTAACAGTGAACAATTGAATCGGTCAACTTCAGAACGGGATTTCCGAGGAATGTTCAATTATTTTTTGTACCCTATAAATTCGTTTCAAGTCATAATTTACAATTCAATCTCAGATCTTCGATGGTGAACAAAAAAGTTGTCAATAAACTGTTGGCAAGTAAGCTGTTACACGGCGAAGCACTAATAGTTATCTATGGGCTGTTAACAACTTATTCCCTGACTGGGACTTTTTCTCCAAACTGGCAAGTGTGCCATTGGTCCTGAGCTACGCCCCAGCAGTGCGTTTGCGCATCAATTCCCTTTTGAGTGTGGAGTATCAATCAAAATAAGACCCAGTGACAACTGGAATTTCAAACAGTGTATTTGGGAATAAAAATCGGCATCTCGGTACTAGGAAGACAATGATGAATTGCGCTGTTGAAGATCAGATTTCACTGAGAAGTTGGGAATTCACAGCCAAGAAAATTTACCAAATTCAATTGTTACCGTATAGGAACAATGTAATATTCTTCCGTACTGTATGGAAATCCTACCCCATAGCGACGCATCAGGTTTTCATATGAATATGGATTTCCATAACGTCCGAAAGGATTGGAAATTGAATCAGGGTGAAAAGGGTTCGTACTGAGTCGGCCTCGATAGTTTCCTTGGCGGTCATATATCTTCGGTGGTTCGGTTGCAAAGGGGTTAGTCCAAGATCGATTGCTGTATGGACTGCCGTACAGGCTATATGGGTTCATCAACCCATCCACTTTGTATGGATTTCCAGCGCCGTAGGGATTGTTGATACAGTTTAAGTCATATGGACAGATCCCAAAGGCCGGACCAGCAAGAGCGAATGACGTAATTGCTAAAATTCCTGCAATTATTGTTGTTTTCATTTTTGTTACCTGTAAGTGCCGATTTAGATTTTCCAAAGTGTCGATTGAAATTTCCATATTTGGATTACTAGCTATTGACTAAACTTAGTTGTAAATCAAACCTATGAAGGAGCATTTATTGGTCGTCATGAATCTTAGCACTTTTTGCCCACAAAACCCACCGGAAGATCAAAATAAATGAGAATCGCTCTGGTCATGCTGGACCAAAACTACGGCGGCATCCAACAGAATTTCCTGGACCATTCGATTGAACTGTCAAAACGCGGCTTCCCTGTTCTGTGTGTAATTCGGAACAAGTCTTTTGTAGAGAACAAATTACGTAAAGTTGGAATATCATCCATAGCGATTATCAACAATCGGTTTGGTTTTCACGACCCGTTTGCAATCCGTCAAATCGGCGAAGCGCTAGATGAATTCTTTTCTTATCCCCCGCCCCATATCGTACAGTCTTTCGGGTCTCGCGCCACTTTGTTTGCGAGCAAACTTAAATCACAGGCACGACGTTGACCACTCATAGCGTCACTTCCCAATAGTATCAACCATAAATACTACAAGGGTGCCGATATACTGGTACCTTCAACGAATCAGATGGCGACCTCGAACTTTCACAAGAATCTGGTTGACCCTGTATTTTCGGAAGTAATTCCACATTTCTCGTCTGTCGAGCCTGCCTCCGAAACTGTCTACCGATCAAGTATTTTAAAAATATTTGCTGCTGGCAGATTTGTAAGGAAAAAAGGATTTAATTTTCTTCTAAAAGCAATTCCGGATGTTCTGGCTGGCGATTGCAGAATTCAATTTCAGATTGCTGGAGACGGACCTGAATTCGATGAACTGAAGATGCTTTAAACCGAACTGAAACTTGAGGACAAAGTTCAGTTTCTCGGATTTCGCAACGATGTGCCATTATTGATGAAGCAGTCGGATTTGTTCGTAGTGCCGTCTTTGAGCGAACCTTTCGGCATTATTTTGCTTGAAGCAATGGCAGCCGGCACTCCGATTGTAACTACTCGGAATAACGGAGCCCTGCATATACTAAACGGCGACACTGCTATTTTTGTTGATAAAGCAAGTTCAAGCTCATTGTCGAGTGGAATTTTGGAAGCGATCAACAATCCAGAGGCTGCTTTTGAACGTTCGAAGAACGCATTGGAGTTGTTCAGAAACCACTACACGCCCGATGCTGTCATGCCAAAAGTTCTGTCTCTATACCAGACTGTGTCGAAAGATTGCCTAGCAAACTGAATCTGACTTTCAGTCTAATTTAAGTAATTTCTAAAACATTACCGTGAAACTTAGTACAGTAGTTTATTCCCTCTAAGTTAGATTTAGAGAATGCAGGACATTCACCATAGATTCAGACGTAGACTGATGAGAATGCGAGTCAGACAAGGGAGGAAAAAGCTTAATTCAGCACACCAACACCTTCTACAAAATTGCAGGCATACAAGACTGCTAGAAGTGTCAATGCTGGATGCTTGTCCAAAAGATATTGTTGCGCTCGCCGAACAGGAGAAAACATCTCGGTTCGACATATCTGCGACTTAATATTTCGATGGGGAGCAGCATCTCCAACTGCGGCAAATCGGTCGCCAATATTTCTTTACCCAACGGCACGCGTGAGGCTATATCACGGGTATGGTGTAAACAGGCTACACTCTGTACTTGGAGTTAGGACGCGGAGGGTAAAGGCATCACTGCTCGGTAAATTTTGGTTCAATCGTGGACTGATAATTTACAACTCGATATGGAAGCATACTCTCCTCAAATTGGGAGACTTTTCCAACTTCAGGAGTTCGCACAGAACCAATCTGCCCCAGTCAGCACGTCATCATTTTACCGATCCAACATATCCGCTTTGCTGGCTCCCTTCACCAGAAAATAAGGATGGGATTGCGGGAAATAGCTACTATCGCAGTTCCGTCGATCATCGCCTCTTGTCGGAATTGATACAGTCCGTTGAGGCACGGAATGGTTCATTTCTTTACCGGTAATCAAGACCGCTCTATTCTTTCGAAGATCCCTCTAAAACTCACAGCGTCGTTGGCTTGTGAGCTTTCGCCTCGGTCCTGTTTCACTCGCCCATAGAGTCGCACATTACCATCATCAAAATTGCCACCCGAGATGTTCAATGCCAGTAAAGATTGATGTGAGGCTTAATTATTCGATGAGCTCTTTCATGGAGTGCATTTACGCGTGATTCATGACCTGGGATTCGGCGTTCATGCGTTTCTGCGAAAATATGGTGAACACGCTTCAAGATGTCCGGTCTATCGAATAAGGCTTCAAGTAACTCGACTTCCGCGCCTTCGATATCAATCTTGAGTATCCCGATGTCTTCATCGAGATTTTCTAGGTAACTAATAAAATTGATTTGCCGGACTTCGATGGCCTTCTCTTTGCTGACATTGCGCTTATTAACAATGACGGAACTCGAAATCGAATAGAAAGTGGGATCTTCCTCGAATCGGGTATGCCGATAAAGAAGAACCATCCTCTCGCTTGTACCCGCTGCTGCATTCTCAATTCTGACGTTATCGAGATCGGCAGTATTGGTGTGAAGCGCTGCAAGGGACCAAGGGTCGGGCTCAAAGGCGATCACTTGTTTTGTCCTAGACGCCATCTTTCTGGTGTACTCACCAACATTGGCGCCTAGATTGATGCATGTCATGCCTCCAGAACGACGTACTGCTTTCTCAAATCCTATTTTCCAAGCACTTTGTCGCATAAACTTGCGATTAAATCGCCGACCTGGCCTTCCAGGTAGATGGCGTAGTAGACTATATATTAAATGCTTAATTACCTGAGTCAAGATCTTAAAACACTTGCTCGAGACATTCTGCGAGATTCCTTGATTCAAAGGCACCTGCTATCTTGCGGCGAATTGGATTAGCTTCGGGCAAACTAAGGGGCACGGAAAGCTTGACATTCACCACCAACACGCAGTGCAAATAAAGGGCATCTGGCTGCAAACGCTCGACCGAAAGTGGAAACAGATATTGAATTCCTGACCCGGTTGCACTACCGATTACCTTGGCGATTTTTATACTGATCAGTCAACTAATCAGCCAAAATTACCTTAGTGCTTTTGGAGTGAAAAATCTGCGTAGAACGGTTTACCCGGCTCCAGCGCACATTTACTGATCTAAAATCTGAAGTTTTTAGCAAAATTACAAATCAAAAAGAAAAACACTGTGTCAGGTTGTTTGGAGTTAGGAGACCCTCAACACAAACACCCAAGCTTTGAGGTCAAGATTTTTTTTACGCGAAATTTGAATGATATCTTCAAGCGCGTAGACACCTTTACCCCAGTCAAAGAACAAACAAGGCATTACCATGGGATCTGCTCCAAATGGATCCATTGCGCTGGCACCTCTAGTGGAATGATCCATCGTATGTTCAATGTAAATACGGCCATTTTCGTTAAGTTGATGTGCCCAAGTTTTGAGAGCCTTTTCAGGATAGAGTGCTTGGTCAAGTGAATTTGAATATACAAAATCAAAACTATTGACCCATTGGGGATTTTGGTCATGATAATCCCAAACAACCATGTTTGGGAAATTCTTGGCTGTATCGGAAATATCGGTACCTATAACTTCACTGCCAAGATGTTTTCTAAAATATTCTACTTCGTAACCATTTCGGGCACCGTGGCAAAGACCATTCACTCCTAATCCATTAATGTTCAAGTCATTTACTATTGCGTCCAACGTGGTTTCATCTGCCCAAATTCTATTTAGCTTCTTCTTGTTAAAATGTATCTGAGTATTTTTATACTCTTCATAACCACCCCTGTAGTGATGAAAATAAGTCATCTCGGTTTCTCGTGCCTTTACAACGGCCAAACCAAATGGACGAACCAGTTTATCTAGAATTTTTCGCACAGCGATCTTTAGTCATTTCGTTCTGTGTAAGGATTTTTACTATGCGCTTCCAATGATAGTCGTGATTTTAGCGTTATTTATTGTTATCACCTCAAAGTTAGCTAGAAACATTTCCGTCAATGTTTGTTCCATGAATTCAACGCATTGTAATATTAGTTAGAAACTTGATTATGAATTATGCTCGGTTAAAACTGACTTCCAGTCTGATTATTGCAACAATCAAAGCATCACTGCGAAACTTAGTACAGTATTTTATTCCCGCCAAGATAGACTTAGAGAATGCAGACCATTCACCATAATTTCAGACGTAGACTGATGAGAATGAGCGTCAGACAAGAGTGGAAGTCACTAAAATCAGCACGCCAACGCATTTTTTTCACAATAGCGGAGGCATACAAAGCTACTAAAGGTGAGGTGAGCTACCTAGTGAAACGGCCCCGATATGGACGGAGTTAAGCAAGATTCAAGAGAGATTCATAGAATTGAACTGGCAAATGGAAGGAAGAACGTTGAATCTATCGAAGTCTGTTGCCCCCGGCACCCACACCCTTGCTGAAAAACTGGAATGGTTGAAATTAAATGACCATCAATAAGTGCATATGCATGTCAGACAAATTAGCAGTACGCGAATACGTGTTCCAAAACACTAACGATCTAAATCTTCTGAGCCATTTGTATGGAGTATTCAGACAGCACAGATTAAATTCAACTTAACGAACTGCTGAGCGAATTCGTCATAAAATCTAAACAATGGAGTGGCGATAATTTACTCTGCAGGAACAGGGATGAGTTCAATCTCGAAGTAAGAATAGAGGTTGAATACATATATAGACAGACTTTACGGGTATGACAAAGCCGAGTGGCCGTACTGGTATATAAAACCAGTGCTGTTAGTGGAGGAATATCTCAACGATCAGTTTGATCATCTCGTTGAATACAAGATTTTCTGCTTCAACAAGTGAATTCACAGACTTCGAAACCGCTAAATTTTAACGTAATCGTCGCGAACATAAAATTCGAATTCACCATGCTTACCTAAATTAAAACCCTTTCCGGCCATTGCATTGTGAAATGCATCCGAACAACCAGGCATAAATCTGTCATGCAATTCGCAGGATATCATTCTGCATTTGTCGATCCAAGGATCAGCAGCGAATTTAGAAAACAAATTCTTCTCGCTGCCTTCTATATCAATTTTTAGAAAGTCAATTTCAGCGAAACCCACTTTACTCATTAGGTCGGGTATCGACAAAGCTTGAATTCGTGATTCTGATTTTTCATTAGAATTAACTTTCCGAAATATTATTCCCCAATCATTTGCTGAACTGTCTCCAACTCTACGATCCTCAGTAATGTAACAACTTTCACTCCAAACCCCGACTTGTAAGCATTCGACATTGGGAAATTGGCGAGTGTTTAGTTGCGCAAAGAGGAAATTATCCGGATCTGGTTCTACTAAAACAATTTTTGCATTTGGATATTTATTTGCAAAATAAGCACTTGCGAGACCTACATAGCCTCCAAGATCAAGGATTGTGTTAGGCTGGAACGTTACAAAAGAATACTCTTCCTTTTTGAAAATTTGTTTAAAGTTGTGTATATCGGAAGTTCCTTTGCGTAAATACAGCGGATAGTTAAAATTCGGGGGAGTAATAGAAATTAGATCAAATCTGTTTCCTCTTTTAGCACTTATTTTTGATCTTTTAGTATTCAAAATCAAATTAGTTCGTGAAAACAACTTATGAAATTCAATGAATCGAGGAATCATAATTCGCCGTCCTGGAAAAATCAATTTATACCGCTGTTGGAAACTGTTGAAGCGGCAACAGTTCCGTTAACCGATCATCCACACATTGTCTACCAGATTCGAACTTTCCAATTCGACGACCTAAGCTCTGTAAACACTGTATCCACTGCCAAAATCGCGCTAAAAATTCGAAACAAAATAACTTAGAACGCTTTGATGCCACGCTTCTGACCCGAAATGTAATTTCTACTTAAACTCTCGCTATGTCCCCTGTAATTACGATCCACAAATATCTCGTCTATCTGAATTTGGCCCAAATGGCGCGTCTGCTCCTAAGTCCAAAGTTCATCATTTCCTGTAATTTCAACTCGCATCCATCTCCTTATCTGACATGCTATGTATGAGTTTGAGTATTTACAGTCTCTCCATCAAGCGAACGGGATTGTTTAGACAACTTTTATTACGACAATACGACGCTCCGAAGCTGTCGTCAAACTTCAACCAGTTAATAATCTTCGCCAGGTGGTAAATTTGTTGTCCACAGTTGATGTTGTTGTTCAGCTATTGGCGAAGTAGATCGAACTGGGTTTGTTTTGAAGGTTTCTAAAGGGAATGGAACTAGTCGTGCTTTTTTGCACAATTCCTCGATCAATGGTTCTTTAATGTGCAGTTCGCTGTTAAATTCAACAGTTCCTTTCAAAGGCAAATTTTTCCAATTCGTACCGAGGCCGAGAAAGTGAAAAAAATAGAACTCTGATTCGTTAGCATAATTGCTATCCAATGGGTGAAATTTATGCATCCAACCCTCAGTTGTAGAGCTATGCTTCAACCAATGGCGAATTATTTTCCGTAGAGATTTTTTGTAATAATAGTGCATCCGTGTCAGAAGGTTTATTTTTTTTTCAAATAAATCATGCTTACCTAATTTGATTTGATGTACATAGAAATAGTAAGGACTATTGAATTTGTAAATATACTTCGTATAGGGCCAAGTAGAATCTCTTGTAGGATGATGTCCGAGTTTCCTAAATCGATATTGGAAATCTAATACTCTCGGAACACCTATTCGGTTAGATTTGGTTATGTTGGGCACCTTGCATTCTTTGATAAAGCACACTCCAGGAAACGGATAGTTGAGACTGGCGTTTAAGTAATCAAGCAGATTCTTTTCTCCAGATCTAACTAAATATTCATCGATATCGAGATTGATGCAGTAGCCATTTTCTATAGGGAACCGTATTCGACAATGGTTCAATGATCCAACCTGAGTTGCCTTGTAAGGAAGTATTCCAAAAGGGAATGGCCAATCAACAAAAATGAATTTAACTTCAGGCTCCAATGCCTTTAGATTCTCAATGAGTTCAGTTCGATTCGTGCTTCCGTTATCGTAAAGGACTATTCGTTCGACGTTGTGCAAACGTCGGTGCCAGAGTATCCAATCGATAACCCACCGAGTATCATTGTTCTTTTGTAAAGTTGATATCGTAATAGGAGCGCTACTGTTCGATTCGATGGATTGTTGACACTTCTGCAAGTCTAGGCTCATCGAGTGAGCAAAACTCTTGAATACCAACTCAATGTGTACTGATTTCGGTAGTGAACCTGGAAGGCGCTTTGACTTGATGAAAATAAGTCTCATTTGTTGATAAATCTTGAACTCAGTATTCTTACCGTTAACGAATAATTCCATAGGAAAGAGTTCTTTTTCTAAATTGAACAAACAAGGACCGATTCCATAAAGTATTTTTGTGTTCCAATCAATATAGACGTCAAAGAACACAGTTCTTGTATCTAAGTTACTAGCCAAAATATTGTATTGGTACGGGCTTGGCATGCCATCGTGCAAATCAACACTGGTATCCATATTAGTAACTTCATAGATGCGATCTGTTGTTGGAAAAATCCGTTCTGTTTTGGAGTTTGGTGGTAATACCACAGAGTTTGGTTTATAGATGTACATAGCTTTGACAAACAAGTAGTAAATTATTGAAATAAAGAAGTAATAATTGCATTGATAGAATTCAGAATCGAATTTTCGTTATTGAATTAGGGCATAAATATAATTACATTTACGACATAATCTCCTTTACAGTTCATTCTCCCGCATCGTTAATTTTGTCATCTCGTGACAACCATTCCACCAACTCCAGCAAATCATCAACTTGAAATTGCGAATTGCCCTGAAAAGCGCCACAAATTCATCTACGACCAACGTGTTGATCCGCCGTGCTGGTATTGAACTGATTTGTCCGTCTCCATCCAATTGATACACCCAGTCAATCCCCACAGGTTTGCAATTTCAACAAATTCGAAACTGCATCCGCTAAGACTGGAAAGAAGCTCAAATTGAACTCGGAGACGGTTTGTAAAATTGGAAACAATTAGTGAAAGTCATCACGGTTTTAGTGAATGTTTACCCTAAACTAGCCCCCACGGTTATCCGTTCAATCGGACGACCTGACATTAAGTTTCGATACAATTGGTTCAGCGCGCTTGCTTCACGTTCTATCGAATAATTCGCGACAACTCGTTGCCGCGCTGCAACTCTCATCTTCCTAAGCCGCACGCGGTCCGAGAGCAATAATCGAATTTCTTCCGTTAAACTCTCTAAATCTCCTGCTCTTGCGACACCACCAACTTCCGAATCGATTATCCATGGCCAAGCACCAGTGTCAGTCGTAACCACTGGAGTACCACACGCCAATGCTTCAAGTGGAACCAACCCAAAGCCTTCAACACGTGACGGTGTAACACATATATCCATTTGGCGGTATAGTCTGACTAAGGCCGTTCTCTTTAGTTCACCCCAAAAAACTATTCGCTTCTCCAGATTGACGCTCTTGATTCGGTCATGCAGTTTTTTTTTAAATTCAGCAAAATTTGGTCGACACAATCCCGCCAGAACGGCACTACAATCTGGATATTCTCGAATAATCCGAATCATGGCTTCCACAAACAAATCTGCGCCTTTCAGTGGACGAATTCGCCCTACAAATCCAATTGTCGGGCCTCCTAGAACTGCTGCTGCTTTTCCGTAGTATTTTTCCGGCTTAAAAAATTCCGTATCCACACCATGCTGAATTATTGCACTGTACCAATCAAGATATTGGATGTTATGTTCCGATGTCACAATTACGGCATCCATTTTGTTAATCAGCCATCTCAATACCCGCCCCGGCCGCCTATTTGCGGCAGATGTGAACACAACTCGCCACCGTTGGCGAAAAATATCACGTAACAGAATTCCCAAAATCATGTCTATATCTCGTCGCGCATGCCAAACTCGAAACTTTCCCAAATCCGAGTTTGTGAAACCCATAATAGCAATATCGATAATTGAGTATTCGCCCCCCAATTCCAAATTACCGATGTCAACGATGGCGATTTCCAACTCTCTTCTTTGATGAGGGACAATTGACTTAATCGTTGCCGAGATTCCAGTAAATCTCCTATGAAGATTTAATACCACAATACCTGGACCGCTATTAGATAATTTGAACCTCTTCATTTCACTTTTTGTTCTCTCGTAGCATTCCAACTTTTAATGTTTCCTTTACGGCTTTCCAAAGAATTTAACTAACGTTTCGGGGTTCAATATCTCTAAATATGGAAGTCTAATTTATTGATATATTTAGAATTATATGCTTCACTCATGATTCAATACGGATTTTGAAAATGTAAATACTAAATTACGGGAGGCAGGAACATGAATAATAAGAGCAAACGCGGCGGCAACCAACGCGAATTACCTGAGATTTGAATATTTGAGATATATATTAGTGCAGGTCAGGTATTCTGATTTTGAACTGCGATATCGGTTTACGTATTGATTGCTATGATCAATAAAAGTTGAATTTAGACATAGGTGTTTAAAAATTTTTGCAGATATTGAGCTTGATTGTGTTCGACAAAGTTTCATTGAATCAATTACTACGACAAAGCGGCCACTCTTCGGATAAATATGAATTCCAAAAGCAATAGAATTTATTCGATTTAACGTTGGGAAACTAGTGTTGCGATGAAACTGTGATGAGTAAAATTCATGTCACACGTTTTCTACACGAAAATTTCTTTCGCTCATAGTTCTACGGTCGGCCATTCTTCGGAGATTGGAATCATTGTTTTCTTCGTGCTGGGAAAGTGTACAAGTAGGCGCATACCCATTTCAATCTGAGCGCGAATGCGTCGAAATCGAAAACCGAACCGTTTCAAACTTGGATATACACGACGATCAATAGGGATGCTCATATGAACAGAGGTACTCGTTACATAGGGAGGCGTTAGCCCGTAGTGTTCACAATGTTCTAGTTGAATTGAAAGTGCTGGCCAAGCTTGCCATGAATTTAGTGCATTGCAATCACTGATAATCGCGTCAGCAGGTCCAGGACTAGTCTCTCCTATTTCTAAAAGTTTTCTTGCACCTTTAGGCCAAAGAACATAAGCTGCAGACCCACTTCGATCTTGGATTAGGCGTCGAACAGGGCGTCCTTTAGTGTCGCGTTGTCGCACAACTATTTTTCGACGCCTTCGATTCTCAAGTGTTACATGTTCTAAGTCCAACTGGTTTGAAAGTAAGTCCAGTACTGCGGGTGTTTCGCGGGATAGAAGGGCATCGTCTTCTAAAATTAGGCAAGGATTTTCATCGTATACAACCCGACGCCAAGTAACCATGTGTGACGCAATCAGTGCCATTTCCGTGGGGAGAATAGGGCGTTGCCAGCGATGCCAAAGTGGATTGGAGGCCGGAGGCGACAAGGTGCGCGGCGTGACTGCTTCAACACGTTCCCAAGCCAACCCAAGAGCGTCCATTTGCGCTTCCTGAAAGTTTAGACGATCGGATTGCTCAGCGACATTTATAACGAGAATCTTCAAGTTTCGTATTTTCTTGAGATGAATGTTTCGTGAATCGTTTCTTGTCCAGGACTAAGCTAGTTCAAGTACTGATCAACGATGCGGTTTCGGGAAAAATGCTCAGCAATTTGAGCATAACCACCTTGCACCAGCTTTTGCGCAAATGCCGGATTAAAACGAATTCTATTAACGGAATTTCCAATTGCTCCCACGTCGTCGATATCCGCCATTAAACCATTTTCGCCATCTGTCGTAAACCAACTGGGGCCTGTACAACGTGTCGTAACAATCAGGATACCTGTCTTCCAAGCTCCAAGCACCACGTTTCCTAGAGGTTCATGTCGCTATGGTATAAAAAACACGTTAGACGCTGCTATATAGTTCAGAGAGTTTCGATTCCAACCAATGAAACGCGTTCTTTCGGCGATTCCAAACTTGTTGACCAGTTTCACAAGTTTTACTCGTAGTTTACCATCGCCAATTGGCCATAACCAAGCATCGGGAATTTCCGCTACGACTCGAATAAAACTGTCAAAACCCTTGCGTTGTCCGAATCGTCCGGCTGATGTAATTAGGAAAGCGTCTTCAGATGTATCTAGGTCAGTACGTTTTGCCGGACCGACAACTTTATCACTAGGGAAATTAGTAATAGTCACTACCGGATGATTCCATCCCAAATCCCGTAAATTCTGCTCAATTCCTGATACATTACCCAATTCAAAATCGCAATTTCCGTAATGTTCTATGTGCCAAGGAAAATCACCCAATCGCACAAAATTTAGCGGGATGTCAACATTTGGAATCAGGCGAGCGGCACGATTGGCCTATGCCATAATAGTTGTTGGCTGCCAGTCACGAACAATTCGACACATCTTCCAGCACAAAAACCATCCTGAAGGAGTTAATTGCCTATTATTTTTAACAGAACTGCCCGGAGTTTTGAGACATCTGTTTCCCACGGCCGGCCAGGTCGTACAATGAAGTATTGTTCTACGTCAGGTTTACTCAACGCACTAGACAGATTCACCAGAAAACGTTCCTGACCGCCTTCTTTGCCAAAATGTAGATGTAAAACTCGAATGCCATCTGTGTTCATTGTTTAATCCACTTGTTACGGTGGAAGTGTAGTATGGTTTTGTATCTTAATTGATACTTTACGCTTCTTAGAGCATAATTCAACCTATTTAGAATCGGTTCAACATCCTTACCTCGTCGCTCGTCTCCGATTGTTCCTGTCAAGGTTTGTTGGTCCCCGACAGTTATGGGGCACGGTAGTACAAGTGACACTCGGATTCCTGTTTCCCAGAAAAATTTCAAATCTTCATCCACTGGACGAAAGAACGGAATTGTATGATCTGCTAGACGAGCCGCTGCTGCAACTGTCACGCCGTAACCAATCGTGCAGGCAGGCACACGGTACGGAATTACAATTTCGTGATTGTGCCCCAAAGGTTGGCGGGCTATAGTATGGGGTGAATCATCTAGGGAAAAAAGTTTAATCATATCCCAAGTCGACCCACCATCGTCGCTAATATCAGCGAGAACGCTACCTAATTCCGCTGTGGCAAGAAAATCATCCTCGAATACGAAACCGCCCGTTGAATTTCCAGATGCAATTCTTTCCCATGCCTTTAGATGGCTAATATAACACCCGATTTCTGGAGCTGTTAGTGGAGCTTTGGCTTGGTAGCAATTGGCTTCTGCATTGTAGAATTTTTCAATATCTGTCTCCGAGAGCTTCCAACCGTTTACAGCATCGATACGATACCAGTTCAGTCCCAAGGCCATTAATTGCCGTATCGAGTTGTTTCGTCGTACAACATTTTCTTCGAGATTTATTAAGTAAGACGGCCAAGTCATAGTACGACGAAATTATACAGAGTGTCTTTTTCATGAACTAAACATCAGTTAACCAAATCGTCGCTGCGCACAATGAGCACATTTGCAATAAATACGCTTGGCAGAGCGTGAAGTTGAGTTAGTGCAATGTTGACAAAATAAAATTCAGATAATTTACCTGTTTTTCCGTAACTGCTCCGTATTGAACTTTCTCTTTTTCTTGAATTTTCGATGCGCCTGGAGTCGGACCCAAAGATCAATTCATCATCTTTGGCCGCTATTGCTGTTTTCTGAATAGATCAATGAGGTCATCGTTCCAAACCCATCCGTACGGATAAGTATTCTTCAACTACTTCAACGTAAGCTTTGGCATCAGCTTCATCATCCAGTCGTTGGATTTCCTTCGGATCCTGCTTTTCATTTCAAAACTCCTTGAATGTCTTCATGTTCTTCTCCATTTCGATGATTTATTTAGTCAACTGCAAATTGCTGATCATAATCAGAGTAATTACTAAAAGTAGTGCGTCGGTCGGAAATTCAAGTGGCCACCTGATCTAGTTCATTTACTTCATTTCCATCTTTGAATCACATATAAAATGCGTAAATCTAAAAACGAATTTAAGACATCAATTATCGATACTGATAGCTACCATTTATATTTGTTGCATATTACTTATATTTGTTGCATATTCGCAACACTATTAGTGTGGTTTTACTGATTTTGATGTTCAATTCAGCACGTTTTGCAAAGATGATAGCGAAATTACTACAATGACTAGCACAATTAATGCAAGCGGCTTTGTTTAGCTGTACGCACTAATTTTATTAAAATTTAATTAAGGTAAAAATTATGAAAAAGCAATTAATTGCAGTTGGTCTAGCGGGTTTACTGGCTATACCAGCAGTTTCATTTGGTGCGGAAATGGCTGGGCCAGGCCTGTACGGCTCATTCAGGACCGGAGTACAATTTGGTTCAGGCGATTCCAATGTTATTGACTTGACATCTCGTTGGGGAATCAAAGGATCGCATGAAGTCTCCGAAGGACTGACGGCATCTTACAAATATGAAGCCAAAATGAATACAACGAATGCTCAGTCTTCCGGTGAGGCAGGCCGATTGTCCAACATCAGCCTTTCCGGTGGATTTGGAACTATTACCCTAGGTCAAATCTGGTCAGCCAGTGCCTTATACTACGGCTTTAGTGTTGATCCGTCAGTTGTTGGCGGTGCTGTTGCAGGTTTTGGCGGTGCCAATTATCGAAATGGAAATTCAGTTTCCTATTCGTCAAGTGCTGGCGATGTGAGCTTTCAAATCGATAAGGTAACCGGTGAAACTGATGAAAAGGTAGAATTAGGTGCAGGTGCGGATTTAGGGCCAGTCGGAGTTAACCTCGGCTACTGGAGAAGTAATGTCGACGATTCATCCTTTACTGGAGTTGCGATTTCGGCAGGTGCGGGTGGAGTTAACCTAACCGTTGGATTGGGTAGTAGCGAAAGCCCAACCGGTGCGTCGTCAGACACAAGCATCCTACATATTGGTGGTGCCCTTGGCGATAGTGGAGTTTCCTATGCCGTTCAAATAATTGATGGTGATGCTGCAGACGATTCAGGCGATCAGAATTTTGTTCTGTTGACTAACAGTTTAGGTGACGGTGCAAAATTGATCTTTGAACATGTGGATCCAGGTGGTGGTGCAGACAGTTCATCGCTGCTAGGCCTAGTGGTTGATTTCTAGACGATAGTTCGTACTTGTTTTACGATATAGAAACGGGGTGCTTGGTGCACCCCGTTTTTTGTTGAATATTTACAATCAAAGTAGCTCTTTTGCTCAACCTGACAGGCATTCGACCTGTCATTCCAGTTTCCGGTCATCATTGTGTCGATCTGCAAACTCGCCGCGGTGACAACTCCATATTTGCCTTGATGACTTGCGAAAGCTAGAGCAGTACATTGAACACACTACAGCACGACTATCGTTAGGCAATGTAGGCGGGACTCTTGAACTCAATGGGTAGCCGGTCACTCGTGCTTAAAGCCAGCCTCAATTTCAAACACATTCAATTGACAAGACAGATACGGTTTCAAATGAACCGTATCCGTAGTTGTGATCATCCAGCCAAAGGATGGATTCGATGATCTCGGCGTAACCAGTCGCCAGCAGACGTGGATAGTTCGCTTGTCGAACGAGGCTGACGATGAATGTGCGATTCTGACCTCTGCACCCGCACACACATGGAGTACCTACCTTTGCGTCTTCCAAACCATTGCCGAGGTGTGCGTACCAGATATTCGACAAAGCCCGTCAGCCATTGCGTATTCCAATAAAAATGAACACTTTATGTTGAGCTCTACATAAACTGTTCAAATAAAACAGAACAAGCACCAGATCTGTTGCAAAACGTCAACACTTTTGAACATTAGTAAGGTACTCTTTGTGGGAACTGTTATGACATAAAGCAAGCCTCAGAAAATCATTGCCTGTATAACCTAGTGACATGCCTCGCAAAATGGACTAGGTATCATTTTGAACACAATTACAGAAAGAACTGATAGCTTAGTTGGCTCATTTGCAATTCTCAATGGTTGGGGACTTCAATTCACGATATTCTGCCTGGCGTTACTTTTTATATTCGGTACTCGAGTTCTATTTTTATTTCCCCGGCAGCACACATGGATTACTTATGTAATTCGAGTAGTAGGCGGTGCCATGCCAGTAACAGCATTTCTTTTTGTAATTGCCGCTATTTACAGTCAGTCAGGTTCTATCAGTTATGTGAAATTTTTCCAAATCAGTAACATTGTGTTTGCATTTTTGGGGCTTGTTGCTGGAGGAGTTTTAGCATACTTCGCAGGAAGATATTTCGAGCCGTTCGTAATTGAAATCCTGAATAAACGAACGCGAATAGCTGGATTGAAAGATACGTTGACTGATATTCGGCACATTCGAAAAGAATTACCAGGCACAGTTCCAATTCAATTTGATAAACAGTTCACTGCTGCAGAATTGAAGAATGAAATGTTTCTGGGCATCGACATTGCTGGCAGCCCTGTAACTCTTGAACGTTCGACATGGAAAAGCAGTCATGTCCAAATTATGGGGCCACCGGGTACTGGAAAAGGAATTCAGGCGGCTGTAACACTAACCCAGTCACTGAAATACGGTGATGCTGTATTTGTTTTTGACCCCAAGAAAGATGAGTGGGCACCCAGTGTATTTCATGAGGCATGTAAAAGCGCCGGCGTACGGTTTCAATACGTTGACCTTAGTGAACCCATACCACAACTTAATCCACTTTTGAATTCATCTCCGGATGAAGTTGCTGAAATGCTCTATGCCGGACTGGAACTCAGTCGCCGTGGCAGCGATTCAGACTTCTACAGGTTAGATGATCGCAAAGCAGCAAGATTTGCAGCTTCGCTCTTGGAGAAGGAATCGTTGTCACTTACTGAAATGGGAATCAGGGCAAAATTTTCAATTGATCGTGACTTATTGAATGGCGCGAAAGCATTCTTCACAGCTATTGAAGAGGTAGGCGAACAAACCTGTATTCAGACTCGAGCAGGCGTAAATCTTTCTGCACCACTACGCGACGGCGGATGCATTTACATAGTAGGTTCAATGCGAAATGATCCTATAGTGATTCTCCAAAAAATGTTATTTGTTCGAATCATTCAGATCATCGAGCGAACGCGAAACATAAATCGGCACTGCTCAATATTCCTTGATGAGTTTAAATACCTGTTGAGTGCTACGTCAGTGAACGCTCTGGGAGCCATTCGTGACAAAGGGTGCAATATTCTGTTGGCACACCAGTCTCTAGGAGACTTCGCGAATTGTGGATCCGACCTATCAGAGGACGGAGTTCGTACAACCATTCTTGACACGACTCCAATCAAATGGCTTTATCGTCCATCGGACAAAGACACTGCTTCATGGATTTCCAATCAAACCGGGCGGATTCTGGTTTCCACTCAGAAAAGTAACACTGTGAGAAATCTCGAGTTGTCGGAATCACTTTCTGCATCACGATCCGTAGGCGAAACAGAGAGAAATTTATACGATGTGAATACGATTATGAGTTTACCGAAAAGATGTGCGGTTTGCATAGGAACTGACCTGCCCCAGCTAGCTATAGCAACTGCATTGCCTGTCCAGAAAGTGGAACTTTACCCTGAGCCTGCAAAATTGGCAATTGGTGAAAGTATTGATCTGTTGGAGCGGATACCGAAGAGTGCAATTTCAGAGACACATGGTGAATCGAAACATATGCCGCTGTTCGACAGAAAACCAAAGGATAGATTGTTTTATTTCCTCTATGAAGAAACATGGACTCATATCAACATAATTTTTCAGTTGCTCAATGATGTGTCAAATGAAAAGATTGAAGAAATTCTCAAAGAACAGTCCGAAGCAAAGTTGATCAGAAATCATCAATTTCCTACTGGCTTCAGTTCAACTGAACAGATTTGGGGGATTACTAGACGTGGAGTTTCACTTGTTCAGGAAACTGATAGGAATATTGAATCTCGACCGGTATTCTACAAATCATCAGTTAATCGAACTTCAATGAATCATCAACTGGATATTCAGCGCTTGCGACTCATTGCAGAAGGTAAGGGTTGGCGCGGCTGGAAGAAGAGCGAGCGAAACAGTGTAAAGAAAAAAGGTGAAGTCTATCCTGATGCAGTTGCAGTACGCCCTGATCATTCCCGTATTGCAATCGAAGTAGAGCGAACAATCAAAAGCTATGATCGCTATCCTGGAATCCTCGTTGCACATTTGATTGCCCGTAAAAATAGAAAATGGGATGAAATCTACTACTTTAGTCCAGATGCCAAAATGTCAAGGCAATTGGAGAAGGCATTTTCCGAAATTAGTGAAGCAAACCATCTAGGAGAAGCGCTAAAGATCAATGATGCCCATCGAGCACCATTCCGATTCTTGACTTACGATGATGACTGGACCTGAATATTGAGGATATTCAATTCAGCAAGTAATTTTTTTTATTTTATCTCTCGAAATTTGATACTGATTCGGTCACTATCCACGTAAGTTGATTCAATGGATATTGTAATTCGAGAATTTGGAATCCGAATGTAGTAAGAATATGAACTTACATCAAAGCAGTTTGATATGTGCGGATAGTCGGTCTTTCGGTTTATGAAACACGAGGTTAAACACCCCACTGTGGCTGAGTTTCTTTGAAAAATAAGCGTAGCGATCGTATCGTTAAGCCTCTCTGATTAAAATACCCTCCTGTGGATCAACAGTCACCCAATCCCCGCTCTTAATACAGGATGTAATATCAACATCAAAACGATGCATGAGCGTCAAATTGGCAAAAGCAGCCCCCTGTGCCATGATCGGGTTCGCTGAGTTCAGAACAAGTGCAACTGGAGCCATTCTTCGACTGACCATGTCAAGCAACATCCACGAACTCGCAACTCCCCCTTTTGCAGTATTCAGCACGAGTACTTTCTCGACATAACTTTCTCCATATAGTCTGTGTGTCGGTCGCGAAAATATGCCTCGAATCCGATCCAGATCATATCGGGCACTGAAATTATCATTTGCACAGAGCGCAACCCCGCGCACGCGTTGACCAATGCCGGCCTCGCATCTGAAAACCTGATTGCTGTTTGTCATAGCTTTCCCGAAATCGATGCTTCAATACATTGTTCAGTCGTAGCTAAAAACGGCTCGTAGCCATATCCGGCAATGATATTTATCAGTTTGGCCGAATTGCTGGCAAGCGTTCTCCAGTTGTTTGCCTGACTCAACTCTCTTGCATACATTTGATAAAAACAAACGCCACTTAGCAGATTCACTCCGCTTCCTTCCAGTTTGGAAGTTAATCCGAATCGGTCACAAGCGGATTTGATTTCAGGAGAAGTCGCAATCAGTAGTTCCGTATTCTTGTGTACTTCTCTCCCGTCAAGAATTGTGACGATATCCTGAATTTCAAAAATTGATAACTGAGGCGCCGCAAAAACTACCACGTCAACATCTATCGATTGCTCTGTCCGTGCGTAAAGTTCCTTGATTTCCGTGCGACTGATTGGAACAGTCAAATGTTTTGCATTGTCCGTGCCGCTTACCTGGTCCAGAGCTTCTGGAGTCACTCCTTCCAAATGAAACAATGGAACTGAGCCATAGCTCGCCAGTGCTGCTCCAAAATGCTTGAGTTCATCGGATGTAGGACTGCCGTCAATTCCTGATATCCAAGGTGTAGTCCAATATGAGCCGGTTTTTCTGCCAATTACCGCACCGAGCGCACCCCAGTCAGAAAGTGTACATGGACGAAAATCGACTTGAAAATGATGCGTAGCTTCACGATGAATGTCAAGATGATAGCCATAGCGAGGTACACGACCAGTAAGCGCTGCCGCTAACCCAGCCGGACCTCCTTCAAAATTACTGCGGGCACCAAAAACGCTGTTCGCATAAATTGTCGACCCAGTATCGCCAAACGCAACATGCTCTCCGAATACTGGAGGTGATATAGTTTGATAATTGATGCACGTATCTGTCATCAACACGCCCATCGCTTGCAGGGCGTCCGTAGTACGCCTTTCACGCTCGGCGAACTCTTCAGGTTGGCTGAATTTCTTGTAAACACTCAGATCCATTCCCCGAGGATCAGTGACAGCTGGAACTGCAACCCGTCTGTGTTCTTCGCTGTGTGACACAATGCTCTCCAGGTGTTCGATTCCTGCCAGCCCCAGTGATTCTGTGTCACACATGATGTGTGATTGAGAAACTTTTACGAAGTCAGTCGCACCGAAGAAATGCGCAACCTGTATCTGCTGCTGCATAGCCCACTTGCGTGGATAGCCATGCTCGCCTTCGAGCATTTCTTGTTCGTACTCTTTTAGCCTCACACCGGAATTGCCAAAGTTCGAGCCGCGCTATTCGAATTCAATTGGATTCGTCAAAAAGAAACTGTCTCGATACACTCGCAGTTCTTCAATTGATTCTCGTATGTCATCCATTGCACGGTGTCTGCTGTTCTTATTCTGGTTGGAAGTTAAATCCGGCCGCCATCTCCTAGCAAGTTCCTTAATCGTACTGACATCAAGATGTCTATAGTGCAAATAAGCCGAAACCTGGGGCATATAACGATCCAGAAATCTTCGATCCTGACAGATTGCATTGCCACACAAAGGCGAGCGTTGTTTCGTAGCATAGCGGCGGAGGAATGCAAGAGTCCGCCGTTCAGCTTCCTCTTCATCAATTTCCGATACTCGCACCAGATCAATCAAACCGCTTGCACCATGCGTTTTTTTGTTCCAGTCATCCATCCCGTCCAGTCGTTCATCGCTTTGGTGGATTATCAGTTCAGGTCCCTCCGCTACGATACTCAGATGAATGTCAGTCACGATAGATGCGATTTCAATAATGCGATCATTTTGAGGTGAAAGACCTGTCATCTCAAGGTCGATCCACACCAAATTGGATTTTTTGCGAACTACATGGTCGGCAGACATGAGGCTAGTTCATTAAATTCTAAACTACATATCCTTTGGACGAGAATAGTACATAAGCTTCGTGCCTATGTTCCGCTCTCTCGCTTTTTCCACAGCTAGCATTCCGAGCATGATGTCGCTGACTGCAAAACCTTTGTGCCAGAACAAGCTTCTTTCGTTTTCCGACTCTCTACCGGGCTTCAACCCCGCGACGATTTCTCCAATATCGCAATACACATGTTCATCCCGCAGTTCGCCTTTTTGCACAAGATCAGCAAACTGCCCATATGGGGAAATCTTGCATTGATTCCAATCGTCCACTACGAACTTGTCGACTGAAAATGGCAATGTTCGTTCTACGGACATTACCGCTCCGTATGCTTGCAAATGGGCTCCAGGCTTAACATCTTTGTCAGCTACGAGAATTTCATGCTCCAGTAGTCGGGAAGCGTCGATGATGATGTCTGCGTCTCTAACCGTGTCTTTGGTATTGCCCATGATGCGAATTTCTTTACCCAGTTCAGCGGACAGGACTTCGGCAAACCGCTCCCGAGACTCGGCTCTGCGGCTGGTAACACGAATCTCTTCAAAATCAAACAGCCAGTCCAGCATTCGTACGTTATACCATGAAGTCCCGCGAGCACCGATGTGGCCGAGCACACGGGAAGAATCACTCGCCAGAAATTTAGCGCCAAGCGCAGTCACCGCACCAGTTCGCATCCAGGTGTTAAATGTAGCGTCAACAATGGCAATGGGCACGCCCGTTTCAGGATCATACAGATTAAGTAGGGCAAACTCTGATGGAAGATTATGCTGATAATTGTCGTGGAAATCTCCGATGATTTTGACGCCAGCAGCACTAACGGGCTCTACATATCCCTTGAGTATGTTAAACAGCTTGTTCGGAAAATCAAGAACCAGATGGCTCTTGGAGGGCATGATTACTTTCTTTTGACCATGTGCAATGAGTCCAGTTTCGATTGCATCCATAACCTCGGACAAACTCAAATCCAGAGATTCAACGTCATCCTTCGACAAAAACAGTAGTTCAATTTCGCTCATACCCAGTTGCGCCCTATAAATCTTGCTTCCAATTTAATCAATTATTTTCACTTTGCTTATCATCAAAGCAATTTTCGTCAATCGAGTATATACGCAATCTCAAATTCGGGCGAGTATTCCAGAATTACTGGGCTCACTGATACAGTACCCAAAGCTTTCGCTAGGTCCGTACATCCAAAATTACAACGAACACTCAAACATTGAAGTTTCTATTCTTAAATTTCAGTTTCAAGCAATCAAATTGACTGGCTAATAATACGAAATTTTCAATCCGAACTGACGACTCAATTCACATTTGCACTTTGTTCTGTTCAGTACATGACTAGCATTCAGTCTTATGGATAAACAAGCATCCGAAAAGAGTTTCACAAATTGTCAACAGCGAATTTCCTGCATCAATACACAAAATTAAATCGCTTTTGTCTAGTTCTGCTCGAAAATCCAGTAACTCTCTGATTTTTATGCCATTACAACGCCAATTCTTAGCGAAATTGTACATTTTCTTGTGCGATTCTGTTTATACTTGGCGAATTACGCGCACGAGTTAAGCGGCAAAAAAAACTTATTTCAACAATTCGCGGATGTCGAAACTGTCAAATCCCATTTTTGGCTTCAGTAAAGGTGTACATTTGATGCACAGAATCTGGAAATATCCGACTGCACAAACAACTTTTTTTTATCCGCTACACGACTTCCTTTCTGACTCTCTTTAATTACGTAGAAATCGATTCCTCCGCTCACCCGTAAAACAAGAACCCGACGCTTGAATGTAAAATTTAAAAGCCGAACGCTAAGTCTACAAGCAAAATCACACAAAGGAGCAGCTACTCATTATGACTCACGTTTTCCATAGAAATCCCTGCGCAACGCTCCCAGTCGCGACACACGGCGAAGGGGTTTATCTCTATGACAACATAGGTAAAAAATACTTGGATTCTTGCGGTGGAGCGGCAGTATCGTGTCTTGGTCACAACCACCCCGCTCCTACTAAAGCGATTCAAGCGCAAGCAGCTAAACTTGCATATGTGCACACAGGCTTCTTTACCACAGACGCAGCTGAAGAGCTGGCCGATAAATTGGCATCTTTGGCGCCTAGCGACATTAACCATGCCATTCTTGTTTCCGGCGGCTCGGAAGCCATGGAAACTGCTTTGAAATTGGCTAGACAATATTATGTCGAACGCGGCGAGCTAAGCCGAAAGCATTTTATTTCGCGCCGTCAAAGCTTTCATGGCAATACTCTTGGAGCACTCTCCGTTGGCAACAACGAACCCAGAAAAGAGCCGTATCGCCCTCTGCTGATGGGCTCCAACGCGATTGCACCATGCTACCCTTATCGAGAGCAACGAGAAGAGGAATCAGAGCGGGAGTACGGATTCAGAATTGCCGCCGAACTGGAACAAAAAATAGTTGAACTAGGGCCGGATTCTGTAATCGGCTTTGTCGCAGAAACGGTCGGAGGCGCCACCTCAGGGGTTCAGCCTCCTGTAGATGGCTATTTACAGCATATTCGTAAAATATGCGATGACTACGACATCCTTCTCATTCTGGATGAAATAATGTGTGGCTGTGGGCGAACCGGGACATTCCTCAGTTGCACACAGGATGAAGTCGTTCCTGATATTGTAACGCTCGCCAAGGGCCTTGGCGCTGGCTATCAACCTATGGCAGCCACTCTCTGCTCAGATTCTATTTATTCTGTCATAAGCGAAGGATCAGGAGCCCTTATGCACGGATTCACCTACATGGGACATACAATTGCCTGCGCGGCAGCGTTGGCTGTGCTGAACACAATTGTAGAGGATGGTTTGCTCGAAAATGTACGTAAACAGGGAGACTATCTGATCAGTCAGTTGCAAGAGCACTTGGGTTCGCATCCGAATGTCGGTGACATCCGAGGTCGCGGATTACTTGTCGGAATCGAGTTTGTAGCAGACAGAACCAGTAAGAAAGCGCTGAACCCGAATTATTCATTTCATGCCACCTTGAAACGCGTATGCCAACAAAACGGGCTGCTCTGCTATCCAGCTGGCGGAACAATAGATGGACTTCATGGCGATCACGTACTGCTCGCACCGCCTTACATTGCGGATGAGACGAATATCAATCAAATCGTTGAATTATTAACCGCTTCAATCAACGAAAGTCTTGGTCAAATCGAATTTAGTATCCACCCGTCCTTGGTAAACATTCGCTCAAGCCGTGAATCTTCTTTGCAGTCGCAGAGACAGAACTTCTTAAGTTGATTGAAATCCGCATCTTGAATCTAGTTTAACAATGGTTCGCTGATATTTTCCTTTTCATTCCAAAGCATACAAATTCTATGAATGCAAAACTCCGTTAGAATTTGGCGTATTACCTGGTGACCTAGTTGGCTTGAAAGGTCACCGATATAAAAGAGCTTTTCAATGTGCCACTATGCTTGAGGACAATGAATTCACACTGTCGTAGTAATGTCCATGAGCAGGTCAAAGCTGAAACTAATTTTGCCTTAGGAATACCACTACCATCCATCCCTACCGCTGAGGATGTGCACTTCGAAAAGGCTGACTGATCAATCGATCAATTCGATTTTCGCTATCCGCTCTAAATATTGGCAGACCAATCGTCATCTTCAAGTGACCTTCAGCAGGCTGACTTCGGTAGGTTCCAAACAGCCGGTCCCACCATGGCAGGTTAAATCCAAAGTTGCTGTCGGTTTCGTGTTTGACTATGGAGTGATGGACTCGATGCATGTCTGGAGTCACGATAAAGCATCTTAACACTCGATCAACCGCTAGTGGAATCTGAACGTTTGCATGATTGAACATGGAAGTTGCGTTCAGCAGAATCTCAAAAACAATAAATGCCAATGCGGGGGGACCTAGCACCGACACCACTGCAGATTTAATGACCATTGATATGACAATTTCAATCGGATGGAAACGGACTCCGGTGGTAACGTCAAAATCAAGATCGGTATGATGCATGCGATGAAATCGCCAGAAAAAATCCAGTTTGTGGAAATATACATGCTGAGCGTAGATCGCAAGGTCCATCAAAACGACACCGGCAATAACTGCAATCCAGTATGGCAGAGGCAGCCAATTCAGTAAACCAATTCCCTTACTCTCTAGGATCAGAGCATAGGCCGCGACAGTCAGCGGAATGACCAAACGGACGAGCAGCGTATTGATGAATGACAACAGCAGATGATTCGTCCATCGCGAAGTCCTGGACAGATGCCATGTTCGTTTAGGTTGAAAGGTTTCCCAGAGCGCAACCGCAAGAAGAATTGCGAAGAATACCCCCAGCCGCCAGTAAACTTCCTGTTCCATTTTCGTAAGGATAGCCTAAGAACCAGGCACCCGGCCCGATTCATTCACAATATCGGACCGCCCTGCAACCAAATTCGAATAGGATTCCGGCGTATCCAGATCTGCAACGACCCCGGCATCGTCTACTTCAACTTCAATGACATGCTCCTCATAGTCGCCAATCATATGCTTCGCTCCGACATCTCCTCGGACTTCCATCATTTCCTGATAATATCTTCTACCCCACAACACAGGATTTCCCCTCTTCCCACGATAGGTTGGAACACAGATATTGTGCTGTAAATCGGCATCAAATGAATTGATCAGTGCGTCGATTTGATCGCTTCTGACGAATGGCATATCTCCCAGACACACAAGCACACCCGCAAATTCGGCTGGTAAAGCGGACAACGCCGTACGCAGCGATGTACTGAGACCGCCAGAGTATTCGGGATTGTGGATGAACGTTACCTGCCTGTCTTTCAATTCAATCCTGACTCGTTCTTCTTCATGCCCGGTGACGACAAATATCTGATCGACTTTGGATTGTGCCAGATTGTTCACAACTTCCTGAATAACTGACTGATCTTCAATTTTAAGCAAGAGCTTGTTCTGTTCCCCCATCCGTTGAGACTGACCGGCCGCCAGAACAATCGCAGCGATCTTCTTGGCACCGGCAGCCGTCTGCGTACGTGCAACAGTTCGCCGCTCCGGCCGTCGGGACGGCTCAGTCAATATTCCCCCTCCTCCCATATTCATAACATCTTCCCGATTCACTTCAAGCCCTGCTGCGACCCGCTCGAACACAAAATCAAATCCATTTCGTTTCGGTGACCGAACACATCCAGGCAAACCTAGAATCGTAGTCTTGCCGTATTTTGCCATGAGTAACAGATTTCCGGGGTCCACGGGCATACCAAAATGTTCTATTCTCCCACCCGCATTCACGACTCCCTGAGGAATTACATCATTTCGATCCTGAATCGCCGAAGCACCCAGCAAAAATATCGCATCAAGCTGCTTCTCAAAATACTCTCCAAGCAATCTTGAAACCTCATTTTCGTGATGATCACAGACTCGTTCGACAACTATCGTCGACTCCAGCATGTTGGCTCTCTCCTTGAGCATGTTCGAACCCTTTTCAAGCAATTTTGAATTGAACCAAGGTGTTTGAGTCTGTATCAGCCCAATAGACAGAGGTTGATAGGGATACACATTGACAGGCGGCAGCCCATGACTGGCAATTGCAATACATTCATCCAGCAATATTCGGCTGACTGCAAATGGAATCACTTTAACCGATACAAGCAGTTGTCCGGCGTAAACACTGCTGTAGGATGGCAACGTCGCCACCGTAAACGCTTCATCGACTGAATTGATCTCATCAATTCTATTCGAACGGAGCTTCAACAGTCCTCTATGTCGGGAATAAAGATTACACCGCCCAGTGGCCGCCGCCCGGATTTCCACCCCCTGCCCGGCAACAGCCTGTGCAATTGCTTCCGCGATTGCATCTTCATTGACATCATCTTGTTCCAGCCTTGCGGCAACGATTGTTTCGTATCCTTCGTGGGTCAGTACGTCTACATCATGCCTCGAAAGCACTCTGCCCTTCTTCCATTTTCGACCCATCACCTGCAAGGAATGTGCAAGTATCATCCCTTCGGCCTGATCAACTCGGGTGCGGCCAAATTTCATCGTTCGTTTCCTTTACGCAAGCATTCAGTCATTTCAGCCATGATAGAAACTGCAATTTCGGCAGGTGATTGTGCAGATATATCAAGCCCTACAGGAGCACGAATTCTCTGCAGCTGCTGTGCTGAAATCCCAGCTTCCTCCAATCTTGTGCATCGCTCTCGATGAGTACGTCGGCTACCGAGTGCGCCGATGTAGAACACTTCCGATTGCAACGCTGCAATCAGTGCCGGTTCGTCAACTTTAGGATCGTGTGTCAAAGTTACAACTGCAGTTCTAGCATCAAGACCGACTTCCGTCAACACCTTGTCCGGCCAACCATTCACAATGGTAACATCCGGAAATCTCTCCGCAGAAGCGAACGCGCGTCTGGGATCTATCAGAGTTACTTCATATCCGCATGACTGTCCCATCGAAATCAGCGGTTTCGCGATGTGTACTGCACCTACTATCATCAGTCGCAATGGTGTATTGAAAATCTGAATGAACTGACGCACACCCTCAATTTCAACAACCTGACTCTTGTCTCTTCGAAAAGCTTCTGCGATGGCTGATTCGAGAGGGCTGTCGCCTCGTAGCGCACTTGGAATGAACGTACTCTGTGTTTCATCATCTAGGCAAGTTACCAGCGCGATAGCCTGCTGTTGCTGCTGCGCCTGGACAAGTTGCTGAAGAACAGATGTTTTCATGTTTGCCCGACGAACACTAATCTGCAATTAGAGGGTCGACATAAACCTGAATCTGTCCGCCGCAGGCAAGCCCGACCTCCCACGCTTGTTCATTGCTCACCCCATAAACCAAAATGCGTGGCTTCCGGCAGTCGATCACATCTACAGCTTCCTCAATGACGGCTGTTTCCACGCATCCGCCTGAAACTGAACCTTCAAACCGTCGCTGGTCATTGACCACCAACTGACTTCCAACGGGTCGCGGAGAAGAGCCCCAGGTTGCAATCACTGTAGCAATGGCGACACCATGTCCCTGCGCAAGCCAGCGCGATGCGGTATCCAAAACAGATGGATTCGATTCTCCTTTTGACATCTATACAGTTACCAGGTCCGCAGAACTTGATCTTGCCTTCAACATCTGGGCTCGCCAATATTCTCGATGTTTTCTTAAAAAGGGCTCGTTTTTGTACGCTTCTGAATTGAGAGATTCAGCCAGTTCGTTCAGACTCTTCAGATTGTGAACCGGCAAAAATGCATCTACGTGCGGAAGCATCGTTCTAACGCCACTTACTCTCGGTTCAAATTGATCGTATCTCAGCAACGGATTCAACCAGATCAACTGTTTACAAGATCGATGCAGAAGTCTGATCTGCGGCTCAAGTTCGCCCGTTTCAGATCGATCCAGACCGTCGGTGACAAGCAGTACGACAGCCATATGTATTGGCAGTCTGCGTATCCAGTTTCGATTGAATTCCTTGAGACACTCACCGATTCGCGTGCCGCCGTACCAGTCTGCAACTGAATCGGAAATTTCATCGACTGCACAATCAACATCGCGAGTTCGCAACTGTCGGGTAATGTTCGTCAGACGCGTTCCAAATACGAAGCAGGAGACACTCGAACGACTTGACATCAGTACATGCGAAAAATGCAGAATCATTCGAGAATATTCACTCATCGAACCGGATATGTCACACAGTACGACAACAGGCATCTTCCGAAGCTGACGTTTGCAACGCACCAGCGAAATTGCGTCTGCGGACCCGCGACAACTCTGCTTGAGGGTTTTACGCATATCGAGCTTGTTTCCAGAAGCGTGAACTCGATAGCGTCTTGTCGGAATTCGGTTAAAGGCAACCCGCATATGCTTGACAGCCTGCTTTGCCTGCTCCATCTCTGCGCGTGACATCTTATCGAAATCCGCTTTCTGTAATCGTTCCCGGTCCGAATACGTGAGCGATGCACGAAGTTCAATTTCCTCCTTCGTCTCGGAAACCAGATCTCCGGATTCTCTGCCAGGATAAAGGCTTTCTACCAGTCTTCGCGCAAGTTCCTCCGCTGACTCTTCAATATGCGGCACTCTTGTTTCGGGAAGCAGAGTTGAGATCGATCGTTCGAAAATCCTTGGATTCTTCCAGAATACTCGAAACGCCTGATCGAAAATCAGTCGCTGACGCGGGTGATTTACGAAAACCGCATGCAACGTCCAGTAGAAATCTTCACGGTCGGAAATTCCTACCAGACTGATCGCTCGAACCGCATCAAGAATTCTCCCAGTCCCAACCGGCAAACCCGATGAACGTAGTATGCGTCCAAAGTGAACCAGGTTCGTTACGAACTGTCCACTGCTTTCTTCCGTCTGTGTACCAACCATGGCTTATACGCTACATGCCGGCAATAGAGTGAACCTTCTCCAAAATCCGCGAGGCTTCATGTCCGCGGATTTTCTCAATGTCGTCTTGGTATTTCAGCAGAACACCAAGCGTGTCATCAATCACCGCGGGGGCTAGATCAATCACGTCAATCTGCACCAGTGCATGTGCCCAGTCAATCGTTTCGGCCACGCCCGGAACTTTGTAAAGGTCTTCATCACGTAAATTTTGCACAAATCCAACTATCTGTCTAGCCAGTTCACTGCTGGCATTCGGCGCCTTTACAGCAAGTATTGCAAGTTCCCGCTCTGCATGCGGAAATTCAACCCAGTGATAAAAACACCGACGCTTCAGTGCATCATGAATTTCCCGGGTTCGATTCGAGGTGATGACCACTGCGGGCGGCTCTGCAGCTTTCACAGTGCCGATTTCGGGAATAGTGACTTGAAACTCAGACAGAATTTCCAGTAAATAGGCTTCAAACGGTTCGTCCGCTCTGTCGATCTCGTCAATCAGCAATACTGGGGTTCCTTGTCCACTGTCTCTAAGTGCCTGGAGCAAGGGGCGTGCGATCAGAAACTCGTCTGAAAATATTTCCTTTGCAATGTCGTCACGGTCATGCACTCCCTGTGCCTCTGCCAGACGTATTTCAATCATTTGCCGCGGATAGTCCCATTCGTAAACTGCAGAAGATACATCAAGACCTTCATAGCATTGCAGCCGGATAAAGGGTCGATTCATCGCCGCCGCCAAGACCTTGGCGACTTCGGTTTTTCCAACGCCCGCTTCCCCTTCAAGAAGCAGTGGCCGCGTCAAATTCAAGGACAGGTATATTGCCGTCGCTAAACTCCGGTCAGCAATGTAGTTTTCGGAAGAAAGGAGCGACAGAGTGGATTGTATGTCGTGCGGATGACTCATACGTCAATCAGTATTGGGAGTGAACGCCTGCGCTCACGATGATATGTCGAATGCGGGTACCCGATATGCAAAGCCTCGAGTACCCGCTGTATATGCCGAATCAATCTAAATCAGCTGTTTGCCTTATCAACTGCCCGTTTTGCCATCACCGTTACCAAGTGAGCTCGATATTCCGCGCTGGCGTGAATGTCATCATTCAGACCTTCGTCCGAAATCTGAACATTTGCAACACTTGCAGATGAAAATGACTGAGCCAGGGCAGACTCCATCTCGCTGACTCGAAATACACCCGCGCCAGCACCAGTAACAGCCACTCGGACACCTCCCGAACCCTGCGATACAAACACGCCAACAATTGCATAGCGTGAAGCCGGATTCGGAAACTTGCAATAGGCAGCACGATCAGCTGCCGGAAACGTAACCGAGGTTACGATTTCATTCTCTGCCAGTGCCGTATCGAACATTCCGGTAAAGAAATCGTCCGCCGGAATCGATCTGCTGTCGGTGTTGACGGTTGCACCCAGGCCAACCAGAGCGGCCGGATAATCAGCAGCCGGATCATTGTTGGCAATGGATCCGCCGATCGTACCTCTGTTTCGGACCTGCGGGTCTCCTATCCCATCCGCAAGATCAGCCAATGCAGGAATCGAATTCTGTACGTCTGATGATGCTGCCACTTCAGCATGCGTCGTCATTGCACCGATTGTGACCGATCCATCTCGTACCGAAATTCCTTTCAGCTCGTTCACGCCCGCTAGATCAATCAGATCGCTCACGGAAGCAAGCCGCTGCTTCAGGGTTGGCAACAGCGTATGACCGCCTGCGATCAGCTGACCGTCATCGGAACTTCTCAACATGTCCGTCGCTTCAGAAAGACTCGACGGATTCTTATAGTCAAATGCATACATGATTATTCCTCCTGTCAGGATGCTTGCGCATCTCGAATTGCCTGCCAGACTCGATGCGGTGTTGCTGGCATGTCCAGATGAGTGACACCGACTTCCGACAGTGCGTTCAATATCGCGTTCATCACGGCGGGCGGGGACCCAATGGCACCTGCTTCGCCGCAACCTTTCACACCCAGTGGATTGTGTTCGCATTCGGTTACCGTGGTATCCACAGTGAACGAAGGCACATCCGTTGCTCGCGGCATGGTGTAATCCATGTACGATCCGGAAAGCAGTTGTCCGTTTTCGTCATAACTGCAACCTTCGAGTATCGCTTGCCCGATTCCCTGTACCAGGCCGCCATGTACCTGACCTTCTACAATCATCGGATTGATCACCGTACCGAAATCATCGGTCGCGTGAAAACTCGCGATGTCCACAGTGCCGGTATCTTGATCGACCTCAACCTCGCAGACATAGGTGCCTGCAGGGAAAGTGAAGTTCTTCGGATCGTAGAAAGCAGTTTCTTCCAGACCAGGCTCGAGTTCCTCCAAAGGATAATTGTGAGGAACGTAAGCAGCCAGAGCGATTTCTCCAAACGCCTTGGCTTTGTCCGTTCCGGGTACAACGAATTGTCCATTCTCGAACTCAATATCCGATTCGGATGTCTCAAGCAGATGTGCGGCAATCTTTTTGCCTTTCGCGACGATTTTGTCAATCGCTTTGACGATGGCGGCGCCTCCCACTGCAATCGATCGGGAACCGTAAGTCCCCATGCCAAACGGAATTTTGTCAGTATCACCATGAACAACGTCGACACTGTCAAAATCTATTCCCAGTTTGTCTGAAACAACCTGAGCGAAAGTAGTTTCGTGTCCCTGTCCATGAGAGTGTGATCCGGTTAGAACGCTGACTGAACCGGTCGGGTTGACTCGAATAGTCGCCGCTTCGTAGAGCCCGGCACGAGCGCCAAGCGCTCCTGCGATATTCGACGGAGCAATCCCGCAAGCTTCAATGTAAGATGCGATTCCGATACCGCGCAGTTTACCCGCGCGCCTGGAAGCTTCCTTACGTCCGGCGAATCCGTCGTAGTCAGCCGCTGCAAGCGCCTTGCCCATGCTGGCCTCATAATTTCCAGTGTCATAGACCAGCGCGACGGGCGTCTGATAAGGGAACTCATCCGGCTGAATGAAATTGCGCCTGCGAATTTCCGCAGCATCAATTCCCAATTCATCTGCAGCGACCTGAACGATACGCTCCAGCAGATAAGTCGCCTCGGGACGTCCTGCTCCGCGGTATGCATCGACCGGTACGGTGTTTGTAAAAACCGCTTTGACTCCACTATAGATGGCGGGAGTTGAATACTGCCCCGCCAGCAATGTGCCGTGCAGGTAAGTGGGAACGCAAGGTGCAAACGTTGAAAGATAGGCTCCCATATTCGCCAGAGTGGTTTCTCGCAGAGCCTGAAATTTTCCATTTCCATCCAGTGCGAGCTCCACCGTAGTCACATGATCGCGACCGTGAGCATCGGACACAAATGATTCGCTCCGATCTGCGGTCCACTTCACTGGCTTGTTGATCTGAGCAGCAGCCCAAGTCACAATAATCTCTTCAGCATAGTGGAAAATCTTGGAACCAAAACCTCCGCCAACATCCGGAGCATTAACTCGAAGTTTGTGTTCGGGCAATCCCAGAACGAAAGCTCCCATCAGCAAACGAATCACATGGGGATTCTGACTGGTTGTATGCAGTGTGTACTGTCCGGTTGACTGATCATAATCACCAATTGCGCATCGGGGTTCGATTGCATTGGCTATCAGCCGATTATTCACCAAATCCAGACTTGCAACATGATCGGCATTGGCAAATGCTTCATCAACCGCGTCTTTGTCGCCCAAAGCCCAGTCAAAGCAAACATTCGTGCCAACATCATCGTGTACGCTTGTTGTTCCTTCAATCACCGCCTGCTGCATGTCAACAACAGCATCAAGCACATCATAATCAATGATGATGCCCTCGGAAGCATCTCGCGCCTGAGTGTGGGATTCGGCGATAACGACCGCCACCGGATCTCCCGTGTGCCTCACTTTACCTTCGGCAAGCACTGGATGCTTAGGTTCCGCCATCGGATTGCCATCCTTGCCATGAACCTGCCAACCGCAGGGGATGCCACCGACTGCCGTCATGTCTTCCGACGTGAAAACGGCGATCACGCCATCACTGGCTCTCGCCGCAGACGTATCGATCGACCTGATCGAAGCGTGTGCATGCGGAGAACGTAGAATATAGGCATAAGCCTGGCCTTCCAGATTCATGTCATCGGTATATTTCCCTGCACCTCTGACAAATCGTAAATCTTCTTTTCGGCGCACTGCTGCGCCAATTCCTGTGTCACCCATCGTTACACCTCCCTCATGGCTTTTGCACCAGCCTGAATGGATTTGACAATATTGTGATAGCCGGTACACCGACACAAATTGCCTTCGAGCCACTCCCGAATTTCCTGCTCGGACGGGTCGGCATTCACACTCACCAGATCCAATGCACTCATAATCACGCCGGGCGTACAGAATCCACACTGCAGTCCGTGATTTTCACGAAATGCTTCCTGCATTGGATGCAGTTGACCGTTAATAGCAACACCTTCAATCGTTGCCACCTCAGCATGATTCGCCTGGGCCGCCAACATGGTGCAGCTCTTTACCGATTTGCCGTTCACGTGAACAACACAGGCACCGCACTGACTGGTGTCGCATCCGACATGTGTACCAGTCAATCTCTGGTTCACACGTAAAAAGTCAACCAGCAAAGTGCGCGCTTCAACCTCCGCCGAAACACTATTGCCGTTGACTGTCATTGAGACAGATACATTCATATAGCCTCTCCTCCTGTTTATCTAAAATGGTCATCGCTACGGCCCTCATTCATCCCATGGGCAAATTAAAAATACCCGCTTTGTATACGATTCTCAGGCCGAAACGTAATGAATAATCAAAGTGTACAACGTCAGCATTCGAAGTGGCAAAAAATTTTGCTTTTCCTGCCTAAAAACCAAACGCACAACAACCCAAACTTACGACTCCATTCCGGTCACAAATGCATCAAAAAAATCGTCAACCAGCTTTTTCGATAGGCTGCTCATCAGCCTTGATCCGATCTGTGCGATTTTGCCGCCGGTTTTGACCTGTGCTTCATAGGAGAGCTCACACCCATCATCTGCATCCGACAGATTGATTTTTGCTTCTCCACCAGCAAAACCCAAAGCACCCGCTTTTGCAGAACCCTCCAAGGTATAACCGCACTCCTCCTTAGAATCACTGATCGTCAAAAAGATATTGAACTTTGTCTTCACAGGGCCAATCTTCATGTTTAGTCGCCCTTTCAGTTCATTGTCCGACACCCACTCCAGTGCCTCACAACCAGCAATCGAATCAGCAAGCAAGTCCGCATCATGCAGTGCTTTCCATACCTCTGCACGAGATGCAGGTAGCGTCCTGCTTCCATTAATTTCCATATAAATTCCGAAAAATCACGATTCTAATTTATCTCCCAGTAGCGGACACACGCACTAAAGGGGTTTGATTTCACCGACGCTCCTCGCCCATACTATAAAATAGGGAAAGTTCCGGTTGCTCATAACATTCATTCCCATGCGAAAATCACAACAGTCGCCGATTACCCTCTTACGAGGCGCTCCCCGCTCCAGCGCAAAGACTCCTGACGAACCGCCGCCTGGCAAACTGCGGATGGTTATAACTTATTTGGAGATGAAAATTCCACAGAGTTACCGATACGACCCACACAGGCTCGAGAACCTTTCAATCATTCGCGCACATGAACCCAACGCCGGATTCTACCGATACCTGTATAACTCGGTTGGAGGATCTTGGCTTTGGTATGAGCGTAATCTTCTTTCCGATGAGCAACTTGAGGAAATCATCAAGCATCCTGAAGTGCGCATCTATGTGCTGTATGTGAACGGCACACCTGCTGGCTATAGCGAGCTGGATTTGCGCATCGAGAATGAAGTCGAAATTACATACTTCGGGCTGCTGCCAGAATTCATCGGGCGCGGGCTTGGAACTTATTTTCTGAGGCGGACAACAGATACGGCCTGGTCGACGAATCCGGAACGAGTCTGGGTGCATACCTGCAATTTTGATTCTCCAAATGCTGCAAGAACCTATCAGAAAGTCGGATTTTCGGCTTACTATCAGGAAGAGAAGATGATTGACGATCCTAGAATAGAAGCGAACCAAAATCCTTGAATGAGGTGCAACCCGCCTCTATTTCGCGCTCCAGCCGAATCGCCTCAAACAGGGGAAATCGTATACTTGAAAATAATTGATTCAGTCAATGGCAGTAAAATGCCGAGTAGAGTTTCTCTCAATCTGATTATTCAAAGACGATCCTTTTCATTGTTAACCGACTGAGGAGTTTGATGCTGCATGAAAAACCTTGAATTGTTCGAAACAAAAGCCTTGCAATCTCTTGACAGTGAGCATCACTTACACCCATTCACAGACTCCAAACTGCTCCACAAAGTTGGAAGCCGCATCATTACGCACGCTGACGAAATTTATGTGTGGGATTCGGACGGCAATCGCATCATTGACGGCATGGCTGGACTGTGGTGTGTAAACATTGGATACGGACGAGAAGAACTCGTTGAAGCCGCGACTAGACAAATTCGACAACTGCCTTACTACAATACTTTTTTTCTCACCTCGCATCCACCAGTCATCGAACTGTCAGAACAGTTAGCCAAAATCACTCCGGCGAACTTCAACCACGTATTTCTGACAAATTCCGGTTCCGAAGCGAACGATACCGTCATTCGAATGGTGAGAAGATACTGGGCCCTCCGTGGCCAACCTGAGAGGGACGTCATCATCAGCCGACACAATGCCTACCACGGCAGCACCATCGGAGCAGCCAGCCTGGGCGGCATGCCTGCGATGCATGAACACGGCGGATTGCCTATCCCAGGCATTGAACATATTCAGCAACCTTACTGGTATCAGGAAGGAGGCGACATGAGTCCAGATGAATTCGGACTTGTGGCAGCGCGAGCACTTGAGAAAAAAATATTGGAACTCGGCGAGAACAGTGTCGCTGCTTTCATCGCCGAACCCATACAAGGTGCCGGTGGTGTCATTGTTCCGCCGGATACTTACTGGCCTGAAATTTCCAGAATCTGCGAGCAGTATGGAATCGCGCTGATTGCGGATGAAGTAATCTGCGGATTCGGAAGAACGGGAAAGTGGTTCGGAACGAATTATTATGGGCTAAATCCCGATTTCTTGGTCATTGCAAAAGGCTTATCATCCGGTTATTTACCTATCGCAGGAGTCATGGTGTCCGACGCATTTGCATCTGTATTATTTGAGAATGGAGGTGAGTTCGCACATGGATTTACCTATTCCGGACATCCTGTTGCATGTGCAGTTGCATCTGAAAATATCCGAATTCTGTCCCGCGAAAAGATTATTGATCAGGTAGGTCTTTCTACCGGCCCCTATCTGCAGCAGCAACTTCAAAATTTATGCGAACATCCCCTTGTAGGCGAAGTGCGCGGAGCCGGATTGATTGGTGGAATTGAATTGGTGGAAGATAAGGAAAATCGAAAGAGATTCGACCCGCAATTGCAAATTGGAATCAAGTGCAGAGACATTTGTATGAGAAGAGGATTGATCATGCGCGCAGTCGGTGATTGTATGGTCATTTCACCACCGCTGATCATAACCAAATCTCAGATTGACGATTTGATTCGAATTGCACTTGATAGTCTTGACGAAACATACAACAACCTGAAAACATAGGGTGGTTTCCCGGCTATGCCGGATAAAAAGAAAGAAAACGAAATTGACCAGCTGAGATCAGAAGGAGATCTGAATCTCACTGGGGAACGTGCCGTATGGCACAAGCGCCATTCCAACAGCGAAACGGAATCCTGGCTTACACGAGATGAAAAGGCATTTCTGCACCAGTCGCTTTCCACTCCTTGTCTGGATGTTATCCAATCTGTGGACGGTTCTGAAATCCAAAGTCTCGACGACAATGTCTATCTCGATTTTCACGGTAATAGCGTACATCAGATCGGCTATGGCCATCCAAAAGTAATTGATGCTGTAAAGCGACAGTTGGATGTATTGCCGTTCTGTCCCCGAAGATTCACAAACATCCCTGCAATCAATCTTGCAGAGAAACTCGTGGATTTAAGTGATCCTGGCCTTGACAAGGTTCTCTTTGCACCAGGTGGTACTAGTGCAATCGGCATTGCCCTGAAGATTGCACGTACAGTAACCGGAAGATTCAAAACGATTTCAATGTGGGATTCATTTCATGGTGCATCACTAGATGCGATTTCGCTAGGTGGAGAAGCGATTTTCCGTAAAGATTCGGGGCCGCTTCTCGCTGGCGCGGAACATGTTCCTCCACCAAATCCGTCGCACTGTCCGTTTCAGTGTGGCAGGACTTGCACTCTGCAATGCGCCGATTATGTTGAGTACGTGCTTGAAAAAGAAGGAGATGTGGCGGCTGTCGTATCGGAAACTGTATCAAGCGTGCCCTGCTTTCCACCCGCCGAATACTGGAAGAGAGTGCGGACAGCCTGTGATCGACACAACACACTTTTGATTTTAGATGAAATACCACACTCTCTTGGCCGAACCGGCAAAATGTTCACCTATCAGCACTACGGAATCGTTCCTGACATTTTGGTACTAGGCAAGGGACTAGGCGGTGGAGTGATGCCTCTAGCGGCGGTAATTTGCTCCAAAGAGTCTGATGTTGCACAAGACAGGGCATTGGGACACTATACCCATGAAAAAAATCCAGTTGCATGTGCAGCTGGGCTTGCCACCTTGGAAATACTCATCGACCAACAACTGCCTGAACGTGCTCGACAAAAAGGGGAGTTTGCGGTTCAAAAACTTCAAGAAGAGTTGAACGATGTGCCGACCGTATCGGAAATTCGTGGCTTGGGGCTTTTGATCGGGATTGAGCTTGATAGTTCATCAATTAATCCGAATACGCTTGCTGAAAAAATCATGTACGAATGCTTGAATGCGGGACTCAGCTTCAAGGTTTCAATGGGAACCGTATTGACTCTTGCACCTCCACTAAATATCGAACAACAGGATCTGGAAAGAGCACTGGAAATTCTTATACTTGCTGTTCGCAAACATTCAGATTGAAGTCAAAATTCTGATTTTGAAGTAAAAACTTCATAAAAGTTTGAAGCAATTTTTGGCAATATTACTGGCTATCAGATTCAAGAGTTGAAGGCGAAAGCACTGCTATAACAACAAACGAAGAAAAGCGGAGGTAAACACGAATACAAATCAGACATCGGAGACGAACTAAGAAAAGTAGTACCGACGCACTGCTAGCACTTCGAATAACGAAAGGGTTCAAAAGGTGGTGCGATGGATTTTCCCAATAAAATTCTTCCCTATATGATGCAATAACGTCAGACATTTTCAAGTTAATCAAAAGGAGAAGAGGCCTGTTGGCGGTGGTGTCTACGCATGCAAACATACTGAACATTCAACAGCACTCAATATTTGCTCCAGATTTGCGAAGAATTCTCCTTGCCTCTTGGAAATTGCACGACGGTAATTCAGTCCGTACAATTAATGAACTTGAAGAATAACTCACCAACCATTTTCGCAATTAAATTTTTACGAAACAAGTTCATGCACCAATTTGGTGCATGATGTTCTATGTTTACAGGATGTTTACACTGTAAACACCTTCCTGGTGCATCAAAAGGGTGCAAGAGTGATTTCTGCGTAAATCAATGCTGCACAATTAATTCATTTCGATTGATTTTCAATTCATTCTTATCGCCATTCGTTTTTGTTCGTATTCTGCCGACTTTATTTTCACTTGGAATCGACGTGAAGTTTCCGTCGGTTGCAACTGAACGCCAGGAGGTGAATCCATGGCAAAGAAAAGCAATGACAAGAGTCGGACCGCGATCTGGAGCGTACGGACGAAGTGGCGAAATACTTTTTTTGGGATGTTTCATGCTCAATTGGCGTGGATTCTGGTTAGCTCAATTTGGAGCTATTTCGGGACGCCACCGGCGTGGATTACAATATACCAAGAGATTGTAGGCTCTATGTCGAACCAGATAATTGTCCATGCTGCATATACATTATTTTTTACGGAGGCTTACAGAATGTTATCGGACGCGTTTGAACAGTGGCTAAAGAGGTCGCAAAAAGAGAAAGGAATCGTTATCGGAAAGGAGATTGGAATTGAACAGGGAAAGGAGATTGGAATCGAACAGGGAAAGGAGATTGGAATCGAGATGGGAATGGAACAGGAGCGAAGTCAGTGGCGAGCGTGGAATATGCGACGTGAACTTGCACAGTCGGAAGACCGCGAATTCAACGAACCACCACCGAATGGACAAGCTTGTGGGTAGTGGTATAAGAAAAACGACTAGGGCAATTGAATTGCCTTCGATGTGATGACTGAGATGAAATGGATACTTGTTCGATTCGGTTGCAGTTGACTGAAATCGAAGTTCGTAGCGTTGCGCAAGCCGTTTTATACGAGGCGAAGCGCTGTGTAGTTTGCCGGCCTGCAGGAACCTAAATACATCTTGACTTAGTAGTATTTGCGGAATTTGTCCCACGTCAACAACATCGAAATTTTTAACGGAGGCTTACAGAATGTTATCGGACGCGTTTGAGAAGTGGCTAAAGAAGTCGCAGAAAAAGAAAGGAATCGCGATCGGAATGAAGATTGGAATCGAAAAAGGAAAGGACATTGGGAAAGGAATCACTATCGGAATCAAACAGGAACGAAGTCGGTGGCAAGCGTGGAATATGCGGCGTGAACTTGCACAGTCGGAAGGTCGCGAATTTAACGAACCACCACCAGATGGGTTAGATAACCGGTAGTGTTGTGGGCGTCTTAGCTTAGTCGCTAAATTTCCGCAAGGCGATGTTGCTATTGATTTCGACCCGGGTCACAGTTGGAGGACAACCAGCTGCTCAAATTGCCCGCAACAAACGCATGATCAGCGGCTGGAGATTATCTGCCGAAGACCGAAACATCTCACTCTCACGCATTTGAGAGCATATAAGTCCCTGCGATTTGACTTCAGCCCCTGTACTACCATCTTTTCAACCACTGATTTGCAAGTTGTATTTTGAATCAACAGTTTTCGGAAAATCATGCATGTGAGTGGATCTTCAACTAACGATGTATATTCGGGAGCACTAAATTTTCAATCCAATTTCGTACTTCGAGCTGCCGTATTTGAGCATCGAGAATATCCGAGTCAATTCCTAGATTCCACGCAGAATCTTTACGCTGGGGATCATCATAAAGCTCATCAAGCTTTTTCGCGTACCCCTCCAGGTCCGTAGCGTTACTGAAAAATCCCATCGCTATCAGCCTTTCTTCCCGACATCGAATCAGAGCCGCCATCTCTTTGGTGTTGTATTCTGGATGATACTGAACGGTCCACATCACACCGCAATCACAAGATATTTCCAAAGCCTGGATTTCAGAAATTGCATTGCCTGAAAGTACTTTGGAATTCGGCGGGGGCTCGACAATTTCATCTTCATGACTGGCGAAACTGTCAAATACGGGTTGTTTTCCTTTGTACATCGGGTGCTTCAAACCTGTTTCCGTCAGTTTGATCTTGCGTGCAAATCCCATTTCACGACCCTTGGGATTGACTCCAACCTTCCCGCCTGCAGCAACAGTTCCTACTTGCAATGCCCAGCAACTTCCGAAACTCGGAACACCCTGTTTGAAGATTTCACGTTGAAGTTCAACTTGCGACCGAACAGACGGATTGCTTGAATCCATGACAGACAAATTCGACCCGGTCATCGTCGCACCATCATAGGAACGCAACTCAACACCTGCTGGCAATGAAGTATCAGTATCCGCAGGCGTAACGACGTCTACGACAGCATTTGGAGCAATCGACAATAGCATTTGCTTGTACAACACGCTCGCCACAGTCATCCCGCCTGTAGTCAAATTCTCACGTGAGGATTGAGCGTAGCCTTCTACAACGAGCAATTTTAGAGGTTCTTTAGTCATTTGATTTGCAGCCATGTCCCAGTGTTCCTTCAGTACACACTAAAATTTGATTTTCGATTTTCTCAAGCCAGATTGCAGAAAATCCAGTAAAGCGTGAAACCCTTTCGGTCTAATCCATCAGTTTCCTGCCAAGCGATTCAGTATACACGGCAACTCAGAATATTGATTACAAATTGCTTCAGCAGTTGTAGTCTGCTCATCGGTGTTTCGCTTGCCAGTAAACAAAATTGCCTGCATACCTACTGCGTGAGCACCTTGGATATCATTATGCTCCCGATCTCCAATATGAACCATTTCCTCCAGTCGTACGCCAAGTTGCGATGCAGCTGAACGAAAGATATCTGGGTGTGGTTTGGATTTACCAACTTCATCCGAAAACGCAAACCCTTTAAAGAAACGCAGCAAGCCATGTTTTTCGAGCCAAACACGAAGATTCCGGCCGGGCGTCACAACCGTATCTGAGACTACCCCCAATATGAAGTTCCCGGATAATTCATCCATCGCAGCATGTACACCTCTCACTGGTTCAGGAGGAATTACAATTTCCATTCGTTCAAGCTCTTCAATGGTATTTTGAAGAACTGATTTCGGGAGAACTCGGTTCAACATCTTTAATACTTTGTCTACTCTCTCGTCAACGGTCCATGTAATGAAGTCATCATGCCACACTCGATTAAATTGATCATTTACTTCCTCGTACGCGCTTCTTACTGCTTCAATTGAGACCGTTGAAACCGTATTCAGTGCCTTCCAGACTAAATAATGTCTCTCATCTCGCTTGGAACGCAGTCCCCGCTCAGCTCGTACGGGCTCATCGGAATCATCATTGATGACCGTATCCCACAAATCGAATGTAATCGCTTTGATCTGCATCACATCGTAACTCCAAGTTTTTCAATCGTAATACTGAAATATCGCAGTTTTTCGGTACTCAAACTATGCCCTAGTTGAGGACACCCTTCCTTCGCCTTCTAGCAAATCGGAAAAGCAAGAAACAAATGATAACCATTGCGGGGCCGGATACCAGATTTCCCAATACCAATCTATTCCCCAGAGAATCGACTTCTTCTCTGACTTGCCGCCGAATCTGCCTGAGTTTTGTCCGAACCGGCAACATTGCAATTTGGATTTTAGCAATTTGCTCGGCAACCGGCTGAGGAATTTCTGAAATGGAAACAGCACCTGAGCTTCCCATCAGTTGCTCAATCTGCAATTCGTAATCAACTATTTTCTGCTGCTGCACTGATTGAGCGCCAGCAATCTCAGTTTCGACTTCAGCTACTATTTCTGCCACCCGTTCAAACCGACGGTTGCTTCTGCCTCTGCTGCTGATTTTGCTCAACTCAAACCCACCGGTTGAGTGCTCAACCATGTCTAAAATCCATTGTCGATTTCCATTGGCTGGAACTGCAGTTTGGTGATCACCAAAATTTCGAATTTCAACTGAATAGTCATCGTAAATCCAATCCGCATCTGCAACAACAATCAAAGTTGATTCACGGCCTGCTGCTGAATCTACATTCAATTGAGTGTCGGAATACGCACTCTCAATCCTGCCTTGCCGAATCGCTGCAACAACCCGTGGCTCGCCGTCGCTCTCGAACCTGCGCACTAGTCGACCTAGTGATTCGCTGCTGAATTCTTCCTATTCAAAAACCCCACTCCGTCCACTGGTTTCCAACAACGGCCTTGTACCTGAGCCGTCAGTCAACTGCAGCGATCCAGATTCTGCAAGGAACACATCGAATGCCAATGAACTCAAAACGTGTTCACTGGTGTCATTCTTTCCTTCATATCGCACCCAGAAAGGATACTGAACTAGTTCTCCATCCAGCCCCGACATCGTAGAGCCTAAAGAACTGTCTCCAACTACATAAATTCCCACTATTTTGAGAATTTTGAAGTGCGTTGTTCACGCATACGCAAGAGTTACGCAAATTTGTCAAATCGTATTTTTCTGACCGAAAATTTCCTTTCGGCCAGCAACATTCTTAGAGAAGCATCTACTGCTGGCGGCGGCCCGGCAAGGTACGCAACGGAATATTCCGACAAATCGCCGAACGCTTCATTCGCTGCCTCATGCAAATATCCACTGGTAAATTCCAGCTTTGGATACGCATTCGCCAAAGACTGCTGTCCATCCATATCTAGCAATGCCACAATGACGCGCAATTTGTTGTGCCTCTCACAATACTGGTTTAACAATCCTAGGAAAAAACCATCTTGCGGTCGATTCAATCCAAATACCAACTGAACCGGATGTTCAGCCAGATGTCCGCTGGATGAAGAATGTTCGAGAATCGACATGATTCCTGCGATTCCGGTTCCGCCAACCAGAACGATGAAACCCCCTTCGATTTCTTCAGTAAACACTGCCCTTCCGAGCGCACCGAATCCTCTCAATTCAGTTCCATTCCGATTCTGACTAAACAGCCATTCTGTGAATCCGCCGCCCTTGATTCGCTTTACTACAAATTTCAGAACATTGGTTGGCCGTTTGCTGAAATTAGTCATGGAATAAGCTCGATAGCCGGACAAACCGTCAAAGTTCAGGGTGACGAACTGCCCTGCCAGATATTGCAGCGGTTGCCCCATCACATAGTCAAAGATCGCAACGTCCTCAGTCAACTGCTCAAATCCAGAAATCACGCCTTGCAGAATTTGCGGCACCGGTAGTGTCACAGGTGACCTCACTGCGGGTCGAATTTCTATATGCGCCTCCTGATTGACGACGCTCTGACACATCAAAAATTCGTTGCGCTCTTTTTTAACGTAACGATTGCCTGGCGCATCCTGCCAGCACGAGTATACTTCTCCCGAAATCAACTTAGCCTTGCAAGTGCCACAGGTGCCGCTGGCACATTCATACGGGAGTCTGATGCCGTGCCTCAAACCACAATAAAGGAGCCGTTCGCCTTCCAGTGCGTCAATCTCACGAGAGTTATCTCTTTCATGCAGAACGACTTTCATTTTCCATAATGCCTGGTAATTAACTCGCTAAAAGTCGTCATCTTCATCGCATAAACCCAGTCAATCTTTCCATTTCTGTTCATTGTTCGCAATCTTTCATTTCAGGCTGTTGATCGAATTTTTTCGCCTTTGAGGAGCATCTGCGTTCATCGGCAACCTCCAATGAATTTGTCCACTCACACGAGGTAGCCGTAATAATATTATGAACATTCACAAAACATAGTCAAAGATTTTGTATTTGTAGCGTTATAACCTACGTCTTAAATTTGACGGTGGTACGCTATCTGAGGAGTGACACCCATTTAACTTGTGATTTCAGTGCTCAGTCGCACAAGATTTGACCTGTAATACATTGATAAATCAAGCATACATTCTGGCTATTGTGCATAAATGGCTGAATCCAGACTTCTTGCCTGAAAGCAGAAATAATGATATTTACAATGCCTAAATTATCCACTTTTGATTCTCATTCTTTTGAATCCTTGAAATTTGCAGCGAATGGATTCTTTTTTCTTATGGCGTTCTCTATTCCGTTTCAATTTGCCCGTCGAATCGTATTCGTATTGTTCTGTCTGCAAGCAACTGCAGGTTTGCATAATATTCACTGCGGGATACAGTGAATATTATGGCAATTCTATAGAGTAATCACTGGGATAGATGCATGGAATCCACGGGAATACCTAGTAAAACCGCAGCATGGGTCGCTGCGGCTCGAGCCTATCACTTGAAATGTGCACGCCCGCCAATTTTTGTTGATCAGTTCGCGATCGCTTTGTGCGGAAAGTTCTTGCACACCGTTGTCTCAAACAGATTATTGGCTTGGTTCATGGTTGATATTCTGCTTCGCACGCTCAAACCCCTGATTACGGCACCCATCGTGCGCGCCAGGTTCTGTGAAGACCGTGTTGAGCAGTCGACTGCCGAAGGAATTCAGCAGTATGTCATCATAGGCGCCGGATACGATTCTTTCGCCATGAGACGCACAGACCTAGCGAACAAGCTTACCGTTTTTGAGTTGGACCAGACTGCTACTCAGCAAGAAAAAAGATTGAGAATGAAGGAATCTAGAATTCCTGAGCCCGAAAATGTTCGATTTATTTCTGCAGACCTGAACCAGGAAGACATGTTTGAAGTTCTTGTTCAAAGCGGATTTGACGTGTCGAAACCGGCAATTTTCTCGTGGTTCGGCGTCACCTACTACTTGCCGCTCGATACAGTGAAAGAGACTCTGCTCAAGGTGGCGGAAAACGCCGCGCCTGGATCAGAATTACTATTTGATTATCTAACCAAATTGTCCTGCACGCCTGAAATATGGCAAAAAATTCAAACCAAACTGGCTGATTATGTCGCTGATAAAGGAGAACCCTTGATTACTGGATTAGATCCCGACCAGGTAGAACAATTCGTTCGCGAGTGCGGATTTGTCGAAGTTGAAAATCCACAGATTAGTGAAATCGAGAATCGATATTTTTCAGGCCGGGCTGACAATCTGATTTTCCCACCTATGTTCAGACTATGCAGGGCGTGCGTTTAGTGCAAAAAATCACTGTCTTGAAATTGGAATGTTCTGGTCTCGTAACGATCCTATTCGTCCGATGACAAAAGCGATGATCGCAGTAGTACAGAATTTTTGAGTAAGAGCAATCTGGAAGATGTGATGTTGAGCAACGCGCCATCCACTCTATAGATTATTGCGGCAGAACCCAAAATTTGCTCCTGTGACTTAATCGGTGCAAACCTGTTGAATGCTCGCGGAGACTTATTTCATGGTTTCGAGTTAACCGCCTGCCGGGCAATAAGAGCGAAAAAGAAAACTCCGCCGCTCTTTGTCTAATGTAGTACTTACCCGCTCATCACGAGACTGTCGATTGCACGCAAATTGGAAGACTTGTACGGCTGGCTTATCTTACAAATCCGAGATTTGATTTCAATTGCTTCTTTCTATTCGGCCAACCTATTGATGCAGCTTTCTTCTTAAATGTTGAACTCGCGTGCGTTGTGTCGGCACCACTCCCAAAAATCAGCGCCATAGCTCTGCAGAATGTACAGGTCAAAATATTCCTTCCGGCAGTGAATGGTCGCGCCGAGATGCCCGATCAGCGTCGAAACTACATCGCAATCATTCATCGAATCAACGTCTATCGGACTTCCTTTCTTCAGTAGATGCCGACTTGATTTTCCCGATACACGAACGATCGTTCGAGCTGAAGATAGATCGGTCACGGTTGCATTGGTAGGCTGCAAAAGTTCCCGAAGAGTATCAAGCGTCTCTTCAGACGATCTTTCTATAGACTCAAACAACCACATTCCCGGACCATTGCACATCATCACAACATCATCTCCGCTACATGATTTTCCACTTTCAGGCGGTTGCTCTATGCCAAATTCGCTCAAGATATGACGACAGTCAGCCACAGGCAAACCGTGAATCTGAAAAAGCGAACTGACTTCTCTCTCTTGAAGAAAGACGCTGGGGATGGACATTGTGTCAGCCACGAGCTCTCTCCCCCGAAGGATCATAGAAAATATGGTGAACCACTTCTACAGGCACCGAACGACCGTTAAGAGGTGAAGCCGCATACAACTGTTTGCCTTGAATCTGTAATCCGTTAGCAATTAATGCCAGGCCAATTTCCTTCTCAAGATGTGGGCTGTAGCACGCAGAGGTAATATGTCCCTTTGTATCGGTAACACCCTGAGCGTTGCTGTGCTCGACAATCTGTGCTCCGTGTGGTATGGGGCGTCCGTTGACTGACACTACGCCAACCAGTTGCTGGCGTCCGCTCGAAACAAGCGCATCCCGCTCAGCAAGGCGCTTACCAATAAAATCCTCGTCTTTTTTCATCATGCGTTCAAATCCCAGGTCCACTGCAGTCGTGCGTCCGTCCAGTTCAGCGGATACGACATGACCTTTTTCGATTCGAAGAACCGTCATCGCTTCCATCCCGTACGGTGCGATATCCCATTTCCGGCCTGCGGACAAAACAGATTGCCACACATGCTGCGCAAAATTTGATGGAATGTGAATTTCGTAGCCCAACTCACCAGAAAAACTGACTCGGAATATCCGTACTCGAACGCCATCGATTTCACTTTGCAAGTATCCCATGTAGGGAAGAATTGAATCGTTAGCTGCTTCCTCGCCTATCAATTCTCCCAACACCGCTCGGCTGTTCGGCCCCGCCAGTGCCATTCCAGCCCACTGATCAGTGACTGAAGTCAAGTGCACGTGCAGTTCAGGCCAGACTGTCTGTGCATAGAATTCCAAATGTTCCAGCACAGGTCCAGCGTTGCCTGTTGTTGTAGTCATGTAAAATTCGCAATCGGAAATCCGCGTGGAAGTACCATCATCAAATACAAATCCATCTTCGCGTAACATCAAACCGTAACGACATCGCCCAATAGGCAGTGACTTCCACCGGTTGATATAGACTCGCTCCAGAAATTCCGCTGCATCGCGACCTTGCACGTCAATCTTTCCAAGTGTCGAGACATCTATCATCCCAACCGCTTGGCGAACTTGCATCGCCTCTCGAATGATTGCATCCCGAACTTGCTCACCGGTTCGAGCATAGTAAAATGGACGTTGCCAGGCTCCTGAATTCTGCATATCAGCGCGGTGTCTCTTATGCCAGTCGTGCAGGGGAGTTCTTCGCACCGGACTGAGATGCTTTCCTTGCTCAATTCCCGCAATCGCACCCAAACTGATCGGCGTATAGGGCGGCCGAAACGTCGTATGTCCAACATCTGGAACCGCCATGTTTCTGAGTCTTGCAAGATTCGCAAGACCGTTAATATTGCTTGTACGGCCTTGGTCGGTGCCCATTCCCAACGTGGTATATCGCTTGAGATGCTCAACCGATATATAGCCTTCCGAATGCGCCAGTTCAATATCCTCAACCGTGACATCGTTCTGTATATCGACGAAACGTTTTGACAACCCGCGACCCTTTGCAGGCACCTGCCAAAGCGGCTGCGTCGGTGTCACCTCTTCCTCGACTACGTCCGGAATTTCAAGTGCCTCACTAGAGGAATTACCGGCTTCCATGGCAGCAGCAATTCCAGAATCAATTCCCTGCTCCAGGCATTCCTTAAGAGAAAAAGCTCCATTGGCGCTACCGGCAACGTAAATCGAACCGTGCTTTGCTACGGGAACGAATGCAGCGATCTGGTCATTGAATTCCAGCTTTCCCTGTGCCTGCGAATACAAATGAACGGTTGGCGTCCAACCTCCAGAGATACACAACAAGTCACAGAAAACTTTTTCAGTCGCTCCCATGAGGGATTCGTGCCCGACGATTCGGCCGATTTCCACCGATTTTACGCTACGACGCCCTCTGGCGCGGGTGACTACAAATCCTTGTTTCAATGGAGTGTCGCCGAGTTGCGACAGAGCTCGCTCTCCTGGCTTTGTCAGTCTGCTGTCAATTACAACCTCTACCGCCACCCCGACACTCTTGAGTGCTGGCACCGTGGCATATCCACTATCGTTGTTAGTGAATATGACCGCCCTTTTCCCGCAACGGACCGCAAACCTTTTTGCATAACCGCGTACAGCCGAGGCAAGCATTACTCCAGGTTTGTCATTTCCACTGAATGGTATCGATCTTTCAATCGAACCACATGTCAAGACAACCTGCTTTGCTCGAATCCACCTGATTTTCTGACGGTCCTGCCACTTTTCCGGTTCGCGTTTGTGGTCCGCAACGCGCTCAGCTGCACAAACCATATTCCGGTCATAAAATCCGAATGCCGTGGTTCGGAGCAATAACTGTACATTTGGCATCATCGCCAATTTTTCGGTGACTTCGTAATTCCACTCTTCAGCAGGTTTTCCGTCAATCAATTCTTCATCAAAGCACAATCTGCCGCCGAACTGCGAAGTCTCCTCCACCAGTATCACTTTCGCTCCGGCACGTCCGGCACTCATCGCTGCAGACAAACCCGTTGGACCGGCGCCAACTACTAGGACATCACAAAACTCGAACAATTTCGAGTAAGTGTCCGGATCCTGCTTCGTGGCTGCTTTTCCCAATCCAGCCGCTTTGCGAATAAAGCGTTCATAGAACATCCACTTGGTCGCTGGCCACATGAATGTCTTGTAGTAGAACCCTGCTGGAAGGAACGGTGAAAACAGATTCGAGATAGACCCCACATCCAGGTTCAACGTCGGCCAGCGGTTTTGGGAGGAAACTTCCAGACCGTCGTAGACTTCAACTTCAGTGGCGCGAATGTTCGGCTCCGACCGAGCTCCTTCGCGCATTTGAACCATCGCACTGGGTTCTTCCACACCCATTCCGAAAATTCCACGAGGTCGGTGATACTTGAAACTACGTCCCACAAGCCTGACACCATTTGCCAACAGTGCAGAAGCTAAGGTATCTCCTTCGTACGCATAGTATGCACGACCGTCGAAAGTGAAACTGATAGGATGGCTGCGGTTGATCAATCCACCAACCGAATGACGAAAGGAGTTCACCATCTAACTCTCCAAATTGTCCTGTTCGTCAGAAACCGGTGGCGCACTATCGATTACCTCGTGTGTCCAGGTATTTCTACGTACCTTGAACCACTTTCGACAACCCGCTGTGTGATGCCACCACTCGACATGCTCACCTCTGGGGTTGTCCCGGGTATAAACAAAATCATACCAATCCTCTTTGGAAGCTGAAGGCGCAGGTCGTTCAACCGTTGCATCCCCGCCGTAGGTAAACTCGGTTTGCGCTCGATCTCCACACCAGGGACATGTAATCAATAACACGTGCGTACCTCGAAAAAACTAGTGAGTATAGGGAAAGGCACCACTGCCTTTTTCATCGAGCAGATTTCCAGTCGAAAACCGCTCCACACTGAATGCTTCGTTCAAAGCGTGAGGCTCATCATTCGCAATCGTGTGAGCAAAGCACCAGCCTGATCCAGGCGTAGCCTTGAAACCGCCATAGCACCAGCCGCCGTTGAAATAGAGGCCGTCTACCGGTAGTTTACTGATGATCGGGCTGCCGTCCATTGACATGTCCATCACTCCGCCCCAGGTTCTCATCAAACGCACACGGCTCAGACATGGAAACAGCGTTAAAACTGACTGAATTACGTACTCCACTCTCGGCAAATTGCCACGTTGCGCGTATGAGTTGTAAAGATCAAGATCTCCACCAAAAAGAACTTCGCCTTTATCTGTCTGGCTAATATAGACATGCGAGGCGGCTGAAGCGACGACCGTATGCAAAATCGGCTTCAACGGTTCCGTAACCATCGCCTGCAGAACATGTGATTCAATCGGAAGTCGCAAACCGGCCATTGCAGCAAGACGGCCACTGTTTCCTGCAACTGCCAGTCCTACTTTTCGCGTCTGAATCAATCCTCTTGAGGTTTCAACTGCCTTGACCTGATTGCCTTCGATCTGAAGACCAGTGACTTCGCAGTTCTGGATGATGTCTACACCAAGCGAATCTGCGCCGCGTGCATATCCCCAGGCAACCGCGTCATGACGTGCAGTACCTCCGCGTTTCTGCAACAATCCTCCGAATATCGGATAACGCGTATCGTGCGAGCAATCCAGATGCGGTACGGCTCGTCGAACCTGATCCGGCATGAGCAGTTCAGCATCAATTCCGTTGAATCTCATGGCATTGCCCCGTTGGGAAAATGCATCCATTTCAGGGTCGCTGTGTGCCAAATTCAGAACACCTCTTTGGCTGAACATCACGTTATAGTTCAACTCCTGAGACAGTCCCTCCCACAATTTAAGAGAGTGCTCATAAAATTTTGCGTTACCGTCCAACATATAATTTGAGCGTATGATGGTGGTATTGCGACCAGTATTGCCTCCGCCGAGCCAGCCTTTCTCGACAACTGCAATATTCTTGACTCCGTGCAGCTTTGCCAAATAGTAAGCTGTCGCCAGTCCGTGTCCACCCGCGCCAACGATTACGACATCATAGGATTTCTTTGGTTCCGGGTCTCGCCACACCCGAGGCCACTTGCGATGGCGTGTTGCTGCATTTCGGATCAGCGATAAGCCGGAATACTGAGCGGAGAGCAATTTCTTCACAATTTCACAACCTGAATTCTTTCTGTAGTTTTTCGATCACAATGATATTGGGAGGCAACATGTCAAATTCGCTCAATCTAGAAATTTCCACCCATTGAAGCACTTGCTGTTCACATGGCTCCGGTTCACCCTCAAATTCATCAACCATCCTGAATTTGAGCAGCACACTTCGATCTGGATAATCATAGGCAAAACTCATAAATGAAACGGAACGGTTTACAGAAATTCCTATTTCTTCCAATAGCTCTCTGTCCAACGCTTCGGCATCCGATTCAAAAGGCTTGATTTTACCACCTGGAAACTCCCACATGCCTTTATACATTTCGGGGCTTGTTCTCTGACCAATTAATATCCTGCGTTCGGCATCGAAAATTAGGCCGACAACAACAGAAATTCGCTCAGCTACGATATTCTGCATTGATGCGTACGTATTCAGCACTCAGATCGCAGGTCCAGACTGTTGCAGCACCCGCTTCATCAAAGCCCAGATCCACGTTGATGGAAAATTCCGCTCTCTGCATGACTTCAGCGGCACTCTGTTCACAGTAATTGGGACTCAGTGCGCCTTTTCTCATGACTTCTATGTCGTTGATATGAATGCTCACATTAGACATATCCAGATTTTCTACCCGTGAACGCCCGATCGCTCCATAAATCCGTCCCCAATTAGGGTCCGATGCATTAAGCGCCGTCTTGACCAGCGGAGAGTTGGCAACCGTGCTGGCAACCTCGGCACAGTCTGAATCTAGCTTTCCACCCGAAACGTGAATGGTCACAAATTTTGTTGCACCCTCTCCATCCCTGACAATCGCCTGCGCAAGATGAACCATGACTTCCTGCAGTGCTGCTGTGAATGATTCCCGAATCGAAGCAGATGTATTGCGATCGATAGCCACACCTGAAGCTCCTGTTGCGATCAATATGCACGAATCGTTGGTCGACGTATCTCCATCTACGGAAATTCGATTAAATGAGATTTCGGTCGTCTCATTCAAGATATATTGCAAGTCTTCATGACTCATCTCGGCATCCGTTGCAACGAATGCAAGCATGGTTGCCATGTCGGGATTTATCATGCCCGAACCTTTCGCGATTCCAGTGACTGTAATACGATCACCGCCGTCAAGGTCAACGACTTTTGAAATCGCTTTTGGTATCGTATCTGTCGTCATGATTGCCCTGGCTGCCGCGAGCCAGTTGTCCTCTATGCGATACTGCATGCAATTGGTAATATGTCGCTCAAACTTATCGAGTGGCAAACGCTCACCGATAACACCAGTAGAAAAAGGAAGCACTGCGTCAACGGAAATATCCAGTTCACTGGCGACCAGTTCACATACTGCCAGACAGTCCTGAATGCCATCTGTACCGACACCCGCATTTGCGACTCCGCTGTTTATGACCAAAGCACGTGTGCTGCCTGAATGGCTTGAACCATTTGCAAGATGTTTGACGGCTACTTCGACTGGTGCGGCTCTGGCTCTGTTCCGGGTAAAAACGCCCGCTAGGGTTGCGTTGGACGAAATTTCAAGCACTGTCAGATCCTCGCCGGGCGATTTACGAATGCCCGCGTCTACGGCACCAATTCGCACGCCTGAAACCGGGAGAATCTCCCGTGGAGTATCGAGGCCGACAGCCATCAGTCAGGCCGCTTTTCCATGACAGACTTTATATTTCCTGCCCGACCCGCAGGGGCACGGTTCATTACGCCCTACTTTTCGGCTTTCGCGGACGAATGGTTTGGGCGCAGCTGCCGGAGAAGGTGTTGTACCAGAAGGAGACATCGCATTTTCGTCAAACGAACTTGATGACGGATGAATGAACTGCATTTTAGAGGCAGGACGTGAGTCCTGCTGTGCAATCTGCTCAACATTCTCAGAAGGCTTAATCTGTACTCGTGATAGTAGCCGTACGACTTCATGTCGTACGTTTTGCAGCATCGTCGAAAACATCTCGAATGCTTCGCGCTTGTATTCCTGCTTCGGATTTTTTTGCGCGTATCCTCTCAGATGAATGCCTTGACGAAGAAAATCCAAATTTGCCAGATGATCTTTCCAAGCTGTATCGAGGACCATCAACATGACCGCTTTTTCAACCGCGCGCATTTCATCCTCGCCATTCAACTCGACTCTTTCGTTGTAACGGGCACTGGTCGCTTCTTCGATTCGGGTCAGCAGGGTGTCCTGAGTCAGATTCGACTCCGTTTCCAGCCACTGCGCTATGGGGAGTTTCACGTCGAATGTATGATCCAGTTCACGAGTTAGCTGATCGATATCCCAAAATTCATCGGATGCCTCTGCAGGAATGCAGGAATCAACAATGTTCGCAACATATTCGGATCGGATCGAACTCACCGCATCCCCTACATCCTCCACATCCATAAGTGTATTGCGTTGATCGTAGACAACCTTCCTCTGTTCATTGGCAACGTCATCGAATTCGAGAAGTTGCTTTCGAATGTCAAAATTGCGCCCTTCCACCTTTCGCTGGGCGTTTTCGATCGCTTTGCTTACCCAGGAATGCTCAATCGCTTCGTCTTCCTCTAGACCCAGTTTTTCCATTAGACCAGAAACTTTGTCTGATGCGAAAATTCGAAGCAGGTTATCCTCCAAAGATAGATAGAAGCGACTTGAGCCCGGATCGCCTTGACGTCCCGACCGGCCTCTCAACTGATTGTCCACTCTTCGAGATTCATGTCTTTCCGTACTCAACACGTGCAAGCCGCTAGAACTTACCACCGCATCATGGCGCAGTTGCCACTGTTCCATAATCGCCGCAGCTTGCGCCGAGTCCGCATCGCCGGCTTCCACCAACTCCATTTCAAAATTTCCGCCCAGCACAATGTCGGTTCCACGGCCAGCCATATTAGTAGCGATCGTTACGGCACTGGGCTGCCCTGCCTGAGCAATAATGCGTGCTTCCCTTTCGTGCTGTTTGGCGTTCAGAATCTCATGCGATATGCCTCTCTTTTTCAACAGACCTGACAAGTATTCCGATGTATCAATGGATGCCGTGCCGACAAGCACCGGCTGCCCGCGATTGACACAATCCTCAATGCCATTCACGATGGCCTTGAATTTTTCATTTGCAGTTCGATAAACCAGATCAGCCATGTCGTCTCGAACCATCTCCATATGCGTCGGAACCACCACCACCTCCAGTCCGTAGATCTGCTGGAATTCCTCTGCTTCTGTATCCGCGGTACCTGTCATTCCCGCCAACCGGTCATATAGGCGAAAGTAATTTTGAAATGTGATGGACGCAAGTGTCTGATTTTCCCGCTGCACCTTGACGCCTTCTTTCGCTTCGACTGCTTGGTGCAGGCCATCCGACCATCGACGTCCAGGCTGCATGCGCCCGGTAAACTCGTCAACGATCACAATCTGTCCCTCATGCACGATGTAGTCGACATCCCGCTGAAACAAGGTATTGGCACGAAGCGCTGCAAGTAGATGGTGAACTAACCCGACATTGGAAAAATCATAGAGCGTACTACCTTCCGGCAGTAGCCCGGAAACGGACAGATAGTGTTCTGCGTTATCATGCCCCTCATCAGTCAGATAAACTTGGCGAGTCTTCTCATCGACGCTGAAATCACCAGGTCCTTCTTCTTCCAGTTGCCGTTTCAAGTTGGGCACGATTTTGTTCATCTGCGCATACAATGCCGTGCTATCTTCAGCTGCACCCGAAATTATGAGCGGAGTTCGAGCTTCGTCGATCAATATGGAATCGACTTCGTCAACAATGGCGTAGGTGAGTTTACCCTGCACACGTAGATTGCCGAGGAACGCCATGTTGTCACGCAAATAGTCAAAACCCAATTCATTGTTCGTTCCGTACACAACATCGCAAGCATAAGCGTCACGCTTTTCTTCATTCGTCATGTTTGGAACGACAACGCCCACTGAAATTCCGAGAAAATTGTAGATCGCTCCCATCCATTGTGCATCGCGTCGAGCGAGATAGTCGTTGACTGTGACGATGTGAACTGTGTGACCTGCCAAAGCGTTCAGAAAAACCGGCAAGGTCGCAACCAAAGTCTTGCCTTCACCGGTTCGCATCTCCGCAATCTTGCCGCGATGCAAAACCATTCCACCGACTAGCTGTACGTCAAAATGTCGCATATTAAGCGTACGTCTCGACACCTCTCGAACTACAGCAAACGCCTCCGGCAAAATTTCTTCTACGGACGTGTCACCCTCAATCCTGCTTCTCAATTCAGGAGTCTTGGCTGCGAGTTCTTCGTCCTGCAGCGACTGCATGTGAGCTTCAAGGCCGTTTATGACCTTGACCGTCTTCAACAACTCCTTGATGAGCCTTTCGTTTCGGCTTCCAAATACCTTAGAGAGTGTTTTTGAGATCATTTGTGTTTGAAAGTTTCAACATGTATGTCAATTTGCGATGCGCGGTTGCACCAGTTCCTTCATTCTTGGTACATAGAGACTTGTAATGTTAAAACAATAGGTAAATTCAATATTGATGAGATGAACTTCTCCCACTTTACATCGGCAAAGAATTCGACGATGCTTAGAGTAGTTAACAGCCGTAACCCAAATGGGAGCGAGCACCAAAATGAAAATAATGAATAATACAACGACAGGCTTGAATATTGCAAAAAATGTATTTCACTAGCGGAACTGTATTGAAAAGTGCACTGTTTCGACAAATCTCAGAATGCCATCATTTCCGTGTACTTCCTAAACGTATGGCGATACCGGTGCTGGAGAATTCAAGGTTAGTTCGGTCATGTCAAGCGCTGAAGTCGACTGGCAAACTGCGCACCGTACAATTGTACTTTCATTCGAATTTGAATGCGGCTGACTAGTACGAATTTTCAGCGATTCATCCAATTGATCAAGATTCAAATCCCCATCCTCAAAAATCTTCCGTTCAATGAGAAATCTACAATCAGGTTAAAATAGAACTTGTGCGAATAATACAGACATTCAGGCCCTGATCGGTTCCATGGCTGAACCCAATTACAAGAAACTTTCCGCGATTCTTGCCGAATGCAGTTTTCTGGAACGACCCAACGATTTATCTCAATCCCCACTGTATCAGGACTGGCAAGAGGCAGCTGGACCAGCAATTGCAAAAAATACTGAAAAACTGAACGCAGACAATGGAATGCTGCATGTCACCGTCAACTCTCCGAATTGGGCACACAAACTGATCAATCAGCAAACTAGAATCTTGGCTAAAATGCGCGCAAAAGGCCACGAAGACCTGAGTGAAATGACAATATGCATCTTTGTGCCGAAACCTGTGACTCCGCCCAATATCACCAAACCGCAAATTTCGGAACGAAAAATCTCTCCTGATTTACGACAACTCTTTGTTCGGCTGGCATCAGAATCCAATGATCCGGAAACTAGAGCCACCTTTTTACGACTGAGTCGGGCGCGTAAACACAATTAGCTCGCAGTTGCTGCTGTGCTGCTGAAATAAAGCAGTGTGCTCGGCCCCCCCACCACAACGAAAGCCGATAGAGGTACGAATGGCGAAAACTTGGCCTCAGCTGTAGGACGGAGCAGTTCCTCGCAGGCGCGTTTATGTACACCCCTGCTGTGAAAGGGGTGTCTTGAATAGGGTAACAAATGCCGTCGAAAGTGCGGTCCGTTACCTGTCAGGCAATTGAACCAAGGACGGCTATCCAGGGCGCTATCCAGTCGGCAGAAACAACGAATACAAACAGCTATTCATTGAATTGAATGCGCTTGGAGATGGAGTCGGAAGCTCTTTCCGACCCAAATCAAACCACACTAAAGAGAAATTTATGCCGGAACGGCGACCGGGCGAATAATCGTATCGGGAATATCGTCGTAATTGTCATATTCGACTAGTTCCCAAGCAGTTTCATCTTCCCGCAACGCGACCAACAGGCGATTATTGAGGTAATGGCCTGACTTGTGAGCAGAAAAGGACCCGATTAAAGGATGGTTCAGCAAGTAGATATCTCCGATAGCGTCCAGAATCTTGTGTCGCACGCACTCGTCTTTGTAGCGCAACTGATCTTCATTGAGCACGTGATACTGATTCATGACAATTGCATTGCTGAAACTCGCACCCTGCGCTAATCCAACTTCCTGCAAACTTTCCAAGTCGGACATGAAACCAAATGTACGGGCTCGGGAAATATTGTTTTTATAGGAGGTTGAAGCAAAATCAATTTCAACTTTCTGGTTGGAGTTCTTCAGAACCGGGTGATCAAAATCAATTACAAATGAAATCTTGAACCCGTGATACGGTTCAAGTTTCGCCCACATGTCTCCCTCTTTCACCTGAACTGTCTTCTTCACTCGAATGAACTTTTTGGAAGCATTTTGGGATTCAATACCTGCCGACTCCATTAAAAATACAAATGGATGGGCACTGCCATCCATAATCGGAACTTCACCTGCAGTTACATCTACGTATACGTTGTCGACGCCCAATCCAGCGAAAGCCGACATCAAATGTTCCACAGTGGAAACTTTTGCCCCATCACACTCCAATGTAGTTGAGAGTCTGGTGTTTGAAACGTTTTCAACTCGCGCCGGAATCTCTACAACTGGATCAAGATCCACTCGTCGAAACACAATTCCAGTATTTGCGGGTGCCGGAACCAATGTAAGACAAATCTTAACACCTGTATGTAAACCTACGCCCGTACCTGTGATGACATTTGTGAGCGTTCTTTGCTTGATCATTCGTCTGCCTATTTTTTTATGTTTTTTCACAAATCAGTGAAGAACTGTAAGGGACAAAGCTTTGTCTCAAGTTCTACCTGAAGTTGTTGATTGTTGTTGGACTAAGTAATTCAACTGAAATAGAAAGCCGAATAATTCTATGAATAACGCATTGAATTATATTGAAAATATACAATTCCGTACTTCTAAAACACGAAATTTTTAAAACCCGCCTAATCTGCACCGTTTCCTCAGTTACAACACTTCCATGATAAAGAGTCAAGGCTGCTCATCAAACAAACAAAAAAATCTTTTATGCTGCAGCAAATAACACCTGCCGTCATCGAACATACGTTGAACAATTTTCTGAATTCATTCGCAATTATGCACAAATGATATATCCAAAATATTTATTCAACTAATCTTTTTCTGATGAAAATCAATTTTTGCTAAAAGTAATGTACCGTGTGGGTGGGCTTGAACGAAGTTTCTGATCACACTTGACCGCAATATTTCCCACCCGCAGCAGTCCTGGTTTGACAGGAATTGAAATAAATGTGGCGTTCCTAGTTTATTTGTATATGTTGATTTCACAAACAGCCAGAAAGTACACCAATATGGAACATCAGAATAACGTAATTTCAATTGAAAGTCGAGAAGGATTTCTGTACGCACTGACTGAACTGCTTCAGGAGGGAACCTAAAAGCTGACCGCCTATGCAGTTGCAGCCAAACTGGAAGAGTTACTGCCGGAGTATTCCAGCCAACGCACCGCTAACGGCCGGACAGCTTTGGTGTGCAACGGCCACCAGCTGCAACGGCAGATTCAGACCGGCATAGGGTTGGTACCGTGCGGCTTCCGAACGTGCGCTCGAACACCGCCCTACTTTTGGCAATAACCCGATGAGATTTTCTGCACAGTCAACCGTCTTATTTCACGAGAGATAAACTGCTTTCTAAAGGTCTGCAAATTTGAATGTTCAATCCAATTTTTCTGTACCATCAATATGCATAGTCTCAGCTCCAGTAGTCGAATATTTTCGGCCGACCGGCCAAACCATTACCTTTCTCGTGTGTAGGCTGAATCACTCCAGAACGATTGCGTAGAACTGCGGGCAAAGTATCCTCCTCTACAGCAGTCTCCTTCCCCATCTCCGTTTCAATATAAATGCTTTCCCGCCCGACTGCTGCTTGGTCGTTTGTTGGAGAATTCTGATACTGCTCCGGTTGATCCTCGAATGGATCACTCAACCCGGTTGCGACAATCGTTACACGAATTTCATCTTCAAGGTCATCGTCATAAACTTGACCCATGATGATGGTTGCGTCTTCAGATGCAACTTCCTCAACGATATGAGCGATGTCCTTCAATTCCTGCGGAGTCATTACTGAAGTTCCAGTGATGTTGATCAAGATTCCTTTGGCGTTGGAAACGTCAACATCCGAAAGAAGCGGGTTCTCAATTGCAGCACGGGTTGCAACCGTCGCCTGATTGTCACCGCTCGCCTGGCCGGAACCCATCATTGCAGATCCTGCTTCAGACATGACGGTTCTGACATCAGCAAAATCGACATTGATATATCCAGGACGTACGACCAGATCTGCAATCCCCTGTACTGCGTTCAGTAGAACATCATTCACCTTCCCGTAAGCATCTTTCAAAGTCAGGTTAATGTCATCCAGAATCTTTTCATTTGGAATCGTAATCAGGGAATCAACCGCTGACTTCAGTTCCTTGAGTCCGTCATTGGCGACAATCATTCTTTTCTTGCCCTCGAATTCAAACGGTGTCGTAACGACCGCAACCACCAAAATTTCGGGATTGGCTTCCTTGAGTGATTTGGAAATCTCTGGCGCCGCTCCCGTTCCGGTTCCGCCGCCCATTCCAGCAGTGATGAAAATCATATCTGCATCACCCAGGTAATCCACAAGTTTCTGCTTGTCCTCAATCGCAGCTTCGCGGCCAAGTTGCGGGTTTGATCCAGCACCCAGCCCCTTTGTCAACTCAGTACCGAGCTGAACCTTCTGCAACACCCTAGCGCGCGCCAAAGCCTGCGCATCGGTGTTCGCAACGAAGAATTCCACGCCTTCGATCTGCTCATTTACCATGTGATCGACTGCATTGCTGCCTCCGCCGCCTACACCGATCACCTTGATTATTGCCCGCTGACTGAATGTGTCTTCAGCCTGCAGAACAAATCGGTTGTTAAATTGTCTTGTACTCACGGTTAACGACCTCCATAGTCATCTTGTATCAATAAATTTGAATTGTTAAATCTAGTATTCACCTTGGAACCATTCCCTGGGCCCACCAGCAGGCGCCTGTGCCGCATACACTTCCTTATTCGGTCGCCTATACAGATTTCGCATACTCTTCAAAATCCTTGAAGTGATTGCAAACTTCTGCGCCGGCTCTTCGTACGCTCTCGTTATCAAGTTTTCTCGATTAGTGAATCCAAATTCGCAAAGCCCCACTCCGGCAGCAAACTTTGGATGCCTGACAACTTCACTGAGTGTGCCGGTATAGCGAGGTACGCCTAGACGAATTGGCATTTTGAAAATTCGCTCTGCCAGTGTTACCAAATCAACCATCTTGGAACTCCCGCCGGTCAGAACGATTCCGGAGCGAATCATGTTCTCATAGTTGGTCTGAACCAAATTGTTGCGTACCAAATGAAACATTTCTTCCATACGGGCCTCAATAACCTCAGCAAGATACTTCTGCTTAATATTCCGTACTTTCTGGTCACCGATGCCAGGAAGCTCAATCATCTGTTCGTCATTGACCGACTGCGAATTTGCGGATCCGAATCTATGCTTGATTTTCTTCGCCGCAACCGTCGGGGTGTGCAAAATGACGGCAATGTCTTTTGTCACCTGCGATCCTGCCATAGCAAACGCAGTCGAATGTTGAATTGCACCTTCATGAAATACTGCAAGGTCCATGGTGCCGTCACCAATGTCAAGCAAACCTACACCCAACTCCTTTTCATCCTCCGTCAATACGGCATGACCCGAGGAAATGTGATCCAGAATTACTTCTTCCACCTCCAAGTCACACAGCTTGATGCATTTGAGGATATTCTGCACTGCACTTACATTGCCGGTGACAACATGGACTTTGGCTTCAAGCCGTACACCGCACAGTCCAACTGGGTCGCGAATTCCGTCCTGATCATCAATGGTGAAATCCTGAGGGAGAACATGCAGAATTTTCTCGTCACTGGAAATTCTCACTGCCCGCGCCGCTTCGATCACGCGATTGACATCATCGTGAGTAACCTCGTTGCCTCGAATCGCCACCACACCGGTCGAGTTGTAACTGCGGATGTGCGCACCGGTAATTCCGGTAAATACCCCAACAATCTGACAAGCCGCCATCATTTCCGCTTCTTTTACAGCTTGTTCAATGGATTTGACCATCAAATCGATGTTCGACACCATTCCCCTTTGCATTCCCTGCGTCGGTTTCTCTGCAACTCCAATGATTTCAATTTCCCCTGAGGGTGATACCTCGCACACAATTACCGAGACCTTGGAAGTTCCAACGTCCAAGCCAACTATGAGCTGATTCTCATTACTTTTGTTCGTTGCCATTCGCTTATTGCTCCTTCTATGATTTCTTTATCTTTGCATCTCCGGCAATGCGTGGTTCGCCGTCTAACCATTGAACGGACACACCGTCTGGATATCGCATATCCACTGCCATAAGCCATTTGCCAGCAGGTTCAAACACGTCTGAATAGAGCTTTGCAAACCGCTCGAATCGAGCCTGTGGCTTGCTACTGCCTAGAATTACGTGGATGCTGTTTGGCGCCATCGACTGCACCTCTTGTTCCCCGCTCGACACATCCCCAGACACTGGATGGACATAAACTTCCCAACTGTCTCGCCCGGACTTGACTAACTCGGCAATTTCAAGTCCCTGCGGCTGAGCAAGCGTCTGCCAGATCTGAAATTTAGCAAGTACTTCCTGTTCGAATCCCACCGGACCGCGTAATAGCGGCAGGCTGGAATCCTGAAAATCCGGCAGTGTGATCGCGATGCCTTGATGATCGAGCCACTGATCGTCATTCCAACGAGCCCGTATCACGCGCTCATTGACAAACACTACCAAAGTGTCCGGCCATCGACGTTTTATGGTCGCATCTTCCACCCACGGCAGAGCTTGTGCGGCAGCGACCGCCTTTGCGATGTCAATCCGTAGAATGTTGCTGGACGCAACAACCTGAGCGATTGCCTGGCGAATCTGACTCGCCTCCGTATTGTGAAGATCACCCTTAATGCTGATGTGCTTCATCGGAAATCGCTGCGGCTGAAAAATGTAATCCACACCGAGTCCGAAACTTGCTAAAGCACATAATACGACCGCCAGTATCGCAACCCGAACGGCACCCTTCCCTGCCAAGGAGGATTTAGAATTCTCACGGGTATGCCACCGTCCATAGTAACCGTCTTGTGCATTTCTAGTTCTATTCATTGTTCACACCCTATTGCCAATAATTCTTACTTCTAATTCCAACTCGATACCATGCACTGCCTGCACCTTGTCGACTGCATGGCTGATTAGATTTTCGATGTCCTGTGCTGTTGCATTTCCTTGGTTTTCAATGAAATTCGAGTGCACCGGAGAAAATCGGGCAGTCCCGATCGAAAAACCCTTTAGACCTGCACTTTCCAGCAGTCGTGCCGCATAATCACCGGGCGGATTTCGGAAAACAGAACCGGCATTTGCAGTTTGAACGGGTTGCGATTCGGATCGCTTCCTCAACAGACTCTTGATCTTTTCTCGACCCCCTTCAGCTCGACATGGAGTCAAACTAAACTCAGCTCCGGTAAACCATTCTCTGGAAACGATCTCCGCGAACCGGTAACCCCAGCGAAACTGTGACGCGGCGGTTCTTTTTTGCTCGCCATCGCTTGTGATGGTGTCGGCACTACGTACGATCTGCCATGTTTCCGAGCCAAAACATCCTGCGTTCATTGCCAGTGCACCACCGACTGTTCCAGGAATTCCTATCATGAACTCGGCCCCACACAATGAATACTTGACGGAGAACTTAGCAAGCTTGGCACTCGGCACTCCGGCTTGGGCATAGATTCCGTGATTTTCAGTTCTGTAGATTTCATTCAAACCTTTCAGTGTCGAGACGACCACTCCCGGAAAACCACCATCCCTCACCAGCGTATTGCTGCCGAGTCCGCACCACGCTATCTGCGTTTCGCTCGGGATGCGCTTGAGAAATTCACCGAGATCATCTTTGCCTTTCGGTGTGTAGAACCAATTTGCCCGGCCGCCGGCACGCCAGCTTGTGTGCCGGCTCATCGGTTCGTTCTGCCGAAGTTCACCTTTTAGTCCTTGCATCGATATTTCCGATAGTGTGTTCTGGTTCATTTCATGTGGTTCATGATTGCATGACTTCCATGCAGTTCTTGACGACACATTCAGTTGCATCCGTTCGAGCAAAGTTTCGGATGCGATTCGACATCTCTCGAATACGGTTTCTGTCGCTGATTAGCTTTTTTAATTCCTGTCCCAAGCGTTCCGTCAATTGTTCGTTCTGCTTGCATACGACCGCACTGTCCTGCACTGCAAGGGCTTCGGCATTCGCGCGCTGATGATCTCTGGCCGCATGAGGATAAGGCACCAGAATCGCCGCCAGTCCTGTCGCTGATATCTCTGCAAGCGTCATGGCGCCCGCTCTAGCAACGACAAAATCGGCCCATAAATAGGCACTCGCCATGTCGTCGATGTAGTCAAAAACCTGTGCCTCAATTCCCTGACTTACGTATGAATCCGAAACGACTTCTTTTCGTCCTTGGCCGGTCTGGTGCATCACTTGCGGCTGTAAATTCTCCGGCAACGAACCAAGCGCCAATGGCAGTGCATCGTTCAAAGCCTGTGCACCCTGACTTCCACCGATCACCAGCAGCCGCAAATTCCGCTCTTCTGTCTCGATTGAATCTCTACGCACTCTGCCGGCTTTGATGATCTCAGCACGCACTGGAGTGCCTGTAAAGACCGGCTTTCCGGCAAGCTGTGTATTCGAGAATCCAATCAGAATGCGGGATGCCAGAAATGCGAGCACGCGATTGGTCAGTCCAGGAATAACATTCGATTCGTGAATCACCAACGGACGGCGCAGAATCCAGCTCGCCAGTCCACCTGGTCCGCAGACGTAACCACCCATTCCCAGAAGCGCATCCGGACGACGGCGAAGAATGATTCCGATACACTGTAGAATCGAAGCAGTCAGCCACAGAGGCGATGTCAGCCATCGCACCATTCCCTTGCCCCATAGTCCTCGAGTACGTACCGAATCAAACACGAAACCTGCGTTTCCAGCCAGCTTTTGTTCCAGTCCGTTACGAACACCCATCCAGAACACATTGACGCCACGCTCTCGAAGCGCGGTGCCAACTGCCAACGCCGGGTACACATGCCCGCCTGTTCCACCCGCCATGATTATGACCGTGTTCATGGTTCAGATTCCTGACGCGAACTGCGTTCAATGGAAAAAATCATCCCGAGCGCGGCTGAATAGGCTATCAGACTCGTTCCACCTTCGCTCATGAACGGCAGAGTCAGACCCTTTGTCGGTAGCAGCCCCATATTCACACCCATGTTGACCAGTGCAGACACTGCGATCAGAGCGCCGATTGCCTGAGCAAGCAGCATTCCGAATGTGTCACCTGCCGCTGCGGCTGACCACGAGACATGAAAGATTCGCCAGATCAGTACCACAAACAGCACGATCACCGCGCAGATTCCCAGGAAGCCCATTTCTTCCGCAATGATTGCCAGTAGAAAATCTGACCCGGCAAGCGGCAGGTAGTCGAGTTTTTGCACACTGTTTCCGATGCCCACGCCAAACCATTCTCCGCGTCCAAACGCAATCAAGGATTGCACCAGTTGAAAGTCGGTATCGTACGGATCGTCAAATGGGTCAATAAACGACGTCAAGCGTTCTAAACGATAGGCTTTCGCCAGTATCAGGCAGGCCATACCCAATACCGCTGCAACTGTAACGGTTACGGTGTGCCGCCAACGCATGCCGCTGAGAATTAGCATCAGAATGAGAACTGAACCGAGAACCACGGCACTGCCGAAATCTGGCTCTGCCAAAAGCAAGGCGGCGAAGACTATAAATATCGCAACAATCGGCACAACATCTCTCAGAAGCTCTTTCATGTACCCGCGACGAGTCACCAGGTAGTCTGCGGCAAATATCAGAAAGGCCAGCTCCGCAAACTCAGACGGCTGAAATTTCAAGCCTGCGACTTCGACCCAGCGCGTACTGCCGTTTACATTGACTCCTATGGACGGAATCAAAACGAGAATGAGCAGCGCAATGCCGGTGAACAGTGATACCGGTGCTAGATGTTGCCATAGCCGAACCGGAATTCTCGAAAAGATCAACATGGCGGTTAATGCAAAGAGAATATGCACGCCGCTGCGGCGCAAGTAGACGAACGGGTCGTCGGCACTGAAAGCATGCGCGATCGTTGCAGAGTAAACTGCAATCATTCCAAATACGATCAGCAGCAGGAACGTGATCAGCAACAGCGGATCAAAGTATGGACCGCCTCCGTCAACGCTTCGGACATTATTTTGATGTCGAACCAGAATCATGAAAAATGCATTTGCAGCGCTTTGCTGAATGTTTCTCCTCGGTGTACACAATCGGTAAACATGTCATTGCTTTCGCAGCCAGGCGAAAATATCACACAGTCGCCCTCTTTCGTCATGCTTTCAGCAACCTTGATCGCCTCATAGAGATCTTCAGCCTGCTTGCGCTTGGCAAATCCTTTGAGCGACTTGCCAATTTCTTTGCCGTCGCGACCGAAAAATACGCATCCGCGCAACTTGCCGTTCACCGATTTTGGAATTTGCGAGAAATCCGCTCCCTTGCTCAATCCTCCGGCGATCAAAACGACTGGCCTGGAGTTGGATTGAATGGCCGCAATTGCCGCGCCTACATTTTTTGATCTCGCATCGTTGACCCAACGAACGCCATTCCACTCTCCCTCATCGTTGCAACTGAATCGAAGACCTTCAAATTTCGTCACAACATCCTTTTTCTGATCGACTGGATACCCAACCGCGCCTGCAATGGCACAAGCGGCAAGCAGATTCAGTTCGTTGTGCCATCCCTTAAGGAAGCACTGCGACAGATCGATCAGCTTTTCGTTACCGCGCACTATCCATCGGCCAGTGGAATCTTCAACGACGCCATAGTCGCAATCGCGCGGTGGCTGATTCAAGCCAATTGAAATTCCAGCTCCTGATGTCGGAAGTTGCGAAACGATCGAATCATCACGATTGATCACCGGAATTTTGGCATCCTGCAAAACTTTGGCCATGCAGTCAACATAGTCATCCAGGCTGGAATAACGCTCCTTGTGGTCGGGCGAAACGTTCAAAATCGTCGCAATATCCGGTCTTACAGAATTCACCTGTTCCAGGTGCATTGCGGACAATTCCAGTAAAAATACGTTCGGTTGCTGTTTGTTCAGCAGTTCAAGAAATGGCAATCCTCGATAGCCTCCAATTCGAACACTATCTCCATGACTGCAAATAATCGCGTCCACAAGTGTGGTTACAGTGCTCTTGCCATTGGTTCCGGCAACTGCAATGACGGGTTTGGTGCTTCGCTCGAAAAACAAATCCAAACTGCTCACAACCTCAGCACCGTATTCCTTGGCTAACTGCAAAATTGCGGCATTCGAGTTTGCTGCGGTACAACTCATGACAACGAGGTCAACATTGAGGAACAGCTGTGGATAGACCGGTGCATACACCGGAATTCCCGGCAGTGCTGATTTGAACCGACTCTCGAGCTGCGGTCGCGCATTTACATCCGCGACTGCTACGTCCCAGCCCTCATTTATGAGAAAAGTGGCGCAGGCGACAGCACTCTTTCCAAGTCCGAAGACGATTGCGTTTCCAGCTTTGCTGGAATTTTCTGCCTTTTGAAGTCTTGATTGCATAATGCCTCCTTCTTCTAGCGAATTTTCAGAGTGGCGAGTCCGGCCAGTACCAGAACCAGCGATATGATCCAGAAACGAACGGTGATACGCGATTCCGGCCAGCCCTTCATTTCAAAATGATGGTGAATCGGGCTCATCAGCAGAACGCGTCGCCCGAACAATTTAAATGATGCAACTTGAATGATTACCGAGACGGCCTCGATAACGAACAATCCTCCCATGATGAACAGAACAATTTCCTGTCGCACGATAACCGCAACGATGGCCACCGCAGCTCCAAGTGCCATGCTTCCCGTGTCTCCCATGAAAATCTGCGCGGGGTAGCAGTTGAAGGCCAGAAATGCGAGTCCGGAACCGACCACTGAACCACACAAAACGATGAGTTCGCCGGCGCCGTCAATAAAGGGGATGGCCAGGTAATCTGAAAATACCGCGTGACCTGTTGCATAAGTGAATATCCCCAGGCCGCCTGCTACTAACACAACCGGCATGATGGCCAAGCCATCCAATCCGTCAGTCAGATTGACCGAATTGGAGGTTGCGATCAGCACAATGACAGTGAGCGGAATAAACCAGTAATGCAGGTTGATCGTCACATCTTTGAAGAATGGCAGTAGATAATTTGTCTCGGCACTCGAGGTGGCGGTTGCATAGAGTGTCATCGCGATTGCCGTCGCGGCAATACACTGCCATAACAGCTTGTATCGAACGCTGAGTCCACCTTTGCTTTGATTACGCTTCAGCTTGAACCAATCGTCCAAGAAGCCGATTAGTCCGAAGGAAATGCATCCGCAAAGCGCAATCCAGATGAATCGGGTGGAAAGATCAGCCCACAACAGGGTACTGACAGTAATTGCGAGCAATATGATCACGCCGCCCATGGTTGGCGTGCCTCCCTTTTTGGAATGCAGTGGCACGTCATCATCGCGAGTCACTTCGCCGATCGACATCTCCCTCATTTTACGAATGATGTACGGGTAGAGTGCCACCCCAATCGCCAGTGATGTCAGTACCGCCAGAATGCCGCGAAAGGTCAAATATCGAAAGATATTGAGCCAGGTATATTCGTCTGCAAAGGAAAGTAACAGGGACGCTAACATGCTGCACCTCCTGTTTGTTCTACATCCGCAGCACATAACTCATTCGCGATGCTCTCCATATTCATACCGCGCGAGCCTTTGACCAGAATGATCGTATTCGAGTCCATCTGCTGCAGGAGATCGTCAACAAGCTCTTGTCGGTCCTGGAAATGTTGCGCGCCATATCCGAATTCCTTCACTGCGAACTTCGTCAAATTACCCAGCGCGTACACCCGTCCTATGCCGGATTGGCGTGCAAGTTTGCCGATTTCACGATGAAATTCTGCATCGTCCTCCCCTAATTCAAACATGTCACCAATCACCAGTCGCCGGTCGCCCGACAAATTCTTGAGAACATTGAGAGCTGCTGCTACCGAAGCGGGATTTGCGTTGTAGGTATCGTCCAGCAGGCGACCGCCTCTTTTGTGCTGACGCAATTGCAGTCGCCCGGCAACTGGAGACATTTTTTCCAATCCGGATTTGATATGAGAATCGGAGATGTCGAGCCCGATAGCAGCAGCGGTTGCGGCCAAGGCGTTGAGGATGTTGTGCACCCCGGCCAGTTTAAGTTCCATCTGAATCTTTCCACGAGGCGTGGTAATTTGCAACATGGAGCCAAATTCCAAGTGCTGATATGCAGCCTTTACATCGGCTGCCTCGGACAGACCAAACGTAATCACGCGGTGCAGATCGGCGATGGACTGCCAGTAGTTGACATGTTCATCATCAGCATTCAAAATGGAGATGCCATCATCACTCAGGCCAACCATCAAGGAACCCTTTTCGATGGCAATCTGGTCAAGGTTTTTCAGGTATTGAAGATGTGCGGAACTGGCATTGGTGATCACCACAACATCTGGACAAGCCAGCTTCGACAGATATTCGATCTCGCCAATCTGGTTCATTCCGATCTCGACTACCGCGAATTGATGCTGTTGCCTCAGCTTTAGCAGCGAAACCGGCAATCCGATTGCATTGTTGAAGTTGCCGTGAGAAACCAACGTCTCGGAATGCTCACTCAATATGCTGCCGATCATTTCCTTGACCGTCGTCTTTCCGTTAGACCCCGTAACGGCAACCAGCGGAATGCTGAATTTCTGACGCCAGTGCGACGCAAGCCGACCTAAAGCAAATTCTGTGTCATCAACCACTACCTGTGCAACGGAAACATCAGCGGATGAATCGACGAGCACACCCTTTGCACCGGCATGTGCCGCCTCGTCCACATACTGATGCCCGTCAAATCGATTGCCGCGCAATGCAACGAACAAATCACCTTCTCGAATTCTACGGGAATCGGTGCTCACGGCTTCAATGTAGGTATTCGCGCCGATGTGAACACCGTCGACCGCCTGTGCTACCACCTGCGTATCCATCATCCGAGGCTCCTCAAGGCATCTGTCACTGCCTCACGATCACTGAATGGAATCACCTTCGAGCCATACGTCTGCGTAGTTTCATGACCTTTGCCGGCAATGAGAATCGTGTCATTGCGACCGCAGCCTTTGACCGCAGATCGAATGGCTTCCCGACGATCATGGATGACTTTGGGCTTGGACCGCATTCCTTCCAGAATTCGTTTGGTGATGGCTTGCGGGGATTCTCCTCGCGGGTTGTCGTCGGTAACGATTACGTGATCCGCATGCTGTTCGGATATTGCTCCCATAATCGGACGCTTTTCATCATCTCGATTTCCGCCGCATCCGAAAACGCACACTAAATTACCCTCGGTTATCTCGCGCAGACTCTGTAAGGCGCTTTTCAGCCCATCCGGTGTATGCGCATAGTCAACAAACACCTCGGGTTGCACGGATGACCCCGCGATACGCTCCATGCGTCCAGCAACCGGCTTGACGGCGTGCAGTGCACGCTCTATGTCCGCAAGGTCGAATTGATGTGCGTGCAGCACCGCTGCGACTGCTGTCAGATTGATACCATTGAAACGGCCTAGAAGCTCGCTCTGAACCTCAATGCTGCGGCCTTGAACGGCAATCTTCAACACCAACCCGCGGCGAGTGGAAATGCAATCCTGCAACTGTATGTCCGCGGGTGCAGAACCATAGGTAAATTCTCTGGTGCAGGACGTCCTGCCTAGCATAGAACGACCAAACTCGTCATCGATGTTGAGAATCGCACTCGAAGCTGCTGATTCGACAAAAAGCTTCGCTTTGCTGGCTCGATAATGTTCCTGGCTTCGGTGATAGTCCATATGGTCTTGGCTCAGATTAGTGAACACAACCGTGCTGAAACGGACTCCCTTGGTACGCGACTGATCAAGAGAGTGAGAAGAAACTTCCAAACACAGGTACTCGGCTCCCGCCTCCAATAGCAAAGCCAAATTCTGATGTAGAGATACTGGGTCTGGAGTCGTCAATGAAATTTCAGACAGTTCAGCCGGGAATCCTGAACCCAGCGTTCCCACAATCCCGCATTTCTTCCCCAATGCTTCAAACGCTTGAGCTGTCAAGCTTGCACAAGTGGATTTCCCGTTCGTTCCAGTGATACCGACGACATGCATTTTTGACGAAGGCTTGCCATAAAATACATCCGCTACGGTGCCAATCTGTCGCCGCAGGTTGCGTACTCCAATTAGCCGACTGTCGTCTTGGCGTTCCATCGACCATCCTTCCGATTCATAGACTACCGCACGAGCACCTGCCTGAATGGCCTGTTGAATGTGACTTCGACCGTCTTCAACCTCACCAGGTATGGCGAAGAACAGACTGCCGGTACCAACTTTGCGACTGTCGAGGCACAAGTCCTCAATCAATATGTCATTTTCCTTGTCTACTTCCCGCAGACCGCTTAGCAAGTTACTCAAATACTCGCCGCTGTAGCTTCGTTCAGTTGCCAGGTTCATGATTTGGCGGATGCCCGAACATCTTCCTTTTTTGCAATGCGATCCAAATCATCCGGTGGTACGTTGAGTATCCTCAGAGATTTGGACATGATTTCCCGGAATGCGGGTGCTGCAATGGCCCCACCGTAGTGTGAGCCAGCACGCGGATCATCCACGATTACGACTGCCGCGAGTCTTGGCTTGGAAGCCGGTGCGAATCCAGCGAAAATCGCCAAGTGGTGTTGTTCGCTGTATTGCTTATTGATTAGTTTCTGCACAGTCGCAGATTTTCCTGCAACTCTGTAAAGTGACATCTTCGCTCTCCTCGAAGTGCCAGTCGGTGTAACCACGCGCTCCAACATCCGGGTCATTTCAGCGGCAATTTCGGTTGGCAGGACTCGGCGCCGATTTTGAGGCTTTTCATTAGCCATGATTGTGAGCGGCACAAGAACTCCACCATTGGCAAGCATCGTGTAGGCCTGAATCAGCTGCAGAGCTGTTACTGAAATTCCATAGCCGTAGGTCAAAGTGGCGTGATCGCTCGCATACCACCTGGTTCGATCTCGAAAAAGACCGTCATTCTCGCCTGATATACCACTGCCGGTACTCGAACCGAATCCTATACTACGATAGAAATCCATGAGATGGTTCGGGTCAATCTGAGTGCCAATTTTCGTCAGGCCGATGTTGCTGGATTTCATGATGACGTCTTCGACAGACAATTCACCAAAATTTCGAATGTCTTTGATGGTGAATCCGCCAATGCGAATCCATCCGGGAGCTGTATTAATCATCGTCTGTGGGGTTACTACGCCTTCCATCAACGCTTTCGCTACTACAAAGGGTTTGGCGGTGGAACCTGGCTCAAAGACATCGGTTGCTACAAAATTTCGAGTTTGCTTTCGGTCGCTCACTACGTTCGGATTGAAACTCGGTGCAGCAGCGATAGCCAGGATTTCGCCGGTGGAGATGTCGACGACCACGCTGGTAGCCAACGTAGCGCGTTCTTTGGCGACCACCGCCAGTAGTTCTGTGTAAACTGTCTGTTGAATTCTTGAGTCAATGCTCAGATGCACGTCTTTTCCGTCTTGGACGCGTCTGGTGTGTGCTAATGTTTCTATCGTTCTGCCGTGCCTGTCTTTGATGACCAAATTCTGGCCGGATTTCCCCTCGAGTTGGTGATTCATCGACAGTTCGATACCCTCAAGCCCAATATCATCGATGTTCGTAAAACCAATCAGGTTTGCTGCCGTCGAACCGTGCGGGTAATAACGCCGATACTCCCTCATCAATGAAACACCAGGAACTTTCAAATCCTGCACTCTCTTCGCTTGTTGCGGTGGAAGATGACGCTTCAGATACATGAACTGCCGGTTTTGACTGTTGTATTTTTCGACGTCTTGCCGAATCTGAGTTTCAGAAATTTGAACTTCCTTGGCCAAATCAGCCCAGCGATCTGCATGTTTGCTCAGAATTTGGGGTTCAGCCCATGCCGAGTCAACCGCAGTACTGATCGCTAGAATCTCGCCGTTTCGATCCTTGATCAAGCCTCGATTGGCTGTGATCGTTTCATTGCGAAGATAGCGAGCCTTTCCCTCCGCCTGCAAATCTTCCGTCACAGTAACCTGTAAATTAACTGCCCGGGCAACTAGCAAGCCGAATCCCAATGTGATCAAGCTCAAAATAGCGAGGTCACGGAATGGAACCATGTAAATTCGAGACATCACTGCGATACCTCTGGTGCTGCCACCTGCTGCGAATGTTTATGAAGCAGCAGAACCAGTTGCTCCTCTGGCGCTTGCATCTTAACGTTGGTTTGAGCCCAATTCTCAAGTTGATCGTGGCGAGTCAAGGCAGTTCGCTCAGTCAGCAAATTACGCCACTCAATGTTCAGGTCGTCTCGGTGATGGTAGAGAGCCTGCAGTTCGACAAAAACCTCTCGATTCTCATGACGTACCCAGATGACCGCGATCACCGAGGCCAGGCAGACAAATATCAGCATGTAAGTAACTTTACGCATCCGACTCTCTCACCCAATGCGTTCTGCGATCCGCATGACTGCACTTCGGGAGCGCCGATTTCTATTCACTTCTGCCGCATCTGGCTGCAACGGCTTGCCAATGATTCGAAGTGTTGGGGAATAATCAGCTTGACGAAATGGAACGCCTTCAGGACCTGGAGAACCGATTGAGGCCTCTCGCATGAACCGCTTGACTATCCGATCTTCAACTGAGTGAAAGGTAATTACAACAAGACGTCCACCACGCTTGAGAAGCTCAACGCACTGCGGTAGAAATTTGTTGAGTTCCTCAAGTTCACGATTAATGTGCATCCGAATGGCAAGAAACGTTCGAGTTGCCGGATGCTTGTTCTTTTCTCGAGTGGGGATGCAGTCTGCTACGATCTGCGCCAATTCACCGGTTGAATTTATCGTTGCCTTACTTCGAAATTCGACAATCCGTCGAGCAATCCGTCGAGCGAATTTCTCCTCGCCAAGTGATCGCAGTACGCCGCTCAGTGCCTTTTCGCTGACTGAATGCAACCAAGCCGAAGCCGGCTCACCCTCTTGCGGATTCATTCGCATGTCGAGAGGCCCGTCATTCAGAAAGCTGAATCCGCGCACTGCATTGTCAAGCTGCGGCGACGAGACGCCGAGATCAGCGATGATTCCAGAAACATGAATGTCCGGCAATCGGCGACGAAGTTCTACTCCAATTTCTGAAAAGCGAGCATGCACAAACTCGAATCGATTGTCACTGCCGTGTCTTGCCTGTGCCGCGTCAATGGACTCTGCATCGCGATCGAACGCGTAGAGTTTGCCGTGTGCATCCAATTTTCCAAGAATTGCGTGGGAGTGCCCACCTAGCCCATAGGTGGCATCGACATAAGTTTCTTGTGAATTTACAACGAGCGATCTGACGGCATCTTTCGACATCACTGGAATGTGTGTGAATTCACTGTTTGAAGTGTTCATTGAAGACACCATCAGTTATATTCAGTCATGCGATTCTTCAATGATGGCGTCACCATGCAATACATCCAGATAACCCTGGTAAAATTCTGTTTCTCTTTGCCTGGATAGTGTCTCTCTGGACTGCTTCCAGTGATTGACCCAGCTGTCCTCACTCCAAAGCTCAAAAGAGTTACCGGCGGCAACCAGCATGGCGTGTTTACTGATGTTGGCAACTCTACGTAATTCTCTGGGTATCAAGAATCGTCCGTTAGCCTCAATATCAATAATTTTGGCGCTGCCTTGCATGATGCGCAGAATCTCGCGAGCTCTGGCCCGGATTTGCAGCGCCTCGGGATTTGTAGACTTGGCATCCTTGACTCTCAAATCGACCAAGTGCTTCACAACAATTTGCCAGTGCTCAAGCGTATGTACGGTCAAGCAACTGTCCGCGACATGCAACGCGATATTCAATTTTCCCCCACCCGCCCCGAGTAGAAACTCTCGATGCTCAGTCGGGATGACGATCCGACCTTTTGCATCGACAGTGAGAGAGCTAGATCCATGAATTTCGTTTTGCATTTTAAATCAAATACTTATAGATTTAGTTTCGATATTTATGGGATATATTTCCACTATTAGGCACATATATTCACTTGATTGTGGACGAATTCGATGCCAATGTCAAGTATTTGATGGAAAATTTATTAGTCGACAAATTTAGCGTTCTGGAAGCATTTTTCAAACATTCATTTACCTGTGGAAACAATGAGTTTCAGAGAATCTTTAAATTCGATTCAAATTCGCGAAATGTTTTCGAAGTTTCGCAGCAGAATTTCTCAAGGCTTACTGCGACTTTTGAACGGATTCACACATGGACAAAATTGGAATCAGTTTCAGTTGTGACCCTGAAATTGACCTGCTCAAGACTTTGGTGAGTGCAGCGCCTATCGGGGGCGAATATTCAAAGACACTTGCATAAATTTCCTAAGTTTTATAATTCTGCTGTAAACTAGGCGGATGAGATAGTCTGGTCAGAAGCTCTTGCGACGCTGGCGAAGCAAACCTTTCAGATAGAACCCATACACATGAAAATTTGCCGATTTAACGAAAACTGTCTTGGTGTCGTAAAAGGACGTAACGTACAGGACGTCAGCGAAGTGCTGCAAAGTATCAAGGTGCCCACCTGGCCGCAACCGCCTGGCGACCTGTTGATAGCAAATCTGGAAATGCTTCTTCCAGAAATTCATAAATTACGTTTTGCGTCTGAAACCTACTCGCTGCGGGACCTGCACCTGAACAGTCCAGTTGCTCGTCCTTCCAAAATCATTGGTGCAACCGTAAATTACCGTGCGCACCAGGAAGAAGTGAATTTGGATGAGGAGGTCAACATGAAAGAAAAAATCGAGAGTATCGAAACCTACGGACTATTTCTCAAATCTCCAATTCCGGTCGGACCCGATGATGGAGTCAAACTCAGATTTGAGAACCGCCGCACCGATCACGAAGTGGAGTTGGCAATCGTCATTGCCCGTAACTGCAGAAACGTCAGTGAAGAGGATGCGCTGGACTATGTCGCAGGCTATACGATCGGACTTGATATGACGATTCGAGGATCGGAAGACCGAAGTCTAAGAAAATCGATGGATTCCCACTCGGTCGTAGGGCCATGGCTGGTTACTGCCAATGAAATTGAAAATCCGGACAATCTGGATATTTCACTCGCAGTAAACGGCAGAACCAAGCAACAGTCAAATACCAGTCACATGATTTATTCGACTCGCAAACTGATTTCATTCGCTTCGTCTTTCTATACCCTGTACCCAGGTGATGTCATCATGTCGGGTACGCCTGAAGGAACTGGCCCGGTATCCATAGGCGACGTGCTGGAGTGCAACATCGAAAAAATCGGCAGCATGCAAGTGCCGATTAAATCTTTCGGGAGTTAAAGCTCGACTGCCGACTCAAAAATTCGGTGACTAATACTACAGATCATTCATGAGGCGGTAGTGTTGAAAATTCGGACGAATCCAACTTGAAATCGTTGCGCAGGATCGCCCGTCCGACGCTCCACACATTGAACACTCTGAGAACCGTCTCCCGCACTCGGAGAAACGAACTAGCTGTGCTGCCAGTTTGCCTTGCGCTTTTCCAAGAACGCAGCCATACCTTCTTTTTGGTCATTGGTCGAAAAAATCGAATGAAATGCCCGCCTTTCAAACAGAACCCCTTCCGCCAAAGTTGTTTCATAGGCTCGATCGACTGTTTCCGTAACCATTGAAGCTGCAAGTTGTGAAAAATCAGCGATACCCTGCGCGATTTCCACCGCTCGATCGACCACTTGGTCAGCAGGCACAACGCGCGATACGAGGCCGGACCGTTCTGCTTCCTCCACGTCCATATTACGTCCGGTCAGACACATATCCATCGCTTTTGACTTTCCAACTGCACGTGTCAGTCTTTGCGTACCGCCTGCCCCGGGAATGACGCCCAGAAGAATCTCCGGTTGCCCGAATTGCGCATTGTCCCCGGCAATGATGAAATCGCACATCATCGCAAGTTCGCATCCACCGCCGAGAGCATACCCCGCAACCGCTGCAATGACCGGTTTGCGGCACAGCGTCACGCGTTCCCAGTTGCGGCTGATGAAATTGCTTTGATAGGTATCGGCAAATGTATAGTTGATCATCTCACTGATGTCAGCGCCGGCAGCAAAAACTTTCTCGCTTCCGGTAATTACAATGGCTCCTATTTGGGAATCACCTTCGAAACTGTCAACGGCATTTCCTATCTCATCCATCACGTCAGACGACAACGCGTTTAACACTTTTGGGCGATTGATCGTAATTAATCCAACATTGCCTCGAGATTCCGTAATAATGTGTTCATATGCCATGTCCAATGGTGCTCCTTATTCAACGATTGGTAAATTAAGTGGTGATTGCAATCGCTTTCGCTTGATAATCTATGCGACATGTGTTTGACAGCGATTCCACTACTGAACTATTTTATTGAAGTAATGACCGAAATGAAGAATGAATATTCACCGTTGACGTTAGAAAAGCAATCGAACTGAACCAACACACTATTCGAAACAGACCTAAATATGAGCAGATATCAAGAAGAATTTAAACAATCCATCCAGCGTCCGGATCAATACTGGGGGAAAATTGCAAAAGCCGTTCACTGGGAAAAACCATGGGATAAAGTGCTCGATGACTCCGACAAGCCCTACTACCGTTGGTTCACCGGCGCCGAAGTCAACACCTGCTACAACGCACTCGATCTACACATCAAAGAAGGTCGAGGAGAGCAGAACGCGATCATTTACGATTCCGCCATGACCGGCGAAATCAGGCACTACACCTACCGCCGTCTGACCGAAGAAACCGCTCGATTTGCAGGAGCACTCTCTGCTCTCGGCGTTGAACGGGGATCGCGCGTGGTGATTTATATGCCGATGATCCCAGAGACCGTAATCGCCGTGCTTGCCTGCGCGCGACTCGGGGCTATACACTCGGTTGTGTTCGGCGGTTTCGCATCAAACGAACTTGCAGTACGTATTGATGATGCAAAACCGGCTGCTATCGTTACAGCTTCCTGTGGTCTTGAACCAGGCAGAATCATTGAATACAAGCCTTTGGTTGATGCTGCAATCGACCTTTCTACACACAAACCTGCTGCTTGCGTCGTTTATCAGCGTCCGCAGGCAGAAGCAAAAATGATCGCCGGTCGCGATCACGACTGGAATGACGTAATGGCAAATGCAGTGCCCGCAGACTGTGTGACCGTCAAAGCTACAGATCCGCTCTATATCATCTACACTTCGGGGACAACCGGACAACCAAAAGGCGTAGTGCGGGATAACGGCGGACATATCGTCGCTTTGAAGTGGTCAATGAAAAACATCTACGGTGTGGACCCGGGCGAAGTGTTCTGGGCAGCGTCCGATGTCGGCTGGGTTGTGGGACACTCGTACATCATCTACGCGCCCTTGTTCGCAGGAAATACTGCGATCCTGTATGAAGGCAAACCTGTCGGCACTCCTGACCCAGGCGCTTTTTGGAGAGTGATTTCTGAACACAAGGTTTCGACTCTGTTTACCGCACCCACGGCGTTTCGCGCCATTAAAAAAGAAGATCCCACCGGTGAGTACTTGAAAAAATACGACATGTCCGCTTTCAAAACTCTGTTTCTTGCAGGCGAACGAACCGACCCCGACACCCTGCATTGGGCCGAAGACAAACTTCAGGTTCCGGTGATTGACCATTGGTGGCAAACCGAGACAGGATGGGCGATTTGCGCCAACTCCATCGGTATTGAGCACCTTCCGATCAAGGAAGGTTCCCCATCCAAACCGGTGCCTGGTTGGGATCTCAAAGTCGTCGATGATCAAAACCAAGAACTGCCACCCGGCGAAATCGGTTCGCTCGTGGTGAACCTGCCCTTGCCACCGGGGAGTTTCCCGACATTGTGGAATGCCAAGCAGAGATTTTTTGATGCATATCTTGCAGAATTTCCGGGGTTCTACAAGACGGCCGATGCCGGATTCATTGATGAAGATGGTTATATCTATGTAATGTCTCGAACCGATGACATCATCAATGTCGCAGGACATCGACTCTCTACCGGTGCTATGGAAGAAGTGCTGACATCGCATCCCGATGTCGCCGAATGCGCAGTGACCGGTGTAAATGATTCTCTCAAAGGACAACTTCCGCTCGGTTTTCTGGTTCTGAATGCTGGCTGCGAACGAGATCATGATCAAATCGTGAAAGAATGCGTAGGTTTGGTGCGTGACAAAATTGGTCCGGTTGCGGCTTTCAAGGAAGCGCTAGTAGTCAATCGTCTGCCGAAAACCCGTTCGGGGAAAATTCTGCGCGGAACGATGCAGAAAATTGCTGATGCCGAATCGTGGCAGATGCCAGCTACAATTGATGACCCAGTCATACTGGACGAGATCACCGATTCGCTGAAATCAATTGGCTACGCAAAGTCTTGATCCCGTTGTCTGGGCAGAATCGCCAAATATCCTGCACAAGACAGTTCAATGAAATTTCCGGATTACTCAAGTTCTGACTGGCAAAAGCGGGCGCAAGCGGAGTTGAAGGGCCGAAGCCCGGACGAGCTTATATGGAAAACGCCCGAAGGCATTGACGTCAAACCGGTCTATACGGCAGATGATCTTGCTGATATGGAACATTGTTCTACGTGGCCAGGATTTCCTCCATACCTGCGCGGTCCACGGGCAACCATGTATGCAGGAAGACCCTGGACGCTGAGGCAATACGCGGGTTTCTCCACCGCAGAGGAATCCAACCGGTTCTATCGTGACAATCTTCGCTCCGGCCAAACTGGCCTGTCTGTCGCTTTCGATCTGCCCACACACAGAGGCTACGACTCCGACCACAAGCGCGTAGTCGGAGACGTCGGCAAGGCCGGTGTAGCAATCGATAGTGTGGAAGACATGAAAATTCTGTTCAATGAGATACCGTTGGACAAAATTTCGGTGTCCATGACCATGAACGGCGCAGTCCTGCCGGTACTTGCGATGTTTATCGTTGCCGCAGAAGAACAGGGTGTTGCACAGAATGCGCTCTCAGGAACATTGCAAAATGACATTCTGAAAGAATTCATGGTGCGTAATACCTACATTTATCCACCCCAACCTTCCATGCGGATCGTAGCAGACATCATTCGGCACACCGCTGAACAGATGCCTCGCTTCAATCCGATTTCCATTTCCGGATATCACATGCAGGAAGCTGGTGCCACCTGCGTTCAGGAACTCGCATATACCATCGCAGACGGCATCGAATACGTCCGCGCCGCCCTGTCGACCGGCATGGCTGTTGACGATTTTGCACCTAGACTGTCATTCTTTTTCTGCATCGGCATGAATCTTTTCATGGAAGTCGCGAAACTTCGTGCTGCCAGATTTCTTTGGGCCGATTTGATGCAGTCCCTGTTCAGTCCAGAAAATCCGGCTTCTCTGATGCTTCGAACCCACTGTCAGACTTCAGGCGTGAGCCTGACAAGTCAGTCTCCCTACAACAACATTGTCCGAACAACGGTAGAAGCACTTGCGGCAATTCTCGGCGGCACACAATCGCTGCACACCAATTCGTTTGATGAGGCACTCGCCCTGCCGAGCGAGTTTTCTGCAAAAATTGCACGTAACACGCAATTGATTCTGAGAGAAGAGTCTGGCCTGGCGAAAGTCGTTGACCCACTGGCGGGTTCCTATTACGTGGAAAGTCTGACTGCATCCTTGATTGCAGAAGGCAAAAAATTAATTGACGAAGTGGAATCACTCGGCGGAATGACGAAAGCCGTCGAAGCAGGAATGCCCAAAATACGCATTGAAGAATCGGCAGCTCGCCGACAGGCGAGGTTGGACATGGGCGAGGAAGTCATCGTTGGCGTCAATCGCTTCGCGAGTGACGGCGAAGACGAAATCGATCTGTTGGAAGTCGACAATCAAGCCGTACGCCAGAGTCAGATTGAACGGCTGCGTCAGGTTCAACAAAGCCGGGATGAGGTTCGCTGTCAGGACACACTCGAAAAGCTGCGATGCCAGGCCGAATCCGGCGAATGGGGGTTGCTCCAGCTTTCGATTGAAGCGGCCCGTGAACGCGCCACAGTCGGTGAAATTACCGATAGCCTGCGCCAAGTGTTCGGACAGCATCGCGCGCTGCCGCAGGCCGTCAGCGGCGTGTACCGAACGGAGATCAGTAATTTGGATGAAGTAACTGCCATCCGGCAAAAAGTCGATTCGTTTGTGGATGTTCACCATCGCCGCCCACGGGCACTGATCGCCAAACTCGGTCAGGACGGTCACGATCGTGGAGCAAAAGTAATCGCCACAGCTTATGCAGACTTTGGATTTGAAGTCGATATCGGTGCGCTGTTTCAAACACCCGCCGAAGTGGTTCGACAAGCCGTCGACAACGACGTTCATCTGGTCGGCATATCAACACAGGCGGGCGGGCACAAAACGCTGGTGCCTGAGGTGATTGACGGATTGCGGAAAGAAGGTGCTGACAACATCATTGTAATTTGCGGCGGCGTGGTTCCGCCGGCAGATGTAAGAATTCTTCAGAACCTCGGTGTCGCAGCCGTATACGGTCCCGGCACACGTATTTTGGATACAATTCCTGAAGTTCTGGGGATGATCGAACAGAGTTTGCAAACGATATAGCGGATCGCACAGAAGGCATTCATGCAGGACATCATCAACAAGCTTGAAGAAAAACGCCAGGCTGCACGGCTTGGTGGCGGACAAAAACGAATAGACGCCCAACATGGAAAAGGCCGTCTGACCGCCCGCGAACGAATCGACCTGCTGCTCGACAAAGACAGTTTTGAAGAGTGGGACATGTTCGTCGAGCATCGCAGTTCCGATTTTGGCATGGCAGACAACAAAATTCCCGGGGATGGTGTAGTTACCGGCTACGGCACAATTCACGGTCGTCTTGTGTTCATTTTCAGTCAGGACTTTACAGTGTATGGAGGTTCGCTCTCAGAAGCTCATGCTGAAAAAATCGGCAAAGTGATGGATCAGGCTATGAAAGTTGGAGCGCCGATGATTGGAATCAATGACTCCGGCGGCGCCCGTATTCAAGAGGGCGTTGCTTCGCTGGGTGGATATGCAGACATTTTTGAGCGGAATGTCCTAGCCTCCGGTGTAATTCCTCAGATTTCGATCATTATGGGGCCCTGTGCCGGGGGAGCGGTTTACTCGCCCGCAATCACCGACTTCATATTTATGGTGAGAGACAGTTCCTATATGTTTGTAACCGGTCCCGATGTTACCAAGACCGTTACGCATGAAGAGGTGTCTGCGGAGCAGCTCGGCGGCGCCTCTGCTCACACGATACAATCCGGCGTTGCAGACGGAGCCTTCGAGAATGATGTCGAAGCTTGCATGATGCTGAGAACGTTCTTCGATTTTCTACCCGTCAACAATCGCAGTCCAGTGCCGATGCGGATGACCAGCGACCCGCGTGAACGGGAAGATCCTTCATTGGACACTCTGGTTCCCGACGACCCGAATCAGCCGTACGATATCAAGGAGCTGATTCTGAAAGTTGTCGATGATGACTATTTTTTCGAACTCAAACCTGACCATGCCCAAAATATCGTGATAGGATTTGCCCGCATGGAAGGGGCAACTGTCGGGATTGTTGCAAATCAACCGATGGTACTGGCAGGATGCTTGGACATTCACTCTTCCATCAAAGCGGCAAGATTCGTCCGCTTCTGTGATGCATTCGGAATTCCGATACTTACCTTTGTCGATGTACCGGGATTCATGCCAGGCACCGCCCAGGAACACGGCGGAATCATCAGGCATGGAGCAAAACTTCTGTATGCCTACGCGGAAGCAACGATTCCGAAAGTGACGGTCATTACGCGCAAGGCATACGGCGGTGCATATGACGTCATGAGTTCCAAACACCTTCGAGGAGATGTAAACCTCGCTTGGCCAAGTGCACAGATTGCAGTAATGGGACCCAAAGGTGCCGTAGAGATCATTTTCCGGGCAGAACTGGGGGACGAGGATAAAATTGCGGCGAGAACGGAAGAGTATCGGCAAAAATTCTCCAATCCGTTCGTCGCCGCCAGTCGCGGATTCATTGATGATGTAATCATGCCGCATACGACAAGAGAGCGCATCTGTCGCTCGCTTGAAATGTTACAAGGAAAAAAGTTGGAAAACCCCTGGCGCAAGCACGGCAATATTCCGCTGTAGCGCATCTCCCGTCTCCATGTTCGACAAAATACTGATCGCAAACCGAGGTGAAATAGCCTGCCGCATCATGCGTACGGCAAAGCGCATGGGCATCGCAACTGTCGCCGTATATTCCGACGCGGACCGTTATGCACTTCACGCTGAGAGCGCCGATGAATCTGTTGGTATCGGTCCCGCACTCGCCGCTCAGAGCTACTTGAATGTTGATGCGATTATTGACGCCTGCAAGAAGACGGGAGCAAACGCGGTGCATCCGGGATATGGATTTCTGTCAGAGGACACGAACTTCGGAAAACAGCTGAATGAGGCCAATATCGAATTTATTGGACCCGGACCGGCAGCGATTGAAGCGATGGGCGATAAAATCACTTCAAAAAAAATCGCACGGGAAGCCGGAGTGAACGTGATTCCTGGTTTTGATGACGTCATTCAAAATCCAGATCATGCAGTAGAGCTGGCCAAGAAGGTTGGCTACCCTGTCATGTTGAAACCTACTTCAGCAGGCGGCGGTAAAGGAATGCGACTGGCCTACGATGACGATGAGTGCAGGGAAGGCTTCGTACGTTCTGCAAGCGAGGCGAAGACGCACTTTGGCGACGACCGGGTATTCGTTGAGAAATATATCGAGAATCCCAGGCACATTGAGATACAGGTGCTCGCCGACAAACACGGCAATGTCAATCATCTTGGGGAAAGAGAATGCTCTTTGCAACGACGGCACCAAAAAGTAATCGAAGAAGCTCCTTCTCCCTTCCTGAATGACGAGACGAGAGCCGAAATTTCAAGTCAGGCAGTCGCACTTGCGCGAGCAGTCGACTACGTCTCTGCAGGTACGGTTGAATTTGTAGTCGATGCCGAGCAGAATTTCTATTTTTTAGAAATGAACACCCGCCTCCAGGTGGAACACCCAGTAACCGAATTTGTGACAGGAATTGACCTGGTCGAGTGGATGATTCGAGTCGCGGCAAATCAGAAGCTCGGTTTTACGCAAGAGGATATATCAACCTCGGGCTGGGCAGTCGAAGCACGTATCTATGCAGAAGATCCGGCGCGTAACTTTTTGCCTTCGACAGGAAGGTTGGTCCGCTGTCGCCCGCCCCAGGAAACGGAACGGATACGCGTCGATACAGGAGTATTTGAAGGTGCAGAGGTTTCCGTCTATTACGACCCGATGATTGCCAAGCTGATCGTACATGGCAACTCGCGAGAACAGGCATTCGCTCGCCTGGCAAATTCGCTCGATGAATTTCACATAGCAGGGATAGCCAGCAACCTGCCTTTTCTGCAGGCCCTGGTACGCAATGATGTTGTTCTAAATGGCGACATGAGTACGCAATTCATCGAACAGGAATATCCAGATGGCTACAACTGTGAAACAACTTCCAGCACAAAGATTGAATTAGCCGCAGTCATTGCGACTATCGCACACTATTTAAACGAATTGCAGTCTGCAACTATAGGAGAACAACTGAATGCCCGCAACTGGGAGACAACAACTGAATGGGTTGCAGTAACTGGCGATGATTGCTACAAACTGACGATCAAACAAACAAAATTCGGGCATCGACTGCAATTGGAAAACGGAAAGTCATACGAAATCAAACACACTTGGCAGCCCGGACAACGTCGTTTCCGCTTTTCACTAACGGGCAATTCCTACTGCCTGCAAGTTGCCCGAAAAGGAATATCTTTCCAAATTGACTATTTCGGGCACCGGTCCGTGTTCAAGGTATTGACACCGATGGCAGCTCGTTACAACCGACACATGCTGAAGAAAACGACTCTGCAAGTGTCGCCTTTTCTGAAGTCTCCGATGCCTGGACTGCTGGTCGAAATCAGCGTTGAAGAAGGGCAGGAAGTCAAATCTGGCGATCCAATTGCAATTGTTGAAGCCATGAAAATGGAGAATACTCTTCGGGCTGAAAGAGATGGCACCATAGCCAAAATTCTTGCCGAGATTGGAGACAGCCTGGCGGCGGATCAGCCAATTCTGGAATATCAACAGGACTGTAAATGATTGGTCGATTGAATCACGTTGCAATTGCAGTTCCCGACCTTGAAGAGGCAAGTGAACTCTATCGAACGGTGCTGGGAGCGGAGGTATCGGAACCTGTGCCGTTACCAGAACACGGAGTTACCACAGTATTTGTTAATCTTCCGAATACCAAAATCGAATTGCTGCATCCTTTGGGAGATCAATCGCCGATCTGTCGGTTTCTTGAAAAGAATACATCCGGTGGCATTCATCACATCTGTTATGAAGTCGATAATATTGAAGAAGCCCGCGAGCAATTAAAAATGAAAGGAATACGTATTCTCGGAGATGGAGAATCTAAAATTGGAGCACACGGAAAACCGGTTCTGTTTCTACACCCGAAAGATTTCGCAGGCACTCTGATTGAAATCGAACAAATTTAGAACTTTAGATTCTTGCATAGTTGCAGATTGAAATTAAATTCCTGATTGCTTGCAAGCTCTCAAGAACTCACGATGTAACAGTTCCCCAATTCAGAATCATTCATCTGGCACTCATTGACACACTTTATTCAGGGTGCTTTCGAGAGTGCTCAAATTAATGACTGAATGATATTCAGGTCTGGGTTTGCTCCGTCGGTATGCGCGTGCTACTGCGGCAGCTAGATTCGGTCGTTTATCTGCAGGATTATTTCCGCTACCTAACCCACCGCCGAACTCGATGACCGTATCGACACCTATATCCGCAATTGCCATCAAATTCGCATACCATCGAACCGGTTTAAACAGTTGCAAGTACAGATTGGACCGAATCATATCTACATCAGACTCATGAAAACCGCCAGTTACATTCGCTGCAACGGGAATTTTCGGTAATTCGATATCTGCCTCATTCAGAACTGCTTCAAACTTTTCCGCTGCTGGCAGCATTTGCGAAGTATGAAATGCACCCTCTGTCTTCAATCTCGTCCCTGTCTTGCCCGGAAACACTTTTTCAATTTTAGAAACCAAGTGGTCAAGATCGGCCGGCCAGCCACCAACAACCGTTTGCTCTGGCAAATTGCACGCTGCAATTTCACAAGGACTGGATTCAATTAGTGGATTCAGTTGCTCTTCCGAAAGTGGAAGTGCAAGCATTTCACCTCCACCAAATTCTCCCATACATTCTCCGCGAGTGGATACCAGACTCAATGCAGATTCAAAGTTAAGCGAGTCGGCAGCAACGAGTGCGCCATATTCGCCAAGACTGTGTCCACAAGCGAATGACGGCAGTACTTTATGTTCGGTTTGCTGTAGAAATACCTGCATGCACGCGTATGAATGTGTAAGCAGAACCGGTTGCGTAAATCTAGTTTGGTTGATATTGTTGCCCGTTTCAACGCTTGAAAGCGCAATCATGTCATAGCCCAAAACAGAACTCGCTAATTCATATGCTTCCTTCGCAACTTGAAAAGCTTGAATCAGATCACTGCCAATGCCAGTGTATTGCGCACCTTGACCTGGAAATATAAAGAGAATTTTCGACACTTGTATTTGGAGACTCGTTAAATATATTGTGGATACAACAAAGAGGAATCTAACCGTTCCCAACCTAAATATTAGAGTAGTTTCGGAAATCTATTTACTCAAACGAACAAATGTACAGTCAGTATTTGTAATGTCGTCGAATCACAGTGATTGAACTTTTCCCCGCAGCACAAATTTTTGGATCTTTCCGGTTGATGTCTTCGGTAATGGGCCGAAAACAACTAATTTCGGAATCTTGTAACCAGCCAGATTCTCCCTGCACCAGGATACAACTTCATCCTCAGTCAGCGTTTGCTCGTGACCAGGTGCCGGTGTAACAAATGCACAAGGGGTTTCGCCCCATTTATCATCCGGCCGTGCTACGACCGCTGCCTCCATAACGCCCGGGTGTCGATATAAGACGTCTTCCACCTCCAGACTAGATATGTTTTCTCCACCGGAGATTATGATGTCTTTGGAACGATCTCGTACCTCAATATAGCCGTCAGGATGCGTGACTCCTAAATCGCCGGTGTGATACCAACCACCCACAAAAGCTTCGTCCGTTGCTTGCGGATTTTTCAGGTATCCGCGCATGACGGTGTTGCCGCGAATCATCAGTTCTCCCATGGTAACCCCGTCACTTGGTGTAGGTTCCATCGTATCGGGGTCAATCACCTTTACATCCTCCAGAGTCGGATAGTACACCCCCTGGCGTGCCATTACTGACGCCCGCTGCCCTAAATCGTAGTCATCCCATGCTGTTTGCCATGCACAGACCGTTGCGGGACCGTATGTTTCCGTAAGGCCGTAAAGATGTGTGACTCGAAATCCCAATTTTTCCATTTCCGCGATCACCTGACTCGGTGGTGCAGCACCGCCAGTGGCAACTTCGACTGTTTGATCAAATTTGATCTTGAGTACCTCTGGTGCGTGAACAAGCATGTTCAAAACAATCGGAGCCCCACACAAGTGTGTGACCCCATTGTCTCGGATCGATGGAAATATTGCTATTGGCTCCACTTTTCGCAGGCATACGTGAGTACCAGATACTGCGGTCACGCCCCACGTAAACGTCCACCCATTACAATGGAACATGGGCAATGTCCAAAGATAAACGCTATTGCTGTCGAGCTGAAATACCAGAGAATTGCCTAGTGCGTTGATATAGGCTCCACGATGATGGAACACCACACCTTTTGGGTTGCCAGTTGTCCCGGAAGTGTAATTCAAACAGATTGCCTGCCATTCATCTTCCGGTACGAGCCATTGATAATTTTCATCCCCTTCCTGCAGAAGAGATTCGTATTCTTTTTCTCCGATGAGGTCACCGGATTCTGCTAACGGGTCGTCAACATCAATTACCGGCAAACTGATACCATAGAGTTCGAGCGCTTTCTTGATTACCGGAGAAAACTCTCGATCCGTGAGGAGGATTTTCGCTTCTCCATGCCCGAGAACAAAGGCGATTGTGGCTGGATCAAGGCGATAGTTCAAGGCATTCAAAACTGCACCACACATGGGCACCCCGTAATGAACCTCAAGCATGGCCGGCGTGTTGGGCAACATCACAGCCACCGTGTCTCCAACACCAATTCCCCTTTTGCTGAGAGCACTTCCTAGCTGTCTGCATCGACTGTAGAATTCCTGATAAGTATAGGTACTGTCGCCATGGATGATTGCGACCTTGTTTGGGAAAACCCTGGCCGACCGCTCCAGAAAACTCACTGGAGTCAGCGGGTGGAAATTCGCAGGATTCTTGTCCAGGGATTGCTCATAGATGTTCACTTCAATACACCCCCTCATGCATTGTCGGTTGGAATTGTACTTGTAATTGGCAAAATCCAAACCTCCGTCAGTTCGTAATCAGTACAAGTAGGAACCGTGCGTATGTTGCTGATGAATGCATATCACTGTAAACTATTGGTTCTGAATCCTGAAGATTTATGACAGTTCCCAGATTCAATCAGAGCCGACGAGATTTTATCCAGCGTTCTGTTTCTACGATTGCAATTTTTGCGACGCCAGGACAATTTTTACACGCCGAAGAACATCCCTCGCGGATTGTTGCCGGTCCGGCAATGGCCAAACTTGTTCTGGACCTAGGGCCTGAGACTGCTGTATGGGCATTCAATCAACAAGTCCCCGGACCGCTGCTTCGATATCGGCAGGGAGACATACTGAGCCTTGAAGTTGAAAATCAACTGATGGTGCCGACAACAATTCATTGGCATGGTTTGCGTGTGCCTGTCGAAATGGATGGAGTTCCCTTTCTGAGCCAAAAACCCATTGAACCCGGCGCTACCTATCACTATGAATTCAAGCTCCATGATGCTGGCACGTTCTGGTACCACCCGCATGTAGACAGCTCACAGCAAGTCGGCAGAGGTTTGCGCGGCGCACTGATAGTCGATGAGTTGCAAAGTCCGCAGGTTGACCGTGATGTGCTTTGGGTGCTGGACGACTGGAGATTGAACCAAGATGCGCAAATCGTACCTTTTTCCGACAACATGCGAGATGCCAGTCACAATGGAAGAATCGGAAATGTCGTTACCGTTAACGGAAATATTGGCGAAGAGTTCTTTGTACGCGCAGGAGAACGTCTGCGTCTTCGATTGGTGAATGTAGCGAATTCTCGAACTTTCGCCCTAACCTTTCAGGAATTGAATCCTTGGATTATCGCCCTTGATGGACACCCGGTCGAACCGAAGTCTGTTCAGAACGATCACATTGTGCTCGGTGCTGGACAGCGCACCGACCTGATTGTAGACGTGACCGGCAAGCCAGGTGAGGTATCTTCCGTCGTAGACAGTGCCCTTGGAAGTGACTTTGCTTACGAACTTATGCGACTGGTACGAAACTCTGGCAGTTCTTTGCCACTTCATAGCAAGTCTGCGCCACTTGCTCTGCTCCCAAATCCTGTATCCAGGCCTGATATCGCAAATGCCGAACGACATCAAATTGTATTTGAAGGAGGTGCAATGGGGGGAATGTCCGGCGCCTACTTGAACGGTGAGTTCAAAACCATGAGAAACTTGGCAGAACTAGGCAAATTGTGGGCGATCAATGGAATAATACCCGACAATGTACATACCGAACCACCTTTGCTCACATTGGAATTGGGTCAATCATACATTCTTGAACTAATCAACCGCACTGCTTTCGAACACCCGATTCACTTGCATGGACACAGTTTTCAGGTAATCCGTAACAATGGCAAGCAACTTAAAAACCCGCCGATTCGAGATACTGTTCTGCTTCAACCGGGTGAGAACCAGGAAATCGCGTTTGTCGCTGATAATCCGGGACAATGGATGTTTCACTGTCACATTCTCGAACACCAGAATACCGGAATGACATCTGTAATTGCCGTCACATAGCCATACCGATGCAGCCAATAGCTGCAGAAAAAAAAGGTCTGCTATTTTGCAATAGCAGACCAACTCAATAGAGAGAGGAGTTAAGTGATATGAAATCGTTAATTCCGTCCGCTTAAATTAGATTTTTTTCTTTGCAACAGCGGTGACGATTGGCTGTTTGGCAGTTTCGGTAAACTTCTGCCACAGTGACAGGTAAGCGCTATAAGCTTCACTACCAAATTCGATTGCGGAACGCGTAGCCTTTTGGGTTTGTTCAATGGCAATACTGTTCCAGTTTTCCTGGGTAGCGACATAGTCATCAAAACTCTTGATTTTCAGCCACTCTCCAGTCTGTTCAGAAGCATTCTGAACAGACTGCTGTGCTGACTCGACTCCGAACTCTACTGACTTGTTGAAGAGTTTGGTGTTTACATTGATCGCTTCGTTAGCGAGATTTACAAAGTTGTTCTGCATGTTGATTTCTCCGATAAATTTACTTTGTTGCAGTGCAATATAACATCATTATTAACTCTGTCAACCCTTTTTTGAAAAATATATTCGATTTTTTCTTGAGCCATTGCACTTTTCTGAAACCTAATAATGCATGATTATATAAATATTAGTTAAATAAAACAATTATTTATTGTAATTTAGTCAATGACATTCCACGGATAGAAAATATTTCGAACTTCTGATCTGGAAATCCTTGTGAAATGTAATCATCGTTTACCTGGTAAATTTTATATTGCATTGCACATATGAAAGAGAATTGTTTGTTGCTTGCACCCTCCCCTATAGCCGGAATGTGGACAGTTTGATCAATTTTTGATTCCTGGCATGACGGTGCTAGGAGCATATAGTGCAATATAGGAACAGGCTATGCCACGGTGTACGAAATAGACTGTGAAGTGAATGGATCCAACAACTCATAAAAAGATAACTCCGACAGACTCATGCGATTCGGAATTCAAAGGTGTGATTGTTTGGGATTCGCAACAGAATCCATAATCACCCAAATCCAAAATTAGAGAATTAATACGGTGACCAGTAGCGAGATTTTAGCGAATTAACTGTATTTTGTTGTTCCGATGATCGAAGACAGGAACAACAGGGTGAAGATTGTGCCAATTTGCAAGTAATCACAGACTTGAAGTTGTGTTCACTGGATTTTTCCACTGGGCACAGGTGCGCAACCCTTCCGGAATCGGATTCGATTCAAGTCGCATTCAAACAAGCGCCGCCCGAGGCGGCCGGTTCATGTCAGAAGCGGAAAGCCTCGAATTGATCCAGCGCTTCATCCATCATCTGACGGTGGCAGGCGTTGACCTTCACTGTCCATTGCCTAGTATGGCGCACGATCTGCCCGGCAACATCATACAGACGCAAACGCACTGTGGGCGCACGGGCAGTTGACCCCCAAATTGGCAATACCATCCGCATCAAGGCAAACAGGTCGTAGGCAATCGAACTTAACATGAGCCATGCTGCATTGGCATCAAAGTCCCCACAAGGCAATCTCGCTACGGCGAAATCACTGCGAAGCTCCTTCAATCTGTTTTCGCTGGTCTCACCACGCTGGTTATACCAATGTTCCACTTCGGAGTCTGTCAACTCATCCAAGTTGGTCGCAATCGCACGATAAATGTAACGCCCCCGTGCCACTGTTTCATCATCGCTGTTGATGAAAATTTCCAGCTGTGAGTTGTCATCATCACATGCAAGATGCGACATACTTGTTCTGTGTCCGATTCACTGCCATCACGATACACCAAGGGGTGCCAACCGCAATCTTGGATGCCAGATAGGGTTTCTTTGACCGTGCCATCCATCTTGGCACGGATCGCAAAGCCCATAGCGTTGTCCATCACATGGTTGATCACCGCGGCTTGATCACCGGCAGCATCCATGCGAACATGCGATACCGATACACCCTCTGGCAATGCCGACTGACAGCGTTAGATAAACTCTAAATTCTTTTTGTTCGCAGATTTATTACCTTCTCGAAACTGTGCCGCCACCACTTGGCCGGTTTCACAAATGTGGCCGATCATCGGCGTGTAGCCGCGGTGCTTTTTATACGTGACCTGGGCTGTGCGCTTGTTCGATTCGATCACTGTAGCGTCGATGTCCAAGGTAATCTTCTTTCGCTTATAAAGCGCTGCTGCCAGAATCGTTTTTTAATATTGACCAATCCTTGCATCCCCTGATCGCTGCGCCCGACGCGCCGCAGCCAATTACCCAATGTCTTGGTCCCAGGCAACTGCCCGCACCCAATAGCTGCATCAACGGCTGTTCTTTTTGTAAATGGCTTACGTTGTCAAGACACTTGCCGCCTTCATGAAACAGCAACATGAAAATATTGAATTTCGCCCCTTGCCGGTAGCCGCGGTTGCTGCCCGGTGCAGGCAATTGCTGATCAACTCATTGTGCCAGCCCAAGGCGCTGCATTAACTGCGCGACGACTATCAAACCGACATGGGAGGTCAAATTAAGTCTGCTGATTCCCAGTTTATGGGGTAGAATTGACAAACGACTTGTAACCTCTGAGATATATTTTGGGCTTCACCCATTGGGTGATTGGGTGATATCCGATTGTTTTCGAAAACCTTGTTGTACGAGGCTTTTCTATTTATCTCAGATTTCTAATTTCGGATTAGGGAATCAGAGGGGTAAATTCAGTTTTCTTGTTTTGTCATATAATTTAGACGCATACGCTCCTGCTGCCGATGCTTGATTTGACTGCGCATGCGTATTAGTCATGGATGCATTGAAATTACGGAATCTGTTTCAAATTAGGGAACTCCCATTATGATGGTCGGATTCGCATCTCGAATTGCAATTGTGCTCGCCGTCATTCTGGGAGCCGGTGCGGCGATGACTGGTGTACTGAGCATTCATAAGTTTGAGCGCACCTTTGCTGACCTGCTCACCTCTCGATTTCAATTTGTTGTAAACGATGTTCGCCAACGCATTGAAACGCAGATGGACCTGGGGTTAGCGCTGGTTAACCTGGAAAACGTTACCGAAGAGATGGAGGCATATCTTCGCAATGACGAACAAATTCTATCCATTGAGGTGTTTGACGAAACTGGAACCGTGCTGTTCAGCACCGACCCGAGTTTTGTGGGTGATCTTGTATCAGAAGACTGGGTCATAGCGTGGCGTACCAGTCGTGGCAAGACTTTATGGTCTGCTTTGGAAAATGATGCAGGCGTCGTCGGAGTGCCATTACGCAACAACCTGAACCAGGATGTGGGCTCACTGGCCTTACGTTATTCCCGGGATTTTCTTGATCACAGTGTTTCCGAACAGATTGAACGCCTGTTGCTAGTTGGTGTCGCCATTGGAATCATCATGGTATTGCTCAGTTTCTTTGGCTGTTCAGCACTGCTACGCGGCGCAAGCCAAGACCTGAAAATTATGGGCAGTGCTATGGAGGACATCACGAAACGGAAAAAGGATAGCACTGCGTTGCAAAAGACGTTAGCCAGACATCCGGAGTTCGCAGCCTTTTCCGATTCCGCACTAGGTGCTCAAGATACTCTTGATTCTGCTACCAAAGAAATTCATCAACTGGATGAAGAAGCAATTTGAAACCAACGACGCAAATTCCAAAATTTGACTCCACTTCGGAGGTTCAGTTTCTCAGTCAACAGCGCGGGCTCCTAACGCGTCTAGTCCTGCTCGCCATCGCTGTACTGCTGGCCGGCCAGATTGCACTAGCCTGGTTTGCGTTGATCGGATTTGAACGCCAACTAGAGCCTCAGTTGAATCAGAAAGCCAATGCCGTAGGCTATGCCATATCCTCTCAGCTGTCTTTTGCCGTCGGCGACCTTAGAATTCCAACTGAAAATCTGGTTGGCGTCGACCCTTACTTCGACAACATTCTCGCATCCAATGAAGACATCAAATACCTGTCACTTGTTGACCCCTCCGGAAACGTGCTTTTCCTTCGAGGTATCTTGCCGGAGACTATGAATCAGATACTGGCTGGGCTCTCGAATCGTCTGGGTGGCTCGAATTTTCAAGTCGATATCGAAGGTCATGTTGATGGGGCCTTTCCGATTTATGGAATTGAAGACTTGTCCAGCATACTCCACGTTGGCGTGAGTAGCGAACATGTGGTAAGCCAGTTGTCGGAAATTCTCTATGAGATTATTACCGTGATCATAATTTCATGGCTCGTAACCTTGGAATTCCTGAGATTCTTTATGAGCTCTAACGTATCCGAACCATTAGAACATATTCGAAGAGTTCTGTCAGAAGGTGCAAATGGCATCTTTGCAAATCGCCTCGTCTCAAGAACCCGAGACGAGGTAGGTCTACTGATTGCCAGTTTCAATCGAATTTTACGCGACCTGCACAGCCGCTATAACGACTTTGTCTTCGATGCACGCGAGCTGACGGACGCACAAATTGACCCAACTATAGCGCACAAGATTTCCGATGTACACAAAGAAGTTAACGAGCGCTATCTATTCGCTGGCGGTCAGGAAGTACGTTCAAGAAGTGCTAATCAGATCCGGGCACCGCTGTTTCTATTCATATTTTCCGAAGAACTATCGCGCTCGTTTCTGCCCTTATTCGTTTCTCGATACGCACCGACTGACATAGCCGTTCCGTACGATGTACTAGTCGGGTTGCCGATTACTCTATTTATGCTGGCGGCCATGATCGTAACACCCTTCGGAGGAGGGTTCGTTGATCGCTACGGCGTTCGTCGCGTATTCCTGGCCGGAATTGCAGCGGCAATATTAGGATTCGTCGGAAACTTCTTCACCCAAAGCTATATTGACCTGGTTGTGTATAGAATCATAACCGGAATTGGTTATGGTCTGGTCTTCATTGCTTCGGAGGGCTGGGTTACGCAGAACGCCGAAAGAGGCAATCGCGCCAAAAGTACTGGGGTATTTGTAGGTGCTGTATTCGTCGGCATTACCTGCGGACCTCCCATCGGCGGAATTTTCGCGGACCGAATCGGTTTTGAAGCGACTTTTCTCATATCCGCATTGCTGGCGATTGTTTCAGGGTGTATCGTCTATCTAGTATTCCGCAATACCAAGTTACCGGACAAATCAGAGTCCTCTCAATTCATTCTGGGTATGCGCGATTGGTTTACGCTATTGAAAGACGCGCGTTTTGTGGCGGTACTACTATTTGCTGCGATACCCGGGAAAATGATGGTCGCAGGATTCATTGCCTATCTGGTACCGTTGTACCTGAACGAGCTCGGACACAATCAGTCTTCCATCGGGCGAATCATTATGGTGTACGGCATCACAACAATCGCTTTTGTGTCTCTTGCCGCACGTTTCGCAGATCGTTCCAGAAAGTATAGTTATGTCGTTGCCATGGGTGGCACAATTGCCGGACTCGGATGTATCGTAAGTCTGTTTGCCGATAGCATCGGCAGTGCCTCCAATGCTGTTCTGATCGCGATTCTCACTCTCGGTTTTGGGCATGCACTGACTCTGACTTCACAGAACGCCATCATACAGCAGGTCGCTCAACGCTATCGAGGAACCATGGGCAGAGCCTCGGTAATCAGTGCATACCGACTGGTAGAGCGTCTCGGCATGGTCATCGGACCGTTGATCGCGGTGGCACTGATTAGCGCTTTCGGCTATAGAGGCGCTATTGCCGGTTTCGGTTGCATACTGTTAGGCTTAATTGCTCTTTATCTGATCGTCACAGTTCTGCCAGCAAATAATCAGGTGTTGCAGGAGACCGACGTTGCAAATACTTAAGATTCTCAGATTGCCCAAGTTGATTCTGGCGTTATCCATTGCCATGGTCATGCTGCCGTCTTCAGGGCCTGCGCAAACCGTAATGGACGAGTCTGCCTCTACCGAGCCATTCCGAATTTTTGCCGTTCTCTGGCGTGGAGAAACCGAAGTTGAGGCTGGATTTCGTGATTATTTCAACCAACGCGGCATCCCATATGAAATGACGGTGCGTAACCTGAATCTGGACCGCGGCAATGCACCTCCTATCGTAGAAGAAATCAAACGGGTGCAGCCTGATCTTGTCTACACTTGGGGGACCGGCACGACACGCAGCATTGTCGGTGCGGTCGAAACCGAAGAGCCAGAGAAGTTTATCCGAGATATTCCAGGCATCTTCGTTCTTGTAGCCTACCCGAAAAGCGCAAATATCATTGAATCTTTCGAGCAGACCGGCAGACCGGTTACCGGCGTTTCGTTTCTGGCATCCATTGAGGCTCAACTGAATACCATTCTTGCTTATCGACCATTCAAAAAAATTGCGGTAATTTATGACAAGACGTCAAGCAATTCCCGCATCAACGTCGCATCCTTAGAGCAAACCGTACCCAAATTTGGACTGGAACTGATAGTATTGCCAGTGCCACTGGATGAGAACGGCAAACCCGATCCGGAAACTGTGCCTGAGCTTATCCAGCAAGCGAAAGACGACGGTGCTGACATTCTGTATTTGGGACCAGACTCATTTCTGACTCGTCATGGAGATGCATACACTGCTTCTGCTATCGCCGCGGGGCTACCAACTTTTGCCTCCACACAGGCTCCATTGAAAAATTCTCGCGTGATGTTTGGGTTGGTTACCGATTACCATACGCTAGGTAAACTGGCGGCCGTACAAGCGGAGCGCATTCTCTTAGAAAAGAAACGCCCGGAAGATCTACCCGTTGCGCAGCTCAAAAGATTCAAGTTGTGGATCAACATAGATGTGGTGAGAGAAGTCGGGTTATACCCGCCAATGGGCATGATCACCATCGCAGATTTCAAAGACAGTCGACGCAACTAGTCGGCTATACGCAAATAACATGCAACTACGCACCAGAATCTGTTTGCTAGGCATCATCGTTACCATTGTCGTAAACATCGCAATCGTGTTTGCGGCAGTCAAGCGCGAAAATCTGATTCGCCTGCAATACTCCAATGAAATAATCGCAGACCAGTCGAATCTCTGGAACCAGGTTAATGAAGAATTCATCGAACGCATGGAAGACCATGCATGGATCATGTCTGAGAATCGGTCTTTGGCCAATGCCCTTGCAGATGGTGACAATGAAGAGCTTCAACGGATAGCAAGTCAAATCAGCGAAACACTACACAATGAAGAAATTGCCGACCGATTTGACCTAATTTATCCTGACGGAACTCTCGCCTACTCTTCTCACTCTGGCGTCTTCCAAAGCCCGATAATTTTAGGAGGTGCAGCACGAGATGCAATTGAATACCAGGAACAGGTAAGAGGAATCGGCAACGACAAGCAGCGCAATACCGCGATCGTTTTCGGAACTCCCTTGTTGACTGATACTGGTCAAGTGGTCGGCTTGGGCGTATATGCCACCGATATCGTCGATGCACTTGTCCATATGGAGAAAGTGAATGATTCTTCGCTAATGATTGTGAATCGCCGCGGACGACTGCTTGTCGCACCCGATTCCGATCTATGGAATCAATTTAGCGACGTCGTCAATCTGAATGAGGTTGGCGAACTGCAGACAATAGCGGATCAGGATCACTTCTATTCTGTCATAGTCTTACCACAAGTCGCCAATCTAGGTGGTTTGGTGGGTCGATTGGTGAATATCAAGGACGTCACGGACCTGGTTCTCCAACAGAAACAGATTAGTCAATTTATAGCGATGTTAATTATCGCTTTTCTGATTCTCTCGTTGCTGGGGCTTTACCTGTATATGTCGCGCGCCTTTTTACCCTTGACCGAGGGCGTAAACGTACTAAACGCTCTATCCAAAGGTGATTTGCAAGTCCAAATCGAACATGCAACTCGTAAAGACGAGGTTGGCCAAATTGCAAATGCGGTCAATGTTTTCCGGACCAGCATGATTAAATTCAACCGATTTCGCCGCTCGCACGAACGACAGCGAGCGCGTCAGGAACGCTTCATCTACCGAGAAATGACTCGGCTTGCCGACACTATGGACGTAGGGGAAGATCGCAGTGCGATACTGAGCGAATTGGATCATCTTGGTCAAATGGTACAAAACGAACTCGGGGATGGTGACAATCAGAACTATGCAATGATGAACGCAACCAGTGAAGGCAGCAGCTCCAGAGATTCAGACAGCCTTGCACTGATCGCTGTTGCGTTTCAAAGCATGTCGAATCGAATTCAGGACCAGCACCAACGACTGCGAGATGCATTGACAACGAAAGAAGCATTGATTTCGCTTCGCAAAGAACTGGACATTGCAACCCGTGTGCAGCTGTCCTTGTTGCCGGAATACATTCAGAAGTCCAATGCGTTCGATGTATTCGGCGGAATGTGGCCAGCCAAAGAAGTCGGAGGCGATTTTTATGACTACTTTCGTCTGGACGAGTATCGAATTGGATTTGCCATAGCGGATGTTTCCGGTAAAGGTGTACCAGCCGCTCTGTTTACAGTGATGGCTAGAACGATATTGCGCGGTAGCGTTTTTCATCTGGACTCGCCTGGCAAGGTTCTGGAACGCGTCAATGATTTTCTGGAGAAAAACAACGACGAAGATCTGTTTGTGACATTCTTCTACGGAATTCTAGATGAACGAACCGGCAGCTTGACCTATGCAAACTGCGGTCACAACCCACCGATCGTTTTGGACAAAAATGGAGGTCGTCCTTTGGAATCAACCAATGGTATGGTTCTGGCAATGTTCGGCGACATGGAATTTGAAGATGGCTGTGTTGATCTGCTTCCGGGCTCGCGCCTAGTCATGTTTACCGATGGCATTCCTGAAGCGTTTAACGCAGAAGAAGAAGCTTACGGCGATGATCGACTCCTCGATACTATTGTCGCTCTTCCGGAACAAGACCCCGCAGACGATGTAAGACAAATTGTCAATTCTGTTGATGACTTCGTAAAGGATGCGCCACAATTCGACGACATCGCTTGCGTAGTCATGCATTTCAAAGAGAAATTAGTCGTAAATAATCAAGATTCAATGGATGTGCAAGCGAGTAGCGAACAATCTTCGACAGACGAAACAACATTATCCCTCACACTGAAATGCGATCTTTCCGAATTAGCGCGTAGTGCCGAAGAAATTGAAATATTCGGTGAGAATCGAGGTTGGCCATCTGAATGGATTTTCAAAACCAACCTTGCACTGGATGAGTTAATTAGCAACGTAGTCAATTATGGATTTAAGGGGCAAGAAAAAAAAAGGGATATTCACATCACTTTGACTGAATCTGATGACTGCCTGGTTGTGCTGATGGAGGACGAAGGAAATCCATTCGACCCATTTTCGGAAGCTGCAGAACCTTCATTGGATGACGAATTGGAAGAACGCGCAATAGGCGGATTGGGAGTGTACTTCGTGAAGACTCTAATTGACGAAGCCGCCTACGAGAGGCGCGAAGGTCGAAACCGCATTACCTTGACTCTACGTACTCCGGATTGAGCCTGAACCAGTTGGCGAACTGGAACCCTCCCCATAACCGAGTTTCATCCCATGATGGCAGCACGTCGAGCCGACACCGCACTGCGCGATAGACACAGCGCACTCGGCGCACCCAGAGTCGGGGACATGAGCTGGAAAGTTTATGACGAATTGATCTCAGCAAAATTAAGCGGAATCGATAACTGGCCGCCACTTTATAGTTTTCATTACCAGCATCCGGCGCAGCTTCAGGACCTAGTCGTAGGAATTGGCAAGACATATTCAGTACCGCTGGCCTATTCCGACTTAGGGGGTGAAGGCGAACCGATGATTGCCATCGGCGGCCTCACCAATGTAGTCCAGCGCTTCGATTTTCTGGCATTGGATGCAATGCCGGAGGTGCGGGTTATTGGACTGGACCTAGCTGGACGGGGACGTAGCGGCTGGATGTCAGAGCTTTCCGACTACAGTCTCGAATCCTATGTAGAACAATTGACGCAATTCATGGATTTTCTGGCTTTGGATTCCTGTACTCTGCTTGGATCTTCACTAGGCGGGTCTACCGCCATCCGATTTGCCGCCCGCAATCCGGACCGAGTGCGGCGGATTGTCCTCAACGACAGCGGTCCTTATATTCCGCTGACAAGACGTGCAAGGCGGGCGATTTCGGTCGCACGCCACTATGTGTTCCATAGTCCGGCCGAGATGTTCCGACGTACCGGTGCCGCCGCAAAGCATGAGGGACCGGCACTTGACGCTGTATTGTTACACAGTGCACATAACAAGACGTGCTGGTCTGAAAATGAAAGTGGGCGAATTTACCGCCATGATCTTCGAGCCATGCTTGCTTATCGCGCGGAAGCCGACAGTAGTCTCGACATATGGAACGAATGGAATCTACTGAGGTGTCCAATTCTGTTGCTGCACGGTACCCAAAGCGACTCCACTACAAATGAAACTGTAGATCGAATGCGAAATCATGACAACTTCTCTGTCATACAAGTTGAGGATACCGGGCACACTCCGGCACTGAGCGACGGAGCACTGACTCGAATGATGGTGGCCTGGATTCTGGACGACCAACGCTTTGATAAAGACAAAGTGTTTCATGTAGATTACAACCCGGTAAGAGTGCTATTCCCAGATGACCGACGCTAAAAATCACCGGAGTTTACTGTTCATGCGACACGGAGAAACCTTGGCCAACATCAATTTTGTTGCATCAGGAGGTGACCGAAATCCAGAATTGACGCAGTCAGGCATAGCGCAAGCCGAATTGGCGGTAGTTAAATTACGGCGGCACAGTCTAATTCCACATGTGATCATCACTCCTCCCTCAAAACGAACGATGACCACCGCCCAAATCATCAGTGATCAACTGAATTTGGAAATTGTTATGGAACCACTCCTTAACGAACGTCTGCTAGGGGATTGGAACGATGTCAGTTCTGAAATAATCAATCCTTTGTTAGCAGCTGGCGATTCTCCCCCTAATGGTGAAAGCCGACCTGATTTTCGCAAACGCACGTTGCAGGGTTTTCGTAATCACGCAAAAACTTTCCAACAATTGCCGTTACTCATTGGCAGTCGCGGTACTGCTCGAATTCTGCTAGAAATGGTATCAACCGAAGATCCGTTAAATTTTCCAAACGGAGCAATCTTCAAAGCGAAACTTGCGGATTCAGAGGAATTTGGGATAGTTCATATCAAGCACATTGCTTGAAATTCAGTACCTGCATCCAGTTACATTTTGTTGTGCTGGATACTAATTTGCCGAGTCTGTCTGGGGAAGGTGTAACCGAACTTGTTTGACAAATAAACATTCAAATTCAAAGGCAGGACTGTCCAAAAGAATCATGGCAAGTGTTCACGCTGCTGACACACTGCCGGCCCACCGGAAGTTCGTCCGTGTTATTTGATCGAAGCGAGTGCGTCGTCGCGAGTGGCGTGTGTAGGAATAATTTTGCCGAATCCACTGATTTCGAATACATCCTTTACTGTATCAGAAATGGAGCACATCGAAAACTGAACATTTCGACTTCGCAAAGTCTTTGCAAGCAGCAAAATGACCCGAAGACCAGCACTGCTGATGTAGGATAAATCACTCAATTCCAATATTACGGAATCGTTGGTAGCATCTATTGCAGAGTCAATAGCCGCTTGAAACTCAAGTGCATTCTGTCCGTCAACACGTCCTCCTGGTTTCAATATCAGAGCATTATCGATGCGATCGGAAGGAATTTCCATTGAGGTTCTCCTTTATGTTTGTGTCGTTCATATACAAAGCCGCTTAAATATAACTGATTATTTGTCCTGATCATAATCGCCAAAATCATCACTATCAGGCATGATCATAAATTCCGGATAGGCTTCGATTCCAAGTTCCGCCACATCTTGTCCAAGTTCTTCCACATTTTGAGTCACTCGAGCACCCATAACGACTTTCAGAATTGCCCACAAGACGAAAGAGCTTACGAAAACGAAAGCACCAATCGCCACTATCCCAATCAATTGTACTCCTAAATTGCCGCCCGCCGCAATGCAGACTGCAATTGTTCCCCAAATGCCGGCAAACAGGTGGGCAGGAATTGCTCCGACTACATCATCGACTTTGAAAAATTCAAGCACTTTCACACCCACGGTACTAATCAGACCGCCGATTCCACCGATCACGATTGCCCACTGGTGATCGACTATGTCTGGGCCTGCGGTAATTGAAACCAGTCCTGCTATGGCACCATTGAGAACTGCCAGCAAATCAACTCGACCCAGCAAAGGACGAGACACGGAAACTGCTACCATTACACCCGCCGCAGCTGCAAGGTTGGTGTTCACGAGCACGATGCTCATTGCAACCACATTGGCCGCAGAGTCCATTGCAAGCTGGGAGCCGCCGTTGAAACCGAACCAGCCCAACCACAATATGAAAACTCCGAGCGTAACTGCGGGAACATTTGATGGAGGTGTGTTCTTGACGGTTCCATCCTTTCGGAATTTGTTCAATCTCGCACCCACCACGATTGCGCCGGCAAGCGCTGCCCAGCCTCCGGTTGAATGGACTATGGTCGATCCAGCAAAGTCCTGAAATCCCATTTCGTTCAACCATCCTCCACCCCAGGTCCAAGCGCCTATGATGGGATAGATGAGCGCTGTGAGAAATATCGTGAAAATGAAAAACGACCAGAGCTTAACTCGTTCCGCCAGTGCTCCGGATACGATTGACGCTGTCGTCGCGACGAAAACCATCTGAAAGAACCAGTCCGACATCGTCGAATAATTGGATTCCAGAACCGAATCCAGTGCATCAGCATTGCCTGCCAGTAACGCTAGTTCGTTCGCGGTAGAGTTGTAAAACAAGGTGAACGAACCAATGAAATCACCAACATCAACGTACATCAGATTGTATCCAATGACGTAGTAGGCGAGTCCCGCAATAGAATACAGTCCGATATTTTTCAGGCAGATCACGGAAGCATTTTTGGTGCGAACCGACCCCGCTTCAAGCATGGTGAAGCCGGCGCACATCCACATCACGAACGCACCCCATAAAATGAATGAAAACGTGTTGAAGATGAATGCTGTTTCAGATGCATTCGCAACAGAAGAGAACATCATCAGTCCGAATGCGACCACCGTCCCTGCAAATCTGCTAGGAACACCAGAAACACAAACTGTTCTATCTTGAAAATATTTCCTTCTCATGACCTCCTCTCGCCAAATTGAATGGACACAATTTCAAGAAACCAAGTAGCGGATTATAGCCGAATCGGTCGTGGGTAGTTCGCTCTTGTGTATCCAATCCACTCGAAGCAACCACTCAACTGATGCTGGATAATTTTCGAAATAATAGAAATGAAATCGGTGTGTAGTAACCGGATTCATCCTGCTAGTTCATATACAAGGCGCTTAACTATAGCTGACTATTTGTCCTGAGCATAATCGCCAAAATCATCATGATCAGGCATGATCATAAATTCCGGATAGGCTTCGATTCCAAGTGCCGCCACATCTTGTCCAAGTTCTTCCACATTTTGAGTCACTCGAGCACCCATAACGACTTTTAGAATTGTCCACAAGACAAAAGAGCTCACGAAAGCGAATGCACCAATCGCCACTATCCCAATCAATTGTACTCCTAAATTGCCGCCCGCCGCAATGCAGACTGCAATTGTTCCCCAAATGCCGGCAAACAGGTGGGCAGGAATTGCTCCGACTACATCATCGACTTTAAAAAATTCAAGCACTTTCACACCCACGGTACTAATCAGACCGCCGATTCCACCGATCACGATTGCCCACTGGTGATCGACTATGTCTGGGCCTGCGGTAATTGAAACCAGTCCTGCTATGGCACCATTGAGAACTGCCAGCAAATCAACTCGACCCAGCAAAGGACGAGACACGGAAACTGCTACCATTACACCCGCCGCAGCTGCCAGGTTGGTGTTCACAAGCACGATACTCATTGCAACCACATTGGCTGCAGAGTCCATTGCAAGCTGGGAGCCGCCGTTGAAACCGAACCAGCCCAACCACAATATGAAAACTCCGAGCGTAACCGCGGGAACATTTGATGGAGGTGTGTTCTTGACGGTTCCATCCTTTCGGAATTTGTTCAATCTCGCACCCACCACGATTGCGCCGGCAAGCGCCGCCCAGCCTCCGGTTGAATGGACTATGGTCGATCCAGCAAAGTCCTGAAATCCCATATCGTTCAACCATCCTCCGCCCCAGGTCCAAGCGCCTATGACGGGATAGATGAGCGCTGTGAGAAATATCGTGAAAATGAAAAACGACCAGAGCTTAACTCGTTCCGCCAGTGTCCCGGATACGATTGACGCAGTCGTCGCGACGAAATCCATCTGGAATAACCAGATGGACTTCGTCGAATAATTGGATTCAAGAACCGAATCCAGTGCATCGACATTGCCTGCCAGCAACGCTCGTTCGTTCGCAGTGGAACTGTAAAACAAGGTGAACGAACCGACCCCGCTTCAAGCATGGTGAAGCCGGCGCACATCCACATCACGAGCGCACCCCATATAATGAATGAAAACGTGTTGAAGATGAATGCTGTTTCAGAAGCATTCGCGACGGAGGAGAACGTCATCAGGCCAAATGCGGCCGCCGTCCCTGCAAATCTACTTGGAAATTTAGAAACGCAGGTTAGTACTATTTGAATAAATATCCCGTTCATGTCCAACTCTCGACAAATTGAATGGATGTAGTGTCAAGAAATTGGTTAGCAAATTATAGTGAATCGGTAATGGGTAATTCGCTATAGAGTATCCTATCCACTCAATGCAACCACTAAACTGATTTTGGAGAATTTTCAGAACAATTGAAATATATTTTCAGCGTGACAGCCGGAATTGCCCTACAAAAACTCCTCTACCTAATGCAATTAGGATCACAAAATTTGAAAATTTGATTGTCAATTTTTACAGAGATAACTGAGTAAGCGAAATGAGAAAAATTCTGAATGAAATTCTGGCCGCCAACCGTGCCCATGTTGCCAATTTTGGCTTCAGGGCAACCCTCTATGCCAAACCGGCGAGGCAAGTCGCAATTCTAACCTGCATGGATGCTCGTATGGACCCGGCCAAGTTTGCTGGGATATCCGAAGGAGATGCGCATGTCATTCGCAATGCTGGTGGAAGAGCGAGCGACGACGCTATTCGGTCACTTGTTGTTTCACACAAACTACTCGGAACCTTGGTATGGTTTGTAATTCAACACACACAATGCGGACTGGGAATAATTACCGATGAATTAATGGGAGAATTGCTTGAGGAAAGTCTGCAGGCGGCGGAATTCAAGGATGGCTCGTGGCGTAATGTTGGAAGTGAGCCCGGATCGACAGAAGGTCGCCACGTCAAATGGCTGACGATACAGAATCTCAAGGAAAGTGTGCGCGAGGATGTCGAACAAATTGCCAATCACCCGTTGGTCTCGCAGACCATATCAATTTACGGCTTGATTTATGACGCAGTTGACGGCCGTCTTGAAGAAGTTGAAGGGGCACTGAGAATCGGACGAAATATTTAAATGTTCTGCAGATTCGTGAGAGATTTGAATTTCAAATTTGGACAGAATCTTTAAATCACCTGAACGCATTAGTATCCAACTGGGCAGGAATTTCGTAAAGAATTCGTCAATCTTCCAACTATCTGTTTGCGGTCAATTCTTTCGCCGCTTTTCCATGTCGAGCCATCAATGCTTCCAGATCCAGACCTAGAATTTCTCCGTCAACTACTCGCCACTTACCGCCAATCATGACTCGATCAGCACGATGCGCACCGCAAAGGATTACCGCAGCGAGTGGATCGCCCGCACCTGAAAATCGCGGTTCATCCAACTTGTACATGGCTAAATCAGCCTGTTTGCCTACTTTGATGCTGCCGATGTCATTACGCCTCAGACACGCTGCTGACCCTTCCGTTGCCCAGCGAATGACGTCGAGATGACTGACACGGGCAGATCCATAACGCAAGCGCTGAATCTGTAGAGCGTGGCGCGTTTCCTGTATGAGATTGGAGGCGTCTTCCGATGCCGAACCGTCGACGCCAATTCCAATTTTTACTCCCGATTCTTCGAGTTCGAGTGCAGGACAAATTCCAGAAGCAAGCAGCATGTTCGATCCAGGGCAGTGTGAAACACCAACTCCTGCAGAACCCAGCTGTTGAATCTCATCTCGATTAAAGTGAATGCCGTGGGCAAGCCATGTTCGATCGTTCAGCCAGCCCATTTCTTCCAGATATTCGAGGGGACGACAGCCAAATTCACGTATACAAAATCGCTTCTCATCTTGGGTTTCGCCAAGATGCGTATGCAGGATGACATCCCTATTGGCCGCTAATTGAGCGGATTCTTGCATCACTTCAGCAGTCGTTGCAAATGGCGAGCACGGTGCAAGTGCAATCTGTCGATAAGAGCCCTCCTGCGGATCATGATAGATGTCAATCACTCTTTCACTGTCTGAAAGAATTACATCTGCATCTTGCACCAATGATCGAGGTGGTAATCCACCGTCATCAGTCGAAAGATCCATACTCCCCCGAGTCAAGGTGACGCGCATACCCATTTCACTGGCAGCATGGGCTTGAATGTCAATAGACTGCTCCAGGCCGGCTGGAAAAACGTAATGATGATCGGCCGCAGTCGTACAGCCGGAGAGCAGTAATTCTGCAAGGGCAAGTCGCGTGGCAACATCTAAATAATCAGCCGTCAATCCAGACCAAGTTGGATATAGAGCTTCTAGCCAGTTGAATAATTCCTTGTTCAGCGCTCGTTCATTAGCCCGAGTCAGTGTCTGAAAAAAATGGTGGTGAGTATTGATGAGACCTGGCAGTATGACGTGCTCAGATGCGTCCATGATTTTGTCGACAGTTGGCTCCGGACGGGCATTCCTCAAAACGCATTCGATGATGCGTGAATCCTCTATTACAATGCCACCACCAGCGTCATCTGCGAAAATTGCCAATGGGTTGCGGATCCAGGTTTTAATGATCTAGTCCTCTACTCATTCCTACCCGAAGATGGTTAGGTCGCCGAATTTGACGAGTGCACATTTGTAGGTAATGTGGCCCTGATCAGTATGATCAATACACTCAATAGTAGCACGAAACCAGATTGATGCGCTATGGCGATGGAAATTTCAACCTGACTGAGGAGTGTTGAGACACCGAGCGAGAATTGCATCAGTGCAGCCAAGAACGCGATGTCAATTCCTAGCCTAACGGATTTACTCTTGATCCGAAATCGCTGCAGCCACAACACGGCAATTGCGAGAACAGTGGCAACTGCCGTCCAGCGATGAAAAAATTGTATCGTTATGACATTTTCAAATAGATTGCGCCATAGTGGAGAGAGGGGAAACAGCAAGTCAGGTACCCACTTACCGTTCATATCTGGAAATGTATTAATCACAAATCCTGCATGAGTTCCCGCCATAAAACCGCCACTGAGCTGCATGAGTGCCATCAGCCCAATACATACAACAGCCAAACGGCGAATGCTCGGCAGTGACGGGTGTTTCTCTAAAGCATGAAATTCGAACAGACTCACCGACAGCCATAGAACGTAACTGTACAAAACTACCGCCAGACTGAGATGGGCGGTTAGCCGATACTGGCTAACCGACGGATTGTTAATCAGTCCGCTTTTCACCATATACCAGCCCAATAGCCCCTGAACTCCGCCCAGAACGAATACGGCAGCCAACCTGACAATAAATCTTCGAGTCAGATAGCCACGAAACAGAAAATAAAAAAAAGGCAGCAAGTAAACGAGAGCAACTAATCTTCCAGCAAGGCGATGAACATATTCAACCCAGAAAATTTGCTTGAATCCTACGAGCGTCAAATCTGGATTGACAATTTGGAATTCCGGAAATTGCTTGTAGATATCGAATTCAGACTGCCACTGATCCTCAGTTAAGGGTGGGATAATTCCGGACACGGGTTGCCAGGTAACGATTGACAGGCCCGAGTTGGTGAGACGTGTGTATCCGCCGATCGCAATGATTACATAGATCATTACACAGATGATCAGCAGCCAGACTGCGACATGAAGAGGGTTTCGATTCGGGCGGATGAATCCCTCTGTCCGCAAATTTGAGGTTTGTGGCAAACTACTCGGACAAGCGCTGAAAAACCAGAGAAGAATTGGTTCCTCCAAAACCAAAGCTATTCGACATGGCAGTTTGGAGGTCAATACCGTCTATAAGTTCTCGAACAATTGGAAATTTTGAAGCTTCTGGATCAATGTTCTCAACATTGATTGACGGGCTGATGAATCCGATTTCCATCATCAGCAATGTATAGATTGCCTCATTTACTCCCGCTGCACCCAGCGCGTGACCGGTCAACGACTTGGTAGATGCAATATACGGAATATCGTCGAAAACTTTGCTGATCGAGCCCAGTTCGCTGGTGTCTCCCACCGGCGTGCTGGTTCCGTGCGCGTTGATGTACTGAACTGGATGGGTGACATCCTGCAACGCCATTTCCATGCAGCGGACTGCACCATCTCCTGAAGGCTGTACAAGATCGTAACCATCTGAGGTAGCACCATATCCAACCAGCTCTGCATATATTTTGGCATCTCGATCAAGGGCACTTTGCAGCTCCTCAAGGATCACTACCCCACCGCCGCCAGAAATGACAAAACCATCGCGGTTCGCATCGAAGGGACGAGAAGCCTCCTTCGGCCGATCGTTGTAGCCGGCGGAAAGCGCACGCATGGCATCAAACAGCATCGTCATGGTCCAGTGAATCTCGTCGCCGCCACCTACGAACATAATGTCCTGCTTTCCCATCTGAATCTGCTCCATACCGCTACCGATGCAATGTGCACTGGTAGCACAAGCTGAGCTGACCGAATAACTGATACCTCGAATCTTGAAATATGTGCTCAGAGTTGCAGAGTTCGTACTGGACATTGTACGTGGCACCTGATAGGGACCGACTCCTCGAATACCTCGCTTTCGCAGCATATCTATCGCAATTCCGATGTTTTCAGTGGACGCACCGCCGGAGCCCATGATCATGCCAGTGCGAGGGTTTGAAATCCGCTCCTGCGTCAATCTCGAATCCTCAATAGCCTCCTGCATGGCAATAAAGTTGAAAGAGGCGCCATCGCCCATGAAGCGCAAAGCTTTGCGCTCGATTCTGCTCCCCAAATCAATGTCAATCGACCCATGAATCTGGCTGCGAAACCCCAGTTCTTCATACTCTGGAACGAATTCCACGCCGGAGGTGCCATTGCGCAGCGACTGCGTAACCTCATGACAATTATTGCCAATGCTCGATACGATTCCTAGTCCCGTTACAACAACTCGTCTCATCTGCGCTTCAACCCAGTTTAAAAAGTCCGACTCGCAAATCGGCACCGGTATAAATTGGCTGTCCATCCGCTTCAACAATTCCATTCGCAACGCCCATTACAAACTTTCTCGATATGACACGCTTCATATTGATTCGGTAGGACAATAGCTCTATATTGCCGGTGACCTGACCGGTAAATTTAACTTCGCCCGCACCAAGCGCTCGCCCGCTGCCGTGATTCCCCAGCCAGCCTAGATAAAATCCGACCAGTTGCCACAGAGCATCAAGGCCAAGGCAGCCAGGCATTACCGGGTCACCTCGAAAATGGCAATCAAAAAACCACAAATTCGGTCGAATATCGAGTTCCGCCTCGACTTGTCCTTTACCAAACTCTCCTCCATCGCAATTGATGTTGGTAATGCGATCGAACATCAGCATCGGGGGGAGCGGCAGCTGTGCATTACCCGCTCCAAACATTTCCCCTCGCCCGCATGACAGAAGTTCCTCATAGTTGAAACTTGATTGCCGAAGCGGGGTTTCAGTCCCATTCATGAATCAATCGCACTATTATGATTTGAAATCATCGGCACTCTTTTCATCCCGCATTGATCATAACAATGTGGAGCCGTCTTGGCCCATGCGCACCATACTGAATAGTCTGCTCCACATCCGCAGTTTTCGATGGTCCGGTGATCATATGAAAGCCGCGTGATTCACTCTCAATTTGCGGCGTACTGATCTTCAATGCATCTTCCAAATGGCGCACAACTTGTCCGAAATTCAAAATCACAATATGATTTTCCGGGAGAAACAGATGCGTAGAAGAGACTTTTGGAGAACTTGCAATGACAATGGTTCCAGTTTCTGCAATGACGCAAATGGCATCGGTTACTGAAATGGCATCGGTCTTTTGTGCCGTTCGTTTGCTGATTTTCCAATCTTGTGGCCAGTCAAATTGTGACAGAAAATCGGATTGCCCCATTACCAATTCATTAGGTAAATCGTGCTCGTTCAGAAATTCACTCACCGCTGCTGGAACTTCAGCGAAATTTGAGACAATCTTCACTGATCCTTTCACAGCGGTGTGTTTTTCAATGAACTTGTCGACTAGTATGCCATCGACTACAGGCCTGGGTGCCTCCGATGATCTAACGCGATCATATTCCGCATTTACCGCCTGTTTGACGGAATCGTCAAGCTGACTCAGGGACTGGCGTATGTCACCCAGAACCCGTTTTCTTGCAGTTCCTGCTGTCTCTGGCAATCGGTTCTCCTAGCTGGTGCCTCATTGAGGGCAATTATAACTCTCGCCTGCTGCGGTGTCAGTCACCATGATCGAACTATGCCGAGATTTTCAATGATGTTTGCCAGACTGTCGGTCGAACTTGCATCAAACCAGTCCTCAATCAGGCGATAGGCAATGGATAGTTTGGGCGGTAGCCTAAATGTTCCAGATTCCAATCCACCAACGATCTCATCAACATTTCGCCAGTGCGCTTCTTGCAGTTCACCATCATTCAATTGAATATCAAAGTTTGAGGCGGTTGCCGTAAATCCGAGCATGATTGATCCGGGAAATGGCCAAGGCTGAGAAGAATGGTAATGCACCGTGTTCAGATGAATGTTGGTTTCTTCCTGCACTTCCCTAACGACAGCCTGTTCGACACTTTCGCCTGGTTCAACAAAACCTGCAATCACAGAGTAGCGATAATTCGGCCAGAATTTCTGTCTGCCGAACAAACACCGATCATCTTTTATAACGGCTACGATAATTGCTGGGTCGGTTCGCGGAAAGTGAGTTTTGTTGCATTTCGCGTTCATGCAACGTCTCGAATGCCCGCCTTCAATCGACTGCGTTTTCGTCCCACAGGTGCCACAGAACTCATGTGCGCGGTGCCAGTGGAACATCGCTTTCGCGTACGACAGCATCGTAGCATCTTGTGCGGTCAAGGAATGGCCACTTTCGCGAAGACCTGCAAATGTGACGGTTTCACTCAGCAATTTCTCCGCAGCCGAATGACTGAGCAGTTCCAACGCAAAAAAGTGTTTTGCATCTCTTGATCCCAGAAACACTACATTTCGTGCGGAGCGCTGAATTGCACCAACCTCGTTTGCATTTAGGAATACCGGACCGAGGGCCGCTGCGTCGCGCATCAAAAAACGATCCTCAAAGAACAAGCAGTAGCGAGACGACGCATCGGATTGAAGAGAATCAAGCTTGGCTTGGTCCTTTCGCTGACTCACCATTCGGTTCAAATCAGAGTTTGTGAATACGTTCAGAAGTGAACGTTCCAACTCATCCATTTTTCGTCCGGATTTCACCTAGTACGAATTCTTGCACCTCCTGTATGGTACTGACCACGGCAATGTCCGGATGAAGATCTTCGATTTGATCCCAATTTTCAAGCCAAGCAACAGCGGGTTTGCCGTAGTGGACAGCTAGTTTCGCTTCTGAAGATGTTCCCGCTTTTCCTGGCAGCAGAACAATGACGTTAGAACTCAGCACATTAATGTGATTTCTCGACCATTCACTCGTACCTAGTACGCCTGTAGAAGACAAGTGCGTGTAAATTGGGATTTCAACCCAAGGATTTGGATAGTGCGGGCTCGACACGTAGACCTGCGCCAGCCTGTCATATTCACCTGGAACTACTGCAATGACCATTCCCACGCGGCATTCGGATTCAGCAAACGCTTTGCTCACTGCTTGCATAACACCGCCTCCCCCTCCTGTTAGCAGATGAACACTTTGGGTAGCGAGCCACTGCCCGAGAACCGTTGACTGATTGTCATGTGCGCTACTTCCAGACCCCAGTACACCGACGATCGGCAACTTTCTGCAAGAATAATTATTAACTGCGTTAGTCATATACACAAACAATCCTAGGTAAAATCAAAACTAAACCAAAAGCACCACGAAATTTCGTGACTAAACAAAATATTTTAGCAACGAACTCACCTTGAAAATATAAAATCACCACTTGGCTTACAGCAATCCAAGTAATTAGAATCATAACTACAGGTGAACAATGGCACATATTATTGATGGTAAAGCACTTGCAACTGAACTGAGACAAGATGTTGCTTTGCAAGTGGAGCAGTTGAAATCGCAACATGGCCTAACCCCCGGATTGGCAGTCGTGCTGGTTGGAGAAAACGATGCCAGTCAAGTGTACGTTCGGAACAAAATCATCCAAACCTCGCACGCGGGGATGAATTCATTTCACAACAAGCTGGATGTCGGCGTTTCGGAAACCGGCGTGCTGGAATTGATCGAAAGGCTGAATTCTGACCCGCTAGTACATGGTATTCTTGTGCAACTGCCGCTTCCTGACCACATTGATCCGAATAGAGTCATCAGCACCATACTTCCCGACAAGGATGTCGACGGGTTCCACGTTATCAACGCCGGGCGATTGACTGTTGGTCTGGACGGCATGGTGCCCTGTACACCGCTCGGCTGCATACAGCTTTTGAAGTCTCACACAAGCAATCTAAACGGCGCTCATGCAGTCATTGTAGGAAGGTCCAATATTGTCGGCAAACCGCTAGCTGCACTGTTGCTGCAGGAAAATTGCACGGTTACAATTGCACACTCTCGCACCAAAGACCTGGATCAGGTGTGCCGTGATGCAGATATTCTAATTTCTGCCGTCGGTAAGGTCCACATCGTAAAAGCAACTTGGATCAAGCCCGGAGCGACAGTCATCGACGTCGGTATCAATCGAATCAAAGCGGAATCCGGCAAGATGGTTCTTGTGGGAGATGTTGAATTTGACAAGGCCATAAACATCGCGGGTGCAATCACCCCTGTACCGGGAGGAGTCGGCCCGATGACGATCGCCTCTCTGTTACAAAATACGGTGAAAGCGGCCTGCTTGCAGCGTGATATTTCGATTCCTGCTCTGCGTTAAGCGATCAGAAATCTCGGTACTAAATTCAAGTCACCCGCTACCAACAACAGGCAGCTGCTGGAAATACGTCCCCTTTTGCGCCGCGGGGATCATATCCCGCTTCAAGTACTCCATTTTCCGGATTTCTCTCAATGGCGAGAAGATAGCCTTCAGTCCAATCCGGCACAGCCTGAATGTCGTGACCCCGTGATCTGAGTTCACCGAATACCTTGTCACCGACTTTTTCCTCAATATTGACGAGGTTGATGAAAAATTCATGCGGAGCAAAGAAACCAGGGCAATGATGACTTGAAAACTTGGGTGCCTCGATTGACTCGGCAATCGTCATGCCAAACACCACCCGATTCAGTAGAAACTGGAGCATCCACTGATCCTGTTGATCGCCGCCCATACTGCCGTAAACCATCCATGGTCTGTTGTTGCGATGAACCATCGTCGGACTGATGGTTGTCCGCGGCCGTTTATGCGGTGCGACAAGATTTGGGTGATGGTCGGGTTGAAGATAAAACGTCATTAACCGATTTCCGAGCGGGACGCCAAGCGCTTTTACTAGTTCTGAAGATTTGAGCCAGCCTCCGCTCGGCGTTGCAGCAACCATGTTGCCGTGCCGGTCTACGGCATCAACATGTACAGTGCCATGTCCCCAAGATTTTCCACCAAGTCGATCTTCAACCGGCATTACCGCAAGGTCTCGAAGCGGGTTGCCAGGGCGTACCTCAGCGTTGGCGGTGTCCGGATCGATCAGTTTCGAGCGATTGACACCGTACGAGTCATTCAACAATTCCTGAATTGGAACATCGACTTGTTCTGGATCTCCATACCACTGTTCTCTATCGGCAAAAGCAAGTTTTACCGCTTCAATGACAATATGAAGATAGTCGGCTGAATTGTGCTCCATTGCTCCAATGGAGAAATTCTTCAGAATTGATAGTGTCTGCAAAAGCGCAGGTCCTTGATTCCAGGCGCCACACTTGAAAACGCGTACATCTGCGTAATCGACTGATACGGGTGATTCGATCTTGGTGACAAAAGCTTGCAGGTCGCTACGCGTCAGAAAGCCATCTGCGTCTTCGGCGTGGCGGGTAATTTGAGCTGCGATGTCACCGCAGTAAAATTCTTTTTGAACCGCGGTGACCCCATCGCGACGAGTGCCACCTGCGGAGTTCTCGGATGCTGCAAGAGTTTGAAAGCAATCAGCGAGCGCCGAGTTGCGAATCAGTTGACCGGGACCTGGCAGCCTGCCGTCGGGCAAATAGACTTCCGCAGAATTCTTCCAGTTGGTTCGAATCAATTCCTGAATATCGCGAACGCCGAAATCAGGCATATACAGGAGACCGCGATGAGCGGGGAATCCGTCTCGCGCCAGCGCAAGTGCAGCAGCACAAACGTCCGCAAATGACAAAGTTCCAAATCTTTCGAGCGCCGTCGTATAGGCACCAATAGCAGCCGGTACGCCGGCGGCCAGAATTCCCGTATCAGGTACATCGCTGTAGCCTCGTGCGCGATAGTTGGACACAGTGGCATTTTCCGGCGCCATTGTATTTCCGTTCACGACGACAGGTTGTTTTTCGTCCGCCATCTGAATGATCATCGGACACTCGCCGCCAATTGTATGCTGGTGCGGATTGACAACCCCTTCCACGAGTGCAGCGGCAACAGCAGCGTCCACTGCGTTTCCGCCCGCTTTCAAAATATCTGCCCCGGCATTTGCCGCTAGATGGTGCTCGCTGGTTACAGCTCCATTGGTACCGAACAAACGGGGATGAAACGGCGAACTTCGCAGGTGCTCGCGGTCCAGCGTTCTGATCGCCATCCGCTATTCAAACCTGATCAAACGAGTCAATCGATGTGGCAGGCAAAGTTGGTTTTGCATAGTGCTTGACATGTTATCAGGTTTGCCGCGCAACACAGTGAATCCAGCCGTATCTATATTGAGCCAACAGCCTCTCGGCTTAAGGGAGAAACTCTCAGAAATCTCAATGTCAGGATGAACTAGAACAAGCCTTCAACTTGACCATCAGCGCCAAGATGGATTGAATTGGCGGCCGGAATTCGAGGAAGACCTGGCATCGTCATAATATCTCCACAGATTGCTACGACAAATTCGGCACCAGACAGCAACCGCACTTCACGAATTGGAACGATATGCCCTTCTGGAGCTCCTAAAGCCTTCGGGTCGACTGAGAAACTGTATTGAGTCTTGGCCATGCAAATCGGTAGATTGCCAAATCCGTTGTTCTGCAGCTGCGACAAATAAGTCGCTGCCTTGCTTTCTATGGCAATATCGGAGGCACCGTAGATTTCCTGCGCAGTCTTGCGAATCTTTTCTTCAAGCGAAAGCTCGCTGTCATAAAGAACATTAAATTGGGCTTCATTCGAATCGGCCAGTTCAACGACTCTATGGGCCAATCGCTCAGTTCCAGCACCGCCGTCTGACCAGTGGGTACAATCGAACGCTTCGATACCCATTGATTCGCATCGTCTGCGTACAGCATCCACTTCTGCATCCGTATCGGTAATGAAGCGATTGATTGCTACGATCGCCGGCAAACCATACTTCGCGACATTAGACAGATGACGTTGCAAATTCACGCAGCCAGCATCAACCGCACTTATATTTTCCGTTTTTAGGTCGGATTTAGCGACGCCTCCGTGCATTTTAAGCGCACGAATTGTTGCCACTACGACCACAGCGGAGGGATTCAAGCCAGCCGAACGACACTTTATATCAAAGAATTTCTGCGCCCCCAAATCGGCACCAAATCCTGCTTCGGTAATCACATAATCAGACATTTTTAGTGCCGCGCGAGTAGCCACAACAGAGTTGCAACCGTGTGCGATATTGGCAAACGGACCACCGTGGACCAGTGCCGGATTGTTCTCAAGAGTCTGTACGAGATTGGGAGCAAATGCGTCTTTCAACAAAACAGTCATTGCGCCGTGTCCATGCAATTCTTTCGCCATCACTGGTGAACGATCGCGGCGGTATCCGACAATAATGCGGCCAAGCCGGTCTTCTAGGTCGCGCAGATTTTCTGACAGACAGAATATCGCCATAATTTCACTTGCAACCGTGATGTCAAATCCGCTCTCACGAGGAAATCCATTTGATACCCCTCCCAGCGAACATACAATCTGTCGCAACGCCCTGTCGTTCATGTCAACCACTCTGCGCCACGCCACCCTTCTACTGTCCAACTCAGCATCGGAACCCCAGTAGATCGAATTATCGACCAGTGCGGAAAGCAGATTGTGAGCGGTTCCTATGGCATGAAAATCGCCAGTGAAGTGGAGGTTGATATCTTCCATAGGAACGACTTGTGCATACCCGCCTCCAGCTGCGCCGCCTTTCATGCCGAAACATGGTCCAAGACTGGGCTCCCGCAGGCAAATCGTTGCGTCTTTGCCGATTCGGTTCAAGCCGTCGCCCAATCCGACAGTCGTGGTTGTTTTACCTTCCCCCGCAGGGGTCGGGGTTATCGCTGTAACCAAAATCAGTTTGCCGTCTTGTCGACTGCTCAGCGAGTCAATGAACTGCAAATCAACTTTGGCCTTGGTTCGTCCAAAGGGAATCAAGGAATTCGCAGGAATATCCAGTTTTGCACCAATTTCACCGATAGGTTTTAAAGCAGCCTGCCGGGCAATTTCAATATCGCTTTTTACTTGTGATACGGGCACACTCACTCCTAACAAAATTAAGTCTGTTTAGAAATAAAACAGGCAGTATGATACTGCCAAAAAACACCATGTGCAGAAATACGCACCTCTACGACAACTTTGGTCGAGAGGAATCTACAGCCCCACTTGTACTAGTTGATTAAAAGTGAATGCTGCCTATGACTGAAATTGCCCAGTATGCGCAATCCAACTTCAGGCACAACTCGCAGAAACGATTTTTCTGCGATCAATAGACAAACAATTTGTAGTTCGCCCTGTCACTTACGATTAAACATTCTCAAGGTAAAAGGATAGTACAGTAAGAAAAGAGCTGATCTGTAAGCCGGGTTCTGTTCGATTTTTCAATCGAGGCAGTCATTCATCTGGGACTCGCATCACTGCGAGCCTCTAGCGACCTACCCGAATCCAACGCGGGCCACGTTAAAGGATTCCTATTTGATCTTGCTCCGTGTGGGGTTTACCCTGCCGATATCGTTACCCATATCGCGGTGCGCTCTTACCGCACCATTTCACCCTTACCTGTGAATTCGATTTGCAAAGATTTTCACAGGCGGTATATTTTCTGTGGCACTTTCCGTCGGTTCACACCACCCAGGCGTTACCTGGCACCTTGCCCGTGGAGCCCGGACTTTCCTCTTGAGCGAAACCAATGCAAAATACACTGTGCTTCAGCAATTGCAAGCGACTGCCCGACCAGCTCTCTTCTGAACTGACAATTTTATAACAATTGCGCGCTTGCTGATGCGGCAACTACCTGACTTTCAAACGGCACTTCGCTAACTGCAATCAACAATGCACGGCATGCAGAGTTGCCGCCACAAACTTCAGTGCGCCTAATCAGTCGATTTATTCTCTTGACTGTCTTCTTTGATCTGCATTGCACGTTTGTAGAGCGGGTTGCGCCTCACTCCAAGTATTCGCGAAGCGAGCTCAGCAGCCTTTCGTGGTGAACACTCCTCAAGCAGGACTTCCAATGTATTGTCAATTTTCTCTTCTTGATTTACGACTGGTCTATCGGTATTGTCCACCAAAACCACAAACTCGCCTTTTTGCTGATTCTGATCTTCTTTAACCCAACACAGTAAATTGCCTATTTCATCGACTCGAATTGTTTCGTGAATTTTTGTCATTTCCCTAGCAATGCAGGCTTGACAGTCATCACCAAATGCATCCGCAATATCCGACAACGAAACTAATATTCTATGTGGCGCTTCAAAGAATACAAAACACCTTCGCTCTGCAGAAAGTTGCTTCAATCGTGTCAGTCGATCCACTTTTTTTGCCGGCAAAAACCCTTCAAACAGAACTTTGTCAACTGAAAACCCACACACTGACAATGCACAAGTGAGTGCGCTGGAACCAGGTATTGGAATTACCCGAAAATTTTGTTCGTGAGCACTTCTGACAATTGACCTGCCCGGGTCGGAAATTAGTGGCGTCCCAGAATCACAGATCAGTGCAATGCTCTCGCCATTTGCCAATCTTTTTAGCAATTGCCCTTTCGACCTAGATTCATTATGCTGATGATATGGAACCATCGGAGAGGAAATTCCGAACTTCAGCAAAAGTTTTCGACTGTGTCGGGTATCCTCAGCGGCAATGACGTCAACTTCGTTGAGAACCTTGATGGCCCTCAAGGAAATATCTTCCAGATTACCAATGGGCGTGGCTACAACGAAGAGCTTTCCTTCTTTGTTATTTTGAAGTTCGTGCACGTTATAATTTGATCTGAACAGCAGGGAGTCAACTGGGGAAATGCCTTATGAATAATCCGATTTTCGGCATGCGATTTGATTTGCTTAGAGTTGATTCAATCTCACGAAGTCTTGTAATTTCCGCTTTTTGTCTTTTTTTGACAAGTTGTGCACCTACAGCACAACAAACAAAAACCGTTTCTTCCGAACCTGAAATTTCCACTGACGATGATTCTGCTCCGCCTGTAAGTTCCCTTTCACCTGAGATCAAATTAACAGCACCAGACGTTCCAATAATATCCGAATCCGATGATTTGGACGGAACTGCAGCACTGTTCGACGAGTATGCTCCCTGGACCCACCTCACTCAAATTAATTCCAATTCCCTTAGTCGAAGCTCGAATCTTCTAAACGCCGCAAACTCACTATTCTTGCAAAACCGAATTGCGGAAGCCGAGTCAATTGTGAAACTGATTCGCGTCAATGAACTAGGTGAGTCGGAACGAATAGACTTTGAAATTCTAGCTATCCGATTCATGCAATCGCGAGGCAAACACAAAAGAGCTCTGCGGCAGCTCGCGAGACTTGAATCCCGCAGTTCTCTTGACTCCGCTCAACGTCTTCGAGTAGTTCACTTGAGAATTTACTCCACTTCCAATCTGGATGAACTGGCAGAACCGCTTCAATTGGCACGTGAAATGATGCGGCTTTATTCGGCTTTGCCGTCCGGAAGCGACCAGATCCAGGTTGGCCACAAACTGTGGGATGCCCTGCGGCGTATTTCAATTGATGACCTTGCAGAAGCACTTACGAATACGGATAACCCCATTGAAAAACAGTGGCTGTTGCTAGCACTTGGAACCAATGCTGTGATGCATGATCCCTATCAATACAACAGAGCCTTGCAAACCTGGTTACAAGAGTATCCCGACCATCCTGCTCGAATATTGATCGAATCAGGATTGTCTGCAAATCCTTCTTCTGTTTCCAAGATAGCCATACTGCTTCCACTGTCATCATCAAGCAATCTGGCGGCACAAGCGTTGCTGGACGGTCTAGTCGCGCAGCACGCCGCCGACACCAACCCTGCAAAACCCATTCTGGAAGTGATTGATATTGGCGACGATCCAATTATGGTGACGGAATTCTACTACCACGCTTTGGACAACGGCGCCAACTTTGTGATTGGACCACTTGGCATAAAGTTCGTTAAAGAAATGGCGCAGTTCGGAGATTTCATCGTGCCGACTTTGCTGTTAGGAGATGCAGGGGGAATCAAACTGCCGCGACACGTCAGCCAGATTACACTCGCCCCCGAACAGGACGGCACATCAGTTGCTCGACGCGCGAAAAGTGACGGGCACACGACAGCGCTGGTTCTTGAACATCCCTCAACCTGGTCAAAACGTACCGTCGATGCGTTCACAGATGAGTGGAAACGTCTGGGCGGTGCAGTAATCGAAAGCCATGTATACAACCGAGAAGAAGCCGATTACTCTGAAACTGTCAAAAAGATTCTCAATATCAAGTCGAGTGTTGGCCGTTATCAGGACATTCGTGATTTGACCGGACACTCACTCAGTTTCATCCCTCGCCGTCGTCAAGATGCCAGCTTTATTTTCCTAAGTGCCGATCCTCTGCATGGACGTTTAATCAAACCACATATTGATTTTCTCAAGGCGCACGATCTTCCGGTTTATTCAACCTCCCGCATATTCAGTGGGAAGTTCAACAAAATTACAGATCAGGATTTAGATGGAGTGCAGTTCGCCGACATGAACTGGATCGTCGATCGCAGCAGTTCGATGGTGAATCTGAGACGAGAACTCGCTGCAAATACTTCTATCACAATCGACTTCGAGCGAATTTTTGCAATGGGAGTTGATGCATACAACCTGGTTATGCACCTTGCAGTGCTTCGCGATAATCCTGACGCCCGCTATCATGGCGTCACAGCATTGGTTCGAGTCAATTCGGACGGCAGAGTGCTTCGAGAACCGAATTGGGTAATGTTTTCAAATGGAACACCTGAATTGATTGTCGAATTGCCGGATCCCGAGATAATTCTGACACCCAATCGCTACGTATCTTCGAGCGCGTCTGCACCACCTGAACAGCAGTGAGTCAAGCTGTTCAAAAGGATACAATATAGGGTTATAGAAAAACGTTGACTTAAAAGTGTTTTTCCAATCCTTAACCTGCAATTTTACTAGGTAACTAATGAACAGATTCTCGCCATCCATAATTAAATATTCAGCGTTCTGCTCTATCGCAATTGTCCTGACTTGCATAACACTTTCAAATAGTCAAGCGCAAACTGGACCGGACAATAAAGGTCGAAGCGCCATCCAGATGCTTTCAGATACCGAAGCCACTTTCACTATCAGTAACATACTCAATAAAAACGAGGGACTGGGTAAACACGCACACGTCAATGTGACGACAATAAATGGAATTGTGCTTCTGGTTGGGTCAGTGGGTAATGCCAGTGAAAAGAAATGGGTTGAAAGTGTAGCGGAAGGTCACCAAAATGTCCGAAAAGTCGTCAATGAACTGAAAGTAGAAAAAGCTCGCAATGTTTTGGAAATAGGTAAAGACAAATTAATACAGGTTTCCGTCAAACACAGAATTTCAGGTGAACTGAAAGAATACTCACCGCATATACATATCATCGTTCACCGTAAAATCGTTTACCTGATGGGGGTTGTTACGTCAGATATTGCGGACATGGCTTCGGAAATCGCAAGAACTACCCGTAACGTGGAACGCGTAGTCAAAATATTTGAAATCAAGGAATCGGAATCGTAAATCCTGAAATCCAGCTACGGATTGTCAGGCAATTGAAGCTGGAGCGGACGATGGGAATCGAACCCACGTATTCAGCTTGGGAAGCTGAAGTTCTGCCATTGAACTACGCCCGCTTGCTATAGCGTTTCAAGCTGACAACTGTCAGTTGAAACACGGGTCGTCATTCGGCTAGTCATACCCTGCATTGAACTAATCTGGTTAACGAAGGGTTCAAGTTCTTTAAGCGCTTCTCTATAAACCGCTTTCTTGAAACTGATTACGCGGTCAGCTGGGGTCCAGTAGTCGACCCATTTCCAGTCATCGAATTCGGGATGGGAAGTACAGTCCAGACAGAAATCCGATTCGTTGCCAACAAACTCAAAGAGAAACCACTTTTGTTTCTGTCCCCGAAAAACGTACTGATTGCGATACCGTGCATAACGGTTCGGGATGTCATATTTGAACCAGGTCTTTGTCGAGCCAATTAAGCGAACATGGGTCGGTTTCAGACCAAGTTCTTCTTCTAACTCCCGATAGGCGGCTTCATCTGAGGTTTCATCGGAGTCGACTCCACCCTGTGGAAACTGCCAACCATCATGTCGAATACGACGAGCCCAAAGTACCTGTGCTTTGCGATTGCAAAGCACGAGTGCCACATTGGCTCTGTATTCTTCCTCGTCTGCTATAGTTTGCATAGAATCCATCTACCAAGTTGTACAATTATAATATATCTTTCGTATATTGTATTAGCAAATTTGTATACGAGAGTTTCCCGTTGGCGCATTATTTTGTTTCCGCCGGCAAAATTCTCACATCAAAATTCCGAGATTTCCACCACAGCCGCCGATTCCAGCTGTTTTGGCAACTCCCACCGTCGCTTAGCTCTGTCAATTGTACTGATTTCTGCGATGGTGTGAATTGAGGCCGCGCAGGAACCTGCCGCCAGGCATTGCCGAGTGGATGGTTTGACAGCCGTCAGGCTGCCAGTTGCAAAATCAGCGATCTGATTCGCTGTGACTGACCCTCGCGGATCGACGTACAGGCCATCGCCAGCATCACCGACAGACTCAGCGCAACGCGCATCTGCATGGTCTGAAGTCCTCGCATATAGTGGCGCTCCAACTGAAAGTCGCGACCGACCCGGGCATTGATGCGCTCCAGTGCACTGCGTCTTTTGTAATGCCGCTTCCATCGATAGGTGTGCTTTGGCAACGCCGCAAAGGTGCGAAGCTTCTCCTCGTTGATCTTGATACGTACGATGCGCCGTTTTGCATCTTGGCGAACACCGCCGAGCCGATGGCACTGCTCACGCCCTTTACACACTTCACCGGTGCCGGACACCGGACAATGAAACTTCTGTGTGCCGCGTTTCCTCTCCAGCCCGTTATACGACATCTGCCGAACCTTGCCGCTTTCTGGGCATTTGCAGTACAGAGTTCCCACCTCATCGTGAATCATCGTGTCGACACGGTCCTCATTCAGCGACCGGGTGGGATATCTGAGTCCGTCAACCGCTTCTTCGCGCCACATGCGTCGAACATCTATCGCCGTTGTCACCCCATGTCGGTAAAATATCTTGCGCAACTCATCTGCGTCCAGGCCCTTGTCGGCGACAAAACTTTTGCAGCGCTCTCCGAGTTCGCTTTCGAGCATGTTGCACACCAGTTCCTTGCATTCCTTGATTTCGGTCTCGTTCGCCGGTTTCAGGAAAAAACCAATCGGCAACTCATAACGCACATCAGCTTGTAAATACAGCTTGTAACCAAATCAGGATTTCACTTTCTTCTGTGCCCGGCCTTTGTGATCGGTGTAGTGATACTCGTGCTTGCCCCAACGGGCGTCCGGGTCCGAGGTCCTGCCCTTGCCGCGAATCTGTTTGCCGGTTGAATGCGATTCCAGTGCCTTGCCGTCAAACCCCTGATGGGTCCCAAAGTCCGGCAGCAACTGCGAGATCTGCTTGACCAGCGAATCAAACATGTCGCGGACTGCGCCACAGTCGCGCTCGGCCCGATTCATCAGCCGGTTGAATCTTGAAAAGGCACTCTTGGACGGCACCCGATAGCGCTGGAAGTCGTTACGGCAAGCCATCAGTTTGAATCCACACGCCAGCATCAGCGAAGGATTGCGCTGCAGTTCGCGGCGAAACGACTCCACCGATGCATGCTGGTAGACGATCCTTGCAATACAGGCCTTGAGCATGGACTCCAGCGGCCAGTCATTTCGTCCGCCACCACTGCGCATGCGATAAAGCGTATCCAGCAGACCATCGGCTGGCAGCGAGGTGAACACCATTTGCAGGCGTTGCAGGTCGCTGTATTCATCCAGCGTGTTCCAGTCAAATAGAGTATGATTTTCAGGTGTCATAAACGAATCTCCTTGGGGCGATTGGTGTAGTTCTAATTTTCATTGATTATAGCCCATAAGGAATCGTTTATGACACTTATTTGTGAATTAAATCAACGCGTTGTACATATTTACGGGGAAACTGCTGGCGTGCCATGCAGTGGGGGGATATTTCAGGAATTCGCGTGAAAATCCAGAATTTTGGGCTTTTCCGGCTGATTCTTGGGGGAAAATATTTTCCGACCCTCGTATTTCTTCAGTGCTGACAATCGTTTACAGCGATCGAAACTGTCTCTATACAAAATTCAATTGTATTATCAGAATTTCGAATGAGATGCACAATGCTCATTCGCCAACAATGCAAAAGTACATCTACGAAGTCAGATGACTGTCAACTGAAATTGGATAATTTGCCAAACGAAGCAATCATTTTGGATGTTGATTGCAGGACCGGTCAAGTTGAAGTTCACTTGACCGGTAAACTAGAATTTTATCATTGTAATCAGTGAATTGTAGTCTAGTATTGAGATCCCTGTCGAGTTCAAATCAAGTTAGAGACTTTTTCGTTGGGCGATATTTTACTTTTACCGAGCAGGTCACGTGTGCTTGAATAGTGGAATTAGGAGAGAATTTTCAAATCACAACGTCATTTCCCCTCGATTCGGGTGTTTGCACAGCAAGAAACGGTTGAGATTATCGAACTTGACGAAATCCGGGCGCGCCAAACCGCCTGCCAACGCAGATCATGTATCGCTCGGTTGGAAGGCCCCGTCAAGGGGCGAGGTCAGGCGGCCAACGGATTGACCAGCGAGCGCATGTTTTGCGGTTGCCCGGCCTCGATGGCAAAACAAGCCGCCGCCAGCATCACCGTCATCGACATCGAGATTCTCAGCGCCATGCGCCGTTGTCCGCGCAGATAGTGATTGTGCATCAAAAAACTGTCGGCAATCCTGGAATTGATCCGCTCCAGTGCACTTCTTTGTTTATACAGGCGCTTCCATTTGAGTGTGGAATGCGGCAATTCACCAAAATCTCGCAGATTGTGGAGCGACAATCAAGATGAGAATCAGCGACAATCAAGGTAAGAATTTTTTGACGCTGCGATCAGGTTTCAAATAATAGCAGAATTATTTGCAGTTTCACTGATTCAATTCAAAAATGTCGATCAGCGACAGGATGTGAACACGGGGCTTGTGCCCCGTGTTCAGCAGGTTGAATGGATCAGCTGTCAGTCTTGAACGGACTTGGACTGAGCTTTTTTTGCAGTGGTACGCTTTGACGCTCGTGCGGGCTTATCTCGCAACTGTTCAACTGCGTGTCGCCGGCGGTAGCTTTCGACGTTCATTTCCAGAATGGTCGCATGGTGAACCAGTCGGTCCACCGCGGCCACCGCAGTGCTCTGGTCTGGGAACACTTTGTGCCATTGGTCAAACGGCTGATTGGCGGTAATCAGAATGGAACGCCGTTCATAACGCACTGAGATCAGCTCGAACAGCACGCTGGTTTCCATCTGATCTTTGCTGACGTAGGCAAAATCGTCCAGAATCAGCAAATGATATCGGTCCAGCCGCGCCAGCAGATTTTCGAGCGTCAGTTCGCGACGTGCCCGTTGCAGGCGTTGCACCAGGTCGGTGGTTCGAGTGAACAGCACGCGATAGCCGTTTTCCACCAGAGCCAGTCCGATTGCTGATGATAAGTGGCTTTTGCCGGTACCGGGCGGCCCAAACATCAACAGGTTGTGACCATTGTTGAGCCACACATCGCCGGCCGCCAGTGCCATGACTTTGGACTTGGAGACGACCGGCACCACATTGAAGTCGAAGCTGGAGATGGTTTTACCGGGCACCAGCCGGGCTTCTTTGAGGTGGCGTTCAATGCGCCGCCGGTCACGTTCGGCCAGTTCCAGCTCAGCCAGGGTCGACAGCAGCCGAGCAGCCGGCCAGCCTTCGGTATCGGCGCGTTCGGCAAAGCCGGACCACATCTGTTTCATCGCTGGCAGGCGCAACTCCGATAGCATCAGCGCCAATTTGACTGCATCGGTCGAATGGCTGCTTTTGTGACGCTTGGCACTCATGACTGAGCTCCTTGCTGCAGCAGCGACGCATAGCTGGCCAGGGTGCTCGATTCCACATGCAGTTGCGGCATGGTGCCGTGCTGCACGGAAAATTGCTTTTGCATCTTGAGCACATCCGGAAGCGCGCCTTGCCGCAGGCATTGTTCGATCTGCTGCGCCAGCCGGGCTTCGCAGTTGTGGTCGTGAGCCAACGACAGCAGATCTACCGCCAGCCGACAGGCTTGCCGTGGCGTGGTGCGCTCCAGTGCCACCTCGAAACAATGTCGATACGCCTCGCGCGGAAACAGCTGATCTCGGTAGACCCAACTCATCAGCGCCATCGGCTTGCGCCTCAGAGAATGAATCACATGATGATAATTGACCACATGCGCACACCAATGCTTGGCCGATGAATCCCGATGACCGCGTGGCAGGGTCAACTGATGGCAACTGCCCAGATACAGCTCTACACGATCCGCGTAGAGCCTCACCCCCAGACGATGACCGATCAGACGCGATGGCACCGTGTAAAACACCTTGCGCAGAACGAAACCGCTGGAACGGGTGATGCGTACGTTGGTTTCTTTGTAATCCGTAGTGCGTCGGCCCGGCAGCGTCTGCAGCACTTCGCGCTCCGCCTCAATTTTCTTGCTGTGCCGCAGATTGATATTGCTTGTGATTTGGGCGATGAAATCCCGATACTCATCCAGCGTCTCGAAATCTTTCGAGCCACGCAGTGCCAGCGCATCTTCGATCGCACGCTTCAGATGTCCATGCGGACCTTCAATGGCGCCGTTTTCGTGCGCCACGCCTCGATTGTTGCGTGTCGCCCGCATCCCGTAGTGCTCGCACAACTGGCGATAACTCTCGGTCAGGTCCTCGCCATCATCCTTGCTGATGTTGCGAAACGCTGCCGACAGGCTGTCGGTGCGGCATTCACGCGGCACACCGCCTAAAGTCCACAGCGCATCCTGCACTCCCTGCTCCAATGCAGCAAAGCTCTCGCCACCCTGAACTACATCGACATGGGTGAAGCCCGACCACGCCAGGCGGAAGTGATACAGCTTGTGATCAAACTTGCACCCGCCAATCGTCACACCGATCCAGTTCATGTCGGTAAAGTCCGATATGCCCATGCGTCCGGGCTCCTGACGCTGGCGGAAAATCACTTCCTGCTGCGGTCCATGCTGCGCTCTCCAGTCCCAAATGCGACGCTCCAATGTGCGCCTCACGCCGGCAGCGAGCTGTGGATTGAGGCGCATCACTTCCCGATACACAGCGACCGCACGTAGGTTCGGGCATTTCTCCAGCATCGGCACCACTTGTTCCTCAAATATGCCTGCCAATGGATCCGGCCGGCGACGACCGCGGGGCACTTTGGGTTTTCCAGACGGAAGCCGACTGTCCTTGTTGATTCGGTAGCCGGTAGCACAGCTGAATCCAGATTTCACAGCGGCTTTGTCAATCGAATGAGTTCGCTTTAGTTTCATGAATTTTCTCACTTGATAATCATTTACATGACATCCCGGCATCTTGTGAACCCCGCATGGCTGCGAAATTACAAGTTTAGTGCCGGAACTGTCGCAAACGTCAAGTCAGCAATTCAGAGGGTCGAAAATTCTTTCAACCGCGCGTCCTGAAACTCCGTTCGGACTTCGTCCTCACTGCGTTTCAGGACGCGAAACCTTTTCTTATCCTGATTGTCGCAAGATTCTCATCTTGATTGTCGCTATGCAGCAGATGATCCGGATCCACTTTGACGCGCACCACTCGGGTCTTGGCACCGGCTGTGACGTTGCCCAGACGATAACACTCGTCTCGACCCTGGCACTGGAAATCATTGACCGCCGCCGGACAGGCCCACTTGAGCGTGCCGCGCTTTTTTTCGTAGCCCTGATAATGCATCGGCCGGATTTGCTCGCTTTCCGGACACTTGCAGTAAAGATCGCCATGTTCGGTTCGAAGCAGAGTGTCAAACTTGTTTTCATCCAAGCAACGGGTGGCAACCCGAAGCTGATCCGAGTCCAGGTTTTCATCCTGCCACAGGTTGCGATTGGCAATGACCGACAGGATATCCGCCTCGAACAACCGCTTTCTTAACGAGTTGCTGTCCAGACCGCGGTCGGCAACAAAGCTTTCACAGCGCTTGGACCATGCTGAACCGATAAACTTCGACACCAAAGCTTCACAGTGCGGATGCTCGGATTCGTGGGCCGGTGCCAGCGTAAACCCAATGGGCAACTCGTAATTCACATCGCCCAATAGATGCAGCTCATAGCCAAACCATCGCTTTTGGGTCTGAACCTCTTTGCCATTCGAATCGGTGCCGAACTGTTTATGGCAGCCCCAAGTCGCATCCGGGTCGGAGCTCAGACACTCGCCGCTGAGCGGGTCCACCCGGTGAGCCAGCTTGCGGCCGGTGGAATGAGACTGGATCGCTTTGCCATCGTAACCGACCCTTTGACCGAAGTCCGGCAACAGGTCAGTCAGCTTGTGACGCTGGGCTGCAAACAGCGCTTGAACGCAACCGGTGGTTTCATCCACCTCGATGAGCGTTTGCTTAAAGCGACTAAAGGCACCATCGGATGGCGCCCGGTAACGAGCCTAAGGATTGCGCTCGCCGTTGGTGGGCGCCTTGAGCTCAAAGCCCAAAGCAATCATCAAAGTGGGATTGCGCATCAGTTCGCGGCGAAAGGAAGCGACGCTTCGGTGCTGCAGCACGATCATGGCCAATACCGCTTGCAGCATCGCTTCGATCGGCCAGTCCTGTCTGCCTTTGCCATTGCGGTGACGACGAATTTCGCGGCTCACCTCGGTGAGGTCAATCTGGGCGAAGATGCCTCGGAGTCGATCCAGTTCGCAATAGTCGAAATAGTCTTGCCAAAATAAATCATAATGAACCGGTGCCATGAGTTCGACCTCCTTTGGATTGAGTGCTGCCGATTAATATTTAACAGTATTATACTTGAAAGAGACGGGCTCATGGCATTATTTATCAATAAAAACAACATATTATGAACGAAAAAGCACTTTGACCAAGGCTTGTTTCAGCCCTTGCACGAGGGGGATTGAAGTGGGGTAAAAATTGGCCTTGAAGGCTGAAAAGTGCCCAAAAAACCTGTTTTCAGGCGATTTTGTGGGGTAAACGAAAGTTCAAGCTCTGGATTTTGCGCGAAAAATCAATGACTTACGTTTCCAAAAAATGCCTCAAGTTATTACAGGATTGGCCTAGTGGCGCGACAACTTGAAGGCGGGATCAGATTATTCTCGAAATTCCACAACGGTGATTTCTCTATTTAGCCAGTTTTGGCATGAAGAACTTTCAAAGGTACAACGTTTCGAAAAAGATTTTCAACAGACCATAATCTGCTACAGAGGTAAGTGAAGAAGAATCAAGTATTTTTTGTGCAACCAGCAGTTCCATTGGGATCAAAGCGAATAGTCATCAAGTTTTGATATTCGGAATCCAAATCACGAAAGCAGGATTCCCTACAATTTAAGCAAGTACCTGGTCCTATTCTGAATCAGATTGGGCTTGCGATCAGGAGTGCCAAATGCCCAAAATGCCTTCGTTATCCCACGGTATGGAAATTGGAAATGAAACTGAACGGATTCAGAATGAATCGCGGATTGTCACAGGCATCAATCAGTTGCAATAGCCAAGCAGTTTTTGGTGAAGGTCTTGCGAAAGCCAGACCCCCTCTCTGCCCGCTTGGATACGATACTGGTGTCGACGATCACCTGGTAGACGGACATTGTCCTGAGCACACATTGCCGTAAACATTCTCTCCGATCTGTCACTGAATCCTTCCCCGTAGGAATCCGGATTGATTCCTATAAAGAACTGCCCTACTCCTGGAGGTCCTCCGATGTTGTCTCCGAAAGACGCAGCACAGTGCGACATATTAGGGCCTCCAATACCACCAGCCATCAAGTCAACAATCATAGCCATGGCAACACCTTTGTAGCCCCCGGCGGGTGCCATTGAACCTCCAAGTCCAGCCCTAGCATCGGTAGTTGGTTTCCCCTCTTTGTCGAACGCCCAGGTGTCGGGTACCGGCTCATTCGCATTTGCAGCTTCAACCAAATTCACTTTTGCAGTCACGCTAGACGACTGATCAATGATGATAGGAGGATTGTTTCGGCGCGGAACCGAAAACGCAAGTGGATTGGTTCCGAAGAATGCCGTCACGCCTCCCCAGGGTGCGATTGCCGACGGAGAATTTGCAAATGCCAGGGCGATCAGTCCTTGATTCGCCAGTTTTTCTACATACCAGCCAATGACACCTGCCGCGTAGGAATTCCTCATCGAAAGCGACCCGATACCGTTTTGCATGGCTAGATCAACAAACGTATCAAATACTTCAACAAATGCAGAGTGTGCAAATCCGTTCTTAGCATCTAGTGCAATTGCAGCTGTCGCTGTTCGTTCCCAAGCTGGCACAGCGGTTCCATCAACCTTGCCGCACCGCAAATGTTCGCAATAATGGGAAAGATAATTTAGTCCTACGTTTCGAATGCCGTCAGCTTCAGCATCTCGAATGGATTCTCCGACAGGCCCCGCATTGACCCGAGTTGCCCCACATCCGACGAGCGCACTCAGACTGAGCTCAAAAACATCTTCAAGGGTAAGATTTACGTTCACTGCTGTGCCCTACCCAATCAGACGATTCAAACTGTCGCTTGTTCCTCCTCGGGAACATAACACACGCCAGTACCGCCAAGACCGCAATAACCGTATGGATTTTTAGCGAGATACTGCTGATGTTCTGCTTCCGCGAAGTAGAACTCAGATGCTTTCGCAATCTCAGTGGTCACAGGACCGAAGCCTTTCTGACGAAGTGCAGACTGATATGCGGAATAAGACACTTGCGCCATCTCCGCCTGCCGGTCTCCATAGGTATAGATGCCGGAACGATATTGCGTGCCAACATCGTTGCCCTGCCGCATTCCTTGTGTTGGATCGTGACACTCCCAAAACACTTGCAAAAGCTTTTCATATGAAATTTCATCTGGAAAAAATACGACTCTTACAACTTCGTTATGTCCGGTCATTCCCGTGCAAACTTCGCGATAGGTTGGATTCGGTGTAGTTCCACCGGAGTATCCGGCAGCAGTAACGTACACTCCAGACTGCAGCCAGAATCTTTTTTCCACGCCCCAAAAACATCCACCCCCGAACATGGCGAATTCAGAATCCTCTGGATAGGGTGCAAACAAAGATCTGCTGGTGACGTAGTGAGTATTCGAGGTTCGAATAGGCGTGCTCCGCCCGGCCAGAGTCTCTTCCGGCGATGGCATGGCAATTTTGCGATTGAAATTAAAAAACATGGATAATACTCTCTTAAATATCTGATTTCGTTTTAGATTCTGTTGAGAACTGCGATTCCTTCATAGTTCAATACACTCAATGAAACGTAATTCCGTTATGCTCAAAACTGTCATAGACCAAGGTGTTGAATTGGACTCTGGCCGATGAGGTTAAAAAATGCTCCTGAACGGTTCCGAGATCCTGAATGTGGAACACCTTGTATCCTTCCATAATATAGAGATAATCTGCCAGTAGTTTGCGATGGCAATCCTCAAAATTTGTCGGTTCATCAACTAGAACAACATTGCGACCTGCTGCCAGGTCAATCAGCTGTTTGATGCCTTGTTTGAATGTTGCAGTGGACATGTACTCCGCAAATCCTCTGAAGGATTCCCCTAACGCAGTGTGTGGTGATTCTCCAGACACCTCACGCATTGCGCCAAAATGATGTCCTGCACAATGAAAATCTATGCCTTCACTATTCAACTGTCCACGCAATGAATCTCGTTGGAAATGCCCATGGGTTGAACTTGCTGGAAACATTCGGATATCCACGACTGTGTCAATGGAATGCGAATTCAGCAATTCAGTAAAGCCGTTGATGGTCCTGTCGCCGTAGCCTGCAGTCCACATTATCCTTTCGAATTCACTCATAACAATGCTCAGGTGCGGGAAATTCTTGGTTTTGAACAGCAGTTACGTAATCCCTGATGGCAGCTTGGACACCAGAATTGTCAGCCAGAAAATTCTTTACAAATTTTGCAGGCTTGCCTGGATACAGCCCCAGTAAATCGTGCAGCACCATAATCTGGCCATTGACATGTGGCCCGGCACCAATTCCGATGACTGGAACATCCAGTATTTCGGTAATAGTTTTACCTAGAGACGTCGGAACGCACTCAAGCAGAATGAAACTGGCACCGGCATCTTGAAGAACTTGCGCTTCATCGATCATAGTCTGCGCCTTGACTGGGTCTCGACCTTGAACTCGATATCCACCTAAATGATTGACTGACTGAGGAGTCAAACCCATGTGGGCACAAACTGGCACACCACGCTCCACCAGTAATCTAGTAGATTCGGCGAGCCAGGCGCCACCTTCAAGCTTAACGACTTGAGCCCCTTCTCGCATCAGGAGAGCGGAGTTTTGCAGGGTAGCGTTTTCACTGTAATAACTCATAAAAGGCAAGTCAGCCATCAGCAGTGCATCGTGATTGCCGCGGCGAACACAACGAACGTGATAAGCAACGTCTTCAATCGTCACAGGAAGACTGCTGTCATGCCCCTGTACGACCATCCCCAAAGAGTCACCCACCAGCAGCAATTCGACGCCGGATTGGCTCGCAGCCACCGCCTCGCAGTACCCGTACGAGGTAAGGCAGGCAAATTTCTTACCTTCCTGCTTATATCGAATGAATGTGTTTACCGTAGTTTTCATGCTTTTGATCAATTTTCTCGATGTAATTCAGCGCTGATGGCCGTCAACCCAGTGCTGAATTTCCCGCCAATTCCCACCTTCTGGGTGTTCCATGAAAATTTTATTCAGGTGATGATGTTCATCTGCAGATCGTTTTACGATTTCCTCCAAATTCAAACCTCGCACTCTCAGCCACATGCAGAGCACAATAACAAGCATGACCGGGTACAGCAACGCTCCATAATTTTCCATCACGACACTTCCAAATCGATATCAGGATGCTCAGCAGACCTTGTTCCCGTGATTGGGCGATTGTCCGCAGCATAGTAGGTAAATACAACCGAAAATTTGATTGCATCGGTGCGATTGCTTCCGGCACTGTGGAGCAATCGACTATGAAAGAATAGAACATCTCCTGCATTCAGCTCAATATTCTGAGCAGATTTCGTCAGAGCTGAGTTGCGTTCCAAATCGGTCCTGAAAAACAAGGCAGCATCAAACTGACCCCTGTCAAAACGCATTTGATGAGAACCCGGAATGACAGAAAGACTGCCGTTTACATAGTTTTCACTCCCTAGTGCAAGCCAAGCAGTTACAAGTTCCGGTCGATCGAAACTCCAGTAACGTATATCCTGATGCCATCCTGTCTCGCTTCCATACCCTGGGAATTTAGTCATTATGCAGTTGTGGTGGTTCTGACTAGCCTGAATATGAGATGTTTGAAGAAGATTTCGTACATGATCAGCTACAACTTCGGCTGCTGCCCACTGTCGAAACACCTCGTCTCTTGAAATAGCATTCAGCAGCCTGCGGGGGGTATCGCCACCAGGTGAGTCACGCGATTCAGGGGCTCCAGGATAGTGCACGTCCGCCTCGTATTCAACCGGTGCCAGAGCTGGGTAAAGCGACGAATTGATTGCATTTGTCATAGCCTGGCAAATTGTCTCGCTGCAAATGTTCCTCGCAATCAGATATCCATCTCGAGTAAATCTGGCAAAACTCGTCTCGTCAAACCAGGGTTGACAATCATTCAACTTGTTAGGATTCGTCGCTTTTGATTTATTCATCATGTTTTACCTTTTCATCGGTTAGACCTGCTGAACTAAAAAAGGTTTTCTGATTCAAGACAATATACCTCAAAATTAGTGAATCCTTTGATTACCGAGAAATTCGGCTGAAGCACCTAAGTATCCGCATAAAATAACAACGTTCAGGTGGCGTCTATTGGTAAACGTAGTAGCACTGAAACAAAATTTCAACAACCTAAAGATTACATATATGACGAATTCTTGCATGGACAAGGAACCATTCGTTCTTCGGGTCATTGGTGGCAATATGGAACCGGAGTTTCCAGATGGTTCAATTATTGTTGTTGACCCAGGCCAACCCGTCACCGATGGCGACTTCGTGGTTACTAAACTCAACGATCAAATAGAACTGCGTCAACTATCTAAAAACAATGGGAATTGGAGGTTGACTGCTACCGCCGCACCTGAAGAAAGCTCCGATATAACAAGCTTGACAGACATCATCGGGCGAGTAGTAAAGCGTACCGATGCAAAACAGGAATTCATTACGGAGTACTGATCCAATGCCAGCCACCGTGTGCCTGGTTGTCGAAATTCGAATACCGATCTAGTCGCCACATCAATCTGCCGGATTTGAATGTGCGGCTGACTTGAGTCGTACTGAGAACCTCACCATTCCCGATAAACTGTTGAATCTAGGTTTGTCATAAGTGGAAATTTGGAAAGTAAGTGAACGAACCTGTTTTACCAAATTGTTGCAGCCTCTCAGACGGTGGCTAATTGGGGTGACATTCTGCAACTTTCTGTAGGGTGGAGTTGTTCTGTTTGACGTGCGACATTGTGTTGCGATCCCATACTGGAATCCTTATAATCGTGACTTTTTCGCCCCCAATATATTGATAGAAAAGTAAGCTTCGCGACTTGACCGATAAACAGGTGGCACTACGCTGTGTGACAGAAGGCTGGATTAAATTTATTGACCGACCTTATGTGGTGGTGTACGAATTGTCAGTAGCAACTGTCCGGTGACCCGCCGCATTCCACGCATCCGATGTGAACTGTAATGGAAGCTATTATGGTTAGCGAACACAAAGGCTATGCGAGATTCGTGTCGGAACGACCGCCTTACAACTTGCTTGACCGTAGAATCGAAAACGAACTTGTGCCTCTTAGCCAAAAGCACGGTTTGGGGTTAATTGCATGGGCACCGATGGCAATGGGCGTGCTGGCGGGGCGGTATTCGTCAGCTTCTTCGTATCCAGAGGGGTCGAGGGCGGCTTTACAAGGTGGTTTTTATGCTGGCCGTGTAACCGAGTGTGGCATTGAAGTTAGTGTGCAGTTTTCGAAGATTACCGCGGAACTTAGTTTAACGCCTGCTCAGCTGGCCATTCTTTGGGGCAAAGATCAGCCGGGAATCACAACACCGCAAGTTGGATGAAAATGCGACTATCTTGGGAGACATCGTAATGAAATTTTCAAACGTCATTCATGCCATTGATCTTCATGCCTGCGGAGAACCCGGTAGAGTTATCGTTGGCGGCATCACGGATGTGCCTGGCGAAACGATGTATGACAAAATGTGCCATCTTGAGCAGGAAGCCGATGATCTTCGTAAACGGATGTTGCGCGAGCCGCGAGGTTATCCTGCTGCAAACTGCAATATTGTATTGCCGTCACAAAACCCGAAAGCAGACGCAGGATTTGTGATTCTAGAACAGGTTGAGTACCCTTTGATGTCCGGCTCAAACACCATCTGTGTTGCCACTGCACTGATCGAAACCGGGATGGTTGAAGTCACGGAGCCAGAAACCGTATTGACACTGGAGGCACCTGCCGGGTTGGTTACAGTTACCGCCGAAGTGACGGATGGAAAAGTCAAAGGAGTAACGTTTGAAAATGTACCCGCATTTGCCGTTCACCTTGATGAAGTAATTGACGTCCCAGAACTTGGAAAAGTTACGGTTGATGTCGCTTGGGGCGGTATGTTCTATGTTGTTGCGGATGCCGAGCGGTTGGGGATTGAGCTTCTCCCTGACCGGGCCGGAGAAATTACCCGTGCCGGCGAGATGATCAAAGCCGCCGCCCGGGAACAATTGCCGAGTGTACATCCGGAGAATTCAAATGTGTCAGGGGTGACGATCTGTGTAATGACAGGGACTCCTACAGTAGCGGGGGCCACTGCAAAGAATGCTGTGGTTGTTTCCTCCGGTCAGCTGGATTGGCAGCGACCAACAACTTGGACCGGCGTTCTTGACCGCTCACCGTGCGGTACTGGGACTTGCGCCCGCATGGCCGCACTTTATGCAAAAGGCGAGCTCGGACTGAACGAAGACTTCCACCATGAGGGGATTCTGGGTACGATATTCACTGGACGGCTTGTTCGCGAAACCCAAATTGCTAACCTTACGGCGGTTGTACCAACCATCCGTGGACAGGCATGGGTAACTGGAATCGCTCAATACGTGGTGGATACTGACGACCCATTTCCGAATGGATTTACGGTTGGAGACATTTGGGGTGGTTCAATTGATCGACCGCTCGCTCACTGACATATTGTGAATGGCGCAGTGACGGTGTTAACGACTCGCACATAAACAATACAAATCGTTCGATTAACAATTTGACTATAAGGGAGAAACCTACTACGACAATAAAAATGCCCTTTGGGTGTTACAACTTCAATCATCATGGTCGTCACAGGTGTGTCTGGCGCTGCTGATTACACATTGAAACTTGCGCACAACGGTCCTGAACAACATCCTTTTCAAGATGGGGCAGTTGCTTTCAAAGAGCAGCTTGAAGCGAGCTCAAATGGTGCAATTGTGGTGCTGGAGCACGACTGAGGGGCGTTCGAAACCAATCTCCAGATGATTTCGCACAGTTTGCCGGCAATGCGAATTCACCGAGTTGGGGATTCCCAATAATGCTTCGTGGCGGATGAAGCATAAACCGCTGTAAGACAGAAATTTATCAAGGAGTACTGACCCAATACAGTCACCCCGTGCCTGGTTGTCAGAGTATCAACGCAAAACAACTGCATCCCCCACAATCTGGTGCAAGCTGACGATCATGTCGATTCCGAGACCGTAGTGCGGCAGAACTGTACGAAACTGGCTTTTGCAAATCGCGCAGATTGCGGCCATGTGAGTTACACCGTGAGTCGAAATTGCATTTTCCAGTGCCTGCACTCTTGGCGACGCACCACTGACTCTCACTTCCATCAATTCATCAGTCAGCAACCCACCACCACCGCCACAACAGAATGTGTACTCGCAGATAGTTTCCCGTGCCATGTCCATAAAATTGTCGCAGGCAGCTCGTAACAGATTGCGTGGAATTTGATAGATGTCCCGCGGTTCTTGACCCATTCTCGAGCCGCGAGCCACATTACATGAGTCGTGAAACGTGATCACTTTGTCAGCATGCACGGATTTGTCCAGACGCAATTGACCGCTTTCAATCAGACTGTGAGTGAACTCGCATATATGCAGTGGTTCGATCAGTGACTGTATCGGTGAATCCGCATCTTTGAATAATTCCGGCCAATAACTGCTGGCAACTCTCCAAGCGTGCCCACATTCTCCAATCAGGATCTGTCGAACTCCCAGCTCCTGAGCAGAGTTTTGAATTCGCTCTGCGATTTTTTTCATATGTGAAGAATCGCCAACAAACAGCCCGAAATTCGCGGCTTCAGACGCTTCAGTTGCAAGCGTCCAGCGAATGCCGGTCTGGTGAAATATCTTGGCACAGCCAATTAATCCATCTACGTGCGGTTCCGAATAAAAGTCAGCAGATGGAACAACCAGTAAAATATCGGCCTCGGCATCATCCAATGGAAATCGCACGTCCACGCCAGTATCTTCTTTGACTTCCTCTTCCAGACTCTCGAGAGTATCCGCGATGGCGGGGCCTATCATACCGAGATTGTTTCCGACTCTGTGAACGTTGTCGATTACCGTATGAATGTAGGTCTGTTTGAACCCGACAGACTCCAGGATAGCCCGTCCAGCCATGGTAATCTCGGCTGTATCGATGCCAAATGGACAGTACACCGAACAACGGCGGCACTGGGAACACTGATAGTAGTAGGTACTCCAGTCTTCAAGCAGTTCTTCCGTAAAATCCAGAGCACCGACGAAATTGGGGAACAACCGTCCCGCGAGCGTGAAGTGACGCCGATATACCCCACGAATCAAGTCTTGCCGTGCCACTGGCATGTTGAGAGGATCACCGTTTCCGAGGAAATAATGGCATTTGTCGGTGCATGCACCGCATTTCACACAACTGTCAAGAAAGACCTGTAGAGCCCGATTTGAATCCACCAGTTCTCCGAGTTTCTCTACCGCAATTTCCTGCCAGTTATCAACAGGCGCGTGGGACAGTCCGCCATCCGATTGAAAGAAGGGTTTGGCGTCTGCCATCGCACCTTTGTTGATTTTCGGAGTTGTTATCTGCTTCATCGTCCGCTCACTCGTCAACCACATGCTTTCTTGGAGGGTAGTGCTGGTTATGGCTTGGACTAAAGAAATAGGCTGGGAAGTGAATCAATTTGCTGAACGGAAAAATCAACACCAGAATGGCTACGCTAGTCAAGTGCAAGTATAGAACAACGTTCTGGGGGAGAATTGTCGGAGACAGATTGATCAAACCCAGCATGAATCCGCGAACACCGAATATGTCCACATGAATTTTGTATCGAAGAAAGAGGCCAGTGACAGCGATCAGAATCAGCAGAATCAACATTGCGTAGTCCGAGGGGCTGGAAATGTAACGTATACGATCAACGAATATTCTTCTCCCGAAGAGTCCGGCCAAACCGATCAACATCCCCCAAGCGGCAAAATCACCCGGCACGAATGTCCAGATTACCCAGGTCCACACCGGATCCGTCACAAAATACAGATGGCGAAGCAGAACCAGCGCTAAAGCATAGTGAAATATCCATCCAAACAGCCATGTCCATTTGCTGGCATGGAACAGACTCTCAAAGAACAGTGCTTCTCTTGTTATTCGAACAACTACCCCAAATCGAGTTCGAGGTACCGGAGCAACGGGTAGCAAATATCTTGAAGGAATTCTCGCATAACTGATGACTTTCCACAGCAACCCGGCCAACAATACGATTGCAGCGAAGTAGTATGTAATCGAAAATGCAATGCTCAAGAGCAAATTTCACGCACCGAGCACGTTGTCGTCAACAACCCGTCAACCTCTATATGCAACCGGTCGGTTTCGGCAATCCCGCATAGCGACAGGCTTGTTTTGCTGGTCCGAATGGAAACAATTCGTACAGATAAGGACTATTCGCTTTTTCCTTGCCGAGCCGTTTGCCCATGTGGCGAACCAGAACCCGAATCGGCGGCGCGATGGCGTATTCGGCATAATACTCTCTCAGAATATTGATTGCTTCCCAATGCTCTGGAGTTAACTCACAGTTGTCATCCTGTGCCATTTTCTCAGCCAACGCTTGCGACCATTCGTCAGGATTCGCCAAGAACCCCTCTGCATCAGTTTGATAAGTCTTTCCGTCCAATTCAACTGGGATTTTCACTCACTCTCTCACAACCACGAATGTACTGCGTCATTGTCAGCGGCCAATTGAACAAAACCGACGTAGTCAACCGTCTCGATTCCTGGAATCAATCGAGACTTCTGTAATCCTCGACATTGGAGATCCGATTCAAGAGCGTAAATTCGATGATTTTCCAACGCGTTTCGGATCACTAATTCACTATCAGTTCCACTCATTGCTGCATACACTCCATCTTCAATCAAGAGAATGTCGCTCCCGCTTTGCGCTAAACGCAGGCAGCTCAGCAAACTTGATTTTTCAGTTGGAGACTTATTGACGGTATGCAGCATCGGAATCAGCGATTCTAATATTTACCGTTTGACGAAATTTCTATAAATTATGCTGGATAGTTCACTGATTACACACCACTTGTACGTTAGAGTCAATTGTGATTCAACTCGCGATCATGGAAATCATGGTCATTTTTCTGATTGACAATTGAAAAGTTTCATTACCTCAAACACGATCAACAAAGACAATGTGGTGGAACTCGTTGGAAAATCGAAAATGAAACCTTTAGTGTGCTGCAAAAGACGGCTATCGCATAACTTGGAATCTCTAGAATTGCAAAATAACATCCTGTTGATTCATGAGGTCGGACAGAGTATGAGAGGATACAACCGTCACGCAGTTGCTGTCATCCTCTCGCGGCACGTCCATTAAGTCTTCAGCAGTCATGCCGCGCTGTTTCAAAGACTCTTCCTCGACGAACAGATTCGTAATATCAAAATCTCGTAACGCTCTGAAGGTTCTGGTGAAGTGCTTCATTCCAAGTACTGAGGGATCTTGGTTTCGTATCAACTGATAAACACCGTCATCCAAGAAAACGACACTAATATCCTGCTCAAAGGCAGAGCCCGCCAACATTGCGTCTAGTGCCTCCAATCCATAGATGGTGCCATAAGGTGCACGACGATTAATGAACATGAAACGTTTTTTGGCTTCAACCATTGTCTATACCTAAATTCAGTCACCGAATATGACTGTTCGATCGGCGATGATGCTTCCTTCAATGAAATAGCCAATGCCAGCAACCTGAAATCGGCTGTCAATATTGGCGGCATCCTTTCCGTATTGCTCGGCGGATTCGGAACTCAATATGCCTCTTCTAAGCGATGCTGCGATGCAGACTGCCAGATCGATGTCGTGGTCACGAGATAGTTTGACCCACTGATTGACAATATCCCGGTCGTCACTAGGAGGCGCGCTCAGTGCTGTGCCGTTGTATACACCGTCGTGATAGAAGAACACACGAACGATTTCATGTCCGATGCTCAATGCAGCATTTACAAACTGATAAGCAGAATCGGAGGCCTGATGGGTATAGGGACCTTCACAAACTAGAATGTTGAATTTCATGAGCCGATGAATTTAGGCACCGTACAAATTTTTATAGATAGTAGAAAGGTTTGATAGCTCGAAATAATTTCAGTAATTTTACTGAATATACGTCTCTGAGATTTATCTGCCCGACTATAACACACGTTCTGTAGTCTGCATCGGGGCGTTGGAGAGACAAATAATCGTCAGAAAGGAATATCACTACCTGCTTCTGTTGGCGAGCGCTGCACCAAGCAATTGGGCAATTAGCCTCATTCATGCCTGTAAAACAGACGTTGGAAGTCTTCCGACTAGTGCCATTCTAACGTACACATCGTTGAATTCTTGAGATCGCCTACTTCCAATGAAAATCCCTAAACAAATTAAAATATATCTCGCGCTTTTTTTTAGCTAATAAAAGGTCCTAATTCCCTTACGCGCAATAATCGGATTCTATCCGCAATTTATTATTGCGCATATGCTTGAATATTGCGTATAGATTATTGCGCGAAAATTAGTAATATTAATATTTTCAAGACGTATTCATGAAGAGTGAGTGGTTTCGAGAATTTGATAAAAAGGAACTGTTGATACAACACACCTACTTACAAATCAGTGGATGTTAAATGGTACAGGGGACAATTGAAAACCCTAGGCACGAAAGACGAAGAGTTAATTTCTTCGATAACTTCAGCAGACGCTTCAACAACCACCAACATTTAGATTACCTCCGAGCCAAATCCTCATACTGATAAAATTGAGTGCATGAAATTTACTATTTCGTGCATGGCCTTGTTTTGTTCTGACTGTCGGATGCGGACCGGGAGATTCAATTAGTTCCAAATTTAGCTTACTAGTGCGTTTGTTGTGTGCATTATTCATCGGCGTCTTGTTGGTTATTCTTTCCGGTCAGCCTGCAAGCCCCCAAACGCAAAACCCGATTAAATCACTGGTTCTGGAGCGGCAGGCCCGGCATTTTCTCTCTCTGATTCGGGAAAACTCGAGTTTATCTGAAGATCTTCAGATCAATAACTATGTATCAGATTTGGCAAAGGAAATAGCGAAAAATGCGAGAATGGACTCTGATCCATTGCACTATTTCGTCATCAACGATTCCAGCATAAACGCATTTGCAGGTCCCGGTGCCACATTTTTTATCAATACGGGGATTATTGAACTCGCAGAAACTGAAGGAGAACTGGCTTCGGTCATCACGCACGAACTCGCACACTACAAACAGAAACATTTGTCCCGTTTGTTCAGCGACTACAAAGCTACACAATTACCGACTCTAGTTGCAATTCTTGCAGGAATTGTAGTAGGAGGAGATACTGGAATTGCTGCGATAGCCGGTGCGCAAGCAGCTCAGGCAGAAGCACTGATCGACTACACGCTGGCTTACGAACGGGAAGCAGATGCAGTTGGGCTTCAGATATTGACGGCGTCCGGCTACAGCCCAATCCACGCAAGGAACTTTATGCTGGCACTGGAACAGACCATTCGTGAACAAGGAGTAGTTCAATCAAATATTCACAACACGCATCCCGTGACACCCGAAAGAATTGCAAGTTTTGAAGCTCGTGTAAATCGATACAAACAGACCGTTGATAAGCCAGCTCCCCCTGATTTCCATTTCGTCAAGGCTCGATCACGCGTTCTATTCAATTGGGAACCGACCAGAACCAGTAAATTTTTCGAGGACAATTTATCTGTGGGAAACGAGATCGAGCAATTTGCAACTCGTTATGGATTGGCGCTTTCACTCGCCAGAGATGGTCAAATCGATTCTGCCCGCAAGGAACTGAACTATCTCAGGGCAATTGAGCCTGATAATCTATGGTTTATGCTTGCAGCAGCAGAAATTGAACTGAATGAAAACAACCCAAATTCTGCAAGAGAACTGCTAGCTGATTCAGCATTGTCGGAAAATGCCGATTCGGCTGTCGTTGAATTTTATACACTCGCGCTGATTCGTTCTGGCAACCTTGAGGAGGCCAACCGATATATTAAAAAGCATCTCAACCTCAATACAGAGCAGATAAAGTATTACAAACTACACGGAGAAACGGCTACAAAAAGCGGTGAGGTGTTAAATGGTTACATTTCAGAGTCTGAATATCACTTTCGACTTGGCGAACTGAAACTCGCGTTGCAGCAACTCAAAATTGCTGAACAACATGGAGATGATTTTTACTCTACGGAAGTTATTCGTGAAAAAAAACGAGTTATTGAAGAGGAAATTGCCTGGAGGGGTAAGCACAATTACTGACGGCATTGCAACACCAGTACGCTAGATTGACTAATCATGGCAAGAAAATATGAAACAACACGATTCGCATGGGCGCTAACCGGTTCCGGTCATGATCTAAAGGAGTGTCTCGATTTTATTCTCGAAGTGGATGGTATTGACATATTCCTGAGCCGAGCTGTAGAGGAGGTGCTGGTAATGTACAAATACATCGAGCGGTTGCGCGAAGCCGGAATACGCATGTTCCATGATTCCACCGCCAGTGCCGTACCGGTAGGCCAGTTCTACGAAAACAACTATCATACTTTGATTGTCGCACCTGCCACCTCGAACACCGTCGCCAAGTGTGTAGCGGGTATTTCCGATACGCTTGTGACAAATGTATTCGCTCAGGCCGGGAAGTGCCGAATTCCGATAATCGTCTATGCCTGCGATACGGAGCCAGTCGTAGTCACACCGGCTCCAGGGAAAATGGTGACAGTCTACCCCAGAGAAATCGATCTCGAGTGCACCAGAAAAATCGGTGAATTCGAAAATACTACTTTGACGACCGACATGAACGGACTGCGAGACGCAGTTCTACATCGAATGCAATGTCTGAAAGAATCTTGTTCGTGACAGGGCGTTTGGCGGAAGCCAGCTTGAAACGAACGCTAGACCTTATCGAATCGAGAGATTTATCCTGCGAAATCCATCAGATCGGTGTCAGCGTGGCAGCGCTGATCACCGCAGAGATGGTCAAACGGCGACTGAAAGGCGTAAACCAATTTGATCGCATCATGCTGCCAGGGCTTTGTGCCGGAAACACTGAGAGTCTTTCAGAACATTTCGGTGTAGAGGTTCTCAAGGGACCGGTAGATCTCAAAGATTTGCCCGAATATTTTGGATCCGCTTCCAGGAAGATAGACTTAGAAAACTATTCGATCTCAATCTTCGCTGAAATAGTCGATGCTCCCAATATGCGTGTGGATCAAATCATTGAAACCGCACAGGCATACCGAAATTCGGGGGCAGATGTGATTGACATCGGTTGCCTGCCGGGACAGGATTTTCCACATCTTGAAGAAACCATTCAGGATCTCAAACGTAACGGATTTCAAACCAGCATTGATTCTCTTGAAGACGATGATCTTCTGCGTGGTGGACGAGCGGGTGCTGACTATCTTCTCAGTCTGTCTGAGCGATCACTTTGGATCGCAGACGAAGTAGAAAGCACTCCGGTATTGATTCCAGATGGTGAATCAGATTTCAATTCCTTGTACAGAGCCATTGACACAATGACGGACAAAGGACGCGAATTTCTTGCCGACCCAATCTTGAATCCGATCCATTTTGGATTCACCAAATCCATTACACAATACTACGAACTGCGCCATCGATACCCGGATACCCAAATCATGATCGGCACTGGAAACATCACTGAGCTTACCGACGCGGACACAATGGGAATTACCGCGATAATGATGGGCATTGCCTCCGAACTCGATGCCAGTGCAATACTGACTACTGAAGTTAGCGGGCACGCTAAAACAGCAGTTGCAGAAGCGGACCGCGCTCGTCGAATCATGCATGCGGCCAAGAGTGACTCAAGTCTGCCAAGAGGTTATGATGCAGGACTGCTGGCTCTGCACGAAAAAAAACCGTTTCCTGATTCAGTCGATGAAATTCGGCAATTGGCAAACATGATTCGCGATCCAAGTTTCCGAATTCAGGTGAGCAACAAAGGCATTCACATCTTCAATCGAGATGGAATTCATGAATCAGTAGACCCATATCAACTCTTTCCGAATCTGAAAGTCGAACAAGATGGATCGCATGCGTTCTATCTTGGTATGGAACTTGCCAAAGCGCAAATTGCCTGGCTGCTTGGAAAGCGATATGTTCAGGATCGCCCTCTGAGCTGGGGTTGCCTCACCCCAGTGAACTCTCCGGGTGAAGAATATCAGCAGGAAGGTACGACATTGAAACAATCAAAGAAAATGAAGAAAAAATGATTTACGAAGTCGTCGTAACTACGGTCGACGAAATGAACGCAGTTCATATCGCACCGATGGGAATTCGACAGGAAGGCGAATGGGTTGTCATTGCACCTTTCAAGCCTTCCCAAACGCTCAATAATCTGCAAACCAGCGGCACGGCAGTTGTGAACATAACCGATGACGTTCGCGTATATGCGGGGTGTTTGACGGGGAAAACCAACTGGCCGACGTATTCCACCTCTGAGGTGAATGGCCGCGCGCTTGAAGCAGCCCTGTCTTATCGGGAGCTAAAAGTTGTCAAACAAGTCGACGATTCGTTGCGTCCCCAAATCTATCTGTCCGAAGTGTGCAGCACCTTCATAAAGCCTTTTCCAGGATTCAACCGGGCACAAGCGGCTGTAATCGAAGCAGCAATATTGGTGAGTCGGCTCCATATGCTTTCGGCAGAAAAAATCGATTTTGAAATGGAGTATCTGGCGATAGCAATCGAAAAGACAGCCGGTGATAGGGAGCTCGAAGCCTGGCAGTGGATTGTTGAAGCAATAACCGAATTTCGCAGACGATCGGGTTGACTATTGCGAGTGTAGCGCAAGTACGCTAGGCACGATTTCTAAGAAGATGTGCCCAACTCAGATAGGCCCTAGTATGAGCCTCTACAGCATGGACGCGAAGAATATCAACAGATTGTGAACACATCTGCAGTGATGCGCCGATCGTCTCAATATCAAGATCTGCACTTGCGTGATCAGAGAAGGAGCGAAGAAATCGCTTTCTGGAATGTCCCACCATTAATCGATGTCCAAGTTTCCGAAATCGTTTTGTCGAACGCATGAGATCCAGAGACTGAAGACTACTTTTTCCGAACCCAATGCCTGGGTCCACAATAATTCGATGTAAATCCAATCCGTGCGCATTCCATAGTTCCTGTCCCTCTCGAATCCAGTTTTCGAACACAGCACAAGCATCGGCAACAGGATCAAGACTGATTTTGGAATCGACTGGAACCGTAACGCTATGCATGGCGATGAAAGTCTTATCGCAGGACCTGGCCAACGCTATCATGTCATTTGACCGCAGGCCGCGCACATCGTTAATCATGTCAACGTTTAGTTCAAGACATTTTTCAGCTGTTGCTGAATGATAAGTATCCACACTAATTTGCGGGGGGAGTATGCTATCTTTGGCTATTTCCTGAACAAGTTCCAGAGCCGGCTTCAGCCGAGTCCACTCCTCGTCCGCCGTAAGCGGTGTTGCATTGAGGCGTGTCGATTCGGCACCGATATCAATGATATTGACACCGTTTGAAATCATATTTTCGACAACGGCGTGCATGTTTTCGAGATGGGCAAATCTACCTCCATCTGAAAACGAGTCTGGGGTTATATTCAGTATTCCCATCCACAACGGGATATGGAATTCAGATTTGGAAGTACAACTGAAATCCAATGCACTTACACCCGTAGAGTCCGGAATTTTCCACTGCGGAGCCATATGAACAAGCGGCGACAATACGTAAGGTCTGGAGTAAATGGCTGAGTCAGGTATCAGTTTGCCATTCAATTTAGTGACAACGCTACCCCAGAAAACGATGTCGATATCCAGATTTCTCGGCTGCCACTTGTTTTCAACCACCTTGCCAAGATCGGTTTGAATTCGTTTACTGACCCGATAGAATGTTTTGATGCCCAGATCGCATTTCCCTCGAACCACCACATTCAAAAAAGGCCGGTTCCACGGAGACGGTGAGTTAGGTGGCAACTGTGCTGGCGACTCCACAGCAGATGAAATTTGCTGAATGGAATAGCCAGCTTTTGATAAGTGCTTCAGTCCGGTATGGAGATTGTCTCGACGGTTGCCAAGATTGGATCCTAGACTGAGTACGACATCAGTACTGTCGGCCATCGGGGTGGTTCGTAATCAACTGATTCAGAAATTAGTCGTAGCGAATGTAGCGAAATCGTTGATCGGTAGGTGTACCCTCCAAAGAACTGTCTTCGAGACTCGGCTGCCAGTGCAAAAATTCTTCAATCTTTTTAGCCAACTCGAAATCTTTTTCAGTAATGCCTTTCGCCGCATGATTCATCAACTTTACAATTACAAAAGCATACGACGCGGAAATATCAGGATGGTGCCACGCCGCTTCAGCTAGATGGCCAACCGCGTTGATCACCATTAGCGTGCCTTTCCAGCCCATGGTTTTGTATTTTCGACGAATCCAACCATTTTCGTAATACCAATGAGGTAATTCTTCGGCTAGTCTTTTTTCGACAGTTGCCTGATCGAACGTCTCTTCAAGTCTTCGGTCGGTTGTTTCTTCAGACATCCCTATTCTCCAAACGAAACATTTTAAATTGACAGCTTGAATCGTACAAACTGACATTTTTACTGCGGTCCAGTGTTCTTATTATTACACGAAACCGTCTCACTATCTGCAATTTGCACTCAAACCGGCCACTGTAGAGTCCGTTGCAGATTATTAATCCTGTTTCTGAATTCTCGCCCACCGTAGTGAACGAAACCTGCTTTCATTGCCTGAACAATTTAGATGGTGTATACAATCATCAATATTGGTGGCTGGGTTAAAGCGACGGGCTAACCTTGCGCACTGCATTCACAAAGAATTTAGACTCTTGGCTCGAGCTACCGGATCTCGCAGACATTTCTCCGCGCTTGTACTGTACAGTGCAAACCCGGTGGTAGTTGGAACAGATACTTGAACTACACACACTAGAATTTCGTGGCTACATGGCAAACTTAAAATTAAAAATCAACGATCCCGTACGCTTCTATAGTCTGCGTGGCTTGGAAAAAGGATTTATCGCATCAGTCCATGGTACTAAAGCGACAGTAGTTGCCGAGGACGGCACCGAATTTGACGTGCCGATTCTCATTCTCAAACTAAGGGAAGGTGTCAGGCCCAAGCGGGTGTATACACACAATCAGATGCAGCGTGCGAAATTTAGCATCGGCGATCCCGTTTTCTTCTATTCATCGAATGGAAAAATTAGCAATGGCACAATTACTCGCATGAATCCCAAACGCGCACGACTGGAATATGCGGGAGAAATCTGGGATGTGCCGTATGAAATGCTTGAAAAGGAAACACCTGACCTGCTGGGCATTGCAAATATGCAACGGCTGGATACAGTAGCCCAGCAAGCAGACGAATTGCTACAGAAGCATCAGCTTAGCGACTGGCGATTCACTTATGATGATGCAACGAAGAGAGGTGGGGTCTGTCTGTACACAGACAAGATTATTAGCATTTCACAGCAATTCTGCCTAAGCGCGGATGATGCTGAAATCACAGATTCGCTATTACATGAAATTGCACATGCACTAGTCGGTACCAATCACGGGCACGACGCCGTCTGGAGGGCCAAAGCGCTGGAAATTGGATGTAGTGGCAACCGAACGCATAACATCCACTTTACACCACCAAAATATATTGTTTCCTGTTTCCTGTGCGACTGGCATATCGGACGTGAGAAGCGCACGAGAGGACTTGTATGCAAACATTGCGGACAGAACGTCACATTCGAGCACTATACAAAGGACTTGTGGAATTCGTATCGGCAGTAGACGACAACTGAAATTCCGCCATAACTGAAGAATGGGGTCGACTCTGGGCAGTTGAAGAATTATAGATGCGTCGGTTTCCTTCAAAATTTATATGGGTTATCAACTCATTGATTCATTCGGATTCTCATAAAAAAGCCAGGTGACAAGGCCACCTGGCTTTTTTCAAGAAAATATGAATTAGTCTGCTCCGAACGGGTGCGCTATACCCTTTTGAGCAATGACTTCTTGAGCATTAGGATGACCTGTGACAGCTCGACGAATCGCCTCACGTGTCGCCTCGTAGTTGTACTCTTGGATCTTACTGTCATTTTCGGCATCCCAATGAATGAAAACACCAACACAAATGAACAGATCATCTGCTTCATCCGCTGGAATAGTGCCATCTTCAACGCTGTCGATGACTGCCAATGACACAGCACGTTGGGCAGGGCCAAACATCTGCAGCGCCTGTTTCGCGCCTTTCATGGTTACTTTATTGAACATGACAGTGTTTGGCTTCGCGGGAATATTGGGCGAAGCAACTGCCAGCAAGCTGGTAAAGCCGTCTTTGTTGTTGCACAGAGAATTACAAAACGCTGCTTCCACAGCAGACCCACGTGGTCCCATTAGCAAGTCAACGTGTGCAACTTCATTGCCTTCGCCAACTAAAGATTCCCCGACCCTTACATTGTCAATCGCCATCTCATTACCTCCAACTTGGTAGAAAAAGTATTAATATCTTTAGTAAATATAAGTAGTTACTGTCAAACCGTAAACAGCAAATTACACACCTAATTTACTCTACTTTCAATACTGTGTGCAAAAAGAGTCGCGACAGTTAAATCTGCGCTCGTCCCTGGATTAATTTGCCGTCGTTTCCATTCCGTATCATAATACATCAGTTCATCGTGCATATCACTCATTGAATTTACTCTCTTGCAATGAGCATATAGTTTCTCACCAACTGATTTGATCTCCTCGGCCACGTTACTGCCATGCTGTCGTAGAACATGCGAGTCGTGAAATCTCGAAAGATACGTCAGAAAAACTGCCGTCGCAATTTCGTTTCTTCCAAACTTTTTAGCTTGTACTTCCTCAATCGCGGCAAATCCAGTTTCGAAAATATCCAAGAATCCGCTTGAGTACTGTCGCGCTAGCAGGTCTCGTGATTCGGCGAATTTCATGATTGTTCGAATATCGGCGGCAGCGTGCTCAAATACATCATGCTCGGCAGATTCTCCAAGACCGGAAGGCAATGCAATTCTGATCGCGTTTAAAATCAGTTCAGCATCTTCGACGCCTGACTCAGTGATTACGTTTTGTATCGACTGTCGCAAGCCCGCTTGTGCGATATTTCGATATCCGTGCACGATAGGCGCGCACAACAAAATGATTCCCAAGTTGGTATTGGTGGCAACAGCTTCTTGTGTTGCTCGTACCGATTGAATGATTCTTTGTCCCAGACCCAAAGTGGGGTGAGCAATAATTGAAGCGGAGGCATAAGCACTTGCAAGAAAGAGTTCAGTCGTCAAGCCATGTCCATCAGCATAGCAGTGAACATTTCCGGGTTTCAGTGCGGTTAAGTCGCGTATGCAAGCGGACCAGTATAGCAACGCTATGGGGTCATGGAGTCGGTGCCGTATTTTTGTGCTCCAACTCTCAAAAAGCTGTGAAGTCTCGGTTGCGAACTCAGTCAGAAAATCTTCTTCATTTGGTGTTCTCAAGAGAAGTCCCGGCCGCTGCGGCTGCTTTATATTGACGAAAATAGCCTAGAGTAGCTTTAAGCCCGGGATTGTTTTGGTCATCCGGATGAGTCTTCTCGAACTTGAGTTCCACATTATGCCTTTTAGCCACTTCATCCACGCAATAGAGGCCCAATCCCTCACCTGGCATCAATTTGTCGCGGTCTAGTCGAAAATTCAGCTTTCGAACCTCCTCGTGTTTTTCAGGTGGAATTCCCGGTCCGGTATCGGCGATGACAAACTCAAACCCTTCCGGTTTGCTAATGCCAGCCACTTTAACAGTGCCTTCTTTCGACGTGTATTTGATCGCATTCTTCAATAAATTTTCAAGCGCTAGATATATGGCATTTGGGTAACCAGGAATTTCTATTCGATCAGCTTCTAGCACATAGTTCAATTTGATATTTTTATTTTCTGCCAGCTCCAGATAATCTCTATAGAGTTTGTCAATGACCTCAATTGGATTGAATTTGCTGTGTTCTTCCTCAGAGATTTTGTTCTCGAATTCTGCAACCGACACCACCACACCAACCGCACTGTCTATCAATCCCACTTCTGAAAGCAATTGGCTCTTTTCTTCATCATTTAGATTTGCACTGTGCACAAGTTGTTCTTTCAGTCGATAGAGAGGCGACAATATATTATGTTCAATTTTATTGGATACCTTTCTAAGGTGGCCTACTTGAAAATCTATTCGCTCCAGCATGTTGTTGATATTTTCCGCCAACCGGTCAAAATTATCACCGCTCCTGTTTCTCTTGATTCGTTCGCCGAAATTTCCTGTCAATACAGCTTCACTAGTTTTGTTAAATACTCGCAGACGTCGCGAAATTAGTTTTGTAAACAAATACGCCACACTTAGTGCGACAAAGGTCGCAATGATTGTGCCCCACACCAGTACATCAAAAACAAATTCACGGAGCTCGCTCACGTTTCTGCCAACCAGCAAAATGAACTGGTCATTTAACCTAATCGCACGAGCACGCACGGCATGGCGCGTTTCATTGCCGGGCAAATCAAAATCAACTATGCCCTCGTCATCGAAGCCGGATGTTGGCAATTCTTCTATATTGCCGTAAATTTTTTGACCTGTTAGGCTCGTTAGCAAATAGATTTTGTGTGGATTTTCAGGTGATTGTGCCGATACTTTCCTTTCTATTGTTTCAAAGAATAAAAAAGTTCTTCCAGGGTGAACGATGTAGGAGCGTTGAATTGTTTCGAATATGTGAATCAACTCTCGGTCGATATCTTCAAGTCGGGAGTGCAATGATGCATTGCGTGCAATTACGATAGCTCCGGCAATTGACAACCAGATCACCAGAGTGAAAACAACAGCCAGAACGAACGAAAATCCTTTGAAGTAATTTTTCATGCTGAATACGCGCCAAAACGGGTTTCAGCTTTTTCTCAAAAGTTGAAATCCATCTGTTTAGTTGTTTGTGGCTTTTCTCTTGCTTCTCTCACGCAGTACATAGCCGACTTTGTGAACGGTAAAAATCATTTTTTCTGAACCTTCGTGGTTTTCTATAGCCTTTCTTAATCCATGCACTTGAACAGATACATTATTGCTTTTCTTGTTGCTTTTGTTATTCCGGTTACTATTGGACTTTTCAATTAATTGGACAATCTTCTCATACTTTACAACTTCATTTTTGGATTTTATCAATAATGTAAGAATATCCAACTGTGTAGGAGACAGATGCACTGGCTGGCCCTCAAGTGTCACCGTTCTTTGGCTACAGTCGAGTTTTAGTTGATCAACTTGGAGGACCATCCTTTCTGCCTTCAATTTTTTAGAAACTGCTTCTACCCCTTGCATAGTCTGCATTAAATGGCTAACCCCGTCCTTCTTTGACACGTAGAAGTGGCAACCGGCATCATATCCTTCTTGTGATTTCCACATGTAATTCAATTTCCCGACGGCACTAAATCCAACCACTAAAGTATCAATTCTCTCCTCCTTAATGGCCTTTACAATTTTTAACCCAGAATCGTCATCATCCAAGACAGGACTGCTCTTGTCTAATGGAAGCACTCGGTCAACTATGGTTACATCAAATTCTCCATTCCGTACGAGTGCCAAGCCGTCTTGAAAATTTTCGGCTACTTCGACATGATGTTCCTGCTCCACAAGTTTCCGAGTGATTGCATCTCTCCAGAATTCATCGTCCTCAATAAGCAGTATTTTCATCGGATATTTATCCTCGAATTCAGTTTTTCCCGATTATCTTCGGGGTTGCTTCTCACCGCTGAGGCCAGGCATTCACCATCCCTACATTCGGCTGATAACGATACCTGTGATCCAACACATAGCCACCGCCCCTCGATTTGAACCACCACTTGAATTCCAGTGCGAAGAGTTCCCGGTTATTGTCGATCTCGATCTTGTCGATCTCAATGGCTGTGCGCCGGCAGTATCTTTTTTTAGCCGGTTTCCAACCGTACCCGCCTGGGAACTTGCATCTACCGTTTCCTTTGAAAAATTTTTCCTTTCCTCGACGGATTTCGTATGCTCTGCCAATACCACGTTTATGACAGTAGAAATACTGTGTCTTCGATCCATTGCTCTTTGCCCGTATCCAGATCTTCCGGCCTCTCCACTTTATCGGACCCTTGATCGTGGTTTTGCTCGCACGATTCACAATAAAGGTCGTAGAGGCCTGGTGCATGCAAGGTGCATCCTTGTTGCCATCCCACTCAGCACCTGTCCAAAGCTGGTAGGGAACAAAAATGGTTTTGCTCTCGCAGTCGTACAGATTGGTGATGTGCCATGGAGAGTCACTTCTCCCAGCATTTGAGCAGGCAAGTTGGTGCAGTACTTCTGGGTCTTTGGTGATGTTTATGTTTGACTGCGCGAACGCAGTTCCACCGCTTTCCATGGCAAATAGGAAAACGACACATGCACCGATTAAATGTTCGAGTTTCACGGTTAGTTACACCTACGTAATGATCTTGGTCGTGTATGGGTGCGGAGGTGATTTTACAAGAATCGGTTTATTTAAAGAATGGTAAGCAGAATAGTCCAGATTAATTGCTAACTGCTACAAATTCTCAAAGAACAACCTAAGATAATTTAGCAGAAAGAGACAGATAAACCAAGAAATTGGGACTTGTATACGTCGAGTAGCCGCAGGATATCGCTACTACCCGACGCGTTTTCTCTAGTGAGTAAGTTAGGATTAGGGAAGAGAGAACTATCCAAGGTCTACTACAATGAATCGACTATTGCTGCCTCGCTCAATTAGCATTAGAGTTCTAGTTTTTTCAGACAAACGCAAAGAGGCGAAAGTTTCAGTAACAGCATTCACTGTTGAAATTTCATTTCGATCTATCGATTTAACAACGTCGCCCATACGAAGTCCGGATTTATCTGCAGGACTGTCAGGAATCACATCAAGGATAATCACACCGACTACATTTTCATCGATTCCAAATCTCGAACGCAAATCCGTATTCAGTTCCGCTAAAGTGACGCCGAATTGGGCATTGGTGCTTTCGTTCTGTGCCATATCTTTTTCAGCATTTCTCATTTCTGTGTCTGCACCCGCAAGAACCTTGATTGTTGTATTCAGAGAAATGGTTTCATTTCCCCGAATTACGTTGATTGCGACTTCACTGCCAGGTATTGTCTTTTTCACCAATTTCGAGAGATCCTGAACAGTTCCGATAGTCTGTCCATCGAATTCCACGATGAGATCACCCTGTTGGACTCCCGCAATATCAGCTGGACTATTTGCCTGAACTTCCGAAACTAACGCACCATATTGACCATCAGGTTTCTCCGAAAGACTCAGCGCTTGAGCAATTTCACTCGTAACCGTTTGAATGACAACTCCAAGCCATCCTCTTCTGACAATGCCATCATTGACCAAACTGTTGGATATATCTTCGACAACACTCGAAGGGATCGCAAAACCAACGCCGGCGTTGACTCCTGTGGGTGAAAAAATCAGAGTATTGATCCCGATCACCTGTCCATGGGTATTGAACAATGGACCACCCGAATTCCCCTTGTTTACTGCCGCATCAATCTGAAGCAATGGAACGTTTGGCGAGTTTTGTATTAAGTTGCGGCCCTTGGCCGAAACTATGCCGAGAGAAACCGACTGGGTTAGTCCGAACGGATCGCCAATTGCAATAACCCAGTCTCCAACTCGAGCGTTTTCAGAATTTCCAAACTCTGCGTACGGCAAGGGAGTCTCGGTGTCTATCTTCAAAACTGCCATGTCCGTCAGCCTGTCGCTACCGACGAGTTCAGCAGAGTATTCAGTTTTATCAAAAAGCATAATCTTGATTGTTTCTGCATCTTCAACAACATGCAAATTGGTCACAATGTATCCGTCGGGATTGATAATTACTCCAGATCCTGTGTTGGATGCCTGTCTGCCACGCCGCTCAGAAGGAGGTTGTTTGCCAGGTTCGAATCTCTTGAAGAATTCCCACATCCTTGGGTCTAAATTTCTAAATGTTTCAGCATCAAAATCCGGCGGCCAACGAAAATAATTTATGCCGTCAACAGGGTTTCTTCGAGTAGCCTCAATTGAAATGACAGCAGGTGAAACCGCTTCGACAAGTTCTGCGAATCCGGAATTCACAACATTTGCTTCAAGATTAGCATTGACCGGCTTGCCGCCTTCGACCGCGTGAACCAAAGACTCAGGGCGAAGCACCATCACAGCGAATACAATTGAGACAAACAGAATCAACGCCCACCCAACTTTGCGCGCTGGCAGATTGCCGATTTTTGATAACGAATTTGATTTTTGCATTGAGTTCTCCTAGTGCGAAATTAAACTGCCATAATTCTAACGAGCTTTTTCCTGGAAAATATTAACAACCATTAATAATCGCGCGATGGAAGTACACAACAGAAGTTCAAGGTTTTCCGCTTGTGAATCTCTTATAGTTGGAGGCGGAATAATGGGAAGTTCCATCGCTTATTTTCTAGCATCAAATTCCGATTACGACGGATCAATCGCCGTCGTCGAGAAAGATTTCACTTATTCTGCATGTGCGACCACACGGTCTGTGGGGTCAATTCGACAACAGTTTTCTACTCCAGAAAACGTGTTGATTTCACAGTTTGGCTTTGAGTTTCTCTCGAATGCTGATGAACTTCTCAAGGTGGGTGACAACTCTCCTGATATTGGCTTGCTTCTTTCAGCGTATTTGCTTTTAGCAACTCACGCAGGACAGGATGAACTTCGTCGAGGGCATGACTTGCAAACCGGTTGCGGTTCGCAAGTTGAGTATCTAGACGCCGCTTCGCTGGCTAGAACATTTCACTGGCTGAATGTAGATGATTTAGCTGCTGGTTGTAGAGGGCTGCAAGGAGAAGGCTGGTTTGACCCTTACAGTCTACTGATCGCACTCAAGCAAAAAGCGATTTCACTCGGTGTCCGTTATATTGAAGATGAAGTGATGTATGTCCATCTTCAGTCCGATCGCGTTACCGGAGCTGACTTGAAGACTTACGGTCACCTTCGCTGTGAATCCATAGTCAACGCCGCAGGACCTTATGCGGGCGACTTGGCTTTGCAAGCCGGAATTTCTTTGCCTGTTTCACCACGCAGACGCAATGTGTTCGTTTTTCGCACCAAGTCACCCATTGAAGATATGCCGCTGGTTGTCGATCCGGCAGGATTTTATGTGAGACCTGAGGGTGATCGCTATATATGTGGATACTCTCCTTCAAGTCATGAAGAAGACCCGATCGACTACACATTGAATGTCGATCATGAATTATTTGACGATTTGATCTGGCCCAAACTGGCACACCGAATTCCACAATTCGAAACACTTCGAGTGGTCAATTCCTGGGCGGGTCACTATGACTACAACTCGTTTGATCAAAATGGCATCGTAGGCTTTCATCCGGAAATCTCCAATTTCTACTTCGCGAATGGATTCAGCGGACATGGTCTACAGCAGGCACCCGCGATTGGCAGAGCGATTTCGGAACTTGTCGTCGATGGCCAGTACAAATCGTTAGATTTAACCAGACTGAGTTACGAAAGAATTCTAGCAGAAAAAAAGTATGGTGAAAGTGTCATTATCTAGATGTCTGACCGACCTTCGGAAGTATCAATCCGTTATGCCACTAAGGTCAAACAAGTAAATTAATTTGCAGCTTTCAGCAGTTTTTTACAGACGTATCAAATTCCCCGTCAACAATCCCTAATTCACCAAGCAATCCGGCTGGAATGGGGCGTATCGTTCCGGTACTGCCCGGAAGCAGCGTCTTCAGGTCGGACAACGCTGCATCAAATCGATCATTGAGTATCAGGTGATCGTAATCAAAGCAATTTTTTATGTCATTTACCGCTGCTGCAAGCCGGGCTTCAATCGTGTCGCCGGAATCGCGGCCCCTGCTGCGCAATCGATTTCGCAAACTTTGGATTGAGGGAGGCAGCAAGAACACTCGCACCGTAGACGGAAACAGTTCCACTACCTGTCTGGCACCCTGCCACTCTATTTCGAGCAATACATTCTCACCCGAATTCAAGTGTTGTTCAATTGATTTTCTGGAAGTGCCGTAATAATGATCATAAACCTTTGCATGTTCAACAAATTCCCCCGCTGCAATCATTCGTTGAAATTCATCGTCACCAATGAAAAAGTAGTCTTTTCCATCGACTTCATTTCGTCGAATCTCACGGGTTGTATGTGAAACTGATAGAACGGTGCTATCTGAGGATTCCACCAAGGCACGCGACAGGCTTGACTTTCCCGTGCCGGAAGCAGCGGAAATGATCAGCAATACTGATTCTTCTTTCTGCGTTGGCGTCATGCGACGTTTTGTACTTGTTCGCGAATCTGTTCCAGCACGACTTTCATATCAACCATCAGCGAATTCAGCGGATAGTGAGCCGACTTGGACGAGAACGTATTCACTTCGCGCCCCAATTCCTGAAGAACAAATCCTAACCGTTTCCCCGCTTCTTGATCTTCCGACAACACCCGCTCAAGTTCAGCAATGTGTAATCCAATGCGCTCCATCTCTTCGCACACATCCGCCTTCATCAGAATCAGCGCTACTTCCTGCTCAAACCTTTCCGCATCAATTTCGAGTTTCATTTCCTCAAGCTTGTTTGCGATCCGGTTGCGCAGGTTTTCCTGAGCCTCAGGGAGCAGATCCATCGCACTCGTTTTAAATTCCTTGAATTCCTTGATTTTTTCACTCAGCAAAGATTGGATTGCCTGCCCCTCTCTACGTCGGTCTAAATCCAGCTCTTCAACCAGCCTCTCGAACAGCTTGAGGATTTCTTCATTCAGTTCTGAATCATCCAAATCAGTTGAAGTCAGAACACCCGGCCACTTCAATATGTCGGATATGGTTAGCGGCGATGACTGGGGAACCAAATCCATTACCTTTTGAGTATGGGCAATAAGATTTTCAACGGAAGTCTGATTGAATTGTTGAATTTCGTTGCTTCCCTTAACGGCTTTAAATTTGAGTACTACTTCAATTCTGCCGCGATTGAATTGAGCAGCAAGCCGCTGACGACAAGCAGCTTCCAGCGGGCGGAAAAATTCAGGCAATTGAATGTTGAGGTCCAAAGCCCGGTGATTCAATGAGCGCGCCTCCCACTGTATCTCACCCCAATTGGTTGTTGAAGCCTGTCTGGCAAATCCGGTCATGCTGGAAATCATGTCAACTGTAAATCCCTTATAATTTGTAGCAACTCAATCGGCATCATGAAACGACATCATTATTGGCTGATTGGCAATGTCATTCAACCGATAAAATAGGAAAATTCAATTATGAATGATTTCAACTTGGAAAACAGTCACTGTGTCGCAAGTGTGTCCGAACTAGAAGATCGTGTGCCCTACCCAGTTGATGTCGCAGGAGAAGAAATTGCACTCATCCTGATGGACGGTGAAATCTACGCAATCGATAATATTTGCACACACGAATTCGCCTGTCTTTCAGACGGTTACGTTGAGGAAGATCGCATTGTCTGCCCACTTCATCTCGCTGAATTTAACATTACAACCGGTGCCGTCGTTGAAGATCCGGCCGAAGAGGATTTGAAGACTTATCCAGTCCAAGTTGTCGAGGATAACGTTTACATTCAGATTTGACGAATAAAAATATCATTCCAGATTGCCAGCGAGCAGCCAAACGACCGGTAATTTACGAATTGATCAATTCCTCGATAATTCTGGCGGCTTTTTGTCGCCCGTCGGCGGCTTTCATGTGAGTGCTAGTGCGCTTCAGCCGAGCGTGCATCTCGTTATCTGTCAACAGAGTTTCCAAGGCTGAAATAAACTGTTCGTCGCTCCAGTTGGATCGATGCATTTTAAGGCCATGACCGGTTTCCTGAACTCTGGTGGCGTTGTCATGACCATCCCACACATAAGGCATGATCAATGCCGGCTTTCCAAAATAAAGACACTCGGTAAAGCTGTTGTTACCACCATGATGAATCACTGCATCCGATTGATTAATGACCGAAGGTTGGGGGTACCATGATGAAATTCGAACATTGTCCGGAATCGACTCGTATTGCTCTTCGTAGTCTCCGACATTGACCAACACTCGATAATCCTGTTTTCCCAAAACATCTATCATGCGTTTCAGCAAATCGGTATCACCCGAACCCAGTGACCCGAAGCTGAGATAGATCAACGGCGATTCGTTCCTGCTTCCGAAATCAGGTACTTCATACTCTTTTTCTGAACGTACACAGCCTTCCAGATATTGATACTGCTGTGGATCTAGCGAATTCTTTCTTGAGTATTGAAGCGGTTCTGGATAGAGTAGAAGATTCATGTACGGCGAGGGTTCAAAAAATTCGCCAATCGGATATGGCGACTCGCCGCAGGACTCAAGATATGCATTGAAGTCATCGTGAATGGGCTGGATAACTTGGTTGAAATGGTTTCGATAGGCTTCAAAACCCTCGCGATCCTTTTCCCCACATCCTGATAGATGCGGCGGGATCCATGGATCGGCGATTTCGTTTTCGCTGCAGGAAATGATTCGAATCCACGGCACACCATATCTTTTGACGGCTGGAAACAGAATTACATTGTCAATGCAAATCAAGTCCGGTTTCAGATCACCCAGTACGTCCGGTAAATCTTTTTCCGCCCATTTTGAAGTATCGACAATGGCTTCCCAGCATTCTTTCACATAATTATCTATCTGCTCGTACGGTGAAAGGTTGAAATTCGGAATATGTCCATTAATGAAACTTGACCAGTACTTGGCCATCTCTTCAGGGGACATGGGTGCTGACAGATTGACGATTCTCACTTCAAAGCCGTAATCCTCGAACACTTCTGCGAATCCTGGATCCGACAGGAACACGCATCGATAGCCCCGGTCTGTGCAAGCCTGTGCAATTCCAACGGAGTTCAGCGCTGGTCCAAATGCGCCTTCTGGAAAAAAGGCGATTACTTTGCGTTCATCCATAATGTGAATTCTCAGTGCATTGGGTTAATGATTAATCAGCTGCTGATGCGATTAGAATCGAATCCATCTGAATTTCTTGAATTATTCCAGAGTTCGGTTCCGTCAATATTGGATATTGAATTGGTGAGGTTTATATACTTAACCAAATGCATATTCAAGTATCTGATTGATTCAACCAACCTAATGAATTTTCCTTTCTGCAACTCCAGATTCGGTAGCAAACTCTACACGATGAGCGCAACGGTTCTCAATGCAACGCCAGATGTCCCAAGCGTAAGTGATCCCACTCCAAAACCGCCAACCGAATACTTTGCCGGTTCTGTTAAATAGTGCGAGTGCATGAGTAAAGTTCATCGCTGTTATAAAATGAACGCTTATATGAAATTAATCCGGCATCACTGGTATTCAGCTATTCCTGAATGATCAGGCTCTGAAAAATTAAATTGCCCAAACTGCACAAACTATTCATTCGCCTACTTTTGCCAATGGCGATAGTCGGAGCCGGGGTGGTCGGATTCAAACTTCTCGCACTTGATGAGCCGGAAGCGGTATTTGAACTACCCGAGCAACGTGCATGGCTGATTGAAACCCAGCAAATTACAAAAGAAACCCTCATTCCTACAGTCGAACTGTTTGGACGAGTCGTCTCTCCTACTCATTCCCGACTGACTTCCATACTGGATGCGGAAGTGATTGAGGTCAATGTCATGACAGGGCAGACCGTTGAAGCGGGGGAAGTTCTGATTCGTCTTGATTCACGAACCATTCAAACTCAATTGCGTCTGCTGCAAGCCGATGTTGCAAGAATCAATGCGTCGCTTGAAAGAGAGCATCAAAGAGTGACAGCAGATAGGGAAATTCTGCGACATGAAAACCGATTGCTCAAACTTGCCACAGACGCGATGGAAAGATCCAGAACTCTCAAGAATAGAAATCTAATAAGCCAATCCGAATTTGATGTTACCGAAAGAGTCGAACAGCAAGCACGCCTTGCAGTGACAGCTCGCGAAGCGGCAATCAGAGAATATGACAGTCGAGCAGCCGTTCTGAAAGCAGAACTTCAAAGAGCACAGGCATCACTTGAAAAAGCGATGCAGGATTTGGAAGATGCTGAAATTACCGCTCCTTATACAGGGCGAATCACTGAAATTCATGTCGCTGCCGGAAATCATGTAAGGAACGCTAGCCCGCTTGTCGACATGTTCGACCACACCACAACAGAAATTCGAACGTTAATTCCAAATCGTCATCTCGCTCAGGTGCGCAAGTCGATTACTGGCGAAATTGAACTTGAAGCCGTCGCTGAACTTGATGACGAGCAACTGCTGTTGAAATTGGACCGATTGGCGTCAACCGTAGGTACAGGTCACGGCGGAGTGGATGCTTACTTCCGTATGTCTTCGAATTCCATCTATCCCGAATTAGGGCGATCCGTCACAGTTCTCCTATCACTAAGCCCAGTAGAGGATGCCTCAGCCATACCTTATCAGGCTGTTTATGGTTCCAATCACGTTTTCAAAGTGAATTCAGGTTCCTTGAAGTCGGCGACAATCAAAAGACATGGGCAATTAGTACGTAACAACAAGACTTACATCGTTGCAACCAGTTCTGATCTAGAGGCTGACGACTTGCTCGTCACCACACAGTTGAATAATGCTGTTGACGGTTTGAAAGTAGAAATCTTTGATTCAAAGTGATATTTTGCCAGGCGAGTGATCGCCCGACAGTCGTGTAAAGATGGAAAAAAAGGGCATTCTGGAAACATTCGCTACACATCCGGTAGCCATGAATATTCTCATGGTGGTGATTCTAATTGCTGGTGGATACGTCCTTTTGAATATTAACGTTCAGTTTTTCCCAGCCTTTAATCTCCAGTTCGTCAATGTGTCAACCGAATGGCCTGGTGCTGCTGCTGAGGACGTCGAAATATCCATCACAAATCGATTGGAACTCGACCTAAAAAATCTCGATCATCTGAAAAATATGACTTCCACTTCCTATTTAGGCGGCTCGCGCATTTTACTGGAGTTTGAGCAGGGAGCGGATATCAGAGTCGCGAGTGACGATACACAAGCGGTGGTTGATCTAGTCATTCCGGATCTGCCAGACAACGCAAAACGTCCAGAAGTATCCCAAGTCAAGCGATATGAACTCATCGCAAGAATGATCGTTACCGGTCAGTCTTTGGATCAGCTACGTGCTCTGGCAAACCAATATCGAGATGAACTTTTGTCTCGGGGCATTGGGAAGATCAGTATTGTCGGTTTGCCGAATGAAGAAATCGCCATCCAGATTCCTAGACAAGTACAAAGGGATTTGGGCTTGTCTCTGAATCAATTCGGGCAGCAAATTCGATCGCAATCTCGAGATACGTCAATTGGCCTTTCCGGTCGAAATGATGCAGCAAGACAGCTTCGCATTCTTGACCAAAGGCGAGATGAGATCGCATTTGAGGATTTACCAGTCATCGCCGACACGGATGGGCGCTTGATCACGCTTGGCGATATTGCAACCATAGAACAAAGACCAAAGTCTGACCAGGTTTTCCTCAGCTACAAAAACAAGCCCGCAGTTGAACTGCAGCTGAGCCGACAGGAATCAGGTGATACCCTGAAGAGCGCCGCGATTGTGTACGAATGGCTGGAAGAAACTCGACCTCTCATACCACCAGGCGCAGAACTGAACCTCTATGATGATAATTCCATTGCTCTACGCGACCGAATTAAAGTACTGGTTAATAACGGAATCATCGGATTAATTCTAGTGTTGGCCGTACTGTATCTGTTCTTGAATACGCGACTTGCTTTCTGGGTAGCCATCGGAATTCCTGTAGCACTAATGGGCGGCATAAGTCTGCTTTATGTGACAGGCGGAACTCTTAACATGATTACGCTGTTCGGATTCATCATGACAATCGGAATCGTCGTGGATGATGCGATTGTCGTGGGTGAAGAAGCAATGACGAGATTCACTGAAAATCCATCACCCGTAGATGCAGTAATCAAGGCATCCAAACGCCTGTTCCTGCCTATTCTGGCAGCATCGCTGACAACCATATTTGCATTTGTGCCAGTCATGATCTTGTCCGGTATTATCGGTGCTGTGTTGTATTACATCGGACTCGTCGTGATCTGTGTAGTTGCTACTTCTTTGATCGAGGCGTTTCTGATACTGCCCGGTCACTTGCGATTTAGTTTTGAGAAAATTGCAACAAAATCAGGTGCAATTAATGCACCCTTAGTCGACCGGTTGTTTTTAACCTTTCGAGATCGCTGGTACCGCAACATGCTCAGTTTCGCAACTGACAACCCAGGAATCCCAATTTCCGTCGGATTTGCATTATTGATTCTAACTGTAGGTCTGTTCGGGTCGGGACGATTGCATTACAGTTTCTTTCCGACCCCGGAGCTGAATCTTGTGTACACCAACCTCAGCTTCAATGCCGGCACGCCAAGAGAAGTTGTTGATGACTACCTCGTAAGCGTAGAGGAAGCACTATTCGAAACGGAGGCCGAACTGGGAGGCAATCTGGTTGCTACTTCTCTAGTGATACATGGGGCCAAGTTTTCCGATCAGTCAGAAGCACCCGCTGTTGGTGGTGCAAATCATGGGGGTGTTATCGCGGAACTTGTGCAGTCAGATACACGGGAGGTGCGCACAACAAATTTTCTCCATGCCTGGCGTAACAAACTGGAAAATGTACCTGGGCTTGAAACCGCGGTAACAATCAGTCCAACCCCAGGGCCTCCCGGACGAGACATTGAAGTCAAGTTCAGTGGCGCAGCAAAGCACACTACAAAAGACGCGGCACTTGCTTTAACCGAACATTTGCACCAGATTCCAGGCGTATACGCCGTTGAGGATGACACCAGTTATGGACGTCAGCAACAGATTTTTTCGCTGACGCCACTAGGACAGGCACTAGGACTATCAGCCGCTGAAATAAGTCGACAGCTTCGTTCTTCAATTGAAGGTGAATTACTGCAATCTTTTACCGCTCAGTACCACGATATCGAAGTGAATCTGATGCTGCCTGACGAGGAAAGGCATCAACTCAGTGAACTCGAAAATGTTCATGTGATACTGTCATCAGGAGATTCGATTCCTTTACTTGATGTTGTCGAGATTGAATCCAACAGAGGATTTGATGTATTACGTCATTCTGAAGGTGCATTCTCCATTCAAGTCAGTGCCAGTGTAGATGGTTCGGTCGCAAATACTGCTGAAATCATGAATCGGCTGGAAGCTGAAATTTTACCGAATATTGCCAACGAATATGGTGTCAGCTGGTCAGTTGGCGCACGTCAAGCCGACCAGGAACAAACCGAGCAGTCCATGAAAACAGGTGCGCTGATCGCCGTTACGTTAATCTATCTGACGTTGGCGTGGATTTTTGGATCCTATAGTTGGCCTTTATTCGTAATGCTTGCCATTCCATTTGGAGTCGTCGGTGCTGCCTGGGGGCATCTGTTTTTAGGACTCTCATTTACGATCATCACGATACTTGGATTGATTGGATTGTCTGGAATCGTGGTAAATAACGCGATCGTACTGGTGGTTTTCTACAAACAGAACCGCGACGCGGGCATGGAGGTCAAGCAAGCAATGGTTGAAGCGGGTTGCCAGAGACTACGGCCCGTCATTCTCTCCAGTCTGACTACAATCGTGGGGCTGTTGCCGCTGCTGTTCGAAAAATCGACTCAGGCACAGTTTCTTATTCCTATGGCCGTGACACTGATATTCGGGCTTGCATTTTCAACTGTACTGGTGCTGTTTTTCATTCCGGCTGTACTGGCACTCTACGAACGAATTGCGGCGCGATTGCGCAAGGATGAGGAAGAGATTGTTTTGGATGAACAAGGCGAACGGATTTGAGCATCCGTTTGACACTATAAATTTGTTGAGACGATCAGAAATTAAAGACTACCGACATGGGTTTATGATCCGATCCGTCTGCCTTCGAATCAATTCTTGCTGAACGAATTTTATCGCTGAGGGTTTGACGCACGAAACAATAATCCATACGAACTGCCTTACCACCTCTTTCTGCGGTAACTCCCGACATTGACCTGTTTCCGGCCACGACCCAGGCATCCACAAATCCTTCAGGGCTGACGACTCGTCCTCCGTAGTCGGACATTGGACCTACGATGCGGCTGTATTCGACCGAATCAGGAGTGAAATTGAAATCGCCTAGCAAGATCGACTCCCGCGGCAATGATGAAGCGTCTGACTGTTTGGAAAAATCAGTGCCTTTTGCTACGCCGGAAATCGGACCACCCTCTCTCACCGCTTTGCGATCGATTTCAAGAATTCTTTTGATCTGCTTCAGGCGGACTTCAGCGCTGATGTGAGTAAGATGGATCGAATACACCCGGACTTTCTTGCCACCGATGGAGATTACACCTTCCAGCGCGCTTCGTTGAATACTGAGCAGCCTGCCGGTAGAAGCCACCTTGGGCAACAAATGATTTCTTGAGGTAAGTATTGGACTACGCGACAGCAACATATTCCCAAACTGCTGTCGGCAATGCCTGATTTTGTTTTTTGGAAGAAGCCTGTCCGCATGAATATCCACCCCTGCACCATAAACCCAGTGGTGAAAATTTAATCGGTACGCGAGCTCTTCAACCTGATCCGTGTTGCCGGAACGAGGGAAAAATCGTTCAACCTCCTGCAATGCAATAACATCGGCGTCTTGCACCGTTCTGGCAATTCGGTCCAGATCTATCTTCCCGTCAAGACCGCGTCCATACTGAATGTTGTACGTCGTGAATTTCAAAACAATTTTTCCAGATTTTCCAAATCAACTAGTGTGGTGTAAATTCTGCGAGGCCCAGCATGTTTTCTCCCGGGTCCAAAATTACTGCGTAGCGACCGACGCCGGGTTCGTCGACGGGACCGAACACTACAGAACCATTGAGATGACTGCACTTGGCCAAACTGTCATCGACGCTCTCGACTCTGATATAGGGGGTCCACAGTTCTTGACCAGCTGTCTCTTCAACTCTCGAATGCATGCTGCCCACTGGATAATCATTCAACTTGAAAATGGAATAGGAAATGTCACCTGACGACCTTTCCTCAACTTTCCAGCCAAAAACGGAGCCATAGAAGCAGGTTGCCGCTTGGGTGTCAGAGGTAGTCAACTCGAACCAATTGAGCGAACCGGGTACATTTGCAATTCGAGCACCTGAATGCTGAATGGGCTGCCACAAATGAAAGGCGATGCCTCTCGTATCCTCGCACTGCGCCAACCTACCTGCCTGTCCGACATCCATCGGTTCCATTCTTACCCTGCCACCTGATTCAACAGCTTTTTCAACGGCCTTATCAACACTTTGAACAATAACATAAGTATTCCAATTGCCCGGCGTTCCCTCCTCAAGGGGCTCAGCTTTTGGCGCTATGCCTGCTACGCTGGTTGTTTCCGGCGGTTTGGCAGACTCATCCAGGCAAGCGAGTGAGTACACCATTTCACCATCAATGAACTGGTCAATAAAATGCCAGTCGAACATTCCAGAATAAAAATTCTTTGCCAACTCCCAATCCAGTACGAAGACATCGGCCCAATTGAAACGATCAAAATTCACAATGTTTGTTGCGATTGCCCATGCAATTGAATCTGGCATGAACTCTTGATTTGCAGTCAACTCACAAAATTCGAGTTCGCTGCAATTTGTAAAAACAGTATACAGAATAAAAGGAGCGCTCCATTGTCATGAGGTATGCTCGGAACAGAAAAAGTCTCCACAGTTATTGAAATTTCCGATCACTAATCAGCGGGGGCAACAACTTCAACCCAATGCTTGACCGGTACTGCTGAACTTGAGGCCAAATGCATCAAGCACCCGATATTCGCCGTTACAATCTGATCCGGTCGCCCACGTTCCAACGCGGCAATCTTGTTCTCCAATAGCTGACCTGATAGCTCACTCTGCAGAACCGAGTAAACTCCAGCGGACCCACAGCACATATGCGCATCTTCCACTTGAGTGGTTTCAATCGCGTATTCACTCAATATTTTTTCTACCGAATTGACGATTTTCTGTCCATGCTGAAGTGTGCAGGGTGAATGAATCGCCACTTTAGTGGGCAGGTCGGGAGTATTTGATATCTCGGCACTTCTCTCGACTTCCGAAATATCGATCGCGAGCGATGCAATTTTATCCGCTTTTTCAGCATAATCCTGATCCTCTTTCAACAGCGCGCCGTACTCCTTTATCGTCACGCCACATCCGCTTGCGGTAGAAACAATCGCTTCCGCTCCCCTTTGTATATGCGGCCACCATGCGTCGATGTTTTTTCGAGCTTGCCTGGTAAAAAAGTCGCGATTGCCCAGATGCAGGCCCAAGGCACCACAACAGGCATCGTTCGTACGAATCGCAGAAATTGACTGGCCGCTCAAATAGCGGGCCGCCGCCGCATTGATTGCTGGCTTTGTAACTCTTTGGATGCAACCCTGATGAATGATCATTTTTCGGCTGTGCTTGACTTTTGGCCAAGGTTTGCTTTTTTCCTTCGGTGGAATTTTCTTGCCGAGGGCTGCCGGCAACAACGATCGGAAAAAACGTGCTAGACACAGCGAAATTCGTGTTAGCAGCTCATTCGGCACAATCAGAAGAATAGAATTTCTAACCAATCGTTCTGAAAAGGTACGCGGTACACGCTGTTCGACGACTTCCCGTCCGATTTCCAATAATTGTCCGTAGCGTACTCCAGAAGGACAGGTTGTCTCGCATGATCTGCAAGTCAGACAGCGGTCCAAGTGCAGTTGAGTACGCTGAGTAGGTTTGGAGCCTTCCAAAACCTGCTTGATTAGATAAATGCGTCCTCGCGGACCATCCAGTTCATTGCCAAGCAACTGGTATGTCGGGCAAGTAGCGGAGCAAAAGCCGCAATGAACGCACTTACGCAGAATGGAATCTGCGACTTGTCCGTTCGGTGTTTCACGAATGAAATCAGCTAGTTCTGTCTGCATCGAATTAGAGGCTTCGGGATATATTAGACATCGGCATACATAATTCCTGGATTTAGAATTCCTGCCGGGTCGAACGCCGACTTGAGACGAGCATGGATGCCTGCTACTGGATCGGAGAGTTTGCTGAACCGATCTGTCGGCCAGTGTGTATCCGGACGAAACATGGTTGCGTGACCACCGGCCTGCTTTGCAGCCATAAAGACCGAGTCTGCGGGCTGGTCCGTATAAACCCATCGCAAAGCACCGCCCCAATCGATCAGGCAGTCATCTGCAAATGGAATGCGAGGTGTTGTCACAGGCACGGACAGGCGCCACAGCGGCTGGTTGCGATTGAAATATCTGAGCTGCTGCTCTCTCAGCTGAAGCCAGTATTCTTCACCACTGCTATCCAATTCTCCGCCGACCACTCCCTGTGCAGCCTGAATTCCGTTTTCGGTTCCTGACAGACGCACTCGTAACAGACCTTGGCAATAACTCATTGCGGAAATAGGCAAGGAAAATCCAGCCAACCGCACCATTTCCTTGCATGCGCCTGATTCATCCAATTCGCGTATCCGCGTCATCTCGAGCTCGAATTTCGGTAGCACTTTCAAGGATATTTCGCATAGAACGCCGAGTGACCCTAGCGCCCCGACCATCAGCCGCGAAACATCGTATCCGGCAACATTCTTGATGACCTGCCCGCCAAATGCCAGAAATTCTCCTTTTCCGTTGATGCATTTGACGCCTAACACAAAATCTCGAGCCGATCCCGCGAAAGGCCGTCGAGGACCGGAAAAACCACAGGCGATTGTGCCGCCCAAAGTCGCGTTCTTACCGAAAAACGGAGGCTCGAACCCGAGCATCTGTTCGGATTCGGATAACGTCTCGGTAATTTCGGAAAGTTTAGTCCCAGCTCTCGCCGTGAGCACAAGTTCAGACGGCTCGTATGACAGAATTCCTGCATGCTTCGATACATCCAACACAGTGCCCACGATTGAATGTCCGAAAAAGAACTTGCTTCCGGAACCCCTTATTCTGAGAGGCTGTGAGTTTCCATGGGCAAACTGGATGGCTTCAACAAGTTGCCTGGTTTCGTCAGCACCGGTCAACTCAGAATCTCTCCAGATTGCTGAACGGTAAGTTGCCTCCATGAACGTGCATCGAGTTGAACTCGGCACAACGAGCCAGAGTTGGAACCGCTTTGCCTGGATTCAGCAGTGTTTCTGGATCCCAAGCAGCCTTCACTGCATGAAACTGATTTAACACGGCATCCTCGAACTGCAAACACATCGGACGCAGTTTTTCCACGCCTACACCGTGTTCTCCGGTTACCGTACCCCCGACTTCAACACACAGTTCAAGGATGCGATTGCCCAGTTCTTCCGTTTGCTCCAGCTCTCCGGGTTTGTTTGCATCATAAAGAATAAGCGGATGCAGATTGCCGTCTCCTGCATGAAATACATTCGCCACACGTAGCTTGTATTGATTGGACAACTCATTGATTTTAATCAAAACCTCACCGAGCTCGCGGCGTGGAATGGTTCCGTCGATGCAATAGTAATCGGGGGAAATCCTTCCGACTGCCGGAAAAGCGGCTTTTCGGCCTGACCAGAATCGCTGACGCGCCTGTTCATCTCTGGCCACCCAGGTATCTGCTGCACCTTGATCACGCAAGATCCGCTCAACTTTGTCAATCTGATCCTGCACTTCTTCCATTGTTCCGTCCAGCTCGCATAGCAAAATTGCTGCGGCATCCACCGGATATCCTGCATGAACGAAGTCTTCAGCCGCCTGTATCGCGTAGCGATCCATCATTTCCAGACCGGCGGGCAGAATTCCGGCACCGATGATGGCTGCAACCGACTGCCCTGCTCTTTCAATATCGTCAAAAGACGCCATTACGACTTGTGCTGATGGCGGAATTGGAAGCAATTTGACCAGAACTTCAACGACGACACCCAACATGCCTTCCGAACCGGTCATCAAGGCGAGCAGATCATATCCAGGCGAATCAAGCCCCTCACCACCGACGATCAATAATTCACCGTCAATCGTCACCACCCGCAACTGTAGAATATTGTGCACTGTGAGACCGTATTTCAGACAATGAACGCCGCCGGAGTTTTCAGCAACATTGCCGCCGATGGAACATGCAATCTGCGAAGATGGATCCGGAGCATAGTACAAACCTAGGTGCTGAACTGCTTCGGAAATAGCAAGATTTCTTACGCCTGGTTGAACACGAGCGGTTCTTGCGGGAGCATTGATCTCTAAAATTTTGCTCATGCGAGTGAGGCTCAGCAAAACACCATCCGGCAACGGCAATGCTCCACCGGAAAGACCGGTTCCGGCACCTCGCGTCACGACCGGTACCGAGTTCTCTGAACACGCTTTCATAATTCTCTGCACTTCCTCAATCGTGGACGGCAGAACAACCATCAGCGGCAACTCTCGATAGGCGGTAAGACCGTCACATTCAAACGGGCGTAACGCCTCTTCTTCGGTGATTACCGCATCCGCACCGACAATGCTACGCAGCTCCTGCGCGAGCTTGATGTTTAAACGTTTTTTCCCTTTTTCAGGTGTCATTTCAGCACAGAGTTCTCTTACGATGGATGCCTTACCATTATAGCCAACCATCAAGTATCATAGTGTTGTCGGACAGATGGATGAACAAAAGATGAATCGACAATACACCTTAGCAGATCAGTTGATTTCGCATGCAGACAATATGTTGCGTACCCTGTGCGCATCGGCCGAATCCTCTAGGCCTTCTCCTGCCGATGAATCTAGAAAGCAGAATCTCTCCAACTGGGAGGAAGATGAAGCCAGGCGCTTGATGAGAGTCAATCATACTGGCGAAGTCTGCGCGCAGGCACTATATCAAGGGCAGTCTCTGACTGCGCGTAATTCGGATCTGCGCCAAACTTTTCAGCAAGCGGCCGATGAAGAAAACGACCATCTGGCATGGTGTGAAGACCGAATCAAATCATTGAACGGCAGAACCAGCAGACTCAATCCAATTTTCTATGTCAGCTCTTACGCGATTGGTGCAATTGCCGGACTGCTGGGAGATCGAACCAGTGCAGCTTTCTTGGCTGAAACAGAATATCAGGTAGCCGAGCACTTGGACCGGCATCTTCAGCGTCTGCCGGTATCGGATCGCAGCAGCCAAAAAGTTCTGAAACAAATGCGCGAAGACGAACTCAAGCATGCCAAATCAGCAGAACAAAGCGGAGCCGGGATATTGTCCGAACCCACAAAGGGGCTCATGCGAGCCCTGTCGAAAGTGATGACTCGCTCGAGTTACTGGATCTAAATTAACCGAATATTCCCGTCACTCGCAACAACGGTTCAGAATCGGTCCGAAAATTCGTTTCTACTCCTGTGGGACAGCGTGCAGATTTCCGTCTGTGCCAACATAGTGCGCCCCATCACCGCTATAAAAGCTTGTCAAGCCACTAGACTGAAGTGTCTCCAGCATGCGGGGAATTTTACGGTTCTCGGACCTGAGTCTAGCGACTACGTCGTCCGTTCCTAGTGCATCGAGTAGCTCAAATGGGCCTTTGTTCCAGTTAAAACCCCAGCGCATGGCACGATCAATGTTGACGATATCGTTCGAGATATCGGGCACTAGGTCAGCTGCATAGCATAGGGTTTCCGAAATCAGGCTCCAGACGAATTTGCCTTCCGCGCCCGAATCAAAAACCACAGAACGGGCATCTCCGCTGACCGATGCGCCGAGCGCCGACAGCCACGAACCGGATTCTGATTCATACATTTCCTTGCGTCGAGTGCCATCTTCATTTTTAAGCATGCGATAGAATCCCCCGCCGCTTTTTCGTCCGAGTTGTTCCACATCAAACATCGCCTGCTCTTCCGGCGGAAATTCGAGATAGGCTCTTCCGACATCATTGTCGGGTAGATTTTCATTCAGATTGGTGGCAACCAGTTTCATCACATCCAGTCCGACCAAATCAATCAATCCATAGAGTCCGGTAGAAGGAATTCCGAGTGCGGCGCTCATTAGCGCATCCATTTTTTCAATCGATATTCCGTCAATACGCGCTTGACGACCTTTGTGAAACCCCGCCAACATCCAAAAACAGCCGATTCTATTACCTATGAAGTTCACAGTATCCTTGGCATAAACAACACCTTTGCCAAGGCTGTTTCGGGCAAATGCCCCCAAGGATTCGATGACATCAGCGGTGGTGTCTTCACCCGCAACCAGTTCCAGCAGTCGCATGACTTTGACAGGATTGAAGAAATGTGTGACCGCGACATCCTTGCGGAATTGCTCGGACATTCCTTCACAGATTGACCGAAGCGGAATCCCGGAGGTGTTGGACGTTACGATTGAGTTCGACTTTCGCACTTGCTCCAGTCTGGAGAATATCTGGCGCTTTGATTCAAGATTTTCGACAATCGCTTCGCATATCCAATCGGACTCTGCCGCAAGCGCGAGAGAGTCATCAAATCCTCCGGTCGTAATTCGATCTGCCGATTCAGGATTGTCCAGCATGGGCGCTCTGCCAACCAGCATATTCTGCTTGCCGCGTTCCGCCAATTCCAGCGTAACATCCAGCAGATTCGTCTTGCAGCCTGCTTCGGCGCAAGCCGCAGCGATACCGCTGCCCATGGTTCCCGCACCTAGAACCGTTACTGATTGAATTTCTCGATTACTCACATTTCACCCCATGAGTGATTAAGGTCTACTAAACAGAAATTGTCGTTTATGCCGATTCGGAGACAGGCCTCATTGTTTCCCGAATCGGACTTTCGTTGATAGGCCAATGCAAAAGTGCCGCAATGACTCCAAGCGCCACACAAATCCACCAAACAACTTCATAAGACTGAGTGGCGTCAAACAGAAGACCACCCATCCAAACACCCAGAAAACTGCCGATTTGGTGACCTAAGAATACAAATCCGAACAAAGTGCCAAGATAACGCGCACCAAAGACCTGACTGACAATGCCTGATGTCAAGGGTATGGTTGCGAGCCAAAGTATGCCCATACAGCTAGCAAAAATCAATGCACTCGGCACCGATGGCGGCAACATCACAAATACGGCGATGACAATCGCTCGTCCTAGATAAATAAAACTCAATATGCTCTTCTTTTTGAATATGTTTCCCATATAGCCTGCAAGCAGTGTACCTATGAGATTGAACAATCCAACTAACGACAGTGCCCAAGCTCCAACGTTGCTCGACAGACCTATGTCGGTCAAGTAGGCAGGCAAGTGAATACCGATGAATGTAACTTGAAAACCGCAAACGAAAAATCCGCTTGTTAGGAGAACGTAACCGGGATGCCGGGCGGCTTGAAACACGGCTGCCTTGAGTGTTTGTTCGGGTCCAGAAATATTTGGTTTGCCGGACAGTACGAAGGATAACGGAATTACAAGCAGCATCAGGCAACTTAGCATGGCTATCGTACTGACCCAGCCGAACTGCAATATCAGCGAATTGCCCAGCGGCACAAGAACAAACTGACCTAGTGATCCCGCTGCTGAACCGATTCCCAAAGCCATGGATCGCTGTCTTTCAGGTACCGCCCTGGCGATGACCGCCAAGACAATCGCAAATGTGGTGCCGGATAATCCAAACCCGATCAAGGCGCCGTTGGCGATATAGAAGCCGAGCGGTGTTGATGAGACAATCATCAGTGCCAGACCAGCTACATAACAGATTCCACCGATTAGAATGACTCTTCCAGAACCGAAACGATCTGCAATCGCCCCGAAAATCGGCTGCGAGAATCCCCAGAACAGATTTTGGAGGGCTGCGGCAAAAGCGAATATGCTTCGTCCCCAATCATACTGTTCGGTGATCGGTACGAGGAAAACACCCATCGTAGACCGAATACCAAAGCCAATAAATATGACGAGACATCCACAAACCACAATGATGATTGGATGAAGCCAATTAAATCTCGGTTGATCTGAATCCATCGAAATACGTAAGAATTTGCTAATCAAGACTTCGTGAAGTCGCTATCCAATACTACTTGACGGAGGCAGACAGCACAGAAACTACAGCGGGTTTAATCGAAAGATAATCTAGACGAAGAAGACAAACGGATTATATTCACCTTTCACGAATTCGGCTTGCATAACTAAGGAATTTGAACTGAAGAGATACTTTGGCAACGATTGCTATCGAATCTTCGCCACAGGATCAATCACAAGAATTACTGGCGGTTTGGGCTCTAGATCACCATCCTCTGACCATGAGAAGCTTGATTTAATTTATTGTATCCATCCACACTTTTTCTTTAATCTGTTTTGCCTCTCCTTCCCTCACCCTGAAGAACATCAATTCTTCATACAGACAACCAGATGGACAATCACCCCAGGCTTTTCGAAACATCACAAACCATTCATTGTTGGATTTCACCATTTCAATATTGGAATAATCTCCTAACCGTGAATTCAGTTCCGCATATTCAACTCCTGCGATTATGGAGTATTCAATCTGTGCCTGCAGAAGATTTACGGGAAACTTGAAGTGCAAAATCACAGAATAAAACATTTTGTAAGGAAGTATTGCATGCACACCAAGCCTGCTGTTCAATGCATCAAATTCTTCGTTGCCAGTATGCAGTGTGATATATCGATTTCCGTCATCAATAATTTCCAAGACTGACTGCAGCAATTCCGACGTCAATCCGATGATGAGCGTTGTCGACTGATGAACTTCTTTCGCCGAGATTTCAGCAGTCGCAGGGTGCGTCTCTCGAACCAACTTTAGAACCTGCTCGATTTCAGAAATCAGAATGTTGCGCTTCTCGATATCAAATAGTAGGGTATCGCCTTGGTCGGTCAGGATCCGATCAGCTAAGACAGCTGATTCGGATTGTTCCGGAAACTCCAATGGTGACGACAGCACTTCAACCGATAGTCGGGTGTCGTCACTCGCAACAGATACGAAATTAATGCTGGCAATGGTACCAGCGAACAAAATCAGACAGCACAAGGCTGTCAAAAAATTCGATCTATTCCAATCGTTTGCAAACACTCGCATTCAAATCCCTTCAGTTCCTTGAATACGCCGACTTTCTTGATCGAATGTGTTTCAGCAACGCTGACTGAAACCAACCACTCACCAGGATGCCTCGCCAATAGCAAAATCAGGCTTCACAATATAAATAATTTCAACAAGGTATGTAACCACGAACAGCCAATTCCACAAAAATTGATAAGACTGAAAATATTGGCTTTCGCTATACTCACTCGCCATCTGTAGCTTTCCGGGCAGCATGTTTGCGCAGTGCACGGTTAATATCGGTCTGGCAACCGCGTCCATTACGGGCATGTATCCTGAACCAATGCAATATGTCCGCATCCAGACGCAAAGTGATTTATTGCTTCACCGGACGGTAGAATACGCCTCGTTCAGCGTTTAAACAGTCCAAATTTTCGGGGGCATCAGCAGTATCGATGTATTCATCGGGTAATGCTTCAAGCACCTTCAACTCGGCTTTTTGATTTTTCGTCAGTTTAGTACTTCCCTTCTTCATAAGCTTCTCATTCGTGTTTAGTAGCTTTCCTAGCCTAATGATTCGACCAAGCCCGTCACCGCTTTCATCGTCATATTCAGGCCAAGTGTGAATGACCACGACAACGACTGTGCTTATCATTCCCATCGTACGCCACCGTTGTTCATCTCAATACTGGTCTTCCAGCGTTGCTGCATTTCGATCATCAAATACATGTACTGCAATCTCAAAGCTAATCCCATGAGATCGAATATTTCTATTACTCTTAATTTCGTCTCATGTCCAAAGCAGCATTCTAACCTTCTTGTAACTACGTAATTGTAATTATATTGTACGCTTCACCATTGGCAATTCGTCACAACTTAGTGGCATTGATTTGAACAATTTCGGCTAGAATACCCGTTTTGTTCAAGTGATTCAGCATAACCGTAATCACTACGGCCTGACGACCTAATTCTATCCATGACGAATTCCGGATTCATGAAATTTGACACGCTGTCCCTGCATGCAGGACAGCGACCAGATGCCGCCACCCGTGCCCGGGCAACACCAATCTACCAGACTGCCTCGTATGTGTTTGAGAATGTCGATCATGCCGCTTCCATCTTCAATATTGAACGCACCGGGCATGTATATTCTCGCATCTCGAATCCGACCAATGCAGTATTAGAAGAACGGATTTCAGCATTGGAAGGAGGCGTGGGAGCCATCGCAACTGCCAGCGGGCAAGCTGCCTTTCATCTAGCCATTGCCACCATTTTGGGAGCGGGTTCTCATATTGTGTCTTCCCAATCAATCTATGGCGGTTCGCACAACCTGCTCTCTTATACCCTGCCGAGATTCGGCATAGAAACGACGTTTGTACATCCCCGTGATCATGATGCAATACGCAATGCTTTTCGCCCGAATACTCGCTTGTTGTTCGGAGAAGTCATCGGCAATCCGAGTTGCGAACTGCTGGACATCGAAACAGTTTCTGAAATCGCACATGAATATGGCGTCCCTTTGTTGATCGACTCGACCTTTACGACACCCTATCTGTGCAGACCTTTCGATCTAGGCGCGGATCTGGTCTTTCACTCGGCAACGAAATTCTTGAGCGGACATGGTGTAGTCATTGGTGGAGTATTGGTAGACAGCGGCAAATTCGACTGGATTGAATCCGGCAAGTTTCCGACACTTACAGAGCCGTATGATGGGTTCCACGGGCTCAATTTTGCTGAAGAGTTCGGGCCCGCAGCCTACATTACCCGAGCACGCAAGGAAGGCGCTCGAGATTTTGGCGCCTGCATGAGCCCAATGACGGCATTTCTGGTACTGCAAGGCTTGGAGACGTTACCTCTCAGAATGGAACGGCATGTTTCCAATACTCGAAAAATCATTGAATTTCTTCAATCTCATTCCGCAGTCGAATGGGTGAGCTATCCTGAAGCTGCAGATCATCCGGATCATGAACTGTCAAAGCGCCAGTTGCCGAAAGGTGCAGGTGCGGTCTTTTCATTCGGCATCAAAGGCGGCCGCGAAGCGGGTCATCGCTTAATCGAAAAATTGAAATTGTTTTCGCATCTGGCAAACGTCGGAGATGCCAAATCCCTGGTCATTCACCCTGCCTCCACAACGCATCATCGCATGGATGCACAGGCACTGCAAAATGCCGGTATTTCCGAGGGTCTGGTTCGACTTTCAATTGGACTGGAAGATGCAACCGACCTCATCTCCGATCTTGATTTGGGTCTGAAGTATTCCCAGCGCACTCGTTGAATAAATTCAACGAAATAGGAAGCTCTCGGCATTCATGAAAATTCCGCTCCACGGCTATAACGCATACGCATTCACTGGCGGAAAAGATACTGACCCAACCAAACCGTCTGCTTTGTTCGTCCATGGCGCGTCGTTGGACCACACCGTGTGGACGTTGCCGGCTCGTTACTTCGCACGCCACGGCTGGAACGTGCTCGCAGTTGATTTACCAGGTCATGGACTGTCCGAAGGAAAAGTCCTTACCGAGATTTCACAGTATGCCGACTGGCTTATTGAAGTGCTCAACGCCGTCGGTATCGAACAAACCGCCATCATCGGTCATAGCATGGGGTCGCTCATTACACTCGACTGCGCAGCCCGACATCCGAGTCGCATTCGTGCTCTGGTTCTGGTCGGTACCGCGGTACCGATGCCGGTAACTGATCAGTTGCTGAACGCAGCAAACGCCAACGACCATATTGCAATTGATATGCTTACTGCTTGGGGGCACAGTCCAGCTGCACATTTCGGAGGCAACGAAACACCGGGTATGTGGATGATTGGAGGTTTGATGCGACTGTTTGAGCGCGGTAAGGCGGGTGTTTTATACAATGACCTCAATGCTTGTAACAACTACACATCAGGAATGGAAGCTGCCCGCAACATCCAATGTCCTACGATGCTGATACTGGGGGAGCACGACATGCTCACGCCGACTCGAGCAGCACGAGAGCTAGCCAAGGAAATTGAAGATTCGCAGACTGTTGTCCTGCCACACACTGGACATACGATAATGTCGGAACAACCCGACGCATTGCTGGACTCACTGATCCAGATTGTTTGACGATCCTTCCTACTTTACGATCGGACGCTGAAAATGAACGAAAACATTAAACTCACTACGGACCTGATTCAAGCCAATTTGTGGGCGTTCCAAATTCTCATTGTCTTGGTCATCACTTTCATTGTCAGCCGGGTTCGACACTTCACACTGCTTCGCGCCGAAAAACGCCTTGCCCAAACCAATCTGATCTGGGGCCGATCGACTGTCGAAGCGATTCGAAAGCCGGCAGCTGTGCTGATTTGGGTGGCAGGCGTATCGTTCGCAGTCGAAATTGTCCGTATCGAATTTCAGACTGCAATTTTTGAAGCTGTACCGGCATTGCGATCAGCCGCAGCAATTGCAGCGATAACCTGGTTTGGCTTCAAATATGTTGAAATCTACGAACGCAGTTACGTCGCCAAACAAACAGAATCAGATTCGACTTTTGATCGTACGACTGTGTTCATCACATCAAAAATACTGCGAGTGGTGGTAATTATTCTTGGCATTCTCGTCGCCATGCAGACACTCGGCTTGAGTATTGCCGGTATTCTGGCGTTCGGAGGCGTGGGGGGAATTGCGATTGGTTTTGCCGCACGCGAACTCATCGCCAACTACTTCGGTGGATTGATGCTGTTCATGGATCGACCATTCAAAGTTGGAGAAACAATCACTTCATCCGATCGGGATATCGAAGGAACTGTCCAAGAGATAGGTTGGCGTCAAACGATTATTGTGAAATTCGACACAAGAACCCTGTATGTACCAAATTCTGTATTTGCAACTATTGTCGTTCGCAACATGACGCGTCAGAAAAATCGTCGGATTTTTGAGTATGTCGGTATCCGATACGATGACGCAGATCAACTTGTTGCAATCGTGTCCGATACCAAAGACATGCTGTCGAATTATCCGGAAATCGATCAGGAAAGTTCCATCATGGTAAACTTCGACCGATTTGCCGCTTCCTCGCTCGATATTATGATCTACTGTTTCACCAAGACGATCGTATGGGCTGAATACCATGAAGTAAAGCAGGATATTCTGGTCAAAACCATGGAAATCATCGAAAGTCACGGCGCTGAAATCGCATTTCCAACCTCCACGGTCTATCTGATGAATGAGCCCGATGTAGAGAAAATTGCGGAAGGAATCGTGCAAGCCGATCAGCCGAATTGACCTAAGCCAATCCTTTGTTTCTGACCATCTCACGGTGGAGAATGTAAAGCATACTGAGTATGATGATCAACGCCCCGCTAATCGCGGACACAGTCGGAACTTCCTGAAACAAAAAATATCCTACGATAACCATGAAGATCATTCTGGTATACAGAAACGGTGCAACGAATTGGGCATCGCCCAAAGCATAGCCTCTGACATCCATATAGTTTCGCATCAATGACATGGCGGCCACCATTGTGAGCAATAGCCACTCCCGCACTGTCGGCGTTTCCCACACCAGCAACGCTGGGGGAAAACTGCCGATCGCCAGAATGATGCTAAAGTAGAATATGATTGTTCCCGGATGTTCTGTGGCTGACAGTTTCTTCCCTAGTATCAACGTCAGAGAAAAAGCAATCGAGGCAAATATCGGTGCAAACCAACGAATTTCCATTGGCTCAGGCAGATAGCCTATGACGGTTACGGCACCAAATAAGCCAAGCATGGATGCGATTGCTCGTCGCAGTCCGACTTTCTCCCCCAGAAGTGGAACGCTGAATGCAGTTACGAACAAAGGGGTCGTGAAAAACAAAGCTGTAACTGTGGCGAGTGGAAGAATTGTCAGTGAATAAAATCCGAGATTGATCGCAACTACGCCGATGATTCCACGCACCAGGTGCAGTTTCATGCGCTTGGTTTTAAGTTTCAAGCCGAACTGTGGGAGAATGAATGCAAGCATCATCACCGAACCGACTGCGCCACGTACGAATACGGTCTGTGCTGAATGAATAAAACCAGCGAGTTCGTGAACACCGGCGCTCATTACAGTTGCTAGGACAGCGGATCCAGCAATCCAGGCAGCACCTCGAATATTGTTGGCAGCAGTAGCCAATTATTCCTTTATCTCGAAATCTGACAAGTTCAGGAGGAAACTCGCAATGGAACTAGGACTCAAGGGCAAAAATGCTCTAATTTGCGCATCAAGCAGAGGTCTCGGCAAGGGTTGCGCAAAGGCACTTGCCGCTGAAGGTGTCAATGTGTGGCTGAATGGCCGAGATCCCAACACTCTGGACGCCGCGGTTGCTGAAATCCGCAAAATCGCAGGCGGCAGCGTCAACGCAATTGCGTGCGATATCACCACCGAAGCTGGCCGAAGCATGGCTCTTGCTGAAACTCCAGACCTGGATATTCTCGTCAACAATGCTGGCGGCCCGCCAGTCGGTGACTTTCGGGGCTGGAAATTGGAAGACTGGCAGTCAGCATTGAACAACAATATGCTCACTCCAATCGAACTGTTCCGCCAAGTGATTGACGGAATGATTGAACGCCGTTTCGGACGCATCATCAACATCACATCTTCTTCCGTAAAATCTCCAATTCAAAATCTTGACCTGTCCAATGGTGCCCGGTCGGGGCTGACTGGATACTTTGCTGGAGCTTCCCGTCAGATTGCACAGTACAACGTCACTGTGAACGCAATCCTGCCCGGTCGCTTTGATACCGATAGGCTTCGAAGCAGCATGCAGTTCTCCGCGGAAAAAACTGGAGAATCCATAAAACTGCTGCTGGAAAAAGGCAAAGAAGTAATTCCATCAAAACGCTTTGGCTTACCCGATGAGTTCGGAGCTCTTTGCGCGTTTTTGTGCAGCAGGCACGCAAGTTACATAACCGGGCAAAATATTCTTATTGACGGTGGGCTCGTGCCGCTCAACCCGTAATCAATTTTCTCGGAATTTCGAGCCTGATTGTTTCAGGCAACAAGCATGACTTATCATCACACGCCTGAATGCGAACATCCACAGCTGTCGCTACAGCAGTCGGGCCTTTAGGCACCAGCTCAATCGGTATCCGAATTTTTCCCGAAAACACTGATAACGGATCACTCTGAAATGACGTTGACAATAATTTCGCGGGCGGATACACCGCATTTACAAGCACCCAGTCGTTAGTGGAGATGTCAATTTGAGTGGCAAACAGATTGTCAGCCTCGGGCTGATCGGATTGAACATGCCAGCCGTCGTCAAGTTCTAATTCCACCACTGCATGGATACGGTCGATATCCGCCTCAGTCACTGATACCGACACCTTTGCATGCCCGGAGGCTGCGTATTCCATTTCATCGCTTGAACCGCCGCGGTGTTCTTCCAGTGCCAGTAACGCATACGTAAAACTAGTCGGACTTTGTAAAATTTCGACACCGAAGGCTTGAAACAACTGTTCCACACGAAGACCGTAGGATCGCTTTCCGGTTCTGTAGAATAGCTTGGATAAAGCATGTGCAGCAATAGAATTTCCTGAAGGTACTGCCCTATCGAAACGATCTTTCTGGCGAGCAATCAAACCCTGAGCTTCATTATTGGATACCGAATAAAAACCACCGCGCTCCCGGTCCCAGAATGCTTCCAGCATCTGCTCCGCAAGCTGCTCGCTTCGTTCCAACCAGACTCGGTTGCCGGTCTCATCAAACAGTGTCAGTAATGCCAGCGATAGATACGCATAGTCGCGAAGCTTTGCCGGCTCAGTCAATTGTCCGTCAATTTGAATGCGAAACAGTTGTCCGTGCTCGTCTCGAGCGCTATTCCACAGATGCTCGCCAGCTCTGATAGCGGCTTGCAGATATCGATCATTTTCCAAATTGCGTCCGGCTTCAGCCAACGTCGTAACCATCATGGCATTCCATGCAGTAATAATCTTGGTATCCAGGAAAGGTTTTACACGCCGGTCACGGTAAATTCGCAGTTTTTCTTTTGTCTGCGCTAGAATTTCCAGATACTGTGATGTGCTGAATTCAGATTCTGCTGCGCGCGATTCCGGTGTTGTGCTCATGTAAAGAATGTTCTTACCCTCGAAATTCCCCTGCTCGGAAATATCGAAGGCATTGATCACGATTTCAGAGTTTTCGCCTGCAGCCTGCCGGATTTCTTCCAGTGTCCACAGAAAGAATTCCCCTTCTTCACCTTCACTGTCCGCATCCGTAGCAGAATAGAACACTCCACTCTCATTCATCATGTCGCGTAGCACGTAGTCGAGTGCTTGTTCAGCTACGCGACGATAGAGTTCCCCTCCCGCAATCCGATAATAGTAAAGATAGGCTCGAGTGATGTGCGCCTGGTTGTAAAGCATTTTTTCAAAATGCGGGATTCGCCACTCGCTATCCACCGTGTAGCGATGAAATCCGCCGCCTACATGATCTCGGATTCCACCAAGTGCCATGTCTGTCAGGCGATTTTCAACCAGCAAAAGAGCTGCTTCATTCTGATATCTGACTGCCGTATCAAGCAACATAAGCAGTTCTGACTCACTTGGAAAACTCGCAGTCGGTTGTGAAAATTCATCTTTGGACTGCTCTAGCTGCGTCATTAGGTCAACAATCCAATCGACCTGCTCTCTTTCGAGGTTAACCTTCATGGACTGAGTCGTTTCAAATTTCCGAATGACTTGGGTAATTTCTTCTGCCAGCATTTCAACTCGCGATTGATTGGAACTCCAGGCTGACTCTACAGCCTCCAGCACTCGCAGGAATTCATCCGGTGGAAGATAAGTCATACCCAGAAAGGGCTTCCCCTCTGGAGTTAGAAATACATTCAGAGGCCAGCCTCCGGGCCTGCCCATGACCTGCACTGCCAGAAGATAGAGTTCGTCCACATCAGGATTGGTTTCACGGTCGACTTTGACCGTGACGAAGTTCTCGTTCAGGACGCGAGCGATTTCTAAGTTGTCATAACTCTGCTCTTCCATGACGTGGCACCAGTGGCAGGAGGAATAACCTATAGAAAGCAGTATCGGTCTCTGTAAATTCGCCGCCACGGAGAATTTATCCCCGCTCCAAGAATACCAATTGACTGGATTGTGTGCATGCTGCCTTAGATAAGGCGAGCTTTCCAGAAGAAGTCGATTTGCAAATAACGGTGTGCCATCCTCTTGTCGATGTTGAGAGCGGACGTCATGTCTTGATGATCTGCCATCCCAGGCATTTTTAATTTCTGCTTGCACATTGACAGGCATTTCAACTGCGCCGGGGAGCGCTTGAAAATCAAAAGCCAATACAGGGTCCATACTGCACAAACCGAGTACAGCACCCAGCACTACAATGAACCCGTAGTTTGTCCGATTCGATGCTTTATTCATGCTATATGCGTCCAGTAAGCCTTAATGTGTGGGCTCGTCCCCAAATTAGTCCAATGATCAGCCCAGTTGTATGCGCCACATTGGCAATGTTTCCAATGAGTCCAGTCCAGCATACAGCAAACCAAATCAGCATAATCGGCACAACCGCTGGAGGCATGACCCTGCCGAACATCCTCGGGTTGAAAATAGACTGCATCCAGACATATCCAAAAAACGCGTAAACAACGCCGGACATTCCGCCAAACAAAGGACCGGAGACATAAAACTCCCCTATATTGGACAGTGCAGCGGAAACTGCGAAAATCAGCAGTAGCAGTCGTTTACCCTGAATACGTTCGATCGCACCACCCAATATCCATACCCACAACAAATTGAATACAAGGTGGTAGATACTAAAGTGAATAAATGCCGGAGTGAACAGACGATACAGCTCACCACTGAGTATCTCTTCCAAGGTGCCTACCTTGGTTGAAATCACAGTGGCGGCCAATATTGTATAGTTGTCGCCAAATTTGGCTAGCAGGGTGATGACAACCGACAAGCCGACCAGGGAATAAGTAACTGGAAGCCTCTCTTTCATTGGACGCGATCGGGCACAGAGAGCTTAGTCTTCAAGCAGTTCGATTCGGTCCGCACCGCCAAGTGTTACAAGCCGTCCATCAAGTGTTGTGAAGGTGCGTCCCTTGATATCTTTCTGACGTGCTTTGTATGTAGTTGCCTGTTCTTCCTGCGTACTGACTACACGAATGTTAATTACGGTATTGTCAGCCTGCCACTTGAAGAAATAGACGACACCAGAGGCGACGGCCAGTACTCCTGCTATGGAATAAATCACCCACTTAGAAGGCTTGAACGGCGAAGGTTCGGGAGTCTTTACTCTTTTGTTGGGTTGAATGGTTGCTTTGAATCTGGCTTGATATACGAACAGAACAACAATGATGACTGCGATTGTGAACAGAATCTTGGTTAGCATTGACTTGATAGTCAGGGTTTTCGCAGAATCAGAGAGATGGATTTGGTTGGTTTCTATCTATTGTACGACAAAAGAGTAATTCAGATGTTCAGCCCTGCCTGAATCATGTGGGCTGAGCAATTCTCTACCGCAATCACCTGGAATGCACTCAAAATCAGGGTAAACCGATTGGGTAATTGAACATCTTTGTTTATTGCAACACTTTGTAGATTTGCTAAAGGATCAAATCTATGAAGGTTTTGTATCACAGCAGTGGACTGACAGCATTCTCTTTGAGGAAGAAATCGAAACGGAATTTAGTGTTGTTCTTGCAAAATGTTTGCAGTAGTTTCGGAATCTGTACGGGTTTGATCGAAAAATTGCCGCGTCTATCGTCATCGATGTTAAAGAACTTCAGCACGAGGAAAGAATACTCGGTGCACTTCATTCAAACGTTTGGTAAACCATTGATGTTGTCGTTCCCAGTCTGATGGGTCGTATGCATCTGCAGCAGATAGAAAAATACAGATTCGACTTTCTTTGGCATTTGGCCGCTCTTCCCACGCTAATTCATACCCTAACTCTTTCTCGATTTCTTCCTTCTGCCTTTCCAAATTTTTGAATATTACTTTTCCGTGATCATTCATGGTAAGTTCGACACTGATATTGTCGCTTTTACCGTTTTTTTTTCGTCCTATGAAGATGTATATAACGATGCTACTCCGACCCACACTGTAGCTCATCCAGTTCTGCGGTTGAGGTTTACGTCGTTTCTTTGAATACGGACCGCCAGTCGCGTCTAGTACTTGTTGGAGCTCAACCCAATATTCGACTTGTAGTATTTGTTTATGGGACAAATTCGAATTACGGTTTAGCCGATGGTGTTGCTTAAGCAATTGGTTGTGGTCGTTCTGCTGAGTCGCAGGTGCAATAGACGATGCCTTGGAATGACTTTCGCGAACACTCGTGAGATTTGAAGTGATTCCACTCCCAAGGTAGCGTTGGGTAGAAATTGGAAATTGGCAGTGACTGCAAGCGCGGCTGATAGGTACTTGTTGCCCTACTTTCTCGCAGTGACTGCAACCAAATTTACCAAAGTACCACAAGGCGGGATCAAGCGCCGCGCAAGTATCACCAATTCCCGATGGGCCACCAAATTTAGCTGTTGCGCTTGCATCGCGCCAAACAGACTGAATAATCCCTCTGTCTTTTTCGGCAACAAGCCGTTGCCTACCGGTAACTCCTAGATTCTCCGTAACACGACAAACGTGAATATCAACTGCGACTGGGATGAGATCAATACGGTCAATCTTGGCCTTGCCAGGGTTAGCGAGAATCCGCACCCACATTGCCCCAATCTTGGGACCGCGGAGTAAGGGGAAGCGCGGTCGTCCAATGTGATCATTAGATTTTAGGTCCCGGAGCAAGTCCTCGGCATCTCCAATACCGTCATCAATCACTTTTTGCACCGAACTTGGATATTCTGATGTCAGAGTGTGCGCAATTGTCCACCAGGCATTCACATCAGCCTGGTGTCGCTGGCTTACATTACTATCCTTCAATCGATTGAAAAGTGTATCGATTGATATAGCCGATATAGTGATCGGGTCGAAAAGTTCTGGAAGTGAATTAAAGAGATTGAAACCGGCATTCCACAGTGATTCGGAATCCCGAGCCCGGTCCATAGCCGAAAGGAATGTCACAAACAATCGCACCTTCCTGCCCGGTGTACCGCCCTCATACAATCGCCGCACGTATTTGACTTCTGGCATTTGCGACCAAGGGCTACCAAGTACATCAACACTTCTCTCGGACAAATCAAGCTTGTCGTGGTAGAAGTCACTAGCAATTATCTCAACTAGTTCGGTAGTATCAGGCATGATCGTATACACCTCATTTTGGATTTTCAACAATGAAATCCAAAAAAATGGTGTGGTAAGTTGCTAAAAATATTTCAGTATTATAAAGAACACAAATTTGATGCAGATTTGAAACCTTGGTCCTCACGTAGAGCACAACTTCTTCGGGCACGGCAAGCATAGTCTCGCCAAAGCGTGCTGACCATAAACCTGATTGCATTCGGTTTACGTACGCTCTGCGATGAACATTTGAATTTTTACGTAAAACTCGCACAAGCCTACATTAACGATACTCGTACTTCACCAACAGGGGTGTATTGAACCAGTTGTCAACTTCCGCTATTGGCAGGATTTGTTAACTACATGGACCTACCCCAGAACGCATCCGCGCCCCTCGTAGCCGCTCGTCGCATGCCACTCATCCATTTATTGACTGACATTGAAAGGTGTTTCAAATTGAATTATTCCCATAATGAGAATTGCGAATGCGAACTCCATTCACTATCAACTATGGATACTGAGTGTGGTTTAATTCCGTTCTTGATTCCATACATTGATCTTGAATCTCCTTTCTTGCACTAACCATGCGGAACACTAAGCTAACTCTCGCAATCATCTGCACTGCGCATATTCTGGGAATGATTCCATTCTCGATGTATCCCACCTTGATACCGACTCTGCAGGTCGAGTGGGGGGCGAATAACACAGAAATCGGCTGGGTCGCGGGAATTTATTTCGGTGGCTATCTGCTTGCTGTCACGATACTCGTCCCGCTGACCGACCGAATAGATTCACGCTGGGTCTATCTGTGCTCAATGGCTTTGACCGCCATCATTCCATTGTTATTCGGATTTTTGACTTCAGGAATCATCAGCGCCAGTGTGTGGCGGTTTCTTCAAGGAGTCGGGCTTGCAGGAACCTATATGCCTGGATTGAAGGCAATGGTTGACGCAGTTCCCGATCGAATGCAAAGCCGGACGGTCGCAATGTATACCATGTGTTTCGGACTAGGCGTCGCAGTTTCATTTCTGGTAGCGGGAGTTCTTGCGAAAATTTTGCCTTGGCAATGGGTTTTCGCAGCGTCAGCGCTCGGCCCGCTGGTCGCTTTTATTCTCACATACTTATTTCTCCCGCATGCACAACCAGCCAAATCTGAAGAACGGTTCAGACTGATTCCAAATTTCAGGCCGGTATTCCAAAATCGCAAAGCGCTTGGATTCAGCATTGCATACAGTGTCCATAATGCGGAATTGTTCGTGTTCCGATCATGGGCGGTCACTTTTCTGGTATTCGCCTTGACCCAGCGAGAGCCGGAGTCATTCGGTAGCAACTGGAATCCAGCATTCATTGTTGCTTGTGCAACCCTGCTCGCACAGCCATTCAGCGTTCTTACCAATGAACTTGCTGAACGCTTGAATCGCGTCAAAGTCATACTGGTTGTCATGACTCTATCGGCAATTGCTGGAATTGCGCTCGGATTCTCAAGCCAGATGTCGATGATCGTCATCGTAGGCCTGGTTTGCATCTATGCAATTTTGTCCATTTCCGACTCGGCCTCAATCACCTCTGCGGTTGTGAGAAACGCTGAATCTCGCGTACGCGGGACTACCATGGCGTTTCACACCCTGGTCGGGTTTGTGGGTGCCTTCGTGGGACCGATCTTATTTGGAGTGGTTCTCGACCTGGCAGGTGGTGGCGACAGGCCAGCCGCTTGGGGGATTGCGTTCATTGGAGTTGCGGTATTGGTTTTGATTGGGCCTTTTGCCATAAAGCGAACAGGCAATACCAATTGAAGCAACTCCGTCGAGTCTGTCTTCCGCCACCAGATTACTCAATTTTCAGTTCATACTAGTCAGAGTTGAACTAGAATTTACCTCGCAACGAAGGCGATTCCAAGGCATGCATCGTCCAACTGCTGTGCATGTAAGAGATTCAGAACTTTTTTGTGTAGAAACAGTCAAAATAAGCAAAAGATAAGCCGCGATGTCTCAAAAATCTATACAGTTCCCCTCCAAACAGTTTGTTGCCGTACCTTTTTGGTTACTACTTACATGCTGGCTGATTCCGACTTCCTCCTATGCTCAGTTTCTTTCCGAAGCAAGAGAGTGGCCTAATACGGATTTCGATAACCGCATTGTTGAACTCAGTGAAATCATGTCGGGTGGCGTACCAAAGGATGGCATTCCCGCGATCGACGACCCGGAATTCATCTCCATAGAGTTCGCTTCAGAATGGCTCGACCCGCAAGAGCCCGTTATCGTATTGGACATCTTGGGCAAAGCGCGAGCTTACCCGTTGCAGATACTCATCTGGCATGAAATTGTCAATGACAGGTTAAACGACAGATATGTAGCCGTCACGTTCTGTCCGTTGTGCAATGCTTCCATTGTCTTCGATCGAAATCTAAATGGCGAAATTCTTGATTTTGGAACAACCGGCCGCTTGCGTCACAGCGATCTTGTCATGTATGACAGACAGACTGAGTCCTGGTGGCAGCAGATTACCGGTCGAGGACTAATTGGTGATTATGCAGGTGTGAATCTGGAGAGACTTCCAACACAAATTGTTTCCTATGAAGAATTCAGGTTAGCCTACCCGCAGGGAGAAGTGCTATCTAGGGATACGGGATTCAGACGCAACTATGGCACCAATCCCTATCGGGGATATGACAACATCAACAATATTCCTTTCTTGCTCAGTGACCCTGCCGACCCACGCCTTCCTGCAATGGAGAGAGTAGTCAATGTGTCTGTCGGCACAAATCATCGGGTCTATCCGTTTTCCGTCTTTGAGGACGAACCCGTCATCAATGACAAATTCAACACTATTCCGCTGGTAGTGTTCAGCAAGAACGACGCTGCATCACCACTTGATGGCCGTACCATATCGAAGTCTCGCATCATTCCGTCCGCAACCGTATTTCGACGACAAATCGACGACCTGTTGTTAACTTTTGAGGAACGCGACGGTGCATTTTACGATCTTGAAACTGGATCTCAGTGGAACATCTTCGGTCAAGCTATTGCAGGAGAACTTGCAGGCGAGAGTTTGAATGACATAGAGAATGGACAACATTTCGCCTTTGCCTGGCTGGTTTTTCATCCGGAATCTGAAATTTATGGAATAAATTGACACAGAGAAGCATTACAAGCTTCGATTCCTTCTCGCCCGAACGGGATTCGTCAACTTCTACCACTTTCAGAATACCCCTGCATCGGTGCGTCAAATCGCCCATAGAGCCACTAATTTGATCCGAAAACGAATTCATTAGGCCCTAGAATTTACCAAGCAATTCGCTCATTCACACAATAACCACTCAATCTGAGTAATTTCAGGAAACTGCGAGGTTCTCCGCAATATCCATTCAAGGCGGTTTTCGTTATCAGCGTACAATAAGCGGTTTTTATCACCATTTGTGCGATTTCATTCCACAATTCCGTAAAATTGACGCGAACTAAAGAAGTCTGGCCAATATTCAGGCTTGCCGGACCGGTTTTACTAGGCCGCGCAGGTGCTATTCTCATCGTGACAGTAGATGTTGCAATGTGCGGATATGCCGGGACCACCGAACTCGCATTTTATGGCCTTTCCAACGGGCCTCATGTCTCCCTAATTCTGATTGGAATCGGCTCGGTACTACCGATCGCGATTCTTACTGCAAATGCAGATGGCGCAGCAAATTGCTCGAATTGTGGAGTAATCTGGCGCGTCGGCTTGATTCATGCCATCGTGCTCGGAATTGTGCTCGGAATTTTAATGCAGTTTGGGGAAAAGTTTTTCCTGCTGACTGGACAGAGTGCCGAACTGTCTGCAGGTGGTGGACGCGTTCTGGCCATGCACGGACTGGGATTGGCTGGGCTGTTGTGCATGGTAGCAACTTCCTTGTTTATGGAAGGATTGCAACGACCGCTTCCCGCAATGGTGGTGAGCTTGAGTTCAAATATCCTAAACGCCTATCTGAACTGGGTGTTCATATTCGGTAATCACGGGGCGCCAGCCTTAGGAGCGGAAGGTGCAGCGCTTGCAACAAGCATTGTTCGATGGCTTTCATTTGCCGTTCTGGTCGCCTACATTTTGTTTACACTCGACCGCGTAAAGTATGGCATTACCAAAAAAATCACACAACTGCGAGATATTTCAAAACACCTTCGCCAATTGGGATATCCAACCGCCATTGCTCACGGTATGGAATCCACATCGTTCTTGATATTAACGCTGTTCGCGGGCTACATGGGCGTTGTAGAGACCGCTGCCTGGACAATTGGGTTGAATCTCATAACCATTGCATTCATGGTCGCACTTGGATACTCCATGGCAGCAAGTGTCCGAGTAGCCAATCATTTGGGTAGAAATGATCCGACCAGATCGGCCAACTCGGGCTGGACGGCTCTTACTCTGGCATTTCTTACACTGAGCATGCTCGCGATCATTTTTTCCAGTGTTCCCGAATTTCTCGCGCGCATTTACAGTCAAGAACCACAAGTTCTTATGCTCGCAATTCCAACTGTTTTCGCAGCTGCCATCATACTGATTTTTGATGGCTTTCAAGCAGTCGGAGTAGGCGTACTGAGGGGATACCAGGATATGTGGTACATCACCATGACCATGGTCGTGGCATTTTGGATCGTTATGTTACCAGTGGCCTGGTTTTGGGGGGTTCACTTGGAAGGCGGACCGCCAGCACTTATGTGGTCAATTGGCATTGCCTGCGTGGTGGCGGTTGCCCTTCTCCTTGCACGATTTCGCTACATGACTAAAAAACGATTTCGTGCTTGAAATCGGTTCAATTACCCTGTGAGATAAGGTAAGTAATATGTCGCTGTATTGATCGACACTTTGCTAATTTTAGCACTGCTGATTCGGCTCCTCCAAAGATTTCAGAATCGTCGACCACCCCACAACCGAAACCAGTTTGGAGCTCTGTCTTTGCGTTCTTCCATGACTTCAAAATCTCGTCTTTTTGGACCTACGTACAACTGGCGCGGACGTCCAATTCTCTGACTCTCATCACTTTCAAACATCTCTTTCCAATGAGCAACCCAACCGACTGTCCGAGCAATGGCAAACAGTACTGTAAACATCTGCGTCGGAAATCCAATCGCCTGCAAAATGATTCCTGAATAGAAATCAACGTTGGGGTAAAGCTTTTTCTCAATGAAGTATTCGTCTTCAAGCGCAATTCTTTCCAGTTCCATAGCCATCGGAAGCAGCGGGTCAGACAAGCCAAGCTCATTCAGGACCTCATGGCAAGTCTGTCGCATAACCCTGGCCCGTGGGTCGACGTTTTTGTACACGCGATGACCAAATCCCATCAGCCTGAATGGATCATTCTTGTCTTTCGCTCTCGCAATGTATGCCGGAATCCTTTTGATTGATTCGATCTCGCGCAACATATTCAGCACCGCTTCATTTGCTCCGCCATGCGCCGGCCCCCACAAAGAGGCTATTCCAGATGCGACACACGCAAAAGGATTAGCGCCAGAAGACCCGGCGAGACGCACCGTCGAAGTTGAAGCATTCTGCTCATGGTCAGCATGCAGAATGAGAATCCGATCAATCGCTTTCGCTAATACAGGATTGATTTCATAATTCGCGGTAGGCACTGAAAACATCATGCGCAGCAAATTTTCAGCATAAGTCAGTTCATTTTGTGGATAAACAAATGGCTGGCCAATGGAATACTTGTAGGCATATGCACCGATTGTCGGCATCTTGGCGATCAGTCTGTGCGCCGCCAGCATACGCTGAATGGGGTCATGAATATCGGTATTGCTATGGTAAAACGCAGACAGGGCACCAACGGCTCCAACCATGACCGCCATTGGATGGGCGGAACGTTTGAATCCTCGATAAAAAACGACCAGTTGTTCATGCAGCATCGTGTGATTCGTGATCGAATACTCAAACTCCTTTCCTTCGTCCTTGGACGGCAGCTCTCCGTGCAAAAGCAGGTAACACACATCGAGATAATCAGTATTGTCCACCAACTGTTCGATAGGATAACCTCGATGCATGAGAATTCCTTTCTCACCATCTATGAAGGTAATTGCGGACCTGCAAGACCCAGTGGAGGTAAATCCAGGGTCATATGTGAACATTCCAGTCTGAGAATACAGTGACGAAATATTGATCAGACTAGGGCCTTCGGTACCATCGACGATTGGAAAAACGTAGGATTTTCCGGTTCGATTGTTGATCAGCGTAACAGTATCTTTGTGTACCTTGGTGCTAGCACCAGTTTCAGCTTGTAGTTTCGTTATCGTTCCCAAAATTCCCCCTAACCTTTAACTCATGTTCCTTCAAATTGTATTACTCCTGCCATTGTACTACGACCAAACTCACCCACACAGACAACCACCACTAAAGTGTATTCAGACATGACCTTGAAAGCGATTTGACTGTTAAAAATTGACAATAAAGGTGTCGTTTCCTGTTTCAAATTCTGATGATGTTGTATAAATTGCGATTGTATTTGGGACATGGCATTACTAACGATTCCACGAGTACAGCATTTCCTTGAATTTTTCCGTATTTGGCTTTGAACGACTACAGTAGTTGTTGATTTGATTGAAAGAATTATCCATACAGACGAATAATCTTCGACTCTCTGCACTTTCTTGGGGCGTTGAAACCGACCCGCCTGTCATTGCGCTGCACGGTTGGCTGGACAACGCAGCGAGTTTTATTCCGATTGCAGAGTATCTGACCGGCATCCATCTTGTTGCGCTTGACTTGCCTGGACACGGAAAGTCAGAACACCGCCAAGGTGTGAACGCCTACCACTATATTGACTATGCAGCAGATGTTATTCTTGCTGCTGATGCACTCGGATACACAAAATTCAGTTTGTTAGGCCACTCGCTCGGTGCAGGCGTTGCCGGAGTCGTTGCTGCCGTCACTCCAGAAAGAGTTGAGCGTCTCGCCATGATAGAGGGACTGGCGCCGCTTACTGCTTCGCCCGAGAACATGGTCAAGCAGCTTCAACGACACATCGATCAGATTGTGAAAGCACCGAATGACGTCAAACCCTATCAAACCATTGATGAGGCGGCACAGGCTCGCAAGCGCGCGGGTGACTTATCTTTGCGTTCTGCACAACTGATCGCAGAACGAAATCTCCTTGAAATTGAAAACGGTTTTGTCTGGCGAACAGATCGGTGCCTGCGAAAGGCTTCGCCGATGTATCTAGCTGAAGAACACGTCAAATGTTATCTGCAGAAGATTCAGTGTGCTTCGCTATTGATTCGATCTTCAGATGGAATCATTAAGAACTGGGACTCATTACAGGGACGAGAAATTCACTTGCCAAATCTGACTGTAGTCGATATTGACGGTGGTCATCACTGCCACATGGACGATCCGGGTAAAGTAGCCAAACCTATAGTACCTTTTCTCAATCATTGTGCATAATTGATACCAATTCAAACTGTATTACGATTTGAATGGTATTCTTCGACTGTGACTATGGCGAATCGGTTTCAATTTCTTACTAGTGAAAAGCTGCGAAAACGGCTCAAGCAACTTGGATGGATCGGGTTTCTCTTCTTTCTCATCAAGGGATTGCTCTGGATTATTGTGCCCATCATTCTGGTTTATTTCGGAATCGAGTACGAATGGTAAGCTGGTTGAATTCAGTACCGAGATTTTGACGGAATTGCAGTGCGACTATAGACTTTTCCTACCGGTTGAAGTCACCAATACACACTCTGAGTCAAGATAACTGTAGCTATTTGCGGAAGCCGTATCGAGCCAAAGCCTGTGGTGTTAATTCCTTGGTGCTGTTGATGCAGGCACTTTATGGCATAATTTCCGTATATTGTTGAACCACTTTAGTATTAATTCTCCTTTTTCGAATTCAAAACAGTTCTTATGCCTCAAAAAGTCGTACTTGCCTATTCTGGTGGACTGGATACTTCGGTAATTCTGCGCTGGCTTCAAAACACATACAAATGTGAAGTTGTACCGTTTACCGCGGACATCGGGCAGAACGAAGACCTCAAACTGATTGCCAAGAAAGCGTCCGATCTTGGATGCAAGGAAATTTTCGTCGAAAATTTAACCGAAGAGTTTGTCCGCGATTATGTTTTTCCGATGTTCCGAATCAATGCCCTGTACGAGGGCGAATATCTGCTCGGCACTTCTATTGCACGACCGCTGATTGCCGCCCGTCTGGTTGAAATCGCCCGCGAAACTGGTGCCGATGCAATTTCTCACGGCGCAACCGGAAAAGGCAATGATCAAGTCAGATTTGAACTGGGCGCCTATGCACTGATGCCGAATGTGCAAGTAATCTCTCCTTGGCGCGAGTGGGATTTCAATTCAAGAGAAGACCTGCTCAATTATGCGCAACAGCAAGGTATTCCGGTAGATAAACGCGCCAGCGGCAAAGCCGACTATTCGATGGATGCCAATATTCTGCATATATCCTACGAAGGCGGTGAACTTGAAGATCCCTGGATCGAACCTCCAGCAGACATATGGAGATGGACCTGTGATCCGCAAGATGCCCCGGACCAACCGGAAGCCGTTGAAATTGAATTCAACAGCGGCGATGCCATAGCAGTCAATGGAATGAAGGGTTCCCCTGCCGTCATACTGAATCGCTTGAATCAATTCGGTGCACGACACGGAATTGGCAGAACAGATATTGTTGAAAATCGTTTTATTGGTATGAAATCCAGAGGCTGCTACGAGACACCTGGAGGAACGATTCTGATCAAGGCACATCGAGCAATGGAGTCAATTACGCTTGACCGGGAAGTCGCGCACCTGATGGAAGACTTAATGCCCCGCTACGCGAATCTGGTTTACAACGGATTGTGGTGGAGCCCCGAAAGACTGGCCCTGCAAAGTGTCATTGACGCCAATCAGAACGTGGTAACGGGTACCGTACGGCTGCGTTTGTACAAAGGCAACGTCATGGTAACCGGACGCCAATCCGACGCCTACTCCATGTATGACGAAGCAATCGTATCTTTTGACGATGAAAGCGGTGCCTATACTCAGTCAGACGCAGAAGGATTCATTCGCTTGAATGCATTGCGATTGCGAGTTGCTGCAGCAAAAGGTAGATCTTTCTAAATTCACCGACGAGCTCAAGTTCTCCTTGTTGCACCCAAAAGAATTCGCGTTGCAGTCAACTGTTTCAGTCATTGTGCCAGTTCGCAATGAGCATCCGCAAGTTCTCGAAAAACTCGCTGCTTTGCTGAATTGCGATGGAATTCTGGAAGTCATCATTGTCGACTCAAGTGATCGACAGTCCACGCTTGAAACACTGAACTGGTTACAAAAGTCCTATCCGCAACTTCGTCTGATACATTCGGACGGAATCGGGCGTGCCATGCAAATGAATTTAGGGGAGCAGCACGCCCAAGGCAGTATCGCGTGGTTTGTTCATGCCGACACGACAGTGCCGAAAAACGCAGCAAACATCATCAAGCAGTCGATATCGCCGGCGCAGCCTTGGGGGCGATTTGACGTTAGATTCAACAGTTCCTCGCCATTGATGCAGTTGGTTGCCAGTACCATGAACATTCGTTCCGCAATGTCTGGAATTTGCACCGGGGATCAGGCGATATTCGTTGAAAGGGATATATTTCAGTGCATCGGCGGCTACCCTGAAATCGCAATCATGGAAGATGTCGCATTGTCCAAGCGTTTGAAAGAAATCGGGCGAGCGGTTCGTGTGCGGACACCGGTGACAACATCGGCACGAAGATGGGAAACCAGCGGATACCTGCAAACTATCGTGCAAATGTGGGCAATGAGAACCTTGTTCTGGATCGGCGTTTCACCCAGAAAACTTGCAAGACTATACAGACAGGTTCACTGAATGCTTGAACCGATTCTGATTTTGCTGACCAAAGATCCCAAACCAGGTTTTGTAAAAACCAGATTCTTTCCCAATGCCGCACCTGAAATTGCAGCTGCCATTGCGCTAGACATGATAGAAGAAACAGTTGCCACAGCCGTGTCTGCCTGGCCGGGGCCTGTGAAACTGCTTGTCAGTCCACAAGCGGATAATCCAGAGTTGGCCAAGATGGCTAATCGATTCGGAATTGATGTCGCCGCTCAGTCGCCGGGCGACTTGGGAGAGAAAATGGAATCAGCTCTTTGCGATGCAATGAATGAGGCATCGTCAGCTGCGGTTATGGGCTGCGATATACCGACGGTTTCCGAAGCTTTGCTGAAATTCGCATTTGGTAGACTCACTGACGGTGCAACTGTGATCGGACCCAGTGCCGATGGTGGATTTTATATGGCTGGTTTGCAACATTGCATTCCAGGCATGTTCAGCGGTATTGAATGGAGCGTCGAAACTGTATTGTTGTCGATGTTGTCGCGCATGCATGAATGCGGTATCCAATTTGATGTCATATTGCCTTGTTTGCAGGATATCGACACTTGGAGCGACTTTCAGAATCTGGCTGAAAAATTTCCGAAATTCGCAAAATATCTGTATAAACCAGTACCGTAGACGAATTTGCCCTCAATTGAGTTTACATAACAGAGACTCCTGATACCATGGTATTCTGGAAAAACTCAAAGACGCCTGTCGCTGTACCCATCTCGGTGACACGCTTCTCTACAAAATTTCAAAACCGGCTCGCTCGTATCAAAGTATCACGTGCTTGGATCACGATTGCGGCTTTGACAGTCGTTGGTCAGATGCCCAGAAAGGTGATGTTGCTCGTGGGCAGCATCGTCGGCAAACTGTTCTATGTCTTCAACAAAAAAAGGCGGAAAATTGCCCTCGCAAATTTGGAAATCTGCTTCCCTCACTGGCCGGTAGAAAAACGCGACCACGTCGCGCGTGATCATTTCAGGCGATACGGACAGGCTGTGGTGGACTTGGGGATGCTGTGGTTTTCGAGTGAACACCGCCTGAATCGCTGCATCAGTTACAAGGGTATCGAAAACTGGACTAAAGCGGACAGCGAGGGCCGGCCGGTAATATTTCTAACTCCTCATGTAGTCGGTGTCGATCTCACTGCGACACTTCTGGCTCGACATGTTCCGCTTTGTACTATGATGAAAGACATGAAGAATTCAATCATGAATGAGCGGATCAAAGCCAGCCGCTCGCGCTTCGGGCTTAAGCTTTACAGTCGCTCCAAGGGAGTGCGCCCGTTAATACGAAATCTAAATAACAAAGTGAGTTGCTACTACATTCCAGACCAAGATTTTGGTCTGAAAAATTCTGTCTTCGTTCCATTTTTTGATGTACGAGCCTCTACGCTCGCCACGCTGGGGCGTATGGCTCGCATGACGAGCGCACTGGTTTTGCCGGTAAGAGCCTATCTGAATGCAAATACCGGTCAATACAATGTTACGATTGGCGAGCCGCTTGCGGATTTTCCTACGAACGACAAATATGTCGATGCAAGACGCATGAACGCAGTTTTCGAGGAAATCATCAAAGAAGCCCCTGAACAATATATGTGGACACTGAATTGGTTCAGAACCAGACCCGATAATGGGCCGTCGCTATACTGACCCCAAACTTCAGGATCACATATTTGGCCTGATTGGCACCCTGTTTTGGTACAGTGCCGGCTTGCTGCCATCAAAATGGCGCTGGCATGTTGGCGGCGCACTCGGCTTGCTTCTATACCTGCTCAACTCAAATCGCAGAAATGTCGTCAAAAGGAATCTGGAACTGTGCTTCCCCGAAATGTCTCAGATTGATCGAGATCATGTCGCTATGCAGGTATTCCGTTTTGCCGGGCGCGGACTGCTGAGCTGGGGATTTGCTCTATTCGCCAGCGATGATCGAATAAAAAAAGAAATTTCCTGGCATGGCCGTGAGACGCTAAAAACCTATCTGGATTCCGGTAAGTCTGTAATACTTCTTTGCCCTCACTTAGTCTCTCCGATGCTGACACTGAGGGCGATCGGAGAACTTACTCCTGTAGTATCCATGTACGAGCCGCCGCGAAATCCGATTTTTGACCAGGGTTACCACTGTGCGTTGAACGGCAAGCAGACTCGGTATGGCTGGGTAAACCGACTTTATCGAAAGCGCGGCCGGCATTCCATACAAATGATTTCCTCTCTCGGCAGCATGCGTCCGTTTTATAAAGCGCTAGATAAAGGCACACCATTTTTCCTTCTTCCTGACCAAAATGCGAAACGTCCTGCGCACAGGGTGTTCGTGCCGTTTTTCGGTGTGAAAGCAGCAACCTACACTTCTTTAACGAGGTTTGTCAAGTTTAGAAACGCACGGGTATTTTTATGCTTTTCGGTGATGAATTCCGACGGCAGTGGTCATGAGTTGCATACCGAACAGTTACCGGAAGAATTCATCAGTGGTGACCTGGAAGACGACGCAAGACGAATGAATGCAACCATCGAGAAACTGGTCCGAAGAGCTCCGGAACAGTATTTTTGGCTACACAAGAGATTCAAGACCAGACCGCCGGGAGAACCGAGCATTTATTGACAAGGATGTAGAACCTTCAATTTATGCATATTCATTATTGATTCGACGCTTCAGCGATCAATCTATTTTATGCGGACAAGCAGATTGAATGAGTCGGAAACCGGTAAAGACCAACCAGAGCTTCTCGAGTCGTCTCAGAAACACCTTAATTTCTTTTCCTGACGACCATTTACGGTAAGCCGAATGTCAGGAAATTTTGTGGCATGGGTGCAGTTCGCTGGGCAAGCGTGGAATCATGCCCAGCAGAATAGCGAGTACGGTGTGAACTCAGTATTGCTCGGAATTTCCACAGTAGCACTACAATGAATTTTTCGAAAAATACCTGCAACACTCTGATGTCGTTATCATGCATTTGGAGCATCAACCAAACGCTCTAGGAGCATTTTGTAGTCCTTCTTTGAGTTGCGATGAATTACCAGAGAAGTCGAACATCAAACTGCTGAAAATTTTTTTCGTTTGAGACAAGGACTAAATTCCGATTCTGTGCTTGAGCAACTAGCATCCTGTCAAATGGGTCTCTGTGGTTACTTGCAAGTAATCCAGCTCGCAAGCTATCTTCAACTGATATTGATAGTGGTTTGAATCCTTGGAGCGGGATAAATCGAACTATGTCCGAAATAATTCCTTTGGCAGATGGAAGTTTACCAATGCGATTTTTAGTAGCTATCTCCCATATTGATGCCGCACTGACACAAACATCATCCTTGTTGTTAATAATCTCTAACCGGACAGCTTTTGGCAACCTCTTGTCACCAGAAAGCCACCAGAGATACGCGTGCGTATCAAGCAGATAGTTCACTTTTCTTCAATTCCCCATGCAGATAGTTCACTATCAGGAAGTTGCTCGAAAAATGAATCATCAAACGTAAATACGTCCTTTAACGATCCGAATTGTCGTTTGATTTCTTTGTCTTGGTACGGAATTATTCGTGCTACCGGTTGATTGTAGCGAGCAACAACAACGTCATCCCCCGACTCAACCTGATACAAAATATTTGAAAGATGCGTTTTAACCTGATTTACATTGTAGATTTTCATAGCAATCTGCCTATTTGCAATATCATTTGTTGGTCATAAATGTTAGTCAATAATTAATTGATTGTCAAAATTTTTCAATCGAAATGATACGCATATTATTTACTTCTCTTGAATACGAAAGAACCAACTATGGTCAATTTGTCTAATCTTTATTCGCTCGCCACCAAAGAGTTCGCTAGGGATGCGACACTCGCCTATATTCTCGAATGGTCTCAACCTGAGTATAGTGAAACACACCCTCGTCTCCACCAGTTCGGCACGACCATGTTGCATGCTCTTCTCGACAGAGTCTTCATAAATTGTGCAATGCGGGGAATATCGGTTGCATGGACGATGATGTCCGCGTCTTTCCCGCCGAAGACATTATGGGCGAATACGCATCTTACCCAGCAGAATCCCTTAAACATTGGTAAAACCAAGTTAGGTTCATAGACAAACCTTTCAGCCTGTAACAATGCTCCAGGGTAATTTTTGCATGTCGTTGTTATTGTTTCTTGCAAATTGTAAAATTTAGTATATACTCGATGTATATACACTTGATAAGTAACTGCAATGTCTATTGGTTCTGTATTTCTAAACAATCGTACCCAAGCCGTTAGGTTACCCGCTGATACTCGCTTTCCAGATGGAGTGAGACAAGTTACTGTACGTGTTGTTGGGAAGGATCGAGTCATATCCCCCATAGACAACTCTTGGGATAGTTTCTTTCTCTCAGAAGAGCGCGTGAGCGATGATTTTATGAATGTTCGAGTTTCCCAAAAGCAATCTGATCGTGAAGATTTTTGATGTTGAAATACATGTTGGATACAAAATTTGCAATTTACGTGATTAAAATCCGTCCAATGAAGGTTCTGGAGACATTTAACCGGAATGTGGAACGGATGTGTATAAGCTCGATCACATTGGCTGAACTAATACACGGTGTGGAAAAAAGCGCCAAGCCTGAACACAATCTGCCGCAGGTTGAAGACTTTGTTTCGCGCTTGACCGTACTTGAGTATGGTAACAAAGCAGCGGCTCACTACGGGGATATTCGAGCGGTGCTGGAACGCAAGGGAACGCCAATTGGCGTTAACGATTTACACATCGCCGGTCATGCAAGAAGCGAAGGGCTGACACTGGTAACCAACAACTTCAAAGAGTTTGTACGAGTGGCGGGATTACGTCTGGAAAGCTGGATTTAATTCAACTGTTCAATTTGTGCTGAATATTCACTCTCGCTGAATAAATTCTGTACTGGCGAAACTGTAGTAAGCTGACTCGGAGCTTCCTGAAATTTCGATGTCAATCTCTCCAGTAACGAGGTGTAAGCAGTATCAGTAAAGTCAGCAGTTCCAGTCGCCCAAGCAGCATTGTAAAGGCGAGCACCCATTTCGATGCAGATGAAAGTGTAGAGTATCCTTCAGAAGCAGTACCCAATGCAGGCCCGAGATTGTTCAAACAGGCGGTAACTGTCGAATAAGCTGTTCTCAAATCGAGACCTGTCGCTTGCAGTATCAGTGCAAGAATCACAAAACTGACGACATACAACGCAAAAAATCCCCAAACCGAATTAATCACTCGCTCATGTACAGGGTCGGCATTCAATCTAATCGGAATGATGGCATCTGGATTAATCAGTTGTAGTATTTCACGACGCCCCTGCTTGAACAGCAACACAACGCGTACAACTTTCAGACCTCCGGCGGTTGACCCGGTACAGCCTCCGATAATGCTGGCTGCAAGCAGCATAGCGGGAACAAAGAGTGGCCATTTAGAAAAGTCGTCAGTCGTGAATCCAGATGTTGTAGCAATCGAAACGACCTGGAAGATCCCATGCTTAATTGTCTCCGAAGGCCCGCCCAATTGGTCGTAGAACAGAAGCAGTACCGTACAGACGACGATCGCAGTAACCAGCAAAATCCATAGATAGACTCTCAGTTCAGTGTTCTGAAAATAGTCTCTGACGTGCAGCTTGCTTAAGACCCTGAAGTGCAACGCAAAATTGATTCCGGCGAGAATCATAAACACAATTGCCACGCACAAGACCAAGTCTTGTTCAAAGTAAGCAAAACTTGCATCATGGGTGGAGAACCCGCCGATCGCTATGGTCGAGAAACTGTGAGTCACTGCATCAAACAGCGACATCCCCGCGAGCTTGTAGGCCAGAGCACAGATGATCGTTAGTCCCAGGTAGATATACCACAAAGCCTTTGCGGTCTCTTTGATGCGAGGGGTTAGTTTCGTGTTTTTCATCGCACCGGGCATTTCCGCTCGATAAAGCTGCATACCCCCAATGCCCAGCATCGGAATGACAGCAACCGCCAGAACGATAATTCCCATGCCACCCAACCACTGCAACTGCTGTCTGTAGTACAAGATCGATTTCGGCCAGTCGTCGATTCCAGTCAGTACCGTCGCACCTGTCGTGGTGAGACCGGACATCGACTCAAAAAATGCATCCGTAAAATTGATTTCCAGGTTCTGTGACAAGAGAAATGGCAAAGTCCCAACGGTAACAAGTGAAAACCAGAACGCTGCCACCGTAAGAAATCCTTCCCGCGGACCCAGTTGTTCCCGATTCTTTCGTACTGGAAACCAGACAGCAATGCCAGTCGCAAGAATGGCGATAAATGAAATTAGAAATGCCGGAAATGTGTCATCACTAGGATGCGAAGAAAAAAAGGAAATCGCAAGAGGTGGCAGCAAAGAGATGCTGAACATCGCAAATAGTATGCCGACAACCTTGAATACTGCTTTGTAATGCATGGCTTGCGATATCGGCGCGTTGAAAACGAACGGTAAATTCCGCGTTCGAATTTACATGTAGAGCGGGCTCGGTTCAAACAGTTTCTGAACGCTCTCGATCTGCTTGCCTCCTTTGGCCACTACAAACAGAATGACGTGGTCCTTGTCTTCAATCACAATGTCGCTATGAGCGATCAACACCTGATCGTCCCGAAGTATCGCCCCGACGGTAGTACCACTTGGTAAATTCAGCTCGCCGATCGTACGCCCAACAACCTTTGAATCGCTCTTTGAAGAACCGTGCGCAACAGTCTCAATGGCTTCGGCAGCCCCTCGACGTAGTGAGTGCACTGCGACGGTTCCACCTCTTCGAATGTATCTCAGCAGTTCACTGATCGTATTCAAGTTGGGTGAAATCACAATATCGATACCGGTATTTTCGAGCAGCTCAGCATACGCTGTATTATTGATGAGCGCCATCGTACGTTTCGCACCAAGCCTTTTTGCCATCATGGCCGAGAGAATGTTCACTTCATCTTCGTTAGACACTGAACAGAATACTTCGGTGTTCTCTATATTTCCTCGCAGCATTAAATCCTGATCTGCAGCGTCGCCATGAATGACCACGGTGTCTGGCAGTTCATGAGCGGCCTTTTGCGCACGTTCCTTGTCTTTTTCAATCAGTTTCACCCGGAAACCGCCCGGTTTCATCTCACTCATCTCACGCGCCAGCCGCATGCCGATATTTCCTGCGCCGACTAGCATCACTCGCTTTCCGTAAGATGCATTGACCGTTCGAAGCTCAGTCATCGTGTCGGCAATATGTTCCGGAGCGGCAATGAAAAACACCTCGTCTTTCGGTTGAATGACGGTATCGCCCTTCGGTATGATGGGACGATCGTGGCGGTAGATCGCGGCAACTCGAGAGTCAACATTTGGCATATGCTCCCGCAATTCCTTGATTTTGTGTCCAACGAGCTTTCCGCCGTGATCCGCTCGAATCGCCACCAGCTGAATCTTTCCTTTGGCAAATTCAACTATCTGAAGTGCGCCAGGCTGTCTCACCAACCGCATTATCTGATCCGTTACCAGCTTTTCCGGACTGATGATCGCATCAATCGGAATCTTGTGAGGTTCGCTGCGGCCGAACAACAGATCCTTGCGCTTGTGAAATTCAGGATTTCGCAGTCGAGCGATTAGCTGGGGAGTGTTGCCCAGCATGTACGCCAACTGGCAGACCAGAATGTTGGTATCGTCCTGATCGGTAACAGCCAGAACCAATTCCGCATCTTCAATATCAGCCGTATCCAGAGTATTGGGGTCGGTCGCATTTCCGTGAATCGTCTTGATATCCAGGTTTTGCACCTTCTGACCCAGCACAATTTCGTCCCGATCAATGAGAGTTACGTCATTTTCTTCGTCTGAAAGCGCCTCTGCAACGCTGTAACCGACTTGTCCCGCACCAAAAATAACAATTTTTGTCATTCAGATTCCTCGTTCGCCTCATCGCCCTCAAATCCGCCTCCTGGAACAATCTTTATTCCATGCTCCCGGATCTTTCGGAACAGACTCGACCGGTGAAGACCACATGATTTTGCAGTTTCCGTATAAGTATTGCACTGCTTTAGATTGTGAATCAAATAATCCCGCTCGAATTGATCTTTAGCATCTCGCAAAGGAAGTGAATACCAGACTGCACCGTTTTCAATTTGAAAATCGTTCTCCATATTCTCTATGTAGACTTGCTCTAGCAGAGACTCAATGTCGGTACTGGTAATCGTCTCGTCGTGCCTCATCAGTATCGCTCGTAGAAGCACACTTTTGAGTTCCTGTACATTTCCCGGCCAGTCATGGTTGCGCAGACTGTTGAGTGCCGCAGTCGATACGCGCTTGTACTGAATGTTCTCTCTCTGATTGAACTGATCCGACATGTAACCGACCAATTCAGGAATGTCTTCCGGGTGCTGACGCAGTGCTGGCACCTCAAATGTCAGATTGCTCAGGCGATAATACACCTCTGGCGTCAACTGCCCGCTTTCCAACTTCGCCTTGATGGTTGGCGACGCGGTTGCAATGACTCGTGGTTTTATTGATCCGCCTGCATCCGAATTTTCGCTCGAAATTTTGTTCAGCAATCCCAATATTCGACCCTGATTGAATCCATCATAGACTTGAAGGTCGCGAATCAGCAATGTTCCGTTTTTCACTGCATCAAGCAATTCTGATACCGGTGCACCTATACCTTCGCCAGCTACCCAGTCGAGCACGATAAACGGATCATCGGAATTCCCGCTCGCTTCGTGAATCATCCGAGCGACAGTACTTTTCCCGGTGCCCGGCTCGCCGACAATCAGAACATTTGCCTCGGTTGCGGCAATATCCTTGATCTGGCGACGCAGAGATTTCATCATGACACTCGAACCGATGAGTCTCGTTTTCGCCAATGGCTTGAGTTCACTGTCGGCAGTAACCGCTCGACGCGCCCTTTTGCTGACTGCATTTCGCATGGTAATTTCAAGCCGTCCAGCTCCGACCGGCTTTTCCAGATAATCATACGCTCCGTTTCGAGTTGCCTCAATTGCGGTTTCAATCGAACCATGAGCCGACAGCATAACCACGGGGGTTTTCATACTCGCTACTTTCCACTGTTTGAGAAGTGTGATGCCGTCGTCGCCGGGCATCCATACATCCAGTAAAATGGCATCAAACTGTTCCAGCCGCACGGCGGTACGCGCGGCCGCGGCATCGTGTGCCTCGGTTACCACATAACCAAAGTCAGTAAGGACTTGCCCGAGTAACAGACGAACGTCGGGTTCGTCATCTACAACCAGGACTCGTTTTCTTTCAACTGCCAATTTTCCACTGCCTCTTGATACTTGCCTAATCCGCAGATTAAATTTGAACAGAGGTGAACCGGGTATCAAATTCTATGGAAATTTCAGCTCCTCCATCAAAATGATTTCTCGCAGAAATTTTTCCACCATGGCCCTCGACTATCCGCTTGACAATCCCCAGTCCGAGCCCTGTTCCTTGTTCCTTGGTGGTTGCGTAGGGTTCAAAAACCCGATCGAGAAGCTCCTTGTCGAATCCGGGACCATTGTCGACAAATCGCATCCGAATGGTATCCGGTTCAACTTGTTTGGTGTGAATTGTAACAACCGGATTTTCTGAATTGTATACCGCATCTCTCGCATTGATCAGCAGGTTGTTTAAAACCTGTACCAACTGATTTGTATCGGCGTTGAATTCTTTCAATTCAGGGTCGAGTTGCAGAATGACACCATTTGACTGCTCTCCCTCAGTGTATGGCACAACTACTTCTCGTATGAGTTTGTTCAGGTCGACTTTACTGGGACTCGGATCCTTCAATTTTTCATAACCTCGAAATTCGTTGACGAGCCGCTGCATTGATTCCAACTGTCTGTAGATGGAGTCGAAAGTGAGTTCGAGAGATTCCTTATCTTCGCTTGACACAACAGCTTTTCTCTTGATTCGATCCACTGCCAGGTGGATTGGCTGCAGAGGATTTAGAAGTTCGTGAGCCACCCGTCTTGCAACTTCTCCCCAGGCCACAGCTCGCTGTGCTTCAACGAGACTGGTGATGTCCTCAACAACGACCACATAACTTCCTGAAACTGCATCGCTCGCCGGAAGCTGGGTAGCACTATAGGCAAGAATCTGTTGGCCTTTTTTCGTACCAAGCGAGGCCGTGTCGTTCCACTCCTTTTGCTTGTTTGCCGTTCCATTCCGAATTGGAGAAAATAGCGGTGCAAGATGCTCATTGTGCTGGATGATGTCATCCAAAGATCTGTCTTTTACTGAATCTGCATCGACTCCAAGGATGTTTTCAGCAGCCAAATTGAGGTTCGTTAGAAAAGAGTTTCGATCAATGAATAGAACACCCGACGATAAATGTTGCCATACAATCTCAAGGTAAGAACGCTGTTCTTCAGCAATCGCTCGACTCTTTCGAAGCTGCTCTTGTGATGACTTGATTTTCTTGGTCATATCATTAAATGATTCGACCAGCACACCAAATTCATCACGGGTTGTAACCGGCAGTGACTGTTCATAATTTCCTTTGGCCACCTCCTGGGTGCCTTCGGACAATACTTGAATTGGACTGACCAGTCGCTGAGTCAACTTGATCGCAGCCCAGATAGCGAGTTGTAATGCAATCAGCGTTACAAATGTGAGTGTAAGGGCAAGGCTGTATTTTAGCGGCGAGCGCAAGCTGCCAAGTCTTCTATATCTTTCGTCTATAGACCCAATCTTCTCTGCTAGACGTTCGGAGCTTTGATGAAGTCTCGTCACCACCTGCAGGTAGTGCTTTTCTGTACCAATTTCGCTAGCAATCGAAAATGGAAGCAGCATTTTCAGATACCCTCGATCGTTGATCTCGAGAATTTCGCCAACCGGGACATCACCAGAACTGGATAGGGTATGTTGCATCAAATTTTCGATGGGTTGCTGACTTACCGCACCAAATTGCTGAGCCGCTGAGTCAAACTGAATTCCGACCGCGCCGGAACCCGAATGGAAAGGAGCCTGATTATTAAGTTTCTGAGTGGCTAGCTCGCTCTGCGACCCGACAGTGGTTGTACCATCGGCATCGGATAAGGCCTGTTGTGGCGACTTCTCACTTGGTTTCTGAGGGGCTAGTACCAGTGAGTCAGTCTGCAGTCCGCTTGAAGCTATAAATCCTGTCAGAGTAGGCGCACCTCTGAAGTATGTGATTTCCTCATAATTTCCAGCAACTCGTGCATCAAACAGAATATCGCTGATTTTTTTACGATTTTCATCCAATTTTGCATCTGTAGAGATTTCTTTTAAATCTTCAATAACACCCTCGAGGTCAGATACCAGCTTGGATTCCAATGACTCAATGAACACACCTCTCAGTTGCTTCGCCTCTTCCAAGGCATCGTCCATTTGAGGATCAAACCAACTATCAATTCCCTGGTTGATCGACAAAAAAGAAAAAATGTACACGAAACTCAAGGACGACAAAATGAGTACGGCAAAAACTCGAAGAATCCTTACTGCCAATCGAGTGCCAGGTATTCCCTGGCGCTGCTGTTTGAACAGACGCACCAAATACATGACAATCAGCAGGCCGAGAATGGAGATGCAAATCAAGTTCAGTATCAGTAATTCAGCGGAACGCTCAGCAAAGTAATCGGGCCACAAAGTGCTTATAGCCACACCGACCAGAATCAGCGTTATGAGCGTCAACAGAATCAGCGTCCAGGTGAACGAAACGAGCTTGGATCGATTGATTGAAAGGGTACTCACTACAGGTCGAACTGTTTCCAGCCACTTCCAAGTCGCCAGGACTTTTTAAAGAAAACACGCTTTCTTAGTAATGAGGGCAGTTTCGAATGTCGGAGAAATACCTTACACTTTCCGCGATAGAATTCTCCATCGGCCATTTCTTCTTTCGCTAGTGCAATCTCGAACACTCGTGTTTTTCCAAGCGTTTTCAACGCGTTTTTAAGAGTCTTATATGTTCCATTTACCCGTTCATCCGATGATGTTACCTGATAAGTTTGATAGGTACTTCTATAACTGATGGCATCATCAATTTCAAACTCAACAATCAAATCGTCCCAGTAATTTTTCCGCTCACGATAAATTTTTATGCGAGTTGTGATCGTGATTGGAAAATTTGCGATTGCGTCGATCGCATCCTGCGACAATTCGATGTCAGCATTGACAGTGACCTGTATGGCACTGTCTTCCCAACGAGCGCTAGTTTCGGAAATTTCGAATCCAAACAAGGCGGATGAATACGCTCCTGCAACCAGTAACAGAGCTAGTGTTGCTACAGATGCCTTCTTACGAATGCTCGACATCTGCCTCATTGTTGTTACCGGTTTCATCGTCTAGTCAGACTAGCGTAGAAAAAGCCATCACTGCGATCAACTCCTTGCAGCCGCTGGCGGCCGTGTCCGGTTGACCATCCAAGTGATTCAGGAAGAATTTCCGGCCTGAAATTCGGGTTTCGGACTATGGCACCTGCGATTCCATCTTCGTTCTCAGCCGCCAAAATGGAACATGTTGAGTAGAAAAGCTTCCCATCTTCATGCAGCAGCGGCAATAATGCATCCAGCAGTTGACGCTGCTGGCGAACTGCATTATCAATGTCCTCCCGGCGTCTGTGGTGTTTGATATCGGGGTGCTTGTTTATGACGCCCATTGCTGTACAGGGTGCATCCAAAAGAATTCGGTCGAATGGTTTTTGATCCCACCACTGATCTGGTTGCCTTGCATCTGCTGTCATCACTGTAGCCGATTTACCCACTCTCCCTAAATTATCTACGATTTCACTGCATCGGGTTTCACTGATGTCCACTGCAACGAGTTCGTCCAAATCGGGCTGCGTTTCCAGTATGTGAATCATTTTACCTCCTGGCGCGGCGCAGGCATCCAGCACACGATGGCTAGGTTGAATATCCATAGCTGGAACAATCAATTGCGAGGCGGAATTCTGAATAGAAATCATGCCGTCGTCAAAGCCTGGCAATTTAGCTATGGGAATCCTTTCCTTGAGTTGAATACCGAAAGGTGCTACTGAATCCGCTGTCGCGACGATACTGTCTCTGGAAAGCACCTCTAAATATTCTGCAACACTGGTTTTTTCTCTGTTGACGCGTAGTGTCAACTGCGGCTTGGTGTTATTGGCCTGCAAAATACTGCGCCAGTATTCCGGCCACTCTTCACGCAGCTGTTCGATCATCCAATTTGGATGTGAATAACGACTTGAATCCGGTAAGTCTTCTATTTTGTAGCTGTTACGCTCCCTTGAATGCTTCCTTAGAATTGCATTTACCAGCCCAATTGCCCAAGATTTTCCAAGAAATCTAGCCGCATTTACAGATTCGGAAACACTGGCATACTGTGGCACCCGCATGAACTCTAACTGATAAAGCCCTACCAATAGCAGACAGTACACATCTCGGTCACTACTTCGCAGCGGTCGTTCCAGCAGCTTCTCAGCATAGCAATCCAACCGCCAAAACCAGCGTACGACACCGTTGACAATTTCGGAAACGAACGGTCGCTGTTTCTCGGTCTGCCCTACCATCATGTGGTCCATGGCTCGATTCAGCTGCTGACCGTCATAGACAACTTTCTCGACAATTCGTGCCGCGACAGCCCTGGAATTGTCTGTATTGTCCATCATTGGTATTCCTGTGACGCGTTGACGGAAGCAAATACCGAACCGGGAAGTATTTGGTGTCCTGCAAGAAATTCCGATGCAGCCATACGATTTTTTCCTTCTCTCTGGAGGCTTGTTATGCTCAAAGCTCCTCCTCCTGCCATCACATCAAGTCTGAATTTTCCTGCATCAAGCACCTCGCCCGGTTTTCCCGATCCTGATTTTTTTTCGAAGACCTGCGCCTCCCAAATGCGAAGTCGCAGAGAGCCGATTCGGGTTCGAGCCACCGGCCAAGGATTGTAGGCGCGAATCTTGCGAACAATTTCAACGGCAGGGAGACGCCAATCTATGGCAGCTTCTGCAGTATTGAGTTTTGCTGCGTAGGTTGCATCCGTTTCATTTTGAGGCAAAGGCTGTACTGAATGGCTGCAAATTTCAGGCAACAAACGAATCAATTCGCTGGCGCCAAGTTCCGAAAGCTTGTCGTGCAGCGTGGCAGCCGTATCGTTCGGTTCTATGAGGCACTGGGCCTGAGACAAAATTTCTCCGGTGTCGATACCTTCGTCCATCTGCATGATGGTCACTCCTGTTTCGGTGTCACCCGCTTCGATTGCTCGCGCAACAGGAGCAGCGCCTCTCCACCTGGGCAACAGAGATGCATGAACATTCACGCAGCCGTAGCGTGGAAGTTCAATCAATGCGCGCGGCAGGATCAATCCGAAAGCAACAACAACCATCATGTCTGCATTCAGCAGACGAACTTCCTCAACGACATCCGAACTTAGCTGTTCAGTCTGAATGACTGGTAGCTGGTGCTGCTGTGCAAAACTTTTTACTGGCGGTTCGGCAAGCTTTCTTCCCCGGCCTTTGGTTCGGTCCGGCTGAGTGAGAACCGCGGCTACCTGTACCCCGGTATCGACAATTTTCTTGAGGCTTGGTACCGCAAAATCAGGGGTTCCGGCAAAGATTACTCGAAGAGTCATGTTGCGCTTCCGATAGTGCGTGATGGATCCGGTTCGCCTGTCGGCGTTGAAGCGAATCTCGCCGTCAATCAAACTCGAGCGGGCTGCTCACGTTTACGAATTTTGGCGGCTTTCTCAAATTGCTTTCTAACTCGCTGTTTCTTCAATCTCGACAGATAATCTGTAAACAGCTTTCCGGTTAAATGGTCGATTTCATGCTGAACGCAGACCGCGAGCAGATTCTCAGCTTCCATTTCGTAAAGCTCGCCGTCGCAGTCTTGTGCACGAAATCGGATCCAGCTGTTTCGCTTTACTGTTGCAAAGTATCCGGGAAATGACAGGCAGCCTTCTTCTATAAACTGGCTTCCTTCGCGATCAATAATTTCAGGATTTATCAAAATCTTTAAATCATCACGATTTTCGGATATATCGATTACGACAATACTCTTTCGAATTGCAACTTGAATGGAAGCCAAACCGATTCCGGGCGCGCTGTACATGGTTTCTTGCATGTCCTGGACATATTGCCGAGTTTCATCGTTGAATTCCACTACTGGTTCGGCTACATTGCGCAACTTTGGATCGGGATAAACAAGTATTTTTTGGATTGCCATTAGATTTTCTATCACTTCATGGGGCTACAAGCGCTCAGCAAAAATCCAAAGTCACGAATTATCAATTATGAGGAAATCCACTGCTGAAAAGAAGACTGACAGATTTTTCAGTGTTGGAAAGTCGGACTCGCAAAAATTTCAATTACAGAACAATTTTAGCGAATTTTGCCCGAAACGCTTCATATTTTGCTCCAATGCACCAATTGGGACTCAATACCATCATGAGTAAAACTGCAGCAGCATGGTTTGATTCTACAGCTCAACCCTGTTTCAATTCAGTCCCAAGTGACGGCGCGGCAAATCGAAATATGAAGACTAGCACGTATTTGATTTCGCATAACTGGCATTAACATAGGTACACAAGCAGAACTCTTCAAGTGATAAAATTCCGAACGCTTTACATGCTTTCTTGTCTAAATCTTGTAAACGAGACATTCCAATTTGCACAGAAAAGCAAAGGGGCAATACACATAGAAAGCAAAATCTGATTCATGGGCAAATTTTTCGGTTTATAGCTGTCAGTATTCCTGTACGTTTCTGACCCCAACATTAAAATTTTTCCTCAAACTAATGGCGACTGCTTATCATTTACACCCAATTCTCATTTTGAATATTCATTTGCACCTGAATTGCAATGCATGAAACCGCAATCGTGATACTATTTGTTTACGGGTTGAATTCTTTTGATTGCTTCAGTCACACTGCTCTCCCATCCTACTGACCTTTATCCCACTGGCAGGAAAAATGCACAACCTTGTAGTAGTTGAGTCTCCAGCAAAGGCAAAAACCGTTGGAAGGTATTTGAATGATTTACCAGGCGAATCAGGCGATTCAGCGAATTCCTATAAAATTCTGGCAACAGGCGGACATATCTACCAGTCGGATAGCGTCGATGTAGAAAACGGGTTCAACCTGCGCTATGAATTGATTCCGGAGAAACGAAAGCACATCGATCAGATCGTCAAAGCAATGCGCAAATCGGAACGTCTGTTTCTGGCAACAGACCCTGATCGTGAAGGTGAAGCCATTTCTGCACACGTTCGAGACTTCTTGTCAAATCGCGGGGTACTGAAAGACAAGCCAGTTCACCGCGTTGTGTTCCATGAAGTGACGAGTGAAGCGGTACGAAACGCGATCTCCAACCCTGGCGAAATCTCTGACAATTTGGTTCAGGCGCAGCAGTCAAGAGATGCTCTAGACCTTCTGGTCGGATTCAACCTTTCGCCTCTGTTAATTCGTAAACTCAGCACCTCAAACCTATCAGCAGGGCGTGTACAGAGTCCTGCGTTGCGACTGATTGTCGAGAGGCAGAGGGAAATTGACGAGTTCCAGCCCAAAGAATTCTGGTCGATCAGTGCCGAGTTGATCGAGCCTACAAATAGTGAATTGTCTCAGGGCACAAAGTTCCAAGCCACGCTCACACATCTAAATGGCAGCAAACTGGGTAAATTCGATATTCCGGATGAAAGGTCCGCGACCGAAGCGATTGCCAGCATTGAATCCGAGTTGCTGCACAAGGGCGCTGATCGTAAAATCGAAGTAACCAAGGTAAAGCAAAAAACGCGCAACAGAAGACCGTTGCCACCGTTTACGACGTCTACCCTGGTCCAGGAAGCTTCCCGTAAGCTCGGCATGAGTGCAAGAATTGCTGCATCTACCGCTCAGAAACTGTATGAAGGCTTGATGGTCAATGGCACGCAAACCGGCCTCATCACCTATACCCGAACCGATTCGGTGACGTTGTCCGGTTCCGCCATTCATCAGATTCGCAATTTTGTTTCAAAGAATTTGGGAGAACAACAACTGCCCAACAACGCAAGACTATATAAAACCAAGTCGAAGAACGCTCAGGAAGCCCACGAAGCCATTCGACCTACGAATATTTTCCTGACTCCTGAAAGAGTTAGAAAATCGGTCAACGATGTTCAATTTCAGCTTTATAGTTTGATCTGGAGACGCACTGTCGCCTGTCAGATGAATGATGCGATTTACGACGATGTCTCGGTAGATCTGGGCACCAAGAGTCACACGTTTCGAGCAACTGGCTCTACTCTGCGAGCGCCAGGATGGCTGGAGATTTATCAAACAGGCAGCAAGGCTCGTAACGAGGAGTCATCTACAGACAATCGCACCCTCCCACCTCTGTCGAAAGGAGAATTCGTACCGGTAAACGGCATTCAACCTGAACAGCATTTTACCCAGCCACCGCCTCGATACAACACCGGTAGTCTGGTCAAACAGCTTGAGGATTACGGCATTGGCCGGCCCTCTACCTGGCCAACGATCATCTCGAAACTTTTGGATAGAAAGTACGTCGAGATGAGCAAGCAAAACTTTATAGCCAAAAGTTTAGGCTGTATTGTCGTCGATTTTCTCAATCAACACTTCGACCGATACATCGATTACGGATTTACCAGCAATCTGGAAGACGGGCTGGACGAAGTCGCTCGCGGAGAAACTCGTCGAATTGAACTTCTCAATGCCTTCTGGGAAGAATTCAATGCCCATGTCCAAGAAAAACAAGCTGCTCCCCGATATGAAAAATCGCTTGGAATTGACTCCGAAAGTGGACGAGAATTACTCGTGCGCGTTAGAAACGGCGGTCCTTTCATCCAATTGGGTCGAATGAATGATGAAAAGGGAAAACCGCAATTCAGACCTCTGCCACTGGATCAGGATCCAGGATTTGTTTCTCTCGAATCGGCTATAGAGCAGTTTCAAAAATCTTCTTTTCCTCGTTCAATCGGGACCACCGAAGATGGTCTTGTCATTGAAGTTTCTAGCGGCCGTTACGGACCATATTTTTCCGCCACGGATGCCGATGGCAAAATAGAACGATACAATCTCGAAGCAGATCAAGACCCACTTTCGGTAACAATTGAAGACATACAGGTGCTCCTTGAGCGGCCTAAGCTACCAAGAAGTGTCGGAATGACGCCGGAAGGTGAAAAGATTACTGCACACAGGGGGCGATTCGGTCCGTACCTTTCTGTAACCCTTCAAGATGGTACCAAATTAAGTGTAAGCTTAGGAAAGCACGATGACCCGTCAAGCGTTGCACTTGAGCGGGCGCTAGAGTTGATCAGTGAAAAGAAGAAGAATCCATTCAAGAGGCAAAAGCAGATCATCAAGAAATTCGACAACTCCGACATACAGATTCTCGAAGGTCGTTATGGACCTTATGTCACAAACGGCAAAGTGAATGCAACTATACCACCCGATCTAATTCCGACTGAACTCCAATTGCAAGCCTGTGAACAGCTGATAGCGGAGAAAGCTGCGAGGAAACCCACGAGGAAACCCACTCGCCGCACTCGACGAGTTAAATAAGGCATTCTATTGAACTTCCTTTAGCCTCTGTCAAAAGTGGATTCTCCCTGAAGGCGAACACCTTGGTTTGTATTTGATTCGCACTACGCTCGCCAAACAACAGTGTATGCCTATTAAGATAAAACCGAAATATATTTAGTCCACCCAACACCAGATTCTACAAAGGGGTATTCAGCGGTCAAAATTCTTCTCCTTCGTGCTGCTGACACAGGGCGGAAAGACTCCTTGTGTTTTGCCAACCGCTTCTCTTGTTCCGTAGTAAAAGTAGAACTGGTTAAACAAAATGACCCCCCCAACTACCCCGTCACCGGGGAGGGCACCCTTGGCACTCTTGTCATCAGGGGGGAACCTTTGAACAAATAGTAAAACATTGCGGTTACAAAGTCTACGAATGAAGCCGATTACGGAGACATCTAGCGATGTTGCCTAAACTTATCTCAGATAACGGCAATTTCTACAAAATCGAGCCAATCGGCTTTAAGAATTTTTCAGACTTTGGTCTTGATGTCGATTTTCGTGAGCGGCAATTCCAGCCCGAGACGGAGATCTACGCTCTCAATAGGAAAGGAGAACCCTGTATTTTCGAATGAAAGTGTAGTTTAGCTGCTGACAAATATGTTCCTATGAACACTAACCTCCTATTTATCGCGGAGGCGCCACCGTCTGCACTTCAGCGTTATTTTTATTTTGAGGATGTGCAAACAGGCGACTCGTTGTGGATTGAACTAATGAAAGCTCTTTATAGCTCTGAATTCGGTGTAACTGCGGAAAATCGTTCGAAGAAAAAGGATTGGTTGACTAAATTCAAAAACGATGGTTATAGACTGATTGATGCTTTGAAAGAACCAGTCTGCAGATCTATGAGTGGGCAAAAGCGGAAAGTTTAAATTACAGACCGTGCGGATGAAATTATTAAGGAAGTTAAAAAGATTTCACCGAAGCAGGTTTTGCTAATCAAGGTAACTGTTTTCGATTCGTTACATCAAACCTTACTAAATGCTGGTATTCCAGTAGTGTGTGGAAAATTACCCTTTCCTGGATCAGGGCAGCAGAAAAAGTTTCAAGAAGGTTTTAGGATGCTTGTTGCCAATGGTAAATTGAAATTAACGCAATGATCATGAAGTGGTTTAATGGCATCAATCCTTGATTTGACCAAACCAATTTCCAACAACTCCAACTTAACATTCGAATTAAGCGTCTTCATCTTCGTTTGAAATTTACAATTTGTTGCTTTCCAGGATTCGTTTTACCTTCTTATACGAGCTCCAGGTAATGGGCTTGCCATTTGTCTGGCATAGAGGGGGGTAAGGCTCGCCGGGTAAATAAACAAGAATCTCGACATCAATTCCATTTATTGAAGCCTGATATCCTGGTACACTGCAGATACCAGCACGCGAAAACCGCAAACGCTTATCAAACAACTGACTGCTTATGTCATTGGATTCCAGCACCAAACCGACTTCCTCGAAGGTGCCTGAAAACAGATGCACTTCAACGGGGCGTGAGGAGGTGATGTTTCCTGAAAGCGCAGCACCGGTCACTCGCGGCGAATAATCTCGCAGCAATTGCATGATCGCGCAGGCTGTCTCGAGATACTGTCGGTGCAGTTCCTGCACCGATTCTTTTGCAAATATCGACAACTGCTCTGCTAAAGAATCCTCGATTTCAAGATTTGTCGGTACCGAGTGAACAGTCGATACTCCAATGCGCATACAGGCTTTTTCTTTTGCCCGACGATAGTCTCGAATACCTTCTTCGGTCATGATTCGGGCTGCTTCATAGCGTATCGTCCGTCGAAGACGGTTATCTGATCTAGCCATTTTCAAACCGAAGTAGAATCTAGAATAAGTCGTCGACTGTCTGTTGCGGGCTCGCGGTTGTGTCACCGGAATCGTCCGGCGCAAGCGGGGACATAGTACTCAACTTGGGCTCGGAGCCGACGATGAACACTTCGCGCAAAGCATCAGGGTGCCCGCTATCAACTGCTTCGCCAGTTTTCGGGTGAACCATCGCAACGACAACATTGTCAGGCGATCGCAGGGAGGTTTCGGGAATGTCCTGTAAAGCGGTCTTCATGAATTCGATCCAGATTGGAAGCGCGGATTTCGATCCGGCTTCATGCTGCCCCAAGTCTGATGGATTGTCAAATCCCACCCATACCGTCGCCGCCAGGTCTGCATTGAACCCAGAAAACCAGGCATCTTCGAAATCGTTAGTCGTGCCGGTTTTCCCGGCAAGATCGGAACGCTTCAATGATTTGGCTTTCCTCGCGGTTCCTGAGGCGACAACCTCGCGCAACATGTCATTCATGATGTATACATTCGCGCTGGAAATCACGCGTTTGGCAAATTGAGTTTCGAGTGGTTGATTCTGATCTTCCACAGCTAAAGGATAGAACAATCCGTCTAGACAGGATTTACACACTTTAGAAATCTGACCTCTCAAGACCACCTTTCCGTCTCGATCTTTCACAATATCAATGATATACGGGTTGATCTCGTACCCACCATTGGCGAAGACGGAGTATCCAGAAACCACCTTGAGAGGAGTCGCCTCTGCAGAACCCAGTGCAAGTGATAGCCCTGTTGGAAGTGTTTCCTTGTCGAAGCCGAACTTGCTGATGTGATCAATCGCGAACTCTGTTCCCATGCCTCGTATCAAGCGCACCGAAACGAGATTCAGTGACAGTCCAAGTGCCTTTCTAAGTCGGGTCTGACCATAGAATTTTCCGCTATAGTTTTCCGGACGCCACAAAATTTCCGTCGACTCGTCTTCGACAACGACGGGGGCTCCGCTTACCAGGCTGGCCCCGGTAAATCCTGCTTCCAGCGCTGCTGAATAAACAAAAGGCTTAATGTTTGAACCCATCTGTCGAACTGCCTGAGTCGCCCGATTGAATTTGCCCAGATAATAATCGAACCCACCTACCATAGCTTTGATTGCACCGTCCCTGGGATGGACTGCAATCAGTGCCCCCTCAACAGTGGGAATCTGCGACAGCATCCACTGGCCTTCGTCTACAGGACGTGCATAGATCATATCCCCGGGTCTCAACACATCATGAGGAGACTTTAGAGGAGGTCCCTGTTGACGTGAACTGCGATGCAGCCTGGCCCATTTCATTTGTTCCCACGGAATGGTTATCTGTTCGGCCGTTTTGGTGACAGTGATTGCCTTGTCTTCGTGCACTTCAAGCACCAGAACAGGAACAATCTCCTGGCTGGACTCAAGCTGCTTTAATGCATCAAACCTCTTTTTGTCGGTATCTAAGCGCGCTAAATCCCAGTTTCTCGTCGGACCACGGTAACCGTGTCTCATGTCGTAGCTGATCAATCCCTCTCGCAGACTCCGCACCGCCGCTTTCTGATCTTCGGAGTTCACCGTCGCATACACGCTGTAGCCATCCTCGTACAATTCATCACCAAACTTTTCGTACAACTGTTGACGTATATATTCAGCAACATAGGGAGCTCTAAGTTCTACTTCCGCAATGTGAAGTTGCGCTGTAGTTGGGGTTTCGGTTGCAGTGATGTGTTCTTGTTTCGATATATAGCCCAATTCGAGCATTCGATTTAGAATGTAGTTCCTTCGAACTAGTGCCTCTTCAGGATTGGAAACCGGATTTACGCGAGAGGGCGCTTTGGGAAGAGCAGCCAGCATGGCATATTGTGCCAAGTCGAGATCGTCCAGCGATTTGCCGTAATACGCCACCGCGGCTGCACCAAATCCATAGGCACGATGGCCGAGAAAAATCTTGTTCAGATAGAGTTCAAGAATCTCGTCTTTGGTGAGAAGCTGCTCAAGTCTCAGTGCAAGAAGCGCTTCATTGGCCTTTCGGATGTAAGTTCTTTCCTTGCTGAGGAAAAAGTTACGCGTAACCTGCATGGTAATAGTGCTGGCACCCTGCGCCTTGGCACCCGACTGGATATTGACATAGATGGCGCGAAGAATGCCTTTATAGTCAATACCGACATGTTCATAGTATCGATCATCTTCAGCGGAAAGTACGGCGGCAATCAGTGCAGGGGGAGCATCGTTAATTCGTACTGGAATGCGTCGTTCGGAACCGTATTCCCCCATCAGGAGCCCATCGCTGGAGTAAACACGCAATGGTACTTTCAGTTCCAGAGTACGTATGGTTTCGATATTCGGCAGTCCTGGCAACAGCAGAAGCACAACAATTACCAGAGCCGCAGCACCTGCTACAACCAGATTGCTGACGACAATCAGCGAGCGATAAAACCAAGGCGAAACCACAGTTTGAACTATTTGTTAAGGGTAATGTCTACAGACATGTAATTACCATTACTATTACCATACTTGCAAATCTGTTTATTTTCAGAATTTTTGAAGAGAAACATCCTATTTCTTCAGTTTGTCTCACGCGGTGGAATTTTCAGTTCCATGCGTACATTGATTTACCTGAAAAAGTGAGACGCCTATCTGCCTGAATTCGGAAACGTAGCTCAACTTGCCTGCAAACGTTCACGAAACTGGATTGCGGCGATGGAATGAGTAAACCAAAATCAACTTTGCTGTATATTTTCTAATCGTGTAATCAAGGCAGACACGGCTAAATTGAACAATACAGAATTTCAATTTTGGTTCAGATAAAGACAAAATACGGGCATTCGGATCCCATGATTGTTCTTGTCGGTCCGATGGGGGCTGGTAAGAGTACTGTCGGCAGGAAACTAGCGCAACGAATTGGACTCAATTTCATTGATATCGATAAAGAGATTGAAAGTAGTGCCGGAATTTCCATAATCAAAATTTTCCAATCTGAAGGCGAAGAAGGATTCCGAAAAAGAGAGACTGACATGATCAGTCTTCACTGCTGTAAAAACGGAACTGTCATTTCAACCGGAGGTGGTGCGATTTTGTCGTTAGAGAATCGCATGATGATGCGAAACGGAATTGTGGTCTATCTTCACGCAACCCCGAATCAGCAATATGATCGAATCAAGAAGCGCAAGCACCGACCAAATCTGGACCTTCAACGCCCACTAGCAAAACTCGCGGAATTGATGGAAATTCGTGACCCGCTTTATCGAAGCGAAGCCGATATCATTGTGCGCACCGATGGACAGTCGGTAGACGAGGTCGCCTCTCAAATCGAACATGGCTTATTGAATCAATGAAAACTATTGAAGTGGCTCTCGGAAGCCGCTCTTATCCTATTCACATCGGAGCCGGTATTCTCGACAAGTCTGAGCTTTACCAACCTCACGTACGCGGGTCTAAAGCGGTCGTGATCACGAATGAAACGATCGCCCCGCTGTATGCACAAAATGTCGTTGATTCAGTTGGAAAATTTGCGGAGGTTCACACCCATGTTCTTGCTGACGGCGAAATTCATAAAAATATGCAGACCATCGAAAAGATATTTGACAAACTGCTGAATATTCCCTGCGACCGGAAAACGACGATAATTGCGCTTGGAGGTGGCGTTGTCGGTGACACCGCTGGATTCGCGGCAGCGTGTTACCAGCGCGGCGTACCATTCATCCAGGTTCCAACGACGCTTCTCGCACAGGTAGACTCGTCAGTTGGCGGCAAAACTGGCGTAAACCATCCGCTTGGAAAGAATATGATCGGGGCGTTCTATCAACCTCAGTGTGTAATCGCCGACACCAATACTCTGCATTCCTTGCCGGACCGGGAATTGCAGGCGGGCCTGGCCGAAGTGATCAAGTATGGCGCCATACAGGACGCTAGATTTTTTGCTTGGCTTGATGAGAACATCGACTCCATTTTGGAGCGTGAGCCTGCAAGTCTGGCTCGTGCAATTGAAGTGTCGTGTCGCAGTAAAGCGGAAGTTGTGGCAGAAGATGAGCGCGAAATCGGAATACGAGCCATTTTGAACTTTGGGCACACCTTTGGACACGCAATCGAAACTTGGTTGAACTACAAAAAATGGCTGCATGGTGAAGCTGTCGCAGTCGGAATGGTAATGGCTGCCGATCTTTCAAGAAGGCTGAACCTGCTCAGCGCCTATCAAGCCAGTCAGGTTGAACAAATCATCAAAAGAACAGGTTTGCCGGTGTTGCCGCCTGTCGGTATGAGTACCACCGACTTTCTGGAAGCCATGTCGCTTGATAAAAAAGTGCAAGGCAAAACAATTCGAATCATTGTGTTAGATGGAATCGGTAAAGCTGAAATCAAGGATGACTATGACTTTGCGGAACTAAAAAATACACTTGACGCGTTTACCTCCCGCTAATCGCACACTGCCTTAAGGTTTTAACAAGGCTTTGATGGTCGGCTGTGCGACGCGTTGTGCTCTGATGTAGTCGCCTTAATACACCGAGACGGCTGTTGTACAACTAAAACTGTCTCACACTGAACAAGAAATCACCCATCAGGTTAGTTAATCTGAATTCGGATTGTTCTGTGTTGGAAATCGCAAAAATGTTACAATGTGTATTTTGATCTACATGTAATGAAAAAATGGCTTTGAATATTCGAAACAGTAAAACTGAAGCTCTCGCGCAGAGCGTCGCCGAACTGACAGGCGAAACAAAAACACAAGCAGTTACTGTGGCACTGGAAGAGCGCCTGCAGCGAATTCAGCGCAATCGCTTCGACAAATACAGGATTGAAGAACTTAAGGAAATCGCGAGACATTGCAGTTCGTTACCTGTTCGGGACAACAGAAGTTCCGATGAAATTCTAGGATACGATAAAACCGGATTGCTAAGCTGATGGTCATCGATACGTCTGCAATTGTGGCAATATTGCAAAACGAGCCAGAACAAGACGCTTTCATTGAAGCGATTGAATCGGCGGATATTCGCTTGGTTTCAGCGGCTTCTTTCGTTGAAGCATCAATCGTTATTCTCACGCGGTATGGAATGGATGGGATACTCGACCTTGATCTTTTTATGGCGAAGGCGGGAATTGAAATTAGTTCCGTCGACTCAGATCAGGCGAACATTGCCCGCAGAGCCTTTCGAGATTTCGGGAGAGGACGGCATCCAGCTGAACTTAACTTTGGTGACTGCTTTAGCTATGCACTGGCGAAATCTCTTGATCTGCCATTGCTTTTCAAAGGAAGTGATTTCTCGAAAACCGATATCCGCCAACATTAATTTCAGCAATTCAAACGATTGGAACCGAATTCGGACACCTGAATCTGCAGCTGCTTTCAACGAATTGATGCACTCTTGTGATTCATTAACGTAAATACTCAGCGCTATCGATATCACAATTGAGCTAGCTGAACATTCGCGTTCTTAGTCATCCGTGATTGTCACCATTACTTAAAGTGACATTCGAACCTCGAATTCGAGAAGAGGTCTTTAGGCGGGCTTTTTGCCAATGCAAACTCTGCGTTACGGTAAAATGGCTGACAGATTCAAATGCGTAGCCAGAAGCGTCAGCCTGTGTCAGCGATCCTCGAAATTCAAAATGTCACCAAGTATTTCGGTTCGCTGTTGGCGGTTCGAGAGTGCAGTCTTGAAGTGGAATCCGGCGTGATCGCCGGCCTGATCGGGCCCAATGGCGCAGGAAAATCTACACTGTTCAATATCGTCGCCGGTGTTCATCAGTCTGACTCAGGCACTGTGCGACTCAACGGCACACAGGTAACTGGACTCCCAGCTCACGAAATGTTTGCCCGCGGGCTGCTCCGCACTTTTCAGATTCCACATGAATATTCCAACATGACAGCCATTGAGAATCTGCTGATGGTGCCATCCGGACAGATCGGCGAAAATCTAGCATCAGCTCTACTTCGTCCTTCGAAGTTTCGCTCTCAGGAAACCGAAAATCTCACAAAAGCATCCGAGGTGATCGACTTTCTGGGTCTGTCCCATGTCAAGTATGAACTTGCGGGAAATCTTTCCGGTGGTCAGAAAAAACTCCTGGAACTCGGCAGAACCATGATGGCCGAAACCGAAATCGTTCTTTTGGATGAACTCGGCGCGGGGGTCAATCACACGCTACTCAACATGCTTTCTGACAATATTAAGAAACTGAACCAGGAGTTTGGGAAAACTTTTTTCATCATTGAGCACAATATGGATTTCATATCTCGTCTATGCCATAGAGTGACGGTAATGGTGGAAGGCGAAGTTGCAACCGAGGGTACTCCAGAGGAAGTGTTGGCGAATCCAATGGTTGTAGAAGCCTACTTCGGCGGCGGAACACGAGTCGCTTGATGTCCGCAGGCTGATTTATGTTGCTTCACGCAGCCAATATCATCGCTGGTTACGGTGGAGAACCAATCCTGCACGGCGTTGACATCGAATTGAATTCGGGACAGATCGGTGTCATCGTAGGCTCGAACGGCGCTGGCAAGTCGACCGTCTTGAAATGTCTGTTCGGCCTGATCAAACTTGAACAGGGGACCGTGAAGCTGGGGGGAAACGACATCACCGACGTGCCGCCAGACAAGCGCGTTGATCTCGGAATTGCCTATGTGCCTCAGGAAATGAATATATTTCAGTCGCTGACAGTTCAGGAGAATCTGGAAATGGGAGCATTCATCCGTCGAGATGATTTCTCTCCCTCAGTGGAACGAATGTTTGAACTATTTCCACCTCTTAAGGCAAAACGCCGCAACATCGCCGGACAACTTTCTGGAGGACAGCGGCAGATGGTTGCGATTGCCAGAGCACTGATGGTCGAACCGCGCCTGCTGCTCCTTGATGAACCCACGGTCGGTCTGTCCCCGTCATATGTTCAGGACATCATCTATCGAATTTTGGAAATCGCGGCATCCGGCATCGGGGTACTGATTGTGGAACAGAATGCGCGACGCGCCCTGCAAATCTCGGATACAGGCTTTGTGCTGGCTGGCGGCCGCAATCTGTATACTGACACCGCCGAAAACCTGCTCCTCAATCCTGAAGTCGCAAGAAGTTTTCTCGGAGGCTGAGCGCACTCGTGGATGAACTGATTTTCTTTGTCAACAAGGTGCTGATCTCAGGCACAGTGATTGGCTGTATTTATGCGCTCGGTGCAGTTGGGGTCACGCTGGTTTTCGGAATCCTGCGCTTTGCCAATTTCGCACATGCAGATTTGATGACAGTCGGCGCCTATTTGGCACTGGTTCTATCAGCTGTGTTTTCCGGCGGGCGGGAGATCGCCGGACTGCCTGCGGGATTCATGGTTCTGCCGCTGGCGGCTGCAGGTGTCGCCATTCTCGCAATTGGCCTGGATCGACTGTTCTACCGCCCATTGCGAGAGAGAAATGTCAAGCCGATCCTGCTACTGGTTGCTTCCATAGGCGTTACGCTAATGCTGCAGGGAGCGATCAGGCTGTTCGCCGGAACTGCTCCGCGTAATTTTTTCTCGATTGAGAGAAAAGACATATTCCGCATTGATCTGCCATTTGATCTGGCTACGAAAAACATAGTCATTTCTGAACCTCAGGTGCTGCTCGTCCTGACTGCTGTTGTTTGTGTGTTCTGTCTGCATCAGTTCCTTACCCGAGCGCGCTTGGGCAAAGCGATGCGGGCAATGTCAGACAATGCAGAACTGGCGCTGGTGTCTGGAATCAATACCGACACAGTGGTCAGAGCGACATGGTTTATTGCCGGCGCTCTAGCCGCCATCGGCGGAGTTTTGTTGGCGCTCGACGTATTCCTCAAGCCAGATTTGAGTTTCAATCTTCTGCTGCCCATCTTCGCCGCTGCGATCGTTGGAGGCGTCGGACGTCCGTACGGTGCCATTGCCGGTGGCATGCTGGTGGGATTCTCTGAAACACTGGCGATATTCAACTGGTCTATATTGCTACGCCCCCTCCAAGACTACATGCCGCAATGGATTGACATCCCTGCACGTCTGGCTTTTGTTCCTACCGAATACAAGATCGTTGTCCCGTTTGTCATACTCATCGCAGTTCTGATTTGGCGGCCGACGGGAATATTTCGCGGACAGGTCCTTTAACCGAACTAGCGATCATGGCAAAGTTCCAAAGAGAATTCACCCTTTTCTCCATTTTGGGAATCGCTGTGCTGATTGTGTTGCTGAACTTCGGACAAGCTTACACGCTGCGAATGCTGATGGAAGCCTCCTGCTATGCAATCTTAGCACTAGGACTCACGATTCAATGGGGCTATGCAGGCCTGTTCAACGCCGGAGTGATGGGATTCATTGCAGTCGGCGGGTTCGTAACGATGCTGATGTGTTTTCCGATCAATGACTCGTTCTGGGAATCCGATGGCCCCGCAGCTCTCGGAATTTTCTTCCTAAAGGTGTCAGTGATCATTATCGCCATGGTTGTTTTGAGCCAAATTCACAGATTCGGAGTCAGTGAAAGAATCAAAACGATTTCCCTTATCATTGCTCTGTTAATCGCATTTTTTGTTTTCAACAGCGCGTTGACACCTGTTGCACGGTTGATTGAAAAAGAAGCGGGATTTATCGGCGGATTCGGATTGCCGGTTGGAATTGGCTGGATTGCAGGGGGAATTGCTGCTGCAGTAATAGCTTATTTCATTGGTAAGGCGTGCCTTGGACTACGAAGCGACTATCTGGCGATCGCAACGCTTGGATTTGCTGAAATTATCAAAGCAATTCTGAAGAATGCCGACTGGCTTACGCGCGGAACCCTCACCGTCTCCCCCCTGCCATGGCCGGTGCCAACACCGAATGATCTGGGATTCGTCGCGGCTCGTGCAGCATACCTGTGTTTGATGGCAGCAATCGTCGCGGTTGTCTTCGTCCTGCTGCAGAGAGTCTATCATGCCCCTTGGGGGCGGATGATGAGAGCGATTCGCGACAATGAAATCGCAGCGGCAGCCATGGGCAAGAATGTGAATTTTAGGCGATTGGAAATTTTCGTTCTCGGCTCCGGATTGATTGGAATGGGCGGTGCCGCACTGATAACTTCTGTGCGGATTTTCGACCCTGCTGGATTCCATCCATTTCAACATACTTTTCTGATCTGGGTCATGGTGCTCTTTGGTGGTGCAGGCAACAATCTGGGGGCCATATTCGGAGCAGTCGCGATCTACATCATCTGGACGATGTCGGAACCCGTCACTCTGATTGTGTTTGAAATTGCACGCGACTACGGCTCAATGTGGTTTGGCTGGGAAGCCCCCTCGGACTTTATGGCGCGAGCTCTACAAACGCGGGTATTTATAGCCGGGCTGACAATCGTTCTGGCGCTTCGCTATGTGCCGAATGGTCTGATCCCCGAGCGAATACGCAAGGATTCATGACACCCGGCACCTGCGCCACTCAACCTTGACGGTACAAACACCCAAAAAGAAACAGTGGCGCCGAAGCGCCACTGTCTTTGGTAAGAAATTTTCCGAAAATTTACATGATTGGGCCAATTTCCACAAGCTGTCCACCTTGAACGGTGACTTCCACAATAATACCAGCTACGTCTCCATTCTCGTCGAAATCCTGGCTTCCAGCTGCGCCTTCGTAATTGATGTCTTCACCCTGCTTGAGCGCTGCAAGTGCCTTGTCCCATTCGCCCACATACACTTGCATACCGGGAGGACCTGCAACTGCGCGCAGTGCTTCTGACATTCCTTCGCGCTCAGCGTTTCCTTTCTTCTCCATCGCCAGTGCGAGAAGAAACGTCGCGTCATAGGCTTGCGCAGCATAAAGGGGAACATCAAGTCCCTCTGCTTTCCACATAGCATCGAAGTTGTCTTTGCCCTGTCCTTGCACAGACCCCGCTGTTGTGAGAATCATGCCTTCCAGAGCTTCAGCGCCGATGGCATCAATTAGAGACTGTGCCAGCATTCCGTCACCGCCGATGAAATTGGTGAAATCGCCGCCTTCCAGCGCTTGCCGGATGATTGTCTGACCGGCACCGTCGGCATATCCCAGAACTGCCAGATGTTCAGCACCACTTGAAGCCAGCGAGCCGATTTCCGCCCGATAATCCGCTTTGCCACTCTCATGCGCCTCGTTTGCAGCAACATTGCCGCCCAATGCCGTGTACGAATTCGCCAAGGCGTCGGCAAATCCTTTTCCATAGTCATTGTTGAGGTAGGTGATGGCAATGGTTGTAATGTCTTTTGCCATCAACAGTTTAGCCATCGATTCTCCCTGAAACGAATCAGATGGGACAGTTCTGAAAAGCAGGTCGTTGTCATCTACTTCAGAGACCGCCGGACTGGTCGCACTCGGTGAAATTATGACAGCTCCGCCAGGAATGGCAGCATTATTGGCTGCAGAAATGGTTGCTCCGGAACACATCGGCCCGACAATGGCAGGCAAATTTTCCGAGTTGATGAGCCGGTCAGCTGCATTGGCAGCTGCTGTTGAGTCGGCACAGGTTGAGTCGCCCGTAACGAGCTCCAGGGCTTTGCCGCCTAACAGGCCGCCACTGGCAGAAATTTGATCAGCAGCCATCTTGGCACCTTGAAAAATTCCAGGAGCAAGCGATTCGATCGGGCCGGTGAATCCACCCAGAAATCCCAATTTCACAGCATGTCCATCACTGTAAGCGCTCTGAATGGTTACTGTGGACATAAAAATTATTGTGAATGTTGCCACAGTGAGTTTATTGTTGAACAGTTTCATAACTTCTTCTTCCATGTGATAATCATCATTTAGACTAGGTATATTCTAACGAAAATTGCAGTGCCGTTTCGTATTTTCACCTTAAATGGCGTTCGGCTACCCGAAGAAGTGAATGTCATGTATCAGTGAGTCGTCTGGCGATATTCATGCATTCACCCACTCAAACCGAAGCTACTGCCGAAATACGGCGCTGTCAACTGATAAATTCATGCATGCTTTCATCAACTGGCTGCAAGAACTTGATTGGTTCACCTCCCAAGCACGCCGGAATGCATTGGAGTGTTGATGGCGCCAATGCCATCACTACTTTGCGCTGCTGCATTTCAAGCAAACGGCTTGATGATTACTGGTAATCGCAGGCAACAAAATTTTAGTTTGATCGAAAAATTCTGATATCCGCCCTTGATCTGAAAATTATTTATTTGCGAAAATCTTCAATCTGTCGTTATACTAAAAAGTTCGGCAATTGAATGCAAGTGACGAATAGCGCACGGATGTGCGCAACAAGCCGCGACAAAATTAATTCTGAAACAAGCTCATCTCAGCCTGATACAGGCCTGCAGACGATGGGTTGACGAGTAGAGACAGAATTCCATGAATCGACACAGTCGGGATACAGGTTTATATCGCCCGCAATTTGAGCACGACGGTTGCGGGTTCGGTATGATTGCCCACATGGATGGGCTGGCATCGCACTGGCTGGTGAAAACCGCGGTTCAGTCGCTGTCCAATCTGACCCATCGTGGTGCAATTGCGTCTGACGGGAAAACCGGAGACGGTTGCGGCATTTTGCTACGCATTCCCGATGGCTTCATCCGACATGTCGCAAAAAAGGAACATATCGGGCTAACCAGGAAATTTGCCATCGGCATGGTATTCCTCAACAGCGAGCCAGAGATGGCAGCTCGAGCCCGATCGCTGATGGAACAGGAACTGAAAAAGAAAGGCCTCGAAACGGCCGGCTGGAGAATTGTTCCAACGAATTCCGAAGCATTGGGAGAATCCGCGCAAGCAGTATGCCCACGGATCGAACAGATTTTTGTCAATGCGCCAAACAACCTTTCAACGGTTCAATTTGAGCGCCGTTTGTACGCAACCCGCAGGACCTCGGAAAAAGCAATATCGGAACTGGATAATCAATTTTATATCTGTAGTCTGTCATCTAAAGTAGTGGTCTACAAGGGATTGGTCATGCCGGACAATCTGACCCTGTTTTATCCCGAACTTGACGATCCGAGATTGGAATCGTCCCTTGCAGTTTTTCATCAGCGCTTCTCGACCAACACTGCGCCGACTTGGAGTCTCGCACAGCCGTTTCGAATGCTGGCTCATAACGGTGAGATCAATACCATTCAAAGTAACCGCAACTGGGCGGTGGCGAGAAGCGGGAGATTCACGGATTCCCTGCACGAGAACATTGACGAACTGTTACCACTGGTAGATTTTGAATCTTCGGACTCCGCAAGCCTCGACAATATGCTGGATTTTTTCATAAGCGGCGGAATGGACATTTTTCGAGCGATGCAAATTCTGGTGCCCCCGGCCTGGCAGAACGTCGATTCCATGGATCCAAATCTGCGTGCGTTTCACAGTTTCAACTCGCTGCACGCTGAACCTTGGGACGGACCGGCAGGGATCGTACTGACCGACGGCAGATACGCGGCATGCGTCATGGACCGAAATGGCCTGAGGCCAGCACGCTACGTTGTTTCCTCTGATCGTCACATCACGTTGTGCACGGAAATTGGAGTACATGATTACCGAGAAGAAGACCTGGTTGCAAAGGGAAGGCTGAAACCGGGAGAGATGATCGCCGCGGATACCAAGACCGGTGAACTTCTTCTGCCAAAAGATATCAACGAACTTCTGATAAACCGCCAGCCATACAACCGCTGGCTGCAACAGAGACAGAATCGAATTTACACCAGGCTGCTCAACGACACTCACATAAGTTCGAAACTCAACCCGTTTGAGCTTGCTGTTTACAGAAAACTGTTTAATCTGTCTTTCGAGGAGCAGGAACAGGTCATCCGGGTTTTGTGCGAGGTTGGCCAAGAAGCGGTTGGTTCCATGGGCGATGATACGCCGCTACCGGTTCTATCACAAAGAAACCGATCACTTTACGATTATTTTCGCCAACAGTTCGCCCAAGTCACCAATCCTCCTATTGATCCCTTGCGGGAAAAAATTGTCATGTCTCTGGAAACGACAATGGGATTGTCGCTTGGCCTGTTTGAAGAAAACCCCGAACATGCAAAACGGTTGATTATCGGCTCTCCGGTACTGTCGGGACGCAAGTTCTATACGATTATGGAACAAAAGGACCCCGCATACAAAGTCTATAAAATCGGCCTGAATTACAGCCGCGGAGAAGGTCTGAAAACAGCCATTAGTCGCATTTGTGACGAAGCTGTTGAGGCTGTCCAGTCTGGATATATGATCATCACGCTTTCAGACCGCAGCATCACAAAGAACACTCTGCCAATTCATGCACTACTGGCAACCGGTGCGGTCCATCATCGACTAATCCAAGCAGGTCTGCGATGCGATGCAAATCTGATTGTTGAAACCGCAACAGCAAGAGATCCACATCATTTTGCAGTTTTGATCGGCTACGGAGCGACTGCAATCTACCCGTATCTGAGTTACGCTGCCGTGCGCAATATCATCGGCAACGATGCAGCTGGAAATCGAGCCTTGTCAGCCTTGCGCACATACCGACAGGGGATCAAGAAAGGGCTGTTCAAGATTATGTCGAAAATGGGAATCTCTACGGTAGCAAGCTATCGAGGCGCTCAGCTATTCGAAGCCGTTGGTCTGCACAGCGAAGTCGTCGATATCTGCTTTTGCGGTACCGTTTCAAGAATTCAGGGTACCAGCTTTGAAGACATCGAGAATGATCAGATCGAACTCTCTGACGCAGCCTGGGATCCTCGAAAGTCCGTCAATCACGGCGGACTGCTGAAGTATTCGTCAGACAGCGAGTACCACGCCTTTCACCCGGATGTAGTACATGCATTGCACGCTGCAGTCGAAAGCGACAAACTGGAAGACTACCGGATATTTACATCACTCATCAATGAACGGGAGCCTGCGGTTCTTCGCGACCTGCTGAAGATCAAAGTGAATGACCGGGAATCGATTCCACTGTCCGAGGTGGAGCCAATTGAGTCCATTCTCACTCGATTTGACAGTGCTGGCATGTCGCTTGGCGCCCTTTCTCCGGAAGCGCATGAAGTGTTGGCAGAGGCTATGAATGATATCGGTGGTAGATCCAACTCCGGAGAAGGTGGAGAAGACCCGAGACGCTACGGCACCTCTCGAACATCGAAAATCAAACAGGTCGCATCCGGACGGTTTGGTGTGACGCCGCACTATTTGGTAAATGCCGATGTACTGCAGATCAAAATCGCCCAAGGCGCCAAACCGGGCGAAGGCGGTCAGCTGCCAGGACACAAAGTGAGCGAAATGATCGCATCACTCAGATATTCCTCGCCTGGAGTGGCGCTGATTTCACCACCACCGCACCACGACATCTATTCTATCGAAGACCTCGCCCAGCTCATATTTGACTTAAAGCAAGTCAACCCCGATGCCCTGGTGTCTGTCAAACTTGTGTCCGAAGCAGGCGTAGGTACAATTGCCGCGGGTGTGACTAAAGCCTATTCGGACCTGATTACAATCGCAGGTTATGACGGTGGTACCGGAGCAAGTCCCGTAACCTCTGTAAAATATGCCGGCAGTCCATGGGAAATGGGGCTGGTCGAAACCCAGCAGACGCTCAGAATGAATGGACTTCGGCACCGCGTCCGATTGCAAGTGGACGGCGGCATGAAAACAGGTCTGGACGTTGTCAAGGCAGCCATACTAGGGGCAGATTCATTCGGTTTCGGCACAGCACCGATGCTGGCCATCGGGTGCAAGTATCTGCGTGTTTGCCACCTCAACAACTGTGCCACCGGTGTCGCCACGCAGAATGAAACCCTGCGAGAACTCCACTTCAAGGGCACCAAAGATAAAGTTGTACGCTACTTTCAATTTGTTGCCGAAGAAGTTCGGGAGATTCTTTCCGCCATTGGTGCTCGCAGATTGAATGACGTCATCGGCAGACCGGAACTGCTGGAAATTGTCGAAGGCAAAACAGAAAAACAGCAACGCCTTGATTTGAGTCCACTGCTTTCAACCGCCGAAGTGCCGGAGGAAGTCCCGCGAAGGTGCACAACCAGCAGAAATGAACCCTGGGACAAAGGTGAGCTTGCACAAAAAATGGTCAGCGATGCTTTGCCGAACATTCTCGACGGTACCGGCGGGGTGTTTGAATACCCGATCTCCAACACAAATCGGTCAATTGGTGCAAGACTGTCCGGGGAAATTGCAAAGTCACAGCTGGAAATCTCATCGCCAATCAAGATTAACTTCAAAGGTATCGCTGGCCAGAGTTTCGGTGCATGGAACGCGGCAGGTCTCGAACTCTATCTTGAAGGCGATGCAAATGACTATGTTGGCAAAGGAATGGCAGGCGGAAAAATCGTTATCAAACCACCTCGAAACAGTCCGCTGGAATCCCGCTATACGCCAATTGCAGGCAATACCTGCCTTTACGGAGCAACGGGTGGTAAGTTTTTTGCTGCAGGTACCGCAGGAGAACGATTTGCGGTGAGAAATTCGGGAGTGATTGCAGTACTGGAAGGGTGCGGCGACCATGGCTGCGAGTACATGACCGGCGGAGCGGTACTGTCTCTCGGCCAGACTGGCGTAAATTTTGGAGCGGGCATGACCGGAGGCATCGCCTTCGTTCTTGATCTGGAAAGAGTTTTTGTCGACTGCTACAACCACGAACTGATCGACATTCATCGATTGACTCACGAAGACATGGGACCACATTTGAGTTATCTGCACGAACTCATCGACGAGCATGTCGCAGAAACCGAAAGCAAGTGGGGGAAAATCGTGAGCAACAAGTTCCTGGAATTGGTTGGACGCTTCTGGCTGGTAAAGCCCAAGGCAGCAGAAATCAAGGATCTCATGGAGACACTCCGTGAAGCCGCTTAAACCCTCCGTTTCGGTATTCTAAAATGAAACAGCATTTCCAGTTCCTGGAGCTGCCGCGGCAGGATCCACCGAAAGATCCTGCGCAATCCCGCATACATCATTGGAACGAAATTTACCAACAGTATGATGCGAGCACCGCGGCCGGACAGTCCACTCGTTGCATATCCTGTGGAAATCCCTATTGTCAGTGGAAGTGTCCGGTTCACAATTACATTCCCGAATGGCTCAACCTGATTTCAGAGGGCAAACTGTTTGAAGCGGCCGAGCTGTCTCACCAGACCAATTCGCTACCTGAAATCTGCGGCAGAATCTGCCCTCAGGATCGCCTGTGCGAAGGTGCGTGCACGATGAACGACGGATTCGGGGCGATTACGATTGGTTCGATTGAAAAATACATCACCGACGAAGCGTTCAGTCAAGGATGGAGGCCTGACATATCTTCTATTGAATCAACCGGCAAAACGGTTGCAGTTGTCGGCAGCGGACCTGCCGGACTCGGCTGCGCGGATGTACTGGTCCGAAATGGAGTCAGTGCGACTGTATTCGACCGCTATCCGGAAATTGGAGGCTTGCTCACTTATGGAATTCCACCGTTCAAGCTTGAAAAGAGAACTGTCCTCAAACGGCGTCAAGTAATGGAAGAAATGGGCGTCAGATTCGTACTGAATACCGAAATCGGTACAGACATCGAATTTTCTGCCCTTCTCAAAGAGTACGATGCCGTATTTTTAGGCATGGGAACATACACCTATATGGAAGGCGGTTTTGTGGGCGAAGACATGCAAGGCATCTATGAAGCCCTACCTTACCTGATCGGCAACAACAACAAAGTGGAGAACTGGGAAGCTGGCAACTGGCCCGCAATCGACATGAGCAATCAGAATGTTGTCGTTTTGGGTGGTGGCGATACTGCGATGGACTGCGTTCGGACTGCTGTCCGCCAGGGTGCCAACAGAGTGACTTGCGTATATCGGAGAGACGAAACCAATATGCCGGGCTCGCGCCGAGAAGTTTGGCATGCGAAAGAAGAAGGCGTTCGATTTTTATGGAATTGTCAACCGACCGAATTTATAGGCAACGGTAAAGTCGAACAAGTTAAAGTGATTGAAACCCGATTGGGTGAGCCGGATGAACGTGGACGACAGCAGCCAGAGCCCCTCCCCGGCAGTGAGCAGTCAATACCGTGCGACAGCGTAATTATCGCATTTGGGTTTCGACCTAGTCCGAGCGACTGGTTTACGCTACATCAGATTGAAACCGACTCTTTCCTGCGAGTAAAAGCGAGTCCTGAAAGTGAATTTCCGTTTCAGACTTCAAATCCGAAAGTGTTTTCTGGAGGTGACATGGTTCGAGGTGCAGACCTAGTGGTAACAGCAGTATTTGAAGGGCGTGAAGCGGCACGTGGTATCATGAATTACATCGGCGCATGAACCTACAGACTTCGTTCGCAATGAACACAATCTCCCCCAGTGATCGACTGATATTGGCGCTGGACGTTCCAACAAAAGGACAGGCACTGGAACTCGTCGTTCAAGTCGGCGATCATGTATCGTTCTTCAAAGTAGGTTTGGAACTGTTTACGAGCGGAACTGGAATTGACCTGATTGAACAGTTGACGAGCCGAGGCTGCAGTGTTTTTGCAGACTTCAAGTTATATGACATACCCCAAACTGTGTATCGAGCGGTTCGAAATTTGAATGGCCTTGGTATCCGGTTCTTGACAGTACATGGAGATTCAGCGGTCATGCAGGCTGCTGTAGATGCAGCAGAAGATATGCAGATTTTGGCGGTTACTGTTCTAACCAGCTTGGATGACGAAGCACTGAAAACTATGGGATTTGCATCGTCTTCACAGGAACTAGTGCGTGCACGCGCACTCAGCGCACATCAATCTGGATGTGCCGGAGTGATCGCATCGGGACAGGAAGTTCAAACCATTAGAAGCGAGCTTGGCGAAGAATTCTTGATCGTGACACCCGGCATTCGAAACCGCGGCGATGCAGCAGGCGATCAAAAACGCACTGTAAACGTTGCAGAAGCAATTCGGGCAGGCGCCGACTACCTTGTAGTCGGCAGACCGATTCGCGACGCCGACCAACCTTCCCAGGCGGCGAAAAATTTTCAATTAGAAATTCGCAGTACGCTCGCAGCACAGTAGGCTGCCGAACAGTTCAACTGTGCCAACTTTGAAAAACGACCGTTTCCTGCGAGCAATCCGTAGGCAGAGCGTCGACCAAACACCTATCTGGATTATGCGCCAGGCGGGCCGCTATCTGCCAGAGTATCGGGAAACTCGAAGAAAAGCGGGAGACTTTCTGACTCTTTGTCGTACGCCGGAACTCGCCTGCGAAGTCACGTTGCAGCCACTGCAGCGCTATTCACTGGATGCAGCCATTATTTTTTCCGACATCCTGGTTATTCCAGACGCAATGGGGCTCGGCCTGCGGATGGAAGAATCAGTGGGGCCAGTATTTGAAAATCCTGTCAAGAACTCTGCAGATATCGCGCGACTGGCAGTGCCTGATCCAGAAGATGATCTTGGCTATGTTCTAGATGCAGTGCGTACTGCTGTTAGTAGTCTTGACGGATCTGTGCCTTTAATCGGGTTTTCCGGCAGTCCGTGGACGCTCGCAGTCTATATGGTTGAAGGAAGATCCAAAACGGAATTTGCAAAAATTATGGCTTTCGCGAAAGAAAGTCCCATAGACCTGCATCGACTTCTTGACGTTCTTTGCCATTCGGTGGCGACTTATCTCACAGCCAAAGCCCTAGCAGGCGCATCCGCACTCATGATCTTTGATACCTGGGGCGGCATATTGGATACCGATCAGTATCTGGATATGTCACTTCGATACATGGAGCGAATCTTGGAACACCTTGCTGCCTCAGTTCCCGATACACCGGTAATCCTGTTCACCAAAGGTGGTGGAAAATGGCTGGAGAACATGGCAGAAACAGGTTGCCAGGCAATTGGTATCGACTGGACAGTAAATATTGGTGAAGCCAGAAAAAGAGTCGGCGAGCGCGTTGCTTTACAGGGAAATTTGAACCCGGCATCACTCAGACTGAGTGATACGGAAATCGAGAAACAAACTGCAGACATTCTCGCGTCGTTCGGCCACGGCGACGGACATGTCTTTAACCTCGGTCACGGAATTACACCAGACATAGATCCAGCAAAGGTAACCGTACTTGTTGATGCAGTCCGTGAATTGAGCAGGCAATACCACTGATTGCATTCAGCGCTCTCGATTTGCGTAGGGCTAGCCTACAAATCTAAAGTCTCCGTTCATTCGCGGGTTGCCATCGCATTCCACTCTTTTTTCCTCCCACAGCATGACTAAAGTTGCAAACAACGAATAGGCCGCCGCCACATGAAGTGTCGGATCAACATCCCGATAAACCTTTGCCACCATTTCACGCACTGTCGTCATGCCGCTCTCGAAGCACTCGATAATTTCAGATACTCTTTGAAGGCGGTGTCTAATGAGAGACTTCAAATAAGGCTGAGGTTCATAAATTGGAGCTCCGTGCGTCGGATAGTAGATTTGATCATTTACATCCAATAGTAATTGCAGGCTGTTCATGTAATCTGACATTGAACCATCCGGCGGAATAATAACAGTGGTTGACCAGCCCATGATGTGGTCGCCGGTAAACAATGCCTTTTCAAATGGGAAACGATAGCAGAAGTGATTCGACATGTGACCTGGAGTATGCACACTTTCTAGAATCCAATCGTCTCCCTGCAGTGTTTCTCCATCAGAAATTTCGTGAGTAAGATTGAATGATCGGTCAATGGCTTCTTCCAATTCTCCGCTTTCGCTATTCTCTACATTCCTGTCACGGAGATTGCACCCATATATCGGTGCACCACAAATTTCCTGCAACGGTTTTGCGGCCGCTGAATGATCGCTATGCGTATGGGTGAGAATGATGGCAGAAATAGTCTCCTTCGAAAGGCTGCTCATTATCGCCGATATATGGCTTTGCAAGTTCGGACCCGGATCAATTACAGCGACGTTGCCGTGGCCCACTATGTAGGTTCCGGTACCTCGAAAAGTGAATTTACTCGGATTTTCTGCAACGATTCGCCGGATGAGAGGAGATACATCGTGAATCTCCCCATAATTGAAGATATCGAATTGCGAATATGAAATCGAGCCGGTCAACGCGCATTACCTTAGGAAAAGTGGTTTCAAATTTTAAATCCACTTGAAGCTGTCAACTCGCAAATTTCAAAATTGATCTTGGACGCCATGATTTAAAATTTGATGATATTTGTAACAGTTTCGCCTACGCAACTGCTCTTTGTTCGCCAACATCGATTTTGGCAAACTGAAACTCCCCATCATGCCAGACTACTTCAATCTCATCTCCAGTGGCGAATTTACCCGAAAGAATTTCCTTTGCCAGCGGATTTTCGATTTTCGACTGGATCGCTCTGCGAAGCGGACGGGCACCGTAGACCGGATCAAAACCCGCTTGTGCAAGATGCTCCAGCGCTTCCTCACCCAAGCGAAGTTTCATGTCACGACTCTCAAGACGTTCTTGAAGTTGACGCATCTGAACCCTGGCAATACCGTGAACATGGTCTCTGGACAGTGCATGAAACACGATAATATCGCCAATTCGGTTTACGAATTCGGGGCGAAAATTCTGACCGACTATGGTCATGACTGAACGCTGCATCTTGTCGTAGTCAGCGCTTTGTGTCATCTCCTGAATCAAGTCTGATCCCAGATTTGACGTCATCACAATGACTGTATTTCGAAAATCGACTGTGCGACCATGTCCATCGGTCAATCTGCCGTCATCCAGAACCTGCAGCAGAATGTTGAAAACGTCTGGATGTGCCTTTTCGATTTCATCCATAAGAATTACGCTGTATGGCCTTCTTCGAACCAATTCGGTTAAGTATCCACCTTCTTCATAGCCAACATAGCCTGGAGGAGCGCCAATCAATCTGGCGACAGAGTGTCTTTCCATGAACTCAGACATGTCAACCCGAATCAGTGCGTCTTCAGTGTTAAACAGAAATTCCGCCAGGGCTTTCGACAATTCAGTCTTGCCAACGCCTGTCGGCCCTAGAAACAGAAATGTTCCGTAAGGCTGACTTGGATCAGAAAGACCCGTGCGCGATCGTCGAATTGCATTCGCTACCGCAGTAATGGCTTTCTCCTGACCAATCACGCGACCTGCAATCTCCTGTTCCATTCTCAGAAGTTTTGCGCGTTCACCTTCGAGCATCTTGCTGACAGGTATTCCAGTAGCATTTGAAACTACCTCCGCAATCTCTTCTTCTGTTACTCGATTTCTGAGTAGTTCGAAATCCTGATCCTCCTCCGAACGAGCACTTTCCAGTTGACGCTCAAGTTCGGGAATTTTCTGGTAACGATATTCAGCGACACGATCGAGATCGCCGGCTCTTTCTGCGCTCGCTTCCTGAATTCTGGCTTGGTCCAGCTGCTCCATGATGAATTTCGAACTGTTCACCGCAGCCTTTTCGCCGTGCCAAATCTGTTCTAAATCAGAATACTCTTTCTGCAGATTTTCGATTTCCGTTTCCAATTTTGCCAGACGTTTTTGGGATGCATCATCGGTGTCTTTTTTCAATGCCTCCCTCTCGATCTTGAACTGAATGATTTTTCGGTCCAGACGATCCAGTGCATCCGGTTTGGAGTCAATTTCGATTCGAATTCGACTGGCGGCTTCGTCAATCAAATCAATCGCTTTGTCTGGCAGATTTCGGTCGGTAATATACCGGTGCGACAACTGACTGGCTGCAACGATAGCAGGATCTGTAATATCGACTCCGTGATGGACTTCATATTTCTCTTTGATGCCGCGAAGAATCGCAATGGTGCTTTCCAGACTCGGCTCCTGAACAATAATCTTCTGAAACCGTCGTTCGAGTGCCGCGTCCTTTTCAACATATTTGCGGTAATCGTCCAGCGTAGTAGCACCGACACAATGCAATTCGCCGCGTGCGAGTGCAGGTTTAAGCATATTGCCTGCATCCATTGATCCTTCGGTCTTGCCGGCACCCACCATGGTGTGCAGTTCATCTATGAACAGAATAATTTGACCTTCCTGCCGCGCCAGGTCGTTGAGCAGCCCCTTAAGGCGTTCCTCGAATTCGCCGCGAAATTTAGTCCCCGCGATCAGAGAACCTAGATCCAACGCAAGCAGACGTTTTCCTTTTAGAACCTCTGGCACTTCACCGTCAATGATTCGTTGAGCGAGTCCCTCGACGATCGCAGTTTTTCCGACGCCAGGCTCCCCTATCAGAACCGGATTGTTTTTGGTGCGTCTCTGAAGAACCTGAATTGTTCTACGAATTTCTTCATCCCTGCCGATTACAGGGTCCAGTTTTCCCTGCTCAGCGCGTTCAGTTACATCTATGGTGAATTTCTCAAGCGCTTGACGTTGATCTTCGCTTGCGGCTTCATCGACCGTTTGACCGCCACGCATAAGCTTAATTTTTTCGTCGAGCACGCCTCGTGTTGCACCAGCAGAACGAAGCAGGTCCCCAACTTTGTGCTTGCTGTCTATGGCGGCGAGAGTAACGATTTCACTGGAAATAAACTTATCTCCTCTTTTCTGAGCCAGCTGGTCAGCTCGATTGAACAACTTCGATAAATCTGTCGAAATGTGAACCTCGCCATCGTTTCCAACGACAGTCGGCAGACTGTCAAGATATTTGCCAAGCTCACTGCGAAGCTGAGGAACGTTCACGTCCGCTTGTACTAAAAGATGATGAACAGTTCCGCCCTTTTGATCAATCAAAGCAACGATCAGATGTACCGGATCGATATACTGATGATCACGCCCAACCGCAATACTTTGAGCCTCCGCAAGAGCGGTTTGAAGTTTCAGCGTAAATTTTTCTAAAAGCATCGAAGCCTTTCCTCTTCTTTAAACAAATTGGACATCATTGGAGAAAATAGGGGCGGAATTAGAATATTCAACGGGCTTGAAACGGACGGAATAGAGTTGCGAAATTCCATTCACACTGTTCCGGTAGACAGTCAACAACTTCAATTCTGGGAAATCGTCACCCGGACCATCAAATGGCTTCATAGAGGTTGACGATAACCTCTCGTTGATATTATTATATATACAGATATCCCATAAATATAACAATTTCTTGTATATATGAAACAGGCAACAGCAATCACGAGACTAACTGAGTGGGATTTGCGTGGGAAATACGTATACACACTACGCGACATGTCCAAAATTTTCCCCGAAGACGACCACTCCACATTGTTTGCGGGCATTAATCGTCTGGAGAAAAATGGATTCTTGGTACGAGCCTTGCGTGGAGTGTATGTTTTCCCTACCGCTAGAAGCCGCGATGGGCATTTGCTCGAAGAAATCGGTACAGCTTTTCGACGCGGAGAGATCAGTTATGTGAGCTTGGAATCGGCACTTAGTGAATATGGTGCGATTTCACAAATTCCTGTAGACAGGATTACCGTAATGACAACCGGTCGTAAAGGGGAATACCAAACGCCTTACGGTGTTCTTGACTTTACCCACACTGACCGTAGTTACGCCCAGATTCTAGACGGAACGGTTGATATTGGCAGACCTTTCCGTTTTGCCAAATTGGAAACAGCATGGCGCGATCTAAAGCGTGTCGGGAGAAACACGTTTCTGGTTGACTTTGACGGCTTGGAAGATGATCAAGAGTTCTAATTTTGAAAATCTGACAAAATTCGCTATGGAACAGTCTGGCCGCAAATATGTGCAGGCAACTGTGGAAAAAGAACTGTTGCAGTACGACATTCTCTTTGGACTCGACCAATGGAAACTACTGGACAAATTGTCTTTCCAAGGGGGAACTGCGTTGCGTATGTGTTATGGCGCTCCACGACACAGTGAAGATTTGGAATTTTGTGCTGGCAAGCTTTTTTCTGCAACGGATTTGACTGAAATTAAGAACTGCATTGAAGAGTTTTTCAGGAAACGTGACGATTTCGAGGTCAATGTAAGAGAACCGGTTGAGTTTTGGAGTGCTCCGGTCCCTGACGAAGTGAAAGTCGCTCGTTGGAGAATTGTGATCAATACAGCTCTGGCAAGAAAAGATTCTCCCAGTCAGAGAATTCACCTTGATATTGCGAATGTGCCGGCATATTCCCGCGAACTTCTGGCATTGAAGAGCAACTACGAAATTCTGCCCGACGGATACACAGACACGCTCATTGTGGCAGAATCCATGGATGAAATTCTGGTCGACAAACTGGTGTCATTGATCGATACGCGGAAGTATGTTCGCTATCGTGATATCTGGGATCTCCGTTGGCTTGGTGTTAACGGAGCAACCTTTCGGGTCGAGTGGCTGAAGAACAAGATAGCTGACTACAAGGTAGACAATTACGTAGAGAAGCTGGATGCCATGATCATTCGGATTCCAGAGTTTGTCGAATCAAGAGAGTATCACGAAACCATTGCTCGCTTTCTTCCTGTGGATGTTCAGGAACGCACATTGAAAAGAAATTTATTTCTTGAGCATTTGGTCCAATACATTACGAAACTGCTCAAGGATGTCAAAAACACATTAGAACGAGAGGAACTGAATTGACGGCAGTTAGTGTGTACTGCTGCGTCCTCCAACTGGCATTTCCAATCTGAGCCTGCTGGCGGCATCATTGCGCGAACTGGTTTGCAATCCGTACCATCCGCCATTTCAATTCTCGGCAGATGATTTGGCAACTATTGGAAAGTCACCGCCGAAACCGATTCAAACGCCCACGAGTCACAACGATGATGGGCATCCTGGCAAGTGCTTGATTGAAGACACACGCGCCGATTTGTATTGAGTCGGATTTTTATGCCACTTCGTTTTCTTCAAAAACGCGGTTCAGCTCAGCGAGCGCAGTCTTGCCAAGTGGTGTTCTCGGCAAGTCTTCGACCACGGCGCAGCGCGCAATCTGGTTGTGGGAGGACGATTTGGTGTTGAACTCTTTCAATATGTCCTTGGCCATGGAAGCGCAGCTACTGGGATTGTCCATCGCTAATACGGCGGCTGGACGCTGGTTGATCTCAATGACGCCAGCTTCCTTGACTCCGTCGTATCGTTCCAGCAGAGTTTCCAGTTCCTCGGGGTAGACGTTCTTACCGGCTTCTGTGACAATTAAACGCTTGATTCGACCTGTAAGACTCAGATTTCCGGAAGCATCAAGTCGTCCGAGATCTCCTGTTCGAAACCATTCTCCCTTCATCACTTCTTTGGTCAACTCTTCATCAGAATATCCCAACATGACATTGTCCCCTTTTACAAGTACCTCACCGCTTCCAAATTCGTCGGGTTCGTCAATTTTGACTTCAACCCCTTGAATGGCGTAGCCGACACTGTCGAAATTTGCAGGAAATGCTTCCTGTACACAGGTTACGGGAGATGTTTCCGTCAACCCATAGCCCTGTCTCAGGCTGATTCCCAAATTGCGAAAGAACTGCGCAATGGTCGGGTCGAGTCGAGACCCTCCGCTCACCCAATAACGAAGATTTGGGCTTAGCTTTTTTCGCAATGGCGCGTTCAATCGACATCGCAAACCCAAAGGCAGCATACCTAGCAGAGCAACGTAGCCACGCAGCAGGAAACTGCCATCGCGAAATTTCTTTTCCATTCCGTTCTTGATGTTTCTGAAAAGACGAGGTACCGCAAGGACCACTGACACCTTCTCTTCCAGCATCGCAGCCAACACTTCCTGAGCCGTCAATACCTTGGGTATAACAATCGAAGAACCACTGTATAGCGGCAACAACATACCACCGACAAGCTCAAACGTGTGTGAAAGCGGCAGCAGATTGAGGAAGCGATCTGAACGGCCAATCTTGACAATTTTGCTGCAAGCAACGAAATTCGTCGTAATATTTCGATGCGATAGTCGTACGATTTTGGGAGTGCCGGTACTCCCAGAGGTATAAATACGCAGCGACTCTTCGGAACTCAAATTGTAGCTTGGGCTGTTTGATTCCTGTTCGGCCAGCTCGGAGCCGATTTCGAGATTCATGAGCGGGTAGCTGACATCCTTGGTCTTGGAGTCTGAATCATGCGTCAGAATCAATTTTGGATTCAAAGCATCGAGCTGTTTAAGAATGTCTTCCTCGCTGTTTCCGATGTGAACGGGGGCCAGCACCGCGCCGACTCTCCATACAGCCAGTGCGCCTACTCCCCACTCCGGACCGTTCGGGCTCATCAGAGAAACAACATCTCCTTGTGAGATGCCTTGCTGTCGAAGTCGGCCAGCCATGTGAAGAGCACCTTCATAGATCTGGCCATAAGTGAACGATACTGATTCACTGTCTCGATTTCTGCGTATCCAGGCAATATTTGACTGATTAGATTTGAGACGCGGACCAATCGTAGCCCATATATCGTGACTCATAATCCCCCCCTTTCCTCTACACTTGTGCTGAAATCTTTTTCTGGCAATTTAACCGAATCGCATATTCTGATTCAAACAAGTGCTGAGTGATTATTCTAAATTTCCGCCATTTCATTATTAGAATGGTGGCTGCTACAAATTTTACTCCAATACTTTAACATTGTTGCACAAATTAGATTTTCGCATGTAGAATTCCTACAGTAATATCCAATTCATTGAAATATCCAGATTTACTAACATGAATGCTGATGCCATACTTCCCGTTGACATTTCCGCTGTGGTTAGCAGTGCAATCAAAGAAGATATCGGCTCTGGAGATGTCACCGCTGCATTGATAGATGACAACATCAAAGCAAAGGCAAGTGTCATTTGCAGAGAACATGCTGTGGTTTGCGGTGTTCCCTGGTTCAGTGAAGTTTTTAACCAAATCGACCGATCAGTTCGTGTTGAATTTTTATGTCATGAAGGTGAAACAGTTGAAAGCGGGCAAACAATCTGCAAAATTCAAGGCAAGGCCAAATCCCTGCTGAGTGCTGAACGGACCGCACTGAATTTCTTGCAGACGCTTTCCGGTACCGCCACTGCGACCCGAAAATTCGTAGACAAGATTTCCAGCTATGGCACTCGAATACTAGACACACGTAAAACAATTCCTGGACTAAGAAGTGCACAGAAATACGCAGTTTGTGTCGGCGGAGGTGTCAATCATAGAATTGGACTCTATGACGGAGTGTTGATCAAGGAAAACCACCAATTCGTTTCCCTGTCAATGAATGCAGCCATTCAAAAATTGCCCGTTGATCAACCCGGTATCACACTAGTCGAAATTGAAGTTGAAAACCTTGAGCAGTTAGAAGCAGCATTAGAAACTGGAGTGCAGCGAATTATGCTCGACAACTTCAGTGTAGAAGACATTGCCGAAGCAGTTGAAATGAATGCGAACCGTGTCGAACTCGAAGCTTCTGGAAACATCACACTAGAAAACATACAGGAAGTCGCCAAAACCGGAGTGGACTATATTTCCGTCGGTGCAATTACCAAGAATCTACAGGCGATAGATTTTTCCATTCTGTTCGAATAGTATCCAAAGACAGGTGCAATGCTACAACACTATCACTGAGATTGTGTACGATCGTTCAGCTCATTTAGCAGAATCTCTTTTGTAACTGCTCCAATCTTGCGAAATACAATTTGACCTTGAGGGGAAACTATGAATGTAGTCGGCATTCCTTTCAAGGGCTCGAAGGGAATAAGCGGAGATTCTCCAACAATCAGAACAAGATAATCCATGTTCAGGGAGTTCATAAATTCTCTCAATTGAATCTTGTCGATTTCCTCAAAGTCGATGCCGATTACGACTGGCTGCACAGGGTCAGATAGCTTTGACAATTCAATCAAGTCTGGAATTTCTTTTATGCAAGGCGCACACCAAGTCGCCCAGAAATTTACAATGACCCACTCGCCTCGATAGTCAGACAGACTGTGCAATTTGCCGTCAATATCCGGCAACGTAAAATCCACTATCTCAAGATTTGAATCAGCACGTACAGTACCAAGAAATAGAGCAATCACCGCTATGGCGATCACGCAGGTTTGATTTCCAGATAGCTTTTTAAGAAATCTCACTTTCGCTTTAAACTCAAACGTAGTACAGCCGAACATTTATCTATTTGACTGCTGAAGTTGTACAAAGTTTTCTGATGTTTTGAATTTTACTCGTCCACTACAGAAGTTCACAAAGCAACATCACATTCCATATTTCAATTGCGACTGCCGTCTACTCGACAATATGATCCAGCAGTAACAGATTGATCCATTCGCTTGGAACTTGAAGCAATTGCGTGTAGCACAAGCTGACCAAAACATCTTCTACTTATTTGGGCAGTGGCACTACTCGCCGTTTAGCAAAGCGTGATTGTTAGGCGCCAAATTGGCTTTCAGGCAGAATAGCCCAGTGGCTGGTCTGACAACTTCCACGTCATATCACCCAATAGCTTGAATTTGGAATTGTTGACAGCGAGAACATAACTTGCGAGCCGTTGCCAGCACTGCAACATTTTTAGCACAGTTCGCTGTCTTGAAGTATGATAATAGCGTCAAGGTAGCCAGTGAACTGAAACGGAATTGAATTTTTTGCAGCGGGTTACTGGCATATTTACTGATAACTTACCGCAATGGAGGTAATATCAATGCGTAAATTTTTTATTGTGGTTCTCGGAGGATTACTGGTATTCGCTACTTCGTTGGTTGCAACAGCGGAATCCAAGCCCGTCGGAATCACGCCCGAGATTATGGCAGTACCAGTCAGCATCGATGGGGTTACTGTTGAATTCAAACGAAATCAAGATAATAGTGCAACCGTAAATCCAGCATTCGCAAAAACGTCTCGGCCCTGCCCACCTTTTTGCATTCAGCCTTCAAACCTTGCTACTGGTGTAGAAACCATTGGTGAATCTGAGCTGATTAGTTATGCTAAAGATATGAATGACGGAAACGAAGGCATTATTGTCATTGATTCTCGAACGCCAGACTGGGTCGAGCGCGGCACTATTCCAACGGCTATGAACGTTCCCTGGACCAACCTGAATCCAGCAAAAGGCGCGACGCCAATTGAAATTGCAGATATTCTGGAGTCCGTATTCAATGTTACGGAGAGCGAAGGACTTTTCGACTTTTCAAATTGCAGAACTGCTGTCATGTTCTGCAACGGAATGTGGTGCGGACAGTCGCCGAACAATATCAAGAATTTGCTTCGGCTCGGTTATCCTGCACACAAAATCAAATGGTATCGAGGCGGCATGCAAGATTGGGAAATTCTGGGCCTGACGACCTATTAAATAAACCCAATTCCTGATCGCCTGCTGACAATCAAAACCAAACCGCCCTGTGCAAGATGATGCGCAGGGCGGTTTTTTATTGCGTCTGAAATTCGACGGAATCCTGTTTCAGTGCCAGTATCAAAGTCCGCAGATCCTCCGGAAGGCCGACATGCCAGTGAACAGGTTCATCGTTTGCTGGATGTAAAATCTCCAATGTCTCAGCATGTAGAGCCTGCCTACCCAATTCTCTCAACGCAGCAATCAACTCATCACTCGCACCTGCCGGAAGCTTTGGTTTGCTGCCATATTCCGGATCGCCAACCAGTGGAATACCCGCATGTCGAAAATGTACTCGAATCTGATGCGTGCGTCCGGTATCAAGCTTGACGCGTACAAGAGTGTGCAGCCGATAACGCGAAATGATTCGATAGTGACTGACAGCCGGCTTGCCAGTTCCGACTGTCATCTTTCTGCGATCTCTGGGGTGTCGGCCAATTGGAGCATCAATTGTTCCACCCGAAATCAACCTGCCCTCAGTGATCGCTAGATAATGTCGCGCAACCGTGCGGGATTTGAACTGCTTTATTAAATTCAGTCTCGCGGGTTCGGTTTTTGCTACGACCAGAAGCCCTGAAGTATTCTTGTCCAAGCGGTGAACGATGCCGCCTCGAGGAAGGCTGCTCAGCGAACTGCAATGCTCAATTATTGCATTCAGAAGAGTGCCTTGTGCATTACCGGCTCCGGGGTGCACAACCATGCCTGCGGGCTTGTTGATGACCAGCAGCTGCTCGTCTTCGAAAACAATCTCAATCGGAATCTTTTCCGGCAGCCAATTTTGAGGCTGTCGCTCTGGCACGTCAATCGCAACATTCTCTCCACCCACAACGATGGCTCGTTTCGATGGAACTTGATTGTTCAATTGAACTCGGCCCGCATCCAACCAAGACTGAATCACAGTACGGGAAAAATCTGGAAACACAGAAGCAAGTACCTTATCCAATCGGTCGCCACCAAAATGATTTGGAATAATTGCTGTCAATTTCACTATTCACCGCTCCTCGAGCATACGCATGATCCTGGTCTAGGATTGTTGCTTTATCTTAAAGAATTCACAAAAAGGATGGATTTGGCATCTGTATAATGGTAATTCGTAATCGTTCAACATCGGAAATTCTTGAGATTTCTGTTACTTCCTGGATTGTTGTTCAATAATAAGACTTATGAAGACTACTCGATTCTTTGTTTTTTCAACTTTAGTTTCACTGCTGCTGATCACGGGCTGCAGCAAGAAAGAAGAAGTCATCAAGTCCGAGAAGGAAATGTATGATCATGCATATTCGGCACTTGCCAGGGGAAGATTTGAAAACGCGATTGAACGTTACGAAGAACTCAAGGTTGCCTACCCTTATGGTGTCCATACGACACAAGGAGAACTGGAAATCTGTTACGCTCACTACAAGGTCAAAAATTCCGATGCAGCTGTACCGTGTCTGAATGAATTTCTGTCCCTGCACCCAACGCATCCACATATCGATTACGCATACTATCTGAAAGGACTTGCCAGTCTGCCGATTCGATCTCCGAAATTCGGAGAGAGATATTTTAAAACCCAAGAACAGTTCAGCGATCACGATGCCGAAGCCGCACGAGACGCCTATGCTGCATTCACTGAAGTAGTCAACCGCTTTCCACTCAGTGGATATGCCGACTCGGCCAGACAAATCCTGGTTGACCTGATCAATACGTTTGCACGACACGACCTTCGAATTGCTCGCTTCCATCTGTATCGTGAAGCCTATGTAGGCGGCATCAACAGAGCAAATCAGGTACTTGAACGCTATGAGACATCACCGCATACAGAAGAAGCCCTAGCCATTCTTGTATACGCTTACGAAAAACTTGATTTACCTGACCTGGCAGCTAATAATCGCCGCGTTCTGGCATTGAATTTTCCAGGCAGCAAGTTTCTTGGCAACGAGCACCGGGTTCTGGATGAAGAAATCATTGCCAGAAACGAAAAGTCTCTGCTGTTCGGCCTCTTTCGTTAGGATTTTTCTATTTCGAAGACTGGAAACATCCACTTACCGCTATCGTTGAACCGCGTTGGATGCGTGGAAGGCGTCCAAGCGCTTTACTCAACTCATTCCATACCAGGCAAGGTGGTATGTAATGCAACTCCGTGAATAGGAAAATTCATTAAATCCGCTGTTGGATTGTCGAAGCTTTCTATCGAAAATACACTACGAGCAAAGCACCATTCGGTGAATAGGACTTGTGCTTGGTCTTTGCTTCCAACCATACAAGATCACCTTTTTCGTAGCTAAATCCATCGTGGTCTACAATTTCACCCTCAAGGATAAGGAATTCCTCGTCCCCATCGTGAATATGGGCTGTCGTAGTGTGTCCAGCAGGCATTCTGTAAACATGAAAACCGTAACCCAACTGTTTACCAGGATTCACCTGGAGAACTTCTCCGTCTTGGCGACCGGTTTCGTCGTAGAGAGGTAAGTACTTTCCAGTGTTAATGTTGGAAACTCGTCTTTTTTTTGAATCTATTGGTTGCACTATTACGTTCTTGTTGGTCTAATCATAAAAAACATTGGAATGACTTGGTATGTATTGGCTTGCGTAAATGAACGGTTTCCTTTATTCTTCTTGCTACCCCGTAGGCTAGAACTGAATGGAACGGTGTAACGCACCAACGGCACGTCACGACATGAATTGTATTCGTTCTACAAAGGGGTACCAAACTTCGGAACAATGAACCTGGAACTTGAAGAATACCAGCAACAATAGGACAAGTATCCACAGCATGATTCTATCAAATTAATTGCGCCATTCAATTGGTATAATCAGCACTACAATCAACTCGTACTCGCTACCTGTTTTTGTTTTATATATATTGACCCCGGCAGTGTGTTGCAATCACCGAAATAATTACTACACTATTTCAATTTGGCTTTATTCCCAGGCAGGGCATCTTCAATTGGTGAAGATGAAATTCCATTGGCATGTTGCCTACTGAATCCATTAGTTGTTCTTTAAACTCTAACAAACGGAATTACCATGACCAATATGCCATCAAAGCAACAATTTCTGGATATTGCAGAAGGCTACCACCTCAAAGCTTCCAGTTCCCATACTCTGCGTGCAGAAGCGTATATAGATTCCTGCTGGTACCATGTTGACCAGCAGGAGATCATTGCCAAGTCGTGGCAATGGGTTTGCCATGTGGAAAAGGTACGTGAACCAAACGCGTATGCTGCCATCGATATCGCTGGACATCCGATTGCCGTAGTGCGGGACGGCGAAGGAGTTCTTCGAGCGTTCTATAACGTCTGCAAACACCGGGGGCATCAACTGCTGTTCGGAGAAGGTACTACCAAGCAAATTATCTGCCCATATCACGCTTGGGTCTATCAGCTTGATGGACGACTGGCCCGGGCGCGGAACACCAAACATCTCGACGACTTCAACCCCGCGCAAATTTGCCTTAGTGAAGTTCAAGTCGAGGAGTTCTGTGGATTCGTCTATGTGAATCTAGACCCCAATGCACCTCCTCTGGCGGAACAATCTGGCGGCCTGGAAGCGGAAATTCGACATTGGGCTCCCGAAATTGATCAACTTACATTTGCCCACCGCCTGACCTACAATATCAAGTCAAATTGGAAAAATGTCGTTGACAATTTTCTTGAGTGCTACCACTGTCCAGTCGCACACAAGGCTTTCTGTGAGCTAGTCGAGATGAATACCTACGAAACTAGCACCTATGGCATATACTCCAGCCAAATAGCTGATGCTGGGAACAATCCCAACGGTGCCTATGATGTCAGTAACGCCACATTCAAAAAGCAAGTCGTATGGTGGCTTTGGCCCAATACCTGCCTGATACGCTTTCCCGGACGCCCAAACTTCATCGTGCTGCACATCATACCAGCAGGTCCTGACCGCACTCTGGAGACCTTGGATTACTTCTTTGAGACGCCCGAGCCGAATGAGGCCGAATTGGACGCGATTCGATTTTTCGACGACGTACTGCAAGTTGAAGATATCGGTCTTGTCGAAAGTGTTCAGCGCGGCATGGGCACCCCTGCTTTTAATCAAGGGCGCATCGTGGTTGACCCAAACGTATTAGGAAAATCCGAGCATGCAGTCCATCACTTTCATGGGCTTGTGCTAGATACTTACTCAAAAGTTGCAGGTAGCGTTTAAGCCGACATACTGCTAGGGCTAGCGGGTTTTCAAAGCAATTTCCTGATGTCTATAACACCCGGGATATCAGGCAAAATCTAGAGGGATATCGCATCTTGACCGGGAAGTTGAAGGGCAAAGTGGCCATGATAACTGGGGGGCTTGGTGGGATAGGCCGTGCGGTATGCGCCCGGTTTTTGCGTGAAGGCGCGACAGTTTTGGCAATGGACCTTGCCGAGCAGGGACACCTGGCCGATCCTGACAGCGACAGCAACAAATTCATTCGTCTTGATGTAGCATCCGAAGAAGAGGTGCGGGGGGGGCCATGGCCGCGGTGGACGCACAGTATGGCAAATTGGATGTATTGGTTAATGCGGCTGGAATCGAAATCGAAAAAACTATCGAAAACACCTCGCTGGAAGAATGGAACCGTAGTTTTGCTGTCAATGTGACCGGCACATTCCTGACCAGCAAATTCGCATTGCCGTTATTGCGCAACGCCGCACGGAACGGAAGCAGTGCAAGTATCATCAACTTTGGGTCATACGACGGCATTATCGCGGATCCGGGACTAGCCGCCTATTGTGCGACTAAGGGCGCGGTGCATGCGCTAACACGTGCAATGGCCTGCGATCATGGCCCCGAAGGCATTCGGGTGAATGCGATCTGTCCTGGTTATATCGATACGCCGATGCTACAAAGCTTTTTTACCGGCGAAGGCTCCGGCGGTGGAGGTGCCAACATAGAGATGTTGCAGCAGGCAGTGCGCGACATTCATCCAATGCGAATCTACGGAATGCCCGAAGACATCGCCAACCTAGTGAATTGGCTGGCCTCAGACGAGGCGCGTTATGCCTCGGGTCAGTTGTGGGTACTGGATGGCGGTCTGTCCGCACAAGTTCAACAAATGAGGCTTTGACAATGACAAAATCTGTCATCATAACCCTTGGTGCAGGTATGCCAGAAATGCCTTGGATGCTATGAAAGTATCGGGAACCGACTACGTATGAGCATCCATGCCCTGGATGCAAGCACCTCGGTTCGCTACGTCATGTCAGCACACAAGTGAATCAAATGATCCGACATATTGCAATTGTAACCGGTGGCAGTCGCGGCATCGGGCGAGCGATTGTCAATCGCCTTGTTGTCGACGGAGCACAAGTTATGACCTGCGGCAGAGGGGAACGGCCAGATAATTTGCCGGAACACATCGGCTGGGAACAAGCCGACATAGCCGACCCAGCAGCAGCAACCAGAATTATCAAAACCGCAAACGATCAATTCGGCTCTGTCTCTCTGCTTGTCAACAACGCAGGAGTTCAAGTGGAAAAGACCGTCGCCGACAGCTCCGATGATGATTGGGACCTTGTTGTGGGCACAAATTGCCGAGGTGTCTTCAACATGTGTCGCGGAGTTCTGCCCCAGATGCTCGAACATGGAGGCAACATTATCAACATCGGGTCGATCTCCGGGATGATTTCAGACCCCTCAATGGCACTTTACAATGCCTCCAAAGCGTTTGTGCATGGACTCACGCGGTCTATTGCGATTGATCACGGGCCGAAAGTGCGTTGCAATGCGATCCGGCCAGGCTGGATTATGACTGAAATGGCTGAAGATGGTTTTGCCCTTGCGAAAGACCCAAAAGCTGCCAAGGCTCACGCTTTGGCAATGCATCCGGTCAACCGTTTCGGTCAACCTGAAGACATTGCGAACATTGTGGCTTGGCTGGCTTCAGATCAGTCGACCTACGTGACTGGAGAATGTTTCACAGTAGACGGTGGGCTGACCGCCGCTTCCCCGCTTCAACCTGGTTTGTCCTGATGACTGAAATTACCCAAACCGAATCGCGCATGATGTTATCGGTGTCAGTTGGACTGCACTGTTTCTGGCTTCGGGCCGCTCAGTTGCCGTATTTGACGTATCCGATAACATCGAAATGACCGTGTGGGATTAAATCGAGAGGGTCTGACCCACGCTGGACGAACTCGGATTGATCAAAGACAGTAAGCGCGACGCTTTGATTGCCACCATTCGTAAGGCAATGACTGAATTTGGTTGACGCCTGCCCTCAGTACCCCCGTGGACATTGAACGTTGGGGCGATTGTCTTTGCAACAGATTTCCAATTCACCCCCTAAATCGAAATGAACGCATCTTTACCAAGTTTTCGCTAGAAATCCGGTAATTTGAAGGAATTAATATCTGTTGGTTATCGGGTAACGCCGATCACGTCCAAACGCTCTCGGAGTAATTCGTACGCCGGGCGGTGCCTGTCTGCGCTTGTATTCGTTGCGATTAACCATGGCTATGACTCGTTCTACCAACACAACATCATGCCCTTGCGCCACGATATCTTCTGCAGAACATCCGTTCTCTACATAAGCCTCAAGAATTTCATCCAGTACGTCATAATACGGCAGTGAATCACTGTCTTCCTGATCCTCTGCCAATTCTGCTGAAGGGGCACGGTCAAATACTCGTTCGGGAATCACTTTCCCGAACCTGTCATTTCGATACTTGGCAAGTTCGTATACTAAATTTTTCGGCACGTCCTTGATCGCAGCAAATCCGCCGGCCATATCTCCATACAAGGTAGCATAGCCGACCGCCACCTCACTTTTGTTGCCGGTTGTGATCACAATTTTTCGCTTCTTATTCGAGATTCCCATGAGCAACGTTCCGCGACAGCGCGCTTGAATGTTCTCCTCTGTAACATCTACACCCAAGCCGTCAAATACAGGTGCAAGCTGATCCAGAAATGCTTGAAAAATCGGCTCAATTGAAATGATTGTCCAAGACACGCCTAAACTGTCAGCTTCCTGAATCGCATCATCCAGACTCATCTGTCGGGTATAGCGCGATGGCATCAGTATCGCTTCTACGTTCTCCGGGCCAATCGCATCTGCGGCAATTGCCAGTGTCAGCGCCGAGTCGATACCGCCTGACAACCCGACTAGTGCCCCCTTAAATCCGTTCTTTCTGACATAATCTCCTACGCCGAGCTTGATTGCGCTGTAGATGGCTTGTAGAAAATCTGGTGTTGGAGAGACTGCTCCTGCTGCCGGCAAAATACTCGTGCCATTGGTAAATGTTGCGCGCACCACCGTCTCTTCAAAATGAGGTGCCCGAAAGACGATCGAACCCGTTGCATCGCTCACTAGCGAGCCGCCGTCAAATACCAACTCGTCCTGGCCGCCAACCAGATTTACATACACAATACTCACATCGTTGCTCTTTGATCGTGCTGACACGATTTCGTTCTCACGATAAGCGATTTTTCCAGAATCGAAAGGTGAACCGTTTAGTGTGAATATCAATTTCGCCCCGTCGCTTACCGCTCGTTCAACCGGGCCTCCCTCCCATACGTCCTCGCAAATAGTGATTCCGACAAGTATCCCATCCACCTCTACCACCGATGTCTCAGTGCCGGACGTGAAATATCGTTTTTCATCAAATACGCCGTAATTCGGCAGATTATGCTTGCAGTATGTCGCAAGTATCCGGCCATCATCAATCACGGAGGCCGCATTGAACAGTTGATTTCCCATGCGATTCGGATGTCCTACGACCAAAGCAATGCCGGGAACAACATCAGTGAGGCGATGCAGAACACTTTCGCAATCGCGTATGAAGCGCGGGCGATGTAGCAGATCTTCGGGAGGATAACCCGATATGGTCAGCTCTGGAAAAACGACAAATCGACACTGCAGTACATCCCTCGCATATACAGCCGAGTCGATGATTCGTTTCTCGTTGCCTGGAAGGTCGCCGACTACAAAATTAACCTGAGCCAGCGCTACTCCAAAATTCGCATCCATCAGAATATGTATTTCGTTTGCATCAGGTTCTGTACAATTATTCAATGATTTGCGAACCAGAAACTTACAAAATCCGTAATCGTAATTCTACGGAGTGGGAAATTGTCCAATCTATTGATCATGCCAGTCCACATGATTGGAATCGCTGCGTGCCTTCTGACTGTCCGTTTCTGCGCCATGAATTCCTAAGTGCTCTGGAAAACTCAGGCTGTGTGTCAGAAGAAACCGGATGGACACCTCAGCACATTGTATTACGAAATTTAGCCAACAACGATTCAGAAGTAGTGGGCGTTACCCCGTTGTATTTGAAAGAACATTCCTGGGGGGAGTTCATATTTGACTGGGAATGGGCAAGAGGCTATCAACGACATGGGCTTCACTACTACCCAAAGTCAGTATCACAGGTACCGTTTACACCGCTGACAGGCCCGAAACTGCTCGCAGCACCGGCTACCGACAGCGTCGAAATTCGTCGTCAGCTCGCTGATGCCGGATTGAGCATCACACAAGATCAATTTCTTTCCTCCTTGCATTGGCTGTTCGTTCCCGAAGCAGAAGTTCAAGTCTTCGAAGCCGCTGGATTGATTGCTCGTTGCAGTACTTTTGAGTATGTGTGGAATAACCAAAATTACAATGCCATGGACGATTTTCTAGCCACTTTTTCAAGCCGGAAGCGGAAGAAAATTCGCCATGAACGAAAGTCAATTCCAGCACAAGGAATCAAGATGGAAACGATTCAAGGTGTGGATATGACTCAAGATCACTGGCTTGCCTTTGAGCAGTTCTATATCAGCACATTGAGCAAGTATGGATCGAACAGGTACCTCAGCTATGAGTTCTTTCGAATGATCGGAGAAACTATGCCAGAAAATATCGTTCTTTTCCTGGCTTCAATCGACCAGAAACCGGTAGCCGGATCTTTATGCCTGCAAGGCGGCAACAAACTATTTGGAAGATACTGGGGAGCACTTGCAGAACTCCCAAATCTCCATTTCGAGACCTGCTACTACACCGCAATCGAATATTGCATAAGAATGGGCTACGAAAAGTACAACGCCGGGGTTCAGGGAGAACACAAACTCAGCCGAGGATTCCTTCCCGAACTTTCCTATTCAGCCCACCTGATCAATGAACCGGCGTTTGCTGCCGCAATCCGCAACTACGTCAAGCAGGAAGCTAGGAATGTTAGAGCTTATCTATATTACCTAGACTGGGCTTCCCCTTATTCGAAAGCTGGAGTAATTCAAAAATAATGAGGCTGTTGGTTCCGCATTCACTGTATCCAGGATTTCCAAATCTCGACGAATCTGGCGACCGTAAAATGCCTGTTGCGCTGGGAGGCGACCTTACGGTCGAACGCGTTCTGATCGGTTACAAACGGGGCATCTATCCCTGTTTCATGGATGACCGGTACATATTCTGGTGGAGTCCGGATCCGCGAACAGTGCTGTTTCTCGATGATTTCAAGGTTTCCCGAAGTTTACGCAAAAGCATACAAAACCGAGGCTACCGAGTGACCGTCGACAAAGCATTCGAAGCAACCATTCGAAACTGTGCAACGTCGCCTAGAACTGCTCTGAAAGAAGAAGACATGACTTGGATCACAGACGGTATGATTGACACCTACTGTGAGTTGCACCGACTGGGTTTCGCTCATTCGGTAGAAACATGGCAAGGCGATGAACTCGTCGGCGGATTGTACGGAGTCAGTGTTGGAAAAATATTTTTCGGTGAGAGTATGTTTTCAAAACAGCCTGATGCGTCGAAAGTAGCACTATTTCAAGTCGTTCGACATCTGAAAAAGTGGAATTTTTCGCTCATTGACTGTCAGGACCCAACGCGTCTATTGCTGAGTTTGGGTGCCGTTCAGATCCCTCGCAAACTCTTTTTACAATTACTGCGAAAAGACATTTACAAGAAACAACATAACGACATTTGGAAAGACTTCTGAATTATTCTGTTGCGTCAAATGTAAAATATGGAAATTAATACAATATCTTGGAAAAATCCGTTTACATTTTGTATTTACTTATATGATTGTGATTATAATTACACGTACTGAATAATATTTTGCACGGATTGACAAATCAATTCTGTACCGGGAGGAAGTGTAAACTATGAACGAACGAGCGAACAATTTGAAATTGCGCGGGATTTTGCTAGGCATAATTGTCTTGCTGGCAGTCAACATATCAGCTTGCGCAACATTGAAGAACCTGTTCAGCCAAGATGCGGCGGCCGAACCGGAACCGGCAGAAGTAATGGCAGCTGAACCCGAACCCATGGCGGAACCTGAAGAAATGGCACCGCTGATGGTCTCGGATGACGTTCACGTTGTTGCCACGGGAGAAAGTCTCTGGTCTATTTCAGGGCTGTCGGCCATTTACAACGATCCGTTCCGTTGGCCGTTAATTTATGCTCGCAACAAAGACATTCAGGACGCAGACCTGATTTACCCGGGACAAGAGTTGACCATTCGGCGCGACTTAACACGGGATGATATTGATGCTGCTGCCATGCATGCAAAGAATCGCGGTGCTTGGTCAATTAATGAAATCGAAGAGACGGATACTGCATTTCGAGAATCCATGATGTAAGTGTATTCGTGCTGACTGCGATATCCACAGTTTGTCTGCACATACCGCTGAACCAGCAGTTGGAATTGTCGATCTTTCACGCTCTCGTTCAGGCAGGAGATTGATCGGTAAATTCGGTAGTCATTTGACTGCAATTTTCTTCAAGACAGATTGTCGCTGAACACACTAATGCGACAATCTGTCTTAATTTAGTCAGACCTGAATTATTCTGATTTGAGTCTACAGTTCGTTTCCCCCAAATCTAGGGACTGGTAAACTTAATGTCTAAAAAATTTATTTTGTCAGCCATGCGGTCTTGTTGCCTGTCTGTCTTTATCGCGTGCTTGCTGGTCGTCCCACCAGCACAGGGAAGTTCTTCCTTAACCGAACTTCGCAAATCATATGTTGAAGCAGATAAACTGCTAAATCGGAAACGGGCTGGCCAGTGGCTCAAGCTAAGGCCCAAGTTGGAAAATTACCCGCTGTATCCGTATCTCAGATTGAAAGAAATTCGCGTTACACAATCGCAATTTACAAACTCCGAAATCTCGCAAATAATTTCAGAAATGGAGATTCCCATTCCCAATCGATTCAAGTCGTGGTGGTTGAATCGTCTCATGGCACGCAATGACTGGGATTTGATCAGCTTGCACTATGGAAATTCATCCGATGCCAAAATACAGTGCATCCACACGCAGGCACTAGTCAACACCAAGCAGTACGAAAAGGCTGGTCCAGCCATTCGTAAACTGTGGCTAGTTGGACATTCACAGGTTAAACAGTGCGACAAGGTTTTTGAATTTGCGATTAAGAAGGGTGTAATCGATGATAATCTAATCTGGCAGCGCATACTTCTTACGAAGGCCAGTGGCAGACAGAGTATGACCAAGTACCTAGATGAATTGCTTCGTTCACAGGACTTGAGAGATTGGGTTACTCAACTCAATTTGAGAGGCAGTCACCCACAAACCACTATCGAAAGAAACTTGTTGAAATGGAGCCAGTCCAAATACGGACAGGACGTAATCCATTATCAAGTCACGCGTTTGGCAAAGAGAGACTTGAGTAACACAGCAGCCCTCTGGCAGCGCCTGAAAATCGCTTATCCGGAAACTATCGTCGAGCTTCCTCAAGTCGAGAAGACACTAGCGAAGAGACTCGCGTGGAGGCAGTACCAAGATGCCTATAAGTGGTTGTCAGACCTACCAGAAACTTATCGCGATAAATCGATACTGCACCTGATGATGCGAAGTGCACTCGCGGCAGAATATTGGGACGGAGTACTATCGACCATACGTCTGATGTCCGAGCAGGAGGCAAATCGCTCCGAATGGAAATTTTGGCAAGCTCGTGCACTCTATGAAACAGGTGATGAATCAAACGCCAAACAGTTGTGGTCTCAAATTGCACCTGAACACAGTTACTATGGATTTCTGTCTGCTGACCGCCTCAACCTTGACTATTCGATTGACGGTCTTGTTGGACAAGTTGCTTTGAGCCAGGCAGCTGATGTCGCCATAGCGGTACCCGGTGTTCAGCGCATTAGAGAGTGGCTTGCTCTAAGTAAACCCTACAATGCAAGACGCGAACTCAATCAACTGAAAGAGACGCAACCGAAAGAATTCTGGCTTCACGCCGCCATTCTGTTTAACGCCTGGAAATGGCATGACGGGGCAATTCAGGCGATCAACCGTTCCGGTCAAATTGCAAGTTTTGAGCTTGATATTTCTCATCCCTCGCCGTTTATCGAGACTGTACGGCGTGAGTCAGTTCGCTACGGAGTGCCTGAGCACTGGATCTATGCCATCATGCGCCAGGAAAGCTTTTTCATTCCTGACATCAGTTCAGGTCAAGGAGCGGTGGGGCTGATGCAATTGTTGCCGATAACAGCCCGTCAGACTGCACGTCGTCAGGGACTAAACAGACCATCAAGAGGCGATTTAATCACAGCATCGGTGAATATCAGACTCGGAGTTGCATATTTCAAGCAGTTGCTGGATTCAATGAACGGAAATCCAGTTTTTGCACTTGCAGGCTACAATGCCGGACCGAGAAATTCGAAACTATGGCAGAATTCATCGCGAGTATCAGACCCTGCAATTTGGATTGAAACGATTCCCTTTACTGAAACCCGAAACTACCTGAAGAAAATACTGTTCAACTTCGTAATCTACGAAAGCATTCACAGTTCAAGTTATGTCAGACTCAGACATTATCTGCCAGAACCTGAAACACAGCAAGCTACTTCTACAAAGTGATTGTAACCAGAAAGATTGTCGTATCTGGAATTGTTCAAGGCGTGTGGTATCGCAGGTTTGCCGCTGACACTGCAAGAAAACTAGGACTTAGTGGCTGGGTTCGAAATACACGCGACGGCCGAGTCGAACTTGTCGCTTGCGGAAACCCCAAAAAAATCTGTAAGTTGGAAATTGAACTGTGGATCGGCTCACCGATGTCCGAAGTGAACTCAGTAGAAAGCGAATTCTCGGAAGAGTCGACTACAGATATCTTTGAAGTCCTGTAGTACTGTAGTAGCAACGACTACCTTAGACTGACCAATCAAGATTTTTTTGTTCGCTTAGCAATCTGCTCAACCAGATTGTCCAGCGGCAGATTGACGACTTCATCACCGGCACGAAGTTTGTATTCAATCTCGCTATTCGATATTCCACGCTCAGATACGACCAGGCGATGGGGGATTCCAATCAGGTCCATGTCTGCAAATTTGACACCTGCCCTTTCATCTCGATCATCCAGCAAAACCTCAATTCCGGTATCTTTCAGGCTGTCATGTATCTGATTAGACACTTTTGCAACGGTTTCAGACTGATGAAAGTTTATGGGTACGACGCAGACTGAAAATGGCGCGATGGAATCCGGCCAAATGATTCCCGCATCATCGTGATTCTGCTCAATTGCCGCAGCAACGATACGCGAAACACCAATTCCATAACAGCCCATCCACATTACGGCATTATCGCCATTGGAATCTAGACAGGTCGCATCAAACGCTTCGCTGTACTTTGTACCGAGTTGAAATACATGTCCGACTTCAATTCCGCGTCGAACAGTTAGATGCCTGTCTGGCGCGTCGGGACATGGGTCGCCTTCGACTGCCTTACGCAGATCGGCAAATTCCGGTTCATCAACGTCTCGGCCCCAATTGACGCCAATGTAGTGCTGTTCATTGGCATTGGCACCGCAGATGAAGTCCGACATTGCTTGAGTCGAGTAGTCAGCCACAATTTTCATATTATTGCCTGAAGCGGCAGATGCAAGACCTATAGGGCCAATTGAACCTGCTTTGGAGCCAGTCTCTGCAGCAACCTCATCCAACGACAAAAAATGTAAAGGTGTTGCAACTCCTGGAATTTTTTCTCCTTTCAGTCCGTTTAGTTCATGATCTCCCCTCAATACAATCGCGACTGGTGCGTCTTCGCCCCTAACAAGAAGCGTCTTTAGGGTCCGTTCTACAGGCACGCCCAGGTATTCACATAACTGGGGGATCGTTTTGACGCCTGGTGTATCGACAATTTGCATTTGCTCCGAGGGATCAACCCGTTTTTCAGAAATCGGCGGTAAAGGAATCAGCTCCACGTTGGATGCATAGCCGGTATCCGCATTGATGCCAATTCCATCTTCGCCGGATTCAGCCAGTACGTGAAATTCGTGAGACACACTTCCACCAATCGCACCAGAGTCCGCTTCAACCGCAACAAAATCTAGTGCCAGCCTTCGGAAAATATTTGTATAAGTGTCATACATGATCTTGTAAGATTTTTCCATGCCCACACTATTTACATCAAACGAATAAGCATCTTTCATCAAAAATTCACGGCAACGCATGATACCGAATCGAGGTCTGATTTCATCGCGGAACTTCCACTGCATTTGATAGAAATTGGCAGGCAACTGGCGGTAGCTGCGAATCTCGTTGTTGATCAGTGTAGTTATCACTTCTTCATGGGTTGGACCTAAACAGAAATCTCGTTCGTGCCGATCCTTGAATCGTAGCAGTTCGGGTCCGAAAAAATCCCATCGTCCTGATTCTCGCCAGATTTCCGCTGGCTGAACAGTAGGCATGAGCAGTTCCTGCGCACCAGAATCATTCATTTCTTGTCGCACAATATTTTCAACCTTGTTCAGAACCCGAAGTCCGGAAGGCAGCCAATTATAGATTCCAGATGCCAGCTGACGAATCATCCCCGCTCTCAGCATGAGCTGATGACTGACTATTTCCACTTCAGCCGGAACCTGTCTAACAGTCGCCAGCATGTAATTTGATGATTTCAAAAGTCTATTCCCTGTCTGCCAATCCGTTACCAGCGCGTTTTGTCCCAATTTTGTGGATTCGCCCAGTTTTTTGCATTCAGCCACTGTGGTACCGGTTTATAGAATTTCAAGCTGAACTCATACCACTGCGAATCTTTACTGCCGAAATTCTGTGGCTCCACCATTCGCATGCCTTGTGCAATGGCATCTTTACTGCCAAAAACGTCATCTGAGTGGTCTGTTACAGCCACCCACAACAGTTTCGCATGAATGTCGCGCAGACGAGAAACCAGCTGCTGCGCAGTTTGCTTTTTCAGCTTTTCCAAGGTATCCACTACGATCACAAAATCGAACCGTCCCAACTGCCCAACTGATTTTTCAAGACTTTCGAATGCGACATGAGTAAGTGTTACATTTTCTGCTTGCTCTGAGTACTCCAGCAATTCGGAAGGCAATTCCGGCGCAATGATGAGTAAGGTCTTCGGTAAATCAACACTGAGCCGCTGCACAGCTGCTTGAACAATTTGCGAATTCACATTCAAACACGCGCAGGGCTCGAAGATTCGACAGAATCTGTCAATCCACAATCTTGAGGCTGGGTTGTGTTTCCTTGCTTCCGGAAATCCGCGCGTAGGCAGAATGATTGTGGATGGATTCGAAGTTTTCGGATTCCACAGTGTACGAGACAATTCTCTCGTCTCGTATCAATGCGCTAGCGATATCCCGAACCATATCCTCAACAAATTTCGGATTGTCATAAGCTTGTTCAGTTACGAATTTTTCATCTGGTCTTTTCAGCAATCCGTACAGTTGTGAACTGGCATTCATTTCAGCCAATTCAATCAGTTCCTCGATCCAGACAAACGCTTCAGCAAGCACTGTAATCGTTACATGTGATCGCTGGTTGTGTGCACCATAATCGGAAATTTCCTTGGAGCATGGACAGAGACTGGTGACAGGAACAACAATACGCGTAGAGATACTGACATCGCCATCAATCAAATCACCAAATAGGGTAGCCTCGTAGTCTACCAGACTCTTCACCTCTGTCACGGGTGCACTTTTCTCCAAGAAGAAGGGGAAAGTCATCTCAATTCGACTGGTTTCCGAGTTCAATTTTTCAGCAACCTCTTTCACAATATCCCGGAAAGAATGCACCGAAATCACGTTATCATGATCATTAAGGACTTCAACGAAACGCGACATGTGAGTTCCTTTGAAATTGTGCGGCAACCCAACATACATGTTGAAAACCGCAATCGTGTACTGTTCTCCATGACTACGGTCACGTACCTTGACCGGATGCCGAATCGCCCTTATGCCAACCTGGTCTATGGCCAGTCTGCGGGTATCCGCTTTTGATTGAATGTCCGGAATCGAATTTTGTCGATACTCCATCGGTACCGGCATTATTTTCGGAAAATTCATTGTACTGCTTGCTCCATTGAGTCTAAACCTCTGATTGCCTCAACCTTTTGAACGATCGCGTCGGCATCCATTCCGTATTTGGCAAATACTAATTTGGGTACACCGTGATCGACATGTTCATCCGGAAGGCCGAAGTTCACCGTTCTGGCGAGAATTCCATGTTTAACTAGAACTTCATTTACTGCTGATCCAGCACCGCCGGCGACGACATGTTCTTCTATTGTAACAATCAGATCATGTGAACTGGTAATTTCAGTGACCAATTCTTCGTCAATTGGCTTTACAAAACGCATGTTCACAACAGTGGCATTCAGCCGTTCACCTGCATCCATGGCCGCGGCAAGCATGCTGCCAAACGACAGTATAGCCGTGCCTTCGCCGTTTCTTTCCACTGAAGCCTTGCCAATTTCAAGTGCAGTCATCTCCTCTTCCTGCTCGACACCGACCCCGGCACCACGCGGATAACGCACTGAGATCGGCCCTTCGTGCATATATGCGGTGTACAACATGTTTCGACACTCTCTTTCGTCCGCCGGAGCCATTACAACCATATTCGGAATGCAACGAAGATAGGCATAATCATAAGCACCTGCATGAGTAGCACCATCGCCACCTACATAACCGGCTCTATCCAGCGCAAACATCAAATCGAGATTCTGTACGCAGACGTCATGAATCAACTGATCATACGCTCGTTGCAGAAAGGTTGAATAAATTGCCACAACAGGCTTCATACCTTCACACGCGAGCCCGGCTGCAAATGTCACAGAGTGCTGTTCTGCAATTCCCACATCGAAATAACGATCTGGGAATTGCTTCTGAAATTCAACCAAACCTGACCCTTCCCGCATCGCCGGGGTGATCCCGATCAAACGATCATCCTTGGCGGCCATGTCACACAACCATTTACTGAACACTTTCGTGTAAGTCACTGCCGTGGATTTCTTCTCCATTTTCCCCGTGTCCGGGTTGAACGGGACGACTCCGTGGTAAACCAGGGGATCTGCCTCTGCAGGGTCGAAGCCTTTGCCTTTCTGAGTAATAATATGAAGAAACCTCGGGCCTTTGATCTTCTTCATGTTTTTGATTGTACGGATCAAAGTGGGGAGACTATGCCCATCAATAGGGCCGATGTAGTAGAACCCGAGTTCTTCAAACAGGGTACTGGGGAGAAAGACTCCTTTCGCATGTGACTCGAATCTGTTAGTCAACTCCTGTACTGGCGGAAGCGTGCCCAGCACTGCCTTGCTGCCTTCCCGAACCGACATAAACGCACGACCCGACAATATACGCGCAAGATAGTTCGACACCGCACCAACATTCGGTGAAATCGACATTTCATTGTCATTCAGGATAACCAGCAAATTGGTATCCGATGCACCCGCGTTGTTCAAGGCTTCATAAGCGAGTCCGGCGGTCATGGCACCATCGCCGATTACCGCTACAACCTGCCTCGACTCACCTTTTGCTTCTGCACCAACCGCCATTCCATAAGCCGCGGAAATGGAAGTACTGGAATGTCCAGCACCGAAACAATCATAGATGCTCTCTTCTCGCTTTAGGAAACCACTGATTCCATCCTGCTTGCGTATCGTGTGCATCAGTTCCCGGCGACCGGTTATGATCTTGTGAGGATATGCCTGATGTCCGATATCCCACACGATTCGGTCTTCCGGAGTATCGTAAAGATAGTGAAGAGCGATCGTCAATTCGACCGCACCAAGTCCGGGGGCAAGATGGCCGCCGGTTTTTGATGTGACGTCAATCAGAAATTCACGAATCTGATCCACAAGTTTCGGCAACTTGCTTTCAGGCAATTTTCTCAGGTCGGCTGGCGAATCGATTTTGTTAATCAAATCATACCGATCCACATTAATCCCTCTACTTGCAACGGACGCAGGATCTTTTTGGGTACTCATAACTCCTCCTAATCGATCAGAAACTCCGATCTACAACAAATCTAGCGATTTTTTCAAGATTCGTAGTATCCCGGTTCACCCGTCGAACCGCCGCAATTGCCTGATCACGCTGACTGGCGGCTTTTTCTTGAAGATTCTCCTCTTGGTGTTCTTTATCAAGATAGTCATCAGTAAACTGGAATGCAAGGCCGATGGATTCCCCATATTCGCTCAAAGCTTCGTAATCTCGCGCATCGAACTGGTCACTCATCAACGCACCAAGTCTCACAGAAGCCTGAATCAATTTCGCGGTCTTAAGACGATGTACCGTTGTCAAATCAATGGCAATCAAATCCGAATCAAGCAGATCAATATCCATAACCTGCCCACCGACCATGCCTCTGGAGCCTGCCGCTTTCGCTAAAGTCTGCACTAATTTACCCACCTGCGGCGTTAAGTTTACCAAATTCGAGTCATCCGCGAGTATTTCAAATGCCAATGTCTGTAGCGCATCTCCCACAAGAACAGCCGTCGATTCACCATAGGCAATATGACAAGAAGGCACGCCGCGGCGAAAATCGTCATCATCCATGCACGGTAAATCATCATGAACAAGCGAATATGCATGCATACACTCGACTGCTGCAGCAGGCGCCAACAGCATTTTTGTGTCGACACCAAGCATTTCCCCAGTCATGATCGTAAGTACGGCACGGAATCTCTTGCCGCCATTCAGGGTGGAATAGCGCATCGCCTGGTGCAACTTCTGTGGAGGTTCATCCGCTGAAGGAAGCCACGCCTCCAGTGCCGCTTCGACTGCTTGCTGACAGCGTATCCAATCCTGATCAAAACTCATCAGCAGCACTATCCTGCATCGAATGATTTGACTTTTTCCAATCCTCCCTGCCGAGTCAATATTTCTACTCGTTGCTCGGCTTGTTCGAGGAAATTTCGGCACTCGCGTACAATCTTGATACCTTTTTCAAATTCTTCAAGCGACAGTTCCAGAGATTGCTCACCGCTTTCCATTCGCTTTACGATCGCTTCAAGTTCCTTCAGCGCCTGCTCAAAGGACAGTTTGGTTTCCTGCTCTTTACCGTTCAATTCATTCGTTTCGTTTTGCACAATATTACTTCCACCATCAACTACTCTATAGCTCTCCCAGATTAACAGAAACTGATTCTCATGAATTCATCATATACCATCCAGTCAAAAATTCGAGCTATTTGCAGATTTAGGATGACTGATTTTGGTTGGAATTACTGTTATCACATAGATGTATGAATATTTTACTGTGCCTCAAACCTATCTGCGAAATTTTCAACATTCAATTCAAATTATCACTAAAATGAATAGTTGAAATTAGTTCTATCAGAATTCATTTATCAACACTATCGGGAGACTATTGAATGGAATTGAAAGGCACGCAAACAGAACAAAATCTGAAGGATGCTTTTGCAGGTGAATCGCAGGCGAATCGGCGCTATTTGTACTTCGCTGGAAAGGCCGATGTCGAAGGTTACAACGACGTTTCCGCTGTATTCCGGTCAACCGCTGAAGGTGAGACTGGACATGCGCACGGACACCTGGAATATCTGGAAGCCGTCGGAGATCCCGCAACTGGACTTCCTATCGGTCACACTGCAGAAAATCTGAAAGCCGCGATCGCCGGCGAAACATACGAATATACAGATATGTACCCAGGAATGGCTTCCTCCGCACGAGATGAAGGATTCGAAGAAATCGCGGACTGGTTTGAAACCCTGGCCAAGGCCGAGCGTTCACACGCAAATCGTTTTCAAAAAGCATTGGACAATCTCGACTCCTGAAGTTCCGAATAAAAAAATCGAGTAGCAAGCGGAATCGTAGTCACGCGGTTCCGCTTGTTATTTTGACCCCCTACAAGTTTCCAATCCCCTTCAAGACAAGGTAATTGAAAATGAGAGAAGGATCTCTCGAAGCTCCGCAACGACACCCTGTGGAGTGGAACTCTCCTGACTTCCTCAACGAGCAATATCTGTTCCAGGAACTGGAACGCGTGTTTGACATCTGCCACGGATGCCGACGCTGTTTCAGCCTTTGCAATTCATTTCCAACTCTGTTTGATGCCGTGGATGAATCAGTCACCATGGAAATCGATGGCGTCGACAAAAGCAAATACTGGGATGTAGTCGATAACTGTTACCTATGCGATCTGTGCTTCATGACCAAATGCCCTTACGTTCCGCCCCATGAATGGCAGGTTGACTTTCCACACCTGATGCTACGAGCCAAAATTGTTGGTTATAAGAAGGGAAGACCAACGTTGCGGGACAAGGTGCTTTCGTCAACTGACCTCTTGGGTAAAGTTTCCAGCGTCCCGGTCGCTTTTCATGCAGTCAACACAGTGAACGGGAACGCACTTGCCCGTCGCGGATTGGAAAGTACCCTAGGCATACATAAACAAGCAAATTTGCCGAAATTCTGCAGTTCCTCTGTGCATCGAAAATTTTCATTGAGAACATCTCTTGCAAGCGAAGTACAGAGTGCCGGGCAAACCAAGGGAAAAATTGCGATATTCGCAACCTGCTACGGAAAATACAACCAACCTGACATGAATGAAGATATTGCAGCTGTATTCGAGCACAACGGCATTTCGGTTCAGGTCATACAAAATGACAAGTGTTGCGGGATGCCGAAACTTGAGCTTGGCGACATGGAGGGCGTTAAGCGACTTAAGAACAACAATATCCCTATACTGGCGGAACTGACACGAGATGGATGGGACATCGTGACACCGATTCCATCCTGTACGCTTATGTTCAGGAAAGAACTGCCGCTATTGTTCAAGGATGATGAAGAAGTCCAGATGGTTGGAGACTCCATTTTCGATCCTTTTGAATATTTGATGCTGCGTTACAAACACAAATTGCTGAAAACAGACTTCAAGAATTCCCTGGGAAACGTCGTTTACCATGTAGCCTGTCATCAAAGAGTACAGAACATGGGATCGAAAACGAAGGAAGCGCTTTCGTTGGTACCAGAAACTGACCTCACCGTAGTGGAGAGATGCTCTGGGCACGACGGAACTTATGCAATAAAAAAGGAATTTCACGAATTCTCGAAGAAAATTGCTCGCCCAATTGTCAATCAAGTGAAAAAAATACAACCCGACCACTTGACAAGCGACTGTGTTCTCGCAGCCGCTCACATCGCCAGCAACGCAGGTATAAATTCACTGAAGCCTGAACATCCGATTACCCTTTTGCGTACAGCCTACGGAATCTGATTTATGCAACGTCTGAAAAGAAGCGACTTGCTGTCGCTTGAACAATACTCGGAGCAGCGCGAAGAATTTCGCAGAAACGTTCTAGAGCACAAAAAACTTCGTAGAGTGCACATCGGTCTGAACGCTAGTCTGTATTTCGAGGATCACCTGACGGTCCAGTACCAAGTCCAGGAAATGCTGAGGATCGAGAAAATATTTGAAGTGAGCGGAATTGAAGAAGAACTCGCTGCTTACAACCCTCTAATTCCTGACGGCAGGAATTGGAAAGCCACTTTCATGGTCGAATTCCCAGAGGTCGAAGAACGCCGCGCAGCGCTTGCTCGGCTGGTTGGAATTGAAAATTGGGTCTGGATATGCACTAACGGCGAACCCAAGGTGTGGGCAATTGCAGATGAAGATCTAGAGAGAACAACAGAAGAAAAAACCTCTGCGGTTCACTTTCTCAGATTTGAACTGCCGGCGTCATTCGTCTCTTCTGTCAAATCCGGCGCAGAAATTTCTGTTGGAATCGATCACGAACACTACAGGTTCAGCGTGGATTGCCTGCCAGCAGAGACGAGAAATTCGTTGGTTCGCGATCTTGATTGAAATTTAATTCGTTGCCACTGAATGTTGATGCGAGATTTGTCACTCGTTGTACAACGCTCTACTAAAAATGCACCTTGGTCAATATGAGAACTTTTCTAGCATCTACACCGCATGTTGTGCTGGATTCGTAGCATTGGAAAACACCGCTCCAACACCGCCACGGGTGCGTCAACTGGTTTTTTGAGCGTTTGATGGTCGACTACCCGTCTGATCAATCCGCTTGCGCCATGTTTCTCGAATCGCCTCATGCCAAACGGGTAGCGGATGGTGGACCGAATCAGTCCCAGTTGCAAATAATACTCGTGGTTGGCTATGAAGCGGATAATTCCTGCCGCTCGGTAAAAAATCGACAAAGCTCAGCGTCCGGCACCTGACCTTCGGAATAGGTAAAAGTGCCATGGACACGTATCTCCTCGGCCGCTCGACGGATAACGCCAAAGGTGGTCCGAGCAAGCGACCCGCCGATACTCACCCGCTTTACCCCCAAGCACTCGAGTTGCTTTACACTCATTGGATTGCCAGCAAGTCCCATGACCACGTTGATTGGCCCGTCGACTTCCTTCACCAGCCTACCGATAGTCTCAACGTCTTTGATACCGGGGACAAATAGACGGTCCGCGCCCGCTTCTCGATAGAGGTTAACCCTCGTCACCGATTCCTCGAACGGGTTTGGGTGTCCCATGAGATAACACTCGGCTCGCGCGGTCAAGGTAAAAGGAAATGGCAGGGACGTGGCGACCGCGACCGCCGCTTCAATTCTCTCGACCGACAGTACTCGATCATAGAGATCACCAGTGCCATAGGCAGCGGCATAGTCTTCGATACTAGCCCCCACCGCGCCCGTGTCTGCCACCTGGTGGATCGTCTTGGCCACCTCTTCCGGTGTATGTCCGTAACCGTTTTCTGCATCCACACTAACCGGTATCCGAATCGCACCTACAATCCGACCGGTCTCCTCCATCGCCGCTTCCCGGGTGAGCAATCCTTCAGAATCGGGGAGCCCCAGACAGAAGGAGATACCTGCGCTGGTGGTACCGACTGCGGGGAAACCCGCTGCTTCCAGCATGCAAGCGCTGCCAGCGTTCCACGCATTTGGCATCACAAAAATGCCATCGGCCGAATGCAGCTCTTTGAACACCTTTCCTTTTATTGTCTGCGCTTCACTCATGATCTGATTCCCGCGTGTAGGAAAGACGCCAGTTTAACAGATGAAATTCCGTCTTGTCGAATAGCAGGCGTAAAAGGTCCATGCAGACTGGTTTGCGGAAACAGACACATAGAAAACATTCATGAAAGTTGATGATTGATTGTTTTTTTATTTTTATGGACATCTGTTCAATACTCCGCAAAATTATGCACCATCATGATCAAACTTTGACTAAAGGTCATTGAGAAATTGCGCGTCATACAATGGCCATGTTTGTACGCGTTGACTTCCTTTTTTACCTTGCTTTCCAGCAAGTATCACAGCGTGTGAGGGATCGTATCGTTCCATATAAGAACGCAGACTTCGAGCCCGAGTGCGCGAGCCACTCTTTACCTCTACAGGAATAATTGTGCCATCGCGACATTGATGAATGACACATTTATGCGCATAAAAATGTCATGTATCTACACTAATGTGCGCATAAAAGTGTAACTAAAAGAAATTTATCGCGTTCAATATTAAATTGCCAATGCAATATATAGTCTGGAGTTACCATGTGAAATACTACAAACACAGGATTAATTTGATCAGATCATAATTTAGATGGATTCATCAGTTGTGCAATTTGTCGCACGATGGAAGAATTTCTATTTTGTGTAGAATCAACCGAGCAGCTACGTGCTATCACGTAATTTACTGGAGAGTGCAAATTAAGCCCAGTGGGCCAAACCAGTGTGAATTAGGTGGGTGCGGGCATTGATGACAAATGTTCGACACGACCGACGAAGCTCCACCTAAAGCGTTTCTGTGCCAAGATGCAAACGCATCGCCAACATTCACCGCCGGATTTCATTTGAAATCAATGGCAGAATAGTATCGCCGCACAATTTGGAAAATACCCTGGAATCTGCCCTGCTGCAGCCTGTGCAGGAGTTGATTACCAAGTCCGTTGGTTCGGCGAACCAGAAATTCTGGACACAGAAGATTTACAAACACACCAACAAGTTTCAGAATCCGATGCACCAGAACTACAAGCCCGTCAAAGCCATTGTAGTTCTGGTGGATATTCCCGCCTCAGCGATCCACTCGCTGGTGGTGTTTTTCGGTGATTCCACTTTCAATACCGCCATGATAGAGTATGTGCCCTACGCCAGTGGCTATATACGCTATATTAAATCCGAGCGGGAGAGAGAATTTGAGCCAGATTATGGCAATGACTAGCTGTTAAAGCAAGAACGTGAAACAAAGCGCTGCTTTCGGATAAATTTTTTGTAGAATGCAGCCTATTTCTTAATGCTATGTCTACTCAGAGATGAACGCGAAAGAAAAATGTACATTGCCTGCCAGAACAGGTGTAGATTCTAGCATCACCACCACCTCCTGCTACTGCCGTCCAGGGATTCAACCTCAACGATCGACCCCCGATCATAGCGGTAGCGCAGATAACGCCAGTGAATGGCATCCGAGAGCGCCCTAGCTCGCATCACCCCGTAGCACTCACCATCCGCTCTGACGCTTTGGTAGTGAACGCCGTAACTTTCGGCATCCCGCAACCCGTGCCCGAGCTGCTGTGCTGCCACATATTCATCGGGATCGTAGATGGCGTGTCCGGCCAAGTTTCGCACATCGTGAAGGCTGACCGGACCCAGTTGCGCGCGAATAACACGCATCTCTTGCGTGGTTTGTTCAATTCTGGATTCCTGCAGAAATCGCGTTCGGTGAAACGAAGACTCAGCGATGACCACCGCTTCGTCGGCCGCGCAGTAATAGATACCAAAATCCCGGTTGAACCGGCCGCCACGACCATCTACCGGCGGGTGGGTAAAGGCTGCCATGATCCAGGACGCGCCATCACCGTACACCCGATCTTCCGGTGGCACCAAGCGAATGTCACCGACCTCATTCCGCAACCGGGGGTTGGTCAGGGTCTCCACGGCGTAGAGCACATCCCAATCCTGTGGGTTGGAGACGCGCTCGAACAAGCTAATCTGCGGATAGCGCGACAGAATGACCCGATAGACGAACTCATCCACACCGCTGTCGGGTAGGGTATCGATATCGATCACCAGCCGCCCAGCTCCGCATCGAGAAAATTCCTGACCACGGCCAGGTCCACCACCTGCCCGGCCAGTAACCGATCCAGCGGCGCCGTACCATTGAACAGCGGGTTGTAGTTGGGTGTGGACAGCCACTGATCAGCCAGCGCCTGGTCGGGTAACAGGATTTGCAGGGACTTATAGATACCCAAGATATAGCTGGCCCGTTCCAGTAGATCCCGCGTTAACATGGCCTTTACCGGCTGGCTCTTCCAGTTGTAGAGGGTCTTCTCATTGCTGAGCCCCAAAAGGGTCATCTGCTGGGCACCGGTCAGGCGCCACTGGCTGAAGATATTGAAAATCGCCGGCAGCAGTGAACTGGTGACACTGGAACCACGTTGCCGCAGTTGTTCGGCTTGAGCCATCATGATTACCTCCAATACTGTAACTTTACAGTGCTTTAATATACACAAGCAGACTGTATTATTACAGTCAATTGTATCAGAGATACTTCTTGAAGGTGCTGGCCGTGATGATGACGGCAAAGGCGAATGCCAGTGCAAATGGCAGGATGATTCAGGACAGATGCAAGCTTACATCTACGTTCGGGTTCAGGGCGACCTGGTTGACGGAGACGTCGTAGGCCTGGAAGTGCTGACCCAGCAACGAGAATGAACCACCGGCCTCAATGATGAAAATGCGCGGACGGTACACCGACGCCATCTGTTGCAGTAGGTAAACCAGAAGCTCCGACTTACCCGCCCCAGTGGGGCCGAGGATCAGCATATGGGCATTCTTCTTGCGGTTAGCCCGATGTAACGGATCGAAGGTCAGGGGTTCGCACCACGATTGAAGAAGACCAAACCCGGATGACCGGTTCCCTTCGTTCGAACTTGGTGGTTCATCCCCATATAAATCTTTATAGAGAAGACATAACTTGTGGGCACCGGCTTATACAATGGCCCGTCCCGCGTTCACGGGAAGAGTAAGCAGCTTATCGTCAACAGCCCCCTCCTTATTTGCCTGAGACTTCATAATAGCCATTCCTTCGCCACCATTAAGAAAGAGAAAGCGACACCTTCAAATCCTCATGTTCAAAGGCCGAGGCCATACGATCAATCTCGGCTTTTGTCAAACCGAGTTTTGCGGACTCTTCGCGCCACGTTGTCACGGCCTTCCCGACTTCGGCGGCGATCGCGTGCGCCTTATCTTCAGCCAGTTCAAAATATCCCACCACACTCATCGCAAGATCCAGAGAGGCCGAGCCGTCATCGAAATCAATGGCCGTTGTCAGAACGCGTGGTTTGATATCCGTGGGTACCGGATTCAGATCATATGCCGGAGCCAACCGCCAACCGTCCGGGCCGGTATAGAGGAAAGCGTGATTACGCAAGTGGTTATCCGTGCTGGAAATCAAAAAATTGAAGACGATACGTCGCCACAGCTCATGCATATCCTGTTTCGGGCTAGCACCATACCGCCGGAGAGCATCGACAAATTCCAGGTAACTGCGTGACTCGTTGTCGCTGCCCCGAGCATACTCATGGCCGAAAGAAACGGTATTCGCTGACCTTATACCCGGTCGAACCGGCGCAGCAACAGCACCGGCTTGCTCAGTACATGTTCAATTCGCCAGTCGGACACGGAGATACCGGCCTTTGCTGCAAGTTAAAGCGCAACCGCCTCCGACAGAACCGTATTGATCTCGTCATCCTTGTGTGGAAACTTGGCGATGGCGAGATGTGTGGAGCGACAATCAAGATGAGAATCAGCGACAATCAAGGTAAGAATTTTTTGACGCTGCGATCAGGTTTCAAATAATAGCAGAATTATTTGCAGTTTCACTGATTCAATTCAAAAAAAGTCGATCAGCGACAGGATGTGAACACGGGGCTTGCGCCCCGTGTTGAGTAGGTTAAATAGATCCGCTGTCAGTCTTGAACGGACTTGGGCTGAGCTTTTTTTGCAGTGGTACGCTTTGACGCTCGTGCGGGCTTATCTCGCAACTGTTCAACTGCGTGTCGCCGGCGGTAGCTTTCGACGTTCATTTCCAGAATGGTCGCATGGTGAACCAGTCGGTCCACCGCGGCCACCGCAGTGCTCTGGTCTGGGAACACTTTGTGCCATTGGTCAAACGGCTGATTGGCGGTAATCAGAATGGAACGCCGTTCATAGCGCACTGAGATCAGCTCGAACAGCACGCTGGTTTCCATCTGATCTTTGCTGACGTAGGCAAAATTGTCCAGAATCAGCAAATGATATCGGTCCAGCCGCGCCAGCAGATTTTCGAGCGTCAGTTCGCGACGTGCCCGTTGCAGGCGTTGCACCAGGTCGGTGGTTCGAGTGAACAGCACGCGATAGCCGTTTTCCACCAGAGCCAGTCCGATTGCTGATGATAAGTGGCTTTTGCCGGTACCGGGCGGCCCAAACATCAACAGGTTGTGACCATTGTTGAGCCACACATCGCCGGCCGCCAGTGCCATGACTTTGGACTTGGAGACGACCGGCACCACATTGAAGTCGAAGCTGGAGATGGTTTTACCGGGCACCAGCCGGGCTTCTTTGAGGTGGCGTTCAATGCGCCGCCGGTCACGTTCGGCCAGTTCCAGCTCAGCCAGGGTCGACAGCAGCCGAGCAGCCGGCCAGCCTTCGGTATCGGCGCGTTCGGCAAAGCCGGACCACATCTGTTTCATCGCTGGCAGGCGCAACTCCGATAGCATCAGCGCCAATTTGACTGCATCGGTCGAATGGCTGCTTTTGTGACGCTTGGCACTCATGACTGAGCTCCTTGCTGCAGCAGCGACGCATAGCTGGCCAGGGTGCTCGATTCCACATGCAGTTGCGGCATGGTGCCGTGCTGCACGGAAAATTGCTTTTGCATCTTGAGCACATCCGGAAGCGCGCCTTGCCGCAGGCATTGTTCGATCTGCTGCGCCAGCCGGGCTTCGCAGTTGTGGTCGTGAGCCAACGACAGCAGATCTACCGCCAGCCGACAGGCTTGCCGTGGCGTGGTGCGCTCCAGTGCCACCTCGAAACAATGTCGATACGCCTCGCGCGGAAACAGCTGATCTCGGTAGACCCAACTCATCAGCGCCATCGGCTTGCGCCTCAGAGAATGAATCACATGATGATAATTGACCACATGCGCACACCAATGCCTGGACGATGAATGGTGATGACCGCGTGGCAATGTCAGCTGATGGCGAGCGCCCAGATACAGCTCTACACGATCCGCGTAGAGCCGCACTCCCAGACGATGACCGATCAGACGCGAAGGCACCGTGTAAAACACCTTGCGCAGAACGAAACCGCTGGAACGGGTGCCCCGTACGTTGGTTTCTTTGTAATCCGTAGTGCGTCGGCCCGGCAGCGTCTGCAGCACTTCGCGCTCCGCCTCAATTTTCTTGCTGTGCCGCAGATTGATATTGCTTGTGATTTGGGCGATGAAATCCCGATACTCATCCAGCGTCTCGAAATCTTTCGAGCCACGCAGTGCCAGCGCATCTTCGATCGCACGCTTCAGATGTCCATGCGGACCTTCAATGGCGCCGTTTTCGTGCGCCACGCCTCGATTGTTGCGTGTCGCCCGCATCCCGTAGTGCTCGCACAACTGGCGATAACTCTCGGTCAGGTCCTCGCCATCATCCTTGCTGATGTTGCGAAACGCTGCCGACAGGCTGTCGGTGCGGCATTCACGCGGCACACCGCCTAAAGTCCACAGCGCATCCTGCACTCCCTGCTCCAATGCAGCAAAGCTCTCGCCACCCTGAACTACATCGACATGGGTGAAGCCCGACCACGCCAGGCGGAAGTGATACAGCTTGTGATCAAACTTGCACCCGCCAATCGTCACACCGATCCAGTTCATGTCGGTAAAGTCCGATATGCCCATGCGTCCGGGCTCCTGACGCTGGCGGAAAATCACTTCCTGCTGCGGACCATACTGCGCTCTCCAGTCACGAATGCGACGCTCCAATGTACGCCTCACGCCGGGAGCGAGCTGTGGATTGAGGCGCATCACTTCCCGATACACAGCGACCGCACGTAGGTTCGGGCATTTCTCCAGCATCGGCACCACTTGTTCCTCAAATATGCCTGCCAATGGATCCGACCGGCGACCACCACGGGGCACTTTGGGTTTTTCAGACGGAAGCCGACTGTCCTTGTTGATTCGGTAGCCGGTAGCACAGCTGAATCCAGATTTCACAGCGGCTTTCTCAATCGAATGAGTTAGTTTTAGTTTCATGAATTTTCTCACTTGATAATCATTTACATGACATCCCGGCATCTTGTGAACCCCGCATGGCTGCGAAATTGCAAGTTTAGTGCCGGAACTGTCGCAAACGTCAAGTCAGCAATTCAGAGGGTCGAATATTCTTTCGACCGCGCGTCCTGAAACTCCATTCGGACTTCGTCCTCACTGCGTTTCAGGACGCGAAACCTTTTCTTATCCTGATTGTCGCAAGATTCTCATCTTGATTGTCGCTATGCAGAGATGCCCGTCCCGGTCGCGAACAGAAGCCTTGGGCGCGCACCACTCAATGATGAGCCGGGGGCCAGCAGCAGGCGCAGATCCTCGTCGTTATCCGTGTCACCAACGACGTTCTCCGCTGCCGACAGCAATTGCGGCAGATCGATCAGGGGTGGTATGCGAGCGGCTTCATTTTCGGCAAGTAACGGTCCACCCTCCTGCCTGGCAAAGCGAAGGGCGCTTTATCGGACTTCATCATCAACCATGAGCAGATTGTCGATTTCCATCAGGGTGCGCGGCGTCTCGCCCGCGCCTTCAGCCCGACGCATCAGAACTCGCCCCCAGCGATCGGGGGCGGAGTCGCCGATGGTACCGAACAGGGGTTTACCTGAAGGTGTGTGAAAGAGCCCCGGGCCAAGCGTCAGAGCCGGTTCTAGGGAGAAACGATCTACATTCTCAATCCAGCCTGAATGATATTCGAACGTAGCCCTTTGCCTACCTTTGCGCACGTGCGCCACAGTCGCCCAGTCAGATGCGGCGTACCGACAATATCCACATAAACATACACTTCTGTTTCCATCACGCTTTACTCTTCTGTCCAGACTGGGACGACATGCGCCCGAATTTATTCTGGCGCGGCTTGCGGATACGTTGCGGCAAACGCTCCTCTTCAAGCCCAAGTCCCACCGTATCTGTCTTGACGTCCACCAAGTCACCCAACCGCTCCGCCATGCCCAACACAAAGAGCACATTGGCGTAGTTACCCAATGAAACGCCGGGATCGCCCTTTTCTATCTTGTTCAGGGTTGTTCGGCTGATAGAGGCCCGTTCGGCCATGACAGCCGTTCGAATACGTCGCCTGAGCCGGGCATCACGGATATCCTTTCCAAGCTTACGAACCGCCCGCCTCACCGGAATCGGCAGCATCAAGTCTAATTGGGTTTTACTCATTTATTGTCCATATTTATGGTCACTATAATGTATAGTGTATATAATATTGGACATTATATCAATACATCTACAGTATCTTCAAAATTATGATGATTATTATGTTCACTTTTGTGGCGTTAATTACTTTAACACCCAGAATCATGAACATTTACAGATTATTATGAGTCCCATAGCTGACATCATCTGAATCAGACAGATTGCTCCATTCCGCCCGTGTTTTTCAAAGGTAACTTCTTAAAGGTACTGGCGGTCACTGGCACAGCGAATGCAAACAGTGCGGCGAATGGAAGCACGATAAAGGTCTGATGCAGGCTGAACGGAAGAGCCAGATACGTTACCCAAGTAATCACTACGAGCGGTAGCACTGCCTTCTTGGCATAGTGGTACACGAATGAACTCTCTCGCCCTCCTCCCAAGCGGCGAAGATCCCGTCGCACCAGACCGTCAACCAAAGCCAGCAGACTGAACAACAGGAACACCGGTGTCGCCAAACTGAGAATCGCCAGGCGCACCGAGAACACCTAGGTCACTTGCATGGCCGCAATTACAAATTCAGCGAGCAGCCGGTAGATCTTGTGCAGTGTCGGATGCACTCCTTGCTCTTCCTGTCGTGGCGGTGGAGAGACCCATTGGATAAAGGCCACGACTCCCGTAACCTCAAACAGGTAGTGATAAGTCCCATCGGCCACCTGTTTGGCAAAGCGGGCGGGATCTGATGTCACGACGTTACGGCGAAAGTCACTATCCAGATAGCCGATCTCTTTGGCAAGCATCGTGCGACTGTGGTCGAAGCCTTGTTCCGGCCACCAAAGTAGCATCCCCACCCACTCGACGATGATCGAAAACAACAGGGAGAAAAGCATCCACAGGATCGCTTGCGAGACCGTTGCCAGACCTTTGGCGAACAAGCCCTGCCGTACAGCAGTACGCCGTGGATCGACAACCGTTTCAGCCAAGCGTTGTTTTTTGGCTTCCAAAGATCCCTTGCTCCAGCGCTGGTACACGTTTTGATCAATGCCTTCCCGGCACCACCGTTCAGCGATACTGGCTTCACCTTGCAGGCCATCCGGAACGATGCGGATGTTCTCTTTTGCGCAATACGTACGCCGGGTCTGATGTCGAATGTCTTTGACGACTTTCCCTGAATCGTATTGACTCTTTTCCTGACTGCTGTTGCGTATCGTTAACTTAACAGAAGTCTCTCTTGAAATTTAACCCAGATTGGCTTTACATGCTTTGAGGGGATACACTTCCACTTAAACCACGGATATAACAAAAGTGACAATGCACCAATTGATTAAAGCGATAGCTTTTTAGCATCTATGTCAGTAGAAAATACGCCTATCAAAATTGCTAGACATGTTATAAAAGTTGCTCGCTTAGTATTTTTGTTCCAATGCGCATGGTCAAATGGTACTCGCCAGTACTTACCAAAAAGAAGAATAAAAATTATTGCAACTAAAATTAGAGCAATGATGTGCTTTGAAATCATTTCAAAAATATTGAATTAAGCAGAATGTCCGCTTTGGGTCGTAAGCAGACATTAAACTGTGTTGTTTTATTGATTCCAACCTAATTCCCCCTAAATTTATCTAATTTATGTCCGCTTTCGGCCAATAGCGGACATTCACTTTGTAGTCTAAAGACAGTCTGGGGTTCTTATGAATGAAACGTAATTCCATCTCCTATTAAACATAGCTTATCCTTGATTTGTGGTGTATGGTACTGTTAGATTAGAATTTCCTATCCCGACTTTCACTTCAAGAGTTTTATTTCTCCGCCAGTCTTCGGCAATCACTTCTAATTCCTGATTTCGTTAACACCATGTCAATGGAACAGCAAAACCTGTGCTAATTGATTGAATACCGGAAATGCGCACACAAGGCTCGATAATCGAGCAAGGACTTAAACAATGAAACTATATGTAGGTAATTTACCGTACTCAGCCGACCAGCAAACTCTGCAGGATACTTTTAGCAAGTGCGGCACAGTTGAATCCATAAATGTGATCTCAGACCGCGATACAGGCCGGAGCAAGGGTTTTGCTTTTGTCGAGATGTCGAGCAATGCAGAGGCGCAGAAAGCGATCCAAGAATTTAATGGTTCCAGCCTCGACGGCCGCGAAATCAAAGTCAATGAAGCGAAGCCCCAAGAAAAGAGATCCGGTGGTGGTAGGAAACGCTGGTAAGCATTTCCCACATAATTGCAACGATCCAATGGCATCATTCGCTACCCAGCTTCGAGCTGGAAGGTTTGATTTACTGCACGTGAATCTGCATAACCAATAAATCCTCCGCAATACGAAGTCCATACGAGATCGTATCGGTCCGACGATCAAAGCCTCCGTTTGGTGCGGAAGGTTCCGACTGGCATCGCTATGAGATCACGCGAGGCACCAGCGCTATTCACGGTTATCGACAAGGGAATCTCGAGACAGTATGACGGCAGTGAAGGAAAATGTCGTTCAATTGAACGAACGGCAATATGGTAAACGCGGCCGCGACGGTTTGGTCCCAACGCCGAAGAAGAAGCCTACAACTGACGATTCACTCCCAGTTTCGCCGGCTAAGTGACTGTGAATGACCGCTTACGGCCATAAGCGGTCATTCAAGTAAGGAAGTTATTAAGCAAGGCCTGGGAGTAGTCCTTTTATTCCTTCGGCAAGCATTCCAAAAGCAATTGCAGCTAATACCATTCCCATTATTCTTGTTACTACTGCAATACCAGAAACACCAAGTCGCTTTGCAATTGGTGAAGCAAAATGAAAGCAATGCCAAAATAGCAAACCGATTGAAATTCATACAAGGGAAATTTCAATCTTCTCCAATAGGTGAGGATACTTTCGTGTTTCAAGTAATACAGTGGTGCCAGCGTGTGCCGGACGAAGAATCATTCCCACTCAATCGTTGCAGGCGGTTTGCTTGAGATGTCATAAGTGACCCTGCTGATTCCGGCGACTTCGTTGACGATGCGGCTGGAAATAACCTCCAGAATCTCGTACGGAATTCGCATGCAGTTGGCAGTCATGAAATCCAGAGTCTGCACCGCTCGAAGACTCACGACGTATTCGTAAGCGCGATTATCTCCAACCACTCCTACAGATTTGATCGGTAAAAATACTGCAAATGCCTGGCTGGCTTCGTAGTAGAGATTGTTTTCTGTCAATTCCTCGATAAAGATGGCATCCGCCAATCGGAGCATGTCTGCATAACTCTTCTTCACCTCACCAAGTATGCGCACTCCCAGACCCGGGCCGGGAAACGGATGACGATAGACAATTTCATCAGCGAGGCCGAGTTCGGAACCGATCACCCTGACTTCATCCTTGAAAAGGTCTCGCAAGGGCTCGAGCAACTTCAAATTCAGAGTGTCTGGCAACCCACCAACATTGTGATGACTTTTAATGACTTTCGCTTTGTTCGTCTTTGATCCCGCAGATTCAATTACATCTGGATAGATCGTGCCCTGTGCTAGCCACTTGACATCCGTTAATTCTTCAGCCTGCTCCTGAAAAATTTCAATGAATACCCGCCCGATAATTTTGCGTTTTGTTTCCGGATCTGTGACTCCCGACAATTCCCCCAAGAACCTATCTGCTGCGTCAACGAAAATTACGTTTACCCCAATTTTTTTTGTGATAGCTTCCTGAACCATTTGTGCCTCGTTCAAACGCAATAATCCGTTATCAACGAATATGCAAATCAACTGGTCCCCAATCGCTTCATGGAGAATGGCTGCACAAACAGAAGAATCGACACCGCCCGACAACGCGAGAATCACTTTATCGCTGCCGACTTGTTGTCGAATTGAATCAATCTGATGTTTGATGAAGAATCCCGACTGCCAAGTCGCAACACACTGACAAACGCGAAACAGAAATCGTTCCAGTATCTGTTTGCCGTAATTTGTGTGTGTGACTTCAGGATGAAACTGAAGCCCGTATAATTTTCGAGTGCGATCGCCTATCGCAGCACACGGCGAAGCAGCCGATTCTGCGATTGTCGAGAAGCCGTCCGGCAACTTAATAACGCGATCGCCATGGCTCATCCACACATTTATGGAAATCGAATCGCCGGTTTCGGATTTTGCGGCCAACCCAGACAACAAGTCAGACTCACCAATTACTTTCAGCTCGGTGTGCCCATATTCATGAACCAGCGAATTCTCCACCTTGCCGCCAAGTTGAGCAGCCATGGTTTGCATTCCATAACAGATTCCCAGCACCGGAACATCCATCTCCAGAACTTCCGGTGCCACTCTCGCAGTGAATTCTTCTGTTACGGTGGCTGGGCCACCGGACAGAATCACCGCGGACGGATGAAAGTTATAGATTTCTTGTAGAGAAGCATCATATGGAAAGATCTCGCTATACACTCCGCATTCACGGACTCTGCGAGCAATCAACTGGGTGTACTGCGAACCAAAATCCAGTACTAAAATGCGATCTTTGGGCAGTTCGAGCCGATAGTCTTCCGCCACAAATGTCCTACTTGCGTTGGTAATTTGGAGATTCTTTGACAATCTCTACGTCGTGAACATGGCTCTCGCGTGCACCCGCATTGGTAATTTGCACGAAGCGTCCCTGCTTGCGCAACTCATCCAAATCCGCACATCCTGTGTATCCCATACTTGAGCGCAGCCCGCCCACTAACTGGTGCACGATGTGCTGCACTGCACCTCTGTACGGAACTCGTGCTTCTATACCTTCGGGCACCAACTTGATCCGATCACTTTCCGATTCCTGAAAATATCGATCTTTCGATCCGCCTTCCAACGCTCCAATGGAACCCATTCCACGGTAAGATTTAAATGTTCGGCCCTCGTATACCTCGATATCTCCCGGTGCCTCATCTGTGCCGCCCAGCAGGCTTCCAATCATGATGGAATGAGCGCCGGCAGCAACTGCTTTTGCCAAATCGCCTGAAAATCGAACTCCGCCATCTGAAATAACAGGAACTGATTCGTTTCTCAATGCTCTTGCAACGTCAAGAATCGCAGAAATCTGAGGTACTCCCACTCCTGCAACTACTCTGGTTGTACAAATTGAGCCCGGACCGATGCCAACCTTGACTGCATCAGCACCATGTTCAACCAAATCCAGCGCAGCACGGCCGGTTGCAACATTACCAGCGATCACATCTACTGCAGGATACTGCTTCTTTATCTCCTTGACCTGAGCCAGTACCCGTTCCGCATGTCCGTGTGCAGTATCAACGACAAGGACATCAATATCCTCTTCAATCAGTTTTTCGACACGGTTCATGGCTTCGCTTCCGGTTCCAATAGCCGCACCAACCATCAGTCTTTCAGCTTTATCTTTGCACGAATTCGGATAGACTTCCGATTTCAGAATATCTCTAACGGTAATCAACCCCTGTAACTCGAAATCGTCATCAACTACCAGAAGTTTTTCTATACGATTTGCGTGAAGCAGATCCAGAATATTCTTCTTCTTTTCGCCTTTTTTGACTGTGACCAAGCGTTCTTTCGGTGTCATCACAGTAGTAATCGACTGATCACTGCGTTCTTGAAAACGCAAATCCCGATTTGTAACGATTCCAGTCAGATGGCCGTTGTCCATAACCGGAACCCCGGAAATTTTGTGCTTTTTCATCAAATCGGAAACTTGCACAATCGACATATTCGCAGTCGCTGTAATAGGATCCGCAACGATGCCGCTTTCGTGCTTCTTGACCTTACGAACCTCCAATGCCTGACGTTTGGGAGACAAATTTCGATGAATAACGCCAAGACCACCCAACTGAGCCAGCTTGATTGCCATGCTGGACTCTGTAACGGTATCCATAGCCGCCGAGAGCAGCGGCAAATTCATAGATATATTTCTTGTGAGGGAGGTTTTAAGACTGACGTCTTTTGGCAGTACGGAAGAGCGCGCCGGAACCAGTAATACGTCATCAAAAGTGAGTGCTTGTTCGAGGCTTTCCATTTAATAATTATAACGATGTGAATATCCAGTATTGAGATTTTTTGCGGCATTTCACTGCTAAATTGATGGCCTGGGGTACTGCCGAAAATTCTGAATTTAAGGATTTTCACATCGAATTTGTATAGTATTCTTGATTCAGCACAACCTGAATTTCAGTCACTTTCAAAATCCCAATCACCGTGGACGCAATGGCATGACTGTCACCAAAAAGCAAGAGTCAGTAACCGTTTACACGGTGACTCAATTGAATGCTCAAGCTAAAACACTCCTTGAAAGTACTTTTGGGAATATTCAGCTTGAAGGCGAAATATCAGGATTTTCAACCGCTCAATCGGGTCACTCTTATTTCACGCTCAAAGACGCATCATCGGCCATTGACTGCGCAATGTTTGGGCAAACTGCAAACAGGATTAGAAACAAACTAGGCAATCCGAGTTCAGCCGATGGATTGCAAGTTGTACTGGCTGGTCGAGTCTCCTTATACTCGGCCAGAGGAAAATATCAATTTATCGTAAACGACCTTGAACTGAAAAAAGACAAGGGGGCTTTATATCTCGCCTATGAAAGGCTCAAGAAAGACCTCGAAAGGAGAGGATATTTTGCTGATGACCGAAAAAGAGTTGTACCTAAATACCCAAGAGCAGTTGGAATTATCACTTCTCCGTCTGGTGCAGCCGTTCTGGATATCATTCGCGCGTTCAAACGTAGAAATCCAAGTATTTCACTACTGATTTACCCTGTAGCAGTTCAGGGCGATGGGGCTGCAGAAAAGATTGCGGAAGCAATTCAATATGCCAATTCAAGAAAAAAAGTAGATGCACTGATTATCGCAAGAGGCGGTGGGTCAATCGAGGATCTCTGGGCATTCAATGAAAAATTAGTCGCTGATGCAATTTTTGATAGCAAAATTCCAATCGTGACGGGAATCGGACACGATTATGATCATTCCATCGCAGATTTTGTTGCTGATGAATATCTAGCGACTCCCACCGCTGCAGCAGAACGACTGAGTACTCCGTCCGTAGATGAAATGTTGACTGAATTACAGAACGTTAGATTAAACCTCATCGACATAATCAGGAGAAAACTGAATGACAAGGCACAAAGTGTTGATCTGGCAGAGAAAAGTCTCGTTCATCCCAAGCAGCGAATTGAAAACTTTCAAGGTGATTTCGAAAACTCACTTATTCGTCTGCAAAGTATAGTTAACACACTCATCAGCCGGAATATCAAACAAATTGATCTGCAGCACCATCAACTGCTGCGAAAATCGCCATCGATGAAAATTTCACTTTATCAGCAACAGTGTTCAAACATGCAAAACTTGCTTGAACTCCAGATGAAGGAATTGTGCGATAAATACAATACCCGTACTGAGTCGCTGAGAGCACGTCTTGAGGGAATTAATCCAGTCGCAACCCTTGATCGCGGGTATTCAATCGTGCGAAAAGTGTCAGACAATTCCATCATGCGTCGGGCAGGAACGATCACCGCCGGAGAAAAAGTCACCGCCCAACTCGGGAAAGGTGTTCTCCACTGCGATGTGGAGGCTGTTGAGGAATAGGATGCTTGGTTAGTACCAGTTACCTTTTTTTGTCGAACGGGTTTCTTCCAGAACGAAATACGACTCTTACATCCGCTCCAAACAATTTGAAACGCTCCCTGAAGTAGTTTTCCAAAAAACGTCGATAGTGATCCGCAACGGAGTCTACGTTGTTGCCGTGTACTACAACGACAGGTGGATTCCGCCCGCCCTGATGTGCATACTTCAGCTTCACCTGACGACGTTTAGACATCGGCGGAGGCGTCTGCGTTATGGCATCCTGCAGATACCTGTTCAATATCGAGGTTGGCATTTCGATCATCGCAGAACGATAAGCCTTGCCGACTGCCTCTAGCAACTTGGAAATTCCTTGCCGTTTGAGACCCGACACAAATAGAGCCTCATGATGGGGCGCAAAGGCAAGTTTACGTTGAAGCATCCCTCTTATTTCAGTTCGGTCTCGATTCTTGATTTTGTCGGATTTGTTGATCACGATAACCACAGGACGTCCAGCACGACGAATTAGTCCCGCTAGTGTTGCATCCTGATCAGCAATCGATTCCGTCCCATCAAGCACAAGCACCACGACATGTGCTGCTTCGATTGCCTGCAATGTCTTCACTACAGACAGTTTTTCGAGAGATTTCCCCACTCGCGAACGACGGCGAACTCCTGCGGTATCGATAAATCGAAAGCGCTCGCCTTTGCGCTCCAATGGAACAACTACGCTGTCGCGTGTAGTGCCGGGCACATCACTGACGATGAGTCGGTTTTCTTCGAAAATCGAATTGATCAAGGTGGACTTGCCTACATTCGGTCTACCGATCACAGCAATTTTCGGCCCTGGATCAAGCCACAGTGGATCGTCAATCTGCGGAAGCGATTTTACGATTGGATCAAATACTTGAGAGACTCCACTTCCGCGACGTGCGGAAATGGGTATTGGGTCGCAAAATCCAAGTGATTGAAATTCAAGACAAGCCAGTTCCGGAACTAACCCTTCGCTTTTGTTTACCGCAATTGATAATGGCAAATCAATCTTGCCCAGTCTTTGCGCAATCTGCTCGTCTGCTACGGTCAATCCCTGAGTGGCATCTACGAGGAATACGATTGCGTCCGAATCCTCTAGAACGGACTCAACCTGGCTGGTTATCAATTTGGAGAGGGTGTCGTCATTCTCCCCAATACCACCAGTATCGACTATCAGAAAACTGCGGTCGCCAAACTGGGCGACCCCGTACAAACTGTCCCTAGTTACGCCTGGAATGTCGTCAACCAGAGCATCACGACTTCGCGTGAGTCGATTGAACAAGGTTGATTTTCCAACATTGGGACGACCCACAATGCTGATGACAGGTAACATAAGAAAGGCTCATTCAAGGAAGATTCTGATTTAGTGCGCTGTTGGCACCCGATGCACGCTGAACTAAATCAAGTGCAAGTCATTCGTCAGATTGTAAAGTGAAAGCCTCAATCCTCCCGGAACTATACGCGACATACAGAGTCGCGTCTTCGACCAGAAATCCGTTGAAAACCACATCTTTGCCCGCTCTTGCTCGGCCAGCAAGTTCTCCAGATCTCGTATCCAGAACGTGAAGATACCCTTCTCCATCACCTACAATAAGATAACCGCCAACCAGTGCAATGTTGCTTACGTTACGATACAGCAAGGCATTCTGTTCCCAGCGAATCGACCCATCACTTCGTCCCAAAGCATAAACCCTGCCATTGGTATCAATTCCATAAACCTGGGAATCATCAACAACAAGCCGTCTCGCAGTTGGTCTGCGTTGTTCCCACAAAAGGTTGCCGCTAGATAAATCGTAGGCAACAACTGCGCTAGGAGAATCCGCTATAAAAAGCTCTTCACCGACGATGACTGGAATTGTTTCAGATTCGTTTAAAAGTTCTGGTGAGCGATCAGATGCCAGAAAAATCTGCCAGGCTTCCAAACCCGTATCTAAATCTGTGGCAATAATCCGGCCGGTTGCATTTCCGACAACCGCTAGATTGTTGAACCCGATTGGCTGAGGAGATCCAAAAATGACGAACTCCGGCTGACTGAATATGGCATCCCAGACTATTTCTCCGGTATTGGAATCAAGCCCAAGCAGGTCACCATCAATCGTTCGCATAATTACCTTGCCCCGATAGACTAAGGGCTGAGCAAAAACAATTTGGTTAATTTGTTGCTCCCACCTTTGAATTCCGGTCACTGAATCGAAGGCGATAACAGTTCCTGATTCGCTCACAACTACCACTACACCGTCGGCTTCTCCCACGCCTGCCGAAATGTCTTCATCCAAACTGGAAGACCACAACAAGCTTGGCTTGTCTTTGCTGACTGCAGAGACAGTTCCGTCGGACGATGCAGAGATGATTCTGTCACTGGACAATGCTGGCAATAGAGTCAGAAACTTGCCTTGATTCGATCCGGACGCTGAACTGCTGCTCTGCCAAGATTGGTTCAGTTGAACAATAGCGCTAGTCGCGGTAAGTGGCGTCGGTGACGGCGCAGCCTTTCTGTCTCTGCCTGCACAGGACACGAGCACAAGACTAATGGCTACTACAATGAGAAGTCGGAGTTTCATCCTTTCTTTACTCCTGAACCAAAGTATCGTTCAACTTCAATTTGAGTATCGCCGTGTACCGGGACCCGGGGGCTAGTGTATCCAGACTTGCACGGTAAGCCTCTTGCGCTTCTTTCAACTGTTCCTGTGCACGATATGCATCTCCGCGCAATTCGTGGTAATGCGAATCAAAACCGCCCATATTCCTAATGTCTAATAGCTCAAGCGCTTCCTCATACTGCTTTTCAGCAATCATCAACTGTCCGAGACGTATACGTGCAACATGAATTGTCGAAGCTTCTGTCGCATCATCAATCGCTTGCAACAGGTACTTGCGGGTTTCATCTTCTTCCCCATTTTCATAACTGGCGCGTGCCATCAAAAGCAACGCTTTCCCGGCATAAGCAGTATTCGGATGATCACTGAGCAGTTCGTCAATTGAGTCTCTTGCGGAGTTATAGTTATTTTCAACGACTGCAACTGACACTTGCTGATACAGAGCTGACGCGGATTCCTGTTGCGTTTGCGTGTATTCGTTCCAGCCGGTCCATCCACCAATGGCCGCGATTCCGAGCGCGGTACCGCCGAGTATCGTCCAGCGATACTCTTTCCACCACTCCTTGATTTGTTCTAACCGTTCGTCCTCGGGGGTCATCAGAAATTCTCAAATACCTAACATTCGTTTCTGTGCAATCATCTTTTGGTTGCCAACATCTGCTTCACAACTTCGACAACATTGGCAACAGAAACAACTTTCTGCGGCTCATCGCTCTGCAGATTCTTGATGGTTACCGTGTCGGAAGAGACTTCAGATTCGCCGATTATAATACCAACCCAGGCACTCAGCCGATCAGCACTACGGAGTTGCCGTGCCAGGTTTCCACTGCCGCAGTGAACTGTAGTCGATATTCCAGACGCTCTGAGGGTTTCAGCCACTGAAAATCCTAGCCGCTGCGCTGAGTCTCCCAACGAACAGACATACGCTTGTGTCGTTCGGTCATTGAGTTTCATGGATCCCTGTTTAGCAATTTCAACAAGTCGCTCTATACCCATTGCAAATCCGGCACCCGGCACGTCTTTTCCGCCAAGCGCCTCAACAAGCCCGTCATAACGGCCGCCAGCACAGATTGCATTCTGTGCGCCGAGTCGATCTGTCACCCACTCGAACACGGTTCCTGTGTAGTAGTCCAGTCCTCTCACCAGCCGGTGATTCACTGTGTAGCCAATTTCCAGATCATGCAGTCGGGAACACAACTCTGCGAAATGCTGTTCTGACTCCAAACTCAGGTAATCCGTCAGAACGGGCGCTGATTGAATCAGGTCCTGCATTTGAGGATTCTTGCTGTCCAGAATTCGAAGGGGATTCGTGCTCAGCCTTCGTTGACTGCTATCATCGAGACTGTCCTTGTAATTCTCAAAATATGCGACAAGTTCAGAGCGATACTGCTCTCTTGACTGTGGTGTTCCAAGCGAATTAATCTCCAGCTTTGCGTCCTGATCAATTTTCAGAAGTTTCCAAAGGGCATTGCTGACGAGAATAATTTCAGCGTCGATGTCCGGACCTGTCCAGCCGAAAGCTTCAATTCCAAACTGATGAAATTGTCGATATCGTCCTTTCTGCGGACGTTCATAGCGAAACATTGGTCCCATGTACCACAATCGCGCCTTGGCGTTGTAAAACAATCCATGCTGCACCCCGGCTCGAACGCAACTGGCGGTCGCTTCAGGTCGAAGTGTCATGCTTTCGCCATTGTTGTCGAGAAAGGTATACATTTCCTTCTCTACAATATCGGTCGCTTCGCCAATAGACCTCTTGAAGAGCTCGGTTCTTTCCAGCAGCGGCAAACGAATCTCACTGTACCCATATAGCGTTGCAATCTGTCGAATTGCCTGTTCTACCTGTTGCCACAGCTCTATGTCTCCTGGCAACAAGTCATTCATTCCACGAACTGACTGAATTTTAACCGTCATTTTCGTATCCCTAGAACTCGTACTGTCGCAATTAAACTGCTGGTACAGCGGTGCCGAGTCGGATTGAACGCTTGGTTCGATCCTTAAATCTGCCAACCAGTTGACCGCATGCGGCATTCACGTCATCTCCTCTCGTCTTGCGCGTAATCGTCATCACTCCAGCAGCCAGAAGAACATCACGAAATTGGTTAATTGAGTCCTTGGAGGATCTGTCATATTCAAGACCATCAACCTGGTTGTATGGGATTAGATTCACCTTGCTTGGTATGTCCGAGAGAATGCGGGCAAGTTGACGGGCGTGCCAGATTGAATCGTTTATGCCATTCAACATGATGTATTCGAATGTGACCCGCCATCGACGATCATAGCCAGCGTATTTACGGCAGGCCTCCATCAGTTTCCGGATCGGATATTTTCGATTTAACGGAACCAATTGGTTGCGAAGTTCATCGTTGGGTGCATGCAGGGAAACGGCGAGACTTACGGGGCAATCTTCCAACAGACGCTCAATTCCCGGAATCACTCCTGCCGTGCTTAACGTAACCCTTCTTCGGGAAAAACCATAACTGCAATCATCCAGCATCAATCGCAGTGCGGGAACAACCTGATTGTAATTGAGAAGCGGCTCGCCCATACCCATCAGCACGATGTTGGTAATTGGACGATCCATTTGTTCGGTTCTAAGTGCGTTGCGTGCAAACCAAACCTGGGAGATGATTTCGGCCGTGGTCAAATTTCTGTTGAAGCCTTGACGACCTGTTGCACAGAACGAACAGGTCAATGAACAGCCGACCTGAGAAGAAATGCAAAGAGTGCCTCTTGTTTCTTCCGGTATGAATACAGTTTCCACACAGTTGCCTTCTGCAAGTTCCAGAAGCCACTTGCGCGTGCCATCCGATGACAGAATTTCACTAGCAACCTTTAGTCCCTCAATATTCGCCATTTCGTTCAATCGCCTTCGTAGCGGCTTGCTGAGATCCGTCATGGCATCAAACCGAGATTCACCTCGCTGATGAATCCACTTCAGGATTTGGTCAGCACGATAGGATGGCTCGCCAAGCTCTGCCATAAACTCAGTGAGAGCAATCCGTTCGTAACCGATTAAATTGACGGACATATCAGTTGGCACATCAAAACGATCTAAACTCAGGCAATGTAAAGCGATCTTGAATGAATCTGGTCAGGAGAAAAGAAAAATTCGATTTCAGTTTTAGCAGTTGCCCTGGAATCGGATCCGTGAACCGAGTTTCTTTCTAGTGATTCGGCTAAATCCGCGCGAATGGTTCCCGGTGCTGCATCGGCTGGATTGGTCGCACCCATAATTGTCCGATTCGCCGAAATCGCCTTCCGCCCCTCCAGTACCTGAACCACAATCGGTCCCGATTGCATGTACTCGACCAAGCTAGAAAAGAATGGCCTCTCCCGATGAACATCGTAAAATCCCTCAGCCTGTTCCTGGGTCAGATGCAGCATTCTACACGCTACAATGGATAACCCGACAGCTTCGAATCGACGGTTGATTTCGCCGATTAAATCTCTTCTTACAGCATCTGGTTTAATAATGGATAGAGTACGTTCTTTAGTCATAAATGTGCAACCTAGAGGGAGTATCGTGGAAAAAATTTAAAAATGCAGTCAGCAAGTTTGCCAAGGTTCACTCGGCATTCTTACCGTGCTGCATTGACTTGCTACGCTTCAATAGCAATACTAATATTTTAGTCGATTCGCAACTGCTGACGTAAAAAGAACCTAGAGATAGGTTTACAGGAACACCATAGATATTCACAAACCGCAATGGACATTTACGTTTATACAATGGGCTCCTGACACAGAGTTCTAACTTCGCTTCGATTTTTATCCAAATGCAAGAATCAACGACGTTATGGAAATTACCGAAGAATTTCGACCAAGTGAAGTTCACTCTACACCAAGAAAACAAAATGAAATCAACGATTAATTTGACCAGGATTGTATAAAAGCCCCTCTAAAATTCTACATATCACTATTTTGAATAAATGTAAAATTTGGGAATCGTAAACTTAAGAAGCATCTCGATTGTTTGTTTGCATGTTAGTTTGCTCAAAATTCCTGGTTCGGCTTTTTATTTTATTCCTTGCCGATTCGACCTGAAGAGCGGTACGCACGAAATACAAACACCGGGGAAATCGTGGCGAGTACACTCGCAAGATACATGACCCTGAAAATTGGAGTAATTCAGAATGAATATAACCAAAACTACTGTAATCGCACTGATTTCCTGTTATCTTTCGGTTTGCAATATCGCCCGTTCTGCCGACGAAGAGAGTTGCACGGACCAAAACAGAGTTTACGCGGGTGGGGGGTGCTTCGCGATTGATGTGGTCAGCGACGGCGGACTCAAACCCGGTCAACCGCTTGTCGTGTACATGCAGGATGATGCCGGATCATCCAAAGACGGCAAGTACTTCAAAGCGGTTCGTGCTCAATTTAAAAAGCTCAGGAAAAAAAAGCTGAATGTAATTGCAATTGCTCGCCCTGGCTACAGTTTGCCTACAGGCCGCACCACTGGGATATTTGGGCCGTTCTACATTGATTCGTATACAGAGGAAGTCGTTGACGGGTTGGCGGCCGCAATAAAGGTATTGAAGGAGCAATACCGCCCATCTAAGCTGGTCTTGCTAGGCTATTCTGGTGGTTCGATGATTTCGGCAATTTTGCTGGGACGCTATGCTGGGCTGGCTGATAACGCCGTACTTGTGGCTTGGGGCTGTGATACGCAAAAATGGCTACAATATCGAATTGATAATTCAAATAAAAAATCAAGCCGTGGTTGAAAAGCCTTTCCGCATGGGACTACATCCCAAAAATTCCACAGGCGACGAAGATAATTGTCATCACTGGGAGTAAGGATAGAAATACGATTCCTTCATTCGGTAAGACTTGTACAGCGGAATTGAAAAGACACGGGGTTAGCGCACGTTACGAATCGGCCAACGGCTTTGACCATATTTCTTCGATTAAGTCTTCCGTCATCACGAAAGCGGTTCTAGAAGTCGCCTATTGATTCTATGTAATGGAGCAAGGCAACCCTGTATCGCATAACAACGAATGCCAATCGATGCAGACAAAACATAAACGCTTTCGCTATCTTGACGGTTTATTGAGAATCTTCCCTATTTAACGTTTTACACCTCACATGACTATTGGTTCTTATCGATTACTTCCAAAAGATCGCTGTGGTGTTTGGCCATCCGGAATTTCCGTGATTTGACGGGGGCAACAATGACTGGATTTATCTGATAAGTCTTCGACTCCCCACAATCCATCCCGATAGAGCCCGGCAACGACAATATTCTTGAATCCTCGCTGCCCGCCGGTTATATCCGTGAAATACACTGGCAGATAGTTGGACATCCGAGACCTGATTACGTTCGCCTGCTGGTCAGCAAAACCTTCGATCAAGACATCAACCTGCTTTCCGATATAACGATTCAGTACTTGCTCGCGAATTTTTGCACCAGCTAACCGTAATTTCTTTGCTCTGGATGTGCGTACCTCAACCGCAACATACTTTGGAATCCTTGCTGCCGGCGTCCCTTCACGTTCGGAATAAGCAAAGACATGCGGATACGCGATTTCGAGATCGTAGAGTGCAGTACGAGTCAATTCAAAATCCGCATCTGATTCTGTCGGAAAACCTGCCATGATGTCTGCTGAAAGCACCAGATCGGATCGTACACGACGAAGATTTTTAATCGCCTGATACGCCTCCTCAGGTGTATACCTTCTTTTCATTCTTTTCAAAATGATTGGCGAAGCACTCTGCAAGGATAGATGAATATGTGGACACACATTTTCATGTTCCTCCAGAACACCAACAATGTCCGGTGTGATATGAGCCGGGTCGATCGAGCTCCATCTAAATCTGGTCTCTGGATAGCGGGTCGCAAGTTCCCGAGTGAGTGAAGCAAGATTAAATGCTGGCTGAGTACCATTTGATAGATCACCACCATATGAACCCAAATCAATTCCGCAAATTACGATTTCATGAAATCCTTGTTGCACATATTGCTCCACCTGGCGATTGATGGTTGTAGGCAGAATTGAGCGACTCGGACCGCGAGCCTGATGAATGATGCAGAAGGTGCAGCCATTGTCGCAGCCCTGCTGTACCTGCAAAAAAGCCCTGCTTCGAGATTCAAATGCTACGACGGGTTCCTGCGGCAACTCACTCGAGCCAACTTTGGATTCCAGCACTCTTGAGTTGGAGTGACTCGCGTCATTCGATGCCAGACGCGGTATCTCCAGCTTTCTGGTTCCAGGCACTACCAAATCGACGCCTGGAATCTCTGCACATTTTTCTGGCTGCATTTCCGCATAGCAGCCTGTCACAATAATCTTTGCGTTGGGATTCCGGCGAATTGCCCGCCGCACCGCCTGACGCGACTGTCGATCCGCTTCTTTTGTTACAGTGCAGGTATTGATGATGCAAAGATCGCCTTGATCATTCTTCGATCTATCCCATTGCAAAGTTTGCAGCTGATCATAGAGATACTCGGACTCAAACAGATTGACCTTGCAACCCAGAGTATCGATCACAACAGAACGTCTGATAGCGCCAGAAGACATTTGCGACAGCGCAGGCATAAATATTTTGGAAAGCAGTTAGAGGATTAAGAAAATGCGGCGAGGATGTATCAGAACTTCACTCAACTGTGAAGCTCTCACCACAACCACACTCCGCACTTACATTTGGATTTTGAAATACGAACGACTCGACGAGCTCCTGTTTCTGAAAATGAATGGTTGTTCCATCTACCAGACTCAAGCTCTTCGGATCAACAAATACGTCAATGCCGCGACTCTGAAATACATGATCATCAGCCTTGGCTGCTTCTGCAATGTCAACCACGTAAGCAAAGCCGGAACAACCGGTTTTTCGCACGCCAAACCGCAGTCCCTGGCCGTTTCCGTCTGCCAGATAACCGCGGACTCGCTCCGCTGCTGATTCGGTAAGATTTATCGACATATTTCGTGTATTTCCCGCAACTGGTTTTAAGATGAGTCGCAAGTTCCAAATTTCAAGTTCGTAGCTAAATTGTATATCACTGCAATGGCTTATTCAATTCCGATTCAATCCTCCGGAGAACAAGGAGACATTTCCAAATCCAGGCAGACGAACAGCTAGCCCCAAAGGATCAATACCGAAGTGTGCACAGCCAATATTGAACTCCACCCCTTCCTCCAAGGCGATCGTCACGCCCAACGCTCCCAGCAACGTCACCTGAAAACCCGTTCCACTCGGGGAACTCCCCATGACTGTACCCGGTCCCAGCCAGTCCTTTCCGATAGCGGTCGGCGGCATATCCGTGCGCAATTCCGGGACTCGCCTTGCAATCCAGGCAGTGAACGAATTGCTGTTCGGGCCCGGCCATAGACGATATTCTTTGGGATGCGGATAACTCAATGCTGCCTGGTGAATCTTCTGAATGACTTCATCTACGCCCTCACCTCGAATGTCTGCCAGTAACCAAGGTTTGTTGCCGTACCAGTGCCGATCGGGTATGTCTTCTCGAATAACGACAGCCGTGTCGTCATAGTGCAGACGCCATCCGATTTTCTGATAGACTGTATAGGCGTCCGCATTCGCGGGCTTGACAGAAATCCAGCTATGGACGGCAATCGCACCGCGTGCGCCCCATGCTCTTGCAGCATAAACTTGAGCAACCGCTTCTTTGTATTCAGATGGATGCGGAGCAATTCCGGCAGATCCAGTCGATGCCTGTGACCAATGCCTTCCCATGTAATCTCCCGTCAGCAGCAGGAAAACGGGCCCTGTAAACGCGATCAACGCGGCGATCGACAACCCGACCAGCCAGCGAACCGCAATTCTCCGTCTCCATGTCATTCAGAGCTGCGTTTGCTGCCACTGGTCTTGTTCGATACAGCAGTCAGAATCCCGCGCAGTATATTCACTTCATCTTCGGTGAGGCCAGGCACAAGAAAAAGCCGCCTGATTTTTCTCATCAGACTTGCGCGGGGGCCAGTCGCTATGAAATCAACATCTGAAAGAACGCGTTGCAGGTGTTCAAACAAACCCTGCACCTGTGCCTGGGTTGCCATGTATTCCTCTCTATTCGGAGACAACGTCACTGAGGTTCCTGAATCAGCTGCCGAAATGAAATCCAAGGCCAGACGCAGTTCATACAGCATGATCAACACTGCACCGGCCAGATTGATTGATGGTGCTTCTTCGTTGACCGGAATACGCACAAGCATGTCGCACTGATCAATATGACGATTCAAAAGTCCGGCTCGTTCCGGCCCGAATAGAAGTGCCACTTTTGCACCTTGAACGCTGCGGTCAGCAACCTGATTCATGGCCTCTCGAGGCGGCAGATTCGGCCAGCCGATGGTGCGAATTCTTGCACTGGTTCCGACGACAAACGTACAGTCGCCGATCGCTTCACTCAAACTTGCGCAGACCGCGGCGTTCGCCAGAATTTCCTCATTACTTGCCGACCGCACTCGCGCTTCTTCGACAAGATATTCAACCGGTCGCACCAGCGAAAGTTCTGAAAAACCCATATTTCCGATCGCCCGGGCAACCGCTCCGATATTGCCCGGATGAGAAGGTTCCATCAGAACGATTCTTACAGGCACGGTACTTACAAGGATCGCGTGTAAATCTACTGGATGATGAACGGATTGGGAAGTTCTGTAGCAGTCGAAAGCCACACGCTTTTTACTTGCAGATAGTCTCGAATCGCAGCAACGCCGCTCTCTCGACCGAGACCGCTTCTTTTCATTCCGCCGAACGGCATCATGTAGCTGAATGCCCGATAGGTATTGACCCATACCGTTCCCGCTTTCAACGCCTTGGTAAATCTCATCGCGCGTCGGATATCTTTGGTCCAGACTCCGGCAGCAAGTCCGTAGACGACATCGTTGCCGATTCTGATCGCCTCTTCTTCATCCTTGAACTTCAAGACTGCGAGAACCGGGCCGAAAACCTCTTCCTGAGCAATGCGCATATCATTAGAGACGTTGGTAAAAATGGTCGGTTCCACAAACTGATTGCCACCGGAACCGGGAACATCGCAAGGGTTGCCGCCAAATACCAGTTCGGCACCTTCCTGCTGGGCAATTTCAATATAGGAAATCACTTTGTCATACTGCTGGCGAGTCGTTATGGGACCGATATGTGTTGACGCGTCCATCGGGTCTCCCATTCTCGCTGATTTCGCCAGTTCAAGCAGACGCTCCATGAATTCATCATGGATGCTTTCCTGAACCAGCAGTCTGGAACCTGCAACACAGGTCTGACCGGTTGCTGCAAAAATTCCGGATACCGCACCCTTGACCGCCATGTCCAGATCAGCATCTTCAAAAACGATGTTTGGCGATTTGCCGCCAAGCTCCAAGGAAACGTGCTTGATGCTTCGAGCAGCATTTTCATAAATCTTCTGGCCGGAAAGATCCGAGCCCGTGAAAGTAATCTTGGCAACATCAGGGTGATCCACAAGCGCAGCGCCAGCATCAGCTCCATAGCCGCTGATCACATTGAACACGCCATCCGGAAATCCGGCTTCCTGAACCAACTTTGCATATTCGAGAGAGCTTGCCGAAGTAAACTCCGACGGTTTGACTACAACGGTATTTCCAGCTGCCAACGCGGGAGCGCATTTCCAAGCGATGAACAGCAACGGAGAGTTCCACGCAGTAATTGCGCCCACTACGCCAAGCGGCTCGTAGGTGGTGTAAGCAAAAGCATTTTTCTTGTCAATCGGAACAATAGAGCCTTCGATCTTGTCTGCCAGTCCCCCGAAGTAGTACCACCATTCGGGGTGATACATCATTTGTGCCTTCATTTCGGAGAACAGCTTGCCGTTATCCTTAACTTCGAGAGCCGCCAGACGATCTGCATTTTGGCGAATTAGGTCTGCCAGCTTGAACATCAGCTTGCCACGCGAACTGGCGCTCATCTCTGCCCACTCAGGGTTTTCCAAAGCCTGCTTGGCAGCAGCAACGGCGCAGTTGACATCTTCAGCATTTCCGCGCGGCACGCGTGCCCAGATTTCACCCGAGAACGGATCGACACTTTCGATCCACTCCCCGCTGGCTGAATCTACATACTGCCCATTGATGAATAGACGATAGGTTTCCATTATTTCAATATTCTCCGAGTTCTGATTGGCTCATGACCTTGAAACTTTAGCGAATTCAACGCTCACCCACTATCTACGATAAAGTAAAATGGAGATTCAATTTTGATGCAGGATCAGTCGATAGAAACCGTAAGAATGCGGATTGTGCAACCTGATCCACTTCACACCTGATCGAATGAGCGCCCTTTGACTCCGTATGTGAGCCGGAGGTTGTTCTGAGCCTGAAAAACTAAAATTATAGTCTTGATTGGCTATTCCCTATGACAACAACGATTCGTCCACGTGCATCCACTTCTGAACATCGCAATTAAGGCGGCCCGCCGTGCGGGAAAAACCATCATGCACAAGTCCTACCGCATTGATCAGCTCCGATATGATGCCAAAGGCGCACGGGATTTCGTAACAGAGATAGACATTGTTGCAGAACGGGAAATTGTCGAGATCATTCATGAAGCCTATCCGAATCATGCCATCTTGGCTGAAGAGAAATACTCTTCTCCAGGGCTGGATTGCGAGTGGATTATCGACCCACTTGACGGCACCACCAACTACATTCATGGAATTCCTCAATTCTGTGTTTCCATCGCAGTGCGTAGAGGCAGAGCGCTTCAGCACGCAGTGGTTTACAACCCAATTCTCGAGGAACTTTTTACCGCATCAAAAGGCTCCGGCGCACATCTCAATGATCGACGAATTCGATCCAGCGCTACGAGGAATATGGAAGGAGCCCTGATTGGAACTGGTTTTCCGTTTCGCGAGATGGACAACATTGATCTGTGGATTGATGTATTCCGAGAGCTCTCGAAAAAAACATCCGGTATTCGTCGCCCGGGATCTGCAGCTCTTGATCTGGCATACGTTGCCTGTGGAAGATATGATGGATTCTGGGAAACCGGACTCAAACCCTGGGACATTGCCGCTGGTGCATTGTTGGTTCAGGAATCGGGAGGATTGATTTCCGATTTTCTAGGGAATCAGGACTTCCTTGAATCCGGAATGGTAGTGGCGGGCAACTCTGTACTGTACGACGAACTGGTAAAGATTATCCAACTGAAGCATCGCCAGTACATCTCTCACGTCTGATTGTCATGAGCGCATCACCTGCAGATGGAACAACGCCCATGATGCAGCAGTACCTGCGCATCAAGGCAGATTATCCCGACATCCTTCTGTTCTACAGAATGGGGGATTTTTATGAGATGTTCTATGAGGATGCTGAGCGCGGTGCCGAACTGCTGGGCATTACGCTAACCAGCCGAGGAAAATCTACTGCAAACCCGGTAAAAATGGCTGGTGTGCCATTTCATAGTGTCAATCAGTATATTCAGAAACTGATTAAGCTCTCGATTCCAGTGGCGGTCTGCGAACAGATTGGAGATCCGACAACCTCAAAAGGCCCCGTTGAACGAAAAGTAGTCCGTGTCATCACGCCAGGCACACTCACAGACGAGAATTTTCTGGATGCCCGTACTGAAAATATTCTGATGGCTGTCAAGAAATTCAGTAAGGGCTGGTCGATAGCCATGCTGGAAGTATCCAGTGGTAGGTTTTCTGCGAGAGAAAATCCGGCATCTGAATCTATCCAGTCCGAAATTGATCGAATCCAACCTGCCGAAATTCTGGTCAGCGAATCTACCGATCAGACAGAAAATTTGAGCACAAATCGGCTTCAGGAAGTGCCTCAGTGGTACTTCAGTTACGACCGTGCAAGCGAACTTCTCAAGAAACAGTTCGGTGTCATCGATCTAGCGGTATTTGAATGTGATCAGTACCCGGAAGCTACCGCTGTTGCCGGTGCTCTGCTCCAGTATGCAAGAGATGTCTATGGTGCAGAGCTGCCGCATGTCCAGAGCTTGCAAATCGAAAAACCCGACGAGTTTGTGTTGGTGGATAGCCATAGCTGGCGCAACCTGGAAATTGAAGCGACACTGTCCGGTGACACCAAAAACAGCCTGCTGGAACTGTTCGATCATTGTTCAACAGCGATGGGAGCAAGGCAGTTGCGTAGGTGGTTTCGCTATCCGGTTCGCAATCGTCAAGAGGTAGAACGAAGGCATCGAATCATTGCGCATCTATGCGAAGAAGGAAGATCAGAGTCGACCAAGGTGGTTCTTCATAAGATTGGGGATATCGAACGTATCGTTTCGAGAGTTGCGACAAGAACCGCCAGACCGGCTGATTTGGTACGACTCAAAGAGTCGCTTCTATCCATTCCGACGCTCGCAGAATTGATCGCTGAGGGAGACTGTCAGGAAGTCATTGATTTGTGCAATTCGATGGAAGCGTTGCCGGATTTAACTGAGCTGCTGTCGAGGGCAATTCAGGATGAGCCAGCTACCATGATTCGAGATGGTGGAGTGATTCAACAGGGATATGACGGTCAACTTGATAAGCTTATCAAGCTTCGAGACGACTCAGGCCAGGCTCTCTCTGAGATGGAGATTCGAGAACGCGAGCGTACGGGTATTAAGAACCTTCGGGTTCACTTCAACCGTGTGCATGGATATTACATTGAAGTACCGCGCCTTGCGACGGAGCAGATTCCCACAGAATACACGCGTCGTCAGACGACGAAGAACAGCGAACGATACATTACGCCGGAACTCAGGGAATTTGAGAGTCAGATATTGAGTGCGAAAGAACGATCTTTAGCGCGTGAAAAGGCACTTTACAACGAATTGCTGGATCATCTGCAGCAGTTTGTCGCTCGCATTCAGACCACTGCCAAAACAGTAGCGGAAATTGATGTATTGTGTAATTTTGCGAGCCGGTCAAAAACACTTGATTTGCAGCGGCCGAAATTGGTCGACGAGCCAGGCATTGCCATAACCGCTGGTCGACATTTACTGGTTGAATCAATGCTCAGCAAGCCTTTTGTGCCGAACGACACTGAACTGAACGAACACAATCGTTTGCTGCTGATCACAGGTCCAAACATGGGCGGGAAAAGTACTTACATGAGGCAAACCGCAGTCATTGTGCTGCTAGCCTATACGGGATCGTATGTTCCTGCCGACTCGGCGACTATCGGACCCATCGATCGAATTTTCACACGCATCGGAGCTTCTGATGACCTGAGTGCGGGCAGTTCAACATTCATGGTAGAAATGACGGAAATGGCTTCCATATTGCATAGCGCCACTCAAAAGAGTCTTGTTATTGTCGATGAAATCGGTCGTGGGACCAGTACATTCGATGGGCTGGCTCTAGCCTGGGCTTGTGCGCACAGCCTGCTGGCCGACGTTCAAGCTTTATGTATGTTTTCGACGCACTATTTTGAAATTACGGCTCTCGCTGAAGGCCTGACAGGAGCGAAAAACGTACATCTGGACGCAGTGAAACATGGCGGTGAGATAATATTCCTGTATGAGGTCAAAGAAGGAGCAACAAATCAGAGCTATGGAATTCAGGTCGCAAGACTCGCCGGAATTCCAAGCAAAGTCATAGCAGTCGCTTCAGAAAAACTCGCTGAACTATCGATGTCAGCCAGCAAACAAGCAGTACAAATAGACGAACAACTTTTTCAGCCTTCAATTTTCGACCCGCAAGCGAAACTAATTTCACCGGCACTCGACCGACTTGGCGAAGTGCAGCCCGACAACATCAGTCCGCGGGAAGCGCTTGAAATTCTCTATCAGTTGAAGCAATTACAAAAAGACTAAAAGCAGTTTAAGTTGTGCCATACCGTCTAGCAAAAGAGTTCGCTTTACATGAGTATTCGATTTCCTATCGAATAAAAATCTAAATATCAATTCGGGGATTCATTAAATACGGCAAGTACAATGGAAGAAACATACCCAAAAGCCGAGTATGGATTGTAGAAAATGAGAGTATTGCGTGCTGTACACAGTAGTTGATTTGCAGGAATCATGACATATTCGCGTTTCGTGTTCAGCTTAATTTGTGCGGGAACGATACTGTTGCTGAGCACAGTTACCCAGGAAGCATTGGCCGGTGACATTACTACGGGATGGTCATTCGAGAAATCGCTTCGTAAAAATTTCAAGAACTACGGATATCAAGTCGTGAAAAGTCAGAGAGGTCATCCAGTTCGCGATGGAAATTTGTCCATGAGGTTTGAAATTCGTGCAGGCGACTGTAGCTGGTCGTCTGGTTGGAGCGACTGCAAAAATGACCGGGAAAGACACGAACTGAAATCTAAATCAGACTGGAGAAAAGGAGAACATTGGTATCACTGGTCGATTTACATTCCAAGAGATTATGAGATAGTCTTTCCGGTCAAAATTGCGCTTGGACAGTTTCACCAACACGACGATCATCCCGTCTTCATGTTTCAAAATGCAGATGGAGGATATCACGTCGATAACCAGACAGTGGGCTACACTCTACACCAGAACCAGATTCTGACTGACGAAGATATGAGAGGCAGATGGACAGATATTCTTGTACATGCACGTTGGACTCACAAATCGGACGGATTCTTCCGTGTTTATGTCAACGGAAGTGTCGATCCAAGTTATCTTTGGTCGGGCAAGACCAAGAACAAGGGGAAAAGGGTTTATTTCAAAATTGGTATTTACCGTTCCTATGTATCTCGGAGACCTGGTGACGAACCGACCCAAGTTGTTTACTATGACAGCGTCGCCAAGGCTAAATCTTGTAAGAAAGCCACAAAATTTTTTAATTGTGAAGCAATCCGTCAAACACCCTATGAGTAATGGGAGAGTAAACTATTACTTCCAAATCCAAGAAAGTAGATAATTCAATAATTTGATCTCGATGCCAAATCTTGATATTTGAATTTGTCAGTAATTCTACGGTTATTGAACAACGCCAAAATTAGATTTGCAGCACGTTAATCATATTCTGCATTCACGATGTGGATGCTTTTTAGACACATTTGTTGAACCATGACTTATATTGTTACCGAATCTTGCATAAAGTGTAAATACACAGACTGCGTTGAAGTGTGCCCAGTGGATTGTTTCCACGAAGGCCCGAATATGCTTGTCATTGACCCGGAGGAGTGCATCGACTGCAGTCTGTGCGAACCTGAGTGTCCAGTAACCGCAATTTATGCCGAAGATGATCTACCTGAAGATCAGCGCGAATTCTTTGATCTCAATACAGAGTTGAGTCTGATTTGGCCGGTAATCTCTTCGATCATCGAAGCCCCGCCGGATGCAGCGGAGTGGGAAGAGGTAAAAGACAAACGTCAGTATCTGGAACGATGACTTTCAAATGAAACTACACACAGGAATCACTTAAATCTATGAATAACGATATTGCCAGACAAGCAGCGGCAGCCTTATGGGCATTACGCAATGCCGGAGAAACAATCAATGCGCTTCCTGCGCACTGCAAGCCGGATACCGAAGATGTCGGAAGACAAGCTCAAATTCACTTCCCGGAACTCGCTGAAGATTCCATCGCTGGGTGGAAAATCGCCGCTACCAGTGCAGGTGGCCAGAAACATATCGGTGTCGATGAACCACTAGAAGGTCCCTATCTTTCATCGCATGTGTATGAACCAAACGCAGTTCTGTCGATGGCCGGCAATCACATGGCAGTAGCGGAAGCAGAGTTCGCTTTTCGTTTCGGCAAATCAATAATTGGCCGTGAAACTGCGTATACGGGAAATGAAATTCTCGACGCTGTCTCAAGCCTACATCCCAGTCTGGAATTCCCGGACTCGAGAATTTCAGATTTCGCAAATGCTGGAGCGGCAACTCTGCTTGCAGACTGTGCTTGTGGAAAAGACTGGGTCATCGGTGAAGCAACTTCGGTAGAATGGAGAAACATCAATTTGGCAGAATCTCCGGTCCAATTGTTGATCAATGATGAGGTCGCAACGCAAGGAACCGGAGCAGATGCTTTGGGGCACCCGCTAGCGGCACTTGAGTGGGTAGTAAACCAGCTTTCCTCAAGAGGAATTACAATCGAAGCCGAACAATACATCACTACTGGTGTATGCGGGCTGCCAAAACCAATCCGTTCAGGCGACAGGGTTACTGCAGATCTTGGAATATTTGGATCAGTTTCAGCAGTTCTTGTAGATTGATATCTGATTCAGCCTGAGCGCGCGATTGACTCATATTTTGCGCCATCGCTCAAAAGCGTTGAGCGAATCAATTCGATTTGATGCACCTGCCAGTGAATCGGGGCTATCAAACCGCGTATTCTCTTTTTAGCCTTGCGTGCCAAGGTAATGTGGGGGAAAAATTTTCTACGATCCTCACCAAATCGAGACAACCCCTCCCTCACCCTGCTGACGAGTTCAATCAATTCGAGGCTCACTTCATCCGTTCCCGCCCAAATAATGCGGTTACCGGGCCAGAAACCAACACAGTTCAACTCAATCGAAAACGGGTCGAACTGAATGTCTTGAATAAAGGTCTTCACGCTGGAGATTTCTGTTTCGGGTACGTCTCCCAGAAACAAAAGAGTAATGTGGAATTTTTCTGGGAGTGTTATTCGACTTGACTCAGATAATCGAAAATTGGTTTGAGCTGTTGCCAGACGCGACCGAATTTCGAAATCAGGCCACAAGCCTACAAACAGTCTTTGCGTGTCGGGAACATTCAACAATTCAGTCCGAGAAACCATTGCCAATTGACCATCGTTTATATACGCTGGTGTGCGGGAACTCAAAGCATGAATGGAAACCGATAGCTATTGAGAAATTTTAAATGTCCGAATATCTTGAAAGTTTCTTTGTGCTCAGCTGAGACTGCTCAAGTGTAAATACACGACCAGAAACAAATTCGGCAGGCTTCTAAATCGGTCGAATTACGCCGAGTTCCTAGGACGGTCACTGAAATTTCGGCGGCCAAAGCTACGGCTATCTTGCTCAGAAAGGTAATGTCCGCAGTCATCTGAGTAAATGAAATTATTCGATTAGACGTTGGAAGACTAGTGTTATGTACGTGATTGGCGTAGGCACTGTAAAGAATATTGCGTGTCAGCACCTACGCCTAATGACCTCACGCGAGCCGATCCACAGTGACACGCAATAAATTCGGTGTGTGTCCCAAGAAAATTCGACAGGTTAAATATGGAAATATTTTGGTAAGTATACCCACAGAAGATTGGAATTTTCAACTACAAAAAAGTATCTCAGAAGTTTATAAATTGCAATAGACAAATAACAATCCGTCATTAATTGTCGTATTATCTGGGGCTTTTGAGAAACTCCAATATTCCAGCTAGCGATTGTTCTACCGTTGATCTACGTACGGATTCTCGGTCACCATCAAATTGAAAAAGCTTTTCGCTGACCTTGCCACCTCGGTCTCCCCAGGCGACCCATACCGTACCGACAGGTTTTTGCAAAGTACCACCGTCCGGTCCTGCAATGCCTGTAACCGCTAGGGCAAGATCGGCGCGACTGGCGTCGATTCCGCCCAAAGACATCTCTCGTGCAACTTCTCTGCTTACCGCACCATACTGTAGGAGAGTTTCCTTCCTGACACCTACAAGTTCCTGCTTGGCTTCATTGCTATATGTGACAAACCCCCGTTCAAACCATGAGGAACTTCCTGCAACGCTCGTAATCGCTTCGGCTACCCAGCCTCCGGTACACGACTCAACCGTAGTGATCACCAGGTGATTTTGTAGCAAAGTATCTCCAACTTCGCGCGCAAGCAGTTCGATGCTGGAGGCCATTTCGTACGACTTCCCGCTAGAGGGGAGGAAACAATTCCTGACCGCGCTTGAAACTTTCTCGATCAGCTATGTGAACGCCTTCTGTTTGAAGCAGTTCCACTGGCATACCATGGTTGTTTCCGTAACCGAGTACCACTAGTCGACTGTCACCTCTTTTTATAAGCAAGTCGTGCACGAAATCTTCAAAATCTTTTCTTTCCATCGTTTCAAGAATTGATGCAAGTTCATGCTGCTGATTGAATTCATAATCTTTCCGATCAATGGCTGTCCAGTATCGATTCGAGCGATCATTCAAGGTTGGATCCTTCTCAAGTATCTGTCCGATCAAACCAGCTCTGTATGCTTCAAACTCCGCACTTGATAGATCAGCCAGCCATGAATGAAATTGATCCAGAAACTCAACGATTGCAATCTCCATTTTTTCCGGTGGAACATCAGGGGACTGAATGACGAACATGGTTCCAGGCACCTGCGCAACTGGCACATTGGCTGAGAATACTACATAGCCGAGTTGTTGAACCGACCGAAGGTCTGAAAAAAACGGAGTCTGAATGATTTGTGCCAAGAGAGCAAAATAGGCTCGCTCTCGAAGCGATCGATCTGTTCCCTGCAGATACAACGCAATTGCAGAATCATTATTCTCAATTCCAATCTGACGAATGAAAGGGCCATGATCAGGAAGGTTGACTACATCGCTCTTTCGTACGGTCGCGACTCTCTCCGGATATAGCAGATTCGATTCGACCAGTTCTCCCATCGCAATGGCCTCGTCTCTCAGCACGTTTCCATGCGACAAAACCACAAGGTCCACTTCTTCAATCAATTTGGGTGAATAATTGACAAGATCCTCAAACTCTACTTGCGTTAGCGCCTGTAGTTCCTGTTCTTCGGTCCAGCTCGGTTCGACAATGATTGAATAAAATTCGGAGATCGCACGTCGGTATGCACTGTCTCTGCGGCTGTTTTCAATTTCTCGAATCAGCTGATCCCTGTGCAATTCAAATTTACTCCGATCAAACGTAGGGGATTTGACGATGCTGATGATCTCGCCGAGTAGCACGGACTGCTTGTCATCGAAACCGGAAATACGAATGGTAAATCCGCGAGAGTGTCCGTACAGACTGTAGTCAAGTCCAGCGAGTGCTGCAGGATAGGCAAATTCGTTCAACTGATCATTAATTGCGGCTTCAAATAGCGATAGCAGAACGGAATTCTTAACATTGGTCTTTGTCACTGGAGTTCGCACCGAAATGAAGAAACTTGCACGTGGTACGTCAAATGAAGTATCCATCTGATGCCACAACTCAAACCCCGGTTTCGCAATAATTCTTTCGGGTTTGGATACTTCGTCGGCAGTCTTCAAATCCAGATTCTGCGGCAGAAATTCGTTCGCTGCCGGCAGCCAGTTCGATGAGTCTGCAAGGTCAGTGTGCCACAATTCGATTGTTTGGTCAGGAATTTTATCAAGCGAATATTCCACTCCCAGATAAGGCGTCGACTTATCCGTCTCAGTCGTGGATGACGCCAAAACTGCTAACGTATTTCCCGGTGTCATTTCAGCCAGAATTGCAGTGATCAGATTAGGATCGTATTGACTCACCAGATACAGCGCTGACAGTATTTCATTTGGAGGATACTTATGCAGCACTGCTGCAAGAGTAGTCACAAAATTTCTAGCATCGTTTACCTCACTGAAGCGAAAACCGATTTCGCTCAGTATTTTCTGCTCATTGAATCTCCATTCGTCGATTCCGCGCACACGAATTTCTCGGATGTACTGAAATACGTAGGCAGTTACATTCTCCCAGTTTTGATGCCCGCTCTCAGTAAGCGAAATTTTTACAGTCATGGTATAGCTGTTGATGCCTGTATTACCGGGGCTGACATATAAGCCATCGGCCCAGCCTTCAGCTTTTAGTTCCGACAACAGGCTCCCCTTGCCTTCATGTCCCAGCAGGTTCGAAATATACCCGTCCGGACTCTCTCGCCAGTAGGGTTCCAGATTCGGCACTGGATACGTTAACGCTAAGCTCGGATTGTTCTTTAGGGTCCTTACTTTCAACAGCGCCGGCAGACTCCCGTCGGCAAACAAAGGCTCGGATATTTCAAGTACATCAGCATCAGAGTCCTTGATCTCAGAAAAAATTTCCACCGCCCATTTCTGCAATTCGTCAACTGGTTCTCGACCCAGCACGACTAGATTCATTAGGTTGGCACTGTAGTTTTCATTGAAGAACTCAATCAGATCAATACGGACATCACCTTCCAGAGTCTTTTCGGTACCAGTGACGAATTTTGACGATGGGTGTTTCGGATTGTAGGCATGTCTCATCGCTGCCCAGTGTCTGACAACATCGCGCTGTGTACGCATTTCAAATTCCGCATGTACTACGCCTCGTTCACGGCCGACTTGTTCTGCTGGGAATAGAGGTGCGACAAAAAATTGTGCAAATCGGTCAAGAGCAGGCTTAAGGAATTCGGGTTCAATGCTGAAGTTGTAGTTGGTGAGATCTATTGCGGTATAAGCATTGGTTGCCCCACCGTTTTGTTCAATGAACGTACGATAGCTATCCAGTTCCGGGTATTTTTCCGTTCCGAGAAATAGCATGTGTTCCAGATAGTGAGCCATTCCGGCTCGATTTTCCGGATCATCCCCTCCTCCAATTTGAATTGCTAGCGAGGCAGCCGCGTCATCTGTTTCAGGATCGGAAATGACCAACACGCGCATTCGGTTTTCAAGTTCGAATGCGAGATATTCCCGGTGGTCGTTTGGGCTTTTTTGAAATGCTCCGGAAACCTGTATGCTGGCAAACAGGCTGAATAGAAAAACGAGCAAGCTGAATCTGGAAAGTATTCGAATATGCATTGTAGCAGTCAATTGAAGGTATCGACTTTGACTGAATTGAATCGCGAAAGTTTCAGATTTTTGATACCGTCATCACGAAAATGCAGGCGCGTCGAACTAACCTGTACAAGCAACCCAACTTGTAACCATTTGCTGGAGCCGTGATTTCTTGCACTGATTCTCTTCGAGATTAAGTCAGTTTTCAAATTTGTTTTGTCCGAATGGTTCAGATTTATTTGGCACTAAGCATCGGTTGAGCACAAGGATCAACTATGAGATTATTATCAGACAATACACCTAGCGATGTTAATTGAAAATACGGTTCTGTGAGGTGGACTCCGGTCGACGATGGTGGCCAGTATCCGGAACATCGGTTGATGTAAATTAGAACCCGCCTTAGTAGAAAATTGCCATGAATCTATAAGACAAAAACGTAAGGATATTGTATATAATGCGGAAATATGTTGAAATTCTGCATAATTAGCTTTAACTTTGCAAGCAGAATGTTTGAATAGGAGAAATTTGTATGCTTTTGCGTTTTGGCATGGCTAATCATCTCTCAGTATGTGATTCGCAGGAATTGTCGTTGGTGGCATCCTCACTGAAGGACGGCAACAAGGGTTTGATTGACTGCGAGGCAGTGCCAAGGGGATTAGTTTTACCGGCGGTGGTAATTTACGGTGCCAATGCATCAGGGAAGAGCAATCTAATTGATGCTTTAGCCACAATGCGAAGCATGGTATTGTGGTCTCAAAGTAAAGGAAATCCAGATGGGGGTGTTCCCCGTCATCCTTTCCTGCTTGACAATATCAGCTCCAACACATCATCGTGCTTCGATATCGACTTTGTCATTGATGGTGTAAGACATCATTATGGATTCGAAGTGTCCGACATAGCCTTTGAGTCTGAATGGCTGTACACCTTTCCTAGGTCGCACCGCAGAATGTTGTTCGAACGCGATGGCATGAAATTTCGTTTTGGACGTGAGTTGAAAGGGCAAAATAATAGCATTGCTCGTTTGACTAGACCCAACAGCCTGTATTTGTCAGCGGCCGCACAGAACAGTCATCAGCAGCTAACGAAAACATTCCGATTTTTCCAGTCGATAAAAACTATCCGGGAAATTGCCATCCCAGGTACTGCGGCGACGTTGAAACTGCTTAATGAAGGTAGGGAAGAACCGGATCAGCGGGTGATTGACTTTCTTAAAGAGATTGATACTGGAGTTATTAGCTGTCGAAGAAGAAAATCTGACAATTCGGAAGAACCACTAGGTATTGGCAAGGTGTTTTCCATGTTCAAGGATATGCAGTGGAGTGAGCCATTCGAATATGATCAGGTCGCAGACAACAAGTTTGTTGATACTGAACTTGGACACCGCGGATTAGACGGAGAAACATTCTATCTTGACTTGGACAGAGAAAGTGCAGGCACGCGACGGTTGTTGGTTGCACTCACTCGCGTATTTCGTGTACTGGACCAAGGTGCGCTATTGTGCATTGATGAACTCGATGCCAGCTTGCACACTCATGCTAGTGAGGCGGTGCTGAAATTGTTCTGCTCACGGAAGACTAATCGTAAAGGCGCACAACTTATCGCTACGACTCACGACACTAACCTGATGATGTCTTCCGCGCTACGACGGGACCAACTCTGGCTCACCGAAAAAGAAACCAATGGAACAACTCAACTCTATCCGCTAACCGACTTTCGAACCCGCAGGGAGGACAATATCGAAAAAAGCTATCTTGATGGCCGGTTCGGTGCAGTTCCCTCTGGCGACCCTATTGCAAGCCTTAGCACGCAAACATAAGAACAAGCATCGTAGCGTCCCCAAACTGAGGCACCGCGGCACCTTCTGCCGTGAGCCGAAACGACGTTTTATTCTGTTTTGCGAAGGCGAAAATACAGAGCAATCTTATTTTAAGGCAATCAAGCGGCTCTGCACGAGCACGCTGATAAAAGTGGAAATTGTTGCCAGAGGCGACGTTCCATATGCACTTGCACAAAAGGCTGTCAAACGTGCCAAAGCTGAAGGGCTTACGTCGAGTAGTAGGAATTCATTTGAGGAAAACGACGAGATTTGGGCAGTATTCGACCGCGACGATCATCCTCGTTTCGAGGAAGCTATCACGATTTGCAGACAAAGCGGCATCCAAGTTGGTCGCTCCAATCAATGTTTTGAAGTTTGGTTGATCCTGCACGAGCGGGATTACGATAAGTATCAAGACAGGCGCCAAGTGCAAGCGGAGCTTAGTAAAATAAGGCCAGAATATGACAGCGGCGGCGCAAAAACTCCTGATTGTGACGAAATAGTAACACGAGTTGGAGCAGCGGAATTACGCGCCGAAACGCAATTGAAACGCCGTGAGCTTGAGGATGATCAATACGGAAACCCTTCTACGACGGTTGGGCGGCTGACTAGTGTCATGTCATTCGTCAAGTGTTGGATCAAGACATTTCAGTTTGATACGCGCATCATCGGATGTGAATTGCCAGCCAACTTTTGCCTCCAATCCGTCTCTTTGTGACTGCCACGCAACAACTTCCCGACTCATGGTGACCGTTGCATCGATTCTCCGATTCCGGCACAGCCGGGCCATGACTCGAATCTCAACTTCCGCAACATTGAGCCAACTGCTGTCCATAGATATGGTTTCGCAGCTAAACTTTACATCTCCGCAAAAATTCAAGCGAAGTTCGGGGGCGCTGTTTAGAGTTGCACAAGGCGAAGTAGTTTGACGCCGCTATCATCGGAATTCTTCCGACTCTCGCATCGGCCTGTCGCTGGATCATTGAGACGCAGCTAGCCAGAAGTGAGTGCCGCCACGAAGTACTGGTGACTCAATCGATTCGATTGCGAATCCTCAGCCGGCAAGAGATACGGTCTGGATCAGAATTCTTATTCAATGTCGCTGTAGATTGTTCTGAATCTGCTCGACTTGTTTGCGACTCATTCTGGTATATTGACAAATCTTACTGATTTCCATCCCATCGCGAATCAAATTTTCGGTGATTTTTTCCGAAGCTTTTTTCTCTCCCTCTTTCACGCCTTTTTTCAGCCCTTGTTCCAAACCTTGTTCCATGCCTTGTTCCATGCCTTGTTCCATGCCCTCATTTTTAATTTCATCGAATAAAGATAACATCAATCGTTTCCTCTTCGGTAGTGTTTGCTCTTCAATTTGAGCTATGGTTTCGTAGCTAATGCGCTTGTTGTGGGACTGCAGATAGTTTACCACCATTGGCAGCAACCGATTCCGTTTTTCATCGTTCAAACCTTCTACCAGTCGAAACACCTTTTCGAACGTTCCCTCATCGGCGTTCCACACCTTCGACAGCGCGTAAAGCACCACCTCAGAATCCATGCCGGCGGCGAGTCCTTTTGCAATGACCTCATGCAAATTCACCATCTTGCACCTGAAATTCAAAAAATACCCGCCCCATTCACGCTGCAGGTGACCGGAAACCGGCTGCAAACTCAGTTGGAACTCCAAGGGTCCCGACCAATTGGGCTTTTTACCGTTGTAGATGATCATCGGCAGCACCCGGCATTGTTTGCCTTCTCGTAAATACAGCGACGTCTGATAGCCCAGCAGTTGCATCAGCGCGTTGGAGTCCGAGGCGCTTTTGTGCTCCAGCAAAAAAATGAACTTGGTCGCGGAGTTGTCCTCCTTGGTGTGGACCGAAAAGATCAAGTCGGCGAACTTCTCGCGCCCGACTTGATCGATCACAGAACTGGAATCCATATTCAGGGTCAGCCAGTTGAACTCGTTGTTGGTGGCCTCGTCAAAGACGATTTTGAACAGTTCCCGGCTCAAGTCGTCCACCCCGTCCTCACGATGATAGGTGAACTTGAATAGATTATCGTGAGTCGGTTCGATAGAACGGTCTGGGGGTGATTGGGAGGTCTGCTTGGCCATGGTTGCCACTCCGGGCGTACGTTGCACATGTTGATCAAGTGTCTCGAACCGCTTCGCGATTCGAACGACTCGAACCTTATCTGAACTCGTCGACCGCACAGGCCGTGCGGGTCGGGATTGCGAATTCTCGGGCTAACTTAACTCATTCGCATGAAAAGTCAAGCGAATATTGGAAATTGCTCGTGATGAGTTTTTTTGTGCCCGTACTTCCATACTGCTACGCGGATCCAACAATGTCCAATAGACTTCAGGAACTGTTTGAGGTCTATTGGCTGGAGACAAAATAATTCCCGATATGAATTTGGAAACTGATCGCAGTGATTGATTCGGAGAGCTTCGCCTTTTGAGGGTGTTGTGAGGATTTGACTGCTGGGTGCAGGCATCTCCCTCTCAATGCACTGCCAAGGCTTGCTTTCGTTATTTTCAGTCCCGCCGCACCGTCTCGTAAGAAATCTTGTTGATATAGTCGAACTCAACCGCACGCTGCACCAACAGCCACAACGCCCATTGTGAATACGCACTGCTGCTGAGCGCAACCATGAGGGCTTCAATTTCAGCGGCCGCCTGGCGCTCGTAAAAACACTGCTTGCCCTGCTGACCGCCGAGCGCTATTTCACCCGACCCACCTTGCGCGGCGAATCTGCAGCACACCGGCAATGGTTTCACCAAACCTTTTGGCGGTTCATTGATTTCACCCTCGTCGTTGTTCAGCTAAATCAACGCATTGAGCGCTTTCTGTGATGAATGCGAACCGTTCCCCACAATCTCTCCATGCTGATTGCGTTCCGATTTCTGTCGTGCTGCCACGTAACGTTTGTTCTTTTGTAAATCCTCGTCGTTCAATCTGGCAACAACGAGAATCGATTGGAATTGATACAACATTACATAGTGGACATGATACTAGTGCGATCCGTACGGCTGATGAATTATCACGTCCATAGACTAATAGAAAATCAGCACTCGACGACCCTTGAATACCGCGGGAGAATGTAACCGACGGAGGGCCAGCCTTGATGCGACCATCCACGGATTCGAAAATTCCGTCCAAAGTCCTTGCCGAGTTCGCTCTCTTCAATTGCCATGCGAACTGTGTTGGTCACCTCGCATCGCTCGATTTAAGGACATCGGTTATGAAACGAGTTTCTTTCTTAGACTCGCAGTTCAAAATATTTTATGTATGGCGTCCCCAGGGGGATTCGAACCCCCGTCGCCAGCGTGAAAGGCTGGTGTCCTAGGCCTGACTAGACGATGGGGACGACGACATCTTGTATGAGTCTTCAACCTGTCAACAAAGTTGCAAATGCAGTCGTCGAAAGACTGTTTATTCTATAGTGGTGGAGCCAGGCGGGATCGAACCGCCGACCTCTACAATGCCATTGTAGCGCTCTCCCAACTGAGCTATGGCCCCGAAGAAAGATTAAATTACTGCCTTCAAAGTGGAACAATTATATTTAATGAAAATTTACTCGTAAAAAATATTTCGCCTGCAACTGCAATCAAGTTTTTCAGCAACAGGCTAGACGCTGCGTTGTTCAATCCAATTGATCGCTTTGTCTAACCTTTCCAGTACGCGCTTGCGGCCGATCAATTCCACAGTTACATCGATTCCTGGAGAAATCGTGTCCCCCGTCAGTGCAACACGCACCGGCTGAGCGATTGCGCCAAACTTGATTCCAAGCAATTCGACCATGTCTTTGAACTCGGACTGGATGGCGTCTCTATTCCAATCAGGAAGTCGCTCCAATCGTTCTCGCAGTTTTCTGAGCAAGTCGAGGGAGTCCGCTGTCAAATGAGATTTTGCGGCAGATTCGTTATAGTCCACGGCATCCTGATAAAAATACATGCTCCGTTCAACAAATTCGACAAGAGTCTTGGATCTTGATTTCTGAGCTTCAAAAACTTCTTCAATTTTTAGCTCACCAGCACGAATGTCAATGCCTTTATCTAAAAAATAAGGTTCTGCCAGCGACTCAATCTTGTCCGGTGCCAGTTCCATAATATGCTGATGACTGACCCAGTCCAGTTTTTTATAGTTCAGCGCCGCTGGAGACCGATGGATATTCTCAGCATCAAACAGTTCGATCATTTCGTCAATGGTGAACAGTTCTCTGTCACCAGACGACCAGCCTAATCGCACCAGATAATTAAGAATTGTTTCCGGCAAATAGCCATTGTCTCTAAAATCCAGAATGCCAGGGACATTATCACGTTTGGAAAGCTTTCTTCCTTCGGGTGACAAAATCATGGGGACATGACCGAATCGAGGAATTATTTTTTCAAAGGCTTGATAAAGATTGATCTGGCGAGGTGTGTTGTTCAGATGATCATCGCCTCGAATTACGTGAGTAATTTGCATGTCAATTTCGTCTACTACAACAGCAAAATTGTAGGTGGGCGAGTCATCCGTCCGAATAATGATCAGATCATCCAGTTCTGCGTTCTGATAGGCGACGCGGCCTTGTACCATGTCGTGAATTTCTACTTCCCCATCCAGCGGATTCTTGAACCGGATCACTGATGGGATTTGTTTGTTGGGCTTAAGACCTAAATCACGACATTTGTTATCGTAGCGAGCCTTGAGATTTTTTGCCATCTGCTCTTCGCGCAGTGCGTGTAATCGTTCCCTGCTACATACGCAGTGATAGGCTAATCCGACATCCAGTAAATCTTGGGCTCTTTGTCGGTAAACCTCACTTCGCTTTGACTGATAAATGGGGGAATCATCATAGTCCAACCCCAGCCATTCCAAAGATTCGAGTATGGAATCAATGGCTTTCTGCGTTGAGCGCAACCGATCAGTATCCTCTATGCGAAGTAGAAACTTTCCAGAGTGCCTGCGTGCATACAGCCACGAAAACAATGCAGTACGAACCGATCCGATATGTAAATCTCCGGTTGGGCTCGGCGCAAATCTTGTTACGATGGACATGCTTTAATGTTGATGGGATGTATCGTTCCGCAACTTAATCACGGCAATTTTACAGTTCAGAATTAACAACTGTTCTAATTTCCAACTTTTCGATAATATTGTGATGATGCTGAATACCTGAAAATCGGCAAAGTTCCTGAAGGCAAGTCGGGCTGGTCACGTTAACTTCAATAAGTTTGCCGCCGATTACATCAATCCCGCTAAAGAATATCCCCTGCTCGACCAGTCCGGGTTTTATTGCCGCACAGATTTCATAGTCTACTTCCTCCAATTCAGTCGGAACCGCCTGACCACCACGATCCAGATTGTTCAACTCCTCTCCTTCCGCGTGCACTCGGAGTACGCCTCCGATTGGATCTCCGTCTACCAGCAGAATTCTCTTGTCTCCCTGCTGTGCGGCTTCCAGATATTCTTGCACAATCACCCAGTGCCTTCCAGATTGCGTGCCTTCATCAATTTTTCGTTTGGCAGAATTATCTGGCTTATCCAGAAATTCAATCCCTTCTCCGCCATGCCCGTCCACCGGTTTCAGGGTTACGCGATTGTGACGACTGACAAAATCCAGAATTTCTTCCGCATTATTGGTAACGAGCGTATCGGGGGTAAATTCCGGAAAATGCAATGCGGCCAATTTTTCATTCCAATTGCGAATTCCGGAAGGTCGATTGATGACCTGAGTATTTGATCCCACCAAATCCAGCAACAGTGTGGAGTAAAAATAGGCTCGATCGAAAGGCGGATCTGTACGTACTACAATTACATCCATGACCGACAAGTCAGTGGAGACTTTTTCAAGAACAGTGAAGGGCTGTTCAATCGAAGAATCAACCTTTAATTTAGAAACTGTCGCGCGAACGCCATGGATTCCTGCTTGCATCGTAGTCTGATTGAAATAAAATACTTCGTTTCCACGCTCGTAGGCTGCCAGCATCAGAAAGTAAGTCGTATCTTTGTAGGCTTTCACGGATTCCAGTGGATCCATCAAGAACGCAATTTTCATAAAATATCCTGAACTTGGTTTTTCAATTTCCTAAAATCAGCAATTGAGCGATTTACCGCCACCTCCTAGCCAAAGTCAACATTAGACCGCACTAATCGCAACCGCACTCACACAATTTGACAGTTAGCTTTGAAAGCAACCAATTTTATACGGCAAATTATCGATAACGATATTGCCAGCAACAAGCATGACGGACGCGTAATGACGCGATTCCCGCCAGAACCGAATGGCTATCTGCATATCGGTCATGCAAAATCAATCTGCCTGAATTTTGGCATCGCCCAAGATTATGGCGGAGTTTGCAATTTTCGATTCGACGATACCAACCCCAGCAAAGAAAACATCGACTATGTTAATTCAATTGTCAATGATGTTCGATGGCTTGGATACGCAATAAATGACAATCCGAAGCACGCTTCCGATTATTTTGAGCAACTCTACGACTTTGCAGTAGAACTCATCCGCAACGGCAAAGCTTATGTTGACAGTCTGTCACCGGCTGAAATTCGCGAGTATCGCGGCACGCTCACCCAACCTGGAGTAGACAGTCCCTATCGAGCGAGAACTGTCGAAGAAAACCTGGACCTCTTTTCCAGAATGCGTGAAGGCGAATTTCCGGAGAATGAACATGTGCTTCGTGCCAAGATAGATATGTCGTCGGGCAATATCAACATGAGAGACCCGGTGCTCTATCGAATCAAGCATCAATCACATCCGATTACCGGAAATAAGTGGTGCATCTACCCGCTCTACGACTTTGCACATGGGCTGTCTGATGCAATCGAAGGCGTTACACATTCGTTGTGCACCATGGAATTCGAAGATCATCGGCCGCTCTACGACTGGATCATCGACAACGTAACAACCCCTCATAGACCGGAACAGATTGAGTTTTCACGTCTTTCACTGGAATACACGGTTTTGAGCAAACGACTGCTGACCGAACTCGTCACTGAAAATCTGGTTGATGGATGGGACGATCCACGCATGCCGACATTGACAGGTTTGCGCAACCGTGGATACACACCCGCTTCCATTCACGATTTCTGCAATCGCATTGGAATTACAAAAAACTTCAACGCAGTTGAGCCCGGTGTGCTGGAAAACTGTATTCGAGAAGATCTCGATTACAACGCACCTCGAACCATGGCGGTTATCAACCCTCTACGGGTTGTCATTGATAACTTTCCCGACGATTTCACAGATTGGATGGATGCTGCAAACCATCCGAAACGCCCTGAACTCGGTATGCGGCAAGTCCCGTTTACCAAGACAATCTACATTGAACGAAGCGATTTTCTGGAAAATCCACCTAAAAAGTTTTTTCGACTTTCTCCCGGTACCGAGGTGCGATTACGATATGCCTACCTGATCACCTGTACCGATGTCATCAAGGATGACTCCGGTAACGTGGTGGAACTTCGATGTCGATATGACCCTCAAAGCCGCGGAGGAATTGCACCTGACGGGCGAAAAGTCAGAGGAACCATACACTGGGTATCCAAAGTGCACGCAAAGCGTGCTCACGTCAAGTTATATGATCGACTCTTCCAAGTAGCGGATCCGGCCTCCAAGAAAGACGCTACATTTGCTGATCTCATCAATCCCGATTCATTGGTCCATATCGAAGACGCTCTGATTGAGTCAGAAGCAGCGAGTTCAGAGCCGGGAAGTCGATTTCAATTTGAGCGAATTGGCTATTTCTATCTCGCAGCCACCGCCAGCGGCAACCAGACGGCCGTATTTCATCGAACCGTTTCATTGAGAGATTCGTGGGGTAAAATAAATCTCTTTTCCAGTACTCCGAGAGCGTAATGAAACTTAGAACTGAAGACCCATGGATGCCCGCACCGGAATACGGGCGCTCATTGAAAGGATTGTCTATCAATCTTCTGGTTCGAGATATTGAGCAAGCTTTGCTGTTCCAGACTCGCGTACTAAGGGGAACCGTCGTTTACTCTGACCCAGACATCGCAGTGCTGCAGGGATACGACACGGAGTGGATGCTGCACGCAGATCATACTTATCTTGAAAATCCCTTGTACGATCTTATATCCAGCACATCCGCAAGGGGAATCGGAGCTGAAATTCGTTTGCACAACTGCGACCCAGATGAGGCAGCCGAAAGAGCTCGTAGATATGGTTACAAGGTGTTCGCAGAAGCTGCAGATAAGCCTCACGGCCTCAGGGAATCCTATTTGATTGATCCGGACGGATATATGTGGGTGCCGGATATGCCCAGTCAGGATTCCTGATCTTTCATAGCCACAGAGCACTGACATCAATTCACTGTGATAGAATTTTTATTTTAACTTTCCCGTAGAGCCTCCATGGAACACCTATTCGAATATTTTCTATTCTTTGCAAAAACGATCACTATCGTCATTGCATTCGTCATTCCGGTCCTAGTAATTGCCGCAGTTGCAACACGCCAGCGACAGCATCAAAAAGAACATCTGGAAGTCAATCATGTAAATCGTCGTTATGAAGCTATGTCGAATACGATCGATTCCGTGCATCTGCCAAAGAAGGTATACAAGGAGCGAATCAAAAAACAAAAGAAAGAGCGCAAGAGTTCTGCAAAACAAAAGCCGGATGACTCAGAGGAACGCGGTCGAATTTACGTGTTCAAGTTTGAAGGAGATATTGAAGCTTCTGAAATCGATCGACTTCGCGAAGAAATTACAGCCATTCTGACTATTACGGAACCACCGAATGAAGTCGTCATCAGAGTGGAAAGTCGGGGCGGCGTCGTGCACGGTTATGGACTCGCAGCATCGCAGCTCAAGAGAATCAAAGACAAGAACATTCAGCTCACCGTTGCGGTGGATAAAGTTGCTGCAAGCGGTGGTTATCTGATGGCATGCGTCGCAGATAAAATCATCGCAGCACCTTTTGCAATTGTTGGTTCAGTCGGCGTACTGGCGCAAATTCCCAACTTTCATCGGGCGCTTGAAAAACACAACATTGATTATCAAGAGTACACGGCCGGTGAATACAAGCGCACGGTAGGCATGTTCAGTGAACCTACAGAAAAAGGCAAAGCCAAATTCCTGGAAGAAATTGAAGATGTGCACAAGCTGTTTAAGGAGTTCGTTCAAACCAATCGGCCGCAGGTTGATGTTGATCAAATTTCCACGGGCGAGCATTGGTACGGCACCCGAGCACTTGATTTGAATCTGGTCGACGAGTTGAGGACGAGCGACGACTATCTTCTGGAGGCCGCAGAAAACTCCGACATTTACGAGGTAAAGTATGTTCGAAAGGAACCGCTGGCGGAACGTTTGCATCCCGCATTCGCCGGATTGCTGAAATCGCTGTTTCGAGGTGGCAGTCCGAGATTTCCTGGCGGCTTCAACCGATTTTAGCCTGTAATGATTTACTCACTGGATAATGGAACTCCACAGTGTGGAAAAAATGTATACATTGCGAACACTGCAACCGTCGTTGGTGATGTTGTATTGGGAGATTATGTCGGTGTCTGGTTCGGTGCCGTCATTCGAGGTGACAACGAACGAATTACGTTAGGCAATGGCACTAATGTTCAGGATTGCAGTGTGCTGCACACGGATCCCGGATGCCCGCTCAATATTGGTGCAAATGTCACAATCGGGCACAAGGCAGTGCTACATGGCTGTACCGTGGCAGACGGCGCTTTGATTGGCATCAATGCGGTCATTCTGAACAATGCCTACATTGGGTCGAACTGCATCATCGGAGCAAACGCACTGATTACGGACGGCAAGGAAATTCCGGACTACAGTTTGGTAGTCGGTTCTCCGGGACGAGTAATTCGAAAACTCAATCAGCAGGAAATCGATATGCTCAGTCGATTCAATCAATCCTACATCAACAAAATTGAACGATACAGATCGAGTTTCAAGGAAGTCACTGATGAATGAACAGACCATGAAAGTTATTGAGGTCGTTCGACCGGGTGACAGCAGCGTACTGGAGATGGGTGAACGTCCGATTCCTGTACCCAAAAGCGGGGAAGTACTGATTAAAGTTGTTGCTGCGGGCATGAATCGAGCCGACGTAATGCAGCGAAATGGCCACTACCCACCCCCGCCGGGCACAACCGACATACTAGGGCTCGAAGTTTCCGGCACAGTTGTAGCGAGCGCACCCGATGCTGTGGAATTCTCAGCTGGCGATGAAGTCTGTGCTCTTCTTGCCGGTGGCGGCTATGCGGAATACTGTACCGCACCTGCGTCATCGTGCCTCCCAGTTCCGAGAAGTCTGAGTCTGGTTTCAGCTGCTGCCGTTCCGGAGACGTTCTTCACTGTCTGGACCAATGTTTTTATGCGCGGAAAACTTAAAAAAGGCGAAAAGTTTCTCGTACATGGTGGCACTAGTGGAATTGGCACAACTGCCATTCAGCTTGCTCTCGCATTTGGAGCCAAAGTTGGTGCAACTGCTGGAAACGATGATAAATGTGAGGCGTGTATTGATCTTGGTGCAGACCGAGCCATCAACTACGGAACAAAGGATTTTGTAGAGGAAGTGCTAGACTGGACCGATGGAAGAGGTGTCGATCTCATCCTGGACATCATTGCCGGAGATTATGTTCCAAGAAACATCAAGTGTCTGGCAGTGGACGGTCGAATGGTCATCATTGCAACACAGGGTGGGCTCAAAACAGAATTGAACGTTCTGCCAATTATGATGAAACGATTGACGATAACCGGTTCTACTCTTCGACCCAGAACAGTCGAACAAAAAGCGGAAATTGCCCGTGAACTTTTGGATCAGGCGTGGCCGCTTCTGGAAGATGGCGGCGTATCACCCGTAATTGATTCTGTGTTTTCTCTGGATCAGGTGCGAGAAGCACACCAAAGACTGGAGTCGGGCTCTCACATCGGAAAAATTCTATTGCAGATGCTCTGACTCCGACTGCATAAGTCTTGTCAAAACAGATAGCAGCGGGTATTCACAATGGAAATATTGGATAACCCTGTATCAGCAACGCGCTGGTGCGAATTTCAGCGCAGCCAAAAGCGAACAATCGGATATGTTCCCACCATGGGTGCGCTACATGCTGGGCATTTGTCGCTGATTCAACGCGCTATGGCTGAAAACGATGTGAGTTGTGTAAGCATTTTCGTCAATCCACTGCAATTCAACAGTCCGACAGATTTTTCCAGTTATCCCCGGGATTTGCAATCCGATTATCGAATTCTTGAAGAAATTAGTTGTGACATGGTCTTCCGCGGCAGCAGTCAAGACATGTTTCCAGAAGCATCCTCTATAGAAGAAGTTGAAATTCTGGATCCTTGCCGATTTGCAAGGGGACTTGAAGGAGAATTTCGTCCGGGCCATCTGCAAGGAGTGTGTACGGTAGTGGATCGATTATTCAGGTTCGTGGGGAATTGCAAAGCATATTTCGGACTCAAGGATTATCAACAGCTGCTGGTCATTCGAGACCTGTCCACTCGACTTGGCTATCCGGAAATTGTTGCCTGCCCAACGATTCGAGATGAACAGGGGTTGGCATTGTCTTCGAGAAATGAACTGCTTACCACATCTCAAACCGAAGTTGCAAAACAGATATTTCGCGCCTTGACTGAAACTAAAAAATTATGGAAATTAGGAATTCGCAACGTAAATACGCTGCAGCAAGAGATGCATGAGAATTTGAAAGCAGATCAAATTCGGGTTGATTATGCAGAAATTAGAGACCCCTGCAATTGGCAGCCAAATTCACCGAAAGGTCTTGTTGAGCGAGCGGTCGCACTGATTGCCGCATACATCGGAAACGTTCGACTGATCGACAACCTCAGACTCGACTGAATTACAAGGTTAGCCGAACTAACGGCTAACCGTTCCAAATCAAATTCTCAATTGTCGTCGCTGCCGCGCTTGAAATGAAATTTCGCACCAGCTTCAATTGCATCCGGCCATCTTGCGGTAACCGTCTTCATTCTGGTATAGAACCGCACGCCCTCAGGCCCATGCATGTAGTGATCACCGAAAAGCGACCGCTTCCAGCCGCCAAAGCTGTGATAGGCGACCGGCACCGGAATTGGCACATTGACTCCCACCATTCCCATCCTTACGTTGGAAATGAAATCCTGTGCATATCCGCCGTCGCGTGTAAAAATTGCTGCGCCGTTTCCATATTCGTGTTGGCTGGCAAGACCGACTGCTTCTTCATAACTGTCAACTCTGACAACACTGAGTACCGGCCCAAAAATTTCATCTGTATAAATTTTCATATCCGGTTTTACGTTGTCGAACAGGCAACCGCCGAGAAATGCACCTTCCTCATAGCCTTTCAGGGAAAAATCCCGTCCGTCGACGACCAGATCGGCACCTTCTTCGACACCGAGGTCCACGTATGACTTCACTTTACTGTAGTGGTCTGGAGTCACCAACGGGCCCATTTCAGCACTTCCATCCGTATAGGGTCCCACGGTCAGATCCCTTACCCGAGGCTTCAGTCGTTTAACCACTTCGTCGGCAGTGTCATCGCCGACCGCAACCACAACCGAAATTGCCATGCAACGCTCTCCTGCCGAACCATAACCTGCACCGATTGCCGCATCGACGACCTGGTTCATGTCTGCATCGGGCATTACAATCATGTGATTTTTTGCTCCGCACAGCGCTTGAACGCGTTTGCCATGTTTACAGCCCGTTTGATAGATATACTCACCAACCGCGGTTGACCCAACGAAACTGACAGCATCAACGCGTGGGTGCGTTAAAATCGTGTCAACTGCTTCCTTATCTCCAATGACCACATTGAGTACACCATCGGGCAAACCGGCTTCCTTCATCAACTCCGCAAGCATCAGCGGACAGGACGGGTCCTTTTCAGATGGTTTGAGTACGAAAGTATTTCCGCATGCAATTGCGACCGGAAACATCCACATCGGCACCATGGCTGGAAAATTAAACGGCGTTATTCCTGCACAGACTCCGACCGGCTGGCGGATGGAGTAGCTCTCGACACCTTTGGCAACCCGTTCGGACATCTCGCCTTTCAGAAGCTGCGGAATACCGCAAGCGAACTCGACGACTTCAATACCTCGTCCAATCGACCCCTTTGCATCTTCCAGTGTCTTGCCGTGCTCGGATGACAGCGCAGCTGCCAATTCATCAATATTCTTGCGAACGACATCTCGAAATGCGAACATGACTTGTGATCTTGCTGCAGGAGGCGTAGCCGACCAGGCTGGCAATGCATCGGCAGCAACATCGATTGCAGCACTGACTTCCTCTGCACTCGCATACGGAGCTAGTTTGACCACCCTGCCGATAGCCGGATTGTAGATGTCTCCATAGCGGCCGCTATTCCCCTCAACTCGCTGGCCGTTAATATAGTGATATAGTGTTTCTTTTACCTGCATGTCCATAAGTATTTCGCTCTCCTGACTGCTTACGGATAAAAAATTGGCTTATAGCAGTATAGCAAATCCCATTGACTGAACCGATACATGAATAGCAAGCTGTTGCTTATCGTAGTGTTCTATGCTGCAAGTTCTGCATCTCTCGCCGACAGCAATCAGAATCTCGTACGGTTACACTACGACCTGGAAGTCGCAAGCTACTGCGGACTAGTCAACGAAAAGGCTCTGAATGGCTTCAACCACTTGCTTCAGCAGACAATAGCGGATGAAAAGCTGACACGCAAAGACATTGAGGAAGCCAGAATGCAAGCTTGGAAAGAAGCTCACTGGGAGTGGGAGAATCGCGGACTTGGCGGTTTCAAGTCCTGGTGTGCAAATGAGGTAAAGGCTGCGACACGCAGACTGGAATCTTACGCCGATTAATTGACTCAAGCTGTGCCGGAAATCGAGTGCGCTGCTTGACACATGTTCTGCAGCTTGCTCCGAGCCAAATCTCTCCCTAACAATCCAAGTCCGCAGTCGGGTGCAGCAATCAGTCGATCGCGGTCAATATGATCCAATGCCTGTTCCAGTCGAGTAGAGATTTCATCAACAGTTTCAATTCTGCTCAGCGCAATAGCCACAACACCCAAAATCACCTTGGTATTGGCGACTTGATCCAGTAAAGTCAGGTCGTTGTTGCGATGAGCATCTTCGATTGACACAATATCGACACAACTGTCATCAACCGCACCGATTATCTGAAAGTACGCACTTCGATCGGCTTTGGGATAATCCAGCCGGTCCAGCCGGTCGGGATAGCCGCAGCACATGTGCATGATCTTGGAAACATGATTCGGTACGCCGTGAAACACTCTCTCCAAATTCTCGACGCCATAATTCAGCGCAATGTCCGGCTTTCTAGCGAAAACTGGCTCATCCACCTGAATTTGGAGACAGCCGGCTTCAACCAGAGCGAGCACTTCCTTGTTCAGCGCATCTGCAATGTCCGCGCCCAACTCTTTTTCAGACGCATAGTATTCGTTGGCGTTGGAATCCGTAACGGTCATTGGCCCGGGCATCGTGATTTTTACCGGACGATCTGTGAACGATTGCGCCAGTTTCCAGTCGTTTACCAAGAACCCTGAGTCCCGTGCGCCAACGCGTCCTGCTATTGTCGGCAACTCCGCAGAATAGGTACCGCCGCGAAGCTCTCGCACCGTGAGTCGAGCAAAGTCAATACCTTCCAGATGCCGACAGTGATAGTGGATATAGTTCTCGCGTTTGACTTCGCCGTCTGTAACAATGTCAATGCCAGCATTTAGTTGATCCTGGATAACCTCTTTGCACGCGGCGGCGATGGTTTCTTCAGCGGAATCTCCCATTGCAGCGAGGGCAGCTTCCCAACTCTTGGTTGGATCGGCCGAATCCGGACCGTCTGGAAGATTGAACCAGTCGGGTAAATCTAAAAACGATGGCTTTGGATAAGCCCCTATGCAGGTCGTCAACACTGTTCCGTACCCTTCAAATTCGACAACAACGAGGTCGAATCAATTTTGTTCTTTATCGGAATCAACCTGCTCCTGCAGGTTTTCAGGGGCGAATATGCCTTGATAACCTTCCGTTCCCTTGGCTTTGGATTGATCCTGCGATTCTTCTCCGACCTGCTCCTGCAGATTCTGTGGTGCGAATATGCCCTGATAGCCTTCCACACCTTTTGCTTTCACCTTCGGAGCCGCTTCTTCGGCTGACTTGGGTTGAACACCCTGCAATTCAACGGTAGATTTGAACATTTCCTGGCCTTTCCTTCTTTCGACCCGTCTCTGGATTTCCGCCAGTTTCTCTTGCTTGACGACGACTTTACATTCTTCAACCCCAATCGTACCCGTAAAATAAACGATTCCCATGCCCGCAACAACAATAGCCCCCGCCATCAAGAACGCCGGTTCTGCAAAAAACGATTTTTGTTTTTTGGTTACAGTCGCGTCGCCTCGTGCAACAGCCAATTGAGATTTAACCTTGCTCATCTCTCGACGTTGCGAAATTTCGTAAAGGACTGCACCTACCAGCGTCAAGAATACAATGGACACTGCCAGCGCACTGATGGAGGGGTCAATACCGTAACGAACTTTACTTGCGAGTACCGTTGTTAAAGTACTGCTCGAAATGATCGTGAAAATCGTGGTGTTGTAGTTCTCAAAGGATGCCAAAAACGCGAGAACTGCTGCCGAGCCGATTGCTGGCTTCAGAAATGGAAGAAGAACCTTGCGAAATGCTTGAACGTGTGTTGCCCCCAAGTCCAGAGCCGCTTCTTCCAAAACCGGATCGAATCGCTGCAAGCGGGCGATAAATATCAGCATTGCATAGGCCGATATAAAAGTAGACTGCCCGATTACGGTCAGAAATATTCCGTTATAGAAAATCGAAGTTTCGCTCGCACCGAACAACAATCCGAATCGATCCCAGAACAGCAGTGTAGAAATTCCAAGAACAACGCCCGGCACCAGGATGGGAGCAATTGTGATCGTGTAATACCAGGGCCGAATGCGTGGCTTTGCCTGCATGAGCATTAACGCTCCAGCGAGGCCGATCGGTACCGCCAGAAGTACCACGCCAAAGCCGATGAAAACACTATTGCGCAATCCTTCCATCAAACGCGTGTCTTGGATCAATACATCGAACCACTCGACGGAAAAACAATCCCAAGGTGACATCCTGGGGAAATTGGATGTATTGAACGCTGATATGCCCATCACAATCAACGGGCCGAACAGGTATATGAAAAACAATACGACGAATCCGATGACGAAATAACGTTGTATTTGATTCTTGATCATTTCATCATTTCGCCAAACTTAACCTTGAAGACTTTCATCATCACGAGCACGAAAATGATGCAGGATATCAGCAGGATGATGGCATACGCCGAACCTCTCGCCCAGTTGCCTGCTTGGTTGAAACCCTGATAAATGATTTGTGTGAACCAAAGACTGCTCGGACCACCGAGAATTTGCGGTGCAGCCAAAGCACCGGCAGTCAGCATGAACACCATGGTACAGCCCGATGTTATGCCGGGTTTTGCATGCGGCACAACGATGCGCCAATGAATTCTCCACCAAGGCGAGCCTAGATCTCTTGCCGCTTCAATTTGATTGCGGTCCAGACTCTCGATCGCGTTGTAAATCGGAAAAATCATCAACAGGATGAACGCATAACTCAAGCCCGCCCACAGCGCAATATCGTTGCGGATGAAATCGTACGGCTGATCCAGTATTCCCATCCCCACAAGAAAGTTGTTGATTACGCCGGTTGAACCGAAAATGATTTTGAACGCGAACGCACGAAGAATTTCGTTGACCCAGAATGGAACGATCAGCGACAAAACCATGAGTCGGCTCCAGCCTCCAATTGCGACATGCGCAAGGTAATAGGCGATCGGATAACACAGCGCAACATCAATCAGTGTGACAAAAATTGCCGCGCCAATGGTACGGAAGAATACGGTCAGATCGATTACGTTATAAGAATCCGTAGACTGGGCACTGCCGAACACCATGTATTTGTAGTGTTCAAGCGTGTAGTAGTGCTCTTCGGTTCCAAATTTTGGTGGAGGGACGTTGGCTCGAATCGAAAAATCCAGCATGAACAACTGCGGAAGCAGAATCATCATGAACAGCCAGAATCCGACCGTGATGATCAGGAACAACGCGACGGCTGCTCCGTTCTTACGAAAAAAATCTTGCCAATATGTGACTATGTTCACAGCACTGGTACTCCGGCGCTGTTATTCTGCCGCCAGCGGTCCTTGTGGCAGAGCGATAGCGGCCTGAACCGGAAATCCGACCGATACTTTCCTGCCTTTTGTGTGTTCTCGGCTCTCGCCATCGTTAACAAAAGACATTTTCAAGCGCTTCTGTGTTGATTCTATGTCCAGAAACACCTGCCAGAATTGCCCCTCGAATTCTTCATGATAAACTTTGGCATCCAACTGGTTGTCCAGTGTGATGCCATTTGCAAACCGCATGGATTCAGGTCGCACGAAAACGAACGCGTCATCCCCAGCACTCACTGCGGAGTTGCTGTTTCTGCTACAGCGTGCAAGGATTATTCCTTCCGGTGTATCGACCGAAGCCAATCCTTCGCTTACTTCAGAAACCTTGCCGTTGAAGCGATTGTTTTCGCCGACGAATGATGCTACGAACGCCGTATCGGGATGATCATAGATCGACGTTCCACCGCTCACCTGTTCAACGATGCCTTCGCGCATGACCGCAACATTATCGGACATAGTCAGTGCCTCGCCTTGATCATGAGTGATGTAGATGAAGGTAATTCCGACCTGCTGTTGTATCGAACGCAGTTCGGTACGCATGTGCTGGCGAAGTTTCAAGTCCAACGCACTAAGAGGTTCATCCAGCAGCAAAACTTCGGGTTGAGCAGCCAGCGCGCGAGCGATCGCGATTCGCTGTTTCTGTCCACCGGAAAGCTCGTTCACCATCTTTTCGCCCTGTCCCGGTAAAGCGATCAATTCAAGCAGTTCATCTGCACGTTTACGACGCTCGGCTTTGCCAACTCCTCTCACCTCTAGCGAAAATGTAATATTCTCCCAAATGGTCATGAGCGGGAACAAGGCGAGATTTTGAAAAATCAGTGCAGTTGGCCTTCGATTTGGGCCTATCCCCTCCATGTTTACTCCGCCGATCAGGACATTGCCTTGGGATGGGGTAAGAAAACCGGATACTGCGCGGAGCAATGTGGTTTTTCCACAACCGGACGGACCTAGAATAGTGAAAAATTCTCCGCCTTGGATATGCAGATTGACTTCACGGGCAGCTACAAAGTCGCCAAATCGAATCCACACATCTTCAAGTCTTACATCTGCGCTCATTGTCGGCACCTCCGATCCAGCAGATCAAGATTCTTAGACTTTTGAACAATCAGGCGCTCGCGTACAAATCATTTGCGAGCGCCTGAACTAATAATATCGTCTATGCGCTAGGCATTCACGAACTTATTACGATACTCGGTCCTGACATCAGCATACCATTGCGGTTCCGCTGGCCAAGGATTGAGATTTGCGAGTGCATTGCCCGGATAAGCTTCAGAGAAATTCCTCTTGTAAGTGTCACTTGCATGCACATCAGCTCCGATAATGGCTGAATTGTAGCCATGCTTATCAATTGCTTTTCCTGCGGGTTCCCTTCTGAATGCAAACTCGATAAATGCATACGCCTGATCAACATTGGAGGCCGCTCTGGACAGCGACATTCCATCGACCCATGCCAATGCACCTTCTTTCGGAGCCTGATAGTGAACTGGCTCACCGTCGTTTTTCATCGCGATCGGCGGTCCGTCCCAAGTCTGACCCACAAGGACACCATCATTCAGAAATCCATTCTTCTGCGAATCTGCATCATTCCAAAACAGTTTGATCTGATTTTTATTGGCAATACAGAAATCAGTGATTTTCTGCCAGATTGGACGCATCTTTGCTTCGCTTTCATAAGCTCTCCAAATATCGCCTGAATCCAGCTCACCGATTGTCTCCATGTAAAGACCTGCTCCGAGCATTCCGGAATGCGGTCGAATCATGGTGTTTCCCTCAGCAGACCCGTCCCAAATATTGCCGTAACTCGGCTCGCCACCCGGAGGTGAATAAAGGTCGGTGCGCCAAGAAACCGCTTCGGTGCCCCAAATCTGAGGTAGCCAGTGCGAACCAGCATCCCCAAAGTTCCACTCGGTATCACCGACTCTCAACATTGCCGGGTTAACGTTGGCAAGGTTGGGAATTCGGCTGTAATCCCATGGCTGCAAAAGTTCAAGTTCTATCCACTGGCCAGAACGCACATTGGTAGGAGAGCAGATATCAATACCCTTGCCTTTTGTTGCCTTCATCTTGTTAATGATTTCTTCATTTGAGCCGATGCCAGTGTAATTGACGGTGATTCCGGTTTCAGCAGTAAACTCTGCCATATAATCGGGGGGCAGATAATCAGACCACATAAGTACGTTGACTTCTCCCGAAGCTGCAAGAGCTTTCGGGCTGATTACCCATGGACCGACAACTGCTGCCGCACTCGCCGCGCCACTGGTTTTCAAAAATTTTCGGCGACTTACATTGCCTTTGTTTAATTTGACCATTTTGAATACTTCCTCGTATAGTGGTATAAAATTATTTTAGCTGTAGAGTTTTATGATTAGGGTGATTGCAGAATTTCTAAGATTCTGTCAAACAGCATATTATGATAATTCTCTATCAACTCTGAACAGGAATTTTATTTTACACTGTTTCATCCTATTCAATGGCCTGAAACTCTACTCGAATGCCTTGCCAAGTTTCATGCAGATTTCATCAACATGCTCTTCGGTGGCAATCAATGGCGGTGCAACGATGATTGCATCGCCAGTAGATTTTACATGCAAACCCGAATGAAATAATCGTTTCTGAATTGCCATGCCAGTGGTCCCTGCAGGGCCGGCAGGGGCAAAATCAATCCCCGCAATCATGCCGAACCCGCGAATGTCAGTGACGATTTCATAATCCCGCAATTCGAAAATCGAGTCCAGGAAATATCCTGACAACTGCTTAGCACGTCCAAACAGATTTTCATCTCGATAGATATCCAGGGTTGCGATCCCCGCGGCACAGGCTGCAGGATGCCCGGAATAGGTATAACCGTGAAAGAGCTCAATCGCTTTATCCGGTGCCGCATTGACAATCGTGTCGTAGACCTGGCGATTGACTACAATCGCGCCCATCGGCTGGGCAGCATTGGTCAGTGCTTTTGCCAGCGTCATCATATCAGGGGTAACTCCAAAACTCTGAGAACCAAAGGGTTCGCCAGTTCGACCAAAACCACAGATGACTTCGTCGAAAATCAGCAGAATTCCGTATTCGTCACAAATTTCTCGCAGGCGTTCCAAATAACCGACTGGCGGCACCAGACAGCCCGTAGACCCTGCAATCGGTTCAACGACACACGCGGCGATCGAATCGGTTCCGAAATTCTGCACAATCCGTTCCAGATCGTTTGCGAGCTCGGCACTGTTTTGCGGTTGACCCCGAACAAATCGATTGTCCGGCAGCCAGGTGTGTCTCATGTGAGCGACTCCGGGCAGGCACACTCCGAATGCCTGTCGATTCTTGACCATTCCACTCAGCGACGTTCCACCAAAGTTTACGCCATGGTATGCTCTTTCACGGGATACAAAGCGTTGCCTTTGCCCCTCTCCTCGAACATAGTGATAAGCCAGTGCAATTTTCATGGCGGTATCAATGGATTCGGAACCGGAATTGACGAAGAAAACCCGATCCATGCCTTCTGGAGTCAGCTCCGATAATCGTCTTGCCAGTTCAAAAGAGTGTTCGTGTCCCAACTGGAACGGAGCGGAATAGGCGAGTTTATTCAACTGGCGATGCACCGCATCGGCAATTTCGGGACGGCTGTGTCCTGCAGAGCAGCAGAACAGTCCGGAAGAAGCATCAATGATCCGGTCACCGTCCGGGGTGTAAAGATATACACCCTCTGCATGAGAAATCAGTCTAGGGTCAGTTTTGAAATCGCGGTTACTCGTAAACGGCATCCACAAATTTTCCATTGCATTCATCTCTATACGCATGGTATCACTCCTCATGAATTGGCGGATTAGACGTCTATTTTGTCGATGATCATCGATGTGTATACAACATATTTTACATACTTGAATATCACTTGTGTTTGTTCATTGGTAAATATTGCAGCCATCAAGCCATAACAAATAATAAAAATACATGATGACCGAATTTCCACTCTCCAAAGCACCCGAATAAAGTATCATTGTGCAGTTCAATTTCACCGTCCCCAGTAAGAAAAACACAACACGTAATTTCATGCGAATTGGAGTTCCAAAAGAAATAAAAACAGACGAATATCGAGTCGGCCTAGTGCCGGGAAGTGTTCGTGAATTGGTTGATCACGGCCATCAAGTGGCCGTTCAAACCGGCGCGGGCGAAGGAATAAATGCCAGCGACGAAGATTACAGTTCGGTCGGCGCAACGATACTGGAAACGCCGAAAGATGTATTCGACTACGCAGACATGATCATCAAGGTCAAGGAACCACTTGCACCGGAAAGAGCGCTGCTACGAGAAAATCAGATTCTTTTTACTTATCTGCATCTGGCTCCGGATGCAGCGCAAACACGCGATCTTGTCGATAGCGGCGCGATTTGCATCGCCTACGAAACCGTAACCGACAATGATGGCGGGCTGCCCATTTTAGCGCCAATGTCCAAGGTAGCTGGCCGCATGGCCGTACAAGAGGGAGCATGGTGTCTGGAACGCCCTCACGGCGGCAAAGGCATGCTACTCGGTGGAGTGCCAGGCGTTGAACCGGCTAAAGTCGTCATTATCGGTGGCGGTGTAGTCGGTACGCATGCAACTCATATTGCCGTAGGTATGGGTGCAGATGTGTGGGTGCTGGATCGGAACGTTCGCGTGCTCGACAATCACTGGATGCAATTCGGCCGCGCTACCAATGGCTTGTACTCGACCAGGAGCACGCTGGAAAAACACGTAGTTGACGCGGATTTGGTAATTGGTGCGGTACTTGTTCCAGGAGCAACCGCTCCCCGGCTTGTAACCGAAGAAATGATCAAAGCCATGCGACCGCACTCCGTTGTCGTCGATGTCGCAATTGACCAAGGAGGCTGTTTCGAGACTTCACGACCGACAACACACTCTGACCCTACTTATGATGTGCATGGCGTGATTCACTATTGCGTCGCAAACATGCCCGGCGCAGTGCCAAATACTTCAACCTACGCACTGAACAATGTCGTGCTTCCGTTTACAATCAATATCGCAAATCTCGGTTACAAAGAAGCGCTCCGCCAAGATCTGAACCTAAGGCGTGGCTTGAACGTCTGCAAAGGCAAAGTCACTTATCAAGAGGTAGCAACCTGTCTGAATCTTGATTACACCCCTCCCGAAGAAGCATTGGGAATCAATTAAACTTATTTATTAATTACACAAGGAAAATTTGCTATGCCACGCATGACATCAAGTGAAGCATTTGTAGAAACTCTCGCTTCTTACGGAGTGACGGACGTATTCGGAATTGTAGGTTCCGCATATATGGACGCACTGGATATCTTTCCAGCTGCCGGAATTCGTTTTATTCCTACGGTGCACGAACAGGGTTCAGCTCACATGGCTGACGGCTACGCAAGAGTCAGCGGACGTCACGGGGTCTGCATCGGGCAAAACGGACCCGGCATCACCAATTTTGTTACTGCCATCGCAGCTGCATACTGGGCACATTCCCCAGTGGTCGCCATAACACCGGAAACCGGAAGCGGTACCATTGGCTTGGGTGGCTTTCAGGAAACCGAACAGCTCCCGATCTTCTCCAAAATCACCAAATACCAAGCACACGTCAACGGACCCGGTCGCATGGCCGAGTTGACCAGCAGATGTTTCGATATGGCGATGGCCGAGCGCGGACCCACGCAATTGAACATTCCACGCGACCATTTCTATGGAGACGTTGATATTGAAGTCCCGCAACCGCAAAATATAGAGCGAGGCGCTGGCGGCTCTGGTGCACTGGACGACGCCGCCCGATTGCTGGCTGAAGCCGAGTTTCCGGTGATTCTCTCCGGCGGCGGTGTCATCATGGCCGATGCTGTCAATTCCTGTACCGAGCTTGCGGAATATCTCTCAGCACCGGTGGTCAACAGCTATCTGCATAACGATTCATTTCCGGCCAGTCACAAACTGTGGTGTGGACCGCTTGGCTACCAGGGATCCAAAGCCGGCATGCACCTTATTTCCAAAGCCGATGTAGTGCTTGCCCTCGGTACACGCCTCGGACCGTTCGGAACGCTCCCGCAATATGGAATGGACTACTGGCCGAAGGATGCAAAGATCATTCAGGTTGATGTCGATTACCGCAAGATCGGACTGGTGAAGAAAGTCGCAGTCGGAATCTGCGGCGATGCCGGAGAATCGGCTACCGCACTGCTGGAACGGCTTAAGAACCGCGAGCGAATCGCTTCCATGCAAAATCGCGATGCCCGACTTCAAGAGATTGCGCAAGAGAAACAGGCATGGGAATCCGAACTCAATGATTGGAGCGAGGAGAAAGATGAATGGAGCCAAATCGTCTCTGCAGAAGACGAAGGTATGCTGCATCCGCGACAGGTTCTTCGTGAACTTGAAAAAGCAACGCCTTCCAATGCAGCGATTTCAACTGACATCGGCAATATCTGCTCGGTGTCCAATAGCTACCTGAGATTTGAGCAGCCAAGAAGATTTTTCGCTGCAATGAGTTTTGGAAACTGCGGATACGCTTTTCCGACGATTATGGGCGTCAAGACGGCTGCGCCTAATCGAGCAGCAATCGCCTATGTTGGCGACGGAGCCTGGGCAATGAGCATGGGTGAAATCCTTACCTGCGTAAGAGAAAACATTGCAGTGACTCCCGTTGTGTTCAACAACCGACAATGGGGAGCTGAGAAGAAAAATCAAGTGGATTTCTACGGTCGCCGATTTGAAGGTGTCAATCTCGACAACCCGAGTTGGGCAGGCATTGCAAAGTCCATGGGTGCGGAAGGCATTGTCGTCGATAGCCTCGACATGGTTGGTGATGCGCTGCGAGAGGCTTGTGCCGCACAAAATGAGGGTAAGACTACAGTCATTGAAGTGATGTGTACCAGGGAGCTTGGCGATCCTTTCCGACGCGATGCGCTGAGTGTACCGATCCGCCATCTCGAAAAATACAAATCCTACGTATAGTACTTCAGTTTGCTTGAGGAACTGACACGTCTAGCTCGCAGCAAACCGAGAACTGTAGTACTCGCTGAAGCAGCTGATGAACGGATCCTTCGCGCCGCCTCGATTTTGGCGGCGCAAAGGATCGCCTCACCGATTCTCACTGGGCTGGAAGACGAAATTCGGGCCATTGCCACCGATTGCAGCGTATCGCTAGATGGAATTCGCATAGCAGACCCTAGCCGCGACACCGGCAGCATGGAACGGTATGTTCATGCATGTGCAGAGGGTCCGCGTCCGTTGAAGCCTGGGATCGCACAACGTCTTATGCAGAAACCGCTTATGTACGGTGCCATGATGGTGCGGCAAGGAGACGCTCACGCAGTCATCGCAGGGGCTTCCGTACCTACCGCTCGCGTAATCGAGGCCGGCTTAATGATTTTCGGCCCTATGTCCGGAATCAATACGGCATCCAGTTATTTCCTGATGCTTGTTCCTTCCGCAGTTGACCGTCCTGAAAGAAACCTGATATTCGCTGACTGTGCCGTGAATGTCAACCCTACTCCATTCCAGCTGGCTGAAATCACCGCCAGTACCGTGCGAAATGCGGAACGTCTGTTCAGTGACACTCCAAGAGTTGCCATGCTTTCGTTCTCATCAAAAGGAAGCGCGAAACACGATCTGGTCGACAAAATAACTCAGGCACTTGAGATAGTACGTGAACAACATCCTGAAATGCTGATTGACGGCGAGTTTCAATTCGATACTGCGATCGATCCAAGGGCCGCCGCCTTGAAAATCAGCGATGCGAGCGAAGTTGCGGGTCAAGCGAATGTTTTGATCTTTCCAGATTTAAATTCCGGCAATATTGGCTATAAAATCACCCAGTATCTGGCAGGAGCACAGGCGATCGGCCCCATACTGCAGGGGTTTGCCCATCCTATCAGTGACATTTCTCGAGGGGCGACGATAGACGACATCGTTAAAGCAACCATCGTGCTTCTTGCGACTACGTTCGCCACGGAATAACCGAATTTTGATTCATTCCCGTTCGTCCATCGCGACATAAGATCTAGGCTCAGGGCCGTTGTATACAGTCAGAGGTCGAATTAGAATGTTGCTTTGCAACTGTTCCAATATCTGCACAATCCAGCCCGGTGTTCGTCCGATTGCAAAGATTGGCACGAACAGGTCTGCGGGAATGTCATGCAGGTGATACACGACTCCCGAGTAGAAATCAACGTTGACGTTCACTCCGTGGCGCGACCACGGTTTCATGGCTTCAACCAGTGATTGTAAAATTTCGTACCAGTGCGGCTGACCCATTTTTTCTGACAGTTTCTTGACGCCCTCTTTCATGTGGCGTGCACGCGGGTCTTCGGCCCGATACACGCGATGTCCGAATCCCATTATCGGTTCCTTGTTCTTGCGTTTTTGCTTGACATACTCAATTGCATATTCAGGCTTGCCGACTTCCTGTGCCATGAGCATGACATTTTCTGCGGCACCGCCATGTGCCGGACCTGAAAGAGCTGCAATCGCTGCGGTTAGAGACGCATACACGTTCGCATCCGTTCCGGTCACTACACGAGCAGTGAATGCAGAGGCGTTCGAGCCATGTTCAGCGTGCAGTACCAGATCTTTGTCGAATAGCTGGGCAGTTTCCTCATCCGGTTCGTTGCCGGTCAGCAGATATAGAAAATTCGCTGCGTGACTGAGTTCTGAAGTAGGCTCAATGGGAGATTTCCCGTTTCGAATTCGTTGATGCGCAGCGACAATGATCGGCACCTGACAGGTCAGGCGAATTCCCTTTTCGATAACAGCTTCACGAGACTTGTCATCCGCAGTCGGATCGAAAGCGCCCAGCGCAGACACGCAAGTACGCAGAACTTCCATTGGATGTGCACCACTCATCGCACCGATTATGTCGAGAATCTGTGGAGGAAGATTCCTTTGCGCCTTTACTTGGTCACAGAAATCCTCCAATTCCTTTCGATTGGGCAGTTCGCCATAAATCAGCAGATATGCGGTTTCCTCAAAAGTGGAATGCTCTGCCAGGTCATGGATCGAATAGCCTCTATACCACAAATCGCCGACGCGGCCGTCAATGGAAGATACCGCGGATCGCTCGAAATATACGCCTTTTAGACCTCGGTGCAGGGACGGCTGCTGTTCCATCAAACTGCCACCTCTCGATTGATTGTAGACATACAGAAATTTACCACTCGGCACTCTGCGGCAAGTCGTCGCCAATGTCATACCAATCGGGCTTGTGACTGACCCAGATGTGTCCGCTCGCCTTGATGCCAAGATCTCCGTCTAAAGTGCCTATTCGCAAGATCACGTCATCGGGATCGCGGTCGCATCGGGCAAACACGTGGGTACCGCAGTTACTGCAAAAGTGTCGCACTTTTCCGGGTGAAGAACTGTATTCAGATATCAACTCCTCTCCACTGCGGACGTGAAATAATGATGCATCTACCAGTGCGCTCGAACCATAGACCGTGGCATGGGCTTTTCGGCAAGTGCGACAATGGCAATGGTGAAATCTTCGAATTTCAGTATTGATTTCAAAAGTTATTTTGCCGCAAAGACAACTTCCTGTATGCATTTTCTACCCTCGGCTAATCTGCTAAAAATCAATTCGGTAAAGTCAATCGACCAGGACAACATGAATACGGCGGTTGTGCCGGCCCTTATTCTCTATCTTTGCCACTCGCGCCGACCCGATTTCCTGGGTGTTGGCGACGTGCGTGCCGCCGCAAGGCTGGATGTCAATGCCGTCGAACCGAATCATTTTAATAATTTCCGAATTTTTAGTCGGATTTTCGACCAGAAACTCTGCCAGGTCCGGGCTCGCTTCAAGATCTTGTGCCGTATATTCCTCGCTGATTCGATCGGCATTGTGCTGAATCAACAAATTCAAGTTTTGGGTGAGCTGTTCTTTGTCATTGGGCGTCTTAATGTCAAAATCCAGTCTTCCGCGCCCTTCGTGTATCTGTCCACCTGTTACTTTGCCGGGAACTACTGCACAAAGCAAGTGCAGGCAACTATGCATTCGCATGTGGAGATATCGGCGTTCCCAATCGATCTCCAGATAAATCTCATCGCCGACAACCGGCATCGGCACACAGTCCTCAACAAAGTGCTGAATATTTCCTGAATCTGGGTCGCGACGTGTATCGTTGATTCCAAATTCAACGTCATTCTTGTAAAACGCTGACCCGCTGTCACCCGGCTGCCCGCCTCCCATCGGATAGAAAACGGTACGATCTACAGTAAAGCACCTTCGTTCCGCATCAACAGTTTCAACTACGGCATCGCATCCTTTCAGATAAGGATTCTCCTGAAACAACTCTTCGGTCGTTGTGTCCCGGTCTTTGATTGATCGCGAATTGTGTGTCAAAACTATGCCTTGGGACGAGCGGAACTGGGATCATACATCGGGCGCAACGACGCTTTCACTGGGAATCTCTCGCCTGCCACCTCGATTTCATAGCTCCCTGAATTGACATAATCTGCGGTGACTCCATCGTCCGAACTTACATAGCCAAGCCCCACGCAAGAACCCAGTGTATAGCCATACATGCCGGAAGTGACTCGACCGACCAAAGAACCGTCCCTGTATATCGGTTCTTCGTGATAGATCAGAGGTTCTGGATCTTCGAATGCAAACTGCACCAATTTCCGATTCGGGGTTTTGCCGCGCAGTTCGGACAACGCTTCAAGGCCAATAAATCCGCCTGGCTTATCCCACGCAACCGCAAAGCCTAAGCCCGCCTCAATTGGGTTGTCTTCATCCGCAATGTCATGGCCGAAATGCCGGTAGGCTTTCTCCATTCGCAGGGAATTGAGTGAGAGGTAACCGCAGTGCGTCAAATTGAATTCTTCACCTGCTGCGACAATTTCGTCATAAACATGCTGTACGAAATCGGTGGATACGTAGAGTTCCCAGCCGAGTTCTCCGACAAAGGTAATTCTTGAAGCGCGGCCAAAAGCCATGCCGAGTTCAATCTCTTTTGAAGCAAGAAAAGGAAATGCATCGTTCGACAAATCTGCCGTCGTGACCTTCGAAAGCAGATTGCGCGACTGCGGTCCCATAATCGAAAGCACTGAAAAGCCGGATGTGACATCGGTTATGACGACATGCAAGTCTGCTGAAAGATTGCGTTTCAACCAAGTGAAATCACGCAGATGTACGGCGGCACCGGTAACAACCAGGTAGCGGGTTTCAGCCAGCCGCGTCACCGTGAGATCGGCTTCGATTCCGCCTCGTTCGTTCAGCCACTGTGTGTAAACAACCCGCCCCGGTTCGACAGCGATATCGTTTGCGCAAATGCGGTTCAGAAAAGCTTCAGCATCGCGGCCTTCAACGAAGAATTTGGCGAAAGACGTCTGATCGAATATTCCTACGTTATTCCGCACCGCTTCGTGTTCGGCACGCGTGTTCTCGAACCAGTTCTGTCGTCCATAGGAATATTCATACTGCGGAGATACTTCGCCCGGAGCAAACCAGTCAGCGCGTTCCCAGCCATAAGTTTCGCCAAAGCACGCGCCTTTTGCTGCCAATCGATCATGCAAAGGTGATTTTCTGACGTTTCGTGAAGTCTCCGGCTGTCGAAAGGGCCAGTGCATCGCATAAAGCAGCCCCAGTGACTCCGAAATTCTGTCATGCAGATATCTGCTGTTGTTCTGGAACGAGGAAATTCGTCGAATATCTACGTCCCAGTAGTCTCGCAGAGCATAGCCATTGGTAATCCACTCGGAAACAACTTTTCCAGCACCGCCGGACGATTGAATGCCGATGGAGTTGAAGCCGGCCGCGACAAATAGTCCCTTCACTGAAGGCGCTTCACCCAAATAGTAACGGTTATCCGGCGTGAAGCTTTCCGGACCGCAGAAAAATGTATGAATGCCTGCTTCAGCAAGACAAGGTACTCGATGCAGCGCATTGTTGAGAGCCTGATCAAAGTGATCCCAGTCGTCAGGAAGCTGATCAAAACAAAAATCCTCCGGGATTCCGTCCATACCCCAAGGTTTTGCCTCCGGCTCGAATGCACCGACTAGAAGCTTGCCAGCATCCTCCTTGAAATAGGTATAACCGGTTTGGTCTCGCATGACCGGTAGATTCGAAGGTAAATTGTCCATGGGTTCCGTAACGACATAAAAGTGTTCTGCCGCATGAAGGGGGATATCCACCCCGCACATCAGTCCGACTTGTCTTGCCCACATCCCTGCGCAGTTCACTACGATATCGGTGGAGATGTCTCCCTGGTCGGTACAAACACTCCGAACACGCCCTTTCTCTACAACGATATCGGTGACCTTGATGTTTTCAAAGATGGAAGCGCCATTTGACCTAGCCCCTTTGGCATACGCCTGCACCACATCAAGCGGATTGATTTGGCCGTCCTTGGGTATGTACACTGCACCGACCAAATCGTCTATATTCAGTATCGGATACAGGTCTTTCGCCTGGCTGGGAGTGATGACACTGGCTTCCAGCCCGAACGCACGAGCCATGGATACAGAGCGTTTCAGTTCTTCGAATCGCTGGTCGTGAGATGCAACTGATATTGATCCATTCTGACGAAAACCGGTTTGTTGTCCGGTTTCCTCTTCCAGGCTCTCAAACAGTTTTGCGGTATATTGGGCCAAACGGGTAGTGTTGTAGCTCGGACGGAGCTGTCCGACCAAACCGGCAGCATGCCAAGTCGTACCGCAGCCAAGTTCCCGGCGTTCCAAGAGAACAATGTCTTCCCATCCAAGCTTTGCCAGATGGTACAAGACGCTTGTGCCGACAACTCCACCGCCGACGACAACAATCTTGGCCTGATTCGGTAAATTCTGACTCATTTCAGTTCCTCAATATTGATCGCAGACACTGTGTTGGGGATATAGTACAAACTGTCAATTTTATCGCAAGAATCGGATTGCAAGGCGTTCAGAAAAAATCCACAATGTATTCAAAAGATTTTCAGTCAGAGAAGGGAGTGCAAATTCTGTGAACGACTACAATCGAATCGAAAGATCAATACATTATCTTGAAGAGCATTTTTCCGAGCAACCCTCCCTGAAGCAAGTTGCCAGTCATGTTGGACTGAGCGAATACCATTTTCAGAGGCTTTTCAAACGCTGGGCTGGAATTTCTCCGAAACGCTTTGTTCAGTACCTGACCGCCCAGTATTCGAGTGCACTTCTTCGCAGTTCCAATCCGGTGCTCGACGTTTCCATGGATTCAGGACTTTCCAGCTCCAGCCGATTGCATGATCTGATGGTAAATATCTATGCGATGACTCCGGAACAATATAGGAAGTACGGTGATTCGCTGTCCATTGAATATGGTTGGCATTCAACTCCTTTCGGAATCTGTCTGGCGGCTGCAACCGATAAAGGGCTGTGCTGGTTAAGCTTCCATGACGATGAAAGCGGGCTGAGTGAGTTGCGGTCCGAATGGAATGCAGCGCGGTTTTCTGAAAATCCTTGCCGTACAGAGTCAGTCATCAAGCAGGCATTCAGCAGCGAAGACGATACAAACGGCTCAGTCATACTGCTTGTGAAAGGAACAAACCTGCAGATTCGGGTATGGGAAGCGCTGCTGAAGATTCCTGCGGGTGAGGTTGTCTCCTATAGCCAAATCGCAAGGAATGTCGATCACCCAAAAGCCGTGCGTGCAGTTGCTTCGGCTGTTGGACGCAATGCAATCTCCTATCTGATACCATGCCACCGAGTGATTCGCAACACTGGTGCGTTGGGTGGTTATCGGTGGGGACTAACTCGCAAGAAAGCCATTCTGGCCTGGGAAGCTGCGCGGATGGACTGTCACTGACAAAACACTAGCTTGTGCAGTTTTTCCAGAGCCGATAATCAATGCATCTCAGCAGCTTTCTTCTGTACCTCTCTGGCAAAATATTCGATTTCGTCTTCCGAGTTGTAGTAGTGAACCGGACTTCGAGTAATCGAATCAACACCCCAGTCGTCCAAATCGATTACCGCACAATTACGCATGGAAACTCCGACATTAATGTTCTTGAGCCGCATCTGTTCCTGAAATTGTGCCGCATCAACTCCTTCTATTGAAAAGGTTACGATGCCGCATTTTTCAGGCCCTTTGTCCCGCAACGTTACACCGTCTATTTCACCCAGCGATTCGCGCAGCTTGTCGGCAAGAAAACGAATCCTCGAATAGATTTCCGCCAGCCCCCAGGACAATGCGTAATCCACCGCTACGCCCAGGCCGATCCGGTTGGCGATACTTGATTCGAACATTTCATAGCGGCGCGCCCCAGCTTGAATTTCATACGAGTCTTTTCCGGTCCAGGTGGCAGCATGAAGATCAAGATAGGGAGGTGGAAATTTTTCCATTGATTGCTCACGAACGTATAAAAATCCAGTTCCGCGTGGGCCTCTCAGGAATTTTCTGCCGGTTGCAGATAATGCATCGCATCCAATCTGCACGACATCCAGCGGCATCTGCCCTGCCGACTGACAGGCATCTACGATGTAGGGAATACTGTAGTCACTGGCAATCTGTCCGATTTCGTTGATCGGATTCACCAGCCCATTGTGAGTTGGAACATGGGTCACCGAAATTAGTTTCACATTGTTGCCGATCATGGATTCGAGCGCTCGAACATCCAATTGTCCGCGTTTGTCGTCGGGTATGATCTCCACCTTCGTTCCGGTTCTTTTAGCAACTTGCAGATAGGCGATCATGTTCGATACATATTCGGAGCGCGAGGTGAGTATTCGGTCACCTTCCTTGAATGTTTGGGCAATGCCATAAAACACAGCATTCCATGAAGCGGTTGCACTCTCGGTCAGAGCGATTTCATTGACGCTGCAATTGAGCATCCTGGCAATAGACGAATAAGTGCCGGCCAGTCTTTCACTTGCCTCTTCTTCGGCTTCGTAACCGCCGCGAATTAATTCAAGCTCCAGATGATCTTTGACTGCATCAATGACGGGTACTGGCATCAATGCTGAACCAGAGTGATGCAGATGTACCATGCCAAAACATCCAGGCGTTTCGAGGCGTGCTTTTTGAATATCAAATACCATTAGAATCCATAGCGGCGTTATTGTTTCTGTCGTGCGAAAGAACTAAATCCCTTCGATTTTGCTGATTCCCATATTCAGAAATCAGGATGGCGGCCTGTTGAAGATGTCAAAATAGCCGCGGTGAGATAACTCACTCTAACTCAACCAAATACTTCTAAAAATGATATATCAAGTCAATAGTGCAATTGGAAAAGAAATTTTTCGTTCTACCTTACTACAGCCAGTAAACCGCGAAATTCTTCTGCAAATTCCGATTCAATGATTTGTAGCCTAGTGTGCAAATGACTCTTCACGGACAACAGATTGGTGAGTGCCCAAAATTTTCACTGTTACAAGGCGGTCACCCCGTTCATCGAAAAAGTTTACGAACATTTGCACTTGCTTAATCTGAAAAGTTTTCTCATTTGTTATTATTTGATGATGTCATTTTGAAAACAGGTAATGTTGGAATACCAATGGCAACGATTAATGTTCGACGGCTGGACGACAATGTAGTTCAACGCCTTAAGAAACGTGCCTCTGAAAATAAGCGATCTCTTGAAAGTGAAGTACGCTACATTTTGGAACAAGTTGTGAACGATAGCGATCAGTTGAAACGTGAATCATTTCGGTCTCTGGCGGCAAATTTGCGACAAGTGACTAAAGGAAGCATACAGACACCATCGGAAGATCTGATTCGGGAAGATCGTGACCCAGGGCATCGTATTGTCTAGTGAATGGGGTTTTAGTTGCCAGCGCGGTTATGAAGTGGCTGGTTTCGGAAGATCACTCTGACATTGCGGACCGAGTATTGGCTAGCAGCGATGAACTGCATGCACCCCGTCTTATGGCATCTGAAATTGCCAACGCGGTTTCACGCAAGGTACGGTTGGAGGAGATGGGACGCGATCTCGCCACTATATTGGTGGCATCCGTATCGAATCTGCCTGTGCTTTGGCACCGTGACGAGGAATTGTGTGCGAACACATATAGTCTCGCAATGGAACTCAACACACCAGTTTACGACTGTGTATACCTCGCTCTCGGATATCGGGTCAGCGCCAGTGTGTGACAGCTGATGTTCGTTTTGTAAATGCCCTGAGAGCAACTGAACACCGAGGCATGGCGATTTCCTTGATTGATTTTCGATGGAATCCGTTTACGCCTCTGCCAATGGCCATTGACTACTCGAAGGAGCTCGATAATGTTTTACGGGCTGGTGAGCCAGTTAGATAGTAGGTTCCTACCTGTAGTGCGTCCCCACTAGTTCGCAGCAATCTAGAGTGTATCATACGAAACCGGGTCCACCGCCCGATATTCAGCAATTCCCGCAATCGTAGAAATCATAAGGAGCCTGGAAAATGCGAGACAATATGTATGCAACATCGATTTTCGATCGGCTCAAACAGGCTTGTTCCAAAGAGTGGCATGCATATTGTCACCATGATTTCGTAAATCAGGTCGGAGAAGGAACACTCCCAATTGAATCGTTTCGCTATTACCTGGAACAAGACTACGTATTTCTAGTTCACTTTTCACGTGCCTGGGCGCTGGCGGTCTACAAGTCTTCCAGCATCGCCGACATGAAGTGGGCAACAGACATTCTTTACTCAACACTGCACACAGAAATGAATCTGCAAATCCAGTTCAGCGAACGGTTCGGGGTAACTCAATCTGAACTTGAATCTGTCCGGGAATCTCAGGAAAATTTGGCTTACACCCGTTATGTTCTGGACAAAGGACACTCAGGCGACATATTGGACCTTTACGTTGCCTTGATGCCCTGTGTTGTTGGATACGCTGAAATCGGTTTGCGGCTTTCACTTGACTACGCGTCCGTTCTTCCTGACAACCCCTATCGAGAGTGGATCAAAATGTACAGTTCCGAGGAGTATCAATTGCTCGCAATCAAGTCCATCAGCAATCTCGAAAGAATCAGTGTTGAGCGTGGCGGCAATTCCCGAATTAACGAATTGACTGAGACCTATCGCGAAGCCACTCTGCTTGAAGAAGGTTTCTGGACGATGTGCGAAAACCCACCTGCCTGACGACAGAAATTCGCCGATCATTTCAACTGCAACGCAACATTAACGATAAAGGATTTACAGAACATTTCAAATCGGTTCATTCAGCCTAATTTTGAGTGTTACAATTACAAGATACATCTTGACGGGGTGCCCGTTTAAGGGCTGAGACGCTGAAATGCACTAACCCGTTGAACCTGATCCAGATTATGCTGGCGTAGGGATTCAGGATGTCTTCGGGCTCCAGCGCCGGTCGGTCATACCATCACCTTCGCCGCATTCAATGCCATCCTTGCAGTGGAGGAATATGAACAGCAGTGCAAGCCAGTCGGAAAGCGCCGTTTCTGACAGCAACGCCTTAGCTCGAATCCGTGCTCGCCAGCCTTTAGTTCACTGCATCGTCAACGAAGCAGCAATGACGCTAACGGCTAACGTCCTGCTTGCAGTCGGAGCACACCCTTCATTGACACACAACCCCAAAGAAGTTCGTTCATTTACAACTTCTGCTGATGCTCTGAACATTAATCTGGGCATGCTGACATCCTCAAAGCGCCGTGCAATTGCAATCGCTGTGACTGCCGCTTTCGAAGCAAAGATTTCCTGGGTGCTGGATCCAACGATGATCAACAGATCAAAATCTCGTCTGCGTCTCTGCATCGAATTACTCGGGTGGGCTCCGCACGTAATACGGGGAAACGCTTTGGAAATCGAATCGCTTTGTAAAAAACTGTGCTTGTCTCCCCAGGAACTTTCTGCCACATACCGCTCGGTTTTAGTAATAACGGGCAGAGTTGACCGAATCGTTTCACAGGACCGAATACAGGAATTTTCTCTTGGACACGAATGGATGAACAACACTACCGGAATGGGCTGCGCACTATCTGCCTTGCTTACAGCAGTACTGACGGTGTACGACAACGCGTTTGATGCCGCTGCAGAAACTCTGCAAATCTACGGCTCCGCCGGACAGGCTGCAGCCATGCGTTCGCAGGGCCCGGGTACCTTTGTCAGCCATTTCATGGATTGCCTATACGATGAATCCGTTGTCTGAACAAATTGCTGAATTCAGCAAGCTAGAGCCGGAAAAAGGTGCCAGTTTTGATCCCGCTCTATGCCTCGTCATCAATCCGGAACAGTGTGCAAACGGTGATCCGGTGGAAACCGCGATACAAGCAGCAAACGGAGGAGTAACCGCGATTCAGATTAGAAGCAAAACGTTGGAATTTCGTCCTTTCGTCAAAATTGTCGAACGGATTACGGAGGCACTGAATTCACACAACGTCACGGTTTTCGTCAATGATCGAGTCGATGTCGCTTCAGCTATGCGAACCTGCGGCGTACATCTTGGCCAAGATGACATGCCTGTTTCCACTGCTTGCGAGATTCTCGGGGAACGAGCACATATAGGACTGACAGTCCGTTCAATGGATGAAGCGCGAAATGCATTGTTGGAACAATTGACTTACGTGAGCATCGGAGGGGTATTTCCAACTGCCAGTAAACTAAACCCGGACCCTCCAATCGGGCTTGATAAACTGAAAGAAATATATGACTATTTACGTACGCGTAATTCCACCCTCCCCATCATTGCCATCAGCGGCATCAACGAAGATAACGTGGATTCGGTGCTTCGAACCGGTGTAGATGGTGTCGCAGTCATTTCTGCGATTTGCGAAGCGAACAATCCAGAATTGGCTGCAAGACGACTGCGTTCAAAGATCAATCGAATGAAAGGTGTGGAGAACTACGAGTGAAAATTCCCATTGCATTGACGATCGCCGGATCCGACAGCGGAGGCGGAGCCGGAATTCAGGCAGATATCAAGACCATTTCAGCACTGGGAGTCTACGCCGCCAGTGTGATTACCGCTTTGACCGCTCAAAATACCAAGGGCGTGTTTGGAGTTCATGAGGTTAGTCCCCAGTTCATTGTTGATCAGATTGACGCGGTCTGTTCAGATCTTGAAGTCTCTGCAGTGAAAATCGGCATGCTACATCGTTCGGAAATCATCCAGAAAGTCGCCGAATCTCTTGATCGACACCAGATCGGGCACATTGTTCTCGACCCTGTCATGGTCGCAAAGAGCGGTGACTCCTTGCTTCAGGATGAAGCGGTGGATGCCCTTAAATCGATTTTGATTCCCATGTCTTCGATCATCACCCCCAATATTCCCGAGGCAGCTAGACTGCTGCGACGTACTCCCGACTACGTTGAGTCAAATATGGAAGCATCAGCAGAGCGATTGCTGTCATTGGGCTGCGGTTCTGTACTGTTGAAAGGCGGACACAAAAGATCTTCGCCCGGAAGTGACGACGTTTTTCATGAAGGAAATAATTTAAAACAGCTGTCGAGCGCAAGAACTCAAACTAACAATACACACGGCACCGGTTGCACGTTGTCTTCAGCAATCTGTGCTTATCTGGCCAAAAAAGAAGGACTCCAACAATCAGTCATTCTAGCAAAGCAATACATCAGCGCAGCGATTGCCAGCGCTGATTCACTTGAAGTGGGAACGGGACATGGACCCGTAAATCACTTTCACCAATATTGGATAGAGGAAACAGAAAGTGAAAAGACGTAAATTTCTTCAGACTACGGGAGCTGGGGTTGCCGCGGCAACACTGGCACCTGCAATGGCTGCAACTTCGGAGACCTTGGAGTTGCGCATGGCGATGTCATGGATCAAAGACAGTCCCGGAACCGGATCAACCGCTGCCAGACTTGCCAAGCGCATTGAATTGCTGAGCAGCGGCCGTATCAAAATTAAAATTTACGGGGCTGGTGAAATCGTATCTCCACTAGAAGTGCTTGACGCTGTTGGTGCTGGCGTTGTTGAATTGGGGCATACCGCTTCATTTTTCTGGCAAGGCAAAATGCGCGCCAGCGCGTTCTTTACCGCCGTTCCGTTTGGGCTCACCCCTCAGGAACACATGCTGTGGATCTATCACAGCGGCGGTCAAGCACTATGGGACGAACTATATGCACCGTTCAACGTAAAGCCTTTCCTCGCATCAAACACAAGTATCGGCATGGGTGGCTGGTTCAAGAAAGAGATCAACTCCCTCGATGACATCGCAGGACTGAAGTATCGGATACCTGGGTTGGGCGGCGAAGTGATGCGGCGGCTTGGGGCAATCGCGGTAACCATTCCTCCGCCTGACATCGCAATGTCTCTAGCCTCTGGCGTCGTAGATGCAGCCGAGTGGCTCGGGCCTTGGTCAGATCTGGCAATGGGCTTCTACAAAAGCGCGCCATACTACTATGGACCGGGATTTCATGAACCAAATGGCGCTGGAGAGTTCCAGGTGAACCGGAAATTGTGGAACAGCCTGCCGCAAGATCTGCAACAGATAATCGACATGGCCTGTATTGCCGAACACACATACAGCCTTACGGAAATCGACTGGACCAATCCTCAGGCACTGAAAAAACTGATGGAAGAACATGGAACTATGATCCGCCAGTTTCCTAACGATGTCATGCAAGCCGCGAAACAGGCGACGGAAGATGTGCTGGACGATTTGGCTGCACATGACGACATCACGTCAAGAATCACCCAATCGTATCGACAAACCCGAGAAACGCAGATAGAGTGGTCAAGAATCTCGAATCTGCCATTCCTGAAAGCTCGAGCTTCTTAGCGTTTCTTCATGGTATCAGTCACAGTTCAGCTCAGCTTGGCGTATGGGGGTGATCGTATTTTTAACGACTTTCACCTCGAACTCCAGTCAGGAAGACTGATCTGCCTATTGGGCAAGAGCGGCTCCGGAAAATCCAGTTTGCTGCGTTTCATCGCCGGTCTCCTGCCGTCGGAGACAGCACAGGGATCGGTAACAGCAAGCGATCGCAAACCTTTGACAAATCGGATCGCGTGGATGGCACAGCAGGACCTTCTGCTTCCCTGGCTCAAGGTGATTGACAACGTGATATTGGGTACGTTGCTGCGCGGCAGCCGGACCGAAGAACAGCGCAAATTGGCAAAGCGGTTACTGGCAGACGTCGAACTCGAGGATGTAGATCATCGTTTTCCTCACGAACTATCCGGCGGAATGAGGCAAAGAGTCGCGCTCGCGCGCACACTGATTGAGGAACGCCCAGTCAATCTGCTGGACGAACCTTTTTCCGGCTTGGATGCAATTACGCGTTATCAACTTCAGGATCTTGCCTGCAGACTATTGGCAAACCGAACGACACTGCTGGTAACGCACGACCCTCTTGAAGCTCTGCGAATGGCAGATTTGATCTATGTTCTGAACGGACGTCCAGCTGATGTAGGAAATCCCGTCAATCCGCCCGGCACACCGCCGCGTCAACTGGCCGACAGCCAGATCAGCACGGCTTATGCCGAGCTCATGCAACAGTTGAATCATCGATAAATCGCAGGCATGTGGCGCAAATCAATTGTCATCGTTGTTGTCATTGTCTCATTGTGGCAGGTGGTCGTCTGGGTAACCCAGGCTCCGCCTTTCATACTGCCAGCGCCCATTCAGGTTGGAGCAGCTTTGTTGTCACACTCAAATTTGATTGCTTTTCATGCTTCTGTGACCATTTTCGAGATCATTCTAGGTCTGATTTTCGGATGCGCAATCGGATTCGTGAGCGCATGGGCGATAATGCAATTTCAACCGGTGCGTTCCTGGTTTCTACCGGTGTTGGTGGCGAGCCAGGCGCTCCCCGTCTTCGCGATTGCACCGATTCTGATGTTGTGGCTTGGTTACGGAATGGCATCAAAAATCGCTATGGCAACTCTCATCATCTACTTTCCGGTCACTGCCGCACTCTATGATGGATTGCGAAGCACGGATTCAGGCTGGATTGATTTGGCTAGAATCATGGGAGCATCAAAACATACCCTGCTGAAATACATTCGGCTGCCGGCCGCCCTTCCGTCTCTTGGGTCAGGAATGCGGATTGCCGCCGCTATCGCACCGATTGGTGCGGTAGTCGGAGAGTGGGTGGGTTCTAGTTCCGGACTTGGTTTTTTAATGCTACACGCCAACGCGCGCACACAGGTGGATTTGATGTTTGCCGCCTTGATCGTTCTGGCAGCGTTTGCAATTCTTCTATACTTCGGAATCGATTACATCATCAAGCGTATCGTATTCTGGCAAGCCGACAACACACTGGAGATTACTTGAACTGACATGAAGAAACTGATCAATTGTTTAATTTTTCTGCCGATGCTGACAATTTTTCAGCCGGCAAATGCTGCCGACAAGTTCACAGTTCTCTTGGATTGGTATGTCAATCCTGACCACGCTCCGCTATTTGTTGCGGATGCACAAGGTTTTTTTGCCCAACAGGGACTGGATGTTGAACTGATTGCACCCGCAAATCCGAATGACCCTCCCAAACTTGTGGCGGCAAAGAAAGCGGATATTGCGATTTCCTATCAGCCTCAGCTTCACCTGCAAGTCGACGCGGGGCTGCCACTTGTCAGAATCGGCACTTTGGTTGCAACTCCCCTCAACTGTCTGGTTGTACTAGAGAGTTCTGACATTCATCACATCAGCGATCTGAAAAATCGAAAAATCGGTTATTCAGTAGCCGGTTTTGAGGATGTCTTGCTCGCTTCAATTCTTGAAGCAAACGGTCTGACGATCGACGATGTAACGCTCATCAATGTCAATTTTTCTCTTTCGCCTTCACTGATGTCAAAGCAGGTGGATGCAGTAATCGGCGCGTACCGGAATTTTGAAATCAATCAGATGGATATTCATGGTTTTCCAGGCCGGGCATTCTTTGTTGAAGAGGAAGGCATCCCCGCATACGACGAGCTGATTCTTGTCGCACACAAAGACCGAATCAACGATCCCAAACTTCGACAATTCATCAATGCACTTGAACGGGGCGTCCAGTTCATGATTAATCATCCGGCTGAAGCCTGGGAAAACTTCATCGCTTTCGATAATTCGCTCGATGACGAACTGAACCGTCGAGCCTGGCGGGATACACTACCCCGTTTCTCGCTCCGCCCTGGTGCGCTCGATCAGGCTCGCTACAAAAGGTTTGCTGAATTTCTGCTGCAACGCAACCTTATCAAGCAGGTTGTAGACTTAAAAGAGTATGCAGTGGAGTTGAACTAGCTGCTATTCCAGAGCAATGGTGTCTTCTATGGTATGCTCAACACCGGCTTGTTCGATAGTCAACTGCACAGAAGCGTTTAAAGTTTCAGATCCGGTCAATTGGCCGGATTCGATTCCTTCTCTAACTGCTTGCTCGATTTGACGTTGTGACTGAATTCCGACTTTTTTCAGAAATTTTCTAATTTGCAGATTGAAGACATCTTCGTTCATACTCGTTCCTCATGCGATTGTAGAATGATTACAATTTTAGCAAAGCAGACACAGTCCAACTGAAATTAAAATAAGGCGGTAACTTGTAAACAATGGATTCGACTTCACCGCACCAGAATGACTGTTTCGACCCGCGTATCGGCCTGGTTCCGATGGCGGAGGCGGAACAGCGCGTGCTTGACAATGTGACTCCACTCAAGACGACGGAAGTGGTATCCCTTACCGAAGCCTTGGGGCGAGTTCTTGCAAATCCTGTCAGATCCAACATTGATGTCCCTCCTCATGCCAACTCGGCAATGGATGGATTTGCAGTCGCTTCAAAATCCCTGCCCTCCAACGGAAGCAGGGATTTCCGCATCGCCGGTACCGCTCTTGCAGGCAAACCCTGGCTTCAAGCCTGCGATTCGGGAGAAGTGATTCGTGTCATGACGGGGGCAGTCATGCCAGAAGGTACGGACACGGTTGTCATTCAGGAAGACGTGCGGGTAAGCGACAGTACAGCGACTATCGAATGCGGTCATAAACCGTATCAGAACGTCAGGAGATCTGGCGAGGATTTGGCGCGTCATGATCTGGCTGTCGAAAGCGGCCTGCGAATCGGTGCTGCAGAACTGGGCGTACTGGCTTCAACCGGCGTTGGGCGTGTGGAAGTAATAAGAAGACCGCTCGCTGCGGTTTTTTCGACGGGTGACGAGCTAATGAATGCCGGTGATCAGCTGGCAACAGGCGCAATTTATGACAGCAACCGTTATGTGTTGATAGGACTTTTGCAGAATACCGGGCTTGAAGTCATGAACCTTGGCATTATTCCCGACGCCCAGGATTCAACCATTGCTGCGTTATCGAAAGCAAGTGAAACTGCAGATGTAATCATCACCTCAGGCGGTGTTTCAACTGGCAGTGCAGACTTCGTCATCAAAGCGCTGGAGCAGCTTGGAGAAATCAGCCTCTGGCGCATAGCGATTCGACCTGGAAGACCATTCGCTTTCGGAAAGATCGGCAATGCACTGTTTTTTGGACTTCCCGGCAATCCAGTAGCCGTAATGGTCACGTTCTACTGTCTTGTCCAGCCGGCGCTTCGCAAACTTATGGGAGAATCAGAGGTAAACCCGGTTCCTGTGATCAAGGCTCGGGCCGCTACCCAATTCAGAAAGAAACCAAACCGCTCGGAAGTCTATCGCGCAGTGCTGTCTCACGACGAACATGGTTTTCCGATTGTCTCCATTACTGGCCAGCAAGGCTCAGGACTGCTAAGCAGCATGTCAAAAGCGAACTGTTTCGTTCTGCTGGATGATCAAGCAGAAACAGCCAATCCTGGTGATTTGGTGGATGTTCAGTTATTCACCGGACTGAACTGACCGCGAACTCAAACTTCGAAAACCGTCGCTCCCTGGGTTTTTCGCCCTTCAAGATCGGAGTGAGCTTGAACCGCATCGCTTAGCGCATATCTTTGCCTTACGGGTATGCTGACCGCCCCGGATGTCACCATCGAACAAAGCTCATCCGCCATCTGAACGAGATCGTCGCGCTCAGCCGTATACGTCATCAACGTAGGTCGAGTCAGAAATAATGAGCCTTTGATTCTGAGCGCTACCGGATTGAAAGAATCTATCTCGCCGGATGACTGTCCGAAACTGACCATGAGTCCTTTCGGTTGCAGGCAATCCAATGATTTTTCAAAGGTGCTGATTCCGACCGAATCATATACAACCGGCACGCCTTTACCGTCCGTGATTTCATTTACACGTTCGACAAAATTTTCACGGGTGTAAACAATCGGATGAGCGCAACCATGTTCGTGGGCGACCTGCGCTTTTTCATCGCTTCCGACCGTTCCGATTACGGTTGCTCCCAAGTGGCTTGCCCACTGACAGGCAATCAGCCCAACTCCCCCAGCTGCGGCGTGAAAAAGAATCGTATCTCCCGCTTTGACCTGATAAACCTGACGTAGTAGATATTGTACTGTAAGCCCTTTAAGCATCATGCCTGCGGCAGTGACATCGTCAATCGAATCCGGCATCCTGACCAGTCTATCAGCAGGCATCAGCCGCACTTCGCTGTAGGCTCCCAGAGGTGGAGAGGCATAAGCCACCCTGTCTCCTACGGCCAAATCTGAAACACCCGATCCAACCTGCTCTACTACGCCGGCGCCTTCAAGACCTGGGACGAACGGGAATCCAGGTGCGGGATACACGCCTTTTCTAAAATAGACATCGATGAAGTTGAGCCCTACCATAGTATGTCGGAGAAGCACCTGGCCTTGCCCTGGAATTCCAGGTTCGACATCTTCCCATATCATCATTTCCGGATTGCCTACTTCATAGACCTGCATTGCCTTTGACATTTAAATCTCCTGTTCTCATGAAAATTTAGTTGAATGCAATTCTCGTGAATTTGCTCTAAATTAATGTACGGTACGAGTCTGTTTGCGTACTTCTCGAATTCTGTCGTAAGCGGCACGAATTTCCTTGGTTTTCTCTGTTGCCACTTCAATCATCTCATCAGGCAGTCCTTTTGAGACGAGTTTGTCGGGATGCATTTGACTCATCTTTCTACGATATGCGCGTTTGATGTCGGCATCATCCGCATCTTCACTCAATCCGAGTATCTTGAAATCTTCAGACAGCGATGGAGCCTTGCTGCCTGAGCTGACCTGGTAGCCGCTGGCCACTGAGTTGTACATTTGTTCATATTCTCGCACCGAAAATCCAAGAAAAGAAGCAATGTAACGTAACGCTTCGTTTTCATAAGCATCTATATTTCCATCCGAAATCGCGCCGCCTAACTGCATCTGTACAAACAGGTTTTTGATATTTTTCTGGTTTCCGCATTCTTTGGAAAACTGCTTCAATACCGGATCAAGTTGAAAGTCCTCTCCTTTGCCCGCATTGAAGAGCCCAATTGCGACTCTACGCTGGTCGGCGGACAATGACATGTTTTTCATGATGAAGTCAGCGTATTGAACCTCTTGCGGACTTACATGTCCGTCGAGTTTCGAAACGTAGCCAAGTACTGAGAAAGTAGCGGTAAAGAATGCCGTTTGAATTCTCTCCTGCGAAGTCCAGCCTTGGGGGCCATCAGCGGCACTCCCGACGGAAGAAAGACGATTGTCAAACTTGCTTCCTATGTAGTAGCCCAGCATGGCACCAAGCGGGCCGAATCCAGCAAACCCGATTGAACCGCCAATAACTCTTCCCCACCAAGCCATCGCTAACTCCTGACTCTGAAGTGTGTGTTTTTAAGCAGGTAATGAATGATTTTCATCTTAATTAGTGACAATTTGAAACTGGCAACACATCAGAACCTGAAAAAACGGCTTGCGGACTCATTGATTGAATCAGGCTCTCAATTGAGATTCAAATTATAACGATTCCACTCCAGACACAAGATAGTTTGGGAATTGGGTACTGACACGGTAAAGGTTTCCGATATGGGTTGCCTTGTCTGATCAGCACGTAGATCAACTATGCTACCTTGCGCAAGGTGAAGTACGATTGTCCAGCAATTGCTGAAAGCACAATGATTCCGCCAATGATCGTCAGAATACCTGGAACTTCCCGAATCACCAACCACACCCAAATCGGGCCGAGAACAATTTCGGTCAGTGATAGCAGAGTGATTTCTGCAGCAGGCAAATATTTGGCGCCGCGAGTGAAAAGTACCAATCCTACTCCAACCTGAAAAACACCCATTGAAGCACACAATAGCCAATCTCGCAGATGAATTGAAAAACGGATATCTAAACTCAACATGATCACGCCCGAGATGAGCGCCGCACACAATCCGGCCCAGAACACTGCTGGTTCAAGCTCAGTGTTCCTGCCCTTTCGAATCAGAACCGCAAAAACTGCGAAGCTGGCAGCTGCCACCAATGCCATAATCGTACCGAACATCGTTCCTAGCTGGTAACCTTCCGCCACCATGACAGCAACACCGAACGTTGCCAACAGAATAAACCAGAACAATGATGCCGGAACACGTTCGGCTAGTATCCATCTACCTAAGATTGCGGCTATGAATGGAGCGGTTGACAGGAGAAACAGTGCGTTCGCGACGGATGTGTGGGTGAGTGCATGTATCCAAGCGGTGAATCCAAGACTCAATGAAGCGCCTGCAGTAAAGCCAACCATTCCACAGTTGCGAAAAGTTGACACAATTCGTCGGCCGCGGGTCAGAAGCAGATAGCCCGAAAGGAACACCAGCAGTGTCAATGATCGGTGAAATAGTATCTGCCACTCGTTGGCAAATTCGATCAATCGAACGGCAAGTCCAGCAAAACTCCAGAAAATCCCTGCAGTTAGAACTAGAAAAACGCCTTTGCCTCGATTATCGTACTCCTGATTCGATGTGAATTCCGCGTTCAATTTGTAACTCTAGCCTTCCGTTCCAGATAAAGACAGCAATTTGAACAGGCGATTTTATTGCAATTCCCCCACTGTAGAAGGCCGATTTTTTGTGATTACAAGCTTGCACCGAACGGCACAATAGTTGATTTTTACGCCATACTTTCTGCTATCTTTGTGTGATTCCAATTTCAACTGGCCAAACATGCCCACAGATACGAGAACACTGCCATGAAAAAAATCGAAAAATCCGATAACGAATGGAGAGCGCAACTGGACCCTGCTGAGTATCAAGTCTTGCGCAAGGAAGGCACTGAACGGCCATTCAGCAGCTCGCTCAACAAGGAACATGGGGAGGGGATGTACCTGTGCCGCGGGTGTGGAATGCCGATTTTTACTTCTGACACAAAATTCGACAGCGGTACTGGTTGGCCGAGCTTTCATTCAGCCATAGAAGGAAGCCTCGAAACCCGAACTGACTACAAACTGATTCTTCCGCGAACCGAGTACCACTGTGCCCGATGTGGAAGTCACCACGGTCACCTATTCAACGACGGACCGAAGCCCACTGGCAAACGATATTGCAGCAATGGCATTGCGCTGACTTTCATGAACAAAGACGAGAGGAACAATTTGGATTAAGGACAAGAAGACTAACAATTCAGACGAACTTGAATCGTCCAATTCAGTCTCGCATCAATAAAAGCATTTCAACCGCCTGCCGTTTAAATTTCTAACAATGAAATCGATACTATGATCGGTTCAAACTGGTTGCAATCCCGCGCCGTCATTCGGCTGTTGCCAGTAACCATACTTGTGATTCTCGGTATGCTGTGGGGAGGCGTTCCCAGCTTATCAAAGTACGTAGGTCAGCAGGGAGTATCACCTTTGAGTTACGCGTTCTGGATTCTTGCGATTGCCGCATCCGTGCTGATCATCATCAATTTCGTTCGAGGTGCTGGTCTTCCGCCAGCCCGACACCTGGTTTTCTATGTCATTTGCGGACTGTCGGGATCAGCTATCCCGACGACGTGCATGTACTATTCCGTAGCTCAAATTCCTGCAGGGCTCATGATCTTGCTGATCGGCGTAGCACCGATTCTCACGTATCAATTTGCTCTGATGTTTAGCGTGGAAAAATATCATCCACTAAAAACTCTGGGGCTGCTCTTTACATTTATTGGACTTGTGCTGATTTTACTGCCGGATTCAGTCGCTGAGTTGAACGCACCCGTCCCATGGATACTTTTTGCACTGCTTACACCGACATTCTACGCGATCAACATTGTGTACACCGCGATCAACCGACCTGCAAACATCCACATTTTTGACTTGTCATCAGGAATGCTCATTGCAGCTGCTGCATTTATGTTTGCAGTGACGATTCTATTTGAGCCGCTCTATCCGCTTTGGAATGCAGAACCAATAATCGCACTGCTGATGCTCTACCACGGCACGTTAACAGCAACGGCGTTCTGTTTGTTTTATTCGCTTCTGAAAATTGCCGGAGCGCTGTTCTCCAGCCAGGTAACTTATTCAGTGACGTTATTTGGAATTGCAATCGCAGCTTATGTTCACAATGAGGTATTACCGCTTCTGGTCTGGGTTGCCGCAGGCCTGATGTTCGCGGGAATAGGATTTATTCAGAAAGGCCGAACACTGACTGACGAAAACCAGCCTGCCAACCCTAGCAAAACCTGATGCGTACTGTGTTGGTGTCAGATCAGGCAGTCGGACTAATGATGCACTAATTCGGTATCGCTGGTAATCATCGTGCCCACGCCACGATCGGTGAATATTTCCAGCAAGGCAGAATGCGGTAGACGGCCGTCAATAATCTGTACCGAATGCACACCGGAATCAAGCGCGTGCTTGGCGCAGCGTACTTTCGGCAACATCCCGTCTGAAATGAATTTGAAGAAAATCAGTTCTTCCAACTCGCTTGTCGTAAGGGCGGAAATCAGTTCTCCTTCTCCATCCAGAATGCCGGGCGTATTGGTCAACACAACCAGCTTTTCAGCCCACGTCGCTTCTGCAACTGCCCCGGCTACGGTATCGGCATTGATATTGTAAGTCTGGCCATTTTCATCCATGCCAATGGGGGCAATAACCGGAATGGCGTTTTCAATTGAATCGAGTCGAAGCTTTTCGACATCAATTTTCTGTACTTCTCCTACAAATCCAAGTTCGACGGGATCGCCGGAAACTAGATCGACAGCAGTTGTCTGCAATTTTGTTGCCTGAATGAATCCGCCCTGCAGGCTGCCACCCAATCCGAACGCATCCCATCCGGCTTCAATGATCATGTCGACGAGATCACAATTGATGTTCTGAATCACTACTTTTTCGACAATATCCATGGTTTGCCGGTCGGTCACTCGCAGACCATCGACGAACTTGGGCTGGAGTCCGGCACTTTCGATCGCCTGACTGATTTGCGGACCGCCTCCGTGAACTACAACAGGATTCAATCCAACACTTTTCATCAACACGATGTCGTGACAGAAATCCTGTTGCAGCTCAGCTGAATTCATGGCGTTTCCGCCATACTTGACAACAATTGTTTTGCCGTGAAACTGATGGATATAGGGAAGTCCTTCGAGAAGAATTTCCGCTGATTTTCTTGCTACTGATTTTTTGATGGTCATTATTTCAGTCAATTGCTCTGTGTGGCGCGAGAACAAACCTGCTATCCTGATTTTACCTTTTCGCCGGAGGTAACTGCATTGGTTTCATGCTGAACTATATCTACATTCAGCATCAACTTGATGTTTCATCAATTCACACAATTCGACTTGCCTTTATACCTGATAACACGCATAGGTATTCACCTGAACAATTTTTTTTCCTGTATTCTGACATCGATGCTGTGTGTATATGGCAATTCGATCATCATCCTTCCTGCTTTCGGCTGCCGCAGTCGGCTGTCTTGCCAGCCTTTCTTGATCGTAATCGGTCTCCAAAAAAAACAGCGACCGGCTGAATGTCGATCGCTGTTTAATACGTCTCAGCTAAGAAAACCGAGACATTTCGGAGTTAGTGAACTGAAACTTCGATCTTACGTGGTTGCGTAGGCTCTTTTTTAGGAACAGAGATGCTCAGCACGCCATCCTTGTAGTTGGCCTGAATGTTCTCACTGTCCAAAGCGTCACTCAGCCGGAATGATCGAGTGAATTTTCCTTGATAGCGTTCTTTTCGTAGAACACGACCTTCAGAATTCTGCTCGCTTTCCTCTTGAGAACTTACAACAATGCTCAGAATGTCATTGTTGACGGAAACATCAAGATTCTCCTTAGAAATTCCGGGCAAATCGGCAACAACCCGATAGTCAGTATCCGTCTCTTCGATGTCTACCGCAGAAACTCTGTCAGCAGAACTCACAGAAGAGCGAAACAGATCACTCGGACTAAAATTGCGCCAGTCGTAGCCAAAAGAAGCAAATGGGTCTCGGCTCAGCCGGTTCCATTCTTTGGATCTAACAAGTGGGTTCATATAATCTAACCTCATTAAGTTTAGTAAAATAAATCATTCATGTAATGTATGAATCTCTACATGACAAAATGGGGATTGAGGAATGTTTTTCAAGTTCCATTCGAGAATTCTTGACAACAGATATTCTTGGGAAAGCTCAATTAACGTGTCACTGCTTGTTAAGAGCACAGGCGTATAACTACAGAAAGCAACCCACGCGAATTCGGATAAATCCGGGAAAGAAGATAGGATTGGGTTTATTGAAAATTCGAGTCTGATTCAGAGAATGTAGCGGGACAATTCCTGATCTTCCACTAGGTCTCGGAGTTCTTCCTCGACAAATTCCTTATCAATTGTGACGGTATCACCGGACCTGTCCGCAGCTTCAAACGACAGTTTTTCCAGCAAACGCTCCAGTACCGTATGCAGACGGCGAGCACCAATGTTCTCGGTCGATTCATTCACTCTCCAGGCGAATTCCGCAATATGCTGTACGCCAGAGTCGGTAAATTCCAAAGTCAGTCCTTCGGTTTTCATCAATTCGTGATACTGCTCTGTCAGCGAACTATCCGTTTCGGTTAGAATTCGGACAAAATCATCGGTATTCAATGCGTCAAGCTCAACGCGAATTGGCAATCTGCCTTGAAGTTCAGGGATCAGGTCGGAGGGTTTCGTCATCTGAAATGCACCGGAGGCAATGAACAGAATATGATCCGTCTTGACCATCCCGTGACGGGTTGAAACGGTTGATCCTTCGACTAACGGCAGCAGGTCTCTCTGCACACCTTCCCGCGAGACATCCGGACCATGGCTGTGCGATCGCCCGACAATTTTGTCGATTTCATCCAGAAATACAATTCCGTTTTCTTCGACGCTTTCAATCGCTTCAAACTTGATGTCTTCTTCATTAATCATGCGTTCGGCTTCTTCGTCTGTGAGAATTCTCATTGCCTGTTCAACTGTAACTTTACGCGTGCGACTCTTTCGATTCCCCATGCTCTGCATCATGTTCTGCAGTTGGCTCGTCATCTCCTCAAGTCCCGGAGGACCAAAAATTTCTATCCCGACCGATGTACTCACTTCGATTTCTATTTCTTTATCATCCAGTTTTCCTTGACGAAGCAGACTGCGAAGCATTTTCGTACCGGCTTTTTCCTTCTTGTCTTCCTGCTGAAATTCAGCATTGCTGTCCAGATCCTGCGAACCATCTTTGGACTTCATAGCGGCATGCATGGCATCGAAACTCCAAATTTCAGGCACCTTATCCGAATCCTCATCAAAGTTGTCATCTCTCGGAGGTCGCGGCTTGCGATTCAAAGCCTCTAAAACCCGTTCTTCAGCAGCATCTTCTGCTCGGGTTCGAACCAATTCCAACCTCTGTTCTCGAACCAGCTTGATCGCCATATCCAGCAAATCTCGAACGATCGAATCCACTTCACGTCCGACATATCCGACTTCGGTAAATTTCGACGCTTCCACCTTGATGAAAGGTGCATTCGCAAGCTTGGCAAGCCGGCGCGCAATTTCAGTCTTTCCGACACCAGTCGGACCGATCATCAGTATGTTCTTGGGAGTGATTTCCGCTCTTAGCACATCACTTTCAACATTGAGACGACGCCAGCGGTTACGAAGCGCATTGGCCACCGCGCGCTTTGCGTCCAACTGTCCGATGATGTGCTTGTCCAGTTCCTGAACAATCTCTCTGGGAGTCATTTCAGTCACTGGCTTTCAATCCTCCAGTTGTTCGATGGTGATATTACGATTGGTATAGACACAAATCTCCGCAGCAATGGTCAGACTTCGTTCCACAATTTCGCGTGCATCCAGGTCAGTAGATTCCAGCAGCGCCTTGGCGGCAGCCTTGGCGTAATTGCCGCCAGAGCCGATTGCCATCAGACCGCCTTCGGGCTCAATTACATCTCCGTTGCCCGATATGATCAACGACGCTTTCAAGTCGCACACAATCAGCAACGCCTCCAGTCGTCTCAGAAAGCGGTCGGTACGCCAGTCTTTAGCGAGTTCGACTGCTGCGCGGACAAGATTTCCCTGGTGTTCCTGAAGCTTGCCTTCAAATCGTGCGAACAAGGTAAATGCGTCCGCAGTGCCACCCGCGAAACCAGCCAATACCTGATCCTTGTACAGTTTGCGTACTTTTGTAGTATTGGATTTGATAACCGTATCGCCGAGCGAAACCTGACCGTCACCACCCAAAACCACTTTGTTGCCCCGTCGGACCGACAGGATGGTGGTGCTGCGAATTTTCGGCCGAGTTCGATTCGTGCTAGCTGTAATTGACTTCAATTCACTCACTCAACCAGCTTCAGGTGCGGTTTGCCCTTTTTTATTTCTGGTTTCGGCGGTTCTTCAAAATTGTCAGGCGTGCTTTCCTTTGGTGGATAATCCCTGAACGAAAGATTATCCAACGTTTCCGGGACCATAATAAAAATCACCGATTGCACCGGCAACTCTACCTGATAAATCTGACCTGAAAATCGTGTTGCAAAAAGTATCCACTCATCAACCATCTCGTATCCGTCAACGGCTCGGTTGTGAACATTGAGCAGTACCAGCCCGTTCTCGATTGAAAGCTTTCCTAACGGAAGCTTTACGCCAGGATACTCAGCTTCAACCATGAGATGTGGAGTGTAACCTGCATCCATCGCCCATTGTCTCATTGCTCCGATGAGATAAGGAACTTTCGACAACTCTCCTTTCATAGCCTGAACTCAGTACTGAAGCATATCCCGTTCTGTGGGACTAAGGCTCTTGACAAAAGACTCTCGGTTAAAAACTCGATTGCTATAGGCAGTAATGGCTGGGGTTTGAGCTGGAAGCTCAATTCCGTAGTACTTCAGTCGCCAAATCAAGGGCGCAATGAAGCAGTCCACCAGACTGAAATCCTCACCCAGCCAGAAAGACATTGATTTTAGGTATGTTGCCAAAACCGATAAATCCCGACTGATCGTCGTTCGCAGGAGCTTATTCGGTTTTTGTTTCTTTGCATCCAACTCGCGAAGTTTTCCCAGCCAGTCGCGCTGGCAGCGATAAATCATCATCCGCACTCGACCTCGACTCACCGGATCATGCGGCATCAGCGGCGGGTGAGGCAAACGGTCATCTAAATACTCCGCAATTATGTGAGAGCCATATAAAACCAGCTCTCGATCCATCAAAGTAGGACTTTCGCCGTAAGGATTCAATTCAATGATCGGATTTGGATTGCTGTCCAAATCGACATATTCTACATCGCATTCAACCTCTTTTTCGTGCAGGACGATACGACATGCATGCCCTTCTATGCAGGATCGAGTTGAGAACAAGGTCATGCCTGCTCTTCGATTCTGAAGCGCGTAAATCATAGGGGTTGCGTTTGATATGTTCTTTTTCCGATATTCAAAGACGTTGAATATACAAATTGGGGTCTCATGAAGCGGACTTCAAGAATTTTAATGAATGTCTTTCCAAAACTCTTTCTTCAAGAAGTATGCGATAACCGTAAATACACCCATAAAAATCAATACCCAGATTCCAATACTGTAGCGAACGAGTTTGACGGGTTCTGCAACGTAAACAAGAAAGTTCGTCAGTTCTCGCACGATCTCGTTGTATTCTTCCGGCGACTGGTCGCCTTGTGATTTGTAAAGTACATGCGGCATAGCCACATCTTCAAACAAATCGTTGTTCCAACCTGTCACCGAATTTTCATCTGCATGAAAACTGCGCAAATATGTATAGATCCACTCCGGACTTCGCGATCTGGCTGTCAGACTCAGGTCAGGCGGAACTGTCCCGAACCAGCGTTTGGCATCCTCTTCCGACATGTTCACGTCCATCTGGTCTCCGGGTTTTTGCGACGGTTGCAGGAAATTTGCACGCAACACCTCTTCACTTATTCCCAAGTCATCCGCCATTCGGTTGTATCGCATGAATTTAATGCCATGACAGGACAAGCAGTAATTTGCAAAAGTCTTTGCTCCTTTCTGCAAGGACTCACGATCATCCAGGTTGATGTAAACCGAATCCAGGTTTTCGTTGCCGCCGCCTGCGGCGAAACTGCCGCCTGCGACAGCCATAGATAAAATTACAAATAGAACTCTGATCATTTGAACGTCACACGGTCAGGTACCGGTTTTACCGGATCGAGTTTTGTATAGATCGGCATCAGCAAAAAGAATGCGAAATACAGGAAGTAACAGATTTGCGCCCACCGCACATTTGAAAACAGGACCAGATCAACTGCCTGAGGATTCTTGGTTCCCAAATATCCCAGCAGAACGAAAGAGACTGTAAAAACCGCCAGTGCAGATTTAAACATCCAACCTCGGTAACGAATTGACTTGACCGGAGAACGGTCGAGCCACGGGAGCAGAAATAACAGAAATATTGCAAATCCCATGGAGAACACACCCCACAGTTTCGCCTCAATTCCGAACAACGGATAGGTGACTGCTCTCAATATGGAGTAGTACGGTGTCAAGTACCAAAGCGGAATAATATCCGGCGGTGTCTGCAATGCATTGGCAGGCTCAAAATTTGCCCGTTCCAGGAACCAGCCCGAGAGCTCCGGTGCGAGGAAAGTAATGCCAAAGAGTATGAATAGAAACACCCCACAGCCAAAAATGTCCTTTACCGTATAGTAGGGGTGAAATGGAATTCCATCTTTCGGTATTCCCTTCTCATTTTTGTTTTCCTTGATCTCGATTCCGTCCGGATTATTGGATCCAGTCTTGTGAAGTGCAACCATGTGCACAAAGACCAGACCGATTATCAGCAGCGGAACCAGAATGACATGAAAAGCGTAAAACCGTGTCAACGTCGCGTCGGATACCACGAAATCTCCGCGAATCCACTCAGCCAGACCCTCACCGATAAATGGAATGGCACCAAACAGCGAAATGATTACTTGAGCACCCCAGAATGACATGTTGCCCCAAGGCAGAAGGTATCCGAAGAAAGCCTCCGCCATCAGTGTAAGGTAGAGGACCATTCCGATGATCCACAGCAGTTCGCGAGGTCTGCGATAGGAGCCGTAAAGCAACGCACGAAACATGTGGAGATAAATTACGACAAAAAACATCGAAGCACCGGTCGAATGCAGATAGCGCATCAACCAGCCCCATGACACATCCCTCATGATGTGCTCAACCGATTCGAACGCCAGTTCGGTATCCGGCTTGTAGTGCATGGTAAGGAAGATTCCCGTAACGACTTGGATAACGAGAACAAGAATCGCCAGTGATCCGAAAAAGTACCAGAAATTGAAATTTTTCGGAGCGTAATACTTAGACAGATGCTCTTCCCAGAATTTCGTTACGGGATAACGGTCATCAAACCAATTCAGGATTTTTGCAATCACGCTAAATCTTCCGTCTTCGTGTCAATACCAATTTCAACTCGAGAATCTGTCAGGAATCTGTGTGGCGGCACTACCAGGTTGGTTGGTGCGGGGACGCCTTTATATACGCGACCTGCCAGATCAAATTTCGATCCATGACAGGGGCAGAAAAATCCACCCTGCCACTCCGAGTCCAGTTCACCGGGTTTCAGTTTTTCAAGCGGTGAACACCCCAGATGAGTGCACAATCCCACTAGCACAAGCACTTCTGGATTAATGGAACGGGTTTCATTGCGGGCGTATTGTGGCTGCTGCTCGCGGTTGGAATTCGGATCGACAAGTTCATCAGACACTTTATCCAGTGTTTCGATCATCTCGGGTGTGCGCTTGATTATCCAAACGGGCTTGCCTCGCCACTCGATTTTTAACAGCTTGCCGGGTTGCAGGTCGCCGATATCAACTTGAACCGGTGCGCCGGCAGCCCTGGCTTTTGCGCTGGGCGTCATGCTAGCCACAAACGGAACCACGGCGACCGCCGCGCCGGCAGCGCCAACGCCTGTCGTCACACTGGTTAGAAACCGCCTTCGCTCCTGATTGACTTGTTCGTCAGCCATTCTTATTCCTCTAGCTGTCGTAAATTAAAGATAGCCCCCATTGCCGAAAACATGTGCAATTCGGGGGCAAATTACCGTCCGATATACCAACAATTCGAACAGCTTGGCGAAAAATTATAACAGAACAATCAAGCCGCATAATTCTAGTCGTCACCTTAGAAATGTAAAATTCGAGTTCCGCAAAGTACCTTGAACATTCTCCATCACGCACCTGGAAATGTCTGATAAAGATGTGCCAGTTCAGGACTGACTTCACGCATGATCTTGCGTTCCGGCCATGACTGGCTGGTCAGCAATTCGGTAACTTCCCGGTTGTCTGTCGACGATTCCAATAATTTGATCATGGCCGTTAGCGCATCGACGACTGGTACTTTTGTCGAGATTCCCTCTCCAAGTCCGGCAAAAGCGGTTGCGAGCAATACAACTGTATTGCAATCAAAATTTCGAACGGCCGCTTCAACTTCTTCCTGAATGCGGGATTTCAGACAATCCGGATCTCGCAGTTGGCTATCCGACAGTGCATGAATGCAATGCACTCCAGACAGACACTCAGAAGCCATGTACTGCATCGCAAGATCTTCATAGAGAGGTTTTGTACGTTGCCCAAAGGAAATCAGGGCGATTCTATCTCCAAACTGCAGTGCCTGACGAATGGCGGCTTGCGCCATTCCGGCAACGGGTATCGACAGCATCTCGCGTAATGCCGCAAGCCCGGTGTCGAAAGAAACTGCCAAGCCGATTGCATCAAATCGAGCGGCATGTTTGGCGGCAAGATCAACTGCTGAGTAAGCGCCAACAACAATATCGGTTTCACTGTTGATGATTGGAGCGCCTATCACACCTGTTACTCCCTCGATTGTGGTCGAAGCGGCAGCGTTTGAACGAGCCGCAACCACTGCGCGATCGGTAACAAATTCACTGGTATTGGGGTTGATCAGCAGTATTTTCATGGGCAGGCATCAATTTATTGATTGAACAGCTCATGTCCTTGGAGACAAGCGATGGATTTTGACAAAAAAGATTATACATACGAGGAAAGTCACAGCTTAATTCAGGGCTTTCAAGAACTTTGTTAGTACGCCTACTCCAAGCAGACCGGGTTTGCATCAAAAGTGCCTGCAAACCGGCATTTTGTGCAACACTTTCATTCCACTCTACCGGATTTCCCAACCAGAGTAGATAGCAGGGGGAATATTTGGTTCTAATGCCGTCCAATATCATTTTTATTTTATCGCCCACATTTATTCGATGATATGGGCGATAAACAATGATTCTATAACGCAATGCAATGGATATGGCAACTCCTTGACTGGCCAGAATTCAAATGGGACCGGTCGCTAATTGTGCCTTTGGAGGCACAATTCCAACACGAATCCGGCCGTCGTATTGGCGCTTGGCGCCACCTTTCCGACGATGACCGTTCAGATCTCAGAATAGACTGGCTAAGTGATGAAGCAGTTGAGACCTCAGCAATTGAAGGTGAAATACTTGATCGGGATTCCATACAATCATCAATTCGTCGCCAGTTTGGGTGGAGTGTCGACCGACACTCCACCGCTCCTGCCGAGACCGGCGTCGCCAACATGATGATAGCGCTCTATCAAAGTTTTGATAAACCACTTGACCATGAATCATTGTGGAATTGGCACCTAATGCTGATGAATTGGCGAATTGAACTTACGAATATTGGCTGCTATCGACAGCAAACTGCAGCAATGCAGATTGTGTCAAAACACGACTATGGAAAGGTGCACTACGAAGCACCGCCATCCCACCGCATGATGCCCGAAATGAACAATTTTGTGGATTGGTACAACCAAACTCTCGCAGAACAAGACAAACTGTCTACACTTACAAGAGCCGGGATCGCACATTTGTATTTCGTATGCATTCATCCATTTGAAGATGGGAATGGGCGTTTTGCCCGTGCATTGGCTGAAAAATCAATTGCTCAGTCAATTGGGCAGCCAAGTCTGATTGCTCTATCACGGCAGATTTTTCAAAATCGCAAAGAGTACTACAGCGTTCTTAAAACTACCAATTGTTCGCTTGACATCACTCGTTGGCTGGTTTGGTTTTCAAAAACCATAATAGATGCTCAGATTTGGAGCGAACGGCGCTTGATTCGAACTATTGAGCAGGCTCAGTTGTTCAACAGACTTGAAGGGCAATTGAATTCCCGACAGAAGACAGCGATTTTACACCTTTTCAAAGCTGAGCCTGATGGCTTCAAGGGCGGTCTCAGCGCAAAAATCTAATTTCGTATTACAGGAGCAGCACCGTCATCTGTGACCCGCGACCTGTCTGATCTTGTAGCAAAAGGCGTCCTTCGAAGAACTGGTGAACGCCGCCACACTCGTTACTGGCTTAACGTTTTTTCATTCCCGGAAATAGATGAGAGCTGAACTAAACGATCATACATCGTCGAATTCAAACTCTAACTTTAAGCCTGCTTGCAATTCAGGATATTGACGGCTATCAATGCCATCCATTAGAATATCCAATCATGAGTATTTCAAAATTTGCAGGTGGATACCTGTTCTTGGTCGCCGTCGTGGTCGGTGTGAATTTTCCAGCAACGGTTTTCTACGACGACGGTTCCACAGGTTATCCGGTATGGGCCATCCTCAACTGGTTCATGGGATTGAGTGTCATCATCGTTCTGGCCGTAAGTTCCAAAAATAAAAAGCTCCTGAGCGTCGTTCAGGCTGATATTAAGAAATACCTTGAAATAAATCTGAGTTTCTACGGCTCGCTGATGTTGACAATTTGGTATTTCGCCAACTGGTTCCATGACTGGCACGACAGCACAGACCTGGTGATGTGGTGGTTCATCACTCCATTGTTCGTAGTCATCACAGGCGCTTGCGGCTGTCGCATGTGGCAGGGGTCGGACGGTGTCAGCGCAGCACCGGAAACTGCGGCGCAGTCAGCCAAAGCCTCGCCAAACATCCGTCCGAAGGGCCTGCAGAGGCTATTACAATTTGCCAGTTTTTTCAACATGTGTATGGCGAGTCTGGTCGGACTGTATTTCATCTTCACGCCATTTTTCGACGACGGCAGCACAGGGTATCCTGTTTGGGGCGTACTCAACCAGTTCATGGCACTCAGCGTGATCATCGCATTCGCGGACAGTCTGAAGAGCAAACTTCAGCTGAGTGCAACCGAGGCTGAGTTCAATCGTTACATTGAAGTAAATACACTTTTCTACGCACTGATTGTTCTTGTCATCCTGTTTTTTGCGAATTGGTTCTTCACCATGCTGGCATCAGGCGAAGGATTCATGTGGTGGTTTATCGATGGTCTGTTCGCAGTGGCTATCGCTTGTTCCGGCTACCGTATGTACCATAAACGCTGATTGATAGTTGTAGTTTCCGAATGCGAGAATAGCGCAAATTCAAACGGCGATTACAAGCGGAATTCCCGTCTAGGAAAGACACCTGACAAAGTGATCAACCTCTGACCGTATTCGCGACCAAAATTTCCCGCCACTCGGTCGCAATGTTGCGATTCCTTTCAGTTTGAGTCAGAATAGGCGCTCACCTTGTATAAGAATTTGCACGGATCGATAGGTATTGTCACTACCGATTGACTACCGATTGAAATTTCCCACTTCTACCGGTTGAAAATCCACAAATTCTGAAACTGAAAGTTTCACATTTTCACCTATTAATGGCGACTAAATATTATTTCATTTATCATTTGGACGGTTATATGTATAATTGATTTTTGATTTAACCATACTACTCAACAATGTACCCATCCAATCACTGGAATGAAATCGGCATTCATTTTCACCATTTACAACCCTATTTCTCGCCTATATCCATACGCCAGTAAGAAAAAACAACTCCAGCAGGTTACTGAATCGCATGTACAAACGCGCACTGGTTTTATAAACAAATGTTGGTAAATCGAAAATTTTGGCTGGATAAAATCAACCAAGCATGGTCCAGGCGTTCGATTGTTTGGCTCTCCGGGGTTCGACGAGTAGGTAAGACAACACTCGCTCAGATGTTGCCGGAAATTCAATATATGAATTGTGACCTGCCATCTGTCCAACTCACTCTGAGCGACCCGGAATTATTCTGGGGTAGCTGCAAACCGAACTCAGTTACAGTTTTGGATGAGGTGCATCGGCTTAAAGACCCCAGTCTGCTATTGAAGATTGCAGCTGACGAATATCCGAATCTGAAGTTATTGGCTACGGGGTCATCAACGCTTGCAGCAACAAAGAAATTTCGAGATTCATTAACCGGTCGCAAGGAGCAGCTATACTTGCCGCCTGTGTTATGGGACGAAAGCCCGGATTGGATTTCGTATCCCGACCTTGACCACCGCCTGTTGCATGGCGGTCTTCCAGAAGCCCTGCTAGCAAAAAGGTTGACGCCATCTTTTTTCTCCGAATGGCTGGATAGTTTCTTTGCTCGAGACATACTGGAATTATTCAATGTCGGAAATCGAGAAGGTTTTCTGGCTTTGGTGCGACTCCTATTCCGTCAGAGCGGAGGACAGTTAGACTACACTCAATTGGCCAAGCTCAGTGAATTGAGTCGACTGACAGTAAAGTCATACATCAATTCACTTCAGATCACCCATGCCGTTCATCTGTTGCGCCCATTTTCTGGCGGCGGAAAACGAGAGATTGTGAGTCGCCCGAAGTGCTATGGATTTGACACCGGATTTGTATGTTTTGAAAAAGGTTGGAATACGATTCGCGTTGATGACAGAGGCGTGCTGTGGGAACATCTTGTACTGGATACACTGTTATCCCGTTTCAATGAATCGGCGATACACTACTGGCGAGACAAGTCACAGCGCGAAATTGATTTCGTAATTCGTAGGGATTCAGTGAATTTGGATGTCTACGAATGCAAAATCAGCCCAGACGGATTCAGAGGAACTGCCGTGGAGGTGTTTCGAGATCTGTATCCGCATGGTGACAATTACATTGTCAGTCCACTGGTCAAGAAACCGTACCGAATTCGCAGAAAAAATATTGTGTTTACGGTATGTGATACAAGCGGAATTACTATCGATTCGACATAGTTCCAAATCTATATGCATCCGAAGCGCACTTGTCGTAGACCGCAGGTAGACAGGATTGGGAAGGGTCTTACTGTAAAATTGAACGAGTTCACCAAAGCATTGCCTTTGGAATTTCGTTAATTTGGCTCGCACTCATACGCTTGCCTGAACATTGAGGGCATCAAAGCCCAAGTCTTATTCGGATGCCTATTTACAGACTCAGCAATCTCGCTGTTTTTCTTGTTTGCAGTGTATTGATTGCCATTGCCTACTACATGCAGTATGTCCTTTATCTTGCTCCATGCCCTTTGTGCATGGTACAGAGAATCGCTGTCATGTTAATTGGACTCTGGTGTTTGATTGCTTTTGTTCACAATCCGTCTCGACGTGGCAGAATGGTATATCCCATAGTACTCATGATTTTGTCTTTCCTCGGCATTGTCTTTGCCGGTCGGCATGTCTGGCTGCAACATCTGCCTTCAGACAGAATCCCGGAGTGTTTTCCGGGACTCGAATTCATCTTGGCGAATCATCCGTTCACACAAGCGTTGAAAATAATTTTCGGAGGAACGGGAGAATGTGCCGAAACTCAATGGACTTTGCTTGGAATCAGCATACCAGGCTGGACACTGATTGCGTTTATCGCAATTGCAGCTGTAGCCGTCGTTCAAATGACCAAATTAAAACGATCTGCTTAAATCCTTGAGGAAAGGTGACTGTTGGAGAAAATCAACGAACCCCTAGCCTAGTCGCCTCGGAGGGAAGAATTCATGATCTTGTCCTCGCAGCAGGTGGCCAGAAGATGATCGTGACGCCGTCCTTAGTCGGCCAACGGGGAACGCGCCTGTTCGCTGATGGTTGGTGACGTGTCCCGAAAGATTGCTTGCCGCCTTCGAGTGGCGTCGACAATGGTGTGCTCATCGACCATAAAAAAAAGCTCCCCCTCAGTCGTCATTCTGTCCGCCAAAATGCCTCGAAACCATGCACCCAACATGGAATAGGGCCGGGCGAACGATCATCGCGCATGACACGCCATATCACCTTCCTCCCGCGCATCAACTGTGATACGCACTAGAACGCCATCTGGAGAGCGGCGTAACCGGAATATTCTTTGTCTTTCGTACCCTAGACCGCGCGTTTGAACCACGCCGACAATCATGTAACGGTCCCAACGATAGGTCGATACCAAGTATTATTTTGTAAAAATTGACTATTTTTTCTTGCAGGTCAGGCGTTCTGAAATTTAACTATTGATATTTGGGGAAATAGATTATTCCCAAAGATAGACAAATGACTGTAGTCCCACCAACACCGACATTGGATTCTGCAATGCGGATTATGGCGAGTCCCAAGGGTTGACAACTTCGAGATCGAGATTTTCAAAATCCCGAATATTTCTTGTCGCAATGGCAAGAGCGTTTGTTTTGGCAGTCCCCGCAATAAGCGCATCTCCAAGGTCTAAAGTACGACCCGAACTGTGCATCTGTGCCCGAAATTCGGCGGCTTGGATAGCTTCCGAATAACCCACGGGCAGGATCCGGTCGCCATATTCCGTCACGAATGCTGATAATATTGCACCAATACTGTCGCGACGCCTGCCTGGTGGAAGGAGATCAATACCGAAGTCCAACTCGTGCAGAACGATGGCGGACAACCACAAATCGTCATGGTCGACGAGGAACGCAAGCACCCGTGCATCAGGTACGTCCCTCGTCAATTCCGATACCACGTTGGTGTCTACGAGAAAGCCGTTCATTCAGTCTCGCCAACCGTGAACGGGATCTCTCGCCCGGACTTCCTGTCCGAATGGATATCAAGATTAGCCCCTCGAGGCATGTTGTCGACCAGCCATTGCCCCATGGGCCGGCTGGACCGGACCTTCGCGTACCATTCACTCGCAGGTACAACAACAAAAGGTCGCCTCGTGCCAATATGCTGTGGTCCTTCCTCTTCGGCGAGGCGTAATACTTCAGAAAGACGAGCCTTGGCCTGGGCGATTGTCCAGACACGGCGAGGATTGTAGTTTAGGGTGCTCATACTAATTACTCCAGTTGAGTGTATATAGTCTATTATGGACTACATATGGGGGAAATTCAATCTGAAGAAACACTCAGACGCAGGCACTAAAGGTGAAGATATTGAAATTCGGTGGGCACGGACGGAAAGTATTCGAACCTTGGCTGAAATGCCCAATAAAATTATGGACTTCAGCACATCGCATCTCTCTCGTAGACATAGTGTTGATTCTAAAAAGTATTTTATAGTACTACTTATATATACCAATCAAAAGGATTCCTATGACGTCCAATACCAGCCGCCCCATGTCGGTCAAGCTTGACCCTGACACGCGCACCCGCATAGAGAAATTGGCCGCCGTACGCCGCCGTTCTACACACTGGATTATGCGCGATGCCATCCAGCAATACGTTGAACGCGAAGAAAAGCGCGAAACATTCCGCCAAGACACACTCAAGGCTTGGGAAGAATTTCAGGCTACCGGTTTGTATACGACCGCTGAAGAAGTTGACGCATGGCTTGCCAGCTGGGGTACTGATGGTGAACTGCAAACACCCAAATGCCACAAGTAAGATATGCGCCTGAGGCAATTCGCGACCTGCAACGGCCACACGAGTTTCTGAGGCCCTTGAATCCTGCCTCGGCGAAACGAACCAGCGAAAGAATCAGGAGTTCCTTACAGGTGCTCGGGCATCGACCACACATCGGTCGCCCGATCGAAGAATTGCCTGATGAATTCCGAGAATGGGTGATAGAATTTGGCGACAGCGGCTATTTGGTACGTTATCGAATTGATGCCGACAGCGTCACGATTCTGTCTATGCGTCACCAGAAAGAGGCTGGATGCTACTGAACCAAATTCCCAACGATAAGAATTGGCATGAATCTTGGCACAACAAATCTATGCCTCTTCTTCATTCCATTCAACTAAATCATCTATCGTTACACTCAAAACGATTGAAATCCGGCGTAAAATACCAAGTGTCCCTGGCTTTCGACCATTTTCAATTTGCGACAAGTAGCCTTTGGATACACCTACACGCTCAGCCAGCGAATTTAGCGTAAATCCGCGACATTGTCGCCACACTCGTAGCGGGCGGCACGCCATTCAAAATTGCGTTCACAGTCTCACTAGGAACAGTCTCACCAGCTTTATCTTTGATCAATGCCCGATCGATTGCAGAACAATCCTCGGTGTCATTCAGCAAGGAGATAATCTCGCGGTAATTCTCTATTGGCAAAACGACATACTGAGGACATCCGTCCTTTTTAATTATTTGTACATTCCAATCTTTCATCTATACACTTGCCCTCTTCGGTCAAATTTTCTACCAACAAAATCTTACGCTCGTCGTCAACGACATAGACAATACGCCAGTCACCGAATCTGAGTCGAAAGCTACTTTCCCGACCCTGCAACCGTGTTACATTCGAATGCTGTCCATAGGGATTTTCCGCAATTGATTCTACTTTATCTCGAATTCGGCACGCAATGTCGCGCTGCATACGGATGAGTCGACGGGCGTCTTGTTTCTGATAGCAAACTATTTACATGCATTATCTTTAATAAACCTATATGTCAACCAGATTAGCTTGATCGAATCCATTCTTTAGGTTTCTGGGACTCGAATTCATCTTGGCGAATCATCCGTTCACACAGGCATTGAAAATTATTTTCGGAGGAACGGGGGAATGCGCCGAAACTCAATGGACTTTGCTTGGAATCAGCATACCAAGCTGGACGCTGATTGCGTTTATCGCAATTGCAGTTGTAGCTGTGGTCCAAATGACCAAACTAAAACAGTCTGCCTAAATTCTTGAGGGGAAGTAACTGTTATAGCAACCAAATATTATGTCGAATAGTACCGAAGTGTGTACGGTGCGCCTCGCGTGTTTTCGATATAATTCCCAATCAGATGTCGTGGCATTACCCGCAAACCCCTATATTATGGAATATGGGAGTTGACGAACGGGAGGAAACCTCAATGGATCGAGAGTCCAAGGCCGAGATGGAAGTTGACGTAAGCATTGATGCCACGCCCGAAGAACTGGCTTGGCCCCTCACGCGCGGGGGAGCCGAGCGCCGGGAGCCACCAAAGGTCTCGCGGAAATCCGATCCCTGATTATCCAAAAGCCATGTTTCAAACAGCGATAAAGAAGGCGCAGGGATACACGCTACCCGTAGTTATTTCTTCTCGCCGACAGGATGGTTCTACCAGTAGCGTTGTCGGTACCTTTATTGTCCTCAACAAAGACGGTTGGATGCTCACAGCATGGCACATTGTTGATGAAATTATAAAAATTGAGCAAGAGCAAAATTCATATAAAGTTTACCAGAGTGAATTGGAACGCATCAAAGCAGACTCGACAACAACGAAAGCGCAAAAAAAAAGCAAACTTCGATCTCTCGCCAAACCGCCTAAGAACCCCATTACGAATTTTTCCCCTTGGTGGGGCAGAGACGGTTGGCGCGTAACATCTTTTATCAATGATCAACAGGCGGATTTGACGGTTGGGAAAATCGAAGGTTTCGACAGCGCGTGTGTTGCAAACTATCCAGAGTTCAAGAACCCTTCAGTAGATTTTCATGTCGGCGAAAATCTTTGTAAATTAGGTTTCCCATTTCATAATATAGAGCCGACGTTTGATGGTACAACAAAGATATTTCAACTGCCACAGGGAGCCTTGCCGATTCCGTTATTTCCGATCGAGGGTATTTTTACACGAACTCTTATCCTGGGCAATGGCGTAGCCTCGGCTGAATTTGTAGAAACGTCGTCTCCGGGGCTGCGGGGACAAAGTGGTGGCCCAACGTTTGATGCTCAGGGTCGGGTTTGGGCCATGCAATCACGTACGAGTCACCACCCACTCGGCTTTTCTCCAAAAGTTCCGAACCAACCCAATAGAGAGCATCAATTTCTAAATGTCGGAGTGGGGGCCCACGTAAAATCCATTATAAAATTGCTGACTGGCGCCAACATAGAATTCTCGTTATCAACTGACTAATAGGAGACAACAATGTTCCCTACACAGGACGCAAAGCTGTCTGTTGAAGATACAGACCTAACGGTTGCGAGCAGTGGAGAGCGAGAGGTTACTACTTTCGTCGCAAATAAATTTTGGCAAGCTGTGTCTGAGACGAACGGTAATAAACCTATTCCATCAGACACCGATAGCTGAGCCGCTTTCCAACCATCCTAGAAGCCATATGGGACATTTAGTCCACAGTATCGGTTCCGGCACGTTGTGTCGTCCGGCGAACTCGTCACATAGCGCCCTAGATGCTTCCTGCTCATGTGGTGGTAGGTACCGTGGTAGCCACGCTTGGGTAGCGCCCAGAACAACTCGATTCCGTTGGTGTGAGCCATGCTGTTCACGTACTCGCTGATGCTGTGCTTCACAGTTTTGTGCTCGAACGGCATTCCCTGATATCCGCCGTGGTCGTCGGTGTAGACCGTCGCGGCTTCCGCTGTATAATCGCCGACGAAGCCCTGAAACGTTTTGGCGTCCGTTCCCTTAACCACAGTGGCACTCACACGGTTGGTATCGCAGTCCTTGGTGCCAACAACGATCGCCTTGCCGACCATGCCCCGGCCAGCCTTCAGTTTCTTGTTGGAGTGCTTGTTCTTTTACTTTCCGCTAATGAAGGTTTCATCCACCTCGACGGGACCAGCAAACCGATTCGATATAGTTCCCCAAAATAAGGGGGTGGTAATTATTGTCCAGCCATTGACCCTACGATGCCTCGTTTCCCGGTCACAACTCATCCAGTGCCGGATGCGGTTTGCTCCTAAATGGGTTCCATCTTTTTCATCCGGCCTGTGAACCCTCGATATTCTGACGCTAGAGAATGTCTTCCACAGATGTTCACCTCCATCCCAAGAATCCATTTCACCAGAATAATATCTAGAAATTGAAACACAACGCCAAAAAGCCGAAATACCCACCTAGCTCTCAAAATTAGGTATTAGGCAGTTGAAATTTTAATTTTATCTATCTTTCGTCACCTCCGATTTGATAACCTATCCGGTGGCAGTTCGTCGAATTCTCGACCCTCTGATTGTGCAAGTTCACGTCGTGCGTTCCACGCATTCCACAGTCTACGCTCTTCTACACGACCTTCCTTCCTAAATTTTTCTTTCATCGTTTTTTTGAGCCATCGCTCATAAGTATCTGATAGCATTTTGTAAATCTCCGTTATGGTCAACGATATTACAGCACCGAAAAATATTTGCCCTGGCATAGACTCTACGATTTCTGCGTATATTGTAACCCACCTAGGCGGGGTCCCTAGATAGCGCCACGCGGAGCCAATAATGATCAACACCAACTGGATGTGAAATAGCATGAAATAAATATTTTTCCACTTCTCCGGTACGCTCCAGATTGCTGTTCGACCCTTGTTTCTATTCTTTTTAGCCATGGATTCTCCTCCGGCATAAAGTCTGAAACCAATTGAATAATCAAGTCGGTTGCAGATGTAAATGATGTCGCAAGAATATGAACCACAGCGAAAAATACAAGAGAAAACTCAGAATCCACTGGATTGAATTTTTTCTTGGGGTAAAGCAGCTGTGAATTTTCTAAAATTTGTTTCAGTTACTTGATTTTGATGACCTCGATTTGACTCAAGATATCGAAGATTTGTGTTCCGGCCACAACTCGTCCAGTGCCGAATGCGGTTTACTCCTAAATGGATTCCAAATTTTTTCATTCGGCTTGCGAACCATCAATTTTCTAACGCTAGAAAACGTCTTCCACAGATGTTCACCTCCATCCCAAGAATCCACTTCACCAGAATAATTCGCTCGGTCCAGGTTTTGTAATGCCTCAATCAGTCCCTCACTGCCCAGTTTATGGCCAAGCTCAGGCAGGTTTCGCGGCGGGTAATCGCTCCACTTCCATTGCGCCCAATTGAGTAACGCATGACTGACTGCGGCGGCATCATCCCTTCGACAAGCTTTTTGAATATCTCCGTACAACTGCTTCGATGTTTGTTCCTTCTGTTCCTTATCAAGCAAATTCGATTCAAAGTGGAGCCGCTTGGACTTGCGGCTCACATACCAAAAGATCAATGTAAGTATCCACGCTACCAATAAGCCGATACTCACGAATTTCCACAATGGGTTACTACCAGAAGAAACGGTTGAGAAGTCTGTAGATTCTGCATTCAGTGTTGCCATACTTTCTGACTCAATCGTTGCCGGTGTTCCTGTTGACTGGAAGTTGGCAACGGAAATCATTGGCAGACTGGTAACTTTTTCTCGATCTTCGTCTACATCCCACCAGACAACCTTGAATTCCGGCACGTCCAGAGCCGTTGTGTCCTGCGGGATAATCACAAATTCCTCATCGCGCTGGCCCGTCGTCCACTCATAGGTTTGGCGCGTATTCAGCACCGGATTGGTACTATATATTCGCGTCAGTTTGTTCTCTTCAAAAGTCGGAGAAGCCAATTGCAAAGCTCTCAACCCAACAGCCTTGATTGTAATTTTCCTGGTTTCAGGTTTGCCGACTTCAAACTTCGGCAAGGTTCCATCCCAGGAATCCGTAATCCGCAAATCTCTGGCAGGCAGCCATGTGTTGCCGGAAAAACTACTCGGTTTGGGGCGAACCACAATACGTGCGGGATTGGAACTGATTCGCTCCCGAGTGTATTCAGTCTTTAATGTCGTTCGGTTTATTCTCGATACTACACCATTGAATTCAGCGGGTGTGATTTCCATCAAACCGCTTTGCTCAGGGAAGATAGAGTAACGTCTTTCAACGACTCGATACTCTCGGCCAGCCCGTTGTGCCTGATATCTTCGATCCTGTCCGAGCCTTTCAACAAAAGCAAAGGTGATTTTTGGATCGGACAGGGTAGCTTCCGGGATATCAACAGCGTGGAATAGTCGGAGCACATAAGTGACTTGAGATTGAACATACGGGCTTTCCGGCGTCACTTCGATCTCGATAAAAATGTCATCTCCTGCTGAAAGAATATTCCCAGTATACGCTTTGACTTCAAGTGCAACCGGGAGCGTTTGGTACGAACCTAGTGAAATAGCAGGTACCTCAGTAATTCCAAGACGTTTGGGCTTGATTTCAATGACCCAGTTCTGAACGATATGTTGGACATTGTTGTCGACTCTAATTCTGGTCTGTAGTGACTGTCCCATAATCTCAAAATCTTTTCGAAGAGGAGTGAGATCTGGATTACCGTCAACCTGAGTTTCACCTTCTGCAGTCAAAATCAGATTCACTGATTCGTCGAGAAAAATCGGCGTGCGGTCCAAAGCTGCACGTACCTCAAGTGCATTTGCAACGCTCGCGAATAAACCAAGGCTCAGGACGCCGAAAAAGCAGTACAGTCTGAATAGACTGCTGCAGGAGATTTTCAATCGCATACTTGAAAAACAATTCTGATTATTCATCTACGCATACTCCGAATCTTGTCTGCTGCTACCATGGTTGAATGACTTCAGGCACCTTGTCACGTAGCTCATATTCGTAATAAAACTTGCGTCGAAGTAATCCCCCTGGGTCATCTGGAATCTGACGAAGCCACTGTTCCATGACTTGATTCAGTTCTTCGCCAAGGTCTGCTTGCAGCACGATATTGTCCTTTGATCCCGCCTCTCCATCCTCTAAAGCTTCTTCACCCAACTGCTCCTGACCCATCGACTGTTTGCCGGAGCGCTGACTCGAGTCACCTTCTTTCTGTGACTCTTGAGAACCCTCCTGACCAAAGTTCGGTGGAGTTCCCTCAAGCCCATCTTCCCTGTTTTCAGCGTCCTGCATATTTCCTTGCTGCCCGTCTCGAGATTCTCCCTGACCTCCTTCTTTCTGCTGCTGTTCCATCAAACTTTTCAGAAGATCCAAATTGAACTGAGCATCTTCAAAATTCGGATCAATTGCCAAAGCAGATTCATACTGACTGATCGCACCCTGGAAGTCTGCTATCTTCGCCAATGCATTTCCGTGGTTGTACAGTGCAATCTTGTCGCTGGATTTCCTGAATTCGATGACTGCCTGATCAAACTGACTCTGTCGATAATGCGCTATGCCATTCCACTCGGGGTGACTGGACAATGCATCGTTGTCATATTGTCTGGACACAATGGCATCTGCAGCCTGTTGATCGGAGCGCTGCCACAGATCAATCCAATCGAAAGCGTTGGACTCTTGTGGCGCAGCCATGACAATCCATGCAGCTGCCAGTAGCCAGCCCCTTCGGAACATGAGTGCAACTAACGGAATTAACAGAACCAAAAACCACGGACCTCGGTCCTTCCAGTTGACAGTAGATGCTTGCCTGCTGTCGACCGCATCGAGTCTTGTCGCAGTAAATCGAGTCTGCGGCTGCACCGAATCCTCACCTTCGCTCGTAATCAGGGAAAGTGTCCCGCCACCCGCAAATGCCAGTTCGGCAAGACGGTCCTGGTCGACAGGAGCCACAACAAACTCCCCCAATCGGTTTTTCAGGAACTCTCCGCCTTCCAATTTAACCGGTGCTCCGGTTTTCGTGCCAACGCCGATAACTGAAAGTCGGTATCCACTACGCACCAGACTATTCGCCGCGTTAAAGGCGGCAGAATCAACACCGTCAGTCAACAGGACAACTGATCCGGTTTCATACCCGGAGTTGCGAAGAAGCTGCTCGGCACGAGCCAATCCTTCACTCGCATTGCTGCCTTGAATCGGCATTATCGATGTAATCAACGACTGAACAAGATGGGTCACAGTCGCAATGTCGTCTGATACCGGTGCGACGTCAAATGCGTTTCCGGCAAATGCAACGAGCCCAACCGCTTGATCATGATCGCTTTCAATGATCTGAATTGCTTTGTATCGCGCACGTTCCAAACGTGATGGAAGCACGTCGGTAGAATTCATGGATCGCGATAAATCAAAGACTATAACCATTGCATCCGCGCTCTGATAAAGTTGCGCATTTTCCTTGTCCCATGCGGGTCCTGCAAGTGCCACTACCGCCACAAGCCAACCCACGAATACAACACATCGAGTCAACGCAGCTGACTTTTTGTCTCCTGCCACAATCAAGTGTGGAAGCAAATCAGGATCGCAAATCCGTTTCCAGCTGTCACTGCGATTTCGGGTGACCCAGTAGGCAAGCACTGCTCCGATTGGCAGCAGCAATAACCACCAAGGTCTTAAAAATAAGAACTCATCCAGAATTTGCACTGCTTCTCCCACCTTTAAACAATCCCCGGTCGATTCCTGTCATTGCGTATAAAAATGCAAGAACGGCAATCACCGTCATGCACAGAGCAAGCGGCCATGGATAGAGTTCGGTTGCTTTCGTCCGTCTTTGCTCGTCAGCTTCAATCGGCTCGTATTGGTCGATCTGTTGGTAAATGTCCTGCAAAGCCTCGGAATTCGAGGCATGAAAGTACACGCCACCCGTGGCCTGTGCAATATACGGCAATATGTTGCGTGAGGAACCAGAATTGACAGCTAAGGCTTGATCAGGACCAATTCCGACAACAAAAATTCGTACTCCATGCTGGACGGCAAGCTGCACTGCCTGAACGGGATCAATCGAACCGGCAGAATTTTCGCCGTCCGTGAGCAGTATTAGAATTCGGTTTTCTGCCGACCTTTCACGCAGAACCTTGACAGCCAAGCCGATCGTATCGCCGATCGCGGTTCGCTGTCCGGCAAACCCGACTTGGGAACCCGCTAGAAAATCCACGACTGTATCGACATCGAATGTGAGCGGTGCATAAAGATAAGGTAAACTGCCGAACAGTATCAATCCCACTCGATCTCCGGCTCGGCGCTGTACGAACTCGCCGGCAATCTCCCGAACCGCATTGAAGCGGGAGCCGCCGCTGACAGAAAAATCAGTCTGCTGCATGCTTCCTGAAATATCTAGCGCAATCAGCAGGTCCCTCCCCGTAATTGGAATTTTGACGGATTCTTCAATCCACAAGGGACGAGCTGCTGCTGTCACCAGAGCCAACCAAGCAATTATCGCAAGAATGATGGAGAGTCTTGACGGCGCTCCGGTGGTAAAACTCTGTTCGGCAACCTCTCGGAAAAACGGTACTTTGAGAGATGCAGATTTTGAATCAATCTTGGGCATCAGCTTTCGCACCAGTATAGGAACCGGCAATAAAGCGAACATCCACAGCCAGGCAAACTTCAGCATTTCTAATTCGCCTGCAGCACGGTTTTTACCCATTCTCGGCAAACTTCTCGGAGTGAGTCGAGATCGAATTGTTTGTTCACCGAGTAAGGTGCAATGGTCAACATACGGCCCACACCCTGTGTGAATTGATCGGTATTACCGCTCTGATCAAGAAATTCCAGCCAAGCCTGACCCGTTAAGCCTGCAACAGCAGAACGCGGGTATCTTGTGATCGCAACCCTGCGCATGAGAATCGAAAGTTCGGCTATTGCCTGCGGCGACTGCAATCCAGCAATTTCGTCAATCTGTTGAACAATCGAGTATCGTGAGTAGCGCACAATCGCCAATTTGATGTAGTAGATGATTGCTGCTATCAGAATCAAAATGAAAATTGCGACCAGCCACCATCCGATTGCCGGTGGCCAGAAGCCAGGTTCCGGCGGCGGAATCACATCTCGCAGATCCTGCAACAGGTCAATATCTGTGGGCATAGCAAGTGATATTCAAATTCTGAATGTCAATTGAAGTCTTTTCGTAACACACTGGCAGTTCCGGCGCTGCGTAATCGAAGATTTGGAATCTTTCTTTGGACTCTTCTTGTATTTAACCGTGAACCTCGGTGAAATGCCTTGTAAATCGATTTGACCACATCCTCCCCTGGCTGCAGTTGAATGACCGGCACGCCAAGTCTTCGCACCGCATCCTCGGTTCGTTGATTTCGATTGTCGAGCGCACGCTGCAGTCTTTCACGACGAACGCGCGAGGACAGATGAAGCGTCGAAAAACTTGTCCCATCGGTCACTGGATAACTGCCGGGCGGCAGCGCTTCTCTCTCCACTCGATCCTGAATCCACACAAGTGTGAGCAGTCTTCGGCGACTTAAATACTCAACCGCACTGACTACGGTTTCCGATAGTTTGGAAAAATCGCTGATTACCACAGTCATATCGCCCGCTCGAACCTGCCTCACAACAGCTGACAACGCTTCGCCGATTCCGTCACGGCGGTCTACAGCATCTGTGGTTTCACGGCTCATCACAGACAGCATATCGAATTGCCGTAGCAGGACTCCAGCAACTGACGCAGGTCGATTTCTTCGTACGCCCGAATCGGAGATTCCAATGGTACTGATCAGGTCTCCCTGTTCAATCGCCGCCCACGCGATCAACGACGCTGCTTCGGCTGCCACTACGGATTTGAATGCTCCGCGAGTACCGAAATGCATGGACGACGTCATATCCACAACCAGATACACCGCCCGCTGGCGGTCTTCCTGAAAAACTTTGGTGTGAGCTATGCCAGTTCTTGCGGTAACGCGCCAGTCAATGGTCCGAGCATCGTCTCCAGGTGCATATTTGCGGGACTCCTCGAATTCCATCCCCCGGCCGAGGATCATCGAACGTGTACTGCCGGCCAGCAGCGCCGATTGACGGGTCGGCAGACGCAAGCCGTGCGCCGATCCACGCAATCGAATCAAATCATCAGTGAATACTTCGCTGCCGCGCAACATTGATTCGCGACATCCTTCAAGGTACGGCAACTACGGAAATGAGCCCGCGGATAACCTCATCTACATCAATGTTCTCGGCATCTGCTTCGTAAGTCAGCAGCAACCGATGTCGCAACACATCAAACGCCACATCCTGAACGTCAGCTGGCGATACATAACTTCGCTCATCCAGCCAGGCTCTTGCACGTGAACACATATCCAGCGCGATCGTTCCACGCGGACTTGCGCCCAATTCAATCCAGCGATCCAGATCCGAATCATACCTGCCGCTGTTACGGGAAGCATCCACCAGCTCGATGATGTACTGTTCGACAGTGGGTTCCATATGCAGGGCATAAATTTCCTGACGTGCTGCGAGAATCGTCGCGTATGGAATCTGCAGCCGTTCGGCAGATTCAGAATTCTCAGAGGAATCCTGCTTGACCGCTTCTGCACGCGCAATGTTAAGAATTTTGTGCTCCTGCGATTTTTCCGGATACCACACACGAACCTGCATGAGAAAGCGATCTCTCTGTGCCTCCGGCAATGGATAGGTGCCTTCGTGCTCAATCGGATTTTGCGTGGCCATCACCATGAACAAATCCGGTAAAGAGTAAGTCTGGCTGCCGACAGTGATCTGTCGTTCTTCCATAGCTTCCAGCAACGCTGACTGCACCTTGGCTGGCGCCCTGTTGATCTCATCCGCAAGTATGATTTCGTGAAAAAGCGGACCTTTACGAAATACAAAGGTTCCCGTCTCAGGGCGGTATACGTCGGTGCCGGTGAGGTCTGCGGGCAACAAATCAGGGGTAAACTGTATGCGGTGAAATTCCCCGTCAATGAACTTGGCGAGTTCTTTGACGGAACGCGTTTTTGCAAGTCCGGGAAATCCCTCCAGTAAAAGATGGCCGCCGCACAGCAGGGCGATCAACAAGCGATCAATCAGTTCCTGCTGCCCTACGATTTCCTTAGAAAGAAATTCCGGAATTCCACGAATATCCGCAACCGATACCTCAGGCGACCTGCTTTTCCACAGCACTTCCTTGATACCCGTATGCATATTGATTCAGCTCAAGATCTTAGGTGATCAGGCTAGGTGCTGCTGGAAAAAATCCATAGTCCGAGTCCATGCAAGCATGGCATCCTCGGCATCATGCCTAGCGGTGGTGGGATTTGCAAATCCATGATCGGCCTCATACCAGAAATTGCTGTAACTCTTTCCAGCAGCATCCATCGATTTCTCGAAGCCACCTACCATTTCCTGATTGATCCACTGATCCCGACTTGCGAAATGTCCCATCACTGGGCCTTTCAGATTTTTAACCTCCTCTACGCCCTTCGCGCAACGACCGTAATAAATTACCGTCGCATCTACCGGCGTTGCAATGGAGGCGTTCAAAGACCAGCCACCACCGAAACACCATCCCACTGTGCCAACCTTGCCGTTGCTTTTGGGGTGATTGCGCAGCCACTTTACCCAGCTCACCAGGGTTTCTGTTGCGATTTCCAGGTGAACCTGGCGCATCAGTTCGCGGGCATTATCCGGTGTGCCTGCAACCTGACCTTGATAAAGATCAACCGCGAGTGAAAGATATCCGGCCTGTGCGAATTTCGGCACGACACTCCTGATCTGGTCGTTGAGACCCCACCATTCGTGAATCAAAATAATTGCACCGGCTGGAGCGGTTTCGGGTTCTAGAAAGTAACCCGAAACCGACCCGTCGGACATCCACAAATCAGTTGTAACATTGTCTTCATTTGCGGAAATAGCGGATACTTTACCGGCCGCCGCAACCGCGAGCGGCACTGAGCCGATTGCCTTGAGGGCGCTTCTACGATCTACCATGTCAACCTCCTACAACTGCTATCGCGTGTAATAGCACTGATGTTCAAGTAACTACTATTTTAGCAGTGTGCTGCGACGCTCCGCACTTCGTTTGATAGGAACGCGAATTGAGTTAAAAGTCGCGCAACTCCATGCAGGCAAGTACAATGTTGATTTGAAATTGTCGCCAACCTCCGTTTGAATTTCCATGCCAACCCTGACACTATGAAACGCTCTGACCTTAGAGCATTTGACCAGTTGCGTCCGCTTCGAATTACCCGCGGCTTTACCCGCAATGCGGCCGGTTCCGTTCTGATCGAAGCAGGGAACACCCAGGTGCTGTGTACCGCAAGCATAGACGATAAAATTCCCTTTCATCTGCGGGGAAAGAACCAAGGCTGGATTACCGGCGAATACAGCATGTTACCGGGTTCAACCCAGGTGCGAAGTCCAAGGGAAGCAGCGCGAGGCCGGCAGGGAGGACGTACACAGGAAATTCAGCGATTAATCGGCAGAAGCCTGCGTGCAAGCCTCAATCTTGAAAAACTAGGGGAACGAACCATCATTGTCGACTGTGACGTACTGCAAGCCGATGGCGGAACTCGATGCGCTTCCATCACTGGCGGATTCGTTGCACTTGCAGATGCAATTGGACACCTCATCTCAAATCAGCAAATTGTGGAAAACCCGATTCGCTTTCATGTCGCATCAGTCTCGGTCGGGATCATTGAAGACACCGCGTGTCTTGATGTCAACTACATCGAAGATGCACAAGCTCAAACCGATATGAATTTCGTGATGAACGAAATGGGCAATTTCATCGAAATTCAGGGCACAGCTGAAAGGAAGGAATTTTCTTTGGAGCAACTCTCCGCAATGGCTGAACTTGCAAAGTCAGGCATCGCTGAACTGATAGAAGCTCAAAAACAGGCGTTGTTGGATTGAACAAGTCTTCCAAGATTGTGCTGGCGAGCAACAATCCCGGCAAGATTGACGAAATAAACAGGATGCTGAGCATGACTTCTTTTCGAGTCATCGCCCAATCCGAATTGGGTATCGGTGAAGCCGTCGAAGACCAACCGACCTTTATCGAAAATGCCCTGATCAAAGCGCGTCATGCTGCCGCGGAATCCGGCCTGCCGACGATTGCTGACGACTCCGGCCTGTTGGTTGATGCCATCAACGGAGAACCCGGAGTGATTTCTTCTCGATACTCGGACCCCGGGGCTAACGATGAGCGAAACATTCAGAAACTGCTGGGTAAGCTTGAAGGTGTGAAAGGCGACGCCCGCAGTTGTCGATTTCGATGCGTGATGGTTTATCTACGACATGCGGAAGATGCATCTCCGATCATATCGGATGGGACGCTTCACGGATTCGTCCATACTCATGCCCAAGGATCATACGGGTTCGGATACGATCCGGTGGTGTGGGTGCCAGAGCACCGATGCACGCTTGCAGAACTGCACCCGACAGCCAAAAACAAAATCAGTCATCGGGGCAAAGCCCTGCGTGGTCTGGTTGATCAACTAATCGCACTTGAAGAAAGACATGACACATAAGCTTGTATTGCTACGCCACGGACAAAGTCAGTGGAACCTCGAAAACCGATTCACCGGTTGGGTAGACGTCGATCTATCGCCTCGCGGCATTGAAGAAGCTCAGACCGCCGGGAAAGCATTGAAAGACAACGATTATCAGTTCGATGTTGCACTAACGTCGGTTCTGAAGCGTTCAATTCATACTCTGGAGCATGTATTGCACGAGCTTGACCAGACCGATATTCCGATACATAAGGACTGGCACTTAAACGAGCGTCACTATGGTGGATTGCAGGGATTGAACAAATCTGAGATGACACAACGTCATGGAGAAGAACAAGTTCTCAAGTGGCGGCGTGGATACGCAGTACGACCGCCGGAAATGTCGCAGAGCGAAGTCGAAGCTCAGCATGACAGCCCGCAGTACCAGCATCTTGACAGCGTACCCGCAACCGAGTCGCTTGCCGATACTTATGAAAGAGTGGTGCGATACTGGGAGAATTCAGTTAAGCCGGAACTACATGAAAACAAGAAAATTTTGATTGTTGCGCATGGCAACAGCTTGAGAGCACTTGTTAAGTATCTCGACGGAATTTCAGACGAGAACATCACATCACTGAACATTCCAACAGGCATTCCGCTAGTTTATCTATTGAACGATAAACTGAAACCCATCGAACACTTCTATCTTGCTGACAGCAACGTTTTGGAGCAGGCCGTATCAGAAGTGAAAAACCAGAGCTCATCAAGCGAGAAGTAGAGTGGCGACTCCGCATTTGACAATCAGTCGCTTGATTGCAGGAAAGCTGTGAAATTGTGTTGATCATTTCTTCGCCTCGAGTACCCTCTCAAGAAGGATGGGCTCCTTGAGTTCATCATATTTATCGGACCATCCCGATTTTGTGATTGTCGGAGCCGGACCTGCTGGAATATCCGCCGCCCATACACTGATTGATCTTGGATTTACAGTAACTGTCGTTGAAGCTGCGGGCCGGATTGGAGGCCGCGCCTGGACTGACACGAAGACTTTCGGAGTCCCCTATGACGTCGGAGCTCATTGGCTACATTACGATTCTCACAATTTTTACAATGAATATGGGAAAAAGAATGGCTTCGACATTTATCCGGACCCCCTGGAATTTCATCTATTTGATCAGGGGCAGAAACTGGAAAAAGGATTAGAAACAATTCAGGATAGACTTGAAGAATATTACTCCGATATTTACAAGGCCACGGATGCCAGCCTTGATATTTCTGTTCAACAAGCTATATCACATCGAACCGGCGAGCTTCGTCAAACAGCTGAATATATTCTCGGGCCGTGGACCATGGGCAAAGAAGTCAGTGAGTTATCGGTACGGGATGTTGCTTCATCAATCGGAAGCAAAGACTGGTTTTGTAAACAGGGATTCGGTTCGCTGGTCTCCCACTATGGTTCCCGCCTGCCTGTTTCGCTGAACACCAAGGCAATTGAGATCAATTGGACCGGGCACGGAGTGAAAGTCAAAACAAGCCATGGAGAAATTCAGGCTAAGGCAGTTGTCCTTACCGTATCCACAGGCGTGCTTGCCTCCGGTGACCTCAAATTCAGCCCGGAACTTCCGGTAAAAAAACAAGAGTCATTCAATGCTATTTCCATGGGGAACTATGAACACGTGTGTCTGCTATTTTCAGATGATGCCTTGAAGACAAAACCAGATACTTACATTTTGAGATCAGTCGATGAATCAGGGATGAAATTCGGTGCATTAACCAATGCCTCTGGAAGTGGGCTTGCCTATTTCGACATAGGTGGCAAAACAGCGCTTGACCTGATGAGAGAGAATGAAGAAACCCGTGTCAATCTCGCTCTTGAAGAGATCAAGAACATATTTGGCAACAGAATCGAACAATCGTTCGTGAAAGGGGCGGCTTCTTCGTGGAGAAACAATTCCTATACGCAAGGAGCTTACGCAAGCGCCGAACTTGGCGCTTCCACCATGCGCGATTTTTTAAGAGAGTCGATTGCCGATAAAGTATTCTTTGCTGGAGAAGCCTGTCATCGCACCATGTGGGCATCGGTTGCCGGTGCGCATCTGTCCGGGCAGGAAGTTGCTGCCAATGCCGCCAAAACGTTCAGTAATCCCAACCACGTAAAACAGTGTTGAGTACTCCTACAGCCTCATCCAAATTCGTTTGCTGGATCGCGGCAATTGCAGTTTTCTTATTCGCCTATTCATTGCATGCATCTGGCGAACCACTTAAGGTTGGATTCATTTTTGACAGTACTATTGGGGGCCATGGCTGGCGATACAGCCACGAGCAATGTCGAATTGCGGTCAGAGACGAGTTTGCCGAACAGGTGGAAACAGCAGTATTTGCGAAGTTTCGGGCCAATGAAGCCGAAGTTGAAGGTGTCATGCGTCTCATGCTGGATTCTGGTTTCAAAATGTTCTTCGTCCTAAGCCAAGAATTTGAACAGGTAACACATCGTTTGGCCGAGGAGTATCCGGACGTGATATTCGAAGTAGCGACAGGTCGCAGACAGGCAAAAAACGTTGGAGTCTATTCGGCTCGTTTCTATGAAGGCTTTTTCGCTGCTGGTGTTCTGGCTGGACAAGTCTCATCTACCGGCCGAATTGGTTATGTCGGGTCTATTCACATTCCCGAAGTAACACGCGGGATCAATGCGGTAACGTTGGGCGCGCGACTGATCAACCCACAAGCAGAGATGCACGCAATCTGGATCGATGCATGGCGAAATCCGGCGCTGGAGTCGATCGCTGCAAACTTCCTGATAGACGGTGGCACAGATGTCATCATATTCCACACCGGCGGTACGGAGATTTTACAGGTTGCCGAAGCGCGAGGCGTATTCTCGTTCGGAAAAGCGTCAGATATGAGTGATTTCGGTCCGAACGCGCATCTCGCAGCAATTTCTTATGACTGGAATCAATTCTGTATCAATCGAGTACACCAAGTGATTGAAGGCACCTGGCAATCAACAAACACTTGGGGTGGAACGGACGGTCCGGCGGCGCGACTGACGAATTTCAACAGAAAATGGGTCGGTTCAGAAATCATCGCATTCATCCAGACACTAGAAGATGGCATCCTATCTGGAAATATTCATCCATTTTCAGGCCCCATTTACGACACCCTAGGGAATCTGACTGTTGAAAAAGACAATGTCCCGACGGATGCTGAACTGCTTAGCCTGAACTGGTTCGCGGAAGGTGTCAAATTCAAATAGGTACGCTAACCTGTTCGTCGCCAGGAAATTTTTGAAATCACCATTTCAAGTTCAATTGTCGAAGCACGGGTATGTGGCAACAGAATCACTAAGTAGTGCTTCAAGCTAGCCCGAAATTACAAAAACAGGTTCTCCCAAAGCCTCCATGATCGGTTCTACGCCCAATCCAGGGCGATCGGAAGCTGTCATGTAACCATTCTCCATGAGTGGTGCGCCGTTCGCGATCTCGGTATGGGAATACTCATGAAATGCAGATGACTGAAAATGAAAATCTTTCGGCAATGTATGGGCGAGATGCGCAATTGCCGCTGTGGCAATTTCGCCGCCCCAAGAGTCCTCGACAGTCATGACAATTCCCATATTTATGCACAGGTCTCGAAACTGACAGGCTTTCATCAATCCACCCACTCGATTGATCTTCAAATTGATCAGGTCCATCGCGCTTTCCTGCCACCCTCGTATCAGAATTTCAATGCTATCCATGCATTCGTCCAGTATCATCGGGTGATCGCAGTGCCGCCGGACAGCCAGGCACTGTTCATAAGTCAGGCAAGGCTGCTCAAGATATAAATCGACATCGCGAATGGCTTTTACGACTCGAATCGCAGCGTGCTGACGCCAGCCGGTATTGGCGTCCGCATTCAAGACATTTCCAGCTTTTAGTTCGGCTGACACCTTGAAAATGCGTTCGATATCTACGTCCGGGTCAGCACCCACTTTCATTTGAAATTGCGTAAATCCCTGATTTTGATAATCGCGAAGTTTCGCCGCCATCGCATCAGGATCTTGTCGGCTGACAACTTTGAACAGTTTGACGTCCTCTTGGCGCTTGCCGCCGAGGAGTGTGTAGACTGGCTGGCCAGTCGCCTTGCCGAGAATATCCCAGCACGCCATATCAATCGCAGACTTTACGTAGGGATGGCCTTTCAGCAAAGTGTCCATACGGTCATTGATTTTCCCAAGCTCCAGGGGGTTGGCTCCGATCAGGTCAGGTGCAAGCTTGGCCAGCCCGGCTCTTGCACCCTCGGCATATGCAGGCAGGTAGGAAGGTCCTAGGGGACAGGTTTCCCCGGCTCCCGTCAATCCGCTGTCCGTTTCTACAATGACGACTGTACTGTCAAATGCCGAAAATGTTTGGGTCGACCAACTGTATGACCCTTCCTTCATAGGCAAGTCTACCTGATGGACTGAAATTTTTGTAATTTTCAATGGAGTGCAACCTCTTCTCTCTTATTTGGCTAGATTCCTTCAAGCCAACAAACAAAATTGTTAGGATACCATTAATTAAACCAATTAATTCCAAACAGGGAGATTGGTATGAGCCTTAAGACAATGATTTGACGTCCTTCATCGGCAGCGTTTGGCATCAGTGGAATAACGGTCGTACCGATGAGCTCTATCGGCAGTGGTTCGGTTATCCAGCGCCCAATAAGGACTTCCCCGGCGTTCAGGCGAATTTATTCACAACCTACTCCTCAATTGCGGAAGCAGGATCATGGCTGTAACAATCTGCCTTCGATCCTGCTTTCACTATTCAAGGGTAAATTCACGCATGTTTCTTGAATAGCAACGGGGTCACTAATCGAACACCAAATGCGGCAACCATAGCGCAATTGAAGGAAACGCTACTACAAGCGCTAGGCCGACCAACTGAAGAAGGACGAAAGGAATGATGCCAATATATATTTGCTCCATCCGCACGCCAGCAGGTGCCGTCCCTCTCATATAAAACAGGGTTATGCCAAACGGCGGTGTTAGGAAAGAGGACTGAAGGTTGATTGCAACAAGCAACGCGAACCAGTGAATGATGTCTTCCTGAGGCAGATGCGTACCGAAGTCCAGCATAAGTACTATCGGATAAAAGATGGGAAAGACAATTAGTGTTATCTCGATCCATTCCAGGAAGAAGCCCAAAAGGAAGATAACCGCCATAATCAGAATCAAAATTCCCCAGGACCCCAGCCCGGTTGACTCGATAAAGTCTCCGACTAAGAAATCGCCGCCAAGTGAGCGGAATACGTATGCGAAAGCAGTCGCTCCTATGAAGATAAGAAACAACATGGCATTGGTACTCATGGAACGAACTAAAACGTCATGGAGGACTGAAAGATTTATTCGACGTCTGCAAGCAGCAAGTAAAATCGCCCCAAACGCTCCGACACCGGCCGCTTCGGTTGGGGTAGCCCATCCGAATGCGATGGAGCCAAGCACCAAAAACATTAAAAACAAGGGGGGCAAAAAAGCTTTTACGATGAGCAAAAAAAGTTCGCGAATACCTTCCGGTCCTTCGTCCGCCGGAAATGGTGGAGCCAAGCTTGGGCGGATCCATGAAATGAACAGAATGTAGAGAAGGAAAATGCCGGCAAGCAACAAGCCAGGAAGCAAAGCGGCGATGAATAGCGTGCCAACGGATGTGACCAGTAGGTCCGCCATGATGACCAACATGATGCTGGGCGGAATTAGAATGCCTAGTGTGCCTGCTGCTCCAATTGTGCCGGTAGCCATAGGTACCGAATAGCCGCGAGCAAGCATAATGGGTAACGCCATCAATGTCATCATGACCACGCTGGCACCGACAATCCCGGTCGTCGCGGCCATAACCGTGCCCATAATTGTTACCGCAATTGCGAGTCCACCAGGTATGCGACGGAATAAAACCTGCAAGCAATGAAGCAAATCGTGAGCGATGCCGCTACGCTCAAGCATCGTACCCATGAAGATGAACATAGGGATGGCGGTCAGTACCATATTTTCTGCAATGCCGCCGTATATTCGTACTAGTATGTTGAAGTATTCGTTTAAGTTGAAAGCGTCCATGGCGGCAGCTATCAGACCAAATCCCAAGCCGATTCCGCCGAGTATGAACCCTACCGGGAATCCTGTGAATAACAGGAATGCCAGCGCGACAAACATGAACAAGGGTAAATAGTCGATGAAGTACATGCTCAATCGCTCTTTCGGTTTTTTTTGTCCCGATGCTCGCGTTTAACACCTTCGTGCGTAGAAGAATCTACCACCCCGGAAACTAAAGCGGCTGGAATTGCCATGGCCGCTCTCAATTGTTCAGTCTTGTAAATCTGTTCGACAAGTTCCGTAGGCCCGAATAAAACAATGACACGCTTTAGCGCATTGCAAACACCGCTTAGGAGTAACAGAGCGAAACCGATACTAAGACACGACTTGATAATCCATCGATGTGGAAGGCCGGTTCCGGCCGAAGACACCTCTTTGCCGACAAACGAGTCGTAGGCATAATCAATGCTAAGGTAAAAAAGTATCCCGCAGAAAGGGATGATGAATATCAGACAACCCACAAGTTCAATCCACTCTTGAACGCGCTTGGACATCTTCGCACGGAAAAGATCAATTCGTACATGGCCATCCGCGAGATAGGTGAAGCCAACGCAAAACATGAACAGAACTGTGTGGATGTGCCACTCAAGTTCCTGCAGCTTCGTTGATCCGAGCACCAGGAACCGGCGCGTCACAACGTCAAAGAGTATGATCGTAATCAGAGCAAGTGCGAGCCATGTTGACAGTTTGCCGATGGAAGAGACAATTCGGTCCAGTGCCCGAGCAAGGCGCATCAGATTGTCCATAGTTGGCAGCCCGTCGAATGACATTACGGTTTGAGCGCTGCCGGGCGGCTAGCCGGACCCGGCAGCGGAAATGTGCGGTTAGTTCCCCGAAAAGAATCTATCGATCGAGGTAACCGAGGTCTAACCAGACTTGATACTTTTCTTGCCAGTTAGTCAGGGAATCGTAAGTCTCCTTGAAGGTTGCATCCTTGGCTGAAAGGCCGGCTGCGACATTGCGCCAGGTCTCTTCAAGCGTTTTCAAGATCTCCGGCGACCAACGATGCACCTGAACACCTTTTGATTTGTGCCTTGAAAGTGCATCAGGTTGCATTGATTCTCCGAGAGCGATCGCTTGACGGATGTTGTCGCCGCAAACCATCTCGAGCTGTGCCTGTTGAGCATCGCTGAGAGCATTCCACCTGTCGAGATTGATCATGATGTCGTAGATTGTTGCAGGCTGATGCCAGCCGGGAAAGTAATAGTTTTTCACAATTTGCCAGAAACCAAGATTCCAATCGACTGATGGAGCGGCAAACTCAGTTGCATCGATAGTGCCGAGTTCAAGAGCTGGAAAGATATCGCCTCCAGCCAAAAGCTGGGTTGAAGCTCCGAGTTCGTCAAGAACCAGTGCCCCCAATCCTAGATATCTAATTTTCAGACCATTAAACTGATCTACAGAGTTCATTTCTTTTTTAAACCATCCCGACGCTTCAGGAATCATGCCGCCGCAAGCAAGGGCATGCATGTTGTACTTGTGATACAGGCGTTCGTAAATTTCCTTACCACCGTGATAGTAGAACCACGCAAGCAACCCCGGCCAGTCAGGGCCGAATGGCGCTGCTGAAAACAGGGCGAAAGCGGGTTCTTTTCCATACCAATATGCCGGTGTTGACCAGCAGGCATCTACAGACCCATTTTTTACTGCATCGAAACATTCGGCGGGCGGAATCAGTGCGCCTGGTTCAAAGAATCGAATCTGAAAATTTCCACCAGATGACCGTTTGATTTTTGTTTGAATATCAAAACCGGTTGTACCGGCGTGTGGTGCTTTGCTGGGGAACCAACTCTGCATTTTCCAACGAACTGGATCGTCCGCAGCATGCCCAGGCGTTACAGTCCAGAGCGTTGCAAAGAAGCATATGGCGATTGCGCATACGCTACTTCCTATCTTAAAACTTGTTGATTTCACTACTAGTCTCTCCTTCAATTTTAGGTCCCGACCGAATTCCGATTGGTTAGTTACGTTTTTTGTTTACGGAACACCTAACTACAACTTAAGTTGATGGCCATAGTTGTTTCGTTGTTTAACCTACTCAAGCGTCTCAATCGTTCTCAACGTTTAGCAACAACTCCATCCTCAGATAGAGCACTATTAGGAAACATATTATCCTATTAGGAAACATTTTACAACATGATAACGAATTTGATACATATTATTTGACTTGTAGGAAACAAATAATCATAATTACCGTGAATTTTTAAAAACGTGCTGTAACCGAAAGTGAGCGATGCCCGAACCAGTTCGATATGCAATTTTTGTTTATGACGAAGTAGAGCCAATTGATATTGGTGGTACATTCGGTGTACTGTCGATGGCACGGAGAGTGGCTCCACATATAGAAGTGTTTCTCGTTGCCGAGAACGCAGGCCCGGTGCTCCTGACCAATAATCTGGTCGTGGAAGCACAATTTGGGATTGATAGTTTTCCGAAAGCTGAATTCCTTGTCGTTACCGGCGGTGCTGGCTGGAAGACGCAATGCGAGAACTCAAATGTGCTGAATTTCATTCGAACTTGTGCGTTAAGTATGACTGTGGCGTCGGTATGCACAGGGGGCATGATCTTGGCGGCGGCAGGAATTCTTGATGGGTTGTCTGCGACAACAAAGCAGGAAGTCTTCGGTAACGAACAGTCACCTCTTAGCGTGCTGGCTGAAACCTATGCCAACATTACTGCTGTTCCTGCAAGGTTTATCGACGCGGGGCCAGTCATCACTGGTGGAGGAGTAAGTCTGGCAATTGACGTTACTCTACATTTGATCGAAAAGGCGTGCGGCAAGTCAATTGCAGAAGAAACTTCTCGGATAATTGAGTATTCTGCTGCTGCAAATGCCAATGAGCAACGACTGAAATCTGTAATTTATTAATATGAACGAAATCATCTCGCAAATCAGTGTCAGGTTAAAACGGTTTCGAATTGAGCGGCAATTGTCTTTGGCGGAGCTTGCTTCTGCGACAGGCTTTACGAAGAGCTATCTATCGAAGATCGAGAATGCCACGAAAGTGCCACCGATCGGAACATTGGCGCGGATTTCTGCTGCACTGGATGTACAACTGTCAGAATTTTTCCCAGAGTCGGAAAATGATGGAGATTCCGATCAAGCGAAGATTGTCGTTGTATTGGCCACGGAACGTCCATCCATTATCCGTGGCGGGACGACTTTCGGTTACGATTACGAAAGCCTGGGAGGAGGATTTCCGTCCAGGTGGATGAACCCATTTGTGTTCACTTTCCCCGAGAACATTGGTGAGGATGTGTATTTTGAACATGAAGGCCAAGAATTCATCTTTGTTCTCAGCGGACGAGTTAATTTCAAAGTAGGTGATCAGGAATGGGTATTGGAGCCTGGGGACAGCATGTATTTTGACGCATCTCTCAGGCATCGCGGCCACGCGCTTGGTAAAGAGGCTAAGGCACTGGTTGTTACTTGTGAAACTAATCCGGCTTCAAATTGAGCAAATTCGTATCTATAAAGGGCAAAGTAATTATTTAAACAATATGTTTCACCCCGAAAGAAATTCACCAGAGGCGCGAAACAACAGACGACTTACGTAACTTAGCAAACGCCCGCTCGCCAACGGACAGGCACTGGTTCACCGTGCTTAACTCGGTAAGTGCTGCAGCGTAAGCACATTTAACACGTGAGTAACAACTATTTTTTATCCAAATTCATGACGAAACAGGAGACGTGATATGGCTGTAGCAACCAAACCAAAACACTTTAAAGAGAGACTGAAAGGAAAATTGGAACCGACGCCGGGCGGTTCGGTATACATTGATCCGGAAGAAATGGAATGGACACCATCACAGTTTGACAAAATTTCGACGAAAGTGCTCTACCGTGATGATGATGAAGGTGCGATGACGGTTCTGTTGAAATGGGAACCGGGCGCGAGGCTCCCTTTCCACAAGCATCCCGAAATCGAACAAAGTTATGTAATTGAAGGTTCGTTCTACGATCACGATGGCATTTGCCGCGCAGGAGAATTTGTCTACCGACATACGGGCTCGATGCATGAGACCAAATCAGACGAGGGGTGTATACTCCTTGCAGTTTATCGAAAGCCCAATATATTTGTCAATTCTGCCGGATTTGAACAGAAAACCTGAATTGGAGTAACGTCTGTGGCACATGTGGTAACAGAAATCTGCATAAAGTGCAAATACGCGGAATGTATAGAAGTTTGTCCGCAGGGAGCTTTCCGAGAAGGAAAAAACTTTGTAGTTATAGATCCGAATGCGTGTGCGAACTGTGCACTATGCGAGATTGTGTGCCCTGTTGATGCTATTTTCGCCGACTACGCTCTACCGAAAGAACAGCAGCAGTTTCAAGAACTGAATCGGACTCTTGCGCAGATTTGGCCAGTAGCTGAGTATCGAGAACCACCAGAAGATGCGGAGGCTTGGGTGGAGGTTTCCAATAAGTTCAGTTATTTGAGCATGGAGGGCTATACGTCAAATTTGTAATCTATTTCATAGAACTAGGAATTCCGTGCACAACTTTCTGCGGCAAGCGTTCGCAAAGTAATTGTGGCAGTGTTGACGCGGCATTTGGTTCGTTATGAAATTTCACCTGTTCCAGGCAGTCACAACGAATGGAACAGGAATGCATTCGATAGAACTATTTGTATTCATTTATTTCCTGATCCCGCGCAATCGCTCGGTCCGTTTGAGTCAGCCTGCCTTGTCCCAACCCCGATTTCCAGTGCGCTTCGGGAAGACGCTTATTGAGGCAGGTGCGAGTCCCGCGCACCCTTGTACACAATTGGCAGAAGCGACGGGTCTGTGACGCCGGAGTCCATGTGCAGATGGATCACGCTGCGGCCCGTTCCGCAGTCCCCGAAGTCATCGCAGGTCATCGTGCCGATAATGCCTTGGAAACCTGCGGTGCCATCCAGGGCATCACGCAGTGCCGCATGGTCGATATAAAGTGTATCTCCATCTACGACCGCGATCTGCTTGATAGCTGAGAGTAACAGTGTCGTGGCGTCATAGCCGTGCGCCCAGTACGGGGACGTCGAAGGCCCTCCATAGGTGGCATCGAACGCGGCTAGTACATCAGCAAAGCTTCTACCTGTCGCCTGGTTCGTGTTGCTGCTGTCTCCAAGATCTGGTCCCGTGAAATAGACGCCCTCCGACTCCGGCAACGCAAGAAACTCCGTCACCAATGTGGCGGCGCCACTAATTATTGTCACGCCTTCCATGGTGTCGCGCCGGGCCAATTGTTGAATCAAGGACGTTGCCTCCGCCGCGAAGAGCGGGATGAACACGCCATCGGGGTCAGCTTCGTCGAATCGGGCGAGAACAGCGGCCATGTCTGTCTGGCCCTTTGCTACCTGAGAGACGACCGGAACAGTGCCGCCATGCTCCCTGAAAGCAACAGCAAAAGCGTTCGAAATTGCGCTGGTATACGGGTCACCGTCATGGATTGTCACCATCGTGCGCAATCCCAGTTCATCGTAGCTGAAATGCGCGACAACACTTGCCTCGATGAGGTCGTTGTCCGCAACACGGTAGTAACCCTCGTGGTAGTCAGAACCCGCATTTCCGAACAGATCGGACGTTAAGACAGGTGACGTGTTGGACGGCGATATCATCGACAGGCCAACCTCGCTGATGACGGGCGACGCCTCCACCGCTGCACCGGAGCACAAGGTGCCGATAACGCCGACGACCTGCGCGTCGGCAACGACGGCTTCAGCCGTTGCACGCCCACCCTCGCCAGAACACATTTCGTCGAGGGTTTCGATGGAGACTTGGCGCCCGTGTATGGAGCCGAAGTCTTTGACCGCTATCTCGATGGCAGTCTGAATGGCAGGGGACACGGACGGTACGACCGTATCGGAAAGGATCACGCGGATTTCGATCGGCTGACCGGGCTTGAGCTCGACCGCACCGAGTGGCCCCGATTTGAAATCATCGCTGAAAGCGGCAGTCGCAAACACCATGAAAGCGAGTGCTACGCCTTGTCTGATGAGAGACAACCTGCGCATTTTCAATGTACTCAGCGTAAGTGCGGTGGCCACCTTTTCGGACCTAAGATGCGGGTTCATGAGTACCTCCTTCAGTTAGTAACGCCAGTGCGTATTCTAATTTATGTGAACGGTGATTCTGTAGCGCAAATGCTGATTGTCGTTATACGAATGCTTTTTCATCTAATCGAATAAGCGTCTCTCGCAAGTCAGTGAGCGGAACTGCTTCTCCATCCCGCCTGGACTGTCGATCACTGCCTCCATAGACTACTGTCTTGGTTGAAATTTGTGGCAGCACTTTTGCTACCTGATTCAGCGAATTAAAATAGTCAGATGCTATCGTAGCACCAGACTTGATCTCGAATGCACTAAGGTCATTCCCACTCTCGTATAAGAGGTCACACTCCAAACCTCGGACATCGCGAAAAAAAGACAGATTGGACCGACGACCTTGATTGTATCGGTGCTTCAGAGCTTCCACAACGACGGCATTTTCGAATAGAGCTCCTCGAAGTGGGTGAGTGCTTAACTGACTGGCATGTTCGATACCAATGAGATAGCTGGCCAATCCAACATCGTAAAAGTAAAGTTTAGGCGTCTTGATCAACCGTTTTCGAAGATTGGTAAAATATGGCGGGAGCTGAAAGATGATGTAACTCGCTTCTAGAACCGTCAGCCAATGACGTGCCGTTGTGTGAGAGACGCCAGCATCAGCACCTAGGTGTGAGAGATTGGCTAGTTGACCAACACGCCCAGCACACAAACGTACAAATTTACGAAAGCCGGAGAGGTTTCGTATTTCTCCAATTCGTCGGACGTCTCGTTCGACATAACTTTCCAAATAGTCGCCGAGGGTTTGACTGGGGTTACGCTGCTTATTGTGGATCCTGGGGTAGAAACCAGAATACAAGATATCGTTGATGCTGTTGCTTGCGCCTGTTTTTTGCCGTTCGGCAAGCGAAAACGGCAGCAATCGGAGTAGCGCTGTGCGCCCCGCAAGAGATTGGCTTATAGTATCGGAAAGTCGAAACTGCTCGCTACCGGTCAATACGAAGAGACTATCTCGTCCTGATTCGTCAGCAAAGACTTGCAGATAAGACAAAAGGTCTGGAACTCGCTGAATTTCATCAATGATGGCTCCTTCACCTAGCTGCGAAAGAAATCCTCGGGGGTCTGATTCTGCAAATTCCCGCTGGTCCGGCAACTCCAGATTGGCATATTTGAGGTGCGGAAAAGCTGCGCGGCAGAGCGTAGTCTTGCCAGACTGCCGCGGTCCAGTTACGGTTACAAACGGGTGTTGCTCAAACAACTTGACTAGATAAGGCGTAATTTCTCTTTCAATCATACTTCAATTATAGCAAATTGGAGTATAAATGAAATTACTACTTTCAATTATTCCATGTTTCAAGATATGGACTTGTGATTCTTTTCTATACCAATATGCCGGAGTTGGCTACTAGGCATCTACAGACCCATTTTTTGTTGCATCGAAACATTCGGCGGGGCTGTCCAATCTCTCCAAACTGGAATGGTGTTGAAAATCCAGAAAATTCGAGGGGTACGGGCTCGTTGTGCCCAAAATTCCACTTTTGGCGTGACGAAATCGACTTGCGATGATTAATATGTTTAATGACCGCATAAAATGCGGCGACATATCTTGCTATTGCGGTGAATAGCGGTTACATTCACTGTAAATTATGCGGTGATTAATATTTCGATACACGAACATCAGAACTGGCCAAACTTTACTTGGAACGCTGAAACGTTGACTTCCAAGCTTGCTGATATACGGCATCGCCAAGGTCGCTTGCTTGGCCGGATGGAAGGGCTTGGCTTTGAACTCAAACAAGAGGCAACCTTAATCACTCTGACGAGCGATGTGGTCAAGTCCTCAGCGATTGAAGGTGAAAACCTGCATCCTGAAGAGGTACGCTCATCAATTGCTCGTCATTTGGGTATCGATATTGCCGAGCTTATCCCTGCCAGCCGTGATGTAGAGAGCATTGTTGAAATGATGCTTGATGCCACACAGAGATTTTCCAAGCCGCTGACAAAAGAGCGCTTGTTTGACTGGCATGCGGCATTATTCCCCACCGGGCGTAGTGGCATGCACCGCATTACAGTCGGAGGCTGGCGCACAATTGATGCCGGTCCCATGCAAGTAGTTTCAGGCCATATAGGCAGTGAAATAGTGCATTTTGAAGCACCGAGCGCTGATCAGCTCGAAATAGAAATGGCTGCGTTTATCAGATGGTTTGAAAGCCAAGATCATATTGATCCTGTATTAAGAGCCGGGATTGCTCATCTTTGGTTTGTCACCATCCACCCCTTTGAGAATGGGAATGGACGTATTGTCCGAGCCATTACCGATATGGCATTGGCGCGTGCTGATGGCATCTCGGATCGCTTTTACAGTCTCTCTACCCAAATGGAGTCCGAGCGAAGAGATTACTACGACCAATTGGAAAAACAGCAGCGTAGCACACCTGAAATAACCGGATGGCTTGCATGGTTCTTGGATTGTCTCGGGCGGGCTATATCCAGTACGGAACAAACGTTGGGCAATGTACTGTTCAAAGCCCGGCTATGGGATAAGATTAACCAAAACCCTATCAATGAGCGACAACGCCTCATCATCAACCGGATGCTGGAAGACAAATTTGAAGGGCATATGAATACATCAAAATATGCCAAGCTAGCTAAGTGTTCGAATGATACAGCGCTACGAGATATTCAGGATTTGAAGTTACGAGGGATTTTTATACAAAACCCCGGTGGTGGTCGGAGTACCAACTACCGCTTGCCGGATGAAGTTGAATAATCCTGTTTCCAATGATGCTGCGGATTGATGGAAGTCTGGAATAATCCGGAAGTTGAATAGCATCTGGAACATGGATTTATTCTGTAAAGGTCTAATACAAAAGATCAATCAGAGTGCTGTGTCGCACCAGCATAAAATCCGAGATAGCAGTTAAGTCAGTTACAACCCCAAATCCATACTGTTCAATCTGTCTCCGAAACCATTGTCGAAGTGACCCTCATTAAGAGAACTAGAGATTTCTGTTTAGATTAAGCTTTCTTGGATTTACACTGTTGGGCATCCAATGCTGAGATACTAATTGAGATTAGAGGCATGGAATGCAATGTGATCTTCAATAAAACTGGCAATGAAATAGTAACTGTGATCATAACCTGGCTGCATCCGCAACTGCAAAGGCTGGCCGGTTTCGACACAAACAGAGGATAACAGTTCAGGTTTTAACTGCTCTTGCAGAAAATTGTCCGCCTCACCCTGATCTACGAGAATCTCGCCGCTGCGGTATCCCTTTCTGATAAGTTCCACTGCATCGTATTGAGTCCAAGCGGAACCGTTATCACCCAGATACCCTCTTAGTGCCTTTTGCCCCCATGGACACTGGGTTGGCGAACAGATTGGGGAAAATGCTGAAATGGAGCGATAGAGATTCGGGTTTTTCAGGCCAATAGTCAATGCACCATGTCCTCCCATTGAATGCCCGGTAATCCCTTGGCGAGCGCAATCTATGGGAAAGTTATCACTAACCATAGCTTGAAGTTCTTGTGTGATATAGGAGTACATGCGGTAATTCTCATTCCAGGGCACTTGGGTTGCATCAAGATAGAATCCAGCACCTGTTCCAAAATCATAGCTCTCGTCCTCTCCTTCAATACCTGTCCCTCTGGGACTCGTATCTGGAACAATTACTATCATGCCGTAGCTTTCGGCATACTTCTGTGCTCCAGCTTTGACAGTGAAATTCTCTTCAGTACAGGTTAATCCGGATAAAAACCATAAAACAGGACACTTTCCTCCAGCGGCGGCTGAAGGTACAAACGCCGAAAATTGCATTGGAGTGTTGGTGTGTTGCGACTGATGGCGATACACTCCCTGCACACCGCCAAAACAGCGGTGCTCGCTGACAGTTTCCATAGCCCTGCTCAGGCGAATTCAACTACACTACGGATTGACTTCCCTGCATGCATCAAATCAAACGCTTCGTTGATTTTGTTCAACGGCATTTTGTGGGTAATCAGGTCGTCTATATTGATTTTTCCATCCATGTACCAGTCCACGATCTTGGGCACATCGGTTCTACCTTTGGCCCCACCGAACGCGGTACCGCGCCAGACTCGTCCTGTAACAAGCTGGAAAGGTCTTGTACTAATTTCCTGGCCAGCTCCGGCCACTCCGATAATGATGCTCTCACCCCAACCCTTGTGACAGCATTCGAGCGCCGCTCGCATCAGATCCACATTTCCAACACATTCAAAACTGAAGTCCGCTCCTCCTCCAGTCAGCGCAACCAAGTAGGCTACCAAGTCACCCTCAACTTCGTTTGGATTGACAAAATGCGTCATGCCGAATTTGCCTGCAAGGGATTCACGGGCAGGGTTAATATCAACGCCAACGATCATGTCAGCGCCCGCAATTCTTGCGCCTTGAACGACATTGAGACCGATTCCACCAAGACCAAAAACCACCACGTTATCGCCAGGCTGTACCTTGGCAGTATTGATGACAGCACCAATTCCAGTCGTCACTCCGCAACCGATATAACATACTTTGTCGAATGGTGCGTCTTCACGGATTTTAGCTACCGCTATTTCGGGCACCACGGTATGGTTTGCAAATGTTGAGGTACCCATGTAGTGGAACAGACGTTTATCACCAATCGAAAAACGGCTGGTTCCATCAGGCATGATGCCCTGCCCCTGAGTTTCCCGGATTGCCTGACACAGGTTAGTCTTGCCGCTGGTACAGTACTCACATTGCCTGCACTCCGGCGTGTAAAGCGGTATGACATGATCGCCTTTCCTAACACTGGTCACCCCTTCTCCAACATCAACCACCACACCAGCTCCTTCATGACCCAGAATAGCCGGGAATAGCCCCTCGGGGTCTGCTCCAGAAAGTGTAAATTCATCGGTATGACATACTCCAGTGGCCTTGATTTCCACCAGAACCTCTCCCACCTTGGGGCCGTCAAGGTTTACTGTCTCAATCTCAAGTGGTTTGCCTGCTTCATAGGCAACGGCTGCGTTGGTTTGCACAATTTCACTCCCATATTGTGTAGTGGTCATTCGTGATTATATTGAACTAAATAAAGTAGGTATTCTGATTCAAACAGTACAGCTGATAAGGAGTCTGCCTCAATGTTCTCGTGTCCCGTGATGTCCAATATGAAATGTCTGAAATTTAACCTCCTAATAATAATTCACAACCGTAAGAAACAACATCAAGCGAGCCAAGGCTACATCTGAGTAAAAAATGGATTAGAGGCGTGTGCCCCTTTTCCTTTTTTGCTTTAAACTTGAGTCCGTTGAAGTTCGTCGATTACAAATGGCGCATCGAAAACAAATTTTTGATTTTTGTTGTTACTCATCGTGGGGCTCAATTCGCTTCAAATTAAAATTTCGAATCTCTTCGCTGCCCACACTAGATGCTTCTATCTCTTCAATGCAGAAGAACTTGTAACACTTTCCAACGGTCAAGCCATCCAAGTCTGGACCATCTTCACTTACTTTGCCGTTAATGATTCCTTCGGCAGTAAGCAGTCCCCAAGTTCCCTTAGCTCGGTTAACTCGTTCAAAATTACCGACAAGGGTAACATCCTCACTACTAAGATTTTCAACTTGGGCAAGCGAGTCAGCGAGAATTTTTGCTTGGTGAAGTGATACTCTCCCGTAATTTGGTTCGTCGTGGCTTGGGTCAGCCCATGAATACCTTAAGCTTGTTTCGTACTTTGTCAGAAATTGTAATAATTTCAGAAAAGTCCCTGCTAAATGTCCGCGATAATTTTCAACGGCTAGTTGCTTATCTTCCATGTCTACAACATTCGTAAACAAATTGTCGATCAATTGAAGCCCAGAAGCCAACTCCGTGTTTGTTTCGAATGAGTCGCTCTGAGTGGAAGATTCAAGCAGAATCTGAAAAGAACCTGCTGCTGCTGGTATTACGACATCCATCACATCCGCACGGGGTTCCGTCCGCTTAGTAGGTGTACCGGCATCTTTACGCACCTTTTGGCAAGAGCGACTGATTAGCGATTGAAAATGCCTTAACAGCCCTGCTAGCGTATTCGCGCGAATTCGATGACTTTCCGCAGCTTCCGGAGGGTCCGCTATTAGTGCCAAGACGAGATTATTTCTGGAACGCGCTTCGGAAACTATTGAGTTGGTAATAGGTTGGTCATGCAAATAGAAATCGGGATCGGGCAAGAATTGGCTATCAGTCAAAGACGCAGTCTGTAGCTTCATGAATAGGTCTTCATTGATGTTTTCGGATTCGATCAGATACCACTCATCCCTACCGATCTCAAGAAGTAATGACCGCAAATCAAGCGCGCCGCTACGGAATGATTGTAAGCTCTTGGGTGCGGTGCCAACCACTAAATATCGACTCTTTCGGTTATTTGGTTTCAGGGCCACTGCGATGTAGCGGCCGCCAATACAATCTCTCGCTTCAAAAATTTGTGGGCCGTCATACTCAAAGAGTGTTTTTTCGTAATGGATTATTTTCATTGTTATGCCACGTTACAATTCGCTAATATTTCATAGTCTTTAAGCGGCCACCATGTGTAGTGTTCGTGGTTTATTCCGGTTTGCTGAATATTACCCGCACCTACATCCAAAGTTACACAGCATACCCTCCAATCGTGAAATTTTGGCAGCTTGAGCGCTTTCTCCGAGGCGGTAATCGTCGAAAAAACTGACAAGCCGCGAGCTCGACATTCTGAAACATTTGAGAATTTAGATTTCGGCTTTTCGGCTCTTTGAGATCTGAAATCATTAATTGTCGGAGGAATTGTCTGTACCAAACGAAACACGTACGTTTGCTTTTCGACTAGTTTCGCACTCTCGGGCGGACATCCTTTAGGCAGTGGTTCAAGATATATTAAATTATTTATTTTGTCCCGTTTCTTTCATTCATTGAAATTATTGTAAAGAAATATTCACAATTCCTAGTAAAAGCTAATCGTTTTTTCCGGCATATCAGTGTCGTTGCGACACAGCAAGTTGGTGACTGGGAAAAGCGGTTCTAGCTCGGCAGTAGGGTATCCCGTAATTATTGCGTATTCTGGTTTATGTGAACGGTGATGTCTTGGTATCACGATTGTGTGAACACGAAAACCGATATTTTATATTATCCCATCTTTGCTGCTTTCCTGTTGAAAACCTCTGATTTTCAGGGATATTTTCGATTTCCTGCTCTCCAAACCTTTGTTGTTATTGCATCGCCATTCAACTTATTTTCTAATAATCAATTGAAGCGACACTGGTGCTTGACTAGAACTCTTTAGAAGAGTAGAATCTCCAATGATGCCGATGATGGCTTCTGGTAGCAACAAAGCTATCACAGAAATAAGTGGCAAAGCAGCCAACGTTTTATCAGATTTTTGAGCTGAGAGAGTGGATGGTTGCTTTTTATTTTTACCTTCCCCAATCGCTTCCAGATGAGACGAGACGCAAACGGTAACTTGCCGTAGCGCTGTTGGCACCTTACGCCACTAGGATGCAGTTATGAATAAAGCGGAAACATAATCGACGTTTCCAATTGGAGGTAGTTATGTCAGTCAAATTTAACAGGGTTCTGGAAAAATCCACTTCTCGGAGAAATCGCTTCTCCTGTTTGTTAGCGTTCGCCTTTTTGGCTTCATCTCTCGTGGGCGGTGCAGTTCAGGCGGCGGATGATATCAAGGTCGGATCGATTTTTGATCTTACGGGCGGGCTCAACATATACGGAATTCAGCAGAGTCGTGCACTTCATTTAGCAGTGGACGATATAAATGCAATGGGAGGTGTGCTAGGCCAGCAAATACAAGTAATAGAGAATGACGCGCAATCCGAGTTAGCAAAGTTCACTCAGTACACAAACACGCTCATTTTAAGAGATCAAATTGATGTGCTTTTTGCCGGATTGACCAGTTCGTCACGAGAAGCAATGCGACCGATTGTTCGGAAAGCCAATGTTCCCTATTTCTATAGCGCGCTATATGAGGGGGGCGCTTGTGACAAGCAAACTTTTATCACAGGGGCATCGGCTTCTCAGCAATTGAGTGTGCTGATTGATTGGGCGATCAAAGAATATGGTCCAAAAATTTACGTGATGGCACCTAATTACAACTTCGGTACAATCTCTGCTCATTGGGTCACGTACTATGCAAATGAATACGGTGGCGAAGTGGTCGGAGCAGATTTCCTGCCGCTAACTGCTACCGACTATTCCCCGACAATCCAAAAGATTCAAGCCGCCAAGCCGGATTTTGTCGTTGCCTTGCCAGTCGGGGCGAACCAGACTGGTTTTTTAGAGCAGTTTGCTGCTGCTGGCCTGAAGGACAAAATGGGGATTGTGTCTACAAACTACGGATCTGGAAATCAGCAGGTTGTAGTTTCGCCTGACGCGGGTGAAGGAATTGTTGCCTCGCAGGAGTACTTTATGTGGATCGATGAACCGGGAAACGAACCATTCATGGCAAAATGGGAAGCAGCCTATGGTCTTGACGAGCCGATCATTTCCGAAGCCGCGGATGTATGGAATGCTGTTCATATATGGGCAGCAGCTGTCGAGAAGGCAGGAACCACGGACGCAGATGCAGTGATCGAAGCGCTCGAAAGTGGGTTATCATTCGATGGGCCAAACGGAATGGTTACGATGCAACCTGGGTCGCATCATCTGAAGCAGAATATTTACATCGTACGCGGAAATCGTGAACACGGTTTCGATGTTATTCAGAAATTGGAAGCAGTGGCACCGAGTTTCGAAGACGAAAAGTGCGATTTGATTGCTAATCCAGATACGGCGGAGCATTTTACGCCAGAATCATAGTAAGGGTTTCTCAATGAAATGACTTGGGCGCGGGAGCCATTTAAACGGTTGCCCGCGCCATTTTTTTGAAGTATCGGGCAGCTTTGTTCATTGGAGCATAACAATATTTGCTCCAAAGTAGATTTGCAATGGAATTCGACTATTTAGCAACCGTTCTATTGTCATCCTTGTCGAGTGCTTCGATCTTGCTGATCGCAACGGTTGGACTTGCGGTAATGTTCGGCCTGATGGGTGTGATCAATCTAGCCCATGGCGAGTTCATAATGTTCGGTGCCTACGCCGCGTTATTCGCCACACGGGCTGGAATTCCATTTCCGATCGCCGTTCTTCTGGCCAGCTTGGCAACCGCAGTTTTTGGAGGTTTGGTCGAGCGCCTCATCATTCGCCACCTCTACGGACGAATTTTCGATACGCTGCTCGCGACCTGGGGGCTTAGTCTCGTTTTGTATCAATCGGCGGTTTTGATATTCGGTTCGGTAACTCCCGGCATCGGCCTCCCAATTTCAAATGTGCAAATTGGCGACTACTCCATCTCATCTTATTTACTGTTCTTAATCCTTGTTGCCGTGCTATTAATTGGCGGCCTTTACTGGTTACTAACCAAGACCGGGTACGGAATAACTGCACGTGCTGCAATTCAAGACGGTGAAACAGCGTCTGCGATCGGAATCGAATCTTCACGCATAAACACCATAACTTTTGCGCTTGGTTCCGGACTCGCCGGATTTGCAGGCGCGATCCTTCTCCCGGCGGTCCCGGCAACACCAAACATGGGATTCGCATACGTCGTTAAGGCATTCCTGGCAGTCATCGCAGCAGGGCCAGTGACCCTGACTGGCACGGTCGTCGTTGGTGGCACATTAGGCACGATTGGTAATATTACTGCAAGTTTCTGGACCAGTGTCGTTGGCGATTTCGTTTTCTTTTTTCTGACGATTGCCATATTGCGAATATTTCCCTTGGGAATATCCGGGCGCTGGCGAATGAAACTCTAACGAAGCAGCTCGACCATGAACAAAGAAAAAGCGCTTCTTCCTCTTCTCACAGCAAATGAGTGGCAAGTTCGTTTCGTCTGGTGGATACCCGTTTTGATCGTGACTGCTGGGTTTGTGGCGGTTTCTTTCTGGATTGACCCATACCTCGCCTACGTAGGGACGTCTTGGGTGATATTCGGTCTGGTGGGTCTCAGTCTTGACTTGGTATGGGGACGCGGAGGAATGCTAAGCCTAGGCCAAACTGCGCTTTATGGCGTTGGCGGTTATGTTGGCAGTATTGCTGCAATCAACTTCGCGCCATTGACAGGAAATACCATAATCTGGGCATTACCATTCGGAGCAATTGCAGGCTTGGCGACTTCTACCCTTGTCGGATGGTTTGTCTTCTACAGTCGTATGGGGTCTCTTCAGAGTACCATCTTGACCTATACGTTTACATTGATTCTTTGGACTGGTTCCCTTTCCTTTACTACCAAAATCGGCGCCGCAGTAGTCGGCGGCGACAATGGTATGTCGAATATTCCGGGCTTTGTCCTCGGCTTCGGAGAGGGCGCGGCTGCACTGGATCCAAACGCTATGTTCCTTACGGTTGTCTTGGTTTCGGCAGCAGTATATTTAGTCGCGCAGGTGATCGTTCGATCACCCTTCGGACTAGTCATCGACTGCATTCGCCTCGATTCTGTAAAAGCGGAACTGTTGGGATATGACATCCGTCGATTTCAACTCATTCTCTTCATGTTTTCCGGTGTAGTCGCTGGAATTGCCGGTGCGATGTTTGGAGCTTGGGCAAATTATCTCAATCCTTCGCTTTTCAGTGTTCAGGAAGCTTTATTAGTACCGATCTATGTGCTTGTCGGCGGGCTCGGTACACTTGTTGGTCCTTTTATCGGCGCGCTGACGGTTGGTGGACTTTCCTTTTGGTTGGGTGGCGGGGCCATCGGCGGACAAACCACACTCGTTATGGGCGCAAGCCTGATTATTTTGGTGTTGTTTTTGCGAAAAGGAATTGTGGGTGGTTTGCAACTGCTATTCAACAAAATATTCCAACATGCTGCAATCAAGACCGATAGTGAAGCCTCTACCTCCGGTGTACAAATCAACTTCGATCTTCTCGATCAGTTGCAGGGTGGAACGACAGAAAGCTCAGGCCTGACACTTCAGACGGTTGATACTTTGAAAAGGTTCGGAGGCGTAACTCCAGTCGATCATGTCAGCCAAACTTTCGAACCCGGTAGAGTCCGGTGCATCATTGGTCCCAATGGAGCAGGTAAAAGCTCCTATTTGATGACCTGTACAGGCGCTTACACGCCTGATTCAGGGCAAGTATTGCTAGGTGGGAAAGAAATTACCAAGGCCAATCCCTTTCAACGCGTAAAGTTAGGGCTCGGGATTAAAATGCAAAAGGCGCAGGTGTTCGACGAACTTACCGTTCGACAGAACCTCTGGATTGCCGCCTACAGCCGGGACCGAGATAAAGACAAAGCAGATGCAGCCTCTGACAGCATGTTGAAGATGCTGGATATGTCTGTCCTCGCCGCGCGACCCGCATCTACACTCTCTCATGGCGAGCAGCAATGGCTGGATATCGGTATGGTTTTGTGTCTGTCGCCAGAGGTGATTCTTCTGGACGAGCCGGCGGCCGGTATGACTGGAGAAGAGAGACGGCAGCTTTCAAAACTGGTTCGTACACTTGCTAAGAAGGCTTCGGTTGTTGTTGTTGAGCACGACATGGATTTCGTGCGAACTTTGGACGCAGATGTCACTGTACTTCATCAAGGAGCCGTATTTGCACAGGCCGAGATAGAAGAGTTGCAAAAGGATGATCGTATTCTTGATATCTATCTAGGGAGGCGAGAAAATGTTCGCGATCTCTGATGCCAAAGGCGGATACAAGAAAGTTACCATAATCCACGATTCGTCACTTACGGTTGGTGAAGCTGAAATCGTCGCGCTTCTTGGTCGCAATGGCGTAGGTAAATCGACACTAATGAAGTATGCGATGGGGCTCATTGATAACTTCGGCGGGTCTGTTTCTCTAGATGGCAAAACTCTGCCATCCTCTACTTCGAAAAGAGTAAAAATGGGGTTGGGTTATGTTCCGCAGGGACGGTTCGTGTTCCCTCGAATGAGTGTTCCTGAGAATATTGCAGCTGCTGCGATAGCGTGTGGTCATGACCGAAAAGCTGCCATAAGCGAGGCTTTCAGCGATTTTCCAATTCTCGAAGAAAAAAGAGATGCCTTGGCAGGAAATTTGAGTGGAGGGCAACAGCAAATTCTTTCAATCGCACGAGCACTCGCAACAAAACCGAAGGTACTTCTCCTCGACGAGCCGACGGAAGGCGTGCAACCTTCAATTATTGATGAGATTACCGATATTCTCAAACGTCTCAACAAAGAACGCGGACTTTCAATCTTGGTGGCGGAACAGAATCTTGATTTTTGCCTTTCCTTGGCCGAACGCGCATACATCCTCAACAATGGTACAGTTACTCAGGAGACATCCAAAGAACACCTCCTCGCAAACAAAGCGCTCCTTCATGAATTGCTTGGCGTTTAACCGGAGATCAACAATGACAAATTGGACAAAAGAAAAATTAATAGCACATCGTGAACAAATGGATTGGGAATCGCTCAACGACGATCAAATTGATCAAGTCTTGGCGATACTGAATGACGCACAGAAAACTATGAAATCACTGGAAGGTGTGTCGTGGATCGAACCCGACATTCGATTTTCCGTTGCAACTATGTGCAATGACAAGAGTGAGTAATATGAACAATAGCCAACTAAATGAACTGGATGTTGTCGAACTACGAAAGTTAATCTATCAACGCAAAATATCTGCATCTGAACTGGTACGCAGTTGTATCAACCAGATAGAGGCGGCTCAAAGTTCAACAAATGCGTTCGTCACATTCAACTCCGACTGGGCACTGGAACAAGCCCAAGCATTCGATACCCAAGCTGCAAACGGGCAATTTGCCGGCCCACTACACGGAATTCCCGTTGCAGTGAAGGACAATTACTGGACTGCAGATTTTCCGACGACCGCCTGCTCGCAAGTTCATCAAGGCAAACCGAACGGAATGGATGCGACCGTTGTTGCAAAACTTCGCGGTGCAGGTGCAATTGTCATCGGAAAGACGAATATGCACGAATGGGCTTACGGCGCTACCAATGAAGTTTCTTCCTGTGGACCTACACGCAATCCATGGAACAACGACCATATAACCGGCGGATCCAGCGGAGGATCAGGGGCGGCGTTGGCAGCAAGGATGGTTCCTGCTGCTTTGGGAAGCGACACGGGAGGTTCAGTCCGAATTCCGGCAGCTGGATGTGGTGTGTGTGGGCTGAAAACAACCTTTGGGCGTGTCAGCCGAGCCGGCATCCTTCCTTTATCATGGTCTCTCGACACCAGCGGCCCAATGGCACGATCTGCTCAGGATCTCGGCCTTCTTTTCAGAATTATTTCTGGCGAGGATCCAAAAGATCCAGCAACATACGGCACAAGCAATAACAATCACACGGAGCAACTTGGTGAACGGGTGCGAATTGCTGTTCTTCGTAGCGATGAGATTCTTTGTGACAGTTCCGTTGCTGCTTCCAATGAAGAAGCACTAAGGTTATTGGCGGATGATGGGGCTATCATCAACGATGTAGAGATCACAGATTTGAAGACAGGCTTCGGTGCATGGAAAATCATTCTTCATAGTGAGGCCGCAACATATCACGCACAGTTCCTCTCGGATTGCGCCGAAAAATATTCTGACAATGTCAGGGTTCAAATCGAAGCGGGACGATGCCTATCCGCGCCAAGTTATCTGAAAGCCCAACAGTTTCGCGCTTTATTCAATCAAAGACTCAGCGAGCTTTTCGAGCACTATGACATGATCGCAATGCCAACTCTCCCAGTGACGGCTCCGCGTATTGGACAGAGTGAAGTCAACATCAACGGCAGTTCAATCACTTCTCAAGATGCGATGACGTCTATCGCCTGGATTGCAAATTTCTCTGGCTTGCCGGCAATCTCCGTCCCATGCGGGCACGACTCTAAAGGGCTTCCGATAGGGTTCACGCTTGTCGGTCCGGCCTACGGAGAAAACAACATTATCACCATTGCGGATCGATTTCAAAAGCTCACCCAATGGCATCGATTAAAGCCTAATTCATGATCTAGTTCATGCGTTAGAATCTACAAAACAAGCCAAAAATTGATCGGATGACCAATAACATCAGCAATGATTCTGATACCGGAAGCCATTCCCGGGTTTCCATTGGAGTGCTATTCTCGCAAAGCGGTCCAATGGCGGTAACCGAAACGGCGCACCTAAAAGGTACTCTGATGGCAATCGACGAGATTAACGAGAATGGTGGCGTCGGCGGTTTGCCTCTTCATCCTATCATTGAAGAACCAAAATCAGACCCGGACATCTATCGAGAACTGGCAAAGAAACTACTCACGCAGGATCGCGTTTCGGTGATCTTCGGATGCTGCTCTTCTGCCGCTCGCAAAGCGGTGCTTCCCATTGTCGAACGACACGGTGCTCTGCTTTTTTACCCGTCATTTTATGAGGGCTTTGAATACTCACCCAATATTGTGTACACCGGGGCAACACCTAATCAGACAGTTATCCCACTGGTCGAATATCTGTTCAACAAGTATGGGAAGAAATTCGGCCTTGTCGGTTCAGATTACATTTTTCCTCGCGAGATTAACCGAATCGTTAAGGAATTTTTAGTTGAGAGCAACGGCTCTGCTACAGCTGAGATTTATTTGCCTCAGGGCGCCGATGACGAACGCTTCCACTTCGCTGCCGAGAAACTGATGGAATCCGGCTCAAGCGTAATATTGTCGACAGTTGTTGGCGGTGACACCGCGAAGTTGTACGAGGCCTGTCATAGCAAGGGCATCAACGCGAAGATTTGTCCAATCGCTAGTTTGACGACGAGCGAAAGCGAATTGGCATGCATGAGCGTTGAATCACGTGCAGGCCATATCACAGCACTTCCCTATTTTCAGTCCATCGAAACAGATACGAACCAGGACTTCCTTGCCCGGTATGAATCAAAGTATGGGCCCAACGATATGCCTTGCGTTTACTCAGAGGCAACGTATTCTCAAGTTCGCGTAATGGCTCGGGCACTGACCCGTATGAGTAGTCAATCGCCCGAACTACTGTTGAGTACAATGCAGGGCGCTCAATTCGAGGCGCCCCAAGGAAAGATCATGATTGATCCAGACAATAACCATGTCTACGTCACGCCACGTATCGGAAAATCCACAACAGAAGGTACTTTTGAGGTCGTGTGGCAGGCCCCAGAACCAGTGAAGCCGGACCCATATCTCGTTGCTTATGACAGAACTATCGTTACAATCTGACTTCTTAGGTGAAATGAGGATCTAGTAATGATGGAAAACGATCGGCTAATTCGTGACATTCGCAATACCAAGGTCGTAGTAATACACCCGCAGGACGAAGATCAGAGAATTCTTTCACTTCAACTGCGAAGAATCGGTTGCAAGGTCAGCGAGGCATGGCCGTATCAAGAAACAGCACTCAGTGGCGCTAACGCTGTTTTCTTTCTTGCTGATCCTGATCAAAGTGACAGTCTCGGCCAATTGAGCGATTGGCACCAGTCAGCTTTAATTGCGGTCGTTTCCTATGAGAACCCACTCGTTTTGCAGTCTATTACCAATATTGGCGTTCATGGCGTTATTACAAAACCAATCCGACCAATTGGAGTCTTGGCCAATCTGCTCACCGCCCTATCCATTTTCAAGTACGAGGGGAGACTGAACGCGCGAATTGCAAAACTGGACGAAACACTGAAAGCACGAAGGCTGGTCGAGAGAGCGACACGAATTCTAGCTGAACATCAGAATATTGATGAAGATGACGCATACGCCCTCATTAGAACGGAGGCGATGAATAAGCAGGTTACAGTATCAGAGATGGCAAGCTCAATCATCAATGCCGACAAAATTTTCAAAAAATGATATTTTTCGCTGACCGAAAAATCAGACCGCATGTTGATTAGATGCACATAAACATTTGGCGAATTCGTGATGATCTCAATCAGTCTTATCCATTGAACGTTCATTGCCAGTATTTTCCAAGAGAATGAGATCAATTATTCTTTGGGAGTTACCTATATAATTCCCATTGAATGAGCTACGATAGAGTCCAATTACTGTTAGAGACGTACAAACTTTACACAGAGCTTGCAGGATGAGTAGCTTCTCTAAGGGAGGACTTCAACAAGTTCTATTCTGGAATGGTCACCAGCATCGTTGTAGTTTCGGTAGTATTACACCGGCTTGTGCCGAACGCCGAGACGGTCTGGGTACTACCCACACTGGGTATCCTTGTTTCGCTCGCGTGGATATTCTCGCTGCATTCGGTGACGGGTCTACTGTTTGCAAAACACAGCGTTCTAGTGGCCTTGGAAGCAGAGTTGCCGTTCCATTTTCTGGAACGAGAAAACAAAGAATTTAACAAGTACCACTTCGTCAGAAGGAAGTACTCCGGTTTGATAATGCCAGGGATGTTCCTAGTTCTTTGTGGTACATCGCTCGCCTTCCTTTTTGCACAATGTGGATTTTCATCGTAATGAGTGGCGTCGGGCGAAGAGAATTTGGTTACGAATGCCAGTTGATGGGGAAGAACTAAATGCACAATGTGTTTATCAGTTATCATCATAAGAACGATCAATTTTACAAAAATGAATTGATCAAGTATGGAAAGACCTTTGGAGTGTTCATCGACAAATCAGTTGACACAGGAAGTATCTCGGAGGACTTAAGCGATCAAGCGGTACGGCAGAAGATCCGAGATGAGTATCTGCAAGATTCTACAGCCACCGTTGTTCTGGTTGGGACGGCGACAAAAGGAAGGAAGCACATCGATTGGGAGATTTACTCAAGCATGTTTGACGGGACGAAAAACAAAAAGTCTGGGATTCTTGTCGTCAACTTACCGTCTACGCAATGTACATACTTCACAGTTGCCCATGGTGAAAAAGAGAAACAGCTGATCTATCCCGAACAGCGTTCGTGGACAAACATTGACAAGCGTACTGATTTCGAAAGCCGATACCCCCATCTACCCGAGAGATTAATAGACAACTTGCTTGCGTCTAAGGCGTATATTTCAGTTGTGCCCTGGGAAAAACTAACGGCTGAGCGCCTTAAGTTTCTGATCGATGCAACGTTCAACAGAAGGGGCGAATGTGATTACGACTTAAGCAGGCCAATGAGAAGGCGAAATGCCTAGGATACTTCATCGTGGCTGAGGGGTGTGCTATCGAGGCCACGCAGCAAGGGGGCGCCGGCTCGGCAAATGTGGGTCGTTTTCGCTAGAGTGCTGTTCTCTTCGTAGTTTGGGAAAGACTCGACTATGCCCATTCCAATTCCGCTCCAGGTCGATGTCTTCTGGCACCCCAACGACGATCCGTCCTGCGTCGAAATTGCTGAGATTGTCTATAAGGCGCTGAACCGAGATCCTTTCGATCCATTCCTGCCGGGAATAGGGATTCCTGTTTACTTTTCTTCGCCGAACGCGGTGGCTAGACAGTCTTTCCCAACAACAGACGAGGTTCAGTGCGACCTGCGTGTTGCACTGCTGACACCGGCCTTGGTCCTCGATGAAGATTGGGAGGCTTACCTTGCATTGAACCGCGATCAGGTTCGCGTGAAGCGCGATCACGCCACGCTGCTCCAATTCGGATTCGGAGAGGGACTTTTGGACGGCCCAGAACTGGGGATCCAGCTGGAACCAGATACCTATCACGCCGAGATTGTCCTTGAGCATATTCTGTTGCAAGCGTGTCGTCTGCTCGCCGACCGCGCGCGCGTGAACCAAGCGACACGCGGCGCGGCGCCTCTAAAGCTCTTTCTCAGCCATACCAAGCGCGATGCAGCGGGACGCAAAGTCGCCATGCACCTCAAGAGCCAGCTCGAATCGACCGCAGCCGACAGGTTCTTCGATGAAGTCTCAATCCAGCCCGGAGATGATATTTCCGGCGAACTCTGTGCTAACATCGCCGACGCGGCGCTCGTTGCGATCCGGACAGATCGTTTCGTGTCCAGTCCTTGGTGCCGCCGCGAGGTTGCCCTCGCCAAGCGCAATGGTCGGCCTATCGTTGTGATCGACGCCTTGACCAATGCCGAGCCGCGTTCCTCACCGTTGCTTGCCAATCTGCCGACAGTTCGGCTAGATCCCGACGCGCTTGAGACGGAAGAGATGCGTAGGGTAACGAACTTCCTTGGCCTCGAGGTGCTTCGTTTCCTTCATGCCTCGCGCCACCTAGCACTTCTTGAGGAGAACGGCTTGGTGCCTCAAGGGGCCATGGTTCTGGTGCGCCCGCCAGAGACACATGATCTCTCGGTTCTCATCAGTACCGCGCAACGCGACGATCAGCCCGCCACCAAAACGGTCTTTCTCTACCCTGACCCGGTGCTTGGCGCCGAGGAAGCCGAAGACCTCGAAGCGCATGGTGTTACGCTCATCACGCCTAGCGGCCGCTGGGGGCGAATCCTAGAAGGGCTCAAGCTGGGTCTTTCGGTAGGCACCGTCGATGAACCAACTCTCAGAACGTTTGGTCTTTCCAGTCTCCATCTCACCGACGCAGTTCGAGTGATCTCCCGGCAGGCGCTCGCCGCCGGTGCCAATCTCGCTTTCGGCGGCGCCTTGGAAATGACCAGCCCCTCCGAGGACTCGAACAATCTGGTCAGCGCGCTTTTCGAGATGATTGGAATCTACAACCGCGGTGGAACGGTTGAATTTCCCCCGCTCGATAACTACACGCCCTGGCCCTTCTGGCAAGGCGTCTCGCTTGACTGGCTGGCCGCGCGGCGCCACATGCTCCGCGTCCGGCAGCTACCCGCGCCCGCTGCTGCAGGCGACTTGGCCGACGCGGATCTTACCTCCTTGCTGGAAACCGCTTGGGGGCGTTGCCTGATCGGTCTGAGCCTCTCGACCATGCGCCGAGAGATTGCCGTGGCGACCGGGGCGCGCATTGTACTCGGCGGGGCGTCGCATGACTTTTTCGGCCTTTTACCCGGAATCGTGGAGGAGGCGTTGCTCACGCTCGATCATCGTCAGCCGCTCTATGTCATCGGGGGCTTCGGCGGCGCTGCGGGTGCGCTCGCTGCGGTGCTACTCGGTAGGGCCGCGTCGTCACTCTCGTTCGACTATCAGGTGGCGTACACCCCGGGATATCCCGAGACAATCGAGGCCTACGAGGCACATCGATCTGCAAACGCTGGGCTGCCGGCGGTCAATTACCCGGCCATCGTAAGCAGACTTGCAGAACTCGGTCTTACCGGACTAACCGCGACTAACGGGCTCGACGAGCAAGAGAATCGCATTCTGCTCACAACCCGAAATTTGGAAATCGCGATTCACCTTGTCATGAGAGGGCTGAGCCGTGTCTGGGATCCGATTACGTAACAACGGTCACCATGAACAGCTTAAATTGACTTTGGCAAAGCGTTGATGAGCATAGGCGAACCAAGTAACTGCCTTGCCATTATTGATGTCACCGGCGAACTTAACCGAGCCACCAGGCCGCCACGGCTAACCGGCTCAGGTCGCATCGAGCAGGGTCGAGATATTTTGACTAACGCTATGTTCGGCGATCCCGCGATGGTAGGCTGCCGACGTGCGGACAGCTTCCTTGATCGCCATACCAAAACCTTTTGTGCCTGTACCGCTTCTTTGTCCGAAATAGGCTTATTTATCGTGTGTACTAATAAGGCATCGCCGACCGACATCGTCGCATGGACGGCCGCTGGCGTCGACTCTACACCGACCGGAATTATCCCAAAGAGGTCTGTAAAGAAAAAATACTAATATTTGAATAAGACAGGCATACGTATCATCTCTGGCTGACAGACCGAAGCGCGAAGACACAGCCAGGTAGACCCATTTTCGTCACCTTCGCACTCTACTTCGTAGTGAGCTCGTGCGAATCGCGCTTGCCGAACTGTCCACCGGAATGTGCTCACAACTTATCATTCAAGTTCCATTTCGGAGGAAAAAAATAATCGATTGGTGATTTCGTTGGTTCAAACTTCTGCTTTATTCGCGTCCGCCCAGTTCGCCCAACAATCCCCGGATGTGTTACGCGCGCATATTTGTCAATCTCGCAAAACAGATTTTGACAATCGATCAGTTGGAGCCGCCGCCCCCATAAGGATTGAAAGTTGAGCCCTAGGCGTTCAAACTCATGCTCCTGCAGATCAGCCATTCGTCGGATCAACTCCGATTCGCTGAATCCGCCGGTATCGACAAAACACTTCCGTAGGCCTTCGCGCGCGCCTGGACCTGGCACGACGTATTCCATTTCGCTGAAGTTAGTGATCTCGCTATAGTTAATGTCAGTAATGAACTGGTAAGCGAGGAAGTCACCGATGGTTGGATATCTCCGAAACTTCTCGAAACCATCCTGCATGTTACGAGCCTGAGCCAATCGTTCGGGAAGCCTATCTTCCATCATGCGCTCAAGTAGCAACAGGTTGTTTTGGTGTTTGGCGAACCGGCCAAACGAATGTTTCCCCGGTGGCATAATGTAGGCAGCGGAGTAGATACGACGTCCATCTCGTAATGCACGTTGCAATACAAGATCATAGCGATCAAAGCGGTAGTCTTCGAACGTAATTGAGCCAAACGTGCTCGTGAGCAATTCCCACGTCTGGATCTTGTTAAACAATTTGAATAACATAATACGAAAAAAAACCTCTCGTGCTGAGTTGGGTAAATCATCGCGGTAAATGACGTGGCGGATTAAATATTGGCTCACACGATCGGACGCGCGATAGGCGTTCGTGAACTTGTAGGTCGCAAGCACGGCATCCTTGGTCCAGGGTGGAGTCTGCCCCCGTGCACGTTTGACAAAAATCTCTTGGCGCTCGGCGGCGAATCGCCAATAACTCTCATACACCTCAGAAACTTTCGCTGGCGTGAGATGTTTCAATATTATCGGGGTGCGAGTGGCAACTACCGACGCACTGCCCGGGTGCTGCTTGATAAATAGATCGAATTGCACAGGGGTACCTGCGGCCCTAATTCGCGATTTCGTTGGCTGAGTACGGGGGTTTTTGGCAACAGTCTTAAGGGGTTTTCTTGTCAAGGTGTTCCTCCTACTGAAGTAACTGACATGGCAAATTAACCAGCGTCACCATCTAATCCACTACAATTTTCTATATTTGATTGTTCTGGTGCCGCGATCACCAACAACGATTCCGCCATTATTTTTGCGTACTTGTCTGAAAATCTTATATCCTTCCAATATTGCGTTTTCCCACAAATTGAGTGGACACACTTCTACTTCGTAGCCACGCACGAACTGTTGAACGGTCTTCAAAAGATCAAAAGGAAGGCGGTCATGACCTTCAAAGAAATTGATGTCCTTGGCGCGAGAAAATATCCAGGCAGTCAAACCTTCTTCGACAGCGATAGCCCTACCTCCGTCCTGGGCGTCGTCGTATATTGGATCGCTCTTGCGCTTTTGTTTTATGAGGGCACGAAATGTCGGTGACCAGTGGAGGATAGCTGCGTGCGCTAAATGAAATACATCGTGAAAGCGGTAACCATCGGCATCAACAATGTTATCGGTAAGTGGGGCTCCGACAAATACACCGTTCCATTGCAAGTAACTTTTTCCGCTTTTACGCTCCTCAATCCTTATTTCGAAATTGTCAGGAAGCTGTTCCTCTTTGGAAAAAGTATCGTCAAACTTTGGCAAGCTAGACAAGTCAGGTTCTAAAAATCGTCCCCTAGTCTTAACGATATTTGTATGCACGATTTGGGCAAAGGGCACGTGTGCTGTTTGCACTGCATGAAGATACTGAGTCGCGAAAGTATGTAGCAAAGCGGGGTTAGATTCGTCGGGTCCAGCAATATCAAGCAGATCGGCGGCAGCGGCGCCCAGACCGAGAAGGGTCTCGTCAAGGGATGGTAAATCGTTGGTGGTGTTGATGTGAGAAATCGGTCCGTCCGCCAAGTCACTGGCAGCCACTATTTTGCTATAACCTTCGTCGGCGACAACCCGAAGAAAAATATCCTCAATCTTGTAATTCAGCCGCCCGCATAGGGTAACAAAATACCAAAGAACATCTCCAAATTCTTCGATTAGGGCGTGGTGGTAACCGACATAAGCGTCTTGTTCTCTGTGAGGCTTCTTGGCTATAGCCATCACGCTACCCACCTCACCAAATAGACCTAGAAGAACTGGGCGCAGATCATCTTTAGGCAATTGGTCTGTCGATGCGATCTCCTGCATATAGTCGCGCAGGAAGATTGAGCGCGGGAGGGATGTTTGGACATCAGTTGATTGCAATGAAGGTATTTTGGTCATGGTGTCTCTGACCAGTCCATAGGTTCACCAAGAAAACCGTGCGCTTCGAGAGTGTGAAACCATGCAATGAAGTCTTCGACAAGACCCGGTGGAAATTTGCTCCTATGGTTACGTCCCGCGCAGATATCGTCACCGTTGTAGTTGCGGAATTTCATATCGATCTTAGGTCCGGTACCACCCCAATAGGCATATTCTGTTCCAATCAATATATTGTCACTTTGTGTATCGTTTCGAATATTGTACATGTTCGGTGCACCGCCCTGATAGCTATGGTGGGAATCGATTTGGTGCCACTTATTGTTGTAGTCTTTATGGTAAATGTTGTCGCCAAAAGCTTGTTTCAGGCTGCCTCTGAGGTTAGGCCTTTTTTGTTGAAATCGTGGATCTGACCAGTATTCATTGTACGTCATCTTCTCCGTGACACGCATGACATAGACAAGATCTCCTTGGCGACCTCGCGTTTTGCCGCCTGTACCGATAACCCAATCGCCAACGGCAGCAACTTTTCTTATCCTAGGTTTGCAGGTTGCGAGGGTACAGACACCAAAAAAAGGGTTTGGCGCAAAGCCATAATCTCTGGCAACTACATAAGAGAACAACCTCATGGAATACCCTATCGGCAGCTGTATCGTTCAATATCACGTGGTGAGAATTGTGAGCCATCAGGGTTTTGACACCCGTTGATTTCGCCGTTGATGGCATCTATTATTCGGTTTCCGGTCCAACCCACTAGTGCATCGGCATACTTTATTAACGCTTCAGGGAGTTCGCAGCCCTTTTCGCTATCTGCCCAGACGCCAACAATTCTCTTGTCTTTGCTTTGAGCATACTCAATTTCCCAGTTGACATATTCGCTGTCCTTTGTTTCTGGAGAAACATAGACTACGAGAGTTGAGCATTGCTGAATGCGTGGACCCAGGATTTGAGACTTTATGTAGTTTTCTGATTTGGCGTTGTTGGGATTGTCGGAGCTGATCGAATAGTCTCGGATCGTCATTCCGTTGGCCTTGAGCAAGTCTTTCAGCTTGCCAAGGCCATCATCGTCTTCATGAACGTGGCTCACAAATACGTTCTTAGTGTCATCAGTCATGATCGTTCAACCTCTCGCGTGAATGGGTAGGCCCATGTAACCCAGGACAATCGCAAACTATACCATCCCTTATTAAACGTTGCTGAATACTGAAAAGAAATTCTGGTTTTTATTAATTAAAAATCCATAGTGCTTAATAACATCACCGCTTATTATTCGTTGATGGGTAATCAGAGTGGTCATGAAACGTCAACAAACAGGATTTTTTGAAATTACATCCATTGGAGATGAACAGGTAGGAGCGTTTATTCCAAATCCGCTACCGCTAGACGACGTTCTGGATATGAAGTATTTACAGCATTTGTTTGACAACGCGATGTTTGCACTTGAGCAGTTGGATAGTATTACGACAATACTGCCTGAAGACATGGTTGTATTTTTATGCCTATATCCGAAGAGAAGCGGTGCTTTAATCGCGGACCGAATGAATACAGTCCACTCTGTCGGATTTTGTGCTATTCGAGTTGACCCAAGCTCCAGGAGTTCCGGTAGACGATGTAGTTGAAGTCTCAATCTGTGTGTCCTCTCTAGAACACGGACTCCGACGTATGTGAGAAGACAATATACCGCTCTGTAATCGCCTGATTCGCGAGATTCATAAAATACTTTTATTTTCTGGCCGGGGGAGCAAAAAATTACCTGGTGAATTTCGGCGATCTCAGAACTGGCTAGGAGGCACTCGCCCGGGAAACGCTCGCTTCGTACCACCACCAACGAATTTTGTTGAAAAGTGTATGTCTGATTTCGAGCGTTATAAGCATTCCGATTATCGTAGGCATTATTTGGTAATGTCGAATTTTTTGGTACTTCTTTTTTGGAACAGGGTTAGTTCTGTGCCACCACTCGTAAAATAAATTGGTATCCTCTTTTCTCTTTGGGTGACAATCACGATGAACTAGAACTCCGTTTTGAATGCTAGTCGGTCCACCATCTGCATGTGGTGTGACATGGTGAAATTCACACTCCTCCCACGGCACGTTGTGGTCATTTTCACTCATCCAACACCATTGGCACAATCCCATATCACGATAGAATATCGTCCGCCGCTCAAGATCGCTAAATGATCGATTCTTATCTTTCTTAGTTGGAGAGAGAAGCTTCAGCATTTCCTCGGTGAAAAATGCGTGTCTTTGCCCAATTGTGTTCGCATTGTCTGAACGTGTCTGTGTCAAACGACCATATTCTGAATAATACCTTGATATTTAGTCTCACGACGATTTCTACTGTCTTTAGATGCATTGAGGCGGCGTTGATCAAGCTCATTCCACTTTTCAAGTAATTTCTCTTCCCATCCTGGAACGTAATCATCCAATAGAGAATCCACAAGGAGCAAAAGATGAATTATGTAGTGTCCCACTACACCAGGTTTCCCTGCAAACGCTTTACTAAGTTTTTCGCAAATCTTTTCGAATCGCTTAGCATCTATCGATTTTTCGTCGAACCCAACGTGAGAATGATAGAATTCATCGACGTTTTTGGATTTTATATCGCAGAATTTATTATCTTTTCTTACATTCAAAAAAAGCATGAAAGTCTGTGCTGCTAGTTGTCTTCGTCGGCTTTCGCTACTAACTTTCGCATATTTTTTAAATAAAGGATCAACCATCAGCAAGAATACTGTTATTTGCACCAGCATCAACAAAACTATCATAAATTCGACGACGTACGCAAGTCTACATATAGCGATAAGTTTGCTTTATAATAAAGCCTATCGCTATCTATGTATTGATCGAAAGTAGTACCGTTATGTACCAACTGACGATAAGGAAGCAAGCCCTTAAAACCTTACAAAGAATGCCAAGCCGGGATGCGCGCCGTGTGCGTAATGAACTTGCAAAACTGATCGAAGACCCGCAGCGGCAGGATATTGATGTAATTGGGTTACAAGGCCGACCGGGCTTTCGGTTACGCTCAGGCAACTGGCGTGTCATCTTCGAGCGAGATGAAGAGAAACGCGAAATCAATATACTGCGTATCGGCCTGAGAGGTGATATCTACAAGCAGTAGGAGAACAACATGACCAAACCGCAAGTTATCCTCGACGATAGAGGAAACCCAGCGTTCGCCGTTATTCCATGGCGGATGTATAAACGCTTGACCGCAGTCGGTACTGATGCCGACCTAAGTGATGAAGAACTTTATGACAGCGCTAAATTGGCCGACGAAGAGTCCTTTCCAATCGATGTGGCAGACCGCCTGCTAGCAGGGGAGAGTGCCGTCAAGGCATATCGTGTTCATCGTGGAATGACGCAGAAACAACTAGCCCAAGACGCCGGTATCAATGCAGTCTATCTTTCGCAGATCGAAAGAGGCAGACGTACCGGCTCAACTAGGACATTGGCCAACATTGCTGAAGCCCTGAACGTGGACATAGACGATTTGATCTGAGGGCCAGGCCCGGCGAAACAGGTCGTTCCGACGGTTATGAATCACCAGCAATTCAGAATTGTTCAGGTGCAAACTGCCAGTACACAGGTCAAGCGGTACTGAATTGGTTCTGTGATTTCGCGTGTACGGTTTATGTTAAGGAGAAATTTCGTACTCAATCGGCCGAAAGGGACTCCTGCACTTGGCTCAATGACACTGGACGAATGGGCAAGCGTGGCTGATTGAATAGGAGTTGTTTTTGATCGGCATTGAATTTTTCGGCAAGTAACGTTGCTACGGCATCGCCGCAGATACGGCCCTGACAACGTCCCATGCCAATTCGAGTCCAAAGTTTGATACCGTATAAATTGTCGGCTCCATCATTCCATGCTGTCAGTACTTCACCCCAAGTAACTTCCTCGCATCGACAGACAACGGTTTCATTGGCAACCAATGACGCCATTCCTGGCAGTGGTTCAAACATTTCTCCCAATTTGTCGGCAAATGCTTGCGCTCTTTTCAATTCCTGGCAAATTCTTTGTCGCTTCTCATTGAGGTTGCCAGACGAAATTCCAATACTCTGCGCTGCTGACAAACCTGCAAGTGCGCCACGTAAAAATCCAGGGCGAGCTCCCCCTACACCTGTCACCTCCCCCGCCGCAAAAACCGTTTCTACAGAGGTAGCACCTGTGGCAAAATCAGTTTTACAAAACCAACCCCCTTTGCTTGGGTTGAAGTCATGTACACACCGTAATAATGAAGTAATTTCCGTAATCGGCCTGAAGCCGTGGCTTACTAGCAAACAGTCTGCATCTAAATTTCGATCTTTACTAACTTTCGAGCCATTCTCACTCAATGGTCCCACGCAAAGAGATTCAAGATGACCGTTTCCTTTCGCCGATTTTACGAACTGTCCAGATAGAAGTGGAGTTCTGGCGCGTATAACAGGGAGTAATAATCGATAAGCTTCAATCCATTTTTCCGGGTAACGCATAAGAAGATTCATTACTGCAAGTCGATTCCTTCGCGCTTCTACCAAACCGACAAGGTTACCGCCGGCTTTTATAATTGAAGCTGCCACAGCCCAGAGAAAAATACCACTACCCGCTACAACAACTCGGTTTCCTGGCGATTTGCCGGAGAGTTTCGCGAAACGCTGACCTCCACCTGCTGTCATAACCCCCGGGAGTGTCCATCCTGGAAATGGATAGACTAAGTCGTGTGCACCGGTACAGACAACCAGTGTCTTTCCAAAAAACTCGAGTGACTCATCATTCTGCCCAAGAGCCAATACACGATTTCCTGGCAGTACTCCCCACACTTCTGAATTTGAGAACATCTCTACACCCAAATTCTTCAACTCAGCGATTTGTGTGGCTCCTTCCTTCACTTGACTCTCTCTAGCCTTGAGATGCGAAGGTGGCTGAATCCAGTACTGCCCGCCTGCTCTGCTAAATCCATCAACCACTATTGTCTTTGCTCCAGCACGCGCCGCCTCGATAGCCGCACCCATGCCAGCTGGACCGGCACCAACTACTAGTACGTCTGCTCGGTATTTTCTACTCATGACGTAGTCTTAACCTGCATACCGTCACGCACCTGCTGCAAGCAGGCTCGAACACCGAAATGGCCGTCGATGCTTACCAGACAATCGAAACATACGCCCATACCACAATAGAGCCCTCGTGGCTCTCCAGCCTTGGGAGATTTTCGAAATCGTGCATTCTTTACATCGTGCAGGACATGCCCAAGGAGGGCCGACTCTTCGACTCGATAATCAACACCATCAATGGTCACGTTAACTCGATTGCTCATCGCGTTACCTCAGAAAACCGGTCTGGCGCATAAATGTCCGTCCGAAATGACGTCACCTCATCGGACAAAATTTCTTTAATGAGGCGACCGATGGCAGGTGCACGCGTGAATCCTGTCCCAGAATCGCCGGCTGCCACGAAAAGTCCTTCTGGTGCCAACGCTCCGATAAAAAAACGATCATCGGGGGTTACCGCCTCGAACCGGACCCATGACCGGAGCAGTTGAGTCGATTGAAGTATTGGGAACAGTCGCAAGAGTGTCTCGATAGAGTCGGCTACGAAAGCAGAGTCAACCTCTGGGATGTTGTTCTGTGCGCCTTGCTTTGATAATCCACCCGCAAGAACGGTATTGAAGAGTATCTGTCCGCTAAAAGTTTGCTGAATCTGCGTATACCCTGCATCAACACCACCGGAAGCCTCGCAAGAGCTAATGACATTCCTTATGGTATTTGCTGGCATGGCAACCGTCGCAAGACATTGGGCTTTGCGGGGCAAGATTGGAAGGTTCAACCCACACGTTTGAGCCAATGTCGCGGTCCAAGGTCCACATGCGAGGACAATATCATCCGCCCGAATCGTCTCGCCTTCAGAAACAACACCGCAAACCCTGCCGTTCCTAGTTTCAATCATTTCTACCGGCTTGTGCGTTCTTATACAGGCGCCATTTTCTTTTGCTTCAAGCAATAATGCGCGCACGGCTTGGAAAGGATTGACCATCGCTGCATCTGGGTCATGAGAAGCTGCCAGGATGGGGCCGGTTAAGTTGGGCTCAATGCGGTGGACGGTTTCCCGATCAACAAACACGGAAGAAGCTCCATTTTCGCGTTCAGCTTCAACAATGGACTTTGTAATTGCAATATCTTCTTCTCGCTCAATAAACCGAATTTGACCACAACGCCTGTACTCAAAATTCGTTGCGGATTTTTTTGCAAATTCAGCCCACGCCCGACAACTCCAATTTAACAATGGGAGTTCATCAAAATCAATCATATGGGATCCGATACAGGCAAGGCTTGCACCGGATACGGCTCCACCGGCGGAGCCCTTCTCAAGTACTGTGACCTGATGACCAGCCAATGAAAGTTCGCGCGCGACCGCGGCGCCAACAACGCCAGCACCAACAACGATGACAGACTGTTTCACTCCCAGTGGTTACTGCGAAGATGTTCCGGAGCAGCATACCAGTACTGTGTGGTAACGTAACTCTCTGGGGATTCTTCCGGAATTCGGTTATCAACTTCGCTCATTGCCTTTGCTGCTCGAACTACATGTTCGAGGCTGGGATATCCCAGTCCCTGCTCAAGAGTAGCGCCGCTCAGAATCAGTTTTCTGATTTCGTCGTACTGAAATTTGTGATTTGCCTCATCCATTTCTGGACGCATTTTCCTGCAAAGTGCTACCGCATCTTGCTTGTCGTGTAACGCCTGCGTCCATCCTTCCAACAAGCTGTTGACCACCTGTTGGGCACGTTCTGGATTATCGAATATCCAGTCCTTGCGGGCACAGACACCATCTTTTATCAAGTCGGTTCCGTTGTTTCTAGCAAAAAAATGACACATGGATTCGGAGTCTCCACCTCGCTCAATGAATTCATGATATTCGTTATAGCTGGTCATTTGAGCACAGGATACCTGATCATCGAGAAGAAGTCCTACGGTGTCGGTAGTATGTACACGTTCAATGCTTTCAGGATCAATGCCTTCATTCTGTAGCATCCAACGAAGTTCCAGATCTTCCCCTCCGGGCCAGACTGCAACGCGCTTACCGGATAAATTTTTTATCTCGGAAATTCCATGCTCCCGACGGGCTAAATACATAAGCGGGCTTTTTTGCTGAAAGGCGAGCAGAAAACTCAATGCTTTCGGATCTTCACCCTCAAATAAATGGGATGGACTGGCAATGCACAGATCGGCGTTTCCAGTTAAAACTGCATCGATTGGGGATTCGTCAAAATCAAGTGGCTGGCAATCCAGTCCCACTCCATGTGCTGATGCAATACCACAGTGCTGCGCCATTAACGCACCTGCGAATTGAGGTTGTGGATGCCACATCAAACGAAGACGAACTTCAAACATTTATGAACACTCGACGGAGATGAGGGTTGGTGCATCAAAGACACCAACCCTCAGCTAACGAATAGACTAGTTTCCACAACTAACCGTTTTAAGCTCATCCGGAGCCGCTTCCCAAAAACTGTTGGTAAATCCTTCGGCCAAATCGATTGAATTTTCGATTAACTTGGCACCGAGGAGAACTTCCTGAGAAGTTTCCCAATCTGCCATTACGGACATACCAAATTTCCCTTCCAAAGTCGGCCCGAAGCAAATGAGGTCGCCCATAGCCTTTATCTGTGCTACCTGCTGAGCTTCTTCCAGCTCGCTGTTGTACTTGACGACGATCTTTGCTGCCTCCTCGGGGTTTGCAAGAGCTTCTTTCCAGCCCCGCATTGTGGCATTTACCATTGCTTGAACCACATCCGGATTCTCATTTATCATTTTTTCAGTTGTGAAAATACCACCCGATACTAAAGCAACACCGTAGTCAGATGGTTCCAAGAAAACAAGGTCGCTCTTCTCGAAACCTTGGCCATAGACTAGCAAAAGTTCATTGAAAAGTGTTACTTGCATTACATCGTAGTCATTGTTCAACCAACCAATAATATCGAACCCTTGGCTTATAACTTGTACATCTCCCTGGTTAACACCTGCTGCATCGAGCATTGCCAGAAATTCATGCTCGTCACCGCCGAACCACAGACCCACACTATTGCCGGGCATGTCCTCAACTCTGTTGATTCCTGCTTCCTTGCGAACAACATATGTAGTGGCACTCTTTTGTCCGAATTGCAGTACCATCACTAAAGGTACGCCGTTGCTTCGTGCTGCAATTACTTGGTTCGGATGACCAATACCGAAACTGTCACTGCCTTGAGCAACCGTCACCATCGGTTTAATATCCGGACCCGCTGGTATCAACTTCATGTCGATGCCTTCGTCTTTGTAATAGCCTTGGTCGGATGCGACTACCGGTCCAGCAAACTGACCCTGTATTACCCATTCCAAGCGCATAGTTTCTTCTGCCTGAACTGAGGTAAACGCGGTTGTGCAGGCAATTGCCAATGCAGTCGTCAATTGAAGTAAAAACTTCAATTTTAAAGATATTGTTTTCATAAAATTTTTCCTCTAGTCGTTACTATAAAAAGTGAATTTATTCCGTTTTTCGCATTGAACTGTGCCACGGAATGATCCACCGTTCAGCCAGTGCAATAAGTGCGAAAAAGAGAATTCCTGTCGCCGCGGAGACCAGCATTGCTGACCAAAGCCGTGGCATATTGAGTGTGCGGTATGCAGTCATGATGACGAACCCGAGTCCACGGTCTGCCTGAACGAACTCGGCGATAATGGCGCCAATGACAGCAAACGTGACGTTGAGTTTCAATCCTACAAAGACATAGGGCAAAGAGGCTGGCAATCGCATCTTGACGAACCGTTGCCATTCGCTCGCAGCGGCAACGTGAAACACATCCATGATCGTATGATCGTATGATCGCAAGCCTTTCATCATATTCAGAGCAAGCGGGAAAAAGGAAAGAAATGCAGTCACTGCAATTTTCGACGGGATTCCATGACCAAACCAAATTATGATGATTGGAGCAATTGCAACAACCGGAATCGTGTTCGCAGCGATGACATACGGCAACAGGCTCTGTGCGAAGAGTCTGGAGTAGGCAAAGAATGTCCCCAGCAAAGCACCAAGAATCGATCCAATTATGAATCCTGAAACCGCTTCAAATAACGTGATTCCTGAGTGTCCGAGAATCGATCCCTGATCCTTGAGTAACGAATCCCAGATTCGACTTGGTGCGGGTAATATGTAAGCCGGAGTTTCAAATATGTGTACTGCCCATTCCCAAACAACAGCGACCAGTGCAAACGTTAATAAAGGCGGTAATAGATTCCAAAGGATAGTGTTCAGTCTTTCACTCCCAGTACGTTTCAGCACCATTTCGGGGAGTGAATTTTTGTTATGACTTTGATCGCTCATGATGATTCAAAACCTCTTTCCAGCAGGCGTACACCGTGCTTGACTAGTTTGATGAAAGTATCGGATTCTCTCGATTCCAAATTTCGTGGTCGCGGTAGGTCTACTTCAATCTCCCCAGATATACGCCCGGGCCTTGGCGTCATTACGAATACACGGTCCGACAAGAGAACCGCTTCGTGTATTGAATGGGTGACGAACAATACGGTCATACGCTTGCGTTGTGAGAGATTCAACAATTCCATGTTTAACCGATCCCGAGTAATCTGGTCCAGCGCACCGAAGGGTTCATCCATGAGCATAACCTCTGGATTTGTCGACATTGCACGAGCGATTGCCGCTCGTTGACGCATCCCACCTGAAAGCTGTCGGGGATAAGAACGCTCAAAACCTTTCAAACCAACCAACTCTATCAATTCCTGAGCACTCTTTTCGCGCTCCCTACGAGACACCCCCTTGATTTCAAGTGGCAGCGCCACGTTTTGCAATACTCGACGCCATTCCAACAAGGCTGGGTCCTGAAAAACAAACCCTACTTTTCGTTTCAGTCGGGCTGCGTTCGGAGATTCTCCGCCGACCTGAATTTTGCCCCTAGTTGGCTTCGATAAATCAGCGACGACACGAAGGAGCGTACTCTTTCCACAGCCTGAAGGGCCGATCAGAGAGACAAATTCTCCATCACTAACTGCAAAATTAATTTCTTCCAAGGCGTGAACTGCACTTGCCCCTTGTGCGCCTGAATAGATGACTTGCAGATTTTGAAACTGCAGCTTATCGCTCCCAAAGCGAGCATCAACATTCTGATCAACAACACTCATCAATCTCACCCATACCGCTTTCCACCGGCGAACCAATCATCAAAATTGGGTGCGGTTCGCAACACAATGCTTCGCTTGCGCAAATTGCTTTTGAGAGCCTCCCAGCCATTTTCTTTACCGTAACCACTAGCTCCAAATCCACCCCAAATTGAACGCGGATCGTTTTTATGGTGATCATTGACCCACATCACCCCCGAACGAATCTGCTTTGCCACACGATGCGCACGGGTCACATCGCGTGTCCAAAGTGCTGCACCAAGTGCGTAGTCACTATCATTCGAAAGTGCAATTGCCTCTTGTTCTGTTTTGAACGGAGTGACTGAAACGACAGGGCCAAATACCTCGTCCCGAAACAGCGACATTTGTGGCGTCACATCAGCAAAAATTGTCGGTTCAACATAGTTCCCTTTATTGAAGGGTGAAGGCAGGTCCGGACAACCACCACCAATCACGCAACGCGCACCCGCTGCCTGAGCTTCTGAGATCGCCTCTAGGCAACGCTCACGTGCGGCAGCGGATATTACGGGTCCCATGTCGGTTTTGGGGTCGGTAGGGTCACCCAGTCGAATTGACTTTACACGTGTGGCAAATTCATCAAGAAACTTCTCATAAATTGCCTCTTCAACAATAAATCGAGCACCTGAAACGCAGGTTTGGCCAGCTGCGATAAAAGCAGAAAAAACACTCCCTGCCGCCGCTTCCTTAACCGGGGTGTCGGCAAAGATTACAACAGGTGTCTTGCCACCCAACTCTAACGTACAGGGAACAAGACGATGGCCTGCATTAGCTGCCACTCGACGCCCTGTTGCTGTTCCTCCAGTCAAATCTATACGAGCGACAAGAGAATGGTTGCACAGCCTCTCACCCGTTTCAACACCGCCAGTAATCACATTAACAACACCATCTGGAAATCCAACTTCGGTGGCCCAACTGGCAAGTAGCAAAGGCGAAACAGGTGCTAGCTCTGAGGGTTTGACAACACAGGTATTGCCTGCTGCCAGGGCAGCTGCGAGTTTCTTGATGAGAATTAGCGTGGGGTGATTCCAAGGTGTTAGCAAGGCGCAAACCCCGAGTGGTTCGTAACGGGTCATGGTCACAAACCCTCCTTTTACATCATTGGCCTCTGCCTCAAGTCCAATGGCAATTGATGCAAAATATTCGAGCCATTCTGGAACTCGAGACAACTGCGTGCGCATCTCCCGAATCGGACGTCCTGTAACTGCAGTCTCAATTTCAGCAAGTTCATCTATGCGCTGGCGAATAACCTCAGCAAATGCATGGAGATGTCGAGAGCGATCGAACGCGTCAAGATTTGACCAGATGTCTAGCGATTTGTGTGCTGAATCAACAGCGTGGTCTATCGATTGTGCTCCGGCATCTGGAACTGTGGCCAAATGACCGCCATGTGCAGGCGAATGAACTTCAATTAACGAATCAGCAGCAGCCTCAAACCATTGCCCGTTGATATATAGCTGATATGAAACTGGCGCTTCCCCGGGCTTAGCCAACGTTTCGTTCGGTATCAACCGTTTTTTAGACATTATTTCATTACCTGCATTCTGGGAGAGCATTTTTACAACTTGAATGGCGGTGTCAAATTTATGGTTGCTTCTTCCATCTCTCCCTCTGGTCTACTCAGCCAACTTCGCTAAAGATGCGGCAAGCACGCGAGTTCCACTAGCAAGATCTGTGGATTTACAGCTTTCTGCCTCGTTATGGCTGATTCCCTTGTGACAGGGCACAAATATCATCCCTGTAGGACAGTGGTAGTGAAGTTGACGGGCATCGTGGCCAGCCAACGAAAATATTGGCATATGGGCTATTCCAAGTAAATCGGCACTCTTCGAAATGCAATCTCTGAGCTCATGTGGAAACTCCAATGACTCAGATCTGGCAATTTCGTTAATCTCTACAGTGCATTGACCTCTGTTTTCCTCGCAAAGGCCCGAAATTCCGTCTCCCAATCGCATCAGAGCTGATGAATCTGGATGACGGATATCGATTGAAAAGTATGCGCTTGATGGCACGACTGACGGGACGTTCGGCAATATTTCAAACAAACCTGTCGTAAACTTCAATTGCTCGTTAGTTTCGACGAACGCCCGACGCATCGATTGGATCATGTCGATCGCAGCGAACAGAGCGTCTTTTCTTTTTGTCATGGGTTCCGTGCCTGCATGTGATTCATCTCCTGAAACTCTGACGCGAAACCTTCTTGAACCTTGTATGCCGGTCACCACGCCTATCGGCACGCCCTCTGCCTCAAGCAAGGGCCCCTGTTCGATATGAGCTTCGATAAAACTCGCCACAGGAAACCCGAAACGCCGACATGGGATATCGCTGAAGACGGCCTGAGTTTTATCGAGCGCTTTGGACGTGGTCGTTCCTGTTGAGTCTTTGACTGAAAGAATTTCCTCTAGCGGACGAAGCCCAGTGAAGGCTTCAGAGCCCATCATGCCGGGCGAAAATCGCGATCCTTCTTCGTTCAGCCAGACAGCGGTTTCGATAGGACGCCTAGTCGAAACTCCCGCTTCACTAATGGCCTGCAGTGCCTCAAGACCCGCTACTACTCCAAATGCACCGTCAAATTTTCCACCTTTCGGTTGCGTATCAATATGGGAACCGGTCATTACAGGTGCCGCGTTCGCATCAACACCATCAAGACGAAAGAAAAGATTACTGATGTAATCGGTAAACACGGACAGGCCGAGTTCAGATGCCCACGAGATCAGCAATTTGCGTGCCTCTATTTCTTCGTCGGAAAGTGCGAGTCTGCATACACCACCCCCATCAGTCGCGCCAATACGGGCGAGTTGCATGAGCCGACTCCAGAGTCGCTTTTCGTTAACACACTCGGCAATTCGGGCTGCAGAATTTTTCCTATTCATTCTTTCTGCCGGTTTTCAAAATTTCCTCGGGAGTTGATCTCGGATCTCTAGGTAACCAGCGATTTGCTTTGACTGTGACAAAAAACTCTTCCAAGTTGCGGTTAAACAAATCGGGTTCTTCAAGATTGCAGGTATGACCGGTTTTCGGCATCATGTAGAGACCACTCGCAGGTATCGTCCGTTTAAGAAACAGTCCCGGTTGAAGGCAGTGATCATCTTCATCGCCAACCACGACAAGCACCGGAATTTTCATCTTCGAGAGGCTGTCCTCAAGATCGTACAACGATGGTCTGTTTGCCTGAATGCCACGCATTGTATTGGCAGACCCTGAGGCAGATCGATCACCAAGTGTTCTACGAAATTCCTCCCATCCGCGCGGATCTTTATTCAGGTATGGGATGCGTGATGCCGACAAGGCATAAATATGAGAGAATGCTTCGGCTCCTTGCGCCTCAAACTCGTCTGCAATTTCATGTGAGATTTGTTTGAAGTAATCTTCATAAATTTTCTCAGCACCGTAGCCAGTGCTGGCAACTACAAGTGACAATGCTCGTTTCGGGTACTGCATTCCGAAATGAAGTGCTGCAAATCCACCCATTGACAGTCCAACAATGTGCGCTTGCTTAATTCCAATATGGTCCATGACATCGCGAATGTCATTTACGGCACGGTCCTGAGAATAACTGCTGATATTTTCTGGCGTGTCTGAAGGTGGGTATCCTCGAGCATTGAACGTAATGCATTGATAACGCCTCGAAAAAAAACGGACCTGTGGTTCCCAGCTTCGTAGATCACCTCCGAATTCATGGACGAAGACTATCGGCGTACCTTGTGAAGTATTCTCCGCATAGAGCCTCACTCCATCGCTGGTTGTTACCCATGTCATATTATTTTCCATCAGATAATCGAGCAACGGGATGCGATGCCGCCATCAACAGTAAAAATAGCCCCCGAGCTATAGCCTGAACGATACGAGGCTAAAAAAACGATCAGACTCGAAACTTCATAAATATGGGCTGGACGCCCCAGAGGGTATCGCTTCAGCAACTCAGCATATTGGTCTTCGTCACCGAGTTCGCTCTTGGCTCGGTTTTTTAAAATTTTAAAAATTCGATCTGTATTGACTGGGCCTGGATTAACGCCTACGACACGAATATTGTCGTCCAAGCTGTGACCACCGAGGGCTCGTGTGAACGCCATGAGGCTGGCATTGCCGGAAGTGCCAGCGATGTATTGTGGATCAAATACCTCACCACCATTTCCAATATTGTTGATTATCACTCCCCCGCTTCTTGCCTTCATTTTGGCGTAAAAGATACGGCAGAGGTTGATATAGCCCATTACCTTGAGCTCCCATCCGCTACGCCAGCTACTTTCGTTCACGTCCCATAGATTACCGCTAGGAATAGTGCCAGCATTGTTGACGAGAATATCGACATCCCCAACAGCCTCGCCAAGCAACTCACAAGCGCCGCGTTCTGTCAAGTCGAACGAATGCAATTCAACTCGTACGTTAGAGACATCCTCTATATCCTGCTTTACCCGTTCAAGATTTTTCATATTTCGTGCTGTAAGACGAAGATTGACACCCTCTTCAGCGAGTGATTTTGCGACTACTTCACCGATGCCTTGAGATGCACCGGTAACCAGTGCGGTTTGACCGGTTAGTTTAAGGTCCATAAATCTTGCCTCTTTGTCATTTTGGAACCCGTACTGGTTGAGTTGGGTTTAGAGATTTTCAGAATTTCAACGTTCATGGGGGCTATCAGAAAAGCTGTATCTCCCTGTCTAGTGAGCTTGCCTCCTCCACCACAGCCGGCAGCAGTTCACAAAACTTTTCGACCCACTCACGCGGAGCACTTACCGATACTTTTATAAACTGATCACCAAATTCACTCGTGTGGTACGCACCCTGTCGCACCATAATTTTCTGTTGGTACATCAATTCGCAAATCGCCTCCGGTCGGATGCCTGCTGCCGCACACTCGACAATTAGAAAATTGCCATTGGATGGATAAACTGGCAGACTAAGCCCTGGAATATCAGCGACAGCATCTCGAATCAAACGCTGATTTTCGCGGATTGACGCAAGCACATTCGGAAACCATTTCGACTTGGTTTTCAGTCCAGCAACAGCACCCTTTTGCGCGACAATGTTTGACCCCAGAATGTTCGGTGGAGCTTTAGCTAGTCGTTCGATAAGGTCAGGATTTGCGGTAAGCGAGCCTACTCTGAATCCAGCAAGTCCGAGCCATTTTGAGAAACTCCAGACAGTAATCGTGCGTTCCGGATAATATTTTGCTGACAGGTAATGTTGATATGCAAAGTCGCGATAGGTACTGTCCTGAATCAAATAGGCATTCACTGTTCGTGCGATGTCAGCGATTTCTTCAATCTCCTCTGCAGTACAGCAAGTGCCGAGTGGATTATTTGGATCAATAAGATAAATGATCTTGGTTTTCTCGCTGACCGCTTCACGCAATTGTCCTGGATCTAATCGATATCCATATTCCCTGCCGTATATCGGAATCTGTTTAACCGAGGCTCCCACTGATTCTGCGAAACTCATCGTCCATTCCCATGACGGGTCTGTCGTAACAAGTTCATCGCCAGGACCACAAAGTGTATGACATACGTGATAGAGTCCAGAAACTGCGCCATCAGTGATCAATGCTGACATACCCTCAAGTCCAAGATTCTCTATCACAAGTTCTCGAAGATCTTCTAGCCCAAAAGGAGGTGCATAGACATGAAAGTCTTCATCTTTGATGCTATTGAGCATTGCATCTAGAACCACAGGATACGTCGGGAAATGGTTGGTATTTCGGCCTAACCACATTAAGTCAGGGGTATTTACCATCAGTTCAAAATGTTGGTTCAGTCGTTCGAAATCTTTCATATCGATCAACAAGCTTAAATTCTGGTCATTTCCAAAATGCCGGTATTTTGTATACAATATAGTATTTATTGTATGTAATATTCGAAAGATTGTACTCTACAATGTGTTTTTCGTGTGATTTACAATATTTGTGATTTAACGAATTTTTGCCTTTTTTTGTTTCATCCAGCTCTCAGACCCAGGAAGGCAGACAGCATTAGCTAATCAACAACAGTTGGGATGGTCTAACATGAATGCAGATTTACCAGAATAGCTTTAGCCACATCGCAACGACTATGGATAACACCGTTTCATACCAACTAGCAAAGTCTGATCAACGCGCCCAGACGACTTCTCTTCAGGAACATATAGAAGCCGCTATTATTCGCGGAGAGTTCAGTCCTGGAGATCGCCTAGATGAAAGCCGATTGGCGAAACGATTTGGTGTGTCGCGAACTCCAATTCGGGAGGCTTTCAAAGGTCTCGTTGCTTCTCGATTGGCCGTAAAGCGACAGCATGCCGGTGTATTTGTTGTCAATCCGCCCTTGGATGAGATAATGGAAATGTTCGAATTAATGGCAACTCTAGAGTCATTTGCAGCAGAAAAAGCAGCTCATCGCGCCACCCTAAGTAATCTGACGGCCGTTAAAGAAGCCCATGAAAATTGTATTGTTGCCGCAAAGACAGGTGATCCAGCAGTTTATTTCACAGCAAATCAAGTGTTTCACGAGCAAATATATAGAGCTGCACACAACTCTGTTTTACATGAGCAGATAATTGCGCTGGACAAGCGTTTAGCACCTTATCGGAGGTTAGTCACATTTCGGCCACATCGTATCGAAGATTCAAACGAAGAGCATGCGGCGATTCTGAGCGCGATTGAACAACACGCAACAGACGACGCCTCATTAGCTATGGGCAAGCACCTGGACCTGTTGGCTGAGGATGCTTTGACGTTGGCACGGGCAACCAAGTCAAAACAGTTAGGTTAGCCGTGAACACTAGATGAGGTATCTCTCACGAAAAGTGTAATAATTTCTCCTAATCGAATTCTAGCGCTGGCGGGTGTTTTCTGAATGTTTCGGGCGCACCTCCAATTTTCTACCGTTAGTGTATAAGCGCAATAATTGAATTCCTCCCAACCCATATCATCTATAGGATGCACAACCCCGTCCAACTATAGCCTAATCCGGGTGCGTCACAAATTCAACTAGACCTATCTGCCAGTTTCGAGTCCAAGTGCGTTTAATCACATGAAACAAACGAAAAAGGCATTGCAATTTTTATCTTTAACTATATTTATTCGTAATATTTCATCCAGGAACTAGGATGGGATGACCCTGGGTTTCGCGGCGGATGGTCTGGAACCTTAGAATATTGTTAAACAACAACTTGGAACGGTAACACCATGACTTCTGATTTGTCCTCACTGCGCTTTGTTACGAAAGCAATACCAAACATGGGTGCCCGCCCGAGAGAGCTGTCGCACACGATGGTACCGCATCCACTCAGCTATCAAGAACTACCCTATGATCCCGAATACACACTCTATAACAACCGCCTGACACCAGAGTCACTAAACCATGTCACAGAAGATGAAATGTATTGGAAAGTCCGTACTGAGGTTGTATTTCGCCACACAGGTGAATTACCAATCGAAATCAGTGGGCCGGACGCTGAATCGCTGTTGAACCGCATATTAACGCGGGATGTCAGCAAGGTTAAAGTGGGACGTTGCTCGTATCAATTTGCCTGCTACCATGATGGTGGGATGATCACCGATGGTATCCTGCTTCGCCTTGCACAAGACAGATTCTGGATGGTGCAGGCCGATGGTGACTTGTTCTCGTGGTACAAGGCTCACGCACATGGACTGAATGTAAAGATTAGCGACCCAAACGTCTGGGTCAGCCAAATTCAGGGGCCTCATTCAATTGAAGTGCTGAAATCTGTAACTAACAGTATGCCGGACCCATTTCGTTATTTCGATCTGACCGAAGTCACGATTGCAGGCCAAAAGGCCATAATCAGCCGCTCAGGCTTCTCCAATGAACTGGGTTGGGAAATCTATCTCATGCCCGACACCGATATTGCCGCAATTGGGGATCATATCCTCAAAGTGGGAGAGACCTTCGGTATGACCATAACTGGCGCGCCGGTTTTCCGCGCCCGCCGGATTGAGGCAGGGCTGTTGAATGCAGGGACGGATTTTGACGATAAGACAACGCCGTTTGAGGTTGGTCTTGGTCACATGGTCGAGTTTGACCATCGAGATTTTATTGGCCGAGAAGCACTGGAAAAGACCGAACGAGCATGTCGGACATGGGGAATGCGGGTTACCGGTGGGGTAGCCATTCTAGGACGCGCCATCAAAGTGGATGGTCAAGTTGCAGGCCGCGTCTGTTCTAGCGGATGGTCGCCCTATCAGGGTTGTGGTGTAGCAATTGTGCGCATAGATGATCCAACCCAAGGTCCCGGTACCCAAGTGCAGGTTGAGGGTATCGATGGTTCCGTGCTGGAAGGTGAACTTTGCACCTTGCCCATGTATGACAAAAATCGGCTGATCCCGCGCGGTAAGCTGGTTGATATCCCGACTCAACCCATCCCAAAGAAATAACCCATACATTCCGTTTCACCGTCAAACTCGGATATTCCAGCACAAGAGAACACTGCATTCTGTTGACATCACGATTGGGAATATGGAGAATGACATAGTGCGGAAATTGGGCGGTGTGCGTTCAGTTTAAGTGAAATCGACAGGAGTTTCCAAAGACTTTCAATTTGCATTGGATAACATTAAACCTTGTATTTTCGGAGCTTATGTCCTAATATACTCGGTATGTTACCGCGATGGATTTCAGAAAAACTTCATAAAACTATAGCGCAGAGACCCGTTGTGGCGCTTCTTGGCGCTCGTCAGGTTGGTAAAACAACCCTTGCCAAAACTATCGCTCAAAGTCAGAATTCAGTCTATCTGGACCTGGAAGCCCCAGAAGATTTGCTTAAATTGAGTGACCCAACCACTTATCTAGAAAGTCACAGCGATAAACTTATCATATTAGACGAAATTCAGCGCGCCCCCGAATTGTTTACGGTGTTGCGCGGGCTTATCGACAAGAGCAGGGAACAAGGTAGAAAGTCAGCGCAATTTCTATTGCTTGGTTCCGCCTCGATTGATTTACTACGCCAATCATCTGTAAGCTTGGCAGGTCGAATCAGTTATCTTGAATTGAGCGGTTTCAACGCTTTGGAAGTCGGAGAGGACAAGAACAACCTGCAGAAGTTGTGGTTAAGAGGTGGGTTTCCAGACAGCTATCTAGCTGCAGATGACGATCTAAGCATGGATTGGTTGGAAGATTTAATCCGTACCTATCTTGAACGTGACGTTCCGCAAATGGGCTTTCGCATTCCTGCAAACAGGCTGCGGCGTCTATGGACAATGTTGGCGCATTTGCAGGGTGAACCTGTCAATCATTCGAAATTGGGCGGCAGTCTCGAAATTGATGCTAAGACGGTCAACTATTACCTCGATATTCTTGTTGATCTCTTACTTGTCAGGCGTCTCGAACCGTGGTACGCCAATGTGAAAAAAAGACTGGTGAAATCACCACGCTACTATATTCGCGACAGCGGAATTCAGCACCGACTGTTGGGAATTAATAGCCATGACGCACTCCTGTCTAACCCTGTGCTAGGAAAAAGCTGGGAAGGTTTTGTAATCGAGAACATCCGTTCTGTTCTGCCATCTCGTGCCGAAGCCTATTTTTACAAGACAGCCGCAGGCGCAGAAATTGATTTGGTGGTCAGGTTATCGTCCACTGAAATCTTGGCAATCGAGGTTAAATACGGAGTAGCTCCTAAAATAAGCAAGCATTTCAATCGGACGTGCGAACAAATCGGAGCTTCCAGAAAATACGTTGCTTATGGGGGAAATGATGAATTTCCAATTGGCAATGACGTAACGGTAATATCGCTCTCAAGACTGTTAAGCAAGCTGCAGTCTTAGAATTCCGGCTTCGAATTAAATTACACAGTCGGAATTTGCACTCTGTTTCAGACCAGCGTGTAAACAGACTGTTTTTTCAAGTACTAGTTTCAGGCCTGTGTCACCTTATTCTTCTTGGGTAATATTTGCCTTATTTTTCTCTTTCAAATTTTGACGGTGTATTCGGTTTAATACTTAGTTTTATTAAGTATTATCTCTAAATGCTTAATAAAAATATTCCTTATTTAAATATCGCTGAATAATGAAAAGAAATTCTGGCCACTATTAAGTATAATCCATTAATGCTTAATAACGACATCCCTTATGAAACGTTGCTGAATAATCAGAGTCGGCATGAAACGTCAACAAACAGGAATTTATGAAATTACATCCATTGGAGATGGAAAGGTAAGAGCGTTTATTCCAAATCCGCTGCCGCCAGAAGACGTTCTGGATATGAAGTATTTACAACATTCGTTGGACAGCGCGATATTTGCACTTGGGCAACTGGATAGTATTGCGACAATACTGCCTGAGCCATGGCTGTTTATCTATGCCTATATCCGAAGAGAAGCGGTGATTTCATCGCGGATTGAAGGAATGCAGTCCACTTTGTCGGATCTTATGTTATTCGAGTTGACTCAAGTTCCGGGAGTTCGAGTAGACGATGTAGTTGAAGTCTCAAACTATGTGTCCGCCCTAGAACACGGACTCCGACGTATACGAGACGACTATTTTCCGCTCTGTAATCGTCTAATCCGCGAAATTCACAAAGAACTTTTATCTTCAGACCGGGAGAACAAAAATTTACCAGGCGAATTTCGGAGATCTCAGAACTGGCTAGGAGGAACTCGCCCGGGAAACGCTCGTTTCGTACCACCACCCACGAAATTTGTTGAAAAGTGCATGTCTGATTTGGAGCGTTTCATGTATTCCGATGATCGTGGACATTCGGCTCTCATTCGGACCGGACTATCCCATGTTCAATTTGAGACGATTCACCCCTTTCTTGATGGAAATGGACGAGTGGGACGCTTACTGATCGCTTTGCAATTGTGCCACGAAGGGTTACTGAATGAGCCGCTCTTGTATCTCAGTTTGCATTTTAAAAAAAATCGAAGCGATTATTATTTGTTATTAGAAGCCGTAAGACATCACGGCGACTGGGAGGCTTGGCTAAGATTCTTTCTTGAGGGTATCACTGAAACGTCGGAGAACGCAGTTTCAGTCGCTAAGCGACTCAATGCGCTTTTTCGTGACGACTCGTTACGAATTCGTAATTTCGCGCGATTCAAGTCATCAGCTTTGCTTGTTCAGCAAGCGCTTCAAAAGCGTCCGATTTCAACTCTTGGGAGTATCGCTACTGAAACCGGTCTTTCGATTCCTGCAGTTACGAATGGCATGTTTGCACTTGAACAGATTGGAATTGCTCGTGAAATTACAAACAGAAGACGAAACCGCATATATTCATATGATCAGTACTTCTCAATTCTGAATGAAGATATTGATGATTGAAACAGTGGAAATTCTCAGATTACTATGTCGCTCACGTTTTATCCAATACCATCTTGAGATTTTCGCCGATTTAGAGTGGGAAGAGTCCATCTCATCAAACGAAATTGTCTGGAGCACGTCAACGTACGGGCGGTGCGTGATTTCAATATCTGACCAGTAACGGGATATTCTCAATAAATGGTCAAAGTCAGGAGAACCGAAGCCGTTATATTTTGCGGAAAGTGCGACTCGAAACCGAAATTGGATTCTGCGAAGGATCTTTCGCATTAGCAAACTCATATCCGTTGGCTTTGTAAATTGGACCAAATTCCAATCCATTCTTGCGAGCTTGTCTGCAAAAAGCCTGAACATCTTCGACATCAAATACCAACTTCACACACGCCTGCCCTTCCTTCGTTCCTTTTCCAGAAGGATGAAGCAACAATCTGACCGAATGCATTGGGTGAACCAACTCAATCAATCGATCATTGTCTTCATATTTCACGGCAAATCCGAAATACCGCTCATAGAAATCAATCATCGCTTCAATGCGTTTAGTGTAAAGAATGATTTGCGTTATCGCTGTTGACATTGAATTCATTTAACTGTCGGCACTCACACGCTAGCCTGTACTAGCAATCGAATGAAGGCCAACATCTAGCGTGACAGTAGTGCAGTCATCACATGATATCAGCCTGCAACCCGCATTCGGTGGGCACGGAAGGAAAGAATTCGAACATTAGCTGAAATTCCTTTATTCCTTTTCAAATTGATTTACACCAAGTGGGAAAGCGACCTCTTCATCAAGAAATAGCTGCTACGACACTGCATCTAAAGCAACTTGGCTTAAACACTTCGACAATTGCTCGTCGCCTAAACGTGAGATTCAAAACGGTCGTAAAGGCAGCCAAGTGGGCGAAAAACTCCAAGTTCTAGTTCGAATTGAGTTAACTGCATTTATCTCTTGAAATTCATCACCATCAGTTAGACAATGTTCAGTTATCGCAATTAATTCATTAAATTCTTTCTTGTAGTTTCACGCAAACTACCTTCCAAAACAGTAATTTCTCTCCACCCCCAATTCAATAGCAGGCCGTTGACTTTAGTATCCAGGTCTCGGTTGACTTGAAATTTGATTCTTCAAGAACCTGCGGTGAGTTATGCTTGAATTGCACACTTAACGATGATGTTAGTGTCTGTGCTGACTTCGACGTGTCCACCCTGAAATAATGGGAAAAGCGGTGCTACCGACCCGCACAAAATTATTTGATTCGAACCCACTTCCAATCCTTGTTTGTGAAGGGCTTTAGCTAGCCAACGAAGCGAGTTAGTTACTGTCTGAGAAATAACAGAACCCGAGACACGGGCAACCTCAACCTCATTTATTTTGATTGAGATTTGTTCAGGGAAGTGGTTGTTGCCTTGTGTTTCTTTTCCGCATACAAATCCGGCATGAATCGCGTTGCGTGCAATTAAATCTGATGCTGTGGGTGGCTCATCAAATGCGAAATGGTGAAGTTCAATGACCGGAAATATAGCTTGGATGACTTCTTCCGGATCAAACATTTGATCATGTAATTCAACAATTGATCTACTCAGTCTGACTGCTAATTCACCTTCAATCGCCAATCCATCAAATTGGCTTAACGGGAGTGTCGTGTCTGATTTCCAGCATTCAGAAGCATACAACCGACCAAAGATCGGATGGTGTATACCCAAATCTCGCTGAATGGTTTCAGAGTTACATCCAACCTTGTACCCTATTTGTTTGTCACCACGGTGTTCTCGCAATTGACTGAGTTCAGTCTGGATGACATATGCACCATCAATAAGTTCGTTTGAATTTTGCAGCTGCTTTGTTGTTAGCGTCCGATTGAAAGTATCGAGCTTGTATTTACTGATCTGTAAGAATTCAATTGACATTTCGCCTGGACTATCGAGACAGTTTGATGATTGAAAAAATGATATACAGTCTCTCCAAACAGTCCAGTTACCAAAAAATTTCAAAAACATAGTTACAACTTAAGAAATTTGATGACTAAATCAACGAGTGTTAACCATTCAACTCAATGTAGACAACAAAACCGTTTCCAAGTCAATTGAATGGATAAACTGAGCTGTGAATTAGATATTTTTTTCAGTTACAACGAGTGCCTATAGTTAATTGGCTTGTGGAACTTCAGGTTATACGTGTAGCGCTCTACAAAAGAGAGTTCAACTAGCACTTGCTTTCATCTTCGTAGTTCGGCCTGTTCCAGAACCGATTTGGGTTAGTTTTATCCGAGTAGCTCCTCGCACGAGTCGACCAACTCTCATCAATGTAAATTACGGGTTCCTCTGCTACGTGTACTTCAAATATTCGGTCGACAACGCTTTTCAAAATATTTAAATCATAGGGGATTGAAAAAATCAGCTCGACAACGGGAAAGTCAAGAACCTCCAATGAATCACCAATATGAGAACCTGACAGTGGACGGAATTTTTGGACCCCTGGGGTGATTGGAACGCAACGTTGTCATAGCTGCCGTATCGTAGCGGCACAATTTCGGTAACCGCCTGAAGTGTTTTTTGTACATCTTCTTCAGGTACATACGTTCGAATTACAAACTCCCGACAAACCATGGCCGACTCTGATGAAAATGTTCCGAGGTCTAATTCCATGTCAATCTGTCTCTACCTGCCTGATGTCTATGCTAAGTGGCATGCCGCAAGTCGTGTTCGTATAAGCGCTGTGTGAGGTAACACAAGGTTAAGAAATGCGCCAGAATTCCAGTTCATTTTTGTTTCTACGAAATTTCTTGTGATCATCGCATAGTGACTCTACTTGAGACTGTGAATCCAGATTATGTATACAAATATACAGTGGGCAAGAAATCCTTATTAATTTCTTATAGACCAGCTTGCAAATTACTGAATATTTGGCTTGCTCGATAGCACCGAACAGTATTTCGGATTAGCCAGCCAGCAAACAATAACGCTAGACAGACGGAAAAGCTCCGACAAATCTGTTTTACTCATCCATTTCCACACCACATCAATCCACATGAAGTCTAACGTCGCAAATCAACTACACAGTTAATTGCTCTAGCTACATTTGATGGTTACAACGTATCCAAATTGAGGGATTTGCGATGTCTGAAAGCCCTTATAAACAGCAGTGATTGAAGGGGGTAAAAATAAATTTTTCCCACAAAAGCGCTGATTTCGACCGATTTTAAAGAAAAACAGCCGAAAATCGGAATCTTTCCCCCACGCCCCCAAAAAACCTTTCCAGAGCTGTGTCACTGCGGCAGTTCGCCCTTCAATATCGTACATATTCAACAACTTATGATGGACATTGAATGCGTCATGAGGTATCATTGATGTCCAATGTAAAAATACAAAAAGGAAATCGACAGATACCCCATGACAACTGAAAGCACTAATTTACTATTATCTTGGGAGAATGTCGAACGCTTACCGGAGCTGCAGCGCCTGAAACTGGTTCTTGACACCTTGCCGAGCGAGAAAGTGATCGCCGCGCTGAAAGCCCGGCGCGGACACGGACGCAATGATTTCCCAGTAGAAGCGATGTTCAATGCCCTGATCGCCGGCATCGTGTTTCAGCACAACTCATCGAGTTCCATGCTGCGCGAGTTGCATCGGAGTGAAAACTGGCTCAATTCCCTAAGCGAGACCTCTCCGGTCTCTGAACGAATTCGAGTCGATATTTACAAAACGGTTTTGCTGTGCCTGCTGCGAGGTTCTATGATTCTGCGTGGTGATTGACATTGTGATCAATCACGTTACACCGATGACGCAATTTGCCTGGCCTGGGCCGACAAGACAGCGATGCTCGACGATCAAGTTCTTGGAATATCTAAAGATCTGGTCTTCGACCGTATCTGCAGTCTCATCACGGGAATTGCTCCTACCGATATGATTGCCGAGATCAACGTGAAAAGGTGGCCGGTTCCGATAACAGGAGACGGATCGGAAAACTTTTCACAGGTATCGTTTGGACAGGTCTGTCTCTGACCTATGCGTTCACTTATTGGCTACCCCACAAGCGACCGACCAATTACAGCGCTATTGCTGTTGCTCAGCGGTGTATTTATCCTAGCATGGCAGGATGCACTGTTCAAGGAGATTTCAGTACAGACATCATACTGGCAGTTCCAGGCACTAAGGGCTGGAGGCAATCTTATCATTGCTATCATTCTGGCCATTAGCGGTGGTGGTCTGTATCTGCTAAGACCACGGCGAGCTGGTGCAGTCTATCTGCGCGCCTTACTAATGACGCTGTGCATGTTCTGTTTCTTTTCCGGTGCACCGTACCTAACTTTGACCCAGATGGCAGCAGGACTGTATACCTATCCGCTGTTCGTGTCCATGTTGGCCGGCCCTGTACTCGGCGAAAGGGTGGGGCCTTGGCGTTTGGGTGCTCTAGCCCTTGGCACCGGCGGTGCAGCACTGGTACTATCTCCCTGGGAAGCAGGTTTCTCGCCACTGCAATGCCTTCCCATTCTTGCGGGTTTCTTCTACGCCACCAACATTCTCACCATTCGCCGCGCCTGTCGATGGGAAAACACGTTGGCCATGGTTTTCGCCGTGGCCGTAGCCTTCCTGGCATCCGGAATACTGGGAAGCTTGGTTTTGACTCTATTTCCTCCACCTATCACACTGCAACAAAGTGCGCCTTTTGTAGCCATCGGATGGCCGTTACTGACGTGGATCGTAGTAGGCTTCGCAGTCATCACTTCAGTGCTCAATCTAATGGGCAATCTTTGCCTAAGCAGAGCTTACCAGACCGCTGACAGCAGCTGGCTTGTGCCAATGGATTTCAGCTATCTGCTCTTCGCAGCTTTTTGGAGCAAAGCGATGTTCGATACATGGCCCACAACAAATGCGATTATCGGAATGACATTGATCGGTACCGCAGGTGTCCTGACTGTATGGCGTGAGAGCGTTCGTCGACAGGTGGAAAGTCAGATATAGCGCTTATCTTTTCCCTGCCGTCGCAGTGTTCATTGGTGACGCTATACTCTATTGATTATTATAACGGTACGATAGAATCCCGAACCCAGGGTAGCAGATTCTCAAAATCACATTTCCCTGCTTCAATCAGCCCGATCAAAAACATGTGTGCGTCATTCGCGTTTACTTCGAATCGTTATCCGTTCAAACGAAAAAAAACGTCTGTTCCGAATAACGCGACGCGGTTTTTCCCATCAACGAAAGGATGATTCATGATTAGTGATTCAAACAACGCTGTACCCATTTCTGTCAAATCTTCGTAGTATCCGGTTTGAGGTCTGTATAACGCGCTGAGCAGCAGACCAGAATCCCGGATACCTGCCTGACCACCGTACCGCTCAATCAGCCTGTTATGGATTTCGAGTACTTCGTCATGAGTTAAGAATTGAATCGAATCACTTGGCAAGCAATTTTCCTAATTCTTTATTTTGTTCCATGGACGCTTCCAGATGTGTCAGCACTACGGGTCTGACACGTTTGCGCTTAACGTATTCACGGATTGCCTCAGTCAACAAACCGGAGACATTCTGATTTTGCTCTTTGGCAAGCGATTTGAGGTCATTCCAGACAACTTCGTCAACTTTTGAACTGATCTTGATGTTTTGCATCCCCATATAATTGCATTGGTGTCTTGATAAGACAAGATATGTCAACCTTTATTTATTTGACTAACTTCAGACTTCCTGACCTTGACCAATTAAATCTGTCTTATGCTAACGATTTGCCGGGCGATTTTCGTTGAAAAGTGCGAGGTCTACACTGGGAAATCCTTCGCAGACGGTATTCGAATCGAGTTGTTGGAGACGCAATGGGGAATGTCGGCAATCCTGCGAATTGGATAAGGTGACATTTCAAATTAGCCACCATTGCAACGAAATTCACTAAGAAAATCATTCGGTTTTCACAAGAAAGTAAGATTATCAACATGCGTGAACTTGAAGCAAATCAGATTGGAAATAGAGGTCAGGAAGTCCGAACTTACAAATGGACTCACATATAGAAAATTAGGGATGAACTACAAAGAAATGGTGGCCCCGGTCGCAACGAATCCGAACCATTGCAGATGATGAAATTTGCCGTCGATCTTCACAATCCAAATTCATACAAGCACAGATACCAACTGCTAACCGAGGCGTAAATCCGAATCAGTTGTTCGCTGAGCTGTTAGAGGAGTTGATTCGTAAACGAGAATTTTGCGAGTATGAAAAACGGTGAAAGGCTAATTTCAGAAATTTTAAGATTACGCCGAGTAAAACCGACGCATGCTTCGCCTAGTTGAGGAGAAATTTGAAGTTTTCAGTGCGGATGCTGAGTGATTATCGATACCAACGCCTTTTAGACTTGCGCTGAAAGATGTCAGAAGGTTGATGTTGCCCTGACAGCACAACCATTGGTAGCGTTACCCAACGATTTGAAGTTCGGTGTGGCGCGCCAACACATCGAAATCTCTGTCGCGATGCAACACCGGCACGTTGGCACCAATCGCCACGGCGGCAATGAGGCAATCGATCAGCCTGCACACGGTTTCCCCTTTACTGCGGCATCGACGGAACAGCGCGGACGCAGCCTCGTAGTGCACAGGTTCGGTGGGAAGAACGACTGCCATCGCAAGCAGACGGCGAAGCATCTCTAAATGACGCTCGTCGTGTGCTCCGGCAAGCACCTCCATTCGGATTACGTCACAAACCGCAATGTCTCCGATCAGCGCAAGGTCAACGCGCGCACAGATGTTCGAACCGGTGTCGCGGAGAAATTCAACCCACGCCGAGGTGTCGATTAGGATCACGTCGCGCGGCTACTACGCGTTTCTTCCAAATTGCCAGCCCAGCCTGACCCACGAAGACGTCGAGCCTGTTCTAGGCTCAGGGGCTCACTCGCGAGCATACGAAGCGCAAGGTTAACCGCCTCACGCTTGGAGATCAACCGGTAGCGACGCATGATTGCGGCACAGGACTCATCATCAATATCAATATTGGTGCGTGACATACACCTATAATACACCATAAAGGGCTTGCAATCACTCGAAACTTCTGCATCGGCGTTGACAGCTGTGACAACCTACGCGAGCAGAATTCGATGCCTGCTATACCGTGACCGGGGGAGGCTATGCCCTTGCAGACGGCGGTTTCAATGCATCGCTTAGAGATTCCGCCTAGACTGGGATTCTACGAAGCTGAAAAGGAAGTGGATGAAAACACTTTGGCGGCCTTGGAGGTATTCGAGGGACTTGGGGCTACCGTAGAAGAGGTCGATATAAACTGGACAGCCGATATCTAGGAAGCTGTCATGGCATACCTCAACCACTTGTTCGTACATGCCATGTGTCAATCATACTTTGAATACGGAGATCTTCTAACCAGCTATGCAATGGATTTTGCGTTGCACGGCAAGAATTCGACCAATGAAGAATTTTGAAACAGCTACAACATTGCTGGGGTAATGTATCGGACCATCGGTCCATTGCTATGCAAGTATCATCTATTGGTCTGCCCTATAAACAACCTTGCCTCAGTGCCAGTGGATCATGAACAATCCAAATTTACCGTCATTGTTAACGGTAAACAGCTCAATCCAGAACTTGTCTGGGTTATGACCTTGCTCTTCAACATGCTGAGCCGATGCCCTGTCATCAGCATACCTTCCGGAAGAAGGCAAGACAATGTCCCGACAGGAATTCAGTTGGTCGGGCCGAGCTATGAAGATGCACGTGTAATCCAAGCAGCGCTCGCCTATGAAGCCGCTTTCGAGCCATGGTACGTACACCCAGATAACCGCCCTTCACTGGAAAATGAGGAATGAACGCTCCAGAGGGATTGAACCTTTCAAACTGGCGAGAACATCCGTTCAGCCAATGGTCCTTTCAGCACGTGCCGGAAGTAGTGCCGTCTGCGACAATTCCTGCATGCACTGAGATGGAACAGAATCACCATCAGGCATCAGGAACAGAATTGTTCAGTGAAACCACTCTTCCATCATCGGGCGAAACCCTCCAAGTTTTCCTGAAAAAGACTCATGCCGATGGAATTATGATTGCTCACAAAGGTTCCGTCGTCGCCAGCTGGTACGCCCCGCATTTCGATCCGACCAACACTCACATTCTGTTTTCCGTCAGCAAATCCATTACCGCCACTGTCGCAGGAATTCTGCAACATCAAGGATTGCTTGATCCCGCATCGCCTGTATCGGATTATCTTACCATTCCGGCTGAATCGGCCTATTCCGACTGTACTGTCCAGCATGTGCTGGATATGACGGTAGCTCTGGATTTCGAAGAATCCTATGCAGCAGGAGCACAAGACTTCAGGCGCTACAGGAACGCTTCCGGTTGGGATCCTGTCGATGACGGAAGCACGCTGGAAGGATTGCGGCAATTTATTTTTGGTTTGGGAAAGCTTGACGATCAGCATGGCAGAATCTTCCGCTATCGTTCCCCGAATTCCGATCTTCTCGGCATGATTCTCACCAGTTCCAGTGGCAGTACGTTCCCCGAACTGATGAGCGAACTCCTATGGAAACCCATTGGAGCAAAGACCGAAGCTTCCATCACTTTGGATCATTGCCAGGATGTACGCACTGCAGGTGGGATTTCCGTAACCATTGATGATTTGACGACGATGGGACAAGTTATTTGTGACGGAGGTAAAAGTAGCCAAGGCAATCAGATTCTTTCCGAAGCCTGGATCAATGAAATCATTGATAGCGGAGGAGACCGTGAAGCTTGGAAACTCGGAGATTTTGTATCGCTATTGCCAAAGGGAAGCTATCACAACAAGTGGTGGCAATCGGGAAATTCCGATCAAGTCATCTATGCTTTGGGAATCCATGGACAATACCTCTATATCAATCCTCTTCGAAATTTGGTAATTTCCTGTTTTTCTTCACGGCCGATACCGTTGGACATGGAGGTCGAAATGGACGCAATCAGTTCTTTTGACGCGATTGCAAGCAATTTCAGTTAGATTGCGTCATCTTCAGCACTGTTTTCATGTTCGTAATCGAAAATGCAAACATGCGGATCGAACATTCCGAAGCCTGATAAATTTTTGTCAATGCCACTAAGTCCCCTCGCGCACCAAGTTTCCCCATATTTCATAACCTGTACAAACTGTTCTAACAATCATACTGTATTCAGCCCCCAAACCTTATTGCTTACGTTTGTTCACATACGCTGTCAAAACTTAGTGCAATTGTGGCAGTCTTGACTTGCATACTCAAAGTCTACCAACCGCTTGATTTATCCAAACAACCACGTCTCATATTCACAAGATTTTGGACGAATCAGACTGACTTGACTGTAGAGTCTCACGCTCTCGCAAAGCGAAGAGTTTGTTTGAGATTTACCCAAGCCTTAAACAATTCATGAAATTACACTAGACGTCAATTATCTACCCAATAAGCAGGAGTAGTTTTACATTCCCAACACGCTTTGTATCGCGATTCAACTCTAAACCAAATCAAAGGATGTCGGGCACTTACGTGTGGTTGTGGATTTGGTGTTGCGTTCTATTCAGCATGTTGGTTTATGGTGTACTAGTTGAGATTGACTGATTTCCTGTTTTTCTAGTGCGAAACAGTAATCCACCAAAAATGTCTGTTGTTCAGTCACAAGCAAACTGCGCAACTAAATCAACAGCTTTTCCCCAACGCCGTAAAAGTTCATGACGCACGCTGTCATCCATAGTGACTTCGAATATCTTGTCAGACTGCCAGTTTTTTGAAATTTCATCCAAAGAAGAGTACAGACCCGTGTAAAGGCCCGCCAAATATGCTGCACCCAATGCAGTAGTTTCCGTATTAGAGGGGCGGTCTACCGACAGGTTGAGTATGTTGCTGAGAAACTGACAGAACCAGTCATTTCTTGCCATACCCCCGTCAACTCGCAATCGGCCGATCCAACTTCCATCCGCACGCATAGCCTGCAATACATCGACTGTTTGGTAAGCCACAGATTCAAGTGCTGCACGAACAATGTGTGACTGACCCGTATCCCGAGTCATTCCTAAAATTGTACCTCGTGCACCGGGCAGCCAATGAGGGGCACCAAGACCCGTCAATGCTGGAACCATATACACTCCGCAATTGTCTTCCAGCGAATCCGCAAGACTCGCGGATTGCTCTACACTATCGATCAGATTCAACCCGTCCCGTAGCCATTGCATGGCGGCACCCGCGACAAAAATCGATCCCTCCATTGCATAACAGATTTCGCCATTGATTCGATAGCCAATCGTAGACAGCATTTGGTGTTTCGATCGCACGATATCTGATCCAGTATTGATTATCATGAAACATCCTGTGCCGTAGGTACTCTTAACCATGCCAGGTTCGAAGCACGCTTGTCCTATCAACGCCGCCTGTTGATCTCCCGCTACACCACAAATCGGAATTGATTGTCCCAGTATTGATTCGTCGGCTATGCCAAAATCGTCGGCACTGTTCTTCACTTCTGGCAGGCAATTTTCCGGTATTGAAAAAATTTCAAGCAACTCCGAGTCCCAACGTTGAAGCCGAATGTCGAAAAGCAAGGTTCGCGAGGCATTGGTCGCGTCAGTCACATGCGAACGGCCACACGTCAAACGCCAGATCAGAAAACTGTCGATGGTGCCAAACGCCAATTCACCACGCGCGGCTTTTTCCCGTGCGCCGGAAACATTGTCGAGAATCCATGCGAGTTTAGTCGCCGAAAAGTACGGATCTAGAAGTAAACCGGTTTTCTCGACGATATGCGGTGACAAACCATTTTCCTTTAGCGATTCACATAGTCGAGCAGTGCGTCGGTCCTGCCATACGATCGCGTTGTAAATCGGTTCGCCGGATTTTCGGTCCCAAACAACTGTCGTTTCGCGCTGATTGGTTATGCCAATTGCCTTTACTTCACCAGTCAAAGCACCTGCATATTCCAAAACGCCGCGAGTGACTGACAAGGTGGTCTGCCAAATTTCGTTCGGGTCGTGCTCTACCCAGCCATCCTTTGGAAAATGCTGGCTGAATTCCTTCTGCTGCGAGTGCAACACCACACCCTGTTGATCGATCAACAGGGCGCGAGAACTGGTCGTTCCCTGATCTATACTAAGAATATACGTTTGCATTGCGAAATCTCGTTACCGTCTTTGTAGACATCATACGTGCATCGACATACTTGCTCAACTCAGTGATTTGATCCCTATTCATGCGCATCCCCAATCGGGTTCGTCGCCAAATGATATCTTCTGCACTTCTGGCAAATTCTCTGGAAATCAAGTAATCCACTTCAGCCTGATACAATCCGACTGAAAAGTCTTGGCCCAAATCTGAAAGACTTGAACAATAGTTGAGTATGTCGTGTGAACATGCTCCATAGTGTCGAGCGTATCTGTCAGCGAGACCAACAGGAAGCCATTCATACTTAAAGCTCAGTTGATTGGCAAACTCTTCAACACTTGAATTTCCCAACTCACCCCCAGGTAATTTGCTGCCGCTAGTCCACCGAGGTTTGTCAAAGTTCGGAACCTTGCGCAGGAGATCCAAGACATTCTCCGCCAAGATTCGATAGGTAGTAATTTTGCCTCCGTACACGGAGACAATCGGTGCAAGGCTGTCATCAAGTTTTAGTACATAGTTTCGCGTCATCCTACTCACATCGCTCGACCCGTCATCGAACAGGGCTCGAATACCGCTGTATGACCATACTACATCTTTCTGATTGACTGGTACCCGTAAATATCTGTTGACGGATCGGCAAAGATAATTTATTTCCGAATCGCTGATCTTTGGACTATGTTCCGGATCTTGTACCTCGACTTCTGTAGTACCGATCAGGGTAAAATCCTGTTCATATGGGATGCAAAACATTATTCTCCTGTCCGAATTTTGGAAAATGTACGCGTAGGGATGTTCAAATAATTTCGGAACCACAATGTGACAACCGCGAATCAGCACAATAGACTTATCATGCTCAGCGTGTTGATCTCGATTTCCAATCCTGTCAACCCAAGCACCTGATGCATCGACTATCGCTCTGGATTTGACATGCCATGTATCAGACAACATACTACGCTCGTTTTCTGCGACTAATGTAACCAGCCAATGATCGGCATCTCGCTTCAAGTCTGTACAACGAGTGCGGCTCAAAACCTGTGCGCCTAATGCGGCGGCATCCATAACGTTGAGTATCACAAGTCTTGAATCCTGCACCCAACAATCGGAATATTCAAACCCGTACAAATATTTTTCTTTTAGAAACTCGCCTGACACATGACGCCTCAAATCAACTCCTTTGGATTTCTCGAGCAAGTTTAGTGGCGCCATATGATCGTAGCAAAAAAGTCCTGAGCGAATGAACCATCGAGGTCTAAGAGTTTTGTCATGTGGCAAAACGAAGCGCAAAGGCCAAATTATGTGAGGAGAGTTTTGCAGTAGTACCTCGCGTTCCCGCAGGCTGTGCCTGACTAGTTTGAAATCCAAATTCTCAAGATAGCGAAGTCCACCATGAATGAGTTTGGTACTTGCTGAAGACGTATGTTGGGCAAAATCATCTTTCTCACATAACAGCACTTTCAAACCTCTGCCAGCCGCATCTCGGGCGACACCTGCACCGTTCACACCACCACCGATCACTACTAGATCGAAAGTCGCCTGTCCGCTCAAATCAATGCTCATGGCTGTTCAACTTGATCAAGACTCGCCCTTGAAAATGTCAAACACGCAGAAATACAAACAAAAACCAAATGATGGAGAGAACCAGTGCTCCCCATAGCGGAGTTGAAAAAAACCAGAGCCAACCAAGAAAAATGAAGATGCTGCCTAACAGACTAATAAAGAGTCGATCACCGCGGGTCGTTTCCAGACCGAAAACTCCTTTTCGTGGATCTCCACCGGGACTGAACTTTTCCCATACGGCCATGCCAGAAACACAAAACAGAATGAACAGGAAAAATAGGATAGTAGGCCACGTCCATGCCATCCAGGAAAAATCTAGCATCTTTTAGACTCTGCCTAGGGAAAAACCCCTAGCGATGTAGTTACGTACAAAATAAATTACGATAGCCCCTGGAATGATCGTCAATGCTCCAGCGGCGGCAAGCAACCCCAACTCATATCCAGATGTACTTGCGGTTCGTGTCATTGTTGCGGCGATTGATTTGGCTGCAACTGATGTAAGGGTTTTCGAGAGCAGCAATTCCACCCAAGAGTACATAAAACAGAAAAACGCCGCCACACCTATGCCTGAAGCTATAGTTGGTAAAAATATTCGTGTAAAGAAACGTGGGAAGGAGTATCCGTCAACATAGGCCATTTCATCCAGTTCTTTCGGTACACCAGACATGAACCCCTCAAGTATCCAGACAGCAAGTGGAATATTGAAAAGGCAATGTGCAAGCGCCACGGCAATGTGCGTGTCGAACAGTTCGAAAGCCGAATACAACTGAAAAAACGGTAATGCAAATACTGCGGGTGGTGCCATTCGATTGGTTAACAGCCAAAAGAACAAGTGTTTGTCACCAAGAAATCGATAGCGTGAAAATGCGTAGGCAGCCGGCAATGCAACGGTGACGGATATGACCGTATTAATGACGACATATGTGATTGAGTTCAGGTAGCCGTTGTACCATGTGGGATCCGTGAATATCTTGATATAGTTTGCAAGCGTGAAATCCAGTGGATACAAGGCAAATGTTCCCAGAATTTCATTTGTTGTCTTGAAAGACATGTTCAGCAGCCAGTAGATAGGCAGCATAAGAAAAACAATGTACAGCGTTGGCACAAGCCACCGATGAATTGGTGTGGAAGTTGATGGTCTATTGCTGCTCATTTTTCATCATCAATGTATAAAACACCCAACAGATCAACAGAACAATAAAAAAGTAGATCAGTGACATGGCGGCCGCAGGGCCAAGATCAAACTGACCCAATGCAATTTTCACCAGGTCAATGGATAGAAACGTTGTGGTGTTTCCAGGACCGCCACCCGTGAGCACAAACGGTTCGGTGTAAATCATGAAACTGTCCATGAACCGAAGCAATATCGCTATGGTTAGCACCCGCTTCATTTTGGGTAGCTGAATCCACCAAAATACGGCCCAATTCGATGCGCCATCAATCTTGGCGGCTTGATAATAGGCGTCGGGGATAGAACTCAATCCCGCATAAGCCAGAAGTACAACCAGCGATGTCCAATGCCATACATCCATCAATACAGTAGTCAACCATGCGGAAATCGGTTGCTGCGTAAAATTGTAGTTGATACCCAAGGCGTTGATGGAGTGCCCCAGTAAGCCAATTTCCGGTAAGGCAAAAATGTTCCACATCGCGCCTACAACATTCCAAGGTATCAATAGCGGCAAAGCCATCAGAACCAGACATACCGAAAGCCACGGACCTTTCCTAGGCATGCAAAGCGCAATGCCAATTCCGAGCGGTACCTCAATGACCAGTATCATTCCAGTAAAAGCCAATTGCCGAAGAAACGAGTGATGAAATCTTTCCGAATTCAGCACCTGTTCGAACCATGTTAGACCTTCCCAGAAAAATACATTGTTACCGAAAGTTTCCTGTACCGAGTAATTCACAACCGTCATCAATGGTATGAGTGCGTTGAAAGCTACCAGCACGACAACCGGAATGACTAAGAGCCAGGCTCGCTGCTTGACGGTCTTGTTCATTATGCGGATACCTCGTTCGCCATCCAACCGTCCACATACAAAAACGTATGCGCGACGTCAAAGTCAATTTTTGGGCTAATATTGGGAACGGGCTGATCTTCAGAGCAGACCAGTTTTATTTCGTGCTGACTATGCCGTGCATGAACGATTTTGTGACGGCCTAAATCATCAATACGAAGTATTTCTACAGGAATTCCTTTATCGCTAAAACGAACAAATTCCGGTCGAACGCCAATCTCAATGCGTGAAGAGGCGTGTGATTCGCCAGAGTTTGCGGCCGGCTGGTTATCACATTTTACGGGTAGTCCTTCAAAAATCACCTGTTCGCCGTCAATCTGGCCAGGCAGAACATTCATGCCCGGCGAGCCTATGAAGTAACCCACAAAAGTATGCATCGGAATTTCAAACAACTCGACGGGTGTGCCGATCTGCACAACCCTGCCTTGATACATGACCAGAACTTGGTTGGCAAACGTAAGCGCTTCAGTCTGGTCATGTGTTACATAGATCATGGTTGTGCGTAGCTGTTGGTGCAGTTCCTTGAGTTTTGCGCGCAAAACCCATTTCATGTTTTGGTCTATGACTGTCAGGGGTTCATCGAACATCATGACATTGACGTCCTCCCGCACCAAGCCTCGTCCAAGAGAAATTTTTTGCTTGCCATCTGCGGTCAAACCAGAAGCTCGCCGGTGAATGCCATCCTCAAGGTCCAGCATGGCGGCAACTTCTTTGACACGGGACTTTACTGTATCTTCCGCAACTCCTCGGTTGCGTAGCGGGAAAGCCAAATTATCGAAGACGGTCATCGTATCGTAGATTACAGGAAACTGAAAGACCTGGGCAATTTGGCGATGTATCGTATCAATCGTCGTCATGTCCCTATCATCAAACCAAACTTTACCTGAGGAAGGCGTGATGAGTCCCGAAATGATATTGAGCAAAGTTGTCTTCCCACATCCCGAAGGTCCTAGCATTGCATATGCACCCCCTTCCTCAAATACGGTGTCAATATTCTTAAGCGCATAGTCGTCATCGGAAGCTGGTGTCCGCATGTAACTGTGCTTGAGATTCTGTACGGTTATTTTTGCCATGTTTCGGTCATTCAGTCAAAGATGGCACAACCCTGAACGTCGAAGTACAAACAACTTTGTAAATTTATGTGTACCTCGATTTCGTCGCCAACGGTGAACTGATGTACACCGCTTGATTCGGAAATCCAGTTGTTTTTCTGAACCTCCAGGTGAATGAGACTTGTCGAGCCATTAATTTCAGCGATCTGTACTGTTCCTCGAACTCCAACAGATTTCTCGTTTTCCGAGGTCCGTGAAAGAGTCAAATGGTGAGGACGAACGCCGAGAGTGTAAGGTCCATCCGGATGACTTTTGAGCACATCGGGACAGTCCCATTCTGCGGTGTCAAAAAAGGACACTTTGTCTTGTCTTTTTAAGACTGATGCAATATTTACAGGAGGGTGTGAGAAAATCTTGGCACATTCCAATGTATGCGGCTGCCGATAGATGTCTATGGTTTTGCCATACTGCAGTACGGCACCTTCATGGAGTGTCGCGGTATACCCGCCAAGCATCAAGGCTTCTTCTGGTTCACCTGTCGCATACACCACGGTAGTACCCGAGTCTGCAAACAGTCTTGGAAGTTCGTCTCGTAACTGTTCGCGCAATTTATAGTCCAGATTCGCTAGCGGTTCATCAAGCAAGACCAGCAATGCTTTTTTTACCAGTGCTCGCGCCAATGCGGTTCGCTGCTGCTGACCTCCTGAAAGCTGGGAGACATCACGGTCGAGCAAATCGGACAGGTCCAACAGTTCAGCCATTTCTCCAACACGTTTTCTGATCTCGGTGTTACTGATTCCGGCAACCCGAAGCGGCGACGCAATGTTTTCAAATACCGTAAAATTCGGGTAATTGATGAATGCCTGATAAACCATCGCAATATTGCGTTTTTGCACTGACAACGAAGTCACGTTCCTACCATCGAACCATACTTCTCCCGCAGTTGGTTTATCCAAACCTGCTATCAACCTCATCAGCGTTGTTTTGCCGCTCAATGTCGGTCCAAGAAGCACGTTGAACTCAGATGATTGCAAGGCAAGATTGGTTGAATGGATGTGTGTCATTCCATCAACAGTCTTTTCGACGTTTCTAAGTTCTATGGACATAATTTCCGTTTCGAAAAGCGCTCACAATTCTTGGCAAAGCGGAACTTGCGTATCTATAGAGTTATTCACAAATATGTAAAGTGACATCACATTCAAGAATAGCCTGTTTGAAGGCACTCGGTACTTCACGATCCGTCACGAAATGATCAATCTTATCCAGTTCGCACAGGCGTATTGGCGCCTTTCGTTCGAACTTGTTTCCATCCGCAACAAGTATAACCGTCCTTGCATGTTTGATCATGGTCTGCGCAACCCGAACCTCGCGCCAATCAAAATCTAGAACCAAGCCTTGATTTTCAATGGAAGACGCTCCGATTACGGCATAGTCAACTTTGAACTGACTGACAAAATCCGCGGTTGCATCTCCCACAATTCCTCCGTCCTGGTGTCGGATCAATCCCCCTGCGATCACGACTTCGATCTGGTTGGATTGTACCAGGATGTTCAGCACGTTAAGATTGTTGGTAATCGCCAGAAGTCCTTCATGTTTTCTGACGAGCTGAGCCGCGACTTGCTCGGTCGTAGTGCCGATGTTGATAAACATCGAGCAGTCGTTTGGTATCAGTTCGGAGACTCTTTTGGCAATACGTGCTTTCCCTTCAGCAGCGAGAATTTTTCGTGCTCCGTAACCAAGATTTTGTACGCTGTCGCAAATTATCGCACCACCGTGAATCCGCTGCAGCAGCCGAGCGCCGCACAACTCTTTCAAATCTCGTCGAATGGTTTGGGCGGTGACGTTAAATCGTTCGGCAAGACGATCAACCTGCACAAACCCTTCCGCTTTTGCAAGTTTCCACACCTCTTTCTGGCGCAGATTTAATTCAGTAATATCCCGGGGCTCATTCTGCATTTTGCGTGAACACACTCATTGAGTATGCATCTAAAAGTATACGAACTGGGTTGGACGCATATGCCTGATCACAGCCATCTTGCACGAGACACTGGTCGAGTGACTGACCCGACCAGTGCCTAAAGCAACGCTAAGTACGAATTTCAGGCTATTGGCACAATTGACCAATAGCCTGATTGCACTAACTTGCGCTCCAGCGCTTTACAAGTTCATCATAGTTAACGGTTTCCCCTTGTGGCTTCTCATCTACCTTGGCTTTTGGCGAGCCCGGCTGGTCCAGCCAGTACGAGGGGTCCTGTTCCTCGTTCAGGCGCGGTCCGCATCCTCCATAGGTTCCAGCACGTTCATCCGCAGCCTGCATGCGAGCCATAACCTGATCCATTTCGCTGGCTAGTCGGTCCATCGCTTCCTGTGGCGTGAAAGCCCCCGAGTTCACGTCACCGATCTGCTGCCACCAGATTTGAGCAAGCTTCGGATAGTCAGGTACATTAATGCCTGTCGGAGACCATCTGACCCGATCAGGAGATCGGTAAAATTCGACCAAACCACCAAGTTTAGGTGCTCGTTCTGTGAACGACTCGTGGCGGATATCGCTATCACGTATCGGCGTCAAACCTACATGGGTCTTTTTCAGTGACACGGTCTTTGATACGGTAAACTGCGCATACAGCCACGCTGCTTTTCTGCGGTCAACCGGCGTGGACTTGAACAGTGTCCAAGAACCAGCATCCTGGTATCCAAGTTTTTGTCCATCAACCCAGTACGGCCCGTGTGGTGACGGCGCCATTCTCCATTGTGGAAAACCTGCATCATCCACTGTGTTGTTACCTTCACTCTTGGGTGCAACCATAGAAGCGGTAAACGCGGTATACCAGAAAATCTGTTGTGCCACGTTGCCTTGTGAAAGCGCCGGAAGTGATTGGTAGAAGTCGTAGCTGGCAGCACCTGGAGGTGCGTATTTGCGCAACCACTCGTCCCATTTGCGGATTGCATATACTGCTGCGGGTGCGTTTGCTGCACCACCTCTTGAGACCGATGCTCCAACTGGATTACAGGTTCCTGCCTCCATGCGGATGCCCCATTCGTCCACTGGAACGCCGTTTGGCAATCCTTTGCTTCCTGCTCCAGCCATGGAAAGCCACGCGTCAGTCATACGCCAGCCAAGGTCGGGAGCACGTTTCCCGTAATCCATATGCCCGTATACTCGTACACCGTCGATCTCTTTCACATGATCCGAGAAGAATTCAGCAATATCTTCATAAGCAGACCAATTTACTGGAACACCCAGTTCATATCCATAGATTTCCTTGAACTGACTTTGAAGCTCCGGGCGATTGAACCAATCATTTCGAAACCAGTACAAATTTGCGAATTGCTGGTCGGGAAGCTGATAGAGTTTACCGTCTGGACCAGTTGTAAAGTCTTTGCCCATGAAATCATCAACATCAAGGGTTGGCAACGTAACATCTGCACCATCTCCAGCCATCCAGTCAGTCAAATTTACGGCCAACTGCAACCGTGAATGAGTGCCAATCAAGTCAGAGTCGTTAATATAGGCATCATACAGGTTTCGATTGGTTTGCATCTGTGTTTGAACTGCTTGAACCACTTCGCCCTCGCCGAGAAGTTGGTGGTTGACTTTGATGCCAGTTATCTCCTCGAACGCCTTTGTCAGCACCTTTGACTCATACTCGTGAGTTGGTATGGTTTCCGACAGAACGTTTATCTCCATTCCTTTAAACGGTTCTGCGGCGTTGACGAACCAATCCATCTCCGCCACTTGTTCATCCATGGTCAAGGTTGATGGCTGAAACTCAGATTCAATCCACTCCTTAGCTTTTTGCGAATCTGCAACAGCCATGTGGGAAACTCCCGCAAAAACGACCATCAAAGCAAGCATTGATGGCACAATTATTTTCATTTTCATCATTTCATATCCTCAATGATTACAAAAATTCGTGACAGAGCATTCTATCAGTAAAATTTTCGGAATGCAACCAATATTTTCGATTTATTCGTATTTTTAACAAAATTACTGTAAAAATGAACATTATATGAACAATAATCATTAGTTAAGACTTTCACGTTGGAAATGATTTTATAGATTTTTCGACGAGACTTGTCTCACTTGCGACATCATTATTGGTTTTCGTGCTGGATTTTTTGATTGATCGCTTCAAATCCACTCGTTTGAAGACGAATGCAGAACTTCGGCACCGAACCTATTAGCCGCGCGATGCTCGCAGCAGGCACGCGTCACAATTGCACCCATCCACCGTTTGATTGATTTTGAGTTCTTGGCAAGTTGCTGGCTGAGTAATCATAGATATTTGCCCAAAAGTCGAAAATAGTTTTCACTAAGTAAAGCTGACGTATCTCCTCACTGAACCCCGAAACGCTAGATATTAACTCGCATTTATTCAATTCTTTAGGTGTCCCACTTGAAAATTTTATCCCTCCACTTTTTCAGGAATATTAGGGCTTGAGAGCGGGGACGCACGAGTGCGAGAAGATTCAGTAATGGCTGAAGGTGGTGGTGCTTGTACTCGTTATCGGAATTAGCACTGCACAGGCAAGCGAAAATGCTTGAGAAACAAAAATACCCAAAGGGGAACTATAGGGATAGTGTTGGAGATCATCACATTGGCGAGCGAATCTTGGGATGCACTGAAATCCACTGAATAGGTCGAAAACGAAAGAACACCGGAGCAGGAAACGGAAACACGTTCCAACGAGAATTTATTGGGATCAGAAAGTGACCCAAATTCACAATATTTCGGTATCCCGGAGCACGAGTACAGACAATGGCCGAAAGGTGGCAGCGAGTGCTAATGCAGGTACATTCATCACTGGAAAGATTCCGAAGGCGAACGATCCACACGTTAACGATGTTTCACGCGTCCGACTGGGTACTAGTTGAAAAAATTAGCACCTTACGCAATCGAGGGAAGACTGTTTGGCGAAAATGCAAGCGAAAGAGGCTTTCACGCAGACGACATCGGAGTAAGCGAATTACTTGAGTTAGAAGCAATGGATATACTCGCAGCAGCAAATGGTTTTATCACGACCACGCTAAAACTGCATTCGGAAACGAACTGTATCATGCGTGGCAAGTAGGCAGTATGTATTGGTAACATGGTTCCGGGATTTGAATCTTGTTGTTACTTGGAATACGACGCCAATTACACGAACCGGAAGAGAGTTAGTGGCCTTGCTAGGAGCCAAACCCAATACCGAGTACCTGCACAAGCTGGGTGAAGGTTTTGTAGAACATGGGATACGAACAGAGTTGTGGGAATTAACCCCGATCCCAAGAACAGACCAGATCAGACTGGATAAACGGCTCTGGGTAGTGATCCCGAATGAAGATGTAGACGCCGATTAGAAATTCCCCAAAAGTGTAGATTGAAAGCCTCCACTTTCAAGTACCGGTGATCAGTCGATATTAAATGAATTAATCCTCTTTTGTTGGTGTTCTGCCGCTTCTTTTAGGACTTGCCGATTGTGTAATTTCCGCGCAACGAAGAGCACCCAAAATGACTGTTCAGATTAATCAGAATACGCGCAGTGGGCAAGAATTCCTTATTCTTTTCCTCAAGGCCAGCTTACAAATTCCTGAATATTTGCTTTGCTCTATAACACCTAACAGTTTTCCAGATTAACCAGACTACGAACAACAACGGTAAGCCAGCCGTGAAAGCTCTAACAAAGCTGTTTTTGCTCAACATTTGCCAATTGGCACCTCATTGACCGCCGGATTGACTCGTTTTTGCACTTAATGAACCGAAATCGCTTGCTCCGTCAAGTCTGATTGTCATTCTGTAACAACAAAGAATTGAATTCCCTGTTGCGCAACACGGATTTCAGGTTAAAATAAATGACGTGATAAAGAGTTTTAAGCATAAGGGACTCGAAAATTTCTTCGTCAGCGGAAGTGTAGCAGGAATTCAACCGACTCATGCAACCCGAATCGGTGATCGTCTCGCGTTTTTGCATGCTGCGAAAACCATCGAAGACATGGACAGACCGGGTTATCGGTTGCATCAGTTGACAGGTGATCGAGGCGGACATTGGGCGGTTGATACTTCCCGCAATTGGCGTATCGTATTTGCATTTGACCGCGGCGATGCTTATTTGGTGAATTACGAGGATTATCACTGATGAATTATCAACAATATGACCCACCTCATCCTGGAGCGCTGATTCAGCGCACTTACATTGATCCCTTTGAGGAAATTACGTCAAACGGGGTTGCAGATCGGTTAGGGGTGGCTCGCAGTACGTTTAATCGGCTCTTGAATGGCAAATCCGGCGTTTCTCCGGAAATGGCGGTTCGGCTTTCTGAAGTGCTCGGCGGTTCCGCTGAAAGCTGGCTGTCTCTGCAAAAAAGTTTCGACTTGTACCTGGCGAGACAGGCTGTGGATATCAGTACGTTGAAGCGCATTGACTTCAGACGTATTGCATGAGACAGATAGGGAAGAACACAACGCAACAACTTGTGACCGGTGCGACGCTATCCAGTGGCGAAAGTCGACTCGAGGAAGCCAATTTCGACGCAAAGCCTGCCCAGCAATTGACTGACGGGACGAAATATTCGGAAGAATTTCAATTCGAAACTGAATTTTCGCAATGATTCGAATTCAATCTATCCGGGCCACTAATTTCATTAGTGGTCATGCGTTAGTGACTTGATTCAACCGTACGTACGTGATTCCGAAAAAGTTTCGAAGAGGCGAAAGTTCTATCTAATTGGATGCTCAGATAGATTGACTTTGAAAACTAAATGTGGACTCAAGCAAGAAACAAGTGTTGTCAGTTGGAGCTAATCAGAATCGGGTCCAACAAGCAATTGCTTAATACAACCATAGTGGTTTTACTACGGTTCGGCAGTATGCGGCAGTTGTAAGACGGCAATGTTGAATGCGCAAACAGATTCCTACTCATTGTCTATAGAAAACTGTTTTCAGTGATTTATGTTTGACTAGAGCATCGGCAAAGTCGGCATCTGTATTGCGACATCCACTGAGCGAGCACCAAATTACTTCATCGTCTTCAAAGCGAACTTTCGGTTCTCGAAAAAGATTATCGACAACCGCAATCGGGTCTTTCTTCGTTATTTTGTTATTACGCCCCATCAATGTCCACAAACACCCTGCTAACACGACATCCGTAATGAGAATGCACTGTTGACGTTCGAATAGCTGGAGCGACTATTCTGCTTGTGCCTTATCGTCTCTGAGGAGATAACGGAGCAAATCGTTGATGTCGGCGGTAATAAAGTTAGAATTTGTGCGTTAACCCGAAGTTTGAAGGCATAATGGCTGACAAACGCCGATGGTACAACGGTTTTTTGAAAAACAAATTTTCGCGTTTCTGCCTACATTTGCAATCCTATCCATAACACGACTGTAGTTTCTCGTTTTAATTTCGGTTTCGTAAACAATGTTCAATAATTACCAAAACAGTATTCATCACAAGAAGTGCATCCGCCGATTTTGCAGTTTGTGACGCTGGTTTTGACGTGCTCATCTCGGCAAGACTCAAGGCTAAACAATCACTGTCCCTTCAAACCTAGATATGATGTTCATTTAATCCATGAATTTTGTACAGTGACAGCGTGAACTGGAATTCGGTACTAAAAATACGTAGTGAATTTTGTTTCCTTTGAAACCTGCAAGAAAATATCAACTTTGCGGTGCCAGATAGGGGAACGTTTGATTTCCTACCGTTGCTTACTCATGCAATCTGCACCCGGATATTTGGCCGGATCGCTGCACCGAATCAGGACCACCAACGTTCCTGTAGCAGGACACCAACGATTCGCACAGCAGTTCTTGGGACGGATTTTCCGGTCCGAAAAATGCCTTTTACCTTCTCCTTAGAACGCGTAGCGCACAGAAATCCTGATGCCATGAGTTCTCAGCCTCGCCCGCGTCTGAGCGAGGTTGAGCTGTAGCGGATCTCTGCTTCCATCACGCCAGATTACCCGACCCTCGCCCTGACCGGTGCGAACTTCTCCGAGATCGCTGTAGCGCCAAGCGAAATCAAGTGTCTTACCCTCTTTCAGCGGCATTGCAACCCCCGCCGTCAGCATCCAGGCGAATCCGGTCCCGCTCGCACCCGGCACAACGGTCGTCGTTTTTGGAAAGGTCATGTGGGTCTCGCCAATATGGATACGGGCGGTACCAACACCGAACCCGATGAACGGATCAAGCGCGCCAAACCTATGCAAGCTCAGCCCGCGTAAATCGACATAGGCGACCACCATAGCGGACAGGGACGACAAATCCGCGGTAACAGATTGCTGGAGATCCTGTACCAGAAAGTTGGCACGCCCATGGAAGGCAAGGTGCGGCCGGTATTCAACCAGAAGCTCGAACCGATGCATAGGCATGTCGGTATAACCGAACCCTAATTCAAACACGCCCGCCGTTCCAAAATCACCGACCGAACGCAGAGGTGCACCGTCGCCACCGAGGCCGCAGCCGTAAAGCGCCATCGGAGACGTACTCAAACAGTTGCGATCTGTGAACTCGGTTTCGACCGAACGGTCCAGACCGACTCCAATACGTAGATAGACGTCACCAGCCGCCGTATAGCAGTTGATCATTAACACCAAGGCTGTAACTAGTCGTCCAAAAATAATTCGATTCACGGCAAATATGAAAGAAGTTGAAACGGGGACGAGGCCGTTGGCTTGTCCATTGACCGTGGGACAGTGGAACTCAACGGTTCAATTCAATGATTCAGACCGCCCCAACACATTATCCACGACCAAAATCGGCCCATAAAGTCGACAAAAAAACTCCAGACACCTCAACACCAAGCGTAAATTCAGACTTCCTGACATTGACAGTTGATGTCATACCTGTCTGTCTGCTTGTCATAAGCTACCGTAATTAAACCACTTTTTTTTCTGAAAATCTGCATATCCTGCTTGACATTTGACACTGCTTGGACCGGTTAATACTTGAAGCGAAACATCCAGATTTTGGAAAGCCTTATTACCTCGCTTATACTTCAATTAATGCGCTAGCAATTACCGAACCATCGCCCAACTGCAAAAGTTCGGACAATGGTTCGACTTCATTCCAATGGTGGGCACGGAAGGAAAGAATTCGAACCATAGCTGAGCAAAACATTTACCTCAAATTCCTTTGATCTTGTCGCTATTTCTTACGAGAATATCCTATCAGAACTAGTTGAGAAAGCCAAATGATCCAGGGACAGTGTTGGTTCGAAATCAAGGGGCATTTGCGGTTGTTTCAACCCAAAAAAGAGACGCCCCTTCCGGGGCGTCGGGCCAGTGGTACTAACACTGGCGGGGTCATAATCGTTAATATAATTGCTAGGGCATGGTTTGTCAACAGTTGTATACAATAATTTCAATTATTGCTTGTACTGTGAAACTAGGAACGTTGTGTGCCTTCTTATCTCTTTTTGTCGTCAATACAAGCCTCCACGGACAGTGGGTTTTCAATTAACACCTTGTGGAAGATGCCAAAAGTAGTTGGTCGCAGCAAGGGTGCGAGCAGTAGAGGAGAGCGCAAAATCCACGACGATTTTGCAGGAATTTTACGACGATGGAAATAGAAAGATCTGAATTCGGTGGGGAGGAAAAAACAGAGAATCTGATCCCGCAATTTGTAAATTAAACGGGTTTCACTAAAAGCCTCCGGGCATTGTTGGATCTACACCCTTACCGATCAAGTACGGTGCGCTCAAATCCAAAAGTCTCTGTTCGAATTTCTTGTTTCTGAAACGGGAAGATTGGCCCAGTTGCATAAGCTTTTCGAATGTTCTTACTGCGTCGCATTCGTCGCTTCCGTCGTGGGGAAACCATTCGGGATTTTTGTATCGGATTTGGCATAATCCACGGTATCCCATTATCACGTATCGCAATTCTAACGATGGTTGGCGACGATTTTTCGGTCTTGAATCGTGTAATCCACGAATGATATTATCCAGCTGTTGGCAAAGGAAGTGCTTTACACGCTCAAACCGTTTCTGGTCTTCGTTGAGAATCTTGCGCGCCAAGAACCTACGTGCCAACGGATGTGTCGCAGCCGCTATTTCTACTCGATACCAACATTGTTTCGGAACTATTGCGGCCCGAACCGAACGTCGGATTTCCGCCATCGCGATCCGTGCCGACGCGCCGGCGTTGCATCGCGACGGAGATTTCGACGTGTTGACGTGTCATACGAACTTTCAACCTGTCGTGTAACGCGCCTGACGGTACGTGGTCGGCATTGAATTACCTGACTGAACGGTAATGCGTCGCTTGCTCTGAGTTTCAGTCTAAAATGTATTGAAACAGAACGATATTTCAAGCTCTCACCAAAGGCATCCTACCATGAAAAAACAATACAGTTGGCCGCAAAACCATTGGAACTGGCCGATCAAGTTAACCCATAAACACGGTGTACGCACAGGATCGATGATTTGGATTGGCGGTCAGGTTGATTTGAATTCACAAGGAGAAGTACTCAATCCTGGGAATCTTTCCATTCAAACCCGAAATGTCATGTTAAATTTTGATCGTGTTTTGAACGACCTTGACTGCGACTTTAACGACCTTGTTACATTGCTCTGTTTCTATGTGAACAATGGGACTATCGACGAAAGGGAATTTCTGCAACAGGTCGCAAACTGCCTGCCCAGTGATTGTCGAACTACAGTAAATGCAGTACCCGTTCCGTATTTGGCCTATAGCGGACTCATGGTAGAAATTGAAGGTTATGCGATGCGTCGCAAAAACGGTGAGCGCACTACGCGAACTTGTGTCCCGTATTCTCGTGGAGATTTTTTGCCAACCCCTTTTGTTCAGGGGCTGCGTTCGGACAAATTGATATTTGTTTCCGGACAATATCCGCTTGACCACAATAATCTCGTTCTTTGCGAAGGTGATATTGTGGGCCAAACCAACGCGGTTGCTTCAAGGATGGCTCGTGTGTTGGAGCAGTTTGGAGCATCCTTCGACGACGTCGTTAAAATCAATCGTTGGTATACCGGCGATTCCGGAATCGACGCGTTCGAGGCATCGGCACTTGCATTTGCACGGAATTTCAGCGAACCGGGGCCAGCGGCGACAGGTATTCCTATTCCACGACATGCGAATGACGAAGTACTCATTAAAATATCCGCAGTGGCAATGTTGGCAGAAAATGGCGATCGACTACCACGAATTCATGCCTGGCCGGACAGTCTATGGGACTGGCACGTACACCTGCCGTACAAACATGGTTTGAAATGTGAGGATATGATTTTTTTGGGTGGGCAGGTGTCACTGGACAAAAAGGGGCGAGCAGTACATCCCGACGACCTATCCGCGCAGACTCACCAGGCGATGCGCCATATTGGTGTCATTTTGGATGAACTAGGAGCGACCTATGACGATGTCTGCAAGATTACGACTGTCTATCAGGGAAGCTGTGGTGCAGCTGACTTACACAATAACTTGCCAATTCGATCATCTTATTTCAAAGATCCCGGGCCAGCGACAACCGGCGTTCCATTGCCTGCTCTGGCGTACGAATCCATGGTCATTGAAATCGATGCTTTTGCAATGGTTGACGATTAAAACTATTCGTTCCGAAGTTGATCTGAATAAAAAGACAACTTCACCATTGTTGGTTTCTGACGATAATTCGGATTTTTCGGAAACACCAAAAGTGAACATCGTTTGGTGTGACCATATGCCCTGATGAATCTACGATGTCTGAAAGCGCTTATAAACAGTAGTGAATCAACACCGATTTCAACATAATGAACACTCATTTAAATAGGAATAAGCAAGCTCAATGGCGGCAAGTGCGTGGACAATTTACTGTATAGTGAATCCGGTACGGTGTACTGCCAGTGTCCGAAGTTCAGCGAACATCGGCAGATGTATTTTCAGGGGTTTGAGAAGGATCGCAATGCCTTGAAGTATCGGCGTTCGGTGGTGGCGCTGATACTTGGTAGCGGCTTCAAGCCACTTACGATTTGGCGCAGGCGATGAAGACAGCAAACCAGATCAAGGTAGATAATCTTTCGCAGGCGATTCAATAGTCAATCGAAACGTACTGTGGCTGACTCAGGCAATTGAACACAATTGCTTTTAGTGGTGGGCACGGAAGGACTGTAGTCGAACCATGGCGGAACTACATTTTCGAATCACATTGATCCGAATAGTTCGATACGAAACATCACTCACGTTGCGGCCCAAGGATTGAACACCGCTGTGCCTGTTGTATTTAAATCGGTTTCGTTTCCGGTGACAACTGTCATACCGTGCACGATAGCTGTTGCTGCAATCAGCGCATCACGTTCAACCCGCGGGTCCAGTACATGTAACCGAGCGCATCTGAGTGCGACAGCGGTATCGATCGGCAATGTGCGTTCCATGAACTCGGGCATTATGTGCCGGTCCATCCCTTGTCGTAATCTCGCCCCCTACTCCACGTCGCGTCGTTCTAAACGCAGTATGCCTATCTCCAATTCCATAAGGGTCGATACGGATATGTAGAATCTCCCACTGACCTGGTTGGAATTCCATGCAACTACGCTGGCATCAGTTCTACCACCTCCAACCTCGCGCAACTCGGAGACAACGTTGGTGTCAAGCAAAAACATCAACAAAGAGTGGTTTGAATACTTCCAATACGGAAGTGTGGCGGCTCGAATTTCCGAGGATTGTGACCCAAATTTAGCAACGGATAAAGATATTGAATCAGATACTATCTCACAATCGTCTATTGAACTTTGCTCAGTTTCACGCCAACGAATTCGAATGCAGTCCTCTATCCATTTAACAATTTCTTTCTTGTCGACTAACGATCCACATTCAAATCTGTAACCCGGTACGGCGCACTTACTCCGCAGACTTTTCAAGGACGGAAGATAAATTGGTTCTTCCCCAGTTAGAGTGGGTTACCGCGAAAAAACATCGAGAATCTTTTATTGGACGACGCCTGCTTTCTGAAAATCGTTTTACTTTGATTGATGCTGTCGCTGTGAAACACGGAAAGAAAGCGGCACAATCGTGACCGACATCAGACAATCACGCTGTCTGATTGAGAAAATTTCGCGGCGACCAGACATCAACCGACCCGTATCGCGGTTCCGTAAAGTCCCGCATATTACCAGTAATCAGAATGGCACCGCCAGCCGTTGCCGTCGCCAAATAAACCTCATCGTCAGAGTCGCGTAGACCGAACTCGAAATTCGCTGGCTCGACAATGACAGCCAATTGCTCGATCTCCCGAATTAACGATTTCAAGGTGCTGAAGTAAGGTGTCAGTCTGGGCCGTCCAGCCACGGCTATATATTCAGACAGAATCGGGGCAGACAGTATGATTTGATGGTGTCGTACAACTCTGTCGATTACTTCGCGGCAGGTGCCGTCCGTTTGTCCCGCTGAAATTAAGACATTGCAGTCCAATACTACATTCATAATTCATTGTCGCGTCGCTCACGGCGTGATGCGGATATTTCCGCGATCGTGTCTTCTATGACTTCGTCCTCGGAGCGCCCTATATCCTCGGGCGGCACATGCACATCTGCAAGCGTCGAAGCAATTCTGTCAGCAATTACGTTCCGGTCTACCACCTGTTTGACCCTGAACAGAATCCCGTCGTCGACGCGGATTGCTTCCATGATGTCACCCTCCTGAAGATTGATGCCCTTGCGCAACTTGGCCGGAATGGTGACCTGAAACTTCGGTTTGACTGTGACTAGATTCATGATGGTTCTGCACGAATATTGTTGGAAAGATGTAATGTTGTAATTTTATACCAATAGGTTACGAATTAGACAAGTTCTACGTTCTAGAACGCCGAAAATACCTTGGCCAAATCTCAATTTTAGAGACTGATTACAAATCTCTAGAAATATGTACTCAGTGGCTAATGGACACATGCTGAGCATTGATTCACTGTAATTGAAACCCGAACATGGTGGGCACGGAAGGAAAGAATTCGAACCTTGTCTGAACTGCCTTTTCAAATTGACTTTCTCTTTGTCGGAAAAATCCTCATCATATTGAAAATTTGGGAGAGCACAAAAGTGACAGCAGCAAGATTCAAGCGCCTCTACGAATTCTAGCCACCTTTGCGCATAGAGTACAAAACTACTCTTACAGCAATGACAGTGCCGCTCCTCAATTTCCTGCCCGCAGTTTTTCTCACCGTATCGGGCTACATGCTACGAATTCTGGTTCGAACATTAGTTGGGTCCGCACCCGTCCAATTGCAGGTGATCGCAAATGCGCTGCACTGTCTCGTTGGCGCTTTCACCGCTGTTGTCGATGACGAGGTTGGCGAACGACGGATTGTCGTAACCCTCGTCGTACATCACTGAAATCCTTGCGCGCTCCCAATCGCTTAGCTGCCGTCCACTGCGTTCGGACAGGGCAACTTCAAGGGGCGGCGCCAAAACTACGCAGCGGACATCGTATCCGGCAGTTCGAAGTGGTGATTTGATTTGTTCCCAGCTTGCGGCGTCGATGGGATAGGACACGAATAAATGCAAGCCCGCTTGCGCAATACTCAGCGTTGCCTGGCTGATCAATTCGATGGCTGTTGCCCACTTTTGCACGTCCGGCAGATCGATGGGCGCAAGATTGTCTCCATCGATGTATAGGCTATCCGGCACCAACCTTGACAGCTGTCGTGCAACGGTGCTCTTCCCTGCGTTGATTGGGCCACTAACGATGACAATCATGGAAGTGTTCGGAGTGAGGAACCTTTTTCTGGGACGCGCCAAGTGATATTCATGACCGAATTTGATATGGCTCAAAACCGGTTGGCTGACAAGCGGGTGAACGGGTTCAATAGATATGAGACAAAATCAAGCAGCGAGTGCAAGTAGATTGTAGTATTTTTTGTAGCATTCCAATGGGGTCATCAATTTGATAGATTGATGACAAATTCTTGATGATTACTCACTCTAATTAGTAATGAGCCAATATTTTGACCTTGAATTATGCGGTATACATCTGTAAAGTATGCCCAACGGTTAAAAATATTTTTGTCAGTACTTTTTATAAGTAAGGAGTGTGCTATGAAGGTCGAAGCTGGATATCTGGTGAGATATGCCGCAGAGCGGTTCAATGAACGTACCGCTGTTTCGTGGAGCGGTGGCGAATATTCCTTCGCGCAAGTAAATGAGAGCGCCAATCGAGTCGGATCCGGGTTCCGCGCGATGGGGCTCGAAAAAGGCGACCGTGTCGGTGTGCTAGCCTACAACACCCCCGAAGTGGTGCAGTTGTGGTTCGGTTTCGAAAAGCACAATCTTGTGCGGGTGGTGCTGCACAGTCATTTTGATATGGACGCTCATTCGTTTTCCTTGAATCAAGTTGAAGCGAAGGCTATAGTTTTTGATACCCGGTTCGCCGACAAGGTCGATGCTGCACGTAAGGACCTACATACAACTGAGCACTTCGTCGCAATTGGCCCCAACCCTCCGCCATGGGCCGTTCCTTTCGACGAGGTGGCTGATAATGGTTCAGGTGACGAACCGCTACTCGACGTCTCAGAGGATGCCCCGTGCTTTCTTCAACTTACATCAGGAACGACAGGGCAGCCGAAGGCCTGGATCAAGACGTATCGGTCGTGGCAGGCGGTTATTAATCACAATATCCACCATCTCGACACATTTGGACCAACTATACCTCCGATCGGACCAGAAGACGTCAACGTTCATTTTCATGCTCTTCAATGGGCGTCTGGTTTTCAAACACTTTATCCGTATTTCGTACGCGGAGCCCGGTCCGTGCTGGTCGACGACGTAGAGTTCGATCCGGAGGTTTTAATCGACACTTTCGCAAATGAAGGCGCAACAGGTACCTTCATGCCTGGACCTATGCTAACTCCGGTCTTAGATGCTGTGGAAGCTCGAGACCAATACCACCATTCGCTGCTCCGAATGGTCGTGTTCTTTGGTGCCAAGGAACTATTGGAAAGAACGACTAAGCTTCTTGGTCCTATCTGGACTCATGGCTTTGGTTCGACTGAACAAGGGGCCGTTACAACGCGCCTACTGGCAACGGAGGTTGAGGGGCATCCAAAGCGCCTGGATAGTGTCGGTCAACCAGGGTCGCCCTTTCTTGAAGTCGCCATAATGGACGATTCCGGAAATCGCCTGCCACCTGGGGAGGTAGGAGAAATTGCAAAACGTAGCGCCATGTCGATGGGGGAGTACTGGGGTCTTCCAGAAAAATCAAGGGACGCGTTTTTCCCGAATGACTGGTTCCGCCCGTACGATGTTGGCTATATCGACTCGGATGGTTTTCTCTATTATGCAGACCGGGCCGGAGACCGAATCATAGCCGAAGGTGGTGTCGTCTATCCTCATCTCGTAGAAACTGGCATTATGCGGCACAGCTCGGTAGCAAATTGCGGCGTTGTAGGACTGGGCGAGGAGGGAGCGCAAGAAGTCGTAGGAGCCGTGCTCCTGAAACAAGGAGTCGAAGCGTCCGACGATCTAAATGCGGAGATTATCACTGAAGCAAACCAAGGTCTTGCGGACCACGAACAACTTTCGAGGATCGTGTTCGTAGAAGAGCTGCCCACAGTACTTGGTGGCGCGAAGGTCCAAAGAGCAGCCTTGCGTGACCAACTGTCCGCCGAATGATAATTACAGGTGGTAAATGATAGTTGCTGGGAAAGCTACCAGGAAATCTCTAATTGATGCTGGTGACCGTACCCTACTTCAGACTCTCGACGGTAAAACCCGCACAGGTTTGGAGCTATTAGCTCGAATTGAGAAAGTAGCTAGCGCCCTTGTTGCGGTTGGCGCTGCTGAGCAGCGAGTCGGGTTGTGGATGTGGAATTCACCCTCCACCTTCGAAGCGCATTTAGCAGTTGAACGCATCGGTGGTACTCGGGTCGCAGTGGATCCATCTGCACCGCCGGAAGAAGTAAGAATTGTCATGGCAGCTGCTAAGGCGCATGTGCTGATCACCGATCTTGCCCACGCAGGACTAGTGGAATCCATGGTTCACGATGAAGAGGAACCTCTTTCCGGATCCTCAATCGTTGATGCGTTTCACGTGGATCCTGACAAACCCCACCTGTTGTATCCACGCATGGTTGTTGACGGGCAATTGCTCGCCGTGCCTATCTCCTATTCTAATTGGCACGCACAGATCGACATAAACCTCGGGCTATACCGAAAGGGATGGTATGGCCCTCTTCTTGCCAAAGATGACGTCGCAATTACCGCCCAACAGCTCATGCACGCAACAGGTATGGTCATGAGTTTTCCCTTTCTAGTAGCTGGTCTAAGCCAAGTGATTCTGCCAAAGTTCACGGCGATGGACTTCATTGAAGCGGCACAGCGATTCAACGGAAGCACTTCGTTCTTCGTCCCAGGGATGATTACGCGTCTAGTTGAGGCTCTTGAAAATGATATCACGCTACCAGTCCGCCGCATTTTGTATGGCGGAGCCCCCTTCACACTAGAAGAAATGGTACCATCCATCAAGCGGCTTGGTCCCGTTCTGATTCAGCTCTACGGAAGATTGGAAGGGGGATGGCCTATAACCGTGCTAGGCGCTGATGACCACACCGCAATCGCCGAAGGTGATGTGGAACTCGCACGAAGTTGCGGAAAACCGATTCCGGAAATCGAGACTAACATCCGCGAGGTCACCGGTTCGCCGAACGGAGAATTTCTTGTCCGAGGCCGGTCCGTTGTTAGGGAGTACGCAGACCCGGATGGTTGGTGCGGACTGGGCGACCTCGTTACAACCAATGATGACGGGTATTTGTTCCTTCAGGGTCGCTTGGACGGGATGATCAACACTGGCTCGTACCACGTTTATCCAGCTGAAATTGAAGCGGCGATCACCTCATTACCCGGGATTACTGCAGCAAAAGTTCGTGGGGAGGACGACCCGAAATGGGGGCAAGCGGTGACTGCCTATGTGATAGCTGATGACCTGAACCGAACCTCTAACGAATTGAACACTGAACTTCGTAGTAAGCTCGCGTCGTACAAGATCCCCAAAAAAATTAAGTTCGTAAGTAGTCTGCTGACTTAAGATATTGGAAATTGAGATAAAAATTAGTACCGAACAGCAGTTGAATTAAACAGCCTCACACGCAATACTCGCTCGTCAACCTTAACTCTGCATTGCCAATAGTCTGGTCGTTATCGTTAATTTCGTTATCGGGCCCTTCCAAATTGTCCACAAAGAATTTCTCTTGATTGACACCATATTCCATACCGGCTTTATAGAGTAAATAGTTCTTTATTTTGTCCCACTCAGTTAGAGGTTCACCGCGTGCATCTAAAGTCTCGAATATTTTGTGCTCTCTTTCTTTGGGTTTCAAATAAATTACAACTACACGGAAAATTATTAGCAACACAGCACTAAGTGATTCGGCAGCGTATTGAATATTTTCAATTTGCTTTGCGACCCAAACATGTACTTTATTTCCGAAGAACCTATAGCATTCGATTATTGAACCCTCCAACTCTACAATTTCATTTGCGTCTCCATTTGCAACCATTACATCCGAAAATTGTTGGTAGTATTGTCCTCTGTGAGTGATTTTCGATCGCATTTCGCCCTGATATACAGTATTTGTTGTCAACAATTTTAGACTCTCTGTAAATTTATTTAAACCAAGAACAGCAGACTCATCGGTAATTGCAGCCATTAGCAATTGGATGGTAGTAAGTCGTTGCTAACCATCAATTACTCGCCACATATTCACTAAGTCGGGGGTATGTCCATTCGACTTCAATACAACCGATCCTAAGAAATGGGATTCTCTATTGTCAGAGTTGAACTCGCCATCAATACGTTGACAAACATTTTCGTATAGGTAGCTAGCAATTTCTGTTACATCTTCCCACAAGGGCTCCCAGTGGTTCTCGAAATCCACATATAAGGTCGTTGATATTTTGGAATTACAAATAAATTCTGACCTCCAAATAGTTCGTTCAGTGTGTATTTTCCTTGTTCCAAATATAAATTTTCTTCAATAAATTTATTCGAAGAATTGTACGCTTTACGTACCCATGCACTTTAATAACACAGTGTGTTCATACTAATTCTCTAGGTCCAGAGTTCGATGATCATGAGTGTAATTGGGACCGATCACATAGTCATCTAGTTCAAGTTCAGGATTCATCATTGATGTCGTATAAATCACTTGATGGGTAGTTGGCACTTGGTTTGTGTATCGAACCAGTCGTTCCTGAAATCGGTGGCTCCTTACAGGCTCCATGCCCTTATCTTCAATGTTATCAATCAATAAAAATCTTGGGTGAAGAAATGTCTCGTCGTGCCCTGCGGCTAAGAAAAGAGCTAAAATCGTGGAGTTTTTTAGGAATACATTACTACTTTCGGCAAAATTGATTTGCCCATCTACAGAAACAGTATCAGTCAAAAAATTTACTGCAACTGTATGCGCGTCTTTAAATTCCTCCTGTCGGTCAATATCACTACGCAACATCTGAGTAGTGTGTTTAGAAATTTCATTCATTGCAGTTAAACATCGATCTCTGACATTCTGTTCAAGAAAATCGCGATTGTCTTCCAAAGACTGAATTTCGGCCTGAAGGCTAGCCTTTCTCAACCTAAGTCTTTGGATTTCTTCGACAGTTTCAAAACTCTGTGTTAGGTGTTGTATTTCTCTGTCAATTTGTCCAATTTCGTTATTTTGTTGAGCGAGAAATCCTTCTCGAGGAGACGAGCTTAAATCAAACTTGACCGCAAATTCTGAAAATAATTGTCCGTACTTCCAGCGCAAGCGTCGTAGTTCCTGCTGTTCATTTTTTACTTCAACTCTCTTTTGATCTAACAGTTGATTTGACTCACGTATCTGTATCTCGACGTCTAGGCGAATTTGATTGTATTTTGACCTATATTCATCTGGGTCATGTTCTGAACCACAGACTTTGCAGATTCCAGCCGGGACATCAGAATTTAATTGGCTTAAGCACGCTGGACATCGCGTAAAATCAATTGCCCCAACAACCGCATACGTTGCTTCGGCAAATGCAATTTTTATGAGCAATTCATTTAAGTATTCAAGGAATTGCACAATTTCGTCAATTTCGAATTTAGCGGCATTGGAATCGGATTCTAAATTGGAGATTTCATTGCGAAGTTGCGTCAAATTCTCATTCGATTTTTTCCGCTCTTTTAAAAATTCTTGTGTACTAGACTCCTTAATTATTTCGTCTACACGCTTGATCTGGCTTAATACTGATAATTTTCTTTCACGTAAGTCCATAATACGACTATAGATCGACTCCGGTGTTGTTACACTCTCATCGTGAGAAAACATTTCGAGTAAACCACTTAAGATTTTCTGGGTAGATTCCAGATCCCTTCGAAGACTTCGTAGTTTTAATTCGACCTCGTAAATCTCATAGCCACGGACTCCACAAATGAGATTTCCTACTGCTTCGCGAATGTCCTGTCTATCCCACTGATCAAATCGAAAAATGCGAGTTGCCGGAGTTCGCTGATCTGAATACAACAATCGTAAGATTTGATGCACTGTTATGTTAGAAGCACCCTCACTTTGCGCTTCTGGGATTGTCAATGATCGAAACAATACTTGGGATGAACTTTCTTGACGTTCTTGACGCCTTATTGGAAATCGTTCCCACCTTTCAATTGCATGTTGTTGAGCCTCCTCGAACCCTCCAAAAAATATCCACATGGGAGCCTGAGTTGACGATGTTACTTCGCGCCGCAGTACCAGTTTACCTTTTGGGGTTGATATCTCCGCTTGCACTTCATCACAGCGACTTGCCGCCTCTTTCCAAACATTGAATTCGCCTCCAAAAATAAAGAATATGAAGTCCGCAATAGTCGACTTACCAGATCCATTTTCACCTCGAATAATATTGACGCCTTCGTGAAACAACTGGTCATATACTGATTCTCCCTGGCACATAACCCTGAGCCGATTCAGCACCAATGAAGGATAGGTCACAATTAAACAATCCTTTTTAATACAGTCCGATTTCGAAAATCGCGAGAATCATCAGGACTGATTGAAGCGAATTCAGTAGTTAAGAAATTAACTAGAGCAATCTCTTCTTCTGTCGAACTCTCAATTACAACTTTCTGTAACAACTCCGCACCGTTTTGAGTAAACCCTACCTTACCTAATCGTATGGAATTAACATCTACGATACCTTTCCCTGCCATCGCCCGCAAAGCGCTCTTCTGAATCGGTTCCATTTTGTGATATAGCAACTGTGGTGCCGGATAATTTAAAAATGTCGTGCCTGGCCTTGCAATTTGCAGATATTGAAAAGTCTTTCGTACGGCACGGGGCATGGATGCATGATGAAGAAGCGGTGGATTAGCTAGATAAAAATCAGATATGTAGAGGCGCTCAAGCGGTGGCAAAATGGGACACCACGTGATTAGCAACAATCCTAGCCTTCGAATTCCGTCATAAACATCCAGTTGTGGGTACCAAAGCCGATTGTTCATCTTGTTAAATCCCAACGAACATGACACTGCTCAGTTAGAAAATACAAAGCACTGAGGATAGCTAATTTATTAAGCTGTGTATGACCACTCGTTACATTGGCCATTGGATCGATTACTTTTGTCTGTAATGCTTCAGCAATAGATTCGTCCGTTGCACCCCTGCAGATAAGTGGGTGATAGACATGTGTCACAAATCTCTGCTCAACTTCCGCCAAAATATTGTCATGTTCCTCTCTTGCCGTAGTAAATAAACCGAGCTTCATGTAACGACGAGCGAATTGATTCTGGTAATTGTTGGCAATACTGTATTCATGTTCACGTCCTGCATCGACTAGCTTCTCAAGTAGGTTCCGTCGGTCATTCTCGGACTTTGTGCCATAGTCATCTGCCAAGGAATTCACACCACTGGATTCCAATTTGTGTAGCAAAGTATCAATTCGGCGTTTAATACTCAAATAAACAAAGTCTTCGGTATTTGGGGGCTTACAGATACCCATATGGTCCTTGTCAACTGGAATTGGTTGGGTGCCACTCAAGCCGGGGTCCGCAGAGTCGCGAGGTACGACAACCAAAAAATTTCTTGTCACATGTTTTTCATAGTAGGAAACAGTTGATAGATCCTCACGTCCATTCGCGAAGTCCCGATAGTTAGAATTGATTTCGTAAAGAATCGAGTTGTCATTTGACAAAAATTGAGCATGCTTTGATGACAAGCGTGGAAAAATGATTTTCAAAACCGACCCAATTGATGTCCCAGTATGTGGGGTAGACAAAAAAAACACTAACCTAGTTGCGTTACAGATTTTTTTCCAGTCGTTGTCCTGAGATTCGGATGACACCCGCAAGATCAGTTTGGTTAGAATTCCTCCCAAACTGTGAGACACAAACACAATTGGCCGATTGCCGATACCTTTCGCAACTATATATTCAAGAGCATTTCTGGCGCGCTCGAACATGTCCATCTCTTTCTTACTCCACTTTTTAAATATCGTAGCGGGGTAACCAAGTGCGTAAATTGCGACACTACTGTTATCTGGATACAAAGTTCTTGGCCAGAACTCAGATTCATCTTCAAACTGCCATGTCTCTACAGGGTCTCCGGTGAGTCCGTGGACAAAGATGACATCCAAAATTGGATTATCTCCGCCGGAAAACTTCTTGAATGTCAGTTGTTCAACCACATACTCCCCATCTTATTCATAATAGACTTGAACAACAACTTTAAGTCACTGATTGCTATTGCTTTAAATTGATCTCCTTAGTAATTTTATCATTGCAAGTACTAACAAAATTAAACTATTGGTCAAGCAGAATGGACAAAAAATCCAAATTAAGCAAGTATTCGTGAGTTTGCTGCTCAGTAGTTCTTTACATTTGGAACAAGTTATCCTCTACGCTGTCTCAAAATCATAGAAATGGACCCTTACCAACATCCTATACTCGAAAAAAAATTTTCTAATCATTGAACAGATTTTCTATACTACCTATCCAGTTGATAGTGGGCCCGAAAGGGAAGGATTCGAACTTTGGCTAACTTATTTTTCAACATTAGGTTGAACTAATCACCAGTTAAGATTATTTGTCGCTTCATTATGTTTTCTAACGATGACGGAATTGCCTAATTTCTAATAAACCCATAACGAATTCCCTCGCCGAGTAACTCAAGTACACGGCTCCCTTCCTCAGTCATCGGGTTCGGAAGTATCTCGATATCAGTTTCGTTCGGATTCGACAAATCGCTAACGTAGGCAATTTTATATTGCACTCCACTTCGGGCGCGCGCTGCCTCCCTCGCAGCCCTTACTTCTGTCTCACCCATTGCAAAAGATCGGGGGTCACCGAGGCTTGCCTTCACCTCGATTTGCCAAAGCTGTTTGCGATAACTCACTATAAAATCATATCCAAGTCCGTCATCACCATGACGACCGGTAATCAACGTTCCATTCTTCGACTGCCAAGCTGCCTTTAAGTCCTGATTAGGAAGCTTCTTTCGTAACCAGTAATACACCGTTAATTCACCTAGACCACCAACTAATTCAGCCTTCTCCTCCCGTATGTGTGGCACGTGACGCGGTTGGGGATTTCCCCCACCGGTTCCGCGAAGTGGGAGGGGGTAACAATGGTCCACATCAATTAAATGTGGTTCCCATCCCAGCCCCTTTTCTAGAACTCTTGACGAGAGTCCGTGATGAAGTTCCTCTGAAAGTGCAAGGAGACCCACTTCATTCGGATCTACAAGTCGACCATTAAATGAAATTGATCGCGCCTCTCGCTCTTGCGCCTGCTTTTCTTCGATCGCTTTCCTGTTTTCGGCTGTCAGGTCTGCTTGCGAAATGCCGAGCACTTTGAGGTCAAGCGATAGGGTCATCCCAGTCGGCCAAAGTTCTAGAACCTGAAGCCATCTCATAAGTGTAATATCTTTAAGAGTGCGGAAATCTAGAACTCCCGCTTCGTCTAGCCGCCTGAGAAGTGCCTCGATATCTATTTCTTCCAGACTCTCCAGTTGCTGGTTTTTTGCGTATTTTAGGAGCCATGTCCGAACGAGTGGTATAGCTCTCTGCGCAAAATCATTAACAAACTGTTGGTTGTAATCGCGAACTTGAGCAAGTGGTTCAAGTCCGCTGCTGTCGCAATCAAGCGACGGGGCATTTTGAGCCGCGAGCCATACGTTGACATGTTCAATCAAAACATTCTCGGGTGGTTCTTCGTAGACGGTTAGCCAAGCAGGGTTCGGCTCAAGATCTCGGATACTGTTCCTTTTAGCGGCATAATTTTCTACCGGTTGCATATTGTCCAGCTGCCTTGTGCAAGACACACGAAGACAATTGATAATATTGATTTCCTGCTCTCTAACAAAAATTTCTAGTCGCGATCTATGAAGATTCGGATGCGTTTCGGGCTTTAGGCCGAGCTCCTCAAGACTCGCGTTGAAGTTGCCGAAATCGAGCTCCAAGCCCTTACGAAAATCTCCAGCTCCAAGAGCAGTTCGACATATATCAACGACCTTTTCAGCGGATCCGGGCGAATCCCCTAGCAGACGCGAAAGTGTGGCTAGGAACAAACTTGGATCAGTGAAAATGTCATTGCCCTCTCTGTCAAATGCATCGACCGCAGCAGAACCGGCTAGCAGATGTAGAACCGCTCTTATCCAAGGCGCGTGACGTTCAACTCCTGCACTTAGCGAGGCATATGCTGTGTGCGACGCTGAAGGAGAGAGACGTAGGAGAGTGGAATACCACTTTGCATCATTGGAGGGGTGTGACTCCATTTCCTGCAGAGATTCTTTAGCGCGAAGGTGCGCGATCAATAACCTGAGATGGGGTGCCAATGCCGTATGGCCCAACGCCTCGCATATTGCTAGGATACTTAGGTCTACAAGTCCCCAGTCCCACTCCGCAGAGGACTGAACGGCGATGACCGATTGACTATTGTCGAATTTGAAATGAAAAGCACCATTTGTGCCCTGGTTTGTTGACACGTCCATGCCATCAATTACGAAACTGACCCTCCCTGCCTTGATCATATTAAGCCGCTCCAGCCTCGCGAGTACTTTAGCGCGATCAGAAGGCAAGCGCTGAGCTTCCGTGTCGGTCAGCGCTTCCATAGCAACCGCCAGCATCGCTCGCAATTGCGGGCAGATATCCAGGGCCGGAGTCGCCACGCAATTGTGGAGGTTCATCCCGTCTGCAAGAAGATCAAATTTAACCTGTGAAAGGCGGCGAATTCGCTTGCCGAAGAGAGCTTCAAACAATGCACCGACTTTTTGTCCGTCCACATCCTGCAGCATAAAGAAAGGTCGTCCACTGGCTTCAAGAAGATTTAGATCGCTTTGTCGATCCGTGTCACAAACATAGATATGCTCACTTTCGTCGTCTTGGCTGAGCATGGATACCAACTCATACTCCCCTTGCTTTCTAACAAGAATCTTCGAGGGGCGGATACTTGGATTGAATTCGTGCTCATCACTGTCGAGATGGTTTGTAAGCAAACGCCAAGTTCGATTATAGAAATTGATGAGATGAGGTTGAAAATAACGGTCAAAGCCCTCGCTGGTATATTGATCGGAAAGAAATTCTAACTGCTCCGGTAGAACTAATGGATCATCGAATATGCGAAGGCCACAGTGCACCTTCAGCTTGTTGATGAGTTTGTTTGATGCCTGCTTGAAGTAGACCCTCAAACAGCGTGACGGTCTACGCAAGTACGAGTCAAATCGATCATCACTTGTATCATTTACCCATACTTCACACGGCTGAACTCCAATCGATTCGGACGTGGACACCACCGGATCATCTACCAGCATCCAGCATGCTGAACGCAGGAAAGACTTCAATGGTGTTGGCCACGTCCTGCGGTCTGCCTGGTAGAAGACCTGATGATGGACTTCGATGTTCCATGGTAGATCTGAATCCTTCGATAGCCAATCGAGTATGAGCATGGCGAAGTACTTCTTGCAAGATTCAGAAAAGAGAGCAAAATCTGCCTGGCCTGGCAGCCATGAAAGTTTGTCTTGGATCGCGTAATTTGTAGTAGAAGGCAGATCGAGCAAGGATGAGTCATGCGCAGAAATATCGTTGCGCCAAAATTCAGCAAACTTGAGGGGAATACCATAGTCCTCAGCAAATCCGAAGTTAGATAGCCTGTACGCAGAAAAATTTGTACTGCGGGCACTTTTCAATTCTGGGGTTAGACCCATATTGACACCCAATTCTTTAAGAAATTCAACCCAATCGTCGAGCCATTTTCTATCGAATGTAGGGTGGTCAGGCGCAGCCAACCGCCGATCGGCCAAACGCTCCAGATCGGGAAGTTCGTTTGGTGCTTCGTCTAGAAAATCCTGCAGTAGTTTTCCAACGGTTTCGTCAGGCCAGTTCGCCGAAAATAATGCCACGCTGGCTTCCACATATTCGTTGCTCAGCGTGGGTACACGGAATCGGTGCTGAGGTTGTAGTTTAATAGGCCGGCCATGGTCTCTAGGTTGGCGCCAGAGGTGAAACGCCCATCTTAATCCACCTCTGAGTACTGCTTTATTTTTCTCGTCTCGAAGTGTTCGCGATAAATGCGACAAGACGGCTTCGCGGTCAAATTCCTCCACGAGTTTATTTTCCTCGAGATACTTTCGAGCGTCACTCAATTCCCCATGCCAAGGATACTTTGAATGCAGGAATGCGAATCGCTTAGACAATTTCTTGGGTGGGTCTACCTCAAAATTTTCCACATTGGATGCTCTACGTGGATCGGGGGGCGAAAAAACGGCAGTAACAATGATGCGCCTGCGGCGACGCGATGGTTGGTCAGCGGTGTCAACGAATGATTCATGGGACATAGCATTGTGAAGTTGACCGTCATCGCCGAGCAGTACCGGCAGCCCCGCCAGGCATTTTCCATCACGACCCATGAAGTCTGGAACCTCACTAAAAAAGTTGTGCCACTTGTATTTTGGAGTTCGGCTGTTAGCTCCTAGTTTCTTGGCGACAAGGCTGACCAACTGTGCACGTTCTTCCCCAGTTGGTGCTCCCAAATAACCACTCGCGTGCACACAAAGAAATTTTTCAAGTTCGTCTATTCTAGTGCCCAAATTACTCCATATCGGCCATAGTTTAATTTTTTCCGAAAAACTGACTGCAACCTCTGCTGCAAACACTTCCGTATCATCGGGCCACCGGCGTACGTGCGCCGGTGGTTGCCAAATTAATTTCGTACGTATAGATTCGGACGATAGACAAGGCACCACGGGCGCGGCATCGAAACAACTGACACCAAAGTTTTCGGACAGTCTTCGGGCTAAATCGGCCGCAAACTTTTCACCGACCTCAAGACTATCGACTTCAGCCCAGCAAAGTAGGTCTACAACAGCTGTCGCACGTTCTTCGACGGCCAATTGTTCTGTAATTCGTTCGGTAGTATCAGCAATGATGTGGTGAATCGTCTTTGCCGCAAGATTGGTAGACTCTTTCAGCAACTCAGCATTCAATTGAATTCCCGCGTCGAGACTCTTGCGATTGGAGGAAGGAGAGAAACTCCCATGAAGGTAACCCGGGAACGGAGCTACTGCCTGTTCGCCCATCGGAAGGAATGTATAGAGCCGCGGAGACACCACATTCGAGTCTAGCCGCAAGGCAACCGCGACTTCGCCATCGCCCGACCATCTCTCCCAGTACTCGTTCAACTCCCCGCTAGAAATCCCCATCCGAATTGCGTAATTCATAGTGGCTTCGGGAACACTTTGCCGGGCAACAAGAAACTGTCCTGCATCCTTGAGACACACGCGGGAGAGCTCCATTTCTGTCGTTGGAAACTGCTCTTCCGATCGGGTAAACGTAAATTCAGTTTCGCTTTGCCCGGTACCGTCAATTACTCGAACAATCAGCGATGCAACGCGGTTAAGGAAAAGCAATAACGGAACCTTCTGCTCGCGCAGATGATTGATTTCATCTCGCACCATCCTTTCGGAGTCCGCATCTCGTAAAGGCAATTCAATGACCGTGGAAAAGCCGGCTTTTGCATAACCGGATATTGCATCGTTTTGCTTGTCAATGCAAACCGGCAAGTGAAAAATAGGAAGGTCACTGCGCGCAAGTTTACGGTGCTGGAGGTTGTCGATCAGATCCGAATAATCTTTGGGTTCAGCGAATCTGAAACAAAAGCCTGAGAATCGGTTTTCACCGGGATCATCGGGACACTGCGAATAAATTCTTGGGGTATCGGTAATCTGAATAACACTGCGAAAACCGAGGCCTTTGTTTCCAATCGACGCATCCAACGGTTTCTGCGACAAACCGATGTCGCATAGACTTCTTACGTTATCTTCGGCAAATGGGTGGCCTTTGTTGGCAATGAAGAGCGTCCCGCTTTCACCCGAGTGTTTAACTAATGTGATGTCGATTATGCCATCCTGCGTTCCAACAGGGTGTGCATCGTAAGCGTTCTGAACTAACTCTATCAGAAAGCGGTTCCGATAATCGGAAGCGATACTCGCCGCAAGACTCCGGTTACTTCGATAAACGTTGTCGAGATACTCTCCGTGCTCATCTATAGTACCTTGGAAGCCTTGAATTTTACGGGACGCGAGTTCCTTAATATATTGGCGTTGCGGGGATTTAACAGTAAGTGTAGCTGTATCAACGAGTTCCCGAGCGGATTGCAAACTGTTTGGCACTGTGTCCGACCTCTTACGTGGCGTACACCACCTTTTCAACCATTATTCCGATTTCGGCACAACGATGCTGAAAAATGACTACCGATTCCGTAAGAATCAATTTCAATTCAAACAATTTTGCAACAAATTAATATTCAGATTTGGTGGGTCCGGAAGGGATGTATTCGAACCGTATTTGGTTTACCGGTACAGTTTGACTTTCGTTCAGAACCTCTTTAATCGGCATCCATCACCCTTACACTCGGACAAATTTGGGTAACCCCTTCGCGCACTGAGTTTGACAATATTTCATGTCAACTCCATGGATGATTCCGATTACCTCGTATGCGGGACGAGTCATATAGCCAACTCTTAAGTTTTTGCCATTTGTCTCCAGCACACTTAAAGTTCAGCAAATGCGGCTTATCCGATTCAATGTAAGCATAAAATTGAAAGGCATCACTTTCAGTTGGGATTCCTTCAAAGTTATTTTTCTGCTTCCATTCATCGAATTCTTTCATAAGTTTGTCTTTCGCTTCGGATTGTAGCATCGTCTATGCTTATATGTTTTGAACTGATTTATCGACTAGAATTTCATTTTATGTGGTAATTCAGGCACCCCCGGCACTAGATAGCGCCGTCATTGGATAGTGAAGTTTCACTTGGAAAAATCTTTAGCTCTTTTTCAAGTCTGTTAGGGATAGATATTCCTGTCTGGTGCAGCTCTTTGCACTGCTCTTGTTTGTAGTACCGTCAATTATCCTTAGAACCGATCAGTATCCTCGTCCAATTTTTTCTGATAGAACTTAAATGAATTGCTTCTTGGACGGTCCACGATCTATGTTAATCCGTATGTGTTTGGCAAATTTTCTCTTGCACTTCCGAACTTTTCGGTTTACCTCGATTGACGAATAGATTTTCTGGTGGTTTTCGTACATGATCTAGTAGGTATCCTGCTTTGAATTTCTCGAATTCACTAACCTGATATTCAAACATATTTCTTCGCAGTTTTCAAAATCAATGTGTTGGACATGGTGGGCCGGGAAAGAATGTATTCGAACCTTCGCAACGATTCACTTACAGATCGATCTTCTATAGATGCCTAGTGAAAGTAGTAATGAATCATAAAGTTTTAATTCAGGGTGAGGTCTTTAGGAAGATAAAGGCGATTACAGCTTCCACCATTCAATGAACCAACAACGCCCTGGATAATGCCAAGATGGATAATTTGAAATTCTGAATCTGAAATTGTAGTCAACGGCAAATTGATTAAATTTGTCAATATCTTTATTTAACATCCACGGGTATGGTTGCGATAGAGCAAGTGAAGTTTGTTTGGTTGATTTGCATCTCCATACTGTGGCGTGATCCCATGCGGGTGGATTTGGATGCCAACCACGCGGATGTTCCCTCCCGTATGTCCCGACGGGTGATACGCCTCCCACTATTTTCCACCAAGACTGTTTTGTCTGTTGTTCAACCCCTCGTTCATTAGCCCATTTCTTTTTGATTTCGCCGGCTAGCCTTGAACGCTCGTTCTGATCGAGCAAGACAACATCCGACAAAGCACGTTCAGTATCCTCCAATTTGTCATAGCTAAGCACTATCTCCTCTGAACTATTCTCGAAACTCAACAAAAATGTCTTGACGTCAGAATTCAGCGGGAAAGCCACGGAAAATCGATCACCTTTTTGCACTCAACAATACCTTTCGTAAATTCTTTTGTAATTCTCAATGGATTAACGAAATGGATACCCCGTTCTAAAATATACGGCATCATAGTACCAAACTGGAATAGTCCAGTCCGTCTTTCCTGAAATATGAGTATCAAACAAGGTATCTAAATGAAAAATATATCACATATTTGCGGAATCGGTGTTGACTTGACCAAGAACGCAATTCAGATTTATGCGGTTGGCGACCGTGGCAGGACCATTATGAATCGTCGTTTTACCCGAACCAAGGCGCAGGAGTTTTTCGAGAAGTGATCTCAAGGTCGTGGTGATTGCAATGCAGGTATTTGCACACAGTCTTGCGATCGACCCCGAACCTGCGCACAATTTCGCTGGATGGAAAGTCCATCGGATTTCAATTCGTGAATCACCAAAGATTCCCTCTGTATTATCATCGTTAGGTTCTCATGTGGATCTTTGGAAAAATCCGACTGCATGCAAATTTTCGGTTTTGCCTTTCTGTCCGTTAATGGGCAAAAAGACAAATCTTTACAATCCAAGAGCTGGAGAAAACAAATTGCTAAGCTAACTAAACCAAACCATCTGGAGTACCGCTCTCATGCGTTGTTCACCTCCCTTGATCGCTATATGGAGTTCTACGAACAGCTCTCAGACTTGATCATGAGGTTCCTGACCCCGAGTATGCACAAATTGATTATTAATGTAGACACGTATCTGTATCTGTCAATTCGAGGTACGTTGAACTCGATCCGCATGACCGTAGGTGAGGGACACATCAACGACGGGTACGCCTTGGTGCGTAAGTACTATGACTTAGTGATGCTTAGTATTTATTTAGATCAGTACTTGAAAGATCGTAGCGATGAGGAGGCAATAGCTGTTGACTTGGTCGAAAACTGGTTGCGTGGTAAGAAACCCTTACCCAGTTACAAGGTTATGTGCGACTACGTGGTAGGTGCAACGCCACTTGAGCCGGTAATTGGTATGTTGCTGAATACCGACGACCGCTACAAGGCGATTCGCGACCGATCCAACGCCCACATGCACTACTGCAACTTTCATTCCATCCTACTCAACGACAAGGATATCTACATTGACAGGATGACCTTTCTGGATCGGCTGAAAAGCGACGTAGCAGATCTTTTTGTACTACATCTGACGTGCGTGTTCTTCACAAATGAACATTACATGATGTCTAGCGACTACATGGACTGTCTCGAATGCGGTATGACGCCTAATGCAGACTCGCTTTACTGGGTTGAGCCTTTTGTGCAGAATATATTCGACGAGGTGTTGAACAAAAGGCAACCGGATGTCTGCGCTGTTATCAAGAAGCATACATTAATGCACTTGCGTTGATGTTGCGCGCGGCGAATTGGCGGCGGTTCGGCAAAACACACGACGGAAGGTCATTACTCTAATTGGCTTGGGGACGTCTGTCCTCGTTCTGATAATGAAATGGATACCTCTGGAGTATATATGGCATCATAGGTGCTAGGCCGGATCAACTGGTCCAAATTGTTTTGTTGATTTGATAAAAAATCTCGTGCGATTTAACGATCGGCATTGATGCGCTCCAGTGTACTGCGTTTCATGTGCAGTCGTTTCCATCGATAGGTGTACTGTGCGGCAACGCCGCAATGGTGGGAAGCTTGTCCTCTTTGATCTGGATGTGTACGATGCGCCGTTTTGCATCTTGGCGAACGCCACCGAGCCGATGGTACTCCTCACGCCCGGCACAACCCTCACCGGTGCCTGACACTAGACAGTGAAACTTCTGCGTACCGCGTTTTCTCTCCAGTCCGTAATACCACATCTGCCGAAAGCGGAATTTCTGCGGCTTTCTGCGTGGAATATTAAGAATTTGAGTAATTCGGCGCGAACATTTACTTCACTTTTCGTAACTGTCGCGAAGTGGCGCAGATTGTATTTCCTTGTAGTGGTTAACTGCGATGGAGATTATTTCTTGTATTTCGTTAATGGGTACCACTACCGCGAGATCTGAATTCTCTTGTGAGACCAATACGGGACGACCTGTCTGACTACTTGAGGCGATATTTTTGTTCGGGTAGTACCCCAAAACCATGCCTATTAATTTGGGATGAACAATCGGAGTCCCTCCCCCGAAAGAGGTAAATTCTGGTTTTGTAATTACTGGACCACCGCTATTCCCGGGGAATTTGACGAGTCAATTAAGACATCATGGATTGACCTGCCCTGACTCACAGCGCATAGGATATGCTTTGGGATCAGTAAATGAAACAAGCCCTTGGTGGAGGACAGGTCATGGAGCAGTATAGTGGATATGTAGGTCTTGATGTACACAAGGAGACGATTTCGGTCGGCATTGCGCGTGCCAGGCGCAGTCAACCGCTGTATTATGGCGAGATTCGCAACGATCCAGCTGCCGTTGTTCGTTTGATGCGGCAGTTGCGCCGGGAGATGGGCGCTTTGACATGGTGTTACGAAGCAGGTCCGTGCGGTTATGCAGTGTATCGTCAGTCGACGGCGTTGGGCGAGCCCTGCGAGGTGGTGGCGCCGGGGTTGATATTGCGCAAGCCCGGTGAGCGAATCAAGAACGACACTCGGGATGCTTTGATGCTGGCCCGGCAACATCGCAGCGGCGATCTGTCGGCAGTGTGGGTGCCGGACGAACACCAGGAGGCGATGCGTGATCTGAGTCGTGCGCGAGAAGACATGAAAGCAATTGAGTTGAAGAGTCGGCAACGCTTGGGTGCCTTTTTGTTGCGTCACGATCGAATTTACCGGGAAGGTCGAAGTCGTTGGACGCAGCAGCATTTTCGCTGGCTAGCCCAGCGTAGGCGAAGTCATATTCCAGCGTCCATTCGTCTGATATGAATGTCTTTATGTTCTGACCGTCCGCTCTTTCCCGGATAGATTTGCTACGGTCTGTGAATTGGTCTTCGGTAAAATCGCCTTTGATTCGCCATCGGCAATTAGCTCTGTCCGGTAAGTCTTCCTCTTCATTGATTCGACCGATTATTTGCGGTGCGCAATCGGGCATCACGTCCAAATTAGTAACGCACACAACCGGCACGCTCACTGTTCCGTCGCAATCTTGATATTTGCGTTGAAAGATACGGAAAATCGGCGCAAACCGATACCGCCCACATTGACAACCGATACGCCATGTTCCATAAAATCCCACCCTATCAGACGCGCAAGTACCGGGAGAAGGATGTTTTCGCCGTCTCCTTCCACAATCACGACACCACGAAAAAAAACAAATTTGTCTTAGTGACATCCAGAAATCGTTCTAGAAACCGGTAATCTGATGCATCAAGTTTCGTCGCATTGGCATGCAATCGAGAAGATTTTCCACTATCCAACAATACCACATTCGCTAACTTAATTGCCGAAGCGAGGTTTGGGCTATGGGTCGTGACGATGACTTGGATCTGTTGGCCATTCTCACGTTCCTCTTCAGCCTGTTTCTGTAAGAACTGCATTAAGCGTAACTGCCGTTGCGGGTGTAGGCGAGCTTCTGGTTCCTCAATTAGCAGAAGCGGAAAACTATCTTCTTCAGCCCCTAGCAACAACAGCTCACAGGCCATAAAGAGCACGTTATTTGAACCTAACCCCAGATTCGAGAAAGCATCGGATACTGCTGGACTGCGCAGTTCCAATTCTAGTTTTTCCGAAATCTGGCGTAGTCGCCGACGCCTAAGACACTTAATTTTGCACGTCAGGTGCTTCTTCCCCCGGATCGAAATCCTCACCGACTTCTGTGATCTCTTTAGTATGTTGCAATATCTGTGAAAGGTGCGAACCGCAGCCCGTGGTCATAGCACGTTCTGCATCGCGTAGAGGTTTGAGATAACTCGCACGTAACGAGTTTCGGACTTCAGGGTCCAGAGTCGGCCCGTCGCCGTTTTTACCAGACCTCAAATTCACCGAAACAAAGCGTTTTCTGCTCCTCGTTCTGAAATTTTCTTTGCTGTGAAATTGATATAGAGAACAGAATCGCGTTTCCATTACGCTCCTCATAGGTCAAGTGTTCAGCAAAAGCTCCCTTATCGTAACTAGTCAATCCCCTAAAGCAACAGCGAATACTGATTTCGCTCGCGTGCTCGCCACTGCTTAGCGAGAAGTGGAAATCGTTCTCTCGTATCCTGAAATATTCTTGATCTGTCGTCCCTAGAGCAAAACGCAACGCATCAATTACTGCAGTTTTTCCAGTATCGTTTTCACCGACAAGGGCAGTAAGCCCGGATCTTAGGTAGGATGAACCGATTATTGCCCGCCCCGAAGCAGCGAAAATTTACGATCCTGAGTTCAGCGATATATACAATAGCCCCTTCCTGTCGCTAGTATGTTGATAGTGTTAATTAGTCGTCCCTGAATAATCAATAAATAGCACATAACATGCTGTTTATATTAATATAATCTTCCATAATCACTGTTCTTATTTTGCAAGTAATGCTATAATTCATAGTCAATTCCTTGCAATTTCGGAGTGAAAAATGGTCCCCGAAAAACCTTCAAATCAAACCCAGTTCGACCTGTTCCGGCTGCAACTGGACAACATCATCAACCGCAATCACGAACTCTACCGCCTGGCCGAGATGATCGACTGGTCGGTGTTCGATGAAAGCTTCGGATCCCTGTATTGCCCGAATAAGGGGTGCCCCGGCAAACCCACTCGCCTGATGGTGGGTCTGCAAATGCTGAAGCATTTGTACGGCATGTCTGACGAGGAAGTGGTAGACAGATGGGTGGAGAATCCTTACTGGTAGAAGTTTTGCGGCGAGGTCTATTTCCAGCATAAACCTCCGATTGACCCGAGCAGTATGACGCGTTATCGAAAGCGCATTGGCGAAAGTGGCTGTGAGTTGATTCTACAACTCACAGTGACTGTTGGAGTGACATGTAAAGTGGTGAAACCCTCGCATCTTAAAAGAGTGACGGTGGATACCACGGTACAGGAGAAGGCGGTGAGTTATCCGACCGACAGCAGGTTATTGAATCGCTCGCGTGAGCGGCTGGTTCGTTTATGCCGAAGACATGGCGTGGTGCTTCGCCAGAGTTATGCTCGAAAAGGACCGAAAGCGTTACTCAAAGCGAACAGATATGCCCATGCCCGGCAATATCGTCGAATGCGTCGCGAAGTCAAAACACTGCGAACCTATTTGGGACGTGTGGTTCGCGATATCGAACGCAAGATTGCGTCAGACCCCACACGACAAGGGCAGTTTGCTGAGGAACTGTGGTTAGCGCATCGGTTGTTGAAGCAGCAACGACACGACCGGAACAAACTCTACAGCCTGCATGCTCCGGAAGTGGAATGCCTTGCCAAGGGCAAAGCTCACAAGCATTATGAGTTTGGAGTGAAGGTGAGTATCGCGGCGGCCAACAAGAGTAACTTCGTGGTCGGCGCGATGGCTTTATCAGGTAACCCTTATGATGGACATACGTTGAGTGGAGCACTGCAGCAGGTACGTCGGATGAGCGGGCAGCGGATAGATGAGGTTTTTGTGGATCGCGGTTACCGGGGACATGGCGAGAGTCTAAGCGAAGTGTATATTTCCGGTCAGAAGCGAGGCATCACCACGCAACGCTTAAAGCGAAGCCTGAAACGTCGACAGGCGATTGAACCGATTATTGGTCACCTGAAGAGCGATGGATTACTGGGTCGCAATTATCTCAAAGGCACACTCGGTGACCAGATGAACGTGCTGCTGTGCTGTGCAGGACATAATTTACGCTTGATATTGAAGCGCCTGAGGTTTTTTTGTCTCGATTTTTGGGAACGGTTTTGGGCGTCGATACGCTGTTGGGAGGGGGCAAATCGTCTCATTACGGAAATCAATTCCGGTGCACGATGGTTACAGAGTCGATCAACAAATTCATTCGCGACTCAATTGCTTCCAACCACGGGATAAATGGATTTTTCAGGGTCGACTATTTTTCGTTATCGTTAACTCCGAACAACGAATTCAGGGACAACTTCCTATCCGAATTGATGCAATGTGCCAACCTCGAGTACTCGAATTGCTGTAGAACAACGATCTACATCAGGCAAATTCAATTCTTAATAATGAAAATACGTCCAATCATCAGGTTTCTCTAGGTTCGGTTTTTCTTTCGTTGTTTCTTTCTAGAGTTGATCTCGGCATGTAGCGGGGCCTGTATTTTTTCATATAGCATGAATAAATGCTCAATACGATCACGCTCCGAAGCAAATCCGGTGCGTTTGTATAGTCTATCGACCGCTCGGTCTAGCGCTAGATGTGTTTTTCGGAGTTTCGGGGGCATTAGGTCTGGATCGTAAAGATTAGCCAGCGTGGAATCTGGATAGGCCGATCTGGCATTTAGCACATCTTGCGCTAGCGGCTCTAGTTTCGATAGATCGGTTTGTTGCGGAAGCGGAAATGTGTTATAGACAAGACCAATCGAATACCGGTAGCGACTTTCCAGTCGCCCTCCAACATGGCGTAACCAAGCCATGTGCATGGCAGATGTCAACAGTGCAAAATCACACAGTGTAGCATTTTGAAGCACTAACGTTGCGTCACTCGGTATTAAAGGCGGTTCAAGCCAACCTATGGGTATGTATTCCCTGCGCTCAGAACTTACTCTGGGAACAACAAGAAACGGTGCAGTAGGAAGGACATTTAGATGAAATAGTGTTGGTGTTGCGGCCAATTTTTGTGTGGGGCTACTTTTGCTAGATTCTCTGTAGGAGCGGACAGCGGCGATACGTTTTCGCACATACGGTAGTCGCGTCAGTTGGGAAGGAGTTGCGTTGTGCAGAGCTAAAATCCAGCGTTTACCACCTTGCAAGAATTCGCGCGAACCTACAAATGGCCTTAGAAAACATTCGGCTTCCGGCTCAATTTCAAGAAATGCAAAATATTCTTTCTCTTTAAATATGTAGTTGCCTTTATCTATGGGTTTAGAACCCATGATCATTTTTGTTCTTCCATCAATTGGAATACTTAGTTCGCTCACCGTAAGATTTGGGTTGGATAAACCACTTGCTCCCATTAAATAGGGCGATAGCATAGTATGCTGACTTTCTTCTGGATCACCATTCACATCGGGGTAACTAAACAGTTGTTTATTTTTCCGCTCGTATTCTTGCCAGCACATACCAACAATAACAACATGCACGTGTGCTTTGCCACGTGCATCTGAACCCCAAGCAAATGTTCGATGTGCAAAGTCTATTATCAGTTTGTATTTGTTCAACAAAATTGGCCAAAGCTGTGCGATCTGCTCACCTTGCGTAATCGAATTTGTCGAAACAAAGCCGATTCGCACTTTAGTGTTCCGTATATACTCAGCGGCTTTTATGAACCACGCGGCCACATAGTCGAGTGTGCCACCAGTTTTGCTCAAATTGGCGATTTGTTGCACCTGCGTACGCTGTTCTTCTGTTTGGAGTTTCGAACCTACGAAGGGTGGATTACCGAGTACGAAAGTGCAGTCCCCAGAGGGTAGTAATGCCGACCAATTGATCTCCAACGCGTCGGCGTTCAAAATTTTCGATGACTTTTGTAGTGGTATACGGGTATAGGTTTGGCCTAAATCCAGACTTAACTGGTTGTTCATGATGTGATCCATCATCCACATCGCGGTCTCAGCGATACGAACCGGAAATTCGTTAATTTCAATTCCAAAGAACTGGTCTACGTCCACAAGTGAAACCATTTTGACGTCGAGCACTTGCTGAACTTTTTTTCCGATTGTAGTGTGTATTTCCCGAATTATTTCATTTTCAAGGAGCCGAATCTCTCTATATGCAATAACAAGAAAATTACCGCAACCACACGCCGGGTCGAAGAATCTCATTTGCCCAAGTCTCTTCTGAAATTGATTCAGTTCGTGTATGCGGCGATTGTCCTTTCGAGCATTAATTTTGGAAAATTCTGCCCGTAAGTCATCCATAAACAGAGAATCGATCACTTTCAGAATGTTTTTTTCAGTCGTGTAATGCGCACCTTCAGCACGGCGTTGAACTGGATCCATAACCGACTGGAAAAGTGCACCAAAAATGGCTGGAGAAATATCCGACCAGTCAAATCGGCAGGCGACTAGCAGTGCTCTGCGCATTTTTCCATCGAATGATGGAATTCCTAGTGGCTCGTTAAACAAATCACCGTTGACGTAGGGGAAGCGTGCAAGATCTTCGTCAAGAATTGCTGAGCGTTCGTTCTCCTGAGTATTCAGTACTTGGAATAGTTGTGATAGCCAAGGACCAAGATTGGCACCGTCCTCGCCTGTACGTGTCTCGATGAAGTCGAGAAAGATGTCACGTGGTTCGAATATGCCGGTATCATCTGCGAACATGCAAAAAACAATACGCACCAAGAATCGCTCAAGATCGTGGCCTCTATAGCCCGCAGATTCAAGAGCGTCGTGCAGCTTTCCTACCAGTTCAGCAGCTTGAATGTTTACTGGGTCCTGATCCCGAAATGTCTTGCGTTGAATTCCTAGTATGAAGCCGAATTTATCCACATGATTGGGAAAATCTGACAGCCTAAAAACGACTTTTTCACGTTGGTCCAAATCATGAAGCTCAAAATTCTGAAAGTCGCTTACTAGGATGTAGCGAGGGCGTTTAACTTCGGGGAGTGCATCGAAGTACTCCCCTGCCTGGTCGTAGGCACAGGCTAGATTTTTACCAGCGCTTTTCTGCTCAACGAGCAGAACACCCGGCCAGAATAGATCAATGAAGCCGTAACGATTGTCCAGCTTCTTCACATGCTCCTCGTAGCGCGCTACACTTCTCATTTTTACACCGAATACCTGGAAGAAATCGTTGTAGAAACTTTGTGTCTCCCCTTTCTCATACGAAGCATTACGCCATTCATTGGCGAAACTGGCAGCACGGGTACGAATTTCGTTCCATGAAAGGCGCATAACTTTATAGAGCTCCTCGAATAAAACATCTTGAGTTCATCTCAGCTAATTCATGATAGTTGCATTTGCGTACGCTGACAACGCACAGTACGATAAGGCGAGATAGAACTTCGTTGCTAGTCAGTATGAAAAACTCGAAACTCCGAAACATGCTTTCTCTTCTGGAGCACGTGAGTGTGGACGTTCTAACTGATTCTTCCATGGTCGGAATTTTATACCTCGCTGTACAGGGGGGCTCCAGATTCTGAATTTTCCAATCTGAAATTAGAATTTCCAAACCAAGAAGAAAGCCTTGCACTATATAGCTTTCTTAAACAAAATGGTTTCACTCAATGGGTGAAACCAGAAAAACTAACCTAGAGATACAAGGCTTATGGGCAATGTACCGTACTAACTACGAAGACGCGAAACACAATATTTTTTTATAACCACAACTTACAATGATCAGTAACAGATACACAACAACTCAATGCCACACCGTCACGAACCCCCGCAGAATTAGTGAGCATAGGAACAACTTCAAGGGCGGCTTCGTACAGGAAACAAAGTTAGTGAACAATCACTTTCATCGTGTACCTTGAAACTCCCATAGCAACTAGTGATAGAGAACTATTTTTCAAAATGACAATTGCTGGTAGCCGTTGTGGCAAGAAATCAAAAATCATTGTCAAAAGCACTTACTGATAGCTATCGCAAGTTGGTGAACGGATATTGTATGCCAGGCAACTATTCGTATGACGTAAACCAACCAAGTGAATGTGAGGGGCCAATTGGGCAAAGGCACGCGATTTCGAAATTACATTTGAAGTTAATCGCTGACAGTGAATTCAAAATTCGCGCGAACAGGGACACTACTTCTTTCCATGAGTCCGTGGAAAGGTACGAATCCATGCAACGGGTGTCAATTAGCCAATTCAGTGCGGGCAAATGGGCGTGTCAAAAACATGATCAAATGTTTGCGGGATTAGATGTAAATCGAATTGATCTTTCCGACCAAGAAAATTTGTTCAAAGCAGTCTACCGAGTGGTTCTAAGACAAAATTTGCTTCATTTATCACGCTATTGCGCTATTTTTGAAAATATTCAGCGTAAAGAAGATTGGTTACAGTTTAAGGAAACAGCATTCAATCATTCTATGAGCGACGAAGAAGCTGAAAACATGTTGATTCAAATGCGCAATGTTGCAAGCGCTATTAATACGAAAGCAGATGAACTTGGGAGGAGATTTAGAGAGCATGATTGGAACTCACTTGAAATACGTGCATTTCTTCTTGATTCTCAACCTACTGTGGCTGGATGGGACTGTTGGATTTTGAACGAACCCGGAAGAGAAAATTTTTTAGATCTAGGCTACACGGTCGTAATTCCTCAAGAAAATGGCCACGCAATAATTACAGCATGTGAGTCATCAAATCGATATAGAGTTCGCGATATAACGAAAATCCACACAATTATTCCGATAGATTCTATACCGAATCAACCATATAAATCGACGGGAAGGTTGAAAGCAGAATTGTCAAAGAGGGTATGGAATTTCAATGAAATAGGAGTGAAAAATTCACTTTATAGCTCTTGGGTAGAGATAGAGAAAAATAATGTGCAAGCTTGGATGAAGAATACTCGTAAATCAGCACCACCGCAAAGTCTCCAATCAAACAACCTCCCATCGCTATTTTAAAACTGATCCGAAGTCATAGATTGAATTTACTCTAATCCGAATTTTGAAATCTGAGACTAATAGTAAAGCCTTGTACAATAAGGCTTTCAAGAAAAATCGGATTTCACCCAATGGGTGAAGTTCATAACGACTAGTGCGGAAACAGGGGCAAATATTACTGGTTGCGTTTTACAAGCCGAGCGCATTGACGCTTGGCTTCGCGCTTCAAATTGGCATAGTTGGTTTGAGTAACAGGTGGGTTGACAAATGAGGTGCACGCAAGATTAGCAATTTCTTCTTTTTCATTGTACGAGAGCTGAAGTACCATAATCCTCGTCGCATTTATAGTAAGGCAGCCAACTTCCCCATGAAAACGCATCTCTCGCGGCTTCGGTTCGCTACCAAACCGGCATAGCCATACTTGAATGGCATTGCTTTCATCACCGATTAGAAAGCGGCGGATGGGATGTTCAAGCAGTGTTGCACTAAGTTCCGTAAGAAATTCGGCAAGGTTGTTCCTGCTGTTTCTGCTAAGATTTCGAATATGAGCATCAATCTCAAGCCATCCAGCCGGGCGGTATTTATCAAGCGCGCTAAACACTGCTATTAGTCCCTCTGGATACTCTTGGTGCGGCGCAATCGCGGTTTTCCAGATTTCCCCTTCGAAATGCTTGTCTACCACGTCACTGAACGAATCCCATATGACTATATTAGCCTCCCTGAGTTGATCCTTGATCTGCATATCAAATCGATTGACTTTGATATAAGCACCAAGGTGGTCGATTTCATCGAACAGTATAGCGTTCGGAATGCCCGCCGCTTGCTGTCGTACCTCAAGGTAGTGAAGGAGTTCGCCAGTGGTCGGCAAGAAACGGTTGAGCACAAATAGATCATCCACCGACATGGAAATGAAAGGGTGTTTCTCAAGTAGCGGCTGAATTTCAGCTAGATCTTTGGACATAGCAGAAAAGGGAGTAAACGCTTCAACCGTAAGACCGATCGGTAAAATCACTCTAATATTACACTGCCGAAGACGACCTATTTCAACATACTCACCGTCGACCCTGTTATAGAGCGGAACGTCAGGAGCACTCGATAGATACTCGGTAAAGCGTTTACACTGTTCATACGCCTTGATGATTAGTTCGCGGATAGCGCGTTCATGGCGGTCGAAGTTAGTCGCCGGTGAATGCATTGCCATCACGCCAGCCTTGGCTTCAACAACCAAGAGAACGTCATCAACCATCATCACAAGATCTGTTTCCACCCATTGGCCAGTCTTTGGGTTACTAAAATAGACTTCCGAATACGTAGCCGCTTCGGCGAATTGGCGACTAAATATCATGGGAAATGATCGCTCTATTAGAGCTTTTTGGCGGCGGTTCCACTCCTCGCGATACGCAGGCAAACGGCATAGCAATCCGCGCTGTATTGCACGGTATGCAGCATCGCGAATGAATTGGCCGTCGGTGACATAGTAATCGTCTCCAAGTTTGATACCCGGTTTTATTAAAGCGGGGAGAGTTCGCATCGGCGTTCCTTTGAAATCACCATCGGCGAAGAATTCAGTGTTATCTCCAGGCAAATAGGAGAAGTCCTCAAGCAGAGGTGACGACAAGTTGGTATGCCGGGATAAATTACATATACCGCCGAAGAACATGTCGTGTACGGCATCGGACATTTCGGCTGCGAAATTGTCATCACACTCGTTGAGCTTTTCGATGGCTGCACCAAACCCAATATCTGATTCTTCTATCAAGGTATAGACTTGTTCCATGCCTTTCTGTATCTTCTGAGTTGCGTCGCTGATTCCAGCACGCATAGTGATCGCAATTGCCTGAATTTCAGCGGCGATTGCGTGGAATTCAAGCCCGTAAGTGGTTCGCAACGCGTCTGCATGCGGTTCGAGAACAAACGCGAAGAATTCCTCCTCCAAAACCTGATATCTATGGCCCCGAATGAGTACCCACGTGGATTTGGCGCGAAATTCTGTGTCAGCTAACTGGCGCTCATCCTCCGATTCGATGTTCGCCGCTGAACTCGCCATACAGTACATCATGGTCGTATTTTTTAGTGTTTCAAGCACCTCAAATAATGCGTCTGCTTTTGATCTGTTTAATAACGTATTTTCGTCGGCAAGTTGCGCATGACAACTCCAAACAGCGTGTACATATTCCAGAGCGAACTGAAATTTCTGGATTAACTCATTATTCGTTGTGCAATCCTCGTCTTTCTTGTGGTGACCGGCTGGAACGCCCTTGTAAAACTGGGCCCATAAGTATCCGAGCAAATGCACAGGTGGTTGCTCCAAGATTAAGTCGCGAACTTGGAGGCTTTGACGCTCCATATCCTTGCGTAGTTCATCGGCAGTCGTGAGCAGATGCTCGCGCTCACTTTCACCTTGGTTTTCCAACATCTGAGCCGCAAGTGCCCGAGAAGGTAATTTGTTTTCGTTTTTATCGGTCATGTTAGCAATTTATAATCTCAAGCTGAAGGGAAGATGGCTTGTAATGATTTTGGCGAATCGTAACTGCAAAATGATTCAAGTTAGAATACCCTAACAACTTCATCGAATTTTGGAATCTCCCGCACTAGATTGTTGTCCTCTCAATCCAACAACAATCCTTCGGTAGTTGCCAACCCGGTCTAGTCATCAGTTGTGCCGTTCTGACTCCTAAAATCCATCCTTCTTCACATTCAATTATTTCCGTTTTTTTGTAAAAAAACTCTATGTACACAGTTAGTATTAAACTATTTTTGATTGGCGGGCACGGACGGGAAAAACTCAAACCTTAGCTGAATTGTCCTTTAAAATTGACTATTGTAAATTCGAGAAGCGATCTCTATATCAAGAATAGTTCCCACAGCACTGCATCTAAAGCAACTTGGCTTAATTACCTCCACAATCGCTCGCCATCTCTGCGTGGGTTACAATGCCGTTGCGAAGGCGGTCAAAAGGATCGTAAATTCTGAGTCCTAGTTCATGGAAACTAAAACGCTCCGAATATTGGACGAAAATCACTAAAGCAGTAAAACATATTTAAATTTGGTGCTCCAGTTCTCAGGTGACTATAACTCCATATTGATCATGATTCTTGACCCGGTAATTCCATTACGATTCGCATCGTATACAGGCTAATGGATGACCTGCATCAAATGAATAGTGAATAACGTGAATCACCAACAGCCTCTGAAACGTTTACAGACTAGACTTTCGCAAGGTTGAATGTCTTTTGGACATTCTCCCCAGCGGGGCTTTGTGTATACGCGGCAACCAGAGACTAGATGCCAAGAATCATGAAGTTGCGTAACCGGCAACTGGTCAGGCACGGGCGGACCCGCATGAAGCTGAAAGCGTAGTCGATGTAGAGTTGTAAATGAAAGATGGCTATCGACATTGGTATAGACAATGATTGGACGAGGTAAGCATGGTGAGACGGAATAAGGGCAGTAGGAACCGACGAGAATCCCTTCTGAGGAGCCTTGAGAACGCCGGGAGTGGAGGATTTACAAAATATGCAGCCAAGCAGATGGTGGCGCCGCTAGGCAGCAGGCCAGCAAACTGCACGATCACTGGATACTGCCGCACGTCCATATTCGAATATCCTGGTTCTCATTTGGTAGAAGCCGTAGATCATCAGATCGTCTACTCGCATGGCGGTTTCAAAGCCGCAATTCTGTCTGACCTTCCGGCGTACTTCGAGCGCAATTCGACTGCATCTCTGCACTACTCCATCGATGTGTCCTTGCGTTCCGGCGTGCACAGCACGTACAAAAAAACCGTCGAACAGGCCAACCGCCAATCTAACCCGAAAGTGCCGCTCTTCCTCGTGATAGAGGAGTGCGCAGATGTCTCTTCGACTGTCCTAGACAGCGGCGAGTGCTTCACCGTTGACGAATGCCGGGATGGAGAGGCAATTATAGAGGGAGGCAGGGAAGGAAAAAGGGCGCTCACCGCTGTCAAGACAATCGACGGCTCTTGGCCCAACTTCCACGCCAACATACACACTGTCAACGTCGTACTGGCCGCCGTCAAAGTAGAGCAGAATGTAACAAACCACATAGAGATGCACTATAGCTGCTCCTGCTTCGTAAGTAGCGAAGGCCAGGTCGTCTATACGCTGATCCCGACCTTGAAGAGCGCGAACGCACAAGTCGCGTCTCGTCTTGAAGCAAGGGACATTCAGGAAAAGGCAGACCGGATAGAGTCTATGCTTCAAGCGATGATGTCTGACTCGGAGCCAGCCGCTCTGGAACTGTTCGATTCTTTGGTGCTGAGCGAGAACAAGGACGACAGTTACCTCCGGCTCTGGTACCTGCGTCTATGGCAAGCGGTTGAAGATGCGGGTAGACTTCTGAGTTATCCGCAACTAAGGAACATCGACACGGCAATCGTGGGAAAGACGACGCCAAAGGAACTCTACAAATATCGGGCCAACATAGCCCACTGGATTACGGGCCGGATAGACTTCTCGCACCTGAACGAGCTACAGTACACAGCGATGGAACTGCTGCGAAAGAAATACCTACCTATCCAAAATTCCGACTCGAAACGGTCGGCCACGCAAGGGCGATGAGCGACCAAAGACACGCATTGTCTGGAACGTCTACCAGAGATGTTTGATGATTTTCCGCTAATTCTTCACGAATGAGGAGAGTGGTGATATGGATCGGGGAGAAGAACTTGAGAAGACGTTAGCGGAGATGTACCAGCAGCTAAAGAATCTGGTGGAAGAACCAGAGATACTGGATAAAGAAATTGAGAAGTTAATAGAAAATTTTTCAAATATGATACAAGGTGTGAAACTGCAGTAGGGAACACAAGAGTATAGCAGCAGTTGAAATTTTGTCATTCAAGAGTCTAACCGCAACATTATTCAACATATTAGTGATTGATACTGTTCATTTAAGTCGTTTCTCGTTTGTCCGACTACTACGATTTTACCAACTTTATAATGTTGGCAATCCATCTCAAGCGGGAGTTCATCTCATCAGATTATGACAACTTGTCTTTCAATTTTGAGCTGGGTTGGGTGCTTACAGTGGGTCCTCCGAAAACTTACTGGATAAGCACAGCTAATGAACCGCAGGTAGGTTCAATTTTCGAATTGTTACGGAGCAATGGGATTCCAGGTGGAGTACTGGGACTGCTTTCTTGAGTCAGAACGGATACAACTAAGGATAGCAAGAATTGATTTTCAACTATTTCACAATACTCGCAAACAAAAATTGAATACACCTGATGCTGAATACATCATGAATAGTATTAATTTACTAGCGCTGATTTGGGTTCTCATAGAAACCGATGTAAACTTCGAAGATAGCAATTACGACAGCTAGCGATGGTTTAGAACACTGAACAAGAAACTTGAATAGGATCAACTTTCGCCTCTCGGTAGAATTCTGATCGTCTAACAGACGCTCAAACGTTGCTGTCCGTCCCTTTCTATAGATTACCGATTTTATTCAACGAAAAGAATTTGAGCTATGATCGGAGAAGCGACGACTCAGTAACTACATTGACTTCATTGGTGAGGGAAAAGGAAGTCGAGCTCTAAATGAAGCACTATTGGCAAGCGAACAAAAATTTGACGCATCGCAGACTGAAATTGATGGATAACGTCAAACTCGCAATAAAGTTTTTCAAACCCCGCCAATTGAATGGATTGAAGAAAGGCCTGCCCAATTCAGAGAATTCTTGAGAACAACACCAACAACTCAGCATTGGTCTTGCGCAATCTACTAGGACCGGTAAAACTTGAAGCGAAATAACCAGATATTGGAAACCCTTATTACCTCACCTCTCTTTCGCCACAAGCTATGATTTCTCCTTCGTTTCGACTGAGACCGGTGTCACCTTATAGCCTCGCCGCCCGTCACCGATTACTGCTACGCGGACGCATTACTACACTATTGTAACGCGATGGTCAAACAGATTACCCCATCGAACCGTCTTCCGTCAAATTTCCTATGTGCGTTAACATACGCTAATTTCGCAGCCCACCACGACAGAGACATGAGTGCGTGTTCTTCGACGTGTCACACGACTGCACTAGTCCATGGGGCTGAATTTTTCTCGATAGACGGGTTTTGCACTTCATATAAAGAAACACCAGATAATCTTTGAAACAAAATGGGGAACGCAAAAAATTTACTTTGAAGTGGAAAGACTACGAAGGACAATAACGTAGTTTATACGCTGCAATTTGATTAAATTTGCCAAAACTAAAGAGTTATAAAATTTATGAGCGAAAAAACTGTTGTTCGCATCAGCATAATCAAAAAATTTAATAAAGAAGAATTTGCCATGTTAGCTAGCATGGAATTGACCTTGCCCGATGCCTTTCGAAATAAGTCAATTCACGTAGTATCTGAAAAATCTTTACTATTTGACACGATAGTACCAGATTCCACAACAATTGCTGCAATACAAGATGCTGGGGAGGAACAACTAGAATCTTTCGATAGGATAGAAGAACTATAGGAAGAGTTGAATGCGCAAGATTAAACAAAACTACTCAATTCAAGCGAGACTACAAGCGTATGAGCAGGAGATGAAATCGAACTATACTCAAAGAAATCTCACCTAGTATTTTACAATGCCTAGCCAATTATAATTCACTCAGCATACACTATCGCGACTAGATGACTGTTGTGTTGTACCGGATACACAATTTACACTTAGTTTTAAAATAAATTTGAGGTTTTTTACTTCGATAGATTGGGGCGGTTTTTGCAGTTGAAACCATGTTGGAAGGATTCAAATCGTCTAATCCGAGTATTCAATTCCGATGCAAAATGATTAAAGGATAAATTATTGGCTTCGTTCCCGATTCGATAACTACCAATCGCAGCATAAATGGATTCTTCGGCGACGATCTATGAGCACATGTGAGATCGAATCTGAAGCGTTTGTTAGAAAGGTAAAGGTTTCTGTTCGAAGCTCTTTTTGATCAAGCCCTCCGTGACGGTCCTATATTCGGGGCGCGGTGAAACCAAGACGGGATATATCTGAGCTCTGGTCGAGGATTACTATCACTAGAGCGGGCGTGCCTCCGCTCGGTATCGTCTGTCGTTACGGACAACAACAAGCACACCCTCTTTCACTTCACGACAGCAAGGTGGTTGGCGGCAGGCCGTTCTGAAAGCCAAGACGAGAGGCTGGGTGCATCGGCACAGATCGCCTCCAATTTGATGGCGGCTTCTGCACGCCACTCTAGATTGCCGGGTTCAGTGTAGGTGCGCCGAAGCTCACGCACAGTGTCGAGAGCAATGTTGGCCCATTTACGAAATTCGTCTAACCCCCAGTAGAACACTTGTCTGAGGTGTGGAATCGCTCCCTCGTTAGCCTTGCTTGCTGGCGTGACCAAAACAGGTAGAATTATTCCTTCTGTGGTTCCCGGAACGTGCTCGCGTATCCAATTAGGATGGGAAGCTGCTTGGCGGGCTTTTGTGGCACTTATCACCGAGCTTGACTTGGCATTGGCGTGATCCTCAAAGACTATCGTGACTTCCCCTACACGCCACCATGGGTCAGGCGAGGCGTCGCTCTTGAGTTTTCCCACCTCAAAGCCCAAATGCTGCCCGAGCAACACTTGCGTTATCTCAAAGCTCGTACCTTTAGTCAACCCCTCACGGATCTCCAACTCTCGTGCCGAATATTTGCGGTTATGCAGTGTGCCAAGCTGCTGAAGGTAGGTTTCAAGTCGCTCCACTTGGAGCATCACAGTAGACTGATCTCGCTCCGCCGGGGTCAGCGTCGTCCCTTTGCCTCGGGCAAGGCCGATCAGCCAGCTAATTCCGGATGACGAGTTTTTTGCTCTCTGGAATTGAGTCTTTGCTTGAATAGAAAAATTTGAGTCACCATCTTCGACTGCTAGTTCCGCGGCACTACCCGCCAAATAGTGCCAGAGTGCTCGGTAGCCGCGGAGATCTGTGTGGCTAAGCTTACCGAGAACCTCCCTTGCTGCCTCAAACGCCTCGACATAGTCATAGTTCCACATCGCCTTTTGCCAGGCGATTTCATGGATCACTGCCCCATTCAAATCGGACATGGCCGGAAAATCAGTTTGGGTCACACATTCGCGGCGTTCAAGGATGGATTCGTTTACTTCTTCCCAATCTTCTTCATGTTCCAAGAAAATATTAAAGTTATCTAAAAAATTCTTTATGTCGATTTGTGATGATTGGAAAATTCCAAACTCAAGCTCCGCTTGTAATTCTGGATGCCAATGGTTGCGGCGACTCTGATCAGTGAGGTACGCTGGGAGATCATCGCCCATGACAACCACCGCAGAATAGTCGTTCAAGCCTCTGGAACAGCGTCCAACCGCCTGCAGTACTCGTGTTTGTATACGTTCGTTGAAAAGCAAGTTTGCACCCATGCGTGTCATTAGGAATCGCTCTTGAAGGTTGACGGTTCGGGGTAATCCCTCGATGAATAGGAGACGACAGTCATCGTCAGGCAGGTCGATTCCGTCATATCGGTTCGCAACTACGGCCACTGCTGGATTAGTCTGCAAAAACTCAGCCTTACGGTCTTCGAGATCTAACCCAGAGTACACAGGGTAACCCAGCAAACCTTCCACCTCACTGACTATAGCCTGAGCAGCCCTATCGCTAGGAGTAAGGACGAGGCTACGTCCGGCTGTCTTCATTAATTTGCAACGCAGTTTGGCGACCTTGTCCTCCTGCAGAGATTTTTCAGGAAAGATAAAGAAGCGACGACCGATTCCTTGACGATCCCAACCTTCTGGGATGGGTAGGCGAAGGATTTTGGACTGTCCGGTTAGTCGCTCCAAGTCGCCCCCAGAGCCCAACGTAGCAGACATGAAGATTCGCTGCTTGGCATTAGCAAATGGCGCATGCGTCCATGTCGGTGGAATTAGGGGACGTATTAATATGTTTGACGAAGATATATATACCTGACAGGCGTTTAGATGGTCACGTATCATTAGCCAAGGATATTTCTGCTCGGCATCACCTATGTTCTCGGCAATAGCCGCGTGCAGTTCATGGGATACTTCTAAAAGCATCGGGGTGGGAATTTTGTCCACCCATGTGATGTCATCGATTGACTTCGAATCACCAGTGAGGCGTTCATAGATTGCCTTGCTCACGACGCCCTTGAGAACTCCCGTGATGGTTCTGAAGAGCATTGCGTCATCATCGTTTAAACGGCTGACCTGAAGCGTCCAGAGGCTGGCAATGTAGTTTTCCGACGTGTGAACATCGTCCAAGATTACGATCTCTGGATTGGAGAAGAATGGATTTGTATTGAACAGACTGCTATAAGTCGTCACGGCTACACGATCGGAATTTTCATAGGTTGCGCGAGCCACCGGTGCGTAGCCAGTAACTTTTCCTATGAACGGTTCAACCGTCAGACCATACTTGGACGATGCCTCGTCAGCCACTTGCCTCACAAGTTGCCGAGTTGAACAAAGGTAAACCACCCGTTCCGCGAACTTCCGTCGTCTCCACTCCGCCAGCAACAGTCCCACTAACGTCTTGCCGCTACCAGTTGGTAACTGAAATGCTACGTCTGATACGTTTAACGCTTCGTCTACATAATTGCGTAGGATTTGACCTTGGTGGTCAAAAAGGCTAGCATGCTTGCGGCGCGGCAGATCCCTAAAAAGTCTGTCGGGACTCTTAGGGATAGGAGATTGGGTGGATGTTTTTTTGAAAGCCATTGGAGTTACATTGATTTCATGGGCGGTTGATAGGCAGTTTGGGCCTCATCGGGGTCAAACCCCCAGAACAGATTCACATCAAATTTATATAACGCGAAATTTTAATCATATTTTCGCGTATAAACAAATTGGCTTATAAGTAAAAGTAGCAATACAACGACTAGTAAATATTTTTACCTATAACAAAATGGAATCGTGTTGAAAGACCGTATTTGGTGGGCACGGAAGGAAAGAATTTGAACCTTGGGGATTATGCGTTTTCATACTGATTTCAAATCGACGAAAAAATGTGTTACTCCTTTGTGAAATTGAATTAAAACTCGGCCAGCTCATGCTGTTGTATCCAACATTATTTCGGCGTGATAAACCCGTAAGCGATGATCAACGAAAAACGATGTAGCGAATGTTCTGTCGACTCAACTAGTGTGTCATCAGTGACCGAATAAGTGCTTCTGATCGGCCAGCAACAAATCTGCTCTGTTGATGGACACCTACGTTTAGGCACTTGATGATATGCTCATTCTTGCGGTCTAAATCAAGAAATATATCCTTGTCAGGAAAGAGTGTTGGTGCTAAAGCGACATCGTGTGCAATTGGGAACCAACTCCCCAGTGCTTCACCTCTGGAAACATTAGCAATGCCATGACTCCCAATAACGAAGCTTCGCTTTTTACAACGAATGACCGCCATCAGTAGCCCTGTGTCGCGGAAGAATCGTTGAACGTCTTTCTGAATGAGAGCATGATCACCAGAGAAGTATCGAGCCTTACTATTTTGCTTCACGGCAATCTTGATCGTTTGGTATTCTGAATTTTGGTCCAAAATTCTGGGATTCGTTGTAGATATTCCTCCGTTATCTAAAGTCCGCTGTACAGCCTCATTCACAGCGTCGTCAAGACTTTCATTCCAATTCATCATTTCGTCCGAAAATTCCGGTGTACGTCTACATAAAGCATGATAGAAGATTTTTACAGCTTCTCTTTCTTTTGGCAAAAGTTGAAGAGGTTCATTAGTGCGAGCTTTACAAATTATCTTCTTTACTCCTGGAGCGGCATCGCTCTCAATTCCTTGGAGAATTCGCTCGAATTTATCGTTTTGTTTTTCGATATCTTCTAAGTCATAGCCGACATTCAAATTTCGCTCAGTGAAAGTATTGTTCGGTGTACAGCGGAAAACGTCTCCACTGATTTTATCTCCTACCCAGATTTTTCCATTAATACAAAATTCATTCAAGATAAATCTTGGGATATAGTGATGTCGCTTTGATCGTTTGCTCATCTTGAATACACGATATTCTTTCTATGATGGCGTAGCAGTCTACACCGATTACGGTATGATTTACCTGCATTCTTTCAGAAATGGTAACCCGGTTGGAATGTATGCTAACCGTTGCGAAAGCGCGAGTCCAAGCTATCCTTCGGCGCAACTCAAGCTAACCCTCATATCTCACCTGCGTTGGTGAGAGATGAGGGAAAATTTTAAAAAGAAAAACTGACACAAAAATAATGTTTTCGTGTCCAACGATTTTTGGGCAGGACACACCGGCTAACTCAAAAGCGGAGATTTTCACTCAAGACCATCCGCAAGAATGTTACGTGGGTGAATTCCGAAGTGTGGCCGTCATACTTCAGAACGGTAAATCAGCATCGTCAATGACAGTATATGACCTATCGAATTGCTTGTGATCATTCGTTAGCGGTTTTGACTTCTGCAATTGGAAAGTGGTTATCCGATTTCCGTGTTCGTCGATGTGGCCAGCAACCTCGCGAAGTTCCCTTCGATATCGCCAAGCGTCTTCCTCCTCGCATTCATGTAATGGTGGATAATTTCCATCCATAACTGCTTCAATAATCACTTCCGCTTGCACGGGCGCAATATATCCAGTTCTGGCAGTAGCATCGAATTCTAGTAACCTCCATAGAAACCTTTTCTCAACTGGAACATGCGTATCACGTGCCAAAACCCACAATTTTCCGTATTCATCTTCATGTTCCCGGACACTGTCCATAACGTCGAAATATACATGAACTGCTGATTCTGACCACTTGTCCAACAATCTACTCGATCCGTGCCATTTGATTTGATACGTCATCGGACAACAACTTGCCAGATCATACGCTCTGCCTAGCAAAAACCAACCGTAAAGGTGTCGTGCATCGACTATCCAAACCATATTTCTGTAGAAACTCTCTCGACTTTTGACTTCTTCATCCGTAATTGGAGAGTGCTGAACCTCGACGACGATTCCACCGGGAGTCTTGACATCCGCTACATGTTTCTCGTTCGTTCTACTATCTACGTGCACAACTTCCTGACAGTCTATGGGAAAGGCGTTTTTCCAGCATCGGTGCCAATCGGTTTCAGACTCCTGCCACGGATCGCAAGTAGTCCCGGATTTGTGAGCCCAATGCCAACGAACGAATTGGCCACATTTCGAGATCATGTCATCTCCACAGACACAGCATTTGCCATGGACATTTGGCGCCGGCTCAGTCCGGACATCATTTACAAATGCAAGTCTCATAAAAATTACGGATAATTCCTACTTTGAAGCATTGCTTATACTATGATCAGCAATATGTTGACTAGATTTCGTGATCTACAATTCTTAGCCCATTTCAGTATTTTAGCCACGGGCATCGGCATTTATCCGCAGGCATCGATTTGTAATTTGTCAGTACCTATTCAAAAATCTTTGAAAGCACGACGAAATTTTCCCACCTTCGGCTCAATCGTGTGTCATTCCAATTGTTATCGAACAAATTGAACTGGTGGGTGCGGTCGCAACGTATCCGAACCTTGGCTGAATTTTTTTTCAGGTCAACATCCTGAAAATTTGTCAAAACGTATTATTTGATTTCTGGAAGCCTGTTTGTAAAACAATTAAATTCCTGCATAGCTTCTGCTTCAGTAAATGCACGTAGAGTTTCTCTGCCTCGCTTGACCCCGCCGCCGAAACCAGCGAGGATGCTCCAGCTCCAAATCCCGACTATGCAATCGATAATCATTCTCCAGCTTCATCCGATTCCCTCCATCGATCTTAACACTTCGTGGCAACGACAATTCAATACTGCCCGGACAATATGATAAAGAGCGATTTTTAGCAGTATCTCCCAGTTCTGGTCTTACTAGTCTTTTCCAAAACAAAATGTCTCCAGCATCCCATTTTATTTACCCTGCCGCCTTTTGAAAATATTAGCTTCTCCGTTTCTTCTGAATCAATATCTAAGTATTCAGCGAGGTGCTCCAAGTCTTCACAAAAGGCGCGATAAATGCAAACATTGTTTTTTATGGGGTCTACTCGAAAATTTCTGAGTCCATCACTCTTCCTCTTGGTTGTGGATATGAGATGAATTTTGTATTTATTACTCTTCCTTAACAAATTCATAGAACGTGCTGTCCATTGGTCCATGATGTAACCGTTATGCTTTGGTTCCAGAAAATAAATTAGTTTTGTGAAATATGCAGGTCCCATGTGCGTCAGTTTTCCATTTTCAACCAAGCTATGGAACCTTTTGTAGGTTTCATCTCTGCAAAGATTCTTTTCAAGCATATCGTCGACAATCATTTTCCAACAGTTCTGATACGATTCTAACGCTTTTTTTGCGTTAGGCAGAGTCATTCCTCCCCACGCCAGTATAAATAAAACCTTAGCCAGAGCATTTGCGTCTTTGTTTTCAACAAATTTCCGCACGTCACATCGATCAATTTTCTTATCACAAAAAATTTCTAGATCAACTTCGCTTTTTAAATCTGACAATCTCGGGTATTGCAACACCTTTTCTACAAATTTTCTTGTTGACATCGGTGACTGCCATTCTTCGATTTCCTCTTTGTTCATACAACATTTAAGCTTGTCCAATTTGTCTTGGTGAAATTTCATGGAAGTATTGTCCGAAGTAGTGCGAGGGGGCGGCAGATGCCGTCGAATCTAGTGTTTCGCAGTGGTTGAAAATTTCATCAGGTACACGTAGTAGTCTTGCTCACTCAATAGTCCGGTTTGTTCTTCATGGCTTTTTCCTCCGGTTTATCTTTTATCGCAAAGAATTCCGATCTCTGACTCATGTATCCAAATTATATTTGAGGGCCAATTACGGACAGACAAAATTATGCGGATGTTATCAAACTAGGCAAGTCCCACGAACTCATTAGTTTGAATACAAGAAACATTCCAAGAATCATAAGCGGAAAGACTAGCAAACAACCGGTTCCTTCACCATCTATTTTTTCATATGCATCATCGAATTTGGCTCGTTTCATTTATTGCCACCTTTGCCCGCCACCCGCAGCGTGAATCTTGCCCTGGTCTAAATGAAATCTGATTCACACCGATGGTCCGAATGATGGATGAATCGACGGGTTCGGAATAAATCAAGACGAATTTACCAGATTACTACAGGCGTAATTTCGTACAAATCAAATTCCAAATCTATTCAAAATTAGTGAGATTCCTCGCGAATCTGCCGTACTTTACCCACACAATCTGTACATAATAAACAAAGAAATTAATCTGCTTGACCTAAATAAATTTGCATGTAGAGTAAGACACTACCGAAAACAACTACCTCAAACTGTCAATATGCGTATTCGAAAAAGCAGTGTTTGAAAATTGACAGCAGTTACTCGCGTCAATTAACTTATTCGAAACAATGTAGCCGACCTCCATAAACTTCAATTTGATTCTATTCATTGTGCAAATTTTAACTTGGTGGGCACGGAAGGAAAGAATTCGAACCACGGCTGACCAAAACATTTGCCTCAAATTCCTTTGATCTTGTCGATATTTCTTACGAGAATGTCCAATCAGAACTAGTTGAGAAGGCCAAATGATCCAGGGGCAGTGCTCGTTTGAAATCAAGAAGCATTTGTGGTTGTTTCAACCCCAAAAGAGACGCCCCTTCTGGGGCGTCGGGCCAGTGGTACTAGCACTGGCGGGGTCATAATCGACAATATATTTGCTAGGGCTAGGGCATGGTTTGTCAACAGCTAGTGTTGATGAGATGGTCTCCTATACCATTTATGTCCAATATGAATTGAGTCTTAAGGAGGTGGGGAAATTCAATCGGCAGTGACAGCACCTCCGTAGGATTGCGTGATTGTAACCTGTTCTAGACACGTCCCGATGTCATGTCGTCCAGTTCGTTTCGATCACAGGTTGCCGGGATCCATCCTACCGGATGGGGCTTATACAGTTCGTCCAGTCCGAGTGCCTCTCGGTACCACTTCGGCAGCCCCACTGTCGGCAATTTGTCCGCCTCGTAAATACACTGGTTCTTTCCCGGCATACCTACGGTCGGCCAGTGGTCGTCATCGCGCTTCATGGGCCATGTCCACCAGAGATTCCTCCCGGTTTCGACTAGGTAAATCTCGTCAGGTACATCCACCTGCTCTGCTAGCAGCGCAGGAAGATGGCTACCGATTTGATCGAAGCGTGTAAGGGCGTTGTCGAGGCTCTCCAGTACCAAGACTGTTCGCGCGCCGTCCTCCCTGCAACGGGCAAGCTTCGGACACTTGTCGAAAAATGCCCGCCTCAGCCGGTCGATACGAAGGTCTTCCAACTCATCAACATCGGGCGGGATAAACATTATTGCAAGAGAGCCCGGCTTGCGCCTTATGAGAGTCGCGTCAGGCCAGCGTAGCAATTCAATATCGCAACCGAATCCCTGTGGTGTACCTTTGATGCAATCGTCCGACCAGACCGGGTTGCGTGTTGGTCCTGATCGTCCTAGGTCCCTCTCTTGCAGACAATGTGCACTCGTTCGAATCCACTTGGCAAGATTGTTCAGTACCCGTTCGCGCTTTTTCCTTGTTTCGGGGAGGCAAACAATGATCGGAACATGAAGAGCGTAATACGCCGGTCCAGGTAACGAGTCCGAAATTCGTTTCGTGATGTAGTCATTTATCTGCTTGAAAGCGACAGCAGTCTTGATTTGTTTCTCGTACGGTTCGATTCGCGTGTGCTCGATCGCATATTCGCAGGTGCCCAATCGCAAGCGTAGATCGATGGGGGGACCGACACCATCCTCTTCAGGATTTCGAATGGATTTACGTGTCTCGCCAGTCAACTTCTCAAGGAGTCTCACAACGGCGTCGCACGCCTTTCCCTCATTGTCCGGGATGTACATCGACCGTACTCCTTTTAGCCAGCAATATTGTAGGGCGCTACGTGGGCTACGTAGAGTCGGGCGGTGGGCCCATTAATTGCCTCAGGTCGGGCAATGTCCTCCAAGTCCGGTCGCGTTCTACGCCTATCGTTCAGGGGGTCCCGAGGACGCGCCGCCCACTACAATCCGAGGTATATAGCTTCATCCCGTGTCGCCACCACCTCAGCCCAAGGAACTGCCCACGAGCAGGAAAGGACTTCAGCTCCATACCGTTCCGGCGGAACGAAGATTGCGAAGGTATTCGTCAGTCTTGCGGTCGACGAGCCTGAAAGACGCATACCTCAAATTTTGATGTCCGATGTCAATGTGGAAGAATGGGGCACACGTGTAATGGATGTTCCAATCCTTGTTGAAGTCCCTCTTCCTCTCTGCGGACATGAACGAGATGAAGGGTTGAGGGATGATGTGGTCTCTAGTCGTGTTCGTCCTGCCAGGCAATTTCCGCCTGCAGCCACCGATGTGAGCACCGCAAGCTCCACCGTCGAGGTCCTTGACATTGCCTAGTTGCAATTTCTTTTTACTCATTTGTCTATTCCGTTCGACTGGAAACACATCCCGTCGAGATTCTCTTGATGCCACATGTCCGCAGATTTCTCCACCGGAACAATCGGTCTAGGGTGAATATCACCACCAGATTACCGTTGCGCAGTTGATGAGGGATTGGATCCAGTCCGGTTCGATATCTTAGAAGTTTCGTTAGGCACCAAGTTCGTTCAGTAGTTCTAATTGACGGTAAAAGCGATGAGTTGTAGTCAAAATTAAGAATACTCGCCATAAACACAAGGCAAAAATCTTGTTAAATCCGTTGTAATCTTAGAATGGTGGCCCGATTGCAACGTATCCGAATCTTTTCCAAACTGCCGTTAAACGTCAATTTTGTCGACTTTAAGTAATGGCTACCAATAACTAGCTGCAAATCATTATGAATGATGAAACTTGATTGAATCATGACTATTCACTAGACACATCAGTAAAATTTTGTTTGAAGAGTAGTCAATTCTATGAACTTGGACGAATCAATTTTCTGAATCCAAAGGTTGGTAAAGAGTTCTCCTTCCTCTGTCAATTCCAGTTGATCTTAGCCAACCAAGAATTACTAGTCCTAGAATTACTGGTAAAACCAGCGCCTTAAAAATAAAGACTGCGAGAATTGTAATAGCACTGCTTAGCAATTCGTCTGAACGGGAAATGACTTTCCCCGCCGACTTAAAATATTCGGGGATTTTCTTTACTGCGTTTTGTGCCGTACCAACAACGCTGTCCGTCATTTCAAAAAACGCCTTACGACTCTCACCGATATTATCAGAAATTTTGGATAGAAAACTTTTGTCTTGTATTTCATCTAATGTATTCACTTCTGATTTGGAGGGTTTTTTCACATCCGAATCGAGTTTTTGATCAACTATGGCCGATTCCTTTAGCGAGAAGGAGATTTCTTCTATGACCTTTTGGTGCTTATCCCAAGCAGCTCTTGTTAAATAATCGCCAAAATAGGTTGACATGGAAAATGCTATCGGTAAAACCAAACTCAGACCAAGACCTGTCCGAACGAGATAGGGAGAGAATTTATTCGCACCACTTTTTCTTAAAGATTCAACAAATTCAGATTTTTTATAGATGTTTGACCAAATTTCTATAACAAAATAGAGTAATAGCATCACCCACCCAAAAATAGCGAGTGGGTTAAACGCAATCGACATTACAACAGAAAAAACAGCCACCGCAAACAAGGCCGTCGCCATACGCTCTACAGTATCGTCTATCGGTTCAAGCACTTTTAAAGGCAGTACTCCCCCTGAAAGTGCAACAATACCACCGCTAACTTCAGTTTCTTGTGCGATAGAGAGAAATGCATTAATGGATTTCAAAAAGATATAAGTTGTTGTAGCTGAGGTAACTAAATTTGTCGCAGATTTCTCTGCCGCATCGTTCAGGGGATTTGAAGAAAACATTGATGCTGTTAGACAAGCAGCACAAAAAAGAGCTAGAGTTGCCTGTCGGATCAATAGTAACTGCTTTTTATTAGAATTGGAATTTAGCGATATTTGATTCATGACTCTCCACTTAAATTTCACATCCCCAACAACTTGGGGCAATTGTTAATTGTTTGAAAAGTTTGAAACAATAGCAAATTGTCGATTGAATGTAAAATTCACTGAGGAACAAATTTTCCATATGTGAATATCAATTATTAGGTATTCAAAGTAAATTGCTTGGAATCAACTAGGTTATTCTGGACGGATACATAAACTGAACCTGTAGCAAAGAACCATTTGAGTAAAAACAAATTTAGTCCAGCAAGGCATGGGACACACAACAATACATTTAGAATTTTAACAAGTGACTAAAAATCACTTGAACTATGCCCGAAAGTAGTGCGTGGGGGGTTTGAAAAAAAAGCGGCGTATCTGGTTTAACATGTAAATGAACACATTTTTTACAAGAAACCAGAAAGGTACGCCACTATGAGTAAGGATAACGTAATTTCATTTGAAAATCGAGAACTTTTTGAAGACCCGCTCACGGATCTGATTCAAACCGGAGCCCGTCAGCTGATCGCACTGGGGGTTGAGGCCGAATTAGACGAGCTTATGGCGAAGTATGATGGCCAGCATACCGAAAGCGGTCATCGGGCGGTGGTTCGAAGTGGTTACCATCGGCAACGCCAGATTCAGACGGGCATTGGTGCGGTGACGGTGAAGATTCCCAAGGTGCGCTCGACCACTGGAGAGCCGGTGACGTTTCGCTCCTGCCTGATTCCCCCCTATGTGCGAAAGACACGCACGATGGAGGCGTTTGTGCCATGGCTGTATCTGAAAGGCATCAGCAGCGGTGAGATGGGCAATGTGCTTGGGGTGTTGCTGGAGCAGGAAGCCAAAGGATTTTCCACTGCAGTGGTGTCGCGACTGAAAGCGGAGTGGGAGACAGAGCGCGAACAGTGGATGGCGCGGGATTTGAGCAGGGAGCGATGGGTATACCTGTGGGTGGATGGGATATATAGCGGATTGCGCAGCGAGGATGTCAAGTTGTGTTCACTGGTGGTGATCGGCGTGAATGATCAAGGCGAGAAGAAGTTATTGACGATTGAAGACGGGGTTCGCGAGTCTACGCAGAGCTGGCGCGAGGTATTGCTGGATCTGAAAGCACGTGGGATGAATGTGCCGAAGCTAGCGGTTGGCGACGGTGCGCTGGGGTTTTGGTCGGCGCTCGATGAGATTTATCCGGACACCCGTCACCAGCGCTGTTGGGTGCACAAGAGTGCGAATGTGCTGAATGCGCTTCCGAAGTCGGTACAGGCGAAAGCCAAAGAGGCCTTGCATGAGATCTGGATGGCTGAGACTCGAGCCGATGCACAGCGTGCATTCAATCAATTCATCCACACTTACCAGGACAAGTATCCGAAAGCGACTGAGTGTCTAGAGAAGGACCGCGAAGAGCTGCTGGCGTTTTACGATTTTCCGGCAGTGCACTGGCTAAGCTTGCGCACCACCAACCCGATTGAATCGACATTTGCGACGATCCGTCATCGCACGCGTCGCTCGAAAGGGTGTTTAAGCCGAAAGGGGATGCTGTGCATGATGTTCAAGCTGGGTATTTGTGCGCAACACAACTGGCGCAGGTTGCGAGGATTCCGGCAACTTGGGAAAGTGATAGAAGGTATACAATTCAAAGACGGGATTGAGACAAAGCAGTTTGACAACCAGGTAGCCGCGTGATTTCACCCCACGCACTACTTTCGGGCATAACTCATCACTTACCAAGAGATGGAAGGCGATTTCTCAATAAATTTTTGTTAGCGAAAAGACCAATTTAGTGTAATTCGTTCTTACAAATGAGACAGTGAATTTTAATATCCAATTGTCATAGTAATTGGGCATTAAAACCGCTTTCCGCTACTTCTAAATTTGTAAGGTACATTGGTGGGCCCGGAAGGAATGTATTCGAACCTTGGGAATTCTTAAAATTTATTGTGAATTTCAAAGATGTGTCGCTACGAAGTAATGGTTTCTACCAGTTATAAGCCCACAGCACAGTTATGGCGCCGCCTTCACGAAAGGAACACATCGTCCGCAAGCAAAAAGACGTTCAACCGCACAGGGATAGATTATCGTTGAGTAATGCGCCGGAGCAGAGGCCGTTATATCTATGGTGACGCAAGGTCCCGAAAATAAGTCTGGTCGTTTCCGCGGTCGTCGAATTTCACAGGTGGCGTTTTGATACGACCCCGTTTAAAACATTGAGTATTAGCAGAATGTCCGGCGCATTGATTTCCACGTTCATTGAAAACAGGATTAACGGTAAAGTTTCCAAACTGTGCCGGCACCGACATTGCCAAGAATTTGCATTATGTCGCATTGAAGTTCAATGACCAGGGCGAGCAGACGGTTGAGCATTTTGAGGGTTTCACCGAAGATTCGGAACGAATGGCGGATTGGCGGACGCAAAATGGAGTCGAGTAAGTGGCGATGGAGGTGACGGGCGTGTACTGGCAATGTAGCACGCTACATTGCCAGTACACTTCAGCCTCGTCCAAAGGCAGAGACGATGCCAATACTTGCAGCCTTAGTGCCAAACCCGGTGGGTCCACTCCAGAGTGACCTCAGCCAAATTTGAATTCGATTCCCTCCTGCAGACCGACCGCAACCCCAAGTACGCCTCAGATAGCAGCCTGGTAGCCAGTTTCGCCAGGAGTCGACTATGGAGTGTTCGGACTTTGGCAGAATTTCCACTATGTTTTAAACATCGTGACTTCATGGCAGGTGTATCCCTTGCTTTCATTAGCCGTGGAATTTATTCCAATGTAGTTACAGCGTGCCGATTATTGAGTCCGTGTTCACCACTTTGTCGGGTGTCACAGGCAAATGTTCATTACCGGTAAGTTCCCCTATCTCGAAAACTCAACACGACGGTATCAATAAATTACAATTTGCCTTGAAATCGAATTACACACTCGCTGAACTCTTACAATACATAATTGTCCTGTCGTTCATGGCAGATTCTCCAGTTGGTACCGGTGTTACGCTAATGTGTCTGATAGAAGTCAATTCCATTGCCCAACATCTCCTGATGTCGTCAAGACAACTTTTGTGACTCCCCAATCATCCCACCACAGTTGCGATGTACTGGTAGTTGGTGCCGGAGTTGTGGGCTGCGCTGTAACCCGCAAATTGGCCCTCGAAGGTGCACGGGTCATCCTAGCGGACAAGGAACGAGACATCCTCGGAGGAGCCAGCAAGGCAAACAGCGCGATTCTGCATACCGGATTTGACGCACCCCCGGGATCCATTGAACAGACCTGCATCGCAGCTGGATACCAGGAGTACAGGGATATTCACAGACGCTTCAACCTGCCCCTGGTAGAAACCGGAGCCATGGTCCTTGCATGGGACGACGCACAGGCATCACAAATCGAAGCCATCGTGTCCAAGGCCCATACCAATGGAGTGGACAATGTCACCGCCATTGACGCAGATACAGCCCGTGCGCGGGTCCCTTCACTCACACAAAAACTCAAGGCAGCGGCTTTCATCCCGGGTGAAAGTCTGGTAGACCCCTGGTCCACACCCTTGGCTTACCTGCATCATGCTCTGGCTCATGGAGCTCGATTTGTCAATCAGTGCGAGATTCAGACGGGGCATTTTGAAGGAGAACATTGGCGCGTATCCACCTCTCAGGGTGAATTGCATGCCCGTTGGCTGGTGAACTGCGCGGGTCTGTATGGAGATATCCTGCACAATCGACTGAACAGCGAGTCCCTGTTTCGCATTCTGCCACGAAAGGGCCAGTTTCTGGTGTATGACAAATCGGCTGCCGGTTTGACCAATACGATCCTTCTGCCGGTGCCAACGGAAACCAGCAAGGGCATCGTGGTGTGTCCCACAGTCTTCGGCAACCTGCTGGTAGGCCCGAGTATCGAGGACCAGGACAGCCGCGATGACACGAGTGTAGATTCGAAAGTTCTGTCCCGACTGAAAACGGTGGGCGAAAATGTATTGCCGCAGCTCGTTCAACACGATGTGACGGCGCTCTATGCAGGCATCCGACCGGCAACACAGGCAAGGGATTACCAAATCCACATGAACGAGAAACGTCAATACCTGTGTATTGGCGGTATTCGTTCAACTGGTCTGAGTGCAGCATTGGGCATTGCCCGACTGGCATCCAAAAAGATTTTTGATTGCCTGTCGGTGTCTTCGCCGACAGCAGATATTCCGTGGCCCACTGTGCCACAAATCAGTCAATTCGGCGAGCGGGACTGGATGCTGCCGGGCAACGGAGGCATTGTCTGCTATTGCGAACTGGTCACGCGCCGGGAAATCCAAAATGCCCTTCAGGGTCCGCTTCCGGCCAAGTCCCTGGGTGGGCTGAAACGCCGAACCCGCGTGACCATGGGACGATGTCAAGGCTTTTATTGCAGCGCGGAACTAAGTGAAATCACTGCAAACCATCTGGAACCACCCATGGCTGCTGCAGGTTGATGGTAGTTTATGGTAGAGGGTATGTCTGAACTGACTATTCATTGCGATGTGGCCGTAGTGGGCGGAGGCCCGTCGGGTCTTGGTGCAGCGAGGCAACTGCGACGTCTTGGTGTCGGTCACGTCATGGTTCTGGAACGGGAAGCGATGGCAGGCGGCATTCCCAGGCATTGTGGACACCCCCCGTTCGGCTGGCAGGAATTCCATCGCATTCTGACAGGGCCGAAATACGCCTCACGACTTGTGAAATCAGCTGAATCCGAAGGCGTGGACATCCGGGTGCAGTTTACCGTCACCGGACTGGAGCAAGGCCCCGCCTTGCGTGTGTCAACTCCCGACGGAATGCTTCTTGTGAAAGCAAAACGAATTGTTTTGGCCACCGGTGTTCGGGAAACTCCCAGAGCGGCGCGCATGGTCTCCGGCAACCGGCCGATGGGCGTTCTGACCACCGGTGCGCTGCAATCCATGGTATACCTCAAATCGCGCAGGCCATTCAAGCGTCCGGTCATCGTGGGCACCGAGTTGGTGTCATTTTCTGCGTTACTGACCTGCCGGCATGCGGGAATCCGTCCTGTCGCCATGGTGGAAAAACACAGTCGCCCAACTGCCTGGCGAGCCGCTGCCTGGTTGCCGGCAATACAGGGAGTCCGCACCCTGATGAACACCGAGGTCACTCGTATTCAGGGGAAAGACCGCGTCAGTGGTGTGATATTGCGGAACGATACAGGAAGAGAAGAACACATCAGCTGTGACGGCGTTGTGTTCACCGGAAAGTTCGTTTCCGAGTCCACCCTGGCACGCCTGGGATCGCTGGAAATCAACCCGGTTTCCGGCATTCCGGTTGTCGATCAATTCGGACGATGCTCTGATCCGAATATTTTTGCCGCCGGCAACATGCTGCATCCGGCTGATTCCTCCGGGCGCTGCTGGCGTGAGGGAGTTGAGACTGCGAACAGCATCGCACGGTCTTTGGAGACTGGCCTGCCGGCCCCGGGGAGGTCCACCGAAGTGCAGTTCACTTCACCTGTCATCCGCTATGTGACCCCGCAACGACTGGTCCCGGATCACCGACAGGCTGGGGATGTGCCCCTTTGGGTGAGGTTTTCCGCTGAAGCACGGGGGAAACTCCACCTATGGGCAGGTGATTCCCATGTGCTTGGAATGCGCGTCACGGCAGCGCCTGAAAAGCAGGTGTTCCTGCCCGTTCCGCAGCGGATACTGTCATCGCATCCGGAAACCATCACGCTGACTTTCCACGGGTCCGGCTGAACCCATGACCATACTCGCCATCGACCAGGGAACAACCAGCACCCGCGCATTGGCGGTAGATGAAGATGGTGTCGCGTCCATCTCGGCATCAATCCGTCATCGGCAGCATTACCCCAGACCCGGTTGGGTAGAACATGATCCACTGGAGTTGCTACGGAACCTGGAAACTGTGCTTGATTCGGCAAAAAACACCAGGGCAGTCGGGATTGACAACCAGGGAGAAAGCTGTCTTGCCTGGCACGCTGTCACCAAAGAACCCGTCTCACCCGTGATTGTCTGGCAGGACAATCGCACAGGCGATGTGATCGAGCGCCTTGATCGCGACGGGGCTGGAGAAGAAATCATGCACCGGGCGGGGCTGCCCCTGGATTCCTACTTCTCGGCAAGCAAACTGGCCTGGATTATGAACCATATCCCCGAAGCCGCTCGACTGCGAACACAGGGGAAGCTCAGACTGGGTACCACGGATGCATATTTCCTGGACCGATTGGCCGGGGAATTCAGGACTGACATCACAACTGCCTCCCGCACCTCGTTGATGCATCTAGATACGGGCCAATGGGACGAAACGCTATGCCAGATCTTCGGCGTTCCCATGGATGCTCTGCCCGAAATCGTTCCCACCACAGGAAATCTCGGGCAGGTGACGAGCCGGGGTCAAGTTGTTCCGATAACTGCCAGCGTGGTGAACCAGCAAGCATCGCTTTACGGCCATGGCTGCCGGCAGGCTGGAGATGCCAAGATCACTTTCGGCACCGGCGCATTCGCGCTGATGGTGACTGGACACGAAATTTTCCGGTCACCAGAGCAGGGGCTTTTGCCCACCGTTGCGTGGCAACTTGAAGGCTGCCGGGCGGTGCATGCCCTCGATGGCGGAGTTTACTGTGCGGGGTCGGCCATCGAGTGGGCCCATGGACTGCGACTGTTTGAAGACTATTCATCGCTTGACACTTTTGACAAACCGGCTGCTATTGACAGGAACCTGGTGTTTGTGCCAGCATTGATCGGCCTGGCCTGCCCTCACTGGGACCGCCGTGCCGCAGGTTTGTGGATCGGGCTGTCCCTGGACACCGATCAGCAGGACATGATGCAGTCACTGATTGAGGGAATTGCCCTGCGTACGGCAGAGGTTATCAGGACCATGGCTTCACTCTATCGTGTTAGCGACGAGATATCCATTGACGGCGGCGTCTCCGTAAATCCGTATTTTTGCCAGTTCCTGGCTGACAGCCTGGGCAAGTGCATAACCGTCAGGCCCTTCTCTGATCTCACCGCGATCGGCACAGCCCAACTGGCAGGAGCTGAAAACATCCTTGTTGACGACGACAATGCCCGAATCCAGCGTTTTCACCCCTCAGTATTTCGGCAGGACCGAATCGAAAAATTTGCGCAAGCCGTCTCTCGCTCCATGCAATGGAAGGATTGAGAAAAGAGCAAAAAATTCTGATGGCAAATTGAATGAGTTTACTCACTTTTCGCCATACCCTTGACCCCGGGGCACTATCCCCGGGGTCAATTGATCCCATTGGAGCAGTACGGACTGCTCAGGCAATCATCAGCTGTAACGGTAGGGGACACCTACCTTTTCCATCACCTGGGAGTATTGACTGAACGCATCCACTACTTTGCGGGTACGGGGGCTGATTGAAGCCAGATCTTCCCAGAATTCCTTGGAGTCTGCGACAACCTGATCCCATTCCTCTGTGGGGATGGTGGTGAGTTCCATTTTTTTGCCTTCTACCCTGAGCTGGGCCTCGCCTCCCCAGTACCAGACCTGGCGGTAATAATGCGAGTCGTTACAGGACATTCGAAAGAGTTCCTGCAGTTGCGGTGTCAGTGCATTCCAGCTTTTTGTATTGGCAAAATACGATCCACACCAAGCACCGGTGACGTTGTTGAGCAATGCATAACTGCAGACATCCGCCCAGCCCACTTCGTACGCTTCCGTGAAACCGCACCAGGCAACTCCATCCAGTTCGCCGGTACCGATCGCGACCTCGATGTCATCCCAAGGCAAGGTCACCGGAACCAGTCCATAGCGAGACAGAAACCTGCCAGCAGTCGGCACACCGAATACCCGCTTGCCTTTCATGTCGGCAAGAGAGCGGATCGGTTCCCTGGTAAAGATATGCAGCGGATCCCATGCACCGGCGCTGATCCATTCAACTCCTTCCACCTCACCGTAGGCTTCAGCCCAGATTTCATCCAGCCCGTAATACTTGAAAAGAACTGGCAGGTCCAGACTGTAGCGGGTCGAGAATGGAAAATATCCACCGAAAACACTGATGTCGACTGGTGAAGACATGGTGGCATCGTCACTTTGTACCGCATCAAGCGCTCCGGATTGCATGGCTCGAAACAGTTCATCGGTGGGTACCAGTTGATCAGCGTAATACAGCTCGATCTCCATCTGGCCGTGGGCAATCTTGTTGAATGCCTCGATCTGCGGCAACACCACGTGTGCACCAAGTGGAGCTCCAGAATAGGTCTGCAGACGCCACTTGATCGGATTGGATTGAGAGAACGCATAGGGTGCGGTTCCTGCCGCCAGAATACCAGCGGTTCCCGCACCGAGATTTTTTACGAAATTCCGACGGTCTTCGCTTGCTGGTTGATTGGGTGTGATTTTCTCAGTCATTTTTATCTCCTGATTTGTATCGTATGAAATAAGCCATAAGGCCTGGTGGAATTAATTCGCGTACACCTGGCCTGGTAGCCACAGCGCAATCTGGGGAAAAACCATCACCAGAATCAACGCTACAACCATGACCAGCACGAATGGAAAGATAGATCGATAAATGTCTGCCAGAGTGATTTCAGGGGGTGCCATCGCACGCATAAGGAACAGATTGTAACCGAATGGCGGCGTCATATAGGCGATTTGGCAAGTTATGGTATACAACACTCCATACCATACGGGATCAAAGCCCAGAACTTTCACCAAAGGCACATAAAGCGGGGCCACGATCACAAGCATGGCAGTATCGTCCAGGAACATGCCCATAAAAAGATACGAGAGCTGCATCATGATCAGCACTTCCCAGGGCGAGAGGTGCCAATTGGTGATAAAGAGACTCTCAATGGCCCGGGCGGCGCCAATTCCGTCAAATACGGCCCCAAAGCACAACGCTGCCAGAATGATCCACATGAACATACAGGAAATTCCCAAAGTCTTGCGAATCGTTTCTTCCATCACCTTGCGGTTGAGACGGCGCTTGACCAATGCGGCCAGGGTGGCTGCGGTGGCGCCGACAGCTGAGCTTTCAACCAGGCTGATAACGCCCATGACAAAAAGCCCTGTCATGAAAAAGAAGATGAGAAACGGAATAATGCCTGCCCGCAGCAGCCGCAACTTTTCACTCATCGGCAAATCGCGTTCCTCCTTGCTGACTGTCGGACCCAGATGAGGCTGCACGCGACATCGAATCACGATATAGATGATGAAAAGGCCGGCCATCATCAGGCCAGGCAATGCACCTGCCAGCCACAATTGACCGACCGATTCGCGTGCAATCATGCCGTAGAGAACCAGCACAACGCTGGGTGGCACAAGAATCCCGAGGGAACTTCCGGCTTGTACCACACCGGTAATCATAATCTTGTCATAACCCCTTCGCAGCATCTCCGGCAAAGCGATCGTGGCACCAATCGCCATGCCTGCCACACTGAGTCCATTCATGGCTGAAATCACCACCATCAGCCCGATTGTTCCCACGGCAAGTCCCCCTTTGAGGCCACCGAACCAGACATGGAACATTCGATAAAGATCGCTGGCAATTCCCGATTCGGACAGGATGTATCCCATGTAGATAAAAAGTGGCAGCGTCAGCAGCGGATACCATTTGAACAACTTGAACGCTGCGGTGAACGGCATTTCCACCCCGCCGTCACCCCACAGCAGCAATGCGGCAACCGTGGAAACAACGCCAATGGCCGCAAACACCCGCTGTCCGGTCAGCAGCATCAGGAGCATGGAACCAAACATGATGATGGCGATGGCTTCGTAACTCATGCCAGTTCCAACCCCCTCGCCTTGGCCAAATCCTTGAAGAAGGTGGACAAAGCCTGCAGCAACATGAGAAATATCCCGAACAACATGATGAGTTTTATCGGTATCACTGACGGGTTCCACATTGAAAACAGTCTTTGGTTGGTTTCGATCGAATAGATCGTGCTGGATAGGCAGCCGATTAACAACACAATCAGGTAGACCACCAGAAAAATGGCAGTGAAACTGTCCATACGCGCCTTGTTCCGTTCCGAAAGACGATCATATAGCAGGTCCATACGAACATGGCTTTCAAGCTGCATGGAATAAGGGCCACCCATGATGTAGTAGGCAGCCAGGGTAAACTGGGCCAGTTCCACACACCAGAACAAGGGAATGTTCAGCATATTGCGGGTGACAGCATCCAGCAGCAGCGTACCGATCATGAGAAAGATCAGATACATCGCAATACGGCCGAAACGCGTGGACAGATAGTCCACTACCCGAACATATTTAACGACAAAGGATGGCATTGGGTAAAGGTCTCAAACCGGCTTGTGACTGACTGCTTCTTTTTTTTGCGTTCCTGGAGGGGAATGGTATTCCATCCGCAGCGCATAATAATACCTTAAAAAAAGGCGGCGTACTTCACCTATCAAATGCAACAAAAGCAAAGAGGCCGTGCACCGATGATAGGGCAAATAGCGAAAATCAACGATCAGATGGCGGTGATTTCCGGTCTGGCAACACGTCGCCAAACTCTGAAAACCTTGAATTCATCCGCTAACGCAGGCAGCTGCATCCCAAAGGCGTTTCGGGCGTTTACAACAGGCTTCGACAAGGGGGGACATCCTACCATTTGCCAAGGGCAAATGCAGAGGCGGTAACCCCGCAACCCATTGACTCAATGTTCTAAGCGGCCAGTTCATGTTTGGGATAATCATGATCAAACAACTGTTGGTTTTCCAGCATGACGCAAGTGACTTTGAGAAGGCGGTCAGCGACGCCACGTAAAGCCCTTGCATGTCTTCTGCATTTTTTATGAGTTCTTTCCTGAAAGAGAATCGATCAAAATATCTTGCACAGATTGAAAAATTAAATACATGGTGGGCACGGAAGGAGTCGCGGTAGGGAAGAGCGTTGCCACTCTCCCCCCCCGCACAGAATCCGTACGTGCGCGTTAACGCATACGGCTCCTACCTCAGGTGCTTGACGGCAAACCGTTGATCAGCCTGCCGTATCCGCTCAGCCGCCTGTGACACGCTCTCCCGCCCCTGTGTGCGGCACGTGATTTGACTTTGCAGATTCCCCTTGGTTGCAGCCCTTCCCTCGTTCGACTCCGCCAAGACTTCCGCCTCTTTGTTCACCGCATTCATCAGTACTATGGCTGCATCCGATTGCTTTATCCTACTCATCTTCAGATTCAGATTACCTCCTTTCTTTCAGCAACCTTGTCAAACACTTGCAAGGTCAGATAAAGCCCTCCCAGGTCCCGGCACAGGGCGTACGCACATCCATCGACTCCTTTGACACCGCAGAGCTCGTCTGCACCTCACCATAACGGTGCAAACAATGCTGTCTTCGACCATACATAGAATCTCAACACTCAGAAAAAGGTTCTTTTCGTTGCTCAATCATCGCGACTATGCGCACCGCTACCGACGCTTCACCTGCACCCTCACGAGTGCCGGCGCACGGCTCGCGGCGAAAGTTTGTGGTTAGCATTTACTTCCTGCCGGACTTTCACCGACTACCCTGATGCCAGTTAGCCTGGCGCTCATGTATTCGAACTTTTTCTAGTCTACCTTTCAGAGTAGTTATTTCGACCTTGTGAGACAGGAGTCAAATTCAAAAATACGGAAAATCACTACAAATACAAAGCGTTTCTGGAATTCGAAGCAAACACCAATTTCACAACTTGTCAATTTATGTTCAGCGGATATGCAGCTTCCTTAGGCGACCTCGCGCGGACAAATGGCACTCAAGGCATCAGATTCATTTTGCATAGCAATATCAAGCTCATAGAGAGTCTGAAGATTGGTCCAGCTTTGGGCGTCTGTGCCAAAATATCGCGCTAGTCGCAGTGCGGTTCCCGCCGTAATTCCTCGACGACCGCGAACGATATCGTTGATACGCGCAGGTGTCACTCCAAGAGCTTTGGCCAATGCCGTAGCTGAAAGACCAAACGGTTCCATGAAGTCGTGTTTCAGTATCTCGCCAGGATGGACTGGCTGAAGTCTTTTCACGTTGTTCCCTCCAAAATGTCAATTGTGATAGTCAACTATTTCTACATCGTAGGCATCTCCTTCAACAAAACGAAAACAGAGCCTCCATTTGTCATTAATCCGAATGCTGTACGTACCCTTGCGATCGCCACATAGTGCCTCAAGCCGGTTTCCTGGCGGAACCCGAAGAAAACCAAGCGATGCAGCGGCATTCAATTGTGCAAGCTTCCGCTGAGCAACGCGCTCGAAGTTAAGAAAACGCCGTACTTGAATATGGTTAGCGAGCCGCTCAGTGTCCTTGCAACGGAAAGTTCGGATCATAAATGTATTATATCGAATATCGATATGCAATATCAGTCCATGTCCTGATTGAGTACATATGAAAAAATCTGACAGGATGTGCGGCATTGTATTGCTCCGCATTGAACCGCCACGAGTTATATAACAATACCCGGACTACATGGATTTACACCCTTTACATGATGGATGGTTCACACAGCCAAGAAAAGAGCCGTGCTTTCCGCTGCGCCTAACCAACCAACCGTCAATGCATTCCGTGCAGGCGGTAAACTTCGCCCCGCATTCACATTGGCTTACTTCCAGCGAAGAGTCAATTCGAAGCGGCATGCTAATGCCGCACGCCGAGCACAAAGGCAGACTGGCATCGCAATTGTCCCAATGTTCGCAGACATATCGGTTCTTCCGCGCCAAAATCATTTGCCTCCGCACTTGGAGCACGGATACCGCCAATGTTGAGCAAGGCCATATTCGCTGACACTGAATTTTTCATCCTCCAGCAGTTCTTTCACGAAGCAGGAAGGTCGGTCCGATCGTACGATTATTGTGATCGATTCGCGTGCGCGGGTGAGTGCCACATAGAATACACGACGCTCTTCGGCATGCTCATATGGCTCTCGTTGCGGAAGCACCAATTATCGATTTAGAATGGTGCTCAACAATCAATTGCAACGAGTTTCTATACATGGGAGATTTCCATTTGTAACAATTCGTTTCGCCTTGGACAACGCTTATTTTCGTTCTTCAATGTTAAAGGTCGAAAGTCGAAATACTATTGTCCCCGATATATCGTATTCGCCACATAAATCACACTTGATACGTTCACCATCAACGTCTGGGAGCGTTACATCTCTGGCCGAACCTGTATGGACACTTCATTTCTAATTCCAAATGATTGATTTCAATTGGTGAAATTTGATTCGAAAGTACCACCTTGCAATTAAGAACGATTAACCACAAACGTTAATCTGGTGGGCACGATCGCAGTCGCGGTAGGGAAGAGCGTTGCCACTCTCCCCCCGCACAGAATCCGTACGTGCGCGTTAACGCATACGGCTCCTACCTCAGGTGCTTGACGGCAAACCGTTGATCAGCCTGCCGTATCCGCTCAGCCGCCTGTGACACGCTCTCCCGCCCCTGTGTGCGGCACGTGATTTGACTTTGCAGATTCCCCTTGGTTGCAGCCCTTCCCTCGTTCGACTCCGCCAAGACTTCCGCCTCTTTGTTCACCGCATTCATCAGTACTATGGCTGCATCCGATTGCTTTATCCTACTCATCTTCAGATTCAGATTACCTCCTTTCTTTCAGCGACCTTGTCAAACACTTGCAAGGTCAGATAAAGCCCTCCCAGGTCCCGGCACAGGGCGTACGCACATCCATCGACTCCTTTGACACCGCAGAGCTCGTCTGCACCTCACCATAACGGTGCAAACAATGCTGTCTTCGACCATACATAGAATCTCAACACTCTGAAAAGGTTCTTTTCGTTGCTCAATCATCGCGACTATGCGCACCGCTACCGACGCTTCACCTGCACCCTCACGAGTGCCGGCGCACGGCTCGCGGCGAAAGTTTGTGGTTAGCATTTACTTCCTGCCGGACTTTCACCGACTACCCTGATGCCAGTTAGCCTGGCGCTCACGTATCCGAACCTTCGCCGAACTGCCATTCAGCGCAAAAATCTTCGACTCCACAAGATAATCCGTCTATCAAAATTGCAACAACAGCATTACATCTCAAGCAATTTGGATTAAATCAACTAACAATTGCTGCACACTTTAAAGTAGACGACAAATCCGTTTCAAAGGCAATTGAACGGATCAATTGCGCAATCACCGGAAAACGGTCAACAACTATTTATCTTTATTCGCAACCATTCACAAATAGAGTATTAGTAACTAACAGAGTGACATTACCTAAAGTTTGACCTATACTGCCACTACTGGATTAGGGGTTTCCTGGTCGGCGATTGGTTCTGGGATTTCTTGGGGCCTTTCGTTTTGTTTAGGGAAAACTTTCAAGCCCCAACCGTCTGCACTTTTCGTAGTCGGATTTCTATCTGATTTACATTCGATGATATTCCATGCTCGATTGGGGTGCTTGGGGTTTAAATCGCATCGTCCAAAAGGCCTAGCTGTTGTCAAATCGGCTAGCTGCAATCCCGCAGAATTAGTCTTCTTGTCAGTGAATACAATCCTCAATTGCATATCCTTACCCTGATAGTTTGCACCATCACATTTTCGACGGTATTCAAGCTCAAGTTTTTCGTCTTCTCGTTTACCTCTCCTTTCAAACACGATACGCGTAAAGTTTACGTGGTGCTCGCGCTTTCGCAAAAAGTCATGAGCCCGCTCGACACAGAATTTGAGTGCTAATTTGTATTGATTTTATGAACCGGTGTAGGTTTCAGCGAGAAGTTGCTTATTAATTACTGTAGCCACTATTTTGAGTTCAGCATCTTCGATAAGCGTGTTCAACTCCTCCATAAACCTGCCACGTATCTCCACACTCTGCAGAAATTCGAACGGGTGCCTCTGATTGCGAATATCGTATTCGTGCAATACTACAATGTCATGGCCAAAATACTTAAGCTTGACTAGCAAGGCTCACTGCAGAAATTCGCGCGAGCATAAATAAGCTGGCCGATGACCGACAATTTGGCTGATTAGACACTGACGGCACGCTTGAATCCGGACGACAATTCGGCGATTCTGCGACGAATTTTGACTTGGACGGTGACGTAGCTTGGCCAAGCCCAACGCGAATCGAATGTTCAGATCAGCGGGACTTGCTATTCAAATTATCAGTGGCGGTTGATGCAATCGAATCTATTGACAGTTCAGTCATTCAGTAACGCGCACGCGAGCGTCCGGATTGACTTCGTGACCGTGTTCTCCTCGTTCCAGTTGCCGGCTTGACGTTCACGGTACCGTTGCATTCTGGGTATCGTACACAACTGTAAAATTGTCCGAATCGGCCTTGTTGTAGGCGCGTCTTTGCCCCGCAGTTCGGACACGGCGAGCCCTCGTCGGGCAAATTCGATGCACGACTCCTTTCACCCGAGCCACCGTGAGAGCGTGTTCTCCGCATCTCTACGTGCATATTCCGTTTCCAACCACATCGTAATTCACATTCAAAATACAGCCCGTACCGTCTATCATTTAATACCGAATGACCGTCGCAACGCTCACAACGTGGATTTTCTGCTTCCGCTACTGTTGCCTGAGATTTTGGGGCCGAAATTGGCCGTTTACACATGTGGGTTGCAACGATTTTTGCAAATTCCCCATTTACCGTACGGGTCATCATTTCGTCGGCATGCCCCATATGACTAAGCGCATTAACGGAACCCCACCAAACAATCTCATTGTCAATCAGACATACCTTTTGGTGGATTTTGGCTCGGTAATCCACTACAGCCCCAATTCCTTCCAACATCTGGAGGGCTTCCCGACCAACAGGTTCCGGAATAGAACCATTTAGCTTTGGCGGGCGGGTAACACACCTCACTTTTACCCCTGCCGAAATGCGCGAGCGCAGGAGGTCTCCGAGCTTGGCAACCCGTGTCGAAGTCACGTAGCCAGAGAATAATACAACAGAGTCTTTGGCCGCCTGAATGTCGTGTACGAGTCCCCTTTCGAACTGCTTTTCATCGAAAACTCCAACGTTTTTCGCAACATCATCAAGTGCTATTTGTCCAACAAGACCCGTCAAGTCCCTGTCTATCGGACGCAACCCAAGGATCTCCTCGCCTGATACAATACGACCCTTCTCCTGCATTTCATACAGGATGCCCCTCAATAGCGAGAGAGAAGGCAGGCGTCTATCAAGATAGGTTAGATTGGCCAACACCACTAAGTGTTCTTGTGCTCTGCTAACTGCTACATTGATCAGGCGGGCACCCACTTGATTTGGCGGCACACCCTGAATGAACTGGCCGAGCGCCCAGAAGCCTCCGTGACTTTCAGGGATCTCTAAAAGCACAATTCGGCGTTCGTCGCCCTGAAACCGATGCACGGTGCCGGAGTGCACGTACTGGTCCAACCCATCCCCCTCAAGGAGTTTCTGAATGAGGCGAGCCTGCGCGGAATAAGGCGTGCAGATGCCGAGATCGCGGTTACTGTCAATCACACCGTTTTGCCGGAAGTGCCATGCAAGATTCCGTGCGAGTAATGCGTGGAGCATGTTGAAGCGTGAAGAGAACGCATTTTGGCTTTCGAATGGCCAAAGCTGCGATGTATCAATGATCGTGAGAGGCAAGTCAAACGGAGTTGGCGGCAAACGACCAGGCACCGTTTGACGATTCTCAGCCGTCGAAAGATCGCGTTCGTACATGCGCCCGGCGACTAAATCGCAGATTTCAGAGTTCATGCGATACTGTTTGTTCAGCATCGTCAGTCCTGGAACACTACGTTTCGTCCGGTTCGTAGCAGTGAACGGATCCTGGGCTAATACTTCGATAATTGCCTCTTGATCGGTTGGCACAATCGGTGGAACCTGACGAAAATCACCTGAAATCACTACTCGCTCTCGGGCCAAGCCGGCCGAGAACCACGCCACCGGCATAATTACCATTGATGCTTCGTCAATGATTACGAGATCAACCTGTCCGATGTCCTTCTGTGAGAGGTATGCCTTAGTGCAAGTCGCCCCAATGATCGCGGCTTCCCTCAGCGTGGCTTCCCGAATTTCTGTGATCTTCGCCTCCACCTCGCCTAGATTGGCAACCAATGCCTCACGTTTTGGTTTGGCTTCATTGACAATGGATTGTGCACTCAACCTATCGTCACTGGTCACATCGCGTCGGAGATCATTACGCGTTATTTTAGCCTGCTCGACGAGTTGGCGAGCAGGCGCATATCTCACCTTCAGCTCCTTGATGTGCGTTTCGATCCGTTGACGTTCCGTCGCGTTTCGTTGAATATCAGCATGAATTGCCTTTTCGCTGCGGCGAAAAAGCCCGATAACCGCATTGCGACGACGTTCCAGTTCTCTGATTAGTTCGTCTCTACGAGCAGAAATCCGTGGCAATTCGTTCTGTAACACTTTACCTTCACGCGAGAGTTTGTTGACGTTTTCCCGCTCCGTAGCGACCCGCTGCTCTGCTTGATCGAGAGAATCGAACTTTGCAAGACACTGCCGAGCATTTTCAGTGTCGGAATCGATCCGCGCGATGTCAGCCTCGATTTGCCGCTTTTCCGATTCCAGATCGGCCGAACGCCGCTCCACAATACCTTCTACCGTAACATATTGGTGAAATTCAGACTTAAGCTTGTCGTCGGCGACTCGACCTAGACGAACAATTCTGCCCTCCTCCATGGCCACATGCTCTCGGCCAAGTGCTTTGCAAATTTGATAGAGAACTTGGTCGACGGCCTTGTTCGTGTTGGAGCAAATCAACGTTCGCTTTCCGCCTTCGAACGCCGTGCGTACAATCTCGCCTAAAGTTCTAGTCTTTCCACAACCGGGAGGCCCCCAAATGAAGGTTACTGCCTCCACAAGCGCTTTCTCGTAAGCTTCACGCTGACAGTTGTTTAAGTTGACAATACGATGTGTTCGGATTGGATCATCAGGCACTTTTGGTAGGGTGCCTGGCCGGACCACCGCATCGGCGAGTGTGCGGTTGAGCGAAATTTCTCCTTTGTTGGCTGCGTCGATTTTCTCCTTGAGTGCCTCCAGTAAAGCGGTTGCGTCAATCAGGAGAACAGCAAAACTCACATCATCGCCGATGTCATCCTTCAGGGCTAAAATGAGATGACCAGCCCCAATCGACACGATTGTACCTTCGATCCGTCTCTTATCGAATTGAATTTCGATTTGAGCATCCTCGAAAAGTTCCGCCTCATCAGCAAATGGGAAACGGTAGAGAGTGTCGCCTCCCGCTACTCCTGCGCGACGCCCCTTTTCAAGCTCATAGCGTTGCTGACCATCTCCGGTCTTCTTGATTCCGTGAATGAGTTCTTGGAGCGCAGCGATGAATCGCTCAGGAAGATCAGCATTGGCCGATACATCCAATGAGACTTCTCGCTTAAATGGCCGTACATATTCATCAGGTAAACCCGTCGTTCCGAGTGGGCGAATTGAGGTCAGTTGATCGGGACGTTCACGGTCATCGGGCATATTTCCGTAGACCGCAGCCTTACTTCCGAACGGTTCGTCACTGCGTGTTGAAGTTGAATGACGCGATTTACTCGTGTAACTACGATTCGGCACACCTCTCGAGAACTCGTACGTTACGGGACGTTGTGAGTCGATTAGTTGCTCTTCGTAATTGCGCTCGAAACCACGCGTTCTGTCGTCGTCGCGGGTTTGAACTTCTGATTCTGAGAAATCTTCTTCGAACTTAGGTTGTTGGTCGATTCTGTCGATCTGGACCAAGATCTCGGACATTAAAGACCGAGCGGCATGGGTCTTGCGATGGGCCAATTCCTCCAATAGCTCCTGCAAAAACGACAAATCGTTCCAATTCCCCACCGAAAGTTGACGTAATTCAGCAATGCCTTTTTGAATGTGGAGCCGCTTCATGGCTTCAAGTTACGCATCGGTTGTCGCTCATGCTTGGCATATCAGCCAGATCGAGAACTGCACGGTGGTTGGCCTCGCACCATACGCCTTCCTTTCAATTAAATGTCACGCCGCAGGCGAAAGCCGCTCGACCTTGATTTGGTTCGCTTTCTTCATTGCTTGGGCTAGTTCATAGGCCGATTGAAGCCGGTACCAAGTCTCTGCACCACCACCGAACGCCTTGTCGAGGCGGATCGCCATCTCGGGCGAGATCCCGGCACGGCAATTCACGATGTCCGAAAGCTGCTTGCGACTGACTCCGAGCTTGTACGCCGCTTCCGTTACACTAAGCCCCAAAGGCTCCAAACAATCGTGGCGCACAGACAAACCCGGATGGGGAGGGTTCATCATCGGCATGGCAATATCCTCCTAATGATAATCAATCAAGTCCACATCCTTGACGTTCGGTCCGTCGAAGCGGAAGACGATGCGCCAGTTGTTGGACACCCTAACAGCCCAATAGCCCGTCAGATTGCCTTTCAACGGGTGCAGGCCGAAGCCTGGTACGTTCATGTCTTCAGGCTTAGTAGCTTCATCGAGACGGGCGAGAACGCGTTCGACCTTGTTAATCAACTTGGGCGAAATCCGCCTACCGTCTCCCTTCTCGAACAAACGCTCTAGCCCCCTGTGACGAAAGCCAAGGATCATGCGCAGAAGTGTAACCTATCACTGGACAGTTTACAAACGTGGATAACGATTGTCACCTCGCAACTTCCGCGAGACGGATAGGGTAATGTCACGACCCGAATGGTAATAGATGGTGACGTTTTTGTCTCGAATCCCCAGTCGCGGCCTGTTCGACACCTTATCTTCAAAGACCTCCCGGAAGCTATCGGGACCGACACCGGGCCGGAGAGCCGAGCGCGTTCTCTCCCTTGCCCGACCAAATGTTTGTAATCTCATTCACCGCGTCGTCCTTAACGTAGTAGCTGTCGCGCTCGTAGTACGTTACGCGCTGCACTGGTGAGGCGCTTTCGCCGGTTTTGGTAACCATCGCCGCGCCCAATCAGATCGGGGTCACAAGTAAATGTCGGTCTCCGCTATTGCGAAACCCGCACCAAAATATCCCTGTAATTACAACGAAATAACAAGGGTATTTATTTCAAAACTCATAACAATAATTCTTCCAGGTACTTCATAGGTACCGTTTCGATTCCAAGTTCCGCGAAAGTTGACGCAGTGCTGCCCCGTCATCATCGTACCCTTTCGCAAAAGCCTTGATCGTTAGGCGAGACAACGTAAACTCGCCCAAATTTGGATTCCAGACATTCTTGCTGTACCTGGTTACAGATCAACTCTCGTAGGGCGCCACGATTTCCGACAGTGGTATCCGAAAATTCGACCACAAGCCATGTACCCTCGTTATAAGCCTTACCCTCCTTACGTCGTATAAACTCGATGACCTTCTCGGCGGTGAAGTTGTCATCCATCATCGCCCGCCATGCATATGCATGGCCAGTAGCGGTTAAACATTTGTTCGTTTGGGCTTCACATTTGCCCCAAACAAATGTGATTTGAATACTTTGGTCGGTTCCATCCAGTCGGCAAGCGAGCAATCTAGCATCGTCAGTACCACCGTCGCAAGGGATGACGACAATCGCGTCTCACGAGATCCCTTTCTCATGTTCAAGCATCAACCTTAAGGGAATTAATCTTCAAGTAACACTTTCGCCACTCGGTCACACGGTGCCGACACCACAACGTGTTAGGCCAATCCTTGCGTATCATGTCCCATTTCTCGTCGACCCATGCGATGAATTCGCCGACTGACAGCTTCGTCCGAAATTTATCAATGGTAGTTGGAGGTATGAAGTCCGACGGTAGCCTACAAGCATTCATCTGTCTGTGATCAGTTCCAGACGGACTACCTTATTGTATGTTCATATCTGAATCGTTCTAAACTGTCGGAGTCGGACGAACGAAGATTTGTAAAGTTAAGCGATTAGGTTGGGGAATTGGAGGTTTTGTAAAGTACGGCAAATTCAAAATTAAAACTAGTCATCGTTGAACGACCGTTGTGCTTGTTAAATATATTGCGCTAATTTGTATACTTCCAATGGTGGGTGCAGTCGCAACGTATCCGAACCTTGTCCGCGTTATCATTCAGTGTGAAGATATTCACGTCCTCTCGTTAGTTCTATCGTACGCTCCGCATACATCTAGCACCAGTTCGATTTGTTGCCAAGCGTCCAATTCTGATCGTCTTATCATAGGTATTCCTGATTTACGTTAAACATAAACAAAATATATAACCTTGAGTCCAATTCATATGGAGCAAGCTAACAAGTATGATTGTTGCTTATGCAAGTTGATTGATTCCAATTAAAAGTAGGAGATTTGCTGCCAATGCCGATAATGCTAGAAGACCTGTTAAGTCAAATACCTCGAACTTACGAAAGAAAACTGAAAGAACTACAAAAAAAGGAACGTCCGCGAATTGCGCAAGCGTTATCTGCGGAATGTCGATTAACTCTAAACCCATCCACAAATTTAGACAAAGATATCCAAAAAGTGCAAATTCCGATTCATCTTCATCCCGGTTGCCCTTATGAATTACGCGAAATTGCTTTTCCCGACGACATAGTGCCTTTTCATAAATTAAGTCCTTACCGGAACTATTTGGAAGATGTTGGCGTATGTGCTGAAAAATTGGCTCATTTAGTCAACAATCATTACGACACGTTGGAAAAAATCAACATTGGTGAACATTTTGATTCACCTGAATGGAATTTTCTTGTTCAAGAGTCGATTAGTACGACATCCGAATTTTCAGAGATTATTTTGAAATACCTAGTTAAACATGATCCGCTTCAAAAAATTTCTTCGGTACGGGAAGATATTCTTGGTGTGTATGTTAACCAGCAGAGGAATTTACCTAGGCCTGTTCCAGCAGACATTCATAACCACAAAAACACACATCACTTACCAACCCCACGTCCGGGATCAATAATTCTATATTGGGCAGTAATTGGATTATTCTCACGCTGGATGGGGTGTAAATTTGACGATCTGTCACTCGTCGTACTGATTCATGAACTTGCCCACGCCTATACGCAGATTGGCTGTGACATTCAAGGCCAAAATTGGGATCCTGAGTACTATAGCAATTCGGATAGTGATATTAAGGAAGGACTCGCACAATACTACACACATCGTGTTTTAAATCGTAATAAAGATAGATATTCAGAAGCATTCAAAGTTTTCAAAAAAATGATGGATTGGCAAGATAAGAAATATAAATTACATAAAAAATGGATAGAAGATAATTCTCCGGAAGCAGTTCGCTACGCAATGCTAGCGATACGTAGTCAGCGACGCGTCACTATTCAGGATTTTGATAACAATTTACGTGAGGCTGGTAGAGTTTTAAATCGAGGTGAATAGATCTACTAGCATACCTACCATTAGCAGAACTGAGAAATGCCGATGATAAACCTACCCCATCCGGGTCTATCCGTACGCCATGATTGTCTGGAGCCATTGAATCTAAGCGTGACGAAAGCGGCGCGCAAACTTGGTATAAGCCGCAAGCAACTTTCGGACATCGTGAATTGTCGATCTGGATTCTCACCCGAGATGGCTATTCGTCTCGACAAGGCGTTCGGTGGTGGCGCTGACACTTGGTACCGGCTTCAAGCCACTTACGATTTGGTGCAGGCGATGAAGATGGCAAGCCAGATCAAGGTAGAAAATCTTTCGCAGGCGATTCAATAGTCAATCGAACAGATCTGTGGCTGACTCAGGCAATTGAACATAGTTGCTTTTGGTGGTGGGCACGGCAGGAAAGAATTCGAACCTTGGCTGAACTGCCTTTGAAAGTTAACTTTCGGCAAGTCCAGAATTGACCTTTCTGTCAAGAAACAGGTACCCAGTGCTGAATATTTTAGTAGAAGCTAGCCTGAGCAACTCTATAGCTGCACGTCGCCATGTGCGTGAGTTACATAATGTCAAGTCCTAATGTTTGAAAAAAAGAAAATCTTCAACAGTCCGTCGTTTACGGTTGCATGTGATAATCAGCACACAAACACAGGACAAGCTGCAAAAGAGGCACTTGCGCTGTGAAAATTCTTGAGAAATCCGTACGCAAATTACAAGACTTCCTACATCTGTCTATTGCCGCCTCCTTGCTACACAATTTTCTGACATATTGTTTTCCACGAATTTAGCAAAACAGACGCTATATTACCAATACATTTACTTAGGTTGTTACTTATGTACGCAAATTTCATATCTGCAGATTGGAGCAAAAAATCAACGAAACAATCAGTATACGTCGCAGATATAGATAATCGCTCGATAAGGAAGCATTGCACGCCGGAGAATTGGAACCTTGAAGCATTGTTAGATCTCGCGAATAATCTTCGGCAAAGCGGCCCCGTGCTAATTGGAGTCGACGTAGTGCTAGGCGTTTCGAACGGATTCTGGCGTATGGTCCTTGAAAAAAGTGGTCGGCACCAACCGAAGAATTTCGTCCATTGGTTGCGTAATCTTGACCCAGGTAGTAACTTCTTTAACACAAACGATGATCCGAGTAAGTGGCATGTCGACGAACCTTGGTTTACTGTGCGAAGTGGCAAAGGAGGACGCACGTCGTTCACAGAGAAAGTGAGCGATGGGTTTCTTCGTCGAATTGATCGCGAAACTGGAGCAAACCCAATTTTTGCCGTCAGTGGTATTCCGGGTGTCGTGGGGGCCGGAACCCGAAGTTTCTGGCGTGAATTGATTCCAACTCTGACTTGCGGTCGAGAATTTACAATCTGGCCATTCGAAAACGACCCGTCTTATCCTCTCCACCAACACGGCATTGTCCTATGTGAAACGTATCCGAGTATTGCCTATGCCACTGCGTTGGTGGACAAACTTCCCACATACAGGCTTAGAGTAAGTAAGACCAAACAACAACAACGTAAAGACGCCTGCGAACGTCTTAAAACAGCCAATTGGGTCACAAGAAACCACATTGACCTTGGCGAACTCGATGCGTTGATAAAGAACGAAGATGACTTCGATGCACATCTTACGGCCGCTGCTGTCATGCGTTGCGTTGTTGAACGAATGCCTCTGACTAGTCAGGACTGGATTGATGTAATTGCGGAAGGATCAATGCTCTTGGTTGGAACTGTCGACCCAACCCTAAAGAGTCGAAATCTGACGACACGATCCCAAAATAAACGTTCGTCAATATCGTCATCCATGCATGATGTAGACACTCAGATTTATGGGCCTTCAACTAAATCTTATAGGAACATCTATTATTTCTGTCCAATTCCTGGTTGTTCAAAACGGTTCTACGAGTCACGGAGTGGTTGGGATGCACATGTGGCCTCGTTCCGCATGCATCCTGACTGGCATCCCAACATTAAGAATGGCGCAAAGCGAAAGAGATTGTTCCGAAAAGAATTTCAGGAGTGGTTTTAATTGAAAACTGTTTCTTCACCAGTAGTATTGCACTCATACATCAATTGACATGGAGCATACGTCAAGTAGTGACACCGTCAGAAAAACAAGGACTAAGTGATTTTATTGGTGGGCCCGGCAGGAAAGAATTCGAACCCTAGCTGAAACCCCCTTTAGATTTGATTTTTACAAAATTGAGCAATCATTAAATTATCAGCCTTGAGATGAGGATATTCAACCGCTACTTAAAACTTCGACTAGCCCTTCATTGTAAAAATGGATTTTAGTGGGCCGCTTAGATATTTACAGCTAGTGGCTATAAGAAATCGCCTTGAACTACCAGTTTCCCGGCTTGTGAATTTTTGTTCCTGGTATAGGGTTTGGAAGTTGGCTATTTGCCAAACTGGCTTTTCGAATCGTTCGTTGAAAACTTGAGTGTTGCATAAGTTGTTTTGATGCTCGTCTTCTCCAAGGAGTAAATAATCCCACTACTTTCCCGCATTCGTCTTTTACGATTCGCATCGCCTCTGCCAAATCACTGTCATTGCTGACAACTATTGCACAGTCAAACAAATTATTATGTGCATCATTTACTAGGTGTACCGCCAGATTAACATCTGATCCTTTTTCTTCTGTACGAATCACTTCTACCAATTTTCCGAGTTTCGGATTTACTGGCCTACAAAGTAATCTGGTTTCCAGAAAATGTCCATAAATTACAGTCAGTTCTGGAATATAAGATTTTATTGCTTTGAGATAAGTCGCCTGTCGTATGGGAACACTTGGATCTGTAGATTTAGGTTTGACTTTAGCTGTGCAGTAAACGATGGAAATGATATTGTGATGAGGTTTTAATATGGATTCGCAGAGTTGCTTTGGATTTAACCATTTATAGTTTGTGTTTTTAACGGCTCCATAAAAAAAATTGAACCCATCGATATAAATTGCCGTACGCATGTTATCCCTTCAGAAAAAGCAAAGGGCCTCAAGAAACTCTTCTCAAGACCCTGCGGCCCGCCGACGAAACGACGGGGGTAGTAAACACATTGTAGCAGAACTAAACTCAAATTTAGTAACGATTGAAGTGTTAAACGCTCAAGAAATTTTCTGCGTTTTATTTGAGTTCTTTCCTGAAAAAAATCGATCAAGAAATCTCGCGCAGATTGAAAAATTAAATATATGGTGGGCACGGTCGCAATACAGACGAACCTTTTGTCAGATGCCATTTCAGATAACTATATACGATCCAAGTGAACAACCCAACTATCAGAAAATCGCTGAAAAAGCGTTGCAACTTAAGGAACTAGGTCTGAATTCTAGTGCGATCGCTCGTCAACTTGAAGTAGACCATAAGACAGTTTCTAGGGCAATCGAGTGGATCAAGGAATTCGAATATTGATTGTTAATGCAATATTTGGCTGAAGTCTGAAACTCCAATGCCGAAAGATTTGCCTTGAAAATTCTTTTCATTGTGCGGGGTGTTTCAAGCGCAATCATGACGGTTTAGTTCAAATAACTCTGATTCGATCTGCCTAGCATTTACCTCATTTTATCTCTAAGTTCGAACAATGTAATCTCGGTTTTCCAGCGCAAGTTTTCTTTCACGCCACTGATGCACGGGATTAACAATTACATCGGCAATGACTGGAGCGCTCTTGACTCTTAGTACACGCACAATGACATACTGTTCTCTTCGTAACCCCCTGTAACACTGTTCCGCAACGGCCCATTCATTCGCAGTCATTGGAAAGGGTTCATTCTTCTCAGACGTAGTGGATTTGACTTCGATTAAACAATGCGGCTTATTTGTCATACCAGTTAATTTTCCCTCGACATCTGAATATTCAAAATCGTACCCGAGTCCGTCGTCACCGTTTCGTTCAAAACCATATTTCGTACGGGAGTCCGAAACCCAACAAGCCACATCGAAATCCGGTAAAGTTTTACAACATGATTCATAAACGAACGCTTCGCCCAGCAACCCAGCATGTGAGTCGGCATTGCGCCCAATACTGCGACCCCTTCCTCTACTCCCGCCTTTAGAATCACCCTTTGGCGAAGCGCCAGATCCAGTTACCAGTTCTCTGTCCCTCGTAGCCAACGAAGCCATATCAATTTGATCATTTACCGCATCGACAATTGCTTGACCTATACTACCGCTACTACCATGACTTAAAATTCCATCAAATTTGTCCTCTATGATCTTATGGCCGAGAATCTCTATCTTTTCTTGTGGAGTTGGCCGGTTTGTGGAAGGGAGTTCACCTAATTCTGGAAATTTTTTCCACAACTCTCGCCAAGGCACTCGCTGTTGGGGAGCAAAAACACCAACTTCATTGAGTTTGTTGAAAACGTCTGGTGCACTCGTTCGAAGTATTTTGCGTAAGGCTCTTAATGCCGCAAAGCAATTGGCCCAGTATCCTTGCAACCATGGTGTGATGGTAGAATTTGACCAAACCTGTTTCTCATCTATAGTATCCCCAAAAAGTTTTGACAAAGCATAAGCGACTCTCATTACATCCGAGACTGCTTCTTTCGCGTCAGACTCTCTTTGTTTCTTACTCTGATTCTTATAAAGAGTAATTTCACGGCGTGGTGTACGGGATCCGGATAAATCATCAACGATTCTTTTCGATTCTATCGTACGTAACCGTTGTACCAACACTTTTCCCGCTTTTGTTTGCAAGTCAACTAAAGGCTGGAGTTCGCCCACAACCATTCCTGCAATATTAGCATGGTGGATTTTCTGTTCAGCAATCAAATTTGTACAGGACGCTTCATTGAATTTCTTTAGCATTACTTTTAAATCGTCAAGCAAATCCACATCAGTTTCACCATGGGCAAAAACTGTTCTTAGACAGGCAACAATATTTTCACGCCATTCTTTGAACGACTCTACTGTAGACGAAAAAACCACGGGATCTTTTCCTAAATCCCTACGCGCACGCTGCCAGTCGGAGATTGAAACACCAAGAGCTTCTACCATGTCCAATTGCCGTTCATCGTCAAAATTTAGTGAGCTATTGTCCAATGCCCTCTCTAGAACCACTTTCTCAATGCGTATCCAAGCAGCTATCTTTTCCAGATCGATGTCCAGTGAATCAAGCTTCGATTGAAATTGTACAACTCCCAAATCGGATACCTGGGAGCGATATAACGCCAATAGTGCGGGCTGAAGTTGTTTGATCCTCGTTTTTTTGGATATACCAATAGCAATTTCCAGTTCGCTCCAGTCTCGGTCATGCAAGGAGAAACCATCAAAAAATCTTTCACACTCACCGTGCTTCAATCGTGTGACATAGTTCTCCCAAGTATGCCGATGGCTTGTACCTAAAAGATGCCAGCACACCTCCAAAATTTGTTTAAATTTGAAACTACTTGGAACGTAGAGAGCTGCTCCTCCTTCAGCACCTTGATCGAAAACTGGGTTTGCCGGATCTCGATTTCTGAAATGTCCTCGCCGTACAAGGGTATTTTGAAATTGAAGCCACTTTTCACGAAACGTTTCTTTGTTCGGGTCCATTGGAGATTTCCCTCCGTAAGCGATCAATGCGGCGAGTTCCCGTTGAATATTGGGTCGTGCTGATTGGAGTCCTTGCACCAAATAGTCCAGCAGATGAGCATCTGGTTCCTTTTGATCAAACTCCAAATCTATTTCTGCCTCGCTTGCCCGCATCACTCGATTTGGGCCAAATACATTTCGTAACGCTTCATACAGGGCTTTGTTGGATTGCCTCGCATGAAGAGGTAAAACATATGCCGTCGCAGAATTCTTTACGTAAGGCAACCGTTCGGAATCATCATTCAACAAAACAATTACATCCGATGATAAATCCACAGCGGTGAAATCCCCATTGTTCAGAAGTGGCACCGGTCGTTCTTTTATCTTCATCAGAGCATTATCTGGATCATCACTTCTGTCGGAAGATTCCTGAAGCCAAATGTATAGTTCCCGAACAAACGCTTCTGTGGCTCGGCGATTCTTTTCCAAGAGATCGTTAAGGGCTTCAGCAACATCTTGAAGTTCCGCAACAATTCTCGAAACGGGAGCGTCCTTGGGAGAGTAAACACCAACAGTTTTCAGGATATTAACCGCGTTATCAAAAGGCGGCTTAACGTATGCGAGAAGTCCCTCGCGTGCGAAATGCGTCCGCTGTTTTTCTTCGTCCAATCGCCATGCTTTCGAAGGCCGGCATGGACCAAGATTAGTTGGGATTATCCGCCACTGTTTACACACAACCGCATAAACCCATAGTGAAAGCATATTACGAGAATTATCACCTTTTTCTCGTTCAACACTTATCTGTAGCGACGCGTTGTAAGACTCTGCGTTCCAAAGAATAAGTCTCATTACCGATTCACGTCCATTTTTTCTTTCAAGACCATCAATCCAAACCGGATCCCGAACGTAATACGGTTGTCCCGACCCAACCCATGTATCTCTCTTAGCGAGTTCATGAAGATACTGGCTCCAGTAATTCAGTGCTTCTGGAATAGGGCATTCATGCGAATTCTCGACCGATAACCGATAGTTTGAATTCGCCTTCAAATATATCCGTCGACCAGTATTCGTACTGATCAATCTGGGAGCATCCAGAACACCGACATTAGCGAAACGACGTCGCCAAATTTCGCTAGAAATATCATTACCCGTAACGCTTCGAAAACTTGATAAAGATGGCAGTCTACGTGAGTCACCCCTGCTATAAGCTTTTTCGATTAACTCATCTATCTCATGACCAAGCCAACCACTTCCAAAGTACACACCAATGGGAGCAACCCAATCCCAATCTTCATCTTTACCTGCCACTGGCACACGGACTTTATTAAAATCAATCGTATCACGTACTCCCTGTTTCATGTCATGCAGCCAATCAGCAATCTTCGCCAGAACCGATAGTGCCTTAACACGTTCTTTTTGATCTACACATATTTCGGACAAGTACGGTGCGAGCACCTCGTTGATGATTTCAGGCCGACGCGGGTTTCTGACTAGAACTTTTCCCTGTTCTGGTGAGAGTTTGCGCGCCAAATCAGTGAGGACTCTCCGACCGGCCTGCTTGCGCACCTGCACACATTGCTCATCAAGAAACGCAAGATCATTGAGAAACGCATCATCCAAGTCGTCAATGATTTCCTCAGGCGATTCATCGTATTCTGTGTCATCTTGTTGCAGAGATTGTTCTTCTGATGCGACACTTATCAACGGCCGGAAAAACACTCGATCAGTTGCAGCGGCAAGCTCATGCCTGCGTACGGGTAAAATACGTTGATCCTCAAGATCTGAATAGTCGAAGCTCTCCGTCACCCATTCTAAAAATTCTCTCCACCACTCATGTTCATCATTACGATGTACAGAGGCCGCTTTTTCAAGCAATGATTTACTCCCTTCTGGACGGTGTAGATAAACTGAATTGTCGACCTCAATTTCGACTGAATCAGCTGAACTGTTGAGCAACTCCCAACAGTTTCTTAACAAAATGCTATCGGGAAGACAAAACCCGTGTAGCTCTAAATTTTCTAAATTTGAAAAAAACTGGTCGAATGCTGCAATGTCATCTTTTGCAGGTATTTTTAGTTCTCTCGGCGACAAATAATCACTTTCTTCAGCATCAAGCACAATAGTTTCCGAAGGCAATTTACGGTCATTTTCTATACCAATCCGATATGGACCATCATCCAACTCTAGCTCCAACAACACATGTCGCCGGTCATCCGCAGTAGGTAAAGTTTTGATGTATTCGAGTGCGCTCCAGAAAATCTTTATTCCTTCTTCCAAAATAATGCGATTGTATTCTTGATCCTTAAAATCGATGGAAGTACGGGCAATATGACCGTGAAAAGGGCCATTCACCCAGACTGGCATTCCTGTACAAGCATGTGTAGGTAAACCGATACAAAACATCCCATCAGCACTCAAAGGTTTGAGTTTCTCTCCAAGAAAAGGGCTACGAGGTAGGGCCACGCCTACGTAGGCAGAACGAACATCTTTCCAGGTTCCAATTCTAAGGCTTTCTACCGCCTGTTTGATTCGACTTGCTTCTTCGTTCGAAGTCGTTTTGTCTGACCCATCACGACCGAATCTCCGATTTACCCGCCACCAGCGTGCCATTCGTTTTTTACAACTATTCAATGAATTGACGCGTTCCGTAGTGGTCACCTCACGAAATTCAATGGTGTGGTTTAGGAGAGTCTCATTCCGTTCGTGACGCATTAACAACACTTCATAACCCTCCTTACGATCAAAAATCCAAATTCGGCTGATCCCAGTAAGAAACAGGAGAGTCGAACCCGAATGATCCGATTGAATAAGCTCATCCAATGCCTCGTCAACAATCTTTGCTGTCTCAGGAAGATCAAGCAACGGAAGCACCACCATGGTCGACATTTTTTTCACGATTTCACGTGAGAGCCCTAATTCTTCCACTCGCTGCTCCTGATCCTCAAGACTCAGAGGCTTGGGGAATTTGAATGGCGCAGCTCGCTGTAGTTCCTTAATCAAATAATCGCACTCATTTTCACTACCAGCAAGCCTCCGCAGTTCCTCTGCTCGCCCGGGATCGCACGTCATCTCCTCTTCGACGATCTTCTTGAAGGTGTTCACGAAGGCTGCATCTGCAAAGGGCTTCTCCTGCATGCAAAACCGATTTGCATTTTTTGACCACAAGTCACCACCAGATTTAGGTTTGCTGTAAATCTCTGGTCTATCTGTGACCTGAAAGACGGCTTTGAATCCCACGCCTTTGTTACCCAAACTTATTTCAGGATTCTTGGTACTCAGGCCCAAAGAGGTGATCGCCTCGATGTCTTTTTCGGAAAATGGTGACCCCTGATTGAGCACCGCTACCGCTGCATTTGTACGAACGATGATCAACCGCGTGATTCGTTGTGCAGAAGATAGGTAACCGGTTTGACGGGATGGGTCTTCGGCATTCTGGAGCAACTCAATCAGGAACCGTCCGTGGTAGTCCGCTCCAATATGCTCGGCGAGATTAGCAACCTCAAGATAATCCTTTGCGTCCGCGAGCATTTGATCTCTAATAGATCTAATTTGAACTCTCCAAAGAGACTCAATGCCAAACCCACCCTCTGTTATAGATTCAGTAGTCTCTAACTGAACTCTGCTCCCAACATCAAAGTCCGCCGTGTTAATTCCAACCATGTTTTAGTTCCGCTGCTTTTCCTTACCAGTCATGTAGCTATACCTGTACACTCCCATAAATAGAACAATAAAAAGATTCGTTTTATCCATTGAGGGTTGCAAATTAGCATACCTTTAAATCAGTGGAACTGCTTTTGATTTTAGCAGTGAAAAAGATTATGCATATTCGCAAATTATTGAAACGATATCCTGATAGGACTGATGTATGGAGCAAAGAACTGTCAATACACCTGTAAAAGTGCAAAGTTAATTTTCAACGAAAATTAACACCCTCATAGTTCGTAGATGAGTTATGCCCAAGAGTAGTGCGCAGCAAGGGAAATTTCAAGCGGCCTCCCGGTCCAGATTGTCTGAAATTTCCTCTGCGACGACCTCTTTGCCGTCTTGGAATTGTACACCTTCGATCACCTTGCCGAGACTTTCATAGCCCTTCAGTCGCCGCCATTTCGTTTCCGCGCACTCAACCAGCTTGAACATCATCGCCAGCATCTTGCGCCGGCTCAGGCAACCCCTGCACAGCCGCGTCCGATGCCCAACTGTCGAAAACGTCGACTCGATCGGATTGGTGGTGCGAAGGCTCACCCAGTGCGCCGACGGAAAGTCATAGAACACCAGCAGCTCCTGTCGGTCCTCAAGAAGACTCTCGGCCGCTTTCGGATACCGGGCCTGGTATTGTTCCACAAACTCATCGAATGCCCGGTTCGCCTCGGTGCGCGTGTCCGCCATCCAGACCCGATGAAGGGCACTTTTCGCCGCACCCTGCATTGACACCGTCAGGCTCGACCGAAGGGCGCACAACCCATTGCTGATGGACGCGGGCTACGCCGATTCCGTCGAAACCATCCCCTGGCTTGAGAATCGACCGCTCAGGATCGCATTTTTCTGACCCTCGACAGCCAATCTGTCATATCAATTTCTTCAGTTGGGAATTCAGGTTAGGCGTGCTGGAATAGGTGTGGGCTTGGATGAGGTCTAGAAGAAAGTGCAATGTGTACCCGGCGTACCGAAGTGCATACTTGGCTGACTATTCTGAGCAATTACAGATGCAGTGCGTTCGGCTGTGTACGTTGCAATTCGCTGGTTTGAAGTGATTGACGAAGTGTCTCCATCATCACGACGGCAAAGGTTGAAAGCATCAAGCGCAACGCATTGGTGTCAAACAGATTGCTGGAGAAGCGTTTCGAGAACGAATCGATTTTATACTCTTTCATACGGAAATCTATATCCTCACGAGCACAGTAAAATTGTTCGAAAAGGCACTGTGAGCGATGTGTATGAGCTAGCAGCGAGGTGACCAGAATTCGCGGATTGTCCCTCACCCCACGAACCGAGAAGTTGGCTTCCGCCTTGGCAATCAGCCACCGTTTTTTGACCAGTTACGGTACCTAAGTCGTGCGCCCGCCAGAATCGCTCCACGAAGCTGACGGAAATGGCAATACCCTTGGTCATCATGGCGACGGTGATTGTAGATCTTCTCAGAGGGTGGAACGGCCAATGTCGCATCGACCACGCGTTCAACCACCCATAGCCACCGGGTTGTTGTAATACAGCTCAATCGAACATGGGTGGATCATGAATGCTTCGCACCAACAACCCCATCGTTTCTACCATGTTCAACCGCCCGACCCAATAGAATCAACCCACAAACTAAAGCCAAACGAAGACGTTTAGTTATCGCTTTTTGAATCCTTTTGAGTGCGTTGAAGCTTTTGAGTGGTTCTCTTGAAGCATTCCGACGTTCCGAACACTTCTCCTGTGCGCGTCTTTAGATACAGGAATTCCCAATCGTCAACTCCAGTCCGCGCAAACGTAATCTCTTCTGCTTGTTGAAGTAAGTCGCCATACTTTTCCATCTCCGTCGTCAATTTTTTCAGGTTTATGCTCGGAAATTCTTCGTCACGGTCAATTTGTGTTAGTAGTATCAAATTCATGTCGTTTGGGACGATGATTTCAATTAGGATTGGCTTCTTGTCACCTGATTGATAATTCTTATACGAACTAACAATTTGCCTTATTTTGGCACTGAGAATGTCAGAGATCTCGTCTGCAGTCTTCTTTAAGGTTTCGTCAACGGTGTAACGGATGAATTTCTCCACCCTTTTAAGTATCCATAGTCCACCAACCGACAGCGCTGCACAAATCTCTGGATACGACAGCACAAAGCGTATAAGAGGCTCAGATTCGAGAGAATGCCGCCCGACGAATTCGCAGGTAATTTCTTCATCTATGCAATTGACAGCATCTATAAACGCAGCGTGATTTTGTGTATTGTCAAAGTTTGCCAGATCGACGCCCACCGTAACCAAGCTTTGATCTGCCTTCTTCAACTGTTACACAAAGGGCTTGGGCGCGCTCGCAAAATCTAGATAAACTAGCTCGGTGCCGGACCTCATATGTATCTCGCTCTGCGCATCATCCTCGACATGAATACGTGCCATTACAACGTATTCATCCTCAAATGGTTCCACCCAAGCCTCTTTAATTTTGCCGATAGGCATGCAATATGGATCGTGTTCCACCAAAACTGGCAATGACCGTTCTCCGTTCACTTGATCTGAAACGGATTCAATAACCTCTCTTGTCAGTCTAACCGTAGTAGCACCTTGTTCGACCAACCCAGTCTTTGCTATGCGGGTAGTATATTCAACCATTTGATATTGTGAATCTCTTCAATTAAAACCCTGACGTCGCATATCCGGTAGGTATTGAAACATTCTGCGACAACTGGCATTCCCTCCTGAACCATCTAAACTGACGTTCTGCGGCAATTCCGTAGACATGTTATTCAATTAGTTCCCATATTGACCAATACGAAATTCCAGTTTCTGCCCAATATATTAACATTTTGTCACGAAATATTGGCTTAGTAAAACACGTAGAAGGAACACGTCTGCAGCAAATCTGCCGAAGAGAGCTCAGAATTGGGGGGGAGAATTCCGTAAAGCATAGCGAGCGTGCTGGGAAGAATGTCGAAAAATGCGTCTATGGGGCTGGAGTCTAAATCCTATTCCTTCAAAGAATTTGGCATAAATTCACGTGAGCTACCGAGAATTCCACAGACTTAATTATTCAGCAAAATACGCCACTACTCGAGGTGCTGAATTTCCTTGGGTCATAGCGATACTGTGTTTCCAAGTTGAACATTTGGCGTTGTTGACAATGCCACAGGACATCACTTTCGTTCACTAAATTTCTTTCCGCGATAAATGTCGTTATTTGCGCTGGAAAATTCTTCGGTTATTAATTTTTCCAAATATGTGATTTGCATTCAAACTAGTGTTGATCGCCTGCGCCAACTCAATGTGGACCATAAATCAGTTTCCAAGGCAATCAATTGGATCAAACAATTTGACGGTTGATTCTCTTCTTACTAGTCGAGATTCTAGCGAAAGATCGCAACCTACTGATGTCATTTTTACGAATATCCGGGCAAGCCACACAAGAAAAGTATACATACCACCTAAGAGTAAGAGAATTCCATATCGTCCAAACAGAATATTTCCTGTGCATACTGCATAAGCTACTTTATTTCAGAAAATATTTGCGTACCGGACCCTACAGGTATTCTTTCTCTAATATTGTCTGACCAGCCTGTCAATCGTTAAGATCATCGTTTCGACAAATTACAATATGAGCAAGACTGCGTGTGTACACCCACACCGTAGAATTATATTATTCGAAAACAGCATGAACTCCATCGATCACGTTCCGCTTGAACGTCATTTCTCCCCGGTTCCTCGGTCAGAACAGGATTCGGACGACCGACAAATCCTTAAGGTTTTCGGACACCAGAAAAGCAAGAATTGGCATGAAATTGACAAGCGGTATCGCACCGTAATACTGGCAGAAGCTGGGGCAGGCAAGACACACGAAATGGCCGAGCGTGTGAAAATTATAAAGGATGAGGGGCGTCCCGCTTTTCTCATCCGAATCGAGGATATTGTTGGACATTTTCAACAAGCGTTCAAACTCGGAAATGTAGAAGAATTTGAACAATGGCTTACATTCCAGAACGAAGCCTGGTTTTTTCTCGACTCTGTCGACGAAGCCCGGCTCTCCAGCCCAAGAGATTTCGAAAGGGCAATTCGCCATTTCGCTCACCTCATCAAGCCAGCACAACATCGTGCCCATATCTGCATTTCCAGTCGTCCCTACACTTGGCGCCCAAAGTCAGACCGTGAACTAGTGGAGGGTTATCTGCCATTTAAGAAATTGCGAGCAGAAGCGAGTGATCGGAGCTTGGAAACTAGTGAATCGTCCGAACAATCCGAAAGCGAACTGAAGATATTTCAGCTGAACCCACTAAATGAGAACGATGTCCGGCAATTTGCCAAACATTGGTCAATACCAAGAATCGATGGTCTGATCGAAGAGCTTGAACGATCAGACGTCATGCTCCTGGCAGAACGTCCTCTCGATTTGAAGGGGATTCTCCACAAGTGGAAAACCGACTGTGCCCTAGGTAGTCGAAGTGAGCTACTCAGACACAATATAGAATTCGGAATCAAGGAATGGCATCCAGACAATGAAGACCGGCGGCCATTGAACCCGAATGAGGCACTCGCTGGAGCAAGAAAACTTGCGGCAGCGGTCATACTTTGCGACAAACCCGGCATTCAGGTTCCTGACGAAGTACACGAGTTAATTGGAGTCGAAGCAGATGCGGTCCTATCCGATTGGGAACCACGCAACATCCGGACACTACTCGAAAGAGCAATATTCAACGACGTGATTTACGGTACGGTAAGGTTTCGTCACCGAGAAATCCGTGAATTTCTGGCCGCCGAGTGGTTCGCCGAGCTTTTGCAAAATGGTACTGCACGACATAGGATTGAAGAGTTCATATTCCGCGAGCAATACGGACAGACTATCGTTTCCCCTCGCTTGCGTCCTATACTGCCCTGGCTGATCCTAAAGGACGAGAATATTTGCAATCGTGCACTGGCTATACATCCCGAAATCGCCGTAGAGGGGGGCGACCCGGCACGCCTTCCACTATCGGAACGAAAAAAAATCCTCAACGGCATCGTTACCGATATTGTTGAAATGCAGAAGAGCAGTTCTGCACAAGACAACAGCGCGATTGGGAGGATAGCGCAACCCGACCTGGCCGATGAAACACTCTCTTTGATCGAAAGTCATAGTGCACACGATAAAGTCATCTTTTATTTGGGAAGGCTAGTCTGGCAAGGAAAGTTGCAGAAATGCGTACCACCGTTTCTTACCATCGCCATTGATCCAAAACGCGATATCTATGCGCGTATGGTTGCCGTTCGTGCGATCATGAGTTGCGGCACTGATGAACAACGGTCTTCATTATGGAACGATTTATTGATGAGTCAGGCTGAAATTCCCCGAAATTTGCTCGCCGAACTCCTGCAAGGTGCTTCCACCGACCAAGAGGGTGTTGTCCGTTTGCTGAAAGCCATCGAAAAGCTGCCTCCCTTGGATCGTTTCGAGGTGACTGGGTTGCAACAGGCGTTGCATGGATATATTGAACGCCTGCCGATTTCAAGTTCGGAAACTCCTCAATCACTGGCCGATCTTATTGACGGTTTGCAAATAATTCTCGATCGACCTCCCCATATCGAACATCTCCCTTGTCGTATCTCGCAAGAATACTCATGGCTTTTGAATCCAGCGATCCATGCTGTTGAGCGTCTGGTCTCAGAGCACGCTGATACGGTCATGGAAGACAGTGCTCTTGAAATACTGCTCAATTCTCCGGCCATACGTGGTTCCGTTGATCAGCATTTCGATGTTTACAAAGACAATTTAAGGAACCTAGTTCCAGCATGGCCGGAACTGAATGATACCTTGTTCTGGCGGACGGTAAAGGTAGCACGGACCCGGCTCGAAAGCAGCGGAGGGCGACTGAACGACTATTTTCAGGTCACATGGCCCGATCACTACTGGTCTTTTGGACCGAACAGTTTCCCACGAGTTCTTGATTGGTTAAAAACGTGTGATTTGGAAGATGACCAGCTAGTTGCAATTTCACTTGTGTTTCAAATTTTTGTGCAGGCGGAACGTCCAGCCAATTGGCTTGACAAATTTCGCGCTGCTGTGAAAGATGTCGCTGCGCTTGAATTGCGACTGGAAAATATGCTTAATTCAACCATGTCCGAACAAGAACGCGAGTGGCAACAAAAAGAAATGCAAAGGAAAGAGGAATTCGAACGCCAGCGACAAGAGAAATTACAGAACAGGTCAGACTGGATTAAGCGTCTCAAAGCAGACCCCAATATCGTCCGTAATCCACCGGGACTAAATCCAGGCGCCTTTAGTGAAGTCCAATATTGGTTGATGACGGAAATTGACGGAGACAACCTGCGAACCAGTCGCGCCCAGGGGGTGGAATGGGAAATGTTGATCGATGAATTTGGAGTTGATGTCGCCCATGCTTATCGGGATGCTGCCATGAGTCATTGGCGGGTTTACGATCCAAGGCTTCCATCAGAAGGCGCTGACACTTCGTCGATTCCCTACTCGTTGCTGTTTGCTATGTCGGGACTCGCAATTGAAGCACGGGAATACAGTGAATTTCCAATGCACTTGGATGAATCCGAATTAAGTCATGCCATGCGCTACATCACCTGGGAAGTGAACGGATTTCCCCGTTGGCTCGAACCCATGTACAAAACTAAACCGCAAGCCGTGATGAAAGCCTTACTAACTGAAATTTATTGGGAACTTGACAACATAAAGCCAGACCAAAAATTCAATCGACTCCTGCATGATATATTGAATTATGCACCCTGGTTGCACCAAACCCTCGTTGAACCACTCCTGACGTGGCTCCGGAAAAACGACCCGCCGAATGCCGAAACGCTTCGCTACTGCCTACATATTCTGAGGAGCGGAGATATATGTTTGGACGTGCTTGTTAATCTAGCAAAAGAGAAGGTTTCCACCCCACAGTGCGACGAACTTCTCTCACAATGGTACGCTGTATGGGTCGCAGTGCAACCGGATACAGGGATACCAGCCTTATCGACATGGCTTGCAGGATTAGATTTCAAGAGAAGTTCGTATACCGCACAGGTCTTCATCACCGCATTGATGGGGATGCGATTTCACTCCGCCACCGGCTCAAATATTAACCTGTTTCGAACACCCAAATATCTCAAAACCCTATATGTACTTATGCACGAGTATATTCGTGTAGAAGATGATACTGACCGTGCCAACAAGGGTGCCTACTCGCCCACTTTACGCGACGACGCCCAAGAAGCGCGCAGCAGAATTTTCAACTTGCTTTCCGAAATTCCAGGCAAGGAAACGTATATAGCACTTACGGAACTCACTGAAGAGCATCCCAATCCAAATTATCACTCCAGAATGAAAGAACTTGCCTACAAACGAGCGGAGGAAGACGGTGACCTTGAACCATGGACTGCAGCACAAGTCGCTGAGTTCGATTCACGCCTCACCAGAACACCAACAACCCAGAAGCAATTGTTCGACCTGGCAGTTGACCGTCTTACCGATATGAAGAATTGGTTAGAGCATGCTGACACAAGCCCCTATGCTACCTGGCAAAGAGTTCCAATCGAGTCAGAAATGCGTATCCTTGTAGCGGGGCAGCTAGTACAGGATGCGAAAAATCGCTTTACGATTTCTCAGGAGGATGAGGTCGCGAACCGGCAACGCATGGACATCCGAATGAATAACCAAGACTCTGGATATCCAATACCGATTGAACTTAAATTACTGGACAAGGGCTGGAGTGGGCCGAAGTTGCAAGAGAGGCTGCGTAACCAACTTGTCGGCGATTATTTGCGTGATGGATCTGAACGCCACGGCGTGATGCTTCTAATCTGGCAAGGAAAGAAAACTACTAAAAAATGGAACATCGACGGCAAATTGGTCGACATTTCCACCCTACAAAATACCCTCCAGAAATATTGGGACGAGATTTCTAATTGTTATCCTAAAGTCTCAGGTATTCAAATTATTGTTATTGATCTGAATTTACGAGCAACCAAATCAAAACCATAAGAATGAATCTTTCCAACCCATTTTGAAACTATGCTAGCAGCCACGGAGACAGAATCAGATCGAAACTATTGATCTGTTGACTCCTGACTCTCGGAAATTTGTGACATAAAATTTTTCAGGAAATACCAAATGGGCACGGAAATTACTTTAAACATTGATGATCTATCAATTACCTACGCCAAAAATTGCCTTGGATTCGATCATGGATCTCTGTTCCAGGAAATGGATCGAAAAAGAGTCGAGAGTGACCAAATCAACTACGACTACTTTGAACGCGAGGGAGAAGACCCCGCGTCAATGGAAATGGCATTTGTGCGATCTCTCCAAGATATAGTTCCGCGGCTAGAATTGCTGGGATTCAATCTTTATAGAGTTAGACGGGAGTATGAAAAATGTGTGGCGGAGTGGAAGGGGGAGAGGTCGTCGGTCTTCGAAAAATATTTTGGAAAACGCCCAGAGCCGATGAGTTTTTCTGAATTCCAACGATTTGCCACCCAGTATCCTATTGCCAGCCTTGACAACACATACGTGGACCGTTTCGATTCGGAGGGAAGAAGAAAGATCCAAGGCCGTTTCAATGACAAAAAGGTGACAAGCCGAATCCCAAACTGCAACAATCACGGTGGACAAGGGTTTTCGGAACGAAGTTACTTTGGGGAGTTGGTGAACATCCTGCATCCCTATTCCGTCATGCGACTCCTTGCAGATGAGGGTACCAATGATCAGTCAACTGTCGTTTGGCAGTACGGACCTTTAGTCGAATCCGGCGGCTGGGCGACCGAGGATGAGTTTATATCTTGCGCAAAACGAACAGAGACATTTCTCATCGTAACTGAAGGCAGTTCGGATGTTCATATTCTGCAGCATGCGCTGAATATATTACGCCCTGACATTGCAGACTTCTTCCGCTTCATTGACGTGAGTGAGAGTCATCCTTTTTCGGGGACAGGAAATCTGGTTAGGTTCGCTGAGGGCCTTGTAAAAATTGATGTGCAAAATCAGATCATATTTTTGTTCGACAACGATGCTGAGGGATTGGAGGCTTATAGACGGGTAGCCAATCTCTCGCTACCGACAAATATGCGTGCTGTGTTGCTTCCAGATTTGGAAGAATTCCGTTCTTTTCCTGCTCAAGGCCCAGAAGGCACGCGAAATTCCAATATAAATGGAAAGGCGGCTGCAATTGAATGCTACCTAGACCTTAAGGTGGGAAAGTATCCATCGGCAAAGGTGCGGTGGACTAACTACAAAAAGTCGCTCAAAATCTATCAAGGGGCTCTGGAGTATAAGGAATTCTATGCCAAGGATTTCCTGCGGAGAACCCCTGAGAGCATCAAAGGAGGTTCCTATAACACGACCAAGATTGAGAAGATACTTGATATTCTTTATTCGGAATGTGCGTCAATGGCACTGGATTTGTTGGAAAGCAATTTAGAAAAGCAAAGCAAATTTGCATATTAATTTAATAGACAGTCTAAAGTCCACAATTTAGAACGTCCATTAAATCGTTAAACGGCTTACTATGGACACTGGACACTCTGAGAAGAGGCTATTGGCAGTCCACGAAACTCCAGCGACACCCGCCTTCATCGGCTTGTGGTACTACATAACTGCGTGGAGTTTTACTGGTACCTCCTGCCATTCGGGTACGGGAAGCAGTACACCACTGGGTAGACGGGGATACCTACGACTCTATCACTCCAAAGATTCCCGAAAAAATTCGAAGCTGTCCGTACCGTTCCCTTGAATCGCATAACGGAAATGCAGTTCATCGCTATTGTCGCCTCTAGTGTTGTCCTTGATCTTGAGAATCTGAACGGCGGCGTAAAGCCCATTCCGGTTGCGCAGCACCACGACTTGACCGGTAGTTGGAGTTTGTACGCGAGAAGTGTAGTCAAGAGAAGATGCTTTCGTTATCTCGTGAATCGCAGACGCGTTGCGGTCTATTGCCACTCCGTGAATGGAAGTGGGATCATTGTATATATGAATCGAGGTGTTGCTCGCTTTCGACCACGTCGTTTCAAATTCGGCGACCCCAGAACCGATGATATAGCGCCCGTTGTAGCTGCTGTAATCGAACTTTGCCTCTCCCAAAGGAGAAGTAATTCTTGGAGGGGGCATGTCAGATGCCTTTCCATCAAAGGTCGGTATTCCGATTTTATTGGCGATTTCCGCAGCCAGTTCCGCGGGAGAATACTTGTTGGCTTCCAGGTAAAGAATAGTATCGGGCAAACCCGGCACCGGTGTGCTGTCAAAACGAACGGGAAGAATATACTCTCGTTCCTCTTTCACCATTCGGCTCAGTGCGGACCGGCGTTCGTGTCGAGTCCAGGCTTTGGTGTCATAATCGCTCGATATGAACATTACGACATATTTTGCGCGCGTTGAATACACTTTGTAAAACTCTTCCGCGCCGTCTTTGCCCCATAGCTGCGCTGATTCGAAATCATCGTAAAACACCGCAATAGATCTTGCTTCGAGATGTCGGGCGACCTCTTCCACATAGTCCCGCTGCTCCCCGGCAAAAGAAAGTGCAACCTGATAGTCTGGATCCTTCGGCGCGTCGGTTGTTCCGTTGTTGGAGTGTTCATCAAATTCAATCAAATTCTCGATGGCCGCATTGGTTATAGCCGGCCCCTTCGTCCATTCTTTACCAGCAACGGTTATGGCCGCCATATGTAGTCCGCAATTGTTGGATTTGCCGAGCAGGAAGGCGTCATACCAGTCTATCCATTTGCCCCATCGCTCTTCGGGAGGCATAGCGTCCTTGAATTCTGCCCATCTACGGCTCGCCCAAATGGGAATGCCGTCAGGCCATAACGGATACTCGGATAGATTCTCACTGGTTACCGCCTTGTTCGCGTATTGTGCGCCTGTCTCAAGATAAGCCGCATCTCGTTGGATCGCCCTCCAGAATTCAGAGATGTGAGGCAGCTCGAATTCCTCTTCACCGTCACATTCAACAGCAGAGTGGAACTCTTTGTAGCCATTTGCGCCGTCCACTGCCCAGTGGGCTTCCCCCACTGTCGAGGTCACCGAGTCTAGAACGGCATCGAAGCTGGCTACTCCAGCGATGACGTCAAGCAGTTCACTGGTTGTCTGTACCGCATGTACGATTGCGTCGACCGCGTAGGCCGCAACGCCGACGGCATCCCTGTCTGCCTCCAGCTCATGAATGTAAAGATGCTCCTCAGGAACTGCCTCAATGCTATGAATTACGTTCATCTGACTTTCGCTATAGATTTCTGCCATCGCATCTTTCGCGCCGCGAGCAGTTGTGCGAGTTGCTTGTCGTACGTCCTGAAAACGGTCAGATTGAGCACTGGAGGTACTTATGGCCGCTAGGGCTATAAGGCCCGGTAGGACAATGTGTGCGCGCCGTAACTCTTCGTCCGCGCACAATACGTCTCGCAGTATAGGGGCTACCCGCAATGCGATTCGCGTTGCTATCAGGCTAGCCCAAATCTGCGGTTTCTCCTTTAACCATAGAGTGAGACTGTTCGAGTCGGAAATTGGAGGCGTCGTTATCTTCGCATCACGCGGGACTTTCACGATCATAGTAACTCGTCCCGAACGAAGTGCAGACGGATCAGATTCGGTTGTCCCATCGTCTTGTCGAAGTTATAGTCCACGGCCTCCCTGACACTGTGGCGGAGTTCGTCAATTACTTCCCCTTGTATGTGGATACTGAAGGCGAGTGCAGTTGCCGAATAGCCTCCGTCCAACTCGTCTTTGCTGCTTCGAAAATAATCTCTATTCCTAGACATTGGTCTCTCCAGGAAGCAATTGAATGCTAAATATTGATCTGTTTTTCAACAAGATTCTCATTGTACGATATTGTATTCAGTGATAAACGATAGGTGTAGACCAGCTATGGGTGAAGACAGTTGCGGCAACCAGCATAACGTATGACCAAGGTTACCGAACGGCACACCAAGTGCGACTTCACGCACTTTGTCAGCGACATTGCTGAGCGATACGCGTCAGCGAAATCAATCATGCTCATCATGGACAATCTGAACACCCATCGTCCGGATGTACTCTACGAGGCGTTCGAACCCGGGCCAAGGCGCTTTGGGACCGTTTCGAAATCGTGTACAAGCCGAAGTACGGCAGTTCGCTGAATGTGGCCGAAGCGGAGGTCTGTGTGATGTCGCGCTAATCCTGAATCGCAAGCTCGACTCCATTGAAGAGGTGTGCAGCGAGGTTGACGCATGGCAGGCGCGCAGAGAATAGATTCATGCCAAGGTTGATTGGCAGTTCACCAGCAACGACGCGCGAATAAGGCTGAAACATCTCTGTCCGACACTTGAAGAATGACATAGCACTAGTTATCTTTGAGCCACTGACGACTTGGATCAGTTTCTTTCCAACGTTTGTAGTCGTCATATTGTCGAACGTGGTCCAGGTTGAAGAATTCGAAAGGCGTTCCATCAACTTCGACAAGTAGTTCGATGTAACCCCTAGGAAACCGCCAAACTTTCTTTACGATTTTCAGATAGAGTTTCGTCTTGGCTTTCTCCAACGTGTCTGCTCGAATCTTGTAGCCTTTCTTATGGGCCCAAACTCCCGGAATATTTGGAAAAGTCATAAACCGGTAAACCCGCTTTCTTGCTTTCCACCGTTGTTTCAGACAGCGTCTTTTGCTGGGTATGAAGAAACCGACCAACTCAGCCGCTATTCCAAGGAAGTTCCCGACAGAAACATTGACAAAATTCAAGATCCAGCCTACCCATCCAGACTTGACAGAGTCAAGCAGTTCTGAACTGAACTGCTCACGAACTGCGTCAACAGTCTTTTTGTGCCTCGCGTCCGTTTCGGCAATATCTACTAGTGTCGTATCTTGGGAACTAAAGGTGATTACGTTGTCTTCATGAGTGTACTTGATGATTTCATTAGAAGCGTATGCGATTCGCTCAATAACGTTCCCACGGCCGTCGTAGGAACACATTTGAAGTGTCATTTTCCGACCGCGATGGTAACCTTTGGTTACAATTTCTCTGGTCTTCTTGTCAAGGGGAAGTGACGCCGACAAGTGACCTCGCTTAAATCCACTGTTCCTGTTGTTTCCAGATAAGGAGTTGAACTGAGTTGTATCGTAAGAGAAGTTCTGCATCAGTACTTGACCAATCCCTTTCCATTCGTATCCATCCCACTCAATATGACCTTTACCCGAATGGACTCGAAACGGAAAGAACATGAAATCGAAGAAGACGAAGTAGTGTATTCTGCCCGCGTCAATGGCTTTGTAAGTTTCGGGATTGCACTCCATCATGTCTCTTCATCCTATCCATCGAGTCTTTGATTCAGATACTTGCATAGGTTCTTCCTGTCTGTCAACACCGTGTATATCACCCAGCAAATCTCATTTTCACACTCGTACATGATTTTCTCCTTGAATCATCAGCATTTGAATAAAGATGGATCTGCACCGTAGGTGTCGGCTCTGATGTGCGAGATTGGACTTACGGCGGGTCGCAGGTTTAGCTGACCCGCACCAGCAACTCCTCCCAGCTGTCCGACATCATCCAGCAGATGATGATGTCCAATCCCTTGAAAAATTTGTCGCCATTTTTCTTAATGTCAGAGTAGAGTCGAGCGCTAACGCTAGCATCTGGGGTCTTTCCTTCAGATTGCCAAAGACCAGCTTTGATAGCTCTTTTGGCGATCTCTTTGGCATGAAGAGGTTTCCCTGCGGATAGTAGAATTTGAATAGCCGCATCTTGAACAGTCATGGGCTACTCCCTCCATTCTTCTGCGGTTAAGGGCAACTCGTTAAGTTCCGCCCGGGCTTCTCGCCATGTTGGGAAATGATCAGTGAGCAACGAAATAAAACGATCGCTGTGAGTTGGTTCTACCAGGTGGAGCATCTCATGTACAACAACATATTCAATCAGATCTTTGGGTTTCTTCACGAGTTCGGTATTTAACCTGATATGCCCAACCTTGTGATTGCAACTCCCCCATTTGGTTTTCATCCGCTGGAGGAAATAAGCGGTTACCTGAACGCCGAGCTTCGGTTCCCACTTGCTGATCAGGGTAGGAATAAACTCATGCAAGAGGGATTTATGCCATTCGTGGATAATTGACGCTCGTTTAGCATGGTCACTGCCTGGTCGCACAATCAGCGTGATCCGTTTATGGTCGACTGTTACGGATGGTTTGGTGTCACGTTCGATAACGGTCAATAGATGTCGGCGACCCCAGAGATAATGGCTTTCGCGTTCGATGAATTCCCGTGGTGTTTCTCGCGCCTGAGTGCGCAGCTTTTCCTGCTGCTCACGTATCCAACTGAGTCTTGTAATGGCATAGGCCCGTGCCACTTCAAGGCGCGTTTCCGTAGGGGCGGATAAAGTAACACGGCCCCCTGGTGGATGAACGGAAAGGTGAACGTTCTTAATGTCCTTTCGCGTCACCGAAATTGAAATATCACCAATCTGAATAATTTCAGTCATGCGTAGCCCGACTGATTTTTAATAATTTCAAATATCGCCAGCGTTGCCTTGCGATCACGCTCTAAAAGCGGGAATAGCGCATTCAGGACTTGTTTCTCTCGTGTTTCGTCACCTTTCCAGCCTGCCGGAGCCATTTCGTGCATAGTGCGTTCAATTTCAATTGCGAGATCGGCTTTATCCTCAGCATCGTCCGGGCAGTGAAAACTGTTTACCAGAATACTGTCTAGGTTATTGAACAATACAACGGCTAAAGCGTGCCCATTCAACACGGAAGGGAATGCTCCTGCGCTTGATTGGCCTGCCATCTGTTTAACCAACGCCTCGGCTTTACGGAGAAACTCTTCATAGGATTCCGTGTCATCGCGCCTTTGCTTGATGAGGTCATCAAGCAGCTTCGACATTTTTTCGTAGAATCTAGGGTCTGTCAACTGATCACGAATGATCGTCTTGCGAACGTTGTTGATGATGCCCTCGGCAACAGCGTCTCCTGAGAGTTTTCCTTTCTCGTTGAGCTTCTTCGCGATAGCGTCATGGATACCGGTCTCGATAATCAACTCAACCAGCGAATAGTTGTCGACCGATCCCAGAGGGTCGGCAGGATCAGCCTGTATATAGGTGTTGATGAGGTGGCGCATGTCCGCCTCATAAGGCTTGATGTCGAGTTCCTCACCGGAGTGCTTTTTGATCGCAGCGCGAATCTCGCTGAAGAATTCGATCTCATTGTTCAGCGAGGTGATCTCGGCAGCGGAGTATCCTGCTTCGTCGAGATCTTGAGAAATGGCAGCGAAGGCTCGAACAAATGTGGCCACCAATTTGTAGAACGAAATACGCAGAGTCTCAGTTTCATCGAGCGCGCTTGGATCATTGGCGTCGCCGCAGAAGTAATTCAGAAATTGCTCTACTTCACGTGGCACAGGAACCGGTTCGCAGAAATACTTCAGAGACTCGCGGGCAGCGTCAAGTCTTTTCTTCCCCTCTTTTAACCAATCCTTGAGATGGATGTTGTTGCTCCTCCTACTGCCTTCTTCAATATCCAATTGGTCCGAACTGTAAACCGCAATGGCCTGCTGCACGTCTCCAAAAAGCTCCTTAAAATCGACTATATAACCATAATCCTTGTCGTCTCCATCAAGACGGTTGGTGCGACAAATGGCCTGAAAGAGGTTGTGGTCGTGCAGTTCGTTATCAAGGTAGATATATGAACATGAAGGGGCGTCGAAACCTGTCAGCAGCTTGCTGACCACAATCAACAATTTGCAGTTGGCAGGCTCTTCAATAAAGCGCCGCTTGGTTTCATTCTCATACTGCTCGGTCGCCTGCTTTTTCTTCAATACATGCTTGGTGTAGGTGTCGAACTTGTAGCGCTCATCGCTGTCGGCGGGCTCTTTTGAAATTGTGGTGTGGTTTGGCTCGTATGAGGTGATGATGCCGCAGTACTGACCAAAAGGAGTATTTTGAAACAGCCGAAAATAGTGACAGGCATCATAGATGGAAGCCGCTACCAAAATGGCCGTGCCACGATCATTGTTTAATCTCGGTTTGAGGCCAAAATCTTCGACAATGCTGGCGATAATGCGCTGTTTACGTTCGGCCGCGCTCATCAACTCTTCCATCGTTGCCCAGCGTTTGCGTAGCACTGACTTCTGGAAGTTATTCAGATTCTTGGTCTTTTGATCGAACCAGGCATCGATGGCTTTCTCTGAGGTCAAGCGTTGCGGCACATCACGGGCCTCGTACTTGAGGTCAAGAACCACCTTGTCGGCTACGGCCTGATGGAATTTGTAGGTGTGGATGTAGGTACCGAACACCTCCCGGGTGGTCTTTCTATCTTTACGAAGCAGCGGGGTGCCGGTAAAGCCGATGAAGATGGCGTCCTGCATCCAGCGTTTCATTTGTTTGTTCATGTCGCCACTCTGGGTCCGGTGGCATTCATCTACAAAGATGTAAAAACGCCCATGAATCCGCGGCGTATCACTCTTGAGGTCAAGATCGAACTTGTGGATGAGCGCACAGAGCAGGCGCGGGGTGGTAGCACCGAGCTTTGCAACAAACTGTGGCCGCGAGTTAATGCGCGGCGACGGTGCCTCCTCGCCGATCACCCCGGCGTTGCGCATCACGCCTTCAATCTGCTTGTCCAACTCGTCTCGATCGGTGATGACCAATATTCGTGCGTGGGGATCGTGTTCCATCAACCATTTAGCGATCAGTACCATGAGGATGCTTTTGCCACTGCCTTGCGTATGCCAGATGACCCCACCCTCGCGCTGCCTGATCCGTTTTTGGGCGGCTTTAACACCAAAATACTGGTGGGGCCTGGGCACTTTCTTCCGGCCTGCATCGTAAATGATGAAGTTGCGAATCAGGTCTAACAACCGCTCCTTTCCGCACATCTGAGCCAGCGGCTTGTCAAGCAACGTGCCAGGCTCCTCTGCGCTACCGCCTTCCTCATCTTTCCATTGGACGAAGACCTGCTCGAGAGTGGTGGTAGTGCCGTAATACAGTCCCTGAGAATCGCTACCCGCAAAGATGAGCTGCACCGTGCTGAAAAAGCCAATGTTAAAAATCTCCTGCTGATTGGTGATCAGCTGGCGAACACCGTCAGCTACTTCCACTGAGCTGCGTTTGAGTTCGATCACACCGATGGCGATACCGTTGATGTACAAAACCAAATCGGGGCGCCGTTCATAGCCACCTTTCAGGGTTACTTCCTCGGCTAGGGCAAAGTCGTTTTCTTCAGGATTCTCCCATTTGATCAGGTGCACATCCTCGTGCGGCTGCCCAGGTGCCAGCAGAACCTTCACTGGGTAACGCAACAGATTGTAAGTGCGCATGCTGGCCTGGTAGAGGGTGACGCCCGTGGTATCGGCGTCGGTTTCCAGTTTCTGCAGTGCGGCAGAGATGTGTGCATCTGAATAACCGCGCTTCTTGAGGTTTGCCTTAAGGTATTTCGTTTCAATAGGCCGATTGTTGTCGCGTTTGCTCCAATCGCCCAAATAGTGATAGCCAAGACAGTCCGGCCGGGATGTGTCGGTAAACAGTGCGACCACGCGATTCTGGGTCAGCCGCTCGGGTCGAGGATTTTCAGGCATTGGACTCTCCTGGAGTCACGAGACGGGTCTTGCCGGTTAGCAGTTCCTGCATCATCGCTTGTTTGATGTCTTTGGTTTTGTCACGGCGCTGTTCGAAGGCGGATATTTCGGTATCCATGTCGGTGAGGACGATAGCGATGGCTACTTGTTCTTCAAGTGTTGGAGGGATTTTGATTGCTACGTTCGATATTGGGCCAAGGTTGATTTTTTTAGGTACGGCTGATGGGAGAGAATGAAGCTGGACCTCTTCTTTGAATGCTCTACTATTTGAATAGTGAGCAATAAACGCTGAAGAGGCATCTGATCTAATCTTTAACAAAGCTAGACTAACGTAAAAGCTGGCTTCAACTTCCCAGTCAATCAGCTTGCAATTCCCGATTGAACCAATCCGCGTCATTAAAATATCACCCTTTTCAATCTTGAAGGATTGGGAGAGAAAGCGGTGTTCTTCGATAGAGATAAATTTTGTGTTACTAAAATCTCCACTGGTCACATGCTCAACGCTATAGAATGGAACTCCGGATGCAACATACTTAGGGGTTTGATGTGTTCCATCTTTAATGGTTGTTGCGATTTCCCCGAGAGTCTTCACCTCCCACTCCCCCTCAAACCCCGGCAAGCGAGTTTTGCCGGTGAGGAGTTGCTGCATGGCGGCCTGTTTGAGGTCGCGCTTCTTGGCGATGAGCCAGTCAAGACCATCCAGTAGGGCATCCGTATCGGAGAGAACTGAAACAATGGCCTCTTGCTCCTTGACTCCTGGCAACCGCATTTCGACACTGGCAATATGAGACCGATTAGTTGCATAGACTTTTGTTCCTGCCGCTAGTCTCCTTAATTGACCAGAAAACACCGGGCAGAATTGAAGATAGGCTTTGAAGCCATCCGCGAGAGTGTTTTTATCAAACCGGGCCGCAATTGTGTGAAGACCCGAAACGATCTCGGTACTTGACACACTGCATATTTCTACCGATTTGCTCACGCCGACAAGGTCTTCGGATGCATCCGCGAATACCAAATCGCCATCACGCAAACGATCAAGATTCTTTGCTTCGCCTGATGGCAAACTTGGTAGTGATGCTGGGTCAAGCATCACGCTGGTACAGGAATGGATGTCACCGTAATGTAGATACTTTACAGGGTCGTCCAATGTGAGTTCCGCTCGTGAATTAACTCCGTTGCGTAAGAAAGTAACATGATCCCCAAGCCGCCTCACCTCCCACTCCCCCACAAAGCCCGGCGAGCAAGTCTCCCGGTTAAGATTTGCTGCATGGCTGCCTATTTTAGGTCGCATATCTTCCCCATCCGTTTGAGGTGTTCATCAACACGAGCTGACAAGACAGTCACTTCGTCTACCAGTTTTGGCAGTGGCGTGTCGTAGCGTTCGGCAAGCTGACGAATGCGGGCGGTGAGAGTCTGCGAAACGCGATCGAACTCACCCTGCAGGGCTATGGCCAGCGCGGCCAGCCATTTGTCATCCACGACTAGGGGCTTAATCTCGTTCACGCTGAGCTGCGGGTATTTGTCATAGGCAAGCTTGTCCAGTGCGGCATCCGCTTCCTTGACATTGCTCTTGAGTGTGCGTTGTTCGTCGAGAAGGTTCAGGTAACGAACAGTGGCATGCAGATCGACAAGATTCTCCGGCAGAGGGTCAGCCTTGAGTCTCATCTGGTATTGCTTCCCTACCTTGGCGAGAAGCTCAGATGCTCGTTTCGTTACAACTTTCTGCTCTTTATCTGCTTCGAGATAGCGCGTTAGTGTCGCACTCTTGTTCGGATCGCTGGTTGCGGCCAGTCGATCTTTGACCGCCGTGAGTGTCACATTGCCTTTGTTGTTCTTCAACAAAGATATAAAGTGGTGGTCGGTGAGCATGCGGATCTGCGCAGCATGTTCCTCGGCTTGATCCATGAGGGTGCTGTAATCGCGACTTGCTGATTTGTCTTCCTCATTCCATACAGCGAAGAGCGCTTGGGTATAAGCTTTCTGGGCATCGCCCTTGGTGGAAACATTTTTCAGCGCACCTTCTTCTCCGCCGTGTTCCTCGGCCAATTCGGTGAGGCTGGCGCTAACGGCATCCAGTTCATTTTGAAGGGCATCCAGATCGGCTTGTTCTTTAGCGAAATAGCGAGCGACGATATAAGGCTTGGGGATCAGGTCGCAGGCCCAGCCTTTGTCTTTCATCTCACCCTTTTTCTTGCCGCTCTTGACCTCTTCCATGACGCGATGGGTCTTGGCCACCCAGCCGTCGGTGGCGATCAGGTAGCAATCGTCTTGCATGGCTTCAGCCCAGTAGTCCATGAGGTGCTGGTAGATATCGTAGGCGGCGAGCAGCGGGGTATTATGGAAGCTTGTCAGCAAGTCTTCGGCTATGGTTTCAATCAGCGCCTTGGGGTGTCCTTCTTTGTCAAAGCCCTTCAGGGCTGGCGTGTTGGCGGTGCGCCACTGGACAAAGATTTTAGTCACCGTCGCCTTGAAGGCTGTAAATTCGTTGTGATTCAGAATGGCCAACTTCACTGTGGCAATGGGCGACTTCAGCCTAGAATAACCGGGGCGACCTGCGCTTTCGAAGAGTTCTTGCCGAATGCCGGGGATCACCTGCCAATAGGCATCCAGTGCATTGATATCCCAGTCGGGAATCCCACCGCGCAGATGGCCGTCGATGTCCTGTATGTCTTCCGGTTCCGTGCTGTCGATGTAGCGCGGCAGATTCAGGTTGTAGTCGTTTTTGGAACCGGAAATCTCGTCGAAGGGTACGATGCGAGCATAACGGTGTGTGTCAGTCTGCTTGGTAAAGATATCGACAATCCTATGGATGTCCTGCTCGCGCAGACAGTTCTTGTTGCCGTCCTTGATAAAGCCCTTGGAAGCGTCGATCATGAATACGCCCTTGCGAACCGGGGCATTTTCCTTGTCGATCACCAGGATGCAGGCGGGGATGCCGGTGCCGTAAAACAGGTTGGCGGGCAACCCAATGATCCCTTTCAGATACCCGGAACGGACCAAACGCTTCCGAACAACCGCCTCGGCATTACCACGAAACAGAACGCCGTGCGGCAGAATGCAGGCTGCTTTGCCTGCGCTTTTCATCGATCGAATGATGTGTAGTAGGTAAGCATAGTCGCCCTGCTTAGCGGGCGGCTCGCCCCATTCAAAGCGCTGGTACGGATCAGTAGCGGGCGTAAGTCCGGTGCTCCAGGTTTTATCCGAAAACGGGGGATTGGCGACGACGAAGTCGTAGGTCCGCAATTTTTCACCATCTTTGAACTTGGGAGAGGCGAGCGTATCTCCATTGAGGATGTTGGCCGTCGGGAAGTCGTGCAAGATCATGTTCATGCGGGCAAGACCGGCCGTGGTTACGTCTTTTTCCTGCCCCTCGAGGGTGATTTGTTTGCCCGCCTCTGAGGCCACCTTCAACAGCAACGATCCCGATCCACACGTCGGGTCATAGACCGTGGTGGACGCAACAGCATTCTGCGGTGAAATACCGATAACCTTCGCTATGATGCGACTGACCTCGGGAGGCGTATAGAATTGGCCTTTGCTTTTGCCACTTTCAGAAGCAAAATGCCGCATCAGGTACTCGTAGGCATCGCCCAAAATATCGTCGTGATCGGCGCGATTCTTGGAAAAATCCAGCTCAGGTTTCTGGAAGATGCTCACCAAGTTGGTGAGTCTATCCACCATCGCCTTGCCTTCACCGAGTTTGTTCGGATCGTTAAAATCGGGGAAGTCGCTGCGGGCTAGGCGGGAATTGTTGTCGATCAACGGCTGAATGATTTGGGTGTTGATCTTGTCACCGATATCGCTCTTGCCCTTGAGCTTGACCATGTCCTTGAAGCTGGCCCCTAGCGGTATAGTAACCGGTGGCGCAAAATCATCGGTATCAGCGTATTTGTCGGAGATGTACTTAATGAAGAGCATGAACAGGACGTAGTCCTTGTACTGGCTGGCATCCATCCCGCCGCGCAATTCGTTGCAACTCGCCCAAAGCGATGAGTAAATCTCAGATTTCTTGATTGCCATCTATGTCAATTTCTATTCTTAATCTGTTTTTCCTTTTCTTCGCCGTTTCCTGGGGGCTCACGCCACCAGCTTGCCGCGCACGATGATCCACCCTTTCGTGAATTACAGTTCCTTCCGAACCTGCGATACTTCACAACTGACTCGATACAGCTCCGGAGTGATGAACCGGATTCGATTTTCAGCTTCGGTGAACTCTTTCTTTCTCATCCAATAGTTAGCCTGAAACTGAAAATGTCAATCTTCCACTGTCATCGACGAAATTAATGTTGATTGGTTCCTCGTACTAATAGATACTATCTATTATGAATCATGAAGAATTGACGCTCACGGAAATCGCAAGGCTCTTGAGTCAGCCTCAGCATCGGCTGATCTACCTGTGCGAGAAATCAGTCATCGTGCCCGATGGAAGTGATGCGAAAGGCCGAGGCAGCAGCCGACGATTTTCCGAAAGAAATCTGTTCGAGTTTTCTGTTGCATTGACCTTGAGTGAATTCCATATTCCCGCAAACGTATCCAAATCAATCCTGTCTACAATCCGATCGTTCGAAACCGAGGTTCGGCAAGCCATGCCGGAATTCAGATTGCCGCAGTCCCTGGCCGGTCCCGAAGCGCCGGAACTGAACATTGTACTCACAGACGGCTCCCGTCTTTCGTTTACGCTCGGTTTTTCCGGAAAAGCAATGAAAACCGTGGGCACAGTGGATTTGAGTAAGTCTGTTCAAGTAGTCGACATTTCCGTTGCCGAATCAGCATTTGTGAATACAAAAGATTCTGCAGACCACACTTCATGGATGTCCAATTCCTTGCATCATGCATACTTTGTATTAAATCTCACAAAAGTTGCGAAAGGATTGCAAATCAAATAACGGCAAATTGAACACTTCTTACGAATCCTTTCAAGTTGCAGCACGCCAAAATTCAACTTCTGCGAAATTGACCAGTTCAGCGAATCATCGCATCAGAATCCGTTCGCAACGCTTGATTCCAATACGCCAAATACTGGCGTTTTTTAGATTATTCATCGAAATCTCCTTGCAATCTGCATGACAATCCAGTATTATGATAGATAATGTCTATCATTAGTGGAAAGGTAATGTCGAATCAGCAAGTGCTGCAGGAGCATTCGGATTTCGCCGGCGCCGAGTGGCAATGCGAGACTTTGCTGGATCATCTTGCGAAGACCCTTGCCAAGGAATACGTCCAACTGATGGAACAGGCATGCAATAACTCAGTTGAATCGAAAGAGGAGAAAGAATAATGCGCGCCGCCATATACGCCCGTTACAGTTCTGAAAATCAACGTCCAGAAAGCATAGAGGATCAGATTGCATCCTGCCGCAAATTGGCGCAAGATAAGGGAATCACTGTCGATGACAGGCACGTCTATTCCGACCATGCCACTTCGGGTTCCCGAAGAGACCGCGATGGCTTGAACGCCTTGCTAGAAGCCAGTCGCAATCATAGTTTCGACATCGTTCTAGTCGATGACCTATCGAGATTGGCAAGGGACAACTTCTTCATGCTGTCCGTGCTTGCCGATCTCAATTTTGCAGGAATCAATGTCATTTCTGTCGCTGACGGGCTCGACAGTACCGACGACGAGTCGAAGCTCGGCATTCAGATTCGGGGCATATTCAATGAATTACAGCTGCAGGATCTGAAAAAGAAGACACTGCGCGGACAGATCGGGCAGAAGAAACGGGGATATTCCGCTGGCGAGAGAGTGTTCGGATACAAGTCATTTCCATTTGGCGAAACCATCGTAGACAAAAAGGGCATGCCGAGGCCGGAGGGTTACAAATTCGAGATCGAACCTCGAGAAGCGGACGTTGTTTTACGAATTTTTAATGAATTCCGGGACGGTAGTTCGATACATGCTATTGTAAAAGCGCTGAATGAAGACGGGGTTCCCGGACGAAACAACGTGAAACAGAAGTGGGCGTCAAGCACCGTAGGGCGAATTCTCGGAAACGAAAAATACGTCGGAAAGTGGGTCTGGAACAAATCGGAAAGTCGTCGCGACCCCAAAACAGGGCGAAGGCGTCGATTCCCCAAGCCTGAATCCGAGTGGATCACTATAGTTGACGAATCACTTCGTATCGTTTCCCAAGACCTGTGGGATGACGTTCAGCTACGCAGAGAATCTATGAAGAAATCATGGCCCGGCGGGCACGGCAAACGCGGATTTGAAGGCAAGAAAGGCAGCCGCGAAGCGCAGTATCCGAGTCATCTTCTGTCGGGGCGATGACCTGCGCAACGTGCGGAGCGACGATTACCCAGGTTGGCGGGAAGGGAGGCGGTCATTTTGGATGCCCTGGCGCAAAGAAAAGCGCCTGCTCAAATAAGGTTATTGTTCGTCGGAAATTAATCGAAAGAGTATTCCTCGAACAAATTCGTGAACATATCGCTTCGCCAGAGCAAATCCAGGATATTCTGCAGAGGGTTCAAAAGGAAATTCAGATCCTATCCCAGGACGTGCCTGACAAGATTCACAGAAAGGAGTCGGAGCTCAACTCAGAAGAACGCCGACTCGCAAATTTTATAGACTTCGTCGGTGAAGGTCGAGGCAGCCAGACTCTCGCCAAGGCATTGATAGAGGCAGAACGAAAAGTCGACGAACTTCAATCTGAACTGGAAGGCCTGCGTCAAATTCAGAACAGGATGTTTCAGGTTCCGCCGATTGAATGGATTTCGGAGCGAATCAATCAACTCTCGGAATTGTTTGAGCAAAACACTACCCAGTCCGCTTTGGCGCTACGAGAAGTTCTCGGTCCTATTACTCTTGAAGCAAAATATCCGGATATAGGCAAGTCGTATTACGTTGCCCATAGTTCGCTAGACACCCTTGCAATAATGAACTCGCAGTCCAAACAGGAGGAATGGGACAAAGGTTCGTCTGTATTGCGATGGTGGGCCCGGAAGGACTCGAACCTTCGACCAATGGATTATGAGTCCACTGCTCTGACCGACTGAGCTACAGGCCCTATACTACCAAATTGGGTAGGCTAAATTGTAATTGGATTCGTGAACCTAGTTCACTGGAATTTCCACCGAACGCGAGCACTAGTACTATCGACGGAGTTGCACGCAATTCAGTCTATAGAATTCGATTAGTTACTCTCGCTAACTGCAGATTGATTCTAATGTAGCCACCGTTTTGGCTCTGTTCCGTTTTCTACTGGACGTTTTGCTTTTAGGCTCATTTCTTTCTGGAATCCAATGACTTCTTCCTCAGTCGCTTCACCCTTGGCAACCCGGGCAATAAATTCCTTATGTTTTTGTTCCTGAACAAGCTCGCCCAATTTTGACATGATGCCTTCAAACTCCTGTTCCAAGCTCTGTTCAGAAATATCGTACTGCATGCTGACAAAATCCATAATCAAATCGAAAAAATTGGTTCCTCTGAATCTTTCCACCAAGGTTGCAGTCGTCATTTCTGGATTGACGACAAGCATTCCCAGTACTACTACCAGCAATCTAGTATTGGGGGCGTCTAGTTTCTCCAGTTCGTTTATGTCTTGAAATGGCATTCCATCATTTTTGTTCTGCAACAACAAAACCAGCTGTGGGTTTTGAACCACAGCTGCCAGCGCCCTCGTCGTCAATTTGCTCTGATTCTCGTCGCTGATGGAACTGCTCCTGTGTTCTACTTTCTTGTCCCTTGCATTTGATTTCTCTTGCAACAGCCGTGACAGGATGAAGCCCTCGGTTAATCCTGTGTACTTCACAAGTTCCGTCAACATCAACTGACGTAGTGTGGAATCAGGCATTTTTGAATAAAGTGGCTTGAAATCTTCAACCAGTTTCGCCTTTCCATCGTGCCGATTCAAGTCGATGCTCTCCAGAAGAATCCGAAAGATGAAATTAGTAATCGGCTCACCGCTTGATATTCGCTCTAGGAATTTTTCCTTGCCCTCCTCTCGAATCATTGAATCCGGATCATGTCCCTGAGGCAAAAATACAAAACTCACCAGTTTCCCGTCATACATCATCGGTAAGGCGGACTCCATGGCACGCCAAGCAGCGGTCCGTCCAGCTGCATCTCCATCAAAGCAGAATACGATCTCAGGGGCAGTCTGGAACAACGCCCGTACATGAAACGGAGTCGTTGCGGTACCAAGAGTTGCAACTACATTTTCAACGCCACTCTGAGACAATGCCACCACATCCGTATAACCCTCGACGACCAGTACTTTTCCAGCTTGTTTTATTGCAGTGAGCGCCTCATGCAATCCGAACAGCTCATTGCTCTTTTTGAACAACAAGGTTTCCGGTGAATTCAGATACTTTGGTTCGCCGCTGCCGATAATGCGTCCACCAAAACCAATTACTCTTCCGCGACGGTCCGTAATCGGAAACATCAATCGATCGCGAAATCGATCGTAGAATTTTTCTTTCTCTTTGGAAGTTACCAATCCGGCTTTTTCGAGCAATTTGCAATCTTGTGCATTCCTTCCAAATTTCTTTAGAAGAAAATCCCACCTGTCTGGTGCATAGCCAATTCCGAATTTGAGAGCGGCTTCGCGAGTGATCTCCCGACTCTTCAGATAATCTCTCGGTGAAGACGAATGCTCTCCTCGATGCAACTCATGTTTGTAAGCAGACTGCACTTGTGTCATCAGCTCCAGCAGTCTCTCAAAATCTCCGCTAGACGGCCTCCTTCGAGATCGGTCTACTGGAATTTCCATGCCCGCGATTGATGCGAGCTCTTCGATCGTCTCCCGAAACTGGAGATTGCGATACTTCATCAAGAAAGAAATCGCTGTACCGCTTTCTCCGCATCCAAAACAGTGATAAAACTGTTTCGCAGGATTGACGAAAAACGATGGAGTTTTCTCGTTGTGAAACGGGCAACACGCCTTGTATTCCCGACCAGACTTGGCCAGAGGAACACTGGTGTTTATGACATCGACAATGTCAACTCGGGCAAGAAGTTCCTGAATGAAATCTGATGGAATAGTGCTTGGCACAAGAGGCTTCCCAACGTGAAATGAGCGCAGTAATTGTTTGGTTCACGCCATAACAATTGTAGCAGAAGAATCAGAGTGCAAACTCTCCCTGCAAGCTCATTAGCAGTTAACTTGTGCAGCTATTCGAATGCGGAAGCCGAGGAGTCGCAAATATGATTTGTCGATCCACTTTTCCGCATTCGATACGACATTAGTCTAATAGGATCGCGCGCGAAAACCGCGTTGGCGTACCATGCGCTTTTTTTCTCGCTTGACGGCTGCTGCCGCCTTTCTCTTGCGAACAGATGTAGGTTTTTCGTAATATTCTCGTTTACGAATTTCGCTGAAAATTCCCGCTTTTTCACACGAGCGGCGAAATCGACGTAATATGACATCGAAAGGTTCGTCGTTTCTGACACGAACGCTTGGCATTAAAATTCACACCTCCAAAATGATGTGTCTCAGTTAAAAATTCTGCAAATCTGCAAATTGAAATACAAAATTCAGGCGAACAGGAAAGTATACATCCCAAGGAGGAAAACAACAAAATTTTGTGAGCATTAGTCGCCATTTAGTCTCCAGCCAAATTTGTCATGATTTCCGTCAACAAATGAATTATTGAAAAGATTATTTGCTAATCTCGATCAATGCAGTTATTATTTTTTATGATTGTCGCATTGATAGGATAAATTTGCTATGGACAAAATTGATCTAAAAATTCTTGATTGCATTCAGCAGGACGCGAATTTGTCTGCCAGCCAAATCGCTGAAAAAGTGGAATTAAGTACAACACCGTGCTGGCGCCGAATTCGAAAACTTGAACGGGAAGAAGTAATTCTTTCAAAAGTCGGTCTCTTAAACCGAGATAAACTCAATCTTGGGATCGATGTTTTCGTTGCCATTCGAACCGATCAACACAACGCTACTTGGTTGGAATCATTCGCCAAAGCAGTCATCGAATTCCCCGAAGTGGTTGAATTCTACAGAATGAGTGGACAGATCGACTATTTGATGCGCGTCGTAGTACCCAATATCGACGAGTTCGATAAATTCTATAAACGTCTGATCTCCTCAGCGGATATCCATGATGTGAGCTCTAGTTTCGCCATGGAAAGAATCAAATACACGACTGCCCTGCCGCTGCAGTACGCGTTGGAAGAATAACGAATCGTTGGACATTCGATTAAGCAGAAAATATATTTGGCATGACTCTGCTTCCATCTTGCGATCTCTGAGAGTGTTGCACCCGTGAATGAACCGCTTTGGAAACCAAATTCCGAACTGATTGAAAATGCGACGATAACCAAATTCGCCAGATTTGCTGGCGAACTTTGGGGTGCTGAGCTAGACTCTTTCGATTCGCTTCACAAGTGGTCGACTGACTGTTCAGAAGAATTCTGGAAAACAATCTGGCAGTTTTGCGAGGTTCGATCGTCTACTATCAGTTCTGTTACCGTCCGAGACCGAGAACAAATGCCCGGTGCTGTTTGGTTTCCCGATGCCCAACTAAGCTTTACCGAAAATTTGCTTCGTTGCAACGATGACGGGGCTGCAATCATTTCCCGGGGAGAAGCCAAGGCTGACCGCATTATCTCGTATGCAGAACTCAATCAAGAGGTGAACCGCCTGGCCCGTGCCTATCGAGCCCTGGGCATTGAGCCGGGTGACAGAATTGTTGCCTACATGCCGAATATTCCGGAGACTGTAATATGCATGCTCGCGGCAGCTTCCTGCGGTGCCGTCTGGTCATCCTGTTCACCTGACTTCGGAGCACGCGGAGTAATTGACCGATTTGGTCAAGTAGCCCCAAAGGTGATCATCTCAGTTGATGGATATACCTATAACGGGAAGAAATTCGACATTTCCGAAAAATTAGCAGAAATTCTGAAAAATCTGCCTACTGTGGAGAAGTTTCTGGTCGTTCCCTATCTTGACGAACCCGCTTCTCACCAGCTCCCAGATGCAGTAACGCTAAGCGAATTCATGGATGGACATTCTGCCGAACCGATCGACTACCTGCAACTGCCGTTCAATCATCCGCTTTTCATTCTGTTTTCATCCGGTACAACCGGAGCGCCAAAATGTATTGTTCACGGCGTTGGCGGCACCTTGCTTCAACACCTGAAGGAGCATCGTCTACACGTCAATCTGAAGAAAGATGATCGCCTGTTCTTCTTTACTACATGCGGATGGATGATGTGGAACTGGCTGGTATCCGCATTCGCGTCGGAAGCTACGATCGTGCTCTATGAAGGTTCCCCATTCATGCCGGACGAAAATGCTTTCTTTGATTACATTGAAGACTATTCCATTGACTATTTCGGTATTTCAGCCAAGTATATTGACTTCATTTCCAAATCCGGTATTCGCCCGAAAGACACACACAATTTGTCGACACTCAAGACCCTGATGTCGACCGGTTCTCCCCTGAATCCAGAAGGATTCGACTACGTGTACGATGCCATTAAGGAAGATATTTGCCTCTCTTCAATTTCTGGCGGAACAGATTTGATTTCGTGTTTCGTTCTCGGCAATCCCACTTTGCCGGTATGGCGCGGAGAAATTCAATGTAAAGGTCTTGGCATGGACATCGCCGTTTTCGATGATCACGGCAACGAAGTTGAATCAGGTGTTAAAGGCGAACTTGTCTGTCGCAACAGTTTCCCTTCTATGCCTGTGGGGTTCTGGAAAGATGAAGACGGATCCAGATATCGATCAGCCTACTTCGATACATTTCCGGGATTATGGCGCCATGGAGATTATGTCGAAATCACGGAACATGGGGGAATGATCGTTTACGGACGCTCAGATGCTGTTCTCAATCCAAGTGGAGTCCGAATTGGAACCGCGGAAATCTACCGCCAGGCTGAACAGGTTGACGAAGTTGTTGAAAGCCTCGTAATCGGTCAAAGGTGGGATGGCGATACCCGAATCGTGTTATTTGTTCGTCTGCGTGACGAAGTTGCACTCGATAGAGAACTGAAACAAAAAATCAAAACAATCATTCGAACCAATGCATCTCCGCGGCATGTTCCTGCGAAAATCATTCATGTAGCAGATATCCCCAGAACCAAGAATGGCAAAATTACGGAAGTAGCCGTACGAAAGATTGTCCATGGTGAATCCATCGACAATATTGAAGCTTTGGATAATCCAGAATCTCTGGAGATTTATCGCGATATTCCAGAACTGCAGAAGGATTAAGTTAATCCCAATAACTCTTGGCCAGCACTAAATTGATGTAATGCCTTGGTAGAATTCCTGCCCAGACAAATTTGATGTTAATATTTTCGGAATTATTAACGTCAAGCAGATTTGACGTGAATACATTAACATCAAATCACTTTGACGTGAATATTTCATCAATTTTGGCAGTCAAATGAGTAGAATCAACTAAAAACACAGTTAGTAATCTCAGTTTCGGAGTTCAAAATTCTTGAAATCATCACATTGAAGCCTTAGATAATCCGGAAGCTTTCGAAAATTTACGCGAAATTCCATAGACAAAACTGCAGGCCGATTAGAACTCTGATATTAGAAAACACTAGAATTTGACTTTGAAATGGAATGAAATAATAATGGATATGTAATGTCAATTGATTGCTACTCAAAAAGTTGTCAGTGGATATCCATTCCTTGTTCTCACGAAAATTGTCATCCCGAAATATCCTTTTCCGTAATTTTCTCTGTGAAAAGACATAAGCAACCGAGTTAGAATTGTCATTCAATCCGATAAACGAGTGGCACGCTATTGCGGAAGTCATCTTTATATTGCAAGTAGAACCTAAATTTGCGCACGAAGAAATCTCCACAATTAAAGAAGCACATGACAATTGGAAAGCCATGCTGCCGTCGGTCGAAAAATATCAATTATTTGGATTGGGATTTGACGATGACAAACCAGTCCCACCACCTCCACCACCTCCAGCCTCATTTACACGATACAAGTCTGATGGAAGTATTGAGTTACGTCTGCATATTGACGGTGACAACATCATTGTTGCTTGTGGTTTATATTCACGTTGGAATTTGGTATGGAAAAACACCCGTAAATTATTTGAAGCAGTAGTCAATTCATTGACGAGCACAAGTCGTAAAATTAATTCGGCCGGCCTCCAATACACAGACGAATTCACTTGGTCGGGTGAAGGACAATACGATGTACGCCAAATACTTAACGAGAACAGCAAATTTGTACCGTCAAGCGTTTTAGATTACGGACATGGCTGGCATTTACAGCAAGGCTGGTTTGATAATTGTGAATCTCCCGTACCCGGTAGAATGTTAAAGCACATGCAAATTTCTACACTTAATAGAAATAGTGACCGCGTAGTTCAGTTTCAAAACTTGAACAAGTATGATGTGGCAAAGTCAAATATTTTACTGAGCACCGCATTTTCCGGTGATTCGTGTCAGATTGATGAAGTATTTGATTCGTTGCATAGCATGAACAAAAGTTTGTTAACCGAATTTCTTAATGATGAAATTTCGAACAGAATACAGTTGAATGTTGAATAGTTCCGTACTAACTCGAACCTATGCATCTTTGGATACCTGTTTAGACAGGCATAGACCGGTAGTTCAAATTTACATGGCAAAACCCCCTCAAAGCCCCGTCGGCATGAATCAAAGTTATATGTTGCCGCTTTGGGCAGGAACTAGAAACGACCAACTTCAATCAATGAGTGCATTGCTTATCGACAAATTGACGACCTACCAGAGGGAAGAAACTAGATTCATACTGATTGATTCAGAAAAAGAACAAGATTCCAATTTACTACTAAAGGAGCAAGTGGAATCTTTTGCATTACTCAAATCAGGATGGGTGAATACATTTACCTCCAAATCATGGGAAGTAACTTGGCCTGTATTTTTTGATGCAAGAAATAATGAAGACCCCAAATCATCACTAATTAATAAAGTGGAATCTTTTGCGTTACTCGAATCGGGGTGGGCGAGTACGAATAGCGTCCCACCAAACTCTGCTGCAATATCGCAAGCCTGTCAATTCATTGATCTTTTACCAGTTGGTACGACATTGCCTCACATTTCAGTCGCCGAAGACGGTGAAATTAATTTTTTTTGGCGCTCTGATTCTACATACATTGATGTGGGTTTTTACGGAGACAATTTGATTCACTACTTCGCACGTGCAGATGAGAGTGACATAGACAAAGAAATGAGTGAACCATTCCTAGGACGATCAATACCAAGAGAACTTGTTGCTGCCATAAGTATGGTTTGAATGTCTCTTACATTGGTTAGCAATCCAAGCGACGAGTGCCACGAAGAACTTTCTGCTCAGTCCGATTCTCCATATGGTGTGGTAACTGATAATGAATCTCTTGGACGCCTGATTTACCGAGACGACCAAATAAAAAACGGAAGTCTGACACCAGCGGCATTTCCTATTCAAGATTTAACTGACTTAAACCGAGGTGGTATATCTGTAGCACGCTTAAACCACATGAGTCAACAAGATAGAGTTGCGCAGATCAAAACATTTGAATCAAACCCAGAAAACAAGATCCAAGGGATTGCAGTTGCTAAGACCTTAGAAATTAGAAATTTGCGAAGTATTTGCGGACAACGCCTATTCTGCGTAATTGATGATGCCAAGACTGATTTTGAGGCTCATGCACTTCTACGATTAGAAAACAAAAACATGTCAGAACCACGGCGAACTCGAAAGTCGCTGATGGACTTATTTCAAATACACCCTAGAATTAATTTTATCCACGGCTAGACCGATTTTAATCGTCAAGTAGGAAAGTGGTCATCAATTCAGATAAGATTGAACGGGCCGTACACTGGAACGGAATCCGCATCATCATCACCTGAGCAACGATGATTTCAACGCATCCACGCTGTCTGACCACTACCGCCATCTGTCACAAATTGAACAAGGTGTCCGAATCAACAAGCAGGATATGAAGATTCACCCTTTCTAACATTAAGTTACAGCTCGCATCCGTCAACCTCAAATTCTTGCTCGATGAATCAATGAATGCCGTTTGACTGACTCTGCACGGACTACGAATCGACAAGTGTTTCAGCCAGTATGTCTTCGTTGAGTTCGAAGCCTAATCCAGGACGATCGCCCAAATCTACGTAGCCGTCACCATCATGCATGACGATTTCGGTGAGCATGAAATCTCGATCTTCAATGCGCCACTCAGGCGGGTCGATTGCATACTCCAGATAAGGCGGAATTCCAGTTCCTGCGGCGAGGTGTGCATTCGCCAATAATCCAATTCCATTCCCCCAAGTGTGAGGACTGAATGTGACACCATAGTCAACGCATTCGCGAGCGATTTTGGATAATCCTGTTATTCCTCCGAAATAGACACAATCGGTTTGCAGAACGTCCACGCAACCAGTTTTCACCAGATGCCTTAGTTCGTGGTACTCCGTATTCATTTCTCCGCTGGCGATTCGGGGACACCCTGAAATTGACCGAAGTTGCTGCAGCCCCTCAAAGTCGCCGCGGTGCAATGGCTCTTCCACCCAGTAGAGGTTTAATTCTTTCGTTTTTTCGATCATTGATCGGGCTTCTTTGTAGGTCCACCAAGGAGAGATATCCCACGGCATTCTCCATGCTTGATTGGCATCCACCATGATTTCCATATCATCGCCGAGTGACTTACGCAGTGCTTGAAGTGCCTCGACATCTTCATGCGGTTCACGCTGTCCGATGCGGATTTTAATGGCCTTGAACCCCATATCCTTGAGCATGCAAGCCTGTTCGGACAGTTCCTCAGCAGGTCGCACAACACCCGTTGAGGCATACAGCGGAAGTTTGCCTGAAGTACCGCCAAGTATTTGGTAGACTGGCTTGTTTTCAACCTTTCCCAGCAAATCCCAAAGTGCAAGATCCAGCGGCCAACAGCGCGCTGCAAATAACGATATGCTTTCCAAAACCCGATTGTGGCGCTCAAAGTTGAACACACTTTCACCTACGAACAAATGCTTGTATCGATCAAAGCCGATCATCGCATCACCCGATGCAACACCTTCTGTACCGTTGTCAGCAATGACTCGTACCATGGTAGTCTTAAAAGTTGTGAGTGATCTCGGATCCCAAGATGAAGGAAATGGTGGGTCTAGCTCAAATTGGTGCCGTGTAATCTGTATGTCTTCGATAATCATTGGTAAGGAGACCTGTGTAATCTGATTGATGCGATGAAACTGCAGTGGGAGTTCGTACTACTAAAAGTGCAGTTCGTAACATTACCGTAAATTGTAATTGTTAGGCAGCGCATAGCTTGAATAATCTATATTGGATATTCGAAAAAGATGGTCGTCACTTAATCATTTCAGTACTGTTACGAATTCAATTGTGAACGCAACACTAAATGTAAAAATATGGCGCGGCGCCGAAGCAGGCACCTATCAATCGTATGCTGTTCCACGCTCAGCTCAGCAGACCATTCTCGATGTCGTAACCTATATTCAGCGTGAACTTGACAGTTCACTTTCCTATCGATTCTCCTGTCGAGTCGGAATGTGCGGCACTTGCGCAATGACAGTAAACGGCACTCCTCGATGGACCTGTCGCACCCAGGCTTCCATTTACGACGGTGCAGGAAAAATTGATATCGCCCCACTGAGCAATTTCCCAATCATCAAGGATCTGGTTGTCAACATGGACCCGTTCTTTGATAAATGGAAAGCTGCAACGAGTACCATTCACCCTAATTCTTCAAAATCCAAAGAATTTGCTACGATCAAACCCGACAGCACCAAGCGTAAAGCGGCGAACAAGGCGATTGAGTGTATTGGATGCGGTGTTTGCTATTCCGCTTGCGATGTTGTTCGATGGAATTCGGATTACTACGGACCTGCGGCACTCAATCGGGCATGGTCACTGTTGAATGACGAGCGCTATGACAATCAAGAACAATTGATTGACAGTGTCTCGACCGGGTCGGGATGTCTGTCCTGTCACACCACCCGTTCATGCACTCGATACTGTCCAAAAGAACTGGACCCGTCGGGTTCCATCGCAGGATTGAAACAGGAAATCTTACGAACGCTTTTCTGAAATTCACAAACTCGGCTACAACGAATTCACTTTCAGGCTTTCGGCAAAATCTTTCCAGGATTCATGATGTCTGCTGGGTCCAATGCTTTTTTTAGCGAACGCATTAGATTCAATTCTACAGATGTCTTGTATTTTTCCATGTCATGCGTCTTCAGCAGACCGATACCGTGTTCCGCACTGAATGAACCGTTCAAGCTGTCCGTAATTTCATGGACAATATCAGTAACTTCAAACCAGCGCTCAAAGAACTCTTCGCCATCCATATCCCGGGGCTGACTCAGATTGAGGTGTATGTTGCCATCGCCAATATGCCCATATACGAAACAACGTACACCTGGAATCAATGACTCCAGGGTTGAAACTGTCCTGTTGATGAATTCCGCGATTTCCGTATGCGGAACGCTGACATCATTCTTGATGCTCTTGCCTTCGTAGTTCTGGCACTCGACGATTGCTTCTCGTAACCGCCACATTTGCTGTGCCTGTTTTTCACTTTGTGCGAGAATTGCATCCAAAATAATTTCGTCTTCAAACGCACTCTCCATGAATGCTTCATTCAGTTGCTGACTGATGCCGTTGCTAGTACTGTCTGCAAGTTCCAGCAGTACATACCAGGGATAGGCTTGCGAAAAGAAATCCTTGCATTCAGGAATATGTTTGAATGCGGATTCGACACAAACTCTCGACATCAACTCGAATGACGAGGCAAAGTCGGAAGTCTGTTTTCGTGTTCTGGAAAACAATTCCACCGCGGTTTCGATCGACTCCAATGCAATCAGAACGGTCGACCGATTTATCGGTTGCGGATAGAGTTTCAACACTGCCGCAGTAATGATTCCAAGCGTACCTTCCGCCCCGATGAACATGTTCTTGAGGTCATAACCGGTGTTGTTCTTTCGAAGCGTGTTCAGCCCGTTCCAGATTTCTCCGCTCGGCAATACAACTTCTACACCCAATGCTTGGTCACGAGCATTTCCATAGCGAAGCACATTCACCCCACCCGCATTTGTGGATAGATTTCCACCTATCTGGCAAGTGCCTTCAGCACCGAGACTCAATGGCAGATAGAGACCTTGATCCAATGCGGCCTGCTGGAGATTCGCTAGAATGCAACCGGCTTCTGCCTCTATCGTATAACCCGTTGCATTGACATTTCGAATGCGATTCATTCTTTGAAGATTGAGAATAATGTTGTCCGAGCGGGACACGGCTCCGCCGCACACTCCGGTATTGCCGCCCTGCGGTACGACTGGCACTTCGAATGCCTCGCACAGGCGAACAATTTCAGAAACCTCCTGAGTAGAGCCAGGCAATACAACGCACATTGCCTCGCTGTCGAATCGACCGCGACGTTCTTTCAGGTAAGGTGCAGTTCGCTCATCCTCATGAATCACATTCGATTCACCGACGATCGCTGCGAGCTTTGTTTGGAAAGTCGAATTATTGCCGCTCATCATCCAGCCTGATTGGTTTCAATTGCTGCTTTTTTGGATATTTTGGGAGTCGAACAACTCTTGCTCATCTGCAGATGTATTAGAATGATAATGCTAAACGTTCAAAAAGTTGTTTTAGCAGAAAAAATTGGATATTGTATATTTGCAATCTATAACAAATATATTAACTAATGAAGGAGTAGGAATGAATAAATTAAAACTCACACTAATTGTATGCGCTTCGATGCTTCTTGCCTTTTTGGCATCCAGCGTAAACTCAGCCCAAATGCTCAAAATGAGCAGCCAATGGACTGAAAATACCCCAGGTGGCCAAGTTGACCTCTGGTGGGCAGATCAAATCAGAGAGCGAACCAACGGGGAAGTCGATATCAAGATTTTCTGGGAAGGTGCACTTGGCAAGGGTAAAGAAAATCTAGGCTTGATCCAAACTGGCGCGATTGAACTGGCTGCCATGTCACCCGGATACTTTCCAGCCGAACTGCCATTTCATGCCGCACCGAATTCGATTCCGATGGCAATGTCTGAAGTGCCTCAGGCGACTGAGTTGATGGAAAGATTGCTTCAGGAGGTACCGGAATACGACATGGAAGCGCAGCGAAATGGTATGAAAGCGCTTTTCTTCCATCACCTCAACCCATACAAGCTGGTATGCAAGGAACAGGTCTCAAGCGTAGCCGACATGAACGGAAAAAAAGTTCGAACCTGGGGCAAAGACATGCCGAGAATGGTAGAGGCTGCTGGCGGTGTTCCCGTCACTTTGGGGCTTGCCGAACTCTACGAAGGTCTCTCGCGAGGCACCGTGGACTGCATTCCATTTTCTGTGGACCTGATGGTCAGTTACAAAATCTACGAAGTCGCTAAACATTTTCACGATATTACTCTGTGGGAAGGGCCGACTAATGCGGTCTGGATTTCGAGCGATATTTGGAATGGTTTGACAGATGAACAAAGAGCGATCGTTCAGGAAGTTTCCTTTCAGGCCGCCTATCGTGACCGTGACCAGGTTCTGGCAGCTGGAGACGCAGCAATTGGTACACTAAAGGAACAAGGCGTACAATTTCACGATTTTCCTGCAGAGGAAGCAGCAATGTGGAAGGGTGCCAACCCTGACTTCTTCGCTGATTTCATCACCGATATGACCGCATTGGGTCGTGGTGAAGCCGCAGAGAAAACCATCATGATCTGGAGAGAAGTGGTAGCAAACTAACCATTTTCAGACTCCAGAATTAACTTCAAGAATCCCGAGGCTTTGAGATCTCGGGATTCTTGATTTCACTCCATACCGTCGCTTCTTCATGTCACCTGCAAAAGCGCTGCTTACACTGACTCGAGCTTGCGCCATTCTATCCGGCATTGCCATCCTTATGATGATGCTTGCAGGTGCCGCCGACGTCTTCGGTACCAATCTCGATGTAGTTGGGCTGAGAAGCAGGCCGATTCCAGCTACATTCGAGTTCATGGGTGCCATGATGGTTGTTACCGTATTCCTGGCGGTTTCTTTCGCACAGCACGATCGCAGGCACATTCGCGTTGAACTGATCGTTCGAAGGCTACCAGTATTCTGGCAAAAATCCGCTGATGTATTGCAATTTGCCCTAGGAGCGATACTGTTCGGTCTCATTGCCCGCTATACCTGGCCAGCGGCGATACATGCATTCAACGTAGGAGAGTACGCCACCGGAATCATCAATTTCCCTCTGTGGCCGGCGCGATTCGTTCTGGCGTTTGGTGTGACACTGATGACAGTTCAATGTCTGTTTGACATGCTGGGCGTGGGATTTGCCTCTTTTCGTACCACCGACATCGGTACCGCGAAATTCTCCGAAGAAGATTAACACTGATATGGACCCGATCCTAGTAGGATACGCTGGAGCCGGACTCCTGTTCGTTTTCCTGGCGATTGGAATTCCGGTTGGTGTAGCCATGGGCATCGTTGGAGTCGGTGGAATGCTGCTCGGTGCCGGGGAACTCTTTACTTGGGGACAGCTGAGGGTTCTTCCTTTCTGGGTAGTCAACAATTACGCGTTTGCAGTACTGCCCATGTTCGTACTGATGGGAATACTGGCTGAATCTTCCGGCATCACACGCGATGTGTTTTATTCATCTGATCTGTGGCTGCGCAGATTTCGGGGCGGACTGTACCAAGCGGTCATCGTCGGCTCCGCAGTGTTCGCGGCAGTATCCGGTTCCACAATCGTAAATGCAGTTGTATTCACTCGCATTGCGTTTCCCCAAATGCTCAAATATGGTTATTCGAAGAGCTTGTCGATTGGAGCAATTGCAGGTTCAGGCAGCTTTGCGGCCATGATCCCCCCTTCGATCACTATGGTCATCTATGCAATCATCACCGAGCAGTCAGTTGGACAGTTGTTGATCGCAGGTGTGATTCCTGGACTGCTCACAGCCTTTGTCTATCTAACTGGCGTATATTTTTTAGTACGCCTCCGCCCTGCCCTCGCTCCGCCGATTCAGGAAAGGGTTCTACTAAGCGAAAAATTCAAATCCATGCTGTATGTATGGCCAGTAATCATACTGATGGCCATAGTACTCGGTGGAATCTATACGGGATTATTTCCGCCGTCCGCAGCTGGGGCGGCAGGTGCATTCGGAGCATTCTGCCTGGCCATTGCCAAAAAGAAAACGTTGAAAGGCTGGCTGCCGCCGGTACTCTACGATGCGGCATCAATCAGCTGTGTAATTTTCATCATTCTGATTGGAGGATTGCTGCTGTCCAGAATGCTGGTAGTGGTCGGCATTATTGACGGTCTTGTAGAATTAATCACCTCCATCGCAGATACACCGCTGAAATTTATGATCTTGGTTTCGGTTCTGTACATTCTGCTTGGATGTTTTCTCGACACTACATCCATGATGGTTGTCACGCTGCCGTTTCTTTTTCCCGTCGTCGTCAAATTGGGTATCGATCCCATCTGGTTCGGCATTGTGCTGGTAAAGCTGATCGAGATTTCCGTAATCACGCCTCCAGTAGGTATCAATTTGTTCGCGGTTTTGAGCGCTGTAGGGGACAATGCGGAATTTCACCATGTAGTAAAAGGAGTGATTCCTTTTATACTGTTTGATATTCTGGTTCTCGCACTCCTGATAATGTTCCCTGAACTCGCGACATGGCTACCGCAGAAAATGATTTCCGGATAACCGGTATCGACGACTCTCGTAAACCGATCATTGCAGGTGCTGCAATGATCCCGTTCCAACGTTATCAGGACGGATCAACATTTCGAGACTGGATCAGAATTGTCGGTCGTGAAGCGATTTTCGACGCCCAACTGGAACCATCTGAAGTTGGTTCCGTCGTAGTCGCCAGCGAAAGCGACATGCTATCGTTGCAAGTGAGTCCCGCGGCACTCGTCGTTGACGAACTTGGATTGCAAGGTGCAGCAGCAGTTCATGTCGAAGCCGGCGGCGCAACAGGAGCAGCAGCACTGCGTGAAGGGTTTGTACAGATTTGTTCGGGGGTGACAGACAACGTTCTCGTAGTCGGTTTTGACCAAACCGCGAGCAGACTGTCTCGTTCTGGAGTCCAAAAAGTGTACAGCCTTTCATTTGATGCGGATATAGAAGGTTGGATGGGCGTCAGCACCGCGAATCTTTATGCGCTTTCTTTCAAAATGTACTGCGATCAATTCGACGCAAATTCGACGCAGGCAGCACTGGTTTCTGTTAAAAATCATGGCAATGCCATAAAAAACAGATTTGCACATAAACCGATGAAAATCACGACGCAGGATGTTTTTGACTCCGCCTTGGTCAGCGACCCATACCGTCTTTTGGACTGTTCTATGGTCAGCGACGGAGCAGCCGCAGTCGTACTGTCGAGAAACACTCACCGAACAAACAAAAAGAGTTTCGTACGGATATCAGGGTCAGGCTGCAGCAGTGATCATGTACGATTGGGAGACCGACCGGAGCCCCATCGATTTGTGGCAAAATTCCGAGCTGCACAGCAGGCCTATTCGATGGCTGGAATTACGAATCCGGAAAAAGAAATTGATATCGCAGAAGTCTACGATGCTTTCAGCGGAGCGGAACTTCAGAGCATTGACGCTCTTGGGCTTTGCGAAGAAGGACGGGCTGGCCCTACGATGGAAAATGGTGAATTTGAGGCCGGAGGGAGACTGCCGGTCAATCTATCCGGCGGCTTGATTGGGCAAGGTGGCGCTCCCGGTGCGACCGGGATCGCACAAGCGGTCGTCATGTATCGGTTGCTAAGTGGAAGTTACGAGCCCAAACTTCAACCTGAAACAAAACCTCAGTGCGGAGTTATTGAGGCTCACTCAGGAATTTGCACGGTCAGCGTCGTTCATGTACTGGAACGAGTTGAAACGGAGTGAATACATCGGCAAACTATATCATCATTGTAATCATTGATATCAATGATTACATATACCACAGATATCACCTTCTTCAAACTGAATCCACACTACTCCGAAAAGGTGACCATTCATCAGAACCGAGATTCTTTCCACTGATTCATCCTGATCGCACTAATTGTCTACGAGATCAAATTGATTTCAATTCAGACTGCTGAACAGTTCTTTCTTCATTGCGCGTCATCAACTGCACGCCACCTGTTAATTCCTCGGCCATTGTTTACAATTTCTAGACTAGACCAGAAATCTACCTAGATAAGAACTGGAGTTCAAATCAACATCGATCCATTTCAGTCATACGGATTCACATTTGTCGAAAAATATTTTCAAATAAGTAAAAAATTTCAATATGGTATTGCAGTTGTCCGAGCCACCTATGTAAACAAAAAAATAACGTTGTACAAACTGAAATCTTTATGCGACCTCTTTCACTCCTGACTTCCCAGGATCCAAATCCAGTAGAAACAATTCCTGCCAGTACACCATCCCCAGTTCTACTGGTTTGCGATCATGCAGGTGATCGAATTCCTCTGAAATTGCTGGAGCATTCTCTTTCACCTGAAGACATGGCAAGACATATCGCGGTAGACATCAACGCGGAATTGGTTGCACGTGTAATTGCGGCCGAAATGAACTCTACCTTGGTTATCCAACGCTATTCACGTCTTGTAATTGACGTCAATCGCCCCGAAAGCTCTTCTGAACTCATGCCGAAAATTAGCGATGGCACACTCATTCCATTCAATCAGAACATCAGTGCGAGCGAACGAAAAGCCCGCATGGATCAAATCTATTTTCCCTATCACAACCGGATTCACGAATTGCTGGACGAAAGACGCAACTCCCCCTCGGCACTGGTCGCAATCCACAGTTTTACTCCCCGACTCAGTAACGGAGATTTCCGAGACTGGCACATAGACCTGATGTCCCGAACCTCTATCGATTTCGTACATAGTCTGCAAAACAAAATTGAAACTGCACTTCCGAATTTGAATGTCGGAATCAGTAAAATATTCCAGATGCATGACAAGCGCGATTACACCTTGCCCCATCATGGAGAATCGAGAGACATACCGAATGCGTCTATAGAAATCAGAAATGACATGCTTGGGTCTAAAGTAGACATTGACGGCTGGGGCAAACTACTTGCCGCTTGCCTGTCGGCTGCGCTTCCCAACGACATTCAAGTTGCGGTCAATCAAAACACCTATGTAGCGTAATCGATGAACGACCCGGTATTTTCTCCGCTGACTCAGAGCACGAATCTGTTTCTTGACACTTCTGGTAGCCGATACCGAATTGGCATTCCTTTACATGCCAACATTGGCGCGGATACAGTCGGGCGATTCGCACGCAACGAGAAAGCAAACCATCTGGCGCTCATCCATGAAAATGACGACGGAACAGTCGAGCGATACACGTTCGCGGAATTGGACGAGCTTGCCTGTCGATTTGCCGTTTTTCTCAACGAAATTGGCGTCAAACGAGGAGAATCTGTGGCAATCCACACGGCCCAGAGTCCGCAGACCGCGATTGCGCATATGGCAATATATAAAATCGGCGCTGTCGCACTGACGTTGTCCCACCTTTATGGACCCGATGCCGTCGCTCACGTCATCAATGACTCAAAGACCAGGGTGATCGTTACAAATTCCGATTACTGGGGGAAACTACGAAGCCGATGCAGCAGCCTGGGTTCGCTTGAACATCGCATCGTACATGGAAGCTGCGAATCCGGAGAAATTAATTTTGAAGACTGCCTGACGCGCTCAGCCGAGAAATTTGAACCCGTGATCACTGCTACAGAAGATCCCGCTTTATTGATGTATACCTCGGGGTCTACAGGCATGCCGAAAGGACTGATTCACTCTCATCGTATCATCCACGCCTATTTGCCAACATTGACCCTGGTCTACAACCTGGAACTCAACTATCCCAATGCAGTGTTTTGGAGCCCGGCGGATTGGGCCTGGGTAGGCGGATTGCTGGACCTGGTTCTTCCTGCCTGGCAACATGGCCAAACCGTTGTTTCGACCAATCAGCGATTTTCGGCCAATTGGGCATTTGAATTCATGCAGCGGCACGACGTCACGCATTCATTCATGACGCCCACTGCCCTCAAGCGACTAGCCGAAATTCCAAATCCAAGAAAGACATGGAATTTATCCATGCGTGTAATTTGTACCGGAGGAGAGAGCCTGCCAGGAGATGTCGTTCGATGGGCGCAAGAAGAGTTTGAAATCGTGTGCAACGAGTTCTACGGTCTTACAGAGTTTAATCACATGGTTGGATGTTGCAAGGCGCTGTATCCAACGATTCCCGGTTCGATGGGGAGAGCGTTTCCAGGACGCCGAGTCGCCATCATTGACGATAATGGTACCGAGCAGTCCGACGGAGTTACCGGCGAGATCGCTTCCTGGAAACCCGACGATCCCAGTCTGTTTCTCGGCTACTGGGGGAGCCCGGGCGTTCCTGAAAAAATGAGATTGGGAAACTGGCTGAAATCGGGCGATCTCGGCGTGAAAGACGAAAACGGCTATTTCTGGTATCACGGGCGTAATGATGATCTGATCAAGAGCGCAGGCTATCGTATTGGACCAAATGAAGTGGAGGACGCACTGGTTTCACATCCCGATGTCGCCGAAGCAGCAGTGGTGGGTAAGCCTGACAGGGAACGCGGCTCAATCGTCATGGCTTATGTGCGCGTGATGAAAGGCGTAGCCAAGGACGATAACACGCGAGAAAATCTTCAGCAGTTCGTCAAGGACAACCTGGCTGTATACAAATACCCAAGAGAGATTGAATTTGTAGACTCATTCCCGCTGACCAGTTCCGGAAAGATCAGACGTAATGTTCTTCGCAAACGCGCCTCGAAGAATTCTGACAAATAACGACCGCCACACTATAGAAACGCGCTGTCTGAAATATTCCAGAGTGATTGAATTTGCTGACTAATTTCCATTGACCAGTACTGGAAAAATCAGGCGCAATTCCTTACGCCAGCGTACGGCACAGAACTTGTACAGAACATGACCACGAAATCAACAAATCCCATGCTGGTTCTATTCGTTGCTCAGAGACTCACCGGAGCATTGCTTGCGGCACTGCTGCTTGTTCATCTGGGCACAATCATTTTCGCCGTTCAAGGCGAGCTCACGGTTGCGGAAATTGTCGGGCGTGTTCGGGGCAATACGTTCTGGATCTTCTTTTATGGTGTATTTATCGCAGCTGCGATTGTTCATTCGATGATTGGACTCCGAAATGTTCTGACAGAGATGTCGAATATTCACCGGCGAATCATCGACTTGACTGTTCTGCTGTATGTGGTTTTGAGTATTTTTCTCGGATTTGAAGCGCTGCAGGCGATCTGGTGACTCAATTGAACAATTCACGTGCACACAGTAGTTATCTGGCTTTCGCAATTCACAGAATTTCGGGATTGTGCCTCGCGCTGTTTCTGCCCGTTCATCTATATTTCATTTCCCTGCTGCTCAAGGACCCGGAAAGACTTGACGTCTTTCTGGACTGGACTTCCATACCCGCAGTCAAGTTGCTGGAAAGCCTGCTGATCATATTGGCAGGAGTTCACCTTTCAGGAGGCATTCGCATTATTGTCTACGAATGGATCTCTGAAAGCGCCAGTCACACTCTCTGGATTTCTGTCGTAGCGGCATTTTCGATTGTTTGCGGCATACTATTTCTGTCCAGCGCTTCGATATGAAATCCACAGTTCAGTCCGTACTTCTTGAAAAAATTCAAACCGATGTTTTGATACTCGGAAGCGGCGGCGCGGGATTGCTTGCGGCCATACACGCTCATGATGGAAAGCCATCTTTGAAAGTTACCGTCGCATCAAAAGGACTGATTGGCAAATCAGGCTGTACACGCATGGTTCAGGGCGGATACAACGTCGCCTTGAGCGAAGGAGATTCCATAGAAGCACATTTTCGAGACACGATTGAAGGAGGCAAGTGGATCAACGATCAAGAACTTGCCTGGACACTCGTTTCCATGGCACCAGAACGGGTGCTGGAGTTGGAAAACCGTCATGGGTGCTTCTTTGATCGAAACAATGACGGAACCATTCACCAGAAAGCATTCGCAGGTCAGACTTTCGATCGCACTGTACACAAGGGCGACTTGACCGGAATTGAAATCATGAATCGACTGACGGAACAAGTGCGTGTCCGACCGATTCAACTGCTGGAAGAACATCGGGCAATCGAACTGATCCCAAATGAAGATCAAAGCCGAATCTCTGCAGTGCTGATGATTGACATTCGCAGCGGGGAATTTCGGCTTATTCAGGCCAAGGCGGTTGTAATCGCAACCGGAGCTGGGCCCACCATGTACAAGTTTCACACACCATCGGCCGAAAAATCCTGCGACGGTCTGGCCCTGGCACTTCGATTTGGACTCAAGTTGCGAGACATGGAAATGGTTCAATTTCACCCAACCGGACTGCTTGCAGGCACTGGAACCCGAATCACCGGCACCATCATTGAAGAAGGACTGCGAGGTGCTGGAGGCTACCTGTTGGACAACAATGGCAATCGATTCATGCTGGATTTCGATTCGAGAGGAGAACGTGCCACCCGCGATATTGTCAGCAGAGCCATGTTTGAACAAATGAGGTCCGGTGCGACAGGCCCGAATGGAGGGGTGTTCATCTGCATGAATCACCTTGACGCAAACTCGGTTCGCAAACAGTTCAAGGGCATGGTCAAACGGTGTGCCGATATTGGGCTCGACCTCGTCTCTGAACCGATTGAAGTCACTCCCACTGCCCACTATATGATGGGCGGCATTGAGATTGATCTGAGCTGCGCCACTTCGATTCCTGGAGTATTCGCAGCGGGTGAAGATACCGGCGGGGTACATGGCGCCAATCGCCTTGGTGGTAACGGCGTTGGAAACTCCACAGTGTTCGGTGGAATCGCAGGGGATACGGTTGCCAATTCGTCATCTGCCAATGGCCAATTCGCAGATCCGGATGAGCAGGCAATTCTGACAGCGATGAATCGGGCTTGCCGACCTTTGGAAAGCGCTGACGGGAATTTGAATGAAGTTCGAGAATCGCTCTACGAAACCATGTGGGAGCACGCGGGAATTCTGCGGTCAACCCAAAGTCTGAAACTGGCGGCAGCGGAACTTGCAAATCTGGACGATCAGCTCGCAAAAACAGGGGTAGATGCAAATTCTCTTGCTTTCAATATGAGTTGGCACGACTATCTCAATTTACAGAGTCAAATATTAGTCAGCCAGGCGATTGTTACCGCGGCAATAACCAGAACCGATTCTCGAGGTGCACACTATCTCACTGATAACCCCAACACCGTATCACTGACTAATTCACGATTTACCCAAGTATTTTTGCTAGATAATAAAATGAATGTAGAAACTGCTGCCGTTCAGTTCACCCGACTGAGTCCGGCAACAAGTCAAGATTGAAGCTACAAGGTAGAAACCAGTATGATTTCCGAATCAGCGATTCAAAACGCCGCTCTCGAAATCACTCGAAGAGCAGCCATTAGAATTCCAGACGACTATCGCAGTGGAATTCGAGACATCCGAGGAACTGAGCAAAGTTCTCTCAGTTGCTTCGTGCTGGATACGATGATGGATAACTGGGACGCGGCGGTTGAAGATCAACGTCCCATGTGTGCGGATACCGGCCTTCCGAGATACTACATAAAATTTGGCAACGAAGCATCCATTGAAGGCGGATTCGTAGCGGTTGAAAGAGCATTGAGGCGCGCAACAGCTGAGGCGACTGTTACCATTCCACTGCGGCCGAATCGAGTTCATCCGCTGACTCGCAAGGACTACAACAATAACGTTGGAGCACGTGCACCGGAAATCGAATATTCCGTAGAACCGGATGCAGACTGGCTGGATATCACCACCGTCCACAAAGGCGGATTGTTCGGCACTGACTATCGCATGCTGTTTCCTGGAGACGGATGGGGCGGCATCAAGAAAATGTTTCTGGACACAATGATTCAATTCGGGCGACGCGGACTGGCCTGCCAGCCAGCGATCGTCGGAGTCGGCATCGGCGGTAGCAAAGACACCAGCATGGTGCTCGGAAAACAGGCAGCGTGTCTCAGAGTCGTGGGGGATCGGCATCCGGACCCTGAAATTGCGCAACTCGAAGAAGAATTGAAAGAGCTGGGAAACAAGATCGGCATGGGGCCCATGGGATTCGTCGGCAGTTCAATGGTGGTGGACTGTCACATCGAAATCGCCCATACCCATACCGGAGGCATGCCTGTCAGCATTCATAGCTTCTGCCTGTCTTCAAGACGATCAGTGGTTCGGGTTTTTGATGATGACAGAATGGAATTTAGAACCGATCCGATGTGGTTTACACCCTATCATCGAAGAGAAGAAGTGGAATGAGTGATCCACAGCAAAAAACCATCAGCTTGCAATCACCGGTAACGGCTTCCAGTCTGGCATCACTGAGCATCGGAGATATCGTATACATCAACGGTGTCATCTATACTGGCCGCGAAGGCGTATATCAGCGTATTTTGGATGAAGGTCAAATTCCACCCCTTGATCTTGCCGCAGTGTCCAACATCAATTTTCACTGTTCTCCAGCCGCCTCGGTTGAAGCGGATGGTACATATAACGTCGGAGCAGTGACTGCTACCGCAAGCTTTCGTTTCTCCAAGTGGATGGAGAAGTGGTTTGAACTTTCGGATTGTAAGGTAGTCATCGGCAAGGGCGGAATGCCCCAAGCCGACTATCAACAGTATTTTGTTCCGCGCGGAGCGGTTTACCTCACCACTGTTGGTTATGGAACCGGCGCTCTATTAGGGCGTGGAGTAAAACGCGTAATCGATGCGCACTGGATTGAAGATTTGGGAATTGCACAGGCAATCTGGGTTCTGGAAGTCTGCGAATTCGGACCTTTTCTGGTTGAAAGCGACATTCGCGGCAACAGCCTGTTTGAAAAATCCAAAGTAGAAATCGATAAAAATATCGATTCGCTTTATGAAGGGCTGAAAAATCCAGCGCTTCGCCGTTATGGCGAGACGACCGAACGCACCGATGAGGTAATCTGACGGTAATCGATACGGCTCACCAAATGCCGGAATTCTCCATGGATAGCCACGGTTCCTGCGGCGATAGTGCATCTCCTTTTTGAAGAATTTCAACCGAAACTTGATCTGGTGACCTTACGAACGCCATTTTGCCGTCTCGTGGCGGTCGATTTATGGTGACTCCACCATCCGCCAATCGCCTGCATGCTTCGTAAATATCGTCCACTTCATATGCCAGGTGGCCAAAATTCCGCCCGCACGGATAGGGTTCGGGATCCCAATTGTAGGTCAGCTCCACCTGCGCATCCTCGTCGCCTTCTGCCGCGAGAAAAATTAACGTAAATCTGCCGGCCTCGTATTCATCTCGCTTCAATTCTTTCAAGCCCAGATTATCGACATAGAATTTCAACGATTCGTCGATATCAGTGATTCGCACCATTGTATGCAGGTATTTCATGACTACTTCTCCTTAGGTGATGTCGATTCGATAATTGAGCGCGCTATGGTTTTTCGCCTCTTGCAAGTCTGGCATTCACATCGGCGATGACACCCAACAGCTCCGGGAACTCGTTTATCACATAATGTGCACCGCTTTTTTCCAGAATTTCTCTTGTCTTGCCAAGCCTGCGGGAAATTTCTTCCTCAGAAACTGATTCAGCTTCTTCAAAACTGTTAATGTTCATGTAGTTGCTGTAGCGCGCGATGCCAACCGTCCAACAGCCAGCCTCCAGCCCTTCTCCAACACCACTGATCGTGTCGTCAACCTTGATCACGGATTGAATTGGGTGAACATCCAGTAAATCAAGATTTCGGTAAACCATGAATGGTTTTGGTCGTGCACCATGGACAACTTCGTCTCCCGCTACGGTAACGTCTGCATGGAAACCCTGTTCTTTAGCGTCTGCCACCAGAATATCAACCATGCTTCGAACAAAGCCCGTAGTACTGCCAATCTTGATACCATCGGCCTTAATTTTTTCAGTTGTTTCTGCAACACCAGGCAACAAAGTTGTATACCGTCTGAGACAGTCCAACTGCATCGGCACAAAATCACTGAACATGTTGTCCACGTCATCCTGTGTTGGATAGTCATCTTTCAATTTTCGCCATCGTTCTCTTATCTCAGGTTCTTGTGTCAGGGCTGCGATGTGGAGGTCTTTCCGCAATCCCATCGGTCCGCGAGCTTCCTCCATGGATATTTCTACACCCTGCTTTTCAAATACATCTACGAATACGACTGCAGGTGCAATGACATAGGCATCTGCAACAGTACCGCTCCAATCAAGAATCAGAGCTTTTACATTTCCGTGATAGGTCCTTGTATAAATAAATTCAGATTGCATCATTCTCCTCGTTCACAGTCCGAAATTGTCTCATCGCTGCCGTACGCAGTGGCTAGAATTGCAGCACAAAATAAAAGAGAGCAAAGTCCAGTGCAGAACATTTTGCTTCAACTTAGGTACAGATTCTAAAAATCAGCCATCTAAGCAAACAGCAGATTATGATAAATTTTCGATTCCGTCGCAACAGAAATTTTTCACATGGAATTTCAATTGTGAAATTACTGTCAATTAACTTTCAGAAATAATTTTGAATTAGTTATTACAATAGTATTCGTGCGGGGTTCCATAATTGCGGCAACATCGTCACTGCATTTGGCAACATCGTCAGTGCATTTAAACTCAGTTTCGATCCGAACTACATTGGTTTGATGACTTAGAATTCGATCAGTGTGGACGAATCGAAATTGTCAAAATTTTTTTAGGGAGGACATGATGATCATGACTCAAGTACTTTGTAGATTACGAAATGTTGTAACGCTGATTACACTTTCGTTGTTTATTACGGTTACCGCCTACGCTAAGGACGAGTTGATCGTATATACGGCTATTGAGGCCGATGAACTAGCAATGTTCGAAAAAGAATTCGAAGCCGATAATCCCGAAATTGATCTTCAATGGGGAGCTCGAGATTCAACAGGAATTATTACTGCAAAGTTGCTGGCAGAAAAAGACAATCCTCAGGCGGATATCGTTTGGGGGCTCGCCGCCACAAGCTTGGTATTTCTGTCGAACGAAGGCTATTTTGAAGGCTATGCTCCCACGGGTGTGGGCGATTTAGACCCCAAATTTGTCGACCCGACTATGGACCCGCCCTTATGGGTTGGTCAGCGTGCATGGATTGCATCGGTCTGTTTCAATACGGTTGAAGCAGAAAAACATGGTCTTCCCATGCCGGCTTCCTGGAAGGATTTAACCGATCCTGTGTATCAGGGGCATGTTGTCATGCCGAATCCAAATTCATCCGGAACCGGATTTCTTGATGTCTCTAGCTGGTTGCAGCTGTGGGGCGAAGACGGCGGCTGGGCGTATATGGACGGGCTGCACGAAAACATTGCATGGTACACTCACTCCGGTTCGAAGCCTTGTAAGCAGGCGGCTGCCGGTGAAATTCCTGTTGGCATTTCTTTCGCCTATCGAGGCGCAAAGCTCAAAAATGACGGTGCGCCGGTGGAAGTTATCGCTCCATCAGAAGGAGTTGGCTGGGAAGTCGAAGCCTTTGGTATCGTGAAGGGCACCAAAAACATGGCAGCTGCACAAGCGCTTGCGGATTGGTCAGTCACCCGAAAAGCCAATGAAATTTACAACCGTGAATATGCTGTGGTTGCAATGCCAGGTATTGCGCAAGAAGTCAAGAACTTCCCGCCGAACATCCTTGACAGGATGATCAACAACGACTTCGCTTGGGCAGCAGCGAACCGACAGAGAATTCTGGCGGAGTGGCAAAAACGATACGGCGCCAAATCGGAACCTAAATCGTAATTGGAACCAATATAAGATTCGATTACTCGAACGCTTAAATTTGTTTAAGTAATATCCGGGAGTTGTGATGAAGCGCAGCTCCCGGATTTTTGTCTGACCTGACGGCAGTTTCGATATGTCGAGCGATCAGCCCTATCTCCAAGTTCGCAACTTGACAAAGCGGTTTGGTATTTTTGAAGCTCTCACAAATATCGATCTTGATGTCAATCAGAGCGAATTCATCTGCCTGCTGGGACCTTCTGGCTGTGGAAAAACAACCGTACTGCGTTGCATTGCAGGTTTAGAAACACCGACCTCGGGCGAAATTATTCAGGATGGTGTAGACGTCACTCCGTTTCCCCCTGATAAGCGGGATTTTGGTATTGTGTTTCAATCCTACGCCCTGTTCCCGAACCTGACGGTTGATGAAAATCTCGGTTTCGGACTCAAAAACCGAAGACTCTCCAAAGCGGAAATCTCCGAACGAATTGCCAAATTGACCCAAACGGTAGGGCTTGAAGGACAAGGAAGCAAATTTCCAGGACAGTTGTCAGGTGGACAACAGCAGCGCGTCGCGTTGGCTAGAGCTCTGGCAACCTCCCCCAGTCTGCTTCTACTGGACGAACCGCTGTCCGCACTTGATGCCAAGGTTCGACAACATCTGCGAAGAGAAATTTTGGATTTACAGCGCAAGATTGGCATCACCACCATTCTGGTCACGCATGATCAGGAAGAAGCACTTACGATGGGAGATCGCATTGTGGTCATGGACCATGGCGTAATCGCACAAACCGGTACTCCGCACGAAATTTACAGTTTTCCGAAAACGCCTTTTGTCGGTGACTTTATCGGAGAGATGAATTTTCTGCAAAGCACCGTTGCAGATGGCAATGAGGTCGTAGTCAACCACCTTAGATTCAAATTCAGACAGGCAAGCAATTCCATGGCAAGCGGGGATCGCGTATTCCTGTGCATTCGTCCAGAAGACGTTGTTCTGCGCAGCAACAAAGAGCACGCTATCGACCCTAACTTCGCCGTTGCAGTAGTACTGGACACAGAATTTCTCGGCTCCTTCTATCGAGTGCGTCTAGCGTTTAAGGATACTGACAATACGGAATTCGTAGCGGAGCTGCCCCCTGGAGACATGCGCTCGTTGAGTCTCGAAAAAGGCCTCACATTGCAGGTGAATTTCCCGATTGATCGGCTGCACATTTACCCACGCTGAAAACACTAACTTCTGATCATGGCAATCGCGGTAATCGAATCAACGATCAAAAGAGGCTATAGTCGCGACGACCGGTATCAGGGTGCAATATTGCTGGTGCTGACTGTATTCATCGTAGCAGCAGTCTTCTTCCCGCTATTTACAATTTTTCAGAAGAGCGTACAAAATAGAGACGGTGAGTTCATCGGGCTTGCAAACTATGTTGAATACTTCAAGACTCCGGCGCTTGTTGACTCCATATCGAACACGCTGTTTGTTGGTGTCGTTACGACCGTAATCGTCATTTCGCTGGCATTTGTATATGCGTACGCGTTGACTCGAAGCTGCATGCCCCTAAAAGGCCTGTTTCGGTCCATTGCGCTCGTTCCACTGTTAGCTCCATCGCTGTTACCCGCAATTGCGCTGGTCTACATGTTCGGCAATCAGGGATTTATGAAGTGGGCCATGTTCGGATATGAAATCAGGGGGCCGATTGGAATTGTCATTTCCCTTTCTTTTTGGATCTTTCCGCATGCAGTGTTGCTACTGACTACTGCGCTGTCAACCGCGGATGGACGGCTGTATGAAGCGGCGAAGGTATTACGAACCAGTAATATTCGGACATTTTTCAAGATCACGATTCCCGCTGCAAAATACGGAGTGATGAGTGCCTGTTTCGTTGCGTTCATATATACGATCACGGACTTCGGTGCCTGCAAGGTGATCGGCGGTTGGTTCAATGTCCTTTCGCTGGACATCTACAAGCAGGTCATTGGACAGCAGAATTTTCAGCTCGGCGCAGTCGTCAGCGTCATGATGCTGCTTCCCGTAGTGATTACGTTCGCTGCGCAACAACGGGTACAACGAAGACAGACCGCCCAAATTACTCCTGGTTCGGTGCCGTATGCTCCGAAGCCTAATGCGCGATTTGATTTGCTGATGCTGATCTACTGCGCAGTCGTCGGTTTCATCCTGATTGGCATTCTGGCGACTGCAGCATATGCATCGTTTGTTACTTTCTGGCCTTACAACCTGAGTCTTTCCCTGAAGAACTATCAGTTCAATATTATGGACGGAGGTAGTTGGTCTGCTTACCGCAATAGTGTTGTGATGTCTACATACACTGCATTCATCGGTACTGCGGTAATTTTCTGCGGGGCCTACTTCATTGAAAAATCTCGACGTTATACAGGGATTCGAACGACTCTTAATTTCTTCACGATGGTTCCTCTTGCGACGCCCGGCATGGTACTTGGACTTGCGTACCTGTTTTTCTTCAATGCTCCTTCAAATCCGCTGAATTTTGTCTATAAAACCATGTTCATTCTGGTACTCGCGAATATCGTGCATTATTACACTGTTCCGCATCTCACTGCTACGACTGCCTTAAAACAGCTTGATGTAGAGTTCGAATCAGTATCAGCATCACTGAAAGTGCCTTTCTACCAGACTTTCTGGAATGTCACACTGCCAATCTGCCTGCCAGCGATTATCAATATCTGGATATATTTGTTTGTCACCGCAATCACAACTGTGTCGGCAATCGTGTTTCTCTACGGACACAATACGATGATCGCAGCAGTCGCTGTACTGAACATGGACGATGCCGGCGACATTGCACCCGCAGCGGCTATGGGGATGATGATTGTCTACACTGCTGCTGGCGTGCGAGTGCTGCACTGGATAGTTTCAAATTACGTCGAAAAGCGCACTCAGAAGTGGAGATTGGGCAGCGATTTTGGAATGTGAGGACAGGTACTCCGAACACCTGCATCTGATCGAGTTGCCAGAACGGAACAAGAAAGCGTCAAATCAATTTGGCAATGGAAGAATTTTCTCTAGGGGATTTACTAGTTTTTCTTCCAACACCCGCAACGCCCACCCCAAATAGGAGTTTCTTTTGAAGGCTATGTCATAGGACAAGCCGTTGATGCACTAGATTCGATTGAATTTGAGCACTCAAATCAGGAGTTGGATACAACCTTTAATCCTGAAACTGAATCAAACCCTCAGACGCTGATTTAGCGGATCATAAGGTGCATCCGCCAATACCGTTGCCGTCTTTCGAACCCCTAAAATAGGAATCTCGAATGTCTTCCCTGCTTCGGAAAACTGAGGCTCAACGTAGACATATGCCAGACTCATGTTGGTCCGATGACCAAATGCACCACTGCACACAATTCCCATGGGACGGTCGCCATCTGGCGCGGTATGTAGTGGAGTTCGCAGGCCGCCATAATATCAGGCCGCTAGATACCAAAGACCAGATGCGCCAGATTGCGAATGACCTATCTGGTCACAGGCTGCGCTATAAGGATTTGGGCGCCTGAGTCCAAAAAGCAAAATATTTTTAGGCGAATCAACAGCGATCTGGTTTATACTTGACAGCATATGTTCGTTATTATACAGGTTTAATAAATTACTAGTTGCTTAGGGGGGCGTATGGAAAGCGAAAATTGGGTTGAGTTGGATTTCAAAGCATCCAGAGTATTTACACCAGGCGCTCCTATTAGCATTAGTGAAGCCGAATTGTTTTCTGGCAGGCTTGATCAGGTAGAAAAGATAATCAACACCATTTTCCAACGAGGTTACCATGCCGTTCTTTATGGTGAGCGCGGTGTTGGAAAAACTTCATTGTCGAATGTACTTTCAAGTTTCTTGCGTGAAACTGGCGAAAAGTTCTTTCTACCACGTGTGAACTGCGACACATCTGACACGTTTGCAAGTTTGTGGAAAAAGCAGTTTGATAACTTCACCATAAATGAAACACTTTCTGGAGTCGGTTTCACCAATGAAGAAATTGAGACTAAGCGGAATCTCGTGGATAACTTTCCTGAAAATGTATCCCCAGAACACATACGTAGAATACTGGAACAATTTTCACATGGAATCTTTCTTGTTCTAGTGTTCGACGAGTTCGACCGGACCGGGAACAGTGAGATTCCTGCTTTAATGGCTGACACGATTAAGTGTCTTTCTGACTATAGTGTTGATGCCACCATCCTCCTGATCGGGGTCGCAGACTCCGTAGATGGGTTGATAAAAGAACACCAGTCAATCGAACGAGCACTAGTTCAAGTCCCAATGCCACGAATGTCAAGCACAGAAATCGCTGAAATTGTTCAAAAGGGAATGGATCGACTAAATATGGAAATTAAAGATGATGCAAAATCAGAAATTATTAGCCTTTCGCAAGGCTTGCCATATATTACTCATTTACTCGCGCTTCACTCTACAAAAGTGACTATAGACAGAAAGAGCAAACAGGTTGAAGGTGAAGACGTAAACGGAGGAATAAAAAGAGCTCTAGATCAATGGCAAGAATCAATAAAGACAGCATATTATCTCGCAACCAAGAGCCAGCAACCAGATCACATTTACAAAGAAGTTATTTTGGCTTGCGCGTTCGCTAAAATTGACGACCTTGGGTTTTTCTCTGCAGCAAACGTTCGGGAACCTTTGCGCATTATTACAAGGCGCACATACGATATTCCAAATTTTGCACGCCATCTAAATCAATTTAGCCGATTGGAGCGCGGTGAAATTATATACCGAACAGGCCCAAAACGTCAGATACGTTATCGTTTTAACAGTCCATTGATGCGACCATACATTGTAATGAGGGGGATCGCGGATAATTTGATTACTAAAACGGACTTAAGCAAACTTCAATCAAAGCAAACCAAAATGACAATTTGAACAAATGGAAATTCCATGAAAAAGTCCCGTAAAACCCTCACACTACAACCCACAGACTACCAGCCGAACAAAACTGAACTGGAGAAGAAAATGCGCTTCAAATCCACGCCGGAGAACCTCACCAAAGCCATACTTCAGGACGTGATAATAAAGTACACGCCAGACGCGGCTAAATAGGGCGTGTGCTACTTTGGTATAGAATTCCATAATTTTTAATTAGTCATTCAGAATTTCGCAATTAAATTTAATGGTTGAAACGGCTGTAAAGGAAAGAACGAACGTCATTTACCGCATAAAATATTCATTGAGAAGTTCAATTGAATATTCTCTAAAGTAAATCAATATTGTGATCAGCCAACACAACCGCTCTGTACTTCTTATTCACGTGATTCAACCAATTGTGAATTACTACGTTCAAACAAGTAATAGATTTTCTAGTCCAATTGAGGCACTGGTACCCATTAGTGCAAAAAACCTATGAAGCAGGTGACCCTCCATATAAGATCAACAGTTTAGCAGCACAAAAATTTCAAGTCTATCATTCAAAAATCTAACTGTAATGAGTCAGCAAAACGTAGACGATTCCATGTACGAACCTCTTTTGTTCTGCGAAGATTCTACAGATTGGTTAAATCACATTGACTCTGACATTCCTGAACTCAGTGTCACATTTTTGGACCCACCATTCAATCAAGGCAAATACAGTTAATTTCTTATCCCCACTCCGTCCCGAAGAACTGCCAACTCAGATTGAAGGCTTGCATCCTTGGACAGATGCTCCCGATAACATTACGAAAACTGAGCAATTCAATTTGCTTGACAACGCGTATGACGCTATCGATCCAGAACTGATACTGGTTACTTGTGTTGGACATTTGATCTATCCCGTAAGCGGAACTAAATTTTTCATGTTCAAGCACCCATGCGCTAAAACCAATTGTTCCATTCCATTGGTCTCCGTGACCAATCGTCGTAGACTAACCCGGATGAATTACTCAGTGGAAAGAAAGAAGCGCCTTACTATGGCACGCTAACGAAATTCAGGCTGGATTCGATTTGATAGGAACTCTCAAATCAAGAGTCGAATGCGGTAGTGGACGGAAAAGTGAATCAAACCCTCAGACGCTGATTTAGTGGATCATAAGGTGCATCCGCCAATACCGTTGCCGTTCTTCGAACCCCTAAAATAGGAATCTCGAATGTCTTTCCCGCTTCGGAAAACTGAGGCTCAACGTAGACATATGCCAGACTCATGTTGGTCCGATGACCAAATGCACCACTGCACACAATTCCCATAGGACGTTCGCCATCCAGAGCTGGTTCATTTCCCAAACAGTCCGCATCATCCGCGCCTACGGATACCAGTACAAGTTTGGTTGCAATCCCCTCAGCTTTCCTTTTGAGCACGGAATCGCGGCCGATGAATTCACTGTCATAGTCGACAAACCTTTCTATGTCTGCTTCAACTGGCGTAATTTCTGTTGTCAGCTCGCTGCCCCAACCCTTGTAACCTTTTTCAAGCCTCATACAGTTGACCGCATATGATCCAAACCAGCCGAGTCCGAACTCTTCGCCCGCCGCCTCAATCTGAGCACACAAGTCGCCCATGACCGCCATCGGATGATACAGTTCCCATCCAAGTTCTCCCACATATGAAACACGCAACGCGATGACCGACATCCCACCGACTTCAATCTCCTGTCCTGTCAGCCAGCGAAACGATTCGTTGCTCAGGTCGGAATCAGTCAGTTTCGCAAGCAGATCTCGAGAACGCGGACCGGCAATTGCCAGCATTCCAAATTGGTCGGTAAAATCTTCAATTTTGACCTCTTCACCGGAACCTATGTGTTGCACCATCCAGTCTAAATCATGCTGCTGGGCGACAATCGCCGAAGTCAGAAAAAATCGATCCTGAGCAAGTCTTGTGATTGCAATCTCACACTCTATGCCGCCCAGATCAGTCAGCATGTGGGTCAACGACATGCCGCCATCTCTCTTTGCTGTTCGATTCGCACCAATTCGGTTCAAAAACTTTTCAGCATCAGAACCAGTGACCATGTACTTTGAAAATGCGGTTAGATCTGCAACTCCGACTCGTTGTTCGACACATTTACACTCCTCTGCAACAGGATTGAACGCATTTGAACGCCGAAAGCTGTATTCTTCGTCATTTCCATCAAGTGAAAACCACTTCGGACGTTCCCATCCATAAATTTCACCGTACACGGCACCTGCAGTTTTCAGTTCTTCGTAGATGGGGGTGGTTTTTACGGGTCTCCCTGCTTCGCGAAATTCACCAGGCATATGCACCTGATACATTTCCTGATATTCGTCAATGGATTTGTCGACAACATATCTACCAGGCGTATTGGCAAACTCCCCATATCGGCGTGGATCCATCTCTCGAACATTGATTTCAGTCTGTCCGTGAACCATCCACTGCGCCAGGTATTTACCTGCACCGGGGCCTTGCGTGATTCCGATGGATGCACCACAACACAGCCAGTAATTTTCCAGCCCTCCCGCAGGTCCCAATAAAAATCCTCCGTCTGGAGTGTGCGTAATCGGACCGTTGACCACTCGCTTGATTCCGGCATTGGCAAAGAGCGGCACACGTTCAGCAGCATGAATCAGGCTGCGTTCCAATCGCTCAATGGATTCCGGCAGCAGTTCCATGTCAAAGCTCCAGTCAATGCCGTCAACACCCCATGCGACAGCTCCAGAGGTTTCGTACGGTCCAACCAGCAATCCCTTCTGTTCCTGACGAATATAGCAAGAGGCCACCGGATCTCGAACCACAGGTGGTTCCTTGTCAAGGGCTTCAATTTCGGGCAGATTTTCCGTTACCAGATACTGGTGCTCCATGTTCACGATCGGCAGTCTGAATCCGGTCATCTGGGCGATCTGATCGGAGAAACTGCCAGCTGCATTCACAACATGCTCGCAAATGATGAAACCTTGCTCAGTTATGACTTTCCATTCTCCGCTGCTAGTTCGTTCAACTCCTGTCACCCGATTTCTTTTGACAATCTCCACTCCCCGGTTGCGAGCACCCACTGCCATTGAATTCGTGCTGCTGGCGGGATCGGTGTGGCCATCGTTTGGCGTGTAGAATCCAAGTTTTACGCCATTCACTTTCAACAATGGATGAATTTCTTTCATTTCCGCGTGACCGACCAGATGGCTCTCGGCTCCAATGTAATCCAGTATTCCCTTTACATAATGGAACCAGTCGACTTCGTCGTCATTAACCGCCAATCTCAACGCTCCGCAGCCATGCCAGCCAGTTGCCTGCCCGGTTTCGGCTTCAAGTTTGTCGTACAGTTCGATACCGTAGGCATGAACCTTGGCCATATTCAGACTGCCAATGAAATTCGGAATCAGTCCGGCTGCGTGCCAGGTCGAACCGGAAGTCAGTTCACCTTTGTCAATCAGAACGACATCGTCCCAACCCTCTAAAGGCAGGTGGTATGCAAGCCCCACTCCCATAGCGCCTCCACCAATAATTACAACTCTTGCGTGCTGTCTCACCTTATGATTCCTGACTAAACAATTTTGTCAAAATTTACGATCGAATCCGTCATATCGTCGACGGTTGCCAAACCAGACGGCATGGCAATGGATTTCCGATACTGTGAAATGGCTTCCGGAGCGAACTCTGCGCTTGGAGCCTGTTCCTGCTCAAAGTGCCGGTAGTAATCAGTGCCACGAACCAGCATTGCTGTATCCTGTCCCTGATTTTTCAACTGTATGACATCGGTCGATATGTAGTTGATTGAAAGCCCGATTCGAGAGCGGTCTGAGGTATTTGGCCCTGACCCATGCAACACGATGCTGTGATGCATGGAGAACTGTCCAGGCAGTAGTTCGACTGTTACTCTTCTTTTTAAGTCGTCTTTCGCAAGCTCTGCATTCTGATCGCTCATCAGCATGTTGTTCCCATCGAAACTGTTGCTGTGATGGCGAAACCCGTCTACATGACTTCCGCAGATTACCTGCATCGCTCCATTGTCTTCCAGCGCGTCGGACAGTGCAAGCCACACCGTTAATACTCCATCCGGCGGCTGCAAGCCCCAGTACAGCAAATCTTGATGCCAGCCAACGTGAAGTGACTGGTTCGGCTCTTTGGCAAAAAATGTAGCCCCCCAAAGAAGAATGTTCGGCCCCAGCAAACACTCGACCGCATCAAGAATTCGGGAATTTCGAGTGATCTCATTAACCCACGAAGAAACCAGATGCGCTTTAAGAATCTGTTTGGAAGCTGTCCATCCCGACATACGTTCCTTGATTTCCATAAATCGAGGAATTAGCGACAGCGCTTCATCTTGTTCGAATGCTGTCAGCGGGTATACAACCCCATTGTTCCAGTAATCCTGGATCTGAGAAGAGGTCATCGACTGAGTCATGGCAACAGGCACGCTCAAGTTTGCAACTCAGTCCCGATAGGACGTATCAAAAGTATCGAGCTCGCGGATCAGGGCCGGCCATTCGTAAGTCCCAGCCGGTGCGGATTTCTGATACTGAACCGCAGCATGCTCACAAACTTCTTTTGACGGCAGGTGAATCTCTCTTCCTGTGGAAAGGGCGTCCAGCTGAACTTGGCAGGAAAGCTCAAAATAATGCATCCGTACATAAGCTTGAGCAACGCTTGAACCGACCGTCAGCAATCCGTGATTGCGCATGATCATCACTGGGTTGTCACCGAGGTTCGTTGCAAGTCGTTCTCGCTCTTCCAAGTCCAGAGACAATCCCTCGTATTCGTGATAGGACACTCTGTTATAGAACTGGAAAGCATCCTGCACCACGGGGATGAAGCCCTCTTTAAGTGACGAAACTGCCAATCCTGCCGGAGGATGAGAATGCATAATGCAGTTCACATCTTCGCGCTGGTTGTAAATGGCACTGTGAATCACGAATCCGGTGAAATTCATCTCGCTGGTATCAAGGATTTCTCCGTCCGCAGACTTCGGCGGCACAACCACTTCACCTTTCTCGTTCAACGTCACTAGATTCGATGCAGTTACTTCATCGAATCTCAGCCCGAACAGGTTGATAAGGAAGCGGTTCGATTGACCCGGTACTCGCGCACTGATGTGATTCCAGACGATATCACTAAATCCGTTCAAATCCGCCAGTCGATGGGCGGCGGCAAGGTCAATGCGAGTCTGACGCTCTTCGTTGGTCGTTGTTGACCATTTCCCCTGTATGACATTGTTTGAATATTTCCGGTCTTTCATGGAACACACCTCAGTTACAAAACCAGTGAATTGATTTACACGCAGTAATTGATGAAATTTTAAGGCAAAGCAACTGGAAATTTAACTAATTTTCCATCACTTCCTTTCGGTGCAAGGTCGCAACGTAAATTTAATTGGAATCTCGATTGATACCCGCTACAGTTTACCAGCCTGAGCAAGTGTATCAGATTCCCAGGCCTGCACCCGTAAAACCGCGGCATCCCGCTTTGCTTCAAAAACACTTCCTCTGCGAGCAAAAGTTCTATATTGGAAAACACTGGTAGCCTGATTGCTTCGAAGTTTACTCTAGAGATAAAAGAGCGCTTGATCTTCAGGTTCCCAGCATGGCGGAATTCGGGTTTGAGAACATGGTTTCAATTCTACTGGACGGTAAACCAGAGTAGAACGAACTGATCACGTTAGATATCGATAAGCCTCTAAGTCAGAAATTGAAGAATCATTAGTCTTCTTATTCAAATGCATTCTGAATACCATATGGCGAGTCGCATATGGGGCACACTGGCAATGTCAATCGGGTCGGAACATTCTCAATTTGATACTCTTTCTTCAAATTTTCGTCTGGCGGCTTGGCACATTCTGTCTGCAATGATGGCGATGATAGCCATTCCGGCACCAGCTACGAGTCCGATTCCCACATCACCCTTGCTCAAACCGATGTAAACCTGTTGTCCAAGACCGCTGGTGCCTACAAGTGCTGCAATTACGAGCATCGCAATTGCATACATGATAGTCTGATTTAAACCTAGCATAATGTTCGGAACCGCTAGTGGCAATTTTACTTGCCACAGGAGTTGACTTGGCGTACAGCCCATCGAACGCGCAGCTTCAATTACCTCTTCGGGTACGGACCGTATTCCGTGCTCGGCATAGCGGAATGCTGGTACATAGGCGTAGGCAATAATTGCAAACAACGCAGTAAATTCGCCTATTTTGAATATCATCACAATGGGAATCAGAATGACGAAAAGTGGCATTGTCTGAAGAGTGTCATTCACAGGACGCATAATTTGTGAAACACGCCGATTGTGAGCTGCCCAAATCCCCAAACTCGCACCCCCTGCGAATGAGATCATGACCGCGATTCCGCACAGATAAATCGAAAGCATCGTCTTTTCCCAAGAACCCGACAAGAGTAAAAAAGCGAGTCCTGCAAACGTTCCCAATGCGAGACGTGGCCCACCAAGATGATAAGCGAGCATGACAAAAACGACAGGCAGCGTCGGCCATGGCATTTCTGTCAGACCATTAAAAATGATCATTCCGAATGTAATGATCGTTATGGCTACTGTGAAACTGATTCTCCGCATTGCGAAGAATGCCGCTGCAAGTACGAGAGTAAAGTACACTGCAGTATGAATAGGTGTCCAGGCAAATCCCCAAGTAAACGGAGTCACGGTTTGATCCAGACCGATCTTTAAGGGGAGCATGATGAAAAACAAAATCACCCGCTTGATCTCTTTGATTAAAACCTGATAATTCGCAACAACCCAATTGATGGAATCATTCATGGCCCCAGCGGGGCTTACGACCCAACTGTCAGGATATTCAATCATTGCGGGTACTAAGCGAGAGATGCCTACAATCACGAGCGTACCGACTACAGCGAAAATTAAATATCGATATCTGTACAGCCAAGACTCGTCTTTCACTTCGTCAGAACTGTTCTCGGCAAATCCCCATGTAATACGGTCCAGAATCATTGCGATGAGAGCAATAACAATACCCGCAAGCAGACTTTCTCCAAACTGGGCCTTTCGCATGGTGCTCAGGACTTCCCAGCCAATATCGTTGGTACCACCTATGATGGATGCGACGACAACCATACTGAGCGAAGCCATGGTAGTTTGGTTGACTCCGAGCAATAGCTGGCGAGACGCCGTGGGAACACGAACTTGCCAAAACAGCTGACCCGGTTTAGCACCCGACATGAGACCTGATTCTATGATTTCGGAAGGGACGTTTCGCAATCCAACGATCGTGTTTCTTACCATAGGTGAAAACGCATACAGTACACTGGCAATCAGTCCGACGACTGGCCCAAAACCGAAAAGAATCAGTATCGGTAAAAGATAAGCGAATGCAGGAATTGTTTGCAAGACATCCAGCATTGGCATGATCGCTCTTTCAGCCCGATAAGAAACAAATCCACAGACACCGACGACAAATCCAATAAACACTGCGAGCGGAACCGAAATAGCTACTAAAGCAAGAGAATTCATGCTTTCTTCCCAGTAGCCAATAATCAGCATGTAGGTGAGACTCAAGGTTGTGAACGCTACAAGTTTCCAGTTTCCGGCTCGAAGTGAGATAAGTGCAACAATTAAGATAAAAGCCGGCCATGGCAGTATCTGTAGGAATTCACGAACCCAATTCAATGGAAAGCCCAACAGCCAAGCCAGCAGTCGGAACAGCGGCTTTGCAAAGGCAACAAACCAGTCCATTACCCAATTGATCCAATCGCTTATTGCAAGTTCCAAATAATCTGGATAAGCTTTCAACCAGGTAAACTGACTTTGCAGAACCAGACAAGCAGCGAGGAAAATCAGTACAACAATCCATTGCCTGGCATAGCCATCCGATGGCAATTCTTTCAATAAAGAAGATTGTGTGTTGGATACGGAAGCGCCTAACATTGCAAGCACCGAGCGTTTCAGTGGCTTGCTAACACGTATTTGGAACTGTCGATCTCGTCCAAACTGAATTCCGAAAGGACCTGAATGACACTATCTGCGGTAGCCTTTCCCAGAATCTTATTATTACTTTCACAAACGGCGACACCGGCGGGATTCTTGGCTAGAGTTGGAAGAATCGCCTCGACTGAGTCGTTGGCGTCAACAACTGGCAGGTCAGTTATATCTCCGTCGAGCGGCTCGACAATTTGTCTGGCAGTTAATACACGGATCCGTGGGACTTCATGCGAAAACTGTGCGACGTAGTCATCGGCAGGGCGAAAAATTAAATCCTGAGGTGTTCCAATCTGGACGATTTTCCCGTCGCGCATGATGGCCATGCGATCGGCAACTCGAATCGCTTCCAAAAAATCGTGGGTGATGAATATGATTGATTTTTGCAACAGCTGCTGAATGCGAAGGAATTCATCTTGCATTTGTCGACGTATCAAGGGGTCCAGTGCACTGAAAGGCTCATCCAGAAACCAGAATTCGGGTTCGACTGCGAGCGATCTGGCAATGCCAACGCGCTGCTGCTGTCCACCGGATAACTGACGTGGGTAACTGTTTTCACGGCCATTCAAACCAACCAAGTCAATAACTCGCTCCACTTGTTTGCGTCTTTCATCTTCAGGAATTTTTTGGATTTTTAACGGGAAAGCAATATTGTCGAACACCGATAAGTGAGGGAGCAGACCGAAATTCTGGAACACCATGCCCATCTTGTGGCGGCGGATTTCGATCAGTTCCTGGTCAGATGTTTCTAGAATATTCCTTCCATTCAAAATCACCTCTCCATGACAAGGTTCCACAAGTCTTGAAAGTCCTCGAACCAATGTAGATTTGCCTGATCCAGAGAGTCCCATGATCACAAAAATTTCACCCACCCTAAGTTCGAAATTTACATCGATAGCAGCGGGAATATGACCGTCGTCACGCATTCGTTGAATGAGTGCTTCGGGGTCCTTACGGTGATTTGAACTAGTGAAATAACTAGCGCTATTTGGTCCGTAAACTATCCAAAGGTCACGGCAATATAGTTTTACGGAGTCATCAACCAATTCTTCCATTGGATGATTTGCCATTGGGTTGACGAAGTTGGTGAAGTGAGTGCCCGAAATCAGGCGAAGAAAAACTAGCAGGCGGCACGAATTCGACCGCCTGCTAGCAAATAACTATCCGTTACATAGTTGCAGCGGATATCCAGCCTTTCCACTTGTCCTGATTCTGATCCATCCATTCTTGGACAACTTCTTCAAGTGGGCGCTTGATCTGATCTACTTCATTAATCATGACGTTATGTTCCTGATTTGTCAAAGTAAATGCGTCAAGCAATTTGGCAGCCCCTGACCACTCCTGTGCAGCACCATTGTTGATGATCTTATCAACGGTTGCCTGTTGAAATCCGCATGCCGAATCCATGCTTTGCGATTCCTCTACGCATTCGCCTTCAACATCATTCCACTCAACCCAATTGAGTTCATGAACTGCGAACATCCAGTGGGGTTGCCAGAACATCATGAGGATGGAGTCACCTGTTGTCATTGCACTGGACATTTCTGCAACCATTGCGCCTTCACTTCCACCTGCTACAGCTGTAAACGGAAGCTCAATAGCAGCTACCACATCCTTGGATCGCGTTCCCCAGTCGGCAGGATAAGTGATTAGTCGACCATTCGGGAACGTTTCGGATGATGCAAAAGCCTGAGTACATTCGTACAACGCTCGATAATCAGGAAGCCCTGGACATTTTTCTTCCATATATGGTGGATAAATCCAACCTTCCTGCGGTTGCAATCCTAACTGGCCAAAATTCAAAACATCTCCAGATTCGAGAGATTTTGGGTAAATGTCAGTGACACTGTTAGTCCAGACCTCTGGCTGCATATGTATATCCCCGTCAGCAATCGCTTGAAATTGAGGTAATGCTCCAGCAGTTACATATTCAACGTTGTATCCCATTTCTGTCAGCACGCTGCCTAGAATATGCGCTGAGAGGTGCTGCCCAGTCCATTCATTGACTGCGATCTTGATTGGGTTGTCAGATTCAGGTACGGCCGCTGCTGACATACCGCAAAATCCACCTAAGGCAATAAGTGCAGCCCCTATTACCGTGTGTTTAAAAGTCTTGTTTGAAATCATTTAATGTTCCTCCTTTTTACAAGTCTGACCTAGATAATATCAGTTTTTGTATTACCAGATTAAGTGTTGAGCACAAGTTTACACAAAATTGAATCGAAGTGCTGTGAATATGGAAATTTCCGTCTATAAACGATTTTCTATCCAAACGATAATATTGCAATAGCCAGCAAATTCCTTCTTATGCGCGAAAGTCCTGTCGACCTAACAATAATGTTTGACAGTTCAATTGAAACCGATATTGTGCAACGGATTTGACCAGAGGACGCATGCAAGTCATTCACAATGTGCGTACATGCTTAAGAAATTTTTCAATGATTTCCAAGTGTCAATTCCATACGCACCATCAATGCGTTGAAATACAGTCGAATTAAACAGCGAGTAGACCATTAATTTTTACTGTATGGATTAAAGGATGCTGGTGAGCGAATGAATACAATCGCTTGACGAGGTTGGTCTTTTCTTGGGCCTCTGAGCTTAAACTATTGGTAATTGAACAGACAAATTGGAGCTACGACCCAGTCGTTGAATGAGTGCGCAAATGAAATTTCAAACACCTAACCATACTCAACTTAAGACAATTATCGAGGAATTTGGAATGCACATGTCCGACAAGACCATTCAGGAATTTCTTGATGCTATGCAAGATCTAATTCAGGAATACGCTGTCGTAGATTCCATGTCAGACTATCTACCCTCTATCGACTATGCTCGATCACAAGTATTTTTTCCAAAAGACAGCGGGAATCCTTATAACGCTTGGTATGTTACAACTGAAATTTGTGGTGCGTCAGACGGATCGCTTCTAGGAAAAAGAGTTGCACTCAAGGACAACATTTGCGTAGCAGGAGTGCCTATGATGAACGGAGCGTCTACTTTGCAAGGCTACACCCCGGACATTGACGCTACGATTGTTACACGTCTGCTTGATGCCGGAGCGACTATAGCTGGCAAAGCACACTGTGAATATTTCTGTGTTTCAGGAGGAAGTCATACGAATGCCCTAGGGCCTGTGCACAACCCCCACAGAAAAGGCTATTCCGCCGGTGGCTCCTCGTCCGGCTCAGCTGCTCTGGTCGGTGGTGGTATTGTCGATATGGCAATCGGAGGTGATCAAGGTGGATCAATCCGAATTCCCGCCGCATATTCAGGTTGTTACGGCCTTAAACCTACATTTGGTCTTGTTCCTTATACGGGAATCATGCCGATTGATACATCGATTGATCACATAGGCCCCATGACGCAGACGGTTCTGGATAATGCCAAAATGCTGAATGCGATCGCGGGAGAAGACGGTCTCGACCCACGACAGTGCAATCTGAAGATAAACAATTATGTAGATGAGATAGACCGTGGGATCAATCACTTGAGAATCGGTATATTGAAAGAGGGATTTGGATGGTATGCATCAGAATCGGATGTTGATTCCAAGGTTCGCAAAGCAGTCGATTTATTTGCAAATCTGGGAGCTTCAATCACTGAAGTTTCAATTCCTCTGCATCGCAAAGGTAATGCGTTGTGGACAGCAATTGGACTGGAAGGATTGACCAACCAGATGATGCATGGCAATGCGATGGGCACTGGCTGGGGTGGGCTCCATATCAGTTCTCTTGTCAAATTTCATGCAAACTGGCGTTCCCAAGTAGACGAACTGGACGATACAGTCAAAATGTCAATGATGGTTGGACAGTATTATCGCAAGCATCATCACGGTTACTACTACTCGAAAGCGCAAAATATTGTCCGGAAACTGCGCATCGAATATGACAAAGCGTTTGAGAAATTTGATCTGCTGCTCATGCCCACCGTGCCGATGAAAGCAACACCCCTACCTCCGCCCGACGCACCATTGAAATTAAAATGTCAAAGATCCTACGAGATGGGAGCAAATGCATGCGTGGCCAACCTAACCGGCCACCCGGCTATGTCGTTACCTTGCGGTATGAGTAAAGGACTGCCGGTAGGATTAATGTTAGTAGCTGCAAAATGGAGAGAATCAACAATATACAACGCTGCATACGCACTCGAACAGGCAGAAGATTGGCGCACACTTTAATGGGAGTCGATCAACACTCAAATCAATATAGGAACGAATGCGATGTTCTGAAGCCCTTAAATTTACTGGGCGGTCCAAGGGTGTAACTATTGAGGCACCAGGTCTTTCCACAGCTCAGGATATCATTCTCAATGTAAACACAATTGCCATCAGAAAAATCAAGCCCACAAGACCACTAATTTGTCGGTGTAATCGGCTGCGAATCCAATTCGGAATAAAAAGCAGCAAAATCCTTAATATTTTCATTGCTCAAATTCGCGGCGAAACCGCTCATGTGGGATTGCTTCAGGCTCCGGTCCTGTAATTGATTAAAGCTTGAATCAGGTAGTCTTCATACTGACCGGAAATCATGGGCGTGCCTGCTCCATTGAGAATGCTTCCTATTTTGTGCAACAGATTTGACCAGACGATGCGTGTCAGTCATCCACAATGCGCGTACTTTTCTTAAGAAATTATTCAACGATATCCAAGCGTCAAGTCTATACTCACCATCAATGCATTGAAATCGTGCATTGTCAATTTAGACCTACCCGCGGAATTCATTCTTTCAATCTAAGATATCGCAAAAAAACTACAGCACATATCTCTCAATTTGGAATCACATGTAACACTAAAGAATTTATTTGATAAAATCTGCTTCCTACAAAATAAAGAGATATTTGTTGCTTAGGCTGCAAGAGGAGAGTTCTGCGTAATGTACAAATCGCTACTTATTGACCCACTGAAATGCACGAGTTGCCTGCAGTGCGAACTGGCCTGTTCTTATGAAAATGAAGGGGTGTTCAATCCGGCAAAATCTCGTATTAAAGTTTTTGAGTTTGAGCACGGTCTGAAGACCATTCCATATACCTGCACGCAATGTGATGAAGCGTGGTGCCTGCATGCATGCCCGGTTGAAGCCATTGCGATCAATCTTGAAACAGGGGCCAAGGAAGTCAATGATTCAATTTGCGTGGGATGCAAGGTCTGCACCATCGCCTGTCCATTCGGAACCGTCAACTACAATTCGGATTCCGGCAAAGTCATCAAATGCGATCTGTGCGGCGGCGATCCGCAGTGCGCGGAAGCTTGCCCAACCGGCGCAATTGTCTATGTGGATTCCAACTGGACAGGATATGCACGCATGCAGGAGTCCGCTGTCGAGGCGCACGGACTGAACTAGGCAGTCCGAATTTCAATCCTCATCCAAGCGGTAAGCAAAGTGCATCATGTAATCGTCGGAGCCGGACCTGCCGGTGTAATCGCTGCGGAAACCCTGCGCAAGCAATCTGCCAATGACTCAATCACAATTGTGGGCAACGAGTCCTATCCGCCCTATTCGCGGATGGCTCTTCCATACTTGCTGGCCAGTGATGTCGGAGAAAGCGGAACCTACCTCCGACATGGCGGCAATCACTACGAAAATCTTGAAATCAACATTCAAAATGATTCGGTCACCAAAGTTTCCCCAGGCGAGCAGGCTGTCACGCTCGCGAGCGGAAAATCATTGAATTATGACCGTTTGCTTTTGGCGATGGGTTCTAGCGCAATTCGCCCTCCGATCAGCGGCATGCAGTCAGCGCGTGTTCATAACTGCTGGACACTGAGTGATGCACACCGAATACTGAACGAAGTCGCCGCCGGTGATCGAGTTGTATTGCTGGGAGCTGGGTTTATTGGGTGCATCGTGTTGCAGGCTCTGGTGTCGATGAAGCTCAAGCTGACCGTGATTGAGCTCGCTGATCGCATGTTAGCGAGAATGATGGATCAGATCGGAGCAGAAATGATCGAGCGGTGGTGCAAAGGCAAAGGCGTGAACGTCAGAACCGGTGCGGAAGCAATTGGCGTAACCGATCACGGACAAGAACTCGAAATCCAGCTTGCTGACGGCTCGTCCATCATGGCGGATCACATCGTATGTGCCGCTGGCGTCAAGCCCAATATTGATTTTTTGGAAGATAGCGGCATAGAGGTTGATGCAGGTGTTCTGGTCGACCATTCTCTGCAGACTAACGTTCCAAATATTTATGCTGCGGGTGATGTTGCTCAGGGACCTGACCGCAGTACCGGCGAACAACAGGTGCATGCGATCCAGCCGACGGCCAGCGAGCATGGCAGAATCGTCGCTTGTCAAATGTCGGGCAACGAGACTCCTTATGGTGGCAGCTTGTCCATGAATGTTCTAAACACGTTGGGGTTGATCACAAGTTCATTTGGATTGTGGGATGGAGTGGACGGTGGTGAAAGAACCACCGCGGAGGACCTGCAGAACAATCGCTATCTTCGGCTGGAATTTCAGGATGATGTCTTAGTAGGCGCGCTGGCAATTGGATTGACGCAGCACGTAGGCATTCTGCGAGGCCTGATTCAGACGAGTGTAAAACTTGGCAACTGGAAAAAAAGACTGATAGCCGACCCTTCTCAGGTCATGAACGCTTATCTGGAACAAGTTCAGGGAACACGGAGCTAGCCAGGCACTGGAATCTGCTTGAGTCGTTTCAGTCAGACTCCAAGCGGCTCGAAACTATACTCTGATACCTGCCAGTCTTCTTCTTGCACGTCTAGAACCAGACAGGAAGGCCCGCCCCTTGTACGGTTTCTGCCCGCAGCACCGGGGTTAACGACCCACGGATTTTCGTTCAGGTCAACGACTCGGTTATGGGTATGGCCGTAGATTACGATTCTGCTTTGCGGGTATCGTCTTCTCAACTCATCGTGATAGCGTTTGGTATTTCGGACTTTGTGGCCATGCTCAATTGAAATGGTGCCGCTGGGCAGCACAATCTCTTGAACTTCCGGCAGTTTCTTCAACACACCTGCATCAGCGACTTCCCATTTCCAATCGACATCGTTGTTTCCGACGACTGCAAACACCTTGCCATGATATGAATCGAGCGATTCAAGAACAGCGGCCGAACCGATATCTCCGGCGTGCACTACCAGTGTACATTGAGAAGCAAGTTCGACAATACGCGGGTCAATGAATCCGTGAGTATCGGAAACCACGGCTACCCGAATCCGCCGCTCAGTCCAGTCGCGAAGATCCGTTACTTGCGGCTTTACGATGACGGCAACTCCTGTGAAGCGTCCAAGCGCTCGCGAATTCTTCGCATGCGTTTTTCTTGAGCGTCCGCCTTCATTGGAATGGTCATGATGCCGAACAATACCTGTTTCAGAAATCGCATGGCGAACCGCAGCAGTTCATCTTCGTCCTTCAGCAGAGTTTCTAGTTCGTCAGAGTCAATTTCGTAAATTTCTGAGAAACCCGATGATTGGATAAATTTACGAAAACTGTCGATATCATAACTGCACATGTCAAACAGTTGCATGCTCCGATCGCTGGGACGTCCCACGGTTGGTCCGCTGGATCGCTTTTTCAGCACGATATCGCGCCATTCCCGGTTCATGTCGTCATAGATTTCAACTTCTTGTTCCGTACGATATTGCGCTACAGTCAATTTTTTCGGTTCTTCATGGCCGCGGCAATGGTCTTCCTTGACAACGAAATAGATATCCTCTACTTCGGACTCGTCTTTCTTGCGAACCCCCATGCTTCCTAAAGCATAGTATCTGCAGGCGGCCGGTCGGTCATCATAGACTGTACATCCTTCTTCTGCCAGAAATACGCACTGCGTGGTCCCCGGTTTGACGTTCATTTTCAAACCCGGCAAATCGTGGTAATCCATCGGATAGGGAGTTGTATACGCACCGACGAAATCTCTTGATTCCAAACCAAAGCGTCGCTTGAGACGAACAATGTCATAAGGAGTCAGTGCAATATCGATGCTCTTGCAACATGCATTGAAGCAGCTGACATTCTTGTGGCAGTCAAACTGAATCACGCTGTCAAGTTTCAACTCTACCGGCTGCACCGGGCTTTGATAGGGCGGAGCGCTTTTTTTCGATTCTTTCATGGACTACAAATCAATGGACAACAGGAAAATTGCACAAGAATACCTTGTCTACTCGTACTGCTTCTCGCGCCAGCGTATCGCGGCCTTCAAACCTTCACGCTGCGCAACTTCAATAAATCTTTGATAACTGATGGTTTCGGTTGCTTCTACAACCGCACCGTTATTCACACCATACTCAAGACACTCTCGAAATCCGGCATTCTCCGCTGTAAAGTTCATGCAGACTTTCATAAGTTGAACTGCCTCCGGGTCCATGGCTGCCACTCTGCGCGCATAACGCATCGTTTCAGCTTCAAGACTATCATCAGCAAACACACGGTTGACAAGCCCAATCCTTAGAGCTTCATTGGCATCAATAATGTCTCCTGAATAGAGCAGCTCCCGCGCGTGTCTCAGACCAACCACCCACGGCATGACAATTGCCGGAGGTACTGCTGAAAACCGAATTTCCGGTTCGCCGAAATTTGCAGTTTCAGATGCGTAGGTGATGCAACACATCATGGAGAGCTCACAACTGCCTGCAAGACAATACCCTCGCACCATGGCAATGACCGGTTTGGAGCAGGTCCATGGATTCATCTCGAATTCGAGGCACTCCGAAAGCATCCGTCGCACCCCAATCGGATTCTTCTGTCCGTACAAATTACGCCAGTCGACAGTCAAGTCATAGCCTGCGCCAAAATGGTCGCCTACTCCGCTCAACACAACTACATGAATTCCGCTGTCGGTATCAGCTTGCCGAAATGCTTCCGAAAGCTCTTTCATGAGCTCCAGACTAAGTGCGTTTCTCGATTCAGGGCGATTGATTTTTAAATGAACTACTTTGTCCTGCTGCTCAATGATTACCAGATTTGCCATCCATATACCACTCAGTTCAAACGATCGATGAGGTCATCGATAAATTTTTCGCACTTTCCGACCTGGTCAATTTCAATGAATTCATTTGGTTTGTGAGCCTGATCAATATGTCCGGGACCGCAGACCACCGAAGGAATGCCAATGTCCTCAAACAGTCCTCCTTCCGTGCCGAAACTCACGCTGCCGGTGTCGGAAGAATTGGCAAGTTCCTGCGCCAGTCGAATCAATGTCTCATCGCTAGTCGCCAGAGCCGGTATTGTTGACAGTTCTTCCCACTCAATATAGGTTTCGGGATTGACAGCCTGCATTTCGGGCAGAATTTCGCGGTCGATAAACTGCTGAAGTTGATCCCACAACAGTTGCGGATCATCTTGCGGCAGATGTCGAATTTCCGCTTCAAACTGGCAATATTTCGGAACGATGTTCAAGGCGGTTCCACCGTTGACTGTTCCGGTATGGACCGTACTGTATGGAGGATCAAATTCAGAGTCGAATGGGCCTTGATCACGGCAATGCCGTGCCTGTTTTTTTAAAAATGCAATGATCTCAGCAGCGGCTTCAACTGCATTGACTCCAATATGCGCCAGTCCCGAATGGGCTTCCAGCCCATGAATGGAACAGCGTCTTGAAATTTTTCCTTTGTGTGAACGAATAACTCGCATGCCCGTGGGCTCGCCAATCAGACAGTATTGAGGCTTGTTAGGGCGATTTTCCAATTCTCTCAGCAGTGTGCGGACACCCACGCAACCAATTTCCTCATCATAAGAAAATGCGAAGTGTATCGGCGTTTCCAGATTCTTATCGATAATCTCAGGTGTTTTTGCCAAACATACTGCAATGAAACTCTTCATGTCCGAGGTGCCGCGGCCAAAGAGACGGCTGCCTGACTGAATTACCTCATAGGGATCGGTATCCCAATTCTGACCGTCAACCGGTACTACGTCCGTGTGGCCAGACAATGCGACTCCGCCTCGGTCATCGGCGCCAATGGTGGCAAACAGATTGGCTTTTCGACCGTCAGCATCGTAAACGAGTTCCGAAGCAATGCCGTACTGCTCCAGATATCCCTTGATGAATTCAATCAGCTGCAGGTTTGAATTCCTGCTTGTAGTGTCAAAACGGATTAACTCTTTGATCAGCTGCAAACTGTCCATTCAACTGTTCCTCTATCTGCTCTCTGGCGAAAAACTCTCTGCGATTACTCACTAAGCTGTGATACCCCGTCGTATTACAATATCACTTTTTAGAATACGCGATTCATCCATCAGTTTTTGCAGACGGCTTCGTGCAAACTCCAAGCTCCAGCACAACCCTGAACACAATGCTGCTTTTGGCTACGTTTGTCATTATCGTAGCCGGCATGAAAGTTGCGAGTCCAATTCTCGTTCCCATCCTGCTCTCCTTGTTCATTGCTACGATTAGTGCGCCGCCATTGCTGTGGTTGGAGCGCAAAGGGCTTCCAACCATACTTGCGCTGCTCGTCGTCATAGGGTTCGTCTCGGCAGTAGGGCTTCTGCTGGTTGTTCTAGTTGGTGCTTCACTGGCGGAATTTCAAACTCAACTGCCGATTTACGAGCAGCGTCTGGAAAGCCTGTTCATAAATGTCAACAACTTTGCAACAGGGCTTGGATTGACTTTCCAGTTTTCCGACATTTCAAGTGCCGTCAATCCGGAATCAATTGCCGCAGGGGTTGGAAAACTCGTAAATGAAGTTGGTGGACTGGTCGCTAATGCCTTCCTGATCTTCTTGACAGTCATCTTCATACTGTTTGAAGTCTCGACACTGCCAAAGAAATTGGAAAAAATCTTTTCCCGTCCAACTGATTCTATAGAGCGTCTTGCCGGATTCAAGCGAAGCCTGCAGCGTTATCTGGTCATCAAGTCACTGACGAGCCTTGCAACCGCCTTGCTGGTGTGGCTGATGCTGACTTTTTTGGGAATTGATTTTGCGGTTCTATGGGCAGTGCTCGCTTTTTTCTTGAATTTCGTTCCGAACATCGGTTCAATCATCGCCGCCATACCCGCAGTGCTGGTTGCACTGCTGCAGGTCAGCAGCGGCACTGCACTGTGGGTGGCGATTGGCTACTTCGCCATCAACAGCGTTATCGGAACCGTAGTTGAACCGAGAGTCGCAGGCCGTCACCTGGGACTGTCACCGCTGGTCGTGTTTCTGTCATTGGTCTTTTGGGGATGGATATTGGGACCGGTCGGAATGTTTTTGTCGGTGCCGCTCACGATGATGGTTCGATGGTGGCCGAAAGCAACGAAAACATGCGCTGGATCGCGGTGATGCTGAGCGATCGTGTAACCTGAAACTCCCGTTGCCATATACGAGAATTCCCTATCAATCAGTTAGCAATGCATTTCCCGCCTTCGGCTGCAAAAATCTCCCACACTCTGGTTACACACGAAGATTCGCGGGAGGATCCCTATTACTGGCTTGGCAATCGGGAAGTTCCGGAAGTCATCGCATATCTGGAAGCCGAAAATCGCTATGCCAAAGAAGTCATGCTACATACACAAGGCCTGCAGGACAAAATAGTCAAAGAACTGACAAGCCGGGTCGTCGAATCCGACACATCGGCACCGGTCAAGGATGACGGCTATGAATATTACTATCGGGATCATAAAGAAAATAGCTACCTGACACACTGCCGAAGAAAAATCGGCGACCTCGGTAGGGAGGAAATTCTGATCGATGAAAACGAACTCGCCAAGGGATGCAGTTATTTTCGTCTGAACGCACTGTCAGTCAGCTCGAACCATGAGATTGTCGGGTATGCCACAGATACAACTGGCGATGAGAGATGCACGATTCAGTTCCTGCGACTGGCAGATCGTCAAAATTTTTCGGAGACGATTGAAAACACTTCCGGCAACCATGTTTGGAACAACCACGGAACGCATGTCTACTATACAACGCTAAACCAAGCGAATCGGCCATGTCGTCTGTTCAGACACCGACTCGGCGACAGTTCCGATAACGATCAGCTTCTTTTCGAAGAGCCGGACGAAGCTTTCTACCTGCATGTTTCCAATACCGACAGCAGGAGATATATCTCTCTGCAAGCGTCGAGTGCGGTGACAACCGAAGTGCATTTTCTCGATGCCGAAGATGATCAATGCGGCCCACGACTTATTTTTCAGCGAATTGCCAACGTCGAGTACTCAGTCGAAGACCGTGAAAACGACCTTTATGTGCTCACCAACGAGGACGCCGTGAATTTCAGATTCATGAAGACTTCATTGAGTGCGCCAGACAAAAGCAACTGGGAAACCGTCATTCCGCACTCGGAACACATCACGCTGACTGGATTCAGAATGTTTCGCAGCTTCATTGCCGTATCTGAGCGATTTGAAGGACTGCCATCGGTGCGAATTCTGAATGAAAGTATGGATAGTTTGCGGGTGGAGAAACCTGCGGAAATTCAGGAACTTCATATGGGAGACAACCGGGAATTCGATACTTCCGTGTGCCGATTGGATGGCAGTTCCTTGGTGCTGCCTTATTCACAGTATGACTGCGATATGAAAACCGGAGAGCTCTCGCACATAAAAACCCGACCGGTTGGCGGTGGCTATCAGCCTGCTGACTACGCAGTTGAGCGCCATCAAGCAATATCACACGATGGCACGAAGGTCCCGTTGTATGTTGTTTCCAAAAATGACATGGCAAATACAAAACCTGCGCATGTTCTGCTATATGCCTATGGTTCGTATGGATTGAGCTATCCACTATATTTTTCGTCCGCCAGACTGAGCTTACTGGAGCGCGGCATCAAATATGCGGTCGCACACGTGCGAGGTGGCGCAGAATTTGGCGAAATGTGGTACCACGGCGGGAAACTGCTGAGCAAAAAGAACACTTTCCTTGATTTCACCGCGTGCGCCAACTATCTGCTGGACAGTGGAATCACTGAATCGGACAAGTTGGCAATTGAAGGAGGCAGCGCTGGCGGCCTGGTGGTGGGAAACTATCTGAACACAAATCCGGGACGTTGTCAAGCAGCGGTTGCACATGTACCTTTCGTCGATATTCTCACGACCATTCTGGACGATTCGCTGCCGCTTTCGATAACGGAGCGGGATGAGTGGGGAGATCCAAATGACGTGGAATTCTACGACTATATAAAATCCTATTCTCCGTATGACAACATAAGCGCAGGTCAATTCCCCGCGCTATACATTTCGGCCGGACTGAACGATCCTCGTGTAGGATATTGGGAGCCCGCGAAGTGGGCAGCGAAAATTCGGGCGTGCAAGACAGATGACAATCTGCTGGTACTCAGAACTGAAATGCATTCTGGACATGGCGGCAAATCAGGACGCTATGACAAATTCCGCGAAACTGCCATAGAATACGCTTTCATAATTGATCAACTGCTGGCAGATCAAAACGCATGACGATTGCCAAATTCAAGACTATCCGAAATAGTGGCAAACAGAGCGCCGCGGATTGGCCGGATCAGACATTTTTTGAACAGCCAGCGGAAATTCGAGGACACTCTGATCTCTCCGGTGCAGCCGATGAAAAATTAATTCCCGAATTGGACATTCGCGTCCAACCGGATTTGATCCGAATCTATAGTGAATCAAATGCAAGACTGAATCAAAAATCGCTATTTATTGGTGTATTAATTCTGTCCTCAGTCGTTGTTCTCATCAGTATAATATTTGCTTTATTCGGAGCATGGTTGATCCTGCCGTTTGCAGGAATGGAGATTCTGCTGCTCGCAACCGGAGCAATGATTGCTGGTTCACATGCCCACGATGCTGACTTGCTGGTTATCAGCCAGAAGCATGTCCATTTGACAAAAAGACGCAGATCGAACCGGAGCGTGAATTCACACGTTCGACACTGGACTTATGCCAGTATGGAAGCAGGTAAAACTGGGCATGAACCATCCAGACTGCTTTTGGGATCTCATGGAGAAAATCAGGAGATTGGCGAATATTTGACGGAAAATTCAAAGAGAATTCTATGCCAACAGTTGATTAAATGGATAAGGAATGATGTATAACGCACAGCAAACACAAGTCCAGACGGGAGTCCGTTGATGTCAACAATGCAAAAAGGATTACGAAAATTGCTTCAATTCGTGGTTTCTGCGGCCATGTTTATACCGTTGAGTGCATTTTCGGAATGGGGACTCAATTTGCCATCGCCATCATCACCGATTGCACGTCAAATTTTGGATCTGCACAATGCCATAATGCTGGTCTGCCTAGTAATTTTCATCGTCGTTTTTGGCGTCATGTTCTACTCGCTCTATGCGCATCGCAAGAGCCGTGGACATGAAGCGCACCAGTTCAGTCACAACTCCAAACTGGAAGTTGTCTGGACGATCATTCCATTTTTCATTCTGGTCGGCATGGCGATTCCCTCCACGGCAACACTGTTGTTCATGGAAGATACAACTGAATCCGATCTGACGGTCAAAATAACCGGATATCAGTGGAAGTGGCACTATGAATATCTGGAACACGATATCGGCTATTTCAGCAACTTGGCAACTCCGCGCGCTCAGATCGAAAATCGCGAACCCAAAGGCGAAAACTATCTCCTTGAAGTCGATCGTCCCGTCGTTTTGCCTTCCGACCGCAAGATTCGGTTCCTGCTTACCTCCAACGACGTCATTCATGCATGGTGGATTCCGAAAATCGGGGGCAAAAAAGACGCGATACCTGGATACATCAACGAATTCTGGACTCTAATAGAGGAACCGGGCGACTATCGAGGCCAATGCGCTGAGTTGTGCGGCAAGGATCACGGCTTCATGCCGATTGTTGCCAATGTGCTTTCTCCAACTGATTTCGATTCCTGGATTGCCGACCAGCAAGCGATGCAAACAGCATCTGCAGACGATGTCAACAGAGTTCCGAGTATGGATGAACTCATGTCACGCCTCCATGGGGTTTATGCATACGCCTTTCCGAAACTGTAATAACCACCGGACCTTTAAAAGAACATCTCAATATCGTCATGAACGGCAAACCCAATACAACCATGGCCGCTTTCAAGGGACAGCTTAGCGATGCGGATATCGCCGCGGTCATCACTTACGAACGAAACGCACTCGGAAACAGCATGGGCGATCTTATTCAGCCATCCGAAATTAATTCCTTGCGGTAATCGATACCGCTTTATCGAAGATAAATTTTCATAAGGGTAGTCATACTATGTCAGCTGCACATACTGAAGTACACCATCACGACCATCGTCCAACCGGCATCATGCGCTGGTTGACCACGACTAACCATAAAGACATCGGAACGATGTACCTGGTCTTCTCGCTAACGATGTTTTTTGTTGGCGGTATCATGGCTCTCGTAATTCGCGCCGAACTGTTTCAACCGGGCTTGCAGGTTGTCAATCCAGAACTTTTTAATTCTCTGACCACCCTGCATGCGCTGGTCATGATTTTTGGCGCAATCATGCCGGGCTTTGTGGGATTCGCGAATTGGCTTATTCCGATGATGATTGGGGCTCCGGACATGGCGCTTCCGCGCATGAACAACTGGAGTTTCTGGATTCTGCCTTTTGCGTTCACACTGCTGTTGGGCAGTCTGTTCACCGTAGGTGGAGGTCCTGCATCTGGCTGGACCCTATACGCACCGTTGTCTATTCAGGGCGGGGCCGGTGTGGACATGACCATACTGTCGATTCACATGATGGGAATGTCGTCAGTACTGGGAGCTATAAACATCATCGTCACAATCATGAACATGCGCGCACCCGGAATCGCACTGATGAAAATGCCGCTTTTCGTATGGACCTGGCTGATTACCGCCTTTTTGCTCATCGCAGCAATGCCTGTGCTGGCAGGAGCTGTAACCATGCTGTTGACTGACCGCCACTTCGGCACCGCATTCTTTAATCCTGCAGGCGGCGGCGACCCCGTCTTGTTTCAACACATATTCTGGTTTTTCGGGCATCCTGAGGTGTACATCCTGATCCTCCCGGCATTCGGAATCATTTCACAGATCGTGCCCACATTCTCGCGAAAGCCGCTGTTTGGCTATGATTCAATGGTATTCGCAACCGCCGGAATTGCCTTTCTATCATTCATTGTCTGGGCGCACCACATGTTTACAGTGGGCATGCCACTTGCCGGTGAACTGTTTTTCATGTATGCCACAATGCTGATCGCAGTGCCAACCGGTGTCAAGGTATTCAATTGGGTTGCGACGATGTGGCGCGGTTCAATCACGTTTGAAACGCCGATGCTGTTTGCGCTCGCAGTGGTGTTTCTGTTTACCATCGGCGGCCTTTCAGGGCTGATGCTCGCCATTGTTCCAGCAGACTTTCAATACCATGACACCTATTTCGTGGTGGCGCACTTTCACTACGTCCTCTTCTCCGGTTCCATCATGGCCATGATGGGAGCGACCTATTACTGGCTGCCGAAATGGACCGGGCGCATGTATGCTGAGGGGCTTGGAAAGACACATTTTTGGCTGACGACAATTTTCTTCAACATTACATTTTTTCCGCAGCACTTTTTGGGGCTCGCGGGCATGCCCAGGCGAATTCCAGACTACTCGCTGCAGTTTACCGAGTTCAATGTCGTCTCAAGTATCGGCGCTTTCGGTCTCGGGCTGTCGCAGCTGTTATTCTTGTTCATAATCATCCAGTGCATCAGGGGCAAGGCCAAGAAAGCAACTGATCAGGTATGGGAAGGAGCCGAGGGACTGGAATGGACGGTTGCATCACCTCCACCGTATCACACGTTCTCGACACCTCCGACAGTCAAATAGAGATTGGGGTGACAGTCAATGCAGGACCGCCATTCCAAGAACGTTCGACTCGCTATGATACTAGGTGCGGTCGCACTGGCTTTTTTCGTATTGATCATGTATGTCCAGCATTCCCATCCTTGATTCAGAATAGGTAATGGAAAAGAAAAAATCAAACACCAGAATTATTGTTGCTCTGACAGCTACGGTCATTCTCATGTTTGGCTTTGGCTATGCTATGGTGCCGCTGTATGACTTATTCTGCGAAATTACCGGAGTGGGAGGGAAGCCGACCATTGCCGCCATGCAAGGGGGAAATCCCGACATTCAGATAGATGCCAGCAGGGACGTCTGGGTCGAATTTACCAGTAATACTACGAACGGAATGCCTTGGACGATCGACCCGCTTGTTCGCAAGACCAAGGTGCGGCCAGGTGAAATTCACGAAGTCAACTATCTGGTGAAGAACTCATCCAGTCAGAAAATGGTTGCACAGGCGATTCCGAGTGTCTCGCCCATACAAGCAGCCCGACACCTTGTCAAACTGGAGTGTTTCTGCTTTAGAAATCAAACCCTTGCTGCAGGCGAAGAGAGAGAAATGCCAGTACGATTTTACATTGACCCGAAACTAGCAGAAGATACCCGAACGGTCACACTGTCTTACAGTTTTTTCGAGGTTAGGAACCCTGAAGAGAGTTCCAGTTAAATACAACATATTTACATTTCCACTCAAATTTATTGAACAACTACGAGGATAACCGATGAGCGCTTCAAACGGCGATTATTATCTCCCCGAGCCAAGTCCTTGGCCGTTAGTGGCATCCGTAGGACTCTTTGTACTCGCCGGCGGTTTCATCATGCTGTTGCACGACTTCAACATTGCACCTTGGGTGATGTTGGCTGGCGGTCTGATTACCGCATTCATGATGTTTGGCTGGTTTGGAGTTGTGGTGCTGGAAAGCGAAGGCGGTCGATACAATGCTCATGTCGATATTTCGTTTCGGATGGGAATGTTGTGGTTCATATTTTCCGAGGTCATGTTCTTCGGTGGATTTTTTGGAGCACTGTTCTACCTCAGAAATCTGGCTATTCCGTGGCTGTCTGAAACAGATTTGCTGTGGATGGGGTTTGATGCAGGCTGGCCGACTGCCGGACCGATGGGGCCTGAGGTTATCGCCGCAGATTCACAAGCCGGAGCCGGGCAGTTTTCGACGATTGGTGCCTGGGGAATTCCCATATGGAACACTTTGATTCTACTTGCGTCAAGTGTTACGGTTACGATTGCTCACTGGGCACTCAAGAAAGATCAGAGAAAGCTGCTAATTGGCTGGTTGGTTGTTACCGTGGTACTGGGATTTCTATTCCTGTATCTACAGGCAACTGAATATGTCCATGCCTACTCCGAACTCGGTCTTACTTTGGGAACCGGAGTTTATGGCGCGACATTTTTCATGCTAACTGGATTTCATGGTGCACACGTTACGATCGGAGCCATCATTCTGACGGTCATACTGATCCGCTGCATTCGAGGTCATTTCAAACCCGATCAGCATTTCGGCTTTGAAGCCGCCGCTTGGTACTGGCACTTTGTGGACACCGTGTGGGTGGGACTCTTTATTTTCGTCTACGTGGTCTGAACGATCGGTAATTTAGTATTCACTTGAAGTGGATTTCGGCGGAATCGGAACCGTATTGCTTGGTGTAATCCAGCCTGTATAAATACCGCCTACGATTAGCGCAAACAGAACTACCCAGATGGATATGCGGGCAGTCAGCGCTTTTACTGTTCGCGTTCCTGCTCCACGATCCTTGAGCATATACCAGAAGGCTGATGCCAGAGTGCCAAGCATAATCAGCAGGAGAATTGCGATAATCAAATTGCTGAATGTCAAAGCCCGTTCTCTCTAGTACAGTTCCTGATGAACATTTTAACAGTGAATGATTTTGCAAAGGAAACTCGTACGAGATGAAAGTCGTATTTCGTCCTAAATTGATCCCGACACTGTGCACGATCGCCATTGCACCAATGCTTGCTGGACTGGGGTTTTGGCAAATGGACCGCGCACAGCAGAAATTCGACATGCAAAGTAAGTATGAAGTTCGATATCACGCGCCACCGGTGTCGATAGGAGCGAGATTGGAATTTGCAGAAGAAATGGAATTTCGTCAGATACGCACTACGGGAACCTGGGATTCAGCTCATGAATTCTTCCTGGATAATCGAGTGCTGAACAGTCGTGCCGGATTCCACGTCATAACTCCGCTGATTTTCAGAGGCGGACAAAGCGCCGTTTTAGTCAACAGAGGCTGGATACCTGCTTCACCTGACAGAAGCGTGATGCCCGAGGTGAATCCACTGGTCGGAGAATCTGTTGTAACTGGCACTGCCACGATTCCACCGCAAGATCCATTCGTACTTGAACAAGCGCCGCCTTTGGACGACGGCTGGCAAACGGTATGGCAGACACTGGACCTGGACCGGTTTTCTCAGGCCGTTCCATACGAGATTCAGAGATTTGTCATTCAGCTGAGTGTGGAGCACCAGGATGGCTTTGAACGCGAGTGGAGCCCGCCAGGCGATGACTGGATTTACCGGCACAAAGCGTATGCAGTCCAGTGGTTTGCCCTGTGCGGCGCACTGCTTGTGATATACTTTCTATTTGCTTTTTCGCCTGCACAAAGGGACGAAAACTAAGCTGCAATGTTCAGTGATGGAAGCCGTTCAACAACTACGTTCCAATCCTTGAATTGGCTTGAAACCCGTACCGCCTATTTTCTATTTAGCCGACTGAATTTGATCAATGACTACTGACGCTTCCGTCCGTCGTTCGCAATCACAAGTTCTGCCTGTGCGAAGTCTGCTACAGGAGTACTACCGCATAACCAAGCCGCGGGTGGTCGGACTCATCATGTTTACCGCTGTGGCAGGGATGTTTTTGGCAGTTGCTGGACTACCGGAACTGTTCACGCTTGTGCTCGCTACAATCGGCATTGGCCTGGCCGCTGCATCAGGAGCTGCAATCAATCACATTCTGGACGAGGACAAGGATTCGCTCATGAAGCGGACCAGGAACCGTCCTCTACCTTCCGGACGAATGCAGAGCGGGCCTGCGTTGGTGTTTGCCTGCATTTTGGCTTCACTGTCAATGCTCGTGCTCGTTATCGGTGTCAATCCCCTGACCGCAGTTCTAACCTTCGCGTCGCTCATTGGATATGCAGTTATCTACACGGTTTTTCTGAAACACGCAACACCTCAAAATATCGTCATCGGGGGTGCAGCAGGAGCAATGCCACCAGTGCTGGGCTGGACAGCAATGACAGGTGAACTGAATTCAGACGCATTCCTTCTGTTTTTGATTATTTTTTGCTGGACTCCACCGCATTTCTGGGCCTTGGCGCTTTACCGAGCGCAAGATTATCGAAATGCTGAAATTCCAATGCTGCCGGTTACGCATGGCGAAAAATTTACCCGGCTGCATATACTGCTCTATTCGGTATTGCTGGCTGCAGTTGCAATCATGCCATTTGCAACTGGCATGTTCGGAGTACTGTATCTAGTTGCTGCGATTATTCTAAACGCAATATTTGTTGTCTATGCGGTCCGACTGTATCGGCAATACAGCGACGGACTGTCTCGCAGAATTTTTCGTTATTCGATCCAGTATCTGGCTGCACTATTTGCGGCTATGCTGATTGACCACTATCTGTATCTGTATATCGTGTGAAGTTTACTGAATCTGTCTAGATCTCATTGAGCAAAAAATCAAATTTGAAAAAAGTTTGAACGATTCAAACGAAAACTCCTCTATCACTGCGCTGTCACCCCTTGACGGGAGATATGCCAACCGAGTCGAACCACTCCGAGATATTTTCAGCGAATTCGGATTGATTCGATTTCGACTCCATGTAGAAATTGAATGGCTGATTGCACTTGCCAGTCATCCCCAGGTATCAGAACTGCCATCATTTTCCAGTGAAACGATTGGTACTCTTCGCGACCTTGCGCGTGGATTTTCTGTGAGTGATGCAGTCGCTGTCAAAGACATTGAACGTGAAACGAATCATGACGTTAAGGCACTGGAATACTTTCTGAAAAATCGTTTGAAAGATGTGCCACAAGTCGCAAAATTTTTGGAATTCATACATTTCGGCTGTACCTCTTACGACATCAATGACAACTGTTTTGGGCTAATGCTCAAAGAGGCGCGAGATTCCGTATTGATTCCGAAGCTCTCCGGTCTGCTGTCAATTCTGTCAGGTATGGCCGAACAGTACGCAGATGTGTCGATGCTGGCTCGAACCCATGGCCAACCCGCATCACCAACTACAGTCGGCAAAGAAATGAGAGTTTTTGCGTCCAGACTTGAAAATCAACTGGACCAGCTGAAATCTATTTCGATAAAAGGAAAACTGAGTGGTGCAGTGGGAAACTTCAATTCTTTGCATTCAGCTTATCCCGAAATTGATTGGGCTGCAATGGCCGAAAACTTTGTCGAATCTCTCGGACTTGACTACAACTCGATTACCACACAAACCGAACCGCACGATTACATTGCCGAGTACAGTCATTCCCTGCAACGCATCAATTCTATACTGTTGGATCTTTGCCGGGATATTTGGGGATACATCTCGATCGGATATTTCACGCAGAAATTCGTAGACAAAGAAGTTGGATCTTCTGCCATGCCGCACAAAGTGAATCCAATTGACTTTGAGAATGCAGAAGGAAATCTTGGAATCGCAAACTCACTTTTCAGTCATTTTGGAGACAAACTTCCAGTCAGCCGTTGGCAACGGGACCTGAGCGATTCAACAGTGTTGAGAAATCTAGGAGTGCCGATCGGTCACAGTCTAATTTCGTATCAATCCATTACAACTGGATTGGACAAACTAAATGTAAATACCCAGCGCCTGAATGAAGACCTTGACAGTGCTTGGGAGGTGTTAAGCGAAGCGATTCAGACTGTGCTCCGCAAACACGGCAGCGAATTTCCCTATGAAGAACTGAAAAAACTGACTCGCGGTGCTACCGTTTCCAGCGGCATGATTGTGGATATTGTGAGTGGGCTGGATTTACCTGATGAAGAAAAACGCAAGCTCTTGGCTATGACACCTCAAAGCTATATCGGAATTGCAAGTTCGCTTGCCCGAAAGGAATAATTTTTCAATAGCGGTCACAGTCTAATTCCTATTTCATCAGACGATATGATTGGTTTGATATCATTGATTACAGTGCAATCATAAATCAATTTGACAGACTCCATCGACTCTGAACCCAATACTCACCCAGCACGCCATTCATCCACAATTGGGAGTTATCTGTTCTATCAATTTCACATCCGAGTAATCGAATTCGAATATGCCCCTGGTAACCTTGTTTTCGATTGAATATCCAAACAGACTGGCACCAGGTGTTTGAAGTCGCCCCATCAGTCTGAGTATCCAATAATAATCAGAAGAATCTGCTCCACTGTAGAAAACCAGCATCGCCGACTGAGTTGCCGACACAGCCAACCACTGTTCGGTAAAATTCCCGTCATCGGACAGCAGCGTAACGTCTCTCAGTGATGAGTGTTTCGAGACGGGTTCATGCGTGAGCAGAATGAATATTCCTGGACCGCAATTAAAAGTGACTGTAGGTCTAAAATTCGATTCTGATTCGAATTGCCTTCCACTGCAGACAACAGAATGTCCAGGGGTGATAGTCAGACAATTCTCCGATTTAATTGGGTCCGGCCCGATATGATCGGTAGTTTCAGCGTAAACTGCCATACAGAACAATGGCAACACAACTGTCACAATACAGGATTTGATTATTGTGAGCACGAGAATAGTTTCATGCTAGGCGTTAGAGTGATTGGTGTTCCCACAGTAATCGTACAAATATCATTGACACAACACTTTCTGACATAGATTCAGCGCGAAATGCGACAAAAGAAATCCAAGAATCAATCGCCCATACAAGAATTTTTGTTATGAAACATCCGGGCTTCCTGAGGAGATTCGCATGAACGTCAGAAGCGAACAATGCCTAGAGCTGCCAATGCGTCCCAACAATTGATTTCCCAACCTGTCGAACGCAGTTGTCATTGTAATATTTGAAGCATGGCGGAAGAATGGATTCGAATGTACTTGATCATTCTTTAGCGGGATCTCTAAGCATAAGTTCGTGAACCGCATCCAGTGCAGACAAGCCCTCGAATAGCAGCCGGTAAACTTGGGTTGATATTGGCATATCTACTTTCATTCGCTGTCTCAGTCCATTGACCGCCTTTGCTGTACGTATCCCCTCCGCTTCCTGACCAATATCTTTCAGAATGTCTTCCATCCGTCTTCCCTGTCCCAGTCCCAGCCCCACTCTTCGGTTACGTGACAGATCACCTGAACATGTCAAAATTAGATCACCCATGCCCGCCAGTCCCATCAAGGTTCCCTCTTTTGCCCCCATTGCCTGCCCAAGCCGGCACATTTCGGCCAATCCACGAGTCATTAATGCAGTACGGGCGTTGATCCCAAATCCAAGACCATCGCTTACTCCGGCAGCAATTGCAATTACATTCTTTAAGGCACCACCCAATTGAACGCCGACCATGTCAGAACTTGCGTAAATTCTTACCAAATCGTTTCTAAACCAATCCGCTATTGACTCTGCCTGATCTTTGGCGTGTGTTCCGACAACCAGCGCCGCCGGGAGTTCTGCTACTATTTCTACAGCGAAACTTGGACCTGAAAGAACTGCAGTAAATGCATTGTTTCCAAGGATACTGTCCGCAACCTCGCTTAACAGCCGACCGCTATCTGGCTGAAATCCTTTAGTGCCCCATACCACGACAGGTTTTGGGCGGAACCTCATTCGGGAAAGGTTTTGAGATATGGCAGTTAAATTCTCCTCAAATGCATGACTGGGCACAACTAAAACGACACCAGAACTTCCTTCCATTGCTTCATCAAGTCTTTTGAATGCAGTCAGTGCTTCTGGTAAATTGACATCAGGAAGAAACCGGCTGTTTTGATGATGAAGGTTGATATCATCGACAACACTATCGGAACGGGCCCAAATTCGGGTAACGTGACCGTTACGCGCTAACCAAGCTGCAATCGCAGTGCCCCATGACCCACCGCCAACAACGGTTAGTTTATGCCTAGCTGGATTTCGCAAAATCGTTGCTTTCCAATTGCAGTTGAAGTGTTGAATTCAGCGCAAGAAATGATTATAGAATCATCTCGACATCAAATGCCTGTATTCAAGAGTTTCTTGATGCTTCAACATGTACACTACCATAAAAAACCAGAATTCCCAGCGCCATGCCGGACAGTGTTGTTAGTGGCAGCTTTCTCTATCGACTCTATGAATCCTGTGTCTGTGGTTCGATGGTTTTCAATGCCGAACAGGCAGATCAAGCATACCTTGCACTCTACAGATGAAATTCCATGAGACTTGACCATCAAATGGAGCAGCATCAGCAATTATCGAATGACTGGCCAAGTATCGACGGCAATCTAGCTCGTCTAGGCAAAAGAAAAATTTTCAATTCAACAAAGCATGCGGTGTAATCCAGACTGAATTGCCACTCCCATCAGTCGCTGGAATCAATGTCACCTGACCACACAAATCGAACAAAATCTGATTTGCGAACTGTAATTTCGATAATAAAGTAAACCTGCTCCTCAAACTCACAATCCACGAATTCGGCCATCCACTTCAGAATCCACCGTACCCCGGTATTTAATATAGTCAATGAGTGCAGTTACAATCAATTTGGCGCCAGAACTATCAATCAGTAAATTACCATTCTTCAACGAGTCGAACTCGTCACCTCCGTTTGCAATAAAATCGCTAGCTGCAATCGTATAGGTCCCTGCCGATTCGAGCGGTGAGCCGCCGACAGTGATTTCCATGACCCGGTTGCCCACAGGAGCCGCGGGGTCATAAACAAATGTCATGCCTGCTATCTGTAAAAAACGACCGGAATATTGTTCAATTCGTGAGACACTGTTCTCAAGCGCTGCAGCAAGATTGTATCCAGACAGTTCAATCAAAACTGTCTTATTGCCAAAAGGAAGCTCTTTGAGGAGGTCCTTACGGGAAATTTTCGAATCGACTGCATAGATGCGGTCGCCGCGAATACCACCGCCATTTGCAAATCCGACGTCTGCACCAACACTCCATCGCATCGCCTCAGCGATAAGGTTGCCCATGGAAGTCTCCCTGGAACGAACACTGGTTCGGCGACTATCCAACTCTACGGACGTAGTACCCAAAACCTCTTTGGATGCTTCATCAAGTATGGCATTGAAATTATCGACCGAGGATTGGATTTCGGAGTGTTTCTGTACTCCAGCGGTTGTGATGAGCCGCCACTGCGGTATTACTGAGAGTGACTTCGAACCTCGTTTGTCGACCCGGTTCAGATTCAGCTCCATGATTCCCAGATAGTGTGCGTTGCTACCCGACTTCATTATTGCTACACCATTTTCGACAATGGTCATTGGATTGTGGTTGTGTCCTCCCAAAATGAGGTGAATTCCTTCAACTTTTTGCGCCAATTCCTGGTCATCGGCGATGTCCATATGCGTCAGTGCAACAATCACTTCGGCACCGTTGGCTTTCAGTTCCTCAATCGCATTTTGCGCAGTTTCAATGTATGGAGCGAATTCAATTTCCGCACCTGGACTGGAAATAAATTCTGTTTCCTGCGTAATCAATCCAAAAAAACCTAACTTGTAGCCTCCCTTTTCGATAATTAAACCAGAACTGAGCCCGCCACTAACTTTGCCATCAGAATCAAGCACATTAGTCCCCAACCATGGAAATTCAGATAATGCAAAGTTTTTTGATGCCACTTCGGGACCAAAGTCATATTCGTGGTTGCCCACCACGGCAATATCAGTTCCGATGGCATTCATCATCTCCACCATATGGGCACCCTTGGTTATCCCGGAAAGAATTGATGGTGAGAACAAATCCCCACCAAATGTAGTGATTGTGTGCGAAGAATTTGCGCGTTCCTGCTCCAAAAGTGTCATCAGCGAAGCAAATCCTCCCTTGCCACCTTTGGGTTCAATCTCATTGATATCGTTGAAATGGAGGAATGTAATCGACGTAGGTTCCGCATAGCTTGCTGCTGAAAGCAGTAAAATCCAACTAGTCAGGATTAACGTAATCGACAATCGGGAAAGTTTCATGACGACGCCTTCAGCTGTAGGTCTGTACGAGATTTTGACAGAAGTTCAAACTTGGAAAACGGAAACCATTGGCTGACTATTTTGCAGTTTGATCCTGTATCAAAAGAAAATTCATAACTTTAGAGCCATATAATCGCCTAATTGCGACCTTGAACGAGAGTTTCTTGTAGAGCATATTTAGGAATTTCACTGAGAATAACACCAATCTATATAAGCATTCACAGCTTGATGCTCCTCACCAGTCAATTCAATTTTTCCTACAACCCCTCCCGAGTCAATTGAGAATTTGAAACTTCCGCTCCGAGGATCGCTCAATCCATTTATGGTATTGAAACACCTGTCGTTGGAAGCGCTTACATAGTTTGACATGAAAGTTAAATATGTGTGTTGATAGGTAGCGGCTTCAGAGTATGGATGATATTCTGCGCAGTACAAGAACCCGGGTTCAGCAAACCGGCAGTTGCCAGACTGAATTCATCTCAACTTTTCTGGTTCTAACTGAGTGCTTGCAGCACTGTTCACCATTACAAGTAAGTCAAACACAATCCACTTCACGCACTTTTTAAACTTAATACTTACCCTGTCATCAACTGTCGTATAAAACACAAGTATGTAAAAATTACACAAAAATTAGTTGACTATATCAGTATATTGAACTGTATTATGCTCACTAATTTTTGATCGTCCAAATCAAGATTCATTATGATTAATGAGGGAGAATCTGGCATTAATCAGTCTACAATATTAATAGAAGAGGCAATTTAGTCTCATATTTTGATCCTTGAAATCAAGTATTGGCTGCTCTATTTTCAAAAAAGTGAATTTTGTTCTTGTTGATAAGCAGAACTGCAATCACCCTGCCGAGCCAATATCAAAGTTTGGTATATTGAATCTGAACATTCGTAAATCTTGCTAGGCAGTACAAATTAAAATTTCTTTCTAATCATATCCAAAACTAGATTCCGTGACCACACGACTTTACTATCTCTCTGAGAGTCAGTTAGTCTATGTCGGCCAGACTTTTCAAATGAATCTAAATCATCATCTAAGATTCAACCGCGTACATCAGCATTTCCATGCAAGGAATTGTAAATGATACGTGTCGACATTAATTTAGAACTGCTTCGTTGGGCGCGGGAGCGTGCAAACATTTCAGAGGAACAACTAATCAAGCAATTTCCGAAATATTCAAAATGGGAAACCGGTGAAGTACAACCAACTCTGAAGCAGATTCAAAAACTTTCCAAATATGTTCACACTCCATTTGGATATTTTTTTCTATCCAAGCCTCCCGAGGAGCATCTTCCGATTCCTGATTTTCGCACCATTGAGAATTCACGCCTTGGGCGGCCAAGTGTTGACCTACTCCAGACTATATATCTGTGTCAGCGACGACAACATTGGTATCAGGAATTCGCACGCGAAGATTATTGGGAATCGCTTGAATTCATTGGTTCAGAAAACCTAACCAGTGATACAAGAACAGTTGCGGCAAATATTCGGACAACTCTCAATCTTGACATTGAGCAACGACGCAAATTAACCAGTTGGAATAAAGCGCTTCAGCATTTCATCCAAATGTCTGATAAAGCAGGCATACTAGTTATGACGTCTGGAGTCGTTGAAAACAACACAAAAAGAAAGCTCAACCCCAGTGAATTTCGCGGGTTCGCACTTGTAGATGAGCTTGCTCCGCTTATTTTTATCAACGGCGCCGATACAAAAGCTGCACAGATGTTCACACTCGCTCACGAACTAGCGCACCTCTGGCTCGGCCAATCCGCGCTCTCCGACACCGGCCCGGATACCCTGCATGCATCAATACCAGAAAACCAGCATTCATTAAAGATTGAAACCTGGTGCAATCGTGTCGCAGCTGAACTTCTTGTACCTCTTGCAATCTTACGCGAAGAGTACCGAAACACCGAAAACATTGATGTAGAGTTAAACCGTTTAGCACGCATATTCAAGGTTAGTACGCTGGTTATTCTCCGAAGGGTTTTCGATCTGGGAAAAATAGAACGCAAACAGTTTCAGCGTGCGTATAAAACTGAACTCAACCGCCTGCTTAAATTTTCTCAACAATCAGATGGCGGCAACTTTTACCATACCTTAAACGCGCGAGTGGGACGACGCTTTAGTCTTGCACTGGTAACTAGAACACTGGAAGGAAATAATTCCTACACCGAGACGTTCCAGCTTCTTGGAATTAGCAAGGATGCCACATTTCGTAAATTCGCAGAGAATCTCGGAGTAGTGCAATAAATGGCCTACCTCTTAGATGCGAATGTGTTTATCAATGCCAAGAACAATTACTACGGATTTGATTTCTGCCCTGCATTTTGGGAATGGCTCGTTGTAGCAAACGCTGACGACCGTGTTTTCAGTATTGAACGTGTCCTTGAAGAAATAAATAAGGGCGAGGATGAATTGACTGATTGGGCGAAAGAGCAAAACAACAATTTTTTTCTAAAACCACCTCAGAATATTCATGGAGCTCTAAATAAAGTGAGTGATCATGTCGAGAACGAAAACTATTACACACGCGCTGCTATCGACTTGTTTTATCAAAGTGCCGATTATTTGCTGAGCGCTCACGCATTAACCAGTGGTTATAGTGTTGTAACGCATGAATCAGCATCTAAAACGAAAAATAAAATTAAAATTCCCATAATTTGTAAGGCCCTTGGCGTAAACTGCACTACAACCTTTGGTATGTTGCGTACTGAACAACCACGCTTCGTTCTAGGTAGTGCATAGTTTCAGAGACGTACAGTTCAGAAAGGAGTATTACTCCAATTCCTACGGAATTTCCGTAGCGATAAATCGATTATCAAAAAAATAAAGTCGCCGGAAAACCTAACTCTGGAAGTGGGCTAAAGAATCTGGACTAATCAGTTGTGTTGAAGTCGATACAACAAAATTCACTCAGCCCACAACAACCTGATTGAAACCGTAATGAAGGCTATCATCGCACGGGTTCAGTGGGAAAATGAAAAGTGCGTCTGGTACTGGATCGAATTATTTGCTGGCTAGTGTCTTATGAGACTATCTAAATACCTCTCACAGAAGGGAATCTGTTCTCGACGGGAAGCCGAACTCTTCATTCAGAATGGGTGGTTGCGGGTTGACGGCAACATCGTATGTGAACCAGGCACACAAGTTGATGACAACTGTCAGGTCGTAGTCGCTCCGCAGGCTCAAGAGTATCAGAAGCGATTGCTCACGATACTGCTCAACAAACCGATAGGTTACGTATCAAGCCAGCCTGAAAAGAATTACAAACCTGCCGCATCCCTGATAAAGCGGCACACACAAGTTCAGAGTCAGGAACTTCCGGATACCAGAACGATTAATTGGCCGATTAACGGGCTTGCACCTGCGGGCAGACTCGACATCGACTCAAGCGGTCTGCTTGTATTCACGCAAGACGGACGAATTGCGCGAAAACTGATCGCGTCCGATTCCGAGATAGAAAAAGAATATCTGGTACGCGTAGACAAACCGATGCATGCCGGTCGGATCAAAAGACTCTCGCACGGACTCAAACTGGACGATATCATCCTGCAAAAAGCAATCGTGGAACCTCTCGATGAAAAATACTTTCGAATGATACTTACAGAAGGTCGAAAACGGCAGATTCGTAGAATGTGTGCCATGGTTGGACTTAAAGTAGTCGGACTCAAGAGGGTGAGGATCGGAAACGTTCGTTTGGGACCGCTTCGGTCCGGCAAATGGCGCCTGCTGGGAACGGACGAGAATTTCTGATGATCTCTCCGTATAAACTGATTCGCCCTGCTCTCATGCGGATGGACGAGGAATCCTCGCATAGACTTGCAATACGACTGCTAAGCAAATTATCAGACAGTAGCAGACTAACTGTTTTGGAGGAATTGCTGTTGGGGGATCGAGTACCGGCATTGCCAGTTAAAGCACTCGGAACCCTGTTCCAAAATCCGGTGGGACTTGCAGCAGGATTTGATAAAGACGGTTTGGCTTTCCCAGCTCTCGCGGGCATAGGATTCGGATTCATTGAACTCGGGACAGTCACGCCTAATCCGCAGCCCGGCAACCTAGGCAAACGTATATTTCGAGTAATCGACGACAATGTTATTATTAATCGGCTCGGTTTCAATAGTTGTGGTCTGGATGCATTTGTTCTCAACCTACAAAAAATTAAATCAGTACCAAGAGCGACTGTGCTTGGAGTCAACATTGGTAAAAATGCCAATACTCCAAATGAACGTGCAACTATGGACTATGTCCGCTGTATCAAAGGCGTCTACCGCTATGCCGACTACATAGCCGTAAATGTTTCTTCGCCTAACACACCTGGGCTTCGAGACTTGCAAAACGTTGCCCGTCTTGACGAACTGCTTGAAGCCATCACACTGGAAAGAGTAGGTTTGGCTTCCACTCATGCCGGCAAAACAGTACCAATTGCGGTTAAAATTTCTCCGGACTTAGACACCAAAGAGATTGAAGCGATTGTTGAAACCGCAGCCAACCGAAAAGTTGATGCAATTATTGCAACCAATACTACAGTCACGCGTCCAACGGACGGCACTCACAAAAACTATAAAGAAAACGGTGGTCTAAGCGGCAAACCGCTTCGCGAAATGTCGACACAAGTCATTCGCACCGCATCGAAGGTGGCCGGAGATTCCATGATGATTATTGGAACAGGCGGTATTTCATCCGCCGAAGACGCATGGGATAAGATTCTGGCGGGCGCCGATCTCCTTCAACTCTACTCATCTTTTGTGTATCAAGGAACATCGGTTGTCAAAGACATCGTTGTCGGGCTCGCTGACCTAGCTCGACAATACGACAGCGAAAATTTCCAATCGGCAATACAACAAGCACGCCAGAAACAATCACCTTCTAGGGCTTAACTGCAACCGAACTGGAATCAAGGGTCGTTAAAAAAACCTGCGCTTTCATCAAAACCCAGCATTAGATTCATCGACTGTACCGCGGTACCGCCTGCACCCTTACCCAGGTTGTCGAGTATCGCAACGAGTAGAACATGACCGCTTGGATGGTTGTAGATAAAAATTTCAATGCGATTTGTGCCATTTCGGACGCAAGGATTCAATTGAAATTCATCCAGATTGTCAGAACTGACCGAGGTTACGCCAACAAACGATTCTTTCTGATATCGATCAAAAAGAACATTGCTTATCTGTTCTGCAACATCGTTGTCAGGGCCATTGAACAATGACGCATGCAACGGAATTTCAACGCGCATTCCTTGCAGAAAAGGCCCGACCCGCGGCAGGAATTGAGGTTCAGTTCGAAGCCCGGAATACTTCATCATCTCCGGTATGTGTTTGTGCACCCGATCCAGTGCATACGGTGTGGAGAATGGAAGCGACAGCAAGTCGAGATTTGGATCTTCCCAGCGTTCGATCAGCTGCCGTCCTCCCCCCGAATATCCCGAAAGCGCGTGAACAATGATGGGGCTCTCAGCAGCGATAATTCCTTCAGCAATCAACGGGCGCAACATTAGTATGACGCCGGTGGGATAACACCCCGGGTTGCTGACGAGGTTGGAATTTCTGATTTCCTCGCGCGTCTCATTACCCAATTCAGGCAGTCCGTAGGTCCAACCTTCCGATACTCGATGCGCAGAACTAGCGTCTATGAGCTTCGTATTCGACGCTACCGCCCACTGAGTCGCCTGTTCGGCCGCATCATCTGGCACACACAGAATGGTCAAGTCAGATTGGCTTATTGCATTCTGACGCGCAGATTCATTTTTTCTTTCGACATCAGGAAGTCGTAATACTTCAATGTCGTCCCGATCATCCAGCAAATCATAAATCACCAGACCGGTTGTTCCAGCCTGACCGTCGATATAAACTTTCGCAGTCATTCGTTGTGAGGCTCCTCGAACGGAAGCATTACTGCCGCATCGTCTGACCAGGACAGCCAAACTTCCCGATTGGCGTTACGAATCATGTCCAATGAGCCGGAAAGATTCTGCAGTGCTACAGATATGGTTTCATCTCGACCTTCGATGTGAATGTACAAATGACTTCGATCACCGAGATAGGCTGAAGGTCCCATTCGTCCCTGAGTGGTATTGTAGGGTTCAGTCAATTCTTCGAAAGACAGTGACAGCTTTTCCGGTCGAATTGCCAGAATAAACTTTTCTCCAACTGCCACCGAAGGGTCGCGACAGGCTATTCGAACCGATCCCAAATCAGGACAATCCCCTATGCAGACACCATCCGAATAATCCTTGAGCGTGCAATTGAAAAAGTTGATGGTGCCGATAAAATCCGCTACAAAACGAGAATTCGGACTTTCGTAGAGTTGCCCAGGGCTCGAAACCTCAATAATGTCGCCGTTGTTCATCACTGCAATTCGATCCGAAAGCGTTAATGCCTCTTCCTGGTCGTGCGTGACAAAGACAAAAGTGATTCCTACATGCTGTTGCAACAGGCGCAATTCAATCTGCATCTGTTCTCTCAGCTTCTTGTCCAGTGCTCCCAGAGGTTCATCCAGCAATAGCACTTTCGGTTTTTTGATCAATGCCCTAGCCAGAGCAACACGCTGACGTTGCCCGCCCGAAAGTTCAGTCGCTCCACGTTGTCCGTAACCCGGAAGCTTGATCAGTTCCAGCATTTTCTCAATTTCTTCGTTGAGATCCTGTTTGGAGAGACCCGATTTCCTCATTCCGAATGCGATATTTGATGCAACATTCAGATGTGGGAAGATTGCATAGTTCTGAAAAACCATGTTGACCGGACGAAAATTAGGCGGCGATAACGTTACGTCCTGACCATCAATTTCGATGCCCCCTTCAGTCGGCAGCTCGAATCCTGCCAGCATTCTCAGCAACGTCGTCTTGCCACAGCCGGAGGGACCCAAAAGGGAGAAAAACTCGCCTTTCATGACATTGATATTGGCATTGTTCACCGCACGAACTTTGCCAAAATCCTTAGTCACGTTGTTAATTGAAATGATTACATCAGACATTCAGATTTTCGATTGCTTGGTCAGTTGAACTCCGCCTCGGCGTATCCATTCCGCAGCGAAAATAACGATGGTAGAGGCAACTACGATTATCGCACCGAGCGCAAGAACCGATGGCAGTTTATCTGGGAATCGCAACTGACTCCATATATGCAATGGCAGAGTCGCGTCGGTACCAGATAGAAAAAACGCCAGAACAAATTCATCAAATGAAAATGTAAAGGTTAGCAGGATACTCGCAATAACACCCGGTTTGATGACCGGAAAGGTGACCCGCCAGAATGTCCACCAGGCATTCTCTCCCAAGTCCTGGGATGCCTCTTCCAGACTCTTGTCGAATCCCTCCATTCTCGATATGAGAACGAGCATGGAAAATGGTGTGCACAACATCAGATGACCAATGCCTACCGTAATCAGGGACAACTTCACTCCACCGACACTGAATGTCATTAGCAACGAAATTCCCAGAATAATTTCAGGAATTACAAGCGGCACCATGATGAAACCAACTAACATGCCGCTCCTTCTCATACGAAATCGAGTTACCGCTTTGGCTGCGAAAATGCCGAGAATCGTACTCAACAGCGCAACGCAGATTCCAACTTTCAGACTGTTGATGAATGCATTCTGAAGCCCGTGACTGACTGCCAATTGAGCATACCATTTCAGCGTAAATCCGACTAGTGGAAAGGTTACGTACTGCGAATCGTTGAATGAAAATAGCGGTAATACTGCAACGGGCGCATACAGGAACATCAAATAGAGAGCTGCATACACTGCAAAACCATTCACCCGTTTTGTCGTCGCGCGCACTTCCAGTTACCCTACTTTTTTGCGGAACAGGCGAGTTCCGCCCAACAGCATGCAGACCACGCCAGTTACCGTCAGCATGGTGATAATGGATAGCGCCGCACCAAGCGGCCAATTCAGAGCTTTGCCAAACATGGACTGAATGATGTTTCCAATCATCAACCCTCGAGGACCGCCTACCAGTGCAGGTGTAACGTAATCTCCAACAGTAGGAATGAATACGAGCAAAGATGCGGCAATCACTCCGGGAAGCGATAAAGGCAAAGTCACTCGAATGAAAGTCATGACTGCGTTTTCACCCAAATCTCGTGCCGCTTCTATCAGTGATCGATCGATTTTTTCCAATGAAACGTAAATAGGCAGAATTGCGACCGCAGCCCAGGCATGGGCCAGTGTGATCACCACGGCTACCGGGTTGTATAACAGGAACTGAAGCGGTTCAGTTAGGAATCCCAATGATATCAAGCTGGAATTGATCACACCGTTGTAGCCAAGAATTACTTTCCAAGAAAACACTCTCAGTAAGTAACTGGTCCAAAATGGAATCGTCACCAGAATTATCCACATGATTTTGTTTTTCTGAACATGGAATGCGATGAAATAGGCGAGCGGATAGGCCAGAATCACCGTCACAAACATGACAAACGCTGATATGCGTATGGAGCGATAAAGAATCAGGTAGTAGATTTTCTTTCTGAAGAAATCTGCATAGTTAGTCAAGGTGAATGTCTGAACGAGATCGACGTAATCCTGCTTCCAAAAACTGAGAGTCAGCAGTATCAGTAATGGAAACAGTAGTCCAAGCAGAACTATCAAGAGCGTTGGAGAAAGGAGCGTATAGCCCTTCGCGGTTTCGCTCTTTCTAAAGCCGATTCGAAATCTTTCGACAGGCGTTCGATCGGTTGATGTCGTCAGTGTACTCACAAAAGGGCCGCCAAATCAGTGAGACCGGGTTATCCAATGCTCAGGCGAACATTCAGTTTACAAGGTGATATTACCAAGCGTGCTAATACAAATGTAAAAAATCCGGGATTCTCAATGGATGAGAATCCCGGAAATTTCAATTGACTCTTGTAACGGAGTCTAAATATGTACTGGATTCCGCTTACAATCCAGCTTTAACTTCCTCGAACATGCCTTGCAGCACTGCTTCATTCTTAATTGCAACTTGGAAAATGCCCTGACCGAGAAGTGCTTCTGGATCTCTGGAAAGACCGAGTTCGGCAAGCGTAGCTTCATCGACAAGCTCGAATGCTTGTTGATTGGAATGACCGTAACCCTCCTCAACAATCTCAAACGCACCGGATTCCGGGCTCAGGAAAGCATCAATCGCATCGTAACTCTTATCAAGCTTATCTGGATCGGCGTCCGACATGAGGCAGAACCCACAAACCCAAGTCATGGCTCCTTCTTTTGGACTCATGTACTTGACATTGTGCCCTTCATTCTTTAACGCAACATATGCATCATTCCAGGCACTGGTTGCAACAAGCTCTCCGCTGGCCATGGCGTTCTCTATGTCCGTCGGGCTTGTCCAGTAGTAACGCATCAAGGGCAACTGCTTGCGCAGCAACTCGCGCGTCACATCAACTTCAGCTTCCGTCATGTTGAAAGGATCTGCGGCACCTCCATAAATTGCGGCGACCATAACCCCGTCAATCAGGCTGTCAGCCATTGAGAGGCGGCCGGCGTAGCGCTCATCCCACAAAATACCCCAAGTTTCTTCTTCTTGGTATTTTTCATCGACCAGGTCCGGACGATAGAGAACAGAGGTGTTTCCCCAGTCCGCTGCGACAAAATACACGTCTCCGTTAACGTTCATTCCGGGAATTTCCTTCAAACTCGGTATGACGTCGGGATAATGACTCAAACGGCTCGTGTCAATCGGCTGAAGAATTCCAGCATCTCGCCACTTTTCGACTACGTAAGTGCACGGGTGGGTTACGTCAAACTTTGCACCCGCTCTCATCTTTGCAAAAGCCTCTTCTTCATCACCGAAAATAGAAAAATTCGGATATTCCCCATATTTTTCAAAATACTGTCCGTGATGCTCTGGTGCGTCCCATCCTTCCCAGGTAAATACACTCGGATGATCAGAAGCGGCGGCACTAGCCGTTCCTGTCATCAGTGGAAAAGATACGGTTGTCACGCCCAAGGAAGCTAGCAAGGTGTTGAATTTTCGTCGAGACATTTGCCCCGTTGCGAACATCTCGACTATGTCATCTTTTTTATAGTTCATATTCATTAACTCCTAATGTGATTTGCAACAATTGAATTTGATTATATGCAATTCATTTTTAGATGAATATATTTTTAGAAACTAGTGGGTCAACAAGGTTTTAGTCGATGAGAAACTCAAAATTTAATCGAAAAAGTCTTGTTTCTGGTATGAGATTGAGCCCAACAGAAAAGAAGTTAATTAATTCATAGTTGAACACTATGAATTAATCTGGTATTTTGTATACAATATTCAAATTGACATGAATTGATATCAACAGATTGATGTATGAACTGAACCACTCAAAGAGGTAGTTGAGTATGGAATCGGCAACTGCAATTAACACAAACGACTCACTAAATTCAGATGTCGTCACAGGGACAGATCCAATTTCGGGCGGACATCTGGTCGCAAAAGCCTTGCGCAATGAAGGAATTGACACAATTTTTACATTGTGCGGTGGACACATTATTGACATCTACGATGGATGTATAGACGAAGGCATACGCATCATTGATGTACGACATGAGCAGGTTGCAGCTCACGCTGCAGATGGCTATGCGCGTCAGACTCGACAAACCGGATGCGTTGTAACAACTGCAGGTCCGGGTTGCACAAATGCTGTTACTGGAATTGCTAACGCTTTTCGGGCTGAGAGCCCAGTTATACACATTGGCGGTCAAGGCTCCCTAACCCAGCACAAGATGGGATCGCTGCAGGATTTGCCGCATGTCGATCTAATGACGCCAATCACTAAGTTTTCCGCAGGCGTACGCAGTACGGAACGAATTGCCGACATGATCTCCATGGCATCCAGAGAATGCTACAACGGCGCACCCGGCCCGTCGTACCTAGAAATTCCCCGCGATGTTCTGGATGCAACAGTTGAATTCGACAAAGCAAGGATTCCGGAACCCAATGCTTATCGTTCCTCTACCAAAATGTTGGGAGACCCACAGGATATTGAGCAATTGGCACAACTGCTGTCTGCGGCAAAAAAACCTTGTGTACTGTTCGGTACTCAGGTGTGGACTTCTGGTTCCACCGATGCAGCCATCGAATTCATCAGGGCATTCAACCTTCCGGCATATTTCAACGGTTCGGCCCGCGGCACCCTCCCGCCTGAAGATCCCAATCATTACTACCGAACGCGGCGTATGGCATTCGACAAAGCAGACCTAATCCTGATCGTTGGAACACCGTTCGATTTTCGCATGGGATATGGCCGACGACTGCGTGCTGAAGCAACAGTCGTTCAAATTGACATGGACTACAGAACGGTTGGCAAGAACCGCGACATATCACTGGGGCTGACAGGTGATCCTGGAACAATTCTGAAAGCCGTCGTTGAAGCCGCTGGATCTGACAATCGAAGCAGCACCATCGATCGAAAAACATGGCTCAGTGAGCTTCGGGTTGAGGAATACAATCGGTCGGAAAAACTAAAGAGTCTGTTCCTCTCGGATCGCAAACCCATTCATCCGTATCGAGTCGCCTGGGAAATCAATGAATTTCTTACCGAAGACACGATTTACATTGGTGACGGTGGAGATGTCGTTACAATATCTGCCCAAGTAGTTCAGCCTCGAAAGCCTGGTCACTGGATGGACCCAGGTCCCCTAGGCACACTAGGAGTAGGCACCGCCTTTTCATTGGCGGCGAAACTCGCGCATCCGCATAAGGAAGTACTTTGCTATTATGGAGATGGCTCATTTGGAATGACCGCATTTGATATGGAAACCGCCAATCGTTTCGGCGCTCCCTACATTGCGGTTATCGGCAACAACAGCGCCATGAATCAGATACGCTATGGACAAATCGCCAAATACGGCGAGGAACGTGGCGATGTCGGAAATCTTCTTGGTGATGTGCCGTTTTCCAAATTCGCTGAAATGCTAGGCGGTTATGGTGAAGAAGTTCACGACCCCGCTGAAATTGCACCCGCTCTGAAAAGAGCGAGAGAACAGGTCGCAGGTACCGGTCTTTCGGCGGTCATCAATATTTGGGTGGACCCGTCAGAATATGCTCCGGGAACCAAAGCACAGACTATGTACAAATAATTATCCGTGTACAGTCAGAAGGAGAAAGTTTAATGGGGAAGGCGCTGGAAGGAGTGCGTATTTTGGACATGACTCATGTGCAGTCTGGTCCAACCTGCACGCAGCTGCTCGCCTGGCTTGGCGCAGACGTAATCAAAGTTGAGCGGGCCGGTGCAGGAGATGCCACTCGTGGACAGCTTCGTGACATTCCGGATGTGGACAGCTTGTATTTCACAATGCTGAATCACAACAAACGGTCCATGACTCTGGATACAAAGAATGAGAAAGGCAAAGAAGTCTTTGAGCGTTTAGTTCGGACCTGTGACGTATTGGTCGAGAATTTTGCGCCGGGTGCGATAGACCGAATGGGATTTCCGTGGGAGAAAATCCACGAAATCAACCCGCGGCTCATCTACGCATCGGTCAAGGGATTCGGCAAAGGCCCATATCAGGATTGCAAAGTCTACGAGAACGTTGCTCAATGTACCGGCGGCTCTGCCAGTACTACGGGCTTTGATGACGGTCCTCCAACGGTTACTGCCGCTCAAATCGGGGATACCGGCACAGGACTTCATCTGGCTATCGGAATTCTCGCTGCGCTCGTACATCGAGAATCCAGCGGCATAGGGCAGCGAGTCGAATGCGCCATGCAGGATGCCGTCATGAATCTGTGCCGAGTAAAATTCCGCGACCAGCAGCGTCTTGCACACGGTCCTCTGACAGAGTATCCGCAGTATCCCAAGGGTGAGTTCGGAACATCTGTACCGAGAGCTGGCAACGCTTCCGGCGGCGGCCAGCCGGGCTGGGCGTTGCGCACCGCTCCCGGCGGCCCAAACGACTATGTGTATGTCATCATTCAACCGCCGGGCTGGACGCAACTGATGCGTGTGATTGGACGAGAGGAGCTGATTGATGATCCGGAGTGGTCAACACCCAAAGCGCGACTGTCGAAACTGGACCAGTGCTTCGATATGATTGAACAGTGGACCATGACGAAGACCAAGTTTGAGGTCATGGAAATACTGAATCCACTCAACGTTCCGTGCGGCCCCATCCTGTCAATCGAAGAGCTGGTGAACGAAGAAGCATTGATGAAAACCGGAACGGTTGCGGAAATCGACCACCCCACCCGTGGTGCTTACAGAACCGTCGGCAATCCAATCAAATTATCGAATTCTCCTTCTACGGTCACTCGATCGCCACTGCTCGGAGAGCACACCGATGAAATTCTCACGAGTGTTCTCGGTTACAGCGTGGATGAAATTGAAGAGCTTCGCAGCAATGGTGCCATTTAGAGCATAGCGACATGAGACTGATCGTTCATGGCCAGCAGGCATTCGGTGAGGCGGTACTGAAACAGCTTCTGGAACGCGGTGAAAACGTGATAGCCGTTTACTGCGCCCCAGACAGCGGCAGCAGGCCCAACCCATTGAAGCAAACTGCTGAAAGTGCAGGCATCCCCGTATTTCAACCTGCTTCTTACAAGACTGCAGAAGTTGCCGATGAAATGAGAAAACTCAACGCTGATCTGTGTCTCATGGCCTATGTCACTTTGATCGTTCCGTCTGAAGTACTGAACATTCCGAAATTCGGCTCGATTCAGTTTCATCCGTCCCTGCTGCCCGATCATAAGGGTCCAAGTTCAATCAACTGGCCGATTATTCAGGGAAAAACAAAAACCGGATTGAGCATTTTCTGGCCAGATGATGGTCTTGATACCGGCCCCATCCTGCTTCAGAAAACCGTTGATGTCAAACCTGATGATACGTTGGGAAGTCTGTACTTTAGTCATTTGTTCCCACTTGGCGTAAATGCCATGCTGGAAGCTTTGGAAATGGTGCGAGACGGAACAGCGCCACGAGTTCCGCAAGACCCTGGTGCCGGAAGCTACGAAGGCTGGTGTGGCAAGGCCGATGCAGAGATTGACTGGAAGCGGCCTACAGATGAGATTTACAACCTGATTCGAGGAACCAACCCCCAACCGGGTGCCTGGACCACCTTGAACGGCGATATCGTGCGAATTTATGACTGCAGCAAGAACACTTCTTCGGGCGACCGTGCTGGCAGTGTCACTAAGATCTCTGAATCCGGCTTTCATGTTGCTGCACTAGATGGTGAAATCACAGTGCAACGGGTGCGCTGCGACGCGGGGAAAATCAGCGCAGCACAATTTGCAATGGACTCCGGACTGTGTTCCGGCGCTAAATTGGGAACGTAATTTGATTCAAGTTCCTCACCTCAACGCAGCCGTTGAGCACAACTGCTCAATCGCATAGCGGTCACCAGACATTGTTTTCACACCAGACGTAGCCTAGTCTAATCAAATCAACTGTTCCTGGCGTAGAAAGGAAATTGTGAGCAATTCAATTGATGCTGGCATAGACTGACAGCCGACCGCGAAGGTTCCCGACAGGGGCGTCTGTTATTCTCTTCGATAGCAAATCTCAAAATTGACCCATTCACATACAAATATATTTGTAATATACTTTGCGCCTTAAGCAGATTGTGAAAGTGAATTTAACTCGCCGTATTCTCGTTCAGTTTCTTTTAATACTGCAATACAATGTTTGTACTGAATACTAGCAGTTATACTGCTTCGTTGTCACAAGGAAGTTCATAGTGGTTGCAGATAGAACTGAAGTTGCTCGCCCTCGCCACCCAGGTCAAGGATTGACACACCATTCTTCTACGCCGAAAGGACGGCAAGTAGATCAGGATTGTGTAACCGAACTGCGTGAATTGCTTGGTGATGTCCCTTTACGCAGGGATTTGCTGATTGAGCATTTGCATGTCATACAAGATCACTATGGATGCCTGCATTCCGACCGTCTAGTTGCTCTTGCGCACATGATGCGACTCGCTCTGTCTGAAGTGTACGAAACTGCCACCTTCTACGCTCACTTTGACATCGTCGCGGAAGATGAAAATCTGCCACCACCCATAACGATTCGAGTTTGTGACAGCCTGACCTGTGAAATGTTTGGCGCTCAGGAACTTCTTCAGAAATTGCGCTCGGAGCTTGAACCCGGAGTACGAGTAGTACGAGCGCCGTGTATGGGAAGATGCGATACAGCGCCGACTGTTGAAATTGGACACAATCATGTAGACAATGCCAGTGTCAGTGCAATTGCCAATGCGATTGAAGCGAAGGAGATAGAACCGATTATCCCGAAGTACGAGAACTTTGAGAGCTATTGCAGCAACGGCGGATACTCGTTGCTCAAAGATTGTAAAAATGGCAAGAAAACTCCAGATGAACTTATTGCTCTGCTGCAAGATTCCCCTCTCCGAGGCTTGGGGGGAGCAGGATTTCCAACCGGACTAAAGTGGAAAATTGTGCGCGGTTATGAAGGTCCGAGGCTGATGGCGGTCAATGCAGACGAAGGAGAACCGGGCACTTTCAAAGATCGACATTATCTTGAACGCGAACCGCATCGATTTCTTGAGGGTGTTTTGATTGCCGCATGGGTGGTTGAGGCAGAAACGGTGTACATCTATCTACGTGATGAATACCCTGCAGTACACAAAATCCTACTGTGTGAAATCGAGGCTGTACGCCAAGCCGGACTGTTGAATGGGGTTGATGTGGAACTTCGACGCGGTGCTGGCGCGTACATTTGCGGTGAAGAGTCTTCCATGATCGAATCCATTGAAGGCAAACGCGGTTTGCCGCGCCACAGACCGCCTTATGTAGCAGAAAATGGCATATTCAATCGGCCTACCCTGGTTCAGAATGTTGAAACGCTATACTGGGTTCGAGATATTGTTGAAAAGGGTTGGGAGTGGTTCGCCAGTCATGGCAGAAATGGCAGCAAAGGATTGCGCAGTTACTCCGTTTCCGGGCGGGTCGCTGAACCCGGCGTCAAACTTGCGCCAGCTGGGATTACCGTTCGAGAACTGATCGATGAGTTCTGTGGCGGAATGCTGCCTGGACACCAATTCAAGGCGTATCTTCCCGGCGGTGCTTCAGGTGGAATTTTGCCCGCATCAATGGATAATCTGCCGCTGGATTTCGGGCAATTGGAACAGTATGGCTGTTTCGTAGGCTCTCATGCCGTCGTCATATTGAGCGATCAGGACAATACCAAAGATGCTGCTTTGAATCTGATGCGCTTCTTTGAAGACGAAAGTTGTGGACAGTGTACTCCTTGCAGAGTCGGCACCGAGAAGTCGGTAAAATTGATGGAACGCAATCAGTGGGATACATTACTATTGAAAGATATTGGCCAGGCAATGGCCGATGCTTCAATTTGCGGACTGGGGCAGGCAGCTGCGAATCCAATTCTTTCAGTGATGAAATTTTTTCCGGATGAAGTCGAATGCAAAACCACTTAACCTTTACATTTGAACTTGACAGCCGAGAGGTAGAAGCACATCCCGACGAGACGATTTGGGAAATTGCAAACCGGCAAAATAACCAGCTTCCTCATCTTTGCTACCTGCCGAAACCAGGTTATCGGGCAGATGGCAACTGCCGAGCCTGCATGGTGGAGATTGAAGGTGAAAGGGTTCTAGCCGCTTCCTGTATCCGCAAACCTGCTCCAGGCATGAAAGTTTATACCGGTAGCAAAAGAGCGGAATCTGCTCGGAAGCTGGTGTTCGAAATGCTTGCGGCAGATCAGCCGAGCAAAGAAATCGCACATGATCCAGATTCACGTTTTTGGCAGTGGACCGATTATCTACAGCCGTTGACTGATCGAATGCCTACCCGGAAATCGCCAGAACCAGATCCCAGTCATACCGCCATGCGTGTATATCTGGATGCATGCATTCACTGCAATCTGTGTGTGCGAGCCTGTCGTGAGGTGCAGGTCAATGACGTGATCGGCATGGCTTACCGTGGACATCACTCGAAAATCGTATTTGATTTTGATGATCCGATGGGGAACAGTACATGTGTTGCCTGCGGCGAATGCGTACAGGCCTGCCCGACGGGCGCACTGGTCGAATCAACACTGGTTGATAAAAATGGCATCAACCGACAACTGCAACTGGATGAAGTAGAAAGCGTATGCCCATACTGCGGTGTTGGCTGTCAAATCACCTACCAGGTCAACGGCAACAAAATACACGCTGTTCAGGGCCGAGACGGGCCTGCAAATAAGAATAGGCTATGCGTGAAAGGACGATTTGGGTTTGATTATGTTAGCCACCGGCATCGATTAACAAAGCCTTTAATACGCCGAAGTGATGTTGAGAAAAATGCGGATATCGAAGTGAATCCATCAGATCCTTCCTCCCATTTTCGAGAAGCTGGGTGGGATGAAGTATTGGACTTCGCAGCACAAGGGTTCCGCGAGATTCTGGAACAAGTCGGTTCTGCAGGATTGGCCGGATTCGGCTCTGCCAAAGGCTCAAACGAAGAAGCCTATCTTGTACAAAAACTCGTGCGCACCGGTTTTGGCACAAATAACGTAGATCATTGCACTCGTCTTTGTCATGCATCAAGTGTGGCGGCATTACTTGAAGGAATCGGTTCTGGTGCTGTAACCGCACCTTTTACTGCCTGCGAGGATTCCGATGTGATTATCATCATCGGCGCGAATCCGACTGAAAATCATCCAGTTGCAGCAACTTTCTTCAAGCAGGCAAAGAAACAGGGTAAAGAACTGATTGTCATGGACCCCAGAGGGACTTCTCTCACTCGCCATGCGACGCACATGCTTCAGTTCAAACCTGGAACGGATGTTGCGTTATTGAATGCCTTGCTTCATGTCATTATTGACGAAGATATTTATGATCATGAATACGTAAGCCGTTTCACCGAAGGCTTTGAAAATCTGAAGCGGCATATCAAACAGTTTGCACCAGAAGAAATGTCGGAAATTTGCGGCATTGATACAGATACCCTGCGACTTGTAGCACGGAAATTCGCAACTGCACAACGGGGTATCATTTTCTGGGGCATGGGAATTTCACAGCACACCCACGGTACCGACAATGCACGCTGTCTGATTGCACTGGCCACCATTACAGGGCAGGTGGGACGTCCTGGTACAGGTCTGCACCCGCTTCGCGGTCAGAATAATGTTCAAGGCGCATCCGATGCCGGTTTGATTCCGATGGTGTTCCCAGATTATCAGGCTGTCGATTCAGAAAATATTCGTTCTCGATTTGAAGATGCATGGGGTACCTCACTAGATCCAGAAAAAGGCTTGACTGTGGTTGAGATTATGGACGCAGTGCATGCCGGACAAATTCACGGAATGTATGTCATGGGCGAAAATCCTGCGATGTCAGACCCCGATGTTCACCATGCCAGAGAGGCACTTGCCAAATTACAACACCTAGTGGTACAGGATCTGTTCATGACTGAAACTGCATTTCATGCGGATGTCGTATTACCCGCATCGGCGTGGCCGGAGAAGAACGGTACTGTAACCAACACGAATCGGCAGGTTCAGATGGGGCGGATGGCACTGGAACTGCCCGGCGATGCAAGACAGGATTGGTGGATTATCCAAGAAATCGCTCGCAGGCTTGGACTCAACTGGAATTACTCCGGTCCAGCTGATGTTTATGTGGAAATGGCGAGCCTCATGCCTTCGCTTGATAATATTTCGTGGGATCGTCTCTATGCGGACAGTGCAGTGACTTATCCATGTGATGCACCGAATGTAGCCGGCAACGATATTGTCTTCGGTGATGGTTTCCCGACTGAAACTGGACGGGCGAAATTAGTGCCGGCGAGCATCATTCCTCCTGATGAAGAACCAGACGAAGAATATCCCATGGTACTGACTACGGGCAGGCAACTGGAACACTGGCACACAGGAGCGATGACTCGCAGAGCCACGGTGCTTGATGAAATCGAACCTGAAGCCGTTGCCAGTCTTTCACCGAATCAGTTAAAAGAACTTGGCATACAACCAGGCGAGATGATTAGCATTCTGACCCGTCGCGGAAAAATTGATATTAAGACACGAAGCGATGCAGCGATTCCAGGCGGTGTTGTGTTCATCCCTTTCTGCTATGCAGAAGCCGCAGCCAACATGCTTACCAATCCAGCGCTGGACCCGATGGGGAAAATTCCCGAGTTCAAATACTGCGCGGCGCGAATTGAGAGAATTCCAGTAGTGTAAGATTGATCTGATCATCGCATGATCCTTTGACTTGCCGGATCTATACACAATCGGATTAGAGACAGTTACACCACATTCAGTCGTACGGTTCATGCCTTATTTCATTTTCAGGAAGTAAGAACTCCAAGTGCAGCAATTTGGCTTTAATTTGTTTGTCCCCAATTGAAATATTCCACCGGCTTTCCATGAATTCCAACAACTCAATACCTCTATCGAGAATGTTATGAGCATCCCAATCTCCCTTTCTATTTACCTCGATTTCCGAAAATGAACCATTGTAGTACCCAACTCCTTTACCATTATTTTTTTTAAAATTAAAATTGCGATTTAGGAGACCAGAGTTTTTCGCTCTAGACAAGGGAAGAAGGTTTCCTATAGAGTGCGTTAGGAACTTTTTTTGCTCATCGGTAAATTCTTTATAACGTTCTTGCCAATAATTATCAGTCTCGTTTCGAGGATAAATATGCTCAACGGTCACATGATCTTTCTTCTTATTGTTTAATTGGTCCCAAGATAATTTTTGAGTATTATGCCCACTCACTGAGAAAAGATATTGCTCATATTCATAGAGAAAATAGCGCAACCCATTCCAGTCATAAAAACCTTCTTGCTTCTCAAATTTTTCCGATATATATTGACTAAAAATGTTTCGATTAAAATTGTAGTCATTCAAATTATTGATATTGTTAACAATTTTCGGAATTACGTCATTTTGTTTGCTCTCAAACAATTTATGTGCGCTACGGAAAAAAGTTGAATCCCCTGTATTCGCCCTCCGCTGGCTAACTTCGAATATCATAAAATTGTATCTTTCCGCTGCTTCTAGTAGCGAATTGATTCCGTCAATGCTTTTCTCCTTTACAAATGCCGCTAATATTAGTGGGCGAAACGCTCCGAAAGTCAGTCTGTTCAACCGGTCTAAACGCATTCTAGTGGTTTCATCTCCAAGATCACTCTGTAGTTGTGGATTGTGAATGTAATACCACGGCTTAATGGATTGTTGTAGATTAGTAACGTATTGATTTATGTCATCGATAGTAAGGCGCTTATCTTCCGAATTGGGATGTGTAACATTCTGTGCTGTAAACTTTTCTTTGAGTAGAAAGCTAGTGTATTCATTCGCTTTTCTACGACTGTACGTAAAATACATTATCCAATGGTCTCGAAGAAATTGATTATCACTAAGAGGAGTTTCTGGATTTTTGCCTAAGTACTCATATATCGTTTTCCACGCGTCATTTATATTTTTCCGCAGAGCATCAGAGTGGCCCTCGAATAGTGTGGACAAATAGATTAACCTATTTTTAAGTTTCTCCAGATTTGTTAGGGTTTTACCCCTGTTATTCATTGTTTCAAAAGTTACAAAGACATTAATTTCATCATCATCATCAATTTCATACAGATTGAATTTAAGTTTCTGAGTAAGTTTCTGAAATATCTGTTCAATGTCATCTTTCCCCATACCAGTTAATTTGTTTTTGAAAGACACCTTCGCATTTTCCAAGTTACGCGTGTAAAGCGTTTGCTGGTCTAAATTGCTGTGCGAGTGTTCGCCAAAAATTTTAGTTTTTAAAAATTCATTGCTTGGATCATCTTTCTCATAACCGAACAAAAAACTCTTTCTCTGTCCATCTGCGTCTTTTATAAAAATATACCGTTTTCCAATATCGTCTAATGGCTGGTAATTTAGAGACTTATGATTACCTTCACGTGCAGTATCCAAGATTACTTGGATTAAAATAATTGATGTCGTGAGTCGCTGCTGACCGTCTACCACATAAAAAGGACGATATCCAATTTTTTTTAGCCAAATATCATCCTCCCACTTGTTCAAAAATTCAGTTTGAACTGGCTCGAGAGTAATAACACCTGTGTAGTGAACTCTACCACTACCTAGATGTACCAAGTCTTCCCAGAATTCTTCAATCACATGTTGTTCTCGCCATGCAAAACCACGCTGATAGTCAGGAATTCTTAATACTCTGTTTTCAAAAATTTCATGAAGACTTTTCAAATTCATAGCATTCATTCAATTGATGTTGATTTGGTGATGAAGCAATCTTATGAATTTGGTCAATCTAATTTTCGACGATCGACAAACGCTCGCACAAGGCCAATCACACTCGCTCCTGCTAATATAGCAGCCGGCCAAGGTTGATCAATAGTTGCCATATAACAAGCGCCGACGATACATAATATCGCCGTTATTAAACCGAAATATTGCCCTCGATTCTGATGTTTGTGATTCGCATTTAAGGTTGTCATCTCCCAATCGATACGGTGACTTTGTTCTTTCTCGGCCATATCCAAAATGCGTATCGCACTACCGGCATGTACATTTTCATACTGCTCGAATGCGGAAGACGGCGGGAGAGGTCCTGAGTATGACGCCGCTACTTGAGTAAATTGGACAGATTCAGATGAATCGCTACTTTCTAATTCGCTTAATTCGGAAGGGTTGGAGTTCTTATGTGGAGTGTCAATTTGCTTCTGTTTTTTCTGTACCATCTACTAGCCCTATCACGACATACATGTCTGCACCATAGCGTTTTTGATCTTCGGTAAACGAATCTCTAGGATATCGCAAAGAATTAATTTCTTCCGTTGGTTCGTACATTGATGGGAAGAAGCCCTGAAAAAAACCACTCCAGAAATTAGCATTAGATTTGCGGTAATGTTCTTTGCCACTAGTAGTGGACTTAGCAGGATTATCTGCACTCTTTGACATAATTAACTCCGTAACTTTGCAATCGCGTTCGCCATAGCACTGTTTCACTTCAAAATATACCATGATTTTACATTTTGTTATACCTTGAGTGTTGTCCAATATGAAATGAGTCTGAAGGAGGCAGCGAGTTTCCAATATGAAATGAGTCTGTAGAAAGCGATTAAGCCACAGGCAGAGTCTGGAACAGGGAGTTGATTGGGTTCATCATAAGGAGGATGAAGACAATCATGAAACTCAACGACTTGCGGGGCATTGACCAGCTTCGCGACTTTCTCGACGGCACCCAGGCGGTGGTGTTTGCAGTAGTCACCGATAAGGATGAACGCTATCAATGGATTCAACAGACATTGATCAAGTTTCGCTATGGGCGTTTGTCGAAAGCGGACAAAGGCATCGTAATTCGCTACCTGATGAAAGTGAGCGGGTATTCACGCCAGCAGGTCACCCGCCTAATCGGGCAGTATATTCAATTCGGCCAGGTGCGCCGTCGTCAGTGCACGGTTCGAGGATTTGCCCGGCGCTATAGCGATGAAGACGTGGCACTGCTGGTGGAAGTGGACCGTCTTCACGACACGCCCAACGGTTTGGCGGCGAAGAAGTTGTTCGAGCGTGCCTGGCGTGTACATGGAGAGTTGCGATATCGTCGGCTGTCCGGGATCTCGGTCTCGCATCTGTATAATTTGCGCAAATCCAAAGGCTATAGGCGCCGGCGCGGCGCGCAACGTAACACCTGCGCTCGAACAGTGCGCATTGGCGAACGGCGCAAGCCGCAGCCGCACGGTGGTGCCGGTTATTTACGCGTTGACACGGTACATCAGGGTGACTGGGACGGACACAAAGGTGTGTACCATATCAATGCAGTAGACCAGGTCACGCAGTTTGAAGCGGTGGTTTCGGTGGAGAGAATCTCGGAACTGTATCTGATCCCGGCACTGCAGCAGTTGTTTGACATATTGCCGTTTGAGATTGCTGGTTTTCACAGTGACAACGGCCGCGAATATGTGAATTATCGGGTGGCTGAGCTGCTGGAGAAACTGCACATTGAATTCACCAAATCCCGCGCCAGACATAGTAACGACAATGCGCTGGTGGAATGCAAGAATGGTCACGTGTTGAGGAAACTGATCGGACACGCACATATACCCCAGCAGTGTGCGGCGGCACTGAACGAGTTCCATCGAGAGCATCTGAACCGGTATGTGAATTATCACCGGCCGTGTCTGTTTGCACAAGTGGAAGTTGATGAGCGGGGCCGGCAGCGGCGGCGTTATCGATATGGGGATGTTCAGACGCCCTTTGAAAAGCTGAAGTCGTTGTCGGATGCGGAGCGAAATTTGAAAGCGGGCGTGACGATTGAAACCCTTGATGCGTTTGCGGCTCAGTACAGCGATAATGAAGCAGCCGAGCGTTTACGGTCGGCACGGAAGAAATTATTTTTTTCAATCGACGAACTGCAACGGACTCCAGCTTAAAGGAAAAAGAGCACAGATTAATAGTCCCTATTTTTCAACTCACAGACTGATTTGGCGCGCTCAATGTTTTTTCTTACGGTTGAATAATTTTTTTGAAGAGGCTTAGTTTCAGACTCATTTCCAAATTGGAAAACACTCCTTGCATTCATTGGTATGACTTCCAATTTAACAATTTCTAATTTTTGAATATTGCAGTCTTTGAACGAGTATCATCATCCATTAAATAAACCATAATTTCAATTTGACATCGATATCTGTTAAAGCATATTCTGATAATATACTGAACTCAAGAGATTACATCGCTGTGGCTGAATTACCTCAACAATTCGAATTTCTCGAACAGAAGATTTCTGAACTGACAACGCGTTACAAAAAGTTGCAGGAAGAAAACGCGGAGCTTCGAGCAGAAGTTGAAACAACTACAAAACAACGAACAGTGCTGCGTGGTAAACATCGTCAAGCAGTTGAACAAATTCGGACCATCATCGCCAACCTGCAGTCCGTTTCTGAAGCAACTCGTCAGTGACGGTGGATCGATCTATGGAAAATCTGAAAATTCGAATTGATGGCCGAGACTTCACTGTCAGCTGCGATGAAGGCCAGCGTGAAAATCTGCTTGATGCTGCAGAACTGCTGAACTCAGAAATAACCAACATTCAAAATTTGTCGCGCAGCAAAATGATTACACTCGAAGCGAGTGCAGTCATGGCCGCGCTGAATTTTGCCGGCGAACTTCTGCTGCGAAACGGGGATCAGGGTCATGAAAATCAGGAAATCAGTGACTCCATCAGCAAGATGATTGACGATATTGATACGATACTGCAGAATTGATTCTATAATCCCAATGGAAAAGTTTCCATTGCCGCCTGTAGTGTTCGAGTCAGTCCAACATCTTAGAACCTAAAGGATAACCAGGGAACAAACTGAGTCAACCGTTGTGAGCATTGCCAAGTTGCAAAGCACCTGAAGTTGCCTCACCAGTGCCCACTTGAACATGTTGGTTCAAGGTTACCCAGACTGGCACGGCACGTGCGGGCGGCATTATTTTCACCACTTCGTCGATGTCATTACTTCAATCTAAAATTCGCAAAGACATACGCGTAGCACGAAGATCACTCACACCCTTTGAACAACAGGCAGCCGCCCGCAGAATTTCGCGTCTGCTTTTGAACCATCCCCTCTACAGGTGCAGCCGGAGAATAGCATTCTACTGGCCACACGATGGAGAGATCGATATCACGCCAGCCCTCGCGCAAGCACTCGCTAGTGAAAAAAGCTGCTATCTTCCGGTTCTGTATCGCGGCGGTAAAAATCGACTGCTGTTTGGGCGAACTACGGCTGACTGGAGATTTTTTTCTCTGAACCGGTTTGGAATACCCGAACCCGACATTGTCAGAAATGGGTGGGTGTTTGCCAGTGAACTGGACCTGGTGCTGGCACCACTGGTCGCGTTTGACGATGAAGGCAATCGTATCGGCATGGGAGGAGGATTTTACGATAGCTCGCTACACCATTTGCGACTGCAGAGAAACTGGCAAAGGCCGTACGTGGTTGGCGTAGCACACGAACTTCAGCATTTAAGTTCTATTGGCCGAAATGCTTGGGATGTCCCATTACGCGGCGCGATAACCGATAAACAGGTTTACCAATTTTCCTGAAAGGAACGAATATCATGAAGTACTGGCTAATGAAAAGCGAACCCGATGTCTATTCCATTGATCATTTGGCCGCGGAACCAAATCAAACCGATTACTGGGATGGAATACGCAACTATCAGGTACGCAACTTCATTCGAGATGACATGGAACTGAATGATGCAGCATTTTTCTATCACTCCAGATGTGATGTTCCGGGAATCGTTGGTACTATGCACATCGTCCGTACCGCCTATCCCGATCCTACTGCGTTTGATGAATCTGAAAAGTATTTTGATCCGAAGAGCGATCCTGATAATCCGCGCTGGCTCATGTTCGACGTCAAACTTGAAACCAAATTTCCACGAATAATTTCCCTGGCTGAAATGCGTACAGAACCAGCACTCGCCGGAATGCGCGTGCTGCAACGAGGCAACCGGTTGTCAATTACTCCTGTTGCCCCGGAAGAGTGGAACTACATTCTGTCAATGCTTGAAGGATCCTGAGCAGATAGGACTGCTGTCGTCTGAATCGAAATCGCACTCAGTAATTCGGCACCGGTCGATCATCTGGCAGCCGAAAGCAACGAATACCCCATCCTTCACCTTCAGCGACAACGCACGCAGTCACTCCGAGCGCCGGGCAAACCTGTGAAATTCCCCACCGAATTCCGTTCTCGTCCCGTATCGAAAAATCGCTCAATCCATCGTCTCCAATCAGGTTCACGCTATTGAGCCGATATCGGATTCCAACCCCTTTTGCCTTGCCATAAGCTTCCTTTCGTGTCCAAACTGACAGAAAAAAATTCTTACGCTGTTCTAGCGAATGACCCAGATACTCTTCATACTCATGACGGCTGAATTTTCTTTTGGCGATTCCATCATGGCTCACCTCGCGATCCATGAATTCGATATCAACTCCGATTTCACCAAACCTGCAGAATGCGTACAGCGCCTCACTGTGTGTATCCGTTGAATTAAACTGAAGCGGCGTCTCCGGCATCGGAGAAAGATAAGGTTTACCCAGAGGTCCATGATCAAAACTCATGGTTGTTGGTTCAAACCCTGTGTACATGCCGAGCAGTTCCTTCAGGATACCACGCGCACGTATGAAGCGAATATGAGACTGCTCTATGCTATAGCGGTTTGCGCGAGCTCGCTCTCGACCATCCATACAACTCTCATAGAAACGCATTTTTTCGCAGTCGACTTCAAGAGAAGCTGACCACAAATGTATCTCATTAGACAGCAGGGGCGGGCATTGGGTTGACAGCGGCCATGGTGGCTCGCAACTCAGGTCGGGGGGATATGGCAAGCGTCTGCTGGGTTCAGTCAGTAGTAATTATTGCCTGAAGCGTCTTGTTGATTGATTCTGGCAAGCGCCTGCTCTTCAGCTTCAGAATTTTTTCCAATTTTTTTCTTCTCCACAATCCTCCAAGACAATCCCTGTTTATCGTACAGCTGGGTTCCGGCAATGTCGCGTAGTGCGGCAACCGTTCCCTCGCCAGGCACCACATATAGCCCTACAAATTCAACATCATTCAAGTTATATTCTTCTGTCATACTGCACAGTTTGCAAGATTTACGTTAGAAACATCCTGTAGGCCGGATTTTCAGATTCATCTACGCAAGTGTAACCCACGATTTTCAGAAAATTCTTAAACTGCGTGATTTCATTCGGGGGAATTTGAATGCCACATAGAACACGTCCAAAATCGGTGCCGTGATTTCGATAGTGAAACATGCTGATATTCCACGAACTCCCCATTTTCTGAAGAAAATCCAATAGCGCTCCCGGTCTTTCTGGAAACTCAAATCGATAAACTTTTTCGTTATCTGCGTTGGGTGCGCACCCTCCAACCATGTGTCGGACATGAATTTTGGCCATCTCATTGTCTGTCAAATCAAGAACCGGGTAGCCATTTTTTCGAAGCGCAGAGATCGTGCGTTCAATCTGAAGTTCGCTGTCAACCTGAATGCCTGCATATACATGGGCTTTTTCAGGATCCGAAAAGCGATAATTGAATTCTGTGATATTCCGATCTCCTATGGTTGAACAGAACTGCCTGAAACTACCTGGCCTTTCCGGGATCGTTACAGCCAGTATGGCTTCCCTGCGCTCACCGATTTCGGCCCGTTCGGACACATGGCGCAGCCGGTCGAAGTTCATGTTCGCGCCCGAATTAATCGCGATTAAACCCCTTCTGCGGCCTCTGATTGTTTCGCAGTAGCGCTTCATTCCAGCAACCGCCAATGCACCAGACGGTTCGACGATACTCCGAGTATCTTCAAAAATATCCTTGATCGCCGCACAGATTTCATCAGTATTGACTCGAACAATTCCGTCGACATAGTGCTGAACCAAGCGAAACGTTTCGCGGCCTACCTGCTTGACGGCAACGCCGTCCGCAAAAATCCCAACATCTTTCAGTTTCACCCTTCGACCGAGGGCCAGAGACTGAGACATCGCATCGGAATCCTCGGGTTCCACACCAATAACTTTGACATTGTCGCTGACGTGCTTGATGTAGGCAGCAACCCCTGCAATCAATCCACCGCCACCTACGGGAACAAATACTGCATCCACTTTTCGCGGCAGTGAACGCATAATTTCAAGCCCAACCGTACCGTTTCCGGCAATAATGTCAGGATCGTCATAAGGCGGAATCAAACGGAGTTTGTAGCGCTTGCAGTAAGCACTGGCTGCCACTCCCGCCTCCGCATAGCTGTCTCCAATCAGCTTCACTCGTGCACCAAGCGACTTGACCGAATTAACCTTGATCTGCGGACTGGTAATCGGCATGAATATCGTAACCGGACTACCCAACGTCCGCCCTGCCAACGCGACACCCTGTGCATGATTGCCTGCGGATGCAGCGACCACTCCTTGGCTCAGAATCGATGGCGAAAGGCGCGACATCTTGTTGTACGCACCACGAAGTTTGAATGAAAAAATCGGCTGTTGATCCTCGCGCTTCAACCACACATCGTGCTTGACACGTCTCGACAGATTAGTCGCATAGTCGAGAGAAGTGTCTTCCGCCACATCATAAACGCGTGCCAGCAGAATTCGCTGTAGATAGTCGTTAACTACAGCCATCAGTGACGCATTTCAAGTGAAAAAACAATATACAGACCAGCCAAAAGTTTGCGCTTTAGAAGTGAAGTGAACCAAAATTCAAGCAGAGCACGCGGGGAAAATTATAGCGAAACCGCAACGATTTCGTACGCCCAGATTGAATTTTATGAAAGTAATTTTAGCTTGCAGAATCTAGAAAATCACTCCTGGAATTGTGATGTGTATTTGGCAACAAGCTACCAATAGCTGCAATCCACGAACAGCTCAGCGAACGTTTGTTCCTCGTCCCTAACCTCTGGACAGAAAATCTGTCAACTCTTCAACGTTCAAATAGCCGTAGGTGGGCGGATCATCCAAAACATTGCCGCTTGAGTCAAACAGCACCAAGGCCGGCGGGCCGAATACGCTGTATCGTTTTCTCAAGGTGCGGCCAAAATTATCATTGGGATCAGAAACATCGACTTTCAAGGCAGTGAACGTCTCGTTCAATAACGCCACGATTGACGGGTCTTGAAACGTAGTTCGATCCATTCTCTTGCAGTCTAGGCACCAGTCTGCATAAAAATCCAGCAGCACCGGACGATTGTCCAGATTCGCTTTTTTCAGCAAACCGTCAAATTCTTCAATATTTCTTACGTAGTTAAATGCGCTTTTTGAATTCGTATCAGATGGGGTTGTTTCAATTACACTGTCCGGACTGAGCATGGCAGCCAATTGAGGGAGCGGTTGAGTGACATCGCGGTTACCGACCGCAGCTCCGATTAAACTGACAACTCCCCAAATCAGTACAACGATTCCGGCCCCTTTTAGAAACTGATGCGATCCTGTTGCTTTGTGCGGCAATTTGCGGGTTGCACCAAGAAATAGTGCAAACACGATAAGAAATGCAGCCCACAGAAACAGTACTGGAACGTTCGGAATCGCTTCAAGAAGGTATATGGCCAATGCAACCAGCATCACTCCGAGCAAATGTTTGATTCGCTCCATCCAGGCACCGGTTTTAGGCAGAATGTACGACAGTCCAAATCCGATCGCAATCAAAACTGCGCCCATGCCAAATGCCATGGACGACATCATGATCGCTCCAAGCAATGGGTCACCTTTCGCAACCGCAATTCCCAGAACCGAGATTATAAGCGGTGTAACACAGGCACCGACTACCAGCGCAGAGACGATTCCAAGTATGAAAACTGTACCGATCCGACCTCCTCCCAGATGAGAAGCGCTCTCCTGCATTCTTGTCTCAAACGAGGACGGCAGCCGAATTTCATAGAGTCCAAACAACGATAGCGCCCCCGTTACCAGTACTGCGGCCACGATGCCAATGACCCAGGGAATCTGAAAATATGCCTGCAGCTGATCGCCAGTAGCACCGACTACTGCCCCAATAGCGGCGTAGGTAACGATTGTTCCTAGAACATAGATTGAAGACAGCACTCCGCCACTCATGCGGCTGCTCTTCCGCTCACCCTGCGAAACTATAATGGCTGACACAATTGGTATAAGGGGCAAAACGCATGGTGTAAAAGTCAGAAGAAGTCCGACACCGAATGCGGAGATAATCAACAACAGCACACTCGATTCTAGATTCAACAGTGAAATGGCGCCATTCCCCGTCTGTGCATAAACATCTGCGAAAGTTACCAACAGAATCACGCCAAGAATGAATTTTTCGTTCGAATTTTTCAGCACATCAATATCAATAGTGGATTAGAAGTTCACGCAGTACCTGAATGACCGTACATCAAGATATTTCAACGATTACTATTGTTGAGACAATGGCCAGTGCTACAAGTTTTACCAATAGAGTGAAACATTTTATTTTGATTTGACGAGGGTGAAGCGATAGATGCGAAATTCGCGGATCTTATCCCTCACTGAGACTGAATAGTCTACCCAAGAATGAAATTTCAAGTGCAGTCGTGGAATTCATTGAAACTTGATTTGACAGTTTCTGCAAGAGGAGTTCTGAAAAGTTTGCTCCTTTCCTTACTCTTGTAACGTGATGTAACCGAACTGGACCTTTCGACTAGTGGCAAAACTCATACCCAAAATTAGTCCTTCCCAGATCCAGAATCATGGTGAACGCAAAGTCGCCGAAGCACTAGTGAATCAGCTCTCGGATCAAACAACTGTCATTCACAGTTTCAACTGGCTGAGCCCAACGAAGTCAGGTCCGCTGATTGAAGGAGAATGTGACCTGATTATCCTGGATCCAGAACACGGAATGCTGTTTATCGAAGTCAAAGGCGGAATTCTGGGTTACGAACCCGACGCCGAGCATTGGCTGCGAATATTTCCGAACGGTGAACGTCAGGAAATCAACAAGGATCCATTCGCACAGGTACGCGACAACATGTACAACATTGTGGAGTACATGAAGAAGAATCTCAAAGGTGAATTTCCATTCACTTATGGTTACGCCGTAGCATTTCCAGACCACCGTTTTATCGGTCGACTGCCTGCGAGTATCAGGCGGGAACTATTGCTGGATTCATCAGCAATAGACAATTTTCAAGAATCGATAAAACGCATATTTCGTGTCTTTACCAGATCTTCAAGCCGTAGACCAACAAAACAGGCGATGGTTGCAGCCCAAAACGCGCTGTTGCCGAAATATCAAATACTGCCGATACTATATCGAACTGTCGAGAATCAGGAATCAGTGCTACATCGGATAACCGAAGATCAGAAACGAATTCTGGATACCCTCGCTTCTCAAAATAAGGCGGCAGTTCAAGGGGACGCAGGCACCGGTAAAACTCTGATTGCACTTTCCAAGGCTCAGGAAATGGCCAAGGCAAATTTGCGAACGCTGCTGCTTTGCTATAACCGGCCGTTGAAAGACCGGTTGCTTCAAGTTGCATCAGAAGAATTCGGTGACATGCTCACCATCCAGAATTTTCATGGCCTGATTCACGATTTCTGCGAGTTGGCTGAACTTCCTTTCACTGGGAGAGAAGATACGCTCGGACAGGAATTCTGGAATGACGAGGCTCCAGAACTTCTTATGAAAGCCTGTGACAAATTGCCGGACGAGCATAAATTCGATGCCGTCATTGTCGATGAGGGACAGGATTTTCGAGAATTGTGGTGGACAAGTCTGGATTCGGTCTTTCGCAATCCAGATGATAAAAAATGCTTTTATGTATTTTACGATCCGGAACAGAACCTGTATGTAAATGACGAAGTACAGTTGCCGGATGAACTAGGAGACCCCTATTTTCTGACTGTAAATTGTCGCAACACAGTGCATATCGCTAACTACTGCGCATCTCTTATTGGCAAAGAAATTAAAACATTGCAAGACCTGCCTTCAGGAGTCGAACCTAAAACTTCTAAACAACAAACAGTACAGTCTGCAATTCGAGAGGTCGGGAAAATTGTCAGATTGCTATGCATGCCAAGCTTAGGCGGGTTGAAAATGTCGCAAGTCGCTGTTCTAGCCCCCGGCTACTCTAAGCTGCCCTGGCCCAAAAAATTCAAGACGATCGCAGCCACTCAGGAATTTGAGGCATGGCAAAACAATCAAGGAGTGCTGATCGCCTCGTTGCATCGATTCAAGGGGCTGGAGACGGATGCGGCCATCATTTTGACAAAGCCACTGCCGGATTCACAGAGTAAACTGCAAGTCGAAAACTACGTTGCCTGCTCACGGGCAAAACACATACTCTACGTCGTTGAAGTTGATGAGCTTTGAGTCACACAAGAATTGCAATGAAACTCGCTTGACAGAGCCTGTGGATTCAGATTACTTTGGCGATAGTCTTATACTTTGGGGATGAAATATTTGACTGATTTCGTTGAGTTAACACTGAGGAATTTGTGCATTGAATACTGAACTTATGAAGCGGACCGCAGCTGAAGCAGCTTTGGACTATATCGAAGTTGGGGACATTGTCGGTGTGGGTACCGGCTCAACAGCGAACATATTCATTGAGCTGCTCACGAAGATCAAGGGGAAAATAGACGGTAGCGTTGCGAGTTCATTGGAAAGCGAACGTAGACTGAAAGATGCTGGTATTCCCGTATTGGACTTGAATCGCACTGGAACACTGCCGGTCTACGTGGACGGTGCTGATGAAGCAACCAGGAACAGGCATCTAATCAAAGGTGGAGGCGGCGCACTCACCCGGGAAAAAATTGTCGCCGCTGCCAGCCAGAAATTCGTGTGCATTGTTGACAAGAGCAAAATGGTCAGCGTGCTTGGTGAATTTCCGCTTGCGGTCGAAGTTGTACCACTCGCTCAAAGCCATGTCGCACGTGAAATCATGAAAATGGGAGGACTGCCGGAGCTACGCGCCGGATTTGTGACTGACAATGGCAACGTAATTCTGGATGTCCGTAATTTGGACCTGGTCAACCCACCTGCCGTTGAAATGGAACTTGATCTTATCACTGGCACAGTCTGCAACGGAATTTTCTCACGCAAGCCGGCTGATGTAGTCATCGTTGGGCATGAGAATCACGTTGAAATAGTCTGACAGCCAATTGGTTTTGCATCGAATCTCCGTAAAAAATGTCAAGTCAGATGCGAACTGCGGCATACGAACAGCAGATCGTAAATTTTTTCTCCTCGTGCAAGTGCCTTTCTCTCATAGCGTGTCTGTGGGCGAACCGGTTCACCAGAGTAGAACCCGCCACTTTGTTCAATATTTTTAAATTCTTTGCTTGCTGTCAATTGACTCAGTGTATGTTCCGCATAATTTCCTGAATCTGTTGCAAAACACAGCGTTGCTCCCGCGACCATTCGATTCGCACACAGATTGATGAACTCCGGAGAAATCAATCGTCGCTTGTGATGACGTTTCTTTGGCCAAGGATCTGGAAAAAGAATGAAAACTTCATTCAAGCTATCCGGGGTCAGTTGCTGTAAGAGAACGTCTCTGACATCTGAGGTTGACACCCGAACGTTTTTTAGCTCCATTTCATTCAGGCCAAGCAAACACTTTCCAACCCCGGGGTGATAAACTTCAATACCAAGATAGCCCGTGTCTGGGTTTCTCGAAGCCAGTTGCAACAGCACTTCACCGTCACCGAACCCAATTTCAATTGAAAATCTATTGGCGTACGGGAAAACGGCTGAAAGATCAATCGGCTGCTCCTCAAATTGCAGTAGATAGTCGTCTGAGTATTCCGCAAGTGCGCGACGCTGTGCAGGAGTCATTCGGCTTTCCCGTCGCGAGTAAGTTTTATTCCTTGGATTTCTTTGTGGATTTCTCTCGTTCATTGTTCGCTTGTGCTTTAATAAGTGCAGTCGGCGTAATTGAGATGCAATCAGTGCACGCTACCAAAATTGGCTGTTATTCAAAATATAGAGTAATTTGCAAGCGACAGAAGTTTATCCACTATTCGCCTGAATTTTCAAATAATACCTTTGACCATCAGAAATTAGCCTGAAAAGGATTCTATGGGAAAGTGACGGCCATACCTCTTTCTGTATCAAGGCGAGATTGCCATGCTTGAAGTTCTCGACCTTGTGGGTGTGCGAAGTGAACGCCGCCTCTTTGAAAATCTCTCCTTCAGCGTACGAGAGAACGAACTTCTTTATATCAGCGGCCGGAACGGCAGTGGCAAAACAACCCTGCTGCGAATTCTGTGTGGACTGGCGCGACCGGAAACAGGTGAAGTTTTGTGGAATGGTGTCCAGATTGAAGATATTGAAACTGAATACGCCCAATCTCTCGTCTATGTCGGTCACGAAAACGGAATCAAAGGGGATTTGACTGTAATTGAAAACCTTGCTTTCGAGCGTGTACTGCGTGGAAATCCGACGAAACAAACTGCACATGAAATTCTGGATAGATTGGGCATCGCACGTTATGCGCAAATACCCTGTCGATACCTTTCAGCCGGACAAAAGCGTCGCGTGGCACTTGCTAGATTGCAAGTCTCAAACGCCCGATTGTGGCTGCTGGATGAACCGTTCACCGCACTGGATGAACCCACGCAGGAAATCATCATCGACTGGCTTTCATCGCATCTTGAATCCGGGGGAATCTGTATAACGACCTCTCATCAGCCAATTAACTGGAGTCGACTGAATGCAAGTGAAATCAAATTGGGAGAGCAAACATGAACAGCGCATTCGGGGCGCTGTTGAAACGCGATCTTCTGCTTGCTTTCAGAAACCCAGGCGATTATGCCACTCCAGTAATATTTTTTGTGGTTTCAACGACGCTTTTCTCATTTGCAGCCGGTACTGACAACCAACTGCTGAAGGCAATTGGCCCGGGCGTCATCTGGGTCGCGGCACTTCTGGCATCGATGCTTTCACTAGATGGAATTTTTCGATCCGATTTCGAAGACGGAACGCTGGAACAGATGCTGCTGGCTCCTGCTCCGATGTCACTTCTTGTACTGGCGAAAATCATTGCACACTGGATTTCCACAGGCTTGCCCCTGATCGCGGCAAGCCCATTACTGGGTATACTAATGAATCTTGACTCATTCAGTATTGCCATACTTGTCGTGACGATTGCTTTAAGCACACCCGTATTTAGTCTTGTCGGCGCTTTCGGTGCGTCGCTGGTCGTGACTCAGAAAAAAACCGGCGTACTGTTATCGCTCCTTACGCTGCCGCTTTGTATTCCAGTACTGATTTATTCAGTTTCTGCTGTAATCGCAGCAGCAGCAGAATTACCTGTAGCCGGCCATATGTCCCTGTTGTGTGCATTCTTGGTCTTCAGTCTAACCGTCGCACCGTTTGCAACAGCCGGATCACTTCGTCTGATGTCGGGGGACTGATCGTGTTTTTGTGGTTTCATCGTCTAAGCACGGCAAAGTATTTCTTTGATTTTGCGAGCCGCCTTTCTCCCTGGTTTGCAACCTTGGCAGCCATTACGATTGCTATCGGACTCTATCTTGGCTTGCTCGTTGCCCCTGCTGATTACCAGCAAGGGGAAGGCTATCGCATCATGTTTATCCATGTGCCATCGGCCTGGATGTCTATGTTCATTTACGTATTCATGGCCGTAAGCGGAGCGATCGGGTTAATCTGGCGAATCAAGCTCGCACATCTCATTTGTACGGCAGCCGCTACAATTGGGGCATCCTTCACATTGACAACTCTGGTTACCGGTTCAATCTGGGGGAAACCCATGTGGGGCGCCTGGTGGGCTTGGGATGCAAGGTTGACGTCGGAACTGATTCTACTGTTTCTATACCTTGGATTCATCGCACTGCAGGCCGCAATTCAAGATCGAAACAAAGCTCAACAGGCCGGTGCGATTCTGCTGCTTGCTGGTGTAGTCAACATCCCCATCATTCACTACTCGGTAATTTGGTGGCATACGCTTCACCAAAGCGCCTCGGTATCGAAATTCGGAATACCGTCAATTCATCCAAGCATGCTCGCGCCATTGTTGCTCATGGCCGTTGGATTCACACTGTTCTTCTTCACAATTCTGACAATACGAGCCAGGGCGCTCATTCTTGAATATGAACATTCCAGCAGGTGGGTACAGAAAATAGGAGAATCGACTTGAGCTTGATGGAATTCATCTCGATGGGAGGTCATGGAAAGTTCGTGTGGAGTGCATACGGATTCACCTTTATTGTTCTGGTTTTGAATGTCGCTGCTGCCGTAAGAAGGTTGCGAAATTCGCAAAAAAAGACCTCTCCGGACAAATGAAATGCAAAACCGTCCTTGCAGATTTCGCAGAATGCAAAGATCGCTTTAGTGTCATTTTTCCGGCTTTGCTACTGAACATTTTCGTACCGAAAAAGGGACTCATGAAATTCTGCCATTGACAACGCCGTCGTGATGAAGTTCCCTTGTGACAAATAAATTTGTATCTTATTAAGATAATCATTATTATTGTTTTTAGATTGCGGCAGTGAATAGATGAAACGGCAAAGATATGCCGTAGAACTAATCCGCAATCAAGTGCAGTTAGAGCTGACAAGAGGAGGAGTTTTATATGCGACGTAGACTTCTAGCGATTTTATCGCTGATATTGATTTTGTCTATCCCATTTGCGGCTAACGCTGCCAAATATGCTGAGGAAGCCGTGTCCAATGGGGGCACCATACACGGCGTAATTACGTATCAAGGCGCGGTCAAAATGAGAACCGTGCTCCCCACCAAAGATAAGGAAGTCTGTGGATCAACCCGAAAAATCCCTCTCGTAACGATCGGTGAGGGAGGCGCAGTGCAAGATTCTGTCGTCTATCTTAAGGACGTAGCAACAGGCAAAGCCTGGCCCGAAATGGGAAGGCCAGTCATCAACAACGTCGGTTGCATATTTAAACCCCATGTCCAGGTTGCTAGGCGCGGGAAAGTTGATATTCACAATTCCGATCCGGTTCTTCACAACACCCACGGCTTTTACGGTAAAGCAACCGCCTTTAACGTAGCTCTGCCATTCAAAGATGCCCGAGTAACAAAAACTCTTAAGCGAATAGGGCCTGTACGAACAGATTGCGATGCTCATGGCTGGATGCTAGGATGGGTCATCGTTGTGCCCAATCCATACTTCATGCAGACAGGCGCCGACGGAATGTACACCATCAGTGATGTCCCGGCGGGCGACTATACACTAGTCGTTTGGCAGGAAATGCTCGGCGAGACGGAAGTGCCCGTCACCGTTAGCGCCGGCGCAACAACCGAGTTATCGATTGAATTGGGGAAGTGATATATGCACCCTGATTTGTATCGAAACCGCCAATAATATTATTGGAATTTATTTCATGCAGTAATGCAGGAGGAGTTAGTATGCCAGATAATAAAAATGGTCGCGATGTAGTGGAGGGGAATGGCGTAGATATTACTCGCCGTACCTTTCTTCACAAATCGCTGTTAACCGGAGGCGCTGTAGCCACCGGCAGTGCGGTGGGGTTTTTCCAAACCCTGTCCTCCATGGAGGTAGCCAACGCTGCAATGGGTGAGTCGTTCAGTTTCGCATGGGTATCAGATACGCATCTGTATCCGAGGGAATTGAATCAACGGTTCATCGATAAAGCGACCCGCGCGTTTAGCGAGGTCCAAGCTATGGGAGACAAATTCGATTTCATGATGTTTGGAGGCGATTTGGCTCAGCTTGGAGATCCGGTCGAAATTCAACTGGGAGCGGAGTTGCTGGAGGAAGTAACCATTCAGAAGCACTTCATCCCAGGCGAACATGACTGGTATCTAGACCTTGGTGAAAGCTGGAATTCCCATTTCGGTGAATCGCCTTGGACGTTCGATCACAAGGGAGTTCGTATTATCGGGCTCGACACAGTCGGAAGCGCACCGGATTATTGGTCTGCCAGAGGCATGACCAATAAGGAGCGTATGGGGCATATGTCAGCTCTTGACGGTTCTCAAGCCGGTCCTTGGTCAGGACTTGGCAAGAAGAATCGTGAATGGCTTTCCAGTACCCTGTCTGACTGGCCGACAGCCGATCCGGTAATCATTTTCAGCCATACGCCACTCTACGAGTGCTATGCGCCTTGGAACTTCTGGATTCGTGATTGGCGCCAAGTCCATGAAATCGTTGCACCGTGGCAGAACGTGACCAATATTCATGGTCATGTCCATCAGCCGCTTTACAATGAGATTGGTGGAATGCGTAGCATCGGCATGCTGGCCACTTCGTGGCCGTGGCCGTATGCACCGGAAGGTACACCAGCTCTCACAAAGCCCATGTTGCGGGTTGACCCCGGCGATCATTTCGACGGAGTTGGCTGGACGAATTGGAACATGAGCGCAGAAGCTCATGCGGACTATGAGTACATGATGTGGCGTGAGACCGTGTTTGGACATGGCCGTGCAGATTCAGGGACGGGCGACAATGTCAATCAGAAATTGACGCCCAGAATCGCAGATCGCGGCTGGACCGGCGACTAATTTAACATAGAGGAAAATTCGATGAAAAACACTAAAAACAAGGGGCTGTTAGCCCTCGTTACAGCAGTGCTGTGTGTGTCATTGGCATTTGTCTTTATGGTAAATAGAGCGTCAGCACACAAAGTTTCACATGATGCAGCCACCTTGCAAGCGTTTACCGACGCCTTCATGGAGCAAGTCATTCTTGGAGACAATCTATTCCACGGCGGTACTATGCCGGGACTGAATCTCTCCAATACTGGCATGGCGTGCGCAATGTGTCATCCGTTTACGTCTGATACACATCCTCACGAGTATCCGAAATTCCAGGAGCAAATGAGCGAATTCGCTACTTTGCGCGATATGATCAACTGGTGTGTCGAGAAACCGAATGAAGGTGAATTAATGGACCCGGACGGTGAAGCAATGAAAGCATTGGAAGCCTACATTTACTGGTCAAACCGCGGATCTGTATTAGATCCCGGTCGTCACTAGAATGTGGTGCTGACTCCTACAGGTTACTTGTTACCTTAGGGGTAAAATGTAAAATTAGGAATGGGGCGTCATGACGGTTCGCTTTTGTACGTGTCATGCGCCCCAGTTTTATGGTTCGCCCCTGAACCGTTTGCTGTTTGATCAATACACATCCACAGTGGAGTTGTACTTCCAGTGAAAAAAATAATTGCCACAGTTTCTCTTGCCATAGTCGTTGGTGTAGTCGCGGTAGTCGGTTTGTCCTTGCAGACAGCTGGTGGAAAAACCGGCGAAGTCACCACCGGGCGATCACTGTTTGATTATCCAGCAACTACCGGTAATATTGAACCGGTCAGTGAAGGAATTCCTGTTACACCACGGTTGATCGAACATGGCGAGTGGGTGTTCCGTGGCCTTTGCATTGGCTGCCATGGAATAAACGGTGACGGCAATGGCGCGGTGTGGGAACTCGGAGACCTCTACGCGAAAGAACATAAACTGCCTCGAAAACCACGAGATTTTACCGAGGCTGTTTACAAATTGCGATCCACTCCGAGTGGTTCGCTGCCGACTGACGTAGACCTTTTCAAATCAATGTCCAGGGGGCTGGTGCTCAACCAGGACATGCCAGCTTTCAAATTCCTGCCTGAGCGCGATCGCTGGGCGGTTATCGCATACATAAAGAGTTTTTCCGATCGATGGGAAGAAGAGGCAGAATGGCAGGAAGATCCGATTGATATCAGCGAACCGCCTTTACCGGATGCAGCAATGGTTGAAGCCGGCATAGGCGTGTATGAACTCATGCAGTGCATGCAATGCCACGGTCCTAAAGGCAAAGGCGACGGACCGTCAGCTGCAGGGCTTGAAGACGATGCCGGTCTGCCAATTGTACCCAGAGACTTTACTGACGCGGGTCAATTCGTCGGGTCCAGTGATCCGAAAGGAATTTATCAGACGTTTACCACAGGTCTGGATGGAACACCGATGCCGTCGTTCGCAGATTTTTTGGATGAATCACAACGCTGGCAATTGGTCTGGTATGTAATTTCTCTGCGTCCGAACTGGAACTTGGAGGACGCTCGTGCACAACTGATGGAACAACAAAGGGACATGGTTGCACAACTGGAGACTGGACAATAAAGTGAATTCTGGCTGGAAGGAAATCGATTATGTCATCCGCTATTTGGGTATCAACAGGTGTACTGTTGGCAGCATTTCTTGCTTGGATTGCAGTCATGGCTTTCCCGGAAGATCGCTCCATTTTAGGCATCAAGGCGCATGAACAGATTGATTACAGCATACTGCCGCACAACTCAAGTCTGGCAAATCTTGAGCGCGGACGCAGTTACTATATCCAGTTATGCGCACTGTGTCACGGTGCCAATGGCAGCGGCAATGGTGAATTCAGTTACCGAATGGTGCCGAAACCGAGCAATCTGGTCAGTAGCGTCATAGGGAAAAAAACTGATGAGGAATTGAGTGCTGTAATTCGAGACGGTATTGCGGGAACCGCAATGCAGGGTTGGAAAAACAGTCTCAATGAAATTCAACGCAAACAAATTATAGATTACATCAGGTATTTAGCTTTACAGCACAGTCATCAGTAGCATGAGTATATTAGTGGAAACAATGGTAGATAACAGGTTGGAATCCTCTGTTCAGAGCGTAGCATCAGACGCCGACTCTGTTTTGATTCTGAAATTCATAGTGATGTCAGTCACCAATCTGCTGATCGGAACGGTGCAAGGCGTCCTCCAGACATTGCCTGAATTCTCGCTTTGGATCCGGGCTACCGGCCCGGCCGGGCACATGATTGACCCACTCGCTCACGCCCATATCAACCTGGTCGGAGGAGTCACGATGGCGATCATGGGACTGTTCTACTATGTTCTGCCCAAAATCATTCACAGACCGATTTACAGTCGAACCCTGTCGAACACTTCCTTCTGGTTTTCTACAATCGGAGTGCTTGGGTTCTTCTGTGCACTGGTCTTTTTTGGAATTGTCGAAGGCAACATGATTCTTGACGGCATGACTTTTCAGCAGGCACTGGATGCAGTCGGCCCCATCCATCATATCGTCATCATCACGACAGCCATTCTGATGGGATTTGGATACTGGCTGTTTATTACAAATATTTTTCTAACAGTTTTCAAGCGGAGCGGAGGTCACTAGATGCACCGGTTACTTAATTTTCTGTATAACGGCTTCATCGTGGGCGTCGGTCTCGGCACCGTATTTCAGTTAGCTTTCCTGCCTTTGATCGGAATGCGCAGCCATGAAGAGTGGACAGGTCTGCTAGTTTGGGGATTCGTAATTTCAATTGGTACGGGAGTTATATCAGCACTGACCTTCTGGTATATGAACTCCGTCATGATCAAACAAGGCAAGTAGCGCGTCCGACAGCGATACCTGCAATCGGAGAACGGAAGAATGGCAACTAATCTACTCACTCGCAACGATTACGCGGAAGGAACTGCGGCAAAGCACTTCTTTTTCTCATCGATTGTCATGTTCAACATCGGAGTTTTACTGGCGTTGCTGACATCAATGAGGCTTGCCTGGCCCGATATTTTTCCGAACGATATTCCCTGGCTGCATTTTGGGCGAATTCGTCCGGTGCATGTGCACTTTGTAATTTTCGGCTGGATATCCATGGCTTTTGCGGGTGCGATGTGCTATATGGCACCTGCTCTATGCAAAACCAAACTATGGAGCGAGAGATTGGGTCTGTGGAATTGCTGGGCCTGGAACATCGGCATGGTCGCAGTCTTCTTCACATTGATCAACGGCATGACGTCGGGTCGCGAATATCAGGATCTGATTTGGCCGCTGGATATTTACGTGATATTGTTCATCTTCGTCCCGCTTGCAGTCAACATCTGGATGACGATGCTGACTCGCCAGACCCAGGGGCTGTATGTCACGATGTGGTTTTTCGGTGCGGCTCTGCTGTTCATCCTGCTTAGTTATTTCATCGGTGCGGTTCCCGACTTGTTCCCAGTTACCGGACTGGCGGAAGCCTATATGACTTGGTGGCACGCACACAATATTCTGGGATTGTGGATCACGCCTGTATCGGCGGCGATCGCCTATTACATCATTCCAAAGATTTCGGGGAATACACTCTACAGCCACAAAATTGGTCACCTGCACTTTTGGTCTATCGCAGCTTTCTATTCGACACCGGGAGCGCATCACTTGATGGGCGCACCGATTCCTGAATGGCTGAAATCATTTGCTTCAGTCTCCGGCGTTCTGATCATGATTCCTGCGTTGGCATTTGTCGTCAACATGCTGATGACGATGAAAGACAAGTGGTGGATGTATACCAAGAATATTCCCCTGCAGTGGGCGCTGACTGGCGTTTTGTTCGCCATTCCATTGAATATTCAGGGTGCATTCCAGCAAACACGTTCATTGAACTGGTACATTCACGGAACGCACTGGATTGTTGCGCACGCACATCTCGCACTGCTTGGCTTTTCGAGCTTCATCGAGATTGGCGCGATTTATTACGGGTTGCCGAAACTGCTGAAGCGAGAGCTGTACAGTGAAAAACTCGCACGTCTGCATTTCTGGATGATGGCCATCGGATTTTTGGGATTCTGGTCAGTACTCACTGCGGCAGGTCTGGTGCAAGGCGCTGCCAAAGTTTACGAGATACCCTACATTCAATCGGTTATCGCTACGCATCCATACATGGTCGGTCGAGTACTGTTCGGCAGTTTGATCATATTTTCTCAGCCGATCTTCCTCTACAACATGTGGATGACAGCTAAATTTGGCAAAAAGATTGCACCCGAACCAACCTCTGGTGGTCGGCCAGTGCCGGCACCGGCGGCGGGATAACCGGATAACGCTAACGCTCAAGGATAAAAGCTATGCCAAAGTATGTAATGGGTGCGGTTCTTGTTGTTCTGGTGATATTCTCATCGATTGCGATTACCATCATCGGCGGCTCGACGTATATGAACGAGATTCCGCAGACTCAGCTGGCCATTGAAAAAGAAGCGATCATGGGACATAGCGCCTGGTCCATTCATGATCCATGGATGACCGGAAACGATGCTCCCACGCTTGCCGGCAAAGGCAAGAAAATCTTCATTCGAGAAGGTTGCTGGTGGTGCCATACCCTGTTGCCGGAACAGACGCAAGACTGGGCATACTTTGGTGCTCCACCGGAAGCGGGTGACGTTCAGGGAGAAGCGCCCAGCCTGTTCGGTTCCGACCGAAAGGCTCCGGACCTGCTGCATATTGCAAGCCGCAACCGTGTCAAGGCCTGGCACTATGTTCATCATCGAGATCCCAGAGCGGTAACACCCGGTTCGATTATGCCAGCTTTCAAGCATCTTACGGATGATGAGCTGGATGCAATCATCGCGTTCCTAGATACACTGAAGTAACTACAATTGGAGACTGCACGACATGGCAGATCGTAACGAACTTGAAGATAAAGGCGAAGTATTCGGACGCTTCGGCGATGAAGAATATGACGGCATAAAGGAGGGAAATGGGAAAATTCCCTGGTGGCTAGTGCTGATCGTTGCAGTGACGGTATTTCAAGGATTCCTGTGGACGATGCCGTGGCCTGGATTCGGTCAGCGATACGATACGGTTACCACGTCGTTTGTAAGCGCAACAGGCAAGCAACCTTGGTGGGACTGGGGCTACTACATGGTACTTTTCCAGATCATCGCCATTCTGACCTGCATTGCCGGAGTCATCTGGTATATCAACATTCAGAAATGGAATGAGCGGGGCAGCAAGAAATCCAACGATGAAGAGGGATCACAGTAATCTGTCATTGCCCGACAAGTGGGATTTACGGATCAAATATCAGCGCTGATATTTGCGCTGATCATCATCGGAGTATTTGTCTACATAATCATGTCCCGCTTTGTGATCGGACCTTTGTCGGGTCTCAAACGAGCTGAGCGAATCGTCCTGTCCTTGAGTGTTGTCGGTATTGCTCTGGTTGTCGTATATGCTGCTTCGGAATTATTATTTCACGTAGTGTTTTAACTCAACAATGTTCAGATGAGGTAGCTGTGAAACGAGGTGAAAAAATCATGTTCGTATTTGCAGGTATCGTTGTCATTGCTGCGGTGGCCAAGGGCTATCAGCAGATTACCTTGGAAGACCGACCTCCCCCACGAAATTACTACGAATGGGATGAAACCGGTCTGGAAGGACATCTGGTATATCGTAAAATGGGTTGCAACAGCTGTCATAGGGCGATGGGCACTGGTGAAGTCGGCGTAGCGCCTGTTTTAGATGGCGAAGGCACTCGAAGAACAGCAGAGTGGCTACATCAGTATCTTACGGATCCCGGCACATTGGTGGCTGGCACCGCACACTATGGAAACTTCGGACCTGATTTTCGACTCTTGACCGATGGAGACCGGGTAAAACTGACCGCGTTTTTATCTGGACTTCGAGCCAATCCGAACTCACCGAATTACCCAAGAAAGGTAATTCCACTTGATTCTTGACACGGTAAATTCTATTTCAATGAGGCTTTAATCTTGAATGCTGAATCATTGATCCCTTTTATCTGGGCGGCATCCGGCTTAGTCATGCTGGTTGCAATCGTCATTGTCATCTACTGGGCTTACAATAACAACCAGTTTGACGAAGATATAAAGGATCAGATATTTACAGAAGGCGACGACGACCGTTATAGTTGACTGAACCGGTGGCGGGCATGAAATTCACAGTAGGCGAGTGGATTGTCATAGCCGGTTCCGTGCTGATCATTGCATTTGCAGTGGTCGTAGGCAGCGTCATCTATCTGAAACCGCCACCCGTCCGATTCACTTATCAGCAAACTCCCGAGACTCTGCAAGGGGAAATCATCTATCGCCGGGAAGGATGTCTGTCTTGTCACGAAATTTTCGGAAATGGCGCCTCATACGGTCCAAGCCTCGACGGAGTGGGGAGCAAACGAGCCAAAGAATGGCTGATTCGATACTTGAAGTCACCGTGGGGCGGCGTAAGCGCAAAACTGTACCGGCTGAAAATGCCGCCTTACGACCATCTGCCGGAAAACGACCTTGATTTATTGGCAGAGTACCTGCTAGCACTCAAGTCGACGGAAACAAATTTCGAATGAAATTTGTTGAGCCGAAGTCAGGCGTGATCAGTCTGATGGACCAGATTGATATTTCTTGTCTTTTTCAAACAGCCCAGTTCCGATGCACGCCCATGGCACAATGGCCAGTGCGAACGCGCCGCCGAGTCCGAAAACAATCAGAGCAATAATCGTCAGTAGTGGTAATTCTTGCATGGATTTTACTGAAACACTGAATATACTAGTAACGTTGACTTATTTTAATCCTGAGTGATGCAAACAATCAAGCATAAATTTACAGTCCTAATTACAGTTGTCATTCTCGCATTGACCGCGTGCAGTGAAGATTCCAGTGTCGGTGCAAAACTCAAAGTCGGCGATCTGGCACCGAAGAGCGATAATTTGACAGTCGTAGATCAGAACCATTGGTACGAAGTATCCACAATGGGTACCAAAGTGCCGCTATACAAATGGAAAATTTCACAGCTGATCAGTGACGAAATACCATTCCTGGCAGTGTTCGGGACGCCGCAGCACTGCACCATGTGCGTTGATCAGATTACCCGAGTTGCTGTCATGGAGGAACAGTACGGTGACCGATTCGCATTTCTCCACATAGACGGATATAAAGATAATTCGGTGTGGGTCGAGTGGGGTGTCAAAGGTGAACCATGGACATTTCTGGTTGACGGAAAAGGCGAGATTCGCAGTATTTTTCCAGGGCAGACGGAATTAGGGCTCCTGTCTTTGGAGATTGACGAGCTGCTAGACGAGAATTCCGGGTAAGTGCGATTGCCGCCAAACATATTTCCGGTGACCGCGGCAGTCATCGCGATATCGCTGTCGTTGCCATGCGCCGCTCAAATCAGTCCTTACGTCTATGTGCAAATGTCGCTGGGCGTGCCGTGGTTCCTGTATTTTGTGTTTCTAGCCTGCATCTTGATTCCTTTCATCGTTATGATTGTTGTTGCCTGGCGGCGATACTTGATGCGCAGTAGCGACAAAGACGAAACAGTTTAATTATCGGATATCCGTTTAACCTCTTCGATTGACAGTTCATTTGATTTGATCATGAATTTTTTCCTGAGGATCATTCTGCCGATCATCCTTCTTGCAGTTTTTGTAATCGTTGCAATATTTGTGCTGAATTCAGTCGAAACCATTGAATTGATGGAAACCACCAAACGAGCAGGACCCACAATTTTGAATCGATAGCAGCTGGAATCGGCAGCTCAGTGATCAGAGGCAGCCGAATCAACCAGGAGTTGCCGGACTCCCTGCTTATATTCGTCAGAATCAACGATTCCCTTATCGGTCAGCAGATTCTCCAATGCCTGTAGCCAGTTTGTGTAGTAGGGCACTTCGTCAGCAGCATTTGAGTGGATGGCTTCAGCCAGGTACTGACTCCATTCCGCCCAGCCGAATAAACCTCGTTCGTGCAATTGGACAGCTAAAGCGAAAGCGTGTGCTTCCCAAGGTGCGGCAAAAACCGGTTCTTCGCTATCCTGTAGAAACAATGCCAGTGATGAATTTTCAGTGTTCATTCTGATGTGAGATAGGACTCGAACAAGTCGACAAACACTGCACTCGGAGAATCACAATGATCCGCACCCCACAACTGTTCGCTTTCAAATCGAACGCTGTACAAACGCTGGGCTTCCTTGATGCCATTCGCATGTTGATCGGGAAAAATGAAGGAGCCTTGATCTGCCTCGATTGTTCCCCAGCGCCCTTGGACGTACTCCGGCAAACGAATGTGTCCGGGATGATTCATCTTCTTCACGAGAACTTTATCCCCGGACTTGAATCTGGCAACTGCTTCATCCAGCATTCTGGCACTGTTCCCGCGGTGCAACGACTCCCACACCTTGTCCGCTTCCAACACATTCACTGTGCCGCACCTTCAGATTTCAATTCATCTATGCGTTGCTGAATTTCCTCTTGGGTCAGCAAGCCCTTTTCAATCAGCAAATTTTCAAGACCATGAATCCAGTGTTCGTAGTAGCTTGTGGCAAGATATTCATCATCATCCATCTGCTCCCTTGCATAACGAGACATGTCAAGATTCCACTGACCCAGAAAGCCTGTCGCAACTGTAATTGCGAACGCACGTCTTTCCCACGTGCTGTGAAAAATCGGTTCATTCGGCTCTGGATTGATCTTGCCGAAGTCAGGCTTGCCGCCGAGATCATGTGCGCCTTTCATTCGACTGTATCGGGTGAGTTTGCAATTCCTGTTCCAATCATGGAATCTCGCGTGACCAGACTGGCAAGTTCATCTTCGGTCATGCCCTCTGTGTCTTGGGGTCGCATCGGTATCACCAGGTAGCGTACTTCAGCGGTGCTGTCCCAGACTCGTATTTCAACATTCTCGTCCAGATGAACACCAAATTCGTCGAGTACGCTTCTTGGCTCTGACACTGCTCGCGCCCGGTATGGAGATGACTTGTACCACACAGGCGGTAGACCCAACACCGGCCACGGGTAACAAGAACACAGAGTGCAAACAACCATGTTATGAATAGATGGTGTGTTTTCAACCACAATCATGTCTTCACCCTGCCGACCTTCAAAGCCGAACTCTTTGATTGCTTCAGTCGCGTTGTTTAACAGTCTGTGTCGGTAATCTGGGTCAACCCATGCACGAGCAACCACTTTCGCTCCGTTTTGGGGACCGACTCGATGTTCATAAATATCAATCAGCTCATCTAGTGCTGCCGGATCAACCAACCCTTTTTCAACCAGCAACGATTCCAATGCTTTTACCTTGATTTCCACCTCTGCAGGGGGATGGGCGTGTTTGTGCGTACTCATTTCACTCTCGTCCTGAATGTTCTGAATCAAGTATGGTGTTAATTTTCAACCTAACGGTTCTATATCGAGATAAAGGTTTATGAGGGTAAATGTATCTTCACCGGTTTCAGTCATCAACCATCCTCGGCTATCAGGACCGGTATAGAATCGAAATTGAAACCCCATTCTGCCCCCATGATGCAGTGCATAGCCTAGCGACTGTCCTGTTTTTGAATCCAGCGCTTCAAACATCAGACGAACAAACTCTCCGGACCGAAACATTTCTTGGGATGAAACAAAAGTATCCTTCACCGAAATATTGCTTGCATCAACGTGCGGAACGATTTGAAAATCGTTCGATTTCTTGCTGTAAGGCGTCGTAATCATTGTAGTCATATCGATTCGATCACCGTTTTCCAGATAATTCAGTTTCACACTCCGAATCATCGCACCATCCTTCGACATATCAAAGGTAGCATTCGACAAATCAACGGTGACGACACCTCGATTGCCGAGCACCTCAACCGTGTTGTTGTAAACGACTGCAGCCGTATCCAGTCCCACGCCAATGCCCTTCTCGATGCCGAGTTGTTGCATGGCGACAATCGTTGCAGCAAAGCGTCCTTTGCCGAAAAAGTGCTGATCGACATACCAGTCCGGTTCCATAAGCGACAGTCCGGGGAACATCTGATCCTCAGAGATTACTCCATCCGTTATTACTTCGATTGCATCTAAATCCGTTGATGCGACAGCTCGCCCCGGAATACCTCCAACAATCAGGCTTCCCGACTGGTATGCTTCCTGAATGGCAACTGCCAATGCTGTCGATTCTCGATTTTTATCAAACAGAACTGTCGATAGGCGTTGAGGGACTCCACCGACGAAAAATACAGAACGAGAGGCACGAACTCGATCTGTCACATTTTGATCTTCTGTGACATACCGAAAATCAGTCGAAAACTCCTGAAACACCTCAGCTAAAGGCAACAGTTCGGCAGAATCTCCATAGCGTTGATAGGAGCGCAATGCAAACTCCCCGTATAGCCTAGGGCGGGAGTGTGCGGCCCCGATAACCAGATTCTCCCCTTCTTTTCTGTCCGCAATTTTTACCAGATTTCGCCAGACGATCTGATTTTTAAGTGGTAGGACATCGCCGACCAGCATGACAACGCCGTTGGCTGATACTGACTGCGTCAGCATTACTCCAAAAAGACACATTACCACACAACAGACCGCTATTGCGTGATTCAAATGATTTTTCGTTTTCACAAGAGAAATTACTCGTTCAGTTTGGAATTCAAAATTTGAAGCAAAAATAACTATTTGATTGATTCTTACTCTGGTTCGTTCATTGTAAAACGACAATCCAAATGCGAAAACCATTTGTTTTCAGCTTGGTGATGCAGCTTAGGTAATAGCGGAATGCTTTCTCCTCCAACTTATCTACGATATGGAATTGAAGCACCTTTCTGACAGCCAAACCCTCGAGAATTGAGTTAATGAATTTTCAAGTCAGTCAACCGAGCATATAGATTCGGTAATAGGTCTGGCAATGAGTGTAGGTGCGAAAATACAGCATAGTGCCCGCTACCAAACAGATGGTTCAAATAGCGTGGACCTTGCTGATCAATAGTCAGGCCAAAGCACTCTACGTTCCTTGCTCTTTGCTCCATGAGCGCCTTTCGCGTATCTTCAAGTGCATACCTGCCTTCATAGCGGTCCGTCGGGTCATGTGGTTTTCCGTCACTCAAAATCAAAAGCAATTTCTGTCTCGAACTGCGTCCATGCAGCTTCGCCCCTAAATGCCGAACTACAGGCCCCAAACGAGTGTAATTTTGCGGTTTGACTTCCAACAAGCTTCGCAGCACCGCGTCGTCATAAGACTGCTCAAAAGTCTTAATTCGATCGCATCGAACCCGAATTCGGCTGTCGCTCGAAAAACTGTACAGAGCAAACTCGTCCCCAGTTGCGTTCAGAACCTCGGCCAATACTGCCAGTGATTGCTTGGCGATGTCGATCACTCGAAATTTGTCGACCCACGCTTCCGTTGAACGGGAGGCATCCATCAACACGATGACCGACATGTCCCTGTATTGCTGAACTTTTTCACGATAGAATCCAGAATCCTGCAGACCGCATCCCCTGCGGTCTCCGACCGAAGTGACAAACGCGTCTATGTCCAAGTCTTCACCATCTTCAAGATAGCGACTCCATTGAGGTTCCTGACGAAGTAGTTGAAATCGGCGCTGTACGCGATGAACCAGTTCGGAGAACTGTGCATCAAGCTCGATGCGATACCCTCCTTTGGGCTTTTGTTCAGTCAAGCGACACCAGTTATTCATATAAGAATGTGTAAAGCAGTTCCATTCCGGATATGTGAACTGATCGGGTATTACCGGCAGGTTTTCTTTCTGCACCGGCAGGAATTCCGGATCAAATTTTGCTTTCGCTACAGATCGTAATGGATCGCTCTCTTGATGTTTTCTAGTGCTTCGAAACCAAGGCAGACGCAGCTTGGAAATGGGTGCCGTTCTGTATGACCATATTGGAACCGGCAAAAAAGGCACAGTTCTTCCAAGCCATTCGGGAGCTGGAGTTACTCTTTCACCTTTCCTGGCCTGTTCGATCATTTCGTTGAGAGAATCATCCCGGCAAGGAGACCCGCTTCCAATTGCAGCTCGAATTGCAGATTCCAGCGCCAGTGAGCGATTTCGGGCATTCGATTCCGGATCAGGATAGGCAGTGCGACGTTGTGCCAGTTCTTGTGCGCATAGTCGTTCGTATCGGGGTTTCAGTGCGGGAAACGACTCAATCAGGCGGGTCGTGGTTGAAATTCCCTGCAGTAGATGTCGAACTCCGGGTGGCAACTTTTCAATTCCCGGACAGGGTTCGTCAACAGCAAGAAATGCCGCAAGCCAATAATAGAGTTCGCGGTTTAGTTCACGCGTGGGAAAACGATTGATTCGTCGAGGAAGATGCAAAATACCCGGTTCCGACCAAGCCTGTAGATCAATTCCTCCGTGCGTTGAAATACGAGTTGAACTGTCTGTATGCGCGTCGTCTTTGACTTTTCGGTCCAGCTTGCCGCCCATGGCATGGTAGTACAAATCAAGACCACGCCACAGATCTTTGCCGACTACGGCAGACTGCGCATGACGCAATCTGCCGGCCAAGCCGAACAGCAAACCGTACCAAATTACAGCAACGCCTTCTAGAACGTAGTTATTGTTCCGCGAAAAAGACATTTACAATTTCCAGCAAACCATCTCGGATGATAAGGTCGTCGGTAAGCGAGTCAATTAATGCCGCTTCACAAGCTTGTCTCGGACTGAGTCCGTCATCAATCATGTGCGCTGCATGGACGAGCAAACGTGTCGAAGCGGTTTCCTCAATGTCATGTCCCTCTACCTCTCTTAGACGTCTGCCCAACTCAACCAGCCGTTTGGCAACATCTGCACCGACACCTGATTCGGTAGTCACAATTTCAATTTCCTGATCCGGTTCGGGAAAATTGAAAGTCAGCGATACAAAACGTTGACGTGTGCTCTGCTTGAGGTTTTTGAACAGGTTCTGATAACCTGGATTGAAGGAAACAATCAGCATGAATTCCGGAGGCGCTTTGAGAATTTCGCCTGTTTTATCCAGATACAGCGTTCGACGGTCATCACACAGGGGATGCAGAATAACTGTCGTGTCCTTGCGCGCTTCTACAACTTCATCCAGATAACAGATGCCTCCTTCTCGAACCGCTCGTGTCAGAGGACCGTCTTGCCAGACAGTTTGATCATCCTTGATCAAGTAACGTCCCAGCAGATCAGTCGCTGACAGTTCGTCGTGACATGCGACTGTAAAGAGTTCTCGATTCAGTTGCGCCGCCATGTGTCTGACAAATCTGGTTTTTCCGCAACCTGTCGGGCCTTTCAGCAATACCGCCAAATTACGTCGGTAAGCGGATTGAAAAATCTCAACCTCACTGCCTTGTGGTAGGTAAAACGGAAGTGTCAATTTATTCATTTCCAGTCACGCAGGAAAGTATGTGTAGTACAGTCTGTCATTGATATACTCCAACTACAAACATTTTCGCTTCTTTCACCAGAATATTCTACAGTTCAATGTTGCGTCTGTTGTACCGTTTGATCGTTCAGCGGGTAAAAGAATATCAGTTAAAGAAAAGCACGCTCAAGCAGAATTCATCCAGCACAAAGCAGACTTTCACAAAGTCGGTCAAACTTCGCTGGATATTCGCTTTAGGGATAGTGCTGGTTGCATTGGCATCACTTGTCCTCTATCGTTTTCAGTTCGGTCTGCCGCTCCTCAGCTCAGACCCGAATCAAGCACAACTGGAAATTCGAGTCGATTCAGTCGCCAATGCGCCAACTGTGGTGTTTCTGGAGCGAACTCCGCCCCCGCTTACCCCTGTTCCGGAAAATTCAAATGTCAGCCAGATTACCATTCAGAACAGTCAGTTCACTCCTGCCTTTCAACTCATTACAGCCGGCAGCACCATAGAAATCGTCAACAACGATCCAATATTGCATAATACCCATATCATTGACGGAGATGATACCGTTTTCAATGTCGCAACGCCCCTCAAGAGCATCACAGTGCGCAAGACGCTGACTGCAACCGGAATGCTCTTTGTGCGTTGCGATTTGCATCCCTTCATGCACGGCCGGATTTTCGTGCCTCCGAATCCCTACTATGCCGTCGTTCATGACCCCGGGACGGTTGTCTGGTATGACATCACGCCAGGCACTTACCTCCTTCAAAAATGGGAGGCTGGAAAATTTACCGGAAGCCTGCAGATTCATCTGTCTCCAGGAGAAGAAAAAGTCATAATTCAACTGTAAGTTCTGCCGACTTCCATGTTGGCCTGACTGAGATTGATCTACACGATGAACCGGGACACGATCATCACTCCGCTGAACAGCAAAACGATCGCGACTACCCGCTGCATGGCAACTGCGGATATCCTATGGGCGATCGCCGCTCCAATCAATACACCTGAGGCCAATCCAATCCCAATTGGCACAGCCAGCATCCAGTCGACAGTACCGTGCAGAACATGGCCGAGCGTGGCAAACGGCGTGATCGGAATCTGTATCGCTATACCCAGTGCCACTGCAGCCATAACCGGATAGTTCAGCAACAACAGTGAGGGCACGAGCAACAACGGTCCTCCGGTTCCACTGACCGAGGATCCATATCCAACGAACAGTCCCAATGCGATCAGCGCCAAATTTGGAACACCGTCCAAACCGGTACCGGTTTTGGTTGCAGATGCCTGTCTCAGAGAGCGAATGCCAGAAATAAAAACAAGGATGACGACGATGATTTCAAGAACGAATGATGAAAGTGCCAAAACCGTGATTGATCCTAGATAAGCACCGGGGGCTGCACCAATGGCTAGATAAATCGCTTTGTCCCATCGAATTGATCCTCTGCGGGCATAAGAGTAGACTGAGAAAATAGCACTGAAGGAAATTGCCGCTATACAGGCTGGAATTACCGTGTGAATTTCAATGCCGACGATATAGACCAGGAACGGAATGATCAGGATACCGCCGACTCCGCAGATTCCGATCAATATACCGACAAAAAAGCAGAAGCCGATAACACCGCTCAGGGACAGAGCGGTCGAATTGATCATGTTCAACTCAGGAAATCAAGAATGATTCCGGCTTACGAAACTTTCGCGTAACCGATGAAATGCTATACGGAGAACGATGAACCGCAAACACAGGTTGTGGATGCATTGGATTAATCTACACGATGAACAGAGACACAATCATTACTCCACTGATCAGCAAAGCGATTGCGACTGCCCGCTGCATGACAACTGCGGATATGCTGTGGGCGATCACCGCTCCAATCAATACACCTGAAGCCACTCCAACCCCAATTGGAACAGCCAGCATCCAATCGACACTGCCGTGCAGAACATGGCCGAGCGTGGCGAACGGCGCGATCAGAATCTGCATCGCCATACTCAGTCCCACTGCAACCAAAACCGGATAGTTCAGCAACAACAGTGAGGGCACGAGCAACAGCGCTCCCCCGGTTCCACTGACCGAGGATCCATATCCAACGAACAGCCCCAATGCGATCAGCGCCAAATTGGAAACACGGTCCAAACCGGTACCGTTTTTAATTGCAGATGTCTGTTTCAGAGAGCGAATGCCAGAAACGAAAACAAGGATAACGACAATGATTTCAAGAACGAATGATGAAAGGGCCAATACCGTGATTGATCCTAGATAGGCACCGGGTGCCGCCCCAATGGCTAGATAAATCGCTTTGTCCCATCGAATTGACCCTCTGCGGGCATAAGAGTAGACCGCGAAAATGGCACTGAAGGAAAATCCAGCCATACAGGCTGGAATTACCGTGTGAATTTCAATGCCAACGATATAGACTAGGAACGGAATGATCAGAATACCGCCGACTCCGCAGATTCCCATCAATACACCGACAAAAAAGCAGAAGCCGATAACACCGCTCAGGAACAGAGCGGTCGAATTGATCATGTTCGACTCAGGAAATCAAGAATCATTCCGACTTGCGGAGCTTCCTCATAGCCGACGAGACACTAAACGGAGAACGATGAGCCGCAACCACAGGTTGTGGACGCATTGGGGTTGTGTATTAAGAATCTCGCACCCATTAAATCGTCCAGATAATCGACTTCAGCTCCCATCAGGTACTGGATGCTGAGTGAATCAATAAGCAATGTAATTCCGTTCTGCTCAATTACGAAATCGTCATCCTGTTGTTCGGAATCCAGTTGAAATCCATATTGAAATCCTGAACAGCCACCACCTTCCACATAGACGCGCAGACCGATGTCTGAACCCGACATCAGTTGGCTGACGCGTTGGGCAGCACTCTGGGAAATACCTAGATATGAAGAATCTTCCATTGGGTCTCGTATGCACTTTTACAAAAAACTTAGTGTCGTTTACACAGTGCTCAACATTATAATCACAATTTGCACTTCGGAATACACTTTTATTATCAATCAAGTATCATCTCAGTGAATGCATCATCTGACCCGCATAAAGCACTTTCGGTAGTCGGGCTCTCAAAAACATATAAAAACAGCAGAGAAGCCTTGAAGAATGTCACTTTTGACGTTGACGAGGGTGATTTCTATGCTTTGCTCGGACGAAATGGGGCCGGCAAATCAACGACGATTGGCATCACCTGTTCGCTCGTGACCAAATCTGCCGGCAAAGTATATGTTTTTGGAATCGATATTGACAAGGAGTTTGGGCGAGCAAAGTCACACATCGGGCTAGTTCCACAGGAATTGAATTTCAATCAGTTTGAAACGCCTTGGAATATCGTAATCAATCACGCAGGCTACTACGGTGTCCGACGTTCCGTTGCGCAACAGCAGGCGGAGAAGTATCTTTCAATACTCGGTCTATGGGAGCATCGAAATAACATGTCACGACGATTGTCCGGAGGTATGAAACGCAGGTTGATGGTCGCACGGGCGTTGATGCACGAGCCCAGGTTACTAATATTGGACGAACCAACAGCCGGTATTGATTTTGAAACGCGGCTTTCCATGTGGGAGTTCATGGAGCAGCTCAACCGGCAGGGCATTACCATAATTCTGACCACGCACTACCTTGAGGAAGCAGAAAAGCTCTGCAGAAACGTCGGCGTAATCGAACTTGGAGAGCTGATTCTGGACATAGACATGAAGTCTCTGTTTACACATTTGCGACAGGAGACTTATGTTCTGGAATTGGAGAGGCCGATCAATGATGTTCCACAAAAATTCGATCACACCCTGCGTCTGATCAACGATTCCACCATTGAAATCGATATTCCACGCGGCAGCAACATCAATGCCGTGTTTGATCAGTTGACGCAACTCGGCATATGCACGACCAGCATTCGTAACAAATCCAATCGACTCGAAACACTGTTTATCGAGTTACTAAAAATCGAAGCAGCCTCCATGGAATCCATAAATTCTTCATGAACAGCGTCGAATACATTTCTGTCGCACTCTACACGCTGATGCGCAAAGAAGTCACTAGGTTCATTCGGATATGGACACAGACGCTGATACCGCCGGTTATCACGACTTGTCTGTATTTCCTGATTTTCGGCAATCTGATTGGCCCAAGAATCGGGCCTATGCAAGGACACACTTATATTGATTTCATCGTTCCGGGGCTGGTAATGATGTCGATAATCACTGGAGCCTATACCAACGTAGCATCATCATTTTTTTCTTCGAAGTTTCAGCGCTTCATTGAAGAGATCATGGTGTCCCCAGTGCCGAATTACGTAATCCTGATCGGATATATGACTGGCGGGATTTGCAGAGGAATTGTAGTGGGGGGTATCGTTCTTGTGGTTTCCTCTTTATTTGCCAACGTCAGTATCGTGTCGCCCGTGATCACAATTGCCATTTTCATACTGACTGCTTTGGTCTTTTCGCTGGGCGGAATGCTGAATGGAATTTTTGCCCGCAAATTTGATGATGTATCCATCATTCCCAATTTCGTGCTCACTCCACTGATCTATCTAGGCGGCGTATTCTATTCCGTACAGATGCTTCCACAATTCTGGCAAACCGTGTCGCTCGCCAACCCGTTACTTTATGTCATCAATGTCGCTCGATATGCATTTTTAGGATCAAGCGACGTAGGGATCTGGGTATCATTTACGGTGATCGGCATTTCCATCGCAATTCTGTTCACGATTTGCATGGTGCTGCTGGAACGCGGCTACGGAATGCGCGATTAGCATACCGCTGTTCAGTATGCTGACAAGAGCAAAGGATTGGCTGGGGAACCAGGATTCGAACCTGGATTGACGGAGTCAGAGTCCGTTGTCCTGCCGTTAGACGATTCCCCAGTTTTTAGAATTCTGATCTTTCAACCGGGTGAAAACACAATAGAACGGTTTTATCGTTTGGAGTATTGAGGCCTTTTTCTCGCCTTGTGTAGACCTACTTTCTTTCTTTCCACTTCCCGTGCGTCGCGGGTGAGAAATCCCCCTTTACGAAGCGCAGCACGATTCGATTCATCATAGTGTAGCAGTGCACGAGCAATGCCCAGCTGAATGGCACCTGCCTGTCCGCTCTGCCCGCCGCCTGTAACGTTCGCTCGAACATCAATGGAATTCAGCATGTCGAGCTGAGCCAGAGGTTGGCGGATGACCATGCGTGCGGTTTCACGACCAAAATACTCCTCAATCGGCCGATCGTTCGCAATGATGCTCCCTTTGCCTTTGGTCAAATAAACACGGGCCGTTGAAGATTTCCTTCGACCCGTTCCGTAATACACTTCACTGGATACTGCCATTATGAATTCTCTAGAAATTTAGGGGTTTTGGAGATTGAGCCTCATGAGGCTGATTCGCTCCGGCATAAACTTTCAGTTTTGACATCATTGCACGTCCAAGCGGTCCTTTCGGCATCATGCCTTGCACGGCTTTTTCAATGATTCGGGTTGGATGAGTCTCTCGCATGGTGCTGACCGACACCGTCTTCAATCCGCCTGGACGCCCGGAGTGCCGATGGTATACCTTGGCGTTTTCTTTATTGCCAGTCAGAACAACCTTCTCAGCATTGATGATCACCACATAGTCGCCGGTATCTACATGTGGTGTATAAATTGGCTTGTGCTTTCCTCGAAGGCGTATTGCAACCTCCGATGCCAAACGACCCAGAACCTTATCAGACGCATCGACGAGCAACCACTCGCGATTTACATCTTTGGCTTTTGCTGAAATTGTATTCATGTTCCATCCGGATAAAATAATTCTTTTGTGCCACCTGCTTCCGCACGTTTTAGCAAAAGCGGAAATTATATAATTTAATTGCAGAAACTGCACCGTAGATACAGCAAAAATTGCTGCAATATTAATTTGATGCAGATAAGGAAAACATCGCAATGTCCAGTTTAACACACTGCGTAGAACCAACAGAACAACAGGTATCAGTTTCCATTGTTCCATGTTAGACCGCAAATTCTACTGGATTTCACAGAATTTCGCAACATAGTTCATTGCGATTGCGCGTAACCAATGGGTTTCATTCAATTCACCCGTGTCGTCCGCAGTGTAGCAATTCAACTCACCAGAAGCATCCAGTTTTGATTTCGAAATTATTCTCGCAGCGGCATTTGCGGCCAATCGCACTAGCAGCTTTGCTTTCCACACCACTCAGAGCCGAGTTAGCACGGTGACAACTGTCCGAACGGAACTGCAGTCGAAAAGAATCTAATAGTGCAGAGCCAACCTTCCAATACTACTTTGTTCAGCGAATTGCGGTTATACCGACGTCTGCTGAATTATGTGCTTGTCTATAAATGGTATTTCCTGCTTGGCCTGCTATCCGTCGCCCTTTTCGCTTTGACGACTCCGGGCGTGGCGATTCTGATGAAACCTTTGCTGGACGGAAGTTTTGTTGATCGCGACCCGTTCTATATTTTCTGGATGCCGCTTATCCTGATTGCGCTGTTCGCAATACGAGGTGTTGCCAGCTATGTGAATGCCGTTTGCATGAACTGGGTAATGGGGCGGGTGGTTTACGACATTCAGATTCAAATGATTGATCGCATGCTCAATTTGCCGACGCGCTTTTACGATCAAAACTCGACCGCGCAGATCATCGCCCGTATCTCTGCAGATGTCAACGCATTGACATCTGCGGCATCCAACGTTCTGATCACCGTCATACGGGAATCGCTGACCATCATTGGCTTGCTAGTGTGGATTTTCATTTTGGACTGGGCACTCAGTCTGATTATTGTGATTGCTACGCCCATAATCGCCGCCTTGGTACGTGCAGTGGCCAAACGACTTCGCAAACTGCATCGCAATTCAATGCAGATGGGGGCGATCTTTCTGCATCATCTTCAGGAAGTTACCAACTATCATCGCCTCGTCAAGTTGTACCAGACTGAGCGTTTTGAGAGCCAACGACTCGGTGACTTGGCGAACAAGGTTCGCGGACTGAAACTCAAGCAGACGATCGCCAGAGAGATCGCCATTCCGAGCGCTGAATTCATTTCGACTGTGGCAATCGCCGGCGCAGTGTATTTCAGCTTGACGCGGGACCTGACGAACCCGCTGACAGTCGGCGGATTCGTTTCGTTCATGGCCGCGCTGGCGTTAATATCCACGTCCATGAAACGACTGCTGCGCGTCAACGAAGAGTTGCAAGCAGGACTGGCCGCTTCGGAGCGCGTATTTTTCCTGATTGATCAGCAACCAGAAGTGGAAAGTGGTGATAAAAACGTTGACCGTCAGACCATGCAGGGACGCATGGAGTTCAAGAACATCTCGTTCAGCTATACGAATTCAAAAGTGAGTTCTCTCGATCAGGTTTCTCTTGAAATCGAACCGTGCCAAACCATTGCTTTGGTCGGCGCCTCCGGTAGCGGCAAGAGCACGCTAACTTCGTTGATTCCGAGAATGTATGAACTGCAGGATGGACAGATGTTGATAGACGGGATCGACATACGCGAATACAAACTTTCGGAAATTCGCGATCTGATCGCATTCGTCAGTCAGGACATCTTTTTGTTCGACGATACGATTGCAGCCAATATCGCCTATGGAAATTTGGACAACTCGAGTGAGGAGATGATTCACAAAGCCGCCAAATCGGCTTATGCGTTGGAATTTATCGAAAAACTTCCTGACGGATTCCAGACCGTTGTGGGTGACAGAGGGATACGATTGTCAGGTGGCCAAAAGCAGCGTATTGCGATTGCACGAGCTTTTATCAAGGATGCACCGCTTCTGATTTTTGATGAAGCGACTTCATCGCTGGACACAAATTCGGAATACCAAGTTCGCCGTGCGCTCGATGCGTTGGGTGAAGGGCGAACCGTGATCATAGTCGCCCATCGACTCTCTTCAATCGAAAAAGTAGACCGAATTGTGGTTTTGCATGAAGGGCAAATTGTCGAGGATGGAACACATCAGGAACTGATGCACCGTAAAGGACACTATTACCAGCTCTATACCATTTATTCGGAAGACTGATACATTCGTCTCAAAGGCAACGCACCTGATCCCCTCATCCGCGTCGCCACTTGTTGAAACCTCGCAAGATCTTCATCGTTCTTTCCGAAACTTGCTTGCGTTTCCAGTTTCCGGCTACGAATCGCACCGATTCCGCTAAAGTCGGGTAGATGTGAATGGTGCCCAATATCTTATTCAAACCGAGTCCGCACTGCATCGCAAGAATGAATTCTGAGATTAGGTCACCGGCATGTTCGCCAGCAATCGTTACGCCTAAAATCTTGTCTTTGCCGGGAGGCGTCAGAACCTTGATCTCCCCTCTCGCTTCACTATCCGCAATCGCTCGTGACAGGTCTTTGAAGTCGTAAACCGTTGCTTCATAATCAATTCCCTTTTGTTTTGCTTCCTGCTCATTCAAGCCAACTCGCGCCACTTCTGGTTCAGTAAAAGTTGCCCACGGAATTACAGAGTAGTCAACACGACGGCGATAAAACGGTCTGAGCAAAGCATTGGTTGCAGCTGAGGTCGCCTGATGCGCACCAAAATGCGTGAATTGATAAGGGCCTGCGACATCTCCGACCGCATAGATATTGGGGAAGTTAGTTTCCAGAAATTCATTCACTTCAATGGTCTTGTTGCTGGACAATTCAATGCCAAGCTGATCAATTCCAAAGCCACTGATTCTCGCCCGACGTCCAACAGCAACGAGTAATGTGTCAAATTCAATTTGCACTTCCTCTCCATTGTGCTCGCAGACCAGCACGTTTGCACCGTTTTCCGCGATAATTTCTTTCGCCTGATGTTCCAAACGTACATCCACGCCATCTTCGATAAACTGTTTAAGAACCATTTCGGAATATTCTGAATCTTCTCTGGGCATGATTCTCGAAAGTCTCTGCACCTGAGTGACGTTTGATCCAAGCCGAACGAACGCCTGTGACAATTCGCAGCCAATCGGCCCGCCTCCCAAAACCAGCAGCCGTTTCGGCAGCTCGTTGATTTCCCAGATCGTATCCGAAGTGTAGTAATTGACATCATCAATGCCCGGCAAAGGCGGAACAGCAGGCTCAGCACCGGAAGCAATGACAATGCTACGGGTGGTCAGTTTCTGACCATCGACATCTACGCAGTAAGGCGACTCGATTGTTGCGTGTCCGGCAAAACAGTCCACGCCAAGCCCGGTATACCTCTCTACGGAATCATGGTGTTCAATTACGCCAATGATGCTTCGGACTCGATCCATGACTTCCTTAAAATCAAACTCGGCGCTGGCTGTATGAACTCCGAATTCCTTGCTACGCTTCTGATGGGATAAAAACTTTGCGGTTCGAATAAGTGCTTTTGACGGAACGCAGCCGGTGTTTAGACAATCACCACCCATTTTCGCTTTCTCGATCAATGCGACTTTCGCCTTGACGGCCGCTGCGATGTAAGCCGCTACCAGCCCAGCGGAACCCGCACCGATTACGACGGCATTGAATTCAAATTTCTTGGGTTTTTTATATTTGCCCAAAGCCTTTCTGGCTTTCATGGCATCAATGATTTTCTTTGAAATGAGAGGAAAAATTCCAAGCAGCACGAATGAAGCAATCAATGCCGGTGAAAGAATGGATCCGAGGGAGTCGATTTTCGCAAGTTGCGTACCTGCATTCACATATACGATGGTTCCTGGAAGCATCCCGATCTGACTGACAATGAAGAACATGCCCAAACGCATAGGGGTAAGTCCCATCAGCAGATTTATTAGGAAAAAGGGAAACAGCGGCACCATTCGCAAGGTAAACAGATACACAGCGCCATCCTTTTCACAACCTTCGTTAATTGTTCGCAGGCGATCTCCGTAACGGTTCTGAATGGTGTCTCGCAGAATATGGCGTGACACCAAGAATGCACAGGAAGCACCAATCACCGATGCAAATGAAACGAGCACGGTTCCCCATAACAATCCGAAAATTGCTCCACCGATCAGTGTTGCAATGGCGGCTCCTGGCAATGACAGTCCAGTTACCAAGATGTAAGCAATCAAGAATATCGCCGCAGTACGTATCGGAAATGATTCCCGGTACCCCATGATTCGTTCCTGCTGCTGCTTGAAATAATCCAAGTCAAGATACTGACCTAGATCAAAAACAAAATAAACTACAATCAAGCCTGCAACAATCGCAAGAATCAGAATCTTTTTCATATCCCTATCGCCTGGCTGGCAATTCAGCCTTTCCGAAGAATCAATTGGTAAGTTAGATTACTCAATCCATGATAATGTTCGCAACTTTATACTTTACTTCACCTGCCGAAACCGCAGAAATTCACTAGTGGAATTAATTCTGATCCGGCACGGCCAGACGGACTACAACGCACAACGACGCTGGCAGGGACGAGTTGATGTCCCTTTGAATATCGCCGGCCGAGAACAGGCAGTCAAAATTCGGGAACTGCTACGTCTGGAAACGATTCGCCTTGCAAAGATATATACCTCCCCTCTTAAGCGGGCGACTGAGACCGCGGATATCATCGCCGATCGCGTCACACCGATTTTCATCGACGAACGTCTTGTCGAGATCAATCTAGGAGACTATGACGGTCGCCATGAAGACGACATTTCACAAGAAGTCGGCAAGCGCGATTATGAATATTGGCGCAGTCGGAATTTCACTCTACCGGCACCAGGCGGCGAGTCAATCGCAGACGTAATGGTACGGGCAAAAGATTTTCTTGGCGAGATAGTGAAATCGCAGGCGGACGAACAGCTGGGAATCGTTGCGCATCAAGGAGTGCTGATTGCCCTCAAGTCGGTCATTTCAGGGCAATCGGAGCTGACTGCGCTAGATGACTACAAACAAATGAATAGCGAAGTTGATGTGTGGGATATTGCAGCCAAACAGCGGCTACGCACCATCAAGATTCAATAAATATTAGATAAAACAGTATAAATTGCTGATTCATACTGATTTTTCACCGTGAAACACGGTGCTACACTAAAATATACTTAGTAAAGCTGTCTGATAGGATTGTTAATTTCTGGATTTGAGTAGGAAATTGAATTCTACAACCTTTTAACCAGAGAGAGTAAGCTGTGCAACCAAAACCTTTAACGTGGATTCTCATGGCAATTCTGGGAATCGCCACGGCCGCTGGCTGGATACTCTACCTTTCATCTCCTGCATCAAAAGGACCGGAATTAACGACCTCGGTTGAACACCAACCCTCCCAAACTAATGAGCAGTTGAACGAATTGGAGACTCAGTTCGACTTGCTGACAGCTGATCACGAGAGTTTGATTCAGGAAAACCTGGCGCTGCGCACCTTGAATGAAGCTTCGAATGAGGCACAAGAAGCAGCAGCAGCAGAAAGCTCCCGGGCAGATCAACAAGTGCTGGATCTAGAACAAACGGTTAATAGTCTGAATCAATCTGCAAGTAGCCTGCGAGATGAGCGCCTTCAATTGCTTGCCCAAGTCGATCAGTTGGAGAAGATTCAAGAAGAAGAAGCAATCAAACTTTCAGAACAGTTCGACGAGAATAATGCCGAGTTGGAAAAAGCGCTTCAGCAACAACAGGAACAGAGTGAGGCAATCGTCCAACTAACTGAACGGTTGGAGAAGATTCAAGAAGAAGAAGCAATCAAACTTTCAGAACAGTTCGACGAGAATAATGCCGAGTTGGAAAAAGCGCTTCAGCAACAACAGGAACAGAGTGAGGCAATCGTCCAACTAACTGAACGGTTGGAGAAGATTCAAGAAGAAGAAGCAATCAAACTTTCAGAACAGTTCGACGAGAATAATGCCGAGTTGGAAAAAGCGCTTCAGCAACAACAGGAACAGAGTGAGGCAATCGTCCAGCTAACGGAACAGTTGGAACAGGTCTTAGAGATGTCAAATGACACCATGGAGGATTTGCAGCCCGCAACTGATTCAGACAGTGAGGTTTCAGAAGTTGCCGACACTTCCATGGAAACAACTTCAGCAGAAGCGGTAGCAGAAAGCCCCCAGGCAGATCAGCAAGTGCTGGATCTAGAACAAACGGTTAATAATCTGAATCAATCTGTAGATAACCTGCAAAATGAGCGCCATCAACTGCTTGCCCAAGTTGATCAGTTAACAACACAGCTCGAAAATCTGTTGCAACTTGCGAGCCAGTCCGAGATTGCAGTCAGCGACACGACGACGATGGGAGAATCAGCACCCGAACAAACCGTTCAGACTGAAACTGCAGAAACTATGACTCAAACCTCGGCTGAAGAAACCTCAGAGCTCGCAGCAAGTCTTGATGAGTTAAATAGTGAAGTGTTGGCATCACTGAAAGAATCTGTTAGCAGCCTGCAAAATGAGCGCCTTCAATTGCTTTCCAGAGTCGATCATCTGACAGCGCAGCTCGATAGTCAATCGCAACTTGCGAACCAGTCCGAGACTGTAGCCAGCGACACGACGACGAAAGAAGAATCAGCGTCTGAACAAACCGCTCAGACTGAAAACGCAGAAACTACGATTCAAACCCAGCCTGAAGAATCCTCAGAGCTCGCAGCAAGTCTTGATGAGTTATATGGTGGAATGGTGGAATCACTGAAAGAATCTGTATACAACCTGCAAAATGAACGCCAACAATTGCTTGCCCAAGTTGCTCAGTTGGAGAAGATTCAAGAAGAAGAAGCAATCAGACTTTCAGAACAGTTCGACGAGAATAATGCCGAGTTGGAAAAAGCGCTTCAGCAACAACAGGAACAGAGTGAGGCAATCGTCCAGCTAACGGAACAGTTGGAACAGGTCTTAGAGATGTCAAATGACACCATGGAGGATTTGCAGCCCGCAACTGATTCAGACAGTGAGGTTTCAGAAGTTGCCGACACTTCCATGGAAACAACTTCAGCAGAAGCGGTAGCAGAAAGCCCCCGGGCAGATCAGCAAGTGCTGGATCTAGAACAAACGGTTAATAATCTGAATCAATCTGTAGGCAGCCTGCAAAATGAGCGCCATCAACTGCTTGCCCAAGTCGATCATCTGACAGCGCAGCTCGAAAATCTGTTGCAACTTGCGAGCCAGTCCGAGATTGCAGTCAGCGACACAACGACGATGGGAGAATCAGCACCCGAACAAACCGCTCAGACTGAAACTGCAGAAACTATGACTCAAACCTCGGCTGAAGAAACCTCAGAGCTCGCAGCAAGTCTTGATGAGTTAAATAGTGAAGTGGTAGCATCACTGAAAGAATTTGTTAGCGGTTTGCAAAATCAGCTTCAAACAACACACAACGAAGTCGACAGATTGGCGCTACAGTTGGCTTCATCTGAAAGTCGCACAAAATATCTTGGAACTCGATTGAGGTATGCGAGCAAACACCTCGGACGTCATCGAGCCAAAAAGCGAGAATCTGAAGTTAAATCTGAAAGACGCACAAGATATCTTGCAACTCGATTGAGGTATGCGAGCAAACACCTCGGACGTCATCGAGCCAAAAAGCGAGAATCTGAAGTTAAATCTGAAAATCTGGTAATGGAACGCCAGGTGCTGCAAGAGGATTTGTCTGAATTGTCTTCAACTCTGGATCAATCCATTGCCGAAAATCAAACAGAGATGGCTTTGCTTGTATCGAAGTTTTCAGTGATCAGACTAGAATCAGATGTCATCTTTGATTCCGGATCGGCTAAATTGAGTACACAAGGTCTGGAAACCCTTCGAGATATTGCTCAAAAATATCAAGACTATCCCGATAGAATCATGAGTATTGAGGGTCACACAGACAATAAACTGATTGCTGGAAATCTTGCTCGATTCTACCCAACCAACTGGGAGTTGTCTGCAGCCCGTGCAGCCGCTGCCGCTAACTTCCTTACCCAACAGGGTGTTCCTGAAGACAAATTACGAATTGTCGGATTTGGAGCTTTGCAGCCGATTGCTTCAAACGACACAGAAGAAGGTCGAGCAGCCAATCGTCGTATCGAAATTCGACTGGCTCCGAAACTGTCCGAAGCAGAAACTAACTGATGGTATGGACATCAAATGAAGCTACTGACTATCCATACAGTGCCAAGTCAGCGATTCAACATTTTCGGAAGGTTGATCCCACTCTATACAACCTGATTGGCGAAATTGGCGAATATCGTCTTGAATTCCGAACGGGCATGACACCCTTTGATGCGTTGATACGATCTATCGTCTATCAGCAGCTATCAGGCCACGCCGCCGGCAGTATTCTGAACCGGGTTCTGGACCTGTACAACGGCTCATTTCCACAGCCACATGAGCTGCTGAACACCGATAGTGACCGTTTGCGTACCTGCGGGCTGTCACATGCGAAAATTCGAGCGGTCAAGGATCTTGCCGAAAAGGAAAGTCAGGGCCTGCTGCCATCCCCAACGGCAATTGAAAAAATGCAAGACAATGAGTTGATAGACGCGTTCACAATTGTTCGCGGAATCGGCCCTTGGACGGTCGAGATGTTGTTAATCTTTAACCTGGGACGCCCAGATATTTTGCCAGTTACTGACCTTGGAGTTCGACGCGGATATATGGTTGCATATGGGCAAGACGACTTGCCCAGTCCGCAGGAACTCACGGAACATGGTGAAATCTGGAAACCTTATCGAAGCGTTGCCAGCTGGTATTTTTGGAGAGCGGCGGACCCTAAATTCCGTTGCGCTGAGTAGTCTTGCGGATCAACTAACCCGGCGACACTGTAGCAAGTGCGATATTCAATTTATGGAGCTTGCATGCCCATTTTCACACCACCGTAGATTGAAATGGGCTTCAGCTTTTCATCTCCTGAATGAGCGCAGAGGCGAACTCGCTCGTCGAAACCTCTGTTGCGTTTTCCATCAGTCTCGCAAAATCGTAAGTGACTTTCCCCTGATGAATCACTTTTGGAAACGTCTCGTTGATGAGATCGGCAGCTTCCTGCCAGCGGATATATTCAAGCAGCATGACGCCAGACAGCAAAAGTGATGAAGGATTTACCTTGTCCTGATTGGCATACTTCGGCGCTGTACCATGAGTTGCCTCAAATACAGCGACATGGTCTGCGATGTTAGCGCCTGGAGCAATGCCGATACCGCCTACTTCAGCCGCAACAGCATCGGACAGATAGTCACCGTTCAAGTTGGTGGTTGCGATGACATCGAATTCTGCCGGCCGTAACTGCATCAATTGAAACATGATATCGGCGATTCGGTCTTTGATGACTACCTTGCCCTCGGGTGCTTCACCGTCGTACATTTCCCAAACCTGGTCTTCAGTTACCGTAACATCAGCAAATTCTTCGCGTGCTAATTCATATCCCCAGGAGCGAAATGCACCTTCGGTATATTTCATGATGTTACCCTTGTGCACTAGTGTTACGCTCTGTCGGCCGGAATCTAGAGCATACTGTATTGCCTTACGAACCAGTCTCTTGGTACGCACTTCGCTGACCGGCTTAATTCCAAGTCCAGCGCCTTCCTCGAATTTTACATCCATTTCCTCGCGCAGAAACTTTGCCAATTTTTCATTCTCCGGCGAACCGCTCGGAAATTCAATGCCGGAATAGACATCTTCCGTGTTCTCCCTGAATATGACCACATCCACTTCTTCAGGGCGCCGCATGGGTGAAGGAACCCCTGAAAAATATTTCACCGGGCGAATGCATGCATATAAATCTAGAGACTGGCGAAGAGAAACATTCAGTGAACGAAATCCGCCACCGACTGGTGTAGACAAGGGCCCCTTTATCGCGACAACCAAATCCTCAATGGCTTCGAGTGTCTCATCTGGAAAATAATTTCCATCATAGAGACTACCTGCTTTTTCACCCATGAAAAGCTCGCACCAGTGAATCTTGCGACTGTTGCCATAAGCGAGCTCAACGGCTGCATTCCACACGCGCATGGATGCGCGAGTAATGTCAGGTCCTATGCCATCGCCCTCGACATATCCGATAATGGGATTTTCTGGTACGCTCAGCGTACCACCTTGAATCGTTATTTTTTCACCGTTGTCCGGTATTCTAATTTGACTTGCCATTTGTACTTCTTGAATCTGCTTGGTGGTAATTGCACATAATTTGCTATGTTATCACTTACCTTGAATTTCTTGCATCTTGACGCAGGCTACATATGAACAAAGGAATCGTTGCCGCTGGCCATCCGAAAACCGCTGAAGCGGCAGCTGAAACATTGAAAGCCGGCGGAAACGCCTTTGATGCTGCAATTGCCGCGATGCATACTGCATGTATCGTTGAACCGGCTCTCGCTTCCTTAGGCGGAGGCGGATTTTTGATGGCTGTGCCCAATGACAGTACTCCCATTTTGTTTGATTTTTTCGTTCAAACACCAAGTCGGCGCAAGAATCTGGATGCGATAGATTCACGTTCCTTCTTGTGCGACTTCGGCAGCACTCAACAGGAATTCATCATTGGCTGCGGCACCAGCGCAGTCCCTGGTTATGTTAAGGGCATCTTTGAAATTGCGAAACGCTATTCATCAATGCCCATGAGAGAGTTGGTGCAGCCGGCGCTTCAGATGCTGAAACAAGGCATCGAAGTCACTGAAATGCAGGCACATATATTCAGAATCCTGACTCCGATTTACCTAACTGACACCTCAAAAGAAATATTTGAGAGTACTCGCAACCCAGGCTCCACAGTGGAAGCAGGAGAAACAATATCCTTCCCCAATTACAACGATTTGCTTGAATCCCTTGCGATAGAAGGAGATGACTTGTTTTATCGGGGTGAAATCGCTAAAGCAGTGAATCGCATATCGCAATCCGGTGGTGTTGTCACTTATGAAGACATGGCAAACTATCAAGTTGAACTGCGTAAACCACTTGAGGTAGATTACGGAAACTATTCCGTACTTCTGAATCCAGCACCTTCCAACGGCGGAATATTGATCGCACTGGGACTGTCCCGATTAAACCGTAAGAATCTTGGACAATTTCAACCTGGTTCTTCCCAACATCTTTCCGAGGTGCTAAATACCATTGCAGCTTGCAGCACTCTGAACGGAGAAGATTCAAGCTCGACTGCCGATTTTGATGCAGATCTGTACGAACTGTATAAGCAAAATTTTCTGAATCACGCACAGGCAAATCGTGGAACCACTCAAATTTCCATAATTGATCGACACCGAAATGCCGCATCGGTCTCTGTAAGCAATGGCGAAGGGTGCGGAACAATGATTCCCGGCACTTCAATTATGCTGAACAATATGCTGGGGGAACATGACGTCAATCCGGGCGGATTGACGGGTTGGCCACCGAATTCGCGGCTCAGCTCAATGATGTCACCCTCCATCGCACGTGCGTCGGGTAATCGTTTGATCGCAATCGGCAGCGGGGGCTCGAATCGAATCCCATCTGCCATCCAGCAGGTACTGGTAAATTTGATTGATTTCAGAATGTCAGTGGAAGATGCAGTCCGAGCACCGCGTGTCCACTTTCATCAGAACGAAGCATTTGTCGAAGATATTTTAGAAAGTTCTGATTTGGAATCTGTCTTGCAGGCTTTCGACAGCAGTACCCGTTTCCAAAATCGCGATGTGTTTTTTGGCGGAGTACACACAGCAACGCACACGGACTCTGAAGTTGCGGGGTTTGGTGATGATCGACGAGGCGGAATCGCGATCGCAGTATAGTGAATAATTACATTCGCTATATTATGCCGGATCCTTCTCGTCGAAGGATTCTTCTCGCCATCATTTGTGTTGTTTCAATTTATGGATTGACCGGCGGGTTTCTCTATCCGCTGATCAGCCTGCAAATGGAGGCGCGTGGATTTCCGCCCTCATGGATCGGGGTCATGGGTGCAATGCCATCCCTCGCCGCAGTCATCGCCGCACCCATCACACCGCTAATTATGCGTACGGTCAATGTAAGCCGATTGGTATTCCTCTCCATTTGTGCAGATCTGACTTTGATTCTGGTGATGATGTTCAGTGACAACGTGTATGTGTGGTTCATCAGTCGTTTCCTCATGGGTGTAGCGGGCTCTGTACTGTTTGTCGTGAGTGAAACCTGGATCAACGAAATAGCGGATGATCGTTCGCGCGGTCAAGTACTGGGGCTATACACACTAACCCTGAGCGCAACCTTTGCCCTGTCCCCGCTTTTTATCGTTTTTTTTGGTGCTGAAGGTTCACTGCCGTTTCTTGTTGCGTTCATCGTGATTGCGTTCAGTCTAATACCACTGCGATGGACGCGAGGGACCTCACCGGATTTTTCTGGCGGACATGTTTCTCACGTATGGCGATTCATGTTGTGGGCACCGACGCTTGTTTGCGCCGCTGCCCTCATGGCATTCGAGGAGGCGGCACTCCTCACTCTCCTGCCGGTCTATTCTATTCAAAATGGAGTGACAGAAAAAGTTGCGGCACTGTTTCTTACTGTCCTGGCAGTTGGGTCGATGGCGGCACAGCCCCTCATTGGCTGGCTCGCAGATAAAGTCAATCGCTATTCTCTGATATTTGTCTGCGCACTGGTCGTATTGCTCGGTGCTTTGTCACTGCCGTTTATCATAGATACTCGTATTATCGTGTGGCCAATCATGCTCGTTTGGGGCGGGGCAATTGCCGGAATTTACACAGTTGCGCTGGCGATCATGGGACAACGATTTCGTGGAGCGCAGCTCGCGGCTGGAAATGCAGCTTTTGGCGTGATGTGGGGAGTAGCTGGCGCGATGGCGCCCGGATCAGCCGGAATTGCCATGACAATCTGGGGATCGAATGGTTTCGTAATTGTCATGGTGATCGCAATCAGTTCATTTTTGCTACTGGCGTTGATTCGACGTATCGTCTCTTCAAATTGAATGTGAATCAGGAACACTCACCATGACTATTGGATGCACTAGACATTCCCGATCATTTCTTTCAGCTCTTCAAGTGAACTACACGGCGCAGAACAAGTAAATCCACTGCAAAGATACGTAACCACATCGATACCGCCGGATTTTTCATTCAACAGTCCTGGAAGCCCTTCTTCTGCGTCCAGCGGGATTGGAAATACCATTGTGTTTAGTGGAGCAGCTTTAATACAAGCATCCGCCCATTCATTAATATTGTCAAGTTTGCCTCGAATCACCACAATCGGACTTGGATTGATCGTTTCCTCGATTGCAATTACGCTGGTACCAAAAGCCGACGGCAGGTGCAGTGCCGCCGGGTGAAGTGCATGCATGGTTTTCGTCGCAGCGTCCATGTATCGATTTTTCCCTAGCAAATAAGCTGCCTTGGCTAGAACCTGTGCAGCAATTCCATTACCGGAGGGAGTCGCTTCGTCATGTGTTGGTACGGCGCGGTGAAGCAATGTTTCGTGATCATCGGAGGTAAAGTGAAATGCACCCGTCGTCGGGTCTGTGAATTGATCCAGTAGAACATCCAACAGTTCCATTGCAAAGTTCAGGTCCGAATTGCTCCACCTAGCCTGCAACAGTTCGAGAATACCATCCGCCAGGAATGCATAATCATCAAGATACGCGTTCAAATGCGCTCTATCGTCTTTGGCTGTTGCAAGCAATCTGCTATTTTTCCACATTTGAGTATGTACAAATTCGAGCGAGCGCACTGCTGAGTCGATGAAGTCCGTTCGCTTGAGCAATCTGCCAGCTCTGGCCATCGCTTTGATCATGAGACCGTTCCATGATGCGAGAATTTTTTCATCCCGATCGGGCGGAACTCGTCTGCTGCGAACCGAATACAACTTTTGACGGGCGCTTTCAAGTAATATCGGAATTTCCGAACTCGGTATTCCAGACCGTTCTGCAACGACGCTGAGCGGATTGACAACTCTCAAGTGCCAATTGTCCTCAAAATTCGGTTCACCTCGAAGTCCATAGCGAATGTCTGCAACTTTAAATTCTTGATAGGAAAGCTTTTCTTTCAATTCCTCAACTGTCCAAACGTAGAATTTTCCTTCTTCACCCTCAGAATCTGCATCAATTGTGGAAAAATAACCACCGTTTTCGGACTGCATTTCCCGCATTACCCATTCGCCTGTCTGCACTGCAATATCAAGAAAATCCTGGCGATTGTTCAAAATGCCCGCGTCAGCGTAGATTGGAAGCAACTGTGCATTGTCATACAGCATCTTCTCAAAGTGAGGAATTTCCCACATTGCATCCACTGAATATCGGCAGAATCCCCCACCAATTTGGTCACGCAAACCGCCATTTGCCATTGCCTCCAGCGTATGCACTGTAATGTCGATGGCTCTTTCCTTTTTTGCTGCGTTGGCTTGCCGACGTCGCCCAAACGCCAGCAATAGTATTAATTGGGTAGGATGTGGAAATTTCGGTGCATCACCGAAACCTCCATAAACAGGGTCATACTGCTGAAATAGTTCCTGAACCGCCGACTCCATGAGTGACTCCTCAAGCGGCAGTTCGCTGTTGCTTGCCACTGTTCTTAGACGCGCAAAGGCGTCTTTTATAACCTTGTTGTGATGCGCAAGATGCTGTTTCTTTTCCTTATACTGCTCTACGACATTTTCAAGAAGTAAGCCAAATGACGGCATTCCAGCGCGCGGCGTATCGGGGAAATAGGTGCCGACATACACCGGGGTGTGTTCGTCTGGAGTGAGGAACGCTGTCAGTGGCCATCCTCCGGCACGTTGATTGAACATCTGATGAGCAGTTTGGTAGACCTTGTCGAGGTCTGGACGTTCTTCCCGGTCAACCTTGATGCAAACATAGTTTTCATTCATGATTTCGGCAATTTCTTCGTCCTCGAATGACTCTCGCTCCATCACATGACACCAGTGACATGCGGAGTAGCCGATGGACAGGAGAATCAGTCGATTTTCATTTTTTGCCCTTTCCAGTGCCTCTGGACCCCAAGGATACCAGTCAACAGGATTGTAAGCATGCTGGAGTAGATAGGGACTTGTTTCGTTGATCAGTCTATTCGGACTCGGTGTTTCTTCATTCATTTGTAAACCTTGATAATTTGATATCCGGTACTGCTCTCGCGCAAAGCCGACCTAAGATCGAATGTATACTAAAAATTGAAAAAGACATCTGTACCGCCATTTTCAGGTAATTCAACAAATACTTCAATTACTGACTGTCAAAATCGAATGATTACATATCCAGAAATTGATCCAGTTGCGCTTGATCTTGGAATTCTGCAGATTCGGTGGTACGGAGTTGCATATTTCGCCGGCATAGTCAGCGCTATTGTGCTGGGCAGGATCAGAGCCTCTGCCTCCTTGTCTCCGATTTCCAAAACTCAGGTCACCGACCTGATTCTCTATTTCGCCCTTGGCGCAATCCTCGGTGGACGAATCGGATATTCATTGTTTTACCATTTTCTCCATTACATCACGAATCCGATTGATATTTTCAAAATTTGGGAGGGTGGCATGTCTTTTCACGGCGGATTATTGGGGGCAGCCGCCGGCGGTTTCATTTTCAGCCGTCAATTCAACGTGTCATTTTTTCGATTGGCAGATTTTGCAAGTCCGCTCTGTGCCATCGGTTTCTTCTTCGGGCGAATTGCAAACTTCATCAATCAAGAACTATGGGGACGACCGACCGAATTGGCTTGGGGCATGATTTTTCCAATTGATCCCCTACAGCTTGCAAGACACCCATCACAACTTTATGAAGCTGCTTTAGAGGGAGTCGCACTATTTGCAATACTATGGCTTTATTCCTCATCACCCAAAGCAACAGGAGCTGTTACAGGGTTATTTCTGACCTGTTATGGGGCATTTCGAATATTCGTGGAGTTTTTTCGCGAACCCGATGCAGTTCCAGGATTCATCATTTCCGACTGGGGGACAATGGGACAGGTACTCTCCGTGCCATTGATAATTGTCGGTACCAGCCTATTCTTCCTGGCACGTAGAAACACGTTTGCCTCCAAGTGACCGGCTCGCAGACCGCAAAGCTCCGTCAGCATCTGGACGAATTGGCAATTCCTTATGAATTAATGCCATGTGATCCGGAGCTTGCAGATACTCAAGTATTCATTGAACACTATGAGTACGCAGTGGAAGACTGTGCAAACACGATTGTCATTAAGTCGAAGTCCGGCGAAGCAAAATTTGCTGCTTGCGTGGTACTGGCAAATTGCCGTCTGGACGTAAATCACGTCGTTAGAAAGAAACTTGGTGCGAGGAAAGTATCGTTCGCAGGGACAGAAGAAACTCAACGGATTACAGGAATGACGGTTGGAGGGGTCACTGCGATCGGATTACCGGATAATCTGCCTCTATGGGTGGACAGTGCAGTCATGCAACGGGAGAATATCGTTCTAGGCGGATCAAGCCGTAGCTGGAAAATTCTCATTTCATCTGAGGTTTTCCTGCATACTCCCAATACGGAAATTGTCGAAGGACTTGCCCGCCCTATTGAATCTTCCTCGTCATGAGAGCGCTTAGAGCAACAACAGTCTTTTGTAAAAGGGAAACCAGGCAATGAACAGTATTGCCAGAGCTGCCAGGTCCAACCAAATCATGTTCTTGTAGCGTTTACGCGATTTCTTACTTTTATCCGACATCATGATTTTGCACATGGTCATGTCCAGTGGAATTACAAAAAAGAGCAGCGGAACCAGCGTCGGTGCAATCAGAGTCGGGAACATCATCAGTCCGGACTTGTGTGTCTCTCCGAAAGAAAAAAGAGCAGAAACTGTCAGCATCAGCACCAGTATGTAGAGCATCGCTCGAAGCGGCCCCACATAACTGAAAAACTGAATCATCATTCTCACCGAATTTTAGCTGGCTATTTGCCGGAGCGTTTGCGAAGTGAATTTCTGTAACTTGTGATTCGATCGACCAAACCAGGCACATTGACTGACTCAATCAAATCCGCCATGTCTTCCGAGCGGGTATCGGGAACCGCGACTCTCAACATTCGTCTCACATGTTCGCTCGCGATTGCCGCTCCCGCTTGCTTTGCCAATTCGATCTGTTCCGACCATTCTTCCTGATTCGCAATCCGCGTTAGGAAACCCATCTTCAGCGCTTCCGAAGCATCGAATACTCGAGTATTGATCAGCACGCTGATTGCATTATCGGTTCCAATCCGATGTGCAAGACGCCTGGTTCCGAGTAAAATTCCAAAATTCAGTCCCGGCATGCAGAATCGACTGCCAGGTGCCGCGACTCGAATGTTACACGAACACACCAGGTCAGCCCCCGCTCCAAAAGCCATGGAATGTACAAGTGCAACAGTTAGAAACGGTGCGTGGTGCACTGCCTGGAGCATTTTCTCAATCTTCAGAATGCGATCTGCTACTTCGCTCTCGCTTTCCAAGTTGCCAAGCTCAAAGCCTGAACAAAATGATTTACCGTTCCCCCGAATCACCAGCGTTCGGGTATCGTCAGTGCAGGACTCAGTGAACGTATCGGTCAAAGCCTCAACCAGTTCTGCACTCAGTGAATTTGCGCGTTCAGGTCGATTCAGTGACAAAATTTTCAACGTTTCATTACGTTCGACCAAGAGTACGGCCATGAAGTGTGCACCTTTTTTGGTTCGGTATAATCGAATAACAATCATATACGAAATGACACGAATTTCGACGATATCAATCGAATACGACCGCTCGGAACAGAGGAATGTTCGACGCAGGTTTTCATCTAGAATAGTAACCTATTGATAATAATGACTATTATTGTATTTTACGCATTCTCGTGCGCTTCGAAACACCTGTTCCATGCCTCTTCCGAACCCACGCAGGGTTCCAACGACGCCCGTTGCTGCACTGCTCATTGTCGATGAGATCGGTTGCCTGTCACTGCGCAAAGATAGCGCCAATCTGTTCTTTTCAACTGATCGGCTCCCGATTCGAAATAGACGCCATGATTCTGACCTCGAATCGAAGGTTTACTGAATGGGCCGAAGTGTTCGGCGATCCGGTGGTAGCCACAGCATTGCTGGATCGACTGCTGTATCACGCAATCGTCGTGCAGACTGAAGGCACCTGTTATCGACTGATAACCCTCTCTGACCTGATCCAGTCTTCTGCTAGCTTCAGTGCAACGGCTGCTCAACTAAAGACGCGACAGACCACCCGAAATAAAAGGAGGTCTGATCTATAATTCCGGCTGATCACCGACTGCCCGAAAGTTGGGATTTTCAAACGGTTCTTTTGAAGAATTTAATTCGGCATCTACACGAGGTTCTCGATGATGTCGTACCTCTCACCATGGACAATCCGCCGTGCAGGTCGAGGCACGCCGCCCGACAACGGAGGAAATTTGGCGAGACGACCTCATGGAAGGAGATAGGATGACTAAAATGATGCGAGCATTCGTCATGACAGGCGCCGAAGAAGGATCGATTCAGAATCTCCCCTGTTTCGCTCCCGAACCAGGGGATGCCGTCGTCCAAACGGCCGCGACTGCAATCTGTACAACCGAACGAAGAATCTTTGCCGGATCTCTGAAAGTCTCCTACCCAGTGATTGGCGGGCATGAGGTTTCCGGGATCGTTGTCGAAACCCCGGACGACAGCTCCAACTTGAAAGTTGGAGACAAGGTCGTCCTGGACGCGATCAACCGTTGCGGCTTCTGCTACCATTGCATTCGAGGACACAGCAATCTCTGTGAGAAAGCCTACAATACGGAGCGCCGGGGATATCGGATTGTGGGGGGTGGTTTTGGCCAATTCGTCACGATTTCCACTAAGCGCGTTTTTCGATATTGGGGGGACATCAGTCCAGAGGAGGCGGCTCTGTCCGAGCCCTTGGCTTGCTGTGTTCACTCGGTCAAACGTAGCCGGATTCAGTTCGGCGACGTGGTCGTGGTCGTGGGAGCTGGCACCATGGGGATATTGCATGTCCTTTTGACCAAGATGATGGGCGCGCAGGTTCTGGTTCTGGATATAAACAAGGATCGGTTGAGCTTGGCCAGAGCAATTGGAGCGGATTGGGTCGCCGATGTTTCCGAGGAAGACCCAGTCGCCGTTGTCGCGGACTGCAGTGACGGCAGGAAGGCCGATGCCGTGTTCGTGGCTGCCAGCACCAAGTCGGCCGGGGAATCGGCGATGCAGATGGTGGGCACGCGAGGTCAGGTGATCTTCTTCGCGGGCACTCACCCACCGGAGCGGTTGGATGTACCTTGGAACTTGTTACATGATCGGGAGGTATCACTGCTCGGTTCAGTGGGAAAGAGCGAGGAAGACTTTCGCGAAGCCGTGGCACTGCTCTCAAACGGGTTGATCAACGTCAGGCCGTTGGTTACAAGAATTATTTCCCTCCAGGAGCTCGACTGGGAGCTCTCGAAACACCCATGCGGTCCGGTGCAGCGGGTTGTAGTCCGCCAGGACGGTTCCTGAGGAAGACGCCATGCCGCTGGGTCCGGATGTGTTTCTCCACCCCAGGATGCGTCGGATCTTCCGGACAGATGGGAAGGCCCTGATCGTGGCGATGGATCACGGTAACTTCATGAACGTCAACCCAGCGCTTGAAGACCCAGGCCGGGTCATCGAAGAGGTGGTTTCATCGGGAGCGGATGCTATTCTCACCACTTTTGGGATCGCCAAGACCTATCCTGGTTCCTTCGGGCGAGCTGGGCTTCTTCTTCGCGTCGATGGGGTCCTGACGTCTCTCTCGGCGGGAGGCAGGGAAGAGTGGCCGCTGTGTTTCTCTGTCGAAGATGCCCTGCGGCTGGGCGCCGATGGCGTTGCATGCATGGGTTTTCCGGTGTCTCATTTTGAAACGCAGACCATGAACAATATTACCCGCCTGGCCTCGGATTGCAGAGACTGGGGGATCTTGCTCCTGGCCGAAATGCTGCCGGGCGGTTTCGAGAACCTCGACGCTCACACTCCGGAAAACATTGCCATGGCCTCTCGATTGGGCGTAGAAGCAGGGGCGGATCTCATCAAGACCAAATTCACCGGATCCAGCGAATCCTTTCGAAAGTTGGTGGATGGTTGCTACCGGCCCGTCGTGATACTGGGAGGGGCCAAGGCGAGATGGGAGGCCGATGTACTTCGCTCCGTGAAGGAGGCTATCGATTGCGGCGGAGCTGGCGTGGTGATGGGCCGCAACATTTGGCAAAATCGAAGTCCCGGCAAGTTTACGGCGGCTTTGTTCAGCATAATTCACGAGGGTGCTTCCGTTGAGGATGCCCTCAAACTGCTTGATTGAAGGCTCTCTGGAATTGCCCCGGTTTCGTGGACAGTTATGGACTTGGGCGAGCCCCCGAGAGGGAGGTGGCTGGCTTCTTTCGTAGTTGATGGGTAACAGCTATTCCATGACGGAGTGGCAAGAATTCTTATGTATCTAACCGCCGGGGAACAGGTTTGAAGGATTCAATTAATCCAATTTTAGTCGAAGTCATTCGCGGCGATATGGTTGAAAGCTTCCATCGAGGCGCTGCCATCGTGGTGAATGAGCAAGGCGAAACAGTCGCAGCATTCGGTGATGTAAATCGTCCTATTTATCCGAGATCAGCAATCAAACCCCTGCAGGCGATCGTGCTAGCAGAGTCCGGTGCTTTGGAGCGCTATAAACTCGGAAACGAGCAAATTGCACTTGCCTGCGCTTCGCATCCTGGCGAGTCTAGACATGTAAATGGAGTGCGCAGGTGGTTGGAGAAAATTGGATTGGATGAAACCGCGCTTGAGTGCGGTGTGCAACATCCCTCTCATCACCACACCCGAATTGAAATGATTCGCGAAGGAATTGAAGCGAATTCTCTACACAACAACTGCTCTGGAAAACATGCAGGATTCATTACTGTTGCCAAGCACAACGATGTACCGATAAAAGGCTATGTCAAGCGTTCGCATCCAGTCCAGCAAAGCGTCCTGAAGGTGCTTCAGGAACTGACTGAGGAACCGTTGCAAGCGCGACCATTCGGCACGGATGGCTGTGGAATTCCCGTAGTTGGCATCTCTTTACACGGCATTGCATCGGCTTTCAGGAAACTCGCCTCCGGTAATTTCGACTCCATTGCCCGTCAGAACTCGGCTCACCGAATTTGTTCGGCAATGGCGGAATTTCCAGAACTTGTCGGCGGCGAAAATCGTTTCTGCACTGCGGTTCCCTTAGCCACCCACGGCAGAGTGCTGATCAAAGTGGGAGCAGAAGGCATGTACGCGGGGATGACTGTCGACTCGAATCCACTCGGTTTTGCATTGAAGATCGACGACGGTTCGAGACGTGCAGCCGAGATCGCAATGGGTTGGTTAATTTCAAAATTCTGCGATTTGGATACAGAAATAACTGCTGAATTGAAACCATGGTTACAGCCGGAAGTGAAAACTGTCGCAAATATATCAGCAGGAGTTATCCGGCCTTCCATACAATAGCACTAGGACAGGTCACAAATTTTTAGGAGAATCGGCAACATGTACGAATACGAAGCCTTTAATGATCCGATACAGCGTCCTCGCTATACCGGAATACCCACATTTATGCGCGCACCGCATTCGGAAAGCTGGGACGATGTCGATCTAGGTCTGGTGGGAGTTCCTTTTGATGGCGGCGTTACCAATCGTACCGGCGCCAGACACGGCCCCCGAGAAATCAGAAACCAGTCGAGTCTGATGAGACGCAAGAATCAGTCGTCTGGAATCTGCCCTTACGATATTTGCAACATCGCAGACTTGGGAGACGCCTGGATTCAGAAGCCGTTTCACCTTGAAGAAAGTCTGGACGAAATCGAATACTATTTCAGTCAGATTCACAAACGCGGCATTGTACCTGTTTCTGCGGGCGGTGATCACTCGGTCACCCTTCCGATCTATCGTGCAATTGCGTGTGAACACCCGGTCGGCATGGTACATTTCGACGCCCACTGCGATACCGGCGATGACTATCTCGGCTCTAAGTTTCATCACGGTGCCCCTTTCAGAAGAGCGGTAGAGGAAGGATTGCTGGATCCAAAGCGAACCGTTCAGATCGGTATCCGCGGCAGTCTGAACGATCTGGATATCTGGAAATTCAGTCACGATACCGGCATGCGAGTGGTTTACATGGAAGAGTTTGCAGAGAGGGGTTGGAAGTCGATCATGGAGGAAGCACGAGAGATCGTCGGCGACGGCCCGACTTATATCAGTTTCGATGTAGACGGGCTGGATCCGGTCTATGCTCCAGGCACCGGAACACCGGAAGTCGGCGGGTTTACCACTCTTGAAGCGCAGATGATGATTCGGTCTCTTCAGGGGCTGAATCTTATAGGCGGCGATGTCGTCGAAGTAGCTCCACCGTTTGATCCTTCCGGTAATACCGCCTTGGTAGGAGCAACGATGATGTTCGAGATTCTATGTGTCGTAGCTGATTCAGTCGGTCAACGATTCAAACTTGAAGAGTTGAAAATCTGACTATTTGATCCTTGCGAATTGAATTGCCTGACCGCGAGTTGAGAGCGATGTCTGCTGAATTCAGCGAGAGAAAAAACTTTTGATTCCATCTACCAGCAGTGACGAAGCCGCTCGGTCGACATCAAGATGGGTCACCAGGCGCATCGGTGAGCCAGGAGTGACAATGATTCCTCTACCACGAAGAAACTGAGCCAGTTCACCGACCTGCTTGCGATCTGCCGATACGAAAACCATGTTGGTTTGATTCTCGTGAAACTCAACGTCAATCTCATCAATCGAAGACAACTGTTCTGCAATCCACTTAGCGTTGTGGTGATCTTCTGCCAATCTTGCTACGTGATTTTCGACTGCGAACAAAGCTGCCGCGGCAACCACTCCGCTCTGACGCATTCCGCCCCCAACTAGTCTTCTCCAACGTCGAGCGTCACGAATGGTTTCACGGTCACCACATAAAATCGAGCCAACGGGTGCACCCAGTCCCTTTGAAAAACAGCATGACACCGTGTCAAACCGTTCGGTAATATCAACAACGTCAACTCCGTGGAATGCAGCCGCGTTGAAGACGCGTGCGCCGTCAAGATGAAACGCCAGACCGTTTGATTTCACAAATTGAGCAGCATCATCAAGATACTTCATCGGCAGTGCTTTGCCAGCAATTGTGTTTTCCAGGCAGAAAAGACGGGTGTTGGCAAAATGATCATCATCGGGTTTGATAAAATCCCGTGCTACATCCAAGTCTATTGTTCCGTTTTCTTCGAAATCCAAAGGCTGAGGCTGTATGCCGCCTAACACAGCACCGCCACCACCTTCATATTTGTAGGTGTGAGCGACCTGACCCACTATATACTCATCTCCTCGGCTGCAGTGCGACAGCAGAGCTAGTAAATTCGCCTGCGTACCGCTGGTAACGAATAGCCCAGCTTCCATTCCAAACTTTTCCGCCATGACGTCCTGCAATCGATTGACTGTCGGGTCTTCTCCATAGACGTCATCGCCAACTTCCGCTTGCTGCATCGCAGCGCGCATGGCATCCGTCGGCTTGGTTACGGTATCGCTGCGAAAATCAAAAGTCACTCTGTTACCCCACTCATTTAGAAATTGAACACCATTCTCAGCAATTGAAAAATGTATCGCAGTAAATATACCCAACTTGACTGATATGAAAGCCTGCAAATGCAGGTTGATCAAAACAAATCCGAAATTTCTTTCCGAATTTTCCGGCCAACAGAATCCACAGCGACATTTTGCACCCTCTCATGCATCAACAGAATTAGCGTACACCGGAGTCTAATCCTGTCTAATCCATTCACTATTCCGACCGCATCCAACTGAGTCTATAATTTTTCTTTCAATACGTTTTTTGGTGTAGCGAAAAAATTGTGGTATTTTGTATACAATTTTGATGTTCCTATAAAAATGCTATATTAGAGTTTCATCTAATTTTTAAAATGGAGAAAGTGATATGACTCAAATCAAAAAGTCAATTTTGGCGGCCTTTAGCATGCTGGCACTGGTGCTTCTATCAGTCACGCAGGTTCAAGTTGCAGTCGCTGAATTTGATCCGAAAAAGCCGGTTGACTTTGTCATCATGGCTGGCAAAGGCGGTGGTGCCGACAAAATGGCTCGATTGATGCAATCCATTATCGAGAAACATAGTTTGTCTAGCAAGCCCTTGGTGCCGATCAACAAACCCGGCGGTTCTGGAGCGGAAGCTCTGGTTCACATGAATAATACCTCGGGCGCGGCAAAGGACCACACCGTGATGGTTACCTTGAACAGCTTCTACACAACGCCTCTGCGTCAACCGAACCTAGGAATTGATATCTCGACGTTCACTCCAATTGGAAGAATGGCGGAAGATACATTTCTGCTGTGGGTCAACATAGACAGCGGCATCACCAATGTAGACGAGTTTGTGACGGCAGCCAAGGCAGCTGGTGAAGACTGGATTATGGCCGGCACCGGTAAAGGGCAGGAAGATCAGTTAATTACTGACTTCTTGAACCGAACCTATGGTCTCAGTATGACCTACGTTCCATTCAAGGGCGGCGGCCGTGTTGCCAAAGAACTTGCAGGTAACAATGCGAATTCCACCGTGAACAATCCGTCTGAGCAGCTGGGTTTCTATGAAGCTGGCAACACAGTACCGCTTGGCGCTTTCACAGACAATAGATTGGAAGTGTTTCCGGACGCGCCGACATTCGGCGAACTTGGCAACGAATTCGTCTATTACATGCAAAGAAGCGTAGTTGGACCTCCCGGAATGTCTGCTGAAGCTGCAGCCTACTACCAGGAACTGTTCCAAAATGTGTTTCAGACCGAAGAATGGCAGGAATACAGAAGCAAGAAAAGCCTGTATGGCGATTTCTTGAGCGGCGCTGCATTGATGGAGTACTGGATGGTAGAGCGTGACATTCACGAAGTAATGCTGAAACAGATCGGAGAGATTTAAATCCGACTAGTCTAAGTCGGTCCGGTAGTACGAATGCGTAAAGCTGAATTGGTAATGGCCGTAGTTATGGCCATTGCTTCTGTCGGATTGATGTGGAAGAGTGCTGAACTCCCCATCGGCTGGATCCCTCGAGAGGGTCCAGGCGGTGGGGCTTTTCCATTCTGGCTTTCCGCTGGAATGTTAGTGTGTTGTATTTGGATAATTGTTCGCTGGTTCCGCGGTTACTTTGATACACACGGCGATACCCCCTACATGGACCGCGAAACGCTCGTGATTTTTTTGACCGGTGCAGTTTCCCTTACGATCATGGTTGGATCAATCTATCTCGTTGGTGTCTATGGTGCAATACCACTCCTTCTGATCTTCTATATGAAATTTATCGGTCGCCATCCATGGCCGTTGACCATTACGCTAGCAGTACTGTTTCCTGTTGTGACATTTTTCTTTTTTGAGATCGCACTCACCATAACGTTGCCAAAAGGGTTAACCGAACCTCTTTTCTATCCGTTGTACGATATTTTCCTGTAGAAAGTGGAAATTCTCAATCTTCTGTTAGACGGTTTTGCCGTCGCACTAGAGCCTCTCAATCTGGCGATGATTCTAGCTGGCGTCATCATTGGGCTTTTTATTGGAGCCATGCCAGGACTCGGTTCGGTGAATGGAGTTGCGATTCTGCTGCCGATGACGTTTCTGGTTCCCCCAACTTCCGCGGTGATCTTCCTCGGAGCCATCTATTACGGGGCAATGTATGGCGGTGCAATCAGTTCAATCATGCTAGGAATACCGGGTGCCTCCACCGCGGTCGCTACAACCTTCGACGGTCGACCAATGGCCAAGGCAGGGTTCGCTGATCAAGCGTTGATTGCTGCTGCTACAGCATCTTTCGTCGGTGGAACAATTTCCGTGATTCTTTTTACAATGTTCGCACCGCCACTAGCAGAGGTAGCGCTACGATTTGGTGCACCGGAAGAATTTGCACTGATGCTGCTTGCATTCGCAACGTTCATCGGACTTGGCGGTGATGACATCCCAAAGACGTTTTTCTCAATTCTGATTGGACTGGTACTCAGTGCAGTGGGACTTGATATTGTCAGCGGTGAACCACGGATGATCTTTTTTGATATTCCAGGATTTTTTCACGGTGTGAATTTCCTGGTACTCGCAATCGGAATCTACGGAATCGGAGAAATTCTCTGGACGCTTGAAACCAACAAAGGTGAAGTAGAGGTATCGACCCTCGAGCTCTCGTTCAAGAAGTTTATCTCCAACATCATTCGATTGAAGGATTCGATCATAACCATGCTGATGGGATCATTTCTCGGATTTTTCGTCGGTATCCTGCCAGCCGCTGGAGCCACTCCCGGATCGCTGATGGCATACGGAGTGGCAAAAACGATGGACAAGAATCCGGGAAGCTTCGGCAAAGGCAACGTCAAGGGCGTCGCCGCACCCGAATCTGCGAACAATTCCGCCAGTACCGGTGCCATGCTGCCGATGCTGACTCTTGGAATTCCAGGCTCACCGACTACAGCAATTCTGCTGGGTGGCATGGTTATTTGGGGACTTGAGCCCGGACCCAGACTGTTCATCGACCAGACCGAATTTGTCTGGGGGCTGATCGCCAGTCTGTATGCAGCCAACCTGTTCGCACTTTTAATCAACCTGGCATTCATTCCGGCATTTATCTGGGTACTCAGAGTACCGTTCACCATCCTCGCACCCACCATCTTCATACTTTGTATCGTGGGTGGTTATGCACCCACTCTCGACATGCACGACGTCTGGCTCATGCTTCTATTCGGCGTGGTCGGCTATCTGATGAGAAAACTCGACTATCCGATGGCGCCCGCAGTGCTCGCAATTGTTTTGGGGCCACTTGCCGAGACTTCCATGCGACAGTCACTGATTATCGGGCATGGTTCGCCAGCGATTTTCTTTGAACGACCCATTGCCGCAGGGATCATGATCTGTGCGATAATTCTCCTACTGCTGCCGTTGGTAAAAGTCTTTACAAGAATAAGAAAAAAAGCCGTTCGATCCTAATTCTCACAACTAGACTTGGAGGTCTGAATACCCGTGAATTCAGAAGCAGACGGGCAGCCTCGCTTTAAACATCTTTTCAGTCCGCTCACCCTAGGGCACAAGACGCTCAAGCATCGACTGAATTTTGGCGCCCATACTGCCAACATGGCAGTTGACGGACTCCCAGTGGAACGTCACCATGGCTATTACTTGGAAAGAGCGATTGGGGGAGCAGCCATGATTGTGGTAGAACCCGTTCCAGTTCATCGTACAGCTGTCCTGACTCGCGGAAATTTTCGTCAGGGAGACGACAGCATAATTCCGCACTTTCGCAAAATCACAGACAGCTGCCACGAGTATGAAACCGTGATGATCCAGCAACTGTACCATGTTGGAGCGCACGGAGACTGGGATAACTCTTTCGCACCGAACTGGTCGCCGTCCGGTATGCCTTCCATGCATGACCACGACGGCAGCGTCGCAATAACGCACAATCAAATTGCCGAGGTAATCGACTCGTTCGCGCGGGCAGCTGCTCGCGCACAACAAGCAGGATTCGACGGATGCGAACTGATGGCTGCCTACAACGCAATAATTGAGCAGTTCTGGTCGCCCTTTACAAATCGGAGAAACGATTCTTATGGCAGTTCATTCGAGAAAAGAATGAGGTTTTCGGTAGACTTGCTTGCAGCAATCCGCGAAGCAGTCGGGCCTGATTTCATTATCGGCGTCTGCACTAGCTATGACCCTGTCGAGTCTGACGTGCTACCACTTGATGCCATGCAGGAAATTGTTCGTTACCACGACGAACGCGGTCTCTTTGACTATGTAACCATAGGTACCGGAGGGTATTACAACCACACAATGATCATACCGAATGCATTGCACGAAGATCAACTGGGTGTTCCCTTTGCTGCAAAAATCCGCGAGGCGGTTACCTATTCAAAAGTTCAGGCTGAAAGTCACATACGGACTCCGGAGACCGCAGATTACGTTATCGGCTCTGGAAGTGCAGACATGGTCAGCATTGTCAGAGGGCAAATCGCAGACCCTCATCTGGCAAACAAAGCTATGCAGGGCCGTGCTGATGACATCAGACCTTGTCTGTCCTGCAATCAAATGTGCTGGGGGCGTAGATACAAGGATTACTGGATCAGCTGCCTGATCAATCCATCAGCCGGACGTGAGTTCGAGTGGGGCGGAGATCGATTCACAAAAGCAAAAGTCAGCCGAAAAATACTGGTTGTCGGTGGCGGTCCTGCAGGTTGCGAAGCGGCTCGGGTTGCGGCAGAACGCGGACATGATGTCACTTTGGTTGAGGCTTCCGGAGAGCTTGGGGGGCAGTTTCGACTAGCCGGACAGCAACCGAGAAGAGGACAAATTCTTGACTTTATTGCGTGGTTTGAGAGACAGCTCAATCGAACTGGAGTCGAAGTTCTGTTCAATTCGCCTTTCTTCTCCGAAGATGTGATTGCGTTCGAGGCGGATGCTGTAGTACTTGCAACGGGATCAATTCCATCAAAAACCGGATATCAGCGTGGCATACCGACTCGCGACACGCTACCAGGTATCGACTGCGAAAATGTCTGGGACGTAGAGGACGTCATGAACCGCTGTGCAAAATTGGGCAAGTCCGTACTGTTGCTTGATGACGTAGGAACCTGGAAAGCTGGGGGCACTGCACTTCAAATGGTTGAAAAGGGACACGAACTCTCAATCGTAACGCCCTACCCGGTTGTCGGGCGGGAAATCACACGAACTGGCGCTGACCTCGCGTTGCGGGAACGACTGCGCAAAGCCGGAACCCGATTTTACTGTGAATCAGTGGTAACTGAGTGGAGCGGAAATCAGGCCGGAATTATGGACTTGCTGGATGGATCAGTGGTCGAAAAAGAATTCGACAGCCTTGTGCTTGCTACGGTGAATGTACCCGCAAATGAACTTGAAAACGAACTGGCCGGAGAGCAGTCGTTCGAAATACATGCGATTGGAGATTGTCTGTCGCCCAGACAGACACCGGCTGCAACCTACGAGGGCCGGAAAGTCGGCATGCAACTGTAATAAACTACGTCGATAGAGCTCGTCTGTAACCGACCAGTATCGGCAGTCGATTTACCTATTCAACTGGAAGTACAAACACCCGTACCGGAATTGTGGTACCTGGATAGTTGTTCATTTTATAGGTGAACAGATGTCCATCATATTCGTAGGTGACGTCATAGCCATCCGCTCTGCGCACTTCAACTTCTCTGTTAACTGTCGCACACTGTATTTCTGTTCCACTAGAACCCTTGTTCTTGGCGTTTTTCTTTTCCATATCGCTGGCAATTGACGCGCCCAGCAATCCGCCAATAATAGCCCCAGCATCGCTGCTGTCATCAAATTCTTTTCCAATCGCTCCACCGAGAATGGCACCTAGAAGTTCAGGAGTATTCGAAGAAGTCGAACCCGAATTGCTGACTTGAACTTCCCGACATTCTTTCGTTGGCCTTACTTCTCGCACAGTAACATATCGCTCCGTGGTTGAAATAACCCGCGCCTCTCCGTTTATGGAGGGCGGCGAAGCAGCAATCACAACTGCACTTCCTGCAACGACAGTGAGTCCAAATAAAACTGTGGCCAGATAAACTTTACTTTTCATGACTTCGCTCCCGATCATGCAAATTTTAAGCGCCTGATTCCTTCACACGTCAAAGTAGATGTCCTTCCCACAGTGCGCAACGGTAATCAATAGCATATTCAATACTCTAAACAATTATATGTTCCTTTTGACACTCTTTGAACGGCATTTGTTCCTTATAAATTGCTGAATTCGAGCAGTCATACAGTGACGTTCGACAAAACCTGTCATAGCATTTGTTCCGAAATTGTAACGGCAACCTCACTCGTGATTCTTGGTTCAATTACCCCGGTCTCACCAAAGAAATCTCCACTTGCCGCTTGAGCGGTGCCGGACCGTGAAATACGGGCAACTATGGAAATTTTATCGAAGGCCGAAATCGTCATATTCGGAACCATCGCCGAGTTGTCATCCAGCTCAATGACAAGCGGCAGGTCTTTCACTTGCCGTTTGACAACTGCCAGCGGCACGGCCGGGCCCTGCAGCGCCCTGGCAAATATAAACACTGAATCCTGAGGATCAACCTGTTTCAATATGGCCGGTTCGACAGAAACACTGACGCGTACTGATTGGCCTGCAGCCACTGTTGACACCCCATCACCGGAAGAACTGCTAGTACTGGCAATTTCGGCTTCTGCGCCTGCTATTAAACGTCTGATTTCAGACCGAACTTCCTCATTTGGACTCAGTGCCTCTGCTCTTTGCCAATAATCCAGTGCACTTTGATAATCTTGCCGAAGAGCTACAGCAAAGCCTGCTAAAAACAGTGCTCCGAAATGCTGAGGTTCCAATTCCAGTGCGCGATCGATTAACGATTCCGGTTCACCTCGCAACTCTCCATTGTTTGCAAACGCAAGTGCATTGGCTTCGCGCACCAGTACATCCGCACTGTCTCCAGCCAGTTCCCGAAATTTTTTTAGGGCGCCAGCTGCCTCTGCAAATCTTTCCTGAGCAACGAACAGCCGCGCCAGAGTATCCCAGCCCAGAGCATCATCGGGTTGTTCCGCCAGTCGTCTCATCACTTCCTGTGTTTTTTCTTCAAACGCCTGTGCCTCGAGATTTGTTTCATTGTCCAGTAGACCGCCGTCCGCTACTTGCGTATTTGTGATTGGCGAATTGGATATGACTGATGGCTGACCGAGCACAAGATACAGCGCACCAGCGGCAATCGGAATCACCGAAGCAACGGCAATAGCAGTCCATCGGTTGACTTTATCTAGGCTGCTGTGAATCTGAAAACTTGCTTCACCATTCGCTTCATCCAGATCAATCAATAGCCCGCGTTCGATCTCTTCCTGCAGAATCTCGGCATCGGCTGATTCTATCTCGCCGACAGCGATTCTCTGTCTGAGCTCCTCTAGCCGTTGCCTGGCTACTTCGATATTCTTCTGCTCGCGGGCAACTTCCTGGGAAATCGGCTCTCGCAGGATCACTCGTACAAGCGACCCCGCGGCAATACACACAAGCACGGTTGCGATCAGAAAGAAAAGTACGCTCATACTGTCCGAATGATCATTCGTCCAGTAAGCGTTGCGCTTTCTCGCGCTCGACAGGACTCAAATCGGAAATCGGTTTTCTTCTTGTACGGCGCGAATATACCCAGAATGTAGATACTGCAATAAGCAAGAATATGATGGGGCCAAACCACAAGAGCACGGTCGTTTTCTTTAAGGGCGGTCGATACAGAACAAAGTCTCCAAAGCGCTCGACCATATGTTCGATGATTTCATTATTGGATTTGCCGCTGCGAACCATGTTGTACGCACGTTCTCGCAAGTCCCGGGCCAAACCCGCGTTGGAGTCCGCAAGGGTTTGGTTTTGGCACACCATGCATCGCAGTTCTTCCAACAGCTCCTCAAATCTCATCTCCTGCTCGGGGGAGTCGAATTCAAGCATCACTTCTGCAGCATGCAATTGCTGCACTGAAAGCAGAATCAGAATCGAGGTGAAAAGGAATATTTTCAACTCTTTGAATCCTCGATCAACGGCAGAATGACACTAGTGACGTCGTTATGCGTAATCGGGCCGATATGTTTGTAGACAATGACTCCGGACCGGTCGATCACGAAAGTTTCAGGAACCCCGTATACGCCCCAGTCAATGGCCGCCGCACCTTGCTTGTCTGCTACAGGCGTAACCAGATACGGGTTTCCCCAATCTTGCAGCCAACGAAGCGCATTGTCAGGTTCATCCTGGTAATTCAGGCCGACAATCGGTATTCCGCGATCCTTCAACTCCAAAAGCACCTCATGCTCATCTCTGCATGCAACACACCAACTGGCCCATACGTTCAACAGCCAAGCTTGCCCTTTCATGTCTTCAGGCCTGAAAGAAGCTTGTTCAAGATGAAGCAGCGGCAAATTAAATGAAGGTGCGCTTTTCCCAACTAAAGGAGAGGGTACGCGAGATGAGTCAAGCTTGAGTCCAGCTGCAAAGAATCCAGCCACCGACAGAAACACGATCAGCGGAATCAGAAATTTCGGTCGAGCGAAAAACGATTGCACTGAGCTCAAGCCTCAGAGGCAGCTTCCGCAGTTGCCGCGATTTGCTTCCGTCTTGTGCTCGGACTCATCAACCGCTGGTCGGTTGCGGCCAGGAATCCGCCAATTGCCATCAAGATTGCACCACCCCAAATCCAGCGTACAAACGGCTTGATATGTATTCTCAAGCTCCATGCACCATTGGTGTCCAGAGGCTCACCGATTGAAACATATAGGTCGCGGATCAAACCGGGTCGAATTCCCGCTTCCGTCAGAGGGTTGGTTTGAGTCGCGTAGGTGCGTTTTTCGGGAAACACGGTTGCAATGTGCTTGCCTTCGCGACTTGCTTTAACCGTACCAAAAGAAGAAATGTAGTTGTCCTTCGTCTTATTCACTACACCTTCAAAAAGAAAGGTGACTCCGCCCAATTCATAGGTATCGCCAGGTACCATGCGCAGATCTTGTTCTTTTTCATAGATGCTGACCATGGTTACTCCAACAACGAACACTGCAATTCCGAAATGAGCGATCGACATTCCCCAGATGCCGCGGGGCTGATTCATCAGCGCACGAATTTTCTGTGGACGATGCTTGACTCGATCCAGCAATCCGAAAACAGTGGAAGATGCCGTCCATAGTGCCAATGTCAAGCCGACTGCAGCCAGCCATTGATACGGACCCTCACTCAAATACGGCAATCCCAATCCCAGTACGAGGCTTATCGCCAGCATCGGCCAAAGACTACCCATCAAGCGGCTGAATTGGTCGCGTTTCCAGCGGGCCAAAGCACCGACTCCAGCGAACGCGGCGAGCGGCAGCGTCAAGGGGATGAATACAGAATTGAAATACGGTGGACCCACTGAAACTTTTCCGAGCCCGAGAGCATCCAGAAAAAGCGGGTACAGCGTGCCCAGCAAAATGGTCGCTGCAGCAGTCACTAAAAATACATTATTGAGGAGGATGCCGGCTTCGCGTGAAACAATGGAATAGGTTCCGCTTGAACGAATGCTGGGGGCTCTATATCCATAAATTGCAAGCGAACCACCGATCACAAGACAAATCAATATAAGAAGAAATACACCACGGGTTGGATCATTGGCAAAGGTGTGTACGGAAGTCAGCACACCAGAGCGAACTAAAAATGCACCAATCAAGCTCAGTGAAAAGGCCAGCATTGCAAGCAATACGGTCCACGATTTGAATAGACCGCGTTTTTCAGTTGCTGAAAGAGAATGTATCAGCGCGGTACCGACCAACCACGGCATGAATGAGGCGTTTTCCACTGGGTCCCAGAACCACCATCCGCCCCAGCCGAGTTCGTAGTAAGCCCACCAACTGCCGAGTGCAATCCCAAGAGTCAAAAAAATCCATGCCATATTTGTCCAGGGTTTCGACCAACGCGCCCAAGCCGCATCCAGTCGCCCGCTGATCAGTGCTGCCACGGCAAATGCAAACGCAACGGAAAATCCGACATAACCCATGTACAGCATCGGCGGATGGACAACCAGTCCGGGATCCTGCAACAATGGATTCAATTCCTTGCCATCGGCTACGGCCGGAATGAGTCGATTGAACGGATTTGAAGTTAATATCAGAAACAGCAGAAAACCAACGCTGACTACGCCGAGAACTGCAAGTACCTTTGCTAGAAAATCTGCCGGAACCTCGCGACTGAACCAAGACAGTGCTGCGGTCCAGCCAGCAAGCATCAGCACCCACAATAATAGCGAGCCTTCGTGCGCACCCCAGACTGCTGATATTCGATACATGAGCGGCAATTCCGTGTTCGAGTTCTGGGCAACATATACAACGGAAAAATCATAAGTAATAAATGCATAAGTCAGGCAGAAAAAAGACAGCAGCAGTAACAAAAGCTGTGCTCTGGCTGCGTATCTGGCACTGGCGAGTAACGATGGCGCTCTCAATAGTGTTCCTGTTATCGGCAAAGCAGTCTGAGCAAACGCCATGCACAGTGCAAGAATTAAACAGAATTGGCCAAGTTCCGGAATCATGTTCGGTTGATATCTATTCCGTTTGAAGGGTCTGGGCGGCTTTCAATGCATCGGCGACTTCAGGAGGCATATAGTTTTCGTCGTGCTTGGCGAGCACCTCGTCCGCCTGGAAGTTTCCCTGTGAGTCGAGTCTTCCCCTGACGACTACACCTTGACCCTCGCGGAAAAGATCCGGAAGAATACCTGTATATTGGACTGGTACTGTGCTTATGGTGTCTGTAACCTTGAACTTCACCAGCATGTCGTTGCCAGGCCGGTTAATGCTGCCCTCAACAACCAATCCGCCTATGCGAAACTGTTTTCCGATGGGCGCGTCTCCAGCTTTCACCTCGCTCGGACTGATGAAATACAGCAGATTGCTCTGGAATGCATTCAGCATCAGTGCAATAGCGATAGACACCCCTACAACAATCAATCCTGCCATTCCTAAGCGTCTTGCTCTTCTCGGAGTCATGTTCAGAAAAGTAGTATTTGTAATTGAACCAAGTTTGCAGAATGCAGATTCTTGAGTTTCACGAAGAAACTTCGTTTCTGCTGCACTCGCATATTATGTTGTATTGTCACGCAATTGTCACACATACAAACTGCGAATGGACAGATTCTTGTTTTGAACCTATCTTGGGGCGAACGGATCCGACTGCGTTGTTTGTCAGATGCCGAACAGCAGGTTCACCATAAAAATGACGACCACAAGAAATACGAGTGTCATGCCGATTCCAGCGCGTACAAAGTCAGTCACTCGATAGCCACCCGGACCTTGGATCAATGCGTTGACCTGATGCGTGGGAATCAGAAATGAATTGGAAGTGGCGAGTGCCACAGTCAACGCGAACACGGAAGGATTCGCGCCGATTTCAACCGCAATATTGATTGCGATCGGCACCAACAAGACCGTTGCTCCTACATTAGACATTACCAGTGTGAATACTGTTGTAAGAATTGCCAGAGCGAATAGAATCAGAACATTCGGGGTACCAGCCAACAAGAGAACAAATTGCTGAGCGATCCACAAAGCGGTTCCACTCAGTTCAACTGCGATTCCAAGCGGAATCAAACTGGCGAGGAGAAAGACGCTCTGCCATCCAATGGCATGATACGCTTCTTCAATCTTAATGACTCCTGAAATAATCATCAGAACTGCTCCGGTCAGCAGAGCCGCAGAAAGTCTCAATTCGGTAAAAAGAACGAGTCCAAGGGTCAACAGGAAAATCACCATCGCATACTTGAACTTTTTTGGCCTGAAGTCTTCCCGCGGAAAATCCGTTACGGCGACAAAATCAAGTGAGTTCACGAATCGCTGCAAATCTCGCCACAGACTGTGCACGATCAGCGTGTCTCCGGCTTTCATCGGAACATCAATGAGATCCTCGCGAACCGGTTTTTCATCTCGATACAGAGCCAGCAGTGTAACGTGGTAATTTCTACGATAACCCAGATCACCCATGGTTTTGCCAATCGCCAAAGATGAAGGTGGAATGACGATCTCCGCGATGCCGGATGTAGATGGGTTAAACGCGTCTTGAAATACCCTAATCTCGTTCTTCAAATTTAGATTGTAGGTTTCTGCGTTGGCCACAATCTGCTCATAGCGCCCCATGATGGCAATGTCGCAGTTGGGGACGATTTCTGTACTTCGTTCCGGCTCCACGACGAGTTTACCGCCAGCATTGATCGCGATAATCCGCTCATCGTAGCCGCCTTCATCTTCTATTTCTCCGATAGTTCGGCCAATGATCGAACTGTTACTGTTTACTGACAGTTCATAAACTTGACCGGTAATTCCGTAAACGTCTTGCACATAGGTCGCAACAGCACCTGTTTCCAGAGATTTGACAGTACCTACGGGAAGCAAGTATTTGCCGAAAAAGTAAAAATAGCATCCGCCAACAAACAACAACACCACACCAATTGGTGTCACGGCAAAAAGCGAAAAGGTTTCCAGCTGAGAGACATGTGGCGGAAGTTGCGGATTGGCATAGATTAACAAGTCATTCAGCAGAATCAATGGGCTTGAGCCCACCATAGTCAGCGTACCTCCGAGAATAGCGCAATATCCCATCGGCAATAGCAGACGAGTCGGTGAAACTCCGCTGCGTTTGGATATACGGTCAGCCACTGGCAAGAACAATGCGGCTGCTCCGATGTTCTGCATAAATCCCGAAATCACACCGACTGTTCCCGAAATCAGAACCATGATGTGTCGTTCCGCATTCCCGGCAATCTGGAGAATTCTAGCTGCCAGGCGATTCAAACCGCCGGTTTTATCCAGACCGGCTCCCAAAATCATGACCGCAATAATGGAAATAACTGCGTTGCTGGAAAATCCATCAAACAGTCTGCTTATGGGCACCAGACCGCTAAAATTCGGGACTAGACTTGACAGGCCAATGATGACCATAATCAGAATTGCGACAACATCAACTCGGAATACTTCTGAAACAAAAAGGATGATCGTGACGCCCAGCAGCACCAGGACCCAGATCATTGTGATTGTTAGTGGAATTGTTTCTGTCAACTATGTCCGCCCATTAAAATGGTGATCAAGTTGACACAAGGAGCTTGCTACTATCAGACAGTGCAACAGGTACAAAATAACTCCCAGCGAGAGATATTCAAGCTGCGTCTTGCTGTTGACATACTGGGTAGTTACATCCCTGCGAATGAAGTGTCTACAATGTCGAGACGACAGGGTTTTTGACAGTGTCGTTTGTCGTCTCAACAATTATAACGAAAACTGTATTACAGCAATGTGCGAATATGGTGTTTTTAGAGAATATTTCACCTGAAATTGAATGAATTGACTTCGCTCATCCCCAAAAATCTTGTTTTTGCTAAAATAGCAATTACTGCTGAATAACACAGACTGTGCGTCAAAAGAACACTCGATGAAATTCAATATTGCCTGTATCCAGAATTGCGCCACTGACAATCTGGATCAAACCATTCAGGATTGTGAAATTCTGTCTCGAGAAGCTTACGATGCGGGAGCTGATCTAATCTGTCTGCCCGAATTCTTTTCATTTCTGAACCTTAACGAGGAGGGTCTGGATGTAGCGCCATTCCGGGAATCCGAACATCCGACTTTGACAGCTTTTCAAGTGCTGTCACTCAAATTGCAAGTCTGGATTCTGCTGGGTTCGATTGCCATTTACGATTCTCAGGGAAAGAAACGAAATCGATCGATACTTGTGAATCCACGAGGAGAAATCGAGGTCCGATACGACAAGATCCACATGTTCGATGTAAATCTCCCGAATGGAGAAGTTTATCGAGAATCAGACGTTTTCTCACCCGGCAACAAAGCGGTTACTGCAAGCTTGCCTTGGGGCGAGTTGGGACTGACGGTTTGCTATGATTTGCGCTTCCCGCATTTATACCGTTCGCTAGCACACGCCGGGGCAGATGTAATTTCTGTACCTGCCGCATTTACTCGAACAACCGGGAAAGCGCACTGGCATGTCATGCTTAGAAGTCGAGCCATTGAGACTGGCGCCTATGTCGTGGCACCCTGTCAATATGGAGATCATGGCAGAGCCAAAACGTACGGCCACTCCTTGATTATTGACCCATGGGGGAGAATACTCGCAGAAGGCGGAGAAGACAGAGGCTATATAATCGCCGAAGTCGACATGGAAGAAGTTAAGAATGCTCGGCGAATGATTCCGGCTCTTGAACATGACCGAGATTACACCGAACCCAATCTTGAACTACCGCAGACGCTTCGAAAAGTGTCTTAGCGATGCAACTGCCTAAAGTAATATTCAACCTGAGCAAGGACGTTTAACTGATATGAGTGAGTCTTTATTAATTACGCTGATTATTCTGCCGATTGCCATTAGCATCGTAATCATGTTCTTGTTTCGCGGCAAAGGTCCGTCAACAGTGGACCAAGATACACACAACGATCACTAGAAAACTAAAAAACTTCATTACTGGAAAGGCAACCGATGAGTTGCTCTTTGCTTTCAGCAGTAACGGAGAAAGATTCCGGCTCTGAGTTTTGGATCGAACCAGGTTGATTTCGGTGGCATGACCTGACCGGCATCGGCAACTTCCATCACTTCTTGAATGGTTGTGTTCACGCATGCAAATCCCAATCGCCAACCATTTTGACATCTTGCCATCAATCCTGCAATGCCCTCGACTCCTGGCGCATAGCTGAGCCTATCGTCGGAACGAGCGTTGTGAATTCCAAGCACTGATGCCAGAATTCTTTCTTGCAGTATCGAAACGTCAAGTGATCCAGCCGGATTGTCGGATGGAACCATTGCAGCGGGGATGCGCAAGCCATAAACCGAGTCGTCAACAATCATGGTGATATTTCTAGAGCGCACGGGGAGCAAGACATCCAAGTCACGGGTGTCTTTCTGCTGGACTTCAATGCCGGTTGCCGCAATCGCAGCAATCAATTCGGATTCATCCATGCCATTGAGGTCGCGAACGCAACGAAAATAGGAAAATATCCGCAACTGACTATCTGGAAATAAAGCAACTAGCAGATGATCCGCATTCGGGCACTCGTCAGCCCCTGCTGCACGCTGTTTTACAATTTCAGCGAATCTCGCACCTGACGCACAGCGATGATGACCATCGGTCAAGTAGGTATATTCGATATCAACAAACCCTTGCTCGAGTTGTGCAGACAGAGCTGAATCGCTTACTTTCCAGACTGTCTGAGCAACATCATCCCAAGCTGTCAATTTTAAGTACGGTTTGTCCTGTGTTGCCTGTTCTACCGCATCATCAATGTCGCTTCGATCTGCATAGGCTACGCAAATCGGACTGGATGTCACACCGACGGTCTCCTGATAGCGCGTCAACATGTTTTCTTTTTCGAGTTGGGTATCTTCGTGCTTTTTCAGTCGCCCTTGCGTGTATTCATCGACCGGGATATCGGCGATAACACCGATCTGTTCATGCTGTCCGGCCTGCAGTTTGTAGAGATAGTATGCCGGAGACGATGTGTTCAAGAATGCACCATTCTCCAGCAGTTGATTTAGGTGAGATTGATTGTGGTGCAGAATTTCCTCAAGCGTCGGACCTGAACCATCAAACTCTTCGAGCGAGCGCATGACGTTGACATAGTTTCCTGGGTGTAATCCAGCAAATTCACGCCGCTCAGATGGTAGCATGGCATCATATGCCGGCGTCACCACGTTCGCTGCTCGTTTAGGCTCTACCAGATAGCCGTCGAATTTTCTGATCTTGGGCATCGGGAATTGTCCTGAGAGGCAAAATTTTAGAGGTTAGGAGTGTGAAGCGCGAAAATCATCCATGAAATTCGCCAGTTTTTCCACTCCTTCCATAGGCATGGAATTGTAAATGCTTGCGCGCATTCCACCGACGCTTCGATGTCCCGTAAGATTCACAAAACCCTGCAGTTGAGCATCCGCCAGAAACTTCGATTCCAAACCTTCATTCGGCAAGCGGAATACAACATTCATGCGAGACCTGCTCTCACCTTCAACCGGGCAATCGTAAAACCCATTGCTGGCGTCAATCGCGCCATACAGGTGCGCACATTTTGTTATGGACATTTTTTCAAATGCATCCACACCGCCTCGATCTTTGTACCACTTGAGCACTTTTCCTGCGACATAAATCGGGAAAATTGCCGGCGTGTTAAAAAGTGAGTTGGTGGCATAGTGAACTCGGTAGTCAAGGTAGGTCGGAAGTTCCCGCGGGTGCGTCTCAAGCAACGACTTTCGTACGATCACGAGTGCAACGCCCGATGGTCCCAAATTCTTCTGGGCACCGCCATATGCAACGTCCATAAGATCCCAAGGAATATGTCTGGAAAAGTAATCGGAAGACATGTCGCCGACCAAAGGTACACCCAAGTCCGGCCAATCGTGCAGTCGAACACCACCGATGGTTTCGTTAGTCGTTACATGGAGGTAGCGAGTATCCGGCTGCAGTTCGATTTCGTTCTCGCTGGGTGTGCGACTAAATTGATCGTCTGTACCATCCCAAGCGATATACATGTTTCCGTAAACCTGACTGTCCTTCATCGCAAGATTTGCCCAGTGTCCACTGTTTACAATGGCTGCCTTTTGCGAAGGTGCGAGTAAATTCATGGCTGTCATTGCGAACTGCAATGTCGCTCCGCCTTGAATAAACAGAATTCCAAATTCGTCCGGAACGCGCAACAGTTCCTTGACGAGCCCCACTGCTCCGTTGTGAACTTCATCATAGAGGGGACCGCGATGACTACACTCGATGAGAGACATTCCGGAATTTTTATAATTTACCAATTCTGACTGAGTTTCCTCCAAGACTTCCACGGGTAGCATACAAGGCCCGGGACAAAAGTTATAGACGCGATCGTTCAAGTGCACACCTCCTAATCGGCGCTAAGGGTTAATAAATATTGTTGTTAATTTACACGATTGATGGTGATGCCGTCCTTGAACGCATCAATGATTTCAACCACGCCCTCCGCAACCGCGTTTTGAGCCTGGTTTGTAGACGCACCGATATGGTGAGTCCCGTAAACGTTCGGATGCTTGGCGAGTTCAGAATCAAAGTCACCGGCTGAAGCAGCAGGCTCATTTGCATAGACATCTAGCCCGGCGCGAATGGACTTCGTATTCATGGCATGCAGCAATGCCTTTTCATCTACCACGTCGCCGCGTGAAGTATTCAGAAATATTGCTCCTTCGCGCATTCGCGAAAGAAACCCTTCATTGATCAAATTGCGGGTGCTGTCCGCGGCTGGAACATGAACAGTAACAATGTCGCTTCGAGCAGCGAGTTGTTCCATTCCTTCTACTGTACTTATACCGAGTGAAGCCATTCTATTGAGCAAGCTTTCAGATCGACCCGGCTTTTCAATCATTAGTATATTCAAGCCAAATGCGTGTGCACGTTCGGCGACTGCCATACCGATCGCACCAGCTCCAACTATGCCGACAGTGCGTCCCATCAAACCGTGTGCCGATGAATATAACTTTTTGTTCCAACGGCCTGCGCGCAGTTCTTGGACATTATCCGGAATGTTGCGATCAATGGAGAGTAAGAGCCCCATCGTGAGTTCTGCAACTGCGACGGAATTTTTACCTGGGACATTACAGACTGAAACATTTCGCTCTGCAGCGAATGCCTTGTCAATCGTATTGGTACCCGCACCTGCACGGACAATGATCTGCAGATCACTCGCAACTTCAATCGCAGCTTTTTCCACTCTTGTGCTGCGAACGACCAGTGCATTGACTTCTGTGAGGACACCAGGCAAATCTTCTGCTTGTAAATCCGGTTGATAGCGTGTTTCGTGCCCGGAATTCTGAATCTGCTGTAGCTGTTTCTGGGGAAATTTATCGGCAAATAGTAGGTGCATTGTTTTTCAAAAGACTAGGTTCATGCTACTGGAAATGAATTAAATTGTTCACAACATCTCAGTTCTATTCTGGCGTTACCGATGGTAAGGTACTTCCAACATTCAACGACATAGGAATTGATTCCAACTGCGTTTCGCTAGTTTTCCCACACAGAGTTTGAGAAAAACTCTTAACTATTCGGCTGGCAGAATCCAACTTAGCCTAGGTAACAGACCAAGATTGAAACTGTGTTACGGCAAAGCTTTCGGACGACATGTAACCCGTAATTTCTTGCTCACTTTGACAATCCATATTGGATTGAAAATAAAAAACACAAGCGAAAGATTATACAAAGTATTTTTATCAATTCATGTCTTAAGGTGCAAATAATTGTGTGTAAACTCATGAATATTTCGGAAATTTCTTTCCTCTATTGATGTTGAAGCAAGGCAGTACGCTTAGAAGAGGGCATAACAGCAAAATGTCAGGCGCCGATAGGTTGTTGCTGGCATGTATTTTTAGACGCCGGGCTTTCATTACTGCGTAGTAGCGGCGCACTGTTCCAGAATTTGCTCGGTTTCAACGTACACTACAATTGTGCACTGCCGATTCAAGAATGTCCGGCTTGAACTGCTTTACAGACATGAGATCAACATGTAAACTCACATCATTGCGCCTTGAATCAACGTTTAAATTAACTGTAATTACTCAGACTAGCCTTTTGCTAGTTGCACTAATCCAGATCATCCGGTGTGTCGAGATTAACACGACATGGAAGAATATCGAATGAACACAATGACATATACTCGAGTTGCACATGTTTCAATACGCAAACGTTTCACGCAACCTCTGCTCCAGATTATCATCGCCTTGATATTGGCAGCATCTTCATCGGCAATCTTGCCGTCAGTCGAAGCGGCTGACAAGAACAGCCGGGCAGACGGGCAAATGTCCAGGATAGGTGACCACTCGATGCGCCCCGTCAGCGTGATTAACCGAGCAGATATTGAACTCTCTGGAGTGGTGAATGTCTGGGACCTGCTGGCAAGTCGCAGGCTTTACAATAGTTTTAGTCTCACCCGACCCTATGTACTCGGGGACTATCGAACTGCACTGCTTGTGAACGGTCATCCAATTTCCGACACAACTTACGACCTCAACTCCCTGCCAATTTCTGCCATTGAACGAATTGAGGTTTTTGGTGGAAGTGCGGACGCGTTACACAGCAGCGGTTCCATCGCTGGTGAGATCAATATCATCCTTAGACGCGACTTTGAGGGAATCGAAGTCCAGTTGCACGGTGAGCTCCCGACGAACCCAGGAGCAGACGCAGAACACCTAAGTAGTCTGTGGGGAGGTACAGTCAGAGAAGGTCATATGACAATCGGCGTAGACACTTTTCAAAGAGACAACATTCGTGACGCGGATCGTGAGCATACCCGCTCCTCATGGACAGAGGGCGGTTCGTTCGCTACCGCATCGAATGTCTCATTCGGCGGCAACACAGTACTAATTCCCGTCACCACCAGTGACGGCGATACTTTGATTGCACGTCATCTAGGCGATTGCCCAGATGACCTATACACCGGCGTACTCGAACGGCCTAGAGGCGTACAAGGCTCAGGTTGTGGATTTCCGTACGGTAATTATCAGTGGAGTTTGGGGTGGCGTAATCGGGAGAGCGTGTTTTTTAACTTCGAACACCCATTAAGCGAGGCATCTGATATGTATGTCGATGCGCGATGGTCAGATACCGACTACATGTCTCGCATGGCGCCCTCAGTCGGCACTTTCGAGTTGCCGTATGACACCATGCTGCCAAATGGCCAAACCATAGTGGACGAAGCAGTGACAGACACAAGTGGCATAACTTTACCCACTGATGGGAACATTTTTGTGGCTCATCGATTTTTGGGGCACGGTAACCGCGACACGCGTGTAGACATAGAAGATTATGATCTCGCACTCGGCTTGAAAGGACAGTTCGTGAGCGGTATCCACTATGACACACAAATTCGATATTATCGTCACGACAACATCCAGAAGGCTGGTACATACGTGAGCGAAAACGCGTTAAAGGATGCGATCACAAATGGGCACTATGATCTAAGGGATCCACTATCGCAAAACTCAGATCATCTGAATGCAATTCGCGATACTGGGCTTCATCTGACCAAAGACTACATCACGAACCACAAGAAAGTCCACGCAACCTTAAATGGAACCGCATTCAAACTTGACGGAGGCGATTCTCTTTGGACGGCAGGAGCCGAGTTTGTTGATGAGGATAGTCGGAAGATCTACGATTATAGGGATGGAAATAATAATCCCCTTGTAGACGAGTCCGACGTAATAATCGGGTCCGCAGGCAATTCATTCGCAGGCAAACGCCGTCGCAGTTCCGCGCATGCCAAATTATCGTTGCCTTTGCGTCAAAATTGGGACCTCGTAGTTGCAGGATGGCATGACAATTACAATGATGTCGGTGCAAAGTTCTCTCACCAAATCTCAAGTCGCTTTCGCTTCAATGAAAATCTAACCGTCCGAGGTTCCTGGAGCAAAGGTGGAAGTCCGCCCAGTCTGTATGCATTGCATCATGAGAAATCACTGGACTATCCATACATTTGCGATACGATCAATCTCGACAACCCGAATGACGATTGTGTTGAGTATCAAGTTCAACGCGAAAATATAAGCAATCCCAACCTGAAACCTGATGATTCCGAAAGTGTGAGCCTTGGATTTGTCAAAAATTTAAGTATGTTTGCGCTCAGCGCAGACTGGTTTCGAATCAAGCTATCAAAAACGCCAGTGTCATTGCCAGCTCAGATGATTGTCGACTTGAAAAAAAGTGGGCAATTACCAGGAAACGCGGATGTCATATTGGGTGGTGGCAATCGAATCTCGAAAATCAAGAGCCCTATATTCAACAGCGGAGCATCAGTTGTCTCCGGGGTCGACGTTCGCGCACAGACCGACTGGCAAACTGATCGGGCAGACATGGATTTTGAAGTTCGCTGGCTTCACCTGACGCAACCCAAGTCATACGTGGCCAACGTACCAAATCCATACGATACACCGAGTGAGCGAGTTCATGCAACGCTTCTCGCGAACAGAGACAATTTGACAGTGAGATGGAATGTATCTTTTGTATCAGGTTACTGGAATGAGCGAGAAACCTATCGTTACAAGTCGTGGATAGGACACGATGTCACGTTACGATGGAAAAATGCATTTGGAAAGGAAAACGTAGACCTTACTACTGGAATTTTGAATGTCGGCGACCGCGGTCCGGCCACTGATCCCACTAGACCTGGTGCAGATGGTGCGGTTTCAACATTGGATTCCCTGAGAGGCAGGACATTTTTTCTAACTACTAAAATGTTGTTTTGATGCTAGTCGAAACTGATTTCTTGTTAGGCTGAGGGCCGACACGCTCCATATCTGATGATATCGTTCCATGACAGCAGTGAACGATCAGATTTCAACACGGTAGCAGTTGTGCCAGTCAACGAAGTGCCTGTTCAATGCCCGGAACTGAAAATGAGACAGGCAGGCTATTCATTCCACCTTCAATTTCAGTCTTAGAAATTTGATCTCGAATCGCTTGGTCACGATATTTTCATTACTGTGAATCTACAAGACCAAATTATCAATTCGGCACTCTCCTGGATAGTAGCTATCGTCCTTGTGCTATCTGGAACCGTTGTTGCGGTAGCAACAGAACCAACATCCCAAGTACCACCTCGATATATGGTTTCTGCTGCCAATCCAAAGGCAACTGAAGCTGGACTCGATATACTCCGTCGAGGTGGAAATGCGGTTGACGCAGCGATTGCAGTTCAATTGGTACTAAATCTGGTTGAACCACAAAGCTCTGGAATTGGCGGTGGAAGTTTCATGTTGTTCTATAAAGCCTCGACTCAAGAAGTCCTCTCTTACGATGGGCGAGAAACTGCACCCGCGGAGGTGACGTCTGACCTGTTCCTGACACCGGAAGGCGAACCGATGAAGTTTTTCGATGCCGTTTTAGGTGGACGCTCTGTCGGCACGCCAGGAACTGTGGCAATGCTGGCTCAGGTCCACAAAGAGCATGGGGAAATCCCTTGGTCGGAGTTGTTTGAACCGGCTATCAAGCTCGCGCAGGATGGATTCACTGTGGGTCATCGGCTCGCTTCGATGCTTGCCGGCAGACACGCTGACCGACTGAAGACGTTTGCTGAAGCTAGAGAATACTACTTTCCAAACGGATCACCGCTTACAGCCGGAGATATTCGAACAAACTACGCGTTCGCAGAAACTTTAATTGAGATTGCACAACATGGCCCTGAAGCATTCTACCGAGGTGCAATTGCTGAAGATATCGTTGAGACAATTCGGCATGCACCCCACAGGAGTGGGTTACTTGCACTGTCGGACCTTTCAGAATTTCAAGCAATCCGCCGACCGCCAATCTGTCATTCATATCGAAACTATCGCATATGTGGAATGGGTCCACCTAGCTCGGGCGCATTGACAGTCGGTCAGATACTCGGGCTGCTGGAATACTATGACCTGAAATCTTTGGGTGCTAGCAATCCAATCAGTTGGCACCTCATTGCGGAAGCATCGAAACTTGCGTTTGCAGATAGAAATCGTTACATAGCCGACTCCGATTTCGTCGAAGTTCCCACTGAAGGTTTGCTTGATCCAACGTATCTCGCGAACCGCTCCAGGCTGATCAAACTGGAATCTGTACTGGACACACCCGCATCTCACGGGCTGCCACCTGGATCTCCAGCTGTCAGCTACGCAGCCGACTTCGATTTGAGTCGTTCAGGTACAAGTCACATTTCAATTGTGGATTCCGAAGGCAATGCAGTGTCAATGACAGGCAGCATTGAAGGCCCATTCGGTTCCCACTTGATGGTTCGCGGATTTCTGCTCAACAATGAATTGACCGATTTTTCATTTGTTGCCGAAAAGGATGGCATGCAAGTAGCGAATCGTGTAGAGCCTGGAAAAAGACCGCGCAGTTCAATGGCTCCCACTCTTGTATTCAATTCGGATGGTTCACTTCGACTCGTAGTGGGATCACCGGGTGGCAGTCAAATTATCGGATTCGTAGTCAAGACACTCATTGCAGTCTTGGATTGGGATATGGACATTCAGACAGCAATCGATTTGGGGAATGTTGTGAACCGCAACGGTACCACCGACCTTGAAGAAGGAACTACGGCACAAATGCTGCAATCTCAGTTGGACAGTCTAGGACATCAGACCCGAGTACGCAGTATGACGAGTGGGCTTCACGGCATTGAAATTGTAAACGGAGTAATGCGAGGAGGTGCAGACTCTCGACGGGAAGGAATTGCGCTGGGAGAGTAAGTCAGCCTCAATTGAACATTGATCAGAGCCTAATTTTGATTGCTTGGAAAATCGTAGGGCAAATTTCTCCAGCATCTACAACCTCCATCTTGAGTGTGGAACTCACCAGTCGCGATTCTGCCATCTCTTCGCCAAATAATTCTATAAATTGCAACCGGCTTTCTCCGCTTACCCTGGAAATTTCATCTCGCACAATCGAACGATACCACTCGTTTCGATCGAGAGTACTTATTGAAGCAAACCCGGCCTGCTCCAGTAACTTCATCATCTGTTCAGCCGTGCAAAAGTGCAAATCCAATTTGGAGTAGTCAAGCCAGTCCCTCACTCGTTGTGATTGATTCGTTGTTTCACTGCCCAGCCAGTCACTTCCGACAAATTCACCGCCGAACTTCAAGATGCGAAATATTTCTTCATAGAATTTTTGTTTGTCCTCGATATGAACAATTGAATCTTTGGAAAACACGATGTCAATCGATTCATCTTCAAAGTCCAACCCCCCTGGGTCGACTAAGCGGTATTCAATCCACTCTGTCAAACCGGCTTCCTCAGCTTCGTGTTCGGCACGAGCAATCAGGCGATCAATAACGTCAATCCCAATAACCTTTTCTGCACCGTAATCAGTGACCAGCAAACGATCTATTCCTCCAATTCCGCAGCCTACATCCAACACCTTCTTCCCACGAACGACAGTACGTTTCAGAATTTTATAAACTTCAGCCGACCCTCCAGGTGAGAGGAATCCTTCTCCCCACAAACACTCAAGACTTCTTACGAAATTGTCATCATATGCCATACATGAACACCTTTACACTCGATCCGCTTCAAGCTGAATGCACTCTGTTGCTCTGAATCTTGTGAACGGTACAAGAATCGCCACCCCAATTCATAGAACCTTACTCATAAATACTCATATACTAGTGCCATTTGTAATTTCATTTGGCTTGGCGTATTAACATGCCACATTCACAGGGGGAACAAATATTGGCAAAGGAGACATTGAAACAAAGGATTGAAGCGGGCGATTTTGTAATTACTTGTGAACTCACTCCACCCAAAGGCACCGATCTTGTGCCACTGTTTGAAAAAGCAGAACTGCTGAGAAATCTTGTACACGCTTTCAATCTGACCGAATCTCACTCTGCGAGAATGGCCATGGAACCTACTGCGGTCGCCCATCTATTGCTCGACCGAGGCATTGAACCAATCGTGCAAATGACCTCACGAGACAAGAATCGAATCGCAATTCAAGCAAGCATGCTGGGAGCGGCTGCTCTCGGAGTGCCAAATCTGGTTTTCATGGGAGGCGACCCGCCAAAATACGGTGATCATCCCGATGCAAAACCTGTTTTCGACCTATTTGCTTCGCAACTCCTTGAAGCCGTCAATGCCTTGAAGTCGGGAACGGACTTTACCGGCAATGCTTTGAAAGGAACTCCAGATTTCTGCGTTGGGGCTGTTGTCAATCCAGGAGCTTCGGATCCAGAAGCCGAGATCGAAAACATGCATCGAAAAATCGAGGCTGGTGCTTCATTTCTTCAAACCCAAGCCGTATATAACATAGGCGAGTTCGTTGGATTTTTGGACAAAGCGGGTAAGGTTGAAGTTCCGGTCCTGGCAGGCGTCATTCCGATCAAATCCATCAAGATGGCGCAATACATGAATGATCGCGTACCCGGAATTACCGTCCCCGATCATGTAATCGAAAAAATTGCTGAACAAGGCAACGACAAGAAGCGTATCGCAGAAACAAGCATTCAGATATCCGCTGATCTGGTCAGAGAACTACGACAATCTGCAGGCGGCCTGCACATCATGGCGATCGGATGGGAAGAAAAAATTCCACAGATTCTGGATCGCGCCGGCTTTCATGCTTGAAAATACACACTGATTTTCAGCACTGCCTGCTTATCAAGCTTTCGAGAAAATTATTTATTCACGAAACTCGGCTTCTTGGCCGGCATCTACAAGCCAATACCACAGATAGTCTGCAAAACTTCGTCTCACTATCACATCCAGAGTCGTTTCGTCGGCCTCTTGCTTCAGAATCGTAACCGCAGTTCTAGCAAGCACAGTTTGCGCACACTGGCTGGATTTAAAAACTCGTGGATGCAAATCAATCGCAATTCCTCGACTCAGCAGATCAGGCGCCTTGCGCCCTTCGACTCTGATAATTGTTTGAGCGCTGGATTGATCTACGCAGGTAGAAAACCCTTCAGAGATAACTTCACCGAGAGTCATTCGTATCTCCTCGCTACGGTATTGCGGGGAAATCACAAGCCATTCATCCGGCCCGAGCCACGCGCACAAGATTTCGTCGTGTACCACGAATGTATTCGGTTCATGCGGAACATCAAATCCAAGCGATTGCTTGAACGCTTTCAAAACTAGTTCATCATCTGGCTGAATACGAATATTGAAATGTCCCAAATAGGCAAGTTCAGACAGCTTCACCTGTTTGAAGCTTGCATCCAGAGCATTGTCACTGTGAGTTTTGGACAAAGGCGACAATACCTGAATTTGGCTAGACATTCTGTCGCTCCCCTTGAGAGTCATAGAATACCGGACTGCAAATCGTAGCCGGAATCGATTCTCCTGACATCAGCGTCGAGTAAATGCGAGCTCCCATACGTGAATGCCCGCCTTTTACGACTGCTAACGCGATTGATCGGCCCATACAAGCACTCCAGTAACTAGACGTAACGTGTCCAATCATGGGTACCGGATAGGCTTTCGACGGCGCTTCCACTAGCTGCCCCCCTTCAGGCAATACTTTCGTCGGATCATCAGTAAGCAGCCCAATGAGCTGCTTTCGATCTTCTCTCATGCAATCGGACCGACTCAGCGATCGTTTGCCAAGACAGTCTTTCTGCTTGGAGACAATCCAGTTCATTCCAAGGTCAATGGGGGTCATGGAACCGTCCGTATCCTGACCCACAATGATGAATCCCTTTTCTGCTCGTAGTACATGCATCGTTTCGGTGCCATAGGGTGTAACTCCAAATTCCTGGCCAGCTTCGTACACTTTTTTCCACACATGCATGCCGCAATTTGCTGGCACATTGAGTTCAAAAGCGAGTTCTCCGCTGAAACTGATGCGAAAAATACGGCCTGGTACATCTGCTACCATGGCTTCTCTGAAAGTCATGAAAGGAAACTCCTCATTTGATGCTTTCAGATCAGGTGCAACCTGTTGCAATACTCGACGAGCTTTCGGTCCGGAAATCGAAATGACCGCCCACTGCTCTGTTACTGAGGAGAAATACACCTTCATCCATGGCCACTCGGTCTGCCGCCACTGTTCCATCCATGTCAACACATGAGCTGCTCCGCCGGTTGTTGTCGTCATGTAGTAATGATTTTCTCCAAGTTTCGCCGTGACTCCATCATCCATGACCATGCCGTCTTCTCCAAGCATCAATCCATAGCGACAGGAGCCTGTAATCAGCCTCGACCAGGAGTTGGTGTACACCAAATTCAAAAAATCAACTGCATTCGGTCCGTAGATTTCGATTTTGCCTAGAGTCGATGCATCCAGCATCGCGACCTGATTTCTTGTCGCCAAACACTCTCGGTCGACTGCTTGCTGCATGGTTTCGCCTGACTTGGGATAGTACCACGGTCTTTTCCACTGACCGACATTCTCAAATTCTGCGCTGTGCGTGACATGCCATTCGTGCATCGCAGTCTTGCGTACCGGATCAAAAAATTCTGAGCCCAGTTCTCTTCCCGCAATTGCCCCGAATGTAACCGGTGTATAAAACGGTCGGAAAGTCGTCGTGCCAGTCTCGGACATCTCCTGCCCCAAAGCCTTGGACAAGATTGCCATGCCATTGATATTTCCCAGTTTCCCTTGATCTGTACCAAACCCGAGCAAAGTGTATCTCTTTAGATGCTCAATGGACCGATAGCCTTCCCGCGCCGCAATTTCAATGTCCTTTGCCGTTGTATCGTTCTGAAAATCGACAAACTGTTTCGATTTTTTCCCGGCATTTGCACTCGGCACTCGCCAAAGCGGCTGTATGTCATATTCCTCCGAGTATTGACCCAAATCCTCTTCGTTCTTCTGGCTTTCAACCGCTTCATATCCGGCTAAGCAAGCCGCAGCAACACCTGCTTCAAACCCTTCTTGGATTGCCGGTTCAGCCAAAAACACCGCGTTGGCGGCACCTACGGATTGTTCCTTCTGAACTGAATCTCCTGGTACGAAGCAGGCTTTATCTGAATCGAACCGAGGTCTCGCGCCAGATTGCGCGTGTAAATGAACAGCAGGACTCCAGCCACCAGAGATGGCGAGCAGGTCACAGTTGTAAACTCTCTTGGTACCAGTAATCGACTCAAAATCGTCCGAAAGTTCCATGACTTCCACTGCGGCAACTCGTTTTCGTCCTCTCGCACAAACAATAGCCGACCGGACAAGAATTTTTACCCCGCGAGCAGCAAGCATTTCAGAATAAACGGTGGATCCCCTGGAACGGACATCAATCAGGGCTTCAATCTGAATGTCCGCATCCAGCATATCCAGGGCAGTTCTATAGGCGCTGTCGTTGTTGGTAAAAATCACTGCCCGATTGCCCGGCTTCACGCCAAATCGGTTGACATACACCGACACCGCGGAGGACAACATCACACCGGGCAAGTCGTTGTTGCCGAAAACCAGCGGCCGCTCAATGGCACCGGTAGCCAATACGACCTGTTTCGCACGGACGCGCCAATTTCGTTCTCGAGCACAGTCAGACGACGCATCAGCCAGATGATCGGTCACCCGTTCATTCAGTACCAGGAAGTTGCTATCGTAGTATCCAACGACTGTTGTGCGTGTGAACAGACGAACATCCGGATACTCTCCAAGCTCTGTCAAAACACGCTCTACCCACTTTCGACCGTCGTCACAACCGGTTCGCAGAAATCCGCCGCCGAATTCATGATTTTCGTCCGCAACAATCACACGCGCTCCGGCACGAGCAGCACTCAAAGCTGCCGCCAACCCCGCTGGACCACCGCCGGCAACCAGTACATCGCACCATGCGTTTACTTTGTCGTAACGGTCCGGGTCAGCATTCGACTGAACTTTGCCGAATCCGGCTGCCCTGCGGATTACTTTTTCATACAGCATCCATCCTTTTCGGGGATACATGAAAGTCTTGTAATAGAATCCAGCAGGAATAACTGGCGAAAACCACCCCATCACTGATGCGATATCAAAAGATAGGCTTGGCCAGCAGTTTACGCTTGATACTTCGAGCCCCTCGTAAATCTCCGTCTGAGTAGCACGCGGGTTAGGCACCGATCCTGAGCCCGATTCAATCTGAAGCAAGGCACTCGGTTCTTCCGCACCAGCACCCATGATTCCTCGAGGTCTGTGATACTTAAAGCTGCGGGCGACCAAGTGGACACCATTGGCAAGCAAAGCTGAAGCGACAGTATCTCCTTCAAAGCCTCTATATCGTTTCTTATTGAAACGAAAGGTGATGGGCTTGGCGCGATTGATTCGACCGCCATTCGCGAGCCGGTACGGCTGATTCACTGTGGATCCTCCGGAATCGGATCAGTCGGCTTGTAGCTGCAAGCAAATTTATAGGTAACTGTATTTCGCTGGGCGTTGAACCAACGCCGGCATCCAGCACTGTGAAACCACTGCTCGCGCTGGTCACCTTTGATGTTTTCGCGCATGAAAAGATAGTCGGCCCACTCGACGTCTGAAAGATCGTCCGGCTTCGTGGGGCGAATGATATGCGCCTCACCTCCATAAGTGAACTCATCCTGTTCTCGCAAGCCGCACCAGGGACAGTGGATCAAAAGCATGATTTGTCTTGCCTGCTTGGATGAAAGTCAGTGGGCAACACCGGCAGCCCCATGTTCGTCAATCAGCGCGCCTGAAATGAATCGGTCGAGTCCGAATGGTGCATTCAAACTGTGGGGCTCATTGCGTGCGATCGTATGCGCAAATACCCAGCCTGATCCTGGAGTGGCCTTGAATCCGCCAGTGCCCCAGCCACAATTGAAAAACAAGCCATCCACAGGGGATTTCCCAATAATGGGGCACGCGTCGGGGCATACGTCAACGATACCTCCCCAGTGTCTGAGCATTCGCACGCGAGAGAAAATTGGAAACAGCTCGACAATTGCAGCAATGTTGCCTTCAATGGTAGAAAAGCTGCCGCGTTGACCATAACCAAGATAGGAATCGACTCCCGCCCCAATTACCAATTCTCCCTTGTCAGACTGACTGATATATCCATGTACGGCATTCGACATCACAACAGTATGCAAAACAGGCTTTATGGGTTCGGATACCAGCGCCTGCAGCGGGTGACTTTCAATCGGCATTCTGATACCGGCCATTTCCGCGAGCACGCTTGAATGCCCTGCTGCAACGACTCCTACCTTGTTGGCTCGAATGTTGCCACGAGAAGTTTCGACTCCTTCTACTGTGCCATTCGTTCGACGAATTCCAGTCACCTCACAGTTCTGCAAAATATCGACTCCTCTGCTATCCGCTGCTCTCGCAAATCCCCATGCAACGGCATCATGGCGGGCGATCCCACCGCGAGGCTGAAACGACGCACCCAAAATTGGATATCTAGCGTTCGGCGAAGTGTTGATGATTGGAATGAGCTTCTTGATGTCCTGCGGATAAAGAACCTGACTGTCGATTCCGTTCAAACGATTGGCGTTGGATCGCCTGTAAATGTCTCGCATATCCTGCAGGTTGTGGCCAAGATTCATCACGCCGCGCTGGCTGAACATGACGTTGAAGTTCAGCTCCTGCGACAGCGACTCCCACAACACCAGGGATTTTTCATAAAGATGTGCGGCTTCATCCCACAGATAGTTGGATCGAACAATGGTCGTGTTCCTACCGGTATTCCCGCCTCCAATCCAGCCTTTTTCGACTACTGCGACATTGGTGATGCCGTGCTCGGCTGCGAGATAGTAAGCAGTAGCGAGACCATGCCCGCCACCGCCTACGATAATTACATCATAAGATTGCTTCGGCTCAGGGTCTCGCCACGCACGCTGCCAGTTCGAGTGCTGACTGAGTGCATGCCGGGCCAAACTGAAGATAGAGTACTTCTTCACTGTCTGACCGTTGAATTTGAAGCTAGTGCAATAGTATTAGCTATAGACTGGAAACCGACTACACAATTCCTTTACTTTACTCTTGATGTCGTTGATGATTGATTCACTTTCAACATCATCAAGAATGTCGCACATCCAGTGAGTCAAGGTTCTCATCTCCTCTTCCTTAAAACCGCGGGTGGTCGAAGCCGGAGAACCGATTCGCAGCCCGCTGGTGACAAAAGGAGAGCGAGGGTCGTTCGGAACAGTATTTTTGTTGACAGTAATATTAGCCTCGCCGAGTGCCGCGGCGGCGTCTTTGCCAGTCACATCCCTGCCAATCAGATCAAGCAGAAACAGATGATCATCGGTACCGTCAGAGACGACCTTGTAACCTCGTTCCATAAAAACCGCAGCCATCGCTCGGGCATTATCCAGCACCTGCTGCTGGTATGCTTTGAATTCGGGTTCGAGAGCTTCCTTGAACGCAACCGCCTTACCAGCAATAACATGCATCATCGGCCCGCCTTGTCCGCCCGGGAACACTGCTGAAGCGAGTTTCTTCTGAATTTCCTCGTTCTTGCGTGCAAGTATCAATCCGCCTCTCGGGCCACGCAGAGTTTTATGTGTCGTTGTGGTAGTAACATCCGCAATCGGTACCGGATTCGGGTACAAACCGGCTGCAACCAGACCGGCTACGTGAGCCATATCCACGAATAGGTAGGCATCGACACGATCGGCAATCTCGCGAAAACGATCCCAATCCATAACTCTGGAGTAGGCCGAGAATCCGGCAACAATCATTCTAGGCTTGTGTTCATCCGCAAGGTCGCTGATCTGTTCGTAGTCTACGATGCCTTCTGAATCGACTCCGTACAGAACCGAGTTATAGATTTTTCCAGAAAAGTTGACTTTAGCGCCATGCGTCAAGTGACCGCCATGATCCAAACTCATTCCTAGCACCGTGTCATGCGGATCGATCAGTGCCATGTAAACTGCAGAATTTGCCTGTGAGCCGGAATGCGGCTGGACATTTACATAGTCCGCATCGAACAGCTGTTTTGCTCTTTCAATCGCCAGATTTTCCGCCACATCGACGAACTCGCAACCACCGTAATAGCGCCGGCCCGGATAACCTTCGGCATACTTGTTCGTGAGTACCGAACCCTGAGCCTGTAGAACTCGTGAGCTGGTGTAGTTTTCGGAAGCGATCAGTTCGATATGCTCTTCTTGACGAACTTCCTCATTCTTGATTGCTTCCCATAGCGACTCATCGTAATTTTCGATAGTGTCGGTCTTCCTGAACATTTTTGTCTCCTTGCTGGTTTCAGAAGCCCTTTTTTCGGCTGAAATGCTGTCTTGGAATAAAGTGAGCCTTACATTGTAATTGAAATTGTCAAGATTTAATTCTTGCGAATTCTATTGTCGGCAGGTACACATGCTGTGCTTGCACTATAATTTACGAGTGATATGATCGTTCAAAATCAAATTCGACAAACGCTGACTGAAGCACTCAATCCAGTTCATCTTGAAGTTATCAATGAAAGCGGTATGCACAGTGTACCTGCGAATTCTGAAACCCACTTCAAGGTAGTTGCCGTTTCAGAAACATTCCGTGACCAATCCCTGGTTTTTCGACATCGCACGGTTAACGAATTATTGGCGGAACAAATTGCAGGACCGGTACACGCGCTATCCATCCATGCGATGACACCGGAGGAGTGGCACGCAAGCGGTCAAACCGCTGCTGATTCTCCTCTTTGCAGGGGTGGCTCCAAAACGCAGAGTTAATCTGCCTGTAAATCAATCACACCTGTGCCGTGTATACGGCCATGCCTGAGATCATCCAAGGCGGCATTAATGTCCTCCAACAGATAAGATACAACCGTTGGTTTAATGGGTATTTCAGCGGCGCGTTTCAGATACTCCTCACCATCCTTTCGCGTCAGATTCGCCACCGACCGAATGATGCGTTCTCCCCAAAGATACTCATAAGGAAATGACGGAATATCGCTCATGTGAATTCCTGCGCAGATTACACTGCCACCCTTTCTGACTGCTTTCAAGGCCATCGGCACAAGTGGACCTGTTGGCGCAAAGATGATGGCTGCGTCGAGCACGACCGGCATATCCTCATCCGATCCTCCCGCCCAAATTGCTCCGAGCCCTCGGGCAAGACTCTGCCTTTCGACATCTGCAGGCCTGGTTACTGCATAGACATCGTAGTTTTCATGTTGCGCAAGTTGTAGCAGAATGCGCGCAGCGGAACCGAATCCATAAAATCCGATTTTTTTGGCACTGCCAGTCCTATTGGTATTCACGGCCATACGAAATGCGCGATAACCGATCAGCCCCGCACACAGCAGCGGAGCCAAATGCAAATCACTCAAACCTGAATTCTGATTCAGAGGGAAACAGAAACGTGCATCGACTACACAGTAGTCCGCAAATCCGCCGTTCAGGTGATAACCGGTAAATCGGGCGTTTTCGCAGAGATTTTCCTGTCCTTCACGACAGTACCTACAGGTTCCACAAGTCCATCCCAACCACGGTACGCCGACTCGCTGCCCGGGGTAGAAACCCAGTGCTCTCGATTCGATGACTTCACCAACAATCTGGTGACCTGGAACAATAGGAAGAATCGGTGCGTGCAGTTCTCCGTCAACAATGTGCAAATCGGTTCGACAGATGCCGCACACTCGGTTTCGTATTAATACTTGATTTGCTCCGGGCGAAGGACAATCAATTTGCTCCAGTGCCAGAGGTTTACCGTATTTTTTCAGCAGTGCGGCTCGCACGGCTCAGGTCCTTTCAGTGTGCCTCTCTTGAGCTGTTAGATCGGTTCGCTCAAGGTGCCAATCAACCTGATTCCCGCCGGCGAATAATCTGCGTTACACGAACCGTCAAAACCTTTTCCGATTTCTGATTGACCACCGTACAAAGTTTTTCGACATAGCCACGATCCGTTTTAGAGGAAGATGCTTTCGTACTGAGAACTTCCACTTCCATGTGCAATGTGTCGCCAGGGCGTACCGGCAGCAACCAACGCAATTCATCCATGCCGGGAGACCCCATCCCCTGTTTCAGCATTCCTTCCTGGATGTACATTCGGAATACCAGAGCCAATGTCTGAAAACCGCTGGCGATCAATCCCTTAAATTGAGAATTGCCTGCAGCTTCGACATCAATATGGAAAGGCTGCGGGTCATATTGAAGCGCGAATCTCACAATCTCGCTTTCAGTAAAGGTAACACCGCCACTACTGAATTTGTCTCCAACATTGAACTCTTCAAAATACATGCGACTTCAAATCCTCTATGAAATTTCGGGGTTCGAGCTGTAATAACGAGCCATGGACTCTCTTGAGCGTCTGTAATGATATTTCATTTGATCGGGTACATAACGATATTCGGAACCGACCGGACATGCAATTCGGGAGAAGCAACTGTAAGCACATGGGGAAGAATCCTGAAGGCGGAATCGCGCACACTCATCCAGTCCGAATGCGTCAATATCCCTTACCGCGCCTGACGGACAAACTGTCTGACAGGGTTTATCCAAACAGGAGTGACAAGGATGATCGGCTTGATCTGGCTTGGTTGCAGGCAGTTGCTTTTCCAGCAGGAAAATGGAGCGATACGCAAACCAAGTTCCGAATTTCGGATGTATGCTGATGCCCATGGGAGTGGTGAAACTCCATCCGGTTCGCTCACCGATAGCTCGCAGTGAAATTGGGTAGCTCGAAGGATAGAGAATCATTGTTTCTGAATTTAGATAGTCTTTGGCGTATGTTGTCACCAAATGGAGGCTGAAATTGTCGACTGGATCATTTCCATGCATTCCAAATGACTCTAACGAGTGCCACAGTTCATAGCCTGCATTGGCAATCAAAACCATACTTGGATAGTCTTCCAATCGAAGGTCCGGCACCGCTGGTACTAACAGGTCAGCAATGGAAGATGTATCAAATACATGATAGAGATTGATGCCGTTCATCCGGAGATATTCGAGGCCGTCAGACTGATTCATATACTGTTCACCCAATGCTTTCGTCTAAAATTCGATCCATGCAGGATTGATCATCCTCATTTCAAGGAGCGTGATTGTATCTGGATTGAATTCAATATATACAACTGAACAGACCAGGAATTTAGATATTTGACTGTCAAGGCAATTGGACATCGCGGCGCTAGAGGACTTTCCCCGGAGCTAAGCCTCGCGGGAATTGCGAGAGCGCTTGAGCTCGGCGTGGACGGTATTGAAGTGGATATTGGAGTGACTGCCGACCGGCAAGTCGTCGCGTACCATGATTATGCGCTGAATTGCGACATTACCCGTGACTGCACTGGCCAATGGCTTGATCGAACAGGAGAGAAAATCTGCGAACTCACATTGAACGAACTGCGAAGCTACGATATAGGGCGCATCAAGCCTGGTTCCCAATATGAGAAGCAGTTTCCTCACCAACAACCTGTAGACGGATGCCAAATTCCGACCCTTGAGGAAATCGTACAACTGGTCAGGGAACACAGTCCAGAAGCAACGATCTGCATAGAAGCAAAGCGCAGCCCGATTGTACCGACATCAACGCTTGAACTGGAAGTCTACGTAGACACCATCGTTACAGAGATTCAGCGGCTTGATATTGCTTCGTATTCAATTGTTCACTCATTTGACTGGAGCGTTCTTCATCGAATCAACAAACTGGCGCCCCATTTGAAATTGTGGTACCTGACTGCCCTACCGCAGAAATTCGACATCGTTTCAGACAGTCATGAAGGCGCATGGACCAACGGAAATCTTTTATCCGATTATGGCAACTCCGTACCGCAGATGATTCAAGCGGTGGGCGGCAATGCTTGGAGCAGCAATCATGACATACTTACAGCAGAACTGGTTGATGAAGCGCACGAATTGGGACTGGAGGTGTACGCTTGGACTGCAAATGATATAGAGAGTTTTCAGTTTCTGTGTGATGCTGGCGTTGACGGAATCACAACCGACTATCCAGATCGGTTGATGAGTTTTCTCGGTCGCATGAAGTAGATTTGCTTGGCAATTCTGCGGCGTTTGCGTTCCCAAACCGACTGCACTACTTTGGGGATTCAGCGTTCTGGTTTGAAAATAGGGGTTCGCTAAATAGAAATTGGGGGACATGCACTTTTCAATGCCATCCTCCATTTCACAAGTGCAATCTAGCAGAACAGAATTCGCAGACAGGATTTTTCTCACCTCACGGATGAGCAGTCATTCAGACGTTTTTGAGCTTGCACGCACATCAGAACCATGAACGAGATGTCAACGATCAACCAAAGGATTCACGCGTCCTGTTCGTCAAACAATAAAATAGTAAAAAGTTGTCGTCTTGATGTAAACGCGTATATGCATGGATTACGCTTCTGATAATTCACTGGCCTTCCGGGCCGCCGCGGGCGATGCGGAAGCATTCGCTGCATTGCTCGAACGTCACTATGACCGTATTTACCGAGTCAGTGCCCGCGTATTGTTCGGCGAAGCCGAGTTGGCGGCGGATGTTGCGCAAGAGGTGTGTTTGAAGCTGCATGGCAAGCTTGCCACTTTTCGCAGCAATAGCCAATTCACTACGTGGCTCTATCGGATCGTTGTAAATGCCGCCTATGATGCATTGCGCGATAAATCGGTACGCGAACGCATAGAACGAAACTACGCTGAAATAGAAGCTCTTTCTCGCACCGATAATGGTTCAGAAACGGATGATTCGGTCTGGCTTCAAAAAGCTCTGGGACAATTATCGAATAAATTGCGCAACACCGTGTTTCTCGTGCTCGAAGAAGAATTGACCCATGCAGAAGCGGGGAAGGTGCTTCAAATTCCGGAAAAGACTGTATCTTGGCGAATGCACGAGGTGCGCAGACAACTGCGCGCAATTGCCGCAACCGAGATGGCTGAGCGATGAATGACGAGCTTGCGAGACTGAAAGCAGCACTTCGCGCCAATGCGCCGCAGGCGCCTGTAGGCGTTCGTGATCAGGCAATTCGCACGGCCAAGGAACACTTCGAATGTCGCGAACGAGACTGCAGCAAATCGGACGATTACTTTGCGATGCTGAAGCCCGCATTCCACAACACAGTCCCTCAGGCACCGCCAGACGTTCGCGAACGGGCCATTTCCACCGCCATGGAGCAATTCAACCATCATACCAAAGGAAGTAGCGTCGATAACCGTCATATGGGTAAAGCGTTGAATCTCAGCGCATTTAATTCATGGCTACGGAGGCTAATTATGCACTTTTCACGTTCTTCCTTCGCACTCGTCGGCAGTGCCGTCGCTCTCGTAGTTGGCATTATTTACTTTCAGTTTGTCGTGACGACGCCTATGAATCTTCAAGTTCGGAATCTCGTTAATGAATCTGTCGATTTTCCTGTGTCCGTGAATCCCGATACGACTGATTCTACACAATCCCTGATTTCAGCGCAGACTGTAAGTCCGCAACGTGAAGTTTTTGCCCCAAACGAAACATTGAAAGCGCGGGAAGAAAGTGTGTCTCAGGAGAAATTGTCTGTGAGGAAATCAAATGAACGGATGATGTCAATGGAGATGGAACCGTCCGGGGGCCTTATGATGTCAGTGGAACGATCCGTGCGCCTAGATGAATTTCAAAGTCGAGTTCGATTCACGAAATTTTCTTCCAATCCCGTAAAGCTCGTCACCGAAGAACCGATGTCCACATTCTCAGTTGATGCCGACACCGCTTCATACGCATTCATACGTGCAAATTTAAACGAGGGCTATATTCCACCAAAGGATGTAGTGCGTACTGAGGAACTTATCAACTACTTCGCCTACGATTACGCACCGCCTGAGACGCGTGACCAGCCATTTGCCGCACATGTCTCTCTGATGCCGGCACCTTGGAACGATGCATCCCGGTTGATGCACATCGGCATCAAGGGGTTCGAACTGGACCATAGCGAAGTACCGCCGGCAAATCTGGTATTTCTGATTGACACCTCTGGATCAATGGTCCAGCCGAACAAGCTACCGTTGCTGATTCGCTCGTTCAAACTATTGCTGTCCGCGTTGGCACCGGACGACCAAGTTGCGATCGTTACCTACGCCGGTTCGGCCGGCGTGGTCCTAGAACCGACACCGGTCTCGGAACGAAGCAAAATTCTGGACAGACTTGAACGTCTTCACGCGGGCGGTTCGACCGCGGGCGGCGATGGAATTCGTCTAGCTTATCGACTCGCTGAGCAACACATGGTATCAGACGGCATCAACCGGGTGATTCTTGCAACCGACGGTGATTTCAACGTCGGCATCACCGATGTTGATGAGCTTGAGGAATTTATTTCGCGCAAACGATCAAGCGGGGTGTTTCTATCAGTTCTGGGATTTGGGATGGACAACTACAATGACGATCTGATGCAGCATCTCGCCCAAAACGGCAATGGCAATGCCGCATACATTGATTCAATTTTGGAGGCACGCAAAGTGTTTGTTGAACAAGTGACTTCGACGCTTGTGCCGATCGCAAAGGATGTGAAGATTCAAGTGGAGTTTAATCCTGCGACGGTCAGCGAGTATCGGTTAATCGGCTACGAGACCCGCATGCTTGAACGTGAGGACTTCCGCAACGACAAGGTCGATGCGGGCGAGGTCGGTGCGGGCCATACGGTGACCGCCATTTACGAGTTGACGCTAGCAAACACGGACGCAGGTCACATTCCTCCGAGCCGCTATCAGAGCACAGAATCAGAGTTGAGCAGCAGCTTCGATGACGAATTCGCATTTCTGAAGATCCGCTACAAGCTCCCTGATGCCCATTCAAGCACTTTGGTCACGCAGCCGGTGACTGTCGCTAACTATTTCGATACGGTAAATACGGCGCCACGCGACGTGCGTTTCGCCACGGCGGTAGCGGCCTTTGGTGAACGCCTGCGCGGCGGACGATACACTGGCGACTACGGATATAAAGAAGTCATCGCACTGGCGAATGATGCGCTTGGTGATGATCGTTTCGGTTACCGCAGAGAATTTATCCAGCTGGTGCGCTTAGCTCAGACGGCCGAGTACCTAAACGACTCGCTCCCAAGGAGAGAGCCGAACCTAAACGACTTGCTCCCAGAGTAAATCCATTCCACTGAGGCAGGGTGCACATGTGTTCTTAGCTCAGGCGGCCGAGTGCCGAAACAACGAGTTAATAATTGCGATTGTTCTGGAAAACGTAGGTTGGTAAAAGCAATTCGAATACTGTGGCACAGAGCGAGTGTCTTGTCAGTTTGTTAGAAGTCACATAGCACTCAGTTCCGCTCAATAGTACCCAACTCCAGTTTCGGGGTTGATGTAATGAATGACCCGTTTGTGCCAATAAAGTGTTGAGTTCAGTCAACTTGGTCAATCTCCTTTCTAATACTCATACAAATTCCATAGTACTAAGTTCTCAAGATTCGGAGTTCAGAATCCAGCTTGAATCAAGGCATAAGGTATTGATTTAGATAAATAAAAAGGCTTCTCCCGTATTATAGGTTAGGGAATTATAAACTTGATTTAACCAATGAATCCATTCAATCGAATTTGCTACTTTTGAGAATTTTTTTGCGGATATCTATTTGACGCTTCGGAGAAGAATGCAGGAGCGCTTTTGCGATTTGTCTTGCTCTTGCGTGGGTTTCTTCTGGAATGTCGTTCTTTGAGAGTTTGTAATCAGTTGGTTGTCTCTTAGTGCTCATTCACTGCTCACATGCATTCAGCCATCTTCCCCAGATACCAATGCTTAGAGCAGCAATCATGACATACTTACAGCAGAACTGGTTGATGAAGCACACGAATTGGGACTGGAGGTGTACGCTTGGACCGCGAACGATTTAGAGAATTTTCAACTTCTGTGTGATGCGGGCATTGACGGAATCACAACCGACTATCCAGATCGGTTAGTAAGCTTTCTCGATCAAATCGAGTAGGACTGCTTGGCAATTCTGTAGCAAAATTTTCCTAAACTGACTGCACCACTTGGGGGATCAGAATCGCAATTTCCGTGTGGATTCAGCAAATATATTTCGGGGATATGCCAGTTGAATTTTTCTCCAAAATCTTGCTCCAATCAATATCACCGTTCAAATCCATATAAATTGAAGACAATTCTTCCGTAATTCGCATTATTGTCTCGTCGTACTCATGTTTATAAGTTCTGCCATTGTCCCTAGAAGCCTCTGCAATTAAATCCATTACAACTTGATACATAACTCGACTACCGGAGATCAAATGCCAAAATTCCCGACCGCACAATTTATCATAATCTCCTCGGATAAAATTTTTGGATGTCCGTCCATAACAACAACCTTCAATTGCGCGGACCATTTGTGTATTTCCACCTTGTTGGAATATTCTGCGAGCCTGTGTGAAATGTTGCTTCAGCCGTTTCTTCTGGTCAGAATTCCCCCAATTGGGTCCCGATTTAATGCTTACAATGTACCGAATATCATCCCGATCAAACTCCAAATCTATCCTTTCTACCATTGATTTTCTTCCTCCAAACGACTGCTCGCAAACTTTTATTGCTACTTTTTCCAGAATGACACCAAATAGTGTTTCATCACTTGAAGAGAGAGTCGCATCTACTAGAGCTTGTACTAGGTCTTCAAGTGCTTCGAAATTCTTATAACGAAACAGATACGGATTCTTTCTCCTAATGATCTTAACCAAATCTAATCCATTCAGCTTGTTTAGCTTTGATTCTTGAAACCGATGCAATTCATCATGAATAAATTCGCGTAACTGAGCCAAATCAATTTCTTTGTTTGCGCCTTTAGCTGCCGAGTTGGACGGTGCACTGGCAGATTCAGCCGTGCTGTTTTTCTCTTCAGAGTTCATTAAGACGTTTTTCAGCTTGCTCGCAATAGAGTTTATTAATCTCAATTCCGATAGACCGGCGGTGTAACTGAATCGCTGAAACCAGTGTAGTGCCACTCCCCATGAAAGGATCAAGCACCATGTCCCCTGGCTGAGTAAACAAATTAATGAACCACGTTGGTAATTGCCCAGGGAATACCGCACTATGATTACGATTGCCACATTCTGTAGCCATGTGCAACACATTTGTAGGATAGGCTTTGGTACGACCGAGCCAATTAGATACATTCTTGCCAAACCCACTGCCAGCCGCCGATTCATCTCGAATTAAATCAGTATCACTAAGACGTGCCAGGCGCTGGTCTGCCCAGTCACCCATTGGTACCATCACATTCTCTTGGTACATAGCAAATTTTCTTTGGCGATTAAATTGTAGCAATCGCTCCCAACTGTCTCGAAAACGATTAGGCCACTTGCCCGGGTAACAATTTTTCTTGTGCCAAATGAATTCCTCCGTCCACAGCCAACCCTGTTTGCGTAATTCCAAAATCAACTCTATTACGAAAGTATGTCTTTCACCATTTACAACACGTTCCTTGACATTCAATATGAACGTGCCAGTAGGCTTAAGAACTTGCGCCAATTCCAGTGTAATTGGCAACATCCAAGATACGTAATTATCAGGGTGGATTCCACCGTATGTTTTATTCCTGGCATCAGCATAAGGTGGGGAGGTAACGATCAGGTCAACAGAATCCGATTCCATTCTTGCCAGTACTTCTAGACAATCCCCGTGAATGACTAGAGACTGATTTTCCAGCGGGTCTGAAAGTTTGGAAGGTACGGCGGTGTTTGACAAAGAAAATTACCGCTTGCTATGCTACATCGTAGTGAATTGAACGGTAAAATTCCGATTCACAATTGATTACTAAAAAGCTTTCATGCGAATGGAAATCTGTTGTGTCCACATTTCTAAATATTAGACGAAACTAATATATTCTTACATCTCTTGCACCTATAAAACAACTCTTGCGGCATAGAAATTATCATACCATCAAGAGTGTTTATATTGTGTATTTATATACCACAGACAATAGTCAATACATGCAAAATCAATTGTATTAGGGCATTGCCAATAGAAATGGGGAAATGATCGGTGCTTTTTGCCTTTCCGCCAATTCTTGATCTTCAATCGTATCCTCGCCACAGTCAAGTGTTTCCACTGTCAATTTGAGATTCCAAGTTTTCTGGTGCAATAAAACCAAGTGTCTTCTGGTCAATCTGTTTCTGCTCAAGCAGGTGACCGCTTGCCAACTTCATTAGATCACTTCTAGCGGTTGCGTACGCACAGTCATGGCTGATTCTGTGCGATCGAATTGTATATATATAACCTGGATGGCGAACAGCATGGCTAAGCAGAGCGAGTTGTCTGTAGTTCAAGGGCATTCTTTTTAGTTTTTTTTCAATGCGACTGATTTCATTCTGCTTTTTGGTGGTGTAATCCTCCAATTTGCTGATCGCTTTGCAAATCACATCCAGTTGATGATGTATAAAATAAGTCAGGTCATTCTCGTCAGTCTCTACGTACTGGTATGCATAGCCATATTTTGCAGGTGCGTTATTGATGATCTGGCTTATTGATGCAAATGCAAGTATTTCATAGCCTGACCGCAATGCAGATCGATAAAAAACCGCCCGAGCGACTCGTCCATTTCCATCCACAAAGGGATGGTCATAACCGATTACGAAATGCATGACTATTGCTCTCAGGATGGGATGAATAAACGAATCGCTATTTTCGGGTAATTCATTTGCAAACTGTATCAACGCATCCAGTCTCTTTGGAAATTCTCTCGCTGGCGGCGGTATGTGAAAAATTTTTCCGTAATCATCTCCGACATGAATACGCTTTTCATTTTCATCTTGAATACGTCCGGCTGCGTCGGGATCATCCATCGTACTTTCCGTTAGGATTTTGTGCAGATTCAGCAGACTTTCGACGGTTAGTGATTCCGACTGTTGCTCCTGTATTCGCTTCATCGCAAAATAGTTGTTGAGAATCATTCGCTCGTACCTATCGCGTGGATTACGGCCAGAGCGTATCATTGCACTTGCGACTTTTCGGGTTATTGACGCACCTTCGAGTTGACTGGAGGCGATTGCTTCTTCCACCAGTGACGTAATCGTATGTCGGGTTCTCACTTCTTCACTTGGAAAACTGGAATCCTTGTCAATAAATCCATTCGCCTTGCTATCGATAACATGAAGATGCCTCATTATTTCATCAGTCAATACATAACTGAATTGATTATTGTTCTTATCATAGAACGGTAACATTTTACGCCTAGATATTCTGTTGGCTTTGATTGCCATCCACCACTGCTCCCTATTGAGTCCATTTGGCGGGTCCATATACCTGATCTTGTCCCAGTGATGGTATTTCGGATATTCTGGAATTGGCATTGCCAACAGCTTTAACAAATCTTCTGGTTCACTGCTGTATTTGCGGAATAAATCAGAGTAATTTGGCGCAATAGGTATTTTTCGCATTACTTCGTCGACTTTTTCTGTAAAGTAAATGGGACCGCAAGGAGTTATTGATAACCCGGAATCAAAAGATTTACGCACCTTTCGGAAAGCAATTATTGATAGAAACCTATCAATATCTATCATTTATGTAATTATTGATAGATATTTTCATTTGAATGAATAGATGCTGAATCGTAAGTCATTGATATTATTGATTCAGAAACCAAAAGTGGGAATTACATTATTTTTTGTCTACCGTAAGCAGAATCGGAACCCGGTGTGAAATAAAGCACTACCTGAGGAGTACTTTTCTTGATGGGCTTGATCTCAAATGGTGGGTTTGGCGAATTTCCGACGAAAAATTTCCAAGGCTGTGCAAGTTTTAAACCTACTTTAGATTATGTCCTTGGTAGAGTTGTAAGCGAGCCACTATGCATCCGGTCAACGATGAACTGTGAGATTGCTTCATAATCATTAAGGTTTAGAACCGCAATGTCCAAATCAATAAGTTCCGGTCTATCTGTCGCCACTGCAATGACGTGTGTATCATTTGTGGCAAGCAGTGCATGCTTGAGTGAAGAGCGATACACTTCGATTTTCGTGAACGGTTCATGCTTGAAGCCCTCGACAATGACAAGATCCAGATTTTGATGCGAAAGCTGAGCCAGCATTCCTCGTAGAACCGGCTCGCTGTCGTCTTCTTTCTCCATCACCCACGCTACTCTCTGTTTGGACGCAATCAGAACCTGCTGCGCTCCAGCTTTGCGTAGTTCATAACTGTCTTTGCCCGGCCTGTCAATTACGAAACTGTGGTGTGCATGTTTGATGACTCCAATTCTTAACCCACGCTCGCGCAAAATTGGAATGACTTTGCTGACCAAGGTTGTTTTGCCGGTTCCGCTATAAGCCGCAAATCCAATAATCGGCAGTCCTTCCTTACATTTTTCAGCCAATAGACTTTCTGCACGTTCACGATCTTCCACCGTGTTGATATTCAAGAAACAATCCGGCGAATCAGAGAAATCGGCAGTTGCATATTGATGATTGACAAACCATTTGTCAATCTTCCTCTCACCGACATTGAGAAAAGACAGCAAATCACTGTACAGGTCAGTTTTCGCCAACATGAATGTCGGTTGCAGACGTTCCGCATCTTTGGCGACCACGATATCAATACTGCTGTCAGCCTGAGCCATCATTCGGTCAACATAATCTCGATTCAAAAACGGCCCATCACAAGGTACTGTGATAACCCAAGGTGTTTTTGCCACTTTCATCGCACTGACAAGACCTGCGAGTGGGCCTAAAAATCCTTGGATATCGTCCTCAATGACAGGTACGCCGAATCTACCATAACTTTCCAGATTTCGATTGGCATTGATCAGTACTTCCGATACCTGCGGCGATAACAAGTCAATGACAATTCTGCACATCGGACTCCCGGCAAGCAGAACGAGGCCTTTATCCATACCCCCCATTCTGCGTGCCTGTCCACCTGCCAGAATGACACCTGTGACTTGTGCACCGATTGAAACATGGTCTAAGTTCATGACTACCACACAAACCTTCCTTGTTCCATCTCGACGGTCCGATCAGGCTTATAAGATTCAGCAGATTCATGAGTTGCAATGTACACAGTCGTACCATCATCTGCAAGACTACGAATCAAGGCAAAAGCCTGATCGCGAGAAAATTGATCCATTGCGGCTGTCGGCTCATCCAGAAGTAACAGCTTGGGCGCCAGTATCCTTGCACGCGTCAATGCAACACGTTGCTGTTCGCCACTGGAAAGATCTCGCGCATTTCGTGGTGCGAGCGACAATAGTCCGGCCCACTCAAGCGCGCTATTTACGTTTGTGTCAGTTTCGGTTCTATTGCGTCCTCGTACACGAAGGCCGTATGCGACATTTTCCGCAACAGAACGATCAAACAAGTACGGTGTCTGATGAAGATAAACAACCGATTTGCGGAAGCTTTGAAATGCCCGCCTCCACGACATCTCCTTTCCGTTCAGCGCCACTGTGCCAGTGTCTGGGGCAATCAGGCCTGCAAGAATTTTCAGAAGCGTGCTCTTTCCTGCGCCGTTTTCGCCATGAATGACGACGCATTCGCCCCGACGAACGATCAATTCATCAACATCCAAAACTGTGCGTTTTAGCAAAGTCTTTTGGACGTTCTTTAATGTAATCAGTTCGTTGAATTGTTGCATCACACCACTGAAATAATTAGTTACGCGCCATATCACGACCTCGCACCGTCGCCACCGAGAAATTCAAGGCAAGCGCAAGTGTGATCAATACGGCTCCCAACGCAATTCCCTGCTCAAAATGCCCTTTCGAGGTCTCAAGCGCGATCGCTGTAGGAATGTTTCGAGTGTGATGCAGAATGTTGCCGCCAACCATGATTGAACACCCAACTTCGGATACTACACGACCGAACGCTGTGACAACGGCCGCAACCAGTCCGAACCGAACCTCCCGCATGATGGTAAACATTGCTCGTAGTGTGCCGGCACCCAAAGTTCGTGCAGTCTGCCAAGCTTTCAAATCCACCCCTTGTAAAGCGACGTGAGACATGGCGACAAGAAGCGGAAACGCCAGAATCATCTGTCCAATAACCATCGCACTTTGCGTAAACAACAATCGCCAGCCTCCGAACGGTCCCGAACTATAAAGCATTATGTATAGCAGCAACCCTACGACGACAGCCGGAAGCGCTACCATGGAATTCACAATGGTGATTAGTGGTCGTCTGCCTGGAAAGTTACCGAAAGCCAGTGCGAATGCCACCAGCAATGCCAGCGGAGTGATGAAAAGAATTGCACGGAAGGAAACGAAAAACGATATACCGACGATTTCCCAGATGTCCGCATCACCCGTGAAAAGCAGTTTCAGTGCTTGAGCGCTTGCAATGATCAGACTGTCCATGGACACTACCTTAGAGTCTAAGAGACGTTGCAGGCAAAGGGAGAAGAATTATGGAAAACGAATCCGACAATTCAATGAGAATATCCTCAGTCATTCAATGACATAGAACAGCTGCTCGCCATTTACCCTGTACGTTGAAATTATATTTTTAGCTTCATCGGACTTCAGCCAGTTAATCAGGCTCATTGCATCTTCATAATTAACCTGAGGGTGAACTTCAGGATTGACGGCAATGACACCATACACATTCCTCCCGTCCAGTGCTCCTTCTACATGGATCGGAAGTGACAATCGACCACGCATGAATAGCCAAGTACCTTTGTCCGCAAGAACATAAGCATTGAGTTCATTAGCAATTTGCAACGCTTTTCCCATTCCGAGACCCACTTCTTTATACCAGTCACCTTCCGGTTTTATGCCAGCCTGATTCCACAGTCTCAGCTCTTTCTTATGTGTTCCCGAATCGTCACCTCTGGACACGAATGCCGAGCGAGTATTTGCAATATTCGCTAAGGCTTCCTGCATATTTTTCATTCCATTGATTCTGGCTGGATCGCTTTCAGGGCCTACGATAATAAATTCGTTATACATAATTTCCTGACGATTCACACCGAACCCGTTCTCAACCAACTCCAGTTCCGAGTTTTTTGCGTGTACCAGAATGATGTCCACATCGCCATTTCTAGCGTGATGAAGAGCACGTCCCGTACCGCCCACAATAGTGTGAACGCTAACGTCATATTTCGCTTCAAACACGGGAACCAGTTTTTCAATTAATCCAGAATTCTCTGTACTCGTGGTCGTAGAAAGTCGTAGTACGTCTGCTGCGATACAAATACCGACTGTTCCATATAACAGACATACCAGCAAAATAAGTTTGTAAGAAAGGGATAATCGCACGATCTATTGATTCATAAATTTCGTAATTGTTGAAACTTGAAGCATTCGACAAAACATCCTCATTTACATCAATGCCGATTAGGTTCTTCATTCGCGCAGCGAGTTCAATCTTGATATCCAAATGATAGAAATTAGTCCCAAAAGCGTCTCAAAACAACAATCAAACGAATTGCAATTGCACTCGTTTTTAGATTGTCGGCATATTGGGACAGAGTTTGACACAATCTTACCAGTCAATCACAATGTATATGATAATGTGTAAAGTTATCTTGATGCCAATTCTGACAAATTCAAGCAATGAACTCACCTAATCCGCGAACAACTTCCATTACAGTCGTTGGTAGCGGCTCCTGGGGAACAGCAATCGGTGCTTGGCTTTCTCGCAATGGTCACGATGTGCGAATTTGGGATATTGATACCTCAGTTATTGACGATATCAATGCCACGCATTGCAACAATCAATATCTACCCGACTGTAATTTGCCCGAGAATCTGGTTGGATATCGAGCGCTGGTATCCGCTATGACCGATTGTTCAACTGTTGTACTAGCAGTCCCAAGCCGAGTTTTTGAGGCTGCACTCCTGAATGTCGCATCTCACCTTGACAGAATGGATTCAAGCGACACTCCAACAATTGTGTGGGGAACAAAGGGATTCGCTCAGAAAACTGGTGAACTCTTGAGTCATGTCGCAGAGCGTGTACTCGGAGACACAGCAGTTACAGCGGCTATTTCAGGTCCAAGTTTCGCATATGAGGTTGTGAGAGGAATTCCAACCGGCTTTGATCTGGGGTCAAAATCGAGTGAGAGAATCGAATCCATCGCCGACCTTTTTCGCAGCGAAATCATTCTGGTCTATACGACACCGGATATCATCGGCGTTCAGGTTGGCGGCGCAACCAAGAACGTAATCGCGATCGCGGCAGGAATCTCAGATGGTCTCGGCTTTGGCATCAATACTCGCGCTTTGCTCATCACGCGCGGACTTGCTGAAATGAATCGCCTGAATGTCGCTCTAGGCGGCAGTGCCGAGACAATGATGGGGCTATCCGGACTTGGAGATCTGGTTTTAACCTGTTCTGGTGATCTGTCGCGAAACCGCAGGCTGGGGCTCGGTTTGGGACAAGGTAAACCTATTGACGAGATAGTTGAGGAAATTGGCCAAGAAGTGGAAGGCATTCAATCCACACGGGAAACTTACCAAATCGGCAAAAAGATGGACGTTTTCATGCCTACGACTGAACGCATGTATCGCATACTATATGAGGGATTGTCGCCTCTTCAGGCTGCGACTGAACTCATGGCAATCGGTCCAAGCCTCAAATGATCGACATTTGCGGCACCTTTTAGAGTTTTTCAAGCAACGCCAGCGATGCGGCGAGCTTTTCGCTTAATGTAGCCACCTTACCTATTTTGGGTTTATTGCAAGTTTAATATGCCGTGCTATAACAAGTCTATCGTGTCGTGATGGCGAAGAAAGTCAAATATGTTGCAACTAGAGAGAGATATGTGCTGTGGACTTTTTTAGCAATATTTTGTTTGAAGGAGTTAATTTCGATAAAAAAAGCCCTTCAATGATGAAAAATGAGTCACTGAAAACGAATATGGAACATCTTTACGGGGTGGGTTGGTGAAATCTTGAGATCGCATCGCTCCAGTTGCTAATCTACCGTCCTTGCGAACTTGGGGGTCTAGGTAAGTGAAGCTGCCCAAAGAATCCGTATCAGTAACTATGCCAAACGGAGAGCTGGATCGAGGGTGTTTGCTTAAGACACTTGCCGCTTGGAGAGTTAATTTTTGGGACTTATATACTTAACTACACAACGCTAAATTAAGCGTCTTGTCAAGTTCTTTTTGACGTTTCACTGAAGAACTTCGTTCCTCTCCGCGTCCGTTTAGACTCTCCCTAATCCCCAAGGCGAGTATGTACTTTGCCGCATTGACATCGGTATGGTCCAAGTGACCGCAACAAACGCATCTGAATTCAGATTGCATTGGGCGATTATTCTTGTTTGTCGTTCCACAGCGATTGCATCGCTGACTGGTGTAATTCGGTGCGACTTTGTGAATCGTCGTTTTGTTAGCAAGCATCCGTTCCAGTTTGTACCAGCCAGTTTTCAGAATTGAATTGGTCTACTGTTGTTTTCTCACCACTTTGACTGAGATTGCATGTCGATGCTTGCGTGGCGGCCGAATTTGTTGAAAATTGCGATCAGTCGGCAATGGACCCCAACTACGAAGAGTTGCCATTGGAGTTTTTCGAACCGCTTGTACGGGTAGTCGTGCGTTGAATGCCGTCGGGAGAGAGACAACCGAAGGATATTCTTTCTGGACAATTGCAAGAGAAAAGTGACCAAGTAAGTCCAGTTTTAACCGCTCTCCCACTGCAAGGTTCGAGCATGCGTTGCTGAGGAAACAAGTTGCGGTCATATATCCGGCATCATTGTAAGAGACTTCTTGTTCGCTCTTGTGCCATGATGAAATTCGCGCCCCTAATTAGGGGAATTAAGTATAATTCCCTAAATTAGAGACCGCTGATTTTTTACTGAATCAGGAAATTTGTGAAGTAATTAGAAAAGCTGATTGGCAGACTCGCCGATTGATGTCTCTATTTCTCATCAACACTCCGAATTCGAATTCCCGCTATTGCTATCGGTTTATATCAAGAAATCAAGAGTTGAATCAAATCAAATACTTTGTCATTTTCGTTGTTCCGAAGTTGGCCCGCCCTAGTTCATTTACAGAGTCGGTAGATTGAGGGTCCATCGTGTTTAAGTTCCTGAAAAACAAGCAGAATATAGCGTCTAATCTTGTATTTGCGCTCGTTCTCACCATAACTTTCTGGGGCTACATTTTCCTAACTTCCCGATCGGACCAGATTGAAGAAATGGAGATCCAATTGACAGAACTGGCGGAAAAGCAGAGTACATTAGTGGGTTCATTGCGCGAATTCAATGAGCTTCTTGAAATTAGATTGGAGACAGACAAAGAACTATTCATACAGCTCGAGCAGCGTATCGCTGCATGGCAAGACGTGCTGAAAAACGCAGACCTAAGCAGTACCGAATTGACGATCGTTCAGGCAGAGATAGCAGATGTCTTGCAGCTACTCAAACGTATCAATGAGACAGAGACGGTTGACCTCACCGAATCAATATCCGAGCAAAGCAACTCCATAGAGACAGATTAAACTGAATCAGTAGCAACTGACGAAGCGAAACTAAACCCAATATGGAGGGCAGACATCTACGGCGGTGGAGACAACTTCAGGCCGCCACGCAAGCATCGACATGCAATCTCAGTCAAAGTCGTGAGAAAACAACAGTAGACCAATTCAATTCTGAAAACTGGCTGGTACAAACTGGAACGGATGCTTGCTAACAAAACGACGATTCACAAAGTCGCACCGAATTACGCCAGTCAGCGATGCAATCGCTGTGGAACGACAAACAAGAATAATCGCCCAATGCAATCTGAATTCAGATGCGTTTGTTGCGGTCACTTGAACCATACCGATGTCAATGCGGCAAAGTACATACTCGCCCTGGGGATTAGGAAGAGTCTAAACGGACGCGGAGAGGAACGAAGTTCTTCAGTGAAACGTCAAAAAGAACTTGACAAGACGCTTAATTTAGCGTTGTGTAGTTAAGTATATAAGTCCCTAATTTTTTTGCACACATTCAAACTGAAACAATTACGTCGATAAGTTCCTTTGGCGGCAATTGCACGTTGAACTTTTCACTGCAGTCTTTGTCAATGCTTGCATCCTCAATGTTTGCGCAGTGGAATATTTCCCCGTCACCATAAATTCCCACGTCAATGTAGGTGGCATCGGCGCACTAACATAAATTAATCTCGCCATCTTCTGCAACTGATACCTGTGATTATTTCGTTCCAATTGGCAATAGATCTATGAAATAGCTAGCTTGCGATATTGCGGCTGTTCCAAGAGTGAAAAATAATCCCATTTTTAATTCGAGGTGCTTCGTCGCTCATGGATTTTGCCGTGAATCGACTCATTACGTGGTTAATCCGACCGGGTGCTGGCATCACTCTGGATTTTATGCGGTTTGAAGTCGGTCAATACTTTCTGCTTTCACGAATGACGAATTACAACTGGCATTTAATTCAACAAGTTCTCTTACGGATTTAATTCGCCATCTGGGTGAACCACGGCTACTCTTCGGACTCAGCATTTGCTTGAATTTTTCGATTCTATCTCGCTTCTTATTCACGCAGAAAACCAAGTAAAGAATGTTTTGGAGCATATATTTAATACTGTGAGAATTACCTGAAGTTAGTGAAATTAAACATCGGTGTTGCGACCAAAGATAGATTTGCCCGCTGTCAATTCCGAATCAAATCAACTGAGCGAGAAATGTTTTCGCCGGCACGATAATTGGCTGGTGAACATCGAAGCAATCTCTTTCCACAAATTCCATGTCGAATGCAACCTGAAAAGCATGTGGCGTCTGAGTTTGCTGCTGAAAATATGCCAGTGAACTGGAAAGCTTCGTTCTCTCGCTGCTCTTTACTTCTACCAAAAACCAAGGAGAATTATCACGTGTTACTAAAAAATCAACTTCACGTTTCTGCTTGTCGCGAACGAAGTATAGACCGAACTCACCTTGACCGGTCTCGGTCCACCAGTGAACAGCTTTGAGTAAAGCGCTTGCGATAAAATTCTCGGCACGAGCACCTGAATCTTCAACCTGCGACCAATCCCACAGATAATACTTCGGCTCCTTGCGTAATGCCCTCGCCACATTGCTGTACCAGGGTCTCACCGTAAAACAGAAGTAAAGCGACTCCAATGTAGAAATCCATCGCCTGACAGTGTCCACTGATACGCGAACACTCTTGGCAAGGTAGGAATAACTAGTTAGCTGGCCGACTTGTTGTCGCAGGTATTCGGCCAGAATTTCGAACTGACCGAGTTCCTGAATTCGAGTGAGTTCACGCAAGTCTTCGCGCAGAAGATGTTCGGTGCGCAAGGAGCTCCAGCGACCGTAGAATCGCTGATTGCATTTGATATACGGTTCCGGAAATCCCCCAAAACGCCACAGCGTTTCCCAATGCTCGTCATCGATTTTGCGAGGTTCTCGGTTGACCAGCTGCATCGTAGATTGGTTATTGCATTCAGGTACAGAAAGCGGGTGTAGAGTGTACGGAAAGTAACGCCCCATCAAACTGTCTCCGCCGCGCCTGAACACTTGAAGAGATGCGCTACCGGTTATCAGCACTTTGGTAACAGATTCATATTGATCAAAAAATCCCTTTAGAAGATTCCGCCAGTGTTGATACTTGTGTAATTCATCGAACACGCAAAGTGGCAGATTATCGGCAAGTCGCTCCACTCCGAGCTTGTCAGCGATTATTTGTGGCCCTTCCAGGATGGTTTTTCGATCAGACTGATTGTCCCAATTGAGATACTGGTATTGGGCGAAATATTTTCCGATCATCTTGGCAAAGGTGGTTTTACCGACCTGCCTAGGACCTGAAAGAAACAGCATCTGCCGATTGTTTTGATAGTGCCCTATAAACTCGTTGGATAGATATCTATTAATGTCCATTATCTGCATATAACGTAAATTAGTAATTACTGTTTTACGATTATACATAAAATAGTCATAACTTGATGAACCACTGATATTTATGGCGCATCGGAGTATGACATTCATTCCTGACTAGTATTCAACTGCTTCGTTCATCTGAAGCATCTTGAATACAGTCGAGTTTTTCTGCATTCAATCTGCAGATCGTCCGTGGGAAGAAGAGCAATTAATGGAAACAGCCCAAACTTCAAAAAGCACATACTGTAATCCAGAATAGCCAGATAACACACCTCAATCTTGGATGATACCTTACGCTAAGACTGCTCAAGGTAAACCGGTCGTTCTCTCGTATGCAATGACTCCATAGACTTCATTTCTTGATCGTAAATCTACTGTAACGGCCTACAGAAGTTCCACATCAATTTGTGTGGAATACAGGTTCCGAAATTTCGAAAACAATTGCATTTTTTGCAACATCGAAACCACTCACACACAAAAAATTGGTATATTATTTGCTGTTACCATTTGCCGTAGTGCAAAGTCGGTTCATATTACCGGCTTTGCTTTTATTTGCATGGCTGAAAACTCTATTCGGTCGATTCAAATATGGATATGCCTTGGCTGAATTAATCCAAAACTCAGGTATGACACGCTTTAATTTACCGTTCCAAGCAGGAACCGGTAGAATTCTTGTCACCCAAACCATTGTCACCCTGATCGGTACGATAATCTTCGCCTTTGCTGGCATTGTTGCACTCTATTCAGCTCTCTTGGGCGGCATCGCCTGCCTGCTCCCCAGCGCCTATTCAATCTGGCGCGTATTCGGTAAAAATCGTGTAGTTCATCAACTTGACCCTCGTATATTTGGCATAATGCTACGCGCCGAATTCGTGAAATTTGCCATTACCGGCATCGTATTTGCCGCTTTTTTCTGGTTGATCAATCCCATAGATCCAATCGCCATGTTCTCCGTATTTACGGTCGCCATGTTTGCTGGATGGATTGAAGCCGGGTTGCGAATTGGCTAGAAACTGAAGTTCAACTGATCGGTTATTCGTACATTTATGGCTAGCAACGACGTCCTGACTGCATCAGGCTATATCAAGCACCATCTCCAGAACCTGACGTTCGGGAATCATCCCGAACACGGCTGGTCGATCGCGCATAGCGCACAGGAAGCCGCCGACATGGGATTCATCGCAATTCACCTTGACAGCATGTTCTGGTCAATTTTTCTCGGTGCCCTGTTCCTGATCGTGTTCCGTCTTGTTGCAGTGCGCGTTACCAGCGGCACGCCCGGAAAGCTTCAGAATTTCATTGAGTGGATCGTAGATTTTATTGAAGATAATGTACGTGGTTCGTTTTCCGGTAAGAATGACCTGATCGCCCCGCTCGCACTCACACTGTTCGTCTGGATTCTGTTGATGAATCTGATGGACCTGGTACCGGTCGACTGGATTCCCGAGCTGGCAAAACTGCTCGGCATCGAATATATGAAAGTGGTCCCGACAACCGATCCGAACATCACCTTCGCGATGGCATTGTCAGTGTTCGTTTTGATGATTTACTTCAACATCAAGAACAAGGGCGTTAGCGGATTTCTTGGTGAATTAACACTGCAGCCTTTCGGCAAATATATGATGCCAGTCAATTTGTTCCTGGAAGGCATCAGTCTGCTGGCAAAGCCGCTGTCACACGCGCTGCGATTGTTCGGGAATTTATATGCAGGCGAGATGATTTTCATTCTGATCGCCCTTCTGTTCAGTACCGGATGGGTACTCGGAATTATGGGCGGATTTTTACAATGGGCATGGGCTGTGTTTCATGTTTTAATTGTACTTTTACAGGCATTTATATTCATGGTGCTGACCATTGTCTATATGGACATGGCGCATCACCAACACTAAACTAATTTCAGTCACAATGGTTTGCTAGATCGGAGATAACATTATGGAAGCAGCATTGTATTTTATCGCTGGTGCCGTTCTGCTCGGTATGGGCGCAGTCGGAGCCGCAGTCGGCATTGGAATTCTCGCCGCTCGATTTATCGAAGCAATCGCGAGACAACCCGAACTGCTGCCAATGCTGCGCGTTCAGTTCTTCATCATGATGGGACTCGTCGATGCGGTTCCGATGATCGGTGTCGGTATCGCATTCTACATTCTGTTCGCGGTCGCGTGACGCAGACCGGTCGCAGTCTGACCGGTATAAACCAACTGGTGTAGCGCAATACTATGAATATTAATCTGACGCTAATTGGACAGACGATTACGTTCATCATTTTCGTCTGGTTCTGCATGAAATTCATTTGGCCGCCGATTATGAACGCGCTGAATGAAAGACGCAAAACCATATCGGACGGACTCGCCGCAGCCGAACAAGGGCAACGCGAGCGAGAAAAAGGCCAAATGGATGCTAACGAACTCGTCGAAGAAGCGAAGTCACAGGCGCAGGAGATAATCGTTCGAGCTGAAAAACGCGGTGCTGAAGTTGTCGTTGATGCAAAAAACGAAGCCCAAACCGAAGGAGAGCGAATTCTCAATGCAGCACGTGGGGAAATCGAGATGGAAGCCAACCGTGCCCGAGAACAGTTGCGAGTGCAGGTCGCCCAGTTGGCGGTGTCCGGTGCGGAACAGATTCTCGCCAAGGAAGTCGATGCGAAAGCGCATGAGAAAATGCTTTCCGACCTGGCTGATACCCTCTAACCGAGTGTTGCTGAGACCGTGAGCGAACTCTCCAACATTGCACGACCGTACGCACAGGCGGCATTTGAAATCGCCAAGGAATCTGACCGCTTCGACGAATGGTCTGAAAGCCTTGAGCTTTTGAGCGAAGTCGTTAGCCTGTCGGAGTTGCAAGCCCTGATCAGCGATCCGCGTATTTCTCGCGAACAGGTACTGGATATCGTTCTGGAAATTGGTGCAGACGCTTTTGATGAGCAATCGCGGAACTTCGTGAGAATTCTGAGTCACTATAGACGGTTGCCGGCCGCACCGCTGATTGCAAGTCAGTACGAAAATTTGCGCGCGGAGGCAGAAGGCATCATCGGAGCCGAACTTGAAACCGCATATGAAATTGATGATGAACAGCGAGGCAAGCTGATCGCCGCACTGGAGACCCGGCTCGGGCGCAAGGTGAGATTGTCTAGCAAACTTGACGAAAACCTGATTGGTGGTGCCGTTATTCGCGCTGGCGATTGGGTGATTGACGGCTCCATCCGAGCTCGACTGGAAAAACTCTCCAGTTCACTTGGTGTGTGACAACCGTCACTACATACACATAGACAGCGTAACTGCCATTATTGAAACCAGAGGAAGAAACAAATGGCGATGCAATTAAATCCGTCCGAAATTAGCGAGCTGATCAAAGCTCGAATTGCGGACTTTGACGCAACTGCACAAGCAAGAAGCGAGGGAACCGTAGTAATGCTTACGGACGGAATCGTCCGTATTCACGGACTTGCAGATGCACTGCAAGGAGAGATGCTGGAGTTTCCGGGCGATACTTTTGGACTCGCCTTAAACCTTGAGCATGATTCAGTCGGTGCGGTGATTCTCGGTGACTACGAACACATCACAGAAGGCGATACGGTCAGGTGTACCGGACGTATTCTTGAAGTTCCAACCGGCGAAGGATTGTTGGGCCGGGTAGTCGATTCGCTCGGACGCCCGCTTGACGGCAAGGGCCCGATTGAATCCAGCGGCTCAGCGCCAATCGAGAAAGTGGCACCCGGCGTCATTTCTCGTCAGTCTGTGTCTGAGCCCGTTCAAACCGGATTGAAATCAATCGATTCTATGGTTCCGATCGGCCGCGGTCAGCGAGAACTGATCATCGGCGACAGACAGACCGGGAAAACCGCGGTCGCAATCGACACCATCATCAATCAGAAAGACACCGGTATCAAGTGCATCTATGTTGCGATAGGCCAGAAACTTTCAAGTATCGCAAACGTGGTACGCAAATTTGAGGAACACGGTGCGATGGATCACACGATTCTCGTGTCAGCGTCAGCTGCCGAAAGCGCCGCCATGCAGTACATCGCACCTTACTCCGGCTGTACTATGGGTGAATATTTCCGCGACAACGGCCAAGACGCCCTGATCGTCTACGACGATCTCACCAAGCAGGCATGGGCCTATCGTCAGGTTTCGCTGTTGCTGCGACGCCCGCCGGGACGTGAAGCCTATCCAGGCGATGTCTTCTATCTGCATTCACGACTGCTGGAACGGGCTTCTCGAATCAATGCAGACTATGTTGAATCCATCACCGAAAGGAAAGTGAAAGGACGTACCGGTTCTCTGACTGCACTGCCGATAATTGAAACACAAGCAGGCGACGTCTCGGCATTTGTCCCCACCAACGTAATCTCAATTACCGATGGACAGATCTACTTGGAGAGCGACCTGTTCAATGCAAACATTCGCCCGGCAATCAATGCAGGTCTATCGGTATCAAGAGTCGGTGGAGCGGCACAGACGCCAATCGTCAAGAAACTCGGTGGCGGTATTCGTCTTGCCTTGGCTCAATATCGTGAACTCGCAGCCTTTTCACAGTTTGCCTCTGATCTTGACGAAGCAACCCGCAAGCAGTTGGAACGAGGGCAACGAGTTACCGAAATCATGAAACAGCCACAGTACGAGCCATTGTCTGTAGCAGCAATGGCGTTCGCACTGTACGCGGCAAATGAAGGTTATCTCGATGCTATCGAGGTTCCTCAGATTGTCGGTTTTGAGCAGGCAATGCAGTCCTACTTGAAATCAAATTATTCCGATCTGCTTGATGCAATCAACACCAACCCGGAATACAACGATGAGGTTGCCAGCAAGATGAAAGATGCGCTTGACGATTTTGTCAAGAACGGTACCTGGTAATCTGATCACGAGTCACATCAAAATCTCAACAGCTTGAATTAGACCATGGCAGGCGCAAAAGAAATCCGCACCAAGATTCGGAGCATCCAGAATACGCAGAAAATTACCTCTGCGATGGAAATGGTTGCTGCCAGCAAGATGCGGCGTGCGCAGGAGCGTATGCGAGCCGCCCGCCCCTATGCCGAATCCATCCGAAGGGTGATCGCACACCTATGGCACGCCAACCTCGAATACAAGCACCCCTATGCAGTGGAAAGAGAAACATTGGCTGTCGGATATATCGTAGTCAGCACCGACCGCGGTCTTTGTGGAGGTCTCAACATCAATCTGTTTCGATCAGCTTTGAACTCCATTTCGGATTGGGAAGGTAAAGGAGTATCAGCCGAATTCGCCATCATCGGCAACAAGGGACTTGGATTTTTTCGACGCTTGGGGGCAAACATCCTCTGTCAGGCATCCCATCTAGGCGATGCGCCACAAATCGTCGAACTGATTGGAGCCGTCAAAGTAATGCTGGATGCCTATGAGGAAGGAAAGATTGACCGACTTTATCTGCTCAGCAACCGCTTTGTGAACACCATGACACAGAGTCCGTTGATTGATCAGATTTTACCGATTAAAGCTGATGAACCGGATCAGAAACTATCGCACCATTGGGACTACCTGTATGAACCGGAATCGCATGAAGTGGTGGACGCGTTGATGAAGCGTTACCTCGAATCTATCGTTTATCAGGCGGTTATCGAAAATATCGCCTGCGAGCAATCGGCTCGAATGGTGGCAATGAAAGCTGCAACCGACAACGCCGGAGATCTGATTGACGAGTTGAACCTGATTTACAACAAGGCGAGACAGGCGGCGATCACACAGGAAATTTCCGAAATCGTAGGCGGTGCGGCTGCGGTCTAGTATTAACGAACGAAGTCAAACTAGCATCCAGGTGGTGCTTCAGGAATAAATACCAGTAAACAAGAGGCAATCATGACACAAGGGAAAATTGTCGAAATCATCGGAGCAGTCGTGGACGTGGAGTTTCCACGAACAGAAGTTCCAAAAATCTATAACGCACTCAAAGTAGAGCAAACCGGTCTTACGCTGGAAGTGCAGCAGCAGATGGGTGATGGCGTCGTTCGAACCATCGCCATGGGATCCAGCGACGGGCTGCAGCGTGGACTTGAGGTAACCAATACCGGCGAGCCCATCAAGGTACCTGTCGGCGAGCCGACGCTGGGGCGTATCATGAATGTACTTGGCGAGCCCGTAGATGAAGCCGGACCGGTTGAATCTGAAAATCATTGGGCAATTCACCGCAAGCCACCCGAATTTACCGATCAGGCGACAGCCGTGGAAATCCTTGAAACCGGCATCAAGGTCATTGATCTGATCATGCCGATCGCAAAAGGCGGGAAAATTGGATTGTTCGGTGGTGCAGGAGTCGGCAAGACCGTCACGCTGATGGAACTGATCCGCAATATCGCAATCGAACACGCTGGTTATTCAGTTTTCGCAGGAGTCGGTGAGCGAACCCGCGAAGGAAATGACTTCTACCATGAAATGAAGGAAGCGGATGTGCTCAACAAGGTTTCGCTGGTTTACGGCCAAATGAACGAGCCGCCCGGCAACCGCCTCCGAGTAGCGCTCGCGGGGCTGACAATATCCGAATTTTTCCGCGATGAAGGCAGAGACGTGCTATTGTTCATCGACAACATTTACCGTTACACGCTGGCTGGAGTAGAAGTATCCGCACTGCTGGGTCGAATGCCGTCGGCAGTCGGATATCAGCCAACGCTGGCTGCGGAGATGGGAATTCTTCAGGAAAGAATTACTTCCACCAGGACCGGTTCGATCACTTCCTTTCAAGCGGTTTATGTTCCAGCCGACGATCTGACCGACCCATCGCCGGCAACTACGTTTGCTCACTTGGATGCAACCTTGGTTCTATCCAGACAGATTGCAGAATTAGGCATATACCCGGCAGTCGACCCGCTCGATTCAACCAGCCGGCAGTTGGACCCACTCGTGGTAGGACAAGAGCATTACGATACAGCTCGTGATGTTCAGGGAACACTGCAACGATATAAGGAATTACGAGACATCATCGCGATTCTAGGTATGGACGAACTCTCGGAAGACGACAAGTTGACGGTCTCCAGAGCACGAAAAATCCAGCGCTTTCTGTCACAGCCATTCTTTGTTGCCGAAACATTTACCGGTAGTGCAGGAAAGTATGTATCACTGGCTGATACAATCAAGGGATTCCAGGGAATTGTAAACGGTGATTATGACGACATACCCGAGCAGGCTTTCTATATGGTCGGTCCGATTGAAGAAGTCGTCGAAGCACACAAAAAGGCGGCATAGCCGAGTTCGATCAACCAACTGAATAAATCATCATGGCTACAATTCAAGTAGAAATCGTTAGCGCTGAAGAAGCAATCTGGACAGGTACTGGAGTCATGGTTTTCGCGCCTGCGGAAATGGGGGAAGTCGGTATAGCCCCACAGCATGCTCCGTTGCTTACGCGATTGAAGCCGGGAGAGGTGCGCGTCCAGCAAGAGAACGGAGATGAACAGTTTTTCTTCGTTTCAGGTGGTTTGCTCGAAGTTCAACCGAACCAAGTTACCGTACTTTCCGATACAGCTGTCAGGGCTGCCGATCTGGATGAAGCGCAAGCGTTGGAAGCTCAACAGCAGGCGGAACGCGATCTGCAAGACAAGACTTCCAAGATGGATCTCGCCAAGGCAAAAGCGGAACTCATTCAGGCAACGGCACAGTTGCGCGCTCTTCAGAAACTGAGACAAACCCGTCGCTGACTTGACAACCTGTTCGGTTTCGATCGAATTCAAACCGAAAAATTGAATGGGGTATGGATTGACCAAATCCGAAGTCATCATACTCGCAGGAGGAAAGGGAGTGCGAATGCACTCCGACAAGCCGAAATCTTTGCAGCAGATCGGCGGTAAACCTATGCTTCACTATATTGTTGATTGTGCGAGGAACGTGGGATTTGACCGAATTCATGTCGTCTATGGCGCAAACGGCCACGAAATTCCAAAAACGTTTGCACAGGAAAATATCAACTGGGTATTGCAGGCAGAAGCCCTCGGTACCGGGCATGCCGCCTTACAGGCAATTCCCCACGTGATGCCCAGCTCAGTCGTATGCATACTGTATGGCGACAATCCGTTCATTGACCCTAAGACCATATCAAGTCTGACTGAACTGGCCAAAGGAAATAGTCTTGCGCTGCTCACAACCGAGCTGAAAGACCCGACAGGCTATGGGAGAATCAAGAGAAACGATTACGGCAAACTACAAAAGATTGTAGAACACAAGGATGCCGATGAAAACGAGCGTAAAATTACGGAAGTGAACGTGGGACCGTTGGCTGCTCCGGCAAGCTTGTTGAAAGAATGGCTGACACGACTGGACAATCGCAATAATCAGAGAGAATTTTACCTGCCCGACATCGTCGATTTTGCTGTATCAGATGGAATCAAGGTTTCAACAGGGGAAACCCTGCACAGGAGTGAATCTTCTGGAGTCAACAACAGATTTGACCAGGCTCAACTTGAAAGGATCATTCAATTGAACAGAGCAAAAGATTTGATGCACTCAGGTGTCCAGATTGCCGACCCTGCAAGATTTGATTTACGTGGGGAATGCAGAGCCGGCAAAGACTGCCAAATCGATGTGAACGTTGTTCTGGAAGGCACCGTAAAATTTGAAAACAATGTAGTGATTGAAGCTAATAATGTCATTCGAAATTCCAATCTGGGTGACGACGTCACCATCCTGCCGAATTGCGTAATTGAGGGAGCAAAGATTGAAGAAGGATGTACGATCGGGCCGTACGCCAGAATTCGACCGGGAACAAAAATTGGCAGAAATTGTAAAGTTGGGAATTTTGTCGAAATCAAGAATTCCGAAATTGGAGAAGGATCCAAGGTCAATCACCTCGCATATATCGGTGATTCCGAAATTGGAAAGAATGTAAATTTTGGTGCCGGTTCGATTACCTGTAACTACGACGGCCAGAATAAGCACCGAACGAGAGTCGGCGATGATGTCTTTATTGGTTCCAACGTATCACTTGTTGCGCCTCTCGAAATTGGCAACAAAGCGGTGATCGGAGCCGGATCCACCATTACGAAAGATGTGGAGCCGGGACAGGCGGCAGTTGAACGATCAAATACCAGAGTCGTTCCCGCTAATCGACTAATTTCTAGAATAAAATAACTGCTTTCTATAGGAGAGGATACAAGTTCTCCGAACTGTCAGAGTGCCAAAAATCTCAACTTTATAGACACTTCCAATTACCAATCAAATTATGTGTGGAATTATCGGCGCAGTTTCCAATCGTGACATCGTACCTACTCTGGTAGACAGTATGCGCATGATGGAATATCGAGGTTATGATTCTGCCGGCATTGCAGTCATCAATTCCAATGGCGAGTTTGATCGGGAAAGATGCGTAGGTAAAGTCGAAAAATTAGTTCATTCGCTTCAGAATGGAAGTTCAATATCCGGTACGACTGGAATCGGACATACCCGCTGGGCCACGCACGGCCCTGCGAACGAAGCCAACGCACATCCACTCATCAGCAGTGGCCGAGTGGCTGTCGTCTGCAATGGAATCATTGAAAATTACGAAGAATTGCGGCATCAGCATCTTCAGGAAGGAAGTATTTACGATTCTGCAACGGATACCGAAGTAATTCTGCATGAATTGGTGAAATTTCTGGATGACGGTTTGGGATTCCTGGATGCAGTCAAGGAAACAGTGAAACGACTCATCGGTTCTTATGCCTTCGCCGCCCTGTGTATTTCCGAACCTAGGAAAATTATCGTTGCCAAGCGCGGTTGCCCGCTACTGATTGGGGTCGGTGATAATGAAACTTTCATCGCTTCTGATGCTATTGCGCTAGCCAAAATTGCAAAATCCATCATTGTGCTGGAGAATGGCGATATCGCAGAAATTTCGGGAGAATCGGAAACCAACATCATCGATCAATCCGGTGAAGAAGTGAATCGCAAAGATGAGTCCATTCCGATTCAGCCAAAGCTCGTTGATCTGGCACATTACTCCCACTACATGCAAAAGGAGATTTTTGAGCAAGGCTCCGCAGTTGCAAACACGCTTGAAGAGCGAATAACGAACAATTGCATGCTGGAAAATGAAACTTTCGGTGAGAAAGCAGTCGAAATTTTTGATCAAGTGGAGGCAGTGCGAATTCTTGCTTGCGGAACAAGTTACTACGCCGCAATGGTTGCAAGAATCTGGCTGGAGTCAATGGGAATACCTTGTGAAGCCGAAATTGCCAGCGAATTCCGATATCGAAATCCAGTTGTACCCGCCAATACGTTGGTTGTTGGAATATCTCAATCAGGTGAAACCGCAGATACGCTGGCAGCACTGAATCAAGCATCAAAACTTGGCTACAAGTATTCCTTAGCAATCTGCAATTCGCCATTCAGTCAAATGACCCGCGTGACAGACCTGGTTTTGCATACACGTGCAGGACCGGAAATATCCGTCGCTTCTACCAAGGCGTTTACCACACAACTGGTTTCATTGCTGCTACTGATGATTGCGCTTGCGAAGAGAAGAGGAATGACTGTGGATGAAGAAGCCGAGATCATTGGTGAGCTTCGAGCCTTACCATCTCGAATTGAAGCGCTTCTTCAAATGGACAAAGAGATTGCTGAATTATCAGATTATTTTGCTGACAAGGAACACACCTTATTTCTCGGCCGTGGAACCCATTATCCGATTGCGCTGGAAGGAGCGCTGAAACTGAAAGAAATTTCCTACATTCATGCTGATGCATATCCTGCTGGCGAATTGAAACACGGCCCGCTGGCGCTGATTGATGCAAAAACACCGACGATCGCTGTAGCGCCCAACAATCATCTGCTGGCTAAACTGAAAGCTAATATTCAGGAAGTTCGTGCAAGAGGCGGTAAGCTATTTGTTTTTTCTGATTCAGGAACCCCTATCAAGTCAGACGAATTGATTGAAGTGATTGAAGTTGTCCAATCAGGGCCATTTACCTCTCCAATCATCCACGCGATAGCTCTGCAACTCCTCGCCTATCACGTTGCAGTCACAAAAGGGAACGACGTTGATAATCCGAGAAACCTGGCAAAATCGGTAACCGTGGAGTAGCTTCCAACGTACGGGTTCTGACGTTGATTATTACCTCTGTTTCACTGCAACTCTAAGAACCTACACACTCTGGGTTCACCCATACTCTGAGTACCAACAATTTCTTCATGACACGATCAAGGAACTCCATGACCGTGGTATGGGGTATCGCAAGATTGCTGAATGGTTGAGGGAGAGGGGATACCAGACGGTAAGGGGAAAGCGGTTCTTCGCTAATCACGTATATTCCATTCTAAGACGGAAACGTGAGAGGGATGAGCGTCTAAGTTCCAGACCAAAGAACCAGTTAGAATTTGGACCCCTAAGAATCCGATATGTTGATTAGACACTGATCAACTCAGACTAGTTATCCCAATACCTTCGATTCCACCATTTCTTTTCAATCTTGAAGAAAAAAAGATTGAGGATAATAGATTGAATACACGAAATAAATTAGAAATCGGACCACTCAGTCTAATCATTATTGATGGCTAATAACCGAAGAGGAGAAATCAGTGCAGAATACATATGAAGAGTTACCGTCAAATCTTCCTGTTCCGATTGATGATGGTGCTTGTGACCATTTGGTGGGAATGCGGTTTCCAAACATATTTCTGAAATCCACTTCTGGAGAAAATGTAAATCTTTCACGAATTGAAGGCAGGGTTGTGATCTATTGTTATCCGATGACAGGCAAACCAGGCGTTCCGCTTCCAGAGGGTTGGGATGAAATTCCAGGCGCACGAGGTTGCACGCCTCAGAGTTGTTCATTTAGAGATCATCATACAGAATTATCTGAACTGGGTGCTGGAGTATATGGTATGAGCACGCAGACATATGAATATCAGCAAGAAATGGCAGGACGTCTGCATCTTCCCTTTCAAGTAATCAGCGATAGTAATCTTGAATTTTGCAGGGCGATGAAAATCCCAACTTTCAGTGTGGAGGGCAATACACTGATGAAGCGGGTCACGATGATTTCTTATAGTGGTTCGATTGAAGCAGTCCACTATCCAGTGTTTCCAAGTGACTCTGATCCAAAATGGGTTATTCAATATCTTGAATCTAAAAGAACATAGTGATCACCCCACAATTTTACTGAAGTAGTGACAGTGGAGTAAATTTCGAGTGTTGTCCAATATGAAATGAGTCTGAAGGAGGCAGCGAGTTTCCAATATGAAATGAGTCTGTAGAAAGCGATTAAGCCACAGGCAGAGTCTGGAACAGGGAGTTGATTGGGTTCATCATAAGGAGGATGAAGACAATCATGAAACTCAACGACTTGCGGGGCATTGACCAGCTTCGCGACTTTCTCGACGGCACCCAGGCGGTGGTGTTTGCAGTAGTCACCGATAAGGATGAACGCTATCAATGGATTCAACAGACATTGATCAAGTTTCGCTATGGGCGTTTGTCGAAAGCGGACAAAGGCATCGTAATTCGCTACCTGATGAAAGTGAGCGGGTATTCACGCCAGCAGGTCACCCGCCTAATCGGGCAGTATATTCAATTCGGCCAGGTGCGCCGTCGTCAGTGCACGGTTCGAGGATTTGCCCGGCGCTATAGCGATGAAGACGTGGCACTGCTGGTGGAAGTGGACCGTCTTCACGACACGCCCAACGGTTTGGCGGCGAAGAAGTTGTTCGAGCGTGCCTGGCGTGTACATGGAGAGTTGCGATATCGTCGGCTGTCCGGGATCTCGGTCTCGCATCTGTATAATTTGCGCAAATCCAAAGGCTATAGGCGCCGGCGCGGCGCGCAACGTAACACCTGCGCTCGAACAGTGCGCATTGGCGAACGGCGCAAGCCGCAGCCGCACGGTGGTGCCGGTTATTTACGCGTTGACACGGTACATCAGGGTGACTGGGACGGACACAAAGGTGTGTACCATATCAATGCAGTAGACCAGGTCACGCAGTTTGAAGCGGTGGTTTCGGTGGAGAGAATCTCGGAACTGTATCTGATCCCGGCACTGCAGCAGTTGTTTGACATATTGCCGTTTGAGATTGCTGGTTTTCACAGTGACAACGGCCGCGAATATGTGAATTATCGGGTGGCTGAGCTGCTGGAGAAACTGCACATTGAATTCACCAAATCCCGCGCCAGACATAGTAACGACAATGCGCTGGTGGAATGCAAGAATGGTCACGTGTTGAGGAAACTGATCGGACACGCACATATACCCCAGCAGTGTGCGGCGGCACTGAACGAGTTCCATCGAGAGCATCTGAACCGGTATGTGAATTATCACCGGCCGTGTCTGTTTGCACAAGTGGAAGTTGATGAGCGGGGCCGGCAGCGGCGGCGTTATCGATATGGGGATGTTCAGACGCCCTTTGAAAAGCTGAAGTCGTTGTCGGATGCGGAGCGAAATTTGAAAGCGGGCGTGACGATTGAAACCCTTGATGCGTTTGCGGCTCAGTACAGCGATAATGAAGCAGCCGAGCGTTTACGGTCGGCACGGAAGAAATTATTTTTTTCAATCGACGAACTGCAACGGACTCCAGCTTAAAGGAAAAAGAGCACAGATTAATAGTCCCTATTTTTCAACTCACAGACTGATTTGGCGCGCTCAATGTTTTTTCTTACGGTTGAATAATTTTTTTGAAGAGGCTTAGTTTCAGACTCATTTCCAAATTGGAAAACACTTTTCGTAACCGAAAATTGCGAGCCTGCCAAATGCAGGCCCACCATTCCAAAAATTAACCCCATCCGGAATTTTTACCGGATGGGGTTACAACTTTTTCGACACATCTAGTAACTGTTTTTCATCAGTCGCTAACGTTTGTCGATTAACAGATCAGCTGCCTCCAGACCGATAGTGTTCGTCTTCTTTCTTAAGCTTGTTGGCTTCACCTATCAATTGACAAATGTGCCAAGCCCCCCAGAAAACCACTCCAGCCAATACCAGCAGCCACTCAGTCCCTACAAAAGGATATATCGGACCGATATCGGCGATGGTTCCCGCCCAGTCCGTAAATGATCCTGTCATCATATTAATCTACCTCCAGTTAAGTTTAACTGCCTTTGGCAGCGGCTTCCGCATCGACAATCGCTTGTTCTTCAACGGCCATGGCCTCTTGCGTAAGGGTGTCAAGCCCAGCAATTTCAACCGATTTCGGTATTCGCAATATGCCGAGTGAATTCAAAACCTTCGCAATGACGTAGCCTGGGATGAATCCCAAAACTCCAAACATAATGACCGCACCGATGAATTGTCCAATGGGATTGATCACTGCAAAGCTTGTATCTGGCGATGATGGATAACCCCAGAGCATAAACCCTGCAATTACAACGCCGAAGAATCCTGCATAACCATGCACTGCTACTGCACCCACAGCATCGTCAATCTTGAATCGTCGCTCCATGTAATAATGCAGCTTATACATGAAAATTACACCAACGATAGCGATGAACATTGCCTGAATCGGATGATACAGATCGTTACCCGCAGAGGCTGCGATAATTCCAGCAAGTCCCGACGAATAAGTCCAGAACGCATCACCTTTTGAAATCCAGTATCCAGCGAGCAAACCACCGGACAGGGACATCAGGAAGTTGACCGTAATGGCACTCAATGTCGTTGGGCCCAAATAAATGTTGGTAGCTGAGAAAAATTCACCATCACCGGCTTGTACGTCCCAGATCGGAATGTTACAGGCAACATAGAATCCCCAGAAACCGGTATAGATGAGAAACAATCCAATCGTAACCAGCCATGGGTTCCTTGGGTAGATGTTGCGAGGAGAACCGTCTGCAGCAAATTTCCCGATCCTCGGACCGAGAACAACCAGAATTCCGAGTGCAAATCCGCCTGCAATGGCGTGAATGACGCCAGAGGCGTATGCATCGTGGTAGCCAAGCAACTGAACCATCCAGCCTCCTGCATGCCAGCCCCAAGCAGCATCAATGACCCAGAATACGGATCCAATTGCAACTGCCAGAATCCAGAATGCTCCCGACTGTATTCGCTCGATTACGGAACCGGAAACGATTGAAGCCGCAGTCCATGAGAACAAAAGAAAAGCTGCCCAGAATACACCATTGATGCGTTCCCATCCATCGGCTCCAGCACCCATGTGAGCGCCCAAGAGCTGACTCCAAGGTTCGGCATGCGGTGATTCGACTAAGCCGCCAGTAATTCCCGGGCCGTTGGGGAAGGCGAAATAAATCCACCAACCGAAAAAGAAAAATGTAATTGTTACCAATGGAATCAACATCGTATTCTTCATTAACGTATGCATGTGGTTCTTCTGGCGGGAAGCACCAACCTCATACATACAGAACCCAATGTGAATCAGGAACATGATAACAACCGTAAGCCAATAGTAGAACTCGGTAAAAATTACCACGAGTGCCGATAATTGGTCATCCATGCTCTCCCTCCTAAAAATATTTTGTGAAAATCAAATTTTTACACTTATAAATGTCAATTTACCGTTAACGAGGGCAAAATCTGCCCACTTACTTTCTAATTGATTATCTTGGATTTTATAGCAGATTACCCTTTAATATTCTACATTAGATTGCATATACGAGGGAAGCAATAAATTGAATTGGGCGATGATGGATGAATGGTTGCACGAAATTATCCGAAAATGGAATATAGATCACACGTCAAATTCATGTCGAATACGACGAGTTTTTTGGAGGAATTGAGATGCAGCGGACCAATTAGCTCATCAAATGATTTGCGAAATTGTCGTGACTAAGTCAAGCCATACCATGATTGTCAATATATTGCAGAAACTTATTCTGCCACCCAGTCGGATTGTTCTTCACTGAGCTCCAAATCTACTGCCGCTGCAATCAACGCTTTCGTGTATGAGTCTTGGGGATTGTTGTAAATCTGCTCAGTTTTGCCTTGCTCAACTACGCGTCCTTCACGCAGAACGACAACCATACTCGCCATCGCTCGAACCACCGCCAGGTCATGACTGATGAACATGTAGGCTAGTGCATGACTGCGTTGAAGATTTCTGAGAAGTTCAATAATCTGTGCTTGAACCGAGCGATCAAGAGCAGAGGTGGGTTCATCTAGAACAATGAACTTCGGTTTCAGTATGACTGCCCGTGCAATTGCTATTCGTTGGCGCTGACCACCAGAAAATTCGTGCGGATAGCGGTGGCGAGTTTGCGGGTCAAGTTCAACTTCTTTCAGCACTTCGATGACCTTTTGTTCTCGTTCCAGCTTGCTCATGTCTTTCTCATGCACCCGCAGCCCTTCGGCAATAATTTCAGACACCGTCATTCTAGGACTGAGACTGCTGTACGGATCTTGAAAAACAACCTGCATTTTGCGACGTAACTCGCGCAATTCTTTAGTTTGCCTACCCTGGATTTCCCTGCCTTCAAATCGAATCCTGCCTTCACTGCTGATCAGCCTTAGCAGCGCTAGTGCAAAAGTAGTTTTTCCTGACCCGGATTCACCGACGATTCCAATCGTTTCACCTTCTTGCACCGTTACGCTAACATCATTCACCGCCTTTATATGACCGATGGTTCTTCGCAGCACTCCTCGCCGCACTGGAAACCACACTCGTACAGACTCCGAATCAACTACCACTGGAGCCTCAGGCAGAGGTTCGCCGGAACGTCCTGACGGTTCGGCTTCGAGCAGCATCTTGGTATAGGGATGTTGCGGATTTTCGAATATCTCCGACCTGCTGCCGGTTTCTACAAACTCACCCTGGCGCATGACACAGATTCGATTCGCCAGTTTTCGAACCACGTTCAAATCGTGACTGATCAGTAACAGAGACATGCTCAGTTCTTGCTGCAGGTCGCGCAGCAGTTTCAAAATTTCTGCCTGAATTGTCACATCCAAAGCAGTCGTCGGCTCATCGGCAATCAGCAAACCGGGTTCATTGGCAAGTGCCATGGCGATCATGACTCTCTGTCGCTGTCCCCCAGACAGTTGATGCGGATAGTCATGAAGACGCTCGCGAGCGTTTCGAATGCGCACCATTTCAAGAAGTTCAAGCGATCTGTCCATCGCATCAGACTTGCTCATCCCTTTGTGAATTATGAGCGTTTCGCTGACTTGTCTGGAAATCGTATGTAGCGGATTCAAGGAGGTTTGCGGTTCCTGAAAAATCATGCCGATTCGGTCGCCGCGATATTCCTGCAGAACTTGCTGTGAGGCGTAGACTAGTTCCTGACCGTTGTAGCGGATACTGCCGCTCGGGTGAAATGCCGATGGGTAGGGAAGAAGCTGCATAATTGATAATGCGGTAACAGATTTACCGGAACCGCTCTCGCCAACGATCGCAACGGTTTCACCGGAATGAACATCGAAGGATACGTTCCGAACCGCATCGCTGCGCTCGACTACAGTCTTGAAAGAGACTGACAAATCCTGCACTTCAAGTAAAGGTGGTAGAGTCTGATTTTGGTTCATTGAACAGTTTTTCGGGGATCAAAAGCAGCCCGAACCGCCTCACCTATGAACATGAGCAAGCTGAGCATGATTAAAATAACGAAAAATCCCGTCAGACCGAGCCAGGGTGCCTGCAGGTTCGCCTTTCCCTGTGCCAGCAATTCACCGAGTGAAGCCGACCCCGGCGGTAGCCCGATGCCAAGAAAATCCAGTGAAGTCAGTACCGTAACAGACCCCGCTAGAGTAAATGGCATGAAGGTCATTGTCGCCACCATCGCATTCGGAAGAACATGCTGAAAAATGATCCTGGAATGTTTTACTCCCAGTGCGTGAGCCGCCCGCACATAATCGAAATTCCGCGCCCGTAGAAACTCCGCTCTTACCACGCCGACAAATCCCATCCAGGAAAATAGCAGCAATAAACCTAACAGCCACCAAAAGTTGGGTTCGACGACACTCGCCAGAATGATGAGCAGGTACAACGTCGGCAACCCTGCCCAGACTTCAATGAAGCGCTGAAACAGAAGATCGGGCCAACCTCCGAAATAGCCTTGCACTGCGCCGGCAGCAACACCGACGATTGCGCTGATTATTGTCAGTGTAAACCCGAAAAGAATCGATATTCGAAAACCATACAAGGTTCGCGCAACCACGTCTCTTGCCTGATCATCGGTGCCTAGCCAGTGCTCTCGGTCTGGTGAAGAGGGTGCTGGTGAATTAAGCCCCCACGCGACAGTTCTATGGTTGTAGCGAATCAGCGGCCATACCATCCAGCCTTCATTCTCTATCAGTTCCTGGACATAAGGATCCTTGTAGTCAGCCTCTGTTTCAAATTCGCCGCCAAATGCAGTTTCAGGATACGACTGAAAGATCGGATAATAATATTCTCCCTTGTAGAATGCCAAAAAGGGTTTGTCGTTAGCGATGAATTCTGAAAACAGCGACATTCCGAACAGCACTATGAAAATCCACATCGACCAATATCCGCGCCGGTGCGCGCGAAAGCTGTCGAGTCGCCGTTTGGCAAGAGGACTGATTTCCATGCCTAGAAATTTGGGTTGAATGTGCGGATTGAACTCTATGGACATGTCACGAAGTCTCTCTCGATTCGAAGTCAATGCGCGGGTCGATTATTGTATACATCAGATCACCCGCTAGATTCATCACAAGTCCCAGTAAAGAGAAAAAATACAGGGTGGCAAACATCACTGGATAGTCACGATTGAATGCGGCTTCGAATCCCAGCAAACCTAATCCATCTAGCGAAAAAATAATCTCAATCAGTAAAGAACCGGTAAACAGAATACTGATGAAAGCGCTTGGAAATCCTGCAATTACGATCAGCATTGCATTGCGGAAAACATGACCGTAGAGTACGCGACGTTCCACCAACCCCTTGGCACGCGCAGTCAGTACGTACTGCTGGCTGACCTGATCCAAAAATGAATTTTTCGTCAACATTGCAAGACCGGCAAATCCGCCTATCACCATGGCAATGACCGGCAAAGTAATATGCCAGAAATAATCTGCAATCCGTTGCGGCCAAGGCATTTCATCCCAGTTTTCAGAAGTGAGACCGCTGAGAGGAAACCAGTCCAGATAGCTTCCTCCGGCAAACACCACCAATAAGAACACTGCAAATAGAAATCCTGGAATCGCCGTACCTACAATCAATGCAACTGTAGTCCAGCCATCGAACCGAGTTCCGTCTCTCGTTGCCTTTACAATGCCAAGCGGAATGGAGATCAAATAAACAAACAACGTAGTCCATAGGCCAAGTGAAATCGACACTGGCATTTTGTCGAGAACCAGATCCGTAACGGATTGGTCTTTGAAAAAGCTCTCTCCGAAATCGAAGAATATATAGTTCTTGATGGTCTGAATAAAACGAACATGCAACGGCTTGTCAAATCCGAAACGTTGTTCGAGTTCAGCAATGAACTCGGGATCAAGGCCCTGTGCACCGCGGTATTTGCTAGAACCACTCTGCGTTCCAAGCACACCGCTCTGCGAACGTGCCTGTTCGAGTGTTTCACCGGTTCCTGATCTCGAAACGCGTTCTGTGATTTGCCCGCCAATACCGCTCAGTTCAGCGATCACCTGCTCAACTGGACCTCCCGGAGCAATATGGATCACCACGAAGTTGATGAGCATGATCGCAAAGAGAGTCGGTATCATGAGCAGAATTCGCCGAATGATGTATGCGGTCATGACTGATCTTGTGTACCGAGTTGCATCAAATTATTCTTGGTGGATAGCCTGAAAGCGCCATTGTCAACTTTCAATGCCAATTACCTCAAATGGACAATCATTCACTCTTCATCGCAGGCTGATCATCGCCCATGGCTTCTGCAAGTCTTTGCGCTTTAGCTTCGTCATACCACCATCGGTCGAACAGTACGCCCCTTCTGGTAAGAATATTGGGACGGGAAAATTTCTCCCAGTACAGAATTCGATCTCCCTGGATGTGCCAGTTTGGAATTACATAGTAGCCTGATAGCAAAACACGGTCCAGCGCACGCGTTCGAATCACCAGAGATTCCCGATCAGGTGCTTGGATAACCAGTTCGATCAACTCGTCTATTACTGGATCTTTAATTCCTGCATAGTTTCTGGAACCCGGCTGATCGGCAGCATAGGACCCCCAATAGCTTCTCTGTTCGTTGCCCGGAGATGCTGATTGCCCCCAACCGCCAACAATCATGTCAAAATCTTGAGCGCGGATTCGGTTCAGGTACTGGCTTTGATCTACCAGACGCACTCGAGCCTCAACTCCGAGCCGCTTGAGATTTTCTGTAAACGGAATCACAATCCTCTCAAAAGCAGGGCTTACCAGCAGAATTTCGAAACTCATGTGCTCACCGGTCTGTTCATGCATCAACTTGAGATCTCGCACTTTCCAACCGGCCTCTGCAAGCAGGTCCCGTGCAATCTTCAAATTTTGTCGTGACCTACCGCTGCCATCAGCTTTTGGCGCTCGGTAAGGTTTAGTGAACACTTCAGGTGGCAACCGGTCACGGTACCTGTTCAGAATTTCCAACTCCTCGCCTTCAGGCCGCCCCGTTGAGGCAAGCTCTGAATTCGAAAAATAACTTTCTGTACGTTCATACTGTCCATAGAAGAGCTGCTTGTTTGTCCACTCAAAGTCGAATGCATAGCTGAGCGCTTTGCGTACTTTGGGATCGGAAAATTGCACCCTGCGGGTATTCATAACGAAACCTTGCATGCCAGTCGAAAGCTGATGCTTGATGAGTTCTTTTTTCAGCCACCCCTTCTCGACAGCTGGAACATCGTAATCGGCAGCCCACGCTTTTGCCTGATTCTCCTCTCTTACATCGATATCACCTGCCTTCAAAGCCAGTCGAATCGCAGTGTCATCACGATAAAAGTCGGTACGCATGATGTCGAAATTATTCAGGCCGCGATTGACCGGCAAATCCAGTCCCCAATAGTCTTCAACCCGTTCCAGAACGAGATAACGTCCGGGTTCGAAATCCTTGACTCGATAAGGGCCGCTGCCCAGGGGCGGTTCCAGCGTTGTTTTCTCAAAATTCCGCCCTTCCCAGTAGTGCTTCGGCAGAATAGGCAATTGCCCGACAATCAGAGGCAATTCTCTGTTTTCAGTTTCGGAAAACGTGAATTTTACGCGTAGTTCGCCGATAATCTGGACTCCATCAACGCTGGAGTAGTAGTGTCTGAACTGAGGGTGACCTTTGGTTGTAATCGTTTCAAACGACCAGGCCACATCCTCCGCAGTAATTGAAATTCCGTCATGCCAGCGAGCCTCCGGCCGCAAGTTGAATATCACCCAGGAACGATCTTCTGGAACTTCCATAGACTCGGCAATCAATCCGTATTCCGTAAAAGGTTCATCGTCGCTGGAAGTAAGCAAAGTTTCAGTCGAACCAGTCCCAGCTGGATTTCCGATTGGGATGTAGACATTGAAGCTGTCAAATGTTCCTCTTGCCGCTGTACGCAGCACTCCACCTTTTGGAGCATACGGATTTACGTAATCAAAGTGCTGGAAATTGGGGCCGTACTTCGGTTCGCCGTGCATTGCGATTGCATGTACGGGTTTGATGGATTCCGCGGAAGTGGTTAAATTGCCGCCAAAGGCAATAACGCTTGCACAAATCCCAATCAATATGCTACGTCGCACTATTTTTGGCTCATAAACAGTGTTGAATTTGTAGTCCATTTTTCTCTACCATTACATTCGCGACAATTGCCAATTTATTCATACATTGTAAATCCATGAATTTGGATTGAATTAACAGAACTTAACTAATAATTAGTCGACCCTGAAAAATCCATTTATCCCGTGGTTGGAAGCAATTGAGTCGCGAACGAATTTGTTGATCGACTCTGTAACCATCGTGCACCGGAATTGATTTCTGTAATGAGACGATTTGACTCCTCCCAACAGCGTATCGGCACCCAAAACCGCCCCCAAAAATCGAGACAAAAAAACCTCAGGCGCTTCAATATCAAGCGTAAATTATGTCCTGCACAGCACAGCAGCACGTTCATCTGGTCACCGAGTGTGCCTTTGAGATAATTGCGACCCAGCAATCCATCGCTCTTCAGGTGACCAATAATCGGTTCAATCGCCTGTCGACGTTTCAGGCTTCGCTTTAACCGTTGCGTGGTGATGCCTCGCTTCTGACCGGAAATATACACTTCGCTTAGACTCTCGCCATGCCCCCGGTAACCTCGATCCACAAAAACCTCATCTATCCGCTGCCCGCTCATCCGACGTACCTGCTCCAGTGCTCCACTCAACGTATGTCCATCATAAGGGTTACCTGATAAAGCCATCGCGCCGACCACGAAGTTACTCTTGTTGGTCGCCGCGATACTCACCTTCACTCCAAACTCATAATGCTTATGAGCTTTGCCCTTCGCAAGGCATTCCACTTCCGGAGCATGCAGGCTGTAGAGTTTGTTCCGGTCGTGTCGTTGCTGCTTCAACAACCGACGCGCTAACGACAGTTCCTCAGCAAACTGCCCTTGTCGTGTGGGGTCTGACGCAATCTTGCGTTCGATATCGCGAACCACACGTCCCAAATAGGTTCGCAGTGTTTTGACTTCGCGACGCATTCGACGATATTGCCGGGCATGGGCATATCTGTTCGCTTTGAGTAACGCTTTCGGTCCTTTTCGAGCATAACTCTGGCGAAGCACCACGGCATGTTTTCGGCATAATCGAACCAGCCGCTCACGCGAGCGGTTCAATAACCTGCTGTCGGTCGGATAACTCACCGCCTTCTCCTGCACCGTGGTATCCACCGTCACTCTTTTAAGATCCGATGGTTTCACCACTTTACATGTCACTCCAACAGTCACTGTGAGCTGTAGAATCAACTCACAGCCACTTTCGCCAATGCGCTTTCGATAACGCGTCATACTGCTCGGGTCAATCGGAGGTTGATGCTGGAAATGGACCTCGCCGCAAAACTTCTGCCAGTAAGGATTCTCCACCCATCTGTCGACCACTTCCTCGTCAGACATGCCGTACAAATGCTTCAGCATTTGCAGACCCACCATCAGGCGAGTGGGTTTGCCGGGGCACCCCTTATTCGGGCAATACAGGGCTCCGAAGCTTTCATCGAACACCGACCAGTCGATCATCTCGGCCAGGCGGTAGAGTTCGTGATTGCGGTTGATGATGTTGTCCAGCTGCAGTCGGAACAGGTCGAACTGGGTTTGATTTGAAGGTTTTTCGGGGACCATTTTTCACTCCGAAATTGCAAGGAATTGACTATGAATTATAACATTACCTGCAATATCAGAACAGTGATTATGGAATATTATATTAATATAAACAGTATGTTATGCACAATATATTGATAATTCAGGGACGACTAATTAGCATGTGGGGACAACCCACAAATCGTGACCATGCAGAATTGCTGAAAGACCTAAAGACAAAGTCTGGCAATGCTCGTGAATCTACATGACGCTAGTGATTTTTGCCTGAATGCCATTGAGAGACGAAGCTTCGGCCTGATGGTGCAGGAAAATCCCTCTCCTCGGTCCAGCCGCCAGCAAAAGGAAGATGATGGAAAGAGCCTTTCTTTCTCCCAAGTTTGTTCAAGAAGATCGACCCCAGGTTTACCCCACACCGAAACAGCAGAGGATTTCGCGCCATCCAACCCCACATCGCAAGCCCGATACGAGATTTCCAGTCGATCATTCCACGCTCGAATATCTGTGTCCTCAGTGTACGCAACAATTTGGGCAGAGGAATCTTCACCGGACAGACTTCTTCACAACGGCCGTTCAACGTACACGCGTTCGGCAGGTTTGCAGCATTCTCCAATCCGACCAGCAAAGGTGTCCAGACCGACCCCATCGGACCCGGATAAACCCAACCGTAAGCATGTCCGCCAATGGACTGATACACCGGGCAGTGATTCATGCAGGCTCCACAACGAATGCAGCGCAACATTTCCCAAAATTCTCCCTGTAGCATTTTCGAGCGGCCATTATCCAACAGTACAACGTGAAATTCATTCGGCCCATCCATATCATTTGAATGTGCAGGCCCACTGTAGATGCTGGTATAGGATGACATTTCCTGACCGGTGGCGCTTCTTGCGAGAATGCGAAGAAACACAGACAAATCTTCGTATGAAGGCACGAGTTTTTCTATCGAAGCTGTAACGATATGCACACGAGGCAGGGAACTCGTCAAATCCCCGTTGCCTTCATTGGTCACCAACACTGAGGAACCGGACTCTGCAAGTAGAAAATTCGAACCCGTGATTCCGACATCAGCCTTGACGAACTGCTCGCGCAGTACTGTTCTCGCTTCCTCCACGATTGTCGCCACTTCTTCGACGCGTTCGGTCAACCCGTATTTTGCATGATGTTCGTGAAACAGTTCTGTAATCTGAGTTCGGGTTTTATGAATCGCAGGGGCAATGATGTGGCTTGGATATTCTTTGGCGAGTTGGATGATATATTCACCGAGATCAGTTTCAACGACTTCAATGCCTTCGCTTTCCAGCGCGTCATTCAAGCTCATTTCCTCACCGATCATAGACTTGCCTTTGGTAACGCACTTTGCGTTTGCCCGACGGCATATCTCGGTGATGATTTCCACGCCTTGTTCGGGAGTGCTGGCCCAGTGAACCTGGCCGTCAGCTCTAGAAACGTTTTGTTCAAACTGCTCCAAATACTCATCCAAATGGACCAGCACATGATTCTTAATTGCAACTGCGCGCTCGCGCAGATGTTCAAACTCTGGCAGTTCATTGACTGCAAATTGACGCTTATCGACAAAACCGCCTCGCGATTTGTGCAGCGCAGCTTGCAGTTCCTGGTCTAGCAGCGCTGTTCTGGCGCGACTTTTAAATTGCGGAGAGGTAACTTCCATAAGTTAAGCCAGCAGCTACTTTTGAGGCTGTCCGATGGCAGGGGCATTTCCAAACCCCGCCAACACTTCAGCGACATGCCGGACTTGAACTTCGCTTCCGCGACGGCTCAAAATTCCAGCAATATTCATCAGGCAACCTAAATCGCCTCCGAGTAGTGTATCGGCTCCACTACGCTCGACATTCTCAGCTTTTTCCGTTGCGATTCGAGCGGAAATCTGCGGGTATTTCACACAGAACGTGCCGCCGAACCCACAGCACGCAGACGATTCGTTGCACTCCGTCATCTTCAAGCCTTCTACTTGATCGAGCAGCATGCGAGGTTGCGTACGGATACCTAATTCTCGATATCCCGAACAAGAGTCATGATAGGTGCAGGTAGCGGAATGTTCAGCGACTATCTGACAATCTGCAACTTCTGTCAGAAACTCGGTTAGCTCATAGGTTTTCGCTGCCATCTCAGCCGCCCGAGATTCGTGTGTGAAATCGCCTACGAATATTTCGGGATAATGGATTTTTGCGGTCGCTGCACAGGAACCGGAAGGCACAACAACATAGTCAAAACTTTCGAATGTATTCAGAAAATGGCGGGCGAGTTTTCTAGTGCCGGCTAGGTCGCCATTGTTGAACTGCGGTTGCCCGCAGCAAGTCTGGGATTTTGGAACCTGCACCTCGAAGCCTGCATCTGCGATCAGCGAAGCCGCTGAGAACCCGATCTCAGGCCTTACAAGATCAACCAGGCAAGTGGCAAATAATCCGACCGATTTCCCGACTGATTTGCTCCTTTGCGACACGGTAGTTCAACCCAGAATTTCTACCGTCAGTTAAGAAGTTTGTTCGGCAGCCATAGTGCGATTTCGGGAAAAGCCATAACCAGGGACACACCGATCAACTGCAGCAAAACGAAAGGAATAATTCCCGTATAAATCTGCTGGATCTTGACTTCAGGCGGAGCTACCCCTTTCATGTAAAAAAGCGCAAACCCGAACGGCGGCGTCAGAAAACTCGTTTGTAGATTTACAGCAATCAGAATCGCAAACCAGTACACAAGATCAATTTTTGCAACATGGTCGCCAAAATCAAGTAAGGCGATAATCGGCGCAAACACAGGCAACACAATCAGAGTGATCTCAATCCAGTCAAAAAAGAACCCAAGCAGAAATACTATTCCCATGAGTAAGAATAGAATTCCCCAAGAACCAAATCCAGAGTTTTCAACAAACTCAATGACTATGTCGTCGCCCCCTAGTGACCGAAACACATATGAAAAAGCAGTTGCACCAATGAAAATAAAGAACAGCATTGCTCCGGTCAAAGCCGATCGTTCAACGACCGCTCGCAAAGTCTCGAAGTTCAGCCTTCGATTCATTGCGGCAAGCAGAATCGCACCAGCAGCTCCCACACCGGAGGCTTCAGTGGGAGTCGCCCACCCGCCAACAATTGAACCGAGTACCAGAACTATCAGAAATACAGGTGGAATCAGTCCACGTAATATCATCACCCAAAAGTCTCGCCGATTCTGTGGTCCGAGTTCTGACGGCAATGGCGGCGCAAGTGAAGGTTTGATAGAGGTAATCGTAAGTATGTAAATGGCGTAAATTGAAGCGAGCAGCAATCCTGGAAATACCGCTGCAACGAAAAGATTGCCGACCGACCTGCCGAGCAAATCAGCCATGATCACGAGCATGATGCTTGGTGGGATCAGAATGCCAAGCGTACCTGAAGCGGCAATCGTGCCGGTAGCAAGCGGAATGCTGTACTGACGCTGCAGCATGACCGGCAAGGCCATAAGCGTCATCATCACCACCGATGCTCCGATGATGCCGGTAGTGGCCGCCATGATCGTTCCCATGGCGGTTACCGCCAATGCGAGTCCACCCGGAACTCGGCGGAGCAGGATTTGCAGGCAGTACAGCAAGTCCCGAGCGACACCGCTTTTCTCCAGCATTGTGCCCATGAATATGAACATGGGAATTGCAACCAGCACTAGATTGTCCGCGATTCCGCTCCAAATTCGTCCAACAATGTTGAAAAATTCTATGGGGACAAATACACCCATGTACACGCCCAAATATCCGAAACCGAGCCCAGTACCGCCCAGCACCGCCGCGACTGGATATCCGCTGAACAACAATATCGCCAACACTAGAAACATGAACAGCGGCATGTAGTCAATGAACAAGTCCAGCATCACATTGCCTACTTGATTTCAGGTAATTCAACCTCGTCAAGGTGAACCGCCACTTTCCTTTCGTACTCGGTGACGATCTCGACGAACTCCGGGGGGCCGAAAAGTTGAATGATTTTTCGAAACGCGGTGCCAATCCCGCTGGCGAACAGCAGCAGGAATCCAACTGGCAATACTGCTTTGATGACCCATCGGTACGGTAGGCCTGTGGCCGACGGCGCCGATTCGTTCACTACGAATGATCGATGCCACCAGTCGGCCCCGTAGAAAATCACGATGAACGAGTATGGAATCAGAAAAAACAGACACCCGATCAGTTCTATCCAAAGTTGCTTGCGACGGCTGAGCCGCTCACGCAAGAGATCGATTCTTACGTGCGAATCCTTGAGGTACGCATAACCCAAGCACAGCATGAACAGCACAGCATGAATGTGCCATTCCAATTCCTGAAGCTTGGTCGACCCAAGCACCAGAAACCTACGCGTAACCACATCAAAAAGAATCACGACGATCAGGCCGATCGAAGTCCATGCTGCTAGTCGCCCGATCAAAATAATTGTGTTATTGAACAGCGCGTCTAAGCGAAGAATTATTTTCATGGGAAAATTCTATCTAAAAATGGAAAATCGACATGAAAAGCATAAAAAAATGTAGTCGAAAGCACAAGCGCATAGTTTCGCGCCCCCGACTACAAAAAACTAGTGTTTGATTTAATCTATAGTGAAAATTCAGATATTACAGATATCCAAGTTCCCGCCAAATTGAGTAATCCGCCCGGAAACTCGAATAAGATTCCCAAACTCTTGCAAAATCGGGATTGGCAGCAACCTCCTCTTCAACATGTGCATTCCAAGCATCTTCCAAAGCGGCGAGAATTTCGTCGGACCAGCGATGAATCTGTACACCCTTTTCCTTTAGTTCTAACAAAGCGGGGACCTGGAGTGCCTCACCTTCCAACAAGCCGAAGCGGAAGTTGTCGCCACAGGCAAGTTCGAACTGCGCCTGCTGTGTAGCATTTAGAGAATCCCATTTCTCCTTATTCATCAAAATTTCAAAGACCGTGGATTGCTGATGCCATCCTGGGAAATAGTAATGCTTTGCAATTTGGTAGAAACCTAGCTTCAAATCAATCGCTGGCATTGAAAACTCGGTCGCATCGATTGAGCCCAACTCAAGTGCCGGGAAAATATCTCCACCTGCGATCAATTGTGTTGACACCCCCATTCTTTCCATCACTTTGGCACCCAAACCAAAGAAACGCATCTTCAGCCCTTTCAAGTCATCAACTGATTTGATTTCCTCTCGAAACCAACCGGAAGCCTCCGGTGCGATCACTCCGCAAATCAACGATTGCAATCCGTGTCTGTGGTAAATTTCATTCAGCAGGTCTTGCCCACCGCCGAAATACAGCCATGCGCCATACTCTGAAGCGCTTGGACCGAACGGGACTGCTCCAAACAAAGCAAGTGCGGTATTTTTTCCATACCAATAACCCGGCGTCGACCAGCAAGCATCAATTGCACCTGATGCGACCGAATCAAAACATTCCCTAGGTGGAACCAAGGCACCAGGCTCAAAATATTTTACCTGGATTTCACCTCCCGATACCCGATCAAGGTTTTCGGTAAAGTGTACGCCGAGAGTACCGAGTTGTGTCAAGCCGGATGCGAACCAGCTCGCCATTTTCCATCGGACCTTATCCGCAGAAACGGGAGCTGAAGCGAGTCCAGCGAATGCAATAAATGCGGCAACAATTACCGCCATCAATTTACGTGATTTCATCTTACTAATTACCTCCGTAAAAGTTTATTTCCGCTGCGAAGAACGCAAGGGGACATTTGTTAAAATAATCACAATAGTTTTGAAATATCTTACATTGCGTTCATGTTTGCAAGTGAATTTACTGCATTTAGCTAATTATTTCAGATTCAATATACAAGACTAAACCACATTCGTATTGAATTCGAACAAAAAGAGGTTACTTTAACTTGGCGATAGAACTCTCAATTCAATTCTGATTGTCCGGGTTGGCACACACTTACAATTATTATTTACGATATAGCAGGCAGGAAGCTTGACAAAGTTGTGTATTGTCATTGTGAACCGTGATTTTCGATTATGACGGTGTTGTCTGAAATCAGACACAGGTTGATTTCGTACCAGCCTGAGGTTGTCGACGATTCCAAGCGTCGCCGTGCTGCTGTCAGCCTGATACTGACAGAGGGCGCCCAGGGAGCAGAAGTACTGTTCATTGAACGGGCACGACGCGTCGAAGATCCATGGTCTGGACAAATGGCGTTTCCGGGAGGCAGACGAGAACAGGGAGACGCTACACTGCTCGCGACGGCTCAGCGAGAGACACTTGAGGAAGTAGGACTGATACTCTGCCCTAGCTATTTCGTTGGGCGACTCGACGACATTGTTTCACCAAAAGAAAGTCCGGCACATGGTCTGGTCGTTTCCTGTTATGTATTTGAACGACTCAGTGGTGAGACGATTTCAACAAATTCGGAAGTTCACGATACCGTATGGATTCCAGTATCAGCACTGATTGACCCTGAGAATTTCACGCCCGACTACCGCCCTAACGGTTACAGCGGAACTTTTCCGGGAATTCGAGTTTCCGGCAGCGACCCACGGGTAATCTGGGGATTAACCTATCGCTTTCTATGCCGATTTTTTAATGCAATAGAGCCGGATGGCGCACAGCATCATACAACCTGAGAAATCATGTTTGAAATATTTAATCAGCTACTAACCCATTAAACCGACTAGATATTACAGGAACAATTCTGCTGAAACTCAGACAAGACAAATCAAAGGCATAGAAAATCGGAAAGCAGTAAAATGAAGAGTTCGAAACTTTTCGATAGCCGACCGTGAATATTAAACAACTTCAACCTGTCCAAGACAAGTTTGCCCGCCCGATCAGGGATATTCGAGTTTCGATTACCGATCGGTGCAACTTCCGTTGCGTGTATTGCATGCCGAAGGAATTCTTTGGCTCGAACCATGCTTTCATGCATCGCGATGAACTGCTCACTTTTGAGGAAATCGATAGCTCGATCCGGGCATTTGTAGCCAATGGCGTAAAGAAAGTGCGGATTACCGGCGGTGAGCCCATGATTCGTCGAAATCTGCCAGATCTGATTTCGCTCCTTTCCGAAATTCCTGGAGTCGAGGACTTGAGTATGACGACAAACGCGTCGTTGCTGACCTCGTCCACGGCTCGTACGTTGCACTCAGCCGGACTGCAGCGTATCACGATCAGTCTTGATGCGATAGACAACAAAGTGTTCGGTTCGATCAATGATGTGAAATTTCCGGTCAAGCGAGTGCTTGACGGAATTGAAAACGCGCAGTCTGCCGGAATATCCCCCATCAAAGTCAACATGGTAGTCGCCAGAGGCATGAACGAAGACGAAATCCTGCCCATGGTTCGGCAATTTCACAATTCCGATGTCATTCTGCGATTTATTGAATTCATGGATGTCGGCAATACCAATGATTGGCAAATGGACAAGGTAATTCCAGCGACTGAAATTCTAGATACGATCCACCGCGAATTTCCGATTTACCCAGTATCACCCACCTACCGAGGCGAAGTCGCCAAGCGTTGGAGATATAAAGACGGCAAAGGTGAGATTGGAATTATTTCATCCGTTACCGAACCATTCTGCGGAACCTGCAACCGCGCCCGTCTGACAGCGGAAGGAAAAATCTTTACCTGCCTGTTTGCAACCAGTGGATTTGATCTTCGCAAACCTATCCGAGACGGTGCCGATGTAGAGCAGCTTACGACGATTATTCGGAATATATGGAAGTCTCGAACTGATCGTTATTCCGAGCTTCGCTCGCAAAGCACGGTGACGTTGCCGAAAGTTGAAATGTCTTATGTAGGTGGATGACTCAGCTCAGATCGCCTGAATCAGGGCCTTCATTGCTGCCGCTCTCTATTGAGACGGACATGCAGAAATATTATTTCGGTTGGATGAATTCAAAAATTTGAAGGCGAGCTCTTAAACGTTCAATTGAAAGTCAACTTGTGTCAAAGCCTCGATCAGCTTTAAACGTTGATGATCCGATAGCACAACCAGGGGCGGGCGAACCCTGTTCCAGTCCGGGTCTGATCGAAAAGCTGAATGTACCGATTTGAGGGCGGCAGCTAGCGGATACCGAAATACGATTTGTCGAATTTGCTCTGCCTTACTCTGCGCATCTTCTGCGTTTTTTGCAACTGACCACAAATCGTACACCTTACAAATCCCCGCAGGGTTGATATCGGCCGTTGCTGTTATTGTGCCGACTGCGCCAATTTTCAGTCCCTTGAGCAATAACATGTCCGATCCAGGGAAGATGGATAAATTTGGATACGCCCGGATAAATCCTTCAATACTTTGCCAATCGCCCGAAGAATCCTTCAATCCGGCAATCAGTTCGCCGTGAGATCCAATCAATTTATCGATCAGTACATGCGTTATTGGAACAGCGCTCATTTTGGGGTAGTGGTATAAAACCACTCTCAGCCTGGAGGAGTTCACCTTATCGAGTACATAGCGAAAGCTTGTACTGATACCTTCCAAGGAAAGATCCTTGAAATAAAACGGCGGAACCATCAGTACTGACTCACAGCCCAGTTCCATGGCATGTCTAGTCACAGCAACTGTGTCGGTAATCGCTGAAAAACCGTTGCCAACTATCAAATTTCGGGGAGAAACGCCAGAAACGATCAAATTCTCCAGCGCTGTCATTCTTTCCGTTGCCGAGAAAGAAGCGGCTTCTCCTGTAGTGCCAAAAAGCACAACCCCGCTGCATCCATTCGCCAACAGCCAGTCAATATGATCTTGCAGCCTCAATTGATCAATTGTGTAGTTGTCCTTGATAGGAGTGAGACAGGGCGCCCAAATACCGCGAAGTTTGGAACTCGAAGATGCATTGTTTTCTAACTGAGAGGAACCCACCGAGTGCGCTGGAAAGCTCTTTCTTTCCGATCCAAAATCTTCAAAATTCATAGATAAATTCTACCATTCATCATGATGTGAGTTGCGATTGAACGGCAAATTATAACGAAAGCTCGGGAAGCAGAATTTTTAGGATGATTGATGTCTCTCAGACACTGATGCACTCGGCAGCATACCGCTAGTCGTATCCAACTGGACTTCTTCCTGTCGTTCATTTCTTTGCCAAGTGTTCCTGCAGTCTGGGCATTAGTTCGACCAGATTGCAGGGACGACTTCGATAATCCAACTGGTGTTCAATCAACATGTCCCATGCATCAGCACAAGCACCTGCCGACCCCGGCAGACAGAATATATAGGTAGCGTTCGCCACTCCTGCAAATGCTCTTGACTGCAATGTCGATGTCGCAATCTTTTCATAGGATAGCACCCGAAACATCTCGCCAAAGCCGCTGATTTCTTTGTCCAGCAAAGGACGAATCGCCTCCGGCGTTCCGTCTCGCCCTGTTATTCCAGTACCTCCGGTTGTCAGAATCACCTGAATCTTTGGGGCAACTATCCACTGGCAAATCTGAGCCCTGACTTGATGAATATCATCGGCAACAATCTGCTTATCCACACATTGGTGCCCGGCGTTGCGGACACGCTCAACCAGCAACGCCCCGGATTTATCGTTATCTTCGGTACGGGAATCCGAAATTGTCAATACGGCAATGGATACCTGAATAAATTTTCGAGAATGGTCTTTCTTTGTCATCGCAGTTCCAATTGAAAGCGTTATGCGAGAATCCTCAACACTATTGTATTGCTAACCATGCACTCAATTGCGGGTTGAATCTAGCAACCACATCATTCAATTCCAAACTATACAATAGTAGAAGGCGAATGCCGATAGGAGGAAATCACTCAAATCGTGCCTGTAAACTGAATTGTCTGATACAAACTGCAAGGGGAATTAGAAAATGGCGGAGCCAAACATAGCACAAAAAGAACCTTACGAAGTCACCTTGAAAGCCGGAGAATACTGGTGGTGCAGATGCGGCCAATCCAAGAACCAACCCTTTTGCGACGGGTCTCACAAAGATACAGAATTTGAGCCCAAACAAGTAAAAATATCAAGGGAAGGAAAGTATTATCTGTGTGGCTGCAAACATACTGCCAAACAGCCGTTTTGCGACGGTACGCACAATAGCCTTGCGTAAACTGCTTGGTCGAGAGCTGCTGCACTAATGCTTTCCAAGGATAAACAGTGCACGCTCGCCTTGACGCCAGGTGATCCGGCAGGAATCGGACCGGACCTTGCAGTCTTGCTGTGCAAACGGTCGACCACGGACAGAATTGTAGTCATCGCGGACCGAAACATGTTGGAGGAGCGATCGAAAAAATTGCAGTGTGAGATCTCGTTTTGCAGTTACGATTCCGAATCCCAACCGGCCGACAAAATGGAAGTCCTTCATTTCGACTGCGACTCGTCAGTCGTTCCCGGCAAAGGCGACCCCAGTAATGCTAGATATGTTCTCAATACACTTGACAGAGCAGTACAAGGATGCTTGAGCCGGGAATTCGATGCCATGGTCACTGGACCCGTGAACAAGGAAATCATCGCACGCTCTGGAATCCCTTTCATAGGACATACCGAATATCTTGCTGAACTGACCCACTCCAAATGTCCGGTAATGCTTTTGACTGATGGACAGCTTCGAGTCGCCTTGGTCACGACTCATATCCCTTTGAACCAAGTAGCTGAAACCATTACCTGCGACAGAATCACAGCAGTCGCCAGAATATTGCACAGTGATCTTCGCAGCCGATTGGATATCGCATCTCCACGCATAGGAGTTTGCGGACTAAATCCGCATGCCGGTGAAGGAGGAGTGCTTGGAGATGAAGAAATTGAGAAAATCATTCCGGCCATCGAGATGCTTCAAAAGGAAGGAGTAAATGCCGTCGGGCCTCTTCCTGCAGATACGATATTCGTTCAGAATCAACTAGAAAAATTCGATGTCATTCTAGCTATGTATCACGATCAGGGATTGCCAGTGGTCAAATATGCAGGGTTCGGAGAAGTGGTGAATGTCACACTCGGACTACCCATAGTTCGCACCTCAGTCGACCACGGAACAGCTTACGACATTGCCGGTACTGGCTGCGCCAATATCAACAGCCTGTTAAGCGCTGTTGAAATGGCACGAGAATTATCGCGAGTATGAATCCCGTGGCTTCCGCCTCAAGAAGAAAGAGACTGGGACAGCACTTTTTGATTGACCCGCAGGTGATTGGCGACATCGTAGCCTTGATCAATCCTGCACCGCAAGATGTTATGGTCGAAATCGGTCCTGGCCGAGGCGCAATCACTGAAAAACTTGTCAACCGAGTCGCACATCTGCATGCGATAGAAATCGATGAGCAGCTTGTACACGCACTGCGCAAGAAACTGCATTCAGATTCCATTGAAATCCATCACGCCGACGCACTTAAATTTTCCTATTTTTCACTATGTACAGAGAATGAAAAAATTCGCATCGTCGGGAACTTGCCGTATTCCATATCTACGCCATTGCTTTTCAAGCTACTGGAATTCGCGAGCTGCATACAGGATATGTGTTTCATGGTGCAGCGTGAAGTCGCTGATCGCCTGACCGCTGAGTGCGGAACGCGTAAATATGGTCGGCTGACGGTAAACGTTGCCATGACGATGCAGGTTGAAGCGGTGTTCGACGTTTCATCCACTGCATTTTCCCCTCCTCCCGAAGTACAATCTAGCATGATTTATATGCAGCCAACACCACTGGAGGAACCGAATACAGTCACTGCCTTCGTTTTCTCCGAACTGGTTCGTCTAGCGTTCGGTAACCGAAGGAAGACTTTGAAAAATTCACTCGCCGGACTGATTGATGAAACGAATTTTCTCGAAACCGGTATTGACGCTAATTTAAGAGCTCAAAACTTAAGCCCCGAAAACTATATGCGACTCGCCCATAGTTCAGTCTTGCACAATCCAAGAAGCCGGGAAATTCTTCAACGACGTTTGATGAATAGATGATTCGATCTCTGCTCGTCGCCTCAACACTGCTTGCGTCTATCGCAGTGTCACCGCTACAGTCCAACTATTTTGACTGCAGTGTCGTGTATGACGAGTTCGACCAGTTGATGATGTCTAATTTTCTGATCGAACCGGATCGCTACGTTTCCACTTTGAACAACATCATCACCAGGGATGAGCATCTGCAACAGCAGCTCGGCCTGTTCAAACTTCGAGACGGGCGCCAGAATGCGGGGATTGGCATATTTCGAACGAATCAGAACCTCAGCGGAAAAATGCTTTTCATCTGGCAGGACAACGCATGGGAAGAGCGCACCCCTCTTGTCATTGACGAACTGATTAGTTTTGGGCGCGTTAGCGACGGATACGCACCGGTTCGACACAAATCAATTTACCTTACACTGGGTTTTGGCGTAGACCTGGATAACGCCGAAGTCGTGGACACCGAAGACGAAAGCGCGGATTTGCTATATGATTTCGAAGGTGGCAAGTACTCTATCCAAGCTATAGAACCTGCTGAGATATTCTTCCCGACCGAATCCATGTGTCAAAAAATCAACGTGGAAAATAGCGCTACGCAATAGCTCGCAGTGCTGCTTTCGACTCAATCGCCGTCTTCAGCAGCCGAATCTTTCGCATAAGACGCACTGATTTCCGGCATCGTCTTACGGATCCATTGCTCGGCAATTTGATTGAGTTCCCTCGGCTTCATCTCATTGGGAAGAATCGGTTCCCCAATTCGTACGCGAATCACTCCCGGGCGCTTGTTGAACTCTCTTCGGCGCCAGAAATCACCCGCATTGTGCGCTACCGGCACCAATGGAACACCCGCGCGCACCGCGAGTAGAGAAGCACTTGCATAGTAAGTACCATGCTTGCCAGGTTCTATTCGTGTTCCCTCGGGAAAGATGACAACCCAGCGCCCTTCTTGCAGTACTTTCTTTCCTTGCTGAACGACTTGATCAAGCGCTCTTCGTTCTGTGGCTCTGTCAATTTTGATGGGATGGGTGGCAGCCAAGCCCCAACCGAAAAATGGAATGTACAGCAACGACCGTTTCAACACCCAGGCCTGAGGAGGAAATATGGCCTGATATGCAATGGTTTCCCAAGTGGACTGGTGCTTGGAAAATAGCACCGAAGGCGTGGCAGGCAAATTTTCCATGCCCTCAACTTCATGGCGAAGCCTGCACACGATCCTCAAAAGCCAAATTAGGAAATGTGCCCATAGGCCAATCACCCGGGAACGAAATTTCGCCTCACAGAAATAAACCGCAACCGCGACCGGCCAAAACACCAGCGTGGCAACGACCATGCTGGTAAAAAAAACGAATGCACGTAGCGCACCAATCACTTCTGCTCTCTCAAATTGGCATGAGCCAGATCAATCAAAATTGATACAGCCTGTTCAGCAGGCAAACCTATGAATCAAAGTCTGAAATGCGCAGAGTTCCATCCACAAATTTTCCTTTTCTTTTCGAAATTCGTGCAATTTTCTGCCAGAAAGCATCATTCAAATCAAATCCGGAAGCAATTGAGGTTCCAAGCAGCAGAATCAGCAAATCCGCGCACTCTTCAGCCAACTTATCCTTGCCCTTGCCTTTTGTTATTGCCGCCGACACTTCTCCGAGTTCCTCGCACATCAGTGCAACCCGAAATCTGAGGTCGTGTCCTCCGGTGTTTTCCATGTCATGCTTGTCGTGGAAACTCTGAACGACTTCCAACATCTGTTGATACGAATCTCGATTCATCCGTTCACCTTCACTGGCTGCAGCAATGAAATTTCTGCCACTTCTCGAAACAGCCGACTTACGAACCCAACCAGGGCAACCCGATTTCGGCGAATTTGCTTGTCCTCAACCATCACCATGACATCATCGAAGAAGCTGTCAATGGGATCACGCAGTACTGCAAGCTTGCGCAGAATTTCGCCATGATCCGAGGCTCGAATCAACGGCAGAATCTGTTTGCTCAAATTCATCGCCTGTTCATACAACTGCAGTTCGGATTGCTCAACCAGCAATTCTGGTTTCACCTGCACACCTTTCAACTCGCCGCTCTGGCGCAAAATATTGCTGATGCGCTTGTTGGCAGCGATCAGGTCGCCGTACTCCGCATGCTCCCGAAACTGGCGCACTGCCTGAAGTCGCTTGTCAAATTCAAGTGGTCTCGTTGGCTTCAATTCATATACCGCGGCAAATTCATCTGCCAGAAAACCTTGGTCCAGATAGTAACTGCGAAGTCTCTCCAGCATAAACTCAAACACGCCGGCTACCGTGTCATCATCAGGAGCAACTTCAACCTCGCTTGGCGCTACTGAGTTTTGCTTTGTGTAAATTCTGGCTGATTCATGCAACAAGGCATTCAGATCTAGATCAACATCACACTCGATGATGATTCTGAGTACGGCCAGAGCCATACGCCGCAAAGAAAAAGGGTCTCGATCTCCTTTTACTTTCTCGCCGGCAGCCATCAATCCCAACAGAGAATCAATTCGGTCGGTGATTGCGACGATTCTGCCGACTTCCGATTGCGGCAACGCATCGTTCGCAGAACGCGGGGAATAGTGCTCACCTATTGCCGTGGCGACCGCAGATGATTCACCTTCGACCTCTGCGTAGCGTCGTCCCATGCTTCCCTGCAATTCTGGAAACTCCCCGACCAATTCTGTAACAAGGTCTGCTTTCGACAAAGCAGCCGAACGAAGTGCCGCCGTTTCGTCGGCGCGGAGATTTGAGGCAACATACGACGCCAGTTCACCCATTCGAACCGACTTGCCGAGCACTGAACCCAAAGATTTATGAAACATAAGATGCCGAAGCAAAGAGGCTTTCTGCTCAAGTGTAGTGTTGCGGTCTTGTTCCCAAAAAAATTTCGCATCAGACAGTCTTGCATGCAATACACGTTCATTTCCCTTGACAATTCGTCGCTCGATTTTCTCGCTTGCAGGTTCAATATTCGCAATCCCGATAAATTTCGGCAGCAACTTACCACCTGCATCGAACACTGGGAAATACTTCTGATGATTACACATGGAAGAGACCAGTACTTCGGTCGGCAACTTCAGGAAAACCGAATCGAATTCTCCGCAAAAAGCGAATGGCCACTCGACTAGATTGGTTACCTGATCCAATAAATTCTCATCATTCATCGCCAGACCGCCTGCGCTCTTCTCGCATCGGCGAATCTGCTCTAGTATGGTCTGGCGGCGAACGTCCCAGTCGGCCTTGACCTTGCCTGTCGAATTCAGCAAATCGAGATAGCTGTCTGCATCCCGAATTGAGATCGCTTCGGGAAAGTGAAACCGATGTCCTCGGCTCTCGGAAGCAGACGAAATGGAGAAAATGTCGCATGGCACGACACTCTTCCCGTGTAGTAGGACAACCCAGTGCACCGGACGCACAAATTCACTCTCGGAATTTCCCCAGCGCATTTTTTTGGCAATAAACAACCCCGATACAGCCTTTTGAACGCAACTCGGAATCAGCTCATAAGCTTCACGACCCGGCTCAATGAATCGACAGGCTACGAAATTTCCTTTCTCCGTTTCAATGGAGATCAGTTTGCTGACATCAACACCGCATGAATTCGCAAATCCAACTGCCGCTGCACTCGGTACGCCCCGATCGTCGTACGCTCTCTGCAGCGGCGGCCCGCGCTTCATAACCTCAGCATCTTCTCGACGGGGTTTGACCTTTTCAACCGAAACTGAAATACGTCGCGGCGTGGCATACCACTTTGAATCCGTTTCAAGTGAATCAATCAGTCCGGAAACCAACAGTTCTTGCTTGAGATTTTGTTCAAGCTCGGCACTTAAACGATTCACTGCCTCCGGCGGCAACTCCTCGGTACCAATCTCCAACAACAGGGTTGCCGGAGTTTCAGACCAGACATCGGACCCAGGCACTTCCTCTGAACGCAACCCTGTCAACCCTGTAACTGTAGATTTTTCATGGCGCGACAGACGTGGAAAATCTTTGGCTTCCCGGCTTGCGTAATAGGTCTCAGCGACCTTTCGCGCAAGGTTGCGAACTCTGCCGATGTAGCGAGCTCGTTCGGTTACGCCGATGACGCGTCGAGCATCTAAAAGATTAAATGTATGCGAAGCTCGAAGCACTTGCTCATAAGCAGGCAGTGACAAACCGAGTGCCACAAGCTCGTTGCATTGGCTTTCGAAATTTACAAACTGATTTAAGAGCACATCCGTATCGGCTTTTTCAAAATTGTAGGCCGACTGTTCCTGTTCATTCTGCAGATAGATGTCTCCATAGCTTAGCGAGTCGTTCCACCTCAGGTCGTAGACACTGTCGACACTTTGAACATACATTGCAATTCTCTCGAGTCCATAAGTGATTTCACCCGTCACCGGCCGACACTCAAATCCTCCAACCTGCTGAAAGTATGTGACTTGAGTGATTTCCATGCCATTCAGCCAAACTTCCCAGCCCAACCCCCAAGCACCGAGTGTGGGAGACTCCCAGTCGTCTTCGACGAATCGGATGTCGTCGTGAAGTGGATCAAATCCCAGATTTACCAGCGACCCGATATAGATTTCCTGAAAATCCGCAGGTGATGGTTTGAGCACGACTTGATACTGGAAATAGTGTTGCATACGATTCGGATTTTCTCCATATCTTCCATCCGTGGGCCGACGAGACGGCTGTACATAGGCGGAACTGGATGGTTCCGGGCCAATCGCCGCTAAAAATGTTGCAGGATGAAATGTACCAGCACCGACTTCCATGTCATAGGGTTGCAAAATAACACAACCCTGTTCTGCCCAGTAGTGATTTAAAGCAAAAATGATCTGTTGGAAATTCAAAGGAAAATTATTCGTAAGTGACTAATTGAATTGCATAAACTGGCTGCTTGGGGAGCTTAATTTCTCTCTGCAGCACACAGAACAGCCAGTATTCGGTGAAAACTGCCAGAATTGGTGCTGGTAATTATACGCTATCAAATTCCCAGTCGAGACTCATGCCATGGCATGGGAAGTCTGACATCGACAAACTATTCAGACGCAAGCGGGTCAGATTTGTGCCGGTGCCCTTAAACTGCATACAGGATCAGTCTTTGTACCCGCTGCTCGCATACAAACACAAATTTATCAGATTCAATTGCCTGTTCCTGGTACAGCAACAGGCAAACGTCAGGTTCAAGAAGTACAATATCCATCACGCACATTCTACTTCAACGCAAAAATGACAAAGACGATAAAACGAAAAGCAGTAGCCTTGATTTCAGGCGGACTGGACTCAATGCTGGCTGCACGAATTATGCTCGAGCAGGATATTCACGTCGAGGGGCTGAATATTTTTACCGGTTTTTGCGTCGAAGGACATACCCACGCCATTCGCAACAAGGACCGCAAAAAACAAAAGCGCAACAATGCGCTTTGGTCGGCCGAGCAGATCGGCATCAAACTGCATATTATTGAAGCCATTGAACCCTATAAAGACATAGTCCTCAACCCGAAACATGGCTATGGCGCGCATCTCAATCCATGTCTTGACTGCAAGGGTTTCATGGTTGCCAAAGCTAAACAGTGGATGGAAGCGAATGAGTTTGACTTCATTATCACCGGTGAGGTTCTCGGACAGCGACCGAAGTCGCAGCGACGAACCACTTTTCCGGTCGTAGCACGAGAATCGGGAGCTTTTGATCGACTGCTTCGCCCGTTAAGCGCAAAGCTACTGCCACCAACTTTACCAGAACGAGCCGGCTGGATAAACCGAGACAAACTCTACGAAATCTCCGGGCGGAGCCGCAAAACACAGATGAAACTCGCCGAGCAGTTTGGCATCAGCGAATACTCGCAACCTGCTGGCGGATGCTGTTTTCTAACCGACGAATCGTATTCACGAAAACTGCAGGATTTTTGGGATCACCGAAGCGATAGAAACTATGAACTCGACGACATCATGCTTCTCAAAGTCGGACGGCACCTGCGTCCCAAGACCGACTGGAAGCTCATCATCGCCAGAGATTCGGGGGAAACCCAGTATCTGAATGGCTACCGTTCCAAGTTCGCGCATTTTGCAATTACGAGTCATTCCGGCCCGATGACTCTCGTCGATGGACAAATTCCCGATGAAGATGTGGAAATGGCAGCCCGGCTGATTGCCCGATTCGGCAGCTCGAGAAATGCCGACCGGGTAATGGTTCGATTTACCGACCTGGAGGGCAAAGAACGCATGCTGACCGTCTCTCCCATGAAACCAGCAGAGATTCCGCAGCCATGGTACGTGTAGATCAAACGCTGGACGCCACAAATCTGATCTGTCCGATGCCAGTGATTCGTACCCAGGAACAGGTTTCTGCCCTCACTAGCGGCCAAGTTCTTGAGGTCGTATGTACTGACCCCGGCGCACTCGTCGACATTCCTGCCTGGTGCCGGATTCACGGGCACAAAGTACTTGCTACAGAGAATCAGGGAAACCAGTCCATCGTTCGCTTGCAGGTGTGTGACTAAAGCAAACTCAATCCATAGACTCCGCACAACTGTAAATTTCTGCCGAAATATTGAGAGTACGAAGCGTAATCAAATAAGCAATTCTGTAGCTCGCCGAATCCGAAGCAGATGTTCGAATCATAGCCGACTTCGAGTCACGCAATCCCAAAAATATTCGAGCATATCGCTCAGTAATCATCATTTTGGTGCATAATCTCTATTAATGCACTAATTTGGTGCATTTTATATGTGCTGGATTACCAATTCTCTGCATATTATTGGCACAAAAATTGCTGATATTTTGATAGTAATTTTCAACTAAATCATTTTCAGGAGGGTGTATTAATGTCAGTTGAGAACGTCATGAAAATAATCAAGGATAACGACGCCAAGTTCGTCAGTCTGCGCTTTACCGATACAAGAGGCATGGTGCAGCACCTAGGGTGGCCGGTGTCTAATTTTTCCGAGGAATTGTTCGAAGAAGACATCATGTTTGACGGTTCTTCTATTGCCGGATGGCAACCGATCAATGAGTCAGACATGGCAATGAGACTGGACCCGCATGCCGCCGTTATCGACCCCTTTGCACAGGAAACAACTGTCATTATCCGTTGCAGCATTTACAATCCAATCAAAGGCGAGTGGTACGAAAAGGATCCACGCAGCATCGGGCAGAAAGCGGAAAAGTACCTCATCGAGTCAGGCATCGCGGATACCGCGTATTTTGGACCTGAACCAGAGTTCTTTGTTTTTGATGGCGTGCGCTGGGCCAGCGGAATGGACAGTGTATTCTATGAAATCAATTCTTATGAAGGCGCCTGGAATAGTGCACAGGATTTTGATGAAGGACCGAATCTTGGGCACAGACCCGGCGTAAAAGGCGGATATTTCCCAGTACCGCCGATTGATTCAATGAGCGACCTGCGAGCCGCCATGTGTCAGGCCATGATGGACATGGGCGTCACCGTGGAAAAACATCACCATGAAGTCGGAACCGCTGGACAGGCTGAAATCGGTATCAAGTACACCACCTTGGTCAGAATGGCGGACCAAACGCAGAGTTACAAATATTGCGTGAAGAATGTCGCTGCGGCTCATGGAATGACAGCTACTTTCATGCCCAAACCGCTGGTTGGAGACAACGGATCAGGCATGCATACCCATCAGTCTCTGTTCAAGGATGGAAAATCGTTATTTGTCGGCGACATGCACTGCGGGCTAAGTCAGGAAGCGCTTTACTACATTGGCGGCATTTTCAAGCATGCCAGTGCACTGAATGCTTTCACCAATCCGTCGACCAACAGTTACAAGCGGCTGGTTCCAGGATTCGAGGCGCCTGTTCTGTTGCAGTATTCGTCCTTCAACCGATCGGCATCCTGCCGAATTCCGTTCTCACCGGAAGCTGGAAGACGCGTAGAAGTTAGATTCCCAGATCCCTTGGCCAATCCTTATCTGGCATATTCAGCAATGCTGATGGCCGGACTTGATGGCATCAAGAACAAGATTGATCCGGGTTTGCCGACCGAAGTTGACTTGTATGAACTATCCGGTGCGGATGAGAAAGCAATTCCGCATGTCGCCGCTTCACTGGCTGAGGCGCTGGCAGCTTTGGATAGCGATCGAGACTTTCTCAAAGCCGGAAACGTCTTCACTGACAATACCATTGATTCGTATATTGAACTGTTGACGGAAGACGTCAAAGCCATGCAGCTGGTGACACATCCGTTAGAGTTTGAGATGTACTATAGCGGTTAAGAACGAGGGAGCGTCTGCGATAACCACAGACATAATTTAATTGTTCATTTTCCTACATCCTCTTTGATCTTCGAGATCTGGCAGTTTCACAGGACTTCCAGATCTCGAAAGATTAGGAGCAGAGAAATTGGACAACCAGGGTTATTTGTCAAGGAGGGAGAGACCAGTTCCATGACTTTGCAAACGAGTTTGCATTCCAAGTCGTCCAGATTCGCCCAGCAGGTCCGGGAATCTCCGCAAGTTCTCTATGCGTTGAGTACCGCAATTGTCATTTGCGATGACAATTTAAAGATTGTACTGATCAATCCATCTGCTCAATCTCTGCTCGATTCCAGCGAAAACTATGCTTTGGGAGACAGCATTCTTAGTTACTTTGAGCAGCCGAGCACCATTGAAGTTCTGAAAAAGTGTTTGCACACTTCGCAATCGACTACCTTGCGTCAAACCGAATTGGTTGATGCAAATCATCAATTAAAACTTGTAGACTGCATTCTAACCCCTGCGTCGATTGAAGGGTCAATCTGTCTGATACTGGAATTCAACGAGGTGCATGCAGTTGTGAGACAGTTGTTGGGAAACGCTATGAAAATCGGTCAATACGCAAATACAGCAGTGATTCGTGCGATTGCCCATGAAATCAAGAATCCCCTTGGCGGGCTTCGTGGAGCTGCGCAACTGCTCGATCGAGAGCTCAATGACTATTCGGAAATGAGGGACTACACTCAAATCATCATCAAGGAAACCGATCGTTTGTGCGGTTTGGTGGACGATATGTCCGGCCCGCAGATTCCGCTTCTTCTATCCAAGATAAACATCTACGAAGTGCTTGAGCATGTCCGTAAACTCGCGCTCGCGGAAGGCGCGAACGGCCTGCAGATCGTTCGCGATTACGATCCAAGCCTGCCTGCGGTTCTCGGCGATCAGGAACAGTTGATTCAAGTCTTCATCAATATTGCTCGAAACGCGATGGAAGCAATCGGTAATTCGGGTACGATCACATTCCGTACACGGGTTCAACGTCAGGTTACTCTAGGGAAAATCCGTTATCAGAATGCAGCACGAATAGACATCGAGGATAACGGTCCCGGAATTCCTGAAGACATGCTTGATCAGGTTTTCTACCCGATGATCTCGGGCAAACCACACGGCGAGGGACTCGGCCTTTCAATCGTTCATCAGATTATCCTCCGACATGGCGGAATAGTAACTTGCGAAAGCACTCCAGGTCGAACCTGTTTCACGGTTCTGCTGAAGTTCTCGGATCAAAAGGATTCAGCAGAACGAACTGCCGCAAATTCAGGCACGGTAGCGGCATGAAACCAGCTTCGGAACCGGTTTGGATCATCGACGATGATCAGTCCATTCGCTGGGTTCTCGCCCAAGCATTGAAAAAGAATGGAATTGACTCAAGAACATTCTGTAGTGCCGACGCCGCACTGGATTCATTTGGCGAAGTGCGCCCGAAAGTCATCGTTACCGACATTCGAATGCAAGGCATGGATGGATTGTTGTTTCTTGACGAAGTTCAAAAAAATATACCGGGTCTGCCGGTCATTGTAATGACCGCGTATTCCGACCTGGACACCACCGTCGAATCATTTCAGAGGGGCGCACGGGAACACTTGCCAAAACCTTTCGATATTGACGTCGCTGTCACATTGATTCAACGTGTGATAGATGAACAGCAAGGCAATTTGGATGAATCCACAGGTAAAAAAATCGAATCCACCACCATGATTGGGGATTCTGCTCCAATGCAGGAGGTGTTTCGAGCCATCGGTAGACTTTCAAATTCGGAATTCAACGTACTCATTACAGGCGAATCTGGAACCGGAAAGGAGCTTGTCGCTCGTGCCCTGTTCGAAAATAGCGTCAGAAAAAACCAGCCTTTCGTAGCAATCAATGCCGCAGCCATTCCAGTAGATCTACTCGAATCAGAACTGTTCGGCCACGAAAAAGGCGCGTTCACCGGAGCCAATCAACGACGTATTGGAAGATTTGAGCAGGCCGATCGCGGTACGCTTTTTCTTGATGAAATTGGTGACATGCCGCACGACCTTCAAAGCAGGCTGCTCAGGGTGATGTCCGAAGGAAAGTTTTACAGAGTCGGCGGCGTGAATCAGATTTCCGTTGACGTGCGCATCATCGCCGCAACCAACCATCCGCTGGAAGAACTGGTAGAAAAGAACGCCTTTCGCAGCGATCTGTTTCACCGACTGAATGTCGTTCGTATTGCGCTGGCACCTGTTCGCGAACGCGGCAATGACATTGAAAAGCTGATCCACTTTTTTCTAATGCAAGCCGCGAATCAGTTGAGCGTTGAAGTGAAGAATGTCACGCAAAATGCCATGGAGTGTCTGACAGCATACTCATGGCCTGGAAACATTCGGGAAATTGAAAATTTCTGCCGTTCGGTCACAATCATGAGCCCTTCCAAAATTTTAACTCCCCGCGACCTGCCACCGGAAATCGAACAGTGTCGATATAGTGCTCGAAATCAAGGCGCGAATGCCGAGTGGGAGCGCTCGCTTCGTCTGGCGATTGAACTTTTACTGGAGAGCGATCTCACAAAGGGGGACGGCGAAGTTCGACAGGAAATTGAACGAATCATGCTTGATACAGTTCTTAAATTTAGCGATGGTTCCAGAGGGGAGGCTGCCCGCATACTGGGTTGGGGGAGAAATACAATTACTCGCAAGATCAAAGAACTATAACATGACCCCATCGCACTGCCAGAAAGAACATTGGAAGTGTAATTCCCCTGCAATATCTCCAATCTCGAACCAGCCATGAACGATAACCAGATTGCCAAAAGACACTGGACCCACTCCAACAATCTGCAAGATAGTGATTGACGAAACAACGGACGAGATTGCTTAGTTAATATTCGCAAAATGGCATCGGCTGGCAGAAAATAGCAAGCCAATGTGAAAGGAGAGATAACTTATTTTGCGTATAATTCCCTGAAAACACTTTCCGCTTACAAACTTCTATTCCGCTAAATCAATGCCAGGTAACTATATATTTACATCGGAGTCGGTGTCCGAAGGGCATCCGGACAAAATGGCAGATCAAATTTCCGATGCCATTCTTGATGCACTGCTCACACAAGATGCCAATAGCCGAGTCGCTTGTGAAACATTAGTGAAATCCACCAGTTCATCCAGTGTAGAATCCGGAATTCAACACCATGCATTGATCGCCGGGGAAGTCACAACTGCTGCCGACAATACTGACTACGATGCCATTGTCCGCAATGTCATTAAGAAAATAGGCTACGATTCGGATGAAAGGGGATTCGACTACAAAACTGTCCGAGTTCAAAATCTGCTGAACAAGCAGTCACCGGATATCGCCCAAGGCGTCAATGAGGGCGAAGGAGATGACGCCGAACAAGGTGCAGGCGATCAAGGACTGATGTTCGGATTTGCCTGCAACGAAACCGATGTGCTGATGCCTTGGCCGATAACCTATGCACACAGACTGGTACGACAGCAGGCAACAGTTCGGAAAAACGGCGTCCTCGACTGGCTAGGCCCCGACGCAAAATCCCAGGTGAGCGTAGTCTACGAAAATGATCGTCCGGTTTCAATCAACACGGTTGTGCTTTCAACGCAGCATGATGGAGACATGTCGTCAGAGCAGGTGCGAGAAGGCGTAATCGAAGAAATCATCAAGCCCGTTATTCCTGAAAGCATGATGCCTCCGCAAGATCGTATTCTGATCAATCCCACTGGAAAATTTATCGATGGCGGCCCGAAAGCAGACTGCGGTCTTACCGGTCGTAAGATTATTGTCGACACTTATGGCGGTATGGCGCGGCATGGTGGCGGCGCATTTTCAGGTAAGGATCCTTCGAAAGTTGATCGCTCTGCAACTTATGCGACGCGATACGTAGCAAAAAACATCGTGGCAGCAGGACTCGCGGAACGGTGTGAAGTACAGATTGCCTATGCAATTGGAGTCGCCCAACCGGTGTCCTTGATGGTTAATACATTTGGTACCGGAAAACCCGGAATGGATGACGACAGGCTGTCAACCATCGTTGAGAGTGTGTTTGATCTTCGACCGAAACAGATTATCAGCAGTCTTGACCTGTTGCGACCGATTTATCAGCAAACCGCAGCTTATGGTCACTTTGGACGCACAGAAAAAGAGTTTTCCTGGGAGAACACCGACAAGGCAGACGCCTTGAAACAGGCAGCAAGTTAGCTCGCCAAACCACAAACCTCATCTCAATTTCTAGAGGAAGTAGAAATGCCAGTAGCACTGAAGTCAGTCTCAGAAGATTTTAAAGTCGCTGACCTGAAGCTCGCCGAGTGGGGGCGCAAGGAAATTGCGATCGCCGAAACCGAAATGCCAGGTCTCATGGCTACCCGAGAAAAATATTCCGGTCAAAAGCCGCTCAGTGGAGCAAAAATTGCAGGGTGCCTGCATATGACGATTCAGACAGCAGTTCTCATCGAAACACTGCAGGAGTTAGGTGCCGATGTTCGCTGGTCATCTTGCAACATATTCTCCACTCAGGATCATGCAGCCGCAGCGATTGCCACGGCCGGGACACCGGTATTCGCCTGGAAGGGAGAATCCAAAGAGGAATACTGGTGGTGTGTTGAACAGACGATATTCGGTCCTAACAATTGGCGCCCCAACATGCTGCTTGACGACGGCGGTGACTTAACGCAAATCATGCACGAAAAGCATCCTGAACTGATGTCCGATGTGCGAGGCCTGACAGAAGAAACAACAACCGGTGTTCATCGACTGTATGAGATGATGGAAGCAAATACACTGAAATGTCCCGCATTCAATGTCAATGATTCCGTAACCAAGAGCAAATTCGACAATCTGTATGGTTGTCGTGAATCATTGCTGGACGGGATCAAAAGGGCGACCGATGTCATGATCGCCGGAAAAATTGCTGTTGTATGTGGCTACGGCGATGTTGGCAAGGGGTGCGCACAGTCTCTGCGAGGGCAGGGGGCGAGCGTCCTGATTACCGAGATTGACCCAATCTGTGCGTTACAGGCCGCAATGGAAGGCTATCGAGTTGTAACGATGGAAGAAGCAGCTCCGCTAGCAGACATATTCGTGACCGCAACCGGCAACTTGCACGTCATTACAATGGATCACATGCTTGCCATGAAAGACCAGGTAATTGTTTGCAATATCGGCCATTTCGACGGAGAAATTGACGTCGCCTCACTTCGGGAATTCGAATGGGAAAACATCAAGCCTCAGGTCGATCATGTCATTTTTTCTTGCGGTAAGAGGTTGATATTGCTGGCTGAAGGCAGGCTTGTCAATCTTGGATGTGCAACCGGTCACCCAAGTTTTGTAATGTCAAATTCATTCACCAATCAGGTACTAGCTCAGATTGAATTATGGACCAATCCCGACAAATACCAAAATGAAGTCTATGTACTGCCCAAAAACCTTGACGAAGAAGTTGCCCAGTTGCATTTGGACAAAATCGGCGCAAAACTAACCCGCCTGACTGAAGTGCAGGCAAAATATATTGGTGTTCCTGTGGAGGGCCCTTACAAAGCGGATTACTACCGCTACTAAGACTGTAAGGGGTAATCCTTCAATTCAGGTGTTTTTAAATTATCAAGCAGAAATATCTGGCAATGCCTGACTTTCCAATATCGCGATAGAGTCCTTGAGTTGCAGTTTGCGTTTCTTCAAGCGTCGGATTTGCAACTCATCAACGTTGCGATCCTCCGACAATCTTTTTAGAACGTCGTCAAGGTCTCTGTGTTCCGTTTTTAGTATTTCTATTCTTATTTGAATTTCCTCAGAAGTATTCTCAAGCATATATGTCCGATCCTAGAACGATTTAGCGTACGGTGCGTACTTTCATTTTATATTAATTCTGTCAACCAAATCACCTGCTCTCGCTCACGGGTAGAACCATTGCCGTAACCTTTCACCGAACTGGTGTGGTCTGTTGATAATACTAGCACTATTCCGTCTCAACTTCCACAAAAAATTAAACTACTGAATAGCCAGATTTAGCAGCTTTATCGATATTGGACATCATCCCCACTGGCCGCGGCCGGGCGAGCGATGCCATCAACGATCTGCTTGAGACTGACACTCCCAATCACTTTACCATTTTCGTCAACGACATTGCCTTGCATTGATTTTGTCGCTGTCACTAACTGTATCGCATCTTCAAGCACTAGATCATGTGACAGAGTGAGACTGCTGTCGACGACTTCACCCGGTGTCATAACTGACTTGGTTTGGATAACGCGACTTCTGTTAATGTCTTTAATAAAATCATAGATGTAGTCGTCAACCGGATAGAGAATTATTTCCTGCGGGGTTCCCTGCTGAATAACAGCACCGTCGCGAAGAATTGCTATCGTATCGCCAATGCGCAACGCTTCATCCAAATCGTGTGTGATGAACACAATGGTTTTATGTAGTTCCTCCTGAAGACTCAAGAGCACGCCTTGCATGTCCGTACGAATCAGCGGGTCGAGTGCGGAAAAGGCTTCATCCATCAACAATATCTGCGCATCAGTCGCCAGTGCGCGCGCCAAACCAACGCGCTGCTGCATTCCACCCGACAGTTGCGATGGATAGTGATCCTCAAATCCGGAGAGTCCTACTCGATCCAGCCACTTCTTGCTACGTTCTTTCGCTTCCGTTTCCGGCGTGCCCTGAATTGTCAAACCATAAGCGACATTACTCGCGACAGTCTTGTGGACGTGCAAACCAAATTTCTGAAAAACCATGGAAGCTCGAAATCTTCGAAATTCAATCAACTCATCCTTGCTCATTCCCAGAATGTCCTGATCGTCAATCACAATCCGGCCCGAAGTGGGTTCGATCAAGCGATTGACATGGCGAATCAGCGTAGATTTACCCGACCCTGACAATCCCATGATCACCGAAATTTCTCTTTCAGGAACATTAATGTTGATGTCCTTCAATCCAAGAACATGACTGTGTTTCTCAAGCAGTTCCTGCTTCGACATGCCTTGTTGAACATCACCCAAAACCGACTGTGGATTGGGGCCGAAAATTTTATACAGATTCTCAATCTTGATTTTGGCTTCACTCATTTATGCGCATCCTTACGATGAACTTGAATGCGTTCACCGAATTTCTGCGAAACCCGATCAAAAATGATCGCCAACGCAACAATGGCCAATCCGTTCATCAGCCCCAAGGCCAGATACTGATTTGCGATGGACTGTAACACTGGTACACCGAGACCTGCCACGCCAATCATTGACGCGATCACCACCATGGAGAGCGCCATCATGATTGTCTGATTGACACCTGCGAAAATATTTGGAAGCGCAAGTGGGATCTGCACCCCGAACAACCTTTGCTTGTAGTTGGCCCCGAACGCGTCAGCGGCCTCCAGAGCCTCTTTTTCCACCAGCCGAATTCCAAGATTAGTTAATCGTACGATTGGCGGAATGGCATAAATGCACACAGCGATTAAGCCAGGCACCTTGCCAATTCCGAGCAGCATCACAACCGGCACCAAGTAAACAAAGGCGGGAATCGTCTGCATGATGTCTAGAACTGGCGTAATAACGGCCTGTATACGATCTGAACGGGCCATCAGAATTCCTAATGGAATGCCAATGGAAATACACAATAATGTCGCAACCGAGATGATCGCCAACGTGGACATAGTGTCTTTCCACATGCCAAGATAACCAATTGCGATAAATGATAAGATGCAGCCGACGACAACTTTCATGCTACGCGATCCATACCATGCGAGCGCAGCTAAAATCAAAATTATCAATGGCCAAGGGGATCCGATCAATAGTTTTTCAAACCAAACCAGAAACCTCAGCAAAGGTTCAAAAAAGTTTTCAATTGCCTCGCCAAACTCGCGTGAAAACCCGCGGAATCCCGCGTCAATCGCTTTCTTCAAATCTCGTATGGATTGCGGGTCCATACTGGGGAACCTCAATAAACTTTCCATTACTGCCTCTACTTGTAAACAAAAAGCCCGCCGGAATTACTCAGACGGGCTTTTTAAAAATGATTTCAAAAATGAAAATCTAGAAACTATTGAAATTTCTACATCATCATTTCTTTCGCACTGCTGGAAACCCAAGCGCCCCAAACATCGGAATGTTCTTCTACGAATTTCACTGCAGCATCCGCACCGTCCACCTGGTTGGCGTCCATATATGCCAGCAAAGCGTTCATGAGTTCACCCGGGAACACGCGATTTCCAAAGTATGCCCAGACTTCGGCAGTCGTTGATTGCTTGAACTCATCTGTCGCAATAGTGTGGACTTCAGATTCTGTCCAAGCCGATGACTGTGGATCAGCACAATCCTGCTCTGGCTTCACAATGCAGCCGTTCCAGTGTTCGTCACCAATGTAGGGCACGCCAAAATCAAGCTTCACCATACCGTGTCGGCCGATCAAGGAGGTTGGTGACCAGTAATAACCGAACCAGTTTTCACCGCGTTCAACTGCTTTGGTCATTGAACCATCCAAGCCTGCCGCCGAACCTGGATCAACCAATTTCCAGCCTTTGTCTTCCATTTTAAAACCACGGAACAGATTGATATTAACCAACTGACAGCCCCAACCGGCTGGACAGCCAATGAAGGCGCCTTTTGAAGGATCTTCAGCATCCGGAAATAAATCCGGTCGCTCCAGTACGTCCAACACAGTTTTCAATTCAGGATGAGCTTTTGCGGTATGCGGTGGAATCCACCAACCTTCACCAAGCCCCGTGATCGGCCCCTCAATGACCGAATGCAGGGTGCCCGCTTCTATAGCTTTACCAAGCGGTTCTCGCACCGCATTGATCCAGAGCTCCGGAGATACGTCCGGCCGCTGTTTTTCATTCATGGAGGTAAACGACGGCATGGTATCACCGGGTACCAGTTCAACGTTACAGCCGTAACCTTTTTCAAGGATCAATTTGTCAACATTTGCGATCAATTGAGCGGATGCCCAGTTCATCGCCGCAATCTGAACATCGCCGCAAGCAGCAAATGCAGTATTGCCTCCAACCAGCAACAACACGCCGGCTACCAAACTTTTAATAAGTTTTTTCATTATCACTCCTATATATCGTATTGAGTATAGTTTCGTAGAAACCTACTACAGTTGAATAATATCACTATGTTACGACATTCGCGAACTCTAACTAAATTGAGGGATATGCGCTATAGGCTTGTTTTCATTCATATTATTAGTTTGAAGGAATTAATTTTTATAAGAAAGGCCTTTCAATGATTAAAAATGCGTCACTCAAACTGGAAATTCAACGCATTCAATGATTTTCCGTAATTACGAAAAACACCTCTGATTTCACGCCAGCACCACCCTCAGCACCGCACGGCTGACGGCTTGAATGGCAATAATTTAGTGGTGGGGAAGTCAGCCGCTATCGAGCACTGCAACAGGCTTGACCACCGAATGCATTTGCTGTTGCCGACCGACACGAACATGTCCGAGTGCCATGGTCATCATCACCGCAGCAGCCAGTGTCGCGCACGCTTTGATTTTCGCGTGGCTACGGATGTAGTGATGTTCAAACCGGTACCCCTGCAGCTTAAATTCCGCTCCAATGATCTGCGCGCCTCGTATTTCCTCTCAAGTATTTCAGCCCATAAGTCAATTTGTGGCTAGGTCATTGAGTACCAATCTGTTAGCTAGCCCATGAGAAATGATAGCTATGAATATTGCACCTGGTTCACAAAATGGTTCAATTAGACATGGAACATCAGTTAGAAAATAGGGGAGTAAGTATTATGCAATACCACGCTTGCTACCTTAGTACGTGAATGGGTGTGGAATCGCTTGAGCGAATACAACGTGAAGCCGTAAAATCCGCAGCAATGAGGTCTCATCTCAGCGCCTTACCGTGTTATATTTACCTCTGTTTTATGCTTCCTTCACAAAATCCTCAAAGTTGATAAGAATTCAGAAGCGGGTTTATGAAAGGACGGATCAATTACGAAGCATTTTGGCTTAGTCACATGAGGGCATCATGAAAAAAATATTAATTGGGTTAGCAATTCTAATGAGCGTTTCGCTGGTTGGATGCGAAAGAATGAAAAATGTCGATTGGAAATTTTGGGAACGCTGGGAAAAAACCAAATCGGTCGAAGTAGTCGTAACGAACATTACTCAGGGCACTTACCTCACTCCCATTCTGGCAGTTGGTCACGATACTCGCCAAGAAACCATGTTTGAGTATGATAAAGCCGCTTCTGCGGAATTACAGGCGGTTGCCGAAGGTGGCAATATTGAACCACTGGCTGCGATATACGAAGCGGAAGGCGGCGAAGTAGTCAGAAATCCGCATGGGGGACTGTTAGGACCGGGACAATCTACAACATTCACTCTTTCCCCGGAAATTACACGCCTGTCTTTGGTTGCGATGATTTTGCCGACCAATGACGGTTTCATCGCACTGGACAACATTGTGCTTCGTGAAGGACAACAGTATCTTTATGCCATCGATGCAGGGACCGAAGGCAATGATGAGCAAATCACTGGCGGTGGTGCACCGAATACACCCGGAATTCCTGCCGACCCAGGTGGCAAAGCCAATAGTGAAGCGCCTGGAATTGCAGGAGTTTCACCCGAAGGCAGCGTAGATCGGCATCTTGGAATTGGAGGTGGCGAAGGTTCAGCACTTGATCCCGAAGTTCATGGCTGGGAAAGTGCAATCGCGATAGTCAAAGTGACGATGAATAGCAATTGAATAATTTGATGATGTGCCCTCGACTTATTGGCGGGGCACACTTTTTGGAATTTTGGAGGAGTTAATGGCAAGCACTAGTGCAGAAATGCTGGCGTCGGACCAGAATCATTTAATCCATCCCCTGCACATTCGCGGAGCACATGACAACGCGAAGATTTGGGTAGAAGGCTATGGATCGACTCTCGTCGATACCGAAGGCAAGGAGTATATTGACGGACTTGCCGGGTTGTGGAACAACACAGCCGGTCATAGCGCTCAGACGCTAATTGACGCGGCAATGCAGCAGTATGCGAAACTACCCTACGCATCCGGTTATGTAGGCAGTTCCAACGATAAAGCAATTGAACTGGTAGGGAAACTCGCATCAGTCGTCTATCCGCAGATCAATCGATTTTATCTGACTTCTGGCGGAGGTGAAGCAACAGATTCCGCCATCAAAATGTCCAGATACTACTGGAAATTGATGGGGAAGCCTGACAAAACCAAAGTCATTTCGCGCATGCTGGGGTATCACGGCGTTACGTTCGCAGCGATGTGCGCCACCGGAATTCCGGCTTACTGGCCAATGTTCGAACCGAGAATTCCGGGATTTTCATTTATTCCTTCGCCCTATCCGTACCGATATGAATCTTCCGATTCAAGTGTGAGCCAAGGTATTGCAGCAGCGAACGAATTGGAGAAAAAGATTCTGGAAGAAGGCGCTGACACGGTGGCTATGTTCATAGCCGAGCCTGTGCAGGGATCCGGCGGCTTAATTCCGCCACAGAACGAGTACTTCCCCAGAATTCGAGAAATCTGTGATCAGTACGATGTGCTTTTTGTCGCGGATGAAGTCATTACAGGATTCGGCAGAACTGGAAAAATGTTTGCTCTGGAACACTGGGGCATTCAGCCAGATATTGTGCAGTTCGCAAAAGCGGTCACGTCCGGCTATTTTCCTTTTGGCGGAATTGGCGTCAGCGATTCAATTGCCAGTGTCATGGATTCGAGCAGCGAGCCATTCATGCATGCCTACACCTATAGTGCGCATCCAATCGGAAGCGCCATTGCCTGCGCGATGATTGATCTGGTGCAACGTGAGGATTTCCCCGTCCAAGCCGCAGATAAGGGGCAACGACTGATGGACAATCTCACAAGCGCTATTGGCGATCATCCGCATGTTGGAGAAGTTCGCGGCCTCGGACTGCTTTGTGGAGTGGAATATGTCAAGGATAAATCGACAAAAGAACCTTTCGATCCATCTCAAAAAGTCGGCGACAAAATATTGAATGCAGCAATTGAGCGCGGATTGTTCAGCCGCGTCCGTGGCGATGTTTTCTGTCTCGCTCCACCGATTGTGATTGAAAATTCGGAACTGGATAGACTCGCCGCCATTCTGCGGGCAGCGACAATCGACGTTCTGGGGACATAACTTGATATCGAGGATCAGATGCGAGAGTACCATTTCTCGCATCTGATTCTTTTGACATAGGAAATGAACACCAACCACTCGCCCCGCGATTCAAACTGAGCAGCTGGTCGTAAAAGGAGAAAAACCACAAATCGGAATTTGACCATGGACTTAAAATCCAGCATCCGAACCATTGTGGACTATCCAAAATCCGGAGTGCGTTTTCGAGACATCACTCCGTTACTCCAAAACCCGGAATCCTTCCGATTCGGCATTGACCGTCTATACCAAAGATACCAAAATACCGAACTGGATGGATTGGTCGCGTTGGATGCCCGCGGATTCCTGTTCGGGTCAACATTAGCCTATTTGCTGGGCGTTCCGCTCATTCCTGTTCGTAAAACAGGGAAACTGCCTGCTAAAACCGTCAGCACCGATTATCAACTGGAATATGGCTTGAACAGTCTGGAAATGCACGTCGATGCATTCGACGAAGCCACACGGTTGGTCATCATTGATGATTTGATTGCGACCGGCGGTACAATGTGTGCAGCCGTCGAACTCATCAGTCAGCTCGGCGGAGAAACCATTGAATGCGCAGTCATCATTGAACTGGTTGACCTGGATGGAAGGGCAAAATTATTTCCTGTTCCTTTGTACAGCCTGGTATCGTTTCACGAAGATGAAGCGTAAGAGTATCTTCTGCTACGTCGCTGATCCCAGTTTGGATCATCCCTGGGCTCGGCAAGGCGTGTGTGAAAATGGAGTATTCAACTGGCTGGCGTTGCGCCAGCCATGAATCGAAAGGTCGTCAGGAAGGTGGTGCACGCTACCCATATTGAGTCATTATGGTTGTGTCCCAGACAACTGAATCGCTGCTCGATTAATTTTTCCGACCATCACAAATTGGTACAATTGAACATGGAGGAACGAAGATAAATACAGAGAAACTGATCGGCAACCAGCTACGTTTCCGGGAGATGACAGGGTGACAGTTATTGTAAAACCAGTGTCGCACAAACACACTCATAACCGAGTTTTTTCGTCAATAAGCCAGCCCATTCTTGTGTGTAAGGACAATCTTGCTTTCATGCAAGACATTCCGAATGAAACTTTTAAGCTGATCGTCACATCGCCGCCTTACAACTTGGGCAAGGAGTATGAAGGCAAAGCTCCACTTGACAGCTATCTTGCTCAGCAGAGGAAGGTAATTGCCGAGTGTGTCCGGCTCCTGCACGAGAAAGGTTCAATCTGCTGGCAGGTTGGAAACTATGTCGCAAATGGGGAGATCATACCGATCGATACGCTTTTGTATGCCATCTTCCATGATCATGGCCTCAAGCTCCGCAATCGGATCGTTTGGCAATTTGGTCATGGACTGCACTGTACACGACGATTGTCCGGTCGTTACGAAACCATTAACTGGTGGACGAAGACGGATGATTACACCTGGAACCTTGATCCTATCCGAGTGCCGGCCAAATACCCCGGAAAGCGCCATTTCAAGGGGCCAAACATTGGCAAACTGTCCGGGAATCCGAAAGGTAAAAACCCGAGCGATGTGTGGGAGTTTCCCAATGTCAAAAACAACCACATTGAAAAGACTATTCATCCGTGCCAGTTTCCCGTGGAGCTGGTTGAGCGCCTGGTGCTATCCATGACTGACGAGAATGATGTGGTGTTCGATCCGTACATGGGAGTAGGATCTTCGGTGATTGCCGCTCTTATGCATAACAGAAATGCTTGTGGATGTGACATTACAAGTGAATATGTTGAGATAGCCCGCGAACGAGTGCGTGAATTGTATGCAGGTACACTTAAAACCCGTCCGATGGGCAAGCCCGTATATGACTCCTCCTTACCCAACGGAGGTCATTAGAATGCAGATGAAAGCTCGGTATTCTCACCTTAACGGCGAGGAATATTTGTTAGTCCACCATGAGCAATTGTGGGACGAAGTGAGGAATGTGATTGAGTGCGTTGATGCTGAGGCGTGCCGTACTAAGGTCTCGAAAGAAAAAATAAGAAAGGGAAATTGCTTTACTCGCCGACAGACATGAACAAGGCATTCAGAGATGAATTTCGAGACCGTGGATGGGAGGAGAGAAGAAAAACGTTTTGGTTGACGGCTGACGAGGGACTAATGAGAGGAATCTTCGGTTTATCGGAGTAAATGCAGAAACAGGAGATAACGGAAGCTGGATATATACCGATCATGTCCTACAACCAGACTGATTTCCTGAAAGATCGAGTTGCGATTGAGGTGCAATTCGGCAAGTATTCCTTTGTCGCACATGACTTGTTTGTGAAGCACCTCAGCTTTTACGCTGCTGACATCATTGATGTCGGAATTGAGATACTCCCAATGAAGGTGCTTGAAGAGGAAATGTCATCTGGTGTTCCCTACTACGAGCGGGACTTGATGAACATAATTAGACAGGGCCGCGGCGTCCCGTCCGTACCTTTGGTGCTGATTGACGTTGCACCATGACGCGGTGCTGCGCAGTTCTTATCATTCGTTCAGTCCCAAGTACGCGTAACGTTATCCGTCGGAATTCGAGTACCGGTTCAATCGCCTCTACAGTGTGCCGAATCTGATTCCTCGGCTGGCTTGGGGCGGGTTATACAGGTAAACATCTGGTTCATTACAAACTCTCGACTACTCTGGTCGAGCCCCAGCCTATTCCTAAGCAGTTCCACGACGTCCGATCGTCATTAAGCTTCCTTGTGAGGTTCTGTATCTTCATTGTGCTTATTCGGCATTGACTCTCAAACCAGTGCTTGAACCACAAAACTAAGAAAAACTTTGCTTTAATACTGATAACAGACATTTGTATGCTATTATATTTCCAATTCAATAACAGATTTTGAGTCATGGCTTATACAAAACCTGGAGCAACAAGAAATCAAATCTATCAGTTCATGCGAAAACGGTTACTGGAGGGCCGACCTCCAACCATACGCGAAGTTCAGAAGGAGTTCAGGATGCGAGCAGTGCAATCTGCGAAAAAACATCTGGATACCCTGGTAAACGAAGGCCGACTGACTAAGGAACCCGGCAAGGCCCGTGGATATCAACTACCCGTAAAAATTCGTGCAAACACACTGGCTCCAGTCGTCGGAAGCGTGCCGGCTGGACCATTCAACATTGCAGTGCAGGATATCGAAGGATATATCCCGGTCCAAACATCTTCGGATGAGAACGCTCTGTTCGCACTTCGGGTCAAAGGAGACAGCATGGTCGACGCAGGAATTCTGCACGGAGACATCGTACTGGTTCGACATCAAACAGATATTCATCCAGGCGACATCGTAGTTGCGATGGTTGACGATGAGGCAACCGTTAAAGAGTTCCGGCGCGCAGGAGAAAAAATTCAACTGCACCCTCGAAACGACGGTTATCCGGTAATTTCACTGCACCCCGAAAATCTGGTAATTCTTGGAAAGGTGATCGAAGTGCGACGTTATCTGGAAGGAGTCTATCTGATCGGTAAGGAAATCAATGGCTGAACCTGCACTGCTGCCACTATCGAAACTCCCCCAGCCGTTTCTAGACAAGGAACCCAAATGGAACCTCAAGGAAGTGGGAGGAAGACTGGTCGAGATTTCCGACCCGCATCCGATAGCCGCACTCAGTTTCGCATTTCTGCTGCTGCGCGATGCACAGGCAAATGGCAGTCACACAGCCTGGATAGGGTCTTCGCGGAGCACTTTTTATCCACCCGATGCGGAATTAAACGGGATCAACTTGCGCAACCTGCCAGTACTGCGCATGGTCGATACGCAATATATGGGAAGAGCAGCGGAAACATTGCTCCGCTCCGGTGCGTTTCGACTGGTCCTGCTGGATCTCGGTCGCAATCACTCGGTACCGGTTGCACGGCTCGCGCAGCTCAACGGGTTGGCACGAAAACATAACGCCTGCATCCTGTTTCTCACGGAAAAGCAATTCACCGACCAGTCGATCGGACCACTGATATCGCTGCATGCTCACACCTCCCGCGAACGTATCAAGGATGGAGAGTTTTTATGCCGCATCCATGTTCTGCGAGACAAGCGACGGGGAACAAGATGGACTTGGCACGCACGCTTTGCAGGTGTCGATGGATACTACTGATTATCCAGCCCAATGGTCGAATTTCCTGCAAAAATCTGCATTGCTTGTGTCTGTATTCCAGATTTTCCGCTTCAGTTGTCGGTGCGGGAGTTGCCGGTGAATTTTCAACTCCCTGTCGCACTAGTCGATCGAAGCGATTCCCGCTCGATCGTCATGGCAGTCGACCGATCCGCATTGAAACGAGGCATTTATCCAGGCCTGCCCTATGCAAACGCAATCGCTCTGTGCCCCGAATTGCATGCAGTGTACCCTCACCCCCAACGAATCGAATATGTCCATCAACGAGTAATTCGTCATCTCGGCACGTTCAGTCCCAAAATAGAACCTGTAGCGGAACTGCCGGGCGCCTACTACCTTGATGTCAGCGGAATGCACCGTCTGGAACCCAATTTGCAGGCCTGGGCTCAACGCCTGCAGGGTATCCTGCAGGACCACGAACGACTGCATGCAAAGGTTGCCATCGGATTTACTCGTTTCGGAGTTCGCACCGCAGTGCATTCAACGGCATCCGTAGTCCTGTTCGAGTCCACCTCGGAGGAAATTGAAACTGCACTTTCAATACCGCTTGAGAAATTGAACCTTCCTTCACGACCGCTCATGGAACTCGACAAACTAGGAATTCACACCGTAGGCGATCTGCGGAAACTGCCCGAATGGGAAGTCAGATCCAGATTCGCAGAAGAATTGTTCAATCTGATGCGCAAAGCAAAGGAAGAAGATGGAACCGTGCATGGAATTCGTCCTCCCGCACCTTATTCTGCACAAATCGATCTCGAATACGCGGAAGGCGATGTGGAACGGATTCTGGCAGTCATTCGGCGCATATGGAACCCGCTGCTGGAAAAAATGAAAGAACTTGCCAAAGGAGTCAGCGAAATTCATCTACGATTGACAAAAGACTTCGGCGGGGCATGCAACGAAAAACTGCGAACAGCGAAACCGACGCTTGACCAAACTACCCTCATAGACCTGCTTCGATTGCGGCTGCATGCAATGAATCTGGATGAGGGAGTTGTCGGCATTTCCGTTCATGTCATTCCGGGCGTTTTGCCCAGCCCCCAAATGGACCTGTATCAGGACATCGTTAAGTCCGAGCGCGATCTTCTCGCGGCTAATCGTGCGCTCGCCCGTATCTGCGCCGAATTCGGCCCGGAACAGGTTCTTCGAGCGCGGTGTCTGAATGCGCACCTGCCGGAAGATTCCTATGAATGGGAATATTTTGACCGCCTGCGAAATCATGCTTCTGCAGATCAGGGCAATGCTTTTATGGTACGACGCATTTTAGACGACCCGAATCGCATTTCTACACCGCGGCGCGCGACACTGGAGAAAGTGCGGGGACCTTATTCCACTACCGGCTTCTGGTGGCGTCCAATCGGAATCCACCGAAACGATTATTTCGTAGAGACCCGTGACGGCTGCACACAGTGGATTTTTTACGACTGTATCAACCGCCAATGGTATGAACGAGGATTCGTTCAATAATCATGTCCGCTACGCCTCTGTATACTCCTTTGTGGTGCAAAAGCAATTACTCGTTCCTGGAAGGTGCGAGTTTCCCTGAGCAATATGTCAGTAAAGCGGCGCAACTGGGACTTGAAGCTATTGCACTGACTGACCGGGATGGAATCTACGGCATTGTAAAAGGACACCTGGCAGCACGCGAACACAAGGTGCATCTGATTGTTGGATCTCAGATAACGATAAAAAATCCAGATTCCCCGGTTTCCAGCATTCTGCTGCTCGTTTGTAACCTGCAAGGGTACGCCAGTCTGTGCAGTCTTATCACCCTTGGACGACGACGGTGCGAAAAAGGCGAAAGCGAAGTGACACTCGAAGAGTGCTGCCTTCATGCAGAAGGACTGTATGCGATTTGGCTGCCGGAAAGCATGGCAGTCCTGCAAGAGCGCGAGGACACAGGTCACTTGAAAATCATGAAACAGGCATTCGGCAATCGATTCTTCATGATGATATGCCGCCACAAGGAAGCAAAAGATCCCATCCTCGAAAATCGCATAAGAAACCATGCAACACGTTACGGAATTCGTACTGTCGCCGGACAGGAAATCCTGTATCACTGTACGAGCCATCGTCCGGTTCAGGATGTGCTAAGCTGCATCCGGCACCGTCAATCTCTTTCAAACTGCGAAAACCTGCTGAGGCCGAACGCACTTCATGAACTGATTGGAGCGGATGAATTTCTGAACATTTTTGACGATGATCCAGCTTCGGTCCAAGCGACTGTCGAAATTGCTCGGAACTGCAGTTTTCGACTGGATGATGTGCGTTACGCCTACCCCGAAGAGATCCATTCAGACCAAATCTCGGTCGCGGAATACCTGCGAGAACTCACGCACCGCGGTGCGTTGCAGCGATATTCCGGCCGACCGCCGGAAGCGATCAGCAAACAGATTGAACGGGAACTTCAGCTGATCGAAGAATTGGGGTATGCCAGCCACTTTTTGACCATGCATCGAATCGTTGAGTGGTGCAAACAGCAGGACATCATGTGTCAGGGGCGTGGGTCGGCTGCGAATTCCGCAGTGTGCTTCTGCCTCGGAATCACTCAGATTGATCCGATTGACATGGATCTGCTGTTCGAGAGATTTTTGTCCCGCGAACGCGACGAACCCCCGGATATTGATCTGGATATTGAACACGAGCGACGCGAAGAAGTGATCCAACATGTCTACGATGCATATGGCCGGGATCGAGCCGCCATGGTGGCAGTCGTCATCCGCTATCGAATTCGCTCCGCAATTCGCGATGTCGGAACGGTTCTGGATATTCCCGCACCCGAACTGCAACGACTCTCGAAACAGCTCAACTCGTACGGTTCAATCGCCCCGGACGATTTTGTCCGGGCCGGTCTGGATCCATCGCTGCGTACTCATTGTCTGCTGGCTGAACTGTCCAATGCCATTATCGACTTTCCCCGACATCTGTCTATTCACCCGGGAGGGTTCGTTTTCACCACTGGTCCTATCCATGAAGTGATACCGGTAGAAAATGCCACCATGTCGAACCGTACCGTCATTCAGTGGGAAAAGGACGACATTGAAGCCATGAAAATATTCAAAGTCGATCTCCTGGGGCTCGGTGCACTCACTCAGCTGCATCGATGCTTCGAGTTGATTTCGCAGCATCGCGGTATTGATTTAACTATGAACTCAATTCCCAATGACGACGAACAGGTGTTCGCAATGCTGCAAAAAGCGGATACCACCGGCGTTTTTCAGATTGAGAGTCGAGCGCAGATGAGCATGCTCCCCAGATTGAAACCAGAACAATGGTACGATCTGGTGGTGCAAATTGCCATCGTGCGGCCAGGACCGATTTCGGGTGGAATGGTGCACCCCTATCTTCGCAGACGTGCCGGTGAAGAAGCAGTCGAATACCCGCATCCATGTCTAGCTTCGGTACTGGGAAAAACACTTGGCATTCCGATTTTTCAGGAGCAGGTAATCAAACTGGCGATGACTGCTGCTGATTATCAACCTGGAGAGGCTGATCAATTGCGACGCGATATGGCGGCATGGCGTAGGGTCGATCGGCTGGAAAGACATCGCGAAAAACTGGTTTCACGCATGGTGGCGAAAGGAATCAAACAAAAGTTTGCCGAACAGGTGTTTGACCAGATACGCGGATTTGGAGAATATGGCTTTCCCGAGTCCCACTCTGCCAGCTTTGCACTGATTGCCTATGCTGCTTCCTATCTCAAGTGCCACTATCCAGCAGAATTCGCATGCTCGCTTCTCAATTCCCAGCCGATGGGGTTCTACTCACCGTCTACGATTGTTGAAGACACTCGAAGACATGGAGTACGGATTCTTCCGATAGACGTCCATTTCAGTCGACGAGACTGCACTGTCGAACCCTGTCGCGAAAGCACTGGAGGCTATGCATTGCGTATCGGTCTTCGCTATGTCAAGGGCATCAACGAAAAAGAGGCCAAATCGCTTGAATCGATGCAAATCGCCGTTCAATCGATCGAAGAGCTAATGCACCAAACCGGAATATCGAAAGCAACAGTCCAAAAGCTTGCGGAAGCCGGCGCACTTCGGGGGCTGGCCGCCAATCGCAGAACCGCACTGTGGATGGCACATGACATCCGTACGCGGAAAGAGATTCTTCCAACCCTTGAAAATTCCACGGAATTTCGTTCTCTAAGCCCGGAAGAGTCGACTGCATGGGACTATCGAAGCACAGGAGTCAGCAGCAACGGACACATGCTGCAGCATTATCGAGAACAGTTGCGTGCACAAGGGCTGCCAGACGCAAAAACGGTCAACAACATGCCAGATGGGTGCCGTGTGCGTTTTGTGGGTGCTGTCATCTGCAGACAGCGCCCGGCTAGTGCTTCCAGCGTGGTTTTCATGACGCTTGAAGATGAAACCGGCTTTGTAAACGCGGTATTCTGGCCGCAATGTTTCGAACGCTATTCGACATTGGCCAAAACACTCTCGCTGCTGGGCGTCGAAGGCACTCTTCAGGTTGCAAGCAATGTCGTTCACTTGATTGTTGATCATGTCTGGAAACCGACTGATTTCTCCTTGTGGAAAGATTTTCGATCCCGAAACTTTCACTGAATCAACAAACTTCAACACATTGGAACATTATCCAAATAACGTTGTCATACTCACTAACAAAGCTCATTTGTCTCCATTAGTAAAACCGGATTCTACCAATCTGGGATTTACAATTTCAGGCAGGAATAAAAATCCCTGCCTGTTTTTTTGAGCTTCAGAAATCGCTAAAACCAATGTTGCCTCACACCTGCACTTTTTATTCAAACAAGTACAATAGAGGCCATGTTGCTACCAGCAAATTCAAGAGTAGACTGAATGGGTGAAAATTTAGCTACCTGGGAAATGATTGCGCTCGGCGCGATTGCATTGGTCGTCATTCTGCTATTTTTCCCAGGACTCAAAAGACTGAGCGAGGAAAGCCGGAAAGCGGAAAAAGACTGGTCCGGATTGCTGTTGCCGATTGGTGCGGTCGTTCTATTCGTAATTTTGCTGGTGCTAATTGTCTGAAAACTTGATACTGACACGCCGAACCGAAACGCAAAAGTAATACGCAGAAGCAATAGACATGCCAAAAAAAACTATCAACATCCGCCATATGGAAGAAATACGCAACGATCACGTAGCACAATTCCTTGACAAGAACAACATTGAACAGTTGCATGTCAACCCGGCACATGGCGTGCCGCTTCCAGCTGATAACAAAGACTATGACGCAGTGATTATCTACGGCGGCATTCAAAGTGCAAATGACGGATTCGACAAACCCTATATCACCGAAGAATTAGATTGGATTTCCGACTGGCTGAAATCAGGACGTCCGGTTCTCGGAATCTGCCTCGGAGCGCAGTTGCTTGCAAAATGCCTGGGTGGCGAAGTTGGAACTCATCCCAAGAATGTGTGTGAAGTAGGGTTCCATGAAGTCACGCCAACTGCACAAGCCAACGGATTTCTGGATACTCCGATGCATTTTTATCAGTGGCACAGTGAAGGATTCACACTTCCTGATGAATGCGAACTGTTGGCAGAAGGCAGTCAATTCCCCAATCAGGCCTTTCGATATCAATCGAATTCCTACGGTATACAGTTTCACCCTGAAATCACACGCACGATCATGAAGACCTGGCTTATGTCAGGGAGTCACCTGCTGTCAAATTCCGGCGCACATTGTGCTGATCAACAAATTGAAGATGAATCGTTTTACGGTGAAAACATGGGGCGCTGGTGCTGGAATTTTATGGAAAACTGGATAAAAACCTGGTAAACCGAGTCCAATCACCGTCCGATCTCAGTGAAATCTAACTCATCAAGTCCGGTCAAACGAACCTTTCTCAAGGATTATCGACCACCATCGTTTTCCATTCGTAGCACTGATCTCAAGTTCGACCTTGATCCAGGTAAAACGACTGTAAGCTCGAAAATTGCAGTCATCAGAACCAACTGTGCGGAAGCGAATGACTTTTACCTGAATGGCAATAATCTGGAGTTACTATCTATTCAGATGAACCAGGAAGAGCTGCCTGAATCCGGTTACGGAATGGATTCGCAGGGTATCACTCTGATCAATCCTCCCAACGAGTTCGAGCTAAGCATCAGTAACAGAATCGACCCTTCGAAAAATTTGGCACTCTCCGGACTCTACATGTCTGGCGACATGCTTTGCACGCAGTGTGAAGCAGAAGGATTTCGCAACATTACCTACTTTCCTGACCGGCCGGATATTCTGAGCAAATTTTCTGTCACAATTGAAGCGTCTCAAAATGAGTTTCCCATACTGCTCTCCAATGGAGAACTGGTCGCTACTGACAAGCTGCCTGACGGCAGACACTTCGCAACGTGGATTGACCCTCATCCAAAACCCTGCTATCTCTTTGCGCTGGTGGCCGGAAAACTGTCAGTTCTCCGAGACACATTCGTCACCCGATCAAACAATCGTGTAACGCTTGAATTCTATACTTCGAGCAGTGATCTGGATCAATGCGTTCATGCCATGAAATGTCTCAAGCGAGCCATGAAATGGGACGAAGAGGTCTATGGACGCGAATACGATATGAATCGATACATGATCGTCGCGGTCGATCATTTCAATATGGGGGCAATGGAAAACAAGGGGTTGAACATCTTCAACTCAAAATATGTATTTGCCAAACCTGATACCGCAACAGATCAGGATTTTCATGCAGTGGAAAGTGTGATCGCACACGAATACTTTCACAACTGGTCAGGGAACAGGGTCACTCTTAGAGATTGGTTTCAGTTGAGTCTGAAAGAGGGGTTCACGATTTACCGTGACCAGCAGTTCAGTTCAGATATAGGTTCACCTGCAGTTCAGAGAATTCACGACGTTAACATGGTGAAACTCCATCAATTCCGTGAAGACGCGGGTCCTTCCAGACACCCGGTACAGCCTGACTCCTACCTGACGATCGATAATTTTTACACAATCACGGTCTACAACAAAGGAGCCGAGCTGATTCGAATGATGCACCTCCTGATCGGAACAGACTCCTATCGCGCCGGAACCGATTTGTATTTTGAGCGATATGACGGACTCGCTGCAACTGTGGAGGATTTCGCCACCGCCATGGAAGAGGCAAGTGGAGTCAATCTAGAGCAGTTCCGCCTGTGGTATCGAGTTGGCGGCACTCCCATAGTATCGATCCAACGAAAATACGATCCGGCACGCGGCACATTCATGCTGACCATGGAACAGAAACCGCCACATGCAAGTGAAGATTCCGACTGGTCACCGTTGCATATTCCGATACAGATAGCACTGCTCGACAATGACGGCAAACGATTGCCTTTAAAACTGGATTCCAACCATAGCGCAACACAAGATGAAATGCTTCTCGAACTGACCCAAAGCAGACAAACCTTCAATTTTTTTGATCTCGAATCCAGCCCCACCTTGTCTCTCCTTCGAGGATTTAGCGCACCGGTCCTGATAGACGACCCGCAAGCGGATCAAGATCTCCATTTCATCATGGCGCATGATGATGATGCTTATTGTCGTTGGAATGCCTGTCAGCAGGTCTTCAAACTCCAAGTGCAACAACTTGTCGCCAACATCCAGAACAGTCAGGAAACCGATATTGAAAGCGAGTTTCTTTCCTCTTTCAACGCAGTTCTGTCGAATGCTGTCGAAGACCCGCAGTTCAAGGCATTACTGCTCGAACCCCCGTCAGAAATATCAATTGCTCAGACCATGGAGATTGTCGATCCGACTGCGATTCATAATGCTCGGAAGATATTGGTAAAAAATCTTGCTGATCGATACTATGACCAACTCATTGAACTCTATCGAACACTGAACGGAGATTGGGGAGATTCGACAGACGCAGTTGGCAAGCGGAGCTTGCGTAATCTGTGTCTCAACTACCTCATTGAACTAGATGATTCTACAGTGCAGAAACTGGCGCTGCACCAGTTTGAGTCCAGCAGCAACATGACTGATCTGGCGGCTGCACTGAGAGCACTGGTCAATTCCAGCAGTCCTGCCAGAGAATTAGTGCTTCAAATGTTTTACGATAGATGGCGCGATGATTCAGGTGTCATCGACAAGTGGTTTCGAATTCAGGCTACGGCTGCCAGACCCGATACTTTCAAGAATGTTGTTGATCTCTCCAAACACCAATCGTTCAACATTTACACGCCGAACCGCGTATATTCATTGATTGGTGCATTCTGTCATGCAAACCCATACTGTTTTCATGCGAGGGATGGATCGGGTTACGACTTGCTGACCGAATATGTCCTCAGAATTGACAAATCCAATTCACAAGCTGCCGCACAATTGACAGAAGCTTTTACTGAAATTCGCCGATTTGATCAGGATAGACAGGACGCAATGCGTCAGAGGATAGAGCAAATTGCAGCGACGCCAGGCATTTCCGTCAACGTCTACGAAATCGTTGACAGAATACTGGCGCCATTCAGAAATTGATCAATCGACATTTTGGGGCTGTATTGCCGGCAACACGACATGCCAGATTCAAAAGACAAGCGGTTAACCCGATCAACCAATACCGATGTTGACGAGTTCCTGCGTAAGGTTGAATTGGCGCCTCGGCCGGTTCCAAGTTCCAGACGCGGCAGGTTGATTTTCGGCATGGATGCGACCGCAAGCCGTGAACCGATGTGGGATCAGGCCTGCCACATTCAGTCCGAAATGTTTACCGAGACCGCCGCACACGGAGGTCTTGACGTACAACTGTGTTATTACCGTGGGTTTCATGAATTCTATATTAGCAAGTGGGTCAGCGTTGCCAGTGAACTGCAGCGTCTGATGAGCAGTACCCGATGTGCTGGAGGTCTGACGCAAATTGCTCGTCTGCTTGAACATGCCATTCGAGAGACTCAGAAATCCCGTGTCAATGCATTGGTATTTGTTGGCGATGCCATGGAGGAAAACGTTGACTCTCTTTCAGACAAAGCAGGCCGGCTCGGCTTGAATGGAGTGCCTGCATTCATGTTTCATGAAGGATTCAATCCGGTTGCAGAAAAAGCGTTTAGGGAAATCGCTTCGTTGAGCGGTGGAGCATATTGCCGGTTCGATGCGTCAAGTGCGCAGCAATTGAAAGATTTGCTCGCAGCGGTGGCGGTTTACGCGGCAGGCGGCCGAACAGCGCTCGAACACTTCGGCAAAAAACGTCGCGGGGTCGTGGCTCATCTCACTCACCAGGTGAAACGCAGCTAGACATGTTTGTGCGGCTGTTCCTGATTCTGGCGGCACTTGTCGGCGTCATGTGGTTTGTCAGCCGACTCGGCAAAACCCCTCCACAAAATCGCATGAAATATTTGAAGCTTGCTGCACTATACGCAGGCGTCGGCATTCTGCTGGCACTCGCTCTGACCGGGCGGCTACCTGCAGTATTTGCATTGATGGTGGCTGCCGTACCCTGGATTCAGCGAGCCATCATTGCTCGAAGTGCATACAACATGTTTAAATCGTGGCAGGGTCCGATGCAGGGGTCAAAACCAGGACAGACATCTGACGTGCGTACCAAGTTCCTGCAGATGACTCTTGATCATGATACCGGCGCCATTTCAGGCAGCGTGATTTCAGGTGACTACAAGGGAAAATCGCTGGATGAGCTCAACATTGAAGAGCTTGCCAGCCTGTTGGATGCATGCAGAAAGAAAGACAACCAATCCGCGTCAGTGCTGGAAACTTATCTTGATCGAATGCGTTCTGACGATTGGGAAGAGTATGCCCAAGCTCACACAGATGAACAGCCATCCAAAGACAGTTCTGATGAAATGACACGCGATGAAGCGCTCCAGATTCTGGGGTTGACAGGAGACGCAACGCGCGAAGAAATTGTCGAAGCGCACCGAATTTTGATGCAAAGAAACCACCCGGACAGAGGCGGCTCAACCTGGCTTGCAGCCCGAATTAATCGAGCGAAAGATATTTTGCTGTCGTGATGCGCACCCTTATTCTTTCAATCGCCTCGACGGTGTTGGCTTTCTTTTGCATCACAAGTTCGCTCCTCGCGAACTCTGAATACTATCTGCAGGATCAAATTCTAGACCACCCAGCGACAGGGAAGGTTCGCATTGGGGTTCCGAGTGGATATCAGCTGGAAATCCTAAATGCTGATCTTCGTCGCCCCCGAATGATTGAGTTCGCTCCGAACGGCGATATGTTTATTGGTTCGGCTTCTCGCATTTACCTGCTGAAACCACCATACACTGCTGCCCTTGAGTTTCTGCAACTGCAAAACTACCCGCACAGCGTGGCAATTCGAGGCAACGAGATGTTTATTGCAACGACTGCCGCCTTGTACAAAGCCCCTTATCACCCCAAATCCCGTCGAATTACCTTGATTCAGATGAAACTTGTCACAAGACTTCCTGGCGGAATTGGACACAATTCAAGAACCGTTGCTGTCGGTCCCGACAACATGGTTTATGTCAGTCTGGGCATCAGCAGAAACTGCAGCGATCAACTGATTTCCCGAGACTACCCTTTCAAAGATCGACGCGGCGGTGTCCTGCAACTCGACGAGTCGCAAAATCCGCCTGTGTTGGTGCCGTTTGCTTCAGGCTTGCGAAATCCCGTCGGATTTGACTGGCATCCAACATCGAAAGTCATGTATGCCAGTAACAACGGACCAGATCACCTGGGATTTGATCTTCCACCGGAATATTTTTCCAAGCTCACTCCAGGATCGTTTCATGGAATGCCTTGGTTCCAGTACGACGGACAGTCTGTGCTGAGGGATCCTTGCATCAGCACTAAATCGCCTTATCCCAGGGAAAAAGTACAGATTCCAGTTGCAACATTTCCGGCTCGAAATGCGCCGTTGGGAGTGGCGTTCGTAGCAGCCAGTGCGATGGATGAGCGCTTTGTTAACAATGCGATTGTCGCTCTTCATGGATCGTGGGGCACTCAACCTGATGGCGCTTTTAGCGGCCCCGCTTCAGGTCGCAGGCCACCTGCAGTGGTGATGGTGCGATTTAGTCATCAAGAGGCAGTTGACACTGAACCTGTAATCACTGGTTTCCAGGATGAAGATGGCAAAAGATGGGCGCGCCCTGCCGGCGTAGCTCTCGGCCCGGACGGCGGGCTGTATGTGACCAGCGATGGCGGAGAGTTTCAGGGTCTGATGAGACTTAGATTACTCGATGACTCCTGATCAACCTGAACACAATAACTACATCCCCAACTGCCAATACTCTGAAGGATAAATTCAATATGCCAAACGTTCAATTGAATTTCACTGTCGCTGAATACCAGCAGAGAATCCGAAAGGTGCGAACGGCCATGGAAGCCGCTGGAGTTGAACTGCTGATTTCGGTGGACCCATCGAACATGGCGTGGCTGACGGGTTATGACGGCTGGTCATTCTATACACCCCAGTGCGTGTTGCTAACCCTTTCAGACGGTCCGATCTGGTATGGCCGAGCCATGGATGCCAAGGGTGCACTACTTACAGTACACATGCCGGAAGCGGATGTTCTGTCCTATTCCGACGACTACGTAATGACGCCGGAGCGGCATGCGATGGATTTGCTGTCACAGATTATCACGGACCGAGGCTGGGCAAACTTGCGTATCGGCGTTGAAATGGACAACTATTACTTTTCCGCGATGGCGTATGCAGCATTGAAAAAAGGGCTGCCAAACGCAAAATTCTTCAATGCCAATACCTTGGTCAACTGGCAACGTACCGTCAAATCCGAACAGGAACTGATTTACATGAAACGCGCGGGGCGCATCGTTGAGAAAATGCACAAGCGGATTTTCGAGCTCATTGAACCCGGCATGAGAAAAAATGAACTTGTAGCAGAAATCTACCACACTGCAATAACCGGTTGCGACGGGTATGGGGGAGATTATGCTGCGATTGTTCCGATGGTGCCTTCCGGAATTGAAACTGCCGCAGCGCATCTGACCTGGAACGACCTTCCCTTCAAGTCTGACGAAGGTTCTTTTTTTGAGATTGCCGGTTGCCATCGTCGTTATCACTGCCCGTTATGTCGAACGATCTATCTTGGCAATCCACCGGAAAAATTTCTGAATGCCGAAAAAGCCGTTCAGGAAGGCATGGAAGCAGGCCTAGCGGCCGCTCGCGCAGGAAATCTTGCCGAAGACATCGTCATCGCGTTCAATCGGGTGTTGAACAAGTACGGATTTACCAAAGACGGAAGGTCGGGCTACCCGATTGGTCTCAGTTATCCACCTGACTGGGGCGAGCGGACCATTAGTCTGCGGCCGGGCGACAGGACAGTGCTTGAGAAAAACATGACATTTCATTTCATGACCGCTTTGTGGTTGGATGACTGGGGATTTGAAATCACAGAGAGCTTGATTATCAAAGAGAACGAACCTGAACTGCTGGCGAACTATCCTCGCAAGCTGCTCATTAAAAACTGAAATTTTACAGAAAGAGTACCAGGATCATGGCGGATTCCAAAATTCAGCTGTACACATGGGGAACGCCCAATGGCAGAAAAATTTCTATCGCTTTGGAGGAAATGGAGCTTGAATATGAAGTGCACCCCGTCAATCTTCAAAAGGGAGAACAGCTTAGTAAAGCTTTTCTTGCGATCAGCCCAAGCAACAAGATTCCGGCAATCATTGATCCGCAAGGAGCCGACGATAAACCGTTGACGATATTCGAGTCCGGAGCAATATTGATTCATCTAGCTGAAAAAACCGGCTTGTTCTGGAGTTTCGACTACGATTGTCGCTGTTTGATCCTGCAATGGCTGATGTGGCAGATGGGCGGATTCGGCCCCGTACTCGGACAGCTGCATCACTTTCGCAAATTCGCCAAAACCAAAGTTCCCTATGCGATTGACCGGTTCGACGGATTAGCGGACCAGGTTTACAAAGTGCTGGATGCGAGACTGCAGGATCGGGAGTTCGTAGCAGACGAATATTCCATTGCGGACATGGCAATCTATCCTTGGGCATCGAGATTCGAATGGCAAGAAATTGATTTAGCGACCTATCCGAACGTGAAACGATGGTTTGATACCTTGTCAGAGAGACCTGCAGTTCAAAGAGGCATGAAAGTGCCGTTTCTCAACTAATTCTGATCAGACACAATCGTCGAGTGATCTGCTATGACCGGACCGAACGCAGCCATTGTACTGTTCGGTGGATTGAGTTTTTTTACCTGTTATGTTTTGCAGCAGTTGCTTGAAAGGCAATTTACAGTGCGCGGCGTTGTTCTTTCTGCTTTTGCACCATCGCTCCAACAACCAAGTCAGGAACAGCCAAAAATTTTTCAGTCCAAGCAACCGAATGTCGTTGAGCTATGCACTGCAAACAACATTCCGATCTGCTATTTCACTGGGCAGGAAATTGAGTTAACGGAATTTCTGTCGCAACTTTCAAGCGACATTTTTCTTTTGGCGTGCTATCCCGATCGTCTTCCAGCAAGCATAATTCAACTCGCAGGTCAGGAGTGCATCAACATTCATCCTTCAATATTGCCTCGATATCGGGGGACAGACCCAATTTTTTGGCAATTGCGCAATGGAGAAACGAATACCGGAGTCACACTGCATCAGGTGACGCAGAAAATCGACAGTGGCGACATTCTATCGGTGTGCCAAGTGCAGTATCCAGCAGGATTTCGATTCAAGGAAATTCAGCAAATTCTACTAGAGCGTGCAATTGATTGTCTGCAACAGCTTCTTGCCGCACCTCGTTCTAACTGGAGTTTCAATCCACAAGAACCTGGCAAGGCTACTTGGAACCAGGCTCCAATCGATAGCGACTACTCACTCAACACAGATATAAGCGCTGAAACTGCAGTCAACTTTACACGCGCCTATTCAGGAATGGGGCTGCCTCTCCGAGTAATTGATGATTGCCAAGAATATTGGATACAGGATGCTCTACGATATGGAGCAGTACGAGCAGCATCAAAAAACAACGACAAAACTTCAACTGTTTCAATTAAGTTCAAAGACGGATTTGTCGAATTCTTGGTTGAATAAACCGACAAATACAAATAAAATTGGAATTCAATGGCTTGAATTTAAAAATTTCCCTCTCTACATTGACCAATGGAGCGAAAATCTGGCTCTCGTAAAGCGATCGTCCAAGCTTGCAAAATTTCCCAATCAGACTCCACCGAAGTGGTTTTGAGCCAACGTTCACAGGCTGAACCTCCACGGGAGTTGAAGGAATTTTCAGTGAAACGTCGATCCCCGTTATTAAAGATGGCGTTCTGCTTTCTGCTGTTTTCGGGATTTCAGTTTTATGCCCCCCTTCCTGCGGAAACCAACCTGACAAATGTCTGGGGAGTAGAAAAGGAACACGTAGCCGAATCCATATCATCCAGCATTAAGGCAAATGAATACCCGGAAAAGGTGCAATTCAAGATTGGTGAAAAGATGCTGGATGCCGTTGTTCGATACAACATCGAGCCAAAAGTCAAAGAACACATCGACAGCCTATTGCAGAAGTATCAACCAGATTATGCCGCAGTGGTAGCAATTCAACCTGACACAGGACGAATACTGGCGCTATCCAGTTTTGTGAGAGGTCAAGAATCGTTCGGAAATTTGGCAGTACATTCGGGCTTTCCGGCGGCTTCAATATTCAAGATTATTACCGCAGCCGCAGCGATTGATCAGGGAATCGCAAATCCCAAGACCACCTATCAATACAACGGAAAAGACACCTCTTTGTACAAAAAAAACGTGTTGCGCCACAAGAAAAACAAGTGGACAAGAGAAGCGTCATTGAGTTATGCGTTCGCACGTTCCATCAACACCGTGTTTGGCAGAATTGGAGTATTTGATGTCGGTGGAACAAGATTGGCGGAGTACGCTGAGTACTTTGGATTCAATAAATCGTTTCCGCTCGATATTTCTGTCGAGTCCAGCAAAACAAGATTTGATCCGGCAAATGAATGGGCGATTGCTGAAGCTGCATCGGGATATACAAACACCACTACAATTAGTCCTTTGCACGCAGCCATGATGGTGTCTGCAATCGTCAATGATGGAGTCATGATTGAACCCAGTCTGATTGAGTTTGCCCACCACCCGGACGGTCCCCTGCTGTACGAGTCGAATCAAAATTCCTATCAGACGGTAGAATCGGAAACTGCGCAGAACATGAGAGTATTGATGCGTGAGACTGTCAAGAAAGGCTCTGCAAGAAAATCGTTCCGAGGATTCTTCAAAGGAAATTACGCAAAACTTGATGTAGGCGGGAAAACCGGCTCGCTATCCGGCAAAAACCCGAAAGGCAGAACTGAGTGGTTTGTTGGTTACGGAGATTCAGGTTTTGACAGGGTCGTTATTGCGGCAGTCGTCGTCAATAAACAGAAGTGGCGCGTAAAACCTTCCTATCTTGCTCGCAAGGTTATAGAGGAGTATTTCAAACAACCACCACCCGCCAGCTGAAATAAATAGCGGGGAAATCCCTATCTTGCCTCGGTATTCGTGTAGGCAAGTCCACTTGACTGACAAAAATCGGATAGACGTTTGATGGAATTTCAGGTTCAAATAGGCACTTTCGCTGATTCAGAATTTTCTAAAATTATTCCATTATGGAACAGTATCTAAACGTAGCAAAATATGTACTCGAACGCGGTCGACGTAAAGAAAGTCGCACAGGGGTCGATACCCTTTCGACATTCAACTACAACTACGAAATAGACCTTCGCAAGGGCTTTCCTTTGTTGACGACGAAGGAAATATCCTGGAAGAACATTGTCATAGAAAACCTGTGGTTTCTATCTGGAAGTACGAATATCGAATTGCTGCGTCAACACAATTGCAAATTTTGGGAACCCTGGGCTGATGAAGGTGGCTATGTCCCCAGCGCCTACGGGAATTTCTGGCGCTCATTTCCGGCACCCAATGGTACAAGCGTTCAGACTATCGACCAAGTCGCTTGGGTGCTTGACCAAATCAAGAATGATCCGATGAGCCGCCGACATGTTGTTTCCGCATGGGCACCTTCCAACGCCCATGACAGCCAGTTGCCTCCATGCCATGCTTTTTGGATCATCAATGTTCAGATGGATGAGGAAAGCAATCCATATTTGTGTCTACATCTCACGCAGCGAAGCGCGGATGTTGCTCTTGGCGTTCCATACAATATCGCCGGATATGCATTTATTCTTGAATTGTTTGCCCACTTGACCGGCATACAAGCGGGTGTGTTCGCCCATACTTTGGTTGACGCTCATATCTACACATCAAAGCCAGATGGTTCGCTTGCTGAATATGATCATGTGCCAGGATTGAAGGAGCAGTTAACACGAACACCGAGAGAACTCCCACAATTGAAGATTGACAGCTCGATCAAGTCTCTGGATGACATTGACGGAATCCTAGAATCCGACATCGATGAAATTCTCGATACGTTTCACCTTTCCGGATACAACCCGCATCAGGCAATTAATTTCAATGTCGCGGTCTAGCAGGATTCGCGATGGCGCGTTGCAGCGGAATCATTGTGGCGATGACAGAAGATGGAGTGATCGGTCTGGGAGGAACACTGCCGTGGCACTATTCTGCGGACCTAAAGCGTTTTAAAAGAGTCACCTTGAATTCCACAATAATCATGGGGCGTAAAACCTGGGATTCGCTTCCAATCCAACCCCTGCCCGAGCGGCAAAACATCGTTATTACTCGAAATAAATCTCTGGAGGTTGAGCACTACTCTTCGCTCGCTCAAGCCATTCAGGTTGCACGATATGAAAGAATATGGTTCATTGGTGGGGCTTCAATTTATGAGCAGGCGGTCAATCACTGTGACACAATGGATATAACCTACGTACCTGACAAAATAAACGAGCCTAACTGTGTGCACTTTCCAGACATTGACTGGAGCTGCTGGATTGCTGAACCGCGAGTACGGTATGACGACGACGAGCGATTGTTCAATCAGACATTCAAATTACGACATCTAGTATCACACCAATGAAAATCAATATTGACAATATAGAAATCAACTGCGAACTGTCTGGAAATAAAAACGGTGCAGTAGTAGCCATGAGCCATTCGCTTGGATCAAGTCAGATCATGTGGAACCCGCAGATCGGCGTTCTAGAGGATAAGTATCGCTTACTTCGCATTGACACCCGTGGTCATGGAGAATCATCCGCACCTTCCGGTGCATATACGTTGGACCTGCTGGTGAAAGATGCAATTTCTCTGTTGGACGCACTGGAAATTGAAAAAGTGCACTGGGTGGGATTGTCTATGGGCGGAATGATCGGACAAGGGTTGGCGCTTCAAGCGCCACAGCGACTGCTCAGTCTGAGTTTGTGTGACACCATGTCTGTAATTCGCGAAGAAACCAAGGCAATGTGGAAAAACAGAATCAAATCAGGAGAGCGTTTCGGTATGCAGAATCTGGTGGATTTTGCCATGGAAAGATGGTTTACCGAAAGCTACCGAAATTCGGGGACAGAAGAATATGAACAGATTCGCAACCAGTTCTTGGCCACTCCAGTTTATGGCTATGTTGGCTGCTGTCATGCCATATACAACCTGAATCTTGTCGATCAACTAGATCGAATTGATACACCAACTCACATAATTGTTGGCGACCAGGACCTGGCTACACCGGTTTCCGAATCAGTTGTCATGCATAAACAAATCGCCAGTTCAACATTAGAGATCATACCGGGTGCGGCGCACCTGTCGAATGTTGAACAGGCGGAGGCATTCAATAAATCTCTACTGCCGTTCCTTGCCTCTCAGTAAATTCAGCCTCTCATTGAGCAACTGCATTTCTCGATTGCGATGGTTCAAATTCGGGGGTCAACTATTTGCACTCAGCAATGTCTGCAAATGAATCGAAACACAAAGCGGCAGATAGTGCAAATTGTAGCCTCCTTCCAGCAGTGAGATCAGTCGTCCATCTGCGTGCTGATCAGCGACTTCCATCACTCTCATGCTCATCCAGCCAAAAAATTCAGTGCTCAGGTCAATTTGTCCAAGCGGGTCTGCTTGATGAGCATCAAACCCGGCAGACACAAGGACCACTTCGGGTTTGAATCTATTAATCGCAGGCAGAATTCTTTCCGAAAAAGCTTGCTCGTAGTCCAAATCTGAAGATCCAGCCGTCATCGGGCAGTTGACTGTCGCATTGGTTCCTGCTCCTACTCCCGTTTCACTGTGAGAACCGGTACCTGGATAGTGAGGGTATTGATGAAGACTAATGAATAGTATGGAAGGGTCTTCCTCAAATGCATGCTGGGTTCCATTGCCATGATGTACATCCCAGTCCAAGATCAATACTTTTTCAATTCCGTACACCAACTGCAAATACCGTGCGCTTATGGCAATGTTGTTGAACAGACAAAATCCCATCGCACGAGCGTTCTCCGCATGATGACCAGGAGGGCGAACTAAAGCGAATCCATTCTTGACTTCGCCATTCATGACGCTGTCTGCAAGTTGCAGGGCTGCGCCGGTTGCCAATCTTGCTACTTCAAAAGAACTGCTACTGATTGTTACGTCCGGATCATCCAGCAATCTTGCTCCGGATTCACACAATTTACGTGCATGGTCGATGTATCCGGATTGGTGAACCGCTTCCAGCCATTTACGCTCGGCCAATCGCGGTGTCAAATTCAGCAATTCACTGAACCAGGGCTGATTTTCCAGATGCTGCATGGTCGCAATCAACCGCTGGCTGTTTTCCGGGTGACGCGACCCCGTGTCGTGTTGAAGATAACGATTGTCATATATGAAGCCTGTTTTGCACATATTCAGATCACTTGATGAAGCAAGGTTATTTTGAATGTATATCCACTTGACTGATTGAAATAAATTGTCCGGACTGCGACCGAATCATACAGAAGAGTGTCCAATCGCTGTACCAAATTTACACTTTTATTCCGTTCATGCACCATTTTGGGGCATATAGCACCGAAATCATGGGAATATTCTATGTTTTTTGTTGGCACGAAAATTGCTGTTATTACGTATATGTAAACTCACAGGAGGTAAGACATGAAACTCGTGACTGCCATTATTAAACCATTCAAATTGGATGATATCCGAGAAGCTTTGTCGGAGATCGGTGTCCAAGGGATGACCGTTTCAGAAGTTAAGGGATTCGGTCGACAGAAAGGGCATACGGAACTTTACCGAGGTGCAGAATACGTTGTCGATTTTGTACCAAAAATCAAGGTTGAAATCGCTGTATCTGCCAGCCAGTGCGAAGACGCAATTGATACGATCAGACGAATTGCTCTGACAGGTCAAATAGGAGATGGAAAAATTTTTGTATCTGAATTGGAAAATGTCATCCGTATCCGAACCGGAGAAATGGATGACAGCGCGATTTAAACACCAACACTATAGAGAGGCTGCCGTGAAAATTTTTCTATATTTTATTCGTAGTACACTACTGTTCCTTGTCTTGTGCCCTGTAGCCATGGCACAAGACTCTCTGAATCCCGGAAATACATCGTGGCTGTTGACATCGACAGCGCTGGTGTTGATGATGACAATTCCTGGCCTTTCGCTTTTCTACGCTGGCTTGGTTAGAAGCAAGAACGTTCTATCAATTCTCATGCAGTGTTTCACCATTACTTGCGTGGTGAGCATTGTTTGGCTTGTTGGGGGTTACTCCCTTGCATTTGACGACCTCGGCAATGGAATCATTGGCGGACTAGGTAAAGTACTGTTCGCCGGTGTAGTGGAAGAAAGCATGTCCGGTGATGTTCCAGAATCTGCATTCGCCCTGTTTCAGGTTACGTTCGCGATTATCACAGTTGCACTCATCATTGGTGGTTTTGCAGAGCGTATCAAATTCGGCGCAGTCGTCATTTTTTCGGTTTTATGGGTCATATTTGTATACGCGCCAATTGCTCACTGGGTATGGGGTGGCGGATGGCTCGGCTCGCTTGGCGTACTTGACTTTGCCGGTGGAAACGTCGTTCACATCACAGCGGGTGTCTCTGCACTTGTTGGGGCCTGTGTACTGGGAAACCGAAAGGGTTTTCCAAGTGGATCCATGCTCCCGCACAACATGACACTGACCATGATCGGTGCCGGACTCCTGTGGGTTGGTTGGTTCGGATTTAACGGAGGCAGTGCAGTTGCCGCAAATCAGGATGCAGCCATGGCAATGCTCGTTACCCACATTTGTGCGGCATCTGCAGCAATGGCATTTGTAGTCACCGAATATTGCGTAAGGAAATCAACCACTGCTTTAGCAGCAGCGACGGGTATGGTTGCCGGACTGGTAGCCATAACTCCAGCATCAGGATTTGTCGGCCCAGCCGGAGCTTTGATCATTGGAATCGTCACCGGCCCGATTTCATACTTCGGAGTTCAGATTGTCAAACAGCGCCTGAAACTGGATGATTCTCTGGATGTATTCCCTGTTCACGGAATTGCGGGCATTGTTGGAACCATTCTTACCGGTGTATTTGCATCAGCTGAACTTGGAATCTTCAGTGGACAGGGAATGGACAATTCGATTGGCTCGCAGATATTCATTCAACTCATAGGAGTCGTCGCAACAGTCGTGTATACGGTCATCGCCACCTTCATCGTGTTCAAGGTGACAGGGCTTCTCATAGGCGGCCTGAGGGTGGATGAGGAGAGCGAAGTGCAAGGCCTCGACGTATCAACGCACGATGAGCGAGGCTACCACTTCTGATCAAGTGGATTTCCTCAATGACATGAATATCACTAATTAATTCCGCAGTTCCCCTTTTTAGGCCTGGCGTATTGAGGTTTCTCATGTCAGGCCTACTTTTTCAGAACTTACCCCAATCTACCAAAAAGCAGGCTTGAAAAATTACTGAGTTTCGGAGTATTGTGTCAGACTCTTGGCACACACCAAATGAAGTGAACAAGGTTCTGCTTTTGAAATTCAAAAATTAGGTTAATCTCAGTAAACTAAACCGGCATGTCGACAAAAATTCTGGCATTTGCAGGCAGTACCAGAACCAACTCCTATAACAAGTTGCTGGTACGAAATGCTGCTCATATTGCTGAGCAGCAAGGTGCAACAGTTACTCTGCTGGATTTAAGGGATTATCCAATGCCGCTTTATGATGGTGATCTTGAGACGAATTCCGGCATTCCTGCATGTGCGCTGGAACTGCGAAATTTGATGAAAGAAAATCATGGAATTCTATTGAGTTGCCCTGAATACAACAGTGCAATCAGCGCCGTTTTGAAGAATACCATTGACTGGATTTCTCGACCGCTGCCCGGCGACCCTCCGCTAGTGGCATTTTCGGGGAAAACAGCAGCGTTGCTGGCTGCATCGCCTGGCGCATTAGGCGGGATCAGAACGCTAGCCAGTGTCCGCTCAATTCTAGCGAATCTGGGTATGATCGTAATTCCAAAGCAGTATGCCCACGGCAATACAAAAGACTCATTCGACCCAGACGGCAATTTGATAAGCGAGTCCGCCCAAAACAGAGTTTCCGCTGTAGTAGAGCAGTTGATGCAAATTACTTTGGGGCTCCAAGAGAACTGATGGATTAGGAATAGCGGTAATACGCTCCCTGAAAAGTCAGATACTTTCTCAAATTTCTCTTGTGAACGTTAAAATTGCTGTTTACTCCTGAATTTGGACTAGCTTTAGAGCAGCGCATTATGAGCGACACAACACCAGCAAATTCGTATCTACAGCGAAAAGATCGAATTTCGCTGCAGATAAAAAACGCGTCAACAGGTGTTCGCCTACGCAAAGACACATCAAATCTGTTTCGCGATCGCGTTAATGACAAAACAGATGAATTAACCGTCAAGGATTTCAATCATCTGCTTGAGCTTGATGCCGTACAAAATACACTGACCACTGAAGGCATGATCACCTATGAAGATCTCGTAGATGCAACCCTGGAATATGGGTTCATTCCCATGGTTGTACCGCAACTGAAGTCAATTACGATCGGAGGAGCTATTTGCGGCGTGGGCATAGAATCGACATCATTTCGTTATGGACTCCCGCATGAGACAGTGCTGGAAATGGATGTTCTGCTTGCAGACGGTTCGGTAGTTTGCTGTACACGGGACAATGAACACTCGGACTTGTACTACGGATTGCCGAATTCCTATGGAACTCTTGGCTATGTGCTGAGATTGAAAACCCCTGCACTCCGAGTAAAACCTTATGTAAAAATTGTTCATACGCGATTCCATGATGCAAGCGAATTTTTTGCTGCTATTGAAGAACTGCAAGGCTCTGATTTCGATTTTCTAGATGGAAGTGTTTTCGAAGCTGGCGAGTACTACCTGACGACAGGTAGATTTGCCGATTCAGCGCCATTTACCAGTGATTACACCTATCTTGAAATCTACTACAAATCCATCCGTGAAAAACAAACGGATTACCTGACGGTCAAAGACTACATCTGGAGGTGGGATACTGACTGGTTCTGGTGTTCAAAAAATCTTTATGTCCAGAATGGGTTGATACGAAGAATCGTCGGTAAAGATCGGCTGAACTCCGTATCCTATACAAAGGTGATGCGCTGGAACTCCAAGTGGGGTATTACTCGAAAGCTAAACCGGCTATTTGGCTATCATGCTGAATCAGTCATTCAAGACATTGACATTCCAATCAAAAATGCTTCTGAATTTCTTGAGTTTCTTATGGCTGAAATTGGTGTATTGCCCATCTGGGTCTGTCCCATCGGCACCAACGCGCATTCAAGTAAATTTTCCCTATGCTCTCTGGATTCCAGTACGATGTACGTAAATTTCGGATTTTGGGATTCCGTGAAATCACGTACGCATCATGAGCCTGGCTACCTGAATAGAAAAATTGAACGAAGAACTACTGAACTCGGAGGCTTAAAATCTCTGTATTCGGATTCATATTTTCAAGAAGATGAGTTCTGGAAAATTTATCAGGCTGAAGACTACTGGCGTTTGAAGGAACGATATGACCCGAACGGCAGATTTCTGAATCTATATGAAAAGTGCGTCCTTCGTAAATAGGTTTATTTTATTGCCTTCAGCAATCGTGTTGCTGTTTATGGCCGGTTTGAATGTAGGTATTGCTCAAATGATTGAAACAACAACCCAGGAACTAGAAGCTTTGATAGAGCAGGAAGTGCCAGTCATTGACGTGCGCACTCCTGGAGAGTGGCGTAATACAGGAATCATTCCAGACAGCCACCTGCTGACCTTTTTTGACGATAGAGGAAATTACAATGTTGATGATTGGCTTGCCAAATTAACGGAAATTGCACAGCCCGACGATCGGATTGTCATTATCTGTGAAGTCGGAAACCGATCCAGAATGATCAGTAATTTTCTAAGTTCACAATTGGGCTACAGTGAAGTGCACAACGCCACGCAGGGTATGCAACAGTGGCGGAATCAAGGTTTGCCAGTCCAGCAATGGCCATAAGCATCCCCAATTGCTACCAAAAATTTATCGACTTCATGTATCACCGAGCACATCAATGCGTGCAGCATCTTCTGAAGACAATACTATATTGATCGCATGAGCGCTGCTTACGGCGCTTGATATCCGACCCGCCCCAGGAATGGGAAGTATGTTGTCGCTCTGGTGTAACAGCCAAGCCAAAACCATCTGGTAGACCGTTGCATCATACTTCTTGGCCAGTTCTGTCAGTACAGGTTCATCTCGCAGTGCAAGGTGCCCGCTACCGCCGCCCACTGGGCTGTACGCAATATAGGTTATCAAATGCCGCTTGCAATAGTCGACAAGCCCGTTACGTAGGTCTGGCTGGTGATACACATTACAGCGATTTTGCACTGAAGTTATTGTTGTAATGGACATTGCTTCGTCAAGCAGGTCACGACCAACATTAGACAAACCGATATTGAGGATTTTGCCTTCTGATTGAAGTCGTGCAAGCTCACCTACAGAATCCGAAAATGGCACGAGCGAATCTGGGGCATGAAGCTGGTATAGCGTAATTGCTTCAACATTCAGGTCTTGCAGACTTTTTTCGCATGCACTCCGCAAATGTTGCGGTGAACCTCTCCTTTCCCAGCGGCCCTGCGGTCGCACCAATCCCCCTTTAGTGGCAACGACAACGTTGCTGCTATCAATTGATTGGAGAGCCAGCGCGATCGTACGCTCGTTCAAACCGATATCCTGATTGTCCGTGCAATAAACATTCGCAGTATCAATGAATTCCATGCCTGCATCCAGAGCAGCGTGAATAACTTCAACCGCGTCGGTCAACGGAAGAGTTCCTCGAATGCCGAGCGGCATCGCACCAAGCCCAACCGCGAAGATTTCAAGGTTCGTGCTACCGAGTTTTCGTCTCATCATCTATATCCAGTAATCAAAATATGCGCTAATGTTACTCAATTTACAGCCATCTTTCACGGCAAAAGCATGGTACGCGTTCCTCTGCACAAATTACACCCTAATTTGTACTCCGCAATTGATTCATTCTGTTTGTACACAATTCCGTCTCAATGGTTAAAATAGTGCCAATCGATCACCCGACTCACCACTAGGGAAACTTCCTACTACTGGCATGCAGGTGAATTACACAGAAAACTACAAAGATTCTCCATACTGGTGGGATGCAGCGCCTAGGCCGCGCCTGACTCAAACCGATCTGGTGCGATCAGTAGATGTCGCCGTAATCGGATCAGGATATACAGGTTTGAATGCGGCTCTGCAAACGGTTCGAGCCGGTCGGACAACTCTCGTACTGGAAAGAGATTCTGCAGGTGATGGCTGCAGCAGCCGCAATGGCGGTCAGGCTGGCACCAGTATCAAACTGCCATTCACAAAACTGGAAAAGAAGTTCGGAAGAAAGACGGCAATCGCGATAGTCCAAGAAGGAAATCTCGCTCTTGCATACATCAAGCAATTGATTGAAGAGGAAAGTATCAACTGTGATTGGCACGAATCCGGGAGATTTGTAGGAGCACACTCCAGCAGGGCTCTTGAACACCTGTTGAAACAATACAAAGCCATGCCGCAGGAAATTCAGATCGAACGCCATGTCGTTTCAAGGGCTGAGCAACACCAGGAAATTGGCTCGGATTTCTATCACGGTGGATGCGTGATACCTGCACATGGAAGTCTGCATCCGGGAAAGTACCATCGTGAACTGCTCAATCGTGTTTTCGATTCGGGAGGATTGGTTCTAGACCAGTGTGCAGTGAGCAAGATTGAAAGAATGCCCATCGGATTTCGATTGCACACGGACCGAGGAAGCGTTGATGCCAGAGACGTTGTGCTCGCTACCAATGGCTATACAGAGAATCAGTTTCGTTGGCACAAGCAGCGAATCCTGCCAATTGGAAGTTTCCAGATTGCAACCGAACCGCTTCCTGCTGACATTGTTTCAAGTTTAATTCCGAAAGCACGTGTGGTCTCCGACACACTCCAGATCGGCAATTATTTTCGCTTGACTCCGGATCGAAAGCGAGTTCTATTCGGCGGCCGTGTCACATTTACGGAAGCAAATTCCAAATCCGGGTCGGAAGTACTTTACCAGCAGATGACAAAGGTATTTCCGCAACTCGCCGATGCCAAAGTTTCCCATACGTGGGTTGGATATGTAGCCTATACGACTGATATCTGCCCGCATATCGGAGCGCATCAGAACCTGTACTACGCCATGGGATATTGTGGTTCCGGAATTACACTATCCAGCTACTTTGGAATGAAAATTGGACAGAAATTACTCGGTACAAGTGAAGGAAAAACCGCCTTTGATGATCTGAATTTTCGACCGTGGCCGACGATCATGCGAAGTAAACTTGTGCTGGGATTGGCGACGCGATTTATCAGAGCAGTAGAAGACTTCATCTGAAGTTTGAACAATCCGCCGAGGCAGGCATTCTCTAGGTGTTCAGCTTCTCCCCCAAGTTCGCTGTAACAGCTTCGATTCCGGATTTCTTGATTTCAGAATTCAAGATCGCACGATAGTTGATAGCGAAACTGATGCCCTCAAAGACAAGGTCATAAATTTTCCAGCTGCCATCTTCACGCGTCATTCGGAAGTCAATTTTGCGCTCTTGCTGGCTGGGAACAATTACCAGCATGGTTACCATTGCACGATCATCATTATTTCCCTTCTTCGCTTCCAGAATTCTAATGTTATCCAGATAATTCTCAAGTAGATCCTTGTTGACGACAATTGCTTTACGGAATGAGCGTAACAAAAATTCGGTCAATATGTATGTAAATTCCCGGCGTTGCTGAACAGTCGCATCTTTCCAGTGAGAAGCAAGAATCAGTTTCGAAAATTTTTCTACGTGGAGAATCGGCAAAAGCTCAAGGTGAATGACTTCAGAAGCCGCAGCCGTCAGTGCTTCATCGTCCTCAAAATCACCTGTAATTTTGTCGTAAATTTTGCCCATGGTGTCCACAACCACATCTCTGGCACCGGATACATCAGCGTGAACTGAAGTTGAAAATCCGACGGTAAATGCTGTGAACACTACAATCAGGAAATTTGATAATTTGAACATGCGAATCATAGAACGCATTATATTGTTAAATACTGGTACAGTGTGTAGTTGACCTAGCGAGACCAAAAGGAAATGTACAAGAAATACACAGACCTGCTTACCTTGGTATATGAAATGCAGGGATCTATCAATGGGGTTTCGTACCACCAAATTGAAACTCAGTTTCGCGTATCTCGTAGAACCGCCGAAAGAATGATAAAGGCAATCTTGGATTCATTTCTCAATGTTGAAGTTGTAACCAAACGGCCTAAGCGTTGGCGGATTCGGCGCCAGCTCCCTACGCCAGCTCTTGGAATTGAGCATGTTATTGTCATGCAGCAGGCGTCAAAAATGTTTCGGGAAAAAAGAATGAATCCCGAATACCGACTGATGAACAATTTGATGGGTATGTTAAGGGCGAATATGGCACCTGACGCATTGCGTAGTGTTGAAGCAGATGCGGACATTCTAAGTGATTCAGAAGGCTTTGCCATCAAACCCGGTCCTCACGAAAATATTGATCCAGGAATGGTTCATGCGCTGCGTCACGCAATCATGGCATGCCAGATGATCAGTTTTGACTACGCTGGATTTAATGATCCAGAACCTTTGCCGCGCACTGTGCAACCCTATGGATTCCTACATGGTACGCGTCAGTATCTGATCGCGTTCAACCCGCAAGAAGATGTCAATGATTTCCGAAGTTACATACTGGCCAAAGTGCAAAATCTACAAGTACACGAACGAAACAACTTCATTCGACCGGAAAATTTTACTATGGCGATGTATCTTGAAGACTGTTTCGGTGTTTTTCACGAAAAGCCATATAACGTAGTCTGGCGATTTGACGCAGACGTGAGCGAAACTGTACTTGAATGGAAGTTTCATCGCAGTCAAACAATGCGTACACTGCGGGATGGTCGAATCGAAGTTTCATTCCGCGCCGGCGGTCTTACCGAAATGGCTTGGCATCTCATTACCTGGGGTGGCAAGGTTGAAGTCTTGAAGCCCAAGAAACTGATCAATAGATTGCGAGAAGTCAGAGAATCCATTCGCCTGCCGGACTAACCAACAACACTTCTAGTCAGGAGGAGTACAACGCTTTGGCTTCACTCCTGCGAGCATGCAGAATAGGTTCGGTATAGCCGTTCGGAGAATCAATCCCCTGAAACACTAAATCTAGAGCCGCCTGAAATCCAACGCTGGAATCGTAGTTGGGTGCCATTTTTCGGTAACCTGCAGCACCTTCATTTTGCTTGTCTACAATGACAGCAATTCTCTTGAATATGTCCACTACCTGTTCGCGCGTCGTCAACCCGTGTTTGAGCCAACTGGCAATCAACTGACTTGATATTCTGAGCGTTGCTCGGTCTTCCATCAGATTGATCTCGTTGATATCTGCAATTTTTGAACAGCCAATTCCCTCTTCAACCCAATGCACAACATACCCAAGAATACTCTGAGCGTTATTTTCCAGTTCCGTTTCAATCTGTTTCGGTGACAACTCTTCACGAAGAACGGGTGGACTCAGAATGTCATCCAGCTTTGTTTTCTCTCTAGATCCTATGGTCCGCTGTATTGACAAAACGTTTATCTCGTGATAGTGCAACGCGTGAACTACGGCAAGTGTCGGTGAAGGCACCCAGGCCGTGTTGGCGCCTGCTTCAGGATGGGTTTTTTTGGTGTTGTACATGGTTTTCATGAGATCCGGCATAGTCCACATGCCCTTGCCAATCTGCCCCACGCTATAGACACCCGTGTCCACACCCACCTCAACATTCCAGTTTTCGTAAGTATGTAGCCAAGTCGCCTTTTTCATCTCATCCTTGGTGATGGACGGGCCAAGACTTATCATGGTATGAATTTCATCACCCGTTCGATCAAGGAATCCTGTGTTGATGAAAATGACTCGATTTCTTGCTTCCCGAATGCTTTCTTTCAAATTGGTAGTAGTTCGTCGTTCTTCATCCATAATTCCGATCTTCAACGTGTTCCGGTTGAGATTCAGAACATCTTCTACACGGGAGAACAGTTGCACCGTCGCAGCCACTTCCTCGGGTCCGTGCAATTTGGGTTTCACCACATAGACGTTGCCGCAACGACTGTTTGGAAAAGATTTTGCGCCCTCTCCGAACAAATTGTGCATCGCGCACAAACTGATGACCATGGCATCCAGATACCCTTCAGGAATCAACTTTCCGGTTAGAGTTGTCACTGCATCCGTGTACATGTGAATTCCGACATGCCTGACAAGCATCATACTTCGTGCTGAAACGATCGTCGGCAAACCATAGGGATTGGTGAAATTCATGTCTGGATTTAATGAGCGCTTGACGATCTTGCCATTCTTCTCAAACTCTGCGGTCAGGGTACCCTTCATCAGATACAACCAGTTTCTGTAGGCAACCGTCTTGTCTTCCGCATCCACTGCTGAAACAGCATCTTCAAAATCCTGAATCGTAGTAACAGCTGCTTCCATGGCTATATCACTGATTCCGGCTGAATCAATTTCACCAATCATGGATTCACGGTTGATCATGAGACGAAAAAACAAGCCGTTGTTGTAAAGTAGAATTTCTGACGGGTCATACATCAATCCAAGAAATCCAGCGAACTGACCAGGAGACTTGAGGGAAGTTATTTCGCCGTTCTGCAGTGAAACCTTCAGTTCCAGAGTCCGTCTACCGGCAGGAGCAACAATATAGCCGGAGGCTTGCGCATGACTGCCTGATTTGAGCGGAACCACGCGGTCCAGAAATTCACGTACCCACTGAATGACTCGCGCCCCTCGGTCTGCATCGTACTGTGCGGGTGGCGGCGCTGGAAAATCCTCCGGTTCGGCTACGCCTGAGGTGTAAAGCGCATCATACAAGCTCCCCCAGCGGGCATTCGCCGCATTCAGAGCATAGCGAGCATTGTCGACAGGGACAACCAACTGCGGGGCGCTCACATCCGAAATTTCCCTGTCAACATCTTCGACTTCCACCTTGAACGCGGGTCCTTCTGTGACCAAGTAGCCGATATCGTTAAGAAATTTTCGATTTTCGGCAACCGAATAGTGCTTAGCGTGATCCGAAGAATGCCAGTCGTCGATTCTTGCCTGAAGCTGATCCCGCTTGTCAAGCAAGCGCTGATTTTTGTCACCGTAGTCTGCGACGATGTTTGCAAGCGATTGCCAGAAATACTCGGGCTCAATTCCAGTTCCAGGAGCAATTTCCTCCGACACAAGATCATAGAGACACTTGGTGATCTTCAATCCACCAGCAGTTACGTATTGGTTCTGATTTTCAGACATGGTGCGTTTTATATCTTAACTGGCAATCTGAATCACTGGAAATTACTGTGAACTGCTCGTAGTTCACAGTAAAAATGAATTTGTTTACAAATTAAACTTAAATAGGATACAATTTCTACATTGACGTATAATTACCGAAATTATTCCTAATAAACTATCGTAATTCTCGAATTCTATTTCTTAATCTCATTAATTTTTAAACTGGTGTAAAATTATGAAATACTTGACTAGACATCTAGAAGAAGCCAACGAAACCTACTTGCAGCACTTTTGTCACGCGATGTCATTTGCAGGACATATGTTGTTTGGTGCGATCGCCTGTGCGATTCATGCATTATTGCCGTTTCTGTTTGAACAAACAGGCAGCAGTCAAATCGCGGAGCTGTACGATCGAATGATCAAACAACGTCTGAGCCGGTACGATGAAACCCAATCGTTTCAAAATTCGTAACTCATTGCCAAATAACTCGCGAAATCGAACCTTCTATACTAGCAAAGGCTTGTAGCTACACTGTCAAAACTCTTGGATTTTCTGAATACTGCAGAGCCCCAGTTGGTGTTTACAATCTGACTCGCAGGCGATTAGCCAAGCACTCCTGAATGTCACCACTTACGTTTGCGGATGCGTTTGGTTGCCTCATCCGTTCCATCGTGAAAGGAGCCGAACCAACGATCCCAGGGCATCTCCACCGTTCCGTAATTGCATTTGAAATGCTTGTGATGTAACTGGTGGTAAAACACGCCAAGCCTAATTTGACTCTTTCCTTTGATTTGTATGCCTTCAAATCCACTGTGTGACATCGCTGGATTGAGTGCTAGAAAATAAGCGTGAAACAGAAAGTGCAGTGGGTGAGAGGCTACCACAAAGTGTATGGCGAAACTCGAAAAATACAGAATATGTTCAATTGGATGCATGGATATTCCAGACCATGGACCGATATTGACATTCCTGTGATGAAGGGCATGCGCTACTCTGTACAACGGTGGCCAATGAAGCAGGCGGTGAACCCAGTAAAAATGAAAAGATGACCACACAGGTATCAAAATAAACATGACCGCAAACCAAATCGGATTTCCCGCGAATGAAAGTCTGGGAACATATCCGTTTGCGCTCGCCCAGAAATAAACGATTTCATACAGACTCCAGATTGTCACGCCGCTCACCAGAGTCCAAAACATGTTGTCGAGTACCTGGTTGCCAAAATTGTGAATTTTGCTGCTGCGATCTAAGTCTCGTTTTTCAAATTTGAATTTATCCGACTGCCGTCTGAACGTGTATAGATACAGATGTAGAATTCCAGCGACAAGAAGCATCAAAAACAGATTACGCAACCAAATTTGCGCAACCCAACCGAGCCCGAATTCCCGCATAGATTCTTCAGGCGGCTGAAAAGTTGCATAGACAATGACTGCAAGGACAATACTGAGGGCATAAGAACCGAACGGTGTCCATGCCCCAGCAATCCAGCGCAGTGTAGCAATGGGTCTAGGCTTCCAATCAAATGCTGGCGATAATTTAACCGGCAATTGCGGAACATAATTCCACTCTTGATCAATTCTTGATGAAGTAGAGGATGAATTCATTGCGTTTGCTTGCCTCCTATTCGGAATTTTGCTAACTGAACCAAAAAACTGCAACAAGCACTGCAGTCGGTTTCAGCACCAGCTCTATAGTAGGATAAGGATCAAATTCATAACTCCAAAATCGCGTTTTCAAGAACTATTTTTCCTGTTGATATTCTCGTATATTTCCGACAAAACGTCAATCGTAGCGACTTACGAAACTAAATGAAAATGTAGTGTCATCTGACCAGATACGAGAGCAGTACTTCCACGCTGCAAGTAAACTCAAAGCAAGTCTTGAGTTGCAACAATTCTCCGTATCAGGGTATTCACATCTGAATATCTGATTTAGCAACAACATATTGTTACAGGTTCGGCATCGCTGGCTGATCATTCGTGTGGCAGTGTGCACCACCGCCAGATGCCCAAGAACTGAGCATTTCAACGACATGAATCTCTCGGCCCGGAAAATAAGATTCAACTCGTGACTTTGCTGCGCGGTCTGTTTGCGAGTTGCCAAAACCGACCAGAATCACAAAACCGTTGCCGACTATCCAGTTTACATAGTTGGTGTCGAAGGCCTGGCCTCTGAATCTCACAACAGCTTCCATGGGATCTCGAATAACTCTAAATCCGCGATCTTCAATAGTCTTCGCAGCGTTTTCATATACAGCATCATCGCGTCCATCACCTGGTTTGCATTTCGACGCAGCAGTACATTGGGCAACCACCACTGTTTCGGCGTCGATAAATCTCGCGATTCCATCAACATGTCCTTTCGTTAGATCATTTTCAGGAATGCCTTCAATCAGAATCACTTTCGAAACTCCGAAGTGCCGCTTCATATCTGCTTCAGCCTGATCACTGGTGTAACCTGGATTACGATCAGGATCTCCCAAAACACTCCAGTTGGCAATCACTGTATCAACTCCATTGAATTCCAGATTACCTCTCTCATGTACTATTTCGATGATATCCACGGGTATTTTCAGATACTCGCCAATCCGGATTGGAACCTCATCGTCTCGGGAATAGGGGATATTCGATCCAAATGCACCTCCCCAAGCGTTGAATTTCCAGTTCTGAATTCGCATCTCGCCATCTGAGACAACATAAACAGGACCGTTATCTCGCATCCAGGCGTTGTCATTCGGAAGTATGTGCCAAACGATATTTTCATGATCGGGATTTGTTCCTGTTTTTGAAATCACATCCTGAGCCTGTTTTTTTATGCGTTCCGAGTTACAGAGAATATGAAGTTTCTGGTATTGGACGATGACTGCGGACATTGCGGTAAACGCTGCTTCGTGAACTTTTTCATACGGACCCGGCCACTGTAACCAGATCGCCGCCTGCGGCTCCCATTCGGCGGGCACTCGTATGTTGGAATCCGATTCCATACCTGAAACTGAATCGGCAATCGCAAACATTACGATGACAGATATGGAAACATTAACCGCATATTGAAGATAGCGATTCATCTTTCATTTTTTGAGCAAAAGATAAGGGTAGAGTGGAAACCGGGTTGAACGCGGGGGATGATAATCTGTTCAATCGAGTATGGTTAGTTTCGAATGGCAGTGCACTCAAAGTCTGCCGCTCGAAGAGAGGTCCGAAACCCAAATTCAGCGACGTATTGCGCATATTGATCAATTACGATTAAATGCCATTCAAGATAAATTGCCAGTCAACACTTGGAAACCTATTGCACGAGCAACTGCCTCTTGCCTGCCATCTAGCGTTATAAAAAAATTCTGGTATGGCTCTCTAAAGGCATAAAGTGCTGAGGCGACATGCCATAAATCTGCACCTCTCAGGTACCCTGCATCCAAAACCATCTTCAACTCTCTTGCTAACGGACGTTCCGGCAAAATCCAACCGATTTCCGAGAGAAGAGGTTCGGGAAACTCGATATTCTCTCGCGCACATACAGCTCGAGTTTCTGCTTCGAGTAAGTTGGATGAAACGAGATTTTTCATCGTGGCAAGTTTCTCGGTCAGAACAAAAGCATCTGGTTCATGGAAAGCCATAGCAACCACTGCAGAAGAATCTATGTATGCAAAGCTCAATCGTTACGATCTTCTAGAAATCTTTTCAAAGCACCGGGGCTCCGCTCCCCATATTTGAATGGTATCAGCGGCCTTTTTGCAGGGATATAGACTCCGCGTTTCTTGAGTTTATCCAAACGTTCTTCGGTTGATAGTTCTTTGAGTTCAACTGAACGTATTTCCGCAACCGGATTTCCGCGGTAGGATATCGTAACGGTCTTGCCCGACCGAACCAATTGGAGAATCTCCGAGAAACGCGCCTTTGCTTCATATGTAGAATAAATTATGCTCATGCGAAAATTTTACACTAGACAGACTAGTCATTTCAAGAAAGGTGTGATTGAAAGTGATGCGTCAGTTTGAAATATTTAAGCATCGGTTGTGTGTATAGCCTCAATCAGGACAAGGTCTAGTCAAACTGCATCAGTGCTCACAGTGCTTCACAGAAGACCGGTTCGGATTGCTGGATGAGAGACATGCGATGCTTGAGTTGTCCAAGGGCAAGCTGACAACTGACCCTGAAAACCACTCAGGTCAGGGTATCTTTTTCACTTTGAGAATGTTTGATGAGTTTACGATATTGTCAGGTGAAACATTCTTTTATCATGAATTCGGCGAATTGGGGGATTGGATTCTGGAAAGCGAGAGATACGGCTCTGGCACTATGATCTCAATGAAGTTGAACAATCAAATTTCACGAACGGCAAAAGAAATCTTTGATCAGTATACGTCTGGTGAAGATTATGCCTTTTCGAAAACAATCGTTCCAGTCCGATTGGCACAATACAACCGTGAAAAGTTGATTTCTCGTTCTCAAGCAAGAAGACTAATGGCCCGAGTTGACAGCTTCAATACAGTAATCTTGGATTTCAATAAGGTGGAAGCTGTCGGGCAGTCATTTGCGGACGAGGTGTTTCGCGTTTTTCCTGGCAGGCACCAAGATGTGGAAGTTTTTTCCATCAATGCAAATACTGCTGTTCAACAAATGATTTCGAGGGCCAAATCTTGATTTTCAACTTCAATATGAACGAGGTCTGAATTCGAAAACAACACTGAAGTGACTGTAGTATGTTATTTCTGTACCTTCTATGGGAGACAGACGACCTCTGGAGGAGCCTGTAAATCAATGCCCGGCAGTACCTACTTTCACACGGAATTCCTCCGCACTATCATCGGCGCGAAACGTTTTCACTACTGAGTTCGAGATGGATTCAGGTGGTACCCGCTTGCTATGGCCGCCGGGCAAATCGGTAGATCCAGCTTCATGGTGAAATACTGAATCAATAAAATTGGTAGTCAAAGAGCTTGATATGCACTTTAGTGAACACACAACCACTCGAACAGCTCGAGTGTTATATGGTCAAGCCTCACGGGCAATTAGTACGGGTTAGCTCAATACATTACTGCACTTCCACATCCCGCCTATCAACGTTGTAGTCTTCAACGGCCCTTCAGGGACCTTAACGGTCCAGGGAGACCTAATCTTGAGGGAGGCTTCCCGCTTAGATGCTTTCAGCGGTTATCCCGTCCATACATAGCTACCCAGCAATGCCACTGGCGTGACAACTGGAACACCAGAGGTATGTCCACTCCGGTCCTTTCGTACTAGGAGCAGCTCCTCTCAAGTCTCCAGCGCCCACAGCAGATAGGGACCAAACTGTCTCACGACGTTCTAAACCCAGCTCGCGTACCTCTTTAAATGGCGAACAGCCATACCCTTGGGACCGACTCCAGCCCCAGGATGAGATGAGCCGACATCGAGGTGCCAAACACCCCCGTCGATATGGACTCTTGGGGGGTATCAGCCTGTTATCCCCGGAGTACCTTTTATCCGATTAGCGATGGCCTTTCCATACAGAACCACCGGATCACTAAGACCTGCTTTCGCACCTGCTCGACGTGTCTGTCTCGCAGTCAAGCATCCTTGTGCCTTTACACTATCCGCACGATTTCCGACCGTACTTAGGATACCTTTGCGCTCCTCCGTTACTCTTTAGGAGGAGACCGCCCCAGTCAAACTACCCACCACACACTGTTCCGGATCCGGATAACGGACCTCGGTTAGAACCTCAAACATATCAGGGTGGTATTCCTCTTGTTGGCTCCACCAAAACTAGCGTCTTGGTTTCGTAGCCTCCCACCTATTCAGTACAGGTATGTTCAAAATCCAGTATGAAGCTGTAGTAAAGGTTCACGGGGTCTTTCCGTCTAGCTGCGGGTACGCTGCATCTTCACAGCGAGTTCAATTTCGCTGAGTCCCGGGTGGAGACAGTGTGGCCATCGTTACGCCATTCGTGCAGGTCGGAACTTACCCGACAAGGAATTTCGCTACCTTAGGACCGTTATAGTTACGGCCGCCGTTCACCGGGGCTTCAATTAGAAGCTTCGCCCTAGAGCTAACCTCCGCATTTAACCTTCCGGCACCGGGCAGGCGTCACACCCTATACGTCCTCTTGCGAGTTTGCAGAGTGCTATGTTTTTAATAAACAGTCGCAGCCACCTCTTTGTTGCAACCCCGTTCCGCTCCAGCCGCGAGGGCTTTCACGTAAAAGGGGCACACCTTCTCCCGAAGTTACGGTGTCATTTTGCCGAGTTCCTTCACCCGAGTTCTCTCAAGCGCCTTGGGCTTCTCGCCCCGCCCACCTGTGTCGGTTTACGGTACGGTCACGTATAACCTAAGTTTAGAGGCTTTTCCTGGAAGCATGGCATCAATCACTTCGCAACGCAATGTGCTCGTCATCACGTCTCGGAATATGCACTCCCGGATTTTCCTGAAGAGTGCTCCCTACACGCTTAAACCGGGACTTCCAACACCCGGATGATCTAGCCTTCTTCGTCCCCCCATCACAGTTATACGCGGTTCAGAAATATTGATCTGATTCCCATCGACTACGCCTTTCGGCCTCGCCTTAGGAGCCGACTCACCCTGCGCCGATTAACGTGGCGCAGGAAACCTTGGGCTTCCGGCGAGGGAGTTTTTCACTCCCTTTATCGCTACTCATGTCAGCATTCGCACTTCTGATACCTCCAGCATGCCTTACAGCACACCTTCGACAGCTTACAGAACGCTCCCCTACCATGCGTGTAAACACGCATCCGCAGCTTCGGTACATTGCTTGAGCCCCGTTGAATCTTCCGCGCAGGCCGACTTGACCAGTGAGCTGTTACGCTTTCTTTAAAGGATGGCTGCTTCTAAGCCAACCTCCTGGCTGTCTGGGCCTTCCCACATCGTTTCCCACTGAGCAATGATTTAAGGACCTTAGCTGGCGGTCTGGGCTGTTTCCCTCTCGACCACGGAACTTATCTCCCGCAGTCTGTCTCCCGTGATTGCACTTCTCGGTATTCGGAGTTTGCAATGGGTTGGTACCGCTGGATGCAGCCCTAGCCATAACAGTGCTCTACCCCCGAGAGTGAGACACGAGGCGCTACCTAAATAGCTTTCGGGGAGAACCAGCTATCTCCGAACTTGATTAGCCTTTCACTCCTACCCACAGCTCATCCACTGATTTTTCAACATCAGTTGGTTCGGTCCTCCAGCACGTGTTACCGCGCCTTCAACCTGGCCATGGGTAGATCGTCCGGTTTCGGGTCTACTCCCAGCGACTAATTCGCCCTATTCAGACTCGGTTTCCCTACGGCTCCCCTAAACGGTTAACCTTGCCACTGAGAAGTAAGTCGCTGACCCATTATACAAAAGGTACGCCGTCACCCCGGCCAAGCCGAGGCTCCGACTGCTTGTACGCACACGGTTTCAGGTTCTATTTCACTCCCCTAACAGGGGTTCTTTTCGCCTTTCCCTCACGGTACTGGTTCACTATCGGTCGGTAGGGAGTATTTAGCCTTGGAGGATGGTCCCCCCAATTTCAAACAGGATTTCACGTGTCCCGCTCTACTTGTCGCACACCTAGTTCCACGCAAAACCTTTCGTATACAGGGCTATCACCTACTATGGCCGGACTTTCCAGACCGTTCTACTAGATTTTGCGCTAAAGAGTGCTGGCTGTTCCCGTTTCGCTCGCCGCTACTCAGGGAATCTCGGTTGATTTCTGTTCCTCCGGTTACTTAGATGTTTCAGTTCACCGGGTTCGCTTTCATATCCTATGTATTCAGATATGAATACCGTCGAAACGGTGGGTTTCCCCATTCGGACATCCCCGGATCAAAGCCTGTTTGCCGACTCCCCGAGGCTTATCGCAGACTACCACGTCCTTCATCGCCTCCTACCGCCAAGGCATCCACCGTATGCGCTTACTCGCTTGACCATATAACCTCAAGATGTTCGTAAAAATATCTCTGGCTACATGATTACCTTGAATGCTGCATACCCAATGCGTCATGCATACCCCATTGCATGCATGCGCATTCGCGCCTTTGACTACCAAATTTTAAAAGAACAATTACGGTTCACGAGCCTATTTCAAGGCTGCTACACCGTGAAACTGGTGGAGCTGGTCGGATTTGAACCGACGACCGCCGGCTTGCAAAGCCGGTGCTCTGCCAACTGAGCTACAACCCCATGTATACATTTCGATTCAATGACGGTGACACGCACCGAGCCGCTGAATCGACAATCTACTGGTGGGTCTGGAGAGAATCGAACTCCCGACCTCACCCTTATCAGGGGTGCGCTCTAAACCGACTGAGCTACAGACCCGAA
>OZ244730.1:2735000-3182791 GCA_965219265.1 Arenicellales bacterium
GGTAGTCCACGTCATACATCCGCACTCTCAGCAGTTCAGGAATCGGAACTTCATAGGGACATGCTGTCATGCAAATCCCGCAACCATGCTGACAGTAGCGCGTCGCCTGGGCTGCTGCATATCGCGCAAGCAAAGAAAAATCGTTTTCAGTGATGATCGGCTCGCCGGATGCACCGATATACTCGTCAATTTTCGCATGATCCGTCATGGAGATCAGAGCTACGTCGATGTGATTGCTCGCTAAAGCCCATTTGAGCGCCGCTTGTGAAAAAGTTCCGCCTTCAAGTTCGTGAGGGCGCATGTCATGCAGTCTTGCGCCCATCAGTGTCTTCATTGCAGCAACACCGACACCCTTGTTACGCGCCTTGTCCAGTACTCGTATAAGGTCTGGCTGCAGAGCGATGTAGTGAAACAGATAACGAAGCCTTTCTTCGAAATCGGGGTCCTGGGCAAAATTGAACGCAACCAGAACCACATCAACCAGATCATGGTCCAGAGCATAATCCAAACTCTCGACCAATCTCGAACCATGACCTGACATGCCGCGAAACCTGATCTTCCCCTGCATTTTGGCTGTTTCTGTGAATTCGGCCCATTCAGGATTTTGCATGCGAGCTGGATCATTCACTGCGTGGTTGTAATAGATGTCTACATAGTCGGTTCGCAGGCGCTTGAGACTTTCGTCCAAAGCGCTCATCATCTGGCGTCTTGTGTCGCCTTCACGTGCTTTTGTCTTCGACGCAATGACTACTTTTTCACGAACATCCGAAAGAGCCAGTCCAACTGCCGTCTCCGACGCTCCGCCACGATAGCTTTCTGCCGTGTCAAAGTAGGTTACACCTCGTTCATATGCGTAGCGCACCAATTTTGAGTCGGACAGACGGCTGCAGCCGAAAGAAACGTCGGAAACCTCAAGTCCGGTATTACCGAGGGGGACGTAGCGCTGAATCCGTGGTTTGGCCGACGCTGCGATTGGAACTACTTCAGAAACTGATGTCAAAGCAGTAACCGCGGCTGCACTCAATTTGAGAAACGATCGCCTCTGCATTGTGTCTGTCTTGCGTTAGTCGTTGCCGATGTTGTACTAGCTTCTGCCCCTTGGATTCAGGTGACTGAATCACTCCGCTGAACTGATTTCAGATTTGGCAACTGCCAATAATTTATCGATGATATAACAAGTTTCCAGACAGACTACAGCATTCAGGTCAGATACACTTGTCTAGTGTGAAAAATTTAGTTTCTAGAGCTATGGTAAGGGCAGCTTTGAGCGAATTTTCAAAGAGGTTGATCATTTCACAATCTGTGAGTCGAACAACTTCGCGTTAATTTCTGTTGGCATTTCAGCCTTGTCGTATTACAATTTTACGCGGTAATTCATAATGGTGCGCTTTGGACTGTACCTGGAAGACATTTCACTTCGAATTTCTAAACCAAACCAATACCTATTGGGGTGTAGCCAAGCGGTAAGGCACCGGATTTTGATTCCGGGATACCCAGGTTCGAATCCTGGCACCCCAGTCAATCAGTTTGCTAAATCCAGAACGCTCACAATCGAAATTCTTAACTTCGACTGAATCGGATAGAGAAGTGTCGGCATGTTGATCGAAAACATGATGATTCTGACTGGCAATGCCAATCGGCAGCTTGCTGAGCAGATTGCAGAGTACCTTGCTGTACCGCTAGGCAATGCGACGGTCGGACGCTTCAGCGATGGTGAAATCGCAGTTGAAATCAGCGAAAACATTCGAAACATGGATGTATTCATCATTCAGCCGACCTGTTCGCCGACCAACGACAATCTTATGGAACTGCTGGTGATGATTGATGCCGCCAAACGATCTTCAGCAGGCCGCATCACCTCGGTGATTCCGTATCTCGGATATGCAAGACAAGACCGCCGACCGCGTAATTCGCGCGTGCCGATCACCGCCAAGCTCGTGGCTTCATTGATCGGCACCGCCGGTGCCGACCGCGTGCTCACCATGGACCTGCATGCCGATCAGATTCAGGGATTCTTCGACATTCCCACCGACAACGTGTATGCAAGGCCAGTCATCATTGGCGACCTGTGGAAACACCGTCCAGAAAATCTTACCATCGTCTCGCCTGACGTCGGCGCGGTGGTTCGAGCTCGTTCCATCGCAGAACAGCTTGAAGCACAGTTTGCGATTATCGACAAACGAAGACCCAGACCCAATGTAGCGGAAGTCATGAATGTCATCGGCGATGTCGAAGGACGCACCTGCGTCTTTATTGACGATATCGTGGACACTGCCAACACACTGTGCGAAGCTGCGCAAGTGCTCTCCCAGAGAGGTGCGCTGGCAGTGAAAGCCTATTGCACGCATCCAGTTCTGTCAGGAAACGCCATAGAACGCGTAAACGACTCGGTTATGGATGAACTTGTGGTGTGTAATTCAATAAATCTTTCCGAGAAAGCACAAAAGTGCAATAAAATTCGTCAACTTGATGTATCGCAACTGATCGGAGAAGCAATTCGTCGAATTTCGATCGGAGACTCTGTCAGTTCAATCTTTGTAGACTAGTACATTCAAACCCTAAGTAAAACGGTTAAAAAGGAAATAACCAAATGAGTACCAACTTCACACTAGAATTAACGCCGCGCGAAGATTTCGGTTCTTCAAATAGTCGCAGATTGCGACGCGAGGGAATGGTGCCTGTCGTGATTTACGGCGCCGACAAAAAAAACGCGCACTATGTGACTGAGCATGATTCATTGATGCACATCCTGGAAGTCGAAGCATTTCATTCTGCCATCATTGATGTCAAGGAAAGCGGCAAGAAACAGGGAGCCATTCTTCGAGAAGTTCAAATGCACCCATACAAATCACAAGTGGTGCATGTAGACCTGCAACGTGTGAAAGCGACTGAGACGATTTCTCTTCGGGTTCCGCTGCACTTCATTGGCGATGATATTGCACCTGGAATCAAGACCACCGGAGGTATATTTTCTCGGCTCATAGTAGATGTTGAAATCCAGTGTCTGCCGAAGAATCTTCCGGAATTTCTGGAGGTCGATGTAAGTGAACTTGAGTTGAACCAGGCGGTGCATATTTCAGACATTGTTCTGCCAGAGGGCGTTGAATTGACTACCGCCTATCACGATAGCGACGACTACGCGATTGCTTCCGTCACGCCGTCCAAAATCTCGGCGGAATTTGAGGAAGAGGAAGCAGACGCAGACGCAGAGGAGCTGGAGCTCGCTACCGATGTGCAACCGGAGGTCGAATCATCGGATTGACGAGCTGTTTGAATTTTATTTGTACCAGCTCAATCCCAAGCAATTCGACATGGCTCTGCGCTTCTCGCAAGTCAAGTATAGTACAGTGAATCATGACGCAGACGCGCGCAATCATCGGTCTGGGTAACCCTGGCGAACAATATCGACGCACCCGTCATAATTGCGGATATCGATTTATCGACGCTTTAGCTGCGCAGTGCCAGCTACAGCTAAAGCTCAATCCTCGCTTGAAAGCGAATCTAGTTCGCACGAAAGTTTCTGAGGTGCCGGTTTTACTGGTAGAGCCAATCACGTACATGAACCGAAGCGGCACCGCATTTCAGTTGGTCACGAATTACTACGACATCGATCCGGGAAACGCCATCGTAGTGCATGACGACCTGGATCTTGCAACGGGAGTCGTGCGGCTGAAATCAACCGGTGGGCATGGCGGGCACAATGGTCTCAGTGACATCATTTCCAGAACCGGAAGCCCAGATTTTCTACGGATTCGCATCGGTATCGGCCGTCCTAATCCAAAGCTCGGCACCATTCCCTATGTGCTCAGCACTCCGTCATTGCACGATCAGAATCTTATTGACGACGCAATTTCCGATGCATTGGATTCGCTTCCGGAAATTCTGAGGGGAAATTTGGAACGGGCGATGACTGCGCTGCACAGCAGGCCCAAAGCAACCGACTCCTCACCCGAATCCTCACTGGGTGCCTGACCCGCACAATCTGGCGACATGGGTTTTCGGTGCGGAATCATCGGCGTGCCGAATGTCGGCAAATCCACTCTGTTTAATGCATTGACAGGCTCTCAAGTAGCAGCGGAGAACTTTCCGTTCTGTACCATCGAATCGAATGTCGGAGTAGCATTCGTTCCGGAACCGCGACTGCCGGAAATTGCGAAGATCACAGGCGTTGGAACTCAGGTTCCAGCGGTAATCGAATTTGTAGATATCGCAGGTTTGGTTGAAGGGGCATCACGTGGTGAAGGACTTGGAAATCGATTTCTGGCACATATTCGCGAGATGGACCTGATCGCTCATGTGATCGGTGTCTTCGATAACAAAAATGATTGGAAAGACGAAATCGACATCGTCAATCTGGAGTTGGTCCTGGCAGACCTGGAAACAGTACGCAAAGCGACAGAAAAAACATCCAGACGTGCCCGAATCGGAGACAAAAAACAGCAGAAAGCTGCTGCTGTGCTCAAAACTGTCGAATCAATGCTTGAACAAGGGAAGCCGTTCAGTGGAGTTGAACCGGATGCGGAAGAACAGGAGATTATCCGCAACCTGCATCTACTGACGAGCAAACCCAATTTCTACATATTGAATGTCAGCGAAGATCAGCTGTTACACTCTTATGGTGCCGTAGTAGATGATTTGAAGGCTTCCACGGTAACGATTTGTGCGAAAATTGAATACGAATTGGCACAGTTGCCGGAGGCTGAACAAATTTCATTTCGTGCAGAACTCGATGTCGATGTTCCCGCTTTGGATAATATAGTGCATACGGGTTACTCGCTACTTGGATTACAGACATTCTTCACTTTCAACGAATCTGAGGTTCGAGCCTGGGCATTTCCAAGAGGAACGACCGCGAAACAGGCTGCCGGAATGATACATACGGATATGGAAAAGGGATTCATTCGAGCGGAAGTGATGTCAAGCGGAGATCTCCTGTCTTACGGAACTGAACAAATGGTGAAAGATGCCGGTCGGGTGCGTTTTGAAGGCAAATCATATGAACTGAAGGAGGGAGAAATCATTCGGATTCGATTCAATTCTTGACAGAAACTATCCAACAATCCTGGGATCCTGAAATACTGCTAAAAATCTTCAGAAGTGCTTATCTCGCAGATGAATCTACTGTCGTGCACAACTTGCTCGAGCAAGCTCCGCTGACTGAAATTCAACGTCTGAGTGCTAACCAACGGGCAGTCGAACTGGTTACGACGGTACGCGATTCCAGCTCCCCACGAATCATGTCATCGTTTCTCTCCGAGTATGGCTTGACGTCACAAGAAGGAATCGCACTGATGTGTCTGGCTGAGGCTCTTTTACGAGTGCCCGACACCGCCACAATTGACACTTTGATCAGCGACAAGATTTCTGCAGCACACTGGGGAAAGCATCTTGGACATTCAAGCTCATCTTTGGTTAACGCCTCAACATGGACATTGTTGCTGACCGGCAAGATTTTGAAAGAAACAGACGTCGGAGATGTCGCAGACACGCTTCGGCGCGTCGTAAAAAGACTCGGGGAGCCCGTGGTCAGAGCGGTTGTCGCACAAGCAATCCGAAGGATTGCGGATCAATTTATCCTTGGAACGACGATCGAATCTGCGACTGAGCGGGGCGAAGAACTTGTATGCAAAGGTTATGGATACTCTTATGACATGCTGGGTGAGTCGGCCCTGACAGCCAATGATGCAAAGCGTTACTGGTCCTCCTATTTTCAGGCCATTGAGTTTATAGCAGGCAAATGCAGCTCCGACAACTTCTGGGAAAATCCTGGAATTTCCGTCAAGCTGTCGGCTCTTCACCCCCGATATCAGTCAACACAAAGAGAATTTATTTTAGATGAACTGGTTGATTCCGTTGTGTCGCTCGCACAGCTTGCGAAAAAAGCGAATATGGGATTCAACATTGATGCGGAAGAGGCAGACACACTGGATCTGTCTTTGGAAGTCATTGAGAAGACGCTATCCAATTCGTCCCTGGAAGGCTGGCATGGATTTGGAGCCGTTGTTCAGGCTTACAGTCCGAGCGCACGCTTTGTCATCGACTGCCTATATGGTCTTGCCCAGAAGTATGATCGCAGAATCATGCTGCGACTTGTAAAGGGAGCTTACTGGGATACTGAGATCAAACGCGCACAAGTGCTGGGGATTCCCTCCTTTCCTGTGTTCACGAGAAAGTGTTCAACCGATTTGTCCTACCTCGCCTGCGCCCGACGTTTACTTGATTTGAACGATCGAATTTATCCCCAGTTTGCAACTCATAATGCACACACTATTTGTGCGGTGATGGCCATGACAGACAGCCACCACAGATTCGAGTTTCAGAGGCTTCACGGCATGGGAGAAGATGTTCACGAGGCGGCTAGAAATAAATTTGGATACCGTTGCAGAATCTATGCGCCGGTGGGTGCCCGCGAAGACCTTCTTGCTTATCTTGTGCGGAGAATTCTGGAAAATGGGGCAAATAGTTCTTTCCTGAATCAACTGGTGGACACGGACATTCCGGTGGGAGAAGTCGCTTTAGACCCAATCGAGAAAGTTCGAGAACTGAGTCATTCCATACCAAATTCGTCGGTACGGCAGCCAAGCAACATCTTTGGCGATTCAAGAACGAATTCCAAAGGCATCGATCTGGCGGATGTCAATGCAATAAAAGCGCTGTACGGGGAAATGGAGCAGTACCGAAACTGCGAATGGCATGCTGGCCGGTCCGATTTGGATACTGGTCCAAACAACCCGACGGAAGTCATCCACAATCCTGCACACCCACGAATCCAAGTAGGCACGGTTATTCAAACTGAATCGGCACACGTTAACGAAACAATTGAACGCGCGCAGTCGAGTTTCAAACAGTGGAGTAGCACGAGCGCTTCAACTCGTGCCGAATTGCTCAATCGAATCGCCGACGCCTATGAAAAACAATCGCCAGAACTGATAGCCTTGATGGTTCAGGAAACTGGCAAGACGATTGCCGATTCAATTTCCGAAGTGAGAGAGGCAGTGGACTTCTGTCGATACTATGCAAACGAAGCCATTCGGCTGGAACGCATGCCCGATCACTGTGCCCGTGGAGTCATTGCCTGCATCTCGCCTTGGAATTTCCCACTCGCAATTTTTACCGGTCAGATTACCGCCTCGCTTGCAGCTGGAAATTCGGTGATTGGAAAACCTGCTGAGCAGTCGTCGCTGACCGGTGCAAGAGCGGTAGAGCTCATGCACCAAGTCGGTATTCCGAAAGACGTTGTGCAGTTTCTTCCTGGCTACGGTGAAACCGTCGGAGCGATGCTTTCAGCGGACGAACGCATTTCCGGGATCTGTTTCACAGGCTCTACCGATACGGCTATAGCCATCTATCGATCAATGGCGAAATCATGCGGTATAGAGGCGCCTCTCATTGCTGAAACAGGCGGACTGAACGCAATGATCGTGGACTCTACTGCGTTACCGGAGCAGGCTGTCAAAGATATTATCGCATCGGCATTTCAGAGCGCGGGGCAAAGGTGTTCTGCATTGCGAATTCTGTATGTACAGAACGAAATGGAATCTCGGCTGCTCAATATGCTATTTGGTGCCATGGAACAATTGAGAGTAAGTGACCCATGGGATATTTCAACTGATGTCGGACCGATCATTGACGAACACGCACAAAGAGATCTGCTGGACTATTGCAATAGGATGGAAAGCGAAAACCGCCTGCTATATCAGCGAGAACTTTCTGCTCATCTTGACGGCTATTTTGTGCCTCCGAGTGTATTTCGCGTGTCAGGAATTGAGGAACTGGAGCGTGAGATTTTCGGACCCATTCTGCATGTAGCTACATATGATTCTCCGGACATTTTCAAGGTAGTGGAAAGCATCAACAAAACCGGATACGGGCTTACGTTCGGGCTTCACACGCGAATTGACCGGCGGGTTCAACAGTTATCTGAAAGCGTGAACGCTGGGAACATTTATGTAAACCGCAACCAGATTGGAGCAGTAGTAGGCTCTCAGCCTTTCGGCGGAAGAGGTCTGTCCGGAACTGGTCCTAAAGCTGGCGGACCCTTCTACGTTGCTCGTCTTCGACGATTTGGGAAATTCAAACAAACAGCTGATCTTGAGTATCCTGCTGAAACAAGAGGCGATACTCGTGAATCACTTGGCAGATTGGTTACACTGCAATCGGATTGGGCTTGTAAAGAGGACCGAATATCCATTTTGAGGTCAGCAGTGGCGGACCGGCCTGAACTCTTGGAGGTATTGGCGCAGACGGTCAAACTAGTCCCTTCGCTTATCGATCTTGAGGGTCCAACAGGTGAAAGCAACCGCATTTACCTGCACCCGAAGGGCGTGTTCATTTGTATTGGATCAGACACACATGTTCTGCAGGCACTGGCAACCGGAAATGCAGTACTGAGTGTTGGAATTGAAAGTCAACTTATTGCAAACTTGCAATCTTCAGGTGTGCCGATTTTACAAAGCCAAGTGATGCCGGACTCCGCGACGATTACGTTATCTAGCGATTTTGTTGGAATCACTGTGGGTGACTACCCACAAGAGTTGTTGAGAACAATTCGATTGGAACTCGCGTCAAGACTAGGTGCGATCATTCAACTCACTACAGATCAGGACGCGCCTTGGCTCTTCATCGTAGAAAAATCAGTGTGTATTGACACAACCGCGGCGGGCGGTAACGCTAGACTATTCATTGAATCCGGATCGTGATTTTTTAGTATGTCACCTCCGCTATTCGATTTAGCCCAACCAGTTCTTTTAGCCCAACCAACTGTCCTCGTTTGATGGATAATCACGCATGACTTTTTTTGTCGCACTGCGATATATCAAAGTACATCATTGTTTAGCGAAACCAGTGGAATTCAAAACCAAAATTTTTATCCAAGAGAAGAAATCATGAAAAAGCAATACGACATGATAGTGATCGGCGGTGGAAGCGGCGGTATAGCGGCGGCACGGCGAGCAAGCGAATACGGAGCCAAGTGTGCAGTGATTGAACATCACAAACTAGGGGGGACTTGTGTTAATGTTGGATGCGTGCCCAAAAAAGTAATGTGGACCACTTCGCGAATTGCAGAAACCCTTCACGATGCCGCCGATTACGGATTTTCAGTTAAAAACGAAGGATTCGACTGGGCAATTATCAAGAAGTCTCGCGATTCCTATATTGCTCGTCTGAATGATATTTACGCAGTTAATCTTGAGAATTCCGATGTCGCCCGTATTGAAGGAACAGCTCGCTTTACCACATCCAGCACCCTGCAAGTAAATGGCGACGAATTTGAAGCAGCCCACATTCTGATAGCAACCGGCAGCCGACCTGTTATTCCAAACGTCGCTGGCTCAGAATATGGCATAACCAGCGACGGATTTTTCGAGATGGAGGAACTTCCTGCAAAGGTTGCAATAACAGGTGCTGGCTACATTGCCACCGAGTTTGCCGGCATGCTGCATGGACTTGGAAGCCAAGTGACTATGATTCTGCGAAAGGATCAGTTATTACGCGGATTCGATTCTTCCATTACCTCAGTAGTCATGTCCGAAATGCAGCGAACCGGAGTTGAATTCGTACTGAATACCTCGGTTACCGAACTAGAAAGAAAGAAATCCAAGCTCTCGGTCAAGTTGGACAATGACACTTCACTGAATGAAGTCGACCAATTCATATTTGCAATCGGGCGCGTACCGAATTCTCAATCTCTTAATCTTGAAAGTCCAGGCGTGGAACTCAATTCTCGAGGCTACATTGAAACAGACAAATTTCAGAATACATCTTGTAAAGGCGTTTATGCAGTCGGAGATGTAACTGGCCGCGTCGCATTGACGCCTGTTGCCATCGCCGCAGGTCGTAAGCTTTCAGATCGGCTGTTCGGTGGCCAAAGCGACGCATATCTGGACTACGAGAATATCCCTTCAGTCATTTTCAGCCATCCACCCATTGGCACAGTGGGTTTGAGTGAAGACGCAGCAAGGGCTAAGTTTGGAGACGATGTAAATGTCTATTCAAGCCAGTTTCAGAATATGTACTATCAGGTAACGGATCGTGGCTCACCCACTCTAATGAAACTTGTCACCACGGGTGAGAACGAAAGAATCGTTGGCTGTCATATCGTCGGAGACTTTGCAGACGAAATGATCCAGGGATTTTCAGTCGCAGTAAAGATGGCAGCATGCAAACGCGATTTCGACAATACAGTCGCAATCCATCCAACTGTAGCAGAGGAATTTGTGACCATGCGATAAGGCAGGGTGTGGAAGCCACCTATTTCAAAATATTCGCATTTCTTCGTAGGAGGCAGTGGTTGCAGGCTGATTGACTAAAGTGCCTTTCTGACGGCATCAATCACCGAAGTCGTTTCTGGCTTTTTGCCGTGCCAGAGAAAGAATGACTCCGCTGCCTGCTCTACCAGCATACCGAGTCCATCGGCAGTTTTGGTGACACCATGTTCGATTGCCAACAATTGAAATTGGGTTGGTCGCGCTGCGTACATCATGTTATATGCCAATTGAGCACCTTGAAATACTCCAGAAGGAATTTCCGGTAAGCTGCCTGTTAATTCGCTTGAGGTAGCATTAATCACGATATCGTAGGTTCTGCCTCGAATTTCGTCCAAGCCGCCACCGATAATGTTCCCGCACTGTGCAAACACGTCGGCCAGCGCAACAGCTTTGTCTTTAGTTCGGTTTGCGATAAATACTTGTTCGGGTTGTTCCGCCAAGATTGGACCCAGAACTCCGCGAACTGCGCCTCCCGCGCCGATCATCAACATGCAGGCATCCCTGATATCGACTCCCAATCTCGTCTTGATGTCGGTTACCAACCCGATGCCATCGGTATTGTCACCCTTGACGGGCTTTCCTAAGGATAGCGTATTCACTGCACCAGCTAATTTCGCGCGATCACTCAACACATCGGCAAATTTGCATGCATTGAGTTTGAATGGTACGGTTACATTGAGGCCTTGTCCGCCGTTCGCTTCAAAACCACTGACTGCTTGCTCGAAACCGCCAATTTCAACATGAACCGCGCGATATTCAAGATCAATGTCAAACTGCTTGGCGAAGAGGCTATGTACCAGCGGCGATTTGCTGTGCGAGATCGGGTTCCCGAAAACTGCGTATAACTGCCGCTTGGGTTTGAAATCGAAAATGTCACTCATTTATGGATATCTATTTGTACCCGACGCGACTTCGCAATACGGAATCCCATTCCCCGCAACAATTTGCATCTCTGACAATGTTCCGTGCTCAATTGCCAGGCAATATCGCTATCCACACTACTGAGTGCCGAATATCCTGTCGCCGGCGTCCCCAAGTCCAGGAAGGATGTATCCGTGATTGTTCAACTCTCGGTCCAATGCAGCTGCATATAGTTCAACATCTGGATGCGCTTGCTCAAAAGCTGCAACGCCTTCTGGAGCTGCCAACAGACACAGAAATTTAATTTTTTTTGCACCAGACTGCTTTAAACGCTCAGCTGCTGCGATAGCTGTGTTCGCTGTGGCGAGCATGGGGTCTACAATGATGGCAAGACGTTCGCTAATGTCAGGCGGCACTTTGTAGTAATACTCGACTGCAATCAGCGTCTCGGGGTCTCGGTAGAGCCCTACATGCCCCACGCGGGCGCCCGGAATAAGGTTTAACACCCCGTCGAGAAGACCGTTGCCAGCACGGAGTATGGAAATGAAGCAAAGCTTCTTGCCGGATATGAAAGAAGACTCAATTCTTTCGAGCGGAGTTTCAATGGTACGGTATTCCGTCGGCAGATCACGCGTCACTTCGTATGCGAGTAGCATGGCAACTTCACTAACCAACTGTCGAAACAGTTGCATTTTTGTATTCTTGTCCCGCATCAGACTGAGCTTGTGGTCGATTAGCGGGTGTTCGACGACATGAAGTGTCACAACATTTCTCCTTTCAATAGATATTCTTACAGTAACACACGAGAATGATTTCGATCGTAATAGGTTGCTGAAAATACCGTCAATTCAGTCGTTTTCCAATTTTTCAATATTCCCGTAGCGCGTCTAAAATGTTAGAATCATGCTTGCCTAATTGTACTATTGGAATATCAGCAAATCGTTCCGCTTGACATATTATCGAATATGGACAATCTTGAACTACTTCAACTCGCTCAACAGCAGGCAAAACTCGGTGCAGCTGAAGGCGGGCACGCTGTCGGTGCAGTGTTGGCTAAAGGTGGCGAAGTTATCGCGGCAGAGTATGACCGTACCATTCAACTGAACGATCCAATCGCACTGGCAGAATTTGAATGCATCCGTGCGGCAGGGCGGCGAAACGACCACGCCGAACTATCACTTTACAGCACAAATTCGCCGAATCTGCTGGTGGCCGGTGTCGTCATTCAATTCGGTATTGGTGCATTGGTTGTCGGTGAAGCTGAGGACACAGCTTCCCGGGCCATCGAGCTGCTACGATCTAAGGCGGTGCCGCTGACATGGATCGACAACGTTTAAATCCCTGGAATTGAAGGAATCGATAAGTGACAAGCTGGTCAAACCGTCCGTCAGACATGACAGACACCGATAGGATTTTTCTGACAGAAGCACTGACGGAAGCACGCCATGGATTTGATCAAGGCGGAGTACCGGTTGGAGCGGTCATGGTACGCAGTGGACAAATTGTCGCCCGTGGAAGAAACAAGCGGGTTCAGGAAAATGATCCCGTCATGCATGGTGAAACCGACTGCCTGAGAAGCGCTGGGCTAATGGAAGACTACAGTGACACAGAAATGTACACAACGCTGAGTCCTTGCATGATGTGCACTGGTGCGATTCTGCACTTCGGGATCAAGCGCGTGGTTATCGGAGAAAACATGAATTTTCCAGGCAACATCGAACTCCTACAGAACTTCGGTGTTAAAGTGGCGCTTGCAAACGACCCGGCCTGTAAAAATTTGATGGCACAATTTATCCGGCAGCATCCCGAACTGTGGTTCGAGGATATTGCCGGGCGCGATCATACATAGGTTACATAGATTTTGGCAAACGAACCTGTGGAGCATTTCCGTCTCAAGAGAATATTTAAGTGTTCCGGCACGGTCATCCTGCCGGTAATTCACGTTCTTGATTTTGGACAAACTCGCCGAAATGTGGAAATTGCCATCCACGAGGGCGCATCCGGCGTTTTTCTCATCAACCATGATTTTGACATTGATGAGTTTCTTCCAATTATTCGCAATATACGCAGAAACTTTCCAAAACTATGGTTCGGCGTAAATTTTCTTGGCGTCGGTATTTCAGCCGCGCTGCCGATTCTTGAAAAATTGCAGTGTGAAGACGGATGCGAAGTTGATGCGTACTGGGCCGATGATGCTGAAATTAACGAACATCTGAGCGAAACCGAACAGCCTGCTGTCAAACTCTGGCAGGACAGCATGATGAAAAGTGAATGGGTGGGGCTTTACTTTGGCGGCGTCGCATTCAAGAAACAGCGCTCGGTAGACCCAGCCAATTTCTTGCGAGCCGCACAAATCGCAGCAAATAGTATCGATGTAACTGTCACATCCGGCAGTGCAACAGGAGTTGCTGCATCATTGGAAAAAATCAGAGATTTTCGACAAGGTTGCAAAGAAGCGGCACTCGCCGTTGCTTCAGGAATTACGCCTGAGAACTTTCACCAATACGGTGACCTCCTTGATGCAGTTCTGGTAGCGACTGGAATCAATGTACCAGGGGATTTCTACAACATTGATCCATCAAGACTTCGAAGACTGCTAGATGAAGCAAAGTCAGAATCACACCGAAACCAAGCTGCGAGCACACTCGGTGCATGGTATATGGATCTTATGGCACCGCGCTCTCGCGGCAAACGGTATGCGTGGCTAGATCCGAGTTCAGCTTACATCAATGCTCATTCGTTCAATGCGATTCTCGATGATCTCGTCAGGCCGTTCTGTGCAGATTCCATCGATGTCGTAGCGGGTATCGACGCGGCTGGATTTGTTTTGGCAGGGGCCTTGGCAGTTCGTTTGAACAAAGGTGTGCTCACACTTCGAAAAGGCGGTAAAGTGCCGGTGGCTTATGACGTGGTTTCAATGGTAAATTACTCCGCCCAAACTCAGGAATTGGAAATGAGAAAACCCGCATTCTCAGCTGGAACCAGAGTTCTTCTCGTAGACCAGTGGATCGAAACAGGCGGCACAATGGATGCGGCGGTTCGACTGATTGAGCGACAAGGGGGTGTGGTGGCTGGTATTGCGGTTATCTGTGTGGAGGAAAACGCATTCACAAATCAAATGCGAAACAAGTATAAGGTATCAAGTTGCGTATTACCGGACTCCGATTTACAGAGCCAGTGCAACCAACAGACTCTCAACAGTTTCGCAAATTTCAACCCGGAAAGTTGTTTTCCGGATACTGGCGAAACGAACTAAACTAAAGGGGCAAAACGAATTAATATTTCTTGTTAATCTAATTGGAGGATGAATTTAAATGGACAAACAACATCAACCTCAGAGAAGGGAATTTCTGAAAAAATCGGTAACAGCAGCTGGAGCATTGGCAGCACCTCTCCTGATTACAAGCCGAAAATCTTGGGCTGAAGCAGTTGAACTGAATATGCTCGCGTGGTACGGGCACGGCGAACCTGACATGGTCGAAGAGTTTGAGGCGCTGAACAACGTAAAATTCAAACCCAAATACTATGCTGGCGGCGACAATATGCTCGCGCTGATTGCTCAATCACCACCGGGAACTTACGATGTAATTCTGTCAGATGCGGAGTTTGTACAGCAACTCAACGCAGCGGGCTATATTATTGAACTCAATCCCGCTGACTACCCGTTTGAAGACTTCCTTTTTGATACTTTCACGAAGTTTCCTGGCCACTGGGACGGCGATACACTCTATTCAGTCATGGTTCGCTTCGGGCACTTAGGTGTTTCATATAACACAAAGGCTGTAACCGAAGCAGAGGCGATGAGCTACAAGTGTTTTTGGAAACCTGAACTGCAAGGAAAAGTCGGACACTTCGACTGGCATCTTCCCAGCTTGGGAATGATGAGCCTGTACAACGGAAACAACAATCCGAGCCCGTTCGACATTTCCAGTGATGCATGGGACAAAGTGCGGGAAACTACCCTCACTCTGCGTCCGCAGGTAGGTGGATTTTTCGACTATGGCGGTACTTTCAATTCTCTAAAGAATGAAGAAATGCTGGCAACCTGCGGAATCGGCGACTGGATTACGGGTGTTCTGCAAAAGGACGGTGCACCTGTTGCGTCGGTAGTACCTGAAGAAGGCGGAATTCAATGGACCGAGTCTTATTCAATTGGCAAAGGATCGAAACATGTGGACTTGGTCACACAGTTCATTCAGTATATGCTGAGTCCTGCCGGACAGGCCCGCTCCGCTCAGATGGCGGCTTATCCAGGATTTTGCGTAACTCACTCTGGCGCAGCAGAATTGCGCAGGGTCAATCTGGCCGAAGCCGAACGCACCGGACAGATTGAGGGTGCGCCAAACAATCCGCTGACACTGATTGAAAACAGACGAATTCATTTCCGAGACATTCCCCGCCAGCAGTCTCTTGAGGACTGGAATGATTTCTGGTCAGAGTACAAGAATGCTTAACTGACCGCCTTGATATCCAATTCGGTTTGTGTATGATGAAAAGGCAGAGAAGCATCGGCTTCTCTGCCTGTATGCTTTAATTCGGCGGTGGGCTGAAAATCTGTTGAAGGTGAAATTTTCATTTGACCCAACACCGTTAATCATCAGCATCAATCAGATGGAGTCCGTCGGCAGTTATTCACCGAATCTCTCGCCTCGCCCACACAGAAAGAGTTCGATCAATCACTCAATTTCGAGCCAGTTCAGTCGTCGTTCAATTTGAAGTAGGCTATGCGCGAAAAATATGACATTTACGCACTGACATGGCGCTCTCCCATGTTGATATGGCAGGCGCTATTCTTTATCGGACCACTGCTATTCATGATTGCAATCACGTTTTTTCTGGTGAAGAACTATCGCATGACAGAAGCATTCGAGATGAAGAACTGGATCAAGATGTTAACGCGCGGATATTTCTGGGACTCTTACTTCCTGACATTCTGGCTCGCTACCTTGTCCACCGCAACCGCTACCATCCTCGCATTTCCAGCTTCGTACGCGCTCGCGTTCAAAACTTCTGATACGGTGCGCAGGTGGGCGATATTCTTTCTAATCATCCCATTTTTTACCAGCTATCTGGTCAGAACGTTTTCTTGGTATGTGATTCTGGCGGAATCCGGTGCATTGAACGCCGTTTTCAGCTGGTTCGGAATTGGGCCCTTTACCATGCTGAATACACCATTTGGAACGATTGTCGGCTATATGACACTTACACTGCCTCTGGTAGTCGTTCTTCAGACACTGTCTCTGGCCAATGTCAATCGCGACCTCATTGAAGCGGCATGGAATCTCGGTGCGGGATGGGCTCGTACAGTTTTTACAGTCATTGTTCCGCTTGCAAAGACTGGACTGATCATTGGCGCAGTAATTTGCTTTATTCTTTCATATGGAGATTTTGTTGCGCCGTACTACCTAGGTGGATCGAAACCCCCGACCCTTTCGATTTTGATCATCGATACAACGAAGTCCGGCCAGCAATGGCCGAGAGCGGCTGTCGTCGCCGTTATGATGATGGTGACGCTGATGAGCGTGGCATTTACCGCAGTCATGATTGCATACCGCCGAAGATCATGACAATGCAAGCGAATAAAGTTACCAACCTGTTGCTCAAGGCGTACCTTGTTGCTGTTTTTGTTTTCATATTTACTCCGATCATCACCAGCATGATCTTCTCTTTCAATTCTGATCGCTTCGCATCCATACCACTGGGTTCTTTCACCCTTCACTGGTACGAAATCGCCTATAACGACCCGGATGTTTGGGATGCTGCAAGAACTAGCATGACAGTCGCAGTTCTGGTCTCCGTACTATCAACATTCATTGGTTTCTGCACTGCCTACACCGATTTCCGATATTCGTTTAGATTCAAGAGCGGATATCTGGCTCTGGCGCTTCTTCCGCCAACCATTCCGTTGATTATCATGGCACTGGCGATGCTTGCCTGGTTTTCAAAAATCGGGGCTTCCGGGCAGCTCTGGTCGATCGTAATCGCTCACACTGTTCTGTGTTCGCCGTTTGCAATGGCAGTCATCCGACTTCGCTTACAGCAGATGGATCGCGATCTGGAAGCCGCGGCGTGGAATCTAGGTGCGAGTGAATGGGCAACGATGCGACACGTTGTCGTGCCATTCGCCAAGCCAGCCATCATTTCCGCTCTATGCCTGACAATGGCGGTTTCCTTTGACGAGTTTGTGGTGGCGTGGTTTGTATCAGGGCTGAACAAAACAATCCCTGTGATCATTCTCGAAATTTTACAGGGCAATATCGACCCGCAGATCAACGCCATTGGCAGTTTTGTATTTCTTACCTCCATGACGTTGGTTATCATCGCACAGTTGGTATTTACATTGCGATCTCCTAGAAAAACCTATATCTGATCGAAGCACAATGAGCGAACCGCAGATCGTATTCGAAAATGTCGTCAAGAAATTCGGCCAGGTGTTAGCGGTTGAACGCATAAACCTAACGGTGCACGCTGGTGAGTTCCTGGGAATAATGGGGTCAAGCGGTTGTGGAAAAACAACTATTCTACGCATGCTGGCTGGCCTCGAAACGCCAACGGAAGGCGAAATTCGACTGAACGGCAAACGAATCAATGAACTGAAGCCTTCTGAACGGGAGACTCCCATGGTGTGGCAGACTCTGGCGCTTTTTCCGTTTCTATCGGTACAGCAAAACGTCGAGTTCGGACTGAAAACCAGAGGCATCCGGGAACCCGAACGAAAACGAAGAGCCATGCAATGGTTAGAACGAATGGAAATTTCTGATCTTGCAAGCCGGCGAATTGATCAATTGTCGGGCGGTCAAAAGCAGCGCGTGGCGCTCGCTCGAGCACTTGTCACAGAGCCGCCAGTTTTGCTGCTTGACGAACCGTTGAGCGCGCTGGATGCGAATCTTGTTGTGCGAATGCAAGGGGTTCTCTCCCGCTTGCAGAAAGAACTCGGCATCACTTTTATTTATGTCACCCACAGTCAATCTGAAGCGTTCGCTATGACCGACCGCGTGGTCATAATGAGCAAAGGGCATATCGAACAAATCGCGACTGCACAAGAAATTTTTCGACAGCCAGCCAATCGTTTTGTTGCAAAGTTCGTCGGATCAAATAATATTCTGACAGGTAAGATCACAAAAATTGAGCACGACCTGTTGACTATCGACACAAACATCGGCCAAGTAACGGCAACAATTCCAGAAAAGCGAAAGTTCAGGGTCGCAGAAGATGCTGAAATTGTCATTAGCGCAGATATGATTTCACTGAGTTCAAATTCAACGGGGGCCGTTAATGAATTTCCCTGCAACTTGATTAGCGAGGAATTCGTCGGATCGATCATCGGACTTCTCGTAGAAACGCGAAATGGAGTTGAAATGAAAATCCAAAAACAGCAGCACGAAATTGAGCAGTTGCGATTGTATAGCGATCAGAGCCTGTGGTTTAGCTGGCAGCCACAAAACGCATATATATTGCCGCCACAAACCACTTAGAAAGAGAATCAAGCATGAACCAGCAAAGAGTTTCAACTCATATTTCGCTTACCTCCCACCCAGGTCAGGAAATGACGCCAGCGCCAATCGTATGGGGTGCAGCCAGTGCAAAGGAGCGCGGCCCAGTCGTTGGGCGTCCAAGCGACTCGAAAAATCGAAACGCAATTGGTACTCACTCGGGATCTTATGCAGTATATCGGGCGCTTGCTGTGGCTACTGGCACGTTGGATCCGTTTCACAAGCCAGATCTGACTAATACTGCACCGGCGGTAAACATCGGGCCACACCCGCAGTGGTTTAGTCAGGAGGGCATAGTTTCGATTGATCCCTGGGGGCATCTTGTGGGGAGCGTGTTCGATGACTCTATCAAAAGCGGGAACAGTATCCGGCCAACGATCGCGGTAACCCGAGCGCGTTTAACAGTGCCGGAACTCAGTGCGGGGGCAAGTGGAGCAGATCTAGAACCAGACGGGAAAATTCTGCTGGATTCAGGTGAGGTGAATGTAACCAAAGTTGCAATTGAACCAGTCTGGTATCTCCAAGGCATCGCCAAACGTTTTGGCGTAGAGGAGCACGACTTGCGGCGAGCGCTCTACGAGCAGACTGGAAATATGTTCTCGGAACTGGTTACACGTCCAGACCTAAAACTGTTTCTCCCTCCTATTGGTGGAATCACGTTGTATATTTTTGGAGATACAAGTGCGATTGCCAGCAATGAACATAAGCTTTCATGCAGAGTGCATGATGAATGCAATGGCTCGGATGTATTCGGCTCGGATATCTGCACCTGTCGACCATATTTGATTCATGGAATTGAAGACAGTATCCGAACCGCACAAGAAAGTGGCACTGGACTGATCGTCTATAACCGAAAAGAAGGTCGTGCGCTCGGAGAAGTCACGAAATTTCTAGTCTATAACGCTCGTAAACGTCAAGAGGGCGGCGATTCAGCGGAACACTATTTTGAGAGAACTGAATGCATCGCCGGCGTACAGGACATGCGATTTCAGAGACTGATGCCAGATCCACTCAAATGGCTAGGTGTGAATCGAATCGACCGCTTCGTATCCATGAGCAACATGAAATACGATGCACTAGTCGAGCAAGGGATCGAAATTGTTGAGCGTATCTCGTTACCGGAAGATCGAATTCCGCATGATGCTCGTGTTGAAATGGATGCAAAAATTGCTGCTGGTTATTTTTCCGAAGATACAGCTCCGAGTACCAGTGAACTTACCGAAGCCCACGGGCGAGGGCTTGAAGAATACTGATGCCCGAATTCGTTTCAGTTGAAGCTTGCGATAATCTACTGACAGCCGCTGGCATACGTCAGCGTTGCAACACCATTACGCAGGCAGTTCGAGAAGGCAGAGGACTCTACTTTGAAATCAATGAAAAGGCGATTGAAACTTGCTCACGTTTTGTTGCCGAGGTCTGCGAGGAAAATTACCCTGATCTGAACATACCGCTTCACGCCCGTTGGCGGCATTTTCAAATTGGCAAATTCAACCTTTGGCAGCACTACATTCAGAAGCATCGGATCAATGCTTTGAATGCCGATCAGAGAATGCGATGCGCTATTGATCTCACTTTCATCAGCGTACTGCTGGATGCAGGTGCCGGTAACGAGTGGAGTTATCTGGAACCGGTTTCCGGCACTCGGCTATCTCGCTCTGAGGGATTGGCCGCTGCATCAATCCATTATTTCTTTAATGGCTTGACGGCTCGCAGAAACGATGAATCGATATCTGCGACCGCGAATGAATTGATTCGTGCAAACGCGAAAGATTTATGCACTGTCTTTCAGGTTACCGCCAAGAATCGGCTGGCAGGCGTGGAAGGCCGTGTACAACTGCTGAATCGACTCGGTCAAGTGCTTCGAGATTCCCCTGACATGAACTGTCCCTCTGACATTGTCAAATCATTCGCTTTTGATCAAAATCTTGGCAGTTTGGATCTAGCCGGAGTTCTACAAACGATTTTGTGGAAATTCAATTCCGTTTGGCCAAACGGAATTTGGATCGAACAAAAATGCTATGGAGATGCCGGATATCATTCACTGGCTCCGAAAATCGGGAGTGCAGGACGGCTTATTCCATTTCACAAACTATCTCAGTGGCTCAGCTATTCTCTGGTCGAACCACTGCGGTGTGGAGGATGGACTGTAACCAATATTGACGGTCTCACTGGACTTCCTGAATATCGCAATGGCGGTCTGCTGATTGACTCAGGAGTACTGCGGGTGAAGAATCCAGCAACTCTCAGGCACGAGCTGTCCATTGATTCGGAAGCTGTAGTCGAATGGCGTGCATTGACTGTCAGTCTACTGGATGAAATCGCCGTGCGAGTAAGAAAAATCCTCAATCGAGATTCCGTCAGTTTGCCACTGAGCAGTGTTCTTGAAGGCGGTACCTGGGCAGCAGGCCGTAAAATCGCATACCAAAAAAGAGGGAAATCCATCCCTCCGATCAAGCTGACAACCGATGGCACTGTTTTTTAACTCGCATTTCTCCGGCAGCACTCACAAGACTGGTCTCAAAATGTCAGCAATTCTGCAAAAAATCTGAATTTCACACAGCTCTTCAATGCGGCGAACCTGTGCGCGTGACTCTCGGGTTGATGTTCTTCACGCCGGGTGTTGAGCGACGAGAGGCTGAAGCCGATATGGTCAGGCGCCATGCAGCGAAACTCCGACCGAAGCTCCCGGATCGGCTGTCGGAACGCGAGGGACCAGGCGGGGTTGCCATGCACGAATACGATTGGCTCACGCGTGTTTCGATGTAGAGTACCCGTTGATCGGGCGGCGTGGCGAAGAACCGGCTCGCGAATAGATAGAGGTCGTCTGACACCCAGTCCGGGCGGATAGCCGAAGCAGTGCGTTCCAACCAGATCTCTCCGTATTTCGCTCTGGCATCTGCTCGCCCGCCGTGCAGTTGTCTGGACAGGCATTGGCGGCGGCGCGGCCGGAACGGACGATACTATGCGCGCCTCATGAAGGCCTGGAGCGCCGACACGACCCTGTCGGGCGCTTCTTCCGCCAGAAAATGCCCACAATCCTCGAACTCGTGAAGTTCGAAGTCCGTCAGCTCGGACTTCCACCGTTCGAGTTCCTTCTTGCGGAACGCGATATCCTTGAAGCCCCAGAGAAGGAGCGCTGGCTTGTCCGCAAAGGCCGCGCGGTCGCCCCAGATCGAACGCAGCCAGTCGCTTGCGCCGACGATGTAACCCGGCAACGCGGCGTTGGCTGCGCGCGCGGTGGGCGACGGCTGTGCTTTGCGGTAATGCGCCATGATCTCCGGCGTCAGGACGCTCCGGTCGCCGACCGCCTTCGGCATCACCTTGTTCACAAATAGGTTGCGATGCCGGATAAGGTACTGGCAGAACCAGCTCGACATCAAGAAGCTGAACGACTTGAAATGGAAGTCGTCGCCGACCGGCCAACACCAGGTGTTCGCGATGACGAGACGTTTGACGCGCTCCGGATGCTTGCGCGCGAAGTCGAGGCCGATCGGCCCGCCCCAATCCGTCATGAACAGGGTGATGTCACGAAGGTCGAGGTGATCGAGAAACGCGGCGAACCGGTGCGCGTGACTTTCCGGATGATGGTCCTCGCACCGGGTGCTGCGCGACGAGAGGCCGAAGCCGATATGGTCGGGCGCGACGCAGCGGAACTCCGACCGAAGCGCCCGGATCGGATAACGGAATTCGAACGACCAAGCCGGGTTGCCGTGGACGAACACGAGCGGCTCGCCTTCGCCCTCGTCGACGAAGTGCATTCGATGTCCTGACGCGGTGGCGAAGAACTTGCTCTCGAACGGATACATGTCATCAGACACCCAGTCTGGACGAACGGAATCATTGATTCGGCTTAATTTGTTTTTTTGTTGTGGAGTGACAATCAAAATAAGAATTTTTTGACGTTGAGGTCAGGTTTCAAATAATAGCAGAGTTTTTTGCAGTTTACCGATTCAAATTGAAACAGTCGATCAGCGACAGGTTGTGAGCATTGTTGAGCCAGACATCGCCGGCAGCCGACAGGCTTAACAAGCCGCAAAATTGCATACCAAAAAAGAGGGAAATCCACCCCCCCCGATCAAGCTGACAACCGATGGCACTGTTTTTTAACTCGCATTTCTCCGGCAGCGCTCATAAGACTGGCCTCAAAGCGTCAGCAGTTCCACACAAATTCTGATCTTCACACAGGTCTTCAATTCGCTGAAAATAAATAGTCAATAAATTGTCATTATTGACAATCTATGATAGAATGATGCAAATCATTCAATCTAGTCAAACGAATTGGAGCAATCATCATGCCTCGTACAAGCTTGAAAGAGGTCAGATCGGAACAAATTCTCGCTGCCTACGCATCCTGCATTACTCGCTATGGATTTGAAGGCGCCACACAGGAACGGATCGCGGAACAGGCCGGCGTCAAGCGTTCGATCTTACGCCACTATCTTGGCAATCGGGAAGAAATGATTGGCGCACTAATCGACCATGTCGGGAAGGATTGGAAGACACAAACTGAGGATCTCGTCAACGCACTACCACATAGTCAACGTGTCAGCATATTACTCGAATTTCTGTTTGATAAAAATTACGTAGCGGACAGAAATTCAATATTGATTTTGCATGCTCTGATTAATGTCGCGGAACAGTATCCTGGCATCAATTCGATGCTTATCGACTGGACAAGTCAATTTATCCAGATGGTTGAAAATGAACTTCGACGTGAATATCCGGATGTTGCCGATGATTTGATTTTCAGCGTCGCTTTTGGTGTCGTCGGAATCTACTTCAACATTGATTCATTCGCTTTACATGGACCCCCGGATGAGTGGTGGACTGCTTCCAAAAATGCAGCACAACTGCTTGTCAATTCACTTGGAGACATCAAATAATGGAACTATTGACTTCAACAATCTCAGAATATGCGGTCTATGACTGGAACAATCTGCTTGACTACTGGGTATTCATAGCTTCGCTGGCATTTCTGGCGGCAGAGCTTTTGCGACTGCTGATCAAAAAGTCTCTGACTTGGAACATCATTGGCGATGGAATTACCAATTTTCTCACAACGGCTGCCTTTTACGCGCTGTATTACGTAGCACTCGGTTCAACTTATGTCGCAATTTACTACTACTTCTTCGACAACTTCAGAATCAACACAATTCCAACTACTCTCTGGTCAATTGCCATTTGTGTGGTACTGGCGGACTTTGTCTACTACTGGGAACACCGTTTCACACACAAGGTGGCCATCGGCTGGGCAACTCACACAGTTCATCACAGCTCGCCTTACTTCAATATTTCGGTCGCTTACAGATTCGGACCGATGGACGGAGTCTTTCCAGTCTTTTTCAGCATTCCTCTGGCAATTGCCGGCTTCAACCCGCTTCTGATATTCTTTGCAGAAGCATTTGTACAGCTATACCAAACGCCTCTGCACACCGAGACTATTGGCAAATTTCCAAAGCCAATTGAAGCGGTGTTCAACACACCATCCCATCACCGAGTGCATCATGGCAGAAATCCGCAATATCGCGACAAGAACTATGCTGGAATATTCATTGTCTGGGATCGACTGTTCGGCACCTTTGAGGAAGAGCAGGAAACTGTCGAATACGGAATTGTAACTCCAATCAATTCAGTAAATCCTTTTGTAGTGTGGTTCCATGGGCTTGTACGACTATCTGAAAAGTTGAAGTCTGCTCGCAGTATTGCAGAAGTTCTAGGGAACTTGTTCATGCCGCCGGAGTGGGTTCCAAATAATTACAGAACAAGACCGAACAGCGCGAAGACCACTGAAAATAGGTGGTAAGCTTTGTCCGTCAGCTCCGCCGGCATGTACTTTATTTACGATTCCTGCAAAAGAATTTTCATCAGGCGTAAACATAGTCGGAAATTTGACAATTTTTTTATGCTTAAATCCTATATTGGTGTCCATTGGTGTATAAATAGTTTTCAATACCGTGGACGACGTTCAAGTGTCCCTGCGGTGCAAATTCAACATAGAACTCATGCAAGGAGAGTGTAACAATGAGTGGAAAATTATTGAGCAAGTGCATCATAACGACAGTTGCAATGCTGTTGGCAATGGCACTGTCATTTACAGCAAAAGCAGATGAAACCTGTATGTCCCCGTACATCGCGAAGATCCTGGGGCAGGAAGATTATGTCTATGTGTGGACACTCGGTGTTGAGGGCATAGGCGACGAACAGGACAAACTGGTTACCATCGACACCAACCCGTCATCTGAAACTTACGGCAAAGTCGTCAATTCGTTGTCCGTAGGTGGACGTAATGAAGCGCATCATTCCGGATTGTCAGACGATCGCAGGTATCTGTGGGCTGGCGGGCTGGATACCAACAAGGTATTTGTATTCGACATTCACAGTGATCCACGCGAACCCAGAATGCACAAGATTATTACCGATTTTACCGAAGCCAGCGGCGGATTGGTGGGGCCGCACACATTTTACGCGTTTCCGGGGCGAATGATGATTACGGCGCTTTCGAATAACGCGGACGGTGGTGGTCGAACCGGAATGGCCGAATACAACAACGAAGGCGAATACATCACTACCCACTGGATTCCGACGGATTCCGATTTACGCGGGGCGACCAAGACCGGCAAACTTGCGGACGGGTATGGTTATGATGTCCGAGTGAAAGCAGACCAGAACATTATGCTGACTTCGTCGTTCACTGGCTGGTCCAATTACATGATGGATTTCGGGCAGATGGTAAGTTCCCCCGACGCCATGCAGCGTTTCGGAAACACCATGGTGGTCTGGGACATGCATGCACGCAAGCCTTTGAAAGTGCTTGACGTACCTGGAGCGCCTCTGGAAATCCGTTGCGCCTGGGGAGAAGGGAATAATTATTGCTTTACCAGTACTGCGCTGACTTCTCAGATTTGGCTGATCTATCCCGACGACAACGGTGAGTGGCAAGCCAAAGCCGTGTCGGATATCGGCGTCCCTGCCGATATACCGCTGCCGGTTGACATCTCGATCACAGCAGATAACCAAGGACTCTGGGTTGACACTTTCCTGGAAGGAAAAACACGCTACTTTGACATTTCCGACCCCCACGCACCTAAACAGGTGTACGAGGAGGTTATCGGCAGTCAAATCAACATGGTCTCTCAAAGCTGGGACGGCAAGCGCGTTTATTTCTCCAGTTCGCTTCTCGGAAACTGGGACAAGACCGGAGATGCCGACGAACAGTACGTAAAACTCTATCACTGGAACGGTGAATCTCTGGAGCATAAATGGACGGTTGATTTCTATGAGCAGGGACTTGGTCGAGCGCATCAGATGCGCTTCGGTTCCTATGCCATGTACGGTATGCAGCGCCCCTTGGACGCTAACCTCCTGGCATCTGTTTCTCACAACGTCAATTAGTGACCTCCACCTGATAAACAAGGCTTATGCGTTTACGTGCCAATATACGGATTTTGTTGGTTCTGATGCTGTCGGCAATCAGTATCGTAGCGTATGGCAATAGTGAAAAAATAGAGATTCGAGCTCCAGGATGGGGGGCGCTTCCTTACGAAGCGCCCCCTGCCGGCAGCTATGAACTGCCACCAATCAAGAAAGCTGCCGACGGCATAGTCTTGCGCAGCGACAATTCCCTGGCCCGTCTGCATGATCTTATGAACGACCGGTTTGTAATTCTGAGTTTCATTTATACGGGCTGCGCGGACCTGAACGGATGTCCGCTGGCCAATGCAGTGCTTTACAAGGTGCAGTCCCGACTTCGCGAACGTCCTGAATTGATGGATGCCGTGCGTCTGCTTTCCATTTCATTTGACCCTGAAGTGGACACGGTAGAAGTCACGCGCAGACTTGAAGAAGGGGTTCGCGACAACAAAGTCGAATGGGAGTTTTTGACTACTCGTGGGCAGAGCGAACTGCAACCGATTTTAGATGGCTACGGCCAATTCGTCGCTCGAGAGTTCAATGCGCATGGGGAGTCGACTGATCGATTCACGCATTTACTTCGCGTATATCTGATTGACCGGAAATTGCGGGTTCGCAATATCTATAGCGTGTCGTTCCTGCATCCCGACATTCTGATGAACGATCTGGAGACATTGTTGCTAGAGTCTTCGAGCAGTTGAATTTCATAAAGTATACGACGCTCTGTAGAGCCATTATCCTGCTCGGCGTTGTCCTTATGACTACGATTGCGGCGGCAATGCTGGTCTGGGCTCAGACGAGCGGGGAGTTATCGGAAAATCTTGATTTTGACGTAAGTCAGAGTTACGGCCCGGGCGACGTCAAGGAAGGTTACGAGGACACCAGCTACACAACCCAATCTCGCAGCCTGTTGGAGCGTCGCGGCCGCAGTCTGGATTTAATCCGTTATACCGAAGAGTTACTGCCCCTGGGTTTGCCGCCGGTTCCGATTCCGGCCGACAACCCGCTGAGCCGGGAAAAGATTGAACTTGGCAGACGACTTTTCTTCGATCGCCGCCTGTCAATCAACGACACGCTGTCTTGCGCGGGTTGTCACATTCCCGAGCAGGGGTTTACCAACAACGAACTGCCCACACCCGTCGGTGTGGAAGGACGCTCAGTGCTGCGCAATGCCCCCACCTTGTACAATGTAGCTTACCTGCGTCACCTGTTCTGGGACGGACGGGAATTCAGCCTTGAGAACCAGGTCTGGCAGCCAATTACGGCGCATAGTGAGATGGCCGCACCATCCATCGGTTATGTTATCAACAAGATACAAAGAATTCGTGACTACGACGGACTGTTTGAAGAAGCATTTGATGGTCGCGGCGCAGATATTCAAACCGTGGGGCAGGCGATTGCCAGCTATCAGCGAACATTGCTGGCCGCAGATTCCCCGTTTGATCGCTGGCGATACGGTAATCAGAAGGATGCCATCGGTGATGCCGCCAAACGCGGGTTTGGGGTATTTTCCGGAAAGGGGCGGTGCATCGTCTGCCATCCTGTTCAATCTGACTATGCGCTTTTCACGGATCAACAGTTCCACAACACCGGTCTTGGTTATCGCGTTTCCTTCAACCTTCAGAATACGCAGCCCGACGACAAGATACGCGTTCAACTGGCACCCGGAGTTTTTACCTATGTAACACAGGATGTCATCCAGTCTATTTCCCGCAGGAAACCTCCGAATGATCTTGGTTTATACCGAATAACGGAAAATCCAAATGATCGATGGAAATTCAGAACCCAGACCCTAAGAAACATTGCTCTGACTGCTCCTTACATGCACAATGGAACCTTTCAGACTCTGCGTGAGGTCATTGATTTCTATGATCGCGGCGGTATCCCGAATGAATTGCTTTCTCCATTAATCGGCGTTTTGAATTTAATGGAGCAAGAAAAACTTGATCTTGAGGCGTTTCTGAACTCCTTGACGGGGAGCAATGTTCCCGATCTTGTGTCGGATGCATTTGCAGCTCCGATCGGTGATCTCGGCCCTGATGATCCAAATTGGGCTCATGATAATTCGCTGGGATACTGAATAGCCCCGAAAAAGTATCCTGGTATCAATCCGACGCTCCTGATGACCATGAATTTCATCGTCGGTGACATCCAGGTCCAGCCAGATTTTTTCAGGAGGTTGCGCATACGATTTCTGAAACACATCCACCATCAGCCGCTCCATCCATTCCTCATCGCCGAGGAATTTCTTGTAACGATAATTGGGAACTTGCTCCGCAACACCCAGCTCCAAACAGTTCAAAGTGCTGGAACCAGCCAATGGAAAGCCGCGCTCCTAATCGCGCTTTCGATGCGCTCTGGTCAGATCGGACTTCTCACCACCAAAGCCGGCCCTGACAGAAACGTACTAAGACTGATACCGCCACTGTGCCGTGCCATAAGACTTGCCAGTCGTCATCGAAGGAATGGACCAGGCATTTGCGATACTCAATTGAGTTAGCAGGTCAACCTCCGAAGAAGAAATTTCCAATGATTCGATCAGGGTCGAGGGTAAATATTCCCGCGACGATGAGCCCGACAAAGCATCCTATCATGGCCATGAAGTGACGCTGGCGATGCCCTCTCCGAATCATGAAGATCGCATACGCCATGGAAATAAGCGTGAACGTCGAGAGCAAATGAATCCCGCTGAATCCGCCTTCAGCATTAATGCCGTGAAGCCTGAACGATCCGAGCGCAAGGATTGTCATCAATACAACCCAAGTACGTCCGATCAGCTTGTGACGAGGAGTTCCTTTCGGCATGGATAAAACTGCAATGCCAAACAACAACGCACATATGGCACCTGCAATGTGAATTCCGATTTCAAGTTGCGTCATTGCTGTATTTACCAATAAGTTGCTAAGATTTCAGTCAGGATCTTTGACGGCTTTTAGAGATGATGCCGACAGGCTGCACACTCACAGTACCAACAATTTTTATAAATAGGCTAGTACGATTCCGCCGAATACCATGGCGCCGAACCAACTGTTTCCAAGGAAAGCAGCAAAGAACTGATCCCGATCGTCACTTCTGCACGCATATTGATGCCACACAGCCACCAGCAAAGCCCCGAACAGGCCAAGAAAATAGTATCCGTTCAAATTTGCCATAAAGCCGACAAGGCAAAGGAGCAGTAGCGTAATCGCCTGGCAAACGCCAATCACAATCCGATCGAAGGTGCCCGCAAGCACCGCCAACGATTTTACTCCAATGCGTACATCATCCTCGCGATCGACCATGGCATAAAAAGTGTCGTAGGCTCCCGCCCATGCGATGTTGGCAAGCAGCAGAATCCAACCTATCATCGGAACCGTATCCTGATGTGCTGCGAACGCGATCGGTATGCCCCAACCAAATGCGATGCCCAGGTAAAACTGGGGCAGGCTCGACACTCGTTTCAAGAACGGATACGATGCTGCAAGAAGCACGCCAATGACCGCCAGAATCAGCGCAAGGCTGTTTAAGAACAATACCAGTATGAAACCCAGCAGACACAAACATACGAACAGAATTAATGCTTCACGTACCGATACCTCACCAGTAGCAAGTGGACGTCTGCGCGTACGCTCGACATGCGGGTCAAAATCTCGATCCGCAAAATCATTGATCACGCAACCACCGGAACGCATAACAAAAACGCCAATAACCAACACTAGTACGATATGGGGTTCAGGATTGCCATTGCCAGCAAGCCATGCCGCCCACAATGTAGGCCAAAGCAGCAGCAAACTGCCGATGGGCTTATCCAACCGCATGAGACGAGCATAAGCGCCGAGTCGTTCAAACAGCACTGTACCCACCCTCCCGGACAGTCCAGCGTCTGATCAATGGTTGTATGTAGTCGGGGTGCTTATCCATAATCAACTCTGCAACTTGATTGACATCTGTGATCATTGTCATGTCTCTCGGCAGTTCCGCAATACGGAATAGCTGCGCTCCGGTTTGTCGCGTACCAAGCAGCTCACCGGCACCGCGAAGCTTAAGATCAGTTTCTGCAATCTTGAAGCCATCGTTCGATTCCTGCATCACAGTCAATCGCTTATTAGCCATTTCTGACAAATCTTTTTTAAATAAAAGTACGCACCGAGCCTCTTTCAAACCGCGACCGACACGACCCCGCAGCTGATGTAATTGCGAAAGCCCCAGTCTCTCGGAACTTTCGATCACCATCAAACTCGCATTCGGCACATCCACTCCGACCTCAATGACCGTAGTTGCAACCAATACGTCAATTTTGCCTTTCCGGAAATCCGTCATAATCTGATCCCGTTTCACGCTCTTCAGTCGTCCATGGATCAAGGCAACGCGACGTCCAGGTAGTGATTTTTTCATAAATTTCTCCGCCTCTTCGGCGGATTCGACATCCAGCACTTCTGATTTTTCGATGATCGGACACACCCAGTACGCCTGTTGACCGGATGCACACAGACGTTCAACCATACCGATCACATGGCTGCGCTTCGCTGAAGGGATGATCTCGGTACGTACCGGAATTCTGCCGGGAGGAAGCTCGGTTATGCTGGACACGTCCAAATCAGCGTAGAATGTCATCGCGAGTGTTCGAGGAATTGGCGTCGCGGTCATTACAAGCTGATGAGGTACCTGTTCTTTCATCACACCTTTTTTACGAAACGCGTAGCGCTGGCCAACGCCGAAACGGTGCTGTTCGTCAATTACAACCAATCCCAGGTTTTTGAAATCGACTCCTTCCTGGAAGAGGGCATGAGTACCGATGACGATGTTGGCACCGCCCCATTGAACGGCGTGCTCGACATTTCGACGATCTTTTGCAGACAGTCTGCCAGTCAGCAACTGGATGTCAATTCCAAGCGGAGCAAACCAGTCAACGAATGACTTCAGATGCTGTTCTGCGAGCAGTTCTGTCGGAGCCATGATCGCAACCTGAAACCCGGATTCTACAACCCAAGCCGCAGCTGCCGCGGCAACCAGCGTTTTGCCGGAACCTACGTCTCCCTGCACAAGACGCAGCATCGGCATCGATCGCTTCAAATCTACAAGGATTTCGTGAATGACTATTCGCTGGGATTCAGTCGGCTTGAAAGTCAGTGATTCTTTCAGCCGTCTGGACAATTCCCCCGACGGCCCCATTTGGGGGGCTTTGACAGATTGTCGTAGCCTTTTGTGCTGGCGACGTGCAATTTGGAAGGCTACCAGTTCCTCAAAAATGAGTCTCTGCATGGCAGGCTCTTTTTGCTGTTCTTCTCTGAGTTCAAATTTTTCGGAAGGTGGAGCATGCACATACTCCAGAGCGGCCTTGAGATCAGGAAGCTGACGCGCTTCAAGCGCTTGCGGCGGTAGAAGTTCGAGGACTTCCTGATCCTTGCTGAGTTTGAGTGCGGATTTGACAGTGGCTCGCATCAACGCTTGCCCAACTCCTTCGGTAAGCCGATACACTGGAGTGAGACTGTCACCCTGTGCGGCAGCAGGCGAATAATCAAAAACCGAATATTCGGGGTGAACCATTTCATAGTTGGCACGCATCCAACGTACTTCGCCGAAACAGCGCAACCATGTAGCTCTTTCCAGACTCTCTTTTTGTCTGTTGCTGAAGTGAAAGAGTCGCATGCACATGTTTCCAGTTCCATCGTCAATTTTGGCGATTAAACTGCGTCGGCGGCCAAATTGAACCCGGACGGTGATGATTCGGCCGGACACCAACATGGTTTGACCGATGATCAGCGAGTCAAGAGGAACAGTCCGTGTGCGATCTTGGTAGCGATAAGGAAGATGGAACAGAAGATCCTTGACTTGAATAATCCCAATTCTTTCCAGCAAAGATGCAAGCTTTGAGCCGACACGGGGAAGCTCCGTAACGGGCAATTCCTCTACATTTTGAGGCTGGTCCGAGTTCACCTATCCCTACAAAACCATGATGGCTTCGACTTCGACCGAAACGCCCTTGGGAAGCGAGGCCACACCAATTGCCGCACGGGCGGGATAGGGTTCAGTGAAATACTCACCCATCACCTCGTTTACAGTAGGAAAATTTCCAAGATCAGTAAGGTAGACAGTGAGTTTGACGATATCCGAAAGGCTGCCGCCGGCTGCCGCCGCAACCGCCGCCACATTCTGAAATACTCTGTCAATCTGTGTTCTCGCATCGCCGTCCACCACTTCCTGAGTGGTTGGATCCAACGGAATCTGCCCAGATATATAGACAGTATCTGAGGATCGCACTGCTTGTGAATAAGCACCGATTGCACTGGGGGCTTTATCGGTGGAGATAATTTGTCTATTAGTCATGCTGCCGTTCCCTAGGAGGTTAAATAATAAATGATGGCTGCGGCACCACATTCCGAGTCGCTAGTGCTTATAAAACCCAGTTGCAAGTTTGAGAATAATATTCTGCGCATGCAGGAGGGCGGTGTTTGTTGAGTTGTTGATCATTCAAATGTTTCAACTCTTCCGCTTGCTTCAATAGACGACAAGCGTACACCACGGAAAATTACAAATTATCAATTGTAAAAGTCAGCCTTCATACCAGTCTGCATCCTCGGAAGTCCCACGAACCTCGGATTCGTGCTCTATGAGAAAATCTTAAACACAGAAAGAACAGAAAACCTGCAGAAATCCAAAGAGATGTGAACTGCTTCGTATTTATGCACTCCCCAACTCCCCACACGGAAAAATTTATTACCCCTCGTTCCGTTGTTGGACGCAGAAACCTAGTGGAAGCCTGTTTGCTCTCGTGTAAAGAATTCCCGGTAGCAACAGTTTCTTTGATAGCTTTATGACTTGCTCAAATTCAATCTGAATCTGATATACGAAGATCGTTAATCTATTTTTGCATTGGCCAATTTAATTATAACCACTTGTTCGTACAGCAAAGGAAATTCAGTTTGTTTTCAAATTTCATAGTGTAAAACTTACTCAAATAGCAACCAGTTTATCACCAAACAAATGCCGCAAATTCCATTTTGTCGTGGTGTCTAGTCTTGCCTCAAGACATATAAATAACATATCCTTAAAATCTCTCAATGTATTCAGTGTGTCTTGATGAATGTCCATATCGATACACATCAGGCATTCTTTGAAATTATCTTTGACACGGAAAATGGTATTTTCCGTAAAGATGCTCTCTATTTCTTTTGAATAATCAAGCATAAATCCATTCTTCAAAAGCACTTCATCAAGAATATCATCTTTACTATAGTTGACATTTAATATCATCTCTTTTCTGTAAATGTATTCTTCAAGCAATTCAAGATTTGCTTTTTCCGTTATTGTTGGGTCAGGCTCAAAGTCAACACGAGGGAAGCTTGACTTGGATAGCCTGTAAACCCTGAACCCCGTTTTGAATGTCTTCTTTTTATTCTCCATTTCCCTAATTACACGCTTATTGCGCTCTATGGTCACATCAGAGATTGTTGTGTAGCCAGCTTTGTATGCTTCACTGTCGGGTTCTGTGGCTTCGGGAATTTGAACAAGGATATATTGGCGATTGCCGCCGTCTTCGCAATTGAGTTTCATTACGGCATCAGCGGTAGTGCCAGAACCAGCGAAGAAATCAAGGATGATACAATTTTTTTGGGCATTTGCGATCTGAAGTAATCTTTTGAGTAATTTACTTGGTTTTGGGTTGCTAAAGATATTTTTAACCCCGTCAAAAAGGGATGTCATTTCATCATTAGCGCCTTGGTTGTGTCCAACCTTTTTATGCGACCACCAATTTGTTGCGCATTGACCTTCTTCCTCCCGTTCAAATTTGAAGTATTTTTTCCTTGGTAACCCTCGGCCATCTTTAGAGAATACAATTCTATTGTCTGCAAGCAGATTCTTATAAGTATTTTCATCACCCATCCACTCTTCGTCTAATTGGGGGCCATCTGTGAGATCTGTATTTGTAATAATGTATCGGCTCCCGGATTGGTTTGAACCTACTTTCCAAGGCTTCGAAGCCCAGTCCCCTCTCGGGTCATTATCAGGATTCGAGAATTTGCTTGTTAAATTGACTTTGCCAACCCCAGATTTCTTATATTGCTCATGGTTTTTTACGTAAGAGAGTATATGTTCTGTGACCATACCAATCATTTTAGTTCTGTCATTAGGCTGGTTGTGTCTTCTTCTCCAATGTATATGACCTTCAAAGCTTTCTTCTCCGAAAATTTCGTCGCATATTTTTCTCAAATGATGCACTTCCTCATCTCCGATTGAAACAAAAATGACGCCATCATCTGACAACAACTGACGAGCAAGTAACAGTCTAGGGTACATCATATTCAACCAATTGGAATGATAGCGACCACTGCTTTCGGGGTTGGACTCCGATTTTATTCCCTCGTGATTCACTACACCAATATGTCGCCAATAATCCTCCTTGTTCTCATCCCATTTATCCGAATAGATAAAATCCTTCCCCGTGTTGTATGGAGGATCAATATAAATACACTTGATCTTTTCCCGATATGCAGAACGTAAGCATTTCAAGCTTTCGAGATTTTCACCTTCAACAATCATGTTGCCAGCCGCAAATTCAGGATTCACACTTCTCTCCTCGTCATAGATAAGAGTAGCTTTGCTTGGTGTAAAGGCGTTTCGCTTAGCTTCACTTTTCCCGAACCAATTGAAGTCGAAACGCTCTGTTTCGCTTATCAGTTCGGGATCAACAATCTTTTTTAATTCATCGGAATTGAGTTTTCCCTCAAAGGTAAAGAGATCGGGATAAAGACTTTTCAGTGTATCCAGTCGTGCTTTGTTCAAGTCCGGAGTTTGCATCATCTTTATGTTTGTTTCAGACACTAACAGTAGCCTCTACTCTTTTTTTAAATTCGATAAAGTTTTTGACGGGAGCAATATAGTTCAACTTGGTTTCTATACCCAGTGCCTCAAAATGTTTACATGCACACTTGATCTTGTAAGCTTCACTTTCCCTCATAGAGTGGCGATCATTCAAATCATTCGTACCTTTGATCTCAATCACAATGTAGTATTCGTTTTTCAGATCATCAGATACTTCCCTACTTTTAAATGAATTTTGATAATTTTCAAGCATTGTGTTTCTTTTTAGTACAAGGCCGAAATCAGGATTGTATTTACCAATCGGTGTATCTATTACATAGAAAGAAGGCAGCTTTAGAAAACAGACAACCTCCCCATCAAATTCCGCATTTCTGGCAAAATGCTGCTCATGTTCACTATCCCAGACAATATGATCATAGATGCCTTTGTTCGGCGTGGGTTCTAATTTACCTGTGTTTCTTGCTATACTCCGCTGAAACTGGTTTAGATCGAACGTTTCTTCGGTTACCTGGTATTCAATTACCCTAAGCATTTCATCAAGCTGAATGTTGCGAATTTTCTTGATAGCTTCCTGCAAAAAGCGAGGAGGGTTCTTAACGAGTTCTCGCTTATTGTTTATTTTCTGAACGATATTGAGTGCCGCCTGATAGGAAAGAGGAGTATGTTCGCTTATTTCATTCACAATGTCCATAGGTGAAAAATTAGATGGTACCTGTTTGCTGTCCGATCGAAAATCACCAGTGGAAACCTCTTCCTCTGATAGACTTATGACTCGCCCACTTTCAATTCTTATCTGAGGATTGGGGACTGTTATTTCATTTATTGCATTGACCGATTTATTGATAATCTCTTGCTCATCAAACAAAACAAGATACTCTGTTTTTAAAGCTAATCTTCTCCAGAACTCAAGGAATGGAGGGCTGTTGAAATGTTTATCGTTACGATAAATTTGTCTTTCCGTTGTATTGCGTCCTTTATGGTTACCCCTTGTCTCTGCACCAGCATCACTGGTACCGTAAATATCTTTAATTTCAGATTGATATTGAGAGACAAAAGTATCGTAAGTTTCGTTTGGAATAACTGTTAATAGGTTTACTTCCTCCCCCTCGGGTACAAAATCGGCATCACGATGTCTCTCACCCTGCTGGTTAACACATATTCTTAATCCTCTCCCAATTTCTTGCCTTTTCTTTACTTCGCTGTAGCTTTGGTTCAAAGTAGCTATATTGAAGACATTCGGATTGTCCCATCCGACCCCGAGAGCAGAATGCGAAAAGATAAACTCGACCGGGTTGTCAAAGCTGAGCAATGTCTCTTTGTCTTTCAGGATTAAATTAAACAGCTCTTTATTGTTAGCCATTGAGTTCAGATTGTCGGTAAAGTCGCCTCTTCCAGTCCGCGCAAAATAATATCCCTGGCAGCTCGAAACTTGTTCGTCTGTTGCTTCTTTATTATCACAAAGCTCCTTATGCTCATCATGAATCTTCTTGTATTGTTCAATAAATGCCTTTCTTATAATGCCGTCAGGTTGAATATAGTTATCAACGCGGTCAATAAAGATTAGAGAAAGACATTTTACGCCTTTCTTTTTGAGCACTTTTTTCTTCTCGAAATGACGGTATATCAGCCAGTAGAGTTGTTCATTAAAAATCAAAGAACAGTTCTTTGCTAGACTACCTTGAGTTATCTTTACACCGTTATCAAATTGGACGTACCCTGCCCCTCCAGTAATCGGTTTGACAATTTTCTCTATAACGTAATCCTCGTAAATACTGTTTTTTGTCTCTTCGTGCAACGACGCGTTTACACCTAACTGCCTTGTATTACGAAACTCAAAATTGCCACCCATTTCACGCCAGACTTTTAATTTTGCTTTCGGTTCGCCTTTTCCCAAAATAATTTCGACGAGTTCGATTTTCATTGAGGCTTCATCATTCTTTTCAGAAACTGTAAGTACCTCAATTTTTTTTACCAATCCCTGCTGATAGCTATCGTAAGGAGTCAAGCGATAAATAAGATTCCATAGGACCTTATGCGTGGCGGAATATCTGATTTTGACCATTGGATTGATTTTGTTTAGTCTAGCAATCGAATTGTCTGTATCCATGCCTTCTTGTGGCTCGTCCATGATAACTATCGGATTGGTGCGAGATATTGCTTCAATATAGGGCAAATTGGCAAAGAGGTTTTCCCGGTCAGACCGGTTTAATATGTTGTCATCAGTATTAAAAGACTGCAAAGTCATCACCATGATTTGTGGGTGCTGTTCCTCTATAAAATTAATCACTTTTGAAAGCCGCTTGCTATCGTATTCAAAGTAATCAAGTTTGATGTTGTAAATTTCCTCAAATTGCTGTCCAAATGTACTCAGTGTTTTTAGCACACCTTCTTTAGTTGCGACGGAAGGGACGAGAATGATGAATTTTGTAAAGCTGTACTCTTTGTACAGTTCATAAATGGTTTTTAAATAAACAAGGGTTTTGCCAGTACCTGTCTCCATTTCTATGCAGAAGTCAGTCGGCTCTTGAACTTTATCAGTCTCTTCATTAAGACCATTCTCAGTCAACATGTCCTTCATATTTTCTTTTATTTGATTTTCTGAAAGAGTTAGCAGATTGGCACGAATACCATCAGAACAAGCATTGTCGAAAGTGTTTCTGATCTGCCCCTTGAAAAGGGAAACGACCGACTTAATTGCTTGTTGCTGGTACTCTAACTGATCAAGTTTAAATTTCATTAACTCATTCCTTCTCAAGAAATCGTTGCAAATAATACGGCATCGTCATTTAAATTGACGAATTATTATCCAACCAGTCCATTTCGGCGACCACAGATTTTAGTGAATCATCACTGTAAATATCTGGATACGACTACTTTCAAAGCGAGCGGCATCAACTTCGTAATGTCCAATATTTGTATCAGTTGTGAGGATATTTACAAGGTCAAGATGTCCGTTCAACACAGCTTGCCACGTGTTCTTGTGTCGCTATTGACGAATTAGATGCTCAATGAGTTAGATAGGAAAGAGGAAAAGAAGCAATAAAAGGTCAGCGGCAACCAAAGTACTTAATCCCTAGAGTTTCGCCCCCGGATATTTGATTGATTTGATGCGCGACGTACATCTTTCATTTCAACTTACTACGCTTAACATCGATGACTGTGGAATCACTTTCGACCAGCCGCATAATCCGATCAAGGTGTTCACGATCCGTTACATCAATATCAAATTCCAACGTTGCGTAGCCGCTTTCAAGCGTATTGATTTCTCCAGTACTGATATTGGCTCCTGCCGACGCGATCCTGGTGGTTACGCCTGCTAATACTCCTTTTTCATCCTGTGTGTGCACCCGAATGGAAACCCGAAAAGGACCCCGAGGCTTGTCTACCCAGTGAAATTTACCCCATTGTTCGGGAGGATATTTAGAGTCACGGACATTCAGGCAATCTTCACAGTGAATGACGATACCCCTGCCCAAGCTGAAAAATCCGACGATTGAATCATTCGGAATCGGGTTGCAGCACTTTGCATATTTAACCACCACTCCCTCGGTACCCTGAATGGATACAGACAACTCGTTTGACACATGTTGATCCACTTTCGATAATGTATCAGGAAATATCTGATTGACGATGATGCCTGCAACGCGTTTTCCAGTGCCGATGTCATGAAGAATCGCAGACCAGTTATTGACACTCAACTCTTGGGCAAGTCTGTCTTTCATCTCCTGCGTTATGGATGCCGGTTTTATTTTGTAGGTCTTCAAAGCATTCTGAAAAAGCCGCTTACCCATCTTTTCAAATTCGACATCTGACTTGTTCTTGAGAGCATGTCGGATCGCCATTCGCGCTTTTCCTGTAACAGCAAACTGTAGCCATCCTGGGTCCGGTCTGCCAAATTTGCTGCTGTTGACTTCAACAGAGTCTCCATTCTGAAGAACCGTAAGAAGCGCTGCACGCTTCCCATTGATCTTCGCCGATTTGATGCCATCTCCCACTTCTGTATGAATCGAATAAGCAAAATCGACCACAGTCGCCCCTTTTTTCAGACGCATCACATCGCCTTTCGGCGTAAACACATACACATTTTCGGAAAACAAGCTGATCTTCAGATTGTCAAAGTAGTCGTCAGGAGTAGCAACAGTATGATCTTCCAGCCCATGAATCACTTCATTCAACAATTGAGTGCTAGGAATGCTGGATAATTCTGTTGATGCATTTCCGGTCTTGTAACCAAGGTGGGAAGCGATTCCGGATTCTGCGACGCGATGCATATCCTCGGTGCGTATCTGCACCTCTATGGCACGACCGAATTCAGCGTGAACAGTCGTGTGCAGGGATTGATATCCATTAAACTTCGGAATCGCAATATAGTCATTGAATTCGCCTGAAATCGGTTTATACCGATTGTGAATCAGCCCCAGTGTTCGATAGCAGTCTTCCACTTCCTGCACCACCACTCGAAACGCGAACAGGTCTTGAACTGCCGATAGTGAATTGCCCTTGCGTCGCATTTTCTCGTGAATCGCGGAAACGTTCTTGAAACGTCCTGACACGCTTGCGATGATGCTACGCTCCTTCAATAGCGACTGAATCGCGTTGATGTGTTTCTTAATGGTCTGATTGACACCACCCTTGATGTCACGTCGTACTGCCTTGTTGATAGTTTCATATCTTTTGGGATAGATTGCCTTGAAGCATAAATCTTCCATCTGGCGGCGCCAGCTATGCATGCCGAGCATATAGGCAATCGGTATGTAGATATCGTAGGTCTCCCGAACAATTCTCTCTCTTTTTTCAAGACGATGTACATCAAGCGTGTTGAGATTGTGAATTCTATCGGCCAGTTTGATCAGTATGACCCTCACATCATTCGACACGGCAAGAAAAAGGCTTCGCAGGTTTTCGTTTTTTTCTCTTTTTTTCGACACGAATTCCAGATTGCTCACTTTACTGACCCCTAAAACCAGAGTCGCAACTTCTTCTCCGAATTCTTTTTCCAACTCCTCCAGAGTGAGCTCGGTGTCTTCGAGTGTGTCGTGAAGAATTGCCGCAATGATAGTGCGACTGTCAAGATGCAGCCCAGCAAGCATGTGAGCTACCATGAGAGGATGATGGATATATTTTTCGCCTTTCAGACGGTGCTGGCCGTCATGGGCGCTGGCGCTGACTTTGTAGGCCCTTCGGACCTCTGTGATCTGGCTCTCGCTGAGATACTCGTTCAGCGAATCGCAGAGCTTGCCGAGCTGTCGCTTTTCGCTTTCCGGAAGTCCTACCCGACGATAGATTTCCGAAATTCTACTGCTCGACGACTTGTTCCGCGGGTTGGTCGTCTGCATCCGCTGCTTGAAGTTCTTCTTCTCTCGTCAGTCCTAGATCGTCAGATTGAAATTCAAAAGGTATTGACATGACAGGATCATCATCTTCATCGAGAATGCTAGCGGTTATATGTCCCTCAGCAATCTCGCGTAATGCAATTACGGTATTCTTGTCATTGTCTCTGTCAACCAACGGGGCAGCGCCACCGGCGAGTTGCCGCGCGCGCTTCGTCGCGATGAGAACGAGTTGAAATCTGTTTTCCACTCTTTCGAGACAATCTTCTACTGTAATTCGTGCCATTCTTTACCCCTGAAAACCGTATGTCCGTACTAGGAACCGACGAAAGTATAAAATGAAAAGGTGGATGCCAAATTATATGATGAATATGTGTCCGTGGCGAAAAAAAGCAAGGGTGAGACTTTTTCGTTGGGCGATATTTTACTGTTTACCGAGCGGGTCACGTGTGCTTGAATAGTGGAATTAGGAGAGAATTTTCAAATCACAACGTCATTTCCCCTCGATTCGGGTGTTTGCACAGCAAGAAACGGTTGAGATTATCGAACTTGACGAAATCCGGGCGCGCCGAACCGCCTGCCAACGCAGATCATGTATCGCTCGGTTGGAAGGCCCCGTCAAGGGGCGAGGTCAGGCGGCCAGCGGATTGACCAGCGAGCGCATGTTTTGCGGTTGCCCGGCCTCGATGGCAAAACAAGCCGCCGCCAGCATCACCGTCATCGACATCGAGATTCTCAGCGCCATGCGCCGTTGTCCGCGCAGATAGTGATTGTGCATCAAAAAACTGTCGGCAATCCTGGAATTGATCCGCTCCAGTGCACTTCTTTGTTTATACAGGCGCTTCCATTTGAGTGTGGAATGCGGCAATTCACCAAAATCTCGCAGATGATCCGGATCCACTTTGACGCGCACCACTCGGGTCTTGGCACCGGCTGTGACGTTGCCCAGACGATAACACTCGTCTCGACCCTGGCACTGGAAATCATTGACCGCCGCCGGACAGGCCCACTTGAGCGTGCCGCGCTTTTTTTCGTAGCCCTGATAATGCATCGGCCGGATTTGCTCGCTTTCCGGACACTTGCAGTAAAGATCGCCATGTTCGGTTCGAAGCAGAGTGTCAAACTTGTTTTCATCCAAGCAACGGGTGGCAACCCGAAGCTGATCCGAGTCCAGGTTTTCATCCTGCCACAGGTTGCGATTGGCAATGACCGACAGGATATCCGCCTCGAACAACCGCTTTCTTAACGAGTTGCTGTCCAGACCGCGGTCGGCAACAAAGCTTTCACAGCGCTTGGACAATGCTGAACCGATAAACTTCGACACCAAAGCTTCACAGTGCGGATGCTCGGATTCGTGGGCCGGTGCCAGCGTAAACCCAATGGGCAACTCGTAATTCACATCGCCCAATAGATGCAGCTCATAGCCAAACCATCGCTTTTGGGTCTGAACCTCTTTGCCATTCGAATCGGTGCCGAACTGTTTATGGCAGCCCCAAGTCGCATCCGGGTCGGAGCTCAGACACTCGCCGCTGAGCGGGTCCACCCGGTGAGCCAGCTTGCGGCCGGTGGAATGAGACTGGATCGCTTTGCCATCGTAACCGACCCTTTGACCGAAGTCCGGCAACAGGTCAGTCAGCTTGTGACGCTGGGCTGCAAACAGCGCTTGAACGCAACCGGTGGTTTCATCCACCTCGATGAGCGTTTGCTTAAAGCGACTAAAGGCACCATCGGATGGCGCCCGGTAACGAGCCCAAGGATTGCGCTCGCCGTTGGTGGGCGCCTTGAGCTCAAAGCCCAAAGCAATCATCAAAGTGGGATTGCGCATCAGTTCGCGGCGAAAGGAAGCGACGCTTCGGTGCTGCAGCACGATCATGGCCAATACCGCTTGCAGCATCGCTTCGATCGGCCAGTCCTGTCTGCCTTTGCCATTGCGGTGACGACGAATTTCGCAGCTCACCTCGGTGAGGTCAATCTGGGCGAAGATGCCTCGGAGTCGATCCAGTTCGCAATAGTCGAAATAGTCTTGCCAAAATAAATCATAATGAACCGGTGCCATGAGTTCGACCTCCTTTGGATTGAGTGCTGCCGATTAATATTTAACAGTATTATACTTGAAAGAGACGGGCTCATGGCATTATTTATCAATAAAAACAACATATTATGAACGAAAAAGCACTTTGACCAAGGCTTGTTTCAGCCCTTGCACGAGGGGGATTGAAGTGGGGTAAAAATTGGCCTTGAAGGCTGAAAAGTGCCAAAAAAACCTGTTTTCAGGCGATTTTGTGGGGTAAACGAAAGTTCAAGCTCTGGATTTTGCGCGAAAAATCAATGACTTACGTTTCCAAAAAATGCCTCAGGGTTAACGACTAAAATTAATTCACTATGGCTCTAGATGATTCCAATCAAGTTGTTGTTAATGTATGGGATATCACACTGCGAATTTTCCACTGGGCGTTGGCGGTGCTTGTTGTCGTCATGTTTGTAAGTGCCAAACTTGAGAATTTTGACATACACATTCTGGCCGGCAAAGGTATTGTCATGCTCATGATCGCCAGAATCATTTGGGGATTTCTTGGCAGCTCGAACGCTCGGTTTTCGTCCCTGGTGTTCAAGCCCAAAGATTATTTCGACTACATCGCCAAACTCCCGCAACGCACTCCAGGATATAGCGTCGAACATAGCCCGATCGGCTCTCTGGCCGTAATCGCAATACTGCTGGCCGTCATTGTCCAGGCAACTACCGGCATGTTCGCTACCAATGTGGACGGACTGGTTGAAGGGCCTTTTGCCTACTACGTCAGCTACGATTTCAGCCGCTGGGCAAGTGACGTCCATGTGACGCACAAAAAATGGCTGTTTGCGCTAGTCATCCTGCATCTTGCAGCGAATGCGTTCTATTACTTTTATAAAAAAGACAACCTGATCAAACCCATGATCACCGGTACACGACCCATACCGCGCGACCTAGCTCACACTGCACCGACTCTGGCATCGGCATGGAGAGGTGCCGTAATCGCGCTGATTACGGCTGCCATCATGCTGTGGGTATTCCTGCAGTACGGATAGACTTGTCACTCCTTTTTCTGACGGAACCTTTTATGGCATCCGCCACAGCCTTCGCTGCCAAGCGCTTTGACTTTTGGGCCTATCTCACCTGGATCTCCGGATTCGAATGCGACTGCCAGTGCTTTTGCCGGTTCGACAATTCCTCCAGCAGCTGTCACAAAATCGGACCAATTCTCCCAGATTTCCGCTTTAGCTTCGCTGTCTTCGTTCTGCGCCAATCCGGTATCCTGCGGAAACAAATCAGGAATTTTCGATGCGTTTTCAGCGATTTCAGTTGCCATGGAACCCAGTTCCAGGGGCTCGCCTTCACCGCGTTTCAGAAAGTCGGAGAACGCCTTCATTCTACCCCCCATCCCTTTCATGAATTCGCTGCGCATTTCATAGGCCGCCTCAGCCTCTTCAGGCGAAGAGACTTTCGAAGGCATTGATTCGGCATGCAACGTCGGTGCCGTAAGTCCGAATGCAATCAATACAAATAATGAAATTTTCTTCTTGATGCTCATAATTGGAAATTCACCTATTCGTGTTTATTGGTTGACCAATGCCTACATTCTAGCACCTGTTATCTCCAATAATGTCTTTCCATTGGATTTACGTATAAAGAATCCCATGTAAAATCGGTATCGATTCCATCACCAACGCACATTATGATGACCGCCAGGCTGACTCGCTATTCCAACGATCTTAAAAAGCTCGCGCGCAGCCATCTGCGACGAAGGCTCGAACCAATCAACGGAATCGATTTTACGTCGAATGATTTTCTGGCTTTCAGCATCGCACCGCAAATACGCGAAGCCGTACAGTCGGCACTTGAAGACGGCATGCCACTCGGCTCCGGTGGATCGCGCCTGCTGCGCGGCAATCACCGTATTCATGATGAACTCGAAACCATGGCGGCTGAGACTTTCGGTAGCGAAAAAGCACTCTATTTTGCGAACGGATATTCCGCCAACTTCGCCATACTCACCACATTGCCAAGACGAAATGACTTGATCATTTTTGACGCACTGTCTCATGCAAGCATACGGGAGGGGATATTCTCTTCGCTGGCAAAAAATGTAAAAACACCTCACAACGATGTCGATGCCATAGAACACGTGTTAGCTGATTGGCGTTCCAGCGCTTCCGGCTCCTCCATGGCATGGATTGTGGTTGAAAGCCTGTACAGCATGGACGGTGACTGCGCACCACTAAGCGATTTGGTTGAAGTTGCTGAAAAATACGGTGCAGTCCTGATCGTAGATGAGGCCCACGCCACAGGTGTCTGGGGCGAAAATGGTCGGGGACTTACTGAACCGTTTGAGGGACGACGAAATCTCGTTGCAGTTCATACATGCGGGAAGGCGCTCGGAGCTGCGGGAGGACTTATTTGTGCACCATCGGAACTAATCGATTTCATGATCAACAAATGCAGACCATTCATCTACTCCACCGCACCGCCACCGATTAATGCCGTTGCGGTTATGGCGGCTATTCAACTTCTTGATGAAGAACCACGCAGGAGAATTGACTTGTTGGCTTTGATCAAAAATGCCAATAGGGAACTGGAACAAAAATTTGAAAAAATTGGCAGCCAGACACAGATTGTCCCCTTTGTTATTGGTGACGAAGAACTTACCCTGCGTGTCGCTAGTAAGATGCAGCAAGCAGGTTTCGATCTTCGAGCAATTCGTCCGCCCACTGTGCCGGCCGGTACAGCTCGCCTTAGAATCTCGATTACGCTTCACGCGACAGAAAAGAATATCAGCGACATGTTCGATGCACTCTACGCAATCGTGTCAAACACTGGCACAGATATTTCATAATTTGGAAGCATGGCTGCACCTTCCCCACAAACTCCGCACGGATTCCTAGTTACCGGAACCGACACTGGTATCGGAAAAACAGTCGTATCGGCAATGCTGGTACGTGCACTGAACGCAGCCTACTACAAACCGGTGCAGGCAGGTTTGGAAGAAGAAACCGATACCGAGACTGTTAAGCGCTTGTCCGGCCTTGAAGATAGTCACTTCATTGATGAAGTTTACCGATTGAACACACCGGCATCCCCACATCTGGCTGCAGAAATCGACGGCATTCAAGTTGACATCGAGCAATTGAGTCAATTACCGAAAACATCAAAACTGCTCATAGTTGAGGGCGCTGGAGGTGTAATGGTACCACTTACACCGGATTTTCTATTAATCAAGCTCTTTCACATCTGGCAGTTGCCGGCAATTATCTGCACACGAACGTCCTTGGGAACAATCAACCATACGTTGCTCACCGTGCTTGCTCTTCAGAAGTATGAGGTCCCCATTCATGGACTGATATTCGTTGGGGATTCCGACCCAGAAAATGAAAGGATCATACCGAAATCATCCGGTGTGATTCGACTCGGACGCGTTCCCTTTCTGCACGAGCTAAGCGAAACTTCACTCCAAGACGTGTTTGAACAAAACTTCAATCTTAAACAATTTACCGGAGCAATTTAGTTGACTCGACAAAACTCTCCAATCTGGCACCCGTTTACTCAACATGCAGTATTCCCGAGCTTTCTTGAGATAGATCACGCGCAAGGCGCTTATTTGTACACCACAGACGGCCAACGGATTATTGATGCGATCGCTTCATGGTGGGTGATTACGCACGGACACTGCCATCCAAATCTGCAAGCAGCTGCAAGCAGCCAGATCGAGCGACTGGACCAAGTAATTTTTGCCGGTTATACGCATGAACCCGCGGAGACAACAGCTCAGTTGCTGCTTGAACTGACGCCTGATGGTCTGGACTATGTTTTTTTCTCCGATAGCGGCTCGACCGCGGTTGAAGTAGGACTAAAGATGGCACTTGGCTACTGGCATCATCTCGGTGTATCCCGACAGCGAGTGGTAGTACTTGAAAACAGTTATCACGGTGACACTATCGGCACCATGTCTGTCGGCGAACGCGGTGTGTTCAACCAGCCGTACGACCCGCTCTTGTTTTCAGTCGAGAAAATTCCATTTCCGACAACTGGCACTGAACAGGCAACCCTGGATGCGCTGGATGCGAAGTGCAAAGAAAATCAAAATGTTGCAGCATTCATCGTTGAACCACTGGTGCTTGGCGCCGGTGGAATGTTGATGTACGACGCCGAAACGCTGCGGGAAATGAAACAGATTTGCGAGCGCTGGGAGGTGCTCTTCATTGCGGACGAAGTAATGACCGCCTGGGGGCGTACCGGAACCCTGTTTGCCTGCGAGCAGGCTGGGGTTGTACCAGATATTGCCTGTTACTCCAAGGGCATAACTGGAGGATTTCTGCCGCTCGCTGTAACCCTATGCCATGAACGAATATTCCGTGCGCATTACTCAAAAGATCGAAGCAAGACTTTTTTTCATTCCAGTTCCTACACGGCTAATCCGATTGCTTGCGCAGTTGCGGCAGCCAATCTGCAAATGTGGAACGACCCCGACACTCTAAACAAAGTTCAGAAAGTGGCTCAGATGCAGGAGCTAAAACTCACTGAAATGGCACAGTCTGACGCACTGACCAATCTGCGACGGACGGGAACGATTGCCGCAATGGACATTCAGGTAAAAGATAGCGGATATCTATCTGAAATTGGTACCGAACTATACCTTCGATTTCAAAAAAGCGGAGTGCTTCTACGCCCGCTCGGAAACACAATTTATGTACTTCCGCCCTACTGCGTCACAGCTGAGGATCTGGACACGGTCTACAGCGTCATATCGGAAAATGTTACACAGCTGACTCGATAATTTACGGGAAATCAGCTTTGTGACTCTGCAACTGTAGAAATCACGCCACTTTCGGCAGGGTGTCATCCAGCAGAATTTCGATAGCACTCAGTAGTCGAACATACAGAGTTCTTTCTCGCTCACACAGCAACTGAACATTCTGCAAGTTCAAACTATTATCAGCCTCCAACCGTCGAACCATGCTGTACAAATGCCCTTGCTCTTCAGCAAGCAATTTATCAAGAGACATTTCGAGACTGTTCTTTTCAATGCACTGCTGGAGAATTTCATATGCCCAGACTGCACGAAATTCGACGATCAACGACATGTACAAATAAATCGTCCGGTAGTTCGACTGTCTGCCAAATAAATGCACCATGCAGGCTTCGAGTCTGCCAAAGTACGCTCGTGCAGACGCGGGCGCCATCAGTACCGCAGGCGAATAATCCAAACCGCTTCCGTGCAGACGCTCCGCGTGTCGCTTGAACAGTACCGCGTGTCCGGTCTCCTCGTTCAGGTGCTTTAGCGTCGGATAGTCAATCACGCCACCGCGCTGTGTCGCCATGATCTTGTAACTTCCAATATGCTCCATGTAGGAAAGCGTATTCATGAACAGCCACGAGTGTTTTGAACTGCCGCACAAGCGCATGAATACTGAATTCGTCCACACCTGCAAGTCTTGATTGTTGTCGGTGAACTCGCTGATCAAAGAAGGTATCGCGATCGTCATGAGGCTGTCTGCCGTGCCAGGTCGAGCACATTTGAAGACAAAGTCGTATCAGATTCTGGCGGCATTTCCTCCAGTCCGAGCTTGCTGAATAGTGCTGCGTCATGATCGTATTCTACGTTGTCGGTTGTTAACAGTCGGTCGCCAACAAAAATGGAGTTTGCTCCCGCAAAAAAACACAGTGCCTGAAGCTCTTCAGACATTGTTCGGCGACCTGCAGAAAGCCGAAGCATGGATTTCGGCAGCATGATTCTCGCGACTGCAATGGTTCGTACAAAATCTATCGGCTCAACCGGCTCTGCGTCTTCAAGAGGCGTACCAGGAATAGCAACAAGCAAATTGATCGGAACACTTTCCGGGGGGGCGTCCATATTTGCCAGCAAGCGCAACATACCGGCGCGATCATTCTGTGTTTCACCCATGCCGAGTATGCCACCGCAACACACTTTCATGCCTGCTTCGCGAACGTAACCGATAGTTTCCAGTCGATCCTCAAAAGTTCGGGTAGTGATGATCTTTTCGTAGTATTCCGGTGACGTGTCAATGTTGTGGTTGTAGTAGTCAAGACCGGCTTCTTTTAGCATGATCGCCTGATCACGGCTCAGCATGCCGAGCGTCATGCAGGTTTCCATACCCAACGCTTTGACTTCTCGCACCATGGTACAGAGGTTATCCATGTGGCTTGTCTGAGGGCGCCGCCATGCTGCCCCCATACAGTAGCGTGTGGCGCCGTCTGACTTTGCAAGTTTTGCATCTGCGATGACATCTGCGACGTTCATTAACTTGCTCGCTTTGACATCGGTGTTGTAGCGAATCGACTGGCTGCAGTACTTGCAGTCTTCCGGACAACCACCGGTCTTGATGTTTACCAACCTGCTTTTCTGCACCTGATTTGGAGAAAAGTTTGCACGATGAATAGTCTGAGCTTGATACAGCAGATCGCTGAACGGCAAGTCAAAAAGCGCTTGTACCCGGTCTTTCGACCACGATGAATTTTCCATAGTCTGGTTCATTACGCTGTGATACCTTGGCTGGATATGTTTAATGTTATTAGTACTATACACCATCTAACCTGTAGAACCGTTTTGGGGTTTCACAGTGTCAGCAACTGGTTCTGCATCTCAATTCAATGGCGGGCGACAGCTGAATATAAAGTCGGCTTGACATAAGTCACCGTAATTCGGTTGGTTCAGGGTTTACTTTGTTGAATATGCCTCCATATCACATTCAATCCTCATACCTTATGTTTGAACTGCATGTGTGATTCCCAACTGACAAGCCTTCAATCAGGTGTATAAATCGGTTCAGAAAATATCCTTCAGACTACAAATACATGAACACATCCACACCAAATATAAGACGTGAGGATTATCGCCTTCTGACAGGTGGGGGTAATTTTGTCGACGACCTGCAATTGAATAGTTCCTGCGTCGGATATGTGGTCAGATCACCATATTCGCATGCTGAAATTAAACGGACAGACATTGAGTATGCCAGTGCAATGCCCGGTGTACAACTGGTTCTTACCGCCGCTCATCTGCAGGCCGAAGGAGTCGGAGGCTTGCCCTGTGCCTCGGACTTGACGAACCGAGATGGAACACCGATGTTCAAACCAGATCGTCCCATCCTAGCCACAGATCGAGTGCGCTATGTCGGTGAACCCGTTGCTTTCATTGTCGCCGACACTCTACATACCGCCATGGAAGCCGCTGACGCGATTGAAATCGACTACTCGGAACTTGATGGGGCAAGCAACACCAGAAAAGCCATCCACAGCTCAGCTGCGATTTGGGATGAAGCACCTGATAACGTAAGTTTCCACACTAGCTCCGGTGATGATTCAAACGTAACGGAAGCGCTGAACGACGCAGCTCATGTAGTTTCGATTGAAGTCCATCATCCGAGAATGGCGATAACGCCTATTGAGCCTAGAGCGGCAATCGCACAATATGATTCCGCCACACGGCAATACACGCTGCATGTCCAAACACAAGGCGTACACATGGTGCGCAGAGTTCTTGCACAGGATGTCTTAAAAATCCCTCTCGAAAACCTGCGCGTGATCACACAGGATGTCGGAGGCAGCTTCGGCATGAAAATCTACACCTATCCTGAGTATGCTCTTGTCCTCATTGCATCTGAGAAAATTGGCAAGCCTGTGAAGTGGACGGCGACGCGTGCAGAATCATTTGTTTCCGACTCTCACGGCAGGGCGCGCATTGATTTCGCACAGCTAGGGCTTGACAAAAATGGACGCTTTACAGCACTTCAGATAGATGCTACTGCCGATCTTGGAGCTTATCTGTCTTATGTCGGACCATCAGTTGCTGCGGTATACGCCTATTCGGTGATCGGGCATACCTACAATATTCCACTGATTCAATATCGCTGTAGAGGTGTATTCACAAATGCACCTCCGGTTGATGCATATCGGGGAGCGGGCAAACCGGAAACGGTCTGTACACTGGAACAACTGATCGACAAAGCGGCTATTGAACTCGGATACGATCGCACAGAGTTGCGCCGAAAAAATTTCGTTCGACCTGAACAACTGCCCTATTCAATGCCGAATGGACACGTTATCGACAGCGGCGAATTCGAAACAATACTGGATTTGGCACTGGAGCAGTCTCAGTGGAGCAAGTTTTCCGAGCGTCGTCATGAATCATTAAAACAGGGTCGATTACGCGGAATTGGTCTTGGAATGTACATGCATTCAACTGGCGGCTCACCAACTGAAGTCTGTGAAGTTCAACTCCGTGACGACGGATCAATACTGGTCCTCACTGGCACGCAATCTGGTGGACAAGGCCATTTCACTACATTGGCAGCGATTGCTGCCGATATGCTGCAAATTGATCATTCACGCGTGAGCGTACTGCAAGGAGACACGGATGCTCTGAGTACGGGAGGCGGAACCGGCGGCTCTTCCTTAGCAGCAATCAGTGGCAATACAGTACAAAGAGCCGCGCACCGCATGTTGGACAATGCCCGAGAAATCGTCTCACACTTACTTGAGGTTTCACAGGCTGATATTGAATATCAAGCCGGAACTTTCTACCTGCCCGGTACCGACCAGCGCATCAGTTTAGAACAAATTGCCGCGCGAATGGGTGAAATGCCGCTGGATTATCCCGGTTGCATCGGCAATGCGAAATTTGAAGGGATTAACACCACGCACCCTTGTGGAGCCTATGTTGCCGAACTCGAGTGTGATCCTGCCACAGGCGCCATTGAGATCCTCCAGTTGGTTGGAGTGGACGACATTGGCAGAATTCTGTATCCAGCCATAGCGGACGGACAGCTTCACGGGTCCTGGGCTCAGTCCGTAGGCACATCGTTAATGGAATCGGTGCAATTTGACGAACAGGAATCTGGGCAAATACTTACCGGATCGCTAATGGATTATCAACTGCCGCGTGCTGCGGATATTCCGTTTCTTAAGCTTGAAAAATTTGAAACACTCTGCAAGACAAACCCGATGGGGGTCAAGGGCGTCGGCGAAGTTGCGAGTTTAGGTGCACCAGGCGCCATTCAGAATGCCGTTTCCAACATGCTGAGCGAAGACAGATATGTTGCACTTGACGGTCCTGCTACACCGTTAAGAATATGGAAAGCGATTCACAAAACTTTGGACTGAACTCAAAACAAGCCGGTTATTCGTTGTCCAACCGAGCAACTCGCCCGAGGTAGCCGCCGTGATGGCGTAGGCCATACTGCTGTTTGGTGATGCCTTTAAGCTCCATCAACGCCAGGGTGATTGCGTCTGCAATGGCATTCATAACCGCAATACTGGCAGAGGGTGTCAGACCTAGAGGGCAAGGTTCCTCAATTACTCCCATTTCCAGGATGATGTCGCAATGCTTCCTGAGTTCGGATTCTGCATGAGAAGTAATTCCTATCACCTTGCCGAGTCCGAGGTGTTCGGCTAGTTCCAGCATTTCGATGACTTCTCGCGTTTTACCGCTGGTAGAAAAAGCAACTAGACAGTCACCCTCCGAGACTACACCGAGGTCGCCATGTGCTGCCTCACCCGGGTGAACATAAATGGCTGGAGTTCCTGTCGAGCTAAGCGTTACTGCAAATTTTTTTGCGATGATACCGGCTTTGCCCATGCCTGTCGTCAGCAGTTTGCTGCGGCACGACATCAGCAGATTTACTGCATCTTCAAAGGTTGAAGTAACTTCGATAGACTGAATAGCTTTCGATTCGGATGCAAAAACGTACTGAATACGCTGGATTATGTCCATTGGCTGGTTGCCGATAACAGATGAAAAATCACGGTCATTATATTGCTGAACACAATTCCCATTCGCTATAGACGGAAATTCATGTGCGTCTATTGCGGATTTTGAGGCTAAAATCCCAGAGTGGATGAAGGATTCCGTGCATAGACTTTCATAATTCGCAGGCAGTAGTTCCCTGAAGCAAACCTTTGGCAGGGAGAGATTGAATTCTTTATTCTGTTTTCATTGGGTTGATGTAACATTTATTGTGAGACTCGCTCAAATGTTGCCAAAATGCCCAAGTTTAATTTGGCAAGATTTTGAGTTTATTGTAAACAAACCTCCGATCTTCGAGATATTTAACATTTATATTCAAGAAGATAGATGAGCAGATTGTGCTTTCGGCGAGAAGTATATTAATTTGCAGTAGTAAACTTGTAAAAAAATAATTTTGCATTATTTTCATTTTAGTAAATAATGCTATACCCCCTGCTATCAAGAAATCCCACTAAAGGGAGCAGGTCAGCGAATCTTTGCAATACCTCTTCAGACTTGCCTGTAGGAATTGCATTCTCTATAAACCATATGAAAGCCATAATGTCAGATTTAATTACACACATCAGTGATAGTTCGTTTGAAGATGAAGTCATCAATTCATCGACTCCAGTTATCGTTGATTACTGGGCAGAGTGGTGCGGCCCGTGCAAAATGATCGCCCCCCTTCTGGAAAACATTGCCACGAACTATGAAGGCAGGCTGAAAGTTGCAAAATTGAATATAGACGACAACCCACTGACGCCACCCAAGTATGGAATTCGCGGGATTCCAACCCTGATGATTTTCAAGAACGGCGTGGTAGAGGCCACCAAAGTCGGCGCCGTGTCAGAATCTCAACTAACTGCATTTATTGATGAAACCCTTTAATCATTACAATTTTTACGTTTAGGTTATAATTTTTTCAAACTTGGTTCGTTTACATTTCGAACGAACATCAATTCTTCTTTCCTATATTCCATATATCAGCACCTGATCATATACATACATTAGCAGTGTCTTGAGACGCTGTACCACCAATCGCCGAAACCGAGGCAACATCTATGGGAATCAGCTTAACTGAGCTAAAGTCTAAAACACCAACTGAATTAGCTGACATTGCACGCAATGCAAATATTAACGGCGCAGCGAGAATGCGCAAGCAAGATCAAATTTTCGCCATTCTGAAAGCGGAAGCCAGAAATGGCGGAAATATTACGGGCGAGGGAGTGATGGAAACGCTGCAGGACGGTTTTGGCTTTCTTCGATCGCCAAACAGCTCCTATCTGGCAGGGCCGGATGATATTTATGTGTCACCCAGTCAGATACGAAGATTCAATCTTCGAACCGGCGATACAGTATCCGGCCTAGTGCGACCTCCTAAAGACTCCGAACGATACTTTGCGCTGCTCAAGGTTGAAAATATTAACCACGAACAGTTAGACAGTGTGAAAGACAAAGTTCTGTTCGAGAATCTGACGCCGCTGCATCCGGACCAACGCATGCGACTTGAAATAGGTAATGGCAGCACCGAAGACCTGACTGCAAGAATCATTGATCTGGTAGCACCAATCGGGAAAGGCCAGCGAGGTCTGATCGTATCTTCGCCAAAAACCGGCAAAACAGTCATGCTGCAACAGATCGCTCACTCCATTACTGCGAACATTCCCGAATGCGAGTTGATTGTTCTGCTCATTGACGAGCGTCCAGAGGAAGTTACCGAGATGCAAAGGTCCGTGCGTGGAGAAGTCGTCTCATCTACCTTTGATGAACCCGCAACTCGACACATTCAGGTGGCAGAGATGGTTATCGAAAAAGCAAAACGGCTAGTCGAACATAAGCGCGATGTAGTCATTTTGCTGGATTCAATTACTCGTTTAGCACGCGCCTACAATACGGTTGCACCTGCATCTGGAAAAGTGCTGACCGGAGGTGTTGATTCCCACGCTTTACAACGCCCGAAACGGTTTTTCGGTGCAGCCCGAAATATCGAGGAAGGCGGCAGCATCACCATTCTTGCCACTGCACTGATCGAAACCGGTTCCAAAATGGACGAAGTAATCTACGAAGAGTTCAAAGGCACAGGCAACATGGAAATCCACCTGGATCGCCGTATTGCGGAGAAGAGGGTGTATCCATCCATCATCATCGGACGCTCGGGAACACGTCGGGAAGAATTGCTTACCGAACCCATGGAGCTAAAAATGATCTGGGCGATTCGCAAACTTCTGCATTCACATGATGATATTGAAGCGATTGAACTCCTGTCGGAACGGCTTCGTGCGACAAAAACCAATGCTGAATTTTTCGCTTCCATGAAACGAGCTTCCTAAGTAGCCACGCATCCAACTGGCGATTAACGATCCCTCAAATCCGCTCTCTAATACCACAACTTTCCTGCCGAATTTCATTACACTCCTTGTAGAAACGTGTAGGGCTCTTATAATTAGAGTTTGCAAAGTAGAAGTCTGAGAATCGCATAATAGGCAATTGGTCATTGGAACTTCGAAATTTGAAATTATTCTCCAGTTGCTGATGATTCAGATCATAAACAAACAAAATTCAAAATACGAGAAATGAAAAAAGGAATTCACCCACAATATTCGACCATAACTGTCAAGTGCGTCTGCGGCAACAGTTTTCAAACCCGCTCAACGCTGAAAGAAGATTTGAACATCGAAATTTGCTCTGTATGCCACCCGTTCTTTACCGGCAAACAGAAAATTGTCGACACGGCTGGACGCGTCGGAAGATTCAAAGAAAAATACGGAATTCAGAGCTAGCACACAATTCCTGCAATTCGATGTAATTGCAAGACCGACGCGAATATCGCGTTGTATTTCCATTCAATTGGGCCGCCATGCGAGCTAATCAACCTGTCACGGTTGCCGACCATGTTGATTGGGCTGAACAACGTTTGACACAATCCAAAGTTCACTCCAGTCACGGATGCACTAGTCTACGCGATGAGTCAATCTGGGCGACATTGCACGTAGCAAATCTGATTGATCAGGAATATGAAGATGTTCATGATCAAAGCTTGTCTGAAATTGAGAGTTTAACGCTTCGCGAACTGATAGAACGCAGAATCGAAACTCGCAAACCGCTTGCCTATCTGATTCGAGAATCCTGGTTTGCTGGCTATCCATTCTATATCGACGAAAGGGCAATCGTGCCCCGGTCTCACATTGGTGACTTGATTCAGGATGGCTTTGGCCCATGGGTAAATCCTGCCAAAATTCACCGAATTCTGGATCTGTGCACTGGAAGCGGCTGTATTGCTGTCTCTCTTGCGTTGTGTTTTCCGAATGCTTCGGTAGACGCTTCGGATATTGACGCTGATGCACTGGAGGTAGCGCGAATCAACATCGAACGCTACCGATGCAGCGAGCGAGTTAGGGCAATTCAAAGTGACCTCTATGACAGCCTCGCAGCTCAGCAATATGACTTGATTGTCAGCAATCCACCCTATATCGACAGCTCATGGATAGATAATCTCCCAAAAGAGTATCAGCATGAACCACGCCATGCATTTGAAGCGGGCGAAGACGGACTGGACTTTGCACAGCGAATACTTTCGCAATCCAGAAATCACCTTACTGACCATGGTTTTCTACTGATGGAGCTTGGGAACTCCGCGGATGAACTCGAAGCGGAATTTCCGAATGTTCCGTTTCTCTGGCTGACTTCGAGAAGCGGCGAGTCGGTCGTGGTGCTGATTAGTGCCGAAGAACTGAAAATGTACGAATCGGAGTTCGCATTGCCATAGATTTCGGACTATTCAGATTTCGAGCATGTCGAAATCATCTTTCAGTGCCGAACAGTCAGGGCACATCCATGTATCAGGAATTTCTTCCCAGCGTGTGCCGGCAGGAATGCCCTCTTCAGGCAGTCCATATTCTTCTTCATAAATGAAGCCGCACACTACACACATGTACACCTTGTAGTTCATGACGCCCAATTACCGTTCCAGGCACAAGATTGTCAAAATTCGGGATTGAATAACAGATTCAACTAAAATCGGACAAATTCGAATTAATCGTAATTCAAACAGCCGCTATTCATCTTTCGTGGATTGAATTCCATACATTTTCAGCATCTGTTGCTGCATGTCGGTCCACAGTTTGAGGTTTTGCTGCGTCATTTCGCTTACCGTCGACATTCCTGCAGTATTCAGCATATCGTTCAATTGCTGCTGATAGGCTTGTTGCTGGCCATCGAGCATTTCCACAGTTTTCCCCAAGTAGTCCGTAAACACGCTTTGAAACGCTCCGCCATAAAATCGAATCATTTGTGTCAGCAATTCTTTCGTAAACATGGGATGCCCGCCCAACTCCTGCTCTGAAATAACCTGGAGAAGAATCTGCCGGGTTATGTCTTCCCCAGTTGAGACATCCAGCACAACGAAATTTACGTCATCCAGTACCAGTTGACGCACTTCGGACAGTGTGATGTATTTGCTCTCTACCGTGTCGTATAGACGCCTGTTCGAGTATTTTTTTATAGTTCGTGCTTCGTCCATCTGACCATCAATACATATGCTGTCCGCCGTTGATGTCAATCGTTGACCCGGTGATGAACGATGCGTTCTCGTCAACTAGAAACATCACGCCTCTGGCAATATCTTCAGCTCGGCCCAGTCTTCGGACTGGAATCGTGAGAATAATTTTCTCCAGCACCTTTTCAGGAACCGCGCGCACCATGTCGGTGTCCACATATCCGGGGGCGATTGCATTAACCGTGACTCCTTTACCGGCTCCTTCTTTTGCCAAAGCTTTGGTAAATCCATGTATGCCGGACTTGGCGGCAGAATAATTTACCTGACCGTACTGGCCCGCCTGTCCATTTACCGAACCAATATTCACGATTCGTCCGAAACCTCTTTCCCGCATACCTTCAATTACGCATCTAGACATGTTGAAACATGAAGAGAGATTGGTCTGCAATACAGCATTCCATTGTTGGAAATCCATTGAATGCAGCGTCCGATCTCTGGTAATTCCGGCATTGTTCACGAGAACATCAACCTCACCGAGATCGCTGGCAATCTGTTCCACCCCAGCCTTACATTGTTCAAAGTCGCTCACATCAAACGGATAGACTGAAATACCGGTTCGCGCGTTGAACTCTTGCGCGCGATCATGGTTTCCGGCATAGTTTGCCGCAACCTTGAGTCCGGCACCGTTCAATGCTATTGACACCGCTTCTCCGATCCCTCTGGTACCGCCGGTGACTATAGCAACTTGTGATCTCATTGGCTAACCCCTATGAATTGATTTGTGATGGAATGCATTGTACTCAGTTCAATTACCGCAGTGCATGGTTTCGCATGGATAAGTCAAAGTGGTACACTTACAATTCGAGGCCTTTGAGAATTTTGCTGTGCATCCCAACCTAGTAATCAGACGTGTTTAATCCCTGGGGAATTTCCAATCCGACGGATATGATTTCCATGTGGAGCAGATCGTTTGCTCCAGGACCGCCAACTGCATCGCCAATTTATTCGCAACTATTTGAACTTGGAAACGCGTTTCGGTCGATGTACGACACCGTGCAAACGCAGGGGGCATCTTCAGTAAACAGACAGCAATTGGACGAAATGATCAAGTCATTTGCTTTCAACCCTTTCATTGCCGGACTGCCTGCATCCACTGCCACTCAGAACCATCCCTGGGTGAATCCATTCCTTACCGACAGCAGTACCCCTGCGTGGAATGCTTCCATGGTTCAGATGCCAGCATTGGGCATCGGTCGCGAATATCAGGAAGACTGGACTTTGCTGCTCAAGTATCAGCAGGAATATGCTTCAGCGCTTCAGGGGTATGTAAATATTTTTCAAGGATTCACACAGAGTGCCGGCGAACAGTTCATTCAATCAATATCCAACGCTGAAGAAGAACTCGGATTCGAAGACATGTATCGCAAGTGGATTGATAGCTGTGAAGTCGAGTTTGAGAAAATAGCTTTCACTACTGAGTATGCGGTTTGTTTCGGCAAACTAATCGATTCCTATATCCGCTTGCTGCAGCACCAAAACAAGGTTCAGGAAAAGACATCCAGATCGCAAGGACAGCCGACTCGAAGTGAGCTTGACAGACTGCATCAGCAAAATTCGCAAGCGAACTCACAAATTGATCGTCTGAATGAAACGATTCGAAATCTGCAGCTACGGCTTGAGCAGGTGGAAAAGCCGAAACCACAGCGAAAGAGGAAATCTGCTTCGAGTTCAGCAAAAGCTCGACCCCCACGCTCGAAAAAGTGAATTAGATGAAGAATGCAGAAAAGTTCCTGCAGGAATCCGCGGAATTTCAATCGCGCTTGACCGAAGGGTTCAAAGTTGCTGGAAAACTGGGCGAGATTCGTGTGGGAACAACACCCAAGGATGAAATCCATCAACAAAACGAATTGTGGCTATATCGATATCGTCCGCTAACCAATACACAAATAGTTGCCGAGCCGCTTCTGATTGTATATGCACTCGTGAACCGTCCATACATTGTCGACCTCCATGAACAACGCTCGCTGGTGAGAGGTTTATTGAATCAGGGTATTGATGTTTATCTTATCGATTGGGGATATCCGGGGCCCGGTGACCGCTACCTCGATCTTTCTCACTACATAGACGAAATGCTGGACCGATGCGTTGATGAGACGCTGCAGCACTCAGGCGCCTCCAAAGTCAATATTTTGGGAATCTGTCAAGGCGGCACCATGAGTCTGTGCTATGCGGCGCTTCAACCCAAGAAAGTGAAGAATCTGATCACGATGGTGACGCCGGTAGACTTTCACACCCCGGATAATCTGCTCACCCATTGGTTTAAGGAAATTGACGTAGACTTGCTGGTTGACACAATGGGAAACGTTTCCGGCACTGTGTTGAACAGCATTTTTCTTTCACTCAAACCATTTCGACTTGGAATCGAAAAATATCTCGATTTTGTTCAGATCATTGACCAGCCAGAGAAAGTTGAAAACTTCATGCGCATGGAGAAATGGATATTCGACAGTCCAGATCAGGCGGGTGAGATGTTCCGCACCTTCATCAAAGAATTCTTTCATCATAACCGCCTGGTCAAAGGCGGGTTGACGATCGGAAATCGGGAAGTCGATCTAAGAACCCTAAAACTGCCGATACTGAATCTAATGGCCAAGCAGGATCATCTGGTTCCGCCTGCAGCCTCCCAAGCACTGAAGTATTTGACTAGCTCTCAAGATTATGAGGAGGTCGTATATGACACGGGGCACATCGGAATTTATGTAAGCAGCAAGGCTGGTCTGGATATTCCGATCAGAATTGGTCAGTGGCTCAACGAACGTGCTTGAAACTTTTTCCGTGTTAAGGCAGTGCCGCTAATTTTACGTCTATCAGTCAAGTCATACATTTTCCTAATTACTCGACGAGTTGCGCTAGCGTGTGCCCGGCATTGACAAGCGGATTCACACGCTCAATGCAAAGCTTGAATCCTTGGCCTGTGCGGCAAAAAACCGCCAAAACTGCCCGGAGTCACACCCTTTTCACTGCTTTGAACTATGATATGGCATTTTGAACATCAAGGTAACATTGACAGGTCAAATCATAACAGTCCATATATGTTTTCAAACCTCGACCTTGGAGTGTTGGCTGCAGAATCTGGAATCAAATTATCAACAGTATCCGATGTACAGCAAGAACTGCCGATCTTTCGTGTCTGTCTGACATCAACTTTATCGCCTGCCAACGCAATCAGAGTTGCTCAATGAATCTGACCATTCCGTCCATGTTGCAGATAACTTGATTGCCGGACACGATATCTTCGCTGCACATACACACCAGAAATCTTTTGTCGGCGCCGATGAGATCGGCATTGCTGTTGAGATGAGCCATGTCACTTGGGCCGGGATTGGAAGTCAGTTTGATTTCGATAGCCCATAGTTCCGTATGGATACGAATCAATAAATCGATTTCCCGCTGATCATTTGTGCGCAGATGAAATGCTTCGTAAATTACTCCTTTGGCCTGCAGTATCGATAAAACCTGTTCTATAACAAATCCTTCCCAGCTTACACCCACCCAAGGCTGGTTCAACAAGTCATCTGAATTGTGCACATTCAGCAATGCATGCAACAACCCGCTATCCCGCCAGTATATCTTTGGACGCTTAACCAAGCGCTTTCGAATGTTGGCATAGTACGCAGGCAAACGACGGATAAGAAAAGCCCCTTCAAGATAATCAAGATAGCCATTGACTGTATGGTAGGACAAACCTAGGCTTTTTCCGACTTGGCTGGCATTCCATTCCTGACCATGGCTCGCCGCAAGCATACGAAGCAGTCTTAGCGTTGTCTGTGGCTGAGCCGTCATTCCCCAGTTGGGAAGATCGCGTTGAGAAAGCAAATTCAGGTAGTCCATTTGCCAAACAGGGAAACCCTGGCCGCTCAATACACCCCCGTCAGGATAACCCCCACACAACCAGAGTATGTCTTGTTGGGTACTGTTAGCGAGTTCTGGCTGAACAAATGGGGACAACTCAATAACAGAAAGCCTCCCTGCGAGAGACTCGGAAACGCGCGTCATGAGAAAAGGTGATACTGAACCTAACAACAAGAATCGGCCGTATTGTTTTCGGTTGCTATCAATAGCACCGCGCAGGCGTGAGAACAGGTCCGGCCACACCTGAGCTTCATCGAGAACAACGAGTTCAGTTCCGGCGATTATCTCATTCCACTGAATATCCAAACGGAGTTTGTCAGAATCCTGTTCAAGATCGAAATATCGACCACCGAACGAGCGCGCAAGCGTTGTTTTTCCGCATTGACGCGGGCCAACTAATGCGACAGCAGGATAAGCCTCCAGTCTGGCAAGTAAAACATTCGTAATTTTTCTAGCAAGCATTTTACAATATAGAAATGGAATTCTATATTGTAATGCATTTCGCTTTGGATTGTCGTCCAGTACGACGCGTTCACGACTTTCGGGGAACTGCAGAATGCCAATCCTCCGCTTGTTCAAATTTAGATACCGCTACATAGATTGTGGATTCCTTCCATTTGCCAGCAACCAGCATCAACCCCACCAGCAATCCATCGCTCATTCCGCAAGAAATGGAGATTGCCGGATGTCCTGTCAGACCAGTCGGACAAGAATTCGGCTAGTGCTCAAGCAGCCTGTGGCAATATTTAGCCGATGACGGTATCTGGGGAGACAGTGGTATCGCCATCGTTTGCACAGTCGGAATATGTAGTAAATCATACTCATTCAGTGCTGGGATTAGCCAACTATGTCATGGACCGTGCGCTGTTGCCAAGGATCGAGAAACTCAATGAGACCGCGACAAATACCCCAGAACCGACCTCATGATTTTCTATGAAAATTCGACCGGTATACCGTTAGAATGAATTGTAATTACTTGGTTGAGGTCAGGAATTCTGGAGTTATACTTAAAGCGTGAACTAAAATTATTTATTATTGCTAAATTGACAAATCGGGTGTGACTCAGAAATTTTTCGAAATTCTGTGCTTACAGCAAATTTATGAACTGACTTTCATTCGAACCTATGTCGAAACGTAAAGTTACACGCCGCTTCATGCTGGCCGGCTTGGTTACTGTTGCCGCGAGTGCAGTCGCCCTGCCTTTTCTGGCTCGAGCTCGCTCGTCTGCCTTAAGCTACATGTTTTCCGGGCCAGCCGCCGATCGTCTCTTGGGACTTGATCCCCCGCTTGCCTGCACCGCCGGTACGCGCGCACAGAGCGAGGGGCCATTTTATACGCCAACTACGCCGCACCGGGCCAACTTGCAGGAACCTGACTCAAGTGGACAACTGTTAGTTCTCGAAGGTCTAGTTCTCAGACCCGATTGTCGCCCTATTGCGGGCGCCGTGATCGACATCTGGCATTGTGACGAGCATGGACGCTACGACAATGTGAATTTTCGCTATCGTGGCCATCAATTCACCGACACTGCGGGTGCTTTCCGCTTCAAGACTATCCGGCCCGGCCACTATCCCGGGCGAACGCCGCATATTCATGTGAAAGTCCAGGGCGAAGCGACTCGCTTGCTCACCACTCAGCTGTATTTCCCCGACCTGCAAGACACCAACACCAAAGACTGGATTTTTCGCGACGACCTCATGTTGCGCTTGGACCCCATTAGCGGAGGCTCGCGTGGACGTTTCGACTTCGTACTCGCTCCAGGCTGATGGGAGGCTGCCGTAATCACGATGGTAACCAGTCTTTCTGCCCGTTAGCCTGAATTCCAAACTACCCGGAATACTTGCAGAATCTCCGACATTCGTTTGGAGCTGGGCGGTGCGGAGCAATCCCCCAATCATCGTTGCAAGAAGGTCGTCACATATGAGGAGCAGATGGAGATGCTGTTGGTGGCTGTGTTTCTGGAATCGTATGCGAAGCAATTCTTCATTCATCAGTTATGGCGATAACTGCCATGAAATCACCTGCTTTCACGAGCCCCGGAAAGTGGCGACCGGCCAACATGCCTTGGCGTCGAGCCCGGCATTCGATTGGATTGATGCCGGTACGGTCCAGCGGCCAGACACGCGACAGAACATCAACTTCATCCACGAAACTGCCTAAATCCACTGTCGGCTCAATCAGTCCATCGTGATTGCTGAAGACGAAGCAATCCCCATCCGGCGTATCAAAATTCACTGACGCGTCAACATCTGGTTCCGCCTTCAGAATGCCAGCGTGAATCAGGACGTTTCGAATTCCTTTCTTTGCGATTGAAACGGTCTTTGCCTTGGTGGTGCCGCCACCGCCGAGTTCTGAAGACACGAATACTTTTTCCTGATCTTCAACAGCTGTGTCGTACATTCCTGTGTTGTCAAATTTAAGCAGCAGCATCGAATACGGAGCATTGAATGCGCGCATTGCAGCGACGCATGCTGCTTTAATGAGTTCCACCAGCTCATCGTAAGGATGATCAACCGGATGCTGTGTACCAGACTTTCCGAATACGGAATAATATTTTCATCAGGAAGATAGGTTGTCACACGAGCAGCTTGGGCATCCTGTGCACGCCCGAACCAGAAAGGCGAATCCTCCTGTAGGTGCATGAGCACGCACTGAGGAACATAAATTGACCAGCCGTCATATCCCGTCAGCCAGCACATATTGCTGGGATCCTGACAGATAATTAGATCGTAACCCGCTCGTTCCATGCGCAGCTTCACATCATGCACATGACTCGCGAAATCCTCGCAGCTGAACACTTTCTCAAATATCGGTGTGGTTGCGTTCATTATCAGACCTCAATATCAATGCCAGCGGAAACTGCTTCGGCGCGCATGCGGGCAAATGTAGCGATTGCTGTATCTTGCACACCAGTGCCAGTCAAATCGCAGAGTGTGATTTCCTCTTCGGATTCACGTCTCTTCGCTTTGCCGGCAACAATGTCGCCGAGTTCGGGGAATATTGAATCCGCGGATGCTGTCCCAGCCTCAAGAGCATGATGCAGTTCGCCGAGCTTTTCAGTTTGTGAACGCCGATCGGGCACGTACCGGTCGACAGCAGAAAAACAGCTAGGATCCAACTCATTCTTATGTGACTGATCAGACCCCATGGATGTAATGTGCTGGCCAGCACACAACCAGTCAGCCATTACTAGCGGAACTGCGGAAGGTGTAGTTGTCACCACAATGTCGGCTGACCTGACGGCCTTTTTCAGGTCGGAACCGAACGTTACAGACACACCAAGGTTTTCAGATAGTTCCAAAGCCGCTGATTTACCTCGATCGTGATTACGCGCCCATACCACCGCGGATTGAATCGGGCGTACCAAGCACAATGCTTCAAGCTGCAGGCGCGACTGCCTGCCAGCTCCGACTATACAAACTCTCTCAGCATCGGAGCGTGCGAGATAACGCGCTGCAACAGCACCCGCAGCAGCAGTCCGAATATCTGTCAGATAGCCATTGTCCAGCAAAACCGCTTCGAGCATTCCAGTGCGTGCTGCAAACAGCACCATCAAACCGGACGTGCTCGGCAAACCCACCTTCGGATTGTCGAAAAAACCAGGCGACATTTTTATTGCAAAGCTTTCAAATCCTGGTACATAGGCAGTCTTTACGTCAACTTCGCCGTTGAATTCCTCAATTGCCATTGAAAGAATCGGTGGCATCACAACCTCGCCGCTGGCAAGAGCAGCGAATGCCGATTCAATACATTCGATCGCATCGGCATTCAATTGAACTGCTTGACGAAGTTCACTTTCAGTCAATATTTTGAGTATGGGCATGATCGGCTTCTTACTCCTCAACCGTCGAAATTTTCACCGCAGACAATCCGATGATAAAGGCGCATATCAATGGTTGCGCTGGGAATCATGGTGGTAGTTGGTGCGTCGGATTTTACATATCCGGAGCGCTATTCCAAAACCTCCGGCTACGAAACGGTTGTCTGTCGAACCGCTGAAGCAATTGGTTCTCTTGCCTGCTCGAAACTGGCCGTTCCCATGCATATGAAAATCACCATTCCACCCCCCAAGGATCTCGGCTACACAAAACGCTCATCCATCATCTCCTGCTGGTGGTTGAATACCGATGTGTACCCGCCTGACCAGTCCGGCGGAAGCGGAATAAACAATTCTTCATGATACGCGATAACGGGTTCGCTGCCGCGCACAAGACAATTGTAGCGAACGCTCGGGTACGCAGGCGAGGTATCGGGATTTGCGTCTGCTGCACTGTATGTGACACCAAACGCAGGCCTGCCTGTTGCGCTCGTATTGCGCTCAGACCCGTGAATGGTTCGGCTGTGATGAACGGATAAGGAACCAGGCGGGCCCAGCATCGGTACCGCGTTGCTCAGATTGATCCGTTCAATATCCCATTCCGGAATGGCGCCCGTCCAATTCCCCTGTGCGTCATAATGAGCGTTAATCTGCCCTTTGTGGCTGCTTGGAACAACCAGCAACGGTCCCTGGTCAGGTCGGACGCCATCCAGCATCGGAAGGAATTGTAAAATGCCTGAATGGGTATGAAGATTCGTTCCAAAGACTTTCGACCAAGCATATCCGGCAGTTTCAATCCATATGGCATCTGAAACCGCCCTTTCGTGACAATTTCCAACCCCATTTCGCTATCATCCTACTCAGTTGTAAGACATGCAGGCTAGTTGCTATATACTGAACTCAACTTGATTTCCCGCTGACAAAGACATGTCTGATTATTGTAAATACGGGAAATTAAAAATGACGGCAGTCCGGGAATTTGCCGTAATAACTACACAAACGAGGTGAAAGCATGTCAGAAGTAATGATAGTAGGGGTAGACGGCAGCGAACCCAGTATGCGTGCTGCCGAGTATGCGGCTAACGTTGCGAGCGCTCACAATGCAAAGTTATTGATAGTTTATGTAATCGAGTGGTCTCCGTATACTTTCAATACACCGGAAGAAAATGAGCAAAGACACAATCGACGTGAACGGGAAATTGAAGCAGCCGATTCAAGCGTTCTTCAACCACTAGTCGAAAAACTGAGTGGATGTGGTGCCAGTTTAGAAGGGTTGGTATTTCACGGACACCCTGCAAAAATGCTCAATAGAATTGCGTTAGATAATGCTGCTTCGCAGATCTTCATTGGTCGTACCGGCGGTTCTGGAATATCGCAACTTTTGTTTGGCAGCGTTGCCAGCAACCTGGTGCAGACTGCTGCAGTACCTGTGACGGTAATTCCGTAGGTCGCAGCACGAAGAGTAATCACTAAATTAGGAGTAAAACTAATATGAAATCTCGAATTAAGAAAGTCTTGATAGGCTGTATTTGCCTGGCTAGTGTCTCTGCGTTTATGACACTGCCCGCGCAGGCACAGAACGAGGAACGAGTTCTTTCATCAGCGCAACAGTGGGTGACCGGCATTGAAGTTCCTGGGCTTGGTTATCGTTCGTGGGTAACCGGCATTCAACCACCATCAGCTGTGGAAGTAGCGGAGGAAGCAACCGGATTCGACGCGTTGGTTGACAAAATCATGTCACCAGTCAATGCGGTTATTTACAACGCAGTCTTCTTTTCCGTTCCGTTTTTAGGATCCGATTTGAAGTTGGTTGTTGCGTGGCTAGTTGTAGGCGCGGTATTTTGCACAATATATTTCGGTTTAGTCAATTTTCGCGGCTTCGCACAAGCACTTAGGCTGGTACGGGGAGACTACTCCCATCCAAATGATCAAGGTGAAGTTTCACACTTTCAAGCATTGGCTACCGCGCTTTCAGGAACGGTTGGTGTTGGCAACATCGGCGCAGTGCCTGTTTTAATCGTTCTAGGTGGACCGGGAGCGGTATTTTGGATGATTATGGCTGGTCTTCTTGGAATGTCCAGCAAATTCTGCGAATGCACTCTAGGAGTCAAATACCGAAATGAAAACCCCGACGGTTCAGTATCTGGTGGCCCAATGTACTCGTTGAAAAAGGGACTAGCGCAGCTTGGCAAACCTGGACTGGGCAAGGTGCTGGCTATTTTCTTCTCGATTACAGTCGTTTTTGGTTGCCTTGGTGCCGGAAACATGTTTCAGGCGAATCAGGCTTATGTTCAGTTCGTGAGTATCACAGGTGGAGCAAATAGTTTTCTAGCAGATAAAGGGTGGCTATTCGGTCTTGTTTTCGCCATTCTTGTTGGTATTGTCATTCTAGGTGGTATTAAGAGCATTGCACGAGTTACCGAAAAAGTCGTTCCATTCATGGCAATTCTTTACTTGATCGGAGCCTTGGTTGTTCTAGCCGTAAACGCTGATCGCATTCCGTTCGCAGTTGCCTCAATTTTTTCTCACGCATTTAGTCCTCAGGGCGTTACTGGCGGATTTGTCGGCGTGTTGATTCTCGGGTTCCAAAGAGCAGCATTTTCGAATGAAGCGGGCATTGGTTCGGCTGCCATCGCACACTCCGCAGTTCGAACAAAAGAACCGGTGACCGAAGGACTTGTGTCGTTGCTGGAACCGTTTATTGACACTGTGGTAATTTGTACGATTACTGCACTAGTGGTTCTGACAACTGTGTATGGCGACCCATCAGTTGCTCATCTGTCAGGTGTAGGCTTGACTTCAGAGGCAATGATGAGAACAGTTTCCTGGTTCCCAACGCCACTCGCGGTTGCAGTAGTGCTGTTTGCATTTTCAACGATGATCTCTTGGGCATACTATGGTCTGAAGGGTTGGACTTACTGTTTCGGTGAATCGAAAGCTACAGACATCAGTTTCAAACTGATCTTTTGCATCTTCGTGATTATCGGATGCTCAATTCCGCTTGCTTCGGTTCTTGATTTTTCGGATGCTATGATTTTTGCAATGGCTATTCCGAATATCTTGGGAATTTACTTCCTGGCACCGATTGTCAAGAAGGAAATGAAATCATACTTCGCTCGAGTTAAAAGCGGTGAGATCGTAAATTATCGTGAACTTGAAAAAGCAAAGAAATAGATCAATTTGATTTAATCTACATCGATGAAAGCCCTTGGTTCGTAACTGAAAACGCGAATCAGGGGCTTTTTCTACTGAAAGAATCTCACAAACGTCGTTGCACGATGGCTGACAATTCTTTTTCGCATGAATGACACTCTGGTAAAAGGAGCAATAACACAACTTAGCCACTCCACTTAGACCGCGAAGATCTCCGAAAACTTGGAAGCAGAACCAAAGTAGAAGACTGCATTTCGGTCATTCTACTACGCGGGCGCAGAAGAACCAGTTGAGATAGTGCTGGATCCGAAAGCCACTGCACTTCTCATCATAGGCATGCAGAATACCTACATGGCGGATAAGGAAACGAACGAGGAGGCTGCCCGCTATCTCAACCGTGTCACCGGAAGTGATTACTCTGCCGATAGGCGGTTTATTTCTTCCGCACTTCTATTCAGCGTTTGGTATTTCGGTACTCTTTTTCATGTCGAGCCCTACCTAGGTTCGTCGGTGGTGGGGCAGCTTGATAGTCATAGGATAAATTCACTGACTAGACGGGCGACGCACTAATGCTTTCTGTGCAAAATCTCGTTATTTAACTATCAATAATACTCTTAACCTCGGTTCTTTAACCTGAAACGCAGCGATTGATAGCCTAATTTTGTTAAAGATTCTCCAATTTCCTGCATAGTCTCAAGTTGATCGAATGGGCCCAGCCGCACTCTGTAGAAATCACCACGCCCTTCAACAGTAACTTTCTGAACAAACGCTTCCAGACCATTCAGCGCAAGAGTAGCCTTTACACGGTCTGCATCCGCATATTGGTTGAATGATCCAACTTGCAATACATAGGTCGAACGTGTATTAACCGGTGCAGGAGTCTGCTGTTGTTTTGGCTCGGGTTCATTCTCTGGAACTACCGTTTGATCCTGCTTTCGAGGTTGTGGCAGAATGTATTCATCTTCAAGAAGCAGTTCATGAAATTTGAACGTCACGTTCGGTAAAGATTGATCTGAATCATTTGCCTGTTCAGATTGAGCCTGTGCAGACTCGTTTCTGTCTTTGGCCGCCGTAATCAAGCTTTCAATTCCAGAGCCGATATCGGACGGGGTATCCCGCAATACGCCATTGTACAGGGCGGTTCCTACGCTCCCCACAAATATGCCCAGCACGAATATCCCGATCCCCGATGATCCCTTTCTCTTTCGCGTTTTTCGATTTCTTGCCATGGTTTACATTGATTCTGGAGTTGAAACACCAAGCGTATCAAGACCGTTGGCCAATACTTGTCGCACTGCATCTATCAGGTCCAACCGCGCAGAACGCAAGGATGGTTCACAGTCAAGAATTCGTTCCTTGTTGTAAAACGAGTGGAATTCAGTAGCAACATCTCTGAGGTAATACGCGACTTGATGCGGCTCAAAACTGGATGCAGCATTTTGTATGACTTCCGGATATTTGACGAGACTTTTGATCAAACCGAGTTCCGCTTCCGACGCAAGCAACGAAAGACTGCCTTTCCCGGTGCGGGCGATACCACGTTCGGACATCTGGCGAAATACACTGCAGATTCGAGCATGTGCGTACTGGACATAATAGACAGGATTTTCGCTTGACTCCTCTTTGGCTAGGTCGAGATCGAAGTCAAGATGCTGTTCGGATTTGCGAAGAACATAAAAAAATCTGGCTGCGTCCTTTCCTGTTTCCTCTACGAGTTCCCTTACTGTTACAAATTCTCCAGCACGTGTGGACATTGGGATTTTTACTGAGGCTCGATAAAGAGATGCAAATTGAACGAGTAATATTTTGAGCCGATTGGAATCTTCGCCAGCAGCCTGCAGCGCAGCCATCATTCTCGCAATGTAGCCGTGATGATCCGCACCCCAGATGTTTATAACGTAATTATAATCTCGATTGAGTTTATCCAGGTGATAGGCAATATCCGATGCGAAGTAAGTGAGATCACCATTGGAACGTACAAGCACCCGATCTTTCTCATCGCCGAACTCGCTGGAACGAAACCAGGTAGCGCCTTCCGATTGATAAAGGAATCCCCGCTCCTGTAGCTGCGAAACTGTATGCTCAACATCGCCTTGTTCCAAAACACGGCTTTCGAAGAACCACTCATCGTGAGCAACACCAAGAAGGTTCAGGTCGTCACGAATCATCTCCACCATTTCAGTGAGGACAAATTGCCGCAGAGTGTTGAAATCGTCATTGCCTAGCGATTGTCTACACCAGGAGATCAACTCCGTCAAGACAAGGTCTTTGTCATCATTTTCGACATCAGGCGAATGAATTTCCAGGCTAGCGAATTCGTCGTCGACTTGCTCTCGGAATGCCTTTGCACAGTCCATAATGTACTCGCCTTGATACGCACCGACTGGCAAAGTTACGTCCTTGCTGTACAACTGAAGGTAACGAATCCAGACACTGGCACAAAGGATGTCCATCTGTCGACCCAGATCATTGACGTAATATTCCGTGTCTACGTGATGGCCAGCAACTCTTAGAAGTCGTGCTAGCGCATCTCCAAAAGCCGCGCCTCGGCCGTGCCCTACATGAAGAGGACCTGTCGGATTCGCGGATACAAACTCCAAGAGAATTCGATCTGGATTATCTAGATCGCCCGCTCCATAATTATTGCCTTGCTCAAGAATCTCTGTAACTACATCTGTCAATGCGAGACCTGAAAGAAAAAAATTGATGAATCCCGGACCGGCTACTTCTGTCTTGTCCAGGAAATCAGCCGCAGGCAGATGATCCTGAATCATTGAGGCAAGTTCTGCTGGCTTCAATCCGTTAGGGCGCGCCATGCTCAATGCAACACCTGTTGCATAGTCCCCCTGTCCGGCTCGACGAGCGCTGTCGACGGGGATGGCAGCCGGCACGCTTGCTTCTGACACGGTGCCGGAGTCGACTAACGCGTCAACAGATTGCTTCAACAATTTTTGAATCTTGCGTTTCATTGGATCCAGGGATTCAGGAAAAATCGACAGGGTCTACATCCAGACTCCATCGCAACTTGCCTTTCTTTGGCAACTTGTCCAGCTTCGCCATCCAATCGCCTAAAAACTGTCTTAGAACAACTGAATTCTCGCCTGTTGTGAGAAGCTGGGCTCGATATCTATTGGAAATTTTTTGTATCGGAGACTGTACTATATCAAATACTTCCACACCTTGGTAAGCATCCCCACCCAACAGGCTTAATGCGCTGCAGTGCGCTTTTTTCAGAAATGCAATTTCTTCACCGTGCTGGATTGAATTCGCACGAAGCAAGGCGTAGTTCGAATAGGGAGGTTGTTTGGCTTCTTCCCTATTTTTCAATTCCAGTGCAGCAAAAGCCAGATAGTCGTGATTTCGTATGCAGTCAAAAAACTTGCTTTCCGGGTGAGATGTTTGAATGAATACATCTCCAGGCTTTTCTACTCGTCCGGCTCGTCCGGCAACCTGCAACACCTGTTGAACCATCTGTTCCATTGCTCGAAAATCAATGCTATAGAACCCTTGATCCACATTCAATACTCCAACCAGAGTGACGTTGGGAAAGTGGTGCCCCTTTGAAAGCATCTGAGTTCCGACGAGAACATCCACTTCGCCCTTTTGAATACGTTTGAGTTTTTGTTCGAATTCGGCATATGAATGGGTAGTATCTCGGTCAATTCGCATAATCCGTGCCCCTGGCAGCCGGTTCTGCAATGTCTGTTCAACTCTCTGCGTTCCCTGTTGAAGCAGCTCGACATGATGAGACTGACAGTTGGGGCACTCTTGCACGAACTCCGCCCTGATCAGACAATGGTGGCAATGAAGCCTGTTGTCCGACGCGTGAAATATCAGGTTTGCATCGCAGTTGTTGCACTTTGCAACCCATTTACAGTCATAGCAGATGATTATTGGGGCAAACCCACGCCGATTGATGAATATCAGGCTCTGCTCGCCGCGTTCGATCCGATTGCTAATTTCGTTCAACATCGTAACAGCAATGCCGTTATACGCGGCTGATCGGCTGAGATCAATCAATTTGATCGCAGGCATTTCGACTTTGGTGGCACGTTGAGGTAGTTCCAGAGTTTCGACGCGACCGCTACGAGCGGCATGCACGGTTTCGAGTGAAGGAGTCGCGGTTCCGCACAAGACCGGGAAATTGCCGATGGCTGCACGATAGATCGACACTGCGCGAGCGTGATAGCGCGCTCTTTCCTGTTGTTTGAAGGAAGTATCGTGTTCCTCGTCAATTACGATCATTGCAAGAGCCTTGAACGGCAAAAAAACTGCTGATCTGGTGCCGATGACAACCTGCGCCTGACCGGAACGCGCAAGCCACCAAGTTCGATGACGCTGCGCATCCGTCAATCCGGAATGGTAGGAGGAAACCGGCACCCCCAGCGCATGTTGAACGCGTTGTTCCAATTGCGGAGTTAGTCCGATTTCGGGTACTAGCATCAATGCCTGTCCGCGGTTTTCCAATACCTTGCAAATCGCTTGAAGGTAGACTTCAGTCTTGCCGCTACCTGTAACACCTTGAATAAGAAAGCTTTGGTAGTGATCCAGATTACTCAAGATGCGGTCGCGTGCGGCGATCTGGGCAAACGTCAAATCTTGGATCAAGTTCACCTCGCAACGGATTCCGTGATGAACTAAAGGTTCCGCTAATACCCATTGTTTTGCTATCAGTTGTCGAAGTGCCGACTGCCAACTGCGTCCGGCTATCTTTAGCTGATCCTTACCAACGATATCCTTGCTGGCTTTCAACAGCTCTACGATCGCTCTCTGAACGCGAGCGCGTGAGAGTTCGACAGGATTAATGTTCAAGCCCAGGTCTGACAGCCGGTAACCCATCTCAAATTTCGGCTGCACTGGACGACCGTAGCGAATCGCTTGCGGAAGTGCAGACCAAAGTATCTCTCCAATCGGTTGCTGGTAGTACTCCGAAGTCCAGCGCACGGTGCGAAGCAGGTCTGTTGACATCGCGGGCTCATCATCAAGAACGGATTGAATCGCTCGAATCTTGTCTTTCGGCCAATGCGATTCTCGCGCATGTTCTACGACGATGCCGACTCTGCTTTGTCTGTCAAATGGAATGATGACGCGACTTCCAACCGGCACTTCCGCCAATGAATTACACCTGTAGTCAAACAGGCTCATGTGCCGTATTGGCACTGCGACTCGAACAATTTCGCTCAATCGATTACCTGACTTTCGCAGTAAAATTCCATGCACACTCCTGAGTCCCGCAGCTATTGAATGATTTTAATCGGAGATTTTTTAAGCGCGGATTCCATCCGCTGAACAAACCGAAACTGATATGCATCGATTGAACATCAACGAGTCTCCGTGGGTTGAAATTTCACAATCTCTCGACTGTGAAATTCTGGACATAAGGAGGCACTCCAGCAACGAATTTAGCCAAACCTGCGCCATTCACTGCTCATCCCAAGACTACTTCGTCAAACTGAGTCCAAAAATGGACAATCTAGAAGCGGAGGAAGACGGGCTCAAAGCTCTTGCCAATTCGAAAGCAATCCGAGTGCCCAAACCGATTCTGTCTGGCACAACCAATTCCGGTGGTTTTCTGGTCACTGAATTTTTGAACCTACACAAGGCAAAATCCTCATTTCCAAGACTTGCCCAGAACCTGATCGCACTTCATGGTACGACCGGAACAAATTTCGGCTGGCATCGCGATAACTACATCGGCGGCTCTCGTCAACAAAACCCTTTCTGCAATGACTGGACTGAATTCTTCCGCGATGCTCGACTCGGCTACCAACTCAGTCTGGCGCAAAAAAACGGATACAGTTTCAGTCTGCAGACACTCGGCGAGCAGGTGTTGTCGGGCCTCCCGGCGATCCTCGATCATCACGACCCTGTTCCTTCTCTGGTTCACGGCGACCTGTGGCAAGGCAACTGCGGATTCACTACAGATGGCGTCCCAGTAATCTATGATCCCGCAATCTATTACGGAGACCGCGAAACGGATCTGGCGATGAGCCGGTTATTCGGTGGATTTCCGCAAGCATTCTACGATGCTTGCCAAGAGGCTTGGCCACTGGCCCCAGGCTGGGAAGTGCGCCAACTCGTCTACAACCTCTACCACATACTGAATCACCTGAACCTGTTCGGTCGAACTTACCTGCAACAGGCGGAAGCCACCGCTCGAAAGATTTTAAGTGAGATTCGCTAAACCCTTTCGCGGCAATCTGATCTACGACTTGTTTCACCTTATAATGTGGTCTACATACGGCCGCAGGTCATTTATTCTGCGGCATTCAAAATATTGCAGCAAACTCTCGCGCACAACCTGAAAAGCCAACTCGTCCCAAGGAATTTCATCCTCTGCGAATAGCCTTGCTTCCAGGCTTTCTTCCCCGGGCGAAAAGTCTGGCGTCTCCAGATGTGCTCGAAAAATGACGTATACCTGACTGACATGGGGAATGTTATATACCGCAAACAATTCATCGATTTGTGCCGCTGCCTGTGCCTCCTCAAGCGTTTCTCGCGTGGCTGCATCGTTGATCGTCTCGCCAAGCTCCATGAATCCGGCCGGTATGGTCCACAATCCCAATCTCGGTTCAATCGCTCTTCGGCAGAGAAGAATTTTCTCTTCCCATTGAACAATGCAACCTGCAACAATTTTCGGGTTCTGATAATGAACAGTTTCACACTCATCACAAACGAAACGTTGCAGATTGTCGCCTTGGGGGATTTTCAAAGACACATGTCCGCCGCAGTAGCTGCAAAAATTCATTTCTCTTAACTTTTCTTGATTGTTTCAGGTACGCAAACATTGCGTTACAGTATACCCGGCAGTTTCTGAATCATTGATTTTCACGTAGTGACATGACAACGATATTGATCACCATTCCGTTTTTTGCCGTAATTGCCTGTGGATTTTTTGCGACGCGGCGAAAAATCATCAATTCGGCCGACAGAGCCGGTCTGAATCTCTTTGTATACTATTTTGCGCTTCCGGTACTCACTTTTTCACTTATGGCGCAGGCGGATCTTCGCGGAGAATTCCAATTGAGTTTCGTTGCCGCCTATCTGTCCGTTGCTCTTGTCCTGTTCGCTGTCTCGCTGATCGTGGCACGTTTAGTCTTCCGGCTTGAAACTAGTTTCGGGGTCGTATTTGCCACTGCATGTATTTATGGAAACACTGGATATTTTGGACTCCCTTTTGTAATTGTCGCTTTCGGCCAACAAGCAAGCGTGCCAGTTGTTGTTTGCACCACATTTGACTTAGCCGTAATGGTTCCATTGGCTTCTGTTCTTTTGGAGAGGACAAAAGCCTCATCAGTTGCTTCACTGAGCCAAGTGTACAAGAAGTCCATGCAGTCTGTCGCGCAAAACCCACTGATACTCGCAGCAGTTCTCGGTGCGTTGTTCTCGGTTTCAGGAATTCAAATGCCGGAAGTTGCGGATCGATTTGTACTGTTGCTCGGCTCTGCTGCCGCTCCCTGTGCTCTATTTGCGCTAGGATCAAGCATGGATGAAGAAAGAGCAAATTTCTTTCAAGGCGAGATATTTGTTATCAGCTTCATCAAACTTGCCATCCATCCTCTGATTATCTGGATTGCAATGTTTCATCTGTATCCGGTCGACCACGATTGGGCAAGAAGCGCAGTTATCGCTGCATCGATGCCCGTCGCAGTAACTGCCTATATACTGGCTACACAATACAATACCTATGTCGGTCGTACTTCGGCTTCAATATTGATGTCAACCGTACTTTCCATAGCAACGTTGTCGTTCATACTTGCCTGGATAACCTGACACACACTGCTTAGTTCCAAAGAATATGAAACTGCTGGTCGACATCGGCAATCAGAATCTGAAGTGGTCGTTCGGCGAGAGTCTCGGCTGTTTTCCGTCATCGCTTGCAGAATTTGCGGACAACTTCGACAAGTGCTTTGGTCAGTTCGAAAGCGTAACTGATCTTGTATTCGTCAATGTAGCTGGACGTAATACAGAGAAAATTCTGAAAGACATGGCAAGAACGAAGTGGGGAATACATGCTACTGAAATTCTTCCTGTTTTTGAGCAATGCGGCGTAAGGAATGGCTATCGCAATATCAGTGAACTTGGTGCAGACAGATGGGCGGCGCTTATCGGAGCATGGTCACTTAACCCAACAGCAACCATTGTCGTAGACTGCGGCACAGCAATTACGATTGATGCGCTCTCCTTCGACGGCGAATTTGTTGGCGGCTCGATTGTTCCTGGATTTCGATTTTCTCAAGGTGCGCTTTGGCGCAGCGCACCCGGGATAGACGAATATGTTGATCTGAATCCCGCCTTGCCCGCTTGTTCAACGATTGAAGCTGTATCCAGCGGTGTTGTCTACGGAATTGTTGGTGGTGTTGATCGGTTAATCGAAAAATACCGCAGCATTGTTGGCGGAGAGTCGCAACTGATTCTTACTGGCGGTGATGCGCAATTCGTTCAAAAGAATTCAACATTCAAGTTTTTGTCTGTCCCCAACCTTGTGTTACTTGGGATTAACGTGATTGCTGGTTGAGTCTGGGAGATTCCTTAGCAGCGAATTAAGTTGCTCAAGCGGCGATGGACGAAGGCAACGCATTATTGATTCAAACTCTCTGCACAAGACACTAATGGAAAACTTCTCAAGGATTAAAAGTCAGTGAGAAATCTTGGGACCGAGGAAACTAGCTGAAATTTCACTCTCCAACGAACTTGTCTCAAATCTGAAGTATTCTGCTGAAGGAATTTGCATATTTCATCCTGCGGTCTTGCTGTAAAATTTTGTCGTTGCCAATACAAAAATCATTGTGACTCGGCAAGGATTTGATTGACACGAACGTTTGGTAACGGGTTTTATATAAATAAGCTGGCTTGTATGCGGATCAATACCCAAGAAAATTATTTTACGACTTCTATCTGCCGCCTGGGTCAATCAACTACGACAATTGATTACTGAAACTGTGCTGCGCAGCCCACTTCACGAACTACATGTCGAGCTTGGAGCGAAATTGGGGCCATTCGCAGGCTTTGAAATGCCTATTTGGTATCCTGAAAAAATCATCTCGGAGCATAACCACACCAGAAACCAAGTCAGTCTGTTTGACATCTCACACATGGGACAAGCCAGTATTGCCGGCGATAATGCGGCACGGGTACTCGAACAGCTGATTCCTACGGATCTTGTGAGTCTGCCTACAAACAAAATGCATTACTGCTGTTTGACAGACACACAGGGCGGTATTCTGGATGACCTTGTCATCGCGAATCTGGGGCAAGATTATTTCCTCGTCATGAATGCTGCTCGTAAAGAGCATGACCTGAAACATCTGCGAGACAACATAACCACAGCCGCAGTCGTTGAACATACAGAAAATGCGCTCATCGCTTTGCAAGGCCCTATGGCGATCGAAGTTCTGAATCGGTTTCATCCGCACATCACCGATTTGGACTTCATGACGATTGCGGATTTCGAGATCAATGGAGTGCCTTGCTTCGTTAGCCGATCCGGCTATACCGGAGAAGATGGATTTGAGATTTCGATGCCTGCCATATCGGCGATGGCGCTCGCGAGAACTTTCTTGAATGAACCCGAAGTGAAACCGGCCGGCCTCGGAGCACGAGATTCACTACGGTTGGAGGCGGGTTTGCGTTTGTACGGGCAGGATATGAATACAGCAACTACTCCAGTCGAAGCGGGCATTCAGTGGACAATTTCAAAGTCTCGTCGTGCTGGCGGAGAACGAGCCGGCGGATTTCCGGGAGCAGGCCGCATTTTTGATCAACTGGCAAGTGGCTCCGAACGCCGTTTCGTCGGCATGCGGCTCACAACCAACGCCCCCGCGCGAACCGGAGCAGAAATATGCTCAGAGGATGGAAGAATAATTGGTGAAGTAACCAGTGGAATGTTTTCGCCATCGCTGAAGGTACCGATTGCAATGGGATATATTGATCGGGAATTCTCCAAGCCAGATAGCGAAGTGAGCATTCTGATACGAGGCAAGCAACACCCGACGAAAGTTGTCAAATTACCTTTTGTCAAACATCGCTATCACCATCATATAAAACTGCAACCTGGCTCCAATGGAGGAGATCGCCATGTCTGAAACACGCTATACGACTGATCACGAATGGGCAAGAAGTGAAGAAGACGGAATTGCCACAATCGGAATCACCGAATTTGCCCAAGAACAGCTCGGTGACATCGTTTTTGTTGATTTACCTGAATCAGGATCAATATTCGATGCCGGAGAAGAAATCGCGGTGATCGAGTCAGTGAAAGCCGCTGCTGATCTGAAGACCCCGTTGACTGGCGAGATTGTAGAAGTCAATGAAGAACTTGCAGACTCCCCGGAATTGGTAAACGAAAGCCCTACGGATGAAGGCTGGTTCTGCAAAATTCAAATGTCGGAACCAACAGAATTTGACGCGCTTATGGATGAGCAGCAATACGAAGATTACACTTCCAACCTAGAGTAAATTACTCGGAACAGTTAGCTTTATGTCCCTTGAATCGAACGACAGTCAGTATGACAGCATACAAACCTTAAACGAACTGGAACTCACCAACGACTTTGTCAGAAGGCATATCGGACCTGGACCTGTACAGGTCCAACAAATGCTGAAGGAGCTAGGAGTTGATTCTCTGGACGAGTTGATTGGTCAAACAGTTCCAAAGAAGCTCCAATCCAACAAACCTCTGCATCTGCCGTTTCCGGCTGGAGAAAACGAGACTATCAGCTACATTCGCCGTATGCGCGAAAGAAATCATGTTTTCACCTCAATGATTGGCATGGGATACCATGCAACCGTTGTTCCGGGCGTGATCCGAAGAAATATTCTTGAAGATCCGGGCTGGTATACCGCCTACACGCCATACCAGGCTGAGGTGAGTCAAGGCAGACTGGAAGCACTGCTTGTTTTCCAAGAGATCGTAACCGATCTTACCGGAATGGAGATCGCCAACGCATCTTTACTTGATGAAGCAACTGCCGCGGCCGAAGCCATGGCAATGTCAAAACGAATTTCCAAAACCAAGTCGCAGAAATTCCTGGTTTCTGGCGACTGCCATCCGCAGACAATTGCTGTTGTCGAAACACGTGCAAACTCATTGAATTTCGAGGTCATCGTTGGAGATATCGAATCGCTGGCGAAATCCGAAGAAGAATATTTTGGAATTCTGTTTCAATATCCAGGTTCGACTGGGCGAGTATTTGACATAACCCGTGTGGTAGAACTGGCGCATGAGCGAAAAGCCATTGTGACCGTCGCCTCTGATTTGCTGGCGTTGTGTCTGTTTAAACCACCGGGTGAATTTGGCGCAGATATCGTAGTCGGAAACACCCAGCGCTTCGGCGTGCCTATGGCCTATGGCGGCCCCCACGCTGCCTACTTGGCCACGCGTCATGACCACAGACGAACGCTTCCGGGAAGACTGATTGGCGTTTCAGTGGACAGCCGCGGTAAAACAGCACTTCGAATGGCACTACAGACACGTGAACAGCACATCCGACGTGACAAAGCAACCAGCAACATATGCACTGCACAGGTTCTGCTCGCAATAGTCGCCGCATTCTACGCAGTCTACCATGGTCCCGAAGGATTGAAGGACATCGCGTCCAAAATACACCGGTTTACGCTTATCACTGCGGAGGGATTGCGTCAACTAGGTTACAAAGTCATACATGATGTGGTTTTCGACACCTTGATGGTCAATGCCCATGGACAAGCACGCAGAATTGCTGCTAGGGCGCGTGAATCAAGAATTAATTTGCGAGTCATCGATGCTGACCACCTCGGCATTACACTAGATGAAACCACCAAACGAGTACATCTCGAAAGACTGTGGGCAATTTTCGATACCCGTGCGAATGCAAAAATTACTATTGACCAGTTGGATGCAGTCGTCAAAGATGTCATACCGGAGAATTTGAGCCGAACAAGTTCCTATCTGACACATCCCACTTTCAGTCTATATCAATCAGAAACCCTGATGTTGCGATACATTCGGCAGCTCGGACAAAAAGACATCGCATTGAACCGATCGATGATTCCGCTGGGCTCATGCACCATGAAACTGAATTCAACGACTGAAATGACGCCGGTTACATTTCACAAATTCAGCGCCATACATCCATTCGCGCCATTGGATCAAACGCAAGGCTACCATCAACTGGTAGAAGAACTGGAAACGATGCTATGTGAAATTACCGGATTCGATGCGATTTCTTTTCAGCCAAATGCGGGCTCCCAAGGAGAATATACCGGGCTGCTTTGCATCAAGAAATACTTACAGCAGCAAGGCGAAGGCCATCGCAACGTCTGCCTTATTCCCGAATCTGCGCACGGCACCAATCCTGCCAGCGCTGCTTTGGCCGGTTTGCGCGTAGTCGTCGTGAAGTGTGACCAAATGGGTAATGTCGACGTTACCGATCTCAAAACAAAGCTTGAGAAACATCAAAACGAAGTTGCCGCATTGATGATTACCTATCCATCAACCCATGGAGTATTCGAAGAGCAGATTACCGATATATGCGACCTGGTTCATGAATTCGGTGCGCAGGTTTACCTAGATGGTGCAAATATGAACGCGTTGGTCGGTATATGTCTTCCGGCCGAATTTGGAGCAGATGTCGCACACATCAACCTGCATAAGACTTTCTGTATCCCGCACGGCGGAGGCGGTCCGGGAATGGGGCCAATAGGAGTTAAAAGCCACCTTGCGCCTTTTCTGCCAGATCACTGTGTGGTTGAAGGCGTTAACCCCTATGCAGGACACGAACCGACCGTTGGCAGCGTATCAGCGGCGCCGTGGGGGTCGGCGGGCATACTTCCAATCTCGTGGGCTTACATTTCAATGATGGGGGCTGAGGGACTCCGCTATGCCACTGAAATTGCCATCTTGAATGCAAACTACATGGCAAAAAGACTGCAGCCGCATTACCCGATACTGTATCGAGGGCGAAATGATCGTGTCGCACATGAATGCATCATTGATTTACGCCAAATTAAAAAAAGTACCGGCATCACTGTTGAAGATGTAGCCAAACGCTTGATTGATTTTGGTTTTCACGCTCCAACAGTTTCCTTTCCGGTAGCCGATACGATGATGATTGAGCCAACGGAAAGCGAAGCGAAGCGCGAAATAGATCGATTCTGCGATGCGATGATTCAGATTCGCAGTGAAATTGCCGATATTGAGTCAGGCGATTCCGACACTGAAAACAATCCATTGAAAAACGCACCACATACCTTTGATTTGCTCGTTCAGGAAACCTGGGAGTTGCCGTACACAAGGCAGGAAGCATTCTTTCCACTGGAGTGGGTCTGGCACGACAAGTACTGGCCGCCAGTCAGCAGAATTGATAATGTTTATGGCGATCGCCATATCATCTGCAGCTGCCCGCCTCTTTCTGAGTGGGCAGAAGAAGAGAGCGAATACCCGTCAGACTGAAGAATACAGTCGACTCAGTTTGCCGCTATTGACGTAGGGTATAAGGCAAGTTTAATGGTGAACGCTTTGCTTTGCTGATTTCAGCAAAGCTTTCAATAATGATGAAAACTTGATGGTGCCGTTTTCAACGTATTCTTCGTGAATTTTCTCAATGTTACTGAGCTTGTACAGATAGTTCACCATCAAGCCGAAGGAACGATGTATCCACTCCAAACAACTCGCAGATCCTCGGTTGCTCCATTTCCGGAACGGTCGCTTTTCGGATATGCAACATTCGACCATCCCTACGTTCGTATACGACCGTTATGCGTTGTACGCTTTACATGATTTTACGGATTCGGTCCCAACTGTAGTTGCAACCACCGGCCTTAAGGCGGTGTCGAGTCAACTGCAACAGTTGAAACGCAATCGTGGTTACCAGAAGATGATGACGAGAATTTTGCGTATTAAAAGATTCAATCTACTTTCGGCACTGATCCCGACTCCGTGCTTTGACCTCAAAATTGATGGCGGTATTCTCGATATACCAGTTACCTATGTCATTGATTGCAATATCGTCATCTAATTCTGCTGCTCGAATAACGGCTTGCGTTGCATTCATCTGGAACGACACACCACGAGGTTAATCATCTCGTAAGCAATGGTAGCCGCTGCCAGAGAAGTGATCTCCGCATGGTCATAAGCAGGCGAAACTTCAACGATATCTGCAGCGACCAGATTCACGCCGGCTAGTCCACGAAGAATGTTTAGTAGTTCGCGAGTGGTTAGTCCGGCGATTTCAGGTGTTCCTGTTCCAGGTGCATGAGCAGGGTCAAGCACATCAATGTCAATGGAAAGATAAAGAGGGTGATCGCCAATTCGATCACGTATACGTTTTGCCACATGATCCGGTCCATGTTTCTCAAGTTCGTCGCAGTGGATTGTCTTGAACCCCAGCTCCTGATCGTTTTTCAGATCATCTGGACTGTACAGGGGGCCGCGAATTCCGACATGCATGGATGCGTCTTCCATAAAGAGCCCTTCTTCCGCTGCACGCCGAAAAGGTGTTCCATGGGTGTATGGTGCCCCGAAATAAGTATCCCATGTATCTAGATGCGCATCAAAATGTACCAGCGCGACTGGCCCTTTGACTTTTTTATTTGCTGCTCTAAGCAGTGGTACCGCAATGGTATGATCGCCTCCCAGGCTGACAATTGCATCAGTGTGTTTGTTCAGGTCTGTCGCGGTCGTTTCAATTTGAAGGATTGCTTCATCAATGCTGAAGGGATTGCATGCCACATCCCCGGCATCGGCAACCTGAAGGGATTTGAATGGTTCGGTCTGGTAGACAGGATGGAAGTTGTAACGCAGGTGTCGGGATGCCTGTCGAATGGCCTGGGGTCCAAAGCGTGCCCCTGGCCGATAACTGGTTCCGGCATCAAAGGGAACGCCAAGGATGGCTACATCACACCAAGATACATCCCGTAGTTCAGGCAGTCGGCAAAAAGTTGAGGGCCCCGCATAGCGGGGAACTATCCTGCCGCTGATCGGTTCCTTGGGGGAGTGGCTTTTTTTCATTGTTTTATTGGTGTTTGGAGAAACAGTATCGAATTTAATTTCTGAGTGCAAGTGTCATGTTCTATCAGAGATTACGGGAACCGCTAACTGAATGACAAGACGGAAGTTTATATATACATCAACTTTGAGGCCACATCAATAAAAATTTTCAGTAGAGTTTAAAATATGAATTGCAAATGAAAGCGCAATTGCGAAACAGCACAATTACCTCATTATTGTGTTACAACTCACGGATTTTATTGAGAGCGAGAGTTCCTGTAATATTGGGTGTATAGCACAACATATTCAAGTGACGGCCTGATTTGGTTCAATCAACTTTTCTAAAAGTGAGGCAGGTTCCTGAATTGATCAATAAATCAATCGCTTATGATTTCTGATCAAGTCAATTCCGTTTCCCCCAAAGCATTCATGAAATCCGCACTGTTTAGAATATTGACATTGATTGATGTTCCGTCAATTGAATTCAGATAAGCGATATTTTGCCCAACATCTACTTCAGAATAGCGGAGGGTTGCAGTACAGTACGATTGCAAATCTTCAATTTCCCTCGCCGTGAGCACTCCGTTACCAACCTCCTGTCTAATTCTCTTCTGAGCACGAACATCCAGAGCGAGCATCTCAAGTTTCGCTTGATTTCCATCTACCAGACTATTTCGAATCCTGAAGCCAGTTGCACCTTTGCAATGCTTGAGTTCACTGTTCAATCTAGTAGAGAATTCTGTACCGATGCAACAAAGTCCAGCACCGGTAATGAGCACTGTAGATTGTGCGACAAATTCACTGGCTTCTAGAACCGCTTGATCAATGCCGCAATCTTCATCCAGCAGCAAATAGGAAACTTCCGCTCCGATTCCACTGCCATCCTGAATAATTTCGCGCACCTGCGCTACATTCTCAGGCGCCGAACCGATCAGAATCTTGCCAATTCCTGCACTGACCATCATTCCCAGCGGAAATCGAATTCTAGGACATCCCAACAACGCTCCGGTCAGGTTGAATGTCTTTGCAAACGGTAAGTGAGAATCCGACCATTTGCCAAGAGCAAATATGAATCCTTTGGCATTCAATTTATTCGGCAAAGAATTACTTGTCCGGCGTCAACGCCAGATCTACCGAAACCCCATGTAAACGAAAACTGGATCACCATCGGCAAGCCCTTCGAATTCGGTGCGCAGTCGACTCAGATCTTCCACTGCAAAGCCTTCTGTGAGTTGACCGATGGCTAGAATATCATTCTCCTGAACCTGAATGCCTCGCTCAAGCAGCGCATCTCGTGTCACTAGCACAGCATCTAGGGGATGCATCAATCCTGAACCGTCCAGCATCGCAATCTTCTTTTTATCCTGATCATACATGGCAACTGAATAAGTCGAAAGCCTGTTGATCCAGTCGCTGTCCTGATCAAGCTCGAGTTCGCGACCCAGAACGCAAAATCTCACCTCAAGATTTGTAGCGGATGCTAGCGATTGATCACTCGAATTTGGCTCCGAAACTAAAGCATCCGAAAGACGTACGCCGGGAATTACAGTCTTCAGGGCCGCAAGAGCCTGTTCTTTGGTGTCCGCGAAATTCAAGTCCGCCGAGCGCACTCGAAACAGCAATTCTGCAGCCGCCTGCATGTAAACGCCGTACGATCTATCAACAACCGCTCGCGTACCGGTAAACATATTCTCTAGCAATATGCCTGTAAGCGGTGCTGCCATGCCATCACTCATACTCATGGCGTGTGATGCATATCCCACATCCATGCCCCAAGTAGGTCGTAGAAGGGCGATATAAAAATCCTGTACTGCTACTGCCGATTCTGATTCGACAATCAGATTGCTCTCAATCTGTTGATTGCGTGTAAACGCCTTGAAGATCGTCTTTGCAACCTCTTCTACACTCGAATCTGCAGCAAACACGAACTCACCGACAGTTGAAGAGAGCGAAAGCATGAGACAAAAAATCAGACTGCAAAATCGCTTTAAACTATGTCGATTGAACGGTAGCAAATAACTTTCGGTTGGTATAATTTGCGAGAAAAATTAGTGTCAAATTGGCACTTCGGGTAACAGATGATACTAGTAAGCAATGATTATTACAATGGAACAAGAACGACTGAATATCTTTCTTTCTGCGTTCCAAATCCGGATAGTCATGTCGCTACCTGGTTTGTCGGCGATGAACAAATGGGCGGCGATTGCCATGGCTACGATGGACCGTGCCCGCCTTGGTATGACCGCGCCATCCTTCACGACATAGTTACCCTGCACGCATTGGAGATTGGGAGATTGCCAGTTACAGGAAGATTCAGTGGACAAAACATCATTCAAGCAATGAATGAACGCATATTGGACACAACTGAAATATTCAAACTACTCCCTGATTCCTGCTATAGCGTAACCTAGGGTTTCTGATGGTGTCGGTTCGGTTAGTATTCGCATTGGCAGTATGCGTACTTTTGATTTCAGGGTGCGCCAAGAATTACTCCCCGACGGAATGTGCAGCACTTGATCCGGAATTCTACGTCGAAGCAAGCGACCCATTTGAATCCATAAATCGCAGCATCTCTAATTTTAATCTGACTTTGGACAAAGCTATGTTCGAGCCGACTGCCAGAACATACAAAAAATTCACCAATGATAATTTGGAAAAAGGCATCTCGAATTTCTACAACAATCTGAGAGAACCGCGTAACATGACTGCAGCAGCACTGATGGGCAACCTCCCAGGGGCCGTCGCTTCCGGCACGCGCTTCGTAGTCAACTCGACTTTCGGATTGGCAGGTTTCATTGACATTGGCGGTGCTGCCGGAATTCCGTACAGAAACTATGATTTCGGTCATGTCTTTGGTCGATGGGGAGTCAGCGAGGGCCCCTATATGGTAGCTCCAATTTTCGGCCCCACAAATGTTCGAGATGCGGCTGGGTCTGCGGTCCACAGCCGTTACACCTATGTTGAAAAACACATCGAAAAATCTGAGCATCAGTTGATTGTGCAACAGATTTCTTTGGTTGACACGCGAGCAAACCTCCTTCCTTTTACGGACCTGCTTGAAGAACAGCCTGATACCTATCTTTTCGTGCGAGAAAGTTATCGGCAGACTCGCCTGAATACGATTTGCAATCAGTAGTCTCGAAATACGGCCGATAAATTCTGTCATTTTGTCATGGCTACGTATGCAATCGGCGACATTCAAGGACGTTATCAGGAATTTTGCCTGTTGCTGGATAAAATCAAATTCTCGCCTGAAAGCGATCACCTGATTCTGCTTGGTGATCTTGTCAATCGAGGACCGGATTCACTGTCTGTAGTGCGCTACGCCATGGCGCATGAATCGTGTGTTGACGTCGTGCTGGGCAACCACGATCTATATTTGCTGGCAGTGCTTGAGGATGTCGTTGAGCCGCGTGAACGTGATACCATTTCAGACGTTCTGAGCGCGTCAGAGCGGGCCGAGATTAAACAATGGCTCTGTAGCCAGCCGTTCGTAATTCACAATTCCGAGCTGAACTTCCTTGCAGTCCACGCAGGAATTCACCCGTTCTGGTCTCTGGATGATGCTTTGAATTATGCAGATGAAATTCATCAAATACTGATGAGCTCTGAGAGACAGAGTCTCATGAAGCATATGTTTGGAAACAAGCCTCGTCGCTGGTCCGAATCCCTTGATAGCTGGAAACGCCTTCGATTCATGATCAATGTCTTTACGCGTATGCGCTACATCAAGCGTAGCGGCAAACTCGATTTCCTGGAGATGCGCACACTGGGTGAACAGCAAAAGAATCTGCTGCCTTGGTTTGACTTCCCGGAGCGAAACGAAATTAGGCCAACTATCGTATTTGGACACTGGTCTTCACTTGGCGTCTATATGCAGCCTGGCATACTAGCGATGGATTCGGGCTGCTGCTGGGGAAGATGCCTAAGTGCGGTGAGATTGGATCGTGAACCATTTGTGATTACTCAGATCAAGTGCCAAAATAATTTATAAACCTTTTGGCTGAGCCTACATCACCATCTGTTCCGAGACTCACAGTTTCGCGCATCATCGGATTGTATAATGACGCCCTTAGAGCCAAGATTTCTAGCAAATCAATGTAAACTCGGTTGCTTCTTGTATTTCTTGATGCCTGCTCATTAATGTTCTGCAGACCCAATGGCCGACCAATATAAACTTCAAGTCAAAGTTGAGACACATTACCTTTCTGAAAGATCGGATCCTGCCAATCGACATTTTGTATTCGCTTACACCATAACCATAACCAATCAAGGTTCGGTTGGTGTACAGCTAATGACGAGACACTGGATCGTGACAGATGGTGACGAGAATGTGCAACATGTAAGGGGAGAAGGAGTTGTCGGAGAACAGCCCCACATCATGCCGGGAGAGTACTATCAGTACACCAGCGGGACAGTTCTTGAAACGCCCGTTGGAACGATGGAAGGCAGCTACCAGTTGATTGCCGATGATGGCGCTCAGATTGATGCAGAAATACCGAAATTTGTGTTGACTGCAAGAACCAGTTTGCACTAATTTAGAGCAGATTCAGATATCGAGATTCTTGACTGATAGAGCTTCGGTTTCAATAAATTCGCGGCGTGGAGCGACTTCATCTCCCATCAGCACCGCAAAAGCTTTGTCAGTACCAAAAGTATCCTCAATCTTCACTCTTCGCAGTGATCGTTCATTCATATCCATTGTCGTCTCGCGCAACTGATCTGCGTTCATTTCACCGAGACCTTTGTAGCGCTGAATGGCAATCCCTTTTCTTGCATCCTCAAGCAGCCAGTCAACCGCTTCGGTCAAGTGAATACGATCAGAAGATTTCGTGCCTCGATGAACTTCAACTTCCTTGACTTCAAGTTTGCGCATTTCTTCCGCTAGGGCAGTAATGGCTCGATAGCTGGCTGAAGCTGCGAACTGCTCATCGAAAATCGACTCTTCAAGTTCACCCATGTGATCTTTAACGACCTTGATAACATAATGCTCTTGGCCATTTCCATGACCGGACGGGACTGTGGTTACTGAATATCCTGCGCCTCCATTCGAGTTCGCAGCAAGACTTTCCGACAGCTGTTGGGAGAAAGAATCAAGATACTCTAGGTCGTTGAATCTTGACGGAACCAGAAGCGGTAAATTCTCCATCTCCTTCAACACGTTTCGATCGAAGCGTTTGGCGAGAAGCTCAGATACACTCTTTGCCGACACTCGACACAAACACAGTTCCCCAAGCCTTTCTCCCTCAAGGCTTGCTGCCTGTGACGTTGAGCCGCCATTCAGTTCAATCCTTGCATCAGCGATTGCGGCCTCCAGGATATATTCATCAAGTTCCTTATCGTCATTCAGATATCTCTCGGATTTACGGAACTTCGCCTTGTACAACGGCGGCTGTGCAATATACAGGTGCCCTGCCTCAATCAATTTAGGCATCTCGTTGTAGAAGAATGTCAGCAATAGAGTTCGAATGTGCGATCCGTCTACATCCGCATCCGTCATGATGATGATGCGATGATAGCGAAGCTTTTCAATATCGAAATCTAGGCCAACGCCAGTTCCCAGCGCTGCAACCAAAGTTTGGATTTCCGCAGAAGCAACAATCTTGTCCGCAGAGGCTTTCTGTACATTCAGAATCTTGCCTTTCAACGGCAGAATTGCTTGATATTTTCGGTCTCTTGCCTGCTTTGCCGAGCCTCCCGCTGATTCCCCCTCAACCAGAAACAGTTCACTTAGTGTCGGATCTCTTTCCTGGCAGTCGGCCAGTTTTCCAGGCAGGCTCGTCGACCCGAAAGCATTCTTTCGCGCAAGTGCCTTCTCTCTTTGTGTTTTCTCCCGTACAACTGCCGCACTTATCACTTTTTCGCAGACAAGACGCGCTGATTTCGGGTTTTCTTCCAAAAATTCGGTTAGCCCGTTGGTTACGACAGTCTGAACTGCACCTTCAACATTCGACGAAACCAGCCGGTCCTTGGTCTGGGATGAAAACCTAGGTTCATGAATCTTGACGGTCAGAACTGCAGTAAGCCCTTCGCGGGTGTCATCCCCGGTGACCTTTATTTTCTTGGCCAGTCCCTGCTTTTCCAGAAATGTGGTGAGTGTCCGCGTCACTGCCGAGCGAAAGCCAGTGGCATGCGTTCCGCCGTCGCGCTGGTATATATTGTTCGTATAGCAGCGGGTATTTACGTGATAGTAGTTGTGACTCCACTGCAGTGCCGCCTGAACCTGAATGCCATCTTTCTCGCCAGCAATCGATATGACGTTCTCATTGATTGGGCTTCGCACACGGTTCATGTCAGATACATACTCCACGATTCCGCCATCGTGCTGCATAATTTCTTTGCGTCCATCGCGTTCATCATGAAGCTCAATTGATACACCAGAGTTGAGGTATGACATCTCCCTCAACCTCTCAAGTAATGTCTCGAATCGAAATTCGGTGTCTGAAAACACCTGCCTTGAGGGTTTGAACCGGATGGTTGTTCCGGTTCTGTCAGTTGTGCCAATAACCTTTAACGGTTCGACGGGCTCTCCATCGCGAAACTCTTGATAGTGGATGGACCCTTCGCTGTAAATCGTCATCCACAACTGCTCTGAAAGGGCATTGACCACAGATACACCGACTCCATGTAACCCTCCGGAAGCTTCGTAGGCATCGGCATCAAACTTCCCCCCGGCATGCAGGATCGTCATGATCACCGTTGCTGCAGGGAGTCCCTCATCTTCCATGATACCGGTTGGTATGCCACGGCCTTCATCTTCGACCGAAACCGAATTATCTTCGTGAATGGTTGTCCTGATTCGAATGCCGTAGCCTTCAGAGATTTCATCGATGGCATTATCAACAACTTCTGACACCATATGATGCAGACCGGTACCATCGTCGGTGTCGCCAATGTACATTCCAGGTCGCTTGCGAACAGGCTCAAGCCCGCGCAGCACCTTGATATTGGTGTGGTCGTATGTACTGTTGGATGAATTATCTAGGGTCATACTCGAAGATCAATAGTTGGGCAACTCAGTAAATATAGATTCCACGGATTCGGTTGCCCTAAACCGAATCCACAAGAGCGATTGAACAGATTTAATAATCAGAAAGTCAGCGGTCTTTCAACAGCATCACGAGAAAAGATGAAGATTTGTTGTGTGGAAATTTGATCAAGCAGGCAGTTTGAGCGTTGCGCAGGTTGAATTCAACTCTACTGCAGTCCGGCATGGCCTCGAAAATATCTAGCAGATAACGGCAGTTCGCCTGGAACTTCAAAGACTCTCCATCTTGCTCGACATCCATTGTTTCATCAATTTCCTGTAATGCACTACTGGTTGATCGTGCGTAGACTCGGAGCACACCGCCATCAACTTCCAAGGTTGCCCCAAGTGGCTTTTTATCCCGGGCTCCCAGTATGTTTACCCGCTGAAAAATTGACACCAGCTCTTCTCGATCTCCTCGAAAAACACTACTCAGATTGACCGGAATTGCGCCGCGCCAGTCAGGATATTGTCCTTCCAGCAGTTTTGAGGTGAACGACACGTACTTGGTGCTGACACGAATATGACTAGCATTCAGTTCAATTTCAATCTGTGATGAAAGTTCAGACAGCAGTTTACTGAGATCAAGAACTGTTTTACGCGGCACAATGGCACGATGAGTGGTTTCGTTCAGCCCAGTAACAACAGCGGTTTCGCTCATTGCCATACGATGACCATCTGTCGAAATGGTTCGTAGTTCGTTTTCTCCTATTTCAAACAACATTGCGTTCAAATAATAACGAACGTTGTCTGCACCCATTGCGTGCTGCGTACGCAGAATCAGGCTGTGCAAATCTGATCGGCCGATGGTAAACTGAATATCCCATTCCCCTGCGTCAAGTTTTGGAAAATCGCTATCCGATGGTTCCTGCGACAAGGTCTGCAACACCAGCTTACTCTGTGTAGAATGTCCGGTATCGTTGCTGTAATCACCCTCGTTCTGCTCTATTTGAGAATCCGATCTGTCTGATTTAGATTCAATTTTATCAATGTGCATCTTGCCATCGACAATCTCGAATTTGAGGCCACATCGTTCCGGTAGTCGTCTGCAGAAGTCCTGTACAGTCAATCCAGGAAAAGCAACTGGTTCCGGATCATGGACTTCAATGTCCGATATAATTTCGCTGATTTCGATCTCGATATTCGACCCTGTCAACTTGATTCCTTCCTCCACCGGTTCCATCAATACGTGGGAAAGAATGGGAATAGTTGGATTTCTGTCGACGACCGTATTGACGCGACTCAGGGGGTTGAGAACTTGTTCTCTGTTAATTATAAAGTGCATAAGAATTCAGATAATTAAGTACTCTTATTATTAGGGGTGTGGATAATGATAACAAGTGTAAATCAGTCAATAATAACAATGACGTAGAGGAACTTCTATTTGTTGGAAACTGACTATAGTACAGCAGTGTGTATGTGGATTGTTTTGATCCGATCAGTCAAACCGATAGGGTTATGCACACAACATAACAAATTATACACATATTGGTGAAACTACAGGAATATTTCGTGAGTATTTGCGCCCGCCAAAAGCAAGACTAACAGTGCTGTCAGGGCGACAGCATATCGCACAAGGTTTGGTAATCATTTCTGAACATCGGGTCCTTCTTTAACTCTTCGTTGATTTTCTTGCATGCGTTTAAAACGCTCGTATGATCGCGATTGAAAGCCTTGCCAATTTGGATGGTGCTGAGGGTGGTCACTTTCCGCGCAATAGACATGGCGATGTATCGAGCCCTGACAAATTCTTTCTTTCGAGAGGGTGCGGAAAGATCGTCCATGCGGACTCCATAAAAATGCGCCACTTGTTTCTTTATTTCTTGTAGGTTGATCGAACGTTCGGCCAGAAAGTCAGATAGTACTGTTTTTGCCAGACTGATTGAGATGGGTTCGCCGGTTAAATTGTAGTTGGCAGTCAATATGTTAATTACCCCTTCAAGTTCTCGAGCACTGCCGATAATATTTTCTGCAAGAAACCGAGCTACATCGATTGTCAGATCAATATTACGCAATTGGGCCTTGGTTTCAAGGATGGCCATGCGGGTTTCGAGTTCCGGCGGCTTGATTGGAATCGACAGCCCTTGCGAAAACCTGGATCTGAGGCGAGCCTCTACATCAGGCAGATTGTGGAAAAACTTGTCGCTGGTGATAATCACCTGCTTTTTGCCTTCGAGCAAGGTATTGAAGGTTAACAGGAATTCCTGTTGTGAAGCCTGTGCGTTGCCAAAAAAGTGTATATCGTCAATCAACAGCGCATCGAGTTCCCGATAGGTCTGTTTAAAAAGTTCAATGGTTTCGTTGTCCTTTCTACTGAACAGCGTCGCTAGATGCTGCACGAAGATAGATGATTGAACATAACCTACATTTGCATCGGGAAAATTCTTCAGAATGCCGTGCCCGGCCGCTTGCATGAGATGGGTTTTGCCGATGCCAACCGACCCATATAGAAACAATGGATTGTACTCGCGGCGTCCAGGCTCTTCGCTCACAGCCTGTGCCGCCGCCCTGGCAAGCTGGTTCGAATCTCCTACTATGTGCTGCTCGAAAGTGTATTCCGGACTCAGTTCCCCGAAACCAAACAGTTGATTGGCTTGTTTAGAGTTTTTTTTTGTCTGAATTGAGGGTCTGGAACGTTTATTGGCAGGTTTGATGTGTGTAGTGTTCGAAGGTGCCGCTGCGGTCCTGACCTTGACTACTATTTCCCCACCATTTAGAGCAGTTGCCAATTCTGAAATTTGCTTTCTATAGTCAGATTCAATTCTTTTTTTTGCGTAGATATTCGGAGCACTGAGTACCAGTGTGTCGCCCGAGAACTCAGGGCTAAGCGAACGTAGCCAAGTAGTTACCTCCGCTTCGGTTAAGCGTTGCTCCAGATGGGAAAGAATCGATTTCCAGAGTTCTGATGCGTTCATGCTGGCACTGGTAATATGAAATATAATTTTTTTCCAATTTCTTACGAGTATAGTGAACTACAGGACGAGCATCCGGAAGATAGTAACTTTATTCACTTTATCCAGTGAAGATTGTAATTCACCTGTAACGAAACATCCGTGAAAATTTTATGTTCAGAGGAGTATTTTCCTCGCCGAACACGAAAGGCGGTTTGTTATAATCTCTCGTTTGCTGCAAAGTTTGTGAGCACGGAATTTCAAACGTCATAATCAGCCAGCCAGCAAAAAGTGGAATAATATCGTGGTTTTAACCTATGAAACGTACCTTTCAGCCAAGTAATTTAAAGCGAAAACGCAAACACGGGTTTCGTGCCCGCATGCGAACCCGTGGCGGTCGGGCTGTGATCAATGCGCGTCGAGCCAGAGGTCGTGCACGTCTGAGTGCATAAAAATAGTAAGTCACTGAATGAACATCGATTTCCAAGCAGTTGCCGACTGAGCCGCCGCAGGGAATATCGAGCGGTTTTCGGTCAGCACAGGAAAGTATCAAACCGGTATTTCCGGGTGTTGGTTCATTACCAACGTAGCCAGTCTGTTACACGTCTCGGAATTGTCGTATCCAGACGCGTATCTCGAAAGTCCGTTCATCGCAATCGAATCAAGCGCCAAATACGTGAATGTTTCAGATTGAATCAAGAAAGCTTGCGAAATTTCGACGTGATCGTCATAGCTCACCGCATTTGTGAAGCCGCGACAAATCAGGAACTGCAAATTAACTTATTTAGCCTGTTCAAGCAACTGAAGAATGAAAAAATTTCTAATTAATGTGATTCGAGTCTATCGGTATGCAGTCAGTCCGTTCATCGGCCCTTGCTGCCGATTTCATCCAACCTGCTCAGACTACGGATTGCAGGCAATCGAACTGCATGGAGCCTGGAAAGGAACCTGGCTGACCGTTCTTCGCATATCCCGCTGTCATCCATGGCATCCCGGAGGGTTTGATCCAGTGCCCGAGAACTGTAGCTCAGACTGATGGATTTTAGACGCGCGCTCCTGTCCATCTCGCTCGGACTGATTCTGCTGCTCATCTGGCAAGCTTGGATGGACTATAGCAACACCAAAAATGCCGGTTCTGAATTGACGAACCAAAATCAGAGTACGGAGATTCCGGTAACGCCTGAACAGCGCGAGGCTGTCATTGCAGAAGAAGTGCCGCAGGCGCCGACCACTGCGGCTGGATCAGCTGCAGTGACGCAAAGCGGAGCCATTCCAACAGCAGGCAGTGAATTGGAAACAGCCGGCCGTATCAAGGTGCGCACCGACTTGCTCCGAGTCGAAATCGACACTTTCGGCGGCGAACTCAGGGAAGCAAAACTTCTCGATTATCCTGTTGAAGTCGAATTGCCCGACGTTCCATTTCGCCTGCTGAAGGATATAGGTCCGGGAATCCTGGTAGCACAATCCGGGCTGGTCGGAAGCGGTGATGAATATCCGAACCACAAGACTCAGTTTACTGCCGAATCTGATACTTACACACTCTCGGACTCGCAAAATTCGTTGAAAGTGCCGCTTCGCTGGACTTCGCCGGGTGATGTGAACTATGTAAAAACATTTACATTTTACCCAGACAGTTATCTGATTGACGTTGAATTCAGGGTTGATAACCGTAGCGGCAAACCGTGGCAAGGCTATCAGTACGGGCAATTCCTTAGCACTGAGCATGTTGCGGAAACTGAGGGTTTTCTATTCCTTCGAGCCTTGCCGAGCTATCGGGGCGCGGCAATCTATACTATCGAAGATAAATATGACAAGATTGACTACAAGGAAATCCGAACCGAAACCCCGGTGGTGAAAACGGACTCTGGCTGGGTGGCCATGCTGCAGCACTATTTTGTGACTGCCTGGCTGCCACAGGAAGGTTCGCCATATCGGATTTACACCAAGGCGCTGGACGGCAATGGTGTGGATACACGTTATCAGGTCGGTTATGTCACCCTATCTCCTACAACGATTGCCAATAATTCAGTTGGCTTGCTGCAAAGTCAGATTTATATCGGCCCAAAGGAGCAGGATAGACTCAAGGATCCTGCAGAAGGATTGATATTGACAGTAGACTACGGTTGGCTTACACCAGTTTCATCCCCCTTGTTCTGGATTTTGGAGAAAATCCATGATTTTGTCAAAAATTGGGGCTTTTCGATCATTCTGCTGACGCTGCTGGTCAAGATTGTCTTCTATCCTTTGTCTGCAGCTAGTTACAAGTCGATGGCAAAAATGAAAAAACTTCAGCCTCGACTCAAGACTTTAAAAGAACGGTATGGAGACGACAAGCAGAAACTGAATCAGGAAATGATGGAGATCTACAAGAAGGAAAAGATTAATCCTCTTGGTGGCTGTTTGCCAATTCTGATACAAATTCCTGTTTTCATTGCACTTTATTGGGTTTTACTGGAAAGCGTCGAGTTAAGGCAGGCACCGTTTGTGCTCTGGCTGACAGACTTGTCGAGTTCCGACCCGTATTTCGTTCTGCCTGTATTGATGGGGGCATCGATGTTCGCTCAGCAGTTTCTCAATCCAACTCCGCTGGACGCCCTGCAGAAGAACATCATGATGAGCCTGCCGATTGTGTTTACCATATTCTTTCTGTGGTTTCCGTCTGGCTTGGTTCTATACTGGCTGGTTAACAACATTCTCTCAATTGCACAGCAGTGGTACATAACCCGCAAGCTGGTAAAGACTTAGACTCCAGCGCTGATACGATCGCTGCAATCGCGACGCCCGCTGGCATTGGCGGCATCGGAATTATTCGAACCTCCGGGCCTCGATCGACTGAAATCGCTCGTTGCATGACCGGCGAATTGGTGGTTCCCAGAAAAGCGATGTTTCGAAAATTTCTCGATACGAACGACCGTACGTTGGATGAAGGAATTCTTCTATTTTTCCCGGCGCCTCATTCCTACACGGGAGAGGATGTCTGCGAATTCCAATGTCATGGCGGACCAGTCGTTCTGCATCTGTTGCTGGCGCGGCTGATGGAGCTGGGCGCTCGGCCTGCAGAGCCTGGTGAGTACACGAAACGCGCTTTTTTAAACGATAAGCTGGATTTAGCGCAAGCCGAAGCAGTTGCAGACTTGATCAACAGCTCGACTACTGCAGCAGCCTATTCGGCCATGCGTTCTTTACGTGGAGATTTTTCACAAAAAGTTCATGAGATTGTGGATCAAGTCATCAATCTGAGAATGTTCATTGAAGCAGCGATCGATTTTCCCGAGGAAGAAATAGATTTTCTTGAGAATTCCGAACTTGCCGTGTCCGTGGAAAAGATACAGAATCTGCTGGACGATCTGTTGCGGAGGACTTCAATCGGCTGCGTGCTTCGAGAGGGCATAGCAGTCGCGATTGCAGGGCTGCCGAATGCCGGCAAGTCCAGTTTACTCAACCGAATGGCCGGCCGCGATCGGGTGATAGTTACGCCGCACGCCGGAACGACGAGAGACACGGTTGAAGTCATGATTGATATTGGCGGACTCGCGGTTCACCTGACCGATACTGCGGGACTTCGAGAAAGCGGTGATTCCATTGAATCTGAGGGTGTCCTTCGAGCCTGGAACGCCGCGCAGGATGCGGATATTGTGCTCTATGTCATTGACAGCGAGTGCGGCATAGCGGATGACGACACTCAAAATTTAAATAAACTGGAAAATGCCAGAGTTGTAGTAGTATGGAACAAGACTGATTTAAGTAGGGAATTTGAATCTCCGCTGTCGAAAAACGATTATGAGCAAGTATTTATTTCAGCCTTGATTGGCACTGGAATAGATAATTTAGTGAAATTAATACAAAAAGTTGCAGGGTATGATATTACAGAAGAGGGAATATTTCTTGCACGTCGACGACATTTCAGATCCATTCAAAGAGCAAGCGAGTACGTAGCGCAGGCGCGCAGTGCACTTACCGAGAATAAAGCAGGGGAACTGGCCGCTCAAGATCTAAGAGATGCGATGGACGAACTCGGTCAGATTACTGGAAAGCTGACAGCGGATGAATTGCTCGGTGAAATATTCTCAAGCTTTTGCATTGGCAAATAATTCTCAACACTCGTAGCAATGTAATAAAAGTTAAACTAATGGCTAACGTCAACGAATCTATTTCAAGCGGTTTATTATGATAAAAAATAGATCTTCAAGAGTCCTTGTTCAAATGCTGATCGTACTGGCGGTTGTAGTGGCAATTGTTATATGGCAGCAGGACTATCTCGCCAATTTGTATATTCGCAACCAGATCACTGGCGTCGGCTGGGTTGTAAACGGTGCGATCCTGACTCTTTTTCTGCTAGGTCTGGCTCAAATCATTCGGCTGTTCCTGATGTACGACAGGGAAGAAAAAGCTATTGATCAGTTTACCGGTGCTTTGAGTGCGGAAAATATTGAAGAAGCTCTGCAAAGTGTGCCTTCTGATTCAATAATTGGACAGCGCTACCACACAATAACGGAATTCTTCAGTGCTCGCACGGAAATCAACCACAATGCACTTGCCGCTACGTTGCTTGCAAAAGAAACAAGTCGCACCAGTTTTGCGAAATTTGTCAACAATATCTTGATATTGACCGGTGTTTTCGGCACCATCGTTTCGCTGACGGTCGCGTTGCTGGGCGCTTCCACTGTTATTTCTGAGACGGACAGCATGCGCGGAATTGATGTTGTCATTCATGGTATGTCTACTGCACTGTCTACTACGATGACCGCAATTCTTGCCTACTTTCTGTTCGGTTATTTCTATTTGAAGCTGCTTGACACGCAATCTTACATTCTTGGACAGGTAGAGCACGTTACGGCAACAGTGCTCATGCCGCAATATCAGGCAGCGACCCGCTCGCCGGAACAGAATCTGAGTGAAATGCTGACCGGAACTGTCGAAGCGATTTCCAAATTCGAGTCCTTTATTGGGCAGATTCAGGAGATCAGCGCAACCCAAAATGAAATGTTTGTAAAGTTTGAGACTTTGACTGACCAAAACATGGAACTGCTGAGAGACATCCGAGGTATCCTGCGGGCCGGATTCAGACTGCGCGACAAGCACGACGAAAATACTGACTAGAGAGCCGCTGAAAATGACGTCGAACACCGGCGGATTCGTCGACCTTCGAGTTCACCATGCTTCCGAATCCAGTCATTCGGATGACAGTATTTGGCCGTCGTTTACCGATATTATGATGGTAGTGGTCATGGTATTTCTTATGGCTGCCGTGACCTTCATGCTTCGAAATGTGCAGCTCGGCGATGATCTGGAAACTGCGCTCACTTCCGAAGAGGCAGCCATGCAAGAAACGGAATCTCTTCGCGAAAGAGCCACCTATCTTGCTGAAATCATTGAAGATACAAATATAAGACTATCTGTAACAGAACAACAAAGAGCCGCACTGCAGGAACAATTGGAGGAACGCGGCAGCCAAATCGTAAAACTAGAATACGAAGTCGCTGGCCTTTTTCAGGCACAGATGCAGCTTACAGCTAACGTCGCGACGTTAACCGAACAGATTGACGATTTCCGCCGTCAACGAGCGGCACTGACGAAGCGGGTCGGTTCCATGAATTCCATCATCGCCGATCTTGAAAAACTGATTGAGAACAAAAACACCGAACTGGCGGAGCTGCAGAAAAACTTTGATTTGAAACAGGTGGAGTTATCAGCGATAGAAACACAGCTGGCAGCTAGAACGAGTGAATTTCATGAATTGCAAGCGGCGTTTGAGAGCCTTCAAACCATTGAGAAAAGTCAGCAGGAACAAATTGCAGCTCTGCAGCAGATTCACACTGAAAGCGACTTGGAAATTCTTCGACTTGTAGAAGAATCAGACCTAAAAAGTAAAGAAATACAAAAACTTACCGAGATCAGTACAGAGCAGGAAATTGAGCTGGCTCAGCGATTGGAATCGCTTGAGTTGTTACAAGAATCTTATACCGAGCAGGTTGCTGCGCTCAATCAGCTGCAGGAGGAATTTGCTGAGCGTGGCGCAGAACTTCAGAGTTTCGTGCTGAGTGGTGCGAAGCAACAGGCCTTGATTGAGCAGTTTACGACAACAGGTGAAGAACAGCGCGCCACCATTGCTCGTCAGACTGAGGAGCAGGCACAGCTGCGTGAAACACTTTCAAGGCGCATTGAGGAAATTCTGGGTTTGCAGGCGCAACAGGCACAACAGGAATTTCAGATTCAACAAGTCACCGCAGCAGGCGCTCAACAGGAAGTTCGCATTGGGGAGCTGACCCAAGCTGAAATTCAAAGTGCGCTGACAATCGAACGGCAAAAACAGGAACTGGAGAGCCTGCATAGTCAATTTGACCAAAGAAGTAAGGAATTGGAACAGTTGCAAGCGCAGTACATTGAACGAGAGCGCCAATTCGCGAGGCTTGAGGAACAGTTTGCGGCACAATCCAGCGAGGTTCAGCAACTCAAGATGGCCAAAGCGGAACAGGGCGAGCAGATAGTGCAACTAGTTGAATCGGGCAGTGAGGGCTCTCTGGTTGTTGAACAACAGAGGCAGGAACTCAGTGACCTTCGAGCACTGTACAGCGAAAGAATCCAGGAATTGGAACAGTTGGAAGCGCAGTACATTGAACGAGAGCGTGAATTTGCACGGCTTGAGGAACAGTTTGCGGCACAATCCAGCGAGGTTCAGCAACTCAAGATGGCCAAAGCGGAACAGGGCGAGCAGATAGTGCAACTAGTTGAATCGGGCAGTGAGAGCTCTCTGGTTGTTGAACAGCAGCGGCAGGAACTCAGTAACCTTCGAGCACTGTACAGCGAAAGAATCCAGGAACTGGAACGACTGCAGGCACAGCACATTGAACGAGAGCGCCAATTCGCGAGGCTTGAGGAACAGTTTGCAGCACAATCCAGCGAGGTTCAAGAACTTCAAACCAGTCAGACGGAACAAATCGAGCAAATAGCGCAATTGTCGGCAACCGGTGCACAGAGTTTGCGAACTGTCGAGCAGCAACAGCAGGAACTCAGTGCCCTTCGAGCACTGTACAGCGAAAGAATCCAGGAATTGGAACAGTTGCAAGCGCAGTACATTGAACGAGAGCGCCAATTTGCGAGGCTTGAGGAACAGTTTGCGGCACAATCCAGCGAGGTTCAGCAACTCAAGATGGCCAAAGCGGAACAGGGCGAGCAGATAGTGCAACTAGTTGAATCGGGCAGTGAGAGCTCTCTGGTTGTTGAACAGCAGCGGCAGGAACTCAGTAACCTTCGAGCACTGTACAGCGAAAGAATCCAGGAATTGGAACAGTTGCAAGCGCAGTACATTGAACGAGAGCGTGAATTTGCACGGCTTGAGGAACAGTTTGCAGCAAAATCCAGCGAGGTTCAAGAACTTCAAACCAGTCAGACGGAACAAATCGAGCAAATAGCGCAATTGTCGGCAACCGGTGCACAGAGTTCGCGAACTGTCGAGCAGCAACAGCAGAAACTCAGTGACCTTCGAGCACTGTACAGCGAAAGAATCCAGGAACTGGAACGACTGCAGGCACAGCACATTGAACGAGAGCGCCAATTTGCGAGGCTTGAGGAACAGTTTGCGGCACAATCCAGCGAGGTTCAGGAACTTCAAACCAGTCAGACGGAACAGAGTGAACAAATAGCGCAACTAATTGAATCGGGCGGAGAGAGTTCTCTGGTTGTTGAACAGCAACGGCAGGAACTCAGTGACCTTCGAGCACTGTACAGAGAAAGAATCCAGGAACTGGAACGACTGCAGGCACAGTACATCGAACGAGAGCGCCAATTTGCGAGGCTAGAGGAACAGTTTGCGGCACAATCCAGCGAGGTTCAGGAACTTCAAACCAGTCAGACGGAACAAATCGAGCAAATAGCGCAATTGTCGGAAACCGGTGCACAGAGTTCGCGAACTGTCGAGCAGCAACAGCAGGAACTCAGCGAATTGCGCGCATTTCTGACTGAGACACTAGCGGAAGCCGAGAGTCTGCAGGCTCGAAATACTGAACGCGAAAAAGAGTTGCAAAGACTGCAACTGGAACTGACCGGCCGCGGTGAGGAAATCGCTGATCTTACCGCTTCTGAAGTAGAAAAACTTGAACAGATCAATGAGTTGACTGCACAACTTCAGAAATACGAGAGTCAGGTTGCGGAGTTGAGGCAGACACTTGGTAATATACAAAGCGTGGAAATAGTACTGCGGGAGCAATCTGAGCAGCAGGAAAAAGATGTTGAGGCACTACAATCCGAACGTGTAGCACTACTTGAAGATCGAGCTGGTTTGCAGAAACTGAATGATGATCTTAAGCGTGAAATTATATACCTCGAGCGACAGCAGAGCGATCAGGCGAAACAACTGGATCGCTTGCTGGCTGTGACGGAACAGCTCGGAAAAGATATTGAGAATCGTCAGCAGACAATTGATAAACTTTCGATTGAGAAAGAAAGCATGCAATTTGCTGGCCGGCAAACCGATCAGGAACTGACCCAACTCAAGCAAGCCTATCAGTCTCGCTTGCTGGAACTGACGGAACTTGGAACGGCATTCGCAAGTCGCAGTAGTGAAGCCCAACAACTACAGGCGGAACTAGTTGAATTGAAAGAAGAAACTCAGCTGATGCTTCGCCCCGCTAGAAGTCCGGCAAACCGTTTTGTCGTGGAAATACACTATTCCGAAGATCAAAGCGGCAGCAATTTGATCACCTATATACTGCCGGGCGAGGAAAGCTTTACAAGAGTTGATCGAGTTGGGCTGGAGACGATGCTCGACAGATTGAAAGCGCAAAGGGCAGAAGGACTGTATACCAAGATCGTGTTTCCGGAAGAAGAACGCCTTACGTTTACTGAAGCGTGGAAGTTTACACAAGAAATTCTTTCCGAGTACGATTATTACCATCAATAAAGTAAAAACCTGAATACAGTGAAACATTCAATGGAATACGACGTGATCGTCGTCGGTGGCGGACACGCGGGCGCGGAAGCGGCCATGGCTTCGGCGCGCAGCGGAAGCAATACCCTGCTTTTAACGCAAAGCATGGAGACTATTGGTCAGATGTCGTGCAATCCGGCTATCGGTGGTATTGGCAAAGGCCACATCGTACGGGAAATTGATGCACTTGGCGGAATCATGGCGCGAGTTACGGATCAAAGCGGCATACAGTTTCGCCGACTCAATGTGAGAAAAGGCCCAGCGGTGCAGGCGACACGAGCTCAGGCCGATCGCATGCTGTATCGGGCCAGTGTACGCCGAACTTTGGAAAATCAACCGAATTTGACGATATTTCAACAAGAAGTGGAAGATTTGCTGGTCGAGAATGGGACGGTAAGGGGAGTATTGACGCGATTTGGCATAAGAATTGGGGCAAAAGCCGTTATTCTGGCAACTGGTACCTTTTTAGGCGGCACCATTCACATCGGCTTAGAGAATCACAGTGGAGGACGTGCAGGAGACCCGCCGTCCAATCGCTTGGCAACGCGGCTTCGGGAGATGATGTTCCACGTGGAACGTCTGAAAACTGGAACACCTCCAAGAATTGATGGGCGCACCATCAACTATTCGAAGTTGATTGAGCAGCCAGGCGACCAACCTGCCTTGGTGTTTTCCTTCATCGGTTCTGTCAATGAGCATCCACGGCAGGTGTCCTGCCACATTGCCCGCACTAACGAACGTACGCATGACATCATCCGTGCCTCACTGGATCGTTCTGCAATGTATGGCGGTACAATTGATTCCATAGGACCGAGATACTGCCCGTCAGTCGAAGACAAGGTGGTGAGATTTGCAGATCGAACGTCTCATCAGATTTTTGTGGAGCCGGAGGGATTGGATTCGGTGGAAATTTATCCAAATGGTATTTCCACAAGTCTTCCGTTTGACGTTCAATGCGAGTTTGTGCGTTCCATCAGCGGCTTTGAAAATGCTGAATTGACTCGACCTGGTTACGCAATCGAGTACGATTTTCTCGACCCGCGTGAATTGAAGCCAAGTCTGGAAACAAAGCTACTGGACGGATTGTTTTTGGCAGGGCAGATCAATGGAACTACCGGATATGAAGAAGCTGCCTGTCAGGGTCTCATTGCAGGGCTCAATGCTTCCTGTCATTCTCAATCAATCGAGCCTTGGTGGCCGCGTCGAGATGAAGCCTACATTGGTGTGCTGATAGATGATCTTGTTACCAAGGGTGCGGATGAGCCCTATCGTATGTTCACTTCGCGCGCCGAACACCGGCTGATGCTGCGTGAAGATAATGCAGACCTCCGATTGACGGAAACAGGCCGTAATCTGGGACTGGTCTGCGATACGCGCTGGCGCCTGTTTTGCGAAAAGCGAGATGTGATTGCCAAGGAACGTCGAAGGCTTGAAAGCAAAGTGATTAAACCATCCGCGTCAACGCAGGAGCGAGTCACTCAGGTGCTGGGCAGACCATTGCAAAACGATTCTACGCTGTTTGATTTGCTGCGAGATCCATCTGTGAGTTATGATTCGATATTGGCACTGCCGGAGGCGGGTATTGCAGTTAAAGATCCAGCGGTAAAGGAGCAGCTTGAGATTGAAGCTCGATACGAAGGATACATCAAACGGCAAAAGGCTTCAGTTAAGAAGTCTCTTCAGGCTGAAAACACAAAACTGCCGGAATCACTGGATTATAACCAGGTGCATGGGCTATCGAATGAAGTCAGACAGAAACTGGAGATTCGCAGGCCGCAAACTCTGGGCATGGCTTCGCGCATTCCTGGAGTGACCCCAGCTGCGATTACAGTTCTATCCGTTCATCTGAAAAAACAGTTGTTGATGCAACTGGCTGACAACCAGCCAGTCTGAGTCGCACCGTTAGCCATGGATGAAAAAACAATTGCCGAGCTAGCTGCAAAGGAGAAGACTAAGGCTGGATTGTTTTCCAGGCAACAGATGCGCTGCCAACTGGTGAAAGGATTGAAGGAATTGCGCCTTGCTCTCAGTGATGATGTTGTTGATCGAGCCCTAGAGCATGCAGAACTTCTCATGCAATGGAATCGAGTCTACAGTCTCTCGGCAATTAGAAAAGCGAGTGATGTAGTGCCAAAGCACCTTCTGGACAGCTTTGCGATTTCCGAATATGTGCAGGGAGGCAAGGTGCTTGATCTGGGTAGCGGAGCAGGGTTTCCTGGAATTCCAATCGCTTTGGCGAACCCGCAATTGAAAATTACTCTGCTGGACTCAAATGGCAAGAAAATTCAGTTTGTCAGACATGTAGTTGCAATTCTTGGGCTAGAAAACGTAGAAGTATTGCAGCAGCGTGCTGAAAATATGGAGAAGCAGTCCCAATATGACACAATTCTTGTACGTGCATTGGGCTCGCTGAATGCGGTGGCTGCACTAGCGCTGCCTTTGTTGGACCCTAAAGGCTACATTCTTGCAATGAAGGGACGATATCCGAGCAAGGAATTGGAAGAAATGAGAGTTCGCTGTATTCTGTCGATTCGCGAGATCGCTGTTCCATGCTTAAGGAGCACTCGACATCTTGTGGTCATGAAGCATCCACGAAATTGAAGGAAGTTATACAGCTATGAGCCGTGTCCTAGCCCTAACCAACCAAAAAGGTGGCGTCGGAAAAACTACCACAGGGATCAATGTTGCCGCATCATTAGCCCGTGCTGGACGAAAAGTTCTTCTGATTGACCTGGATTCTCAAGCCAATGCCACCGCAGGCATCGGTTTCGTGCCATATAGCGCGGATTCGGGGATTTATGAAGTGTTGATTGGCAGAGTTTCGCTCGAAAGCGTCATTCAAAGCACTGAGTCTGGAATGGATGCGGTTATAGCAAGCAGGGACCTTGTCGGAGCGCAAGTGGAATTGCTGAATTTTGACCAACGTGAGTACCGATTAAAAAATGCAATCAAAGCGGTTCGGGACACTTATAATTATATTTTGATGGATTGTCCTCCGTCGCTAAATATTGTGACGCTGAATGCACTTGTTGCTGCTGACGGAGTAATTATTCCAACGCAATGCGAATATTTTGCGTTGCAGGGACTGGTTGAGTTGCTTGACACTATTGAAACAGTTCGACAATCATTAAACCCCCAATTGAAACTGGATGGCATTCTCCGGACTATGCATGATCGAAGAAACAAGTTGAATCGCGAGGTATCGGCTCAGTTGATCAGTCATTTTCAAGATTTGGTCTATCGGACTATCATCCCCAGAAATATCAGGTTGGCAGAAGCTCCCAGTCACGGAAAAACGGCCTTAGATTATGACAATAAGTGTTTAGGAACAATGGCTTACATAGCATTCACTGGTGAATTGCTGAGTAAAGAAGAGCGCCTATGAGCAGCCAGGAGAAATTGGGACGAGGACTTGAGGCTCTACTAGGCGCATCAAGGTCCGCAACAATTCCATTGCAGTCGGACAATGTTCGCTTGATTGCGATTGAGAAGCTGCACTCCGGCCCCTATCAGCCAAGAATGGACATGGATGAAGAATCCATGAACGAGCTTGCCGACTCCATTCGTGCGCACGGCATCATTCAGCCCATTATTGCAAGGGAATCGACAACAAGAGATGGTTACGAAATCATTGCAGGAGAACGCCGATGGCGCGCCGCGCAAAGGGTTTCAATTCATGAAGTGCCTGTCATCGTAAGAGCAATTCCTGACAAGGCCGCCATGGCGATGGCATTGATCGAGAACATTCAGAGAGAAGATCTGAATCCTGTGGAAGAAGCAAATCTGTTGAAACGTCTGGCAGATGAATTCATGATGTCGCATTCTGATATCGCAGAAAACGTTGGTAAGTCACGCGCCACCATCACGAATTTGTTGCGGCTCTTGACGTTGACCGAGCCGGTGTTGGAGATGTTGAAAAGCCGGCAACTCGAAGCCGGACATGCAAAAGTGTTGCTTGCACTAAAGGGAATTGATCAGATTTCTGCAGCCAAACTGGTTGTGAAGAATTCGTTGAATGTTCGTAGAACCGAAGCGCTTGTGAAAGGCTGGAACAGCGAATCAGGCAATAAAAAAACCTCAAAAACTGCTGCCGACGCAAATATTACAAGGCTTGAATTAGAATTGTCAGAACGAGTCGAGGCGAAAGTTGCCATTCACGATCGAAACGGCAAAGGATTCATTAAAATCAATTACCAGAGTTTGGATGAACTTGATGGAATTCTCGACCGATTCAATTAATCCAAAACTAGATGGTTGAATAATATGCATATGTTCAAGAGATTGAAAGGGGCTTCACTGTCCATTCTGCTAATAGTCATTAGCGCCGGATTATCCATCGCGGGATGCGCCGAAGTAGGCGGCAGACAGTTGTCACTATTGACTTCGTCCGAAGTGCTGGACCCGCTGGAAGTGCCGCCGGGACTGAGTCCGCTGCCAGAGGCAGAGCAGTTTCAGATTCCTGAAGAACTGGATTCTGCAGACATCAAGGAGCTTCCTCCTGAACAGTATCGCAATTACGAGAGCTGGGTTTCGTTCGAGAAGTTTCGACAATTTCAATTGGAAGAGCAGGGCGTTGGTTTGAGCGCGGAAGAGTATAGTACTGCGCTACAGCGTGGTGAAGGACGCTTCAGGGTCATCACCCGAAGAACTCCTGAAGATAAGGTGCGATTACGCGTTGTAGATCAGGTCGAACCTGTGTGGGACCGTCTCAGACCGGTATTGGAAGACATGGGAATCGTGATAAATAGCGTCAACGTGCAGGAAAGAGTCTACTATGTTTCTAATGTTCCTTCAAAGAAGAAGCCGACCTTAGCCCAGAGATTCGGATTTAAGGAATTTGCCGGAGAAGTGTATTCGTTGCACGTAGTCGCAGCCAGTGGTAGTGAAACTGAAGTGATCGGGAAATCGGAACGAAATGTAGAAGTCAGTTATGAATCCGCGGCGGAATTTTTCACCAGAATGCGTTACTTTATGCTGACGTACTACCAGTTGGACGAGGGTGACGTTGATGGACAGTTTTCAGTTGAAGTAAACAAGCGTTTCGAGCGTGATGGCAAGGGTTCGAGGATCATTGTAGTGTCTGAAAACTTTGATTCTGCCTGGGTTCGAGTCGGACGTACACTTGAAGCATCAGGCGTTAATATCGAAGATCTGAATCGAAGTGAGGGAGTGTACATCGTCAGCTACAGCGCTACTAAAAAGAAAAAGAAGAGGTTCAAACTTGCTTTTTGGCGTAAGGATGATAAACAGGAAGTCGTTCATGAGCAGTTCGATGTCGCCGTCAGCGGGTCAGGAGAACAATCGGTAATTCGTGTACTGCCATCCGGTAGCGAGGAATCTGACATTCATTCAGCAGAAAAGCTGCTGCAAATAATTTACGAACGTCTGTACACCTGAACCTGGACAAAAAGTGCTAGATACGGTTGCTAGAAAGTAAAACGAGATTTTGATTTCGCTACAAACATCATTTGTAGCGAAATCATATATCTTAAATGTAATTTAAAAACAAATACTTATGGCATGGATGTTGGTATTTCTAGCCCTGATGCAGATGTGTAGAAGTTGGATGCTAACGCAAGCAGAACTAGTTTCTGGATGGTCAGTCTGAAGCTTACTCCAGGCGATTGATTCAACAGAAAACCAAATCTGTTACTGGCTTTCGGATTCCTCTGACGGTGAATTGGCTTGGTCCCTAAGCCACTGCTTATATTTCAAATACTGTTGCCACTCTTTCCACAGCAGATATTCCTGATATTCTTCATCATCGGCTCCGGGTTCTCCGCGTCCTGCTCCTCCTCCGAAGAATAAAAGCGGTGTGCCGCCGCTTTGAATGTCTCTAGGCGAAGTTGGGGTGGGTGGAACCCTATCCACCGACCCGCCTGATTCACTGCTGTCGCCACCACCACCGCATCCAGACAGGAATGCAAGAAAAAAACTCGTTAAAGCAATCAATACAAAATGTGAAATTTTAAATCTGCGCATATCTCAACGATTGGGGAAATCAAGTATTTGATGGTGGACTGAATAGCGAAATTATATATTTCTAACCAAATTAAGTGAGCTTAATTCACTTCGTTAGTTTCCACTGACTACACTATCCAGTTCAGCTTGAGAAATCAACTTTTCTACATAGGGCAGCATTTGAATCACGATCAACGATACTCCTGCTTTGTTTGGATGAATGCCATCTTGTTGGTTCAAGCTGTTGTCCGTTGCGACGCCCTCAAGAAAAAACGGATAAAAGAGGACATCAAAATGCCTCGCGATTTCCGGGTAGATTGCATCGAACGTTTCAGAGTATTCGGGACCAAGATTCCTGGGAGCCATGGCACCTGCTAGCAAAACCGGTAATTTTCTGGATTGAATTCTCACAAGTATGTCGATTAAGTTTTGTTTAACCAAATCTACCGGAACCGCACGAAAGGCGTCGTTGCTGCCTAGGTTCAGAATGACTGCTGAGTATGGGTCTGAGAGTACCCAGTCGATGCGTGCCAGTCCGCCACTGGTGGTGTCACCTGAAATTCCTGAGTTCACAATCTGAACCGTGTAGCCTTTGTCACTTAATGCATTCTCTAGCTGAGCAGTAAACCCTTCTTCGGGTTTCAGCCCGTAGCCAGCGATCAGGCTGTCGCCAATCGCTAAAATTCTGATCGGATCGCTCGCGTATGCGCTTGCAATCAACACCAGGGAGATGATGATGACAAAATGGATTTTACGGATCAATCTAATGTTGATATCTGTAATCATATCTGTGTTGACAGTTCGCTGATGCAATCTAGCGAGTTGGCACACACAAAATCTTAAGTCGCGATAAAGCCGACCGGATCCAGTCGCTCGTGACATCAATCCGGTCGGTTCTATACGATGTTCAGGTCAACAGCTTCAATCTTTGAAGGTTTGGATTTCCTGAACTGTCAGCGAATTCCCTATTTGGATTCCGATTCGCCTACAACTATTGTTGTTTCTGATTCCGCCATGCTTCCATAGTCCTCTTCCAGCCAGTTCTTGAATGACCAGACCATGATGATCAGTACACCCATGAGCGGCAGTGCTACCACAACCGATGCGGTTTGCAGAGGTTTAAGACCGCCAAGATACATCAAGCTGAGTGACACAGCCGCCAACATGAACGCCCAGAACAGGCGATGCCATCTAGCTGGTTCCTGCATCTCGCCATGCTGTTCTTCAGTGGCAACCGCTGCGAGCGTGAAAGCCGACGAGTCCAGAGTGGTCGCTCCGAAAATAAACGCCAGTACCACGAACACAACCAGCACAACGGTTCCGATCGGCAAAGCCATAATGGTAGCCACAATCGCTTCCGGCGCGCCGACATTCGCTAGAATGTCAGAAATTGGAACGATGCCGTTCAGGTCGAAATACATGCTGGTGTTACCCAGAATGGCGAAGAAAATCCAGCATCCAAATGTTCCGCCGACAACTTCAGCCACAATCAGCTGTCGAATCGTCCGGCCTCGGGAAATGCGCGCTACGAACAATCCCATAAATGGGGCATACGCGATCCACCACGCCCAATAGAATATCGTCCAACCCTCGGGGAACCCGCCTTTTTCAATCGGGTCCATCCAAAAACTCATGTAGATGAAATTCTGAACCAGAAGTCCTACACTATTGGTAAACGTACTGATCATGAATACCGTCGGTCCAAACAGAAAAGTAAATCCTAGAACAACGATAATCAGGATTAGATTCACATCGCTGAGTCGCTTGATGCCTTTCTCCAGTCCGGAGTAAACGCTCATTCCGAAAATAATTGCCCAAATAATGACCACGATTACATCAAGAATGAAAGTTCGATCTACATTGAACAACTCTGCAATACCTGCCGACAGCATTGGGGTTCCAAGTCCCATGGAAGTACCGACGCCGCCGATCAGGCCGAACATGAACAAGATATCGATCACTTTGCCGATTATTCCTTGTGCGGCTTTGGTTCCGATAACGCCCTCGCATGCTGCAGACAAACGCAGAACTGAACGCTTGCGATTCCATAGCAAATAGGCGAGTGGAAGCGTGGGAATACAGTAGACTGCCCAGGCAGTGAAACCCCAATGGAACATTCCATACATTGCAGCATATTCTGCAGCCTTGGCTGTCTTCGGCTCAATTCCAAGCGGCGGACCGCCGTAGTAATACGCCCACTCAATCGTTCCCCAGTAAAGAACGGCTGCACCGATTCCAGCACAGAAAAGCATGGCGATCCAGCTGGGTAGAGAGAATTCAGGTCTGGCGTCTTCGCCGCCGAACCTGATGTGTGCGAACTTGCCCATGGCAAAGTACACAAGAATGCCGAACGCGGCAATGGTAAACCATAGGTAGGTCCAGCCCAGTTTTCCTGTGGTAACACCCAGCAGTCCGCCGAGAAATTTCTGCCCTGCTTCGGGGGCAATGATTAAAGGTATGACTAGGCATCCGATAACTATCAAGGACACCCAGAAAATTGTTTTGTCAATTTTTGGACCATTCATCTGTTCTACCTCTCAGAATTAGAATCGGACCGCTCGGTCGATTTCGCTTGTTTTCGGCTTCAGCCATTCTTCAAAACTGACGCTCAGATGCGCCATGTTTTCAGCCCACCAATGCGAATCAACACGAACCGAATTGTCCAGATTCGATGTAGGAAGATACGGTTTGACAGTATCGCTGACTAGTGCTTGTGATGATTTGCGTACAGGTCCGTAGGAAATGTAGTTTGACTGACTCGCCATGCTCTTGGTCTGTAGCGCGAATTGAATAAAACTCTTGGCGTTGTCAAGACGGGGAGATCCTTTCGGAATCGCCCAATACTCGACTTCCACCATCTGCCCGTCCCAGACGATGCTAATCGGCATGTTTTCTTCTACGATTGGGCCGAATAGCCGTCCATTCCAGGCGGCGGTCATGGTGACGGTGCCGTTAGAAAGCATATTCACGGGTTCACGGCCGGAACTCCACCACACGATATGTGGTTTCAAGACCGAAGCGATCTCGAATGCATGCGCTACACCTTGCGGCGTTGACAGCACTGAATATACGTCACTCGGTGCGACTCCTTCGGCCATCAGTGCCCATTCAAGCAGTCCTCGGGGGTCGCGGCGAAGTCCACGCTTGCCTGGATATTTCGTTACATCGAAAAAGTCAGCAACTGTGCTCGGTTTGTCATCTGGGAATGCAAGATTGCTGTATGCAAATACGGTCGACCAGATGACGCTTGGATAGCCGCACTCGTGAAGATATTTCTCAGGAATATCTTCATTGGCCGGCGTACCATCGTCTCCATCCGCAATGAGTGAAACATCCGCTGTTTCAAGCAGGCCGTCTCTACACGCTGCAATTAGATCCGAGAACTCCATGTCGACTACGTCCCACTTGACATTTGCAGAACTGACCTGACTTCCAATTTCAGTCAAGCCGCCGCCGTAGTCAATCATGTTGACAAACTTTCCGGTTGCGGCCTCCCAAGGACGCACGTACGCGAGCATCTGGCTGCGCGTATAACTCCCTCCGAAACTAACTACATTGAGAGTCTGCTCATATAAATTAACTTGAGCCAGTGCCTGAGTTCCGAATCCACCGAAAAGCAGAAAGATTGCAAAAGGCAACAGGAATCGACACTTGGCAAGTCGTAATAGGCGAGGAACCATAAATTTCCCCCTCACACAATTGCGTGTGAATAAATCAAAGGAAAGAAGTGCAGTGTTGTCACAACACTACAGTATTTGCCGTAAATTCGGCACATCATAAAAATTGTTTAGTCTGCTATGATTTTTCATTGTCGCAAACGCTGTATCTAACAATAAGGTTTATAACAAAATACTGGTTGTTGTTTTGTATTTCAGTCCTATATCAGCACAACGCCAGTACCCATTACGTATTTTTGTTGAAATAATTTCTGTTTCAAGTTGATTGCGATCTTGTCGCAGGGTTCGCAACAGTGCTGAAACAACTCGACTAGAGGAGAGAGAACGACTTTGGACAGTAAGCCTGAACCCATCATATCCCTGCACAACCTGTGGCTTGAGCTAGACAGCCAGGCGGGAAAAGTCCAAATTTTGCGCGGTATCGACCTTGAAGTTCCAAATGGAGAAAGCGTCAGTATTTCTGGACCGTCCGGCGCCGGTAAAACGAGCTTGATGATGATAATCGGTGGAATCGAGAACGCAACTCGTGGAACCGTAACCGTTGCAGGTCAATCTCTGATCGATCTGGACGAAAAAAACTTGGCGAAATTTCGTGGAAATAGCGTGGGGATCGTTTTTCAGTCGTTTCACCTGATTCCTACTATGACAGCATTGGAGAACGCAGCCATGCCGCTAGAGTTGTCGGGTGCATCGGACGCATTTGCCCAGGCTGAGGAGGACCTCGTCAAAGTCGGTTTGGAGAGGCGGCTTGATCATTATCCAAGTCAGCTCTCCGGAGGAGAACAGCAGCGAGTGGCCATCGCGCGTGCTTTGATCACGCAGCCTGAGTTGATTCTTGCGGACGAACCGACCGGAAATCTGGACAATTTGAATAGTGAGAACATCATTAATCTTCTATTTGAGCGATGCGCCGAGAAAAATGCCACACTGCTTCTGATTACCCATCAAGCTGAACTCGCAGAGCGATGCAAACGGCATATTGAATTATCCGACGGCAAAATTGTGAGTAATCGCATCTGACCAGCGCTTGATGAACTCCACAGTCGTAAAATTTGCCTTACGCGATTTGCGTCATGGATATCGCGGATTCTGGATATTCTTTGGTTGTCTGGCATTGGGTGTGGCTGCAATCATGGGAGTTACGACCATGTCGACGAGCCTGCTGAATGGCATTGAGCGAGATGGAAAACTCCTTCTTGGCGGTGATATTGCAATTGGGCAGCAATGGCAAGATCTGACCGATGAGCAGCGAATTGTGCTGGAGGAGAATGCAGGGCACATCACACGGTTTGTTGAAATGCGAACTCTGATGCGCACGCCGGATGCTCGTAACAGCATTTTGGTTTCTCTAAAAGCAGTAGATGACGTATACCCTCTGTATGGCACCTTCGAGATAAATGAAGGCCTGAAGTTGTCAGACGCGATTGAGCGCGACGGAAAGGACTGGGGAGCGGTCGTTGATGCCGCCATTGTTGAGTCGGGCAGAGCTGAGATCGGAGAGCATGTCTCTATGGGCACTGCGAGCTTCAAGATTACCGGCATCATCAGGAACGAACCTGATCGAATTGGCAGTTCTGGAAGTTTCGCATTTTGGCCGAGAGTGATCGTTCATCGTGACGCGATTGTGAATTCCAGACTGCTGGGAGAAGGCAGTCGCAGTTACTACGAATATCGCCTGAAGCTGAACGAGAATGTCGATCTCGATCAGCTCTCAAGCGGACTTGCGGAACAATATCCGCTTTTGGATGTGCGCGATTATCACAACGCATCACCAAATTTATCCGAAGTCGTTCAGCGTCTTGGTGTCCTGCTGTCGCTCGCCGGGCTCACGACTCTACTGATTGGAGGGGTTGGAGTAAGCAACGCGGTTCGAGCCTACATGGATACCCGTTTATCGACAATTGCTATTTTCAAGTGTGTCGGAGCTTCCAAAAATTTTGTATTTAACGTGTATCTGACTCAGACATTGCTGCTTTCGACTGTCGGAATAATTCTGGGCATTGCAGGAGGATTCGCGGCAACGTCTTTCAGTGCAGCGGCAATCGAACAAATGCTGTCGGTACCGATTGCGCTATCATTCAACCTCTCGAATGTTTTGATTGTGTCAACGTACGGCATGTTGACAGCTTTGCTGTTTACGCTTTGGCCGCTGGCATGTGCACTGAATACAACACCAGCTGCGCTATTTCGTAATGCGGTATCGAATGAAAGGCAAACTGCGTCGTGGAGATTTGCCGCGACTTCGATTGCGCTGGCAGCGTCTTTAGCGATTATCGTGATTACAACCGCGCATGAGCAACGGTTCGCAATCTGGTTCGTAATTGGCGTTACACTGGCCTGGATCGCATTTAGAGTCATCAGCGCGCTGATCGTGAAGGCGGCAAAAGGCATGGGCAGGCCACGTTCTTCCACAGCAAGGCTTGCAATCACGAATCTGCACAGACCTGGCTCCTCCACCTCGGATATTGTGCTTGCAATCGGCCTTGGACTATCGGTCTTGATCGCTACTGCGATGGTTTCAGCAAATCTCGACAAACAAATGAACGGTCTGATTCCGGAAAAGGCTCCAGCATTTTTCTTCATGAGCATTCAGTCATCGCAACTTGATCAGTTCAAGGAGCTCGTACATAGTATTGATGGTGTAAGCGATCTCACTGTGCTGCCCTACATTCGAGGCAGGATCACTGCAATCAAGGGAATGCATCCACGCGACGCGCTGGTTGACGAAGGCGGTGAGTGGCTGATAGACGACAACGGAGAGAGAGCTTTTTCGTATACTGCCAACCCGCTCGACCAAGTCACAATGATAGAGGGCGACTGGTGGCCGAGCGACTACAGTGGCTTGCCAATGCTTTCGGTTCACAAAGATGTCGCTGACAGTTTCGCACTTGAAATCGGAGATAGTATTACGATGAATATCCTCGGTCGCGACATTACAGGTAAAGTACGTAATGTACGCGAACTGGAGTGGCGCTCCATGCAATTGAACTTTGCGATCATGCTGTCGCCGGAACCCTTGAGATCGATTCCGCATTCGAGCATTGGCACAGTACACGTGACGGAAGAAAATGAGTTCGTTCTTCAGGAGCGAGTTGCAAGTGCGTTCCCGAACATTACCGTCATTCGAATTAAAGACGCGTTGAATCGAGTGAATGATTTGATGATTCGAGGAAAAAACGCCGCACGCGGAATCAGTGCCGTGACGATAATTGCAGGTGTACTGGTACTCACCGGGATCGTGATTTCAGAAAACCGTCGCCGTGCTTACGAAAGCGTGCTTCTAAAAACGATAGGCGCCTCGCGTCGCTACATTCTCACCGTATTTTCGCTCGAATATCTGCTTCAAGGAGGCATTACTGCGGTGGTTGCGGTACTGCTAGGTTCTCTCTCGTCCTGGGCCGTAATATCCGTACTGATGGGATGGGAGTGGTTCTTTATTCCTTTATCTGCCGTGAGCACGGCAATACTTGGTTTGTCGATCTCACTGTTTCTTGGCATGATGGGGATTTGGAGAGCGTTGAAAACCAGGCCTTTGTTTTATTTGCGGAACGAGTAAGGTGTTGTGCGCGAATGATGCGAAAAGCGCGTTTGGTATAATAAACAGGGTTGCAAGCATAAATTGCAATTACCTTTACTCGGACAGGCGTTCCAGTTGACCATGCATACAAGTTCCAAAAAATCTTTTCTAGAATTGTGGGTAGGACTGTTTGTTCTAGGAGGCATTCTGGCGGTCGTACTGCTTACTTTCAGGGTAGGCGGCACCGGTGCATTCACTGTTGAGCGCAACTATCAGGTTTATGCCAATTTCGATAATATCGGCGGTTTGACGATCAAGGCACCGGTAACGATTGCCGGCGTGAACGTCGGCCGCGTGTCGGGCATCACTGTAAATCTGCAACAATTCAGTGCCAGGGTAGAAATGTCGATTTCGGAAGAGTTCGACAATATTCCGGTTGATTCAAGCGCCAGAATTTTGACTGCAGGTCTGCTGGGTGCGCAATACATCGGATTGGAACAGGGTGCGGAAGACATTTTTCTGAAGGATGGAGACACGCTTGACATTACGCAGTCAGCATTCAGTTTGGAAGATATCATTGGCGAGTTCTTGTTCAGAGTGACGACGGGCAACTGAAGAATATGGCTGTGCAAGTGAATACGTCAATTAGCAGTGATTTCACTGCCGATGTTAGTGTTCAAGGTGCGCTTCGGTTTGACACAGTTAGCTCTATTTATAAAAATCTGAAGTTCGGTGAGAATGGATGCAAACGGTTTCGGATCGACCTCAGTGGTGTCGAAGGAGCAGATAGTGCAGGAGTCGCACTTTGTCTCAGTTGGATAGAGAGTGCGCGCTGTAACGATGTCGAAATCGAATTCGTTTGCGTGCCTGAAAACATGATGAGGCTCTTGCGTGTAAATCAGGTTGACGAACTGTTCAAAGTTGCGCATGCTATTTGATTTTTTGATTGTGTTAAAATGTCAAAATCTTGTAAGCACCATGAATTGAATGAATCTGGATTGGCATTGAGATGGTAACGCCCGAAGATGTGAAGCAATGGATTGAGGAAGCCCTGAGTGATTCATCAGCCGAAGTAGTTGGAGACGGCAGGCATTTTGAAGCCGTTGTTGTGTGCCCGCAATTCGATGGCAAGTCGATGCTAGAGCAGCACAGGATGGTTTATGGTGGGCTAGGCAGTAGAATGGATGATGCGATTCATGCATTGTCCTTACGAACATTCACTCCCGAACAATGGAATTGCAATCCTGCCTGACTGTCCGAAACAGATGATTATCAAACACTGACAGGAGAAATCGAAATTATGGATGTTGAAGACCGCATCAAAGAAACAGTAACCAACAACCGAGTTGTTCTATTCATGAAAGGAACGCCTCAGTTTCCACAGTGTGGATTTTCCAGCCGCGCGATACAAATCCTTGAAGCCTGCGGAACGGAGTACGAAACAGTGAATGTATTAAGCGATATGGATGTCCGCGAAGGCATCAAGCGCTATTCGAACTGGCCTACAATCCCACAAGTTTATATCAATGGTGAATTCGTAGGTGGCAGTGATATCCTGCTGTCGATGTATCAGAATGGCGAACTTCAATCAAAGCTAAACCCTGTAAACTGAAGAAACCTAACCTGTTTCAATCCCCGTAATCCCCGTAGAGTCTCCTCAATGGAAAGGCTGATTGTCAACGGCGGAGTACCCCTTGAAGGTGCGGTTCGAATATCCGGCGCCAAGAATGCGGGTCTGCCAATTCTGATTTCATCTCTTCTTTCTGAACACCCGTTACGAGTCAGCAATATCCCTCATCTGAAGGATATGACTACCGCGCTAGATCTACTGAGTCGGCTCGGTGCTTCTGTGGAAGTGGATGAAAGCGGCTCGGTAGCAGTGAATTCCAAAGCGGTAACTAGATTTCGCGCCACGTATGAGATTGTGGAAACGATGCGAGCTTCGATACTGGTGCTAGGACCATTGCTGGCGCGATTTGGGCAAGCTGACGTATCCATGCCTGGCGGATGTGCGATCGGCTCAAGACCGGTAGATTTGCATATTGAAGGACTGATTGCAATGGGTGCTGAAATTGATCTTGAAGACGGATACATTAAAGCAACTGCAAAGAGGTTGCACGGCGCACACATATTCATGGATACAGTCTCGGTAACTGGAACTGAAAACCTGATGATGGCGGCCACACTGGCGAAAGGCACGACTGTCATTGAAAATGCAGCACAGGAACCCGAAGTGGTTGATCTTGCTGCCTGCCTGCAAGGCATGGGTGCGAAAATTGACGGCGCTGGAACCAGCAGGATAATCATAGAAGGTGTCGACAGCCTCGACAAACAACACAGTCACCATATTATTGCAGACCGAATCGAAGCCGGAACCTATCTGGTAGCCGGTGCGGTAACTCGTGGACGAGTTCGAGTGCGAGATGTACAGCCGGGCAATCTGGTGGCGGTTCTGGACAAGCTTCAAGAAGCGGGGGCGGATATCAGCATCGGGACTGACTGGGTTGAACTCTCGATGATAAACAAGCGACCGAAAGGTGTCGATATTCGGACAGCCCCGTTTCCAGGATTTCCAACCGACATGCAAGCGCAGTTTCTGATGATGAACTGCATCGCAACCGGTAACGGCTCAGTTACAGAAACGATATTTGAAAACAGGTTCCAGCATGTTGAGGAACTTAAACGTATGGGCGCTTCTATTTCCATGAATGGCTGTACAGCATCGGTTCGCGGTGTCGAAGCATTGAATGGTGCCCGCGTGACTGCGACAGACCTTCGTGCTTCAGCCTGTCTTGCATTAGCAGGGCTGGTAGCGAAGTCTACAACTGTCATAGAGAAGATTCATCATATCGATCGTGGCTATACCTGTATTGAGGAGAAGCTGAGGAAGCTTGAAGCTCAGATCCTCCGGGTTCACGATAACGGAAACTTTTCCGAAACCGATCGTATTCACGCGGCTTCAAGTTAAAGTCGCGAGACCCAGCGAATTCCACTCTCCACCATCTGCATGGCGGATTGCGATAAATATGCCCAATAGTCGCATAACGATTGCTATTTCAAAAGGTCGAATCACCAAAGCGGTGCAACCGCTATTGGAATCGGCAGGTATCGGGCCGCTTGAAGACTTGCACAATTCGAGAAAGTTGGTGTTCGAGACGAAGATGCCTGACGTTGACCTGATTGTTGTGCGTAGCACTGATGTCCCCACTTATGTCCAACTAGGCAGTGCTGACTTTGGAATTGTCGGCAAGGATGTACTGCTTGAGATTCAAAACGGCAGCTACTATGAACTGGTTGATCTCGGAATATCTCGATGTCAGCTGGTAGTCGCTGAAGTAGAGGAATTCGAGCCGGAACAAGGTTATAGCGGTCGCAAGAGCAGGGTGGCGACCAAGTATGTCAATACAACTAGAAGACACTTTGCTTCAAAAGGAATTTATGTTGACGTGATGCACCTGAGCGGTTCGATGGAACTTGCCCCATTGCGTGGTCTGGCAGATCGAATCGTAGATTTGTCGCAGACTGGCGAAACGCTTCGCAGCAACGGTTTAAAGAAAGTCGAAACTATTGCCGACATCAGTACGCGTCTGATTGCCAACAAGGCCTCCATGCGGCTCAAAGAGAAATCAATGAAATACATTGCAGGTAATTTGGAAGCGGCTGCTCGAGAACATGCCGATGGAACTTGAGATTCGTCAGCTTTCCACTTCCGAAAGTTCATTTGAGGATGAACTGAACGACATATTGTCCAGAGGTTCCGAATTCGACCCTGATGTCGATCGTACGGTTCGCAGAATCATAGAAAATGTCAGATGCCGGGGTGATGAAGCACTGCTGGAATGTACGCGGGAGTATGATCGAAATCACGCGAAATCCGCGAGTGACCTGGAAATTCATTCTCAAGAACTGCAGAATGCCGCCAACCGGATTCAGCCAGAAGTGCTTGAAGCCATTCAATTCGCTGCCAACAGAGTTCGTAGATTTCATGAACGGCAAATGGAAACTTCGTGGACCTACGAAGAGGACGATGGTTCTCAGTATGGCCAGCAGTTGACTCCAATAGAAAACGTCGGAGTTTATGTGCCAGGAGGGCGTGCTGCGTACCCGTCTTCAGTGCTGATGACTGCAGTGCCAGCGAAAGTCGCAGGCGTCAGTCAGATTGTCATGACGGTTCCGGCGCCAGAAGGGGAAATCAGAGACTCTGTTCTGGCTGCCGCACATGTAGCGGGAGTCGATCGTGTATTTGCCATTGGAGGAGCACAGGCCATAGCGGCACTAGCGTTTGGCACGGAAACAGTCCCCAGGGTGGACAAAATTGTTGGTCCCGGCAATGCTTGGGTTTCTGCGGCAAAACGCCAAGTTTTCGGTCATGTGGGCATCGACCTCATTGCAGGTCCCTCTGAAGTGGTCGTAGTCTGTGATGACAGTGCTGATGCGAATTGGGCAGCCATGGATTTATTTGCTCAGGCCGAGCACGATCAAGATGCTCAGTCTATTCTGATTTGCACTAGCTGCGAGAAGATTGAAGAAGTGCGAAAGGCCATGCAGGAAGAGCTTCCGGGAATGGAAAGAAAGGATGTCATCGCTCGTGCATTGGCCAAACAAGGCGCTTTGATTCACGTCAGGAGTCAGGAAGAGCTGATTCAGCTGGTCAATCGGTTGGCTCCGGAACATCTTGAACTGATGGTGGAAAATCCGAGTGCTCTCGTGGGAAAGATTCGTAATGCAGGGGCAATCTTTGTCGGTCCTCACAGTGCTGAGGTGCTTGGCGACTACTGTGCCGGCCCCAATCATGTGCTGCCTACATCCGGTGCTGCGAGATTCAGTTCTCCGCTCGGTGTGTACGACTACCTGAAACGAACCTCGTTGATCTCTTGCTCACCTGAAGGCTCAAGGCGCCTTGCTCGAACTGCGAGCATCCTGGCTCGTGAGGAGCAGCTTACGGCGCATGCTCGCTCGGCTGAGTATCGGGAGCAGTGATGACGAGTAAACCACCTAAAAAAGGCGCTGAACTTGTACATCCCCAGATTCGAGAACTAACTGCATATCGAGTTCAGCCAAACGACTGCGAGATCAAGCTGGATGCAATGGAGAGTCCGTATGGACTCGGTGAACCCTTGTTGGACCGCTGGCATCAGCAACTTAGGCGTGTAGATGTAAATCGATATCCGGATGCCAGTGGAGAAGCTCTGAAAAAGGGGCTACGGAGTGTATTTGAGATTCCTGACAACGTTGATGTAACGCTGGGGAATGGCTCGGACGAGCTCCTTCAGCTGATTCAGCTTGCAGTCGGTGGTCACGGACGGTGCATTATGGCGCCTCAGCCGTCTTTCGTTATGTACGAAATCATAGCCCGATATACGAGAGGAAATTTTATCGGCGTCGATTTGGATGAGCATTTCCAACTACCTGAGGATGAGTGGCTGTCGTCAGTAGAAAGCAATCGGCCGGATTGCGTATTTTTCTCCTATCCGAACAATCCAACCGGTAATTTGTTTCCACCGGATGTTATTGAGGAAACCGCACGCCTGACGGATGGATTGGTCGTAGTTGATGAGGCTTATCATGCGTATTCCAGCGAGAGCATGATGTCCGCAATGAATGATCACGAAAATCTAGTGGTTGTCAGAACTCTATCGAAAAGTGGATTGGCTGGATTACGGGTTGGCTATCTTGTGAGTCACCCTGCATGGGGGCATGAGTTCGAAAAACTGCGTCTTCCATACAACATTGGCAGTCTGCATCAGGAAACTGCGGTGTTCGCGTTGAATCACTGGGACGAAATTCAAATGAGCGAGCACATTATTGCCGAAAGATCACGGGTTTCGTCAGTTCTTGAAAAAGAGGAAAGATTAAGGGTATACCCGTCCGATACCAATTTTATTACGATCAAAGTAAAGCAGGGGCGGGCTTCAGAACTATTTGAAGCCCTTAAGAGTGAAGGTATTTTAATTAAGTATCTAGACGGAACTCACCCGATTCTGTCAAACTGTCTACGCATCACAATCGGAACAAAGGCGGAGAATGATTTGATGTGTAGTGCCTTGATTCGCAATATTAAATAAACGGCTTCTCATTTTTCAAACAGGTAAGAATGATCAATACCTCGCCCAACTCTCCGTATTATGGGGGAAGTCCCGGACAGAATGTAGACGATATTGTTGAGCAGATGAATGAAAGCGACCTCCGTACTATTCTTGGAGAAGACGGCATATCAATTATCGCAGCAATTTCTGAGCCCAAGAACAAATTGGAAAGGATGCACCGGGTGGCTACAAATTTGCTGCGAAATTATGCCAACAACCTTCTAGTTCGTAGTGATATTCGAGAGATATTTTTAAACTACATGTCAAGTGGAAAGCGTGTTGAGCTCGTACAAAGGTTAAATTTATCGAATATCGTCGCGCTAGCTAGCATTGATCCGATAAATGACGCTGTAACACGTCAAGCATACTTAGGATACTTCGGGATTGATGTTCAAGGAGCTGCTCCTTTCTTAAAGTCTCCAGACAAAACGGAAAGTTCGCCGAATTATGGATTATTCCCATATCAACGACGCACAATGAGACAAGTATGCACCGCAATTGGTGGAGGTCATGGCAGGGTTGTACTGCACATGCCTACAGGTTCGGGAAAGACACGAACGGCAATGCACATTGTTAGTCAAATTTTGTTGAATTCAGAACCATCTATAGTGGTTTGGTTAGCCGCAAGTGCAGAGTTGCTTGAGCAAGCGGCCGATGCGTTTCAGAATGCTTGGCCACATCTCGGAAATCGTGAAGTCCAAGTGTTGCGATTTTGGGGTGATCATACACCGGAACTGTCTGGTTTTTCAGATGGCATTGTGATTGCGGGGCTTCAAAAAATGTGCGCACTAATGAAACGCGACCGACTTGGTTTACTTCGACTAGGGAAGTTGACTAGACTTGTCGTAGTCGATGAAGCTCATCAAGCCATAGCACCTACTTACAAGGAAGTAATAACTACCTTGGCAGAGACAGGCATAAACAATGCACTCCTAGGTTTAACTGCAACACCGGGTCGAACATGGTCAGATATAGAAATTGATGCACAACTGTCTGATTTTTTTGAAAATCGGAAAATTCCACTTCAAATTGAGGAAGATGTCAATCCCATTTCCTTTTTAGTAAATGAAGGATACTTAGCCAAGCCAACATTTCGTCGCCTAGAAGTGGAAACACCATTTAATTTCGATCAACACTCCATTCAAGTGTCAATAAACAGCGACTACAATCCAGAAATTTTAGAAACTCTCTCAGAGGACTATAGTAGGAATGTAGTCATTTTGGATGAAATACGACGATTGGTTGACAAAGGGCACAAGCGAATAATTTTTTTCGCATCCTCTGTGCGGCATGCCGAACTCATAGACGGGGCGTTGAATGCTTTGGATATCGATAGTCGAATTGTAACTGCTAATACCGGGTTGACGGAACGAAAGCGAATCATCACATTGTTCAGGGCAGAGAATTCGAAGCCGATGGTCTTAAGCAATTTTGGTGTATTAACGACAGGGTTTGACGCACCTAACACAAGTGCAGCCGTAATTGCCCGTCCAACAAAATCCCTGGTGTTGTTCAGTCAAATGGTTGGCCGAGCGATACGAGGGCCGAAAGCAGGTGGTAACGAAAATTGCACAATATCTACTGTAGTTGACATAAACTTAACCGGCTTCGGAGATGTAGCTGAGGCATTCACTAATTGGGAGGATGTTTGGCATGAACCAAGTTGAAAATTACGAGCAGGGAGATTTATTTGACGCCCAAATTATTCCCCTAAAATTAGCCATTAAAGCGATGCGTGATTCTGGATATAAGAATACTGCGTACGCACTCGCGGAGTTAATTGATAATTCGGTACAAGCAGCAGCCGATTGTATTGAAGTTATATGTATCGAAAAACGAGAAATCACAAGAATCCGCGAGGTTCGAAGACTCTGGAGTATTGGTGTACTTGATAACGGATCAGGCATGAATGAGCATACATTAAGAAAAGCGCTTCAATTCGGCAACGGAACCAGACTTGATGATCGAACTGGAATTGGTCGTTTTGGTATGGGGCTTCCGAACTCATCTATTTCCCAAGCAGCACGAGTAGAAGTTTGGAGTTGGCAGAACGGCCCGGACAATGCAATTTGGTCGTATATAGATCTCGAAGATATAGAAACTCAGAACATGAAGGAAGTGCCTAAACCTCAACATTCTCCAGTCCCCGATGATTGGCGAGAAATATCTGATTCTATTGAGCAACATGGAACACTAGTCTTTTGGTCAAAACTTGACGTCTCTAGGCTAACTTGGAAAAAAGCAGATCGGGCATTGCTCCGTACAGAAGAGATTGTCGGACGAGTTTACAGAAAGTTCATTAAGGATGACAGTATCACAATTCGATTGTGTGCGATTGAGCAAGGTCAGAAATCTGCACATATTGATTACAAAGCCAAATTGAATGACCCGCTATATCTCACTCCTTTGGAGTCACTACCTTCACCTTTCGATAAGAAGGCCATGTTTGAATCCGTGTTTGATGAGGATCATTTGATCGAACATAGTGGAAAGAAGCATAAGGTAAAAGTTCGCTATTCTGTGGCTTCAGGAGACACAATTACCGAATCTAATCAAAGCGATAGAGGACAAACAAAATATGGAAGACATGCAGCGAAAAATATCGGAGTTTCAGTGGTTCGAGCACATCGTGAAATTATGCTCGACTACGGGTGGTGTATTGGTTACGATCCGAGAGAACGTTGGTGGGGTGCTGAGGTTAAATTTGATCCGGCACTAGACGAGATTTTTGGTGTACCAAACAACAAGCAAGGCGCAACACACTTTGCGGAACTAGCCACCACGGATTGGAAAGAACTCGCGGAAGAAGGCGAGGCATTTAGAGATGTGGTTAATCGCTTGAAGGAGGAAGGGGATCCTCGAGGTTGGTTGCTCGAACTAAGCGATAGCATTAAGCGGAATCTTCAGCAGTTACGTGAACATATAAGGGGGCAGAGTAAAGGAGTACGGTCTAGTAATAAAAAGCGCCATAACCAAGCCGACGAAGCTACCGAGACTGTTAATAAAGCGTGGAAAGAGCGATCAAAAACTGTTCCGCTTGGTGAATCCGAACAATCGCCGACACAAGATGACCTCAACGACATCCGTACCGACCTCACCCAGAACAAAGATTACAGTGAAGACTTTGCTGAAGAACTTGTTTCTCTGATTAAAGATGCGGATTTGAGCGTAGTATTTCTTGAGGCAGATTTTCCTGATTCATTTCAACTATTCAATGTTGAATTGAAAGGAAATATTACAGAGATTGTATTCAATAGGAGACACCCCGCATTCGATGATATTTTTGGTACGGTAACTACCGTTGACGAGGACGTGAGTGAACTGTTGAAAGAAGAGTTAATTGAACGATTGACAAGGGCGTGCAACTCTGCAAAGGTAATTTTCGCAGCTTGGGCTCGCTATGAGCGAGAAGCAGGTCTTGAGCGTGCTAGTGCTCTTGAGAGAGTACGTTTTGATTGGGGACAAATTGCGTCGAAATTCTTACGACCGGAATCAGATCTCTAGCCATAGTTCTGATTAGTCAAAGTCAATGATAGCTGACGGCGAACGTTTAAAATCTTTTCTGGAAAAAGCAAGAATTAAGGTTGTCCTATGCGCCCCTTTCATTAAGGAGAAGGTATTACAGACCATTCTTGAGGTTGTATCAGAATCAGTACAAGTCCAGATTGTCACGAGATGGAGAGCAAGAGAAGTAGCCGCGGGAATTAGTGATTTAGAAATATTCCACATAGCGAAGAAACGACCTAACACAAAGTTAGCACTATTAGACGATTTACATGCCAAGCTCTATCTGGCAGACGAACAATGTCTCGTAGGTTCTGCCAATCTGACCGGTAGCGCCCTCGGATGGTCGAAACGTAGCAATATTGAACTTCTTATACATGCAAAACCGACAGATATTTATGTTGCTTTCCTTCTAGAACAGTTGAAAACAGCAGTACCGGCAACTATTGAAATACTGTCCGAAATAGAAGCGGCATCAACCGTTTTGAAATCAACGGTTCTTGATGAGGGACAAGACATGACAGGTGATATTGGTTTCCGTAAATTAGCTTGGTTACCGCGTTGTGCAGCACCGGATAAACTTTGGGAAATTTATAATGATCCGTTAACAACAGTAGTTGTCGAAAATACCAAGAAAGATGGGTGCTCCGATTTAAGGGATTTACAAATACACCACGGGCTTTCCAAAATTAAGTTTGAAGTCGCCGTACAAAATTCTCTCCTATTGATGCCAGCGTTTAATCAAATAATTGATGAGGTGCCCAAAGGTATAAAGGATAGTCGAGGCAAAGCACTTATCGCTAGATTTCGTCCAAATTTTGAGGAACAGAATTTGCAAAAACAGTGGTACATTGTTCGAGCATGGATTGGATACTTTTTTGTAGATAAATTTGAAGTAGCACCAGAATCGTTTATTACCCGCCTAAAGTCAAAACAGTAGAAAGTAAGTCTGTTGAGAACGCCACTTATGTTATTCCGCGAATTCGAGGACACTAGTCTTTTGGACGTCATGAAAAGCAAAAATGATGGATATGCGTGATTAGAAATCTCTTGATATTACTGGTTAGCTTAATGGTGTGAATTCACTAATTAGAATTTTCTGCTACTCAATACACATCATATTTATATAATAATGAATATCAAAATCGGGGACCGGCAATGTATAAACGTCATAATATGACGTATTTATTCATTGCAGTCTTGACTTGAAGAGTGCATAAGAAAATAATGAACAAAACGAATTTAAAAAATTCGTTTTGTTCAAATTCTCATCGGCAGTTCACAATTACCTTCCAGAAGAGGCAGCCACAAGAATTCTATATACATCTGCTCAAAATTATCAGGAAATTAGGAGAACTTCTACATACGATCAAACGTGTTCGTGTATCAACATATTACGACAAAGAGCGGTTGTATTGAAAGAGATATACCTTGATTACAACGGTTCAACGCCAATAGATCCTAGAGTCGCGGAAGTCATGGTGCCAGTTCTTGTTAAAGGCGTCGGAAATGCATCGTCAATGCATCGAATGGGGCAGCGTCAAGCGGCCGCAATTGATGAGGCTCGTGAATATGTTGCCGCTTTGGTAGGCGGTCGTCCTTCAAATGTGGTGTTTACGGCGGGTGCGACCGAATCCAATAATTTGGCGCTGATTGGAATTTTAAACAACGGGCCAAAATATAAGACAAAAATTCTTGTTTCTGCAGTTGAGCATGTTTCAGTACGGCAAACCGCGTGTTGGATTGGTGAGCAAAAGTTGGCAGAGATCGAATTTGTTCCTGTTACGAACGGAGGTTTTGTTGATCTTGATGCTTTAGAGGCTCTCGTTGACATTAATACTTTTTTAGTATCCGTAATGGCTGCGAACAGCGAAACAGGTGTACTGAACCCCATAGAAAAAATCGCTGAGTTAGCGCATGCGAGCAATGCTCTGTTCCATTGTGATGCGACGCAGTTTGTGGGTCGATTGCCATTTGATCTAGAAAAGACTGGTGCCGATTTCGTGTCGGTAAGCGGACACAAAATTTGCGGCCCCAGTGGTGTAGGCGCACTTATCGGTACTCGACAGAGTATGCGAGTGTTGCAACCAATCATTCATGGCGGTGGTCACGAACAAGGACTACGTTCAGGGTCGTTGAATACATCTGGCATCGTTGGATTGGGCGCTGCCGCCCAAATTGCAGCAGACGTGCGGGTTTCGGAATCTGAAAACATTGCGAAACTCCGCGACTATCTAACATCCGAGTTAAAGTCACGTATTTCCGGAGTCTACGAGAACGGCGATGTTGCAAAAAGACTGCCGAATACTGTCAATGTCCGCTTTGAATCCGCCAACGCAGAAGCGGTATTGGTTAACATGGACCCTGTAGCGATATCGACAGGAAGTGCTTGCAGTTCTGGTTCTGTTGAACCATCTAGAGTTTTGTTAGCCATGGGTATAAGCCGCGAAGCGGCCTTTGAATCCGTGCGATTCAGTTTAGGGCGCTTTACAACACGCGAAGAAATTGATCTTGCCATACAACAAACCACTTCAGCTGTCGGCTATGTTCGGTCTATGACTCGAGAGGCGATTTGATGAGACTTGTTCAGGCGGCCGCTCCGGTGTTTGCTCGGCATGAAACATTCCATCCCAGATACGGGTGGTTTCGGAAAGCATATTCATGCACAACCGCTGATCCAACAATATTCAGTCGAGACGATGCACCAGTGCGAATTGGAGTTGGCAAAAATATGGTTAGATCAATCCGCTTCTGGGGGCTAGCAGCAAAACTTATCGAGGAAAGCACTCAAACATATTGTCGCCGAACTTCCGAATTGATTACCACCGACATGGGTGAAGCAATGTTCGGCACTTTTGGATGGGATCAGTATATGGAAGATCCGGGAACCATGTGGTTGCTACATTGGCTATTGCTTGCTCCTAGGTCCCGGTTACCTGTTTGGTGGTTGGTATTCAATGAATTTAACGCAATCGAATTTACTGACCATGACCTTGAATCTGTAGTGACAATGCAACTCGAAATGATTTCGGAGTGGAGAAAACCTTATACGTCATCAATTAAAAAGGATGTGAGTACTTTGCTACGTTCTTATGCATCAACAGTACGGATTAAAAATATTGGTATTGATGACCTTCTGGATTGCCCTCTTCGCGAATTGAAATTAATTCGTTATTCTGACGAGAGCAAAAAGTATCGGTTTACGTTTGGGATCAAACCAACACTGCCGCCAGAGATTTTAGTTTACGCAGCATTAGATTTCATCGTGCGTGCTGATGCAAACGTAAAAACCGTAACACTAAGCCGACTTGCTCATGAATCTGGCGCTCCTGGCAAGATTTTCAAGCTGTCCGAGAGTGAGATGGTCGCTATACTTGAACCAATCGTAAATCGGTTCAGTTCACTTAATCTCATTTCTACCGCTGGGGCCACACAACTAACGTGTTCTGATGAACCAAGTAAAATCGCAATTGAAGTGCTAAAAAATTACTATTGTTCTTCAAATTACATTAGTAGTGATAGACTGGTTGCCGACGACTTTTACCACTGATGAAAGTAAACTGATGGCAACTCTAGCGAATTACGTATCAATTATCAGTCGCTTTGCGCAGTCTGTGAACCTTGATCGTGATTGTGACCAAGCAAGTTCGCTTAGTGGGTACATAGTTACAGACCGTACGCTCAGTGTCGTAGGACGGGTGGCTGAAACCGCGGCCATAGGGAAATCGGGGGGCGCATGGTCACTAACAGGCCCCTATGGTTCCGGAAAGTCATCGCTTGCCATATTGCTTGATGCTATGTTCGGCCCATCGTCAAAAACCCGTGACAAAGCATTGAAACTGCTTGATGAAGCATCACCGTCGGTTAGAAAGTTGATTCAAGAGTCACACTATCGGTATCGGACAAACACTAGAGGTTTTCATCGTGGTTTGGTAACCGCTTGTCGAGAACCTCTATGTTTGACGCTATTACGTGCATTGAACATAGCCGTCATCCGTAGTTACGGTAAGATTCCTCCTATTAGCAAATTCCAAGCTGCAAAATTGTTGCGGCAGGCATTGAAAGATGCAGAGAATGACGATCCCACTACAGCGCCTTCACCAACTGCTGTAATTGAAATCGCTCGCTGTTTAGCAAAGGATGCACCATTGTTGTTAGTAATCGACGAATTTGGCAAAAATCTTGAAGCAATACGAGACGATAACAATACCGACCCATATCTACTACAACAGCTTGCTGAGGCAGGCCAAGGTTCAGGACTGCCAATATTTATACTTACGCTTCAACATCAGTCTTTCGAAGATTATTTTGTTGGAACCAACGATTCACAACGACGAGAATGGAGTAAAGTTCAAGGCCGATTCGAAGACATTGCTTATGTTGAATCCACTGCGCAATCGCGAAAATTAATCGGATCAGTATTCGATATTGGAAACTCCGAATTGAAAGCTCGAATTGCTCGATGGGCAAATGACCGATATCGGGAATTGCAAACACTCGGTGAGAACGAACTTGCAGACCCGGATACAATTGCATCTTGCTACCCACTGCATCCGCTGACTGCGTTGGTTTTGCCGGAACTCTGCAATCGGTTTGGACAGCATGAACGCACGATGTTTTCTTTTCTAACGAGTGCCGACCCCGCAAGCGCTGTTGCATTTATTACAAACACACCTCTTCCAAGAGGCAGGAACCTTCCATCCATCGGACTTGAGGCAATATACGATTTTTTTGTTTCAAATGGTACGCTAGCAAACATATCTAATTGTCAATCGAGCCGATGGATAGAGATAGCTATCCGCCTTCGAGATGTATACGCCCTTTCTAGGGAACAAATTGAACTGGCAAAATCTATTGCTGTACTCAATTTAATATCCACATCTGGAACAATTCGGGCGTCACGCAAGATACTCGCTCTTACTAATAACGATGTAAGAAACAATCTAAAAAATCTTGAATCTGCCAGCATTGTCACCTACAGGGACTATGTAGATGAATATCGTGTCTGGCAAGGAACAGATGTCGACATCAACCAACTATTAGAATTTGCTTATCAACGAGTACAAAAGCAATCACTTGTTGAAATTCTCAAAGTTATAGACAGTCCAACACCAGTAGTAGCTGCACGCCATAGTGCACAACAGGAGACTCTTCGAGTGTTCACTAGGCGCTATACCGATGGTAACGAAATCATTGAACCCTTAGACCCGTTTTCGCCGTTTGATGGAGAGGTACTACTAGTAGTTGGAACCAAAGTACCACGCTTGAAGCAGTGGAATGATTCTCATAAACCAGTGGTGGCTGTCGTTCCAGAAACGATTGACGTTATTGATCGCGTCGCCCGAGAGACTGTAGCAATTCATGCTGTGTTGGATGAACCTGTCGTAACAAACGATTGGGTTGCACAATGTGAATTAAGGGAACGACTAGCACATAAACAATCCGTGCTTGAAAAAGTGTTCCATACCACATTTGGTGCGAACACAACTAAATGGACTCTGTTGGACTCCAAAGACGGAATCGTACTGCCTATTGGGCGAGGAAGTGCGGCGTTGTCGACTGCTGCTGACAAAGCGTATCCATCAACGCCGATGATTCGCAACGAAATGGTAAACCGCACTACGCTCAGCACCCAAGGGGCGAAAGCACGACGCATGGTGCTCCAAGCAATGATCGAAAATGGTTCCAACTCAGATCTTGGGTTTGCAGGTTACGGTCCTGAAGTAGCAATTTATAGCGCAGTCTTGAAACAAACCGGTATTCATGGACGTGACCGCCGGAATGATTTCATGGTTTTTCGAAAACCTACTGAGAAAAACCTGTTTCCGGTTTGGGATGCTATTGAAGATGAATTTAGGCGTGCAAGATTCAGTCGTGTAAACGTAAGTAATATATTTGCAACGCTACTTGCACCTCCGATTGGCATGAAGGCAGGTGTTGTACCTATATTTGTGACCGCAGCATTGCTTGCTTTCCGCAATGAAGTAGCAATTTACGAGCATGGAACATTTAAACCGCTACTGACTGCAGACCTTTCAGAACGGATGGTTAAGAATCCTAGCCATTTCGATATCAAGCACTTTGCTAATAACACTGGTGCACGGCGGCAAGTGATCGATGCGCTTGTCGAATGTTTTAATCTAAAGCCAAGCTTTCGGAAACACAGAGTTGCAAATGTCCTTACGGTCGTTGGCTACTTGGTTACTACAATTCGTAAACTGGACAACTATACCATTCAGACATGTAATCTTTGTCCCGATACGATCAAATTAAGAGACACTATATTAAGTGCTGTCGAACCTGATAAACTGCTGTTTGAAAGTCTTCCCGATGCGATTGGTCTTCAACAGATACCTGCCAGCACAAAAATTTATTTAAGTACTCGAAAATATGCAAAAAGAGTTAAGTCTGCACTTGAAGAACTCGTAGGTTGCTATGATCAACTTCTAACGGAACTATTTGATTTTATTCTCGAAATCTGTATTGAATCGGATCGAATTTCAATTACTGGTCAGGCAGCTGCGCTAAAGAACGAAGTGCTCAATCCCCAAATTAAAACTCTTGTTGGAATACTGGCTAACAATTATTTCAATAATGACGATTGGGCTAACGCCGTTGCAACCATCGTGGCTAAGAAAGCGCCGGCAGAATGGACGGATGAAGACTTGCTTGTTTTTAGGAGTGAATTTTCGCAACAAGCTAATACCTTTCGACGTTTAGTCGCTCTTCATGCAGAACACCGAACTCATGGCGACGGCCCGTTCAATTCACTTCGAGTAGCAATTACTAAATCAGATGGTAGCGAATTCGTTGACTTGGTTGGCATTGATGAGAATTTTCGCTATGAGGCAACCAAATTGCTCAATAGCAGTCTTGAAAAGCTAACGAAAACCACAGGGTATTCAGTGCGTCGAGCCCATAGTAATTTGTTGGCCTTGCTTTGTGAACAACTAATGTTAGAATCAGGCGATGATTTAGGCAAAAATCTGGTGGAATTTAAAAATAAGGAAGCTAAAAATGGCTAATGCACCCCGACATATTTGTGGAATATCAGGTGGCAAAGACTCAAGCGCACTCGCTGTTTATTTGAGGGGAAAAGTACCCGAAATGGAATATTTTTTTTGCGACACCGGAGCGGAATTGCCTGAAACTTACGAGTACCTCACTCGCCTTGAGGTAATTCTCGGCAAACAAATTACTCGGTTGAATTCACAACGCGGTTTCGACCACTGGTTCGAAATATTTCGCGGTACGCTCCCATCACCTCAAATGCGATGGTGCACTACAAACATGAAAATTAAACCCATTGAAGAGTGGGTTGGTGATGATCCAGTTTTCTCTTATGTTGGCATTCGTGCCGATGAAGCGAATCGCAAGGGATATATTTCAACCAAGCCTAATATTCAGACTAAATTTCCATTTATTGAAGATGAAATAAACCGCGATGGTGTTATGAAAATTCTTTCTGATGCGGGCATTGGCCTGCCAAGATATTATGAATGGAGGACACGTTCGGGTTGTTATTTTTGCTTTTATCAACGCAAAGCAGAGTGGATTGGGCTTTCTGAGCGGCACCCTGAATTATTTGAACGCGCAATCGCAATTGAACAAAAAGTTTTACGTGATGCTGGAATTGATGGAGATGCAGATTTTACGAATCAAGCAATGCGAGGTCGCCAATACACCTGGTCAGGTGGTGAAACCTTAGTAGAGCTCCTGTCTCGCAGGGACGAAATACTAGAGCGACACGAAGCGGCAGTATCAAATGCAAAAACAAATAGAAAAAATATTCCACTAATTGAGGCGCTAGCTGATGCCCTTGATGATGAGGACGATACAATACCATGTATGGTTTGTGCGCTTTGAAGAAAATGGCCATATAAATTGTTCACTGACTATATATATTTCCGATTTGCACAACAGTCTGCAAGGGACAGTAGAAAACATCGTACATACTTGGTCAAATTTTAGGTTGACTGTATGTGAAGCATGAAGCCTTTTGTTCGAAACAGAACGAATATGACGGCTTTTCCAATTCTGATCATAACTCAATTTTGTACATCTTTGACTGCCACTTTTTACGTCTAAGTTACTCCTGGAGTTATTGATTCTAATCCTAGCGATTTAATTGCACAATGAATGACATTGAAACAAGATACAAAACCGAAGCCACGACTTTCGGTCGCATGATGATTGAAACCCAAGGAGTAGGGTTTAAGGTTCCCGAATACCAACGAACCTATGATTGGGCAGAAGAACATCTGAATAGACTAATTGATGATTGCTTGGATGGCTTGTACCAACTCTCCCAATCTAAAAATTATGTCCGAATTCCATACACATTCTTGGGAACAATTATCTTAGTTAAAGAGGAGAACAAGAAAGAACCTTATTTCAATGGCAGGTCACTTGCCCTTGTTGATGGTCAACAGCGCGTGACTTCCCTAGTACTACTCTGTTGCGTGTTATATGAAAAATTGAACATTTTGAAAAATACGACCATTTACGGCGGCTTGCAAAATACTCCCGACTATATTAAAGAATGGCTTGAAGACGAAGTTGAGCATTTTTCAAGTCATCTTTTTAAATGCGCAATTGGAACACTGGAAAAGATGCACTCAGTGTTAACATACTTCCCTCGAATTATTCGCTCAGGTGATTCAAGAGGCTACGGAACACATGCTGAATATCGCTCGAGTATCAGCATATTTCTAATGTTGTTTAATGATTACGTTAGAGATCAAAATTTTAATTTATTCTCACTTGGTCGTTCAAAAATAGGAAAGAGCAATTCAGCAGAATTCGAGAGCTTGCTGGACTCCTACGAAAAAATTAGAAAAAAACTAAATGTTCTAGATGACGCTAATTCACAAGATTCTGAAGTTAATCTCGTAAACAAGAACAAATTCAAAGAAAAACAAACAAAAAACCTATTTCAAAAATTACACCTATTGGAAACAAATGACAAATCTAATAAAGCGCAAACAGCCTTAAGCACGCTTTCGAAATGTAGCGAAACAGAGGGATTGGTAAGAACGATTCTGTTTTCTGCTTACATGCTGGATTATGTCGTGTTAACGACAGTTCAAACTGATGATGAAGAATCTGCATTTGATATTTTCGATTCACTTAACACTACCGGAATTCCACTAACAGCTCTTGAGACATTAAAACCGCTTGTCGTAGATTACGAAGAAAATGTCGCAAAAATTGAATTTATTCGTTCGTATTCTTACTTGAGTTTCGATAGGATAAAACGAAATTTGGATGATGTCGGAGCATTTAGGCTGAACAATGATAGGCGACAGAAAGCAACTAGAGATTTAATTATCTCGTTCGCACTGTACATGGATGGGGCTAAGCTAGCGCGTAATTTGAGAGATCAGCGGAAATACTTGCGGGATCATTTTCACAAATTCAATGAGGTTGAATCTAAAAGAAAGTATATAGAATCAATTGCCGATTTAGCTGAATTTCGCTATGAATTTTGGATGCGAGAAGGCAAACGTGGAAGCAATTTGAAGCTTGAAACGGTTAGTTCGCATGAGGATACGCAGTTGTGCCAATTGTGTATCACACTTATGAAAGATATGGGAATGACTTTGACTGTTCCTATTATTGCACGATATTGGCGGTGTATTATCAAACAAAACGGCCCAGATAATTCTAACCATGCTGAATTTTTAGCGGCTGTAAAAGCGATAACCGCTTACGTGGTATTACGAAGAACATATACAGGCGGTTCCGAGAGAATTGATACTGAACTTCGGAAGATTATGTCTAGCAATCCATATCTTGATCTTCCCCCTTTGCATTGCGGAGAAGAACTATCCGATCAAGTCTGGTCAGTTAAGCAACTACAAGAAGTGCTTCGGCACAAACTTAGAAATTACATTTGTAGACAACCTGAACTAGAACTAGATTCCAGTATTTGGTTAGACCGTGCCAAAGAAATCACTCTATACGAGAATAGTCAAAGTTTATGCCGCTTTTTATTGTTGGCAGCAGCCCATATGTCAATCCCAAAAAACGGAACATTAACTCGAAAAGGAGTAAGGGAAGATGACGACAAAAGTTACCTCACACTTACCGCTTGGAATGACTCCAAATTCAAGACAATTGAACATATTGCACCAAAGGAATCTACTGATGAATGGGACGATAAGATATACAGCAAACAAAAGCAACACACGATAGGTAATCTAACTTTGCTTCCGTTGCCAGAAAATTCAAGTGTGAGTAACAAAAATTGGGAAAAGAAAAAACTGTTTTACAAAATCTGTTCTGCGGCAACAAATGAAGAACTTGACGAAATATTGGAGACTGCCAAACTACAGCAAATTTCAATAGGTGAAAAAACAATCCAGTTCCTCAAAGAACCTAGTCGAAAGAGATTGTCAATGCTTGTTCCTATAGCTAACGCTGATCAATGGAATGCAGATTGGATTGAAAAAAGATCGCTCAATATCCTTCAACTCGCTTGGGATATCATCGCTTCTTGGTTAGAAATAGAAAACTGAAAGAAGTTTAGTGTCTAGCTGTCAAACAAGTGCCTCACGGGATGAGCAAATTCTTCACCACCGCTACCTTGTTCTGATTGTCACTATACAGACTACTATTGGTCCCCACAACAAGCATCCGAGAGCGTAATCCTTTTCGATCAAATGTGGATAAATGTCTAAAGCCTCTGCAAGGTAGAGAATCTCTTTTTTATCAATCATGTGCAATGCCTGTAGCCATGTATTCTGGTACCCAGAGACGCATTTTGAAATTAAGCGAGGGCAATTCAGTAGAGGGTCGATTTTTGCGTTGCCTTTTGTCATATAGGCTCGACATGCGTCTACTATAGTTTCTGTGCCATCAAGCTTTTCAGTTAGAAATCCAAGACGTTTGAAAATTGCGCCGTTGCTAAACTCTACGGCATAACTGATTAGTCGTCCCTGAATAATCAATAAATAGTACATAACATGCTGTTTATATTAATATAATATTCCATAATCACTGTTCTGATATTGCAAGTAATGTTATAATTCATAGTTAATTCCTTGCAATTTCGGAGTGAAAAATGGTCCCCGAAAAACCTTCAAATCAAACCCAGTTCGACCTGTTCTGACTGCAACTGGACAACATCATCAACCGCAATCACGAACTCTACCGCCTGGCCGAGATGATCGACTGGTCGGTGTTCGACGAAAGCTTCGGCCCCCTGTATTGCCCGAATAAGGGGTGCCCCGGCAAACCCACTCGCCTGATGGTGGGCCTGCAAATGCTGAAGCATTTGTACGGCATGTCTGACGAGGAAGTGGTCGACAGATGGGTGGAGAATCCTTACTGGCAGAAGTTTTGCGGCGAGGTCTATTTCCAGCATCAACCTCCGATTGACCCGAGCAGTATGACCCGATATCGAAAGCGCATTGGCGAAAGTGGCTGTGAGTTGATTCTGCAGCTCACAGTGACTGTTGGAGTGACCAGTAAAGCGGTGAAACCCTCGGATCTTAAAAGAGTGACGGTGGATACCACGGTGCAGGAGAAGGCGGTGAGTTATCCGACCGACAGCAGGTTATTGAACCGCTCGCGTGAGCGGCTGGTTCGTTTATGCCGAAAACATGCCGTGGTGCTTCGCCAGAGTTATGCTCGAAAAGGACCGAAAGCCTTACTGAAAGCGAACAGATATGCCCATGCCCGGCAATATCGTCGAATGCGTCGCGAAGTCAAAACACTGCGAACCTATTTGGGACGTGTGGTTCGCGATATCGAACGCAAGATTGCGTCAGACCCCACACGACAAGGGCAGTTTGCTGAGGAACTGTGGTTAGCGCAACGGTTGTTGAAGCAGCGACAACACGACCGGAACAAACTCTACAGCCTGCATGCTCCGGAAGTGGAATGCCTTGCCAAGGGCAAAGCTCATAAGCAGTATGAGTTTGGAGTGAAGGTGAGTATCGCGGCGACCAACAAGAGTAACTTCGTGGTCGGCGCGATGGCTTTATCAGGTAACCCTTATGATGGACATACGTTGAGTGGAGCACTGCAGCAGGTACGTCGGATGAGCGGGCAGCGGATAGATGAGGTTTTTGTGGATCGTGGTTACCGGGGGCATGGCGAGAGTCTAAGCGAAGTGTATATTTCCGGTCAGAAGCGAGGCATCACCACGCAACGCTTAAAGCGAAGCCTGAAACGTCGACAGGCGATTGAACCGATTATTGGTCACCTGAAGAGCGATGGATTGCTGGGTCGCAATTATCTCAAAGGCACACTCGGTGACCAGATGAACGTGCTGCTGTGCTGTGCAGGACATAATTTACGCTTGATATTGAAGCGCCTGAGGTTTTTTTGTCTCGATTTTTGGGGACGGTTTTGGGCGCCGATACGCTGTTGGGAGGGGGCAAATCGTCTCATCACGGAAATCAATTCCGGTGCACGATGGTTACAGAGTCGATCAACAAATTCGTTCGCGACTCAATTGCTTCCAACCACGGGATAAATGGATTTTTCAGGGTCGACTGATTAGCTTGTCGTCATTCCTTTGGGGAATGGCCGACGGTGTTTGGTGACAAGAAGATGACCGCTGCGCTGTTGGATCGGTTGACGCATCACTGCGAAATTATTGAGACCGGCAATGAGAGCTGGCGCTTCAGGAATCGAAGTTGATGAAAGGTAGAAAGGAGGGTGTTTTTTCGGAAATTTTACTGAGCCCGAGCCTCGGTTCGGGCTCAGTAAAGGGGGGTCAATTTTCAATGACATTTGACACCTGTACGCCGCATTGTGCCAACTTGAGCTTGGTTACTTGTTTCACAATGCATTTATTGCGAGCCATTCCAAATGCGGGCAAGTACCTGGAATTTTCGATTGAAGGTGCGGACTACTATCCATGGCAGCAGAACCTGTTCCGTGAATATCCGTATCACATCTCAGACGGTCATGCTACTTTGACGGATGCGCCAGGCTGGGGAGTTGAGAATAATTGGAGTTGGCTGGCCGATTCAATCCATCAAATCAGCGCGCTCGAAAGCTGACTGAGTTGGTCAACGTTTCTATGCTTATTCCATGCAGATTCGCGGCCTGTTTCCGTTTGAATCCGTAATTACCTATAATTCAAACACAAATTGAAACATATACTGAAGTTGCCGATTGCGCAATTTCAAATTCGACCCTGCAGACCGCCGTGAATCAGACCAACCGAACCGCCGAAGTTCATAGAAAAACGAAAGAAACTGATATTTCCGTTTCTTTGAATCTGGATGGGAGTGGCTCGTCCACACTGGATGTTGGCGTTCCTTTCTTTGAGCACATGCTGGATCAGATTGCACGTCACGGAATGTTGGATTTGAACATAAAAGCTGTCGGCGACCTGCAAATTGACGCACATCACACCGTCGAAGATGTAGGAATCACATTTGGGCAGGCAGTGAGCGAATCAATCGGCAACAAGTCCGGTATCGTTCGTTATGGACACGCTTATGTACCACTTGACGAGGCGCTGTCAAGAGTGGTGATTGATTTTTCCGGGCGTCCGTCGCTGGAGTATGATGTCAACTATACAAGGGCGCGAGTTGGCGACTTTGATATCGATCTTGTTCGCGAGTTTTTTCAGGCCTTTTGCAATCACGCGAAAGTTACATTGCACATCACCAATTTGAGTGGTAGAAACACGCATCACATCGCCGAATCGATATTCAAGGCTTTTGGGCGGGCGTTTCGCATGGCCGCTTCCTTTGATGTGAAATCCGAAGGATCCATTCCTTCAACAAAGGGAAGCCTGTAAACCTCTATCTTCAGCGGCAAACGCTGTTGGAATTTCCCTGAAATGTCTAAAATCTCGATTGCCGATTTCGGCACCGGAAATCTTCACTCTGTAATTCACGCTATCGAAGCGGTTGCACACAACTCTCAAGTGGTGTCGACACGTCTTGCGTCGGAAATTCGAAACGCCGATCGACTGGTTTTACCGGGGCAAGGCGCAATCGGCACCTGGATGAAAGAACTACAGAATGATGAAGTACGTCAGGCAGTTGAAGATGCTTTGACAAATAAACCGGTGCTGGGAATCTGTCTTGGAATGCAAGCCCTGTACTCGCACAGTGAAGAAGATGGTGGTGTTGAAGGTCTCAGCACATTGTCTGGACGCGTCAAGCGGTTCGATAATAAACTGCAGGACGCCGGTCGCCAGATCAAGATTCCTCACATGGGATGGAGCAAGGTTCACCAAACGAAGGAACATCCTCTATGGCAGGGAATTTCGCAAGATACAAGATTCTATTTCGTTCATAGCTACCATGCGGATGCCGATGAACAATCGGAAGTCGCGGCCACAGCTTGCTATGGGCTGGATTTTGCTTGTGCAGCGGTCCGCGAAAACCTGTTTGCGGTCCAGTTTCACCCAGAAAAAAGTCGCCAGCATGGGTTGCGGTTGCTGACTAATTTCATCGGTTGGAACGGGAACGACTGAACACTGGCTTGTGGCTGCCCCAAATGCAGTCAATATTCGTCGGTCGTATAATTGAAACTACTTCCTGCCCCCAATAATTCATATTCATGCTTTTAATTCCGGCAATAGACATCAAGGACGGGCGATGTGTGCGCCTTGTCCAGGGAAGAATGCTCGATGCAACTGTTTACTCAGAAGATCCGGTCAGCCAGGCAGACCGTTGGGTTGAAGCAGGTGCAGAAAGGATACATATCGTGGATCTGAATGGAGCAGTGCAAGGCATCCCAGTGAATGCGGACATCATTGGAAAAATTGCCGGCCGGCATTCGAACATTGAGGTTCAGGTAGGCGGCGGCATACGCAATCTCGAAACAGTTGCAAGATATTTTGATGCAGGCGTGACATTTGTGATTTTGGGCACGCAAGCTGTAAATGATCCCTCATTTATCGGTCAGATAAATGCACACTATCCCGCAAGTGTCATTGCAGGAATTGACGTACGGGGTGGGGTTGCGGCAACGGAAGGATGGTCAGGCAGCGGTCGAAGCGATATCGTCAGTCTTGCCAAAGAACTGGAACAATATGGTGCTTGCGCAATTGTGTACACCGATATAGAGCGAGATGGAATGCTGAGTGGCGTTAATGTTCGGGCGACAGCCTTTCTTGCATCGCAGATTTCGATTCCCGTCATTGCTTCCGGAGGTATTCGGGATATTGAGGACATTCACAATCTGCTGGAATCAGGAAGCAAGGGCATTATGGGAGCTATCGCCGGCAAGTCACTGTATGAAGGCACCTTGGATTACGCTCAAGGACTTAATTTGATTTCCGACTTCAAGCAGCATGCAACACAGGTGAACAACTGAAATGCCGTTAGCCAAACGAATCATTCCCTGCCTGGATGTTGATGAAGGAAGAGTGGTTAAGGGCGTTCGATTTGTCGATATTCGAGACGCGGGAGATCCGGTTGAAGTCGCGAGAATATACGACCAGCAAGGTGCTGATGAATTGACATTTCTGGATATAACGGCAAGTTCAAGCGGCCGGGATACCATTTTGCACATAGTCGAAGCCGTTGCCAAACAGGTGTTCATACCGCTGACAGTTGGGGGCGGCGTACGCAGTGTAGAAAATATACGTAGTCTTCTCAATGTTGGAGCGGACAAGATATCAATCAACACATCCGCGGTGGAACGCCCCGAATTTATTTCTGAAGCAGCAGGTCGTTTTGGTTCGCAGTGCATTGTCGTGGCAATTGACGCACGTAGGATTCCAGATGCTGACCCGGCAGCCTGGGAAGTGTATACTCATGGCGGCCGAACGCCGCGCGGACTCGATGCGGTGGAGTGGGCATGCCGTATGTGCGATTCAGGCGCAGGTGAAATATTACTTACCAGCATGGACCGGGATGGCACCAAAATTGGATTCGATCTGGAACTTACACGAACGATTTCGCAGGCGGTGCCAGTTCCAGTGATCGCTTCCGGTGGAGTTGGCGAACTGTCACATCTCGCCGACGGCATCAAGTATGGATATGCGGATGCGGTGCTTGCAGCAAGCATTTTCCACTTCGGTGAGTATACAATCGCACAGGCGAAGGATCACATGCGTAGCCGCGGAATTGAAGTTTGCGAAATAAATCAGGAGCAGTTGGTTCATGTCGAATGATTGGTGTGATGAATTGACCTGGTCGGAGGAAGGACTGCTTCCAGCGATAGCGCAGGATGTCGAGAGCGGGAAAGTGCTAATGGTCGCCTGGATGACGCCTGAAGCACTGAAAACTACGGTTGCGGAAGGCAGGGCTGTATACTGGTCGAGATCTCGACAAAAACTCTGGCGCAAGGGCGAGGAATCGGGACACATGCAGATTGTTCGGGAGATTCGTGTCGATTGCGATTCGGATACGATCCTGCTTCAGGTGGAACAGCAAGGTGGAATTGCCTGCCATACAGGGCGGCAAACTTGTTTTTTTCGCAGACTGGAGGGCGAGGTCTGGGTGAATGTTGATCCAGTTCTAAAATCTCCGGAAGAGATTTACACAAAGTAGGAATCGCAGGATAATGCAGACAGATGTTCTAACGGCTCTATCAAAAGTAATCGAGTCGAGAAAAAAAGCGGATGCGAATCAGTCGTATGTCGCTTCGCTGCATGCGAAGGGGCTGGATGCCATCGCAGGAAAGGTGATTGAAGAAGCGGATGAAACGGTCGAAGCTGCAATAAGCGGCGATGCAGACCAAGTGGTTTATGAAACGGCGGATTTATGGTTCCACAGCCTGGTTCTGCTTTCACATTTCAACTTAACGCATGAAGAAGTTTTGAATGAGCTGGATAGACGATTTGGTGTATCCGGGCTGGAAGAGAAGAATTTACGTAGATAATGATTGATGGGTAATTGTGAGTGACAATTACGTAAAAATTTTATTTCTAAGGTTTTAACTACTAACTGGGAGGAAGAATGTTTGGTCCAGGAGGAATAAGTATCTGGCAGTTGCTGATCATACTCGTTATTGTGGTGCTTTTATTCGGCACAAAAAAACTGCGGGGAATGGGCGGCGATCTTGGTACGGCAATCAAGAGTTTTAAAAAATCCGTAAAAGAAGAAGGTACCGAAGAAGGAAAAGAAGAAGAAGAAAGTACTGACGACAAAGAGGCTTTGGCAGGCACTAGCGAGACTTCAGTACAGGATGCTACTGCAGAGGTAGAGAAAGAAAAAGCCTAGTTCTGGTACACCAGATCATAACGGAGATCCATCGTGTTTGATGTTGGATTTTGGGAAATTGCAATCATAGCGTTGATTGCCTTGATTATTCTCGGCCCGGAACGTCTGCCGCGAGCAGCTCGAACGATTGGTTTGTGGGTCGGCAAAGCACGCCGAACCCTATCAGAGGTGAAGCGGGATATCGACCGAGAACTTGATGCAAGCGAGCTCAAGAACATCAAAAATATCAAAGATGATTTCAAAGACACGAAAAATATATTTGAGGACGCAGCATCCACATTGAACGAAACAGCATCCACATTAAACGAAACAGCATCCACATTAAACGAAAAAGTGCTTGACGAATATGAAACGGTCGCCGTTAAACCTGAAATCAACAAATCTGAGCCAGTAGTAAAAGAGCAAGAGGAACCTACTGTGAGTGAAACCAAAACAGCTACATAATTGATGGCGAAACTCGACCAAAACTCCCCTTTCATCGGCACAACTTTCATATCGCATTTAGTCGAGCTTCGTCAGCGCTTGATGCGCGGGGTGATTGCAATACTGGTAGTGTTTGTTGCGTGCGCTCCATTTGCCAACACGCTGTATGAGTATCTGGCAGCACCTCTGATGTCGGTATTGCCTGAGGGCAATACCATGATTTCGACTGAACCGCACGGCCCGTTTTTTGTGCCGTTCAAATTTGCCTTTGCCTTTGCAGTCGCAGTGGCAATGCCATATCTGCTCTATCAGCTTTGGGCGTTTGTTGCACCGGGGCTATATAAACGTGAAAAGAGAGCAGTCGTTCCTTTGATTGTGTCCAGTAGCGTTCTATTCTATCTGGGCATTCTTTTTGCCTACTTCATTGTCTTCCCGCTTGTCTTTGCTTTTTTTACCAGCACCGCTCCCGAAGGCGTTGCGGTGATGACCGACATCAATTCCTATCTCAGCTTTGTATTGAAGCTGTTTTTCGCTTTTGGTATTGCATTTGAGGTTCCGATTGCGACTGTACTGCTGGTTAAGGTAGGGGTGACTACACCGGAAAGTCTATCTGCAAAACGACCTTACATTATTGTCTCGGCCTTTGTCGTCGGCATGTTTCTGACGCCGCCAGACGTTATCTCGCAGACGATGCTTGCCATTCCGGTTTGGGTGCTGTTTGAAATCGGATTGTATTTTTCCAAACTGACGCGCCCCAAGAAATTCGACGAGGAGGACGAAGAAGACGAAGTTGAACTAGATCCAACCGGATAAATTCAAACAAACCAAGAGCTGAAACAGACGCCCCAGGACAAAAATACAACTGATTCCTGCTCACATCACGCGAAAGTTCAGTTCCACCAATTCTTAATCCAATTTTACCGACTAATTTCCAACTGTTCCACAACCCCAGGGCAGCATCAGTTAAAGTATGAATACGCGCAAGACCAGTTCCACTGAAACACCACCAACCGTAGAAATTTCTCATGTCTGGAAGATTTTCGGTGCGCAGGCAACGGCCGCTATGCGGGCAATTCAGCTCGAAAACATCTCAAAAAATGAAGTTCTCACTCGATTTAATTGTGTCGTAGGCGTTCAGGACGCAACCTTTTCAGTTGGCGAAGGAGAAGTGTTTTGCATTATGGGGCTATCGGGTAGCGGAAAGTCTACTTTAGTGCGCCACATCAATCGGCTTCTTGAGCCCACTGCCGGAAAGATCATCATTCAAGGAGAGGATGTGATGAGAAAAGATGCAAAGCAGTTACGACTGATGCGAGCTGAGAAAATCGGTATGGTGTTCCAGAATATTGCGCTGCTGCCGCATCGCACAATCATTGACAATGTCGCATTACCGTTAGACGTAAAGGGTATGAGTCGACGACAGCGTAGAGAGATTGCAGGGAGAGTATTGTCCATGGTTGAGTTGTCCGGTTGGGACCATTACTATGCACATGAACTATCCGGTGGCATGCAGCAGCGAGTCGGTCTTGCCCGGGCAATGGCGGCCGATCCGGATATTTTGTTGATGGACGAGCCGTTTAGCGCACTGGATCCGCTCATTCGCCGTCAACTGCAGGATGAGTTTATCAAATTGTCAAATTTGACCAACAAGACGACCGTATTCATTACACATGATCTTGATGAAGCTATTCGAATCGGTCATCGAATTGCAATCATGAAAGATGGCGTTCTAGTTCAGATTGGAACAGCCGAAGAAATTGTCTCGAATCCAGCTGACGAATATGTCGCAGATTTTGTAGCGGGAATTTCACGCTTGAAACTGATCAGTGCGCACCGAATCATGACTCCATTGTCGGAATATCGCAATGAGGGAGAAAATCTAGACACAGCACCCAGAGTAAGTGAAAATTCGGATCTTGATCACTTGATCGACGTATCGTTAAAAAATCCGGGACCGATGGTTATTACGAACAACGACGGTGCAGATGTAGGAGTGGTAGACCGTGAGCATCTGCTACGTGGAATTCAGGGGAGAAAGGAGGGAGTAGAATGAGTATTTCTGAACAGCCGGAGCCGGAAATTCACGATTCTCGTGATCAGGCAATCGCAGAATTTGTTGAATATGGTGCGGAATATTACAAGAAACAATTTGACAGACTGGATGATTCGTCGGGCTTTGTGCTGTCTTTCAATGCTGCAGCTGCACTATTGGGTTCGATTTGGTGGTGTGCCAGACATTTGTGGTCTTATTTCTGGATTTTTCTGACGCTGGAAACAATTGCACTGGTACAAGTCTGCCGTGGACTGTTTGCAAATCTCGGTATCGAAGAATTTGCCCGTGCCGAGCGTCTGTCAAAAATGGCAAAGTTGCGACATCAGGAAGCCGTCGAAGCGGTTTCCAATGAAGCGGGCAACGCCAGCACACTAGCGGAGTCAGCATCTGCACTGGAAAACGCAAGTGCGAGTGCACTGCAACAAGCCGAGCAGATTGCAGCCCAAGGTCCGTATCTGGTTGCTTTAGGCATCTGCATGATTGTCGCATTGAAATTGACGCAAGGTTTGTATGCCAACAAAGCACTGAAGTCAAGATTTCAGCAATGGCGCGCCGAACCGAGTATTCCCAGGGGTGTGTTTTTGGTTCAGGTAAGCCTGATGAGTGCGTTTTCTGTTCTTGCGATGAGCATTACTGTCTATCGATTCACATCCAGTCGGGTGCCCGAGTGGTTGACGTCCGTACCTGTAGATTCCCAATGGCGCCGTAATGCTGAAACTTTGGTAGACAACTGTTTTCAGTGGCTGACTGAATCGTTTGCTGAATTGTTCAGCGGAATTACTCGCACCATACGACTACTGTTGGATTTTCTGGAGATTATGATGATTGGCACGCCGTGGCCAATCATCATGATCGCCATTACTTTACTCGCGCTCAAGGTTGCTGGACCGCGTGTTGCAATATTTACGGCAGCAGCTCTTGCTTACTTGGGCATACTAGGATTTTGGGAGAAGAGCATGCTGACCATTGCGTTGCTAGGGTCAGCTAGCCTAATTTGTCTGATTATCGGCATTCCGCTTGGGATTCTTTGTGCGCGCAAGGAAAAACTACGCTCAATGGTGTGGCCAGTGCTGGACTTGATGCAAACCATGCCATCTTTTGTTTATTTGATTCCGGTCATCGCATTTTTCGGCATCGGCAAGCCGCCCGGAATCATTGCAACAATCGTTTTTGGAATGCCTCCGGTGATTCGCCTCACAGTACTTGGACTGAAAGGAGTGCCAAATTCTGTGCGGGAGGCGGCGGAAGCTTTTGGTGCATCGAAATCCTATCTGCTTTTTCGCGTTGATCTGCCTCTGGCCAAGCCATCCATCATGACTGGCGTGAATCAGACAATTCTGATGTGCTTGTCAATGGTAGTCATCGCGTCTTTGATTGGAGCCAAAGGACTCGGAGAAGATGTTCTGGATGCATTGAGCTACGCAAATGAAGGTAAAGGATTACTTGCAGGCATGGCGATCTTGTTTTGTGCTATGATTCTTGATCGAATCGTTCAAGGTAAACAGATTATTGTTAATAGTAAACAATGATTTTTTGTTTGTTGAGTATTAAGAAATAGGAGAATTAAGTGAAAATTGTAAAAAAATGCGTTATCGCAGCAGTAATAAGCATTTTTAGCTTCTGCACTGCTAGCGCTGCCGAAACAGTAGTCATTGGGCAGCCAAACTGGGGATATGCAAAAGTTATGACTAATGTGATCAAAATTGTTGCCGAAGATAATTATGGTATACAAGTAGAGATGGTACCTGGCAATCATGCCGTGTTTTTTAAGGGAATGGATCAGGGTAAGGGCGAAGTTGACATGCATCCAGATTTGTGGCTGCCCAACAACCAGGGTCTGGTTGACAAGTATGTTAACGAAAGAGGCACAGTGGCATTGACCGATCAGACCTTCTCGGCGATAGATGCTTTCTGCACTACGGCATATGCAAAGAACAAATACGGACTGAAGTCAGTTTACGATCTGACCCGACCGGAAATTGCCGCGCTCACGGATCGAGATGGCGACGGCAGAGGAGAAATCTGGATGGGAGCGCCGAGCTGGAAGTCCACAAAGATCCATCAAATCAGAGCTCGTGATTATGGTTTTGCTGACCTGTATGATCTAACCGTTAGCGAAGAATCCGTTATTCTGGCACAGATAGATGCAGATGCTAAAGCCGACCGCGTAGTGGTTTGGGCATGTTATCTCCCGCATCATATTTTCGGCATGCATGAGCTGGTAATTCTGGAAGAGCCAGAGCATGACCCTGAAAAGTGGAAAGTAGCGGATTTGGCTGATGATGCGAATTGGTTGGAAAATTCCCACGTTTCAACATCTTTTCCGCCGATTAGTTCGCAAATTGCATACTCTCGCAGATTGGAGACAGACGCACCAGAAATGGTGAAGTTGCTGAACGGCATCAAGTTTTCAGAACAACTGATTAACGATTGGTCGTTTGCAATTGGCGTAGATGAGCGTGACCCAGTTGAATATTCTCGCGAATGGGTGGATGCGAACAAGGAAATGGTTCAATCCTGGATGAACAACTGAGGCACTTCGTCTGATAGAAATAAAAGCAGCGCTGGATCTATTCAGTGCTGCTTTTTCACAATCAATATTTTCAATTGGCAGATTTACAAGATTGAAATTCTGATCGCACCTTTCTTGCAGAACAGTGCAGTTGTCTACCCACAGTAAGTCGTCGTATTCCGATTGATTGTGACACCGACATTCCAGCAACAGAACAGGAAAATTTCGGGTACGCTCTATGAGTAACTCATCACGTCACTATAGCCATCTCGATCATGCCTATCACCTGCATTCGTTTACCGATCTGCGTAAATACGAAGAACAACAATCCGTCGTCATACAGAAAGGAGAAGGAATTTATCTCGTTGATTCTGATGGAAAACGGTACCTTGATGCCATGTCAAGCCTGTGGTGTGCGACTCTAGGATATAGTGAAGATAGGCTTGTCAAAGCGGCACAAAACCAGTTATCGATTCTTCCATACAGCCACACTTTCCGCGGCAGGAGCAGCAGTATACTCGTCGATCTTGCGGAAAAAATCATTGAAATTTCTCCTAACCATCTAGTCAAAGTGTATTTTGCCGGATCGGGTTCCGAAGCGAATGAATCCGCAATCAAAATCGCTTGGTCTTATCACAAGTTCAACGGGAATCCTGAAAAGCGCAGAATCATATCCAGAACCAATGGCTATCATGGCTCAACGATATTTGCGACGCGGTTATCAGGCATGCCTCCAATGCATCAATATCTGAATACGGATTTACCTGATGTCATTTATGCCGACTTCCCGCATTATTCGACTGAAGCGTTGGAAAATGAGAGTGAATCCGAGTTTGCCTCTCGGTTAGCCAATCAGCTGGAAGATCAAATATTAGAATATGGCCCTGAAACGATTGCGGCGTTTATTGCAGAGCCGGTGATGGGTGTCGGTGGCGTCATTGTTCCACCTGATACTTACTTCGAAAATATCCAGTCAATATTAGATCGATACAATATTTTGCTGATCGCTGATGAGGTGGTTTGTGGATTTGGACGAACTGGAGACATGTTTGGATCAACCACATTCAATATTAAACCTGACATATTGACTGCTGCAAAAGGCATCTCTTCGGCATATTTCCCGATTTCTGCGGTTTTGTTCACTGAAGAAATTCATGATGTACTGATTCAATCCAGCGTTCAGAAAGGCGTATTCAGTCATGGGTTTACTTACTCCGGGCATCCGGTCGGTGCTGCAGTTGCTTTAGAGACAATTGCGATATTAGAGGAAAGGGACATTCTCAATCATGTACGAACGGTCGGGCGAAAATTTCAGTCTGAAATTCAAAATCTATACCAGATGGATTTTGTTTCCAATGTTCGCGGAATAGGCTTGATGGCTGGTTTCGACCTGATAGCCGACAAAAAAAACAATCTCAGTTTTGATCCCCATCTGAGTGTGGGTACAAAACTGATGGACATTGCCGAGCATCACGGGCTGTTTGTTCGTGCAGTTGGCGATACGATTGTTATGGCCCCGCCACTGATTATCACTGAAGACGAAATTGACGAACTAGTTCGACGATTGACTGTGTCGTTGTTGGAAACCGATATCGCTGTTCGTGATTTGTGACAATAAGATGTGGAACGGTCGGCCTGCTTGCCGCAATGCATCAAAATAAAAAAGTCACATTCAGTTACGGATTCTTAAGCTAGCTGCAAGAGTCTCATTGCCTAGCAACTCTGCTGAACTCGCTTATTCGTCAAGAGTTGATAAGGTCAAATGCTTCACCCCAACAATCCGAAACAAGATAGCCTTCTGGATATGGGTCGGAAGGGTCGATTCCAATTTGGTGCATCCCGTGAATCCACCCTCTTCCGGTTATCGAAGGCACGACTGCGAGATGTCCGTAAATTTCAGTCGTTCTAAGCAATTTCACTTGAAACTGACTGTCTATGATCGAAAGCGCGGTAAAAGAATCACCTACTCGAACTTGATTTTTCGCATGCATCAACGCCAAACGCGCAGAATTTCCTGTTCCGCACGGTGAGCGATCAACGCGACCTGGCGGCATGATAGTCGCTCCTTTCAGTTTCCCATCATTGGTGTTACTGATGAACATGACGTAGGACAGGCCGTTTAGCGCCTCAAATTCAGGGTGAATGATTTCAAGCTGCTGGTTGGCAGCTCTTTGAATCCTCGATCCAGCGTCAACCAGAGAACGAGCAAAATCCGGTTCAATGGACAAGCCGAGTATCGATGGATCAACGAGCGCATAATAAATTCCACCGAATACGATGCTGATCTCTACCTTCCCGTAGCCTTGGACTTCTAATTCCACGTCCATATTGTCGACATAACAGGGAGTCATTTCCAATTCAACATGTTCGCATTTACCGCGTGCACAGTGCGCCTGAGCTGAAACCAATCCTGCAGGAGTGTCAAGTACTACCTCGGTTAATGGCTCTTTCATCTCAATAATTCCGGTTTCCAGTAGCACTGTAACTGTACAAATGGCATTGGACCCTGACATTGCATGTGCTTTGTCACCTTGGAGGACAATCATTCCAGCATCCGCTTCAGGTGTTGTTGACGGAAGCAGTAGAACAGTACTCATCTGTGCACATCCGCGCGGCTCATAAACCAAGAATCTTCTTAGTGTGTCGCCATCACTGTTCATGTAATGGAGCTTCTCAACCATTGTTGATCCGGGGATGTTTATGACACCAGCGGTCACGACGCGGCCGACTTCGCCTTCCGCGTGTGCTTCAACCATGGTTACGGATTTCGACCAGCGCATATCTGATAAAGAGAAAATGATTCCGAATAGTATGTAATCAGTTTGAAATTGTAGCAGATGCAAACCATTTCAAATTTCGCCGAATGTACGCTAAATTGTGTCAGTTACAAACTCACAATTTTTCAGCACTAGGATTCAAATGAACCGATTGGAACAGAAAACAGTATTTATGACAGCTGCCGGAATGGGTATCGGTCGGGCTTGTGCAATCGCAATGGCGCATGAAGGCGCGATTGTTTATGCGTCAGACATCGACAAACCCTCCTTGGACAGTTTAAGTAAGGAGGGTGAAAACATTCGATGCCTTGAGCTTGATGTGACTGATTCGCAGGCCATTGCCAGATTGCCTGAATCAGTACCGACACCGAATATTCTATTTAACTGCGCTGGTTATGTTCATGATGGAACATTGCTGGATGCTGATGACGAAGTTTGGCTGAAATCATTCGAGATCAATGTCCGAAGCCATGCGCGGGTAATTGAGACATTTATTCATGCCATGATTGAAAATGGTGGCGGTTCCATCATCAACATGGCGAGCGTCGCTTCAGCAATTACAGGAACGGCCAGTCGATGTGTCTACAGTGCAACCAAAGGCGCAGTGCTCGGTCTGACTAAATCAATTGCGCGAGATTTTGTCGACAAAGGTATCCGGTGCAATGCTGTTTGTCCGGGCACTGTACTGACGCCATCGCTGAAGGCACGGTTGCGTGCGCGCGGAGACTATGAAAAAGCCTTTCAGGAAGTGTTGAATCGTCAGCCGAATCGGGAAATGGCGCAACCGGAAGATATCGCGCCGATTGTTGTTTATCTAGCCTCTGATGAGTCAAAGGTAGCGACGGGACAATTCTTTGTCATAGATGGCGGCTGGACAATCTAGCGCATGGGCAAGGTCGAGAAAATCGCCGTGTTCGGATTGGGTGCAATGGGATTCGGTATGGCTTCAAATCTGCTCAAAGCGGGATATCCAGTCTCTGTGACTGTGCATCGCAACATTCGGACAGTCGAATTGCTCGAAGAGCAAGGAGCCCTTGAATGCGAATCAAAGCGGGAGGCGGTTGACTCAAGTGACATCATTCTTCTTTGTTTACCAAATTCTGCTGATGTGAAGAGTGTAATTGATGAGGTATTGCCTTCACTGAATCCGAGGCACCTGGTAGTGGATACGGGAACCTCGTCAGTTGTGCAAACGAGGAATCTTGCGGAACGTCTGGAATTGCAGGGGATCAAGTTTGCCGAATCACCGGTAGCAGGTGGAAAATTGCAGGCGGAAGCGGCTGAGCTTGGCGCATTCGTAGGTAGCAGCAGTGAAACTTTTCACAGGGTTGAGCCCGTTCTTGAGTCGTTCTGTAGTTCAATCATGCATTTTGGTGAGGTCGGGGCTGGCGGCCGTGCCAAGTTAATCAGCAATTATCTTGTACTCGGCATGGTACGGTTGATTATCGAAACTTTCCATGCGGCGAATGAGTTGGAAATAGACTGGGAGAAGTTCTATCGCATCATCTGTTTGGGATCAGGCAACTCAGTAGCGCTTCAGCGAATGATTGGCAGCATCATGGACAGCCACAACCATAAGGGTTATGTCTTCAGTGTACAGAATGCTTGGAAAGATCTTCAATATATCGCTGAATTGAGTAAGGAGTACGGACTGGAATCAACGTTGAGCGATTCGCCTCGGAAGCTGTTTCGGAATGCGACTAAAGCAGGGTTTGGTGATCTGATGGTTTCAGAACTGCTTCAAGACGATATTGGTAGGATGCTAACTGAGCTACTGGCGATAGACGCGGAGTTTGATTAAAAAATGAAAATGCTTGGTAGAAAATTCATTTGCTTCTTTCACGGACAGGCAGCGTAGATTTTTTAGGCGGTTGACAACCGGTATCACAACATTGCCCCGGCTGGGCTGTTTGACTAGTAGAGTTTTCGTGAACTCCCCTTTCCATCAGTCGCTGCACGAATTCCGATTTCTCGGCTACTGGGTATTTTCTGTAAATTTCTCGTTTCAATGCTTCCGGCGATCCGCCTCCATGAACGCTGATAACTGAATACCACGCCCCGGAATGGGATGCCGTCAAATCCTCGATTAATCTGGCAACAGACGCGCGGCGGTGAGGAGGGATATCCGGGCTGGCCGACATGAGAGTATCTAGCTTGTCCATAGTATCCGGATTATGGTCGTCGTCTGGATGCGGCAATGTCACAATCAATCCTCCGGATACAGTATTGGCAATCCTGTGCATGTCATAGATCGAACTCGCCAACATCAGTTTTCCGATATTGGAGTAAACAGAATCCGGTTCGCAGTTGCCAGCATCGGTCGTAGTGCTGTAAACCGATGCGGAAACTCCGCAGGCATAGAAACTCTCGACAGTTTTGATCAGGTCGACCATTGAATCCCGAAGGTGTGGTTCCGCATCTACATCAAGCCCGTTGGTCTCGATCATCATTCCGGATGCACCGATCAGTAAGTCGCCAAAGCCTGCTCTCGCACCGATGCAGGTATGTCGGTGATGGTTTGCGTAGGATTTGGTCAAGTGTTCGGCATATTGCCATTCTCCGCACATGTATACCCGGTCATAAGGAACAAATACGTTCTCGAAAATGCAAACGCCTGTTGACTGACCAAATCGGTTGCTGAATTCTGCTGACGCATCCCCCGGCCTGCCGGCAGGTCTTGCTATCACTGTCAGACCCTGAGCATCAATCGGTACCTGGCAAGCTACCGCGAAATCCTTGTCTTCCAGGGTCATGTTACGTCCAGGTAAAACAAAAAGCTCATGAACGTAGGGCGCCGCAGTGACGATTGCCTTGACGCCGGAAATTTCAATGCCGTCTGGCCGTCTCCTTACCACTCGTACATGGCTGTCGAGTTTAGGCTGTTCGCTTGGTCTCAGGGAACGGTCACCTTTGGCGTCGGTCATGGCAATGCCGACTGTCAAATCCAGGTCTTGTATTCTATGCATCTGCTCCACAAGGCGGGAACTGTATTCCGTTCCAAGTTCCGCATCCATGCGGAAAGTTGATTGAAACAAAGCGTTTAGCCCGTCCATGGAAAGATAGCGCATCGCGCAACCGGTTAGTTGACACAGCGCACGAACATATTCGAGTTTGGAAAGCAGGTCATCTGCACTTCGATTGATGTGTACAAATCGGTTGACAGTTTTGCCGGATGTGTGCTGTTCGGCAAGGGCATACTCTTGGTGCTCCGATAGCCTGGCAAAATCATATGTCATGCCGATTGCGTTCACTCCGGGCACTAGCATGGGATGATTGACGACACTATCGACTTTAGCTCCCCGAACGTAAACGTTAGGGTTGTATTCGCGTAATGAATCACAGTAGTCCTGCGATGACATCAGGTTCATTTGAACAATCCTTCTATTGTTGCGGTTTGACTACGCTAATTGGTACTTGACATATCAGTCCGGGTGAAATTCCACACTTGCGCTTCCTTTGCGCAGCTCTTTCTTCCAAGAAAACCCATAGACGTATTCAATACTGAGCCCAAGTTCACCACTATCTAGGGAAGAACGCCGATATGCTTTTTCCAAACTTGATTGTACTCTTTTCGACGAAAGTTCTTGAGTGTTACTCAAAAGTGCGGAATGAATCCCACAGTAGCGCAGGTTCTCAATCAGCGAGCTGATGTCGTTAAAGCGGTATTTGATTGTCTCGACATCGACTACCGGATTCGTGTATCCGGTCGCTAGAAGAAGGTCGCCTATGTCATGCATGTCATGGAATTCGAATTGAAAACCTGATTGTTTGAGCGCTGAATATGCATCTCTTAACTCGCGAAAAGAGTTCTGCCCAAATATCGAAAACATCAACACTCCTTCATGACGAAGAATGCGATGACACTCGGAAAAGAAACGCTGCGGGTCAAAAAATGAAGATGCCAGATTCGAAACTGTGAGATCAACCGAATTGGATTGTAGCGGCACCGCATCAATTTCTGAAACAATGACGGATGCGTTTTTGTCCTTCAGTCTCGATTTGGCGAGCTCGGCCATTCTTTGCGATTCATCGAAACTGTAAATCGTCGCTTCATTTTTCTGTGACAGCAGCAGTTCGCTGACTCGTCCGCTACGACACCCCAGTTCAACGATTCGAGATGGAGAAAACTGAATATCTTGGAGGCGCTCAGACAATTCAATCGCCGATGCGTCAAAGAAGTTGGAACACTGATCGTAATGCGATGCGGCGCTATCAAGATCAATCCGATATTGACAGCGATCAATCATGTCACGGTTTGGTTCGATTTGTGAGCGTGCTCAAGGTAGGTTAAATGCATGGCGTTGACCCGCTCGTACAAATCATCTTTTGAGCCGATGTTCTCAATGACATCGTCGGCAATCGTCAGCCGAGAGTGCCGCGATGCCTGGGAACTGATGATCCGCTCGACTTCCTCCGTTGATTGATCATCTCGAGTTGTAACTCGGCTGATTTGAACATCACTCGGTACATCAATTACCAATATGCGGTCGAGTGGATATTCACGATTGCTCTCCGCTAGCAAGGGAATGACAACAATGGCATAGGAGGTTGACAATTCAGACAGCAATCGAAGGATTTCAGCGTAAATTCTTGGATGCAGAATAGCTTCCAGCTGAGATTTGCGGTTTGAATCTGAAAATATTATTTTCCGAAGCTCTGCCCGATCCAGTTCTCCCCGGTCGTTGGCAACGCTTTCTCCGAATGCATTGATGATTTCCTGAAGAGCCGGCATTCCAGGTTCAACAATCTGCCGTGCAACCACATCAGCATCAATAACTGGAACTCCCAGTTGCCTGAATCGATCTGCTGCCGTGGATTTGCCGCTGCCGATTCCTCCGGTAACGCCAACTGTAAACATCAGTCAGTTCTTCTTAAGCTCATGTAGTCACACTGTCGATGACTGCACCACCGAGACAGCAGTCGTTGTCATAGAACACAATTGACTGCCCAGGAGTTGCTGCACGAACAGGTTCAGCGAACTCAACGTAGGCACCAGACTCATTCGAATGACTGACTAAGCACCCATTCTCGTTCCCTTGATAACGTATTTTTGCCTGCACTTCAATCGGTAAGTCGACATTCTGTGATATCCAGTTTACATCGGAGATATTTAAAACTCGGCTATATAGCATAGGATGGTCATGTCCCTGCACCGCAACGACAGTATTGGTGCGGATGTCTTTTCTTGCGACATACCAAGCATCGCCGGGACCGCCGATTCCGAGACCAGTTCGTTGACCGATTGTGTATAGAAATGCGCCATTGTGCTTGCCAAGAACCGTTCCCGAGGAATTTGTAATGACGCCGTCATTGGATGGCAGATACTGGCTGATGAAAGTGCCAAAATTTCTTCGTCCAATAAAGCAGATTCCAGTACTGCCCTTTTTGTCGTGATTTCCGAAACCCAACTGTTGCGCCTTCACGCGCACTTGATCTTTGGTCATCTCGCCAATCGGAAAGATGGCTTTCTGCAGAGCACTCGAATTCAGTCCATAGAGAAAATAGGTCTGATCCTTGTCTTTGTCACTGCCCTTCAGGAGATGAAGTTGGTTACTGCTACGCGATATGCGTGCGTAGTGTCCGGTCGCGATGAAATCGGCGCCCAGTTTCATTGCCCACTTGGGGAATTCTCGAAATTTGATTTCCACATTGCAAATGATGTCTGGATTGGGTGTGCGACCTGACTTCAGGTCTTCCAGAAAGCCGACAAACACTCGTTCCCAGTATTCGTAAGAGAAGTTGACGGTTTTCAGGGGAATTCCCAGTGTTTCGCATACGACTTCAGCGTCCGCCAAATCCTGAGCTGAATTGCACTCGCCATCATCATCGTCGTCCTCCCAATTCTTCATGAAGAGCCCGGTCACTTGATATCCCTGCTCCAAGAGCAATGCAGCCGAAACGGAGGAGTCGACCCCTCCAGACATGCCGACGACTACGTTCTTTGAATTTTTGGAAAGCATCACTGCTGTGCCTTTCTGAAAGGAAATTAGTATTGGTTATAGAGTAGCAAGCATCTGCCAGTCGATTCGAGTCTGGTGTTGCTTGTGTTGCACCGTAAATTCTCAATCGCTATCATTCGGAAGCGCCTTGCAGTTTGATGACAGTTGACGCCAATCGCTCCCCCAAGGCAATGCACAGTTCTTCTTCATCTTTGCTCAATGATGTGTTGCCACTGAATCCGGCAACATGAGATGCACCGTATGGTGTACCTCCTGTTTCCGTATGAGTAAGTGCCGCCTCGGTATAAGGAATCCCTAGAATCAGCATGCCGTGATGCAGCAGTGGCACCATCATTGACAGCAGAGTAGATTCTTGGCCGCCATGCATGGACGAAGTCGATGTGAAGACACAAGCCGGTTTTCCGGCAAGTTTTCCAGATAACCACAAAGAACTGGTCGAATCCAGGAAATACTTAAGCGGCGCGGCCATGTTGCCGAACCTGGTAGGACTACCGAGTGCCAGTCCATCACACTGCTCCAGGTCATCAAGCGTAACGTAGGGATGTCCTTCGGAAGGTATGTCGTCTTCAACCGCTTCGATTGTTGTTGAAACCGGCGGCACTCGCCGCAATTTAGACTCGCAGCCATCCACTTTATTGATGCCTCGGGCAATCAAGGTCGCCAGCCGTGCGACGCTGCCGTCGCGGCTGTAGTATAGGACAAGCAGTGTATTCATTACATTACGTCACATTAAGATAAGCGAGGCAAATTTAGTCTCGTTATAACTGTTATTTGCTTCTATTGAGCTGTCGGAAGCCGCATGCATTCAAAAACTCCCATGTTTCGTCGAGTATCTCATAAGGTGGAACAAATACTACGTGCGCATCACGTCCTCTAGTCAGCAGTACACGGTAAGCATTGGCACGCAACTGAAACGGATTATGCACCTTTGTTCCCTTTCTGTAATTTCTTGATTTTTCGATAGACCATTGGCCGGATTTCAAAAAGAAATCGGTTCCCCAAGCAAGCAGTACGGCATCTAGTTCCAAACCTTGCGCCGCGAATTCCGTTATGCAAATTTCAAGATGACGACAGGACAATCTGCCAGTGGAATCTTCGCTGTCGTAATACCAGGGACCAACTCTCACGCTCTTTGTATTTTGGAAATCGTTTTGAATCCCCAATTCCTCCAGGTCCTTGTCACGGCTGGACGCGATCAATCCGTATCGTGCTTTATGAAATGATCCATATCGATCGGCAAGGTATTTCTTGGCTACACCAAGATCGCGCGTAATCCAAAGATCGTGGCGGTCCTCGAATTCCTTTGCAATGGCTGTCAGCTCTTTGGAATTCGGGTTTTTCTGCACCAGTTTGGACACGAACTCATGGAGATGAGATGCAAAATGCGATCTGATTGTCTGATTTAGACTCAGCTCTGGAGATTCAATAAAACTGAGCTGCTGAAAGTGTTCACTCGTTTCCTTTGCTCCGTAAACAGTCCAATCCTGCGTGCGTGGGCTGTTTGCAATTGCATCTGCCCAAAGTCCCAATCCACCCTCTTCGCCAGTATTTATTTCCTGACCACTGCCGATCAGACCAACAATGACTGACCAATCCGGAATGCGCTCTGCAAATTCGACCAGGTAATCCGGTTCAGTGTGCGCTTTTTCAAGGTTTACCTTGTGAACGTTTGCTACTTGATCTCGGTCATGAGCACGTTGGGCTTCATCAAACACCAAAACCCGTTCACTTGGCACCAGAGATTTTGACTTGCTATATCTTTTTACATACTGTTTGATTGCCCGTACAAAGACTTTGCCAGAACCGTTTTCTGTCCTTAGTACATACTGAAGTACTTCAACCAGCGGGCCATTGCCAGACAAAAATATGGATTGTACACCTTGGTCTACTCCAGCCAGACTTTCAAGTTCTGGCATGTGAACGAGCCGAAGCCCGACCAAAGTTTTTCCCGAACCCGGAACTCCAGTGAGTAATACGAGCTTGCGAGTTTTTGTCTCATAAGCCTCTGCAATGATGTTTCTGATAAAAGTAACCGCACTGTCGGTATTGGCCACTGATTTCCAAATCTGCGGGACAGTTCTGTTTTTGAAAAGTTCAATCGCTGCACGTACCAGAGACGGAAGCGGCTGATAAGCTTGGGCACTAAGAAATTGCTCAGGATTTATCGGATCAGGATATTTTCGCGTCTCAAGATCTGCCACCAGTGAATCCAGTCGATCGGGACTGCATACATAGACATCCCGTTCTTTTTTACATTGACTGGGCATTCGTTCGGGCACAAGAACTGGGTACACTTCCCTTTGGTGGCAGTGTTTATGGTAAAAACGAAGATCGCGAGCATAGGCTCGTGCTTGATCAACATCAGCGTCTGTGGAGTCAGTTTTACCTTTCAGTTCGATTACTACGACACCGTCGTGAAGCAGGAGTACAGCGTCTGCGCGACGCGATTCCATGGGAAGTTCATATTCCAGCACTGCAGTGAAGGAATTGAATCCGGCGTCTACTTCAACAATTTCCCCAATTTCACGTTGAAGTTTCGGGACAGTTCTGTTCCACGAGCTGACTTCCGAATCGGATGAATCTGGATAATTGTCGCGCAGGCATTTAAGAATTAACGACTTGGATGCACTTTGGAATTCTTGAAAATCAGAGTCCCACCCATGGTGTGCTTGCCTGCTGCGGTCTTGCGATTGTTCCAATTTCAATGTTCCTTTTCAATATAAGTACAAATCAATACAGTGCATGACCACATGAAGTGAAAATGTAGGATTCACACTGATTCAGTGCAATTATAGTAATCCGATCACAATTGGTGACATTGCTGCTTCAATCGGGAATAGTCCTGTACATATAATGTTGACACTCGATATACGAAAGAATTACCTGTCGAACTGTAAGATCACAAATGAGGAGATGTAAATGGACACCATAAAGTATCAATTGAGTGAAGCCGAAATTCCAAAATCTTGGTACAACATCACTGCCGACCTTCCACAGCCACCTCCGCCGGTAATCCATCCAGGCACAGGTCAGCCTGTGGGTCCTGATGATCTTGCTCCACTGTTTCCGATGGAGATTATCCTGCAGGAAGTCAGCGCCGAACGTTATATTCAAATTCCAGAACCGGTAAGGGATATTCTCAAACAATGGCGCCCGAGTCCACTGTTTCGAGCTCGACGACTGGAGAAAGCACTCGACACCCCTGCACGAATCTACTACAAGTACGAAGGTGTAAGCCCTGCCGGCTCACACAAACCCAACACTGCGGTAGCCCAGGCATTCTATTCAAAGAATGAGGGCGTGAAACGCATCGCCACCGAAACCGGAGCAGGTCAATGGGGTTCGGCACTGGCACTGGCCGGATCGTTGTTCGATCTTGAAATCGAAGTATTCATGGTAAGAATCAGTTACGACCAAAAACCCTACCGCCGCGCCTTCATGGAGAGCTTCGGTGCCAGTTGTACTGCCAGTCCAAGCGACACGACGAATTCCGGACGGGCGATTCTGGAACAAGATCCTGACAGTACCGGGAGTCTCGGAATTGCCATAAGCGAGGCGGTTGAAACTGCTGCTCAGCGAGAGGACACAAAATATGCACTCGGCAGCGTTTTGAATCACGTCCTGCTGCACCAGACGGTGATTGGCCAAGAGGCGATCAAGCAGTTCGAAATGGCTGATGACTATCCGGATGTCGTTGTCGGATGTACCGGCGGCGGCAGCAACTTCTCAGGTTTGGCGTTTCCGTTTTTGGGTGAACAGTTTCGAGGCGGAAAGCGAGTGGACTTCATCGCTGTTGAACCGTCAAATTGCCCATCTCTGACCAAAGGTAAATATGCTTATGATTTTGGAGATACTGCCAATCTGACACCCCTTGTGAAAATGCATACGCTCGGTTCAAAATTCGTCCCCCCAGGATTTCATGCAGGCGGACTTCGCTATCACGGCATGGCGCCACTGGTGAGTCTGGTTACGGACCTCGGCTTTGTTCGCCCGCGATCTTATACGCAGCTCAAGTGTTTTGATTCGGGGATTCAGTTCGCCCGCAGCGAAGGAATTCTACCGGCGCCGGAAGCCAATCACGCAGTAGCCGCAGTGATTGAGGAAGCAAACCGATGCAAGGCAGAAGGCACACCGCGGTCGATTCTGTTCAATCTATGCGGCCACGGGTATTTTGACATGCAAGCTTATACGGACTATTTCTCCGGCAACATGCATGAACAGAATTATTCCGAAGAAGAAGTTGCAATGGCGTTGGCTGGACTGCCATCCGTTGCCTAGCATTTCGACACAGGCATGTTGATGTGAATAGCTTCGATTTGGTGGAGCTGGCTGACTCCCGCAATTTGAACAAACAATTCTGAATATCGCATTGATAATTATTTAATTGTCGGTGTTGACATCAACATTTTTGTCCTTATAATTTACTAGCACTCAATCAAGGTGAGTGCTAACAATCCTTGATTCGAGTGTGGTCAGGGTTCGTATTCTTCTGTATTCTTGGCAATATGTCAAAGCGGTTGCAATTGATGCCTGATTCAAGTAAGGCAATTTGTGCAAATTTGATTATGAAATTGTCTCTTAACTTATTTTTTATTCAATCCAAAACTGGAGGTATGCGTGAAAATTCGTCCACTTCATGATCGAGTAGTCGTTCGCAGGGTCGAAGACGAACGTAAAAGCCCTGGCGGTATCGTAATTCCTGATACCGCGGCTGAAAAACCCATGCAGGGTGAAGTTCTTGCCGTAGGAAATGGCAAAATTCAGGAAGATGGGAGTGTCCGTCCGCTTGACGTCAAAATCGGAGACAAGGTGTTGTTCGGCAAATACGCCGGCACTGAATTCCGACAGGATGGCGAAGAAGTCCTCATGATGCGTGAAGACGACATCATGGCGGTAGTTGAATAGTTCGTTTAACAGATATTTAGGAGAACTGGAGAAATTATTTATGGCTGCTAAAGAAGTCAAATTCGGTGAGAGCGCCCGTAACAAGAAAATGAAAGGCGTCAATATGCTCGCCGATGCTGTAAAAGTAACTTTAGGCCCGAAAGGCCGTAATGTCGTGTTGGAGAAGTCATTTGGCTCACCAACCGTAACCAAGGACGGTGTATCCGTCGCTAAGGAAATCGAGCTGAAAGACAAGTTCGAGAACATGGGCGCGCAGATGCTCAAAGAAGTGGCATCGAAGACCTCGGATGTTGCCGGAGACGGCACAACGACTGCGACCGTGCTTGCTCAGGCCATGCTGCGTGAAGGACTCAAGGCGGTTGCTGCCGGCATGAATCCGATGGATCTCAAGCGAGGCATTGACAAGGGTGTCAATAAGGCTGTCGTAAGCATGCTAGAAATCTCGAAACCTTGTTCCGACTACAAAGAAATTGCTCAGGTTGGCACAGTTTCCGCCAATGCCGATGAAAACGTTGGTGAAATTATTGCGGAGTCAATGGAGAAGGTTGGCAAAGAAGGCGTCATCACCGTTGAAGAAGGATCGACTCTCGAAAACGAGCTGGATACCGTTGAAGGTATGCAGTTTGATCGAGGTTATCTGTCGCCTTACTTCATCAACAACCAGGACAGCATGTCTGTTGAACTGGAAAATCCGCTGATTCTGGTGCATGACAAGAAGGTCTCCAACATTCGTGACCTGCTTCCCCTACTGGAGGCTGTTGCAAAGGCTGGACGTCCCCTTTTGGTTATTGCCGAAGATATTGAAGGCGAAGCTTTGGCTACGCTGGTTGTCAACAACATTCGTGGAATCGTCAAGGTCTGTGGCGTGAAAGCTCCTGGCTTTGGAGATCGACGAAAGGCGATGCTTCAGGATATAGCCATTTTGACAGCAGGTCAGGTTATTTCCGAAGAAGTCGGTATGACTCTTGAAAATGCAAAACTCGATGATCTAGGATCTGCAAAGCGGATTCAGATTACGAAAGAAAATACCACCATCATTGATGGCGCTGGTAAGACCGAGGACATCAATGGGCGCGTAAATCAGATTCGCGCGCAAATTGAAGAAGCCACATCGGATTACGATCGCGAGAAAATGCAGGAACGAGTTGCGAAACTCGCAGGCGGTGTTGCGGTCATCAAAGTTGGCGCAGCGACTGAAGTCGAGATGAAGGAAAAGAAAGCCAGAGTCGAAGACGCGTTGCATGCGACACGCGCAGCTGTTGAAGAAGGTGTGGTTCCCGGTGGTGGTGTAGCGATGGTGCGAGCTATTGATGATGTTGCAGAACTTGAGGGAGCGAACGACGATCAGAATGTTGGTATCAGAATCGTCCAGAAATCTCTGGAAGAGCCACTTCGACAAATCGTTGCAAACGCTGGTGAAGACAGCTCAGTTGTGCTGAACAAGGTGAGGGAAAACGAAGGCAACTATGGTTATAACGCTGCGACTGACGAGTACGGCGATATGATAGATATGGGTATTCTTGACCCAACCAAGGTTGCTCGAGCAGCGCTTCAGAATGCCGCTTCAATTGCTGGATTGATGATCACGACCGAAGCTATGGTCGCTGAGATTCCTGAAGACAAACCTGCCATGCCAGCGGGACCACCGGATATGGGCGGCATGATGTAATCAGCCGTTTTTCGGAATGAAAAAGCCCTGCTTCGGCAGGGCTTTTTTTTGGAACACAAATAGAAGTTAGCTGCAGTGAAATGAAAAACTTTCCTCAAGAAAACGACATCCTAGCTATAAATTTGAAATGTTCCAGTTTATTGAAACTCAAAATAAAGCATTCAATGAAGGACGATTTGGCGTCGCGTGACTGAAATGGAAGCTGCCACTGCCGATTGGAATTCCAGTACCCATCATCTTGCTTTATTAAGCACAATGGTGCTAAACAAAGCGGGGCTAATGTCTGGGAGCAACCATTGAAATTCCCGGATTCGGGGGAATTTGATACTGTTTCGCACGAATGTCCGGCGGCATCGTCAATCGTCAAAGCTACTCTGGCGGATTGATCAGCTGAATCTTCCACACCATCGCTCAGCTGTGGCGCTCCCGTGCATCATCCTCTGCCGAGTCCGGATCATCTTCGTCCATCAGTATGCGATGCGCTGGACCTTCAAGATCATCGTATTGCCCGCTTCGCACCGACCAAATAAAAAAAACCGCCAGCACGATTGCAACGAGAACTGCGATTGGCAGCATAAAATACAGAATTTCCATCGTTCAGTCCACCACACATCCCTTTGCTTTGTGTGGGTTGTGTTTTTGCTTGATCAATGGTTCAGCGGATAAAGACAATGCTAGCGACATGCTCTTGCAATTCTAAGAGAATTACAGACAACCAAAAGCGAACTGATGGACATTCCAACGGCAGCGACAATCGGTGGAACATAACCCGCAGCCGCAAGTGAAATTCCTGCCAGATTATAGACGACTGCCCAAAACGCATTTTGACGCATAATTCGTGTGGCGACCTCGGCGCCTTTGCGAGCCAAAATCAGTATATCCAACCGATCCGGCAGCAACACCACATCGGAACTGATTTTCACAGCCTGCAAAGCCCCTGCAGGTGCAATCGACACATCTGCCGCCGCTAGAACCGGTCCGTCATTGATTCCATCACCCATCATCGCCACACACCGTCCCTGTTTCTGATAACCGCGGATAATTTCAAGTTTGTCTTTCGGCGAACATCCCCACATCACATTCGATATGCCAACACATGATGCGATGCGCTTGGCTTCTGATTCGCGGTCTCCAGTAACCAAAGTCACTTGCGCGTCGATTTGGGTGAGTTCTTTGATGACTTCCTCGGCGTTTTCGCGCACCGCATCCTCGAAGTGAAATTTCGCCAGCACCCCTTGTTCATCGGCCAGGTAAGCGACGAGCCCCGACTGCTCCGGTCCGCTGTCAATGTCGGACCGCTGAATTTCGTTTTCGATGAATTGTCTGGAACCAAGAAAATATTCTATTTCATTGACCTCTCCGCGAATGCCACCACCCGGCACGTTGACTGGTTGATGGGCGGTAAATGCGCTGTCAGATGATTTCGATTGAACAAGCGCACGTGCCACCGGATGCTCCGAAGCGTGTGCAAGAGCGACGGCGATCTTCAGCGTAAACTCACGCATATTGGAACCGAAAGTCTCAACGGATTGCAATACGAGATGTCCCATTGTGAGCGTGCCAGTCTTGTCGAATAGGAACGTGTCGGCCTTCGCAAGCGCCAGCAGGCCGGCACTTTGCGAGACCAGTATGCCTTGCTTTACAAGGGTGTTGACTGCAGCTGTCAATGCCGTTGGCACAGCCAGCGACAGAGCGCATGGACACGCCACCACCAACACCGAGATTGTATGCGAGATCCACTGCGGATTTCTTTGCTCTCCCCAGTAAAATGCAACACTGGCCGCCACCAGCACAACCCCGAAGGAAAACGCTCCAGCGATTTTGTCTGTCAAACGCACGGAAACCGGCTTCGTACCGGCGCCGTCTTCCAGCAGTTTCATGACTCCGCCCAATACCGATTCGACTCCGACCCGAGTTACCTCGATCACCAGCACGCTAGTGAGATTGTAGGAGCCCCCGACCACGGTTTCACCTTGGCAACGCGGCAACGCACTGGATTCTCCTGAAAGAATCGACTCATCGATTTCGCTTGCGCCCGCAGTGATGATTCCATCGGCAGGAACCGCTTCACCGGGCCGAACCAGAACATAGTCGCCTGCTTTGAGTCGTGCAGCCGGCACTACGACCGCGGAACTCAAATCATCTTTGGATTTCAGTCGATTGGCTGATGCCGGTGAAGCGACTGCGATTCGATCCACTGTGTCCGTCATGCGGCGATAAGCGGAATGCTCAAGATATCTTGATCCGAGCTGCAAAAACACAAACATCGCAATGCTGTCAAAGTAAACCTCTCCACTTCCTGAGAATGTTGCATAAGCGCTCGCCAAAAAAGCGATCAAGAGGCCGAGCGCCACGGGCACATCCATGGTTGCCGACATCTGGCCAAGGTCGCGGACCGCACCTCGAAAAATCGGCGCTGCCGCGTACAACAGTACAGGCAGTATCAAAAGCAGACTGAGGCGGCGGAACAGTTCTTCATACTGAGGACTGATCGTCGTCCAAGCCCCTGCGTACAGAGCGACCGCAAGAATCATTACCTGCATTCCAAAGACTCCCGCCACACCCAAGCGGCGAAGTAAGTCGCTGAACAGGCGCTGTATGGCATCAGCCCGTGCGGAGCGATCATAAGGACTCGCTCCATAGCCCAGTTTCTGAATGGTCTGGACGATTTCACTCAGTCGGATTTGAGTTTTATCCCACTTGACAGTGAGTTTGTGCGAGCTGTAATTGATACTGGCGCTGATTACCCCAACCAAACCGCTGATCCTGTTTTCTATCAGCCACACGCATGCCGGGCAGTGCATTTCCTGTACGACAAACTGCGCCTCGAGTACCGATCCGTTCAGTTCCTGAACGAATCGAGACTGCAGCAATTTGTCATCAAATAGACTGGGGTCGACAGGAGGATTTGACGCTCTGGTTTCGTTAACCGGATTCGGCCGCGCGGTGCGTTTGCGGTAATAACGTGAAAGCCCGGACTCATGAATCACTGTCGCAACAGCCGCACACCCTTCACAGCACATCGGCCGATGTGTGCCATCAATGAATCTGGATATTCTGCAACCTGCCGGAATGGAACTGCTGCAGTGGTAGCAAATCATTCCGTCAGTGCTTGGAGGTATAAAGTTCAAGGAAATATATGTCGCTGTATGCCGGGAGCTGAAATCGCGGAATCACTCCATAAATGCTGAATACAAAACAGGAAAAGACAACCGCTAGACCAGATTTGGCGTTTCCGCACAATTGCCGCGGGTCCGTCTTCATCCGATTTACACTCCGCTTTGAATTCCCTTATGCTCCAGCGCAAGTCAATTGATTCTGCAAATATTTCCGAAAATGGGGATTTCATCTCACTATAATATTTCAAGAGTTATCGAATAACTCGAAGATGGAGTTGTTTAAATGTTCATCAAAAGGACCATTGGACTGTTTCTGAACCCTGTTAGGGAATGGGAGTCGATTCGGGACAGTAGCCAGACCACCGCGGGAATCCTGTTCGGTCATGCCGCAATCTTAGGAATCATCCCCCCGATCAGTGCATATTTCGGCACAACCAAGGTCGGATGGACAATCGGCTATTTGGATTCAGTCCGTTTGACGGAAGCCAGTGCCGGTTCCATTTCGATTATCTATTACTTTGTGATCATAGGGAGCATTCTTACGCTGGGCAAAATGATTCAGTGGATGAATGTAACCTACGGAGCGAACAAACCTCTAGCCAAATGTATGGCTCTTGCCACATATCCTGCCACGCCCCTGCTGCTGGTCGGGATCGTGCAATTTTATCCGGTGCTTTGGTTGAATTACCTGATTGGACTGCCCGCACTTGCCTATTCGATTTACCTGCTGTACTGCGGAACCTCAATCGTGATGGAAATTCCCTCAGAACGCGCTTTTCTTTTCTCCAGCGCAGTGCTCGCGGTATGCCTGATCTCTCTCGTGGGAGTGCTGGCAGCTACTGCCGTACTCTGGGGTTTTGGCATCACACCGAAATTCACTTTGCAGTGAAATGACGATGAACGCAGACAGGACAACATACAACTACACGGTCGTACGGCAGTTCGCAGTCATGACGGTCGTATGGGGAATCGTCGGAATGCTGGTCGGCGTCTTGATTGCGGCCCAGCTGGTCTGGCCGGCCCTGAATTTCGATATTCCGTGGCTGACTTATGGAAGGCTACGTCCTTTGCATACCAATGCCGTGATATTCGCTTTCGGAGGCTGTGCGCTGTTCGCGACTTCCTACTACGTTGTCCAGCGAACCTGTCATGTTCGTCTGTTCAGTGACAGACTTGCGGCATTTACATTCTGGGGCTGGCAGAGTGTCATCGTGCTTGCCGCGATAACGCTGCCACTCGGCATTACAACGACCAAGGAATACGCCGAACTGGAATGGCCGATCGACCTGCTGATCACCGTTGTCTGGGTCGTCTATGCAGTCGTTTTTTTCGGCACGATCCTACAGCGCAGAATCCAACACATCTATGTCGCGAACTGGTTCTATGGAGCGTTCATCATCGCAGTAGCGATGCTGCATGTCGTAAACAGCGCCGCTTTGCCCGTTTCCCTGACCAAGTCCTACTCCCTGTACTCCGGTGTGCAGGATGCCATGGTACAGTGGTGGTACGGACACAATGCAGTAGGCTTTTTTCTAACCTCAGGATTTCTCGGCATCATGTACTACTTTGTGCCCAAACAGGCCAACCGGCCGATTTATTCCTATCGACTGTCGGTAGTGCATTTCTGGGCACTGACATTCACCTATATCTGGGCCGGGCCCCATCATTTGCATTACACGGCCCTGCCCGACTGGGCGCAGTCGCTTGGAATGGTGTTCTCCCTGATTTTGCTGGCACCATCTTGGGGTGGCATGATCAACGGAATCATGACACTGTCCGGGGCATGGAACAAACTGCGTACGGACCCAATACTCAAATTCCTCATCGTTTCCATATCGTTTTACGGCATGGCGACTTTCGAAGGACCGATGATGGCAATCAAGACCGTCAATTCCCTGTCTCACTATACGGACTGGACGATCGGTCACGTTCATGCTGGAGCGCTCGGCTGGGTGGCGATGATTTCAATTGGCGCTATGTATTACCTGATTCCGCGGCTCTACGGACGTGAATTGCACAGCATCAAGCTGGTCGAGATGCATTTTTGGATCGCCTGCATTGGAATTCTTCTTTACGTGACGTCGATGTGGGTTTCCGGAATCACTCAGGGGCTCATGTGGCGAGCCGTTAATGAAGATGGAACGCTGACTTATAGTTTCGTCGAAAGCGTGCAGGCAATGGCACCGTTTTACCTTATACGTCTGATTGGAGGGATTCTGTTTCTTTTTGGTATGCTGACAATGGCGTTCAATCTGTTAAAGACGATTCGCTCTGGCGCACCGGTACAAGCATCAATACCCGAACCTACATAGGAGCAACAAAGGCTTTCGATGTTCTCGAATACGGATAAAAATATCGGACTGATGATCGTTATGATACTGATTGTGGCGAGCATAGGTGGAATCGTGCAGCTGGTGCCGCTTTATTTTCAGAAATCCGTTACTCAGCCGATTGAAGGACTAAAGCCGTATTCCGCACTGCATCTCGCCGGGCGTGAAATATATCTCCGGGAACAGTGCGTATCATGCCATTCGCAGATGATTCGACCGCTGAGAGCGGAAACCGAGAGATATGGACACTACTCGGTGGCCGGCGAATCGGTCTATGAACGCCCGTTCCAGTGGGGATCCAAACGCACCGGTCCCGATCTTGCGCGCGTCGGTGGAAGATACAGCGATCAATGGCATCGCCTGCACCTAATCGATCCCCGTTCGGTCGTGCCGGAGTCGATCATGCCCGGTTATCCGTGGCTGGAAACGAAGCCGGTTGATGCTCAGGCGACTGTGGCAAAATTGAAAGCGTTGAAGAAGCTTGGCCACCCGTATGCCGAAGAGGAAATCAACAATGCCGCCAAACAACTCGAAGGTAGAACCGAAATGGATGCCATGGTTGCATATCTGCAGGGTCTTGGAACGATTCTGACTTCAAGGAGATAACGGATGATCTGGTTTCACATATTCTGGACAGCAACGTTGCTCGGAGTCTTTCTCGCCATCGTTTGGTGGGCATGGAACAGCAGACAGAAAAGCCGTTTCAGCGATGCGGCAAGAATTCCACTGGATGACAACATTCCTTTAGGCGAGCGACGGGATAGGCGATAGTGGATTTCACACATCAATTCTGGATCTATTTTATCGGTGTGGTCACCATCGTCGGTTTTGTGTCTGTTATCGCACTGGCACATTTCAATCGCAAGACTTCGTCGGCAGTCGGTGAGACCACAGGACACGTCTGGGACGAGGACTTGATGGAATACGACAATCCATTGCCAGTGTGGTGGCTGTACCTGCTCTATCTGACAGTCGCATTCAGTGTCGGCTATCTGCTTTTGTATCCAGGGGTTCTCCCGAACGGCGGCTTGCTGAAATGGACCCAGATCAAACAGTATGAAGCGGAAGTGGCAGCCACGGCAAGCGTATATGCAAGCCAATTGGATTCATACGCTAATTTAACTCCAGTGGAGCTTTCCAAAAACGAACCGGCGATGAAAACCGCATCGCGGCTTTTCTCACAGTCCTGTGCGGTCTGCCATGGCTCCGATGCAAGAGGAGCACCAAGCATTCCGAATCTGAGAGACGATGACTGGATTTACGGCAGTGACCCGCAAACGATTCTGACAACCATACTTGATGGGCGCAAGGGATTTATGCCAGGCTGGGAAATCGTGCTGGGCGGTCCGGAATCGACGCTTGACGTCTCTCATTACGTACTTGAGTTGAGCGGTCAGAATGCCGATGCAGAACGCGCAGCCCGCGGAAAACCGAAGTTCAAGATGATATGCATCGCCTGTCATGGCGCGGATGGTAGCGGAATTCCCATGCTGGGTGGAATGAATCTGACAGACAACGTCTGGGTGCATGGTAATTCACTTGAGGAAATCAGAAATATCGTCGCGAATGGCGTCACCAACGAAATGCCCGCTCACAAGGACCTACTGGGCGAAACCAAATCCAAGCTGCTTGCGGGCTATGTAATCAGTCTTTCGAACTGATTCAGCCAGACGGGCCGGTTTACCGAGTTGTGCATCATGTTCCGCAGCATTCGCATGATTGACCTGAGGTGGCCGGTATTGTCACTGCGGATTGAAAGCAATGTCTGAGATCGAGCAGGAACTCTACGCAAAACGAGAAAAAATCTATCCGCGCGAAGTCCACGGCCTGTTTGCCGTTCTTCGACTGGCAGGCGTAGCAGGGTTGCTCGGAATCTACTTTGCCATTCCTTGGATAAACTGGGACGGGAGGCAGGCAGTTCTGTTCGATCTGCCCGCCCGAAAATTCCTGGTATTCGGTATTGCATTCTGGCCTCAAGATCTCTATTTTCTGTGTGCGCTTCTTGTCATTGCTGGACTTGCGCTGTTTCTCTTTACAGCGCTTGCTGGTCGATTGTGGTGTGGATATTCATGTCCTCAGACGGTTTGGACGGAAGTGTTTCTGTGGGTCGAGCAGCGTATTGAAGGCAGTCGTTCCAGGCAGATGCAGCTGGACCGAGCCAGCATATCCGTGAACAAGCTGTGGCGCAAGATCGCAAAGCATTCTATCTGGGTCGCAATTTCATTTTGGACCGCGTTGGCATTCACTGGATACTTCACGCCCATCCGAGATCTTGTGATTGCGTTGACTGAATTCAGCGCACATCCGTGGGCGCTCTTCTGGATTGGGTTCTTCAGTCTCGCAACGTATGTGAATGCCGGCTGGCTTCGCGAACAGATCTGTCTGTACATGTGTCCTTACGCTCGCTTTCAAAGCGCTATGTTCGACCCGAACACGCTGATCATTTCATATGATCCGGCACGCGGCGAACCGCGCGGTTCCCGCAGCCGCAACACCGATCACCGAGCCGCTGGACTGGGTGACTGCATTGATTGCAAAATGTGCGTACAGGTATGTCCAACCGGAATCGACATCCGAGACGGATTGCAGTATGAATGTATCGGCTGTGCAGCTTGCATCGATGCCTGCAGCGACATCATGGAAAAGATGGACTATCCCAAAGGATTGATTCGATATACAACTGAAAACGAACTTCAGAACAAACGATCCAGAGTTGTTCGACCGAGAATCGTCGTCTACTCGGGAATTCTCGTGGCCCTGATCGCCGCACTGAGTTATGGCATTTTTACTCGCGCATTGGTTGACGCCGATGTAATTCGGGACAGAAACGTTCTATATCGCACAACAATCAATGGCATGATTGATAACGTGTACACGCTTCGCATATTGAACAAGGACTCCCGGGAACACCGTTATCAGATTGACATTACAGGCATTGAAAACGCAACGTTGCTTCTGGATTCGTCCGATATTTTCATCAGTGCAGGCGCAATTGCCGATATAACCGCAACAGTACGCGCCGATGTCAGAGACAAAAGCGGCAGTAGCGAACTGGCCTTTCGGGTCACATCTGTTGATGATGCGGGCATCTCGACAGAGGAATCCGCACGGTTCGTATCACCATGAAGCATCTCTTTAATTGAACGCATACCCATTTCAAACTTGCAGTGAATGACGACTCCTACCAGTCTTGGTATCGCAACCCGATTGTTTGGATAGTCATCGGAATTCCAGCCACATCCATCGTGGTAACCTTAAGTATCGTCTGGATTTCGATCGTGTCTTTCGACGGACTGGTCGTCGACGACTACTATCGCAGAGGTTTGGAAATCAACCGCGACCTGGCGCGCGATCTGCATGCGCATGAAATCAAACTCAACGGGTTGGTGACGATAACAGGAAACGCCGTCACTCTAGAGTTGCGATCCGATTCGAGCGAGCCACATCCGAATCAGCTGCTAGTGGGATTCTATCATCCGACTGTTGCCAATCGAGATGTTCTTGTCACATTGCAGCATCAGGAATCCGGCAGATATGCAGGTTCGTTCGCACAACTGCCGCACGGGAAATGGAATGTCGCAACCGGCACCGATCAATGGCGTCTTGAGGGTGTGTTTCATCATCCGCGTTCTTCCGAACTTGAACTGTCGCCGATAAGGCTTGGCGATGTCAAGTAACGAAATCACTGTTCTGGCAGCGCTGCTGGCTGGCTTTGCGGGTTCGATTCACTGCATTGCAATGTGTGGCGGAATTGTCGGCGTGATTACCGCTACGCTGAAAGAAAATGCGTCCAGGTCGGTTCAATACTGGTTCGGATACCACTTAGGACGAATATCCAGCTACTGTGCCGCCGGAGCGCTTGCGGGCATCATCGGCGAGCAGGTTTATGGTCTGTTCTCGATGCAACGCGCGTATCACGTCGGTGCGATGATTTCCGGATTGTTCATCATCGTGCTGGGCATGCATATTGCCCAGTGGTGGAAAGGACTTGCTTTATTCGAAAAATTGGGTGCCCAACTGTGGCGTTACGTGTCACCGATTCTTGCCAGAATTTTGCCGCCACGTGCGCTCAGACATGCTTTTATCGTTGGCATAATCTGGGGATGGCTGCCATGCGGTTTGGTATATTCCGTGCTTTTTCTAGCGGCTGCTTCAGGTAATGGCATTCATGGCGCTGCGGTAATGTTCGCATTTGGAATCGGTACGCTTCCCATGTTGCTCGCAATGAGCGCGGCGTCAGACTGGCTTGCACGAGCGCGAACCAGATTGTGGCTTCGCAATGTGTTCGGTACCATCGTCTGCGGTTTGGGAGTGAGCATATTTCTGGAACTGATACCTTTGCACTTTGGCAATCCCAGCGCATGAACAGAAGCAAAAAGAATTATCTCAGAATTCGCGGTCATGGAGCATATTAAACTAGTGTCATGTCCACTATGTAATGTTGTATCAATTCCAATCGCTTCTCGTTGTTGCCAGATTGAACAACGAGGATTTACAAAAGAACAAACGTTACGTGGCAGCACGACAGAAATCGGAACGCAATCAGCATGGAGAGATTGTGGGGAACGGTTCGCATTCATCACAGAAAGCGCTCAATGCGTTGATCTAGCTGAACCGCTCCGCGGGTGAAATCAATGAACCGCCAAGGTTTGGTGAAACCATAGCCGGTGTGCTGCAGATTCGCCGCGCAAGGTGGGTCGGGTGAAATAGCGCTCGGCGGTCAGCAGGGCAAGCAGTGTTTTTACGAGCGCAAGGCGGACGCTGAAATTGAAGCCCTCATGGCTGCGCTCAGCAGCAGTGCATATTCACAATGGGCGTTGTGGCTGTTGGTGCAGCGTGCGGTTGAGTTCGACTATATCAACAAGATTTCTTGCAAGACGTTGCCGGCGGGACTGAAAATAACGAAAGCAAGCCTTGGCAGTAGCACATTGAGAGGGTGATGCCTGCACCCAGCAGTCAAATCCTCACAACACCCTCAAAAGGCGAAAATCTCCGAATCAATCACTGCGATCAGTTTCCAAATTCATATCGGGAATTATTTTGTCTCTAGCCAATAGACTTCAGGAACTGTTTGAAGTCTATTGGACATTGTTGGATCCGCGCAGCGGTATGGAAGTACGGGCACAAAAAAACTCATCCCGAGCAATTTCCAATATTCGCTTGACTTTTCATGCGATTGGGTTAAGTTAGCCCGAGAATTCGCAACCCCGACCCGCATGGCCTGTTCGGTCGACGAGTTCAGATAAGGTTCAAGTCGTTCGAATCGCGAAGCGGTTCGAGACACTTGATCAACATGTGCAACGTACACCCGGAGTGGCAACCATGGCCAAGCAGACCTCCCAATCACCCCCAGACCGTTCTATCGAACCGACTCACGATAATCTATTCAAGTTCACCTATCATCGTGAGGACGGGGTGGACGACTTGAGCCGGGAACTGTTCAAAATCGTCTTTGACGAGGCCACCAACAACGAGTTCAACTGGCTGACCCTGAATATGGATTCCAGTTCTGTGATCGATCAAGTCGGGCGCGAGAAGTTCGCCGACTTGATCTTTTCGGTCCACACCAAGGAGGACAACTCCGCGACCAAGTTCATTTTTTTGCTGGAGCACAAAAGCGCCTCGGACTCCAACGCGCTGATGCAACTGCTGGGCTATCAGACGTCGCTGTATTTACGAGAAGGCAAACAATGCCGGGTGCTGCCGATGATCATCTACAACGGTAAAAAGCCCAATTGGTCAGGACCCTTGGAGTTCCAACTGAGCTTGCAGCCGGTTTCCGATCACCTGCAACGTGAATGGGGCGGGTATTTTTTGAATTTCAGGTGCAAGATGGTGAATTTGCATGAGGTCATTGCACAAAGACGCGCCGCTGGCATGGATTCTGAGGTGGTGCTTTACGCGCTGTCGAAGGTGTGGGATGCCGATGAGCGAACGTTCGAAAAGGTGTTTCGACTGGCAAAAGGCTTGAGCGATGAAAAACGGAATCGGTTGCTGCCAATGGTGGTAAACTATTTGCAGTCCCACTTGACACATAGCAAGCGCATTAGCTACGAAACCATAGCTCGCATTGAAGAGCAAACACTACCGAAGAGGAAACGATCGATGTTGTCTTTTTTTGACGAAATTAAAAATGAGGGCATGGAAAAAGGCGTGAAAGAGGGAGAGAAAAAAGCTTCGGAAAAAATCGCCGAAAATTTGGTTCGCGATGGGATGGAAATCAGTAAGATTTGTCAACATACCGGAATGAGTCGCAAACAAGTCGAGCAGATTCAGAACAATCTACAGCGACATTGAATAAGAATTCTGATCTAGGCCGTATCTCTTGCCGGCTGAGGATTCGCAATCGAATCGATTGAGTAACCAGTACTTCGTGGTCGTACTCAATTGTGGCCAACTGCGTCTCAATGATCCAGCGACAGGCCGATGCGAGAGTCGGAAGAATTCCTATTATAACGACGTCAAACTATTTCGCCTCGTGCGACTCTAAACAGCACACCCGAACTTCGCTTGAATTTTTGCGGAGATGTATAGTTTAGCTACGAAACCATATCTATGGACGGCAGTTGGCTCAATGTTGCGGAGGTTGAGATTCGAGTCATGGCCCGGCTGTGCCGGAATCGGAGAATCGATGCAACGGTCACCATGAGTCGGGAAGTTGTTGCGTGGCAGTCACAAAGAGACGGATTGGAGGCAAAAGTTGGCTGGCAATTCACATCCGATGATGCGCGTATCAAACTGAAATGTCTTGATCCAACACTTGACGAATGACATGACACTAGTTGCCTAAATTCCGAACATCAACGCTGTGAGAATATAGTCGCCCCCGAGGATTGCCAGCGAGGCGGTTACCACCGTTCGTGTCGTCGCGCTGCTGATGCCTTCTGCGGACGGATAAGCATCGTAGCCCTCAAATACCGCAATCCAAGTGACGATAATGCCGAACGCTACGCTTTTTATCAGTCCGTTCAGTAAGTCCTGGTATAGGTCTACGCCTTCTTGAATGGCGGACCAATACACGCCTGAATCAACTCCAAGCTGTATGACGCCGACAAAGTAGCCGCCCAATATGCCAACGAATGTGAACATTGCACAAAGCAGAGGTACAGCAATCACACCTGCGAGCAGTCGTGGTGCCACAACTCTCTCAACTGGATTGACCGCCATCATTTCAAGCGCAGCAAGCTGTTCGGTTGTTTTCATCAAGCCAATTTCGGCGGTTAGTGCAGACCCTGCTCTTCCGGTATACAGCAGAGCCGACAGAACCGGCCCCAGCTCACGTGTCAGACTAAGGGCGACCAGCAAACCGAGTGAGCTTTCGGCACCAAAGTCGATTAGAGTGTAATACCCCTGAAAGCCCAGCACCATTCCTACGAATGCTCCTGCTACGACTGTGATTAATACTGTAAGTACGCCGACCGAGTGCAGCTGCCTCACGACAAGCGAAGGGCGTGTCGCAATAACCGGAAACTGAGCTACGGTTCGACAGAGGAATATCGTTGCTTTTCCCAGTCGCTCGACCGCTTGAATTGTTGTTGCGCCGATAGATCGTACCCAGTCGAGCGGATTATGGCTGGCCAAGAAGCTCACCTCTATAGTCGTTGGCTGGGTAGTGAAACGGCACAGGACCGTCGGGCAGTCCGTGCAGAAATTGCCGTACCTCAGGTTGCGTGCTCTGCAGAAGTTCTTTGGGTGTGCCGCTGGCGAGCAACAATCCATCGCCAAGCAGGAATACATGGTCGGCAATGCTCAGCCCTTCTTCGACATCATGGGTGACGACGATGGAAGTCGTATTCAAGGCATCGGTCAGTTCGCGTACTAGTTTGGTGATAACGCCCAGAGAAATCGGGTCCAATCCGGTAAAAGGCTCATCACAGAGCAACAGTTCTGGATCCATTGCGGTCGCTCTTGCCAGAGCAACTCGCCTGCTCATGCCGCCGGAAAGCTCTGATGGCATCAAGTCCTGTGTGCCGCGAAGACCGACTTGCTCAAGTTTCATGAGCACCAGTTTTCGAATCAATGCTTCGGGCAGATTGGTATTTTCTCGTAATGGGAAGGCGACGTTTTCGAACACATTTAGATCGGTCAGCAACGCACTGGATTGAAACATCATGCCCATTTTGCGTCGCATGTCGAAAAGTTCAGGCTCTTTTAGCAGCGACACCTGTTGGTCAAATACACGAATCGTTCCGCGAGTCGGTTTTAGCCGGCCGCAAATCATGTTGAGCAGGGTTGATTTTCCGCATCCGCTGGGTCCCATAATGACACTGACGCCATGCCAAGGGACTTCTATGCTAACATTGGAGTAGACTGACTTCTGACCGAAGAAGAATTCAATTCTTTCGATCGAAACGATAGATTTGCTTTGCCCCGACGGCGGATAAGTGTTCAAGTGCAAATAACCGGATGGCCGATGTGTTCAAAGCATTGAGCGTTTCTTCAGAACTTCCGCTCTTGGTGTCGGAATGAGGTGGATAATCAGTACCAGCTTGGTTGCTGTCAGTATTCTTACGATTATAGTCGTGTTCGTCAGTCGGAATGATGGCGACGTGGCAACTGAGCCAACTTCCATTGAACGCCAACGCACGATGAGCAACGTGAAAATAGTGGGAGCAGCGACCGAATCAGGAGTGAATTACACGATTGAAGCAGATGCTCTTCGACAGTTTCCGGGTAGAGGAATCAGTGAACTGGAACGACCGCGAATTTATCAGCACTATCCGGATGGTACATATCGGCAAACCAGGGCTAGTTCAGGTGTGTACCATGAAGGCACGAACGTCGTAGTATTGAAGGGAGATGTGGCGGTTGCTTTGACTAAAATCGATCAGTCAGACGCTGTTGTCTCCCACATGGATACGCTGACCATAGAACTGAATCACGCTCTGGAATAGGTGAGTTTCATTTACTCACTAACTTCGTTTATTTTCATTATCATTGCATTTATGAACAATAAAAAAATATTTCTCCATTATTTAAAATTCATATTTGTGGCGGCTGTGTGTGCGACAGTGTGGGCTTCAGCATGGGCCCAACAAAACAGGTTCCAAATCAGTGCGGAATCGGTAACCTACAATCAGGAAAGTTCCACTGGTGTTTTTAGCGGCAATGTAGTCATTACACGAGGAGACGTGAAACTCAATGCCGCCTGGGCAGAGTACTCAATCAGCGAAAACGGAACAGGCAGGGCTGTCGCGCGTGGTTCTCCCCTGACTGTGAGCATTGGTACGCCGGAAGATGGCGACTCCTATGTAACTGGAACGGCGAAACATGCCACTATTGACTATGAGTTGGATCAGATTGAACTGAAAGGCGATGTTCGGATCAAGCAGAAAAATGCACTGTTGACTGCGCACTTGGCGGTATACGACATAGAATCTGGTGATATCAGGACTTTTACCGATCAAGATGCTGGCACCACCGACAGTCGAACAACCATCACCATTGAAAGCGTAAATTAACCGGCGTGCACCGCATGCAGGAAACCGTAGCCGAAAGGCAGGCGAAAAGTTCACCCGAATTCGGCCGTCTTGATATCAGAGATATCAGCAAGTCGTTCAAGTCTCGACAGGTCGTGAAATCAGTCAGCCTGCATGTGGACACGGGCGAAATAATTGGGTTGCTTGGCCCCAATGGTGCAGGCAAAACAACCTGCTTCAATCTCATCATCGGTTTGGAGGCATGTGAGCGCGGAGCGATTATGCTGGATGGCGTCAATATTTCCAAATTGCCGATGTATGCTCGTGCCAGACTGGGAATCGGATATCTTCCGCAGGAACCCTCCGTGTTTCGTCGACTCAGTGTCGAGGACAATGTCAAAGCTGTTCTTGAGACCAGAAAGGAGATGACACGCACTCAGCAAAAGCAGATTCTGAATGATTTACTGGAGGAATTTCAGATTGCCCACCTTCGCAAACAGTTGGCTAGAACGTTGTCCGGCGGTGAGCGGCGTCGGGTGGAGATTGCACGCGCAATCGCACTGCGCCCCCGATTCATGCTTCTGGACGAGCCATTCGCTGGTGTTGACCCAATTTCGGTGGAGGATGTCGTCACTATGATTAGATGGATGAGCCGGAGAAATGTAGGCATCTTGATAACAGACCACAGCGTTCGTGAAACCCTGAAAATTTGCACCAGGGCTCACATTCTTAGTCATGGTGAAGTGATCGTTTCCGGCGCTGCAGATCAAATTCTGAGTAATCCTGTCGCAAAAAAATTCTATCTTGGAGAGAATTTCCGAATCTAGTATCGTAATCTCATCTGAATTGAATTTGCATATTCCGTGAGCATTCGGATATTGTAGAATGGAAAAACAATTGACTGCGTATTGGATCGATTTGCATCCATCATTCAGCAAAAGTTAGCTTGTTAATGAGACAGCGAACAGAACTAAGGCAACGACAGAAACCGGAATTCAATGCGCGTTTTTCTGCTGCTGTGCGGGTTCTGCAAATGCCTAGTTCTGAATTAGTGGAAGAAGTTCGCAATGTCCTCGACAGCAATCCTCTGCTGGAGGAATTTGAGCCTGAACTTTCCGATAGGGCTGATGAATTCTATTCATCTGGCGAATATCCGCCTCCCGCCCCTAACACCTCAGAGTTTGATACTGATGAAATTCTGGAACGTGCTGCACACGCTCAGAGCGTGCCGACAATTCGAGATCACTTAAATCAACAGATACGCAATTCTGGTCTGTCAGGTCGGCAACGCGTCATTGTTGAGACGATCGTTGAATCGGTGGACGACCGTGGATATCTTGCTGAATCACTCACGGATATTCTGGACATTCTCCCGCCTGATGTGGAACTGAGAGAGGTGGAATCGGCGCTGGCAATTGTTCAGCAATTTGACCCGCCAGGTGTTGCAGCCCGAAGCCTGCAGGAATGCTTGTGCATTCAGCTAGACCACATCAAGACCTCCAGTACAGTACGCAATAATGCTCAAAACATTCTTTTCAATCATTTGGAACTGCTGTCTGACATGGAGCTTGATCAGATCAGCATTGAGTCGGGATGCGATATGGGAGAAGTTCGCGCTGCCGTTGATCTGATTCAATCGCTCAATCCGGCGCCTGGCAACGAATTCGGAGCTTCGGCAGTTGCTGTGGTTCCAGATGTAATTGCTCGAAAAATCGGCGATCAGTGGAGCGTTGAATTGAATTCGGATATTTTGCCTAAATTAAGGATATCGTCGAGTTATCAGTCAATGATCCGTAGCGCCAGGAAAGCCGCTGATACTCGGTATCTGAAAAGCAGTTTGAATCGAGCGACCTCATTTCTTGACGATTTAAACAGGCGTCACCAGACTATCTTGCGTGTCGCTCGCACACTCGTCATGCGTCAGCAGTCATTTCTCGAGCATGGAGAACATGCGATGAAACCGTTGACGCTGCGTGAAGTGGCAGAGTCTCTGGAGCTGCATGAATCAACAGTCAGTCGAACCTGTTCGCGCAAATATATAATGACGCCAAGAGGTACTTACGAATTAAAGTATTTATTTTCCTATCGGATCAGAAGCGACATTGGAGAAGATGAATCGGCTCTGTCAATTAAGCACAAATTGTTGCGACTTGTCGAGCAGGAAGATGGGCGATCGCCCCTCAGCGATCAACAAATTACAGAACAGCTACGCGGCAGTGGAATACGGATTGCACGTCGAACGGTTGCAAAATATCGATCAAGCATGCATATTCCAACTCGGAGAAAGCGTAAAGCGATTGCAATAAATCAGATGCCAAACACAGAGGTGATGTGATGGAAATTTCAGTAACTGGGCACCAAGTCAATATTACGGATGTAATTCGTGAATATGTGAACAAGAGATTGAAAAAAGTAGGTAATCACTTTCGCCAACCTACGACAGTCGATGTGGTTCTGCATAAAGAGAAATCATCGTTTCAGTCGGAGGCGACGATTCATGGTCGCAAAATCGCCATTCACGCGAAATCCCAAGCGACCGACATGTTTGCGGCCATTGATTCCATGTCTAACAAGCTAGATCGGCAGATTGTCAAGCACAAGGAAAGACTTACGGATCACGGTCGACACAGCGATCGGCAGCGAACAATTCGTAACTAGCGATGAGCGACAGTTCAGATCACTCATCAGATGGCGTGCCTTCTGAATATGAAACACGACTGAGAGAGGTATTCTCTCCAGAGCGAATACAAACCGATGTGCAGGTTTCAAGTCTGAAACGTATGATCGAGTTGATTTCGGGTCTGTTTACAAAGAACAACCAGCACACCATCGACAAAGATACTGTCTTTCGCGCACTGCTTGAGCGTGAAAGACTTGGCAGCACATGCGTTGGCAACGGTGTTGCATTGCCACACGGTCGCCTAAACGGTTTGCCGAATGCAGTTGGGGCGATCATGCGCATGAAAACACCTCTAGACATGGATGCCAGCGATGAAAAGCCAGTTTTTATTGTTTGCGGCTTACTCGTTCCCGCCGATAGTGCGGATGCGCACATCAAGATTTTAGCGAAGCTGGCTCGAGGATTCGAGGAACATAACCTGCATCAACGTATGATGGAGGCAGAGGATTCAGAAGCAATATTTGTGGAAATTGTTAAGTTTGATGCCGAACTAACTCGGATCGGAAACTGATTTAGAAAAGATCATGGTTGCATGCTCCTGCAGGACATGGTTTCTACTACAACAATATCTTGCTAGCGCCCGTTGAGCGGCTTATGCTGGATCGTCTACGGCGCGGAAAGTGGCAGACTGACTAATAGTGATTTGCAATTACACCTAAAACCTACTTACAATGATTACGACTAAGTGAAATAGGAATTAGGTTTATTTTTAATGAATATAACGCTGGCCGAGGAGATACTTCTATTACTGCTCGACGATGAAAAGGGCACACTCCCGCCAGTCCCACAGTTGACGCTGCATTTCGTTTTGGCGGGTGCGGTGCTGATGGAACTGGCGATCAACAACAGGGTAGACTGTGATATCGATTCGTTTTCGATAGTGGATGAGACTCCAGTCGGGGACCTGATCTTAGACAAGTTTTTGAGCAAAATTTGCCATGAACCCGAAGAGCACGAAGTAAAGTTCTGGATCAATTCGATCGCGGATGAGGGGGCAGAAATCGTTGACTTGGGCTTTCAACGACTTATTGAACGAGGAATTCTTGGCGAATCCGAAAAACGCTTCTTGTGGGTGATGAAAACCCGTTCCTACCCGACTATCGACGGCACCGTTGAAAAGGAAGTCAAACTTCGTATCATGAATATCCTTTACAGCGATGAAATTCCCGATCAGAGGGATGTAGTTATATTCTGTCTGATGGATGCCTGCGATATGTTTCGGACGTTGCTTGGCCCCGCAGAACTAAACCGAATGCGCTCCAGGATAACTGAGGTCTCCAGACTTGACCTCATCGGACAAGCAACTACTAGACTGATTCGAGAAATTCAGGTAGCCCTGGTAGCGACCCACGCTCCGTTGTTTTAGACTTCTTGGTCCTTCGAATTTCAGCCAAGGATCAGCAGATTTGGCTGGCAGCGAACGGAAGTTCGTTGAAGAATTTTTTCAATCGCTAACCCGTTCTGCGGCCAGACAATCTGCAATCTTCAAGTGAAGCAAGTTACCTCCGGCCATGAATTCGTGCGGCACGAATTCAACTAAATCACGGCCCATAAATTGCATGTGGAAGCCACGTCGCCAGGGACGGGACAAACCACAAAACTACTAGCATCAGCAACTGGATCAAAACGAATGGAGCCACTCCCTTGTAAATTTCAATCGTACGAATTGAAGGCGGAGCAACCCCTCGTAGATAGAATAGCGAGAAACCGAATGGCGGCGTCAGAAATGACGTCTGCAGGTTGACTGCCATCATAATGCCCAGCCACACCGGATTCATAGGAATGCCCGGAGCCACCTCCATCTGCAGCACAACAGGCCCGACGATTGGAACGACAATGAAAATAATCTCCAGAAAATCGAGAATGAATCCAAGCAGGAACATCACCAGCATAATCAACAACAACACCGTCAAAGTTCCGCCGGGGAGATTATGCAGCACGCTCTCTACGACTTCATCTCCTCTCAATCCTCGAAACACTAGCGAGAACATGGATGCACCGATCAGGATTACGAAAACCATGGAGGAAACCAGCAGTGTTTGCTGCATGATTTGAGGCAATATCGAATTGCCGTTTTCGTCTAACTTAGCGTATACCCTTAGCATTGCTGTGAAGATGCCGATTACAAGGCCAATCGCACAAACTAGAGCGACAAATACGGCTGCCCACTCGACAGTAGTAAGTTCGTCTCTTTGCATTCGAAGATCAAACAACGAGGTGATGGTCAGCATGATAACGAGACAAATTACTCCAACAACGATCAATCTGCCCTTCTCGGGGGCAACCCTGTAGCCCGCCATCATAAGGGCGCCTGTTCCACCCATCGCTGCAGACTCCGTCGGTGATGCAAGCCCCGCAAGAATAGAGCCGAGCACGGCTACGATCAGTACGAGAGGTGCAAACAGGGTAGCAACCAATTTCCAAGCGAATGCTCTTTTGCTTTCACCTTGCCTGATTTCGTCACGCGGAATGGCTGGACTGGCATCCGGACGAACGATCGCAATAATGATCTGATAAATTATGTACATGCCGACCAGCACCAACCCGGGAATGAGTGCGCCAGCGAATAGATCGTTGACGGACAATGCGTCAGGCGAAAAATTTCCCATAGAAAACTGCGCTTGCTGGAAAGCAGTTGATAGCTGATCTCCAAGCAGAACGAGCACAATGGACGGCGGAATTACTTGTCCGAGCGTTCCCGACGCACAGATGGAACCACAGGCTAGAGAAGGGCTGTATCCTCGACGAATCATGGTTGGCAGAGACAACAATCCCATCGTGACGACGGTCGCCCCCACGATTCCTGTTGATGCCGCAAGCAGTGCACCCACGATACACACTGAATATCCAAGTCCACCCCGTATGCTGCCGAACAGTTTACCCATGTTGTCAAGAAGCTCTTCTGCGATTTTCGATTTCTCCAGCGTCACGCCCATAAATACGAACAGAGGTACGGCAACAAGAACCTCATTGCGCATGATGGAAAATATTCTTTGAGGTAAAGCCGAGACAAAAGAGACATCGAAGAGTCCAAATCCAGCAGCGATGAATGCAAACAGCATTGAACTCCCGGCCAGTGAGAACGCAACAGGAAATCCGAACAGCAGTAGAATGATGACCGACAAAAAAAGTGCGGCGCACAAGAACTCGGGAGAGGTCAGAAATTCCATGCTCATACGCTCTTGGCGTCTATATTGGAATCGGAGGTCTTCGTCAATTCCAAAACGCTTTTGATCGCCAGAGAGACGCCTTCGATGGCTAGGAGAACTGAAAACACGAGTATCACAGTTTTGAACAGGTAAATGTAAGGAAGGCCAACTGTTTCGGTTGAACCTTCGCGAACGGCCCAGGAATTCAGCACCAGTGACCATGCAAAGTCAAAATTTACGATGCAGAACGGCAGCAGAAAAATCACGGACCCAACCAGATTAATCTTTGCTTTTGTTCGCTCTGCGGCTTCTCGGTAGAAAACATCAAGTCTGACATGGCCTTCCTTAGCCAATGTGTAACCGGCTCCCAACATAAACAACAATCCATGCATATACCAGATCGATTCCTGCATCTGAATTGAGCCATAGGCAAATACATAGCGCATGATCACAACAACAAATTGCATCAGAGTCATGAACAGTACCAACCACGCTGAAAATTTTCCGGTTACGGTATTGAGTAGAGTCAACCACGATGCGAGAGACTGTAATTGTCCTCGCCAACCCGGTTGCCATACTGTGGAAGCATGGTCAGCATGAAAGTTTTTGATAATATCTCGAGGTTCGTAACGAAGCAGCAGGAATACAGGTATGACAAAAAATGCAGTTACAGTGAGCAGCACGAGAACATAAACGGTGATGCTGAATAAGAAAGGTAAGCGTTCCAGCGAATGCCATAACCCGATAAAATCTACATTCACGAGAGCAATGCCTTTGTCTTGCTGTTATCTATCGACCTTCTGCAGGCCTTTGTGTGGGGCGTCAGTTCTTTACGGACAACGTTGTGTTTCGATGTCGCGCAGAAAGAAGAAAATCTGAACAGTTCGCGACAGGTGAAGTTGATGCAGGCATAGGCAAATCCGCCACTTGAAAGGAAGCGGATTTGCCTAAATTTCTACCAACTGTCTTCAGTTAATTTAGTGAAAATCAACCAATGCGCGCTTGTTCATGTACGATTGGTCAGAGAGTTTTGACCAGCCGATCACATCCTTACGGAAAGTCATGTAGCTATCGAAGACTTTCTGGGTTTCGGGGTCAGTTTTTCCGACCTGATCCATGACATCACGGGCGGCTTCACCCATGGCAGTGAATATATCGTCGGAGAACTCAACCAACTCAACACCGTGCTCAGTCAATAGCGTATCCAGAGCGGATCCATTGTTCGCATTGAATTCGGCAAGATCGTAATTGTTCTCAGCAGTTGCAGCGTTTTGAATGATTGCCTGTTCACTTGCACTCAATCCGTCCCAGACGCCCTTGTTTATGCCGAAACTCAACACCGTTCCAGTTTCATGGAATCCAGGATAGTGATAGAACTTAACGACTTTGTAAAATCCGAAAGCCAAGTCGTTCCATGGCCCGACCCACTCGGTCGCGTCGATCGTCCCTGCTTGCAGAGCAGGCATGATCTCGGCACCGCCGAGGGTGACTGACGATCCTCCAAGGGCATCAATCACTCGTCCACCCAAACCCGGCATTCGCATTTTGAGTCCTTTGAAGTCATCAAGAGAAGTGACAGCCTTATTAAACCATCCGCCCATTTGGGAGCCGGAGTTGCCGCATGCGAAACTCTTTACTCCAAAATTTGCGTTTAGATCATCCCAAATTTGTTGCCCGCCCCCGTGATGAAGCCAAGCATCCATTTCTGCAGGAGTCAGACCGAAAGGAACGGAAGCGAAAAATGAAAGTCCAAGCGCCTTGCCTTGATAGTAGTATTCTGCTGAATGATACATGTCTGCAGTACCTTCCTGAACCGCATCGTGACACTTCAACGGATGAACGAGTTCGCCGCCACCAAAAAGTTTGATGGTCATTTTGCCGTCGGACATGGCGGCTACGCGGTCTCCAAATCGAGCCGCTGCTGTTCCCAATCCAGGGAAATTCTTCGGCCACGACGTAACCATTTGGAATTCCTTCATGCCTTGGGAAATTGCGGGCGCAGCCAGAGTTGTGGCGGCTGCGGCGGTGCCAGCTATAGCACCGGCTTTTAAAAATTGTCGACGTTCCATAATGAAACTTATCCTCCATTTGAGTTAAAAAAATATATAGCAAATTTCGCAGCACAATTACACTATGAATGAATTGTTGCTACGAGTGTTACTTCTACATCAAATAATAACGAATTATGAACTAAATCTCACGTTAAATCATGTTTGACTTGACGTGTCTCCTGGCAGACTGGGCCAGAAGGGCTGTTCAGTCTGTAATGCACATTGGTTTGCGTAGTGTAATGAAGGCCGATTATTTCAGAGTAGCGTTCAAATCGGTATGGAAAATAGACTGTACCCGAAACATCCCCTGATTGTTAAGTTTCAATCAGGGCTCTGAGTACTTCGCACCATGCCTGTGCGAGATTCCGTCGATTGTATCCACCACCGCCCAGCGCAATAATTTTGCCCCCACAAAACTCTTCGGCCATACGGCATAGCCGCTTTGCAGCATGCCCATGAGCTTTGGGTGTAAACTTCATGTGAGTAATCGGATCACCGTCAATGCTGTCGGCACCTGCCATCAGCACAATGAATTCGGGCTTGTACGAACGGAGGAATTCTTCGAGTCGGCCCCACGAATCATAGAAGACATCATCGCGGCTGCCAGGCATTACTGGAAGGTTGATTTTTGTGTCGACCGCGTCTCCCTTGCCGGTCTCGTGGGCAAAGCCCGTTCCTGGATACAGATACCGCCCATCTTCGTGAATGTCGCCAATGATCAAATCCGGGTCTGACTCGAACGAGTAGAAAACCCCGTCGCCGTGATGCGCATCAATATCCACATACGCGACCCGTCGAATGCCGTAAAGCTTGCGCAGAGTCTGGATCAAAACGCCAAGATCACTAATCGCACAAAAGCCCGCGGCAGAATCTCGGCTGCAGTGATGAAGCCCGGCGATGGGAATGAAAATTCGGTTGAACTCGCCTCTCATCATTCTGTCGAGAGCATCGAGATCGCTGCCGACTACATAGGATGCCGCTTCAAAAATTCCTGGAAAAACAGGCGTGTCTCCGTGGTCCAGAAATCCCGTTCCACGAATGGAACTTTTCTTGAGAAACTGAATGTATTCTTCGTCATGAAAGCGTTCTAAGTCGTTCTCATCGCAGATGACCGGTGCCAATATTTGAACTTGGCTGGCCAGACCGGAGGTTACTGCCTCATTCCAGAATGCGTCATGTCGATCGGGACCGAACGGATGATTATTTCCAAATGCGTATCGCTTCAGATTTTCTCCAACATAAACACCAACTTCAACTGGTGAAGAAACCATCACCAGCGTGAAACGATCACTCCTGACCGATATTGGGTTTGGTCGGATTTTTGGGGTGCACTATAGTCAATGACATAAGACGAACCGCTCTTCTGAGTGATTTCGACATACATCAGCCGATCGCCGCTTCTGTACTCCCTGACTGTACTTGAACCGACTTGGTACTCGGTGTAACTCAAGCCACTAGGCGATTTGTCAGAAGACGTCTCCTGTCTCTCGGGAACTGTATCGTCAGCTTGAGTGGGGCTTGTAATGGCGACTCCAGTGGTGACAGGGGAGCGTTTCGGAATTTCTATCGTGTCAACTAGCGTTTGCGCTTGAACTGTGCCAGAAAGGGGGACAATCAGCAAAATCCCGACAGCCGTGAATAGTCGGGCTATAGAATGAGGTATGGCAGTACAGCCTTCAATGGCTAGTAATCTGACGAAAGACATCTTCCAGGTCACCTCTTTGTTCTGACAGGGTTCGAATTTTCCAGCCATTTGATTCCACAACTTTCCAAATTTCCTCAACAACCGACCGACCGTCTTTTGCAGTTAGATGGAAAGACTTGTCTTTCTCAATATACTGTAAGTTGGCAATGGCATCAATACCGGACAGTTGCTTTTGAACCTCCACTGGATTTATATCGACCATCTGTACTCGAACTGAATTATGAAATTTAGACGCTGTCACCAGCGACTCCGGCGTCTGATCGACGATGATTTGTCCCTTGTCTATGATGATCACACGGCTGCATACTGAGTCAACTTCGTCTAGGATGTGCGTCGATAGAATGATCGCCTTGTTCTTGGATATTTTTTGGATCAGTGCTCGCACCTGCTCTTTTTGATTTGGGTCCAGTCCATCGGTTGGTTCATCCAGCACCAGAACATCAGGGTCATGCAGCAGCGCCAGGGCGAGCCCGACGCGCCGTTTGAATCCTTTCGAGAGCGTGAAAATCGGCTGTGTCAGCACCTCTTCGATTTGCACATCGGATACGACTGAAGCGATCTGTTGTGCAAGGTTTGATCCGCTTAGCCCACGAATTCTGGCTGCAAAGATGAGAAATGAATGAACCGGCATATCGCCATAAAGCGGTATTCCTTCTGGCAGATAGCCCAGCTTCGACTTGGCTTCAATCGGATTCGCTTCGATATCTATCCCTTCGATTTCAACTGATCCGTGATCCGGTTTCAGAAAACCGGAGATCATTTTCATTGTCGTGGATTTACCGGCACCATTGGGCCCAAGAAAGCCAAGTACTTCACCGCGTTCGACGGAAAATGTCAGATTGTCTACGACAGTTTGATTTCCAAATCGCTTGGTCAGCTGAGATACATTGATCATTTTTGTGGGTAGAATCGAATGCTGATTATTGGTTGATTAAAACCAATTTTATATGGAATGATGATAATTTGTCGTGTCGCAAACGCGGGCGGATTATGAAATAATGGAGATAGTACTTCTTTTGGCATTTCTGGAATCCAGCTCTCGAACTGATCCTTCTTATGACACACCAAGAAAAAACGATTTATCTAGTAGATGGATCGGCGTATGTTTACCGCGCTTATCACTCGCACAACCTAAGTACGTCAAGCGGTGAGCCGACAGGCGCAGTGTACGGCGTTGTAAGCATGTTGAAGCGGATCATTCGTGATTACTCTCCAGATTATCTTGTGGTTGTTTTCGATGCAAAGGGAAAGACTTTTCGCGATGACATCTACCCGCACTATAAGGAAAACCGGCCGCCGATGCCGGACGATCTTCGCGCACAGTATGAGGTAATCCGTCAGCTTGTTGCAGCGATGGGAATTAAAACGATATCCATATCCGGAGTGGAAGCGGATGATGTGATCGGAACGCTGGCAACTGCGGCCGGGGATGCTGGGCTACTTACTGTGATCGCCAGTAGTGATAAAGATCTGGCGCAATTGGTCACCAACAGAATTGCTATTCTCGATGAGAAAAATGGAATAAAACTCGGCCCCAGTCAGGTAAAGGAAAAGTTTGGCGTGCTGCCTACACAGATTATCGACTATCTGTCATTGGTTGGAGACTCTTCCGACAATATCCCGGGTGTTCCATTAGTCGGCAAAGTGACGGCCGCAAAGTGGTTGGCTATGTATGGGTCTCTCGACAGCATCATAGAGAATGCCGACTCCTTCTCTGGCAAAGCCGGTGAAAATCTGCGAAATTCTCTGGAACAACTTGAACTTGCTAGAACATTGGTGACACTGAAACTCGATGTGGATGTCGAACTGGACACTGAGAATTTCACGATCACCTCCGGTGACATGGATCAATTGCGGGAACTGTATACGCGTCTTGAGTTTCATTCGTGGCTAAAAAATCTGGAAGTAGGCCAAGTAGAAAAAATACAGCCGGTCATCCAGTACTCTTGTGTAACGGATAAAACAGCTTTCGAAAATCTTGTTGAACGCTTAGCGAATAGTGAAGTGTTTGCATTCGACACGGAAACAACCGGACTGGATATGAGACATGAATCGCTGGTTGGCATCTCTGTGAGTGTGCAGGCATGGGAAGCTTTCTATATCCCTGTTGCTCACAATTACCCGGGAGTAGCTTCGCAGCTGAATCAAGAATGGGTGATAGAGAAGTTGAAGCCGGTTTTTGAGAACCCTGAAATTGGGAAAATCGTACAGAACCTGAAATTCGACGCAGTTGTGTTTGCCAAGTACGGCATTTCGGTCAGGGGTGTCGTTTACGATACGATGATTGAATCGTATGTACTGAACAGTACTGCGGTTTCCAAGCACAGTCTGGATAATTTATCGCTTAAGTATCTGAACCACACGACCGTCAAGTTTGAGGATATTGCTGGCAAGAAAGGCAAGAATCAACTCACATTTGATCGCATCGAAATTGATACTGCCACCCACTATGCCGCAGAAGATGCTGATATAGCGTTTCGTTTGCACGAGGCACTGTGGCCACAGCTTCAAATCACGGGTCGAGTGCAGGATGTTTTTGAAAAAATTGACATGCCACTGGCGCCTGTTCTGATGCGCATGGAAGATCACGGTGTGCGAATCGATAGAGATGAACTGGGTCGCCAAAGTGCGGAGCTCCATTCGCGTATTCAATCGGTCGAGCAGAAAATTTATGAAAGCGCCGGAACGAAGTTCAATGTGTCATCGCCCAAGCAGATTCGAGAAGTTCTTTTTGACGTCCTTGGATATCAGCCTACCAGCAAGACCTCGCAAGGACATTCATCCACTTCCGAAGCGGTCCTGAATCAGCTCGCGATGACTTATGATGTTCCTAGACTGATTCTCGAGTATCGGAGTCTGGCCAAATTGAAATCTACTTACACGGATAAGCTGCCGAATCTAATTCACCCTGCTACTGGGAGAGTCCATACTTCATACCATCAGGCAGTCGCTGCTACCGGGCGTCTGTCATCATTGGAACCGAATCTGCAGAACATTCCCATTCGAACTGCAGAAGGCAGACGGATTCGCGAGGCATTCGTGGCAGATTCTGGATGCATTCTCATATCAATTGACTATTCACAGATTGAGCTTCGAATCATGGCCCATCTGTCTGAAGACCCCGGACTTGTAGACGCATTTGCTAAGGGCGAGGATGTGCATCGATTTACGGCGTCTGAAGTATTTGATGCCCGCATTGATCAAGTCACCTCGGATCAGAGGCGACATGCAAAAGTGATCAACTTCGGCTTGATGTACGGGATGTCTTCATTTGGCTTGGCGCGTCAGCTTCAGATTGACGTAGCACAGGCACAGGAGTATGTAGAACAGTATTTTGCCAGATATCCGAAAGTACGGGAGTTCATGGACAATACCCGAACGCAGGCTCACAGCGAGAAGTTTGTCGAAACCATATACGGGCGGCGCCTCTATCTGGCGGACATCAATGCGAAGCACTACGGTCGTCGCCAGCATGCCGAACGAACTGCTATCAATGCCCCATTACAGGGTTCTGCTGCCGACATTATCAAGCTTGCGATGATTGAAGTTGACCGATGGATCACCAGATCTAATTGCAGATGTCGAATGATCATGCAAGTTCACGACGAACTGGTGCTGGAAGTTCCAGAGTCCGAACAAAATCTGGCAGTTGAAAACGTGAAGGCAATTATGGAAAATGCAACTGAACTTCGAGTACCGCTGGTTGCAGATGTCGGAATTGGCACAAACTGGGCAAGCGCCCACCAATAATGACAAAGTCAATCAACTTGCCCCAACAGGTCGCAGATAATTTCCTGTGCTTGAGTAACGCCCAAACCCGTTGTACCGGAGAACGCCTGTAGCGTTACTTCTTCACAAGCATTGAACTCGTTTTTCACCGAGGCCAGGATCGCCGCTGATTTGGACTTGGAAAGCTTGTCGGATTTTGTCAATAGAATGTGGACCCGAACAGCGGACTGGCGACACCAGTTGATGATTTGCACATCAAGAGGCTTAAGAGGGTGTCGTATGTCCATCGTCAGGATCAGCCCACGCAAGCTGACTCGGGTTTCAAGGTACTGCTCTACAACCCTAGCCCAGTGCAGCCGCACTCGCTCCGGCACTTTTGCGTAACCGTAACCGGGCAAATCCACCAGTCTAATGTCCGGCGCTATCTGAAAGAAAACGATCTGTTGGGTTCGCCCCGGTGTCTTGCTCGTTTTCGCGAGACCTTTGCGTCTTGTAACTGAATTGAGAGCAGTGGATTTTCCACTATTTGAACGACCCGCAAACGCCACCTCGCAGCCTTCATCTGTCATCCATTGAGAAGGTTTGTGAGCCGCTACGATAAATTCTGTATCGTTGAGGTTGATTGGCACTTGATTACGCTCATTTTTGTTTGATTCCACACTTTCAAGATTGCTGCTTCCAAATACGGGCATTCGGCAAAACGACTTCAAAGTGTCGATGAGTTCACTCGAAAATACATAAAACCACCCCTTCTTTTATTGAAGCCGCTTTGATTCCATCAATATATTTCACTTACAGGTCTAACCTTCCTATTATCGCTTGCAACCGAACTGAGATATGCTTTACAAGCCTGAACTCTTAAACCTCAATTCGTGATATATTTAGCGAAAATTGTCAGAATCGATTTAACAAATCTGGATTTACAAACCACCATCAAATTGGAAATCAACACTATGCAAGCAGCCATGCTGAAAAAAGTTTGTACATTGATATCGACATTCGGAATATTACTGACCATAACCAGTTTGGCATTGGGAGCTGGTGATCCTGTTGCTGGCAAGGAAAAAGCGACTGCATGCGCAGCTTGCCATGGAGCTGATGGAAATAGCATCAATCCTGCATTTCCAAAGATTGCCGGACAAGTGCCTGGCTATATAGCAGACGAACTCGCAGCGTATCAGTCGGGAGCAAGGCAGAGTGCAGTTATGATGGGTATGATCTTGAATTTATCTGAGCAGGATATGCAGGATATAGATGCCTACTATTCACAGAATGAGACCAGCAAGGCAAGCATTGCCGAATCGGACCTGGTCGCGGCCAGGCGTGGACAGGAAATTTACAGGCAGGGCTTAAGCCAGTATTCCGTACCCGCCTGCATGGCTTGTCATGGTCCGGCTGGAGATGGGATTCCTTCTCGATATCCAAAGGTTTCGGGGCAGTTTAAAGAGTATCTGGTTCAATCACTACTCCAATTCAAGACCGGTGAGCGCAAAAGTGAGGAAATGGAAACGATCTCATTTCGACTCACGCTCCAGCAAATTGAGGATCTCGCGGTCTACATGCAGGGACTGGACTAAATTCGCCCGATACTCCGAATAGCCTCTGCTAAGTATTGGAGACTCTTGGTAACGGGCTGCATAACTCGAAATTGGTAGACAGGACGGTCAAGTTCGCGTAATACTTCAGCATCGACCGATGCCTGGAGTTCCATGAGTCTGCCGAATGTGTAGGATTGCCTAGCTACATCAATATCTGCGTCTTGATCCGTTTTGATTATTAGGAAGTTCCCGGTGGCAGGACCGCCTTTGTGAAACTGCCCCGTTGAATGCAGATACTGCGGTCCAAAATTTTGCACTACACTACGTCCGATAACAGCCTTCAGATTCTTCGCAATTTCAGATAGTATCTGTTCATTTTCAGCAGTCGGCGACGCGAAAGCGAGCAACGCGACATAGTCGTGAATTCCAATTGAAGATTCAAGTTTCAAGATCGCTTCTTGGATCTTCTGAACCGAGTCAGCTGATCGGTTCACCTTGATTTCTTGGTCTGTGATCGGACCAGGGCGATTGTTATCTGAATCCAAAGCATTTGACACAATCTGTTTGCTGCGTTCCACATCCGGTTGATCGAACGGATTTACGCTGATTAAGTATGCAGCCATTGAAATAGCAGTTTCGAAAGTAAGGAACATGCGCACCAACTGACTAATATTCGATAGTCTGGTTTGAAATATCAGTGCAGATTCAGCTTGCTCGGTGCAAAAACACACCTGCAATTCATCATTGCCAGTCTCATTGGACGTCGGGACCTGAATTACTGGAAGTACTCCATGACCCGACTTTCCCAGACTTTCTCCAACAATCTGCTCAATCCATTGCAGAGCAGGCAGTAAATTCGCATTCGCTGACAACAGCATTCTACTGCCGGGTTCAGTTGCTGCACAAGCCATAGCCGCTGCAAGCTGTCGAGTTTCAATGCCGTAGTTTGAATCACTTATCTTCATCATCGCAACATGGTCATCTAGCACATCCTGTAGCGGAGACAGATCGATTCCTAATATTTTTACTGGGATGAGCCCAAGACTGCTCAACGCAGAAAATCGACCCGGTACATAGGAATCGGATACATAGGACGTGATGTCATTGTCTTTTGCCCATTCCCTCAGTTTGCCAGTGGATGGATCGGTCAAAACTGAGAACTGGCTCGGACATCCTACACGCTCAAAAACGGTTCTCGCTATGTTAAGGGTTTCAACAGTATTTCCAGACTTGCTGGATACTACGTAGTATTTGTTTTTCGATTCTGGTTGTTGCAATGCTTTCGCCAGGAAATCCGGAGAAGTGCTGTCCAGTATGCGCAAGGTGCGCCTGGTTTCACTACAGCAAACTTCGGCATATACTCTGACAGCGAGACTCGCGCCTCCCATTCCGATCAGTGCAATCGTATCGACATGCTTCGGCAATTGTGGTACTTCGATAACGGTTGGAAGCGATCGATGAAACGAATCTGTCCAATCCAGACAGCGATCCGAGGGAGTGGGAGAAACCCCGGACTCTCTCCAGATGCTGACATCCTTTGAGAATATTCTTGAGCAGATGCTGCCTTCGACGAGTAATTCTTCGTACTCCCGAAAACGAGGAAAAATTTGCTCTGAATCTCGAATTTGACGGATGCAGGGCATATTTACATTCACCAGTATGGGCTAGAAATTTGGCCCAAAAAGTACCAGAACGAAACAATAGATTGCTTGATCTGCTACACCAGAACGAACCGGGTACCGCAATAAGGGCATTGCTCTTCCCCGGTTTCTTCAATAGGCAGGTAGACGCGCGGATGAGAATCCCACAACCTCATACGCTCCAGCGGACAATGGAGTGGGAGATCATCTTTTGTGACGTTTACAAACATGTCCGTGTTCAGGGCGTCCCCCGGTTTTGGCTGATAGTTTTTCGTCTTCATCACTGCCATCTCAAACGTACGTCAGCCAGTCTCGATGCTTCTTGCTTCTTCCCTCTACTACATCAAAATATTTGGACTGTAGCTGTTTGGTGATCGTCCCGGGTTTGCCGTCGCCAATCACTCTTTCGTCCAGTTCTCGAATTGGAGTCACTTCTGCTGCCGTACCGGTAAAGAAAGCTTCATCTGCGATGTATACTTCATCACGAGTAATTCGTCGTTCCTCAACCTGATATCCCATTTCTGCAAGCAGATCGAAAACGGTGAGTCTGGTAATCCCTTCCAGTGTGGAAGCCATGTCGGGAGTAATGACTTTGTTGTTTCTTACAATAAACACATTCTCACCGGATCCTTCCATCACGTAACCTTCGGTATCCAGCAGCAGCGCTTCGTCCGCACCGTTGTCTAGTGCTTCCTGCAACGCCAGAATTGAATTGATGTAATTCCCGCAGGCTTTGGCGCGGCACATGGCTACATTCACATGCAACCTCGAAAATGAAGACGTTTTTACGCGAATACCCTTTTTGATGCCTTCTGCTCCTAGATAGGCACCCCAGTCCCAAGCTGCGATCATCACATGGGTTGAGAGGTTATCAGCCCGTAGTCCCATTCCTTCAGAACCATAGTAAACAATTGGGCGTATGTAGCCGCTTTCGAGTTCGTTTTCTCGAAGGATAGTGCATTGCGCTTCGTTCAAGGTTTCATGATCGAAAGGAATCTTCATGCGCAAGATGTGAGCCGATGCAAACAATCGATTTGTGTGGTCCTGTAGTCGAAAGATTGCGGTACCGTCAGTTGTCTGATAGGCTCGAAGCCCTTCGAATACAGCCACGCCGTAGTGCAGGGAATGCGTGAGAATATGTACGTTTGCTTCTCGCCAAGGCACTAGCGTGCCGTTATTCCAGATAATTCCGTCTCTGTCGCTAAATGATGCTGTCATGTTTCCTAGTTCAAATTAAAGATAGCAGTTGAATCACATTAACCTGATTAATTTCGGATCAGTTTGTGTGAGTACCAAACGGTTCCCGCGCAAAGATTGTTTGAACCATGGGTTCAAAAAATGCCAGCGGCAAAGAATCATACTCCGGATCAAATGAAGATTGATCCCATTTCGTACAAAAATCCAGACAAGCCTGATAATGTTGATGATCCTTATATTGATCGCGTAGATTTCTGTCTTGTCCCAAGTGATGAAAAAAGTAATAGCCTTGAAAAATTCCATGATACTTCAGTATCCAATAGGTTTCGGGCGACACGAACGGTCGCAGTACCGCTGCGGCCAGTTCGCCATGGTTTTCCGGTGAAAGAGTGTCGCCAATATCGTGCAACAGTGCGGCAACAGCCATTTCTTCGCCGGCGTTGTCGCGCCAAGCTCGAGTTGCAGTTTGAAGCGCATGTTCAAGCCGAGTGATCTTGTAGCCAGCCAGACTGCTTTCGAGACCAAGCAGGTGATCCAGTACTCGATTGGCTGTACTTCTTGAAAATTCTTCTTCGTATTTGTGTAACAGTTGATAGTCTTCAAGAGTTCCGTCTTTCATCTCGATGAACTCAACGGTATTGTCCAATACGTTCATGTCCGTGCCTACCTGTTCAACCAAAACCAACTATTATATATTTTCAGTCTACACGTTATTCCGAGTGATGATTCTCGTTCCGATTACCGTACCATTCTGAATTGAATTGCCTGGACGGTCAATTCTCTAAAACCTGTAGATTCGCCTGGTCCCAGACCAATAATTTCTCACCGCTCGTATAAAATTTCACTTTGACAAGACAATACTCGCCACCTTCTTCGGCGTTTAGGACAATTCCATTTCCAAATTTCGCATGCTGTACCTCTTTGCCTAACAAGTCGTGAAGTTCATCCTGATGGGCCGGTGTATTCACGGATTCTATTTTTCTGTGGTCGACGAATTCAACATAATCTGTGGGGATTTCACCAACAAATCTGGACGGTCTATACCTTTGCCACTGTCCGTGTAGCAGACGACGGTCTGCGCGTGTCAGATACAGTTGCTGCTGTGCCCGCGTCATGCCGACATAGCACAAACGGCGTTCTTCTTCCAGTGGATTCGGTTCAGAAGATGGGTATCCTGAGCGGTTGTATATTGCATTTGCATGCGGCAGCAAATTCTCATCCAAGCCGGTCAGAAACACCACCGGGAATTCCAGACCTTTGGCGAGGTGCAGCGTCATCATTTGAACTGCATCGAGATTTCCATCGTGTGTGTCGCCAGCATCGAGTGTCACTTCATCCAGAAATGGCACAATTGCGTTTTCATTGTCGTCGATTTCCTTATTGCGAATGAAATTGGCTCCAGCATTCAGCATTTCGTCCAGGTTTTCAACCCGCGCCATATCGATGTCTGTATTGCGCACCATGTAGTATTCACGTAATTTGGTAACCTTAATTGTGCGATCGATAATTGCGTACAACGAAATTCCCTGACACTCATTCCTGAGTCCATCCATCATTTCAATGAATCTGCGCAAGGGGGCGACCATACGAGATTGAGAGGATGTATCGTGAATAATTTCAAGTGTGGCATCCCAATTCGAGATTTCCTGGTTCCTGGCCACTTCCTCGACTTTCCGCAGCGTCCCATCTCCGATACCTCGAGGCGGATTATTGACGATTCTTTCAAAGGCGTCGTTGTTGTGGTGGTCCACCAGCAAGCGCAGATAAGCGAGGACATGCTTAATTTCCAGTCGGGAATAAAATCTTACACCTCCATAGAGGCGAAAAGGAATCCCACGCGAACTGAATTCAACCTCAAAAACTCTTGACTGCGCATTTGTTCGGTACAGAACCGCAAAATTTGAATAGGAAAATTTCGAAGATTCAAACTGCTCCACTGTGTCGGCAATGAATGCGGCTTCCGCCTCAAAATCCTCGGCACTGAACAATTTTATCAAGCGGCCGCCTTTCTGTTCGGTCCACAGCTTCTTTTCATATCGATTCCGATTGTTGCTGATTACCGCATTTGCTGCGTTGAGAATGGACTGCGTGGACCGATAGTTCTGTTCCAGCCGAATGAGTTTTGCATTGGAGAATAGTTTCTCAAAATCCAGCATGTTTTCTGCTACTGCGCCTCGCCACCCGTAGATCGACTGATCTTCGTCTCCGACTGCGGTAACATTCCGATATTTAGCGAAAAACATTTTCAGCCATTCAAGCTGCAACGCATTGGTGTCCTGAAATTCGTCCACAAGAACATGTAGATACCTTTCCTGATTTGCGTCACGTACGATTTCGTTCCGCTGCATGACTTCCAGCGTTCTCAGCAGGAGCTCGGTAAAGTCCACCAGGCCGCGCAAGTTGCATTCCTGCTCATAGAGTCGATAAACTTCAGCGTAGATTTCTTCGCGATGATTAGACGGATTCGCATTTGCCGCGCGTATTTGCTGCTCTTTGCATTTATTGATGTAGTGTTGGAATCCCCGTGCTGACAATTCACCAATTGGCAGTTGATAATCCCGTACCAGGCGACTAATGAAAGACTTCTGATCGTCAGCATCCACAATCGTGAAATCATGGGGTAGGCCGGCTTCCTGGTGGTGAACGCGTAGAAAAATATTCGAGAGCCCGTGAAAAGTTCCGATCTTGGATGGAGCCGATTGATCACCCAGCAAACCCTCCACACGCGATCTCATTTCTCGGGCTGCTTTATTGGTAAAGGTTACAGCCATGATCCTGTGCCTGGATACACCGGTCGCTTCGATCAGCCATGCGATGCGGCGAACAAGTACCGCTGTCTTGCCGCTTCCGGCACCCGCAGTAATCAACAGTGGACCGGGAGCTGTGACAACTGCTTCACGTTGCCGTTCGTTCAAATCCTTGAGAATGTGTGTGACATCAGTCAATTGCAAGTTACTCGGAAAATACAGTGGAACACTCGCCTCTGACCACAATTCTGGTAGAGATAAAATTCAATAGGTGCTACACTTGATTTGTGTGTGTAGAGAATCTATTTATATCTGCTGTATTATCTAGCAATTGGTAAAATTCACATGCCGATATCAGCGAAATTCAAGATTGGACAAATCGTACGCCATCGCCACTACGATTTCAGGGGGGTTGTTTTTGACGTCGACCCGGAATTCAATAATACCGAAGAATGGTATGATTCAATTCCAGCTGATATTCGTCCTAAAAAAGATCAGCCGTTTTACCATCTGCTGGCTGAAAACGAAAAAACCACTTATGTTGCGTATGTGTCGGAGCAGAATCTTTTGCCTGACGCCGACGGCGGCCCTGTTGAGCACCCAGCGATTCCTGAAATATTTGGTGACCTGCTGGGAGGAGAATACACAATTCGTTCGCACCGGATTCACTAAACAGTCTGGATCGAACGAATGTGGAGAATCATGAGATTCGCTGCTCTGCTTTGATATCTAGGATTTAAGGACTCACACTCCGGAATATGGACCTCGAAAGAGCAAAATTCAACATGGTGGAACAGCAGATTCGGCCATGGAACGTGCTGAATCCTCAAGTTCTGGAAACCATGACAACAGTTCCCAGAGAAAATTTTGTACCGCAGGAGTATCGGCACATGGCTTTCGCTGACATGAATATCCCGATTGGCGATGGACAAGTGATGATGCAGCCCAAGGTTGAAGCTCGTCTACTGCAAGCGCTTGAACCGAAAAGCAATGATATTGTTCTTGAGGTTGGAACCGGAACCGGCCATGTTGCAGCACTGCTGGCACACCAGGGTGAACATGTCATGACGGTAGAGATTCGACCAGAGTTTGTATCACTTGCAAAAGACAATCTGTTTCAAATCAATATTGGCAATGTCGAAGTGATTCATGGCGATGGTGCTGTTGGCTGGAAGTCCGACATCGAGTTTGATTGCATATTCCTATCCGGTTCAGTGATTGAACTGACGGGCGCTTATCGAGAATTGCTTGCCATTGGTGGAAGACTGGTTGCCATAGTCGGCGAGGAGCCTGTCATGAGTGCAATACTGGTGGAACGTAGCGGCAAGGCAGCATGGAAAACCACTTATCTGTTTGAAACCCATCTGCCGCCGCTGGACAATATTCCACAGCCAGATCGATTCGTATTCTGAGCACATTAGAAATTGATGCAATTCATACGACTCATCGTTCTGTTGACAGGCGTAATTGCTGCAACGGATTGTGTTGCTGAAAACCTCCTCGAAGTCTATGAGTTGGCAGTTGAGAATGATGCGACGTTGTCTGCTGAAAAATTAACCGCAGATGCTGGTGCATTGAGCAGAGACATAGCATTTGCGAGCATTTTACCGACTATCACTTTAGGAACAGCCTATAGAGAAAAGCGCAGTTCAATGTTAGACAATCCGCCATCTTCCGGTGCTTTTTCCTCATCAACGGCTGAAACCAGTATGAATGAAGCCACATTGTCAGTCTCGCTTTACAACTCGCTTACCAAATTGGGGCTTGAAAAAGCTGAAATTGAGGAAAGCTTGGCCGCCCTGCGTTACCAGAAGGCAAACGGCAATCTTTTCAAAAGAGTCGTTCAAGCATACTTTAACATTCTGGCAGCAGACGACAATCTGAAATTCGCTCAGAGTGAAGTCAATGCAATTGATAGGTTTCTCCAACAGGCAATATCACGGCTTGAGGTCGGGTTAGGAACCGAAACGGATGTACGCAATGCAGAAGCACGATCCAGCCTTGCCAATGCAGTGGTCATTCAGGCCAACAGCGCCATCGAAAACGCCTGGCTTGAGCTGACTGCAATCACGCGTGAACGACCGCAGAAACTGGAGGAACTAAATACAGATTTGGAGTTCGTCGAACCGACGCCAACACGAGTTGAGGCATGGGTAAACTCTGCGCTTGAGAATAATCTAGATATCGCAATTCAGCGTGAGGTTGTCCAATTATCATCCAAAGCGATTGGACTGGCAGCTTCAGACACTTCATTTTTCGTCAAGCTTACAGTCAATATGAAGGACCATGGCGGTGATTCTCAAAATATGTACGAGAAATCTTCAATAGGCCTTACGGCGGGCAAGTCATTTTCCACTGGCGGACATTCTACGAAACTCAAGAAACAAGCGAGATATCTGCAGCAAGCTGAAGTTGAAAAGCTGACCGCTTTGAATCGGGTAGTAGAACATCAAACGACAAATACCTATTTGAACATCATCAGTCTCATTAATCGTATTGAAGCGCTGGAAAAAGCGGTGACTGCCAATGAAATTGCTTTGAGTGCCACGGAAGAAGGTTTCCACGTCGGCACACAGACTTCACTGGATGTTTTGAACGCTCAACGAGACCTGTTTCAAATTCAGCGAGATCTGCAAAAATCCCGTTACGACTATTTACAGAACGTGTTGCTGCTTGAAGAATTGGCCGGCACTCTTGACATAGCCGATCTGCAATTTCTGAATAGCTATTTGAAATAGACATCGGGTGTGTAAATATTCACCCAACCCAGTAGTTCAAACCGCAAAAAATGCATTCAGGGCTGAACACCTCTGACAGCCGCCAGTAGGTCATCGAACTGGTTGAGTCGCTCCTTTCACACTGATTGCGAGCAGTAATCGGTCGCGAGTGCTGTCGAAAAGCCTCGAATTGAATTGGCTTCAACAGCAGAAATTTCGAAATTTAAAATGCAAAATTTGCTGACAATAACAAAGAAATTGCGCTATCGGGAGACCTTCACAATAAATAAAAATCTATTTATTACTATAAATAAAATATAATTCGACAATAATAATAAAAAATCGATAATGGACGTCATTTTTACAATGCCTTTCGATAAGAATTATTAAAATTCGAGTGATGCACTCTGAACTAAACACGCCCGTATTTTTTCAAAACGAAGTCGTTCCAACTGGAACACAACTTGCAGGTTTTGCTGCACTTGTTCAATCGCTTGGCCTACAAGCACCTGTCCGACAACCAAGCTGTGTTTCGGAAAAGCATATTGGTGGCAGCCGGCGAAAGGTGGGGAGCTTTCATGTGTTTGATAAACGCTATTGGCCCGGTGATGAATTCGTCAATCATCTGACTTTTGCCCTGCGCCATGAGAGCATTGATCTGCTGATTTTGAAGCGTGCTTTTGAAGCGGTGCCCAAAGATGTGCTGGAAAACTATGTCAGATCTATTCCAATGGGGACGCAGACACGGCGAACCTGGTTTTTTTATGAAATGTTGACTCAGCGAACGCTTGATATTGAAGACGCTACCAACATGCCCGCAGTTAATGCACTTGACGCAAAATCCTATTTCACCGGTAAAGGAAAAATCTCAAGACGTCATAGAGTTAGGGATAACCTGCTTGGCAATAGCGACTGGTGCCCGATCATTCGTAGAACGAAACGGCTTGAAGCGTATACTAAACTGGGGTTGGCAGAGCGCGCAGCCGATACTATCGACCGAACAAGTAAACATCTAGTTACTCGAGCCGCAAGTTTTCTGCTGTTGGCCGACAGTCAGTCTAGCTTTGAGATTGAAGGTGAAAGAGCACTAAGCAACCGTCTTGAGCGTTGGGGAAATGCTGTTCTCCAGGCGGGGAGGAACACACTTTCAATTGACGAAATAAATCGTCTTCACGGCATTCTGTTCAATGACTCACGATTTGTTTTCCCGGGACTGCGCCCTGATGGCGTATTCCTCGGCGATCGGGATCATAGCGGCAACCCATTGCCAGAATTTATCGGTGCACGACAAACGGATATAGTTGATCTGTTAACAGGCCTACTAAGCGCCAATACACGAATGCGGGAAAATAAAGTTGACCCGGTGTTGCAGGCGGCGGCGACCGCTTTTGGTCTGGTTTATATTCACCCTTTTCAAGACGGTAACGGCCGCATGCACCGTTGTGTGATTCATCATGTGCTGGCGGAGCGAGAATTTACGCCTGCTGGTATGGTATTTCCAGTTTCTACGGTTGTGCTGGATCATATTAACGACTACCGCAGAACATTGCAAAACCACTCCCGGCCATTGATGGAATACATCGAATGGCATTCAACATCCGAGCAAAACGTTGAGGTGCTGAACGATACAGCCGACCTTTATCGATATTTTGACTGCACTGCAGAAGCGGAATTTCTTTACACCTGTGTGAAACGAGCTATTGAGCACGATTTGCCTAAAGAGATTGAATATCTACGCCGACATGACGAAGCCATGACCAGAATCACGGAGTTTATAGAGATGCCCAATCGATTAGCCCAAGATCTGATTTTGTTCATTCGCCAAAATAACGGAACCCTTTCGAAAAGAAAAAGGATCAAGAAATTCAATGCTCTCACGAATGAAGAGGTTGAGTCATTGGAAAGAATTGTCCAAGAAGCCTTTGATGGATTTTACGCAACCGGAAAAAGCTAATTCAGAGCATCAATCAAAATGTGGTGTTCGCCAAAATTTCTAATCCATTATGCTCAAATCAATATCAATCGCTGATTTGTTGTTTATACCGACTGGAACGGTCTCCAAAACTGGTTTGTGATTTCCACAAACCCTCAGTCTACGTTTACTAGTCCGAACTTCACCATGTCAAATGGACGAATCGATAGTAAAAACAGCATAATAGATGAGATCAACGTGTCAATTTACTGGGAACATGGTTGATTGGGTCAATGTTCAGCAGCTCAAATACTTTCTTCTACAGATGAGTTGAATCTGCAATGTCGGTAAAACTCTGATCGGGATGCTCCGGCAACGACATGGAATTGAGTGTGACCGTGGCGAGATCTTCAAGCAGAGTCTATAAACTGTGAACTGCAAAGTCTTCGGCTGTTTTCAGAGTGTCGGCTTTGTCTCTGGCACATTCTGAGACTTGTGCTTTCTGTACCGGAGTGGTGCGCTTGCCGCCTGCATTGTCAGGATTGTCATCCTGAAACTGAATTGGTGCCAATTGGCGTCGCAGATGCCACCAACATAGTAGGCAAGCATGCGAAGGAATACGTAGCCGCGCAACCGCTTGGCACTGTAAACGAGCACCGGTCTGACGTTGATCTGACTAATATTGATAGAATGGAACGCACTTTTCACATGCGGCAGGCTCTTGTAGGTTTTGACAGCCTGTGTCGAATCGAGGGAATCGACCTCCACGCTGATACGAATAACATAGATTCTCCGTCGAGTTTTTTCTTGTTCAATACTGTGTAGATTGTGCGACAATACGAATTTGCCGTTTCTAACCTCGATGTGGAATGCTTGCGCGTGCGTTCGGTGCGAATACGTGGGTTCAGGCAGACCAGGAGACGTTCGCCGGGAAACTCCGGGTTGCTGATTTCAGCCACTTGATCCGGGTTCGGCCAGAGTGGCCGTGATTTGATTTCAGCCTGATGTTGCAGTTTGCGCACACCGCCCGACTTCGATGCCGAGATCCAGTCCAATCGGTTCAGCTGTAAGAATTCTCGGATTCACGCGCTGGTGTTACATTGGGCAACTGCCATTGAAATTTGCCAGATGAAGACTGCAATCAATGTGAATTTGTACGGAATGGGTATAAGAACTATGTTTTCACCGCCTGATTAAGAACTGACAATGCTAACTGGAAATTTCAAAGTAAGAAGAATTGTGAACAGCACCACACTTTTTTGCGCGCTTGCATTTACATCCAGTTATGCAATCGGAAGCGGAAGCAGTGCCTCTGTCGCTGCGGAAGCCTATCATCTTGGAAAAGAAGTTTTTCACGAAAAAGTCGTTTGTGACTCCTGTGCATTTGCCGGTTTGGTGCTGGAAACAGAAACTGTGGTAGCTGTTTGGGATGAAATAAAAAAAGAATTGAAACGAGACGGCATCATCGGCAAGGACCTGTCCATCAGAGAGCGTAATGCAGTCGAAAAGTATGTAAAGAAACGATTTGTTCTTTGAAATCGCAAGTCGACTCAATTGCGGAGGTTGCAATCGATTTGCTTCCGTTTCCTCTAAAATGCAACTCGGAAATTTCGTGCGCGTGGTTCAACATCGGTAATATCAATCAAACAGAATGAAGCAAAAGGAAAATAGATCGGGATGAAAGAAGATTACATGTGGGTACCATGGTTCTCGGAGTTGGCACGGAGAATTTCAGAAAACGGAGAAGCGTATTTGATTAAAAAATCAAAAGAGGTGAATTGGGTTAAGGACGAACCTGCATTGTTTGCTTTTGGAGATGAGAATATCGACCCGTTTTCATTCTTCTATTTTCTAGCCTCAAAAAATACGCGCAACCAGCGAAAAATAGTGTTCGGCAGTGTTCATGAAGTATTTGAGATGGAGGAGAAACGCCCGGACATAGTAAATATTCCAACTCCTAGATTTAACCACCTATTTCACGACGGAAAAGACTTTCATACCGACTTACTATGGAATTTATTTCGTGAAGCTGTGGACAATGAAAATGCTATCGACCAACAAAACTTCAGGAATGTTTTAGCTATCCCCAAGGTTGGTGTCAGCAAACTGACACAGTGCCTCTATGTAATCAATCCAGTACGCTTCTTCCCTGTAGATCAACATATGGAAGCAGCGAGGTTGCCAGGACTTAATGCTATCGCTCTGGATAAAGAAATTTGTTCTGAAGATGGTTTTAAACGTTATGAGTCTATTTTGGAAGATATTAAAAATCTCTTCCCAGGCTGCGATTTCCCTGAAATTAATTTTATTTTGTATTTGCAAAATTCAAAGTCACCTTTGATTAAAGTCACTTCAAGATTCTTTCAAATCAGCAGCAATGTATATAACAAGAAAGAAGATTGGTGGGAATTTGACGAGAGTCACCCCGAAAATAAACAGACGTTCAAGGAAAATCATCAAGTATTTACGGGCGGCCCCGGACAGAACAATACATATCCTCTTAGCGAGCCAGAGCGCGGGGATATTGTTCTGGTAAGGTACGGGAGACGTCAAGGGAGAGGAATTGGGGTTGTTGTCAAGAACGAGTATTCGACTAGCAGTGTTATCGATTCAGAAGGCAATTTCAATGAAAAAGCTGTAATTCACGTTTTTTGGATAAACAAATCAAGTGGTAAGCTGGCAGATGGATACGTTACACCCGTGGCCGGATTCAGTAAAGCCGGAGTGAGAACGAAAGATGCATTTAGATTGGCTGATAGCTATAAGGGTTCTTTTGATCTAATTGAAATATTTAAAGGAGAGAGTACCAAAGGAGATTCCTCTGTTACACCCGATAGCAAACCTGAACCGAAGAAGAGCAGCGCAACACATCCTCTGAATACAATTCTTTACGGCCCGCCAGGTACAGGAAAAACTTTCCATACATCTGAGTATTGCGTTGAAATTTGTGACGGACAGCTGGAGCGGTCAAAGGAGGAAAACCGCAGCCGCTATCGCCAACTTATTGAAGAAGAGCGCGTTAAGTTTGTGACATTCCACCAATCTTACGGTTACGAAGAATTCGTCGAGGGGTTGCGCCCTGACGCGGGCGGGGCCGGGAGTGTTGGCTTCAGTCTTGTCCCAACTGCTGGTGTTCTCAAGCGTATAGCCGAGCGTGCGCGCGAAAATTCCGAGGAAGCCTATGTTCTCGTAATAGATGAGATCAACCGTGCGAATATCTCAAAAGTATTGGGAGAGCTTGTCACGCTTCTGGAAGAAGACAAACGGGAAGGGGCCGATAACGAAGTGAATTTGACTTTACCTTATTCCAAAGATTCTTTTGCGTTGCCAAGTAACCTCTATATTCTTGGCACAATGAACACCGCGGATCGATCTATCGCTCTGCTTGATACTGCTCTGCGCCGCCGATTTGAATTCAAAGAAATGCCGCCTGAACCAGAACTCCTGAGTGAAGTCAGCGAATCGACCGAAATTCAACTGCCCGCAGTTCTTGGTGCTATCAACACTCGCCTTGAATGGCTTCTTGATCGAGATCATTTAATCGGTCACGCTTGGTTAATGGGGGTGGACAGTAAAGCTGATGTCGACCGAATCATGCGACACAAAATCATTCCTCTTATTGCCGAGTATTTCTATGATGATTGGAACAAAGTTCAAGCTGTATTAGGTGGCGGGGACGAATTTGTACGTAAGGAAAGCCTCTCTGTACCACCAAATCTTGAAGGAGAAGATGAAGAGCGTTATCGCTGGACAATCCAGAAGGATTTTTCAGAAAAAGCATATGATCGCTTGATCGCCGGCAAGGAACTGACCAAGGAATCGCAGTCTGAATGATTTTATCATCATGAAACTTCTGACTTGCCGAGAATGGGAACACTTGCCGGTCGGGAAGAACAAATTGACCAAGGATGATGTTGAACATCTAAATATACATGCCGAACGCGCCGCGAGACGACTGAACCTGCAAAGAAACGCTGTTCTATCCCGTACCAGTGGTGGTCTCCAGGCTGGCCAGGTAGTGGGTATTCTTGTCACTCCAAGCATATCTGTTGAGATACTGCCTAAAATCGATAGTGACTACGGAAATGTTCGCAAAGCACTAGTACGCATGCTTGCTGTTGCGCTGGATATTCGTGTAACCAATAGTGAACTTGCAAGTTTGGATACTCAGCGAATCGATCTTTTGGAGATTCTTATTCGATTGTTTGCCAGCCAACTGCTTACCGCCGTTCGACGCGGGTTGCCCCGCCGCTATATCACCCAAGAAGAGGAATTACGATTACTGCGAGGGAAGCTGAACACGACGCGTCAATTTACGCATCTCGCCGTTCGACCGGATCGCCTGGCATGCCGATTTGATGAGTTATCGGAGGATACGCCTTTAAACCGCGTCTTCAAGGCAGCAGTATTATTGCTTGCTCGTCATGCAAGGTCAACCGATAACATTCGGCTGCTTACAGAGCTTTCTGCGCGGTTTGAGTTTGTAAGAATTTCACCTAACCCGCTTCAGGAATCTGTGAGGCTTGATCGGACGAATACCGCCTACCATAGTCTGCACAGTCTCGCTCGGGTTTTTCTCGAAAGAGAATGGCAGAGCACTACCGGCGGTGGTACGCCGGGGTTTGCCTTGCTTTTTGCCATGAACGAACTTTTTGAGGAATTCATTGGACGCAGTCTTAAACGCGTTCTCACATCGGAGTATAAAGTGCACCTTCAACACCGAGAAAACCACGCGTTGAAAGATGAAAAAATGAAAGATATTTTCGCTTTACGTCCTGATGTGGTGATTGAGGCTGAGAAAAGACCTATTGTTCTGGATACCAAGTGGAAGCGGCTCAATCCAGATAATGCAACCCTTGATGTTGAAACATCTGATGTTTACCAAATGCTTGCTTATGCAAGAGCTTACGACAGTGCGCGTTTAATTCTGCTTTATCCTATGGATGAGAAAAAGAACTTGCAGCAAGAAATTTACCGCAATTGGACAGTCAATGGGACAGACTGCTCATTCGAAATTGCAGTGGTAGATGTTGGAATGCCTAATCAAGTTGGTGAAATTCTACACAATATCATTCATTCCAACCACGATTGAAGGGATTAAAATTGCCTTGTTACTCCCTCATGCTCAGGGTGCGTTGCTCAACAACACGTGACGCCAACCAGTTCAGCGCTTTTGCGACGAAATCATTTAGTCAATTTCAGCTAATTCGCCGCGTGCCCCAAGCTGACGTTATCTTAAACAATTCTTAGATTTGCCAAGTGAGTTTCAGTATGAGATATCGGGTAATTGGAAACTTTGAAGTGCACTGCAGTGAAATTGGAGACACTCCATGCAGGTAGAACAACTTACCCCGGCCATTGGCGCTGAGATCACCGGCATTGATCTATCCTCAAGACTGGACCAAGCGACTTTGGACGAAATCTATCGGACTTTGCTGGATCATTTGGTAATTTTCTTTCTAGGCCAGAATCTATCCGCCGCCAAGCAACTGGAATTCGCGAAAACTTTCGGCCCCATCGATAAACCCCATGCAGTGTATCGTCATGTAGAAAACTACCCACAGGTGACTGTGTTGGAAAGCGATAACAATAACGTTCCGGGTACGGATGAGTGGCACTCAGATTTGACGTTTTATCCGAATCCGCCATTTGCTTCAATTCTGCATGCTCGTGAGATTCCGCCAAATGGCGGAGATACTCTTTGGGCGAGCATGTACGCCGCATATGACGCTTTGCCATCTTCCATGAAAACCCTGATCGAAGAACTTGAAGCCATCCACGATCCTGGCTCGTTCAAAAATCAGTTCCTCGGTGCGGAGCGTGACATCGCTGCCTTGAATACAGCAATGAGCACAGTCGGATCTGCTGTGCATCCGATAGTCAAAATTCATCCCATGACGGGGAAAGCGTGTCTTTATGTCAATGCGTCATTCACTCGGCATATCGTTGGCTTTACAGCGCGCGAAAGTGATCGCCTGCTACACTATCTTTATGATCACATTGACCAGCCGGATTTCCAGATACGCCATCGATGGCGGAAAGGTGACGTGGCAATTTGGGATAATCGGGCCACGCAACACTATGCTGTAGCAGATTATTTCCCCCAATTTCGACGAATGCACAGAGTAACAGTTGTCCGCGACAGTCGCGTTTTAGATTCCAGCGACAATTCGAAAGCGTGGAGCGATGCACAGATAACATCGAACGCTGCAAAGGCTAGTCGAATTTGATTTCGAGTACAACGCTTATAATTTACCCAAACGATTCAAGCATTTCTATCAAGGATTGTGGTAGCTCTTTAGTTTGGAGAATTGTCGAATTAACAGCTATCATGAGCAAGGCAAAAATTTCCCTATTTTTGTAAATTCTGACTTGATTTGATGGAATTTCAGTGTATAAATCACTTGCCTTGTAATTCTATGTCTACAGAATTGGTGCTCATCGACAAGGGCATTTTCTCAAAATCGGCAAATTTTAGGAGTCGACGTATTTCCAAATGAGTTTTACACAATACACATCAGCACTAGTGCGATTGCAGCGAAGCGAACTGGCGGTACCGGGATCAAGCCCTGAGTTTTTCGACAAAGCAGCAAGCTCCGATGCCGATTTTGTTTTCCTGGACTGCGAAGATGCGGTGATCCCGGACGACAAAGTCATCGCTCGTAAAAATATCATTGAAGCATTGAATGATATTGATTGGAGCGGAAAAACCGTCTCCGTGAGAATCAACGGACTAGATACACAATACATGTATCGGGACGTGGTGGATATCGTCGAACAAGCAGGAAACAATCTTGACACACTGCTGGTTCCCAAGGTTGGACATCCTTCCGACGTGTACATGGTCGATTGCATGCTGTCGCAAATCGAGAGTGCGAAATGCCTGAACAAAAAGATCGGTATTGAGTGTCTCATCGAGACGGCACTGGGAGGCGCCAACGTAATGGAAATTGCTCAGTCCAGTAAAAGACTGGAAGCATTGCATTTCGGAGTTGCGGACTATGCGGCTAGCATGAGAGCGCGGACGGTAAACATCGGCGGCACGAATCCTGACTATCAGTGTGACGGATCTATCGGCGACCAGTGGCATGCTGGGTTAGTTAATGTGGTGACCGCCTGCCGAGCCTATGGACTTCGAGCAATTGACGGTCCATTTGGAGACTTTAACGATCCGGATGGCTATACAGAAGCAGCAAAGCGCGCTGCTGTTTTAGGATATGAAGGAAAGTGGGCAATTCATCCAAGCCAAATCAAACTAGCCAATGAAATCATGTCTCCGCAAGAGGCCGAAGTGACGCGGGCACGCCGCGTTCTGGAGGCACTGGAAGCTGCCGCAGCACAAGGGAAAGGCGCTGCACAACTCGACGGAAAAATGATCGATGCCGCATCTGAGAAAATGGCGAGAAATATCGTCACACAAGCAAATTTGATAGCGGCAAAATCAGGGAATGAGTAAACTAACTGCTTGCAATTTCAGTATTCCGAAATTTCGTAGTACCTCGCGAACCGCAAGTTCACGTGGTGCGCTCCGATCAATTGGTCTTTGCCTTTCAAGTCAACAGCAGCAATAAACAGCAGATTTTTTAGCAATTCAAAAAGGGAAATTTTTCAGAACATGGATATTCACGAATATCAGGCGAAGGAAATTCTGTCGGAATTTGGAATTCCGATTCCTCGTGGCGGCCTGGCATATAGCCCTGAACAAGCCGTTTATCGAGCCAATGAGATGGGCGGTGAACATTGGCTGGTCAAGGCGCAAATTCATTCCGGAGCACGCGGCAAAGCTGGTGGAATAGTAATTTGCAGCAGTAATGAAGACATTAGCAATGCCGCTGATGATTTGCTGGGTAAAAGACTGGCTACGCATCAGACCGGCAGTCAGGGGAAGCTTGTTCATCGGTTGTACGTTGAAGAAGCTATTGAAATAGCAAACGAATATTACATTGGATTCGTGCTGGACAGACAGAAGGAGCAGATTGGCGTAGTCGCTTCCTCTCAAGGCGGTGTTGAAATTGAGGAAATTGCTCAATCGCAGCCCGATTCAATTGTCCGAACTACCGTTGAACCGGCAGTGGGAATGCAACCGTTTCAAGCGCGCGAAATTGCGTTTCAATTGAAGATTAGCAAACCTCTCGTCAGCCAAATGGTTACCATTCTGCTGGGCTGTTACAGCGCTTTGATAGACCTGGATGCAACGATGGTGGAAATCAATCCTTTGGCCGTTACCAGCAGCGGCGGGTTGATGGCGCTGGATGCCAAGATGAGTTTTGATGATAACGCACTTTTCCGTCGACCGAACATCTCTGAGTTGCGCGACAAGTCGCAGGAAGATTTACGCGAGATGAGAGCTGCCGATCGAGGACTGAACTATGTCGGACTTGACGGCAGCATCGGATGCATTATCAATGGCGCCGGGTTGGCAATGGCAACTATGGACATCATCAAACATGCTGGCGGAGAACCTGCAAATTTTCTAGACATTGGCGGCGGCGCATCTCCGGATCGGGTTGCCAAGGCGTTCAATCTGGTATTGTCTGACGAAAAAGTCGAGACCATCGTGGTGAACATTTTCGCAGGCATCAACCGCTGCGACTGGGTAGCAGAGGGAATTATCCAAGCCGTCAGCAAGATTGAATTGCAAATTCCATTAGTCGTAAGACTTGCAGGAACGAACGTTGAACTGGGAAGACAACTTCTGAAGGAAAGTGGACTGCCAATCCTTATGGCAGATACCTTGCAAGAGGTCGCTGAAGTGGCCGTTGTCGCCTGGAAAGAATATAAGAGAAAACAGGGAAGTTAAACATGGCAATTTTGATCAATGAAAATACAACTGTCATCGTGCAAGGATTTACTGGACAAACGAGCATGTTTCATTCCATGGAAATGATTGAGTACGGAACCAAGATAGTCGGTGGAGTTACGCCTGGGAAAGGCGGCAGTAAGATTTTAAATCGACCGGTTTTCGACACCGTTAGAGAAGCAGTCAAAGCAACTGGAGCGACTGCGAGCATTTCATTTGTTCCGCCGCCATTCGCTGCAGATGGAATTATGGAAGCGGCGGACGCTGGCATCAAATACTGCGTGTGCATTACCGACGGAATTCCAGCACATGACATGATTCGCGTGAAACGTTATATGCGTCGCTACAAGGCTGCAGACAAAATGGTGCTTGCCGGCCCTAATTGTGCGGGCACTATCAGCCCTGGAAAATCCATGATGGGGATCATGCCTCCACACATCTATACGAAAGGAGAGGTCGGAATTATTGGCCGCTCGGGTACATTGGGGTATGAAGCTGCTTCACAGTTAAGATCAATGGGAATTGGCGTATCCACGAGCGTTGGAATTGGCGGCGATCCCATCAATGGCAGTTCGTTCACGGATCACCTTGCGCGATTCGAAGAAGATTCCAAAACCAAAGTTGTCGTGATGATCGGTGAAATAGGCGGACCCCAGGAATCCAATGCTGCCGCGTTCTATAGAGAGAACATGAAAACTCCTGTAGTTGGTTACATTGCTGGTTTGACTGCGCCGAAAGGACGCCGCATGGGCCATGCTGGTGCGGTTATTTCGGCTTTCGGTGAAAGCGCTTCGGAGAAAGTTGAAGTGTTGCAGGAATGCGGAGTGAAGATCGTTCCCAGTCCAGCGGAAATCGGTCAAACAGTTGCAAACGTACTGGCGAGCCTTTGAGGTAATTTGATTCCCAGAATGCCACTCTCTGCGCGTACTGTTTGTTGAAGGATCATAGGTTACAGCAATTCACATTAAGCCACCAACGCGTCCTGGTTGTTTTGCAAAAGCCTTTCGCCATTTCGGGCAGTCGTGTTTTGTAGCGTCGAGTCGTTCAAGCCAAGGAACTGGCGTCAACTGGGTCTGCCGACTTACTAGTCAATTGACAGACAGTTATCCTATTATTTCAGCTATTCACAACTCCCTGTCGGATTCTCGGATGTCCACTGGACCCCAGGAATCCAATGCTGCCGCGTTCTATAGAGAGAACATGAAAACTCCTGTAGTTGGTTACATTGCTGGTTTGACTGCGCCGAAAGGACGCCGCATGGGCCATGCTGGTGCGGTTATTTCGGCTTTCGGTGAAAGCGCTTCGGAGAAAGTTGAAGTGTTGCAGGAATGCGGAGTGAAGATCGTTCCCAGTCCAGCGGAAATCGGTCAAACAGTTGCAAACGTACTGGCGAGCCTTTGAGGTAATTTGATTCCCAGAATGCCACTCTCTGCGCGTACTGTTTGTTGAAGGATCATAGGTTACAGCAATTCACATTAAGCCACCAACGCGTCCTGGTTGTTTTGCAAAAGCCTTTCGCCATTTCGGGCAGTCGTGTTTTGTAGCGTCGAGTCGTTCAAGCCAAGGAACTGGCGTCAACTGGGTCTGCCGACTTACTAGTCAATTGACAGACAGTTATCCTATTATTTCAGCTATTCACAACTCCCTGTCGGATTCTCGGATGTCCACTCCGCTATTCATCTTAGGCAGTTCGTGGATCGCCTCATTGGAATCTCGGACGGCTACTACGAGATCAAACTGCGTTTGAAGGTTCAGCCACAACTGAGGGCCTGTGCCAAACCAATGACCGAAACGCAGAGCGGTATCTGCAGTAATAGTTCGTGTACCTCTAATGATCTGGCTGATGCGGTTGGGTGGCACGCGAATCTGGCGGGCGAACTCGGTAGGCGTGATGCCGACTCCATCAAGTTCGTCTTTCAGGATGATTCCCGGATGAACGGCGCGCATGAACATTTGGTGTCTCCTCTTTTCAATGGTAATCTACTATTTGTACGTTACTGGGTCCTATCTGATCATCTCTCCACTCAAAACAGAGTCGCCATTGGCGGTTTATTCGAATCGAGTACTGCCCTGTTCTTATACCATGTAGGGCCTGCAATCGATTTCCATGCAAAGACCGAAGTGAATCTAGATCGGGGGCTGCGTTTAGAATCGCTAGCCGTTTCTCGGCCTGCGCTTGAAATCCCTGAAATTCCTTGACAAACTCACCTCCAGCAAAAATTTCTGTTTTCTTGTCAGAATAACTCAGAATCATACTGAACTAGATTAACACGCTTTATGGCAGACGTCAAACGTCATTATTATCCGAGAATTTCCGGATACTCACTTCCCTGGCTCCACGCTCTGTAGTTTTTAAAGGCATCAATTGTCGCACGATATGCGATTTTATCGATGAAATATAGAACCACTTGGTTTCCCGGAATGTACCAGCAGGCGATGGCTGACAAATTTGATGCAGGGAAACGGAGGGAGATCATGGCTTCATTCTCTGGCAAAGACACCAAACCAGAACTCTGGCTGAGAAAATCCTTGCATCGAAAGGGATACCGGTACCGGATTCACGATAAGAGTCTGTCTGGCAAGCCGGACATCGTTTTTCGCAGATTCAATGCAGTTGTATTTGTGCATGGCTGTTTCTGGCACGGACATAATTGTCCGCTTTTCAGAATGCCATCATCCAACGAACAGTACTGGAAGGAAAAAATCAACAGTAACCGACGTAGAGATACGAAAGTCAACAGTCAACTTCTGGAAAAAGGATGGAGAATATTGACAGTGTGGGAGTGCAGTTTGAAAGTCAATGCAAAAATGAATTTCGACAGTTTGATATCTGTTATTGAAGACTGGCTGTGCTGTGAAAGCAACTTTCTGGAAATTCGGGAAGGTTATGATACGACTAACATGTGATCAGTCGCTTACCGTATTCACGATGGCATCTGTCAATAACAGCCGATCAGCGGTGGTCGTTTGTGGTTGGGAAAGTCTTATCGAGCGATCGCGTTCAACGACTTGGTAATGGTTTGAGAATCTCACGCAATCTTGGAGAATCAATTTGTACGTGTTGTAGTTTCTTTTTCAGCAATAACGGCCGTAAGACGTCCATATGTAGCTGCCAACGCGCCTTGGTTGTCTTGCAAAAGCCTTTCGCCATTTCGGGCAGCCGTGTTTCGAAGTTTCGGGTCGTCTAGGTATTCCGCTATGACAGTCTCAAGTTCCCCCGTATTTTGAACCTGCCGTCCCGCTTCTCCTGATTGTACGAGTCGCGAAATTTCGCGGAAGTTGGACATTTCTGGACCGAAAACCGGAGGTATGCCTGCCAAAATCGGCTCTAGAATGTTGTGCCCGCCTTTGGGAACGAAACTGCCACCAACAACTGCGACATCGGATGCTGCATAGAATTGAATCAGCTCACCCATGGTGTCAACCAGTACTACATCAATGGATTCCGGCACGTTATCCTGCCAGTAGCTGCGGCGAACAACCGAGTATCCAGAATCTGAAATCATTTCAAAAACTTGATCGAATCTTTCCGGGTGCCGAGGGACGATGACGCACACGAGTCTCGGAAAGATCTCTCGTAAGTTTTCAAACGCCTTGAAAAATAGAATCTCTTCACCTTCATGCGAACTGCCCAGTATGATCGTTTCACGCGACTCGCCTCCCCAATTCTCGCGAAGACTCCTTCCTGACTCTCGAATGCCGTCGGGCGGTTTTACATCAAACTTCAGGTTGCCTGTCGTGTGTACTCTTGAAGCGTCAGCGCCCAGGGAAACAATTCGCTCAGAGTCGACCCTGGTTTGTACGCAGAAAGCGTCAACGCTCTGCAGAGTGTATCTGCTTAAGGACTTCAGTCTTTTGCCATTGCGGAATGTGTTGTCGGACAAGCGCAAGTTGGCAAACAGTATCGGAATGTTTTTGGACAAGCCATTGCGAATGAGATTTGGCCACAATTCGGTTTCAAAGATTACAATCGCGCAAGGCTGAAGTTTCTTTAGAAATTTTCGCACGATCACTCCAGCATCAACCGGCGCGTATATATGTTCGACCTGGTCCCCAAGCGAATTTTTGATTTGGGCAGACCCTGTTGGAGTCACGCATGTCATCAAGATCGGACGATCTTGTGCTGCCAGCAGATTTTTGACCAGAGGGAGTGCCGCATTGGTCTCGCCAACAGATACCGCATGAATCCAAATCACCCCTTTTTTGGTGTGTGCGGGAATCGCTCCAAACCGCTCCATCATCCGCTCCCGGTACGCGGGTCTGCGAATGCCTTTCAGCATATAGCGAACGTAAATTGCTGGGAGCAGCAGGAAAATAACGGTTCGATAGAATGTAAACAGTAATTTGCCCATTACTGAACCGTCGCCAAAGCCAGCCAATCCCTAGGTTGGAGAAACTCGTCGGTTAACTTCGCCTCAGCAGAACCAGGTTCGGCTTTCCAGTCGTATCGCCAGGACACACTCGGCGGCAGCGAAACCAGAATCGACTCCGTTCTGCCGCCTGATTGCAAGCCAAAAAGCGTACCTCTGTCGTAGACTAGATTGAACTCCACATAGCGACCGCGTCGAATCAATTGAAACTCCCGTTCTCGTTCACCGAAAGGGGTGAGAATGCGACGCTCGACAATAGGAAGATAAGCATCCAGAAAATGACTTCCGATGCTTTGCAGAAACTCGAAACTGTGATCAAATCCGCCCTCCGTAAAGTCATCGAAGAACACTCCACCAATTCCGCGGGATTCATTTCGGTGTTTTAGATAGAAATACTCGTCGCACCACTTTTTGAGCCTGAGGTGAAGGCCGTCCCCGAAACCTTCGCATGCTGCGGCAGCAGTGCGATGCCAGTGAATTGCATCTTCAACGAATCCGTAGTACGGAGTGAGATCAAATCCGCCTCCGAACCACCAACTTTCTACGCCGACTCGGATAAATCGCAGGTTCATATGTGTGGTAGGCACATAAGGATTGCAAGGATGGACAATTACGGAGATGCCGGTAGCGGAAAAAGACTGATCTTTCAGATTTTTGCGTTTCTCCGTTGCAGCGGCAGGCAGTTGCAACCCCTGAATTGAAGAGAAATTGACGCCGGCCTTTTCAAATACAGTACCAGATTCGAGAACTCTACTATTGCCACCACCACCGCCTGCAAATTTCCACTCGTCTTGTGCGAACTTTTGGGAAATTTCCAGTGCTTCAAGTTCACTGCAAATCCGTCCCTGCAACTTCTTCAGAAAGACTTCAACTTTCGCTGCTTCACTTTCGGCCACAAGCACTTCCTTCTCCATTCATCGAGGCTCAAACTTAAGCCGCACGTATCAGATGCCCAGTCATAGCATCTCTTATCTGAGTTGGTTTTTTCTGACGCCCTAGGGTCCCGCGCACTACGAAATCCAGTTGCTTTCCCAAGCATCGTTCAACCTGAACGTATTGTCGAATTGGAGTCAGGCCATGCCGGTTGGCACTTGTTGAAATAATGGCACCTCCGGCAAGACGGCTCAGATGTGCGGCCAAAGCGTGTGCTGTTACGCGTACGGCAATGGTTTTGTCTGCAGAACAAAGCAAACTCGAGGCCCATGAACTGACTGGGAAAATCCATGTATAGGGGCCAGGCCACGTAGCAAGCGGTTGGTCGAGAATCGACTCGCTCTGAATTGACAGATAAGGCAACAATGATTCAACGTTATGTGCAATCACAATCAGCCCCTTGCCGACTGGACGATTTTTGATTCTGGCAATGCGTTTCAACGCACTTCGATTTGTCGGGTCACAGCCGATTCCGAAACAGGCTTCAGTCGGATAGGCTACCACTGCACCCAAAGTGATCAATCTAGCACCCATCGCAACGTCAATCGCATTCAATGAATTTTCTTCAGTCGCTGATTTTTTGTTGCAGTGTTTGATTTTTTTCAAGCACAGAAGCGCGATTCCCTTGACGCTGTGCGTGTAATTTCGAGGCGATATTCTTGTCAATCAAGGCGAGAATACGCGCCGCAAGAAACGCCGCGTTCTTGGCACCCGGAGTGCCTATCGCAACGCACGCAACTGGAACTCCCCCTGGCATTTGCACGGTCGACAGTAGCGCATCAAGCCCTCCTAGAGTACCTGCATCAAGCGGAACCCCAATCACTGGTCTGAGCGTATTGGCCGCAACCGCCCCTGCGAGATGCGCTGCCAAACCTGCCGCTGCAATATATGCAGCACATCCTCGTGCATCTGCATCCTGAATATAGTCGCGCACGTGATCAGGTGTTCGATGTGCCGACAATATGCGAATTTCCCACTGCACATCAAGACTGTCAAGCGTATCCAGTGTTGATTGCATTACATTGAGATCAGAATCTGATCCGACCATGACTGCAACGAAATTTTCTTTCAAGTTTCCCTCCTATCAGTTTAGTTCGCATCCACTCTGCGGTTCAATGCTTTACTTCCTATATCTGTTCGATAATGCATATTCTGCATCGAAATTTGTGCGACCGCTTGATACGCTTTCGCCTGAGCTCGGCTGACATTTTCCGCCGAAGCAGTTACGCATAATACACGACCGCCGTTTGCTATCAATCTTCCGTTTTCATCCAGCGCGGTACCAGCATGGAAAACTTTCAGATTTTCTGCATCTAGCGCATCAAGCCCGGTAATTTCTTGCCCCTTTGAGTACGCACCCGGATAACCGTCTGCTGCAACAACCACACCCAGTGCCGAACGAGTGTCCCAACTCGCGGTTGCGGATTCCAGTTTTCCATCAAGTGCTGCGATAATCAAATCCAATAAATCTGACTGAAGGCGAAACAGTATTGGCTGAGTCTCGGGGTCGCCTAGACGACAGTTGAATTCAAGCACGCTGGGATTTCCACTTTCGTCAATCATCAATCCAGCATATAAAAATCCAGTGTATTGAATGCCTTCTTGCTGCAATCCTCGAACCGTAGGCCGGATGATTTCATTCAGAATCCGATCTTCCAGATGGCGATCGACGATTGGTGCAGGAGAATAAGCACCCATGCCTCCTGTATTGGGACCGGTATCGCCGTCAAATGCAGATTTATGATCCTGTGACGCGGCTAGTGGGAGAAAATATTCACCATCTACGATACAGATATAGCTTGCTTCTTCCCCCTGCAGAAACTGCTCAATTACGATTCTCTTGCCTGCGCTGCCAAATTTGTCATTGCACAGCATGTCATTTAGTGCTGATTCTGCTTCATGCATAGTTTGCGCTACGATTACACCTTTTCCGGCTGCCAATCCGTCCGCTTTGATGACAACAGGCAAATTGCAACCTTTGATATATTCGCAGGCTAGAGTCAAATCTTCAAAAGTTTGAAACTCCGCAGTAGGAATGTCATGCCGCAGCAGAAATTTCTTGGTGAAATCTTTTGAACCTTCAAGCTGCGCTGCCTGTGCACTCGGGCCGAAACATAGTAGTCCATTTTGCTGAAACTGGTCGACAATGCCGAGCGTCAGAGGCACTTCCGGGCCGACAATCGTCAGATCAATCCGTTCCTTCAGCGCAAAGGCCAGAAGTGCTTCGACGTCCTCAGCATCAATTGGTACATTGCAGGTATTGGGTTCCAGGAAAGTTCCGGCATTTCCAGGTGCCACATACACCTGTTTGACATGTGACGACTGCCCCACTTTCCAGGCCAGAGCATGTTCGCGCCCGCCACCACCGACAATCAGAACATTCATCTTGTGGACTGCGTTCAATGACGAAAATGGCGCCTACCGGTAAAGACCATGGACATGCCGTGTTCATTGGCAGCGTCAATAACTTCTTTGTCGCGTAAAGAACCGCCAGGCTGAATCACTGCACATATGCCGGATTTGGCGGCAGCGTCAATTGCGTCTCGAAACGGAAAAAAAGCGTCCGATGCCATTACTGATCCGTTGACTTTCAAGCCGACTTCATCAGCTTTTATCAAAGCGATTTTCGCTGAATCGACTCGGCTCATCTGCCCTGCACCAATACCGATTGTTGCGGAATCTTTAGCATATACAATCGCGTTCGATTTGACATGCTTTGCTACTCCCCATGCAAAAATTAAGTCCTGCATTTCATCTTTTTCGGGTTCTCTTTCCGTCACTACCTGAATATCAAGCAATTCATCGATAGTCTCATCGGGATCTTGCAAAAGCAATCCGCCACCTGCAGAACTCAAAACCTTTCCTGATGGAATCCCGCTCATCTCAGATTTGTATTCCAATACCCGGACGTTTTCCTTATCCTGAAACACTTTAAGTGCCTTCTGTTCGATTTCCGGTGCCAGTATCACTTCGACAAATTGATTGTCGAGAATAGCCACAGCTGTTCGCTCATCAAGTTTTCGATTGAATGCAATGATTCCACCGAACGCCGATGTTGGGTCGGTTCTGTACGCAAGTTCATATGCACTAGTAAGATTAGTTGCCGACGCTACTCCGCATGGCGTTGCGTGTTTGACGATTACGCATGAGGTAGTATCGTGGAAATCTTTGATGCAGCTAAAGGCTGCATCTGCATCGACCACGTTGTTGAATGACATCGATTTGCCTTGATGCAGCTGAGAGTTTTGCAGCCACGGTTTGCCGCAGCCCAATGGAACGTAAAAAGCCGCAGCTTGATGGGGATTTTCTCCATAACGCATATCCATAAATTTTCGATATTTGAGATTCAACGTGTCCGGGAATTCCTCAACTTCATCAACTATTTGTGTACTAGCACCCAAGGCAGAGGCTATGTTGCTGTCGTATTCTGAAACTCTTGCAAACGCTTTTGCCGCCAGACTTTTACGAGTATCGAACGCAATGCCGCCTTTGTTGTGAATTTCATAGAGTATGTTCTGGTAGTCACCAGGATCGATCACAACGCTCGTACGAATAAAGTTCTTGGCCGCAGCACGAATCATCGTCGGTCCACCGATATCGATAAATTCGACGTTTACGTCGTAGTCAGTTGTGCGGTCGCTATGGGCTTGTTCAAATGGATACAGATTCACGACAATCAGATCAATCGGTTGAATGTCGTTCTCCTGCATTTCTTGCTTGTCGACGTCTTCTCTTGCAAGAATGCCGCCATGAATTTTTGGATGAAGCGTTTTCAGCCGTCCGCCCATTAACTCTGGAAAACCTGTGTAGTCGGAAACAGGAATAATTTCGATTCCGGCGTTAGACAAGGTGTTAGCGGTTCCGCCGGTGGACAATATTTCAACACCTTCTGATGCGAGTTCAGCAGCAAATTGGACGATTCCGCTCTTGTCGGAAACGCTGATCAAAGCGCGCCTGGGCGAAACGGGTGCAAATTTTTTCATTCTAAGTTTCTTGGATTATCGTGAAATACTCATTGAAAGCATGTTCAGTTTCCATCATGAACATGCCTTGTGTGTGATGAGAAATTGTGGCTACTCGATCAATGAGATGTTTTTCACCAGGGTGTGCAATAACTCGCCAATATTCAAATTTGTATCGTTGCTCTGGTTAATCAGGCAGAAATACTCAGTCGGGCGAAATATTGTAGCGGTCCAATTTCTTCCTTAGAGTGCTTCTGGACACCCCCAAGATTGCAGCCGCACGAGTGCGGTTACCGGTCGTGTGTTTCATTACAAATTCAAACAGATGTTTCTCAAGTTCCTGAGTCATTTGATCATGCAGGTCGGTTGGGTCGATACCGTTCAAGTCGTGAAAATATTGTTTAAGTGAGCGCGTGAAATATTTACCAAACGGCTTTATTTTCTTTTTTTTCATTCTGTCTCCATCTTCTCTATTTCGTTATACGATCGCAACAGAATTAAATAGTTAGCTTCTACATGCAATCGGTGTTTGGAGTATTTTTGTATTCTGCCAGACGCTGAAACCATTGATCCGATAGCAATTGAGCCTTCACACTAGATATGATACACTGATGCCTAGCAAGCGATTCTGTCATACTAGAATAGTTGCCGTATGCGAATTCATTTTACTTTCCTTTTTATTTACTATTGGAACAAATTCCTGTGAATTTAGTAATAGATCGACTCAAGGATCCAGAAGTACTCAAAGAACGAGTCTATCGATCTTTACGAGAAGCGATTTCGTCTATGGACGTGTATGAACCGGGAGTAAATTTGCGTCTGGACGAACGCTCTCTTGCCAATCAGCTCGGTGTCAGTCGAACACCGATTCGAGAAAGTTTGATTCGGCTTGAAAACGAAGGATTTGTAAAAACGATTCCTCACAGAGGCGCATTCGTGGTGCGCAAGACTGTCGATGAAATTCTCAATATGGTATTCGTCTGGGCAGCACTGGAGTCCATGGCTGCCAGGCTTCTGACCCAGCGAGCAAATGATGAAGAGATCGGGCAGCTGAGAAAACTGTTTACCACCTACGATGGTTCAAAGTTTCAGGCGAATATCAACGAATACTCTGAAACGAACATTGAGTTCCATCGGGCGATTATCCAGATGAGCAAGTGTCAGCCGCTTATTGAGATATCCGAAAATCTGTTTCTGCACCTAAAGACTATTCGACTACGCAGCATCTCTGATCCTGATCGAGCTCAACACTCAGTCATAGATCATATGCACATTATTGAAGCGCTTGAGACGCGAGACGCCGATAGTGCCGAACTGCTGGTGAGAAATCATACTCTTCGACTGGCTGAGCATATCCAAAAGCACTTGAATCTTTTTGTCACCAGCGAATGAGCTGGGACAGGTCAATGCGCAATGACCATGCGTGAAAAACGTACTGGCAGAATAACATCCTCGTAGGTGCTGGATACGCCTTTTTGAACCAACACCAGATTTTGACTGTCATCCGGGCCGACTGGCATGACAAGACGTCCGCCGGGCTGTAGCTGTTCGATCAATTTCGAAGGCACTTCATCGGCGGAAGTGGCAACAAGAATCTTGTCAAAGGGTGAGGTCTCGCTCCAACCATATGCCCCGTTGGCAATGCGCACTTGAACATTGTCATATTCCAGGTCTGCAAAATTCTGTTTCGCATGTTCCGCCAGTTCTGGAATGATTTCTACTGTGCAGACTTCCGCGGCTAGGCGGCTCAGTACTGCAGCTTGGTAACCGAGGCCGGTACCGATTTCAAGAACCCTGTCGGTCTGTTCTATATCCAGCAAATCGGTCATCAATGCTACGATAAACGGTTGTGAAATTGTTTTGTCATGTCCGATTGGCAATGGACAGTCCTCATAAGCGTGCGGCTGCAAGAACTCTGGAACAAAGAGATGGCGCGGTACTTCACGAATCGCATCCAAAACCGATTCGCTCACAACGGGACGACCTGTAGTATCTCCTGACAATGCTGCGTGTGCTACGATGATGAGTACCATCCCGTGTCGCAATTGCGTTAAAGATAATTCCTCAGGGGGAGTCATTATGAGAAAGGGTGCCGATTCCTAGTCAGTGTTTCAAACCCAGCGTCACGAAGTTGCAGTTGACCATCTCTACATTACTTCGGGAATTCCGGAACTGGCGAAGTTGTTTTCGTGATAGTTTTTGCTGAACAAATTGCGCAGTTTATTTGCGCTCTGATCGTAGGCTCGTTTGTCGCTCCAGCAATTTCGGGGATCGAGTATAGAAGAATCGACCCCTTGGCATGCGGTCGGATAACGCAATCCAAGTATCGGGTGATTCTTGAAATCCATGTCTGAGTGACCGTTGTGAAATTCTCCGCGCATGGCTGCATTCAGCAGTGCTCGCGTGTCGCCTATGGAGATTCTCGGCACCTCTCCCGCCGCGCCGCCAATCCAGCCGGTGTTCAGTAATATGCATCGTGCGTTGGATGATCGAATCTTGTCTTTCAGAAGACTTGCGTAAACCAGTGGTTTTTGTGACATGAATGGAGCACCGAAGCAAGAACTGAATGTTGCTTCAGGTTCTTTAATTCCTACCTCAGTACCTGCGATTCGTGCAGTAAATCCCTGTACGAAATGGTACATTGCCTCATCTTCGTTCAGAATTGAAACCGGTGGCAAGACGCCGAAAGCGTCGGCCGTGAGCATGACGATTGTTGCGGGATGCGATCCCCTTGCACCTGTCGCTAAGTTGGGATTGCAAGACAGGGGATAGGAAAATCGAGTATTTTCAGTGATCGAATCATCGAATAAATTCAGATCTTGCGGGTCCGTCTGCTCGTATGGGAATGCGTCAAGTCGAGGCACATTTTCAATCAACGTTCCCTCCATCGACAGTGCACTTGCAATAACGGGTTCTACCTCTTTGTCGAGATTAATCAGCTTTGCATAACAACCGTCTTCAAGATTGGAGACGCCATCCTTTGTCCAGCCAGTCTCATCATCGCCAATCAGTTTACGGCTTGGATCTGCCGAGAGTGTTGTTTTGCCTGTTCCAGACAATCCAAAAAGAATGGCAGTATCGCCGGATTCGCCGACATTCGCAGAGCAGTGCATGGACAGAATTCCCTGATTCGGCAGCAGGTAATTCATTACTGTGAAAATAGACTTTTTTACCAGTCCGCAGTAGTCGGCTCTACCAATTACTAGACAGATTCGATTTCGAAAGTCCAGGATGGCGGCACGGTCGGACCGGCATCCGTCACGCTCGGGTTCGCACCGAAATGTCTGAATATTGAGCATCGTCCAGCTCTTCGATGCATCGATTTCATTTGATGTGGAAGATGAAGTCAGGAACATGTTACGGGCAAAGAAGGCGTGTGTCGCATACTGCCCGATGAATCGGTATGGAATTGAATATTCGGGATCCTGTCCGACCGTTACATCCTGCACAAACAGGCGGCTGCCGTGCTGATTAATATGCTTGATTACCCGTGGCAGTAATTTCTGGTAATGATCTGGATCGTAGGGCTGAAGACTGCTCTTCCACCAGATTTTCGATTCCACCTCCGGCCAAGCTACTGCGTAGGTATCGTCTACCGGCCGTCCGGTGCAATCCGGATCGGTTAGAAATACGATCGGCCCGCTTTCCTTCAACTTAGTGGAATAGGCTTTTCTATCTTCATATCCGCCTGATTTGGAGATTCGTCCTCGGTCGTATTGAAGTGCGGCACGAAAAAGTTCGGACTTGGAAAGGTTATAGTGAATTTCCGGGCCGTCAATGCCTAGGCTGGAAGTTAGAGCCTGACGAATATCAAACATAGTCCTACTGACTGAAGTTCGCTCAATCGGATGTCATAGGTGATGTGTGTACAAAGTTTATATCACTAATCGATTGAAAATATTCCAATCGCCCTGCTGTTTTTCATTCCTTATATTCTACTCTTTTTCGTGGTTGTGGATTGGGTGCACGCGAGATTTGTTATTTTCCCCTGGAACTAGGCACTAGCATGGATTTCCAAGTTTATCTTAATGCAATATCAAACATTAAGGTAACAACTGGAAACCCTTATGACCTCGCATTCCAACCTCGTTGAGTTTCAGTCGCGGCGCGACCAGCGGCGTCTACTGGCGTTTCCACGAGCTGGTCAAGGAGATGATCAATGTCAACGATTCGCTGTGTCACGCGAAGCCGAAGTCGGATAAAAAACCTCTCTGAGTGCTTCGCGCTCGGGACCGCTCGGGGGATTGAATCGCTGGCCGCGTTCGACGCGGTGCCTGTCCCTATTACGCTAGAGTACGCAGGCAGCAGACGAAAAGGAACGGAAAAGGCTACTTGACATGCTCCTTCATCAGGACATGCGTGGATGCGATTGGAGAATTGTCGAACTCCTGCGCCAGTTTCGATAGGAGAAAGAAAGTTTGCTCGGCCGCATTGGTGACCGTGATAAGTTGGGCGCGCTGCTCGTCGTCAACAAACCATTCCATCTCCAAGTACCGACGCCGCATCGTGCTCATCTGTTCACCGCGATTCCCGGTCAACTTCTTCGCAAGTTTCCAAGCATCCTTGTCGCCGGTTTCAACCGCGTGGAGCATGGAAAGCAGCACTGTATCGATTCCTTCAGTGAAACTCGTTCGTAAACCGTGGAGAGCCGATTGTTCGTTCAGCTCCTGCAACGCTCCGCACAAGACGGCCAATTGCTCCTCCAACCAGAAAAGCAGTTTCTGGCGAGTCAACATCGAACTATGGCCTTCGTTGCTCTGTGCAGAGTGGCGCCCGCGCAGATCAATCAGGAAGGCGTCGATTTCAAACAATACCTCCCTAACCGCCTTTTGTGGCGTTTCCAACTCGGTCCCCTGTCGTACCGCGTCAAAGTATATTGGGAACATGTCAAGCACGCGCCGCTGCTCGAGATCCGCCAGCACCAGTGATGTCTCAACGTCCCCGAGCGCGTGGTTGTAAATGAACTTCGTCCGAGACAGCTCCTCCGTAACCGTGGCCGGCCACAGTTTTTTTAAGATCTGTTCCATTGGTCCCAAGGTGGCGAGCATGATCGGTACGCCGAACACGGACGTAGAGATATAGACTAAGGCCAGTTGTTGGCCCAGCCCCAGATCCATGGAGAGGAACATGGCTTTCACCAGCGGGACATCGAAATACAACTCAATGTACAGCAACGGAACCATTATGGCGCTAACCAATACGCAATAGATTACCTGATACATAACGACTTGACGGGCGCGGCCAGTGAGGCCCATCGACAGTAGGTACTGGATCAAACCTACTCCGAAGCAAGCTCCATACAAGTACATGATGGCTTGGTTGGTGGTGATGACTCCGAGCGTGGCCATGCTGATGCCGAACACACTGGCGGCGTTCCCCGATTGCACGATGGTTGTCAGCAATGCGCCTACCAGGAAAGCAAGCAACAGCGAACCTCCCGTCCATACTACCGCCTCACCGAACCAAGACTGTTCGGCCAGCGGCGCGGCCGAGTCCTTAAGCAGAACTAGGCCAAGAATGATCATTGCTCCCCCCAAGAAGGAAGCGACGATGGGCCGGTACTTCGATGCCCTTTCGCGAATCATGACTAAGCTCGCGATTCCCAAGACGTACAGCGAGATCAATTTGATGTCGAAGGTCACCACCAACACCAACAGCACCACACCGAGATTTCCTCCGAGTAGGATGACGAATGCCCCACGCTTGGAGACGAAGCCTGACCTCAACATGCTAACCACGATGAAAGTCAGTACGGCAGAGTTCTGCGTAACTGTACCGGTGATCGTTCCCCAAGCGAATGCCGCAAACTGGTTGCCAGTCCACCGATTTGCGATCACACGAAGGCGGCGACTGGCCAGTGTCTTCAAGTTCCTTGTCAGGAATCGCATTCCAGCGAAAAAGAGCCCGAGCCCTCCTACCATTCCTCCAATTATTTCGATCATGGAATTGTGTAATGCTCCGCTTCTACCGGGTCAGTTCTTGCGGTTGGGGGCCATCATTCGCTGAAGAAATGGCGTGGACAGCAATTTTTCATTCAATGTCTCTGTTTGTTCTGTCGAGCCAGCCGACTTCGGCGAATATCGCTGAGCTGTCCCGGGTGCTGGTGTTCTAGGCCGGCGCTCAGGCATTCAGTCCAGCAGGACGATAGAAAATTTTTCAATGAATGGTGCAAATTTATCGAAAGCGTGTTCCGTCCTCGCTGGCATACGCTGATACAAGTCGATCTGCAGCTAATACTGCATCCAGTGAAGAAATTGTTTCGGATAGTTGATCAAAAGGAATTGCACAGGTCATCTCATTATTTGTCATGCCGGTACGAACCCGACTCAACATACATCCAACGCTTACTGCGGGCTGCTTGAGTTCGATGGCGATTGGAATGATATGACACTGAGGTTTGCCTTCAAACCTTAAGGATGGCACTGCTGCATGCAACTGCATTACCTGCTTTGCAACCAAGCGCAGAAAAACAATGTCAGGATCAGCTTGTGCTTCGGCAAGGGGGCTGTAAACGATAGATTCGGGGCGAGTTTTCACAGTCGGAATATGAGGAAAAATTTCTGGATCAACCCACTTCGCTTCACAGATCGCCTGTACATCTGCGCGGGTGGCTGCTTCCTCCAAGTTGATCAATCCATGAGTCAGGCTTCCGACACTGCAGTTTCCATGATCTGCAGGAACAGTGGAAAATGTTCTTTCGGCTGCCTTTGTCCAGAAAACACAACTAGCGGCGACAGCGCCGGTACGGCCATCCTCAGTGGGTGACGGATAGTTTGATCCATAACCCGGAACATCGGATGGCGAATCACAAAATGTGATTGCAATTGGTGTATGTGAAAGCGCAAGCAGTGCTTCCAGTTGTTCGGACATCATTCGATATGCACTCATAAGTTTCTCCAATAATTAGCATTTATAGGACTTGCAGATTTCTACGTTTTCTCGAAACAGAATATAAAGTCTTATCGATTGGATTGTTTCAAGACAGGATTGATCACCTCTATTTTAAATAAGGAATTCACGTGCTTTTATATCGTACTACGCGTCATTTAAGAACTATGCGGGTCCAGGTGACGCCCTCGTTCCCCAATTTGTCATCAACGGTACTGCGATTTACCACGATAAGTCCAAATTTGTGCGCAAGAGTGTAAATATTGTCATCTGATATATCCCAGAAGCCCTGCAGCGCTTCAAACGGTCCGTGACGCAAAGTGATGTATATCAATCCGCCAGGATTCAATAGAGTCACTAATCTACGGAAAGCTTTCTCCCGGCTGCTGGGCGCGATATGCATCCAAACTGCGCTCAGAAGAATCAAGTCATAACGCGAGCCGATTTTCAATATCGTTTGGAGTTTGGGCAAGCTGTCTTTTACCCAATCTACGCGCGGGTGTGGGTGAAGTTCTTTAGCTTTCTTCCGAACTGCATCTGAAGGTTCGACGGCGGTGACGTCAATTCCGAGTTCTGCAAGTGCTGCTGCATCTCTGCCGGTACCGGAACCGATATCAAGAGCCGTACAAGGACGTTTTGTCGGTAGGTGTTCCAACAGATTTTCGTGAATCTCGCTGAATGAAAATCGTTCATAGCGATTTACCATCAAATCCACATTTGAGTCGTACCACTGGGAGGTTGTCAGCAACGATTTAGACGCAGACTGGACATTGCGTCTGACGGCACTTTCTAAACTCCGACTACTGGATTCTGATACTTTGTTCATCATCCATTCTGGATCCATGCACTTAGTAATTGAATTGCATTGTAAGGCATTGTTTAGTTCAAGGAGAGTTCCATATTATTCAAGCTAGGAAGTAGATTCTGCTTCAATCTCGCACCAGTTTACCTCTCGTTCAATTTTTTCCAGAAGTTGGCCGGTAGGTTGTTTTAGTGGTGGACGAACGACCGCGGATTTCAAGCGTCCGGAAATTGCCATGGCGGATTTCATTCGAGCATGGTGTTCGCCTGACATCTCTTCACGGTGGTAAATTACTTCCGTGAGTGGAAGTATTCGCGCCTGTATTTCCTGTGCTCGGTGAAGGTCGCCGCACTTGACTGCATCAAAAAGTCCTGTGACCAGATCTGGTATGAAAGCTGCAAAGTCCACCAGTGCACCATCAACACCTTGAACCATGGAAGCAAGAAGAAATTCGTCATGACCTGTCAGTATTGAAGTATCTGGCGCATCAGAGCGCAGCAATCGGATGTCTTCTTCATACCTGCGCATATCGCTGGTGCACATCTTGAATGCTGTCACCCACGGCAGTGCGCCAAGGCTGCAAAGCAAATATGAAGAGTAACTTGCCTTTTCCCATTCTGAATAGACGTTTGCAACGAGATTGATGTCGACGGCTCTGCCAATCGCAACGAAATGCTTAAGAACTTGTTCATGGCGATATCCGAATCGCAACCAGTACTGACGGGGCAGTACTAGTAGTCCGTTAGCACCCGCATCTTTTGCCATCTTGGCGTGCTTTTTGCCTTCCTCAATGCTCTCACAAGAAATCCCTGAGATGACGGGAACACGGCCTTTCACCGCATCAACGACCACACTCGTGACTTGGACTCTTTCTTCGGTGGTTAGTGTAAGCACCTCGTCAGCTTGGCCGTTAGTGACAATTCCGGTCACGCCGCTAAATGTGGCAAGCCATTTCGAATACCGTCGAAGTTCTGGTTCGTCAATCTCGTAGTTATCCAACATCGGAACCGGAATGGCGGGCAAGATACCTCGATACGCATTTTTCATACGCAATCGCTGTCCCTGTTCATCGATCCCATAGTCAAAGGGATGCAATTGCAATACTCTGGCAAGTCAGAGTTAATAATCTTCAGTCTCTGGTTAGGTGTAAATTCGAATGGCAGGGAATGGGGCTTTGTAATGATTTCGGCTCCGTTACGATCAAGAGGCTTTCGGTTGTGCCTGAATGTATACTCCCTCTTGTTGAACAGCCTGATCAAGCAAACTCACCAGTGCATACACAGTCTTGATGTGGTCAACCTTGGTTCCGGTTAGCTGTGCGATCTCGATTACCGCCCCGATCAGTCCTTCAAGTTCAAGCGCTTTGCCGACTTCAATATCCTGCAGCATGGAGGTCTTGTGTTTACCGACTCTTTCAGCGCCTTCAATCCTGCGTTCATTTGAAAGGCGAATGCCCACCCCAAGCCGCAGCGCGACTTCGCGACATTCGGTCATCATTTTATCAATCAAGTCGCACGAAGCTCTGTGCTGGCAAATATCGACGAGTGTCGAGTGAGTCAGTGCACTGACTGGATTGAAACTAAGATTGCCCAAAACTTTGAGCCAGGTTTCAGCGCGAATGCTTTCCAAAATTACCGATTTAAACCCTGCGCGATTCAATAAATCGGCCAGATCTCTAGTTCGCTGTTTCTCAACGCCATCCAGCTCTCCAATCGGCATTCGCAGTCCTTCAATATGCCGAATTACGCCAGGCTCACTGATTTCTGCGGCTGGGTAGGAGATTGATCCAATAATCTTCTTTGGATCAATATTCTTGCTGATGCGACCACCTGGATCTACTGTCTGAATTACACGATTGTTGAATTCGCCGCCATGCAGTTGGAAATACCACCAAAGAATTCCGTTCTGAATGGTCAGCAGAACGGAGTCGTCGCCCAACAGAGAATTGATATCGTCAACGATGGGAGCAATTTGGTGCGCTTTTACTGCGAGGATAATCAAGTCCTGATGTCCAATTGATCGCATGTCACTCGTCGCCCTAATCCCTTCGGCAAATTCTTCCGTACCGTCGTTCATGATGAGTTTCAGACCGTTGTTGGCTTGAATGGCTTCCAGATGGGGGCCGCGGGCAATTAGGGTTACATCTTCTCCCAGATTGTGGAGTTTGGCACCCATCATTCCACCCATAGATCCGGCGCCGACAACACAAATCTTCATTATTTTCTCCATTAATTTACTGAATTGACGATTTAAAGATTGGAGCAAAATCAATGCGACCAGGCTCCGCAGCATTGGAAATCAAATCCAGGAATTCTATCGATTCCTTGAACTGATCATTTGAACTTAGCTATCCGTATAATAATATAGATTTTTCTATATCAAAGAGTTTTCAGACAGTCATGGCGAGAAGATCCGACCTTCAGTCCCTTGAATCCGAATGTACGAGCGTCGACGAATGGCTTAATATGGCGAAACAGGCGTTAGCCGATCCAGAGGATACAGAGTACGCACAAGAGCTGGCAGGCAAGGCTGAAATGGAATGCCAGGAACCGGCAGAGTACGTAAGTCTCGCGACGTTTATGGTTTTGCAGCTTAACGACACTCAGTATGCGGAGGAATTGCTCGACCAAGCTGAAGATGCCTGTTTCGAGGCGATGGAGTTCGCTGCGGTGGGTCATGCGTACGCAACGCTTATGAACAACACAGACAAAGGTCTTGGTCTCATCCGAAACTCGGTTGATGACGTGTCGGGCACTGATTTGATTGTTCTCGCTGACTATGCGGGTAAAGCGGGTGACACTGAACTGGCAACATCCTTGATCTCAAGAGTCACATCCGACCTGAAAGAAGTTTCACAGTTTGAGGAGTTTGCACAGAAGCTGGTCAAATCTGGGAATGTCGAAGAGGCAAAAACGGTTTTTAGAGCCGCCGAGCGTTATCTGGATACGGTAGCCGACACCGTCAAGTATGCTGAATCCGTGCTGAAGTTATTTGACGATCAGGATCAGGCTCAAAGTCTTTTAGAAAACGCAGAAATGGACTGTCAGTTCCCAGCTGACTATACCGGCTTGGCCGGTGGGTTTCGCGAAATCATGAATGATGAGGAAAAAGTCGGTGAACTCCTGCAAGAAGCCGCAGACAGCGCGATGGAAGGCGAAGAGTTTCTGGATGTTGCTTATGGGTTTTGGCAGCTCCGGCAAGACCGTGAATCAGCAAGGGAATATTTTGAGCAGGCCTTGCCTGACCTCAGCGATCGTGTTGTATTGCTTGAAGTTGCATCGATCGCAGCGACTGAGCTTGAAGACGTGGAATTGGCGAGCCAATTTTATGAAAAAACTGCAGAACGGATTACCAATGCCTCCGATCTCGTAAAGCTGGCAGTTGAGGTTTGGGAAAAGCTCGGTGACCGTGAATATACGATGAAGCTGTTCCGCCAAGCTGAAGAAAAAATGGGGAATGCAAATGATCTCGTTTCGCTTGCCGAATCTGTAATGAATACATTGAATGACGGCCCGGTGGTACAAGCGATATATACAAAAGCAAGCGCCTCCATTGACAGTTTTTCCGGTCTGAAACGAATTCTTGAGAGTCAGCGTGAAACAATCAACGATGCAGACGTTGCACTCGAAATCTTGAGCCGAATGAAGTATCTGGCGGAGTCCACTTCCGAGCATATTGAAATTTACGACTCTTCTCAGGCGAATATTGACAATGCCGAGTTCAGTGAAAGCGCGCTTGCAGCAGCAGAGGAAGCGGCTGCCAGTCCGGCTGACTTGGAATCAGTGATTAAGGCAGTGAAAAAATTTGCGTCCGATAACATTGAATGGCAGACGAGTCTGGACGACAAACTGCAAAGGAGGCGGGCCAATCAGGCGAAGTACGCAGAATATCAAAAGCAGGAGAAGCAAAATTCTACTGCACTTGAGTTCATACGCCTGGCCCGTACTGTTGTGCAAGAACTGAATGACCTTGCATATGCGAGGAAATTGATTGATCGAGCCAAAGAATTATTGGAAGCGGAAAATTTCGATGTTTCTCAATGGCAGATGCTGATAGATATTGCTGCCAATGAGTTGAATGACCATGCCTTGGTAAGGGAGATCGCAACGGACGCTTCCTCGGCGTGCGATCATTTTGCCAGCGTTTATCAGTTGGCGAGAAAAATGAGAGAATTTCCGAACAAAGCGTTCGGTTTGGAGCTCACCGGAGAGATATTGAAAGAGTGGTTCTTGAAATTGCATGATTCTGCAGGAAGAATCAAATGCATGAAAGCGGTTGTAGAACTTCTGCAGGATCACAAATGGGTTGAAAGCCTTCTGACTGAATGCGAAGCAAAAGACTTTGACATGCTGCAGCTAGCAGAGTTGGGCCTCGTTGCTGATCAAGTGGACAATCCGTCTAAAGCACAGGAGTTTTATATGGCGGCGCTTGAGAAGTGCAACAGTGCTGCTGAAATTTCGCAACTGAATAGTCGACTGAAATCAAGCGGGGTCGATGAGGAACATCGCAAACAGCTGTATCTTGCGGGAAGAAATCCGCTCGCAAATGCACCGGAAAGACTGCATTGGATCGAAGGAATTCTGCTGAATTTTGGAGATTACAGCTGGGCGAAAAATGAATACGATGATCTGCAACCGGATGTTTCTGGTGAATCCATGCAAGCAGCCTTTACAGCAAGCCGTCGGCAGAGATTGGAAAAAAGGATTTAAGATTCCCGACTAAAAAGAAGCACTATACGCGGCCTTCACTATCAATTTAGTCTGGCAACTTCTGTTTTCTGACGAAAGGGATGCCGGTATAAAGAGTATGGAGCGTAGACATCGCGTTCGTTCAAAACGGGTGCGTTATGGCAAATCGCACTAATTTGAGTTTGTGCGTAATGCCATAAGGGCACAACGCCATTTCGTTGCCGCGTCCGCAGCGGTCATCTTTAGAGTGGTTCGCGTAGTGCGTAGACTTTCCGAAATCAAAATATAACGTTTCAAGACGTGCAGTCCAGCTTTTTGTGAACTGGCTCTCAACACCAATCCCGAGCACCCATCCAAGTTTCTCCGATTTTGTTGAGAAGGAATCGTCGGGATCAAACTCAGGTGGCATGTAAGTGTCGGGGCGAAAATCAAAATCGATGTCGGTTAACGAATCGGTAATCTGAGCGACTGCCATCCCACCGGTGACAAATATTGTCCATTTGCCAACAACTTTTCCAGCTCCGCCCCGCAATAAAAGGATCCAGTTGTAATTTGTTTCGGCTGATTCGTCCTTAACGTATGGATCAATCCAACCGTGTACCGGCGGATCTGCTCGATCATACTCTTGCTCTTCGTAGGGTTCGAGTTTCTTCGTGCTGGCCGTCATATTACCGAATATGAGATCGGATTCAAGAAAGAATATTTTGTCACTAGTATTGAACTTTCTGCCGACAAGTAAACCGCCGACATCTGCGCTACGATTGTAGTCAACAGCCCAGCCGGGTTGCCCCCAGTTTGCAAACCCTTTTACATCAACTATTCGGTTGTCTACTTGACCAGTACCAACAAACACACCTGCATACATTCCTTTCAACTTGGTTGGTGTATCGCCACTTTCCGCAATCGCCAAAGAAGCGTTCATCTGCATGGCAATGGTCACTGCCATGAGAGCGGCACATCGCAATACAGTAAGGTATTGAATCAATTTATTACACTTAGTAATACGTTTGTTGATACTGGCATAAGTTTTCATAACCAACAACGGCTCTACCGATTTGTTACGGTCGCAATTACCGAGGGAGCAGTGGGCGGGTCTGCCGGGATAATCGATTTCAGTTTTTATGTACGGCCATCAAGCCATCACGAATGGTCAATAGTACGTTGGTTGTTCTTGAGTCACTTTGAACACGTTCATTGAATTCATGCAAAGCCTGTGCATCCTCGCTCTGTGGGTTCAGTACTTCGCTGCTCCACAATACGTTGTCTGCAACAATCAATCCACCGGATGGCACTAGAGGAAAGACGGCTTCATAGTAATTCAGGTAGTTTGTTTTATCTGCATCAATGTAGACCATATCGAATGGCCCTTCGAGGCGTGGAATGACATCCATGGCATTACCAACTATGATAGTTATCTTGCTGCCGTGAGAACTTCTGTCGAAAAATGATCGGGCAATTTCTTCCCGTTCCGGCTCTATGTCCAGAGTAATCAATCGACCATCTTCTGGCAGAGCTTCCGCCATTGTTAGTGCGGAATAGCCGGTAAACATCCCAATTTCCAGTATGTTTTTTGCTTTAACAGCACGAGCCAGAAATTGCAGGACGGCACCCTGCAGCGCACCTGACAACATTCTGGACATATCGGAATTTGCTACTGTCCAATCGTGAATATCATTGATAAGTGCAGAAGGTTGCTGTGAGTGAGATTGGGCATATCTCTCTACCTTTTCATCTACAAAGTTCATTAATGTGCAAATTCCCTAAGTGCAATCAAAATTTCAGTAATCTGGTACAGAATAGGTTCAATTGCCGAGTGCCGATTCACGCCAATTGCTGATTACTGAGCAGATTCTAATTCCTTATGATGCATTGTAGTCATTTACTATCTTTTTGACGATCCGACTTATCGCAATTTTCCAAGTAGGGGCTTCTTGGTTTGCTAGAGAGCGACACTCTAATATCAATTGCATTAGAATTTTTGGCATTTCAGAAAGTCGTCCTTTGCCGGACGCTAAAAATTTCTCGAAGTCGCCGAGAGTCATGGGAACAATTGAAAGATTGATTTTTTCGTCATCCTTTAGAAACCAGTCTCCAGAACGAAATGTATTGGCAGTATTGCTGTCAATATCGACGGCAATGAATAATCCGTATACAGGTTTATGCGATTGCTCTGCAATTTGTGCCACATGCCTACGTACTGGTTCACCTTCTGCTGCTTCTTGCCTAGATGATGATGTTAACGTTACCTCTACCACTATAATGGCTTCCTGGAATTCAAATATCATGTCAGGTCCATGCCCAGGCGCATGGTGTACAGGTAAGAAATCTTGATCTATTTGGAACTTTCTTGCTTCCCAAGGTTTATTACACAAACTATCGATGGCTAACAAAGCTCTCCAAATTGCCCATTCAAGGTAGGCAGGACCTTCTCCCGCGGGGATTGAAACCACCGAGCCATCTGGCAGTTTTGAAGATCCACGTGATGGTATGGCTCTTAGCCATGCCAGAATTTCATCGAGATCCTCCGATTGTTTAGCGGCATAATCTTGTTCGTCAAGTTGCAGTAATTTTTCTTCTAGTTGATGTCTTTGTTTTTCGAGATCAACTAACGATATACCCGGCATGGGCATTTCAGTATCAACACCGCGAGAATTCAATTTATTGGATAAATCGTAAACTATAGAGAAGGAGGACGCCGCATCATCAGTGGGAAGAGTTGCTCCATTCCAAAGTGAATAAAAATATTCTTCATCTACTAGAGTTTCTTCCACATCTTCTCGTAGAAGTGTAACGAGCTGAGTACGCGTTGGTGAAAGAGTAATTCCTCGACCATCATTGCGAAAAAGTCCTGTAGCTTTGAGATATCTTAATGATAAATCTGCGTAATCGTTTAATGTAGTATGTTTACGATCAATCAATGCGGCTGTATCTTCATAGAACTTGCGATCAAAGTTTCTTACATTCCCTTTTGCATTACTGCGTCCATCACGATATTCTCTCAGTCTTTGGACAATGGTTTCGATACCGTCACTCGGTGTTGAAGTCTGCACGAATAGTGCAAATTCGTGGAGCGAAAGCCTAGGATCAAGGCCAGATTCCGAAAGAGAATGAATCAAATTCAGAACGAATCGAAGTGGAGAAAAATTATGTACCTCATAATTTTTTTCGATTGGCGATGGAATTCGATAGCTTGCGAGTGAACGTAAAAAGCACTCTTGCTGGGTTGTAATTAGTTTTGCCTGAATAAGCCGATAACCGTTTGGGGTTATCTCATAGGGACGCCCGGAAAATTCCTCGTAAATAGATACAGACGAAGATAATCTTTTGTAGAAACCTCCACATTCCAAATCTTCGGGGAGCTGAGGTGTAATGAAACCCAATTGAGAGAGCGCTACCCGCCATTTACGTCCTAAATCAGAAGCATCCTCCCCAGCTTCAATTCGTGGTGCGTCAAGTATCCCTTTGGTGTGCAGCAGTACTGCAAATGCATGTTCTTGTCTTTCGCCGGAAATATTCCCATTTAATGATGAGCCCTGCAGAACACTCAATGCATTGCGCAGTCTGTAAGGAGTACGAACAGTTGTGTTTGCGATGTGCCAGAGCACCACTGCTTACCATCCTACAAACAGATATTCTTTGACTTCATTGTGGGCACTGCTCTTTTGATTGGCAAAGCAATATTTGTAATCTATATCTATAACTTCCACATGCCTTTTATATTTCGACATAAGCGATACTAATTCATCTTTAGTTGGTAAAGAATTCGAGGAATATGAAACCAACAGAATACTGCTACGCAAGTGTGAAAACAGCTTATCAAATGCATACTCTGCGCCAGACCGTGAACTGAAAGGTGTAGGATAGTTTTTGAATTTTTTTGTTTTGGTATGCCATTGCATGGCAACACCTTTCCAATCTCTAGCAAGCCCCTCTACGAAGTGATATCTTCGAACATACTCGTTATCAGACAAAGGGCTGTAGTAAGGTGGATCCAGGTAAGCTAAATCAGCCTTGAACCTGACTGTCATAGCATCTCCGTGGCGTGCTGAATTAGATTGTCCATTGTCAAAGATCGCGCCATTTATCAAACGAATTGCATTACGAATTTGTTCCTCCATACTCATTCGTAAATCCGCGCGACCATCATCGTACCTGAACCCTGTATAAGTGAAAATCCCACGCGCACGTTTTTTCAAACAAGCACGAATGAGAGCAGATTTTGCAATTGCTCGTTTAGTTGCGTTAGGCAGTTTGGTGATGTTTGATCGAACGAGGTCGATAACCGCGTTTTCTTCATCGCTGTAGTATAGGCCTGAAAATGAATCTTGAATAAATGTGCTAGCTTCTGGATTTTCAACGAAAAGAGAATCTATCTCTTTTTCCGTCAATACTTGGTGATTATTTGCGATCATGGCCCGCGATACTGTGGCATTCATTGCCATATAGTCATTTGTATACACTTTCTTTCCCATGGTTTTGAAAAGATAGCCTACAACCCCGGACCCCGAAAACAAATCCAGAGCGGATTCAAAAGAAAATTGCTTTGCGATATCCTGAATATATGGCAGTAGTTTCTTCTTGGACCCCATGAACCGAGTGGGTGGATAATCCATAGCTTTTGAATCGACACTATCAGGCACTGCGCGAATCGAAAACTTCGGGTGAGGCTTGACAGTTACGATTACGTCCTCTCCTGTCCTTGCCTTTGCGTTAGAACTGATATTCCTGCGTGTGCTGACTACATCGATATCGTAAGGTTCATACAACTCATGTACTAGAGGATGATTGGAATTAGTCAGAACAATATGACACCCTTTCTGTTGCAATTGGCGTACAGTGTCGGCCAGTTCTCGATGGTCTTCCTCATAAAATTGCTCTTTGGTATATCTTTTAAAGTCAGCATATTTGGATACTGGCAAGTATGGAGGATCAAGGTAAACTAAATCGCCTGCACTAGCTGTTTTCTCTAGAACTTCCTTGTAGTCCCCTTCAAGTATCTCTATAGACTGCAACGCGCGCGAAGCTGCGTTTAATGTTTCGTATGGACATATCGTAGGATTTTTGTATCTTCCGAACGGTACATTAAAGTCACCTTGTTTGTTTACTCTGTACAAACCGTTGTAGCAAGTCCGGTTCAAATAAATTGTACGAGCGGCCGCGTATTCAGGCTCTAAATCAGTAAACTTCAATATCCTTATTGCATAGAACTGTTCTTCCTTATTTTCAAAGGTTTCAAGATGCTGAAGTACTCTTTTGACATTTTGAGCTACACACCGATAAACATTTATTAGTTCTGGATTTGAATCGGCAATCACACCTGAGTTAGGCTGAATCGCAAAAAACAACGCGCCGCCACCGATAAATGGTTCTATATAACGACTAAATTTCTGTGGGCATTTGGCTAGAAGCTCTTCTATTATCTGTGATTTGCCACCTGCCCATTTTAGAAATGGCTTGGTTTGCCGTTTCCCTACTGTTGGGTACGATTGAATTTTTTTCATGCAAAAGACTCCAATAATTCAATTCTATTCCAGTAGAAGAATTCCAATGAAACCTTCTTTTCATGGATTTCTACAACCAACTAACTTGCAGTGAATTCTGGTACAGACTACCAGTCAATACAAATCATTTAATATAAAGAATTGAAATTATACCATGGACGAGGCTATATTACCTTTTTAATTCAATAAGTTATATGTAGGAATGCCTAAAATGTGAACTCTGAAACTTGGGTAAGGATTCTAACTAAAGAATTCGAATCGAAAAATTTCCAATATATTCCTTAACCTCTACGAGGCGTTACCTAGCACGAAGAAACGCACTTATTTAACACAAATCTGAGTCAAATTACCCAAGGCTATTCATTGCATAACAAATAGGATTACATATAAATTAACTACGTTTCCGCAATCGTACAAACTAGCTTTTTTCCTGACAAAATTCGAATTCGTTTCCACTACGAATAATAATATGTAATCATCAAAATTTCAATCCATACTGCGTCAAATACTGTCATAAATAAAGTTAATTTACGCAAAACTACTACATTTGTACCGTTTTTTACATTGGGATTGACACTGTTGTTCAATAAAAATTTATTGTGTTACAGCACCCAAAACAGCTCTGTGAGAATTTTCTGCTTATTCTGGTACAAACTGAACACCCATTCTGATTGAAAGTGCGTGGCGATTTCGGAGTTTTCCGACGTTTATTTTTGGAACAACTTGCTACGCTTTTCCATTTCAAGGACGGTCGTATGGTAAACTGGAGATTTACTATGCGAGAGATCGGAGAACCACTGAGATAAAGATATTAAGCTGTGTCGTCCTTAGAAAAATCAGCATGAACATTCATACCAGTGCTCAGGCACGTGGGTAGAATCTAGCCTTACAACTTTCGAAATGATAGTAAATGCACTCCAGTGTCATTTCGCCAACTGCTATTCCACAAAGTGCCCAGCGAGCGGTAGAACTGAACGCCGTACCGCAATTTCAACCGCCTCTGAATCGACTGCCGAACCAGATCCTGTTAGCGATTCGACTCCACGGACGATCACAGGAGTGTATCGTGCGGCAACGTCGGTAGTATGGTTTTCTTCAGGGTCTCCTTTTTCCACTTGATCGACCTTAAGTTGGAGGTTACTCAGTGAATTACTGATTTCGACCATTTTCTTGAAAAGATTTCGACACCGCTGATACTCTTCAACCTGACTACGTGTCTGCTCCAAGATATAAAACATAAACCGCGGTTGATGGCTTGTCCTCTAGCACAGTGGATAAACATCCATCCAGCCTGTTCACTGCCTCAGCACTTGTCTTAATTCGAGTTGAAATTGTGCTGCCGATTGAAACGGAAATTCTATGTAAATTGACAGGAAAAATAATTTAAATTCACGGTAGACTAACTCCCTGTATTTTACACGAACAGTCAATACCACTGAAAGTTCGCCCAGAGAGAGGCATTTTTTGGAAACGTAAGTCATTGATTTTTCGCGCAAAATCCAGAGCTTGAACTTTCGTTTACCCCACAAAATCGCCTGAAAACAGGTTTTTTGGGCACTTTTCAGCCTTCAAGGCCAATTTTTACCCCACTTCAATCCCCCTCGTGCAAGGGCTGAAACAAGCCTTGGTCAAAGTGCTTTTTCGTTCATAATATGTTGTTTTTATTGATAAATAATGCCATGAGCCCGTCTCTTTGAAGTATAATACTGTTAAATATTAATCGGCAGCACTCAATCCAAAGGAGGTCGAACTCATGGCACCGGTTCATTATGATTTATTTTGGCAAGACTATTTCGACTATTGCGAACTGGATCGACTCCGAGGCATCTTCGCCCAGATTGACCTCACCGAGGTGAGCTGCGAAATTCGTCGTCACCGCAATGGCAAAGGCAGACAGGACTGGCCGATCGAAGCGATGCTGCAAGCGGTATTGGCCATGATCGTGCTGCAGCACCGAAGCGTCGCTTCCTTTCGCCGCGAACTGATGCGCAATCCCACTTTGATGATTGCTTTGGGCTTTGAGCTCAAGGCGCCCACCAACGGCGAGCGCAATCCTTGGGCTCGTTACCGGGCGCCATCCGATGGTGCCTTTAGTCGCTTTAAGCAAACGCTCATCGAGGTGGATGAAACCACCGGTTGCGTTCAAGCGCTGTTTGCAGCCCAGCGTCACAAGCTGAGAGATGCCCCAGTTTATGTGGATACTCATCTGAAAGTTCCTGATCTGCATTCGTTTCGAAAGCGAGTTGTTTTCAAATTCAGTAACGCTTGGTATAGAATGACGCATCTCAAAATAAATTTGAATGGCGAAAAGTCATCGATAAATCAATTCATCGTTAATTTCCATGTGCGGAATCGTAGGCTTATATCTGAAAAAACCGGAACTCGAATCCAGACTCGGTGAATTCGTCTCGGACATGCTTGAGGAAATGGGTGATCGCGGTCCGGATAGTGCTGGAGTTGCTATTTATCGCGCGCCGGCACCAGAAAATGGTTCGAAAGTGTCCTTGTTCAGTTCCGACTCTGACGAAAACTGGAGTCAGAGAACCGCGGATTTCGACGCCCAATTCAATTGCGAGTTTGAACTGACCGTACATGCCAGTCACGCAATTCTTGTGAGCGAAGTCTCAGTTGATTTGTTGGACTCTTGGATACGAAACACTTGGCCCGATCTTCGAATCATGAGCATCGGAACATCCATCGAAATTTACAAAGAAAAAGGCCATCCAAGTGAAGTGGTGGAAAGGTTCGGATTTCGGGAATTTGCCGGAACCCATGCAGTTGCTCATACCAGAATGGCAACCGAGAGTGCTGTTACTACCGAACATTCACATCCGTTTTCAACTGGACTGGACCTGTGCCTGGTACACAACGGTTCACTATCGAATCACAATCGCCTTAGAAGGTTTCTGATGCGCCAGGGAGGTCAATTTCAAACTGACAATGATAGCGAAGTGGCAGCAGGATTTTTGACTTGGCGTCTGTCGGAAGGAGAGACTGTCGTAGAAGCTCTGCAATCGGCAATTCAACATCTGGATGGATTCTATACATTTGCCATTGGAACCAGCAACGGGTTTTCGGTTTTACGCGACCCCATCGCCTGCAAACCCGCAGTGTTGGCTGAAAACGACGACTGGGTTGCAATGTCATCCGAATACCGTGCGATTGCAAGACTTCCGGACGCCAAGCACTCGGAAATCTGGGAGCCTGCACCTGCGCAAATTTATAGCTGGGAACGCTAGTAGAAACAAAATTCGTAGCTGCTGTGGAATTCGATCTCGCCAATCAGACGCTTCGGGAAATCAACCAGGCTTTGCACAATGCCAGGAGTAGTGACCAACACCCTGAATCATTTTTCATTCATCACCCTAAAGGTACGCATGCTCTAGCTGTCGGGTTGACTGAGTCCATAGATGTATCCATTCAGGGGCACGTCGGATACTATTGTGCAGGCATGAACAAACTCGCCAACATCCACATTCACGGCAATGCAGGTCCGGGTCTCGCCGAAAACATGATGTCCGGCAGTGTCCGCGTGGATGGAAATGCCTCGCAATATGCGGGAGCATCTGGTCATGGCGGACTTCTCGTCATTCAAGGTAACACCAGTTCGCGTTGCGGTATATCCATGAAAGGAATCGACATCGTAGTCGGCGGATCAGTCGGTCATTTCAGCGGATTCATGGCGCAATCCGGACGTCTAGTCGTTTGTGGCGATACATCACACGATCTTGGGGATTCAATCTACGAAGCGCAAATTTTTGTTCGCGGCGAAGTGGACAGCCTAGGCTCCGATTGCGTTGAGAAAGATATGCGAAGCGAGCATGTAAACCAGCTGTATGACTTGTTGAAACGAGCAGGTTTCAATTATCCGGGATCGAAATTCCGTCGATTCGGATCAGCACGAAATCTCTACAATTTCAATATCGATAATGCTGATGCCCTCTGACGAGAAACAACCTTTCGACAAACGTTTTCTGCGTTCATCCGCAACGTTTCCGGATCATGTCATTGCTGAAATCCATCGTGCTGCTGACCAAGGTGTCTATGAAATTCGCGGCTTCGGTGCCAAGAGATCGATACCGAATTTCGATGATCTGGTGTTTCTCGGCGCGTCCATGTCACGATATCCACTGGAAGGATATCGCGAGACCTGTTCAACGGATATCGTGATCGGCAATCGATTCGCTCAAGAACCGCTTCAATTGGAAATTCCCATCACGATCGCGGGAATGAGTTTCGGAGCACTGGGTGCCAACGCCAAAGAATCCATTGGTCTCGCCGCCAGTGAGATGGGAACAAGTACTACCACTGGCGATGGCGGAATGACCGACGAAGAGCGTAATTCTTCCAAAACGCTGATCTATCAGGTGTTGCCGTCTCGCTATGGATTGAATCCTGATGATGTTCGCCGCGCAGATGCCTTGGAAGTGGTTGTGGGTCAGGGTGCAAAACCCGGCGGTGGCGGAATGCTTCTGGGTCAGAAAATCACGGAACGAGTTGCACAGATGCGGGATTTACCAACTGGAATTGATCAGCGAAGCGCTTGCAGACATCCGGATTGGACTGGGCCGGATGATCTCGAAATCAAGATTCAGGAGCTTCGCGAAGTAACAGACTTCAAGATTCCAATACTCATCAAGATTGGCGCAACCCGAGTTGAGTATGATATCGCTCTTGCGGTAAAGGCAGGTGCAGATGCCATTGTGCTGGATGGTATGCAGGGCGGCACTGCCGCAACTCAGGATGTATTTATAGAACATGTTGGAATTCCGACTCTGCCTGCGGTCCGGCAAGCCGTCAACGCGTTACTGGAACTTGACATGCATCGAAAGGTTCAGTTGATTGTCTCTGGCGGCATTCGAAGCGGCGCAGATGTTGCCAAGGCACTGGCGCTGGGTGCTGATGGGGTTTCAATAGGGAGTGCGGCAATGGTCGCACTTGGTTGCAATCGCCCAGTGCATGTTGACGACTACGCGGCCATCGGAACGGCGCCAGGGTTCTGTCATCATTGCCATACCGGACGCTGTCCGGTTGGAATTACGACGCAGGACCCGGAACTGGAATCTCGTTTGAAGCCGGAACAGGGTGCGAGATGGTTAAAAAATTATCTGTCCACAATGGTGCTGGAACTGCAGACCCTGGCGAGGGCTTGTGGAAAGAGCCACGTCCTGAATCTTGAACCTGAAGATCTGGTTGCCCTGACGGTTGAGGCAGCCGCCATGGCTCAAGTCCCTCTAGCCGGTACCAACTGGATTCCTGGCCAGCCTCTATAATCTCACTGCGGTTCATGTGTATCAAAATTTGCATATTCTGAAATCAACAGATATATACAGGCGTCTGAATTCAATCAAGAAGACACCTAAAAAACGAAATTGTCCACAAAATTAGGATGGAGGTTAACTATGGCAATTGATCTTTCACAAGTCGCAGAAGATGCGGAAATTAAGTATTTTCTGATCAGTTTCGTCGACCTGTTCGGCGGTTTGCGAGCAAAACTTGTTCCAGCAGGTGCCATTGGGGCAATGCAGGAAGAAGGTGCCGGATTCGCTGGATTTGCCACTTGGCTGGACATGACGCCTGCTGACCCGGACATGCTGGCTGTTCCCGACCCTGAAAGCTTGATCATCCTGCCATGGCAGTCAGACATTGGCTGGCTTGCCGCTGACCTGTGGATGGGTGGTGTTGAAGTCGAACAATGCCCTCGAATCATGCTGAAAAGACAGCTAGCTCGATTGGCAGATCGCGGATATGTTATGAAAACTGGAGTGGAATGCGAGTACATGCTGGTGAGCAGCGACGGGCGTAAAGTCAATGACGACCGCGATTCACAGGAAAAGCCTTGCTATGATCAATCCGCGCTGATGCGCAACTTCGACGTTGTCAGTGAAATTTGTGATGCCATGATTGCGCTTGGCTGGAACCCCTATCAGAATGACCACGAAGATGCGAACGGCCAGTTTGAAATGAACTGGGACTATAGCGATGCACTGACAACAGCTGATCGACATGTGTTTTTCAAATTCATGGTGAAAACCATTGCGGAACTCCATGGTCAGCGAGCTACTTTCATGCCCAAACCGTTTACCGATCTTACCGGAAATGGATGCCATTCGCATGTTTCTGTGTGGGATGCTGACAGTAGTACCAACCTGTTTCTTGACGAATCGGATGAAGTTGGATTGTCATCACTGGCTTACAATTTTCTGGGCGGAATCGTACACAGTGCACAAGAGTTGTGCTCCATTTTCAACCCAACCGTGAACAGTTTTAAGCGGATCAATGCACCGCGCACTCGCTCTGGAGCATCATGGTCTCCCAATTCAGTCACCTATACCGGCAACAACCGAACTCACATGATCCGTATTCCAGATGCCGGCCGATTCGAGCTTAGGTTGATGGATGGCGCCGCCAATCCCTACCTGTTGCAGGCAGGAATTGCCGCTGCAGGGCTGGATGGAGTGGAAAATAAACGCGATCCTGGAAAGAGGTTGGATATTGACATGTATGCGAATCCAGAACTTGCGGGTGATGTCAAAAAATTGCCACTCAACCTGCTGGATGCCATTCGACTCACGCAGTCGAGCGAGGTTTTGCAATCTGCGTTTGGCAAGGACAATCTCGACAGTTATTGCAAATTGAAACTGGCAGACTGGAATCAGTTCTGTTCACAAGTATTCGAATGGGAACGCGAAAAAACCCTGGATTGCTGACAATACCGGATAGTAGCCACAGCGTCGGTGAACTGCTGCCGCTCCTTGCTAAAAGAATTTGTTTGGTCTAGTCAGGTTGAATAATTGAACCAAGCATGACCTCTCGGCTTGCCCCAGTGACAGATGGTAAATTGGCGCATGAATTAACCATCCGGCGTTCTGCAAACCAAGCGATTGCACAGGCTTCGACTAGATCTGGAGCCATTCCCAGTTCTTCCGAGTTGGCAACTTGCAGTTCTGAAGTATCTTCAAGCCGCTTTGCGATAGCCTGGTTGTGAGCTCCGCCGCCGCACAGATAAATTTTCTGAACGGGCGGCATCAACAACCGAATTCCTTGCCAGATCGATTCTGCAGTCAAGGCGGCAATGGTGCTCTGAACGACCGGAATATCCGGCTCCGGCCAGACTTCCCGAATGTTGCTCAGTAACCAGTCGATGCTGAAATATCGGCTATCCAAACTCTTGGGGTTCGGCTGTTGAAAATATTGATCCGTCATCAGTTGATTTAACAGATTTTCATCAATGTCTGAAGACAGAGCCCACTGTCCGTCCTTATCGTATGGAAGACCTTTATGCAGACTAATCCACTGGTCCGAAAGCGCATTGCCAGGCCCGGTATCAAAGCCGATAACCTTTTCATTCAAGTCTGCGGGAAGATAAGAGACATTCGCAATTCCACCGATGTTTACGACTGCCCGTGGCTCCTCAGTGCTTTGAAATGCAAACTGGTGAAATGCTGGTGTGAGCGGTGCCCCCTGCCCGCCGGCACGCATGTCTGCTGACCGAAAATCAGTGACAACGGGCAACCCGGTCTTTTGAGCGATGATATTGCCGTCTCCGGCTTGCCAGGTATAAGGAGGGTCGGCGTTGGGCCGGTGAATGATGGTTTGTCCGTGACATCCGACTGCTTTTACATCTTCTTTAGGCTGATCTTCAAGCAGTCGTAGGATGGCATCAGCGAATAGATCGCCGAGTGTGGAATCAACCTCGCTCGCCAACTTCGAGTCGGGTTGTGGATCATCCAGGAGAAGTTTGAGAGTCGATCGAAATTCATGAGGGTATGACCCAAAGCTCGATTTTTGAATTTTGATCGAACCCGGAGCATCAAATGAGGCCAGTACTGAGTCAATACCGTCCAAACTCGTCCCCGACATCACTCCGGCATACAAATCTCCCATATCGAGTAGGTGATATGGCTAATCATGTAACGACACTGAATTATTGTGTCGCTTCGCTAGGAGAGTATGCGAGCATCGGCTGGTCGATGTTATTTAGTTTCTCGGACAGCCGATTAACCAGTTGATTGTAGATTTCTCGGTCCTTTTTAGCGATCGGTTCACCCATTGGCATCTCATAATTCAAGGGATCTCGATGCACTCCATTCACTCGAAATTCATAATGCAAGTGGTTTCCAGTTGACAATCCGGTCTTTCCGACGTATCCAATGACTTGACCCTGCCTGATACGACTTCCGGGTGCTGTGCCATTGCCAAATTTCGACATATGAGCATATACAGTTTCGTAGCTGCTTCCGTGTCTCAGCAAGATCATTTTGCCGTAGCCCGCCGCATCGTTCGATCTTTTGGCTACAACCCCATGCGCTGTCGCTCTAACCGGAGTTCCTTTTCTGGCACCATAGTCAACTCCCATATGTTTGCGGCGCTTTTTCAGTACCGGATGAAACCGATTGTCACTAAATACAGAAGTGACTCTGGCATATTTTATCGGTGATCTCAGAAAATGCCCCTGCATGTTAAGGCCGTTCTGATCAAAGTAGATTGTGTGACCGTCTTCGCGAGTGTAGCGAAATGCCTGAATCAGGTTGTTTTTTTGTCGAAGGTACGCTGCGACAATCCTCGGTCCGTTGGCAGGATTGCCTTTCAGGTAAGTTTGCTCATATATAACGCAGTACTCGTCACCTTTGCGCAGTTGCCGGCTGAAATCTATTCGCGAGGCAAAAATATTAGCGAATTCTTCAACAACCGAACTGGGTAGCTTGACTGCTTTTGCTGCTTCATATAGGTTGACTCGAATCTTCGAGCAAGCATAGTGCTCCTGAATTTCAGATTTCAACTTCCGGTAGCCAACGAGATATTCATTATCTTGGGCAATCACTGTACGCAACTGAGCTGTTGGTAGATTTGAAAATTCCAAAGCTGCGAATTTTCCGTCTTCGGTTATTGCGATTCGAAATTCCTGGTTGGGCTTCAAACCGAATTTCAACCAGTTTTCGGTCGGTGCATTGGCAACTTTAACGGCTTCGGTGCTCGACAAGCCCAGCCGTCTGAAAATATGACTTAAGGTATCGCCATTTCGAACCTTGACATCGTGCCAGACGAGTCTAGACTCATCGAGTCTCGGCACGGGTTGAGTTGATTCCTGGGGAGCAATTTCACTGATGATCTCAATTTTTTGGTCGAGCAGTACTCGTAGAGTGCCGGCTTGTTTCGTTTTTTCTTTGCCGACGATGCTAATTTCCCCATCCTCAAAGAGAAACATCAGACTCTGACGTTTCTTGCGACGAAACTCTATTCCAACTGCTTCGTCGCGAGCGTCAAAAGCAATTCTGAATTCATCTCCCGGATACAACACCCGAATGGCTTCGGCTCCGCGCATTTTCGTCAATTGTATCGCGGTCGCAGCTGTCAGATTATTCCTTTGAAAAACACTAATCAGACTATCATTTTTTTTAACTTTTGCAGTAGACCAGTATAGAGTGGGACGTTCGGTGTACAGTGGCTCAGTATCTATTGGTGTTACTGTTTGTGGGACATATTCAGAGTCTGTCAGGATAGCAAGAGGAGGAGTTTGTAGATCAGGGTTGATCATTACAACTTGATTGACTTTCGTTGCCGTCGGCGTTGCCTCAGGTGCGGGTTTATCAACTGGAACTACCTGAGATTGAATGCTGGATACAGGTTCAGCGCCACTCGATGCGGCAATCTGCAATCCTAAATCCGATACAGAGAAAGCAAGATTATCTGCGTCAACATTCTGATTTGGTGTAAGCGAGAGGCTGGCAGGTATAATGGGCAACACCAGCGCGGAAAGCAAAATAAGCTTTTGTTTCACTGAAAGAACCGGCTTATTCAAACCCCTTTCACCAGGGCGCCGTTGGTTGAGAGTCAACCTGTTCATTGTTACATTATTGATTGAACTGAGGTGTGACTAAAACCATACATTCTATACTGATTCGATAGTAAAAGTAAATAATAGAAATATATTTTTAATATTGCCAGTTATTTCAATCATTTGTAGTGGATATTCAATGAGTCACATTTGAAGCTAATTTCAAATGCAAAAAAACAGATAGAACGTACAATTTGCAACCACCATTAGTTTATATCACCAGAGGTAACCTAAACTGTCTTATTCCATTGAAGAATCGCTTGATTTGATTCGTCGAGGCGCGGAAGAAATTCTCGTTGAAACCGAATTAGCGGAACGTCTGAAAACCGGTCGTTCTTTACGTATCAAGGCCGGATTTGATCCAACTGCACCTGATCTTCATCTCGGGCATGTCGTGCTTCTCGAAAAAATGCGCCAGTTCCAGCAGTTGGGGCATGAAGTCACATTTTTGATTGGTGACTTTACCGGCAGAATCGGTGACCCTTCTGGCAAGAGCGCGACCCGTCCGCCGATGAGCAATGAGGAAATTCAGGCCAATGCTGTCACATACAGCAAACAGGTTTTCAAGGTACTCGATCCCGACAAAACTGTCATACGATTCAACTCCGAGTGGTTTTCAGAACAAGACGCTGGAATGATGATCAAACTTGCCTCGCAATACACGGTGGCAAGAATGCTGGAGCGGGATGATTTTAAAAAGCGGTTTTCGAGTCAGCAATCGATTGCCATTCACGAGTTTCTCTATCCGCTGGTTCAGGGATATGATTCAGTCGCATTGCAATCGGATGTGGAACTAGGGGGAACCGATCAGAAATTCAACTTGCTGGTTGGTCGTGAATTGCAACGGCAATTCGGTCAGCCTCAACAGATCGTCATCACGGTCCCGATTCTTGAGGGTCTGGATGGCGTGCAGAAAATGTCGAAATCATTGGGGAATTACATTGGCATCGATGAACCGCCTAGCGAGATCTTTGGCAAGATCATGTCTCTTTCAGATGAGCTCATGTGGCGGTATTTCGAGTTGGTCAGTTCTCGTTCATTGACTGAGATCAACGAGTTCAGGAAGAAGGCTGAATGTGGATTCAATCCCCGAGATGTCAAATTTCTCCTTGCAGAAGAGCTGGTCGAGCGGTTTCACTCAAAATCACAGGCAAAGAAAGCGCATGAGAATTTCATCGCCCGTTTTCAGCGCGGGGATATCCCGGAAGACATGGAAGATAAAGAGATTTCTATTTTGGAAGATACCATTGCGCTTGCCAATCTGTTGAAGGATAGCGGGCTTGTTGCAACCACTTCCGATGCACACCGTCTGGTAAAGCAGCGTGCTGTTAGGATTGATGGGGAACGCGTGAGCGATTCACGACAGGCAATTCCGGCAGGTTCATCGCATGTGATTCGCGTCGGCAAACGTCGAATCGCGAAGATTACCGTTAGCAAAGTGCCGAATTCGTAACTTTCAAGTCAGGCAATTATTCATCCAGCTTCGATATAGTGTTCCTGCAGTGCTAGACAGGCTAGCCTCATACTTACTGGCTTGCTCCCTAAGCTGGTCAGCACCATCTGCACCGAAAGTGTTCTTCAACGCGGATTCATATTCTGGAACCGCATTCCACTCATCTATAGTCTGCGGCCCAGTTTCAACATGAAACTGTATTCCCAGCGCAGTCGTTCCAATCGCGAAAGACTGGATCGAACAAACAGGAGATGACATCAGCACCGCCGCATCGTCAGGTACGGATTTGACTTCAGCACTATGCCACTGAAGCGTTTTGAACTTTTGCGGCAGTTGACGCACAAGAGGATGGCGTATCCCTTCTGTCGTTAGTTCAACATCCAGCATGCCCACTTCTGATGTGTCTGCCGCCCCGACGTTTCCGCCAGCGGCATCAGCAAGCAGCTGATGGCCCAGACACACGCCGAGAAAAGGCATATTTCTCACTCGAACCGCTTCATGAATCGCTTCTTTTTCTTGAACGAGCCATGGAAATTCCTCTTCCTGCCAGACATCCATGGGTCCACCCATCGAAATCATTGCATCATATCCCGACAGATCAGGAATTTTTTCGCCTTCGTCAAGTTCGATTGGATCCCAGCGAATTCCATCACTTTGCATGAATTTTCGGAATATTCCAGGATGTTCACATGCAATATGCTGAAAAACAATGACTCGAAATGGGGATGGCATAGAATCGTTCCGGCAAGTCGTGTGTTCAGAGAAAACTGGCATTATATACTGAACTGTACGGGTGAATTTCTGGCGGCAACTGCCCGAATCCCCATCGTTGCCCGCTGGCCAGTGTCATTTCGAGTTCCGTGTTCGAACTGATTGATACAATGTTGAATGTCGAAATCCGAGTCAGGTGCATATCTCGACAGCAAAATTTGTACTCAGATCAGATTCATACACGGAGATGCTCATGACTATATTCAAACTGCATTCGGAACCCCTGAAAGATGAATGGCTTGATGCCTATGGTCATTTGAACGAAGCATACTATCTCGTGCCGTTTACCAATACGACCTGGCTTTTGCAGGATCAATTCAATATTGGAGTCGAATATTTTGAGCAGACTGGGTGTGCGCTCTATACCGTTGAAACTCATCTGCGTTACGTCAACGAAGTTCGGAAACCTGCGGAAATAAATGTTAAATCGATCATTCTTGGTTCAGATGCCAAAAAAATCTGGTGCGCGCACCTGATGGTAGTAAACGAGCAGATATGTGCAACGGCGGAATTTCTGATTCTCCACTACAGCACTCGAGAAGGGAAAACGATTGCGATGCCGGACGAAGTGCAGCGTAGCCTGAAAGAAGCGGAAATCAAAGAAAAACCAGAATGGACCGGGCGACAAATTTCACTTGTCAAGAAATAGTCGGAAGTAATTTCTGCCCTACCGGTGAAAGCAATAAATTTGACGCATTGGCTGTTGTCCTAGTGTCATTCTGGCGGTCAACTTTGGTTTATACTGAACTCATAAATTGACCAACAAGTCGAATAATTTCAAATTTACACCAAGCTATTTATATGGAGGGATAATTATGGGAAAACCAAGGCTGTTTTGGGGACTCGTCGCCAGCGTCTTGTTGCTGTTCTCCACAAACTCGGTATTTGCCGAAGACTGCGAAGAAATCGTGCTGGGTTCAGCAATTTCATTGACTGGAAAGTATGCCACGAATGGGGTTCACGCCAAGAACGGCTATGAATTTGCCATTCAGAAAATCAAAGATGCCGGCGGAGTCACGATTGGTGACAAGTGTTACAACTTCAGAGTCATCTATTATGACGATGAATCGAAAGGCGACAGAGGCGCGACTCTGGCAGAACGTCTGATCAATCAGGACGAAGTCCAATATATGCTCGGTCCCTACTCGTCTGGTCTGACAAAAGCCATTGCTCCGGTAACGGAAAAATACCAAATCCCGATGGTGGAAGCAGAAGGCGCAAGTCGCTCGCTTTTCAACAAGGGTTACAAGTATCTTTTTGCAGTGCTCTCGACATCTGAACAATATCTTGCTTCGGCGATTACACTGGCCGCTGAAAAAGCCACCGAATCCGGTAGCACTCCAGCAGACGTAAAAGTCGCAGTAGCGGTTGAAAACGATCCGTTTTCACTGGATATCCGCGCTGGCGTTCTGGAAGACGCTGCCAAGTATGACATGAAGATCGTGATTGATGAACAGCTTCCTCGCGACCTGTCCGATATGAGTGCGATCCTCACGAAAGTGAAACTGCTCAAGCCGGATGTTCTGATCGTCAGTGGACACTCCAAGGGTGCCGCCACAGCCGTGCGTCAGATTGAAGAGCAGAATGTGAACGCACCTATGGTTGCCATCACTCACTGTGAGGCAGCCGATGTTGTCGGCAATTTCGGTGACGCTGCCAATGACATTCTCTGTTCTACTCAGTGGGCCGAGACCCTGACTTACAGTGATCCAATTTTCGGCTCTGCCGCAGAGTATGAACAGGAATTCAAAGCAACTTTTTCAGAGTATGCCGAGAAGCCTGTTCCTTACCAAACAGCACAGGCATCCGCTGCAGTGTACGTATTCAAGGATGCGTTTGAAAGAGCAGGAACACTGGACAAGCAAGCGGTGCGTGATGCAATTGCAGCGACCGATCTCGCAACGTTCTATGGGCAGATCAAATTTTCTGATGCAGGCAACAACATCGCCAAACCGATGGTTTTACGCCAGATTCAGGATGGAAAATACAATGTTGTGGCACCTTCGGCATTCGCTTCTCACGCCCTGAACTGGCCGAGAAATTAACCGAATCTGATTCGTAGCAAAGAATGACAGACCGGATGCCAAGTGTGCATCCGGTCTGGTTTTAACTCGGTGAGTTCGCAGCCCTTGATGCAGACCGAAAACCGAACGGCAGTATGAAGATTCATGGATCAGATTCTGGCGAATATTTCACTGCTGTTTGAATTTCCAATCGTCAACCTCAAGATCGTCATTGACGGGGTGATGATCGGGTCGCTGTTCGCGCTGGCAGCTTATGGATTGGCCCTGGTCTGGGGTGTGATGAACGTCAAGAACCTGGCACAGGGCGATTTCGTGATCGCCGGTGGTTACGTTGCCTGGTGGCTATCCAAAAATGGACTGCATCCATTACTCGGCGTACCCTTCGCCTTCGCTGTACTGTGGGTAATCGGCTGGGTGATTTACAAACTCGTGATATCCCGGGTAATTGAACGTGATCTCTTTACCTCGCTGTTGGCGACGTTCGGGATTGCGATCATTATTGCACAAATTTTAAACCTGCTGTTTGGTTCCGATACTCAGAGTATCGCTCTCAAATACGACACGCTTTATTTCGCTGACGGCTTCATTGACGTTCCCATAGCCAAACTGCTGGGGGTTTTGATGGCTGCGATTCTCGCTATCGGAGTCATCGTTTTCATGAAATTCAGTCGTATGGGGCAAGCCATTCGCGCCACGGCTCAGGATGCTCGGGCAGCTCGCGTAATGGGCATCAATACCGAAAAAATCTATGCGTTCACTTTTTCTCTGAACTCCGCGATTTGTGGTGCCGCGGGTGCAATTGTCGTCATGGTCTGGGTCATTCAGCCATTCTATGGAATCACACATTCAATCCGTTCATTTGTTATTGTTACGGCCGCTGGTCTCGGCAATCTGCCAGGCGTCATCGCGGCAGGTCTGGGAATCGGTGCGCTTGAACAATACGGCGCGCACATATTCGGAATCGGCTACCAGCAAGCGGTAGCGGTTTTAATGCTGTTGCTGGTATTGCTCATTCGGTTGATCCAGCAAAAACGTGTACGCAAGAGTTTGCAGTAGAGTTCTAACGATGGCAAACAAACGCTTCGTTTTCTACGGTTTTCTCATCGCCCTGATTTTGGCGGCACCCTTCCTGTTTCCGGATTTCAAGACACAGCTCGCGACTCTGTGGCTTATGATTATCGTTGCCATCACCTGGGACATGACCGGCGGTCAGATGGGCTACAACTCTCTCGGCAACATTTTCTTTTACGGAACCGGCATGTATGTAGCCGCCATCATAACGATTGCCATTGCTTTTGACGTAGGGGAGTTTACCAACGCCTTCAGTGACAAGATATACAAATTTTCCGATACCGAATATTTTCTAGGTGCAATTTTAGGCATCATCGGCGCAGGTATATTTTGCGCAATAAGCGCATTGATCATTGGTTACATCACATTTGGCTTGCGCGGTCCTTATTTTGCAATCGGCACTCTCGGCGTTGCCATTGCTGCTGGCGAACTGGTTTCAAATTGGGAATGGGTTGGCGGCGGCCAAGGAATCTCTCTACCGGTGTTTCCCTACGATCTCGAACTGGGCAAAGTGTTTTTCTATTTCCTTTTCGCTGCAACCGGAGTGATTGCATTCATGTTCGCCAAGTGGCTCTATGGAACGCGCTTTGGTGCGGCGATCAATGCCATACGCGATGATGAGGAGAAGGCCGAGGCGATGGGAATTCACACCATGCGCTACAAATTGACTGCGTGGTCTCTGTCGGCTTTCTTTGTCGGTGTAGCCGGTGGTATTTCAGCATTCCAGCTGATTCACTTCGAGCCACTGGAAACTGCCTACCAGACCATCAATCTTGGCATATTCATGGTCGTATGCGTACTGCTCGGCGGCAAGGGAACCCTGTGGGGCCCCGTCATCGGAGCGATAACTTTTCATCTGTTCAAGGAAGTGACCTGGAATTATTTCCTTGGCTGGCAGTGGGTCGCACTAGGCATGCTGATCGTGGTCACTGTTGTCTATTTTAAGGACGGCATCCTTGGCTGGCTGCAACATGTTCGCCCTGAATGGTTCGGTATCCGAGTGGAAACCGCACAGCGGGAGGAGCCAGTATCGTGACACACATCATTGAAGTCAATAGCGTGACAAAATCTTTCGGCGGCGTTGTAGCAAATCATGATGTATCCATGTCTGTAGAGCAAGGTCGAATTACCGGGCTGATTGGGCCGAACGGCTCCGGCAAAACGACTCTGTTCAATTCCATAGTAGGATTTCACCCCGTAGATTCAGGCTCGATTAAATTCGACGACCGTGAGATATCGAGAAAATCGGTTCAGGAAATTGCCAGGCTGGGTTTGATCCGAACCTTTCAGCAAACCCGAATCTACGGCAAAATGAACTGCGTCCAAAATATGCTGATTTCCCTTCCGCATCGTAAGATGAAGTTTCTCGAATCCTTTCACCGCCATACCATTCAGGATTACGAAAAAACCGACCAACTGCTTGAATTCGTAGGTCTGTATGAAAAGCGCTACCTTACCGCGGGTTCACTTTCGTTCGGACAACAGAAACTTCTTGAATTCGCAATGGCTTTGATGAACGAGCCGACTGCATTGTTGCTTGATGAACCCACTGCGGGAATCAATCCGACACTGATCAACGGCCTGATTGACCGGCTGAAGCGAGCAAATAGTGAGTTTGGCATCACGCTGTTCGTCATTGAGCACAACATGCGAGTCATTATGAATCTAGCAGACAAAATTTACTGCCTTGCGCACGGCGAGATGCTTGCACAAGGTTCTCCAGATGAAATCCAGAATAATCAGAGAGTTGTCGATGCTTATCTAGGCGCTCACTGACACAAAATGGTAATGACAAGCGAACATGAACAATCTGGACGATAAAGGCTCAGTCAAAAGTTATGGCAGCGGTAGTGACGATGCTGTCATCTCTGTCGATGAAGTAGCGCGTCAAGCCGCCGAGATCGCAGAAGCGATTTCAATCGAAGATCTGGATAATCTCGTTGGCGATGAACCGTTCGTGTCTGTAGATAATCTGCATGCCGGATATGGAAAAATGAAAATTCTGCATAACTTCAATCTGCGGGTTGGGCGCACGCAGTCCCTGTGTCTGATCGGCCCGAATGGCGCGGGTAAATCCACGATTCTGCATTCAATCTTTGGTTTTACCAAGATTTTTTCTGGAAATATCAGTATTGGTACTGGGGCTGAAAAGCAGGACGTCACCACCCTTACTCCAAGTGAAAAACTGGCGGCGGCTGGTATTGCTTATATCTTGCAAGACAAGTCGATTTTCCCCGGAATGACAGTGGAAGAGAATTTATGGATGGGTGGTTTTCTAAAAAAACAGCCGATGCAGGCTAGAAAATCTGCCGAAGCGGTGTTTGACAAATATCCAAGGCTTGCAGAACGTCGCAAGCATCAGGCAAAAGTTTTGTCCGGCGGCGAGCGCCGGTTACTTGAAATTTCTCGAGCGCTTGTGATGGACCCGCAGTTGCTGCTGGTTGACGAGCCCTCGATCGGTCTAGAACCTCGCTTCATCGACATGGTTTTCGGAATCCTTGACGATCTTCAGCACAAGGAAGGTAAAACTATCATCATGGTCGAGCAAAATGCAAAGAAGGGACTGGAGTTTGCGGATATCGGATATGTGCTGGTTTCCGGCGAACTGGCAATCGCCGGGAAGGGCGATGATCTGCTGGCAAATCCTAAAGTCGGCGAACTGTTTCTAGGCGGCTGACCATTCAAATTGACCATCGCTTCGAAATTTCTACGGGTAGTTCAGATGCCTATTTGCAGGTTCTAGATGAAATTCAGCGTTCCAGCGATTGACCGTGTTGCGGCGGGCGTGCAAATACTTGAAAGGCCGGTAGGTGTAGACATTGCCACAAGAAAAGTAGGTGCCTATGCAAAACCAATCTAGAAACAGGAAATGCCTCTCCTCAGACTGATTCGGTACTGAATCGATTTGTGCCCGGCACCTAATCCAGATGCCATCACAGTTGTAAAGAACGCCCTCGGCGCCCCCGTATTTGACGGATGCGCCGAGGAAATTTTGATAGCTTCTAATTGGAAGTTCGCCCTAAAGGACGTCCCTCCTGTTCAAAGTAGTCTCGCGTAACCTTGAATACCATTGGTGCGAGCAACAGCAATCCAATTAAGTTCGGCACCGCCATAAGACCATTAAGTGTGTCTGACAGATTCCAAACAAAGTCCACCTTTACGTTCGCAAAACTGAATGCGGCCAGTACCCACAATGCACGATAAATGATCAGGCTTTTCTCGCTAAACAAGTACTGCCAGCATCTTTCGCCATAGTAAGACCACCCTAGAATAGTTGTGAAAGCAAACACTACAAGTGCAATAGTAACGATATACTGACCGCCGCCAATGCTGTTTTGGAAGCTGGCTGAGGTCAAAACGGCTCCGGTTAATCCGCCGCCATCGGCCCCGACTGCCATCCATGCACCGGACGTAATGATGACCAGTGCTGTCATTGTGCAGACTACGAGTGTATCGATAAAAGTTCCCAGCATGGCGATAATGCCTTGACGAACAGGGTTGTTCGTCTGTGCCGCTGCATGCGCGATTGCCGCTGACCCAAGGCCGGATTCATTCGAGAATACGCCACGTGCGACACCGAATCGAATCGCTGCTGCGACGGCTGCTCCAGCAAATCCACCGGTAGCGGCAGCTGGGGTGAAGGCATACGTGAAAATCAAGCCGACCGCTTCTGGAATTTTGGTGATATTGATGATCAGGATGACCAAGGCGGCTCCGATATAAAGCACGATCATTGCTGGTACCAACTTACCCGCGACATCACCGATACGGCGAATGCCACCGAGGATGACGAATGCGACCAATACCGATACCACGGCACCTGTTATCCAGGTTGGCACGCTAAAACTAGAGCCCAGTGCGGTAGCCATAGAATTGACCTGAACTGCATTGCCAATACCAAATGCGGCGATAGCTCCGAAAACAGCAAATGCCAAACCAAGCCACTTGCCAAGTTCTGGAGCGAATTCACCTACACCGTTGCGCAGATAATACATCGGGCCGCCAACGTATTTGCCCGTAGCATCGACTTCGCGATAGGTGACAGCGCACACTGCTTCTGCATATTTTGTAGCCATGCCGAACAGAGCAATTAGCCACATATAGAATATGGCCCCCGGTCCGCCAAGTGCGATAGCAGTCGCAACGCCGGCAATGTTTCCAGTTCCAACCGTAGCAGAAAGAGCTGTCATCAGTGCGTTGAACGGTTTGACTTCACCTTCTCCGCCGGGGTCGCTCTTATCAAACAGCAGTCTGAAACCATAGGCAACCTTGCGCCATGGCATGAAAACTAGGCCGAGAGTGAGGAGTACGCCTGTTACCCCCAGTATTCCCAGCATGGGAGGGCCCCAGGCAAAGGCATTAATAGAATTGATAATGGAGTTCAGTTGGTCCATTTTGTCTCCCCCATAATTTTATTTTGTTGAAAAACTTCTTTCATGCCGATTGATGTTGTTAATCCGGCATTGATTCTCCACTGATTAATGTACTAATCGAACACGCTAGCAAATTCTTTTTATACAGGTTAACAAATTTTCTGGATACTAAATCTCGTCTGCAACTTGCAGAACCCTTTCAACAATGTATGAATCACACATAGCAATCCAAAAGAGGAAATCGCTTTACACTGCAACGAAATTGCCCGCTCATTCAGGCTAAAAGAATTCTGCTTGCAGCGTGTGCGGATTCGGAAAAAGATCAGTGTGTTTGAAATTGAGAATCAAGTCTCTATGGAAAGACTCTAGTTTGGAATATAGCCATCTTTGAAAATCGCTTCAATCAACTTTTGGCACTTGAGCACTCCGACAGTATGGTTGTCGGCATCAACCACTCGCACGTCTTGATTGACTGCTAGAACGCGCCCTGCGATCTTGGACAATCGATCGTCCTGATGAACGGTGATGTCTGGATGAGTTTCCCCGCCGACAGCATCCATAACGCAACTTACTGGAAGTAATTTCCCACGCGATACATTTTTCGTGAATTCACCTACATAGTCGTTTGCGGGGCGGGTTATCAATTGTTCAGCTGTGCCAATCTGTACGATTTTCCCTTCATACATGATGATGATTCTGTCAGCAAGTTTGATTGCTTCGTCAAAATCATGTGTAATGAAAACGATGGTTTTGTTCAATACGGATTGCAGACGAATGAATTCGTCCTGCATTTCGTTACGAATCAATGGGTCCAAAGCGGAAAACGGCTCATCCAAAAACCAAATTTCTGGTTCGACTGCCAATGAACGCCCAATGCCTACGCGTTGCTGTTGGCCACCTGAAAGTTCTCGTGGATAATAGTCGTCCCGTCCTTCAAGTCCGACAATCTCTATGATTTCTCGAGCTCGATTTTCACGCGATTCCCGGTCAATGCCCTGCACTTCCAAAGGAAAAGCAATATTCTGGAGCACATTTCGATGCGGCAGTAGTGCAAAGTGTTGGAACACCATGCCCATTTTGTGGCGACGAATTTCTATGAGTTCTTTCTTGCTCGCCTGTAGCAGGTCGATCCCGTCAAAAATGACTTTTCCGTGTGTGGGCTGAATGAGTCTCGACAGGCAGCGAATCAGAGTGGATTTTCCAGAACCACTCAAACCCATAACGACCAGAATCTCACCTTCAGATACATTGAAAGTGGCATTCCTTACGGCGGGTATGTAACCGCCTACCCGGATGGCATCGTCATCCGGGTTGAAGTTGTGTTCACGAAAAAACTGCTCGGGATGCTTCCCATACAGCTTTGTCACACTCTCGCAGGAGATTTTTACATTGTCATTCATATCAGAAGCATACAGATTTTTCCTTTACTTAATATAGCAAATGCAGAATGAATCTGAATGCTTGCTGAAAAAGAAGCCGGCCATCACATGACAGCCGGCATTCTATTCAACTTGAATTACAAAAATTCAGTCAGTTAACACAAGGATGAAGCTGAATTACTGAATCCAAACTTGCCATTTGTCCTTGTGTTCTTCCAGCCATCGGTCTGCTGCTGCTTCGACTTCCATACCGTCAGTGTCAACATAGTTCGACTGTTTGGCAACATCCAGATTGTTGAAGTTGATTTTGCTGGCTACTTCATATGCTTTGGAATGATTTTCCTTAAAACCATGAGAGACACCAATCTTCAGATAGCCACCCGTTGGGCTTCCACAATCGTAAAGTGCTTCTTTGTTCATACCCCAAGCAGGGTCTTTGTAGCATTCCGGTGAATATGCAGGAAATTCAACAAATTCGCCTTCATACAGAGCTTCGATAAAATTCGGAGTCCAGTTGAAAATTACAACAGGCTTGTTCTGTTTGATTCCAGCTGCCAATTCTGCCCAGATTGCAGCGGCTGAACCGGCATTTTTCACGACGAAATTCATGCCGAGCGCTTCGACCTTTTCTGCGTCATTCTTCAGCCAGTCGACGGGTCCGCCGATGAATACACCTTTGCCCTCAGAATCGACACGGGCAAACATTTCTGAACACGAGTCAAGAGCTTTCCAGTCAGGGAGTTCGGGGCACATTTCTTTGACATGCATGGGATACCACCACTCTTCACGGGTTTTGGCATCGTGAGTGGCAAGATCAATTACACACCCCTCGCCCACAACTTTTTCAAATGCTGCGCCAAATGCACCTTGCCAGACTTCGTGCACAATATCGATGTCATTTTCACACATGGACTGATAAACTGTCTGACTGTCTATTGGAATGTATTCGACTTCCGAGCCGATCATTTCAAACAATTTTCCAACAATCTTTGCGCCTACGAGTTGGCTGGACCAATTGTGAGTCGGAATCTTAATGGACTCCGCGTTGGCAGCACTGAATGCAATTATGCTGAATGCGGCAGTTGCCGCAATAAAATATACTTTCAATTTATTCATTTCAAACTTCCTCGTGTATGATTAAATTATCTAATTATGTGCCTCTTTTGGTACACAATAACGTAAACATTGTATATATTTTGTTCAAAATTTCAACCAAAAATTTTAGCGGTATACGGAATACGAAAAATGTTCAAACCGGATTTCAGAAGGTCTAATGTCTGAAGCGTTAAACAGGCATGCAAAATCTCTGAAACTGGCTGCTGTTACAGTGCCATTTTTTCTGCTATTTGCACTTCGGCCGATTTTGCCGGACTGGGCAATAACACCTCCGAAAAGCTGTCTTGCGGGGTGCGCAACCATTGAGGGAATGATTCCGGTCGTCGATTGGGTTAATGCTGTAATCAACTTTTTGCGCAAGTATGAATTCTTCAATGCGTTTACCTTCAAAGACATTACGCGCGCACTGGCGAATGCTATAGAAGTGCCGCTGGATTTCACCGAAGCGATGCTGCGCAAGGGATTTTCGGACTATGGCATTGATCCGATCGCATGGCTGATCCTAGTCGGGTTGGCGGCAATTTACGGCTGGTATTTGAAAGGCTGGCGACTTGCACTGCTAGGCGGAGGCTGTTTCTTCTATCTTGCCTTGTTCAGCAAGCGCGGCATATGGGATTTATCCATGCAGACTCTGTCGGCGATTTCTGTTTCAGCGCCAGTTGCAGGAATTATCGGCCTTACGTTGGGCATTCTTGCCGCCAAACATCGTAGGGTGGAACAGTTTCTATGGCCGATCCTAAATGTATTACAGTCTTTGCCCCATTTTAGTTATCTCATTTTGGTTGCGATTTTCTTTGGAGTCGGATCAAAAGCAGGAGTCATCGCAACCGTAATCTTTGCGTTTCCTCCAATGACGCGTCTTACCGTGCTAGGTATCAAAGGAATCTCTCCCGAAATTATTGAAGCAGGAACAATGGCTGGCTGTTCACCGCGGCAGATGCTGTTGAAAGTTCAACTGCCAGCTGCCAGAGCGGAACTGATGCTAGGTGTGAATCAGGTCATCATGCAATGTCTTGCCATGGTCGTAATCGCTTCATTTATCGGGCAGTCTGGATTGGGTCATGATTTGCTCACCAGACTGCAACGGCTTGCGATCGGTCAGGCTTTGGAAGTTGGGATTGCAGTAGTATTCATCGCGATTGCTCTTGATCGTTTCAGTCAGGCTGTGGCTGCCAAGCAGCCAAGTCGCATCAGACACGGCCGCTTCTGGGTTAGACATCCGTTTATCAGTGCGGCAATCGGTTTGATTGCCGGAACTGTAGTTTTTTCTTACATAACGCCTCATGTCGTTCGTTTTCCGCAGGAATTGACTATATCCACTTCTGTGTTTTGGGATGTGATCGTTGACTACATCACTTTCCACTTTTATGTTCCACTGGGTGTATTCCGCGATGCTTTTCTGCTCTATTTCCTGATACCCATTCGAGGTGTCATCACTTCGATTCCATGGGTTGCCATCATCGTTCTGGTTGTGTGTATCGGTTGGAGATTGGGCGGCTGGAAACTTGCCTTGCTGGTTGTGTCATTCGTTGTGTTTATTGCGGTTTCCGGCTACTGGGTTAGAGCCATGATTACGCTTTACATGGTGGTTGTCGCTTTGATCATGTGCGCGTTTATCGGTATTCCCCTTGGCATTTGGGCCTCGCGTAGAGACTGGTCTACCAAGTTGGTGCAAAATCTGTGTGACACTTTTCAGACATTTCCTTCGTTCATCTATCTGTTGCCTGTAGTAATGCTGTTTCAGATCAACGATGTCTCTGCAATTTTTGCCATTATCATCTATGCATTGATTCCGATTACGCGCTACACGATTTTCGGGCTTCGGAACGTACCGCAGCATATAGTCGAAGCGGCTACTACCTCAGGCTGCACTGAAAATCAGATCTTATGGAAAGTTCGAATGCCGATCGCATTTCCAGAGATTGTCCTTGGTCTAAATCAGACGCTCATGTTCGGACTGTTCATGGTGATGATTGCCGGGTTTATCGGCACTGTTGATCTGTCGCAGGAAATTTTTCGGGCACTGACATTCAACGATGGAGGCAAAGGTTTGGTGATTGGGCTTTGCGTCGCGTTTATCGGATTAACAGCCGACCAGCTTCTAGTGGAGTGGGCGGAACGTAGAAAGCGAATGTACGGACTTGTTGCCTAATCGAAATTCGGCAGTCCGAAGTCTCATGAAAATTCAGATCATAGAATCTGACTGAGAAATTCCCGTGTTCTGGGGTCGCGTGCTTCGGTAAAGAAAGTCGACGGCGGTCCCTGCTCCACAATAACGCCGCGGTCTGTAAAGTAAATGCAATCGGCAAGCTCTCTCGCAAATCCCATTTCATGCGTGACAAGTATGCAGGTCATGCCGTCACTAGCCAGATCCTTGATTGTAGTCAGAACCTCTTTCACAGTTTCCGGATCCAGTGCTGCTGTAACTTCGTCAAACAACATGACAATTGGATTCATTGCAAGCGATCGAGCGATGGCAACTCGTTGCTGCTGGCCTCCGGATAACTCGCCAGGATAACTGTCTTCCTTGCCGGTGAGATTCACCCGTTCCAACAAATTCCTCGCTCGTTCCCGGACTTCATCCGGGTCTTGTTTTAAGACTTTAATTGGCGCCATCATAATGTTTTGCAGAGCGGTTCGGTGCGGAAAAAGGTTGTACTGTTGAAACACCATGCCTACTTTCTTTCGCAGTTCAAGTTTATTGAGTTTTGGATCATGGACTTCTTGCCCCTCAACAGTGATTGAACCGGAATGAAAATCATTTAATGCATTGATGCAGCGAATCAGCGTTGATTTTCCTGATCCCGAAGGACCAATAATACAAACCACTTCGCCTTTCATCACGTCCATTGATACTCCCTTCAAGACTTCCAGGTCGCCAAAAGACTTGTGTACGTCTCTTAGGGAAACAATGGGTTCAGCTTCCGTCCAGCTCATGGCTTTACAACAAAGACCTATTAGATTCAGAATTACAAATTGTCATAGTTTAACCGTAAATCGTTTTTCCAGCCGAATTGTCAATCTTGCGATGGGGTAGCAGTAGGCAAAAAAGATTAGTAGAGCAAAACTGTAGAAAGGTACCAGAAGTTCCGGATGATTGTTCTCTGCTTCAATCGCCTGTCTGCTCAAAGTGATCAGCTCCTCCACACCGAGCAAGGAGCACAGTGGAGTAGCCATGGTTAGAATCGCATACCAGTTCATCCAAGGTGGAATCATTCTCTTGAAGCACTGCGGCAGCACAATTTGCCAAAGAGTCTGCCGTCGACTGAATGCCAGAGATTCGGCAGCTTCCCACTGACCGGTCGGAACAGATAGGATTGCGCCACGTACTACTTCTGATATGTTGGCCATAATCGGCAAAGACAGTCCGAATACTGCCTTTACCCAATCTGGAACGGTGATGATCAGATCACCAATCACAATCTCGAACGGCAGCGCAAGCAAAACAATAAACAGCAACACCAGCCACGGTGAATTGCGAAATAGCTGAGTTGCAAATTTAGCGGATACCCGAAGCAGCCAGATTGGAGATATCTGCGCTAGTCCCAATACAATTCCGGCAATCGTACCGAGCAGCATCGTCAGTAGTGAGATCAGGAGATTGAAAAGAAATCCTCCGACCACCAAAAATGGCAGCCACTTGATCAAAGCCCGCGTTGCGTCGCCGTAGTCGTAGCCGGCTGCCAATGCAGTCAACGGCCATAGCACCAGCAGCGCAAATGCAACCAACATCAGCCATGGTGACGCCGACACCAGCCAAGCACTGAATCCGATTGTATTGATCTCATTTGCAGTTCGATAACGAAACGGCAACAATACCGGCAAATCGGTCGTCGCCATCGCGTGAATCCCTGGAATTCGCTGACTGTTCATGCAGAGATTCCGTAACCGGGTATGCGAATGGCTTTCTCCCATCGATTCATGCCGCTCACGAGCACGCCGACCAACAGAATGAAAACTACGAACAATACCGTCATCGTCGGATACAGCGCACTAGGATAATCGTTCCAAATTCCAACGCACTCATACAAGAGTTCCGGCACGGCAATGCCGATTGCCTGCGTTGTAGTTTTGATCAAATTGACGAGATTATTGTTCAGTGCTGGTAGAGAGACCCGAAATGCGAGTGGCAGTACTAGCTCGACATAAGACTGTAGCCGTGAATACCCAAGTGCATCGGCTGCTTCTCGGGTTGATTCAGGTACCGCTTCAATACCGGCACGAAAGATTTCCACGTTGAACGATCCCGCAAAAAAAGACAGCGAAATAATGGCCCAACCAACATTGGAAATCAGTGGCACCTCGGTCCAGCCATCGGGCCCGGTAACTGTAGGGGTAATCTGTCCTAACGCAAAGTAAAAGAACAGCAGTTGCACGAAAGGCGGGGTGTTGCGGAAGAACTGGATGTATCCCTGTACCAGAAGTCGCACCCAGCGTTTTGAAGAACCCTGCAGCCAAGCGCCTGCCACGCCGAGTATGACTGAAAAAATTACGCAGGCGACAGACAGCAGAATTGTCATCTTCAAGCCGCCGACTAGGCGCCACCACTGGAACTCGTTATAGAAAAATATGAAGTTCCAGCGCGGATAGTCCTCAGCAAGCTGGACGAAAAAAGACGTGATTACTTCAATCATCTAGATTGGACGAGGTGCGTCGTTCACGCAACAGGCAGATGCTGGTGACGGATTTAGCACCGCCACCAGCACCTGAATTCTCTACTCGGCAAGCCAGTCCTTGTAATTTTCGTTATATTTAGCGAGAAATACAGTCGGCTTGATACCCCACTTTTTCTCCCACTCAATTAACTGCCCGCTTTGATGCCAGTTGTGGATCATGCCGGACATGAAGCGACCGAAAATGCAATCGTTCTCCGCGAGCGGCACTGCCAATCCCCACGGGTTATCATCTTCGGACATGAGCGGCATTTCAAAATCATCGTAATCTCCAGACGCGAGGTCTGAACCGATCGATGAATCGTCGTATACCCAAGCGACGCATTTCTTGTCGCGCAAAGCTTGTTTGGCTTCGGCATTGCCCGTAAAGGCCACGACATTCACACCATATCGCTCGGTGACAATCTTGTTGTAGAAAGCGCCTTGTTTACCGCACACTGATCTACCCCGCAGCTCCTCCCAATTCGTGAATCCGAGTGCCTTTGGAGACATGATGTTGGTTCCTGAAGTGTAATAGGGGGGTTGCGGAATTCCAACAATTTTTCTGCGGTCGGCACGATCTGACATGGTTGCGATGAACATGTCGGTTTTGCCTGTTTCCAGAAATTGCATACGGTTGGATGATTGGACCGCCACCAGTTCTACTGCAACGCCCATTTTTGCACCAACGTCCATCGCCATGTCGATTTCCATTCCGACAATATTTCCGTCGGAGTCCCGAAATCCCCATGGTTTGTAGTCAGCTTTGACACCGATGACGATAGTGTCACGGTCCATCACCTTTTTCCAGACATCATTCGTGCACTCCGCTGTTGCGGTACCCGCACTGCCGACTGTAAGTGCAGCCAATGCAAAGGCGGCAATCATTTTCTTTAACATCATTAATCCTCCAAAATTTTTATCAATCGCTCGGACAGAATCCGTCAGAGCTGAATCAATTACAAAGCCATCATCGACAATCAATTCTGGAAAAGCACAATGATGCAGCTAACATGCAAATCCATGGCAGCAAATGACGACAGCAATGTGCACTCATCAACAGAAACTGATTGTGAGAATGTTTCGAATTTTCAGTATAACACTTGAACAGAAATCTATGGCACTGACTGGCGCAGTTCGGTGTGATTAAGGAATGATCAATCGCAATGCATGCTTTGGGGATTTAATTACTGTAATCAATTGCCCATATAATCACGTGATACGGTTCCACAGATATTGATTTCACTCCCTGACACTCAAATTTTGTCGCAATGAAATACGTCAGTACGCGCGCACAAGCACTTGAACTGGATTTTGAACAGGCCGCTACCTGTGGATTGGCATCGGACGGTGGGCTCTACATCCCCAAAACATGGCCTGCTTTTGGCTGCGAGGAATTGAAATCATTCAAGGAATTGTCCTATACCGAACTTGCAGTGCAGGTGGTCAGCCGTTTCACGGGTACCAATCTGTCTCCAGAAGAACTGAAAAAGCTGATGTGCTCTGCCTATTCAAATTTCGATCACCCGCAGATTGCACCTCTTCAGGAAATCAAACCGGGGCTTCATATTCTTGAACTGTTCCATGGGCCAACTCTGTCTTTCAAGGACTATGCCCTGCAGTTTCTTGGAAGGTTTATGGACTGGAGTCTGAAAAGACGTGAGGAACACATAACCATCGTAGGAGCGACATCCGGTGATACAGGTTCCGCTGCAATTAACGCGGTTGCCGGACGCTCGACGATTGATCTTTTCATGCTACATCCGTTTCGTCGAGTCTCAGACATGCAGCGCCGGCAAATGACAACCAATCAGGATCGAAACATATACAACTATGCGGTCGACGGAACTTTCGATGACTGTCAGGCGATCGTAAAGGCCATTTTCAACGATGCCGAGGTACGAAGAGATCGGTCTTTGGGTGCCGTCAACTCAATCAACTGGGGAAGAATCGCTGCACAGGTTGTGTACTACTTTTACGCTGCGATTCAGTTGGGAGCCATCGAAACTCCAGTTTCATTTGCCGTGCCAACTGGAAATTTCGGAAATGTATTTGCCGGATATGCCGCTTCGCGCATGGGGCTTCCCATTGAACAGATAGTGGTCTGCTCCAATGAAAATGATATTCTGACCCGTTTCTTTGAAACCGGCATTATGAGAAAACAGGGCGTCAAACAGACTGTCACTCCAAGCATGGATATTGAAGTTTCCAGCAATTTCGAGAGATTCTTGTTTGAGCTGCTGGATCGGGATGGCGAGCACGTTTCCAGTTTGATGGAGCAGCTTTCCAAAACAGGACAGTTTCGTGTTGTACCCCGTATTCTGGATCGCGCTCGCAGCTGCTTTAGCGCGTTCCGAGTAAACGACAAGGAGACTCAGGAAGCAATTTCGCGTCAGTATTCGGAAACTGGCACTATTGTTGACCCTCATACTGCCGTTGCACTGGCAGCTGTGGACCAAGTCACGACTAGCCCCAATACACCTTTGGTCGTCATTTCTACTGCCCATCCGGCTAAATTTTCCGACACTATTGAACGATCCATCAACAAGCCAGTTTCCATGCCTGCTCAATTGAACGGTTTGTGTGAAATGCCTGAAAAGTATCGACGAATTTCAAATAACCCAGATGAACTCAAGAGGTTGATGCTATCCGTATAATATTCGGTCATGTAGTACAACTATTTTCAAAGCTGATTTTATTGGAATTCCAGCTTTAACCTAATAATTTTTCTGAATCCAGGTCACTTCGTCAAACTGGATTCCAATTTTTGTTGTTTGCTCATATTCTTGAATTGAGAGTCAAAGTGATTATCAAGTCTGTTCGTATTTTTCCATTTTTCGTTGCAGCCGCACTCAGTTTGCAAGTGTTTGCAAACACTTCGTTTGATCCAACGCGGGGTGCGTCACTGGAAGGCGGTTTCACTCAAGGTGGTTTGCTCATCGGAACTACCGTTCCGGGTGCCATAGTATCCCTGGATGAAATGCCGGTACGGGTTTCTGAGGCAGGCAATTTCTTGTTGGGATTCGGCCGTGATGCTAAACTTTTTTGGTCATTGTCCGTTGTACATCCAGATGGCACCCAGTTCGACAGCGAAATCGAGATTGCCAAGCGAAGTTACGACATTCAACGAATTGACGGCCTCGAGCCCAGTAAGGTTGATATTGCGGAAGAAGATCTGCAGCGAATCCGAGAAGATGTAGCGATGATACGCAAAGCGCGCACAATCGACGATGTTCGAACTGATTTTCTTGAAAGAATCGACTGGCCGGTGCATGGCATCATCACCGGTGTTTACGGAAGTCAGCGTATTCTGAACGGCAAACCGCGACGCCCCCACTACGGCATCGATATTCACGCTCCTGCTGGAACGCCAGTTCAGGCACCTGCATCCGGCATTGTGACAGTGGCTCATCCGGACATGTTTTTTTCCGGTGCAACGATGGTGATTGATCATGGGCACGGATTGTCGTCGGCATTTCTGCATCTCGATAGCATATTGGTGAGAACAGGGGACTATGTAAAGAAAAATCAGATAATCGCGACGGTCGGATCGTCGGGACGCGGCACCGGACCCCATCTGGACTGGCGCATCAATCTGTTTTCAGTCAGACTTGACGCGCAGCTCATCGCCGGCGATATGCCAGCCAATGAATAAGCTCTACTAGCAGCCAGTTTCATCATGCAGGCACCAGCGGGTTTTCGCGGAGTTATTTGGGGGGTCATTGCCATGGCGGTAGTGATTACCACTTCCAATATTCTGGTCGCATATCCCATCAACAACTGGCTTACCTGGGGACACTTTACATTCCCAATCACCTTTTTTGTGGCGGATGTGGTAAATCGCAGACTCGGCGCTTCCAAAGCAAGAAATGTCGCTTACATCAGCTTTTTTACAGCGCTAGTCATGTCGTACTGGTTGGCATCACCTCGTATTGCATTGGGTTCGGGCATTGCTTTCATTGTCGGTCAGCTGACAGACATTGGCATATTTGATCGTCTGAAGCATCGAAACTGGTGGCACGCGCCACTAATCTCGTCTAGTATCGCATCGGTTGTGGATACTGCCATTTTCTATGGCGTCTCATTCGCGGGTACCGGGTTGCCGTGGGTGACTTGGGCGCTGGGCGACTATGCGGTTAAGATTGTGGTTGCGGTATTCCTGCTGATACCGTTCTATGTGGTCACGAATCGGCTCTGGACAGAAACCCGGACGAGTGAAGAAATTCAATAAATCTGCTTCGTGCTGCTAGTGTTTTAAGCACCTTCGCCAGTACAGATTCTGCCGCGGCAGGCAGGCGGCAACTTTGCAAGAATTTCTTCGCCTTGCTGCACACTTTGAATCTGCAGGAACACCGCCCCGCCCGAACCGGTCATCCGTGCAGGCCCCAGACTACGCAACCACTGCAACAGGGACTTTACTTCTGGATAAAACTCACAGGCTGTTTCTTCCAAGTCATTGCCTGTTGTTCCTTTGAAAAAATCTTCTATTGTTATTTTCGGCTGAAAAGAAGCGAACTGACATTTCTGAAACACAATTTTTGTTGATACTTCAACGAGCGGTGCGACTACCACATAAAGTCTCCGTGGAATCTCGATATCTGACAGTATCTCTCCACGACCTTCTGCCCAGGCATTCTTTCCATACAGGAATACGGGTATGTCTGCGCCCAGCGCGATGCCGATTTCGGCAAGTTTTTTGATCGATAGATTGAGATTCCAGAGCTCGTTCAGTGCCATCAGAGTTGTAGCGGCATTCGAGCTTCCGCCACCGAGCCCGCCTCCGATTGGAATATTCTTTTTGAGGTGAATGTTTACGCCTTGCGTACCAGGATTTTCATTTCTGAGTGCGAGGGCCGCTCGCACGGTTAGATCTTCAGTTTCAGGTATTTTCTCAATGGATGAAATTCGCTTGACCTGTCCATCATTGGTAATTTCAAAGCGCAGTTCGTCGTTCCAGTCAATCAACTGATAGACAGTCTGCAATTCGTGATAGCCGTCGTCAAAGCGATTGACCACATGCAGGAATAGATTGAGTTTGGCCGGTGCAAGCCAGGTTGTCAACGGTCGTCTCTACTCGTTAGTGAAGTCTTACAGTTCCGCCACTACTGGATTCCCCAGTCACTAATAGCCAGCCTGATTTCGCTTGCCTGTGAATCGGAATCAGCATACACGTGGTTTGCGGTGATTCGAAATTGCGTTGGAAGCGCAAACGAGTCGAACTCCTGATATTCGGAAAACACAACTGTCCAGCCTGCTTGATCAAGAATCACTAGACGTCCATCGTTATTCCAGGTTTTTACCGACGGAGAACCTGTATAGGGTCTGCCGGTCACCCAGTCGAAGAGTTCATGAACCGGCAGCATCCAGCCAGTACGTTCTTCCAAAACTTCCTTAATGGAAGCGCCGACGACGGTCTTGCCGTTCGTGTCTTTCAGAACAGCGCCTTCGGAATCCTGAAGAATGCGAATCCGACGACTGCCAAAACTTCCGTACAGTTCCAATTTATGCGCGTCACCGTCACGCTTCCAGAACAGTCTGCCTATTTCACCTTTTGTGCCTCTGCGTACACTGATCCGCCCCTTTATTTCCCACTGATCAACGGAAGCAACGCTTCGTGCATGACTTTCGTAGACTGAGAAATCGGTAGACTGCTTGACGGTATCAATGGTAGAACACCCGCTTACGACAATGGATATTGCCAAAACTATCGGGCGGAGCATCAGTTGGTAAACATTTTGATAGTTTCAATCAGTATTTTGCTGTCGGGTGTTTTCTTGAGTGCATTGTCCCAAGTCTTTCTGGCCAGCCGTGGTTTGCCTTGCATCCAGTAAACCTCTCCCAAATGAGCAGCCATAACAGGATCGTCTCGCCCTTCTATGGCAAGTTTCAGAAACTTGACCGCATCGGCGAAGTTTCCGAGTTTGTATTGAACCCAACCCATGCTGTCAAGAATGTAGGGGTCGTGTGGACGCTTTTCCAATGCCTGCTCAATAAATTCAAGCGCTTCGTCGTAACGATCCGTTTGATCTGCCAATATATATCCAAGAGCATTTAACGCCAACACGTGATCTGGGTCTTGTGCAAGCAAGGCATGGATGTCGCTTTCGACTAAAGAGACCATGTTCAGTTCTGATGCCGTATAACTACGAGCCAGCAACAAAGACCTATTTTTTGGATATTGCTCCAGAGCATCATCCAGTGTCAATTTCGCTTTTTCCAGTTGTTCGGAATAACGGTACATGTTGTCTATGGTGAGATAAATGCTGATTTTCTCTTGATCGGATTCCGTTTCATATTCTTGCAGCATTGAGATTGCATCTTCAACACTTGCGGTTCTTGCGGTGAATCTGGCGAGTAGAAGTAGTTTATCGAAAGCGAGTTGCCTGGCTGTTATTTTAGTTATCCACTCTCTGGCTTCTTCATAGCGTTTTTGCGAGAGCGCAATTTCTGCGAGATCGAGGAAAACTGATTGATCATTCGGTACTTGTTCGTGGTAGGCTTCGAATTTCTCCGTTGCAAGTTCAGGGTGGTTGGCCTGTACGTGGAGAACGCCCAGTTTGTATAGAGACTCACTATTAGAGACTTGCTCAAGTTGATTAACCGCTTCCCTGTAGAGTCCTGACTGAGACAGATAATCTGCATATCCACTCCTGAGTTTCGGAGAATTGGGGTAGCGTGACAAAAATTGTTGGGCAAAGGTTTTCGCTTCATCCGTGCGGTGTTGTCTAAGATAAAGTGCAAACTTTATCGCCGCAATGTCGTCGGAATCAGCATCCAGCTCAAACGCCTCGGCAAACATATCGTCAAGTTCACTATCCAATCCAGCCTGTGACGCCATGTTGATCAGATGTAACTTTCCATCGACACTGTCTGGGGTGCTCAAGATGACTTTTGAGAATATGCTGAAAGCTTGTGCAGGCTGGACGTTACTGGAGACGACTCTTGCAATTTGGCTTATCGCTTCGGGCTGATTCTCGGAATATTGCAGCATGTTGGTGAAACTTGTAACTGCTTCAGCGTATTTCTCAGTGGCTATGCGGGTTACTGCATTTGCGTACCACGCTGAAGCAGATTCAGGACTCAACTCGACCCAAAGATCGGAGGTATTGGTTGCAGCATCGTAGTGCTGATGGCTGATTGCCCGAATGGAAACGGTCTCGGCTATCCTTGGGTCTCTGGTCTCGAATGCGATCTGCTCAAGAAGCTCAATGGAAGTTTCAGCGTCGCCGCGATAAAAGGAGAGTTCGGCGACGAACAGCTCGCTTAGCAAGTTTGCCGATAGCGATTGACTCGGCAGTTCGGGTGAATGTGCATTAGCTGTCTGTGAGCTAGGATCTGATTCTTGATCGGCAGATTGCATCGGTGTTGCACATGCACTCAAGGCTAGCGTTGCCAAGCCCATCACAAACCAGGCTGCTGTGGTATTAACTGTCAATCTCTGCTCTCTTGATATCGGACGTCAAACCGTCCATTGAAAACCTGCTTACTGACTAATTCTGGGACACGGGGGGAATAGCAAATATATTGATCTTTGTAACTTGTTTAGATTAGATTCGTCCTAAAAAGTTCACTTTTCGTGGATCGTATTTACAAACCTGCTGCATCCGAGAAAAATCTTGCTGATTACCTTAAATCAGCACTCTATTATAATGTTTGGATTTAAGAAGGTATAGATTCGTAGCCGATACTGGGAACTGCTTTCCCGTCGAGATCATTCCCGTATTTTCCTCTATTTTCAACTTCCGGCCAAAGTGAAAGACTCCCTTAGACACAAACTTGATGTTCTAGCTGAAAGGCGGCGAACACTCAATGAACAGCTCTCCGATTCTGAAGTAGTGCAGAATTCTGATCGCTTGCGCGAGCTTTCAATAGAGCTTTCGGAGATTTCAGAAGTGGTTCAACAGTACAACGCTTACACCAGATTCGAGGCGCAAATCGAAGAAACGCGGCTACTACTTGAAGATGACGATCCTCAAATGCGTAGTATGGCTGAAACAGAAATCTCTGAACTTGAACAATCAATGCAGAATTCATTGGATGAATTGCACAGACTACTGTTGCCGAAAGATCCAAATGACAGCAGAAACATCTTTCTGGAAATTCGCGCAGGAACCGGTGGCGATGAAGCTGCCATATTCGCAGGTGACCTGTACCGCATGTACAAGCTGTATGTCCAAAACCAGGGATGGAAAAGTGAAACCGTCAGTCAGCATGAAGGAGAATACGGTGGCTACAGAGAAGTCATACTTCGAGTGATAGGCAAGGGTGCGTATTCGAGACTGAAGTTTGAGTCTGGCACCCATAGAGTGCAACGGGTGCCGAAAACGGAAACCCAGGGACGCATTCACACTTCGGCGTGCACAGTCGCAATCCTCCCAGAAGCCGACAAAATTGACGACGTAGAAGTTAATCCACAGGATTTGAGGGTGGACACTTATCGAGCGTCCGGGGCGGGCGGGCAGCATGTCAATCGAACCGATTCGGCGGTTCGAATCACGCATCTGCCCTCTGGAATCGTAGTCGAATGTCAGGAAGAACGGTCGCAGCACCAGAATCGGGCGAGGGCAATGGCAGTGCTTCGTGCACGACTTCTTCAGGCGGAGCAACAGAAGCAGCACGAACAACGAACTGAGGCGCGCAGACTTATGGTAGGAAGCGGAGACCGCTCCGAACGCATTCGAACCTACAACTTTCCGCAGAGTCGTGTTACCGACCACAGAATAAATTTGACACTCTACAAACTAGACGAATTTATTGCCGGGGGCATCGATCAGATTATCGATCCACTAACGACGGAGTATCAGGCTGGGTTAATGGCGGATATGGACAACATCGGCCAATGACCGTACAGGTGGTTACCGTTGGAGAAGCACGCCTGACTGCGCGTAATCTGCTTCATACAACAACCCACACTGCACAGCTAGACGCGGATATCATTGTTTCTACAGTGCTTTCGGTCAATCGCAGTATGCTTGACTTGATGCAGGATATTCAGTTGGATACTGCGCAGCGGGAGTGGTTCGAAAGCCTGCTAGCTAGACGCATCGACGGCGAGCCTGTCGCCTACATTACGGAAACAAAGGAATTCTGGTCACTTGAACTTCGCGTAACACCTGCAACTCTGGTTCCTCGACCTGAAACAGAATTGGTCGTAGAACGGGTTTTGGTACATTGCAGTGGTCTGAAGTCTCCCTTGATTGCTGATCTCGGTACCGGTTCAGGGGCGATTGCACTGGCTGTTGCTTCCGAACTAAGTAGCGCAAGAATCATGTCGACAGACCTGTCCGTAGAAGCACTTCGGGTTGCCGAAGAAAATTATCAATGTCTTGGATTCCATGGTGTTCAGTTCTTTCATGGTGACTGGACTGACGCCTTGCCATGCAGAGAGTTTGACATACTCGCAGCGAACCCACCTTATATTGCGGAAAACGACCCCTGTCTGCAGGACCGGTTCATGAAATTCGAGCCACAAATGGCACTTTCCGGCGGAAAGGATGGGTTGGCTGAAATACGTCGGATCATTTCATCAGCCGCGGATTACTTGAAAACTTGTGGGTGGCTAGTCATTGAACACGGCTGGGCTCAAGGAGATGCAGTCAGACGTGAGATGAAACTTCATGGCTTCACAGAAGCACGAACCTTCAAGGATTTAGCAGGTCTACAGAGAGTGACAGAAGGATGCGTCAAAAAGTGACGAACAAATCGAAGGAAGAATTCGATCCTAGAAATTTAAGAACTTTGCTGTAGACTAGTCAACTACATTGCCATTGCTCGAAATAATTACGAAGGCTGCATTGTAAATTTAACGAGATAATTGCAAGTTCAAGTTAATTGTCCAATTTCAGGCGCTATAACGTAAATTGCGCAACAACCGGCGTGTGGTCTGACGGACGCTCCCAGGTTCGGGGTTCTTTGTCAATCATGCATTCGGTGCAAATTTTACGGAGTTCCTCACTAACCAGAATATGATCTATCCGCAGTCCAAGATCGCGACGAAATCCTGCGGCACGATAATCCCACCATGAGAAGCTTTTCGGAGGCTGTTCAAACTGCCTGAATGCATCAGTAAGACCGAGGCCAATCAAATTCTGAAAACACTCGCGTTCTGGAGCACTGCAGAGTATCTTGTCCTTCCATAATTCCGGGTCGTGAACGTCTTCGTCAGCAGGGGCAATATTAAAATCGCCTGTTACAACGACCTTGTCGTATCTTTTCATCTCTTGCTCAACGAACTTCAACAGGTGTCCAAACCACTCAAGCTTGTAGTGATACTTTTCATTGCCCACTTCCTTTCCATTGGGCACGTAAAGATTGATTATGCGGATGCTGTTGGTTGTTACGGCAAGGACACGTCTCTGAGGATCTTCGAATGTTGGAAAGTCTGTAACAATATTTTCAACTTCCCCACTGGTAAGTACGGCAACACCGTTATAGGTTTTCTGTCCTGAATAAATGCAATTCAAACCTATTTCTTCCAGAGCATCTACCGGAAAATTTTCATCCACGGTCTTGGTTTCCTGCAAACATAGCGCATCCGGCATATGTTCTACGCTCCAATCGCAGACGTGCGGAAGACGGACTCTCAGAGAATTTACGTTCCAAGTTGCTACTTTCAAAGTTACAAACTCCTCGAATGGAAAGATTAATGGACCGCTTTTGAGCGGGTTCGCATTGGCAATTCAGCAAGCGACTTGCGTATCATGCCTGCGCTGAATATTTGTTCTAGCTTTGGTGTTGGTAGCCACAGATCTGAGTTGGAATCCTTGACTGGACGGTAGATGCCCAGCTCAATGTGTCGAATTGCCTCACAGTATTGAGTTGTGTCATCGTTATCTTTTGTCACCATTGAATTTTCCTCCGCCTGGTCATCCATGCGTACTCATACTGAGATTGACTGCGATAATCTCCAACGACTAAAACGTTTATAATTCGGTGCGCTGGAAAATCTGATTTTCTTTCTGTAAGACCGAACATAAATCATTGACGTATCGTTGTCAATCTGGAGATTGTGCCGTAGGCCATTTCAGTTTTCAGATTCACAAGTAAGTGGCTATGTAGCTCAGCTGGTTAGAGCGCAGCACTCATAATGCTGAAGTCGGTGGTTCGAGTCCACCCATAGCCACCAAAGTTCCATTGCTCGCCGCGCTGTTCTTCAATAGGACCAAATTCCTTGCAAACCGGTTTATTTGTGAAAAAGCACTGTCAACTGCTATTGCTGCGGGCTGCTTCAAGATGCTCGCGGAAATCTGCTCTCTCCATCAACAGTGCGATGATCAATCCTACGACAAGACCCCAAAACGGAGCTCCAATATTCCAAATGGTTATGCCGGACACAGTCACAAGCAGCGTTATCAGAGAACTCAACTGAAATTTTCCTGAGAAAGCAGTCACGAATGATTTCTTCAATACCGGCAGCAAAGCAAGTCCACTGACAACCGCGATGAATGCTGGCGGCAATTTCAGAATGAGCCATGTAGCGGCAAATGCCAATACGCCGAACGCAACATTCAGAATGCCGAATATGATGCCAGCTGTATACTGTCTACTCGCTTCTCCTCCACTTACGAGTACCGCATTGGCAGGCCCCGTCACGCAAGTGGATACCGAACCGAACACGGCGCTTACCAGAGATCCGGCGCCGCAAGCCGTCGTCATTGCATTCACGGGTGGTTTGTGTCCGCGGTTCATGAGAACTGCAAATCCCTGAGCATTTTGGGCAACCAGAACTGTGACGGCCAAAGGAATGACGAGTTCAAATAAAGACTGCTGGGTGAACACTGGAGCATGTAGAATCGGCCAGTCAAACCATCGAACGACCTCACCGCCTTCAAAACTACCAGTTAGTAATACAACAACAACACCCGCGATCAAGGCCATCACAACCGGCGGCACCAATGCACTCAAGCCTGGCACTAGAAAGACCGCGATATAGGCTAGCACCATGGCCGATGCAAGCAGCAGTTCCTGCTCGAATGCCAGTACCAAATCCAGTCCGAACTGCAGAAATATTCCAGCCACCATTGCCAGCACAATCGGCATTGGCACGATTTTGAGAGCCTTTCTGACGCCTCCAGACAATCCGATCACTCCGATCAGTATTCCAGTCACCCAGTAAGCGCCAATCACCTCAGCAAAGCTCAAGTGATCCAATGCCGAGCCTAACAGTACCGAACCAGGAATGGTCCAAGCAAAACTGAGTGGTTGTTTGTAGGCGACACAAAACAACACAGTTATCAGTCCGCCTACGACACACCCGGAAAATATCCAGGTGCCAATTTCCGCTTCGCTCAGCCCGCCATTCAGCCCAACTGAAATAATGATGGCTACGGGACCGGTACATGAAAAAAGAAATGCCACTACGGCATTTCCAATATAAACTCCACCGACATCTCGAATAAAATCTCTAAATCCGGCAACAGGGCGTTCGAAAGTTTCTAAGATCATGCTGACTGCAAGGAAATGACAAATTCAAGCCATCTATTCTAACCGTAATGCCGCAGAATTTTGCATGACATTTGGTGACTGCTCGCTGAATGCAAGAGTGGTGCTATATTTACCGCTCCTTGATGAATTTTTTATGAACGTAAATTGCTAATCTAACACTATCTTTCGCCTTTCAACCTTGAAATTTACCAATCTTACCAATCGCGTTGGCGGGAAAGGAGCTGATGCGTGGGATATTCACTATACAGCCATTGAACGCAAGCGAAATGGTGAAGAAATTATTGTCCTGTCTATCGGACAGGAAATGCTGGAACCCACTCCACAGATCATAATAGATTCCGCCTTTGCCAGCTTGAAGAACGCTCGGCATCACTATAGCGAAATTGGTGGTGAACCGGAGCTGACAAGAGTGATTGCCGAACGATACTCAAAGGAATTCGGCATTCCCATCTCCCAGTCAAACTGCGCTGTGTTTGCCGGTGCGCAGAACGCCTTGTTTGCAACTTCGCTTTGCACACTGGAACCCGGAGATGAAGCGATTGTGATTGAACCTCACTATGCTACCTACCCTGCAACATTTTCAGCGGGCGGGGCCTGCGTGGTGCCCGTAACAACGCTCCCGGAGCGGGATTTCATGCCAACCTCGCAAGATGTTCTCCTGAAAATTACCGACAGGACTCGCGCAATTGTAATTAATTCCCCACACAATCCGTCTGGAGTGGTCTACGACGCAGAGTTCATGGAGACAATGATTGATGTCTGTGAACGAAATGATATTTGGCTAATCAGCGACGAAGTCTATGCTTCCCTGGTAGCTCCAGGTACATTCAGACATCCGGCATCCATGCCGGATGCATTTGACAATTGCATCACGATTTCCAGTGTATCAAAATCGCACCGCATGACTGGTTGGCGAATCGGTTGGGTAATTGCCCAACAACCTTTGATTGAGCGTTTATTCAACCTGTCGATGTGCATGAGTTACGGGTTGCCGATGTTCATTCAGGATGCTGCGGTTACAGCGATTCGGAACACGGATGAGATTTCCGCAAGGGTGCGAAACGACATAGATTGCAAAAGACAGAAGGTCATCTCCATGTTGAACGAGATAGACGGATTGGTGATCAGAGGGTCAAAAGTTGGTATGTTCGTAACTTTTGATGTTCGAAAATTGGGCCTTACCGCGACCGAATTTGCCTGGCGGCTTCTTGACGAATTTCGGGTTGCGGTTCTTCCCTGTAGGGCATTCGGAAAGAGTGGCGAAGGAATACTGAGAATGAATATTGGTGAATCCGAATCAAATTTGAAATCGGCTTGTGAATGCATAGGTGCTTTGGCATCAAGCCTGTGATTCGTTATTACCATTGTGTCGTCTGCTGTAACATATTACGAGAAACTACCGAAGTTTCCGTCTACATGTTCAATTCTGCAATAGCAATTCTGCTTTAGCTTTGATTTCTACGAGTGAAGTATTCGAAATGTTGAATTCACCTCCATTTAGTGAAGAACTGGAAGACTTTCGCAAGACTGTCCAAACGGTTATTCGTAAAAATCTGCCGGACGACATTCGAACAATGGTCGCCAGGGAACAGATGGACCTTCCAAAAGAAGCGCAACTGCGCTGGCACCGAATTTTGCGAGATCAAGGAGGATGGTGTTGCCCATCGTGGCCCAAGCAGTATGGAGGCCCTGGCTGGAGTGACGAGCAGCAATATGTTTTCGAACGGGAATTATCCTTGAACAACGCACCGCGACTGATGATTTACGGCGTTGGTATGCTGGGCCCAACTTTATTCGAATATGGTACAGACTGGCAGAAAGAGAAGTTCCTGCCGGAAATCTTGAATGGCGATGTGTTCTGGTGCCAGGGATTTTCGGAACCAAATTCGGGTTCCGATCTTGCCTCTCTGAAATGCAGTGCATCCTGGAATGGCAAGGAGTACATCGTCAATGGAGCCAAATTATGGACTAGCGAAGCACACATTGCTGATTGGATTTTCGGACTGTTTCGTACGCGGGTCGGAGAAAGGAAGCAGGAAGGAATCACTTTTTTGTTGATTGATCTATCTTCGCCGGGCGTAACAGTGTCACCGCTGCTGTTGTTTGAAGGAACGCATGAAGTGAATGAAGTTCACTTTGATAACATTCGCGTACCGAAAGAGCATCTTGTTGGTGAAGAGCATAACGGCTGGGAAATCGGCAAGTACCTGCTTGGATTGGAGAGATTCGGAACCGCTGAAATCTCCCGTACCAAGGCGACACTGGACCGCCTGAGGAGACTAGCCTATGCGGAAAATGTCGGCGGTGCGAGATTGATTGACGATGTAGCTTTCGCTGACCGATTTCATCAGATGGAAATATCGCTTTTCGCTTTGGAAGTAACCGAAAGAAGGTTTCTTCTTGAAGCTGGCGACTCGGAAGCTTTGGGAGCGGAGGCGTCTATGCTCAAGGTGCACGGCACTGAAATCCAGTGTGATGTTTTTCGTCTGACAGCCGAAGCAAGTGCTCATTTCGCACCAATAGACATTTCACGCATTGAAGAGGCTAGCACTTTGGAAGGACCTTATGCTCCAGGCGATGCGGCAAGGAATTACTTCAACTACAGAAAAACTCCGATTTACTCCGGTTCCAATGAAATTCAGCGAAATATCGTCGCAAAGGCCAAACTGGGTTTGTAAGACATGATTGACGATGAAAAGCGACAACAGTACAAATTGCTTGAGGATTCGGCTAGACGTTTCTTGGAAAAAAACTACCCATTTGACAAACGCACCCAACATGTTGGCAAGGAGCCTGGCTTTTCCTATAGTCATTGGCAGCAAATGACCGAACTCGGCTGGATGGAACTTTCCATCGGCACCGAATATAACGGGCTTGGAGGCGGTGCGGATCTCATGGCGGCATTGATGAAACAGTTTGGCAGATTCTTGTATTTGAATCCTTATTTCGCGAGCGTAGTCGTGTCCTCGCGTCTGCTTGAATGGATGGCTGTGGAACCAACAAGAAAATCCGTGCTGAGTGAGATTGCTGCGGGTTCTTCGGTAGTAACTCCAGCGCTGTACGAGAAACAGTCAAGATATGATCTCAGCAATATCGCCACTACCGCAATCAGAAGTGGAGACAAATATGTGCTGAACGGGTCAAAAGTGGGCGTTCAGTATGGGAATGCGGCGACACATCTAACAGTTCTGGCGAGAACCGCTGGAAATCAGACCGATTCTGAAGGACTTTCACTATTTTTTATTCCAACCACTGAAAAGGGCATCAAATTTCAACACTATACAACCCATGATGGGGGGCGCGTTTCCACGGTGTGTCTGAATGAGGTTACGATAGACGAGGATCGGTTGATGGGTGCCGAAAACCAGGCGCTGTCGACTCTTCAGCTCGCTCTGAACTATGCAACCGCGGTTTTGTGCGCAGAAGTGACAGGGGCGATGGAAGTACTGTTTGAGCAGACATTGGATTATGTGAAGACTCGCGCTCAGTTCGGCCAGAAGATTGGTTCGTTTCAGGCGATTCAGCACCGAATGGTGGATATGTATATGCGCTGTGAATTGGCGAATTCGATGTGTCAAGAGGCAGTACGGGCAGTTGATGAACTTGATTCACCGCAACAAGACTTAATCGTTTCTGCAGCCAAAGCAGAAATTGGACGCATGGCAGTTCTTAACGCGGAAGAAGCTGTGCACTTGCATGGAGCAATGGGAATGATGAACGAAATGCCTGTGGGACATTATTTCAAGAGAATATTTTCACTGAATCTTCTGTACGGCGATCCCGCTTACCATCAAACTCGATATCGAGATTTGAGCCGTCAACACAGCTCACTCAGTTGAATTTACCTCGCATTACCCCCAAGTTACTGACAGCATTCAAATTTGTGAAATTTCATCAATGACAATCGTTGCTCATGCACCTTTGACAATTCCACCTTATCCATGAAGTACGACGACATACTACAGACTATAGGCAACACGCCAATAGTACGCCTGAACAAGGCGTCTGCACCACCAGGCGTCGACTTGTGGGTAAAACTCGAAAGTTTCAATCCGGCGGGCTCCGTAAAGGACCGCCCGGCATTGAATATGATTGTGGATGCTGAAGCGCGTGGAGCACTCAAGCCTGGTGATACGATTGTCGAACCGACTTCGGGCAATACTGGTATTGGTCTTGCCATGGTCGCGGCCTACAAAGGTTATAGGGCTGTGTTCACGATGGCTGAAGACATGAGTGAGGAGAGAAAACGAATTCTGAAGTCATTTGGAGCTGAAATCGTTTTGACACCCGCTGAAACCGGCACCAAAGGCGCTATCGAACATGCTCGAAAATTGGAAGCCGAAGAAGGTTACTTTTTCGTCGGTCAACACTTTAACCCTGCAAATCCTGAATCGCATAGAGCTACCGCGAATGAAATCTGGGAAGACTTCGGGACTGATCTGGATTATCTGATTTGTACAACTGGTACCGGCGGAACAATTTCAGGAATGCATCATTACCTGAAACAACTGCATCCCGCTCTGAGAATTGTGGCAACGGAACCGGCAGATTCGCCCATTCTTTCCAAAGGAATCGCTTGCAAGCACAAAATCATGGGAACCGCACCTGGATTTATTCCAGAAATTCTGGATACCGATTCCTATGATGAAATTCTGCAGATTACGACGGAAGAGGCATATAGCACAACGCGTTATCTGGCGGAAAAGGAAGGAATCTTTGCAGGAATTTCATCTGGTGCTGCAACTTGCGGCATGCTGAAAATTGCAGAGCGCGAGGGGTCGCAATCTAAAACCATTCTGGCCATACTGCCCGACACGGGCGAGCGATATCTCAGCACTGATGTCTGGGACTAGGCCGTCAGTGGCCTCATTGACTAAATTTCTTCTGCTTGCTGCGAGGCATCTGATATTAGAAAGTGTTGTTGAGTTTCCGTATATACCGAACAATTTCAATCAATTGATTACAATAGGCATCAGCATGCGTTCGGAGTTCGGACAACTACGCATGGATTTCAGATCCTAGGCATTCAGAATTCACTTTCACTTGACCAAGCGAAAAATGGAAAAGAAGTTGTACATCAAAACTTTCGGTTGCCAGATGAATGAGTATGATTCATCACGACTAGCCGAATTGTTGGCTGCTTCTCACGGGTATCGTGCCGTGGGCGATCCACAAAGCGCCGATCTATTGTTGCTGAATACCTGTTCGGTGAGGGAGCATGCGCAGGAGAAAGTGTTCTCTCAACTCGGTCGTTGGCGTCCATGGAAAACACAAAATCCCGATATGGTGATCGGTGTTGGCGGATGCGTTGCAAGTCAGGAAGGCGATGTAATATTAAGAAGGGCGCCCTACGTGGATTTTGTATACGGCCCTCAGACCTATCATCGTGTTGGTGAGATGGTGGACCAAGCCATTTCTACCCGCAGACCGAGCATCGATATTACGTTCCCTGAAATTGAAAAATTCGACTGTTTGCCACCAAGAAAAGTAGAGGGTCCACGCGCTTTTGTTTCCATTATGGAAGGGTGCAGCAAATACTGCACATTCTGTGTGGTTCCGTACACTCGTGGAGAAGAATATAGCCGGCCGTTTGATAGTGTGATTACTGAAATCTATGAGTTGGCGGAACAGGGTGTCCGAGAGGTCACACTTCTCGGCCAGAATGTTAACGCCTACCGTACCCAGAACCTTCTAGGGCAGGATATCGATTTCGCAACTCTATTGAGATATGTAAGTGAAATCGAAGGTATCGGTCGAATTCGGTACACAACTTCGCATCCGTTGGAATTTACCGACGGACTGGCACGGGTACACGGTGAGATTCCTGCGCTCGCGAAGCATGTACATCTGCCCGTCCAAAGCGGCTCCAATGAAGTTCTCACTCGCATGAAACGGCGATATACCCGTGAGCATTATTTACAGATTATCAGGAAATTACAGCTACACTGTCCAGATGTCCATATATCTTCAGATTTTATTGTCGGATTTCCAGGGGAAACCGAAGAGGACTTCCAAGGTACCATGGACCTGATCGATGAAGTCGGTTTCGACCAGTCGTTCAGTTTCCTGTATAGTAGTAGACCTGGAACACCAGCGGCGGAGTTGCCAGACAACACTCCAATGGAAGTAAAAAAGGAACGGTTGCAGCAGTTACAAGCAAAGATTAATGGCCTTTCAGCAGCGATCAGCGCCTCCATGGTCAGTACGAATCAAGAAGTATTGGTGGAGGGAATATCGAAACGTCGTCCTGAAGAAATGAGCGGACGTACTGAAAATAATCGGGTTGTAAATTTTTCCGGTCCCAAGAGCTGGATTGGGAAATTCGTCAATGTTCACATTACGAGCGCGATGCCAAACTCACTCCGCGGAGTACCGATAGAAGCCCACACTCCGGAAAATCGACCTGCCTGAATTGCCCAATAATCTAAATTCAGCTCAGACTGCAAACGTTTTTGCATTGACGCCTGCGGATAGCAAGCGACTTGCGAATTTGTGCGGCCAGTTCAATGCCAACATCAAGTCAATCGAAGGACACTTTGGCGTGCGCGTTTCCAATCGTGGGAATCTTTTTCAGATAGACGGAGATGCTGCTGTAACACGCGAAGTGGAATCGCTGCTGCGAAATCTATATGCGGAAACCGAAAATTCCGGACTCTTGAAATCGAATGATGTTCAGGGAGCGATTACACGGCTGGAAGCAGACGGCCAGACGAGCACGAATTATTTGATCAAAATACGTAAGACAACAATTCGTCCGTCGTCAAAAACGCAGGAAAACTATCTTCGAAGCATTGCGAACAACACCATCACTATAGGAGTGGGTCCGGCAGGTACAGGCAAAACCTATCTGGCTGTTGCAAGCGCAGTTCATGCACTTGCCAATGATTCGGTAAGCCGTATCGTTCTGGTGAGACCGGTTGTAGAAGCAGGAGAGAGGATCGGCTTCCTGCCTGGCGACATTGAAAAGAAAGTCAATCCGTATCTTCGACCACTCTACGATGCCCTGTATGAAATGTTCGGTTTTGAGCGTGTGGGGCGATTGCTGGATCGAGGCACAATCGAACTTGCACCACTGGCTTTCATGCGAGGAAGAACGCTGAACGACTCATTCATTATTCTGGACGAGGCTCAGAACACAACCATTGAACAGATGAAAATGTTTCTGACGCGAATTGGCTTTAATTCTCAAGCAGTCATTTCGGGAGACATCACGCAAATTGATCTTCCTAGAACGAGCCAGTCCGGACTCAGACACGCCATTCACATTCTCAGTGATATAAAAGATATCGGTATCATTAAATTTCAAAATAGAGATATTGTGCGCCACCCGCTCGTGCAGACGATTGTGCAGGCTTACGAGCAGGACACAAGAGAAAACAGCAAGACGAATTCTTGAGCATTTCAGCTGACATTCAGTTCGCCAGTACATCACAAGATACTCCGAGTGATTCGGATATTGATGACTGGATATGCCAAACGCTGCTTTATGCGGGTCAGAACAATGCCGAAATAACCGTTCGCATCGTCGATGAAACGGAAATAGCCTCCCTGAATAACACTTACCGCAATCAGAATTCAGTAACTGACGTTCTGGCGTTCCCCTACAACCTTCCAGCAGCGGTCGACTTCAACCTGTTGGGGGATGTAATCGTTTGCGCGAATGTCGTCAATCAGCAAGCTGTAGAACTCAATGCCTCTGTACGAGCTCACTGGGCTAGAATCATTGCGCATGGCGTGCTTCACTTATGCGGGTTTGGTCACGAACAGCCGGACGAGGTTCGTGAAATGGAAGGTGCGGAAAGAATCATTTTGCAAAAACTCGGCTTTGAGCACCCTGATTTGACAGAATTGCAATCATGAAAAAAATAAAATCCATATTGAATTTCATTGCACCTAAGTTGCGCCGGAAAGTCGGACAAGCTGTTATGCCGCCGCCTAATTCAGTTGATGACATTGTCAAAATTGTCCGTAGTGCCAGTAACAATAGCGTCATTGATTTAGAAGTCCACGACATTATCGAACGAGTGCTTAGCGTCTCAGAGCTTCGAGTCAGAGACGTAATGATTCCCAATGTTTCTATGGTCACCATTGCAATTGATTCCAATTTCGATGGAATATTGGAAACAGTTACGACATCCGGACACTCGCGGTTTCCTGTCATAGAAGATCTGGATAAGCCCGAGGAATCGGGCATTCTTTTGGCCAAGGATATTTTGGGTTACAGGGATACCCATTCGGATGAAAGTTTTAGTCTACACGATTTACTTCGTGAAGCAATCATTGTTCCTGAAAGCATGCGCTTGCATAGGCTGCTTAAGCGATTTCAGGAGAAGAAAAGCCATATGGCGATTGTGGTGAGCGAGTACAACAGCATTGCCGGTTTAGTAACCATTGAAGATGTTCTGGAGCAGATTGTCGGTGAAATTGAAGATGAATCAGATTTGGATGGATCTGAGATGATCATCGAGATTTCGAAGAATCGATTCCGAGTTAACGGACAAACGGACATTGAAGAATTTAACGAGCACGTTAATGCCAATATCGAAGACGATGCCGACACAATTGGAGGATTTATACTCAAGATGGCACAACGTGTACCGGAAGTGGGAGATACATTCGAACACGATGGGCTTGTTTTTGAAGTCGCCAACGCTGATAAGAGACGGATTGTGCTTCTACGCGTCTCTCGCAAAGACTCCACTGCATAGTGCATTTTCTCCGCCTGTTTTGAATTGACTTCAAACTGGCTGAAATTTTCAGTCGCACTGGTTTGCGGATTCCTAACGAATTTCGCGTTCGAACCAGCGGGTATCTATCCCTTGGTGTTTGTTACGCTTGCCGTATTGTTTGGAATATGGGAGTCCAGCTCACCGAAACTCTGTGCACTGACTGGATTTGCATTCGGGCTAGGATTGTTCGGTTACGGTATCAGCTGGCTCTATATCAGTATTCACGAATTTGGAGCAGCTCCTCCGGCTCTGGCTGTATTTATCGTTATGTTGTTGGTCTGCTTCTTGTCTGTGCTCATTGCCCTTTGTGGTTACTTGCAGGCAATTATCGATATTCCGCCACATCGAAGGTATTTATATCTGATTCCGTCTATGTGGGTGATGTTCGAGTGGATACGAAGCTGGGTGTTTTCGGGATTCCCGTGGTTGATTATCGGTTATAGCCAGACTGACAGTTGGATTGCGGGATGGGCAAATTTTGTCGGTGTTTTGGGCGTAAGTATGGTCGTGTGTGTGGTTGCCGGGGTAATTGCATATTCGTATTTGCATGGCTTGAAGCTTGCGATGGTAACTTTTGGAACACTGATAATTTTGTGTGGAATTCCAACCCTGGACCCCAGCTGGATTCACGAAAAGCCCCCAATCAAAGTTGCGCTTGTTCAAGGCGATATAGAAATCCATGACAAGTGGGATCCCCAGCAGGCTCGACATCACTTAAACTACTTCGTCACACAAACTGAGGCATTGAGCGAAAGTGATCTCGTAATCTGGCCTGAAATCGCCTTGTCTTATACAGACACTGCACTTGAAAAACTCAAACTGTGGGAATTGTTGCAAAGCTACCCACCTGATGTTCTGCTGGGGGTTCTAGAGGAGCAGGCAGTCGATAAGGAAACGGTCTACTATAACAGCGCTTTTGGCATCTCCGACAAGATTCAAAAATACCGAAAAAGCCATTTGGTTCCTTTTGGCGAGTACACGCCTTTCCGATTCCTGTTGGGATGGTTGAAAGATTTCATCATCATTCCATCTTCTGATATGAGCGCATATGACGAACCGCAAAAGCCAATAATGCTTGCTGGGCAGCCGGCTGGTGTGTCAATCTGTTTTGAAGATGCTTTTCCGAGTGAAATTCTGAAGATGCTGCCAGAAGCGAGTTATCTCATTAATATCAGTGAAGATGCATGGTTTGGCAGAGTTCTCGCACCAGCGCAGAGATTGCAGATGTCGCGCATGCGTGCAATGGAAACCGGGCGTCCTGTATTACGCGTTGCGAACAAAGGAATATCTGCTTCAATTGATCACAAAGGGCAGGTAATTGACCAGCTCTCTCAAGCTGATGGCAAGGTTCTAATGACGGCAATCACGCCAACTACAGGTGAGAACACATTCGTGAAACTGGGAAATATTACCATCATTTTCATTTTCAGCATCTGTCTCCTGAATGCTGTAATGCTGCACTTCAAAATGAATAAACTACACCAAGACTAGCGCTGCGAATCCGAGTATGGCGAGAAATCCGAAAACATCGGTGATTGTGGTGAGTGCTACACCGGCTGCCAATACTGGGTCGATTCCCATGCGATGCAAAAATATCGGCAGTAGAACACCGGAGATGGCGGACACACAAATATTCACTAGCATGGCAACAGCCACAATGATAGCCAGCCCGTAATTTTGATACCAGACGATGGAAACCAGCGCCACTACGAGCGCCCAAACCAAGCCGTTAAGGCCGCCGACCAGCAATTCTTTTTTCAACACATCTTTCGCGTTGGCGAGTGAAATGGTTCCAACCCCCATGCCGCGAATGACAATGGTCAAGGTCTGGGTTCCAGCATTGCCGCCCATGCTTGCAATTATCGGCATCAATACTGCGAGCGCTACAAGTTTTTCAATCGCATCTTCAAACTGACCGATTACCCAGGAAGCCAGAACTGCGGTCACCAGATTGACGCCAAGCCAAATCGCTCGTCGTTTTGCCGTATGGATCACCGGCGCGAATATATCTTCTTCTTCGTCCAGGCCGGCGGGTGCCAAGAACGTTCGGCTAGCTGAATCCTGGATGACGTCCACTACGTCGTCGATGGTAATTCTTCCGAGCAGTCGACCGCCTCGATCAACTACCGGCGCAGATGCCAGATCATATCTCTCGAATGAATCGGCGACGTCTTCGGTCGTGTCCTCCGGAGAGAAAGAAATTGGGTTTGCATTCATGTGTTCGGAAACGAGATCGTTCAGATCGGATGTGACGAGATTTCGAAGCAGGACAGCTCCGCGGAGCAGCCCCTGTCTGTCTACAACATACAGTTTGTCGGTATATTCTGGAAGTTCTCCTCGAAGTCGAAGATAGCGCATGACAACTCTGATAGGCAAACTTCCTCGTACAATCACGGTATCCACATTCATCAGTCTGCCAGCCGTATCCTCGTCGTAGGACAGGACTGCCCCGAGCCCTTTGCGCTGTTCCTCGTCGACAGCTAACATGACATCGGCAATGATGGGCGAAGACAAATCCGGAACCATCTCTGCAATGTCATCGATATCGAGAGTCTGAATGGCACGCACCAGCGTTCCGTGGTCCATATCGCGAAGCAAACTTTCGCGAACGCCGTCTGAAACCTTGATCAGAATTTCACCCATATCGGCTTCGGCAACCTCAAACCAGATAAGGCGTCTCTGGTCAGGGGGTATGCTCTCGAGAACCGTTGCCAGGTCAGCAGGATGAAGCGAATGGATAATATCCCGCAATTCGCTGGTTGCACCATGTTCCATGCGTCCCAGTACAGCTTCTCGGATGTCGGTGTGCTCAGTAACCGTCATTGATAAAATCCAAGTGAATTGCAGGCAACAGGAAGCAGCTGCCTGTGATTTGAGCGTAATAGTTTAGCACACTACAAAATTGAGCTTGATTTCCACTTTTACCTCTGTTGGCAGGCTGTCATTCGAAACCAGAAATCTATCAATTTATGTAACTGATGAGATGCTACATTTACATGTTTTCTTTGCAGTATCAATCAGTTTAACAATTCTAGCAGAGGTCTCACTTTTACACTGTCTGAACAGCCAGATGTTGCTATTGGTGTAGACGGTTGTACAAGATCTTGTGTGGTGAATACGGTGAGACAATCACTGTCTGATCCGATATGAAGCTCCTTGGATACTGAACATATCGATGATTGCTCCCACCTGTACGCCGATAGCGACATTCAGGGACTGATGTTCCACTGGTGATTTATTGGGCACCTTGGGTACAAACCCAGGCAGGTAGTGCTGAGTATGAGACCGAAGTGCTCAAATCACTCCGTCGATGTCGAAGATTGGGCTGGCGCTTTTCTAGAATTGTTGTATTCGTTCTGTTCTACGAGAATCTTGGATCACATCATACGAACATCAATGAGCGAGTCTTCCGAGGCTTCGGAATCTCCGACGAATTGCGTCGTTTGTTGTAATAAATGACCAAGACGAAAAACCGGTATGGCCATTTACTCTGATTCACGAGTTCGTCCATACATTTGTAGGTTCCACCGGGACTAGCGGACAACCAGCCACAGTCGAACTAAGCATACATATTGCTCGTGTCGAGAAATTCTGCAATGACTAGAGTCTGGGATTCTGATTAAAAATTCACCAGAATCAATTTTTATGAAAAGTTGTTTAGTTCGATCCTGGAATCTTCGTGATGTTCGCTATGCAACCTCAACAAACAATTTCCTGAAAATTAAGCCGATAATTGAGTGGAAGGCAGGCGAAAGTGATTTTCATTCAGACGTTGCAGAAGGTCAAATCTATCTGTCGACTGCGCACTATTGAAAATTGTGTCGATACACCCGGTAGTATCATTTACATAACTGTTCCTGATAATCTGCTTTACTTCCGGTACGGCAACAGGGTCCATACTGAAAATTCTCAATCCCATTCCGAGAAGTAGACGGGTGAAATTTCCGTCGCTGGCCATCTCTCCACATAGTGAAACAGGTATTTTGCACTTCGCACCCGCGTCAATGGTGTGTTTGACAAGCCGAAGAACGGATGGGTGCAGCGGGTCATACAAGTAATTGACCTCGTCATCAACCCTGTCGATCGCCAAAGTATATTGAATCAGGTCATTGGTTCCGATAGACAGGAAATCCAGGCGTTGCGCGAACTGATCTGCGGTGATTGCAGCGGCTGGCACTTCAATCATTCCGCCAATCGGTACCGAAGAGTCATACTTCACTTTTTCGCTGTCTAGCTTGTACTTGACATCGTTGATGATGTCCATAACTTGGTTCAGCTCGTCAAGATTCGACAGCATTGGAATCATGCACTGAACATTGCCGTATACTGCAACTCTGAAAATTGCGCGTAACTGTGCGCGAAACATTCCTGGGGCGCGCAGACAGAATCTCACCGCACGAATTCCAAGTGCCGGATTGATCGCTACCTTGCCTTGTGCACGGCCGCCATCGACCTGTTTGTCGGCGCCCAAATCAAGTGTTCTGATTGTTACGCTTCCGAGCGCTTTGACAACCTTCGAATATGCCTCGAACTGTTCCTCTTCAGTGGGTAGAACTTTTCGATTCATGAAGAGATATTCGGTTCTGTACAAACCAACTCCTGTAGCACCTGACTCCAGTGCTGATTCGATTTCGGTTGGCAGTTCTACATTGGCTAGCAGTGAAATGACGTGCCCATCCAGCGTACGGGGTTCCAAATCGCGCAGTGCCAAAAGTTCTTGATGGTGATCTTCATACTCCTGCTGACGCGCATTTAATTCTGCAAGTGTATTCTCGTCGGGGTCTATGATGACGGTTCCGCCAGTACTGTCAACTGCAATTGTTGCGCCGTGTTCGATATGTTTAATCGCTCCATGTAGACCAACAACCGCTGGAATCTGAAGACTACGAGCTAGAATTGCGACATGGGATATTGGACTTCCGAGGTTAGTCACAAACGCACTCATTTTCATTTTCATGAACAGTACCGTGTCAGCGGGAGTAAGATCATGGGCGACTAGAATGCGGCCCTCTAGTTCTACATTACGCTGCACCTGTCTTTCGTCGTCTAGAGCGAGAAGCTGATGATGAATTTGTTGAATGACCTGGTCGACATCGTTTTTCTTGCTTCTGAGGTATTCGTCCTCCATTGCATCGAAAACTTCAACCAGTTCATTACGATGAATCATCAATGCAGTTTCCGCACTGTAGGAGTTTTTCTGCATGATTTCAACCGTAGCCTCCCTCAGAGTCGGGTCCTCAACCATCAGCATGTGTGCGTCCAGAAAGGCTGTGATCTCTTTTGGTGCATCCTCCGGCACCACTTCCATTGCTTTGATCAGGCTGTCAGACGCTCTTTTCAGAGCAAGATCAAGAAGAGCGATCTCAGCGCCGAGTTTGGCTCGCTTGACCGGTTTGCTTGGCACATAAGTTGCGGAGCGTTCCATCACATAGGCAGTTCCTATTGCGATTCCTTTCCCCACACCGGAACCTTGTAGCGTAAACACTACTCTTTCTCCCCGAAACGCGTTTCGAATATTTGCTGAATCGCTTCAAATGCTGAATTTTCATCCGCTCCCTCGGCCTCAAGTAACAGTGATGTCCCCTGTATTGCTGACAGCATCATCAGGCCCATAATACCTTTGGCATTGGCAATGTGATTTTCATTATGAAGTGATATTTCACTCTCAAAGCTGGATGCAATGCGTACCACCTGTGCGGCGGCTCGGGCATGCAAACCGAGTTTGTTCAATACTTCAATCCGGCCCGATTTCACTGTGTCTCTTCTGGACGCTGATGCCTCGGCTGGCAAAACGTTCTGCAAGGCTTTCAACCACGTATACAGACCGATGGCGACCACCGGTACAGCCAATTGCGACTGTAAGATACACGCGCCCCGCAGCATTAAATTCCGACATCCATTCATCGACGAAAAAGTCAATCTGATCGATCATGGTATTTACAATCGGCTTTGTCTCAAAGTATTTTGCAATCGGTACTTCCATTCCATTGTAGTTCTTCAACCCCTCTACCCAATAGGGGTTCGGAAGACAACGAACATCGAATACAAAGTCAGCATCCAGCGGTGCCCCGCGCTTGTAGGCAAAAGATTTAAACAGCAGGGATGGGTCGCCTACACCTAGACCTGCCGCATCTTCCTGTATCAGGTAACGCAGTTCATGCGGCGACATGTTGGTCGTGTCGAAGTGTTTAGTCGCCCTCTCAGAAAGCGGTACGAGTAGTTGTTTTTCCAATTGAATGCTCTCCAGCAGCGGAATCGATTCATCCATCAGCGGATGTTTCCGACGCGTCTCGCTAAAGCGCTTGACGAGTACTGTTTCTTCGGCTTCCAGAAAGATGATCTCGAAATTGATTCCAAGATTGCCAAGATACTTCACGTTGTCGTTAAGCAGGCCAAGGAATTTCTGATTGCGAGAATCAATGCTGACTGCCGCTCGCTGGATGGATTTATCGTCTGATTCAAGCACTTCATCAGCGAACTGTTTTAACAGAACGACTGGCAAATTGTCGACACAGTAGTAACCTAAATCCTCCAGAGCCCGCAACGCAATGCTCTTGCCAGAACCAGAAAGTCCGCTAATGATTTTCAGGTACTTTGAATCGTTGTTGTTTCGATTGGTGCTTGCCATTTCAGGGGGAGGTTTTCCTTGATCTTCACCTTACAACAAGTGAAATTTACCTTTAGTGCACATAACGACATTTCAACAATTTTACGAAACAGGTCTGAAATTTCGAATATTGAGGTTAATTTATAGAATACTTGATATTCAAAATGCCGCACAGATAGATTCCTGCAATCCCATGGTTAACCTGGCATTCTAACTCTTGACAAGACTCTCACGATGGGGTCAGCAATGTCTGGAACGTTGTGGAAAATCCTGTTCTTCTTTCCTCTCAATAATGCGAGAAATGAGAATCTGTAGTCTAACAATCTTCGAGGTCTCCAAATTTGTTCGGGTTACAATAACCTGCACTTCGGCGGTGCGAGTGGAGTTGTGAAGTGAGTGATTCTGAGTCCGAAAACGAAAGTATTGAGAATGGCACGGTGACCGAAATTGACAGCGTCAAAAGGGTCTACTTTGACAGATACTGGATTCGTTACTATAAACCGCCTGATGAGACGCTGACAGCCAAGAAGAACTTGATTGCCGGACTAACGCGTAGAACATTTCATCATACCGAGCCCGGAATCAATACCCCAGGAGAAAATCTTGATTTGGCACGATCCGCATACGAAAATGCTGGATCAGAGGAAGAAAAGCGAGTCAATGCCGCGATGCTGGCCGGCGCTTTGTTCAACCGTGCCACCGACATATTTACAACGGTGGTCGAGTTGGAAAGCAAGGGTGTCCAAATCGGGGCTGATAATGAGCTCATGAAAGAATGCAGCGAATGTCTTCAGGACGCAATGGAACTTGGTAAATCAGTCCGTCATTTCAGCGGCAACGAAGGCATTGACGAACTGTGGGGTGAGCCGCTCAAAGCTTTTACGATGAGTGGGATTGAGTTCTACACAAGTCGATATGTCAAGATCAGTATGACTATGAGAGACATCGATCGAATCAACTGTGTATTGAATGAGAATTTGGCACCATTCGATGTGTTTTCAGAAGTTTGGCCGATTCTCGAAAATTTTGCGAATTGGGCGAAGAGCAACTGTGAAACGATGAAGACCGACCACGACTATTTTATGATCTGGCCGAAATTTGTGACTGGCTCAGATCAGATCAAGGAAGAGGTACGAAAAATTTCCAACAACGCCAGACAAAGTGGCGATCAGGATGTCATTGATGCTTGCGAATTGATTGAGCGGGGACGTAAATTGATCACGTACATATCGGGTGCTAGAGTTCCAATGCCAGACACAACTGCTCGTTTCCTTGATATTTTCAAGGCGTTCAATCAGCGATTCGGAGATTCAAAAGGAGGATAAAAATGGGACAGGCAAGTGCAGAACGAAGCAAGGCGATACGCAGCACCGTCGACCGCATACGGAATATCGAAGTCGAGCATGGCGTAACGAAGTCTGGTTTGGAACAGATTCGGGGCGAACTGCAAAAACTTGCATCTCAAAGTGATTGGTTTAGTGAAGCCGAATTTCCGCCCCCTCAGAATTCATCCGAAGATACTTCTTTTGTCTATCGACTGTCTGAAGACCCACAGAACAATCGCTTTGCGCTGTATGTTCAATCGGCCCGTTCTCCAACGAACACCCCTGCCCACAACCATGATACATGGGCGGTGATTGTCGGCATAAAGGGCGAAGAGCTGAATCGTTTCTATGAGCGAAGCAACGGCGGTGTCGAAGTTGTTGGGTCTCATGTAGTTTGTCCGGGCTCCGGCGTAACCCTTTTGCCCGATGACCTCCACTCAATTCACATCTCCGACAAAAATGCCGTCATCAACTTTCACATGTATGGCCTGGGACTCGAATATCTGACCAAAAGACAGTACTACGACGAAAAATCGAGTCATTGGAGAGTGTTTCCGGTTTATGACAACATCATCGATGCGAGATACGTGACACAGTGAATCGACAGATCAGTGCGATTGAACTGAAAGAGCAAATTCTTTCTCATGAAGAATTAGCTGTCCTCGATATTCGCGAGGAAGGTATTTACTTTGAGAGTCATCTGCTGTGGGCATCCAATGTTCCCCTCAGTCGTCTGGAATTGCATGTTGACGATCTCTTGCCGAGAAAGACCGTGCAGATTGTCGTCTATGACAGTGGTCCTGAAGGAAAGAATACTGCGGCTAAGCGTGCTTGGCAGCGATTGACAGAACTTGGGTATTCTAATGTTCGAGCGCTGACCGGTGGCACGGAAGGTTGGAAGCAGACGGGGTTTGAACTCTTTTCTGGGTTGAATGTTCCCAGCAAGACGTTCGGAGAATATCTCCTGCAACGTAGAAAACCTCCAGAAATACATGCTCTTCAGTTAAACGAACGCTTGGTAACGAATGACAATCTAGTGGTGCTTGACAGTCGTCCGATGGATGAATACAACGCGATGAGCATCCCGAATGCAGTTGATGTACCGGGTGCTGAACTGGTTTATAGGGTTTTTGAAATCGCTCCAGACCCAGCCACAGATGTCGTTGTCAATTGCGCAGGCAGAACTCGCAGCATTGTTGGGGCGATGTCTTTGATCAATGCTGAAATTCCAAATCGCGTGATGCTCTTGAGAGACGGCACCATGGGTTGGCATTTGGCTGGACTGGAACTGAATCACGGTGAAACTAAAGTGGGGCGTGCGCCTTCAGAAGAGAATTTCAGAAAATCCTGCGAAGCTGCGAAACGAGTAGCCAGTAGGTTCAATGTTCCATTGATTGACACAGATACGCTTTCGGAGTGGTGCGACGACAAAGAACGAACGCTTTACATTTTTGATGTCCGTACCCATGAAGAGTACCTTGAAGGGCATTTGCCTGGTTCCCGACATGCTCCGGGTGGTCAGTTGGTTCAGACTACAGATGAATTTATTGCGGTTAAGAATTCTCGCATCGCGTTGGTAGATGATAGAAAGGTTCGCGCAGTGATGACCGCATCGTGGCTCATTCAAATGGGGCATCGGAATGTCGTTGTCGTACAAACACCATTTCAGAATGCTGAATTGGAAAGCGGCCAACCGCCTGCCTCAGTTGCTGAGTTTGGGGAACATGAGATCATAGAACCCGGAGAGTTAAAGGCAGTCATGCAGTCAGGCGAGCCCACGCTTCTAGTGGACTTGTGTTCAAGTCGAAACTATCGGGCCAGGCATATCCCACAAGCGCACTGGTGTATTCGCCAAAGACTTGAATCGGCACTGGTGTTTCGTCGACCGATTGGATTGCTCGTACTGACTTCTGAAGATGGCACCCTTGCACATCTGGCTGCGAGAGATATGAGCAAGCTCGATCCCAATCAGATAGTTCGAGTTCTAAATGGCGGAAATCGGGCTTGGCAGGACTTAGGTTTTCCAATGATTGAAGGAATGAATAATCTTCTGTGCGAAGTCGACGATATCTGGGAACGACCGTACGACAGTGAGTTGGGGCAGGAACAGAGAATGAAAAATTATCTCGAATGGGAAGTTCAGTTAATGGATCAAGCCATTCGTGACGGCACGACCGATTTTCACTGTTAACCGTTCATCATTTGTTTAAACCGGCATCCACACCTTTCAAGGTTTGCTTGGCTAAATATTTCACTACGTCAACAAGCGCCAGTTCATTTGACTTGCCGTCTGCTATGGACTGGTTGAATACAGCCACCTGCTGGTGAGCGCTTGTACCGCGTTCCAATATCGTTCGGATATGATTGATTTCATCCATGCAACCGAAGTATTCTGCATCTTCGGTGATGAGTTCAATCAGTTCGTCCATTAATTCGGGAAACTCGACCATAGTACCTTGACCAAAATCAATCAGGCCTTTGTCGATTCCGTAACGTTGGGCACGCCATCTGTTCTCCTGAATAAGAAATGACGAGTATTCTCTCCAGCGCTGATTGTTTTTCTTCAGTCGATACAGCATTCTCAGCCAGCACCTGAAAACGGAAGCGACTGTAATGGCATCATCTACATGGGTGCAAATGTCAGAAAGGCGCAGCTCCAGAGTAGGGAAGCGCCAACTCGGTCGAATGTCCCACCAGATCTTTGTCGGATTTTCAATGATGTCGAGACTCACGAGTGCATCGACGTGCTTCATGTAATCCGCGTAGCTCTGGAAATACGGAGGCAACCCTGTTCTTGGCATCTGTTCGAATACAGAGACCCGGTATGATTTCAAACCGGTATGTTCGCCTCTCCAAAACGGGGAAGAAGTGGTAAGCGCAAGCATGTGAGGCAGAGTATAGGATGCCTGGTTCATCAAATCGATTCTCAGTTCATCGTCTGGTATTCCGACATGGACATGCATTCCACTAATGTAAAGCCTTTGAACGACGCGTTGCAGCTGTTCGGCAAGTTCCTGATAACGCTCGTCGTCGGTAATCAGCGTAAAACCGAACGAGAATGGGTGTGTAGAGGAAGCAATGATCAAGCAGTCATGCTTTCTTGCGATTCGAGCAACAGTTCCTCGTAGATAAACGAGTTCCTCACGTGCCTCCTGCATGGTCTTGCAAACTTTCGTGCCAACTTCAATTTGACACTGCAGAAGTTCCTTTGATACCTGACTTCCGAGTTCACGATCGCACTCTTCCATAAGCGCAGGTGGCATTTTCGACACCAGGTTTAACGTCCCGATATCGATAACGAGATATTCTTCCTCTATGCCGACGGTAAATTCAGGTTGATCTGTCACTGTAAGTCCTTGAAGATGGAATACACTGCATCGACAAGCAATTTCACCGAGTTATTCGCTATGATTCGCTAGCACTTTGGAAATTGAATACTATAAAAATTGTAACCTTTACGGAAAGATTATACCTAAGCAATTGATTTATTGGCAACAATTTTATAAATTAGAGAACCAGTCGCATCCATGACTGGCGTCGAAGTGAAGCAGTCACAGACTTCCAAGATTTTGAACAATTTCAAGGTAGTGGTTCAGACTCCTTTTATCGTTCTCACAAAGTTTCAATCTTGTGAGAACACTGCCGAGTTCGAACACCAACTGCAAGGGTATAGGAGTCTTGGGAACCTGTAGTTTTTCAAGAGCTGTCAGGCCATAATCTGCTTTACGAGTTGACCGATACCTGCCGGATTCTCTGTAACGTGAACTCCGCTTTCCCGCAACACGGAAATTTTTTCGGATGCCGTGCCTTTGCCACCTGCAATAATCGCTCCAGCATGCCCCATACGTTTACCAGGAGGAGCGGTTACACCCGCAATAAAAGCAGCAACCGGTTTGGTTGAATGATCCCGAATCCATCGTCCGCATTCTTCTTCGTCGGTTCCGCCGATTTCACCGCACATCACGATCGCTTCTGTTTCAGGGTCTTCATTGAACCATTTGACTACGTCAACATGCTTTGTTCCGTTCACCGGGTCACCCCCAATGCCCACGCAGGTTGATTGTCCGATTCCGAGTTTGCTCAGTTGATCGACTACCTCATAAGTCAATGTTCCAGATCTTGAAACCACTCCAATCGCCCCTTTCTTGTGGATATAGCCGGGCATGATGCCAATCTTGATTTCGTCCGGTGTGATCACTCCCGGACAGTTGGGTCCAATTAAGACTGTTTTGGAATTCATCATTTTCCGACGAGTCTCAATCATGTCTTTCACTGGAATTCCTTCGGTGATGCAGATGGCCAAGTCAAGTTTTGCTTCGACGGCCTCATCAATTGCCGCTGCTGCAAATGGTGGTGGAACATAGATCACTGAAACGGTCGCTCCAGTTTGTTCTTTTGCTTCAGCAACAGTGTCGTACACTGGAACTCCTTCGAACTCCTGCCCCCCTTTGCCAGGCGTGACTCCGGCAACGAACGCATTTTTTCCATTGGCGTAGTCCAGACAGTTACGCGTATGAAATAATCCAGTCTTTCCGGTCATTCCCTGCGTCATCACGCGGGCATCCCGATTGATCAATATCGACATCTAAAATCCTCTCACTGCTTGAACAACTTTTTCCGCCGCGTCATCCATAGTATCGGCAGTGATTAGTGTAAGACCCGAATCATTCAGAATTTGTTTGCCTCGATCTACATTGGTTCCTTCAAGCCGAACCACAACCGGAATTTTCAACTCTATCTGGTTGAATGCAGCCACCAAGCCCTCCGCAATTACATCACAACGCATGATGCCGCCGAAAATATTGACGAGTACGGCTCCAATTCTTTTGTTGCCCAGCATAATTTTGAACGCGGCGATCACCTGCTCTGTCGTGGCACCTCCGCCTACGTCAAGGAAGTTTGCTGGTTCTTCACCATACAGCTTGATGATGTCCATGGTTGCCATGGCCAGACCCGCTCCATTCACGAGACATCCGATATTCCCATCGAGCGATATATAGGACAGGCCTGCATTCGTCGCTTCAATTTCAGATGGCGATTCTTCGTCATAATCTCGATATTCCACTATATCGGGATGGCGATAGAGTGCGCTGTCATCAAAAGTCATTTTTGCATCCAATGCGATCACATCACCTCCTTCGGTGATGACCAGAGGATTGATTTCTGCCAGTGAAGCATCACTTTCCCAAAAAACCTGGTACAGAGACTTCAGAAAACCTGCTGCCTTGCTCACTAGATCATCGGGAACGCTGGCAAATCGAGCTGCAGCATTTGCATTTTCTTCAGTCAGGCCAATTTCCGGGTTGATGTGAACTTTGTGAATTCTTTCAGGGGTTTCGGCTGCCACTTCTTCGATTTCCATGCCGCCTTCCGGACTTACCATCAAGACAACTTTCTGTTCGGTTCTGTCAACAACCAGTCCCGCGTAAATTTCTGATTGAATTCGAATGCCTTCTTCAATCAGCAACGTGCGAACAATTTGCCCGTCCGCTCCAGTCTGAGGCGTGACCAGCGGCTTGTGTAAAATTTCTTGTGATGCCTGCAAAGCTTCTTGTTCGGACTGAACCACACGAACACCGCCTCCCTTGCCTCGACCGCCGGCATGAATTTGTGCCTTTACCACCCAGATACTGCCGCCAAGTTCGGACAATGCCTGTGGCACCTCATCAACCTCACGGCAAACGATGCCACGCGGAGTGATCACGTCATACTGACGCAATATTTCTTTAGCCTGATACTCGTGTACTTTCACTGAATCTTTCTAGCTTTTGGTCACTGAAAAATGATTATGGGTGATTGCTAGAACAGCTATCGAACGGCATTGCGAACCGTACGTCCAATTTCGACTGGAGAATCAATCATGATGACTCCTGCATCTCGCAACGCTTCCATTTTCTTCTGGGTTCCGCCCAATCCTGCTGAAATAATCGCACCTGAATGTCCCATTCGACGATCCGGCGGAGCATGTTGCCCTGCGACATAAGCAATGACTGGTTTCAAGTAGTTGTTGGAACTCAGAAATTGTGCAGCCTCTTCTTCTGCAGCACCTCCAATTTCACCGATCAGCAGCACTGCATCTGTATCCGGATCGTTCTCGAATAGTTTCAGGCAGTCTACGAACGACATCCCTTGGACTACGTCAGCTCCGATTCCGATACAAGTCGACTGTCCAAGTCCGTCGCTGCAAACCTGGTCGACCGCTTCATAAAATAGCGTGCCTGAACGAGAAATTATGCCGATTCTCCCAGGCTGATAAATTGATGTCGGCATGATTCCGATGTTGCATTGACCGGGTGCGATAATCCCCGGACAATTCGGCCCGATCATTCGGGAGTTTGATTTCTTCAATCTTTCCTTGATTCGTATCATATCCAGAATTGGCACTCCTTCGGTTATGCAGACAATCAACTCAATTTCGGCGTCGATTGCCTCCATAACGGCAAGTTGTGCGGCGCGTGGCGGGACGAACAATACGGATGCGGTTGCATCAGTGGCTTCACGTGCCTCTCTTACGGTATCGAACACAGGCAGATTCAGATGTTTCTGTCCGCCGCGTCCTGGAACGACTCCACCGACAATTCGGGTTCCATATTCAATTGCGCGATGGGAGAAGAAACTCCCTCGATAACCGGTGATACCCTGACAAAGCACTCGGGTACGCGAATCGACCAATATACTCATGACTGTGGTTTCATCGGATTTTCTGAAGGATGTCGATCGCCTGGCTCATGGTTTGGGCGAGTTGGAACGGCATTTTTGAATTACGTAGCAAAGTGATGCCAAGTTCTTTTTTCGTTCCAGCAAAACGCACGACTACTGGAATTTTGATCGGAGTTTTTTTGTGCGCGGTAAGGATACCCTCCGCAGCAGTATCGCAGTGCGTCAGCCCGCCACCGACCACATTTACCAGCAATGCTTTCGGTGAACTGTTTTGCAGAACGGTTTCACAGGCGTTGGCAACGTCGGAACGGGATGCAATTGGCGGCAGGTCAAGAAAATTAGCGGGCTCGCAGCCATGGAGTTTCAGTAAATCCATGGTTGCCAGTGCCAGACCTGCACCGCTTACCAGCAATCCGATATCTCCGTTCAGTCGCACATAGTTGTAACCAGTTTGAGCACGAAGTTTTCGATCTGATTCCTGATTGGTCTCTCGAATTTCGCTAAACTCCGCATGACGGAATAGTGCGTTATCGTCAATTTCCATCTTGACGTCCAGACTCATTAAGCGGTCGCTGCTTGTAACTGCAAGCGGATTCAGTTCAATCATCAGGGCATCTAGCTTAACAATTGCACTGTGCAGGTTGCGACAGACTTCTGTGTATTGAGATGCGAGATCTCCTTCAAGTTCCATTTTTGCTGCCAGTGCTGACAACTCGCTTTCATCCGGCGGCTCGTCTATGGATAGTGCAATTCTTTCTATCACCTGTGAAGATTCGAGTAACACTGTCTCAATTCCTGCCCCTCCGGCTTTGGCTGCAAGCAAAACCAGTTGTCTTTCGTAGCGATCCAGCAAAACTGCGAGATACAATTCTCGTTCGATTTCACATCCTTGCTCAACATAAATGGCGTCTACCTGCAAACCATCTGCACCGGTTTGAGTCGTAACCAGTCGACTGCCGATAAGATCTTTAGCCAGCGTGTCTACTTTCGACACGGATCCAGCAATCTTGACGCCACCGAATCTTCCTCGGTCGCCTGCGAGTATCTGCGCTTTCACCACCCAGCTATCAGCGTCAATCGACTTTGCCACAGATACAGCCTCTTCGGACGAGAACGCAACTCCTCCTGGAGGAAAAGAAAAACCGTACTGCCTTAGCAGTTTCTTCGCTTGATATTCATGTACGAACATGAGATTGCATTGCCTTACAGCGCAGAGTGGAATCTAGCATGATCACCCATTGTAACCGAAGCGAGCAAATGAACAGACGACTGTTGTATACAATATACAATTCCTGCCGAATTGGCTGTTTGGCAAGTCAAATCAGTTCAAGAAAATGAATTTGAAAGGTATTTCGCATCACTGAGATTGTTTCGTCGTCTCATTGTTTGACAACTTCTAGCTTAGATTCCTAATGCCAGATGTCAGGCATCTCGTTCTTTCTGCGGTTTGTGAACTCGTTCAATGCTTCGTCAATTCCTGGGTCGAGATCCGGTTTTTCGTAGTCCGCGAGCAATTGTTTCCATTTGGTGTTGGCTCTTTGGGCGATATCCTGACTGCCTTCTTCCAGCCACTGCTCCCATGGAGTGGTACTGAACAGTTCGGATTCGTAGAAAGCACTCTCATAGTGCTCAAGCGTATGGGCGCTACCGAAAAAGTGGTTGCCGGGTCCTACTTCTTCAAACGCATCGGAAGCGAACTGACTGTCGTCAACGTCTATTCCTTGGACAAACTTGTGCAGTGAACCGAGATAGTCAGCATCAATGACAAATTTTTCATAACTCACGGTCAGTGCACTTTCCATCCATCCCGCCGCATGAAGAATGAAATGAGCGCCGCACAAGATGGCAGCGTTCAATGAATTGACGCTTTCATTGGTGGATTGAGCGTCTACACACTGAGAACTCGTAAATCCGCCGCTGCAGCGAAGCGGCACTTTGAATCTTCGGGCAAGTTGTCCTACCACGTATGATGCGGCCGCGGATTCGGGAGTTCCGAACGATGGTGATCCAGCACGAAGGTTTACGGTGGTAATGAAGTTTCCAAATATGGCTGGAGATCCGGGACGCACCAATTGCCCCAAGGCTACGCCGACCATTACTTCTGCCAGTGACTGTGCAATAGCACCGGCAATTGTTACCGGTCCCGTTGCTCCGCTGAGAACGAATGGCACGACTACCGGACACTGATTAGCTTCCGCATAAGCGCGCAGTGCACCAGACATTGCGCCATCGTATACCAGCGGAGAATTCATGTTGATGTTGCCGCTGATAACACAGTTTTTATCGACAAAGTCCTCCCCGAACAGAATTCGAGCCATCTCGATTGAATCCAGCGCTCTCTCCCGAGTTGTCACGGATCCCATGAAAGGCATATCAGAGTAGCTCATATGCGCATAAACCATATCCAGGTGGCGCTTGTTTACCGGCTGGTCGACCGGCTCGCAGACGGTTCCGCCGGAATGATGAAGCCAGGGTGATGCATAGGCCAATTTCACCAGATTCTGAAAATCCTCAATTGTGCCGTAACGCCTTCCCTGATCAAGATCCGACACGAATGGTGCGCCATAAGCAGGAACGAATACGATGTCTTCACCCCCAACTCGAGTGGAACGCTCTGGATTTCGACCGTGCATGACAAATGATTCTGGAGTGGTATCGAGCAGACTGCGTACATGTCCTTTATCAAAGCGAACGCGATTGCCTTTTACATCAGCCCCCGCTTCTTTCCAAATCTCCAGTGCATCGTCGTCGCCTCTGAAATCCACGCCTACTTCCTGGAGAATCTGGTCGGTCTTTTCTTCAATGAGATCCAGTCCTTCCTCGCTCATGATTTCATAAGGCGGAATTTCTCTTTTGAGACCGGCAATAATGATCGGTGTACTGGTGTCTACTGCAGAACGGCGCCGAATTCGGCCTCGTTCAGCAGGACTACCATGCTGTGCTGTGTCTGCCATAGTTGAAAGGAAAGAATCTATTGAAGCTATTCAGTGAATCGTTCAATTATTGTACATTCAATTCAATCTATGCAATTGCATAGCGGTTTGTGCCGGTTGTCGGTTCCTATCTGGAAATTCAGGCAATCTAGCACTGCTCCTGTTTGCGAATTACAATTAGGCAATGCGGAATCCAATTCACAACATGTCACCATTGCTAGCGGGTACTGCCGCCGGAAAACTCGTTGCGTTTGCAATGGGAGTTGGCGTATTTTTTGCTCTTCCACATCTAGTGACCGATCTCAGCGTGTGCGGTCGCTGGGCAATCCTGTTCTGGTACCCTTCGCTAGGAGGCATTATCGGAATCTCCAACGTAGTGAAAACGGAGCCGATTTTCAATCTGCGTATACACTGGTGGTGGCAGGCTCCGATTTTGGGTGCATGGATGAATTTGATGGTTGTGCTTTTTGCTTATGAGGGGATGCGTGATTTCACCATGATGATTCACTTCAGCAATGGAGAATTGTCCTCCCCTTTCTGGTTTGTGCTGGACGGTGCGGTTATCGGTGTAATTGTCGGCTATGTTTCAACCAAAGTAGAGCAGTGGCATTCTCGCAGGGTATCGATTCTGGATCAATTGTGAAAGGATGCAACGGCATTGGCAGCCGGAAATCATTATGAGCGTGCAAAACAAACAATGTATGATTGATGTTTACATGAATCAGGGAGTCTCTCGACATGAAATTGATGTTTGACGAGGTAGAGAAAGCTCTCAAACTGCATTCATGGTCCATTGACGCCGCTGAGTTTCATGGCATGCTGTCCGGCTTGATTTGTGCGGGTGTTGAGGACGATGACATAGATAACTGGTTGCCGGTATTGATTGGCGAAAGGTATCTGACTGAAGAAGAGTACAAACCGATTGAGTTTGATGTACTCGATGCCTATTTTGAAGTTCGAAGCAATTTGGACGCGGATGGATTTGGATTCCAAGTCCTGTTGCCGGACGGGAGTCAATCGCTTGAACGTCGTGTACGCTCAATGAGTTCGTGGTGCAAGGGATTTTTGCTAACCTTGATTGAGTATGGTGAAACCGAAGTTGATGAGCTGTCTGAAGACTGCTCGGAATTTGTTCTCGACTTGCAGCAGATTGCTGATCTGGAAATCGATGAAGATGAGTCAGAGGATGAACTGGATATTGCCTATCTTACGATTGAGGAACACTTGCGGGTCGGTGTTCAACTGATGTACGAATTTATAAATCCACACAGAAGCCCGGACAGTGAAGCGGAAGGAGTATTGCCGGCATGACTCACGAATTACGTCGCAAACGGCTGATGGATCAAGTTGGCAATGGAATCGCAATTATCCCGAATGCTCCGCAACGTCAGCGAAACTCGGATGTGTTTTATCCATATCGCCCGGACAGCGATTTTTATTTTCTCACACATTTCCCGGAGCCTGATTCCGTTGCTGTGTTTGCACCGGGCAGCGACCATGGTGACTACATTCTTTTCTGTCGGGAGAGAAATCCTGAAATGGAGCGATGGGAAGGTTATCGCGCTGGATTGGAAGGCGCAGTTGAAACATATCACGCAGACGCTGCTTATCCGATTTCTGAACTTGATGACAAGATTCCAGAGTTACTGGGAAATCGGGAGAAAATTCATTGCAGCATCGGGCGCTATCCGGAGTTTGACGACAGTGTAGTGAAATGGCTGAATCGGGCACGACGAAAAACTCGCTCAGGCATCGGTTCGCCGAGCGAGATCGTCGATATCAGTCGTACCATTCACGAATATCGTTTGTTCAAGCAGTCGGACGAAATCGAAATTCTAAAAGTTGCGGCGACTGTCTCAGCCAATGCCCACAGGGACGCCATGCAGACCTGTCGGCCGGGGATGATGGAGTACGAGGTGCAGGCCGCAATCGAGTACCAGTTTCAGAAGCACAATTGCAGAACTGCCTATCCAAGCATCGTCGCTTCTGGTCCGAATGCCTGTGTGCTGCACTACATTGAGAATGCTTGTAAGCTGAATGAAGATGATCTGCTACTGATTGATGCGGGTGCGGAATACGACTGTTACGCTGCGGACATCACCCGTACTTTTCCAGTTAATGGGAAGTTCAGTTCTCACCAGAGAGCCGTTTACGAAATTGTTCTCGAAGCGCAACGAAAATCCATTGAAAAAGCGATCCCGGGAAATCTATATAGTGATGTTGATGAAACAGCCACCTCAGTAATTATTGACGGATTGATTGATCTAGGCATTCTGAAGTGCAGTGCGATGGAAGCCCTGGAGAAAAAGGCTTACCGCCCGTACTATATGCACAAAATCGGACACTGGCTCGGACTGGACGTTCACGATGTAGGGGAGTACCGTGACAGCGAAGGGTCACGCAAACTTGAGGCTGGAATGTACATGACGGTCGAGCCTGGAATTTATCTTGTTCCCTCCGACGATCTGGATGAGAATTGGCACAACATTGGAATTCGGATTGAAGATGATGTGCTGCTGACTGACGATGGAAATTTCGTTATGACTGCGGGCGTGCCTAAATCTATTTCCGAGATTGAACAACTCATGTCAGACTAGGCTAGTGCCTAGATATTGCCTTGAGAACAATTTATGGATGCCGAACTCGACTTTGATTTGATCATCAATGGGGGAGGTTTGGCGGGAGCAAGCCTTGCCTGTGCCCTTGCGTCATCAGGATTTCGGATTGCCCTCATTGAAGCAAAAGAGCTCAACAACTCGGACCAGACTAGCTTTGACTCTCGTGTCATTGCCTTAACTTATAGTGCTGGAGCAATATTTCGCAATTTGAATGTCTGGCAGGGATTGAAGGCGGGTTCCACTACTCCAATTCGTCAAATTGAAGTGACGAACCATCGACGACGGGGACGTGCTCGACTGCAGGCAAGCGATGTCGGTTATGAATCCCTTGGCTGGAATGTAGACGCTCGTACACTAGGAGAGCAATTGTATCTGCGGCTTCGAGAACTGGAAAGCGTTACGATATTTTGTCCTGCAACTCTGAAGGAGTACGAAATTCGAGACGATTGCGTAACAGCGAGCGTTGAGTCTGCTAGAGATGAAATAAACCAACACTTGACCGCAAGAATTCTGGTTGTCGCTGATGGCGGTGGTTCAAGCATGCGGCAGCAGTTGAAGTTTGATGTTCGACAAATCCCTTACACTCAAGCAGCACTGGTATGCAGAGTAGACACTGACAAATTGAACCAGTTCACTGCCTACGAGCACTTTATTGAATCCGGTCCGCTTGCGTTGCTGCCTGTCGGCGAATCGGGTTACTCAGTCGTATGGACACTGGAGCAGGGCAGGCTCAAGCATTTGCTGGAAGATCCAGAGGAGAAATTTTTGGAAGAGCTTCAGAACGAGTTCGGCGATAGAGCAGGGCGCTTTGTGGCAGTCACGGGTACACGAAAATCTTATCCATTAGTGCTGAGCAAGCTCAAAAAATTCGTACGACCACGCGTTGTGATCGTTGGCAATGCCTCGCATACCGTTCACCCCGTTGCTGGCCAAGGATTCAATCTGGCTCTGCGAGATGTAGCTGCGCTGGCCGATGTGCTTGAGACTCACGACAGGCGCGGATGGGATATTGGCAGTTATGACGTACTCGCACATTACGAACGTTGGCGCTTACGTGAAAGCAATTCAGTTACTTGGTTTACCGACAGTCTGATTCGTACGTTTGCAAACGACTATCCGCTTTTGTCGATTTTCAGAAATATGGGTCTGGATATAGTGCAAACCCTGCCTCCACTGCGACGAATTCTTCTTGCACGTACGATGGGTTTACATGGAAGACAGTCGAAACTAGTTGTAGAAGGATGAGAGTAACGGTTGGAGAATTATGGCGAGCCGCTCGGATTTCGACATTGTCGTAGTTGGTGCGGGTCTGGTGGGGCTTGCATTCGCATGTTCGATGAAAGCTTCCGGCTATCGAATTCTGATTGTTGAAGCTGGCGACCCACCGATGTACGATGACAGTCAGTTTGATGTGCGGGTAAATTCCATCAATCTGAGTTCTGAAAGATTTCTTGATGCCTTAGGGGTTTGGCCATTGGCATCGGAAAAACGAGTTACTCCATTCCATTCGATCAAGGTGTGGGATTCGGTTGGAGGAGGAATCGAGTTTAATGCCGATGAAATCGGTGAACAATACCTGGGTTACATCGTGGAAAACAGTGTATTGACGACTTCGCTGATGGAACGGATTGATGGCGCTGAAAACATCGAAAAGATGTTTGGCGCACAACTCGAATCCATTCAAACTGAATCGCATCATGTAAGCGTGAAAATTCACAATCGCGAGCCGTTGACCAGTTATCTCGTTGTCGGTGCAGACGGTGGAAATTCGATGGTCAGAAAAATGGCTAGCATAGAATGTATTGAAGAGCCCTATCATCAAAGAGCTATTGTGGCTCAGATAGAAGTCTCCGAGCCGATTCCCGGCACCGCTTTCCAAAGATTTCTGCCAACAGGCCCCCTAGCCTTGCTTCCTCTAACCGACGACAGTTATTCAATTGTCTGGAGCTGTTCTTTTAACCGGGCAGAAGAGTTGGAAAAATGTGAAGCTCAAGAGTTTGAGGAGCAGCTTGAAAGGTGCCTCGATTACCGCTTCGGCGAAGTACGGTTGATGAGTGGAAGGGTTGCTTTCAATTTGAGAAAGCTGCAGGCAAGATCATATTTCTCTGGTCGAACGGTGTTATTGGGCGACGCGGCACACGTCATTCATCCACTAGCTGGCATGGGTGCAAATTTGGGTTTGATGGATGCTGCGGCGTTATACGATGTACTGTCTAGTTCCTTGAGCCCGGAGGAGGACCCGTGGAATTACTCAAGTATGAGGAAGTACGAAAGATGGAGAAAATCAGTGAATATACCTGTAATCAACCTTATGGATGGTTTTGACAAAGGATTTCGGACATCATCACAAACCATACGAATGATGTTGGGTTTAGGGCTCACGTTCACCAATCGATTGAACATAGCAAAGCGGAAAATCATTCGCCTTGCTTGCGGTCTTTCCGGAGACGTTCCGAAAATTGCCAAGCGGTCCTGAAATTCTCGCTCGTTTCAACTTCTGTACGCAGCCATCTACAGTTTTTGTGCGCACAGCAGTCGATAGTCTACAATAGTAGTTGATACGAATTGCTGGAGAGTGAATCAGTGAATCAGTCCAGTTTGGTCAGTGCAGGTCTGCGCACAACTCTTCCCAGACGCTTGATTCTCAGTATCCTTGAGAATTCAACAGACCGTCATTTGGGTGCAGAAGAAATTTATCGTGCCCTGCACGAAGCGGGTGAAGAGGTGGGGTTGGCAACCGTTTACCGGGTATTAACCCAATTCGAGCAATCCGGTCTTGTCTTGAAGCATCGCTTTGATTCCGATAAGTCTTATTATGAGCTGAATGACGAAGTCCACCATGACCACATGGTTTGCATTGAGTGTGGTCGTGTCTATGAATTTGTTGATGCCGAAATTGAACGTCGGCAACAAGAAGTAGCAAATTCAGTTGGATTTGTTTTAGAGGACCACTCATTGCACATGTACGGAGTCTGCACCGGGATGAAAGAAGATGGGAAGTGCTCTATGTCTGAAGAAAGTGTGCATGGCATTCATCGGGTAGGCGACGAGCAGTAACCCGCGCTTACGGCCGCTTCGTTCACCTCACGGATACGCATCGTCCAATTGCAACCAACAGCACGTGGGCTATTACAGTGTAGCCAACGCCATTCCGTGTTGCTGGTGGTAGAGAAAATGTCCAAAGACCATGTCCGACTTTATGGTGACCTCGGCATCAGAGTAAGTAGTAGGTAGTCCCGTCTCGTCGCTATAGAGAAAGTCGAAGATGGTTTGCTTTGACGCGGTCTCGGGTCGCTTCCCTGTTCTGCCAGTCTCGAATGCGCGCCAGTTCCGCTTCGAGCCTCGCATAGAGGTCGACTGCAATAGATGGAATTACATGGGAACAAATTGAAGTGGTAAAAGCCGAGATGTTCAATGAACACTACGGTTTCGGTTCGAATCACACTAAAATCTTCTGGAAGTTCAGGCTAATGGCGCTGGACGAACACGGAACACCGCCCGCGAAAGGGGAACAGACATGAGCCGGAACGACAGACGATCTGGATTATGTTGGTGCCACACAACTTGACGGTCTGATCGCGGACCACGCCAGTGGAACGATCCGCCTTGCGCGAATAGATTCGCTGATACTTGGTATTGGATTTGGCTCGTAGTACGAAGTAAATTCCTGTTTGGTTCACATCACGTGCAGGCGAGAGAGAAGTTGAGATAGGCCCGGTCCATGATATAGAACGTACCGAATTTGGAAAGTAGTTGGTCCAATATGTTGACGTAATGCAGTTTGTCATCGGAGATATGGATGAAAGTCGGGAGATTGCCGCGTAAATCAAGCAGCGTGTGGTATCAGCACGAATGTCCCAAATGCGTCCTTAGAGATTAGATGGCTGGTGCCCCGGGCATTCTGTCTAGCTGGGACAATCTAACCCTATAGGAAGAAGATGTGCTTGGCCCTCTCCCAATCTGGATCGTATCTATCACGATTACGGTCCTCAATGAAAATGCGCACCCTTGAAATCATCTCGCTTTTACTTTCTCGAAGCATTTGCTCCGGGTCTTCATTATTATGCAATGGGTTGTAAGTGCCTTTAATTTTATTGCAGCGATGGCAGGCTAAGACCAAGTTTTCGGGAAGCTCTAGCTGCTCAAGCCGTTGATTTGGGATCAGGTGATCCATCTCTCCACAAAAATATCCGAAGCGATCAGCAATCAGATCGCGGAAACAGTAAACACAACGCCCTCCCGCATGGGCCCAAGCCCAAGCGGTATTATTGTCGTAGTTCAGTTCATCGATAAGCCGTGAGGCTATTACATCCACATCGTTCATTGTAATAAATTGTTTGAAATATTGAGATTTGGTGACCAGCTAGAGCCACCTCTAAATTGCTAGCGTACAATATCCCCACAGTCCGGCAAAAACACGAGAGGGTTGTGTTAATTCCTCCCTAATCCGAACTTAGAAATCTGAGACTATAAAAAGCCCGTACAATAAGGCTTATAAAAATTTTACCCTATACCCAAATCCGAAATTAGCGAATTTACTGAATTTTGCAGCTCCGATTATCGAAGACAGGAGCAACGCGAAAGAATTTGTCTGGATTTGCAGGTGATTGCGAACCTGATGCATTGTCCGCTGGCATTTTCGCCACTGTGCAAAGGCGTGCAACCCTTCAGGAGTCGGAATTGATTCAAGCAGGGTTCGAAAAAGCGCCACCCGAGGCGCTCAGCTCATAACAGAAGCGGAAAGCCTCGAATATGATCCAGTGCTTCATCAATCACCTTCCGGTGGCAGGCATTGACTTTCACTGTCCATTGCCGGGCATGGCGTACGATCAGTGCGGCGACATCATACAGGCGCAAACACACTGTAGGAGCACGGGCAGTTGACAACGAATTCGGCAATACCATCCGCATCAAGGCAAACAGGTCATAGGCAATTGAGCTTAACATCAGCCATGCTGCATTGGCATTAAATTCGGTATAGGGCGAAGGACTCATTGCGTCTGCCTCAAGCGATCCTGCAATCCCCGGCCTTTTTTTGTCAAGCGATACTTCTGTTTACTGCTGCGAGGTCTGTGCGGGATAGTCATTTCCACCAGTTCTGCTTCGATGGCGGGACGCAAATAGAGGAGACGGAAGTTCTTTTCTGCTTTGAGCTCAAGAGCTTCTTGCAGGGATTGGCGATTCATTGGCCCGCTCATCACCCGAAGAAGCCTCAGCACTTCGGTCGTGACTTCGGGTGTGACTTCAGGCGTGCTTATCGGGGACATGTCGGGTACTTGGGGGGCGGCATGCCTGGTCCCACGGTACGCCGCGTGTTCGACTGGACGCGCGAACGTCGTCGTCACCCAATTCTCGGAGACGTTGATCAGCGGCTCGGCGACCTCGTAGTCGCGGCACAACTGGCGAATGCGTCGTATGCCACTGCCGATCTGCTCGACCAACCCCATGCGGTACAACATGCCGAACAGGAGGGGATTCCGAGGGACGCTCTTCGTACCCAAGTCCTCTTCACGCATCCCTGCCGGCAAACCGCCCGGCGTCACAATCTCCAAACGGTCGCGGAAGACGTAGACCTGTACATTCGCCGTGGATCGATAGTCCCGATGGGCGATGGCGTTGACCAGAGCTTCCCGCAAGGCATCTTCAGGTAGCTCGAGCCGTTCGTCTCTTCCCCGTGCATGGGGGATTAAAGCTGTGTTGAGCTTGGCCTGTAGGTACGCCATGCAATTCTCGAAGATGGAATAGAGGTCGCTGGTAAACTCCTTCCGGTCGAGGATGTGGGTTTTGGTCACGCCCCGAAGTACCGCGCAGGTCACCCCGGCCCGCAGGGTGTAGCGTGTGATGTCGTCGGCGAACAGCCATGCGCCCGCGTGGGTCATTTCTCCAGACTTAACCAGATGCAGATTCTCCAGCGTCGTTACGGGCTTCAGGCCTTCGGGAAGCCCTGCTCGGTGAGCGAACCGCTCCCAGTTCTCCTCCGTCAGATCCCGCTCCAAATCGAAGCTTCGGCATGGTGTCTCGTCGTATCTAATGAGCCCTTCCTTGAAGAAAAACTCGCGGATCTCCTCGCGCGACATCTGCTGGCTGCTCGCACCCTCCCGGATGAAGAACTTGCCTCCGAACGAGTAGGGCTTGCTCTGCTGGGCGGGTACTCGCACACATAGAACCTGGCCAGCACTCTCGATCTCAACCGCGATGGGTGGATCGGCTGAACGAGCAATGGACTGGACTTTGGATTTCAGGCGATTGTGACTGCCAACCCCCAATACTTCTCCGTCATCCGCCACCCCCAGCAGAATCGTCCCGCCGGTAGAATTGGCAAAGGCGCATAGTTCCCGTCCGAGTCCGGTCGTGCCGGAGCGCTTGAATTCGGTCGTGAAGCCTTCGCCGAGGGCGACGAGGTTTGAGAGTGTGCTCTGGTTCAAACCGCCACCTCCCCGGACATCAGGCGTGGGAGGAGAAGGTCGCGGGCTCGCCCAAGTTGCTTGTTCTGTCTGTGAAGTCCACCTATTTGACGGAAATTGTGGGATACAAAATCGTCGAACAGTTTCGCAATGTCTTCTTTCGGAGCGAGCAATAGCAACCGGTAGTACAGGTAGCGAAGGTCATTACCATTTTTCGCCTTGACAACTATCGTATTGTCTGATGCCCAAAACTTGGTAGAGCATATTTCAACCGATCCACAATACGCTCCAACACGTCCTAGAATGATCGAAATTTCGTGGTTGAATGAATTGGATCGTCCAATTGGGCCGTTAGAGCCAAAAACGATATACTCGTCATCATCGGCCGTTGTAGGTGCTTTTCCGTTGAAGAAATCAAGCACATCTCCAAGTGGAATGAGATCGGTATTCATATTTTCAACTCTTCGAAGTTCCTCTTGATCATCGCCGCCAACCGAACGGCGTTCCGGTTCGCTCGTTCGATTTCGAAATGGGTTCCACAAGAGGCTCTGATATCACTCATGTCACTTGATATCTGGTCTCGTCGGCTCCTCCCAATCTCACCCATTGGTTTACTTCTTCCTTGCGAAATTTCCAGAGGTGCCCCATCCGGTGTACCAGCATCCGCTCCTCTGCGACCCACTTGTAGGCCGTGTCTCGCTTGATCCCTAGGTAGGCCGCGATCTCGTCTACGGAGAACCACTGATCTTCCATCAATGCTCCAGTCATCCTCGTGAGCCCAGCCGAACCGTTCCGACCAGAGAGTCTGCGCCGGACACGTTTGACTGGTATATGCTCGGATAAACAAGCTCAATACAGATTTTATTGTACCAGAATGTCAAATGAATTCTTGAACTCGGCCTGAATGCAACCGTAGAGGAACGGTGCAATGGAGCACAGAAACCTCTCGTGATAAAGAATGAATTGCCGGTCGACGGACCGTACTCCAGCCAGCAGCCGGAGACAATCCGGCGCCGCTTGATGCGATCTTCTCGATCGAGTATATCCGGGCGAGTTCGCGGGCACCGTTCACCACGGTGGGTACCAGCCCTCTTCGAATTAACCAGTCTGACTAAATTAGTTCTTCAGTACGAACAAGATTGGCACCTGTACAACCCCGGCGGTTGGATTGCCATCTTCAAGTGCAGGTATAAACGTCCAATTCTTTACTGCATTTCTGGCAGCCTTATCCAATCTTGAATGGCCGCTGGACTGGATAGTTTCAATTCTGGATGTTCGCCCTTGTTTGTTTACGTGTACTCGTAAAATTACTTTTCCTTCTTCTTCCCGAGATCTCGACAAGTAAGGGTAGCGCGGCACCGGATTCGCCAATCCCTCAATTCCGAACCTAGGCTGCGAACTCATTGGTAGACTAGCCGCACCTAGATTGGCGGTTTGAAGATGATCATTTAATTGATCACGATTTTTCGGTTCACCATTTTTTTGTTTGGAGTGGTCTGGTGCAGCAAATTGCTTGGGACTTTCTTCTTTTCTTGTATGGTCATTTGCAGGGGGCGCAATCTCATTCTCCAAAGTCGGTTTTGTTTGCGCAGATGACTGGACGACTTTTTTCACTACAGTCGATTGCGCAACTAATTGCTCTGCAGTACTCGCTTTTGATCCCTGTGAATTTCCGATCTTTATCAATCCCGGTTGTTGCTTCTGCTCAAGTGAAGCGATTCTATCATTTTCAGGTTGCCCCTCAATTCCAACATTTTCATTCAAGTCTAACTGATCAGACTGCTCCGGTTCGGGTACTTCAATAACGGAGTTAGGTGGATTGAATGCAATGAACTCAATCTGTTCTGTATCAGGAATATTCAGATGTGCAACTTCAAGTTCAAAATCACTGAGCGTCGCGATACTCTCATCTTCAATTTGTGTCTCAGTAGATTCTTTAGGGTTTTCAAGTGGCTGAGAAACCAACTCAATGGAAGTAGCCATTTCAATTTCTGGTTCTTGAATAGAGACCGGTTGCGTGAGATCGCGATAATCTTCAGGTTCAAAATTCATCCCTGCAAACTGGTCAGCATCGTCCAGCCAATTTTCCGTGTCAATTGTCATGTCCTCAGCTGTCGAATTCACGGCCAACACAGTGAATTGCAGTGATTCAGAGTGGCTTACTAGTTCACTTTCAAGGTCATTCCAAACTGCCCGTACTGCATCCAGGTCTGTAATTTCCACTGATTCTGTTTGCACTTGTTCAGCATTTAATTCGGTAGTCAATTCAACCACTTGAAATGACTCGACAGGATTTGCTTCATTGGTTTCAATTTCTGTCCAGACTGCTCGTGAGTTATCAAGGTCGATGCTTTCTTGCTGAATTTCTTGTTGAATCGGATTGGAGATATCTGAGTCCTCACTCACGGACTCATCAATCATGTTTGCGGTTGATTGCCAGGAATCCATATCGAATTTGCCGCTATCTGGATAGCGTGCGGAAAGAATCTGTGGTTCGGTTTCAACTGGGTCAAGAGATTTTTCGACAGGCGTTACAGCCATAGCCTCTACTGCGTCGTCCTGCATTTGCGTATATTCTGAATTGAATTCTGACACGGAGGTTTCGAACTTGGACAAATCAGGTTTGTAAGCTTCTGATTCTTCTGACCGCTGCACTTCTTGAATGTCTTCCAATTCTGCATCTGGAACAATCGGATCAATCTTTTGCTCAATTTCCGCTTCTTGTATTGGAGTTGATTCTAAATCGCTAGAAGTGCTAGCCGGATCAGGAGCGACTTCAGAAATCTGATCATTTTGCTCTGTCTCATTGCCGCTAGCCGGATCCAAAATTTCACTAACAAGTGAAACCTGAATCGGCTGAATCGGCTGCCAATTCTGATTTGTAGGCTGTATGGCGTGAACAATCCAAGCTCCAAGCGCGCCATGCATGAAGAGTGACAGCATTACACACACTACCGGTTTCGTGATGTGAGGTTGATTCATTACGGTTGTACCCGTCTTTTGGGGACAACAAACATGCCTTCCGGCATCCTTCCGAAGTGTGCCTCAATCCCGTAACAACGCATCAGTGTATCAGACGACAGAACGGTTTCAACATCACCTTCGGCTGCAACCTTGCCTTCAAACATGAGCGTTAATCTGTCGCAGTAGCGTGATGCAAGAGTCAAATCATGCATTACAACAACAACTCCGGCATTTCCTTTGACGAGTTCACGCAGTTTGTCCATAACGTCAAGCTGATGGGCGGGGTCCAATCCGGATACCGGCTCATCTGCAAGCAGAATCTCCGGTTCAGTCGCCAGTGTCCGTGCCAGCATGACGCGAGCCTGTTCACCTCCAGATAAATTTGTCACTGCACGAGTTGAAAACTGCAGAACGTCGCAAGTCGCCATCGCTTGATGAACAACTTCCCAGTCGGATTTACCTGGTCTCTGCCACTGTCCTAAATGGGGCATTCTTCCGAGCATTACCAGATTCTCTACTGCCAATGGCCAGAAACTTCTGCTGTTCTGTTCGAGATAGGCGACTTTCTGTGCGAGTTGAGTACGATCTTTGTGTTCCAGTGCAGTTCCGTCAAATGAAATACTGCCTTTCTGTACTGGCAACAGTCCAGTTAGAGCACGCAGCAACGTTGTTTTTCCAGCTCCATTCGGTCCAATCAGACCGACAAGTTCGCCCTTTCCAATCGAAAATGATGTATCCGAGAGAATCGGAACTTCACCTCGGGAAACATCAATGTTGTTGGCGCTGAGTATGCTCATAAATATTGATTCCGGATACGCAGCACTACCCACAGAAATACTGGAGTGCCGATCAACGCGGTAAAAACACCCAGTTTCAGTTCCACGCCGACTGAGAGCAGACGCACGGCGATATCAGACAACAGTAAAAGGGAAGCGCCACCAAGTGCACTGGCAGGGAGGAGCAGGCTGGGTCGATGCCCAACAAAAGGTCGTAGCAAGTGTGGTACAACCAAACCGACAAATCCGATGGTGCCGGCTACCGCGGTTGCAGCCCCAACAGAGGCGGTTACACCGAAAATCATTCGCAACCGTACCGAACGAAGGTTGATGCCCAACGTGGACGCCGTGTCTTCACCCAGCGTCAAGGAATCCAGCGCTCTTCCCAAAGTAAGGACCAGCACAATTCCAGCGAACATAAACGGTGCTGCAAGCCAAAAGTGTTCAAAACTTCTATTCGCGAGCGAGCCAAGCAGCCAGAACACAATTTCGAGCGAAGCAAACGGATTGGGAGCAAGATTGAGTGCCAGTGAGGTCAGTGCACCGGCCATGGTAGACACCGCTACCCCTGCCAAAATCAAAGCCAGAGTTGAACTTTCCCGCCCGGCAATTGCCATCATGACTGCGACGCCAAAGCTGGCTCCGAGCATGCCCCCCAAAGGCAATGCCCAGATGTAAATTGAGGATAGTCCGAAGTAGATCGTCAGCACGGCACCGAGAGCTGCGGATGCGGAAACACCGATCAAGCCGGGTTCAGCCAATGGATTGCGAACGTAGCCTTGCATTGCAGCGCCACAGATTCCGAGGGTAGCACCAATGGTCAATCCGAGCAGCGCGCGCGGCAGGCGAATTTCCTGAACGATGAGTGCTGCGGTGCTCGGTTCAACGGATAGAAGTGAACTAAAAACGCTCAGCGTACTGATTCCAGCCGGTCCAACAGACAGAGAACCTAGAAATGCCACAATAGTAAGAATCGTTAGCGCAGAAATTAGAATCCTGTAGTCTGTTCTCGAAATTGCACTATCAGATTTCATTGCTGTTCCGCGATAATTTGGCTGCGAAACTTGACCAGATGCTCAAGCGCGTCAGTGATGAACGGAGTTCCACAAATCCACATTTTGCCCGGTACGTTTACCCGTGGAACGTCTGCGAATGCGGTTCGAATCGCTGGATGATTCGGCAATTCATGGGCCAGAGCTGCATGATCGTAGTCGGTTTCGACCATCAATGCATCAAGACGGCTTGTGATCAGAACTTCAAGCGGCAGGTGTCGTGTATGAGTCATTCCAAGCTCGATAGCGAGATTCTTGAACCCTGCATACTCAATAATCTGCGACCTCAGCGTCTGGTCGCCGAATGTATATCCGTTCGGCTGATACATGACGATCATGGGGTGGGGTTCATGTTCTGGAACTCGTCGCAGTTCAATTCTGCGATTGAATTCCTGGATCAGATTTTCTGCGCGATCGCGTTCGCCAATTGCATCGGCAATGAGCAAGATATTACTGCGAATATCGTCAATCGTCAGTGCAACAGGAATGTTCAGAATTCGATATCCAAGCCTCTGTAGAAGCAACACATTTGGACTGCCGAACTGGCTCGTTAGAATCAGATCTGGATTCAGCACAACGAGTTCTTCTGCCAATCCATGATTGACTGCATAGGGCTGTGCTGACTCAGCCATCATCGACATATCTGGATTACTGGCAAAAACACTCAGAGAAGCTATTCGATCCGGGTCTGCGACTAGCAACAACAGTTGATCTGTGCAAAGATGAGTTGATGCAATCCGTTCGGGTTTCTGATCCGCCGAAGCGATTTCGAAACAGACGAACGAAACGGCAAAAACGAAACAAAATATAGTTCTGATCAGATTCTTTCGCATAGTTGACATGCCATACAGTTCCGTTCGTCTTGAATCGCTTAATTTGACAGCTTCAGCCGTTAGAAGTCATATGTCAGTCCGAAGAACAGTGAACGTTCAACCACTCTATAACCTTGTACCTCTTCATATTCATCATCAAAGAGGTTCGTGATTTTTCCTGTGAGTTGCATTTGAGGTGTCAGTTGGAGCGAACCACTCAAATCGATAACTGTAAAACTGCCTAAATCAACATAATTCCCTGAATAACCGTCTGTCTGGGTACCTGTATGTTGGATATTCAGATTCAAACCGCCCCCATACCCCCAGAATTGAGATTGTCTATAAATATTCAAACTGGCAATTTTGGATGGCCGTCTGACTAATTCCTGTCCGTTTGCGTCAAAACCTTTACTTATGGTGACGTGTCCAGAAATTTCGAAATTCTCGCCGACATATCCTCTCATTGAAACCTCCCAGCCTTTGATGGTGGAAACGCCAGGTCGGTTATTTGCCTTGTAGACATCGTTATCATAGTCGACGTCGTTGCAACCGGAGAAACAGTCATAAATCCAAATCAAGTTGGTAATTTTGTTATTGAAATAGGTTGCGTCAAGAGTCAGCCCAAGGGCATCAAATTCTTTTTCTACACCTGCATCCCATCCTTTGCTTGTTTCTGGTATGAGATCTGGATTTGGCTCCCAACTGTTTGTCCATCCGAATATTTCCGAGGTTGTTGGGTTTTTCACCCCGGTGCCATAGCTACCATGAAATCTGACTTGATCGTTTGGAATCCATGCTGCAGTTGCTCGATATGTGTTGCGACTGCGGAAATTATTTTTTCGATTGTCGTCACGGCGTGTACTGACGGAAAGAATAAAGGAATCCTGTAAATTTGCCCGATGTTCAAGCACGTAACTCTGAAGTCTGAGGGTTCCTCCAGTGGGATTTGACAATGAATTTGAATCAACCTTTGAGGTTTCTCTTTCAACTGCAAATGTTGTGGAATGTTCTGCGGCTGTCGTTTGTAAGTTCAGTGTGCCTTGGTAGACCAGTTTGTCGGTTTCTCCAACGCTTGTTGTTGTGTGTTTACCGTCTTCGAAATCTTTTCTCATGTGACGAGATTTTGAGAATTTCAGTTGGTGGTTTATGTAATCGTCACCTTGATCAAAATTAAGGGTGCTCCCGAAAACTGTTTTTCTGTCTTTCCCCACACAGTCATTTGAAGACGGAAAGCCGCAGCTGTCGTATTCCGAATCGGATTGGATTCGAATGAGAACTGCAGATAAATCTAAATTTTCGCCTAGATTAACACCTGATTTAAGATGCAGAAAGCGATTGTTAAAACCGTCTCGTTCTGTATTGTGAGTTCTAGCAGAAATTCCTTCGGTTTCCGAATGACTGATTGATGCTGCAGTAAAAAACTGCTCATTTGAGGTTCCGATGTAAGCTGTGGCGTTTTTTGTACTATGTGAACCCAGTTCAATGCTCGCTGAGGATGCGGTACCTTCTTCAGGAATTGGTGTCGTTATTTGAATGACTCCTCCGATCGTCTCACTTCCGTGTATGGAGCTTTGTGGACCACGTAGAACTTCAATGGATTCGATTGACGAGACCGGCAAATGCTGGAATTCAAATTCATCGCTGCTGAATGGATTACCCATGTCGAGTCCATCTATAAGCACAAGCGTATGGTTTGCTTCCGCTCCGCGAATTCGAACCTGTGCATTGCCCCCGTTTGCTCCTGTCTGGCTGACGGCGACGCTTGGAACCTCACGAAGCAATTCATGAACAAATTTTGGCTGGCGCTTTTTTATTTCCTCAGCAGAGAAAACGGTGACGCTGCTGCCGACATGTTCGGCTGGCACTGGAACCCTGCTTGCGGATACCACTACCTCGGGAAGGATTGCATTCTCGGACACTGCCTCGTTATCTTCATCTTCAGTCGCTGGTTCGTTCTGAGCGTGCAATGACGAAGGTGTTGCAGCAAAGATGAGAATAATTAAGAAGGTTCCCAATCGTTGGGAAGAAACAGAAAAAGAGTGGAGTTCTTGGATGTATGACATTTGACCGCCTGTCTGTGTGAGTTAAAGAATCTGCAGCAGGGGACAGAGTCTTGCGACGCACACTATGAAACAGGACGGATACCGACAGGCTGGTTCGGTCTGCCAGACGATTACTTGTCTCTATGTAAGGAAAATATCCCAAAACGTGGTGACCCCTTGCGTTTGCACAAATAGGCGCGTCACCACCAACGGGTTTCCGCTCCGCCGGAACGCCCCGTTCGGCGGCTGGGTAACGCTGGCAACGGCAGGTTTCCTGGCTCGCGGGTCTACGCATTTTTGCTCTGCCTTCCCAGTTTCCCAGTGGCTGAATCGAGCAATTGCTAACCGCATACAGTTGCGGGGGCAGCCAAGGATTCAACATACAATCATGCTTTACCTTGTTCCATATTGCTTCCCCAATTGGGGGAACCATTGCTACACCCTAGTATAATCATGTAGATCATTTCAAGCAATTAAATTAATTGGGCGCCGACCAGCCCAAAGAGCAGATTGGTGCCGGTTCGGTAAAAACCGGAATTCCATGAAATTTCCGCTTTTCTTTCGCTCAATTCAGTGAAATCGATTATTTGATGAAAACCGGGCTCAATAAATTGCGGGTGCATCAAAAATGAAATGTGGTGCATTGATGGTTCAGGGAACTGGATCCGATGTCGGCAAGTCGGTGATCGTTGCTGGATTGTGCAGAGTGATTCGACGCCGAGGAATTTCAGTCGCTCCATTCAAACCTTAGAACATGTCAAACAATGCTGCCGCATGTCTATCCGGCGGTGAAATCAAGCGGGCGTAGGCACTGCAGGCGATGGCCGCTGAAATTGAGCCGTCGGTCGATTTGAATCCAGTATTGCTCATACCGCAGTCGGGCCTTATGGCTCAGGTTGTTGTGCATGGGAAAGTCGTTTCCAACCTCAACGCCAAGGATTTCCTGTCTCACAGGCATCATTTGTTAGTACCGGTACTTGAAAGCTACCGGAAGCTGGTAAGTGAATACGACTTCGTTATGGTTGAAGGCGCAGGAAGCGCAGCAGAGACAAATCTGCGTAAGCGTGATATTGCCAACATGGAATTTGCGAGTCATACGCGAATTCCCGTTTGCCTGCTCGCTGATATTGATCGAGGTGATGTGATTGCGTCTGTAGTAGGCACTAAGGCTGTGCTGGAAGAAAGTGACGCTGCACTGATACGAAGCTTCATCATCAACACATTTCGCGGAGATGTTGCGTTGTTTGAAGAGGGTAAGCGAGATATTGAACGGCGTACCTCCTGGCCCTGCAGAGGGGTAATTCCGTGGCTGGAATCAGCGCGTAGGCTACCACAGGAAGACTCGGTAGTAAGGGCGCCAATCGGAACGGAATCACAGGATTCTGGAATCAAAATATTGAAGATTGCAGTGCCGATGTTATCCAGGATTGCCAACTCCGATGATTTCGACCCGCTACGACTGGAAGCGAATGTTGAGTTCGATTTTGTTCCGCCGGGTACAGCGCTTCCACGGGATGCAGATGTCATCATTCTGCCGGGAACAAAGTCAACTCTGGCGGACCTTCGATTCCTCAGGTCTCAAGGCTGGGACCATGACATCATTGCCCATGCTCGTGCGGGTGGCAGGGTGCTAGGTCTATGCGGAGGGTATCAACTACTTGGTCGTACAATTCGAGATTTAGACGGTGTCGAGGGCAAACCAGAAGAAGCATCGGGCCTAGGCCTGTTAGATGTTGAAACCGATATGCTGAATGACAAGCGGGTTCGCCCGCTGAACGGAATTTGTCTGCGAAGCGGAGTTCAGGTGACAGGCTATGAAATTCACATGGGAGAGACTCAAGGGCCGGATACGTGTCGACGATTCATTCGCTTTGAGCATGGAGCAATCAGTATCGATGGGAACGTCGCGGGGTGCTATGTTCACGGACTGTTTTCGAGTGACGAATTTCGAACTGGCTGGTTGAATGAATTACGGGATGGTACTGGGTCCGACCTGAACTACGGAAACGCAGTTGAGAATTCAATTAATGAGCTGGCTGATGGACTGGAGAATGCACTCGACATCGAGGCATTGCTGAAAGACGCAAATTGGTGATCTTTGTGCAGATACCTTCAATCTCCAGACCTCGGCAATGAACGAAGGTAATCAACATGAAAATTCAAATAACCTGGGGAAACGGACGCCAGTCGATCTTTCACATGATTGTGAAGCTGTGGCAACTGATGGAAAGGCACCGCAGGGAATAGATGATGCTCGCAGTGGTAGGGCATGTTCCAAGCGATCAGCTTTATTATGGAGTTGGTCAATGTAGTGCGTGTGTTGAGAAGCATGTTCTTTGAATTCTCGCATCCCGCGTGCTCTGCAAGAAGAAACATCCTTAATCCAACCATCCCGAACATTGCTGGAACAACCCAGAATATCACTGCGAAGTAACTGCTAAAAATTAGGGAGGCGCACAGAACGATCGCGTAGGCAAGAACGTGCATCCTTGCTTCGAGAATCACTCTCCGATGTTCGGCTTTGGGAATGAATTCTGCATCCACTCTACCCAAAGAGTGTTTGGCAAGCGTGTAAATTTGTGGCCACCAATAAGATCTCACCCCACTCATTGCGACTACATATTGGAGAGAAGTTCTTGGTTGCTCGACTTGCAGTTCCGGGTCACGTTCTGAATCGTTAGTGAACCTGTGATGCTGGAAATGAAAGCTACGGAAGTACCGAGCAGGCAGCAACAGTAAGAATCCTGTAACAGCCCCGACCAGCGCATTCAATGGCTTGCTGCGAAATGCTGTCCCATGAACACATTCATGCAGTGGTGCAAAAAGAAAGGCGAGGACTAGTCCATAAGGAATCCAAGAGAAAACAATCCACCAGGAGCCGTAGGAAAGCCAGACCAGCCAACCGAAAAATCCAATCAATGTCAAATGTAACGCTAGACGAATAATTCCGGCGCTATTTGTTCGATCGCTAAATCCTCGGAGTTCTTTCGAGGTGACTAAATCTCGTCGTTGTATAAAATTTTCCATAGTTCCAATAGAGTAGTCCGAACAGAAAAAAGGTTCGATAGATTTTCTTTTTGAAACAGTTTATGTGCTGTGGTGTTTCAACAATGGTAGTGCAAGTTTGGAACAGATAGCAAGTAATTTCGGTATCGAATTTCATCAAATTACCTCAAGAAATTCAAGGAAGAATCGTTAATCGTGCAAGTAAGTTTAGTAACACAATCAAAAAGAGCAGATGCATCAAATTTGTGCATTTATAGTCCTTGGCAACACACATGTACATTAAGTAGTTTTCTATAATGTAGTTACAGGATGTGAGTGCGCATAAAAAATAAATTGGATATAGTCACCCAAGACACGATCAGTTTAAATTTTGAATTCCAAAGAGGTGGTCAGTTAGAGAAAAGGGAAGCAAATCTGCAATCACGCTATAGCGTTTGTCCACTAGACTGCCCTGACACCTGCAGCTTGGAGGTGACAGTCAGGGAGGATCAGTTGATCAAAGTTCGCGGTTCCAGCGTTAATCCTTATACATACGGTGTGATTTGCAACAAGGTTGCCCGCAGTTATTCGAAAATGGTTCACGGAAAACTTCGATTGATTGCTCCGTTAAAAGGTACAGGCACTCGAGGTTCAGGACGGTTTGCCGCTATCACGTGGAACGAAGCGCTTGATGAGTTACTAGAATAGACTCGGCTTTGGAATTCTGATGCACTCCGTAGTACGAAACTAACAACGAAAATCTCAACATTTTCGGGTTGACGAAAAACAACCGCTTGCAAGTTGACCCACGTTTCGATGATCATTTTTAACTAATTGGCAAGCGGTTGCACGCACGAAAGATTAGGCGGGAACCAGCTCATCGCAATGTCAAAAAAATTGCCGACGTATTCGCTACGCAGGTCATCAATGAACGCAATCCGGCATTTGAAATCTGAATTCAGCCTGAATAGATTGGTCCAAGACACGATTCATACAGATTCTGCCAACACTCCATAAGTTGGTGAGAATTGCGTGCCAGAATTGTCTACAACGGCATTTACTATTGTGCGAATCTGGAGTTAAACTCAAACTCTGTTGGGCGTATGATTGAAAAAACTGGCAGCATCGACATCAAACGAATTGCTTGACAGATCATGTGACCTGACTCAAAATTCCGTTGTCTATCAACGCTGCCATATAGCGCAAGAGGAGAATTAGCTATAGAAATCGTGCATCATTTGTTTAAATGATAATGATAATGATTATCATTATCTACATCTAATTCCATTTGTCAACACTTTGATTAAATTTTTTTCTGCTTTTGTTGAACTCGTTCTTGAAATTCAGCAATGCACTTCATTGACTCAATCACTCCAGCAGAATTTTTGCTGGCGCAAATCAAGAAACGGTAAAACCGGGACAGGTCAGTCAAAGGCAATCTGGCGAACTTGAATCAGCTCGTCAAGTTGCTTGAGAAATTAAAGGTAGCTCTGAACTAAGTGTGCTACTTGTTCTTGATTTCTCGGTACTTGACTTCGTAAGATTCGGATGTGGTGGAAGAATCTTTACGTACGAGTCTTTCTGCAAAGTGACTCAGGCATATCGCTGCAAGTGCTCGACGCAATCTAGGCGTCAGACATAGAAATCCGATGGTATCGGTCACGAAACCCGGTGTAATGAGTAACGCTCCGGCGACTAGAAGAAACAAGCCTTCAATGAGTTCCATGGCGGGCGCTTCGCCTTTTCTTAGGTTCTGTATCGCCCTATGCAGAGTCAATATTCCTTGAATTCGGACTAACCATGCTCCAATCAACGCTGTTGAAACGACGCCGAGCACGGTCCAGCCGGCACCGATGACTTCACCAATCTGAATCAGTAAATAGATTTCCGCGATTGGGATCAGAAGAAAACATACAAATAGAAGGGTGAACGGTTTCAATGAATCGATTGAATATGGTGATTTGTCACTCGGGCCAGATTCTGTCAACAGCCTCAGTGATGCGATGAACGTCATCTGTCAGCCGGTGGTCTCCTTGTTGCAGAATTTCTATTTCCACTTGCGATTGAACGTGTTTCTGGAACTTTACACTTTGGTCTGCAGGGACAACATCGTCGAGAGCACCGTGCAGTATCCTTACTGGATGATTGTAACTTACAGGATGGGAAAACAAGTCGTAATCCAGTGAATCGAAAACAGCATCGTGTGCAAGCGTGAAGTCGCTGTCCGGATAGGCGCTCTCAAACGTTTTAAATCCAGTCTCTTTCCATTGCTGCTGTTCCGCTGGGTCAAGATTATGGAAAATAGTCTTTATGAAACTGAAAGCCGGTGCGATCAGGACTAAACCACGAATGTTTAAGGTTGAATCCAAAGCCGCCTGAGCTGCAACCCATCCTCCCATGCTTGAGCCCACAAGCACTTTCGGGCGATCTGGAAAAATAGAAAGAACCAGGCTTGTATCTTCGATCGCCCGTGAAATTCGAAACTCGTCGAATGACCCGTCAGATTGACCGTGTGCACGCATGTCGAATCGAATCCACGAACGATTTGCATGCACTGCTTGGTGCCAAAGAGTCATGGATTTCGTACCTTCAGCGTCAGACAATAGGCCGTGAAGAAATGCACCAACAGGACCTTGTCCTGAATCTCGATAAACACCTCGAACCAGTTGTCCATCTGCGGCGGGAATGGCAAAGGATTTTTCTACTACAGACACACGTCGCTCCTCGAAACTCAATATAAAGTTTCTGACTGCAAATTCAAGTGTGTCGCAACGATTGTAAGGTTGCTGCTATGCAGGCCGGGCAGGACTTACGAATTTGGGCGAAACAGATTTCTGAGTCGATTTTTCAGCCCCATGCTGGCACCTCTAGTTGGATCTTGTCGTCCAGATTCCGCCAGCAGGCGAATTGCCTGATCACTGTAGTTGATTTCCTCTTCTCCATTCCTTCTGAATATGACGACATGTTCAATGTTCGGCCTCAATCCTATCCATTCTCCGATTAGATGGTTGTGGTGGGAGTCAGCAAGACAGATGACCTGTTGCCCATTCTCAAGCCGAAGTCGATACATAAAATGAGAGCCGCGAAATGATTTGTGTAAAACCTCGCCGGTAATCGCACTATCGTCGTCATGAAGAATATCATCGGGTCGCAACAGAATATCCACCTGTTCGTCCTTGTTCAAAAGCATGCCTTTGCTGATGGAATGACGGCCGAATACAGTCTTCAAGTTTTGATCATCGATAACTGTAGCTGGAATTAATTCCCCTTCTCCTATGAACTGAGCAGTGAAGCGATCGCCGGGTTTGTGGTAGAGATTGAACGGGACGTCCCATTGATGAATTCTTCCATTTTCCATCACTCCGATTTTGTCTGCAATGGCAAACGCTTCGTGGTGGTCATGCGTGACTAGAATTGCACTGATATTTTCGTGATTGAGTATCACCCTGACCTCAGGAATCAGAGTCCGGCGAAGCTCAGCGTCGAGATTTGAGAACGCTTCGTCCATCAGCAACAGGTTCGGTCTCGGAGCGATGGCTCTCGCCAGTGCGACGCGCTGCTGTTCACCACCGGATAGAGAATGGGGATGCCGATCACCGTAGCCAGTCAGGCCGATCAGTTCCAGCAATTCATTCACACGTTTTGCCTGATTTTTTGCACTCCAGTTTCGCAAACCAAACGCAATGTTCTTTGCCACGCTGATGTGCGGAAACATGACTACATCCTGGAACACCATGCCAATGCCGCGTTTCTCCGGTGCAAGAATATGATTCGGTGTTGACACAGCATCACCATTCATGGAGACGCTACCACTCAACGGTTGCTCAAAGCCTGCAATGCATCTCAACAGGGTGGATTTTCCGCAACCGCTAGGTCCGAGAATGCACCCGATTTCTCCCTTGTTCAGCGTAAAGCCTGCATTGAATACTACGGCTTTATCTTCATAGGCAATGAAAACCCCGCGAACATCCACGATAGGATGGTCTTCTTTTATCATATCCGTTGTAGATTTTGATTACGTGACTCAGTGTTCTGATGTACTACCGCGTGATATCGATTTGCTTATCAGTATGACGGGAATTATACCGGTAGCAATGATCACTAGGGATGGAAGGGCAGCATCGATCAGTCTTTCATCGGAAGCAAGTTCATAGGCTCGAACTGCAAGAGTATTGAAATCAAAAGGGCGCAGAATCAGGGTTGCTGGTAATTCTTTTAGAACGTCGACAAACACGATGAGAACCGCAGTAAGCAATGAGCTCGTCAGAAGCGGCACATGAACCTTGCCAACAACTTCAAAAGCCCGATACCCCAAGCCTCGTGCTACATAATCCATGTTGGGTCGGATCTTTTCCATTCCAGATTGAACCGAACCGAGTGAAATTGCAAGAAATCTCACAGTGTACGCGAAAAGAAGCGCAAATATCGATCCTGACAAGATCAATCCGATATTCACACCAAATATGGAACGTGCAAAATCAATCAGCCGATGGTCAATCCAAGCCAGCGGGACAATAATGCCAACTGCGATGACCGCACCTGGAATTGCATAACCCAAACCTGAAATTCCGACAAATCCTTGTACCAGTCTAGCTTTACTGGTTCGTCTTGCATATCCCAGAACAATCGCCAGGGTTACCGCGATCAATGCTGCCACAATAGCAAGAAAAAAGGAATTCCAGACTAGCTTGCCAAACGCCGCTACATTCAACTCGGCATCGAATAGCACCCACTTCAGTAGTATCAAAGCGGGAAGAATGAAACCAAGAAAGATCGGCAACAGGCACATTAACCAAGCGAACAAGGCATGCTTTCCTCGAAGTTGAATTCTGATCTGGTGAATTGTTTTCCCGTTGGCGGAATGATAACGGGCTTTACGGCGCGAATACCGTTCGATAAAAATCAGCAAAGCCACGAAACCCAGCAACATGGTTGAAAGCTGTGCGGCAGCAGTGGCATCTCCGAAACCATAGAAAGCACGAAAAATACCTGTAGTAAAGGTGCCAATTCCGAAATATTCGACGGTTCCAAAATCCGCCAGTGTCTCCATTAACGCCAGAGATACGCCGGTGACGATAGCGGGTCTTGCGAGGGGTATTGCAAGACGAACAAAACCCTGCGGGATACTGTAGCCAAGCGTTCGACTGGCTTCAAGGAAGCTGACAGATTGCTCAAGAAACGCAGCCCGAGCGAGAAGATATACATAGGGATATAGCACGAATGAAAACATTGCAATTGCACCCGGAACCGACCGGATCGAAAAATACAGGTGTTTCGAAAGACTTTCATCCGCAACCTCGCGTACAAAACTGAACACCGGCCCGGCATAGTCCAGAATGCCTGTATAGGTATACGCAATAATGTAGGCAGGAAATGCCAGTGGCAACAGCAATGCCCACACAAAATATTTGCGGCCTGGGAACTCGCAAACGCTTGTAAACCAGGCCGCAGGTACGCCTATCAGCAGCGTCATCACACCAACTCCAATAGCAAGCATCAGAGAATTTGCCACGTAGGTGCCGAGAACGGTATTCGCTAGATGGCCTAGGATATCGACACTGCCTGTAACAAAGATTGAAGCGGTTATGACGATTATCGGCGAAGCAATGACAATCGTGATCAGCGAGGCTGACCAGCCGAGCGGCCCGAATCCTGAATAGCGCGTGAGTTGCATCAGTTACTAAAGCGGATGTAATTTACAGTTCGGGTGTCGAATTTCTTGCATTCTTGTCAGATAACAATCTGCGATTAGCAACTTATTGCCAACCCGCAATGTCCATGATTTCCACAGCCGGTTTGTTGTTATCGCCCAGCATGGTCAAATTCAGGCTATCAGCTTTGAATGGTCCCAATTTCTGCAACACATCCGATGCAGATATATCTGGGACGACTGGATACTCCTGATTGACTTGCGCATACCAGGACTGCGATTCCGGTGTAAGCAGAAATTCAATTAGAAGCAGTGCATTGTCCCTGTTTTTCGCGTGAGTTGTAATCCCGGCACCGCTGATGTTTACATGCGTCCCACGATCTCCCTCTGCTTGATTTGCCCAGAACACTTTTACTTTCTCGACGACCGCTTGAGCGTCTTCCTTGTCACTTGCGGCCAACCGGCCATAGTAATATGTATTCGCGATTGCAATGTCGCATTGACCGGCGGCGACTGCTTTGATTTGATCGGTATCTCCACCAGCAGGAGATCTGGCAAAGTTCGATACGAGTCCTTCTATCCAAGCGAGGGTGGCTTCCTTACCGAGCGAAGCAATCATGGAAGCGACAAGTGACTGGTTGTAAATATTTCCAGAAGAGCGTACGCAAATCCTGTTTTTCCAGCTTGGATCGGCCAACTGCTCATAAGTAGATAGCTCCTCTGAACTGACTCTTTCAGGTGAATACATTATGGTTCGCGCTCGTTGTGAAAGGCCGACCCAATAGTCATCCCGGTCTCGCAAATTTTCCGGAACCACTGCATTGATGGAATCGCTCCCTAGCTGCTGCAGTACGTTGGCTTGTTTTGCCCGGTGCAGTCTGCCTGCATCTACGGTAATGAAAATATCAGCTGGTGTTGCTTCACCTTCCAGTTCTATGCGTTTCAGCAGGGCATCGGCTTTTCCGGTGATCAGTTTGAAATCAATTCCAGTCTGCTCACGAAATTGTTCAAGCACCGGAAGAATCAGCGCTTCTTTTCTGGCAGAATAAATATTTACAACCTCATCATCAGCCATCGCAGATTGTGCTGTACACACCAGGCATAGAAGGATGGCGAAAAGAATACTGCTTGATTTTTTAAACATCGTCAGTTACCTCTGTAGTAGTGATGTTTAGAACTAGGAACAGATATGATAATACAAATGATAATCATTATCATTATTAGTTAGTGTAGATTTTACCACATTGCGTAGTCGATTCTGTGCGCCTCTTTCTATTCAATCTCGCAACATTCGCTGAATTGCTCAATCAACCATTCAGTGAACAGATACTCCAATTCTCCAACTACACTTTAAGAGAAATCATCCAATAGTAAAATTGAGGTCTATGAATTCAACAATAAACGAACTTGCAGCCATCTATGCTTGTCTAAAGAGTGGGAGCAATTAACTGATTGAAATAAGCATGAGAACACTGACAGGTTTATTAATTATTCTTATCGTCTCCGTAGCGAGTGCCCAGAGCGAAGATGATCTGCTTCCCCCTGAGCAAGCGTTTGCCTTCAGCAGTGAACTGGTTGGAAACGAACTCATCGCTTCCTGGGACATCGCCGACGACTACTACATGTATCAGGACAAGTTCGTCGCGGCTTCTCAGACAGAAGGAGTTCAGATTGGCGAGCTTGCACTGCCGCCTGGCAAGATAAAAGAGGATCCGCTGTTCGGGGAAGTCGTCACCTACACGGACCGGGTTGAAATTCGAATTCCGCTTGTTGCCGCCCGCTCCGTAACAGGCATAAATCTTGAGGTATGGGGACAAGGATGCAACGAACCCATCGGAGTGTGCTATCCGCCACTCAAGAGCGAAGTGTCCATGCCATTTGCCTTGATCCCTGTTGCGCAAGCCTCTCATACTACCGAAACCACTTCGTTTGGGGTAGAGGATACCCCCAAAATGAATCAGTTGACAGTAATTGAACCTGCTTCAACTGACAAGTCTCTTTCTTCGCTGGACAGCTTGTTTTCAAACATTCCGAGTGTGACCGAGGATAATCTGCTTGAAGTGGATGATGCATTCATTTTAAACGTCTGGATAATCGATGGCGAACGATTGAAAGCGTCCTTCGACGTTGCTGAGGGCTATTACCTGTATCGAGACAAACTGAAATTTGAAGCGATGGGTGATGCAAGACTATTACGGCCGGTTTTACCGGATAGCGAACTGATGAATGATGCTTTTTTTGGAGAAACTTTTATCTATCCAAAGAACTTTGATGTTGATATCCCGCTTCTGCGTTCTGGTCCCAGCAAAGGCAAATTACAGTTGGCCGCAGAGTATCAGGGGTGTGCCAAAGATCTGATCTGTTATCCACCGGTTAAGAAAACATTCGACGTAGTACTTACAAATCTAGTCGATTCTGCTAATGCAGCACAATCATCACCAGCCAAAGCGACCGAGACACCATCAGGAAAGGCTGGCAGTTCGACTTGGTGGCTAGTGCTGACAGCATTCGGCACTGGTTTACTGCTAACTTTCACACCCTGTGTGCTGCCGCTGATACCAATACTTTCTTCGATCATTGCAGGAAATGAGAGTTCCAGCGGTAGAATCCGAGGTGGTAGTTTAGCGATCATCTATGTTTTAGGAACGGTTGTCGCTTATGCGATCGTCGGAGCTGTTGCGGGTGCTACCGGAGACCAATTGCAGGCATACTTTCAGAACGCATGGGCTATCGGAATCATGAGCGCCGTATTTGCACTAATGGCGCTTTCACTTTTTGGCTTGTACGAGATCAGGATGCCTTCTGTATTCGAGAGCAAAGTTCAACAGAGCACAATGAAAATCGGTGGCGGAAAATTCAGCGCAGTTTTCGTGCTGGGGATTTTATCGGCACTAGTCGTGAGTGCCTGCGTGTCGCCTCTGCTTATATCCGTTCTCGGCATTGCGATTGCCAAGGCCGACCCTTATCTGGGCGCTGCAATGATGACTTCAATGGCACTGGGAATGGGTGCGGTACTGATCGCAATCGGATTTGGAATCGGGGTTGTGCTTCCCAAAGCCGGATTGTGGATGGATCGATTGAAGCAGGGGTTTGGAGTGATGTTGCTCGGCGTTACCGTTTACTTGCTCGGCAATATTCCGGAAGTTCCCGTACTTCTGTTGTGGGCGGCACTATTCATTGTAACGGGTGTGTTTCTTGGGGCCACCCGGGAATTGCCAGTGGATGCGACCGGCTGGAAGGTTTTCTGGAAAGGAATTGGTCTTGTGCTACTTCTGTGGGGCGTGTTGTCTCTGATTGGCGGAGTTTTAGGCAATCGCGATGTGCTTCGACCTTTGCCGCAAGTGGCATTTGAGAGTCAACCTGTTGCTGTTCCACTTATCTATCCAGGAGAGAATTTAGACGAAGCATTTTCCAGCGGAAAAACCGTTGCGAGTTTGTCGAGTTAGTTCATCACACAATTTCTTTGCACTTTGGAGTGCCTTAGCATCACCGTTCCATGAGCAAAAGGAACCTTTTACTGATTTGTATCGTTATGGTCGTAGCGTCGACATCGCTTGTTGCCGGTTTGGCATGGCGTTACTACTTGGAACCTGCCGAGGCAACTATACAAGACATAGACGATTTGAAGATTTATCAAAGCCAATGGAAATCCTTGAACGGTCCAGCGATTGGCGTTGATGATTGGACTGGTAAGGTTTTGCTATTGAATTTTTGGGCATCCTGGTGTCCGCCCTGCATTGAGGAGATGCCGCTGCTGGATCAATTCAACGAAAATCATGGCGGAGACCGTTTACAAATTGTGGGTGTCGTCATGGACTCTGAGGAACCGGCCCGACAATTCCTGATTGACAATGGAATTCGATTTCCATCCGTCATCAGTGAACCTCAGATCACTGATCAAATGATGACGCTACTCGGCAATAGTGACCGGATTCTGCCATTTTCGGTTGCATTCTCGAACTCAGGAGCCAAGGTTTTCAAGAAAGCCGGGCCATTAACCGAGGAAGATCTGCTGAAACTGATCAATTGATTAAAACATGTGCGGATTTTACTTCCTGGGAAGCAAGTGCAAAATCTCGACCGTGCGCGTATTGTTACAAAATAGCAATTAATTACGGCGAAAAAGATACGAATTGCATTTAACTTTGTTTATAATGCCGTTTATATTCAATCAACTTGATCGCATTACGATATGGCGAAAATTCTGGTTCTGCACGGTCCCAACCTGAATTTGCTCGGCACAAGAGAGCCCGAGCACTATGGCAGTACGACACTTGACCAAATCAATGAGCACGTTTCTCGCATTGCCTCTGAAGCAGGTCACGAACTAAATACCAGGCAAAGCAATGCCGAACATCAACTTGTGAATTTCGTGCAGGAAGCGCTCACCGATCAAGTCGAGTTTATCCTCATCAATCCTGCTGCTTTCACTCACACAAGTGTGGCATTGAGAGATGCCTTGCTGGCGTCCCGCATTCCATTCATCGAAGTGCATTTGTCCAACGTTTTTCAACGCGAGGAGTTTCGGCATCATTCGTTTTTTTCCGATATCGCTCACGGTGTAATCTGCGGTCTTGGGGCGCAGGGCTACGAGTTGGCAGTTCAAGCGGCGATTCGATTTCTGGATCATTCGGCAAGCGATGTATAGGACATGGACTTAAGAAAAATACGTAAACTCATTGAAATATTCAATGCGTCCAAACTCAGCGAGATCGAAATCCGCGAAGGCGAAGAATCCATTCGGCTGACCCGTACGCCGGTGATCGTAGCTGATCACCAGCTATCCCATACAGCAACCCCAGCGATTGAGTCTTCGGTGCATCTAGAAGACATCCAAGAGGATGATGACGAGATGGATGACACGTTCCCAGTGTTGTCACCTATGGTCGGGACTTTCTTTTCATCTGCATCACCTGATACCGACCCGTTCGTGAAAGTTGGTGATCAAGTCGAGTTGGGGCAGCCGCTATGCCTCATTGAAGCCATGAAACTTTTCAATTCGATTGAAGCGGACCGAAGCGGTACCATTGTGAAAGTGTTTAAGGAAAACGGAGATCCGGTGGAATTTGGTGAACCGCTTTTCCTTTTAAGTGAATGATCGATAAAATTGTCATCGCCAATCGGGGCGAAATTGCGCTTCGCATACTTCGTGCGTGTCGCGACCTCGGCATAGCAACTGTCGCACTGCATTCTGAAATTGATCGGGAAGCCAAGTACGTAAAGCTAGCGGACGAATCAGTCTGCATCGGCCCCGCAGCCGCTGCGCAGAGTTATCTGAACATTCCAGCGGTCATCGCGGCTGCGGAAGTTACCAACGCCAACGCCATCCATCCCGGTTACGGATTTCTCGCTGAAAACGCGGATTTCGCAGAACGTGTTGAGCAGAGTGGTTTCATATTCATTGGCCCGCCACCGGATGCAATTCGCACAATGGGGAATAAAATCGAAGCCATTCGAACGATGACGAATGCCGGGCTGCAGTGCGTGCCCGGTTCCGACGGTGCACTTGGAGACGACATAGACCAAATCAAAGCTCAGGCGATGAGCGTTGGCTATCCGGTGTTGATTAAAGCGGCCGCAGGCGGCGGCGGCAAAGGTCTTCGTCTGGTTCAGGACGAGTCGCAACTGGAAAATGCTCTATCCATGTCGCATAGCGAGTCGAGTCTGGGTTTTGGGGATGCAACGCTGTATCTGGAGAAGTTTCTCCACAATCCTCGGCATATTGAGATTCAGGTTCTAGCGGACAAGTTCGGAAATGTAGTTCACTTGGGTGATCGTGACTGTTCGATACAGCGACGCAGACAAAAACTGATCGAGGAAGCACCTGCTTTCAACATCAACAGCGAGGTGAGGCAGGAACTAGGGCGCAAGTGCGTAGCCGCTTGCAAGGAGCTTGACTACTTAGGAGCTGGAACGTTCGAGTTTCTATATGACGGAGAAGAATTTTTCTTTATCGAAATGAATACACGGGTGCAGGTCGAGCACACCGTTACCGAACTTATAACCGGAATTGATATTGTCAAGGAGCAAATTCGGATTGCAGAGAACGAACCACTAGCCGTGACACAGGATCAGATTCAAATTCAGGGCCATGCAATTGAATGCCGAATCAATGCGGAGCACCCTGAATCCCTGATACCTTCGCCAGGAGTAATCCGACACTATCATCCGCCTGGAGGGCCGGGTGTTCGAGTCGATTCACATATTTACAGCGATTATGAAATTACACTTCACTACGACTCCCTGATCGCTAAGGTCATCACGTATGGACGTGACAGAAACGAAGCTATTGCCAGAATGAAGGGCGCTCTTGAGGAAATGCTGATTGATGGTGTGGATACGACAACATCGCTCCATCAGCTTATTCTGTCGAAGAAGAAATTCCGCAAGGGTGTAGTCGACATAAATTTTCTCGAACGAATATTAGGCCATTAAAGAGTCAGTGAGATATTCTGGCTGGACGAATATTGTCGTTGATTGCCTTTTCGAGTGTGCGAATGCAGTTGCTGAAATTCTCGAAGAGCGTGGTGCTTTGTCCGTCTCCATACTTGCTGCGGACGAGCAGGCTCGAACCACTGTAAGCGGGATGTTTGATACGGAATTTACGATCGGAGATTCGCTCTATCAAAATCTCGAGCCACTGCGCCAGGACGATAGTCGATTTGCCATAACCTCAGAACATCTAGAAGATCGTGACTGGGTGCGGGAGGTACAGCAAAAATTCAAGCCTCTACAAATCAGCGAGCGGCTTTGGATCATCGCGCCTTGGCATCAAATTGAAGTCCGTAGAGCCAGCCAGGTCACCATAAATCCTGGAATGTCGTTCGGTACCGGGCAACATGCAACGACTCGAATGTGTCTTGAGTTTTTTTCTGAACTGGAACTTAAAGGGTGTGATGTCATTGACTACGGTTGCGGCAGTGGAATTCTGGCAATTTCAGCATTGGTACTTGGAGCTGAGTTCGCGTGGGGCATCGACATTGATCCTGACGCGGTGGTAGAGAGCACGGTGAATGCTGAGCGCAACGGTGTTCAAGACCGCTATTTGGCGTTGGTGCCGGACAAGGTTTCTACGGACATAATTGCCGATGTCGTTGTAGCGAATCTTTTTGAAAATGCGCTGTTGCACTTGACCCATCAATTGACGGAAATGACGGCACAGGGTGGTTGGCTGGCACTGTCCGGAATTCTTACATCACAGGCCGAGAGAGTCAAGATTCACTACGCAGACTCGTTTGATTTTTCTCTGCGATGCGAGAGGGAGTGGGCGCTACTTGTCGCTCGCAGGAAGATCCAGTAGCAAATTTGCAGTTTGGTTCGCGTAGCAACGGCCTTAAAAACACCAAGCCTGCGATTGATTTGATGAATGCCGATGCTTAAGTCCGTGATGGCTATAATTGATTTTCTAACAATCGTTGCAATCAGCATTTTAGTAAATCGCTCTAGCTCCACTTATAACCGTACATTTCTCCAGTTCAGACTCGCACCAGTAGAATCTTTATGGATTACGATGCTATTTTTACAGAATCCATAGCTCGCTTGAAAGCGGCGGGCAACTATCGCGAGTTCACGGACCTCGAACGGCACGCTGGCGAATATCCACGAGCTACAAACCATTCGATTGGTCGAGAAATTACGATTTGGTGCAATAACGATTACCTTGGCATGGGCCAGCATCCGGATGTAACGGATGCAATATGCAAAACTGTGCGCGAGATCGGCGCCGGTGCCGGCGGCACCCGCAATATCGCGGGAACCAGTCATCCATTAGTCGAACTGGAAGCGGAACTCGCAAGTCTGCACAATAAAGAGGCGGCACTGGTATTTACCTCCGGTTATGTAACAAACTCTACCGTTTTGAGTACCCTCGGAGGTATTCCCGAGATGGTGTTGTTTTCAGATTCCCTCAATCATGCATCCATGATTGAAGGGGTTCGCTTCGGCAAGTGCGAAAGGCATATTTTTCGTCACAATGATGTCGAGCATCTGGAAGAACTATTGGATGGTGTTGATATCAATCGCCCCAAACTGATCGGATTCGAGTCGGTCTATTCGATGGATGGAGACATAGGTCCAATCAAGGAAGTCTGTGATCTGGCTGACAAGTACGATGCGATAACCTATCTAGATGAAGTTCATGCTGTCGGCCTGTATGGGGAGACAGGCGGTGGTGTCGCTGAACGTGAAGGTTTGGCCGATCGAGTTGATGTGATTCAAGGCACGCTTGGAAAGGCATTCGGTTTGATTGGCGGATACATTGCGTCAAGCGCGCTATTGGTTGACTTCATCCGTTGTTTCGGTAGTGGCTTCATATTTACCACTGCAATGCCTCCTGCTACAGCCGCAGGTGCTGTCGCGAGCGTACGGCATGTCAGAAAGGACATCCAACGCCGAATTAAGCTTCATCGCAACGTGAACACGCTCAAATCCCAGTTGCGGGATGTGGGTTTGCCTCTGATGGAAACTCCTAGTCACATTATTCCAATAATGGTTCGAGACCCCAATCTGTGCCGTGAAGCGAGCAATCGCTTGTTGCACAAGCACGGTATTTTTGTGCAGCATATCAATCACCCTACAGTTCCCCTCGGTACCGAGAGATTGAGAATCACGCCGACACCGTTGCATACTGATGAAATGATCCATGAACTCGTAGAGGCGTTGATTGACGTATTTGATGAACTTGGACTAAGAGGAAACGAGTGAGACGAATCCGTTTCGCTGGAGTACGGTTTCGTAGGCTTAGGCAGATTATTTACTCTCCTGCAAAATATGGAATTTTGCATTCAGCTGTCCGCTGATTATCCAGACAAGTCTTACGGCGGTGACCGAGTTTACCGCGACATGCTTGATCAGGCGGTGCTGGCGGACAAATTAGGATTCGAGTCCATTTCGATGACTGAGCATCATCTGATCAACTGTTTGATGATGCCGGCCCCGTTGCAGTTTGCTGTCAAGATTGCAGCACATACCCAATATGTGAAAATCATTACTTCGGTCGTAGTGCTGCCTCTGCACGACATGAGAGTTTTTGCAGGGGAGATTGTTGTTGCAGACATTTTCACCGAGCAAAGGTTGCTGCTTGGCGTAGGTCGAGGTGCTTATAAGTTTGAGATGGAACGTCTTGGGGTCCCAATCGTTGAGACACAGGAACGATTTGATGAAGCACTTGAGGTGCTGCAGGCGCTTCTTTCCAAGGAAGAGGTTTCGTGGAACAGCAAGTTCTACAAATTCGACCCACTTACGATCATGCCGCGCCCGATTCGAATCGGCGGTCCGCCGATGATGGTGGCGGTGGTAAATCCGGCCAACGTCTATAGCTATGCAAAACGCGGGATGCACATTCAGACGACTCCTCTTTCGGGCAATCAGGAATTGTTGCTGAAACAGGTTGAAAATTTCAGACTCGCTCAGAGTGAAACACAGAGCAATGGCGATGATCTCACTCTGACACTGTCTCGTGTTGCATTCGTTTCCCGCACTGATCGTGACCGGCGCAGACACATTGAAAAGGCTTATTCATACTACAGTCGTTTTGACAACATTTTTACTGGACCAGGAATTGTAGATGCGGGGATGATTCGCCCTCTTCCGCGCGGTCAGACAATGGAAGAACTCGCTGAAAATCTCCTTGTGTGTACAGCGGCGGAAATGGTTGACAAGCTCGCGCCGTACGCTGAACTCGGAATTGATCGGATGGTGCTAAATATCAATTTCGGAGTCGGTCAGTCGGAGACTCTGGATTGCATACAGAATTTCAGTGAAGAGGTCATGCCGCATTTTCTTGAAAGTCTAGCATCCGAATCGGAAGCCCGCTGAGTGAAGCAGGGAGAATACTTGCTTTGGTCGCAGGCAAAACTGAAGTGAAGAATATCAATCAAAGTTCAGCCAGACACAATGTTGATGATGCAATTAACTGCACATTCAGCATTGAGGGTAACGGTCTTCATCTGTAACTCGTTCACGGTATCGGCGCGGCTAGAAATGCCTGGCGATATTTGCTCCCGGTTCTGAACAAAATTTTACAGTCGTTACTTATGACTTGCGAGGGCATGGAGAATCACCGATTCCCGATGGCGAATTCGGATTGGATGAACTTGTCAACGACTTGGAGCGTGTGCGAGAGAAAACGGGAATCGAACGCAACCCGAGACGGGGTCAGAGTGGCTTCATCACCACCTTTCTGTGTTTCACTCTGAGCGCGGGTGATCGACGAACCGAAGATGGCGGTCTTCAGCGGTTACTTTCTGGTGCGCGGCGAAAGGTGTCGGGTGGCCAAAGGAGGGATTACGAGGGGATTTGAGGTCAACGTACCCCGATGCCCAACGAAATTACTTACATTATTGCGTTAAGTAAGGCGTTATTGTATATTGTAAAGAGATTGGAGGTGTTGCCATGCTTGAATCTACGGTAACGAAGAAGGGACAGACCACACTCCCCAAACCTGTGCGAGAGACGCTGAGCGTGCAGGCCGGTGACCGGGTGCGCTATGTCATCTTCGACGGCGGAGTACGCATACTGCCCGTGCGGCCCATCGGTCGGCTGTTTGGCGTGCTGAGACACGACGGCCCGCCCATCACCGTGGAGCAAATGGAGCAGGCCGTGGCCGATGGGGCGGCTGAGGGATGATCGCACTCGATACCAACGTCCTTGTCCGCTATCTGGTGCGCGACGAGCTGCGGCAGGCGGAGGCCGCTCGCGGCTTGCTGGAGTCGCTCACCTCCGAGCGTCCAGGCTATGCCTGCCGGGAGGTTGTGGTCGAACTCGTCTGGGTGCTGGAACGGGCCTACGGTTTTCCACGTGACCGCATTGCGACGATCCTGGAAGAACTCGTGGCGACCGAGGGTCTTGTCATCGAGGCCGCCGACGATGTAGCCCGGGCCGCGTTCCGGTACCGGGCAGGCGGCGCGGGATTCTCGAATCTGATGATCTTTGCTGCAGCTGAACGATCCGGAGCGCATCCCTTGTACACCTTCGATCAGAAGGCCGCACGGTTAGAGGGAGTCGAACTGCTGCGATGAAGACCGACAACGTGAAGACCAAACACGGCAGCAGCAACGTATTCGCCGACCTGGAACTCCCGGATGCCAACACACATCTGTTCAAGGTCGCCAAACTTCTCGGGCTGTCTCAACCCGATGTGTCCCACCTGCTACGCCTTACGACAGTGCTCGGGTACTATGGAAGCTTCGTCAACGCGACTAGGTCCTAAGCGACTAGGACGGCTCAGTGTCAGATTGCAATTATTTCTGAAGCCGTTGCCAACCATTACGGAATTTAGGGTAACCTACTTGCTTTGGGCGCAAGCGAAACTGAAGTGAAGAATTCCAATCAAACTTCCGCTAGACACAATGTTGATGATGTAATTGATTGCACATTTAGCATTGAGGGTGACGGTCCTCCGCTGTTTCTCATTCACGGAATCGGCGCGGCTAGAAATGCCTGGCGATTTTTGCTCCCGACACTGAGCAAGTATTTCACAGTTGTTACCTATGACCTGCGAGGTCATGGTGAATCACCGATTCCTGATAGCGAATTCGGACTGCATGAACTTGTCAGTGACTTAGAACTTGTGCGAGAGAAAACCGGAATCGAACGCGCTCATTTTGCCGGACATTCGCTCGGTGGCATGATCGGACCTGCATATGCGCGCAGGCATCCTGATCGTGTGCTGTCTCTGGGATTACTATCGACGGCGGCTGGAAGATCGGAAGACGACAGCAGAAATGTCTGGAAAGTGGTTCATGAAATGGAACAAAGAGGTATTCCGAACGTTTTGCCGACCCTGACTGGACGGTGGTTCACTGATGACTTTGTCGCCGATAATCTAGACATTGTAGAAGTCAGACTGCAGCAGGTCATGGACACCAACGAAAAAGTGTTTATGAACGTATTCAGGATTTATGCCGGTACCGAGATGTTGCCTTGGCTGCATGAAGTAAAAGCTCCAACACTCGTTCTGACTGCTGAAAATGATGGCGGCTGCAATCCTCGATTGAACCGATTAATTGCTGATGAATTGCCAAATTCAGAGTTGATCATTCTGCCAGGATATAAACACTCGATTTTGCTTGAAGCGGGTGCTGAAGTGGCTAACCAACTCGTTCGATTCATCAAGAATTCTGCTTCTTCATAACTCCGTGACTCGGGTTGGAAGAAGAGCAAGAATCGGATTGTCGGAAACTAAACTCAATGATTAGGATGTGAGAATGTACGCTCCTGTCTCCTCTCACATGAATTTTCACATTTGGGCGATGCTCGTTGTGCTCTCCATACTGTGGGGTACATCATTCATTTTTACTGAAATAGCTCTCGAAGATATTCGTCCCTTGACGATAGCAACGCTTCGGGTCAGTGGTGCTACCTCGGCACTATGGATTTATCTCTTGATTATCGGAGCCGAGATCCCCCGAAGTCTCAGTATCTGGGGTGCGTTCCTGATTATGGGGATTGTGAACAATGCTATTCCTTTCGCTGCCATCATGTTCGCGCAGACGTTGATTTCGGCTTCACTGGCATCGATTCTGAATTCGACAGCACCCTTGTTTACTGTTGTTTTGGCGGGCATACTGCTTTCTGATGAACGAATCACGACGTCACGAATATTCGCCGTGATTTTGGGTTTTGTCGGCGTTGTCGTCATGATTGGCCCGCCTGCTCTACTTGGAATCGGAGCTGATGTACTTGCCCAGTGCGCGGTTCTTGGAGCGTCAATTTCCTACGCGTTTTCGGCAGCTTTCGCTCGACGATTCAAAGCAATGGGCCTGCAACAGAGCGTGCTTGCAGTCGGGATGTTGACCATGTCTTCTTTGTGCCTGGCTCCTGTTGCACTTTTCTTTGATCGACCGTTCACGCTGGATGCCCCTGGGTTTTCAGCGATTGCAGCGGCCGCTGGAGTCGCGCTTCTTTCGACTGCGTTGGCATATATTCTGTACTTTCGTATACTCGCCGCAGCCGGAGCTACGAATCTGCTACTGGTTACATTTCTGATTCCTGTTTCAGCGATTCTGCTTGGTGTGAACTTTCTCGGTGAATCGCTGAATCTGAGTCAGATTGCTGGAATGTTTCTCATTGGATTGGGGCTCGCTGTCATGGATGGTCGGATTTTCAAACGACGCAGTTGAATGAATGCTAATGGAAAAGCCTCAATTTGACGTACTGCAATCACACGTCAATCCGATTCAAAACTACAATACCGTTACTATGGATGAAATTAGGGTTGTATTAAAAATCTCTGCAGGCGCAAATTTTCAATTCAGCGGTAACAGGTAATTGACAGATTATTGCAGAAAAATTTGGAATTGCTGCGTAGATTTATCCCAAGGTAGAAAATGACAATTCAGAAAGCACTTGCTCCCGAATGGTATGTTGATCCTTCAATTTACCAGAAGGAAAGAAGCTTGATATTTGAATCGGCCTGGTGGTTGATGGGGCCGGTTCACGTTCTTTCCCAGCCTGGAGATTATTTGTGCGACACTATTTGTGGATGGCCAGTGTTTGTACTGCATTCCGGTGATGGAGAGTTCCGAGCTTTTCTGAATGTGTGTCGTCACCGGGGTGCCAGCCTGCTGCAAGTCGGCCATGGCAATGTTGATTCAATCCGGTGCCCGTATCATGGCTGGTTGTATGACGATCTCGGCAATCTTCTGAAAGCACCGCGATTTGGTGTAGACCTGGATGACTATTGCGAAGACCTTGCTTTGCGTCGCATCGACCTTCATGTCTGGAACGAACTTGTTTTCGTAAAAATCAATCCCGACGACGGAAAGGATTTCAACGAATGGATTGGAGGGGTGGCTGCCCTGAGCGAGTCCTTTCCTTCACCCGCCGATCTTGGGTACCATGGAGAATTCACCGTGACCGGTGAACTTAACTGGAAAGCGTACTGCGACAATACGGTCGAAGGGTACCATCTCAATCTGATTCATCCTCGGCTCGGAAAAGCGCTTGCCGGCAGTGCCGCTGAGCTAATCTCTGTAAACAATGGCCTTTCAGTGGTATTTGATGTCACTCACGGCAGCGCTGGTGGCGGACAAGGACTTCGAGGCCGCAAAGGAATGTGGATATATCACTTTCCGGGATTACAGCTGGTTCTGGGTGAGAAAGTTTTCAAAGCCGAAAGAGTCGAATCTGAAAGTTCAAACCATGTTCGCTCAAAGAACTGGGCATGGTATTCAGGACTGAACCCGGAGGAAAGAGAAGATGCGTTCCAGTGGGCGAAACAGATCGTGGAAGAGGATTTTGGAATCTGCAGCCAAGTAACGCGAAACATGAGGGCAGGTTCGTATGTACCGGGTCCGCTATCTCCTGTTATGGAAAATCATGTGGCGAGATTTCAGGAGATCATTCTGGACTTGCTGAACGACTGAACCATACTATGGTGCCGGATTTCACTATATTTGGCTATTACAGATTACCTGATCTGGAACTTAAATCGTTTAGCGACCGCCGGTGACATCCAAAATAGTTCCGGTGCAGTACGACGATTTGTCGGACAGCAGCCAAAGAATTGCTTCTGCAATTTCTTCTGGGAGCCCCATCCGCCTCATGGCAATGGTATTTATCATTCGTTCGAATCGTTCGCTGTGCCCTTCGCCATAGTTCATTTCCGTATTGGTGAATCCGACGCGTACTGCGTTGACCCGAATGTTTTCGCTAGCAACTTCCTTGGCAAGCCCGATAGTGAAGGTATCAATCGCGCCTTTAGAGGCTGCATAATCCACATAGTCGTTTGGGGATCCTAACCGAGCAGCACCTGAGGTGTTATTAATAATTGAACCGCCGCTGCCGCCCCTGGAGACAGACATTCTTCGAATGGCCTCTCGGGCGCATAAAATTGCTCCAACAACATTGACTTCAAATATTCGCTTGATTCGATCAACGTCATAATCTTCGACTCGAGACAATGGCGCAATAATTCCAGCGTTGTTGACGAGTGCGGAAATTGTGCCGAAACGGCTGTCAATTTGTTCAAACATATGCACGACTTGATCCTCTTGCGAGACATCCGCTTGCAGGGCAATGGCTTCGCCTCCCATTGCTTGAATTTGTGCAACGATTTGCTCAGCCCTATCTTTCCGTTCTCGAAAGTTAACGGCAACACGATAGCCGTTTTGCGCTGCTAATAAAGCAGTTGCAGCGCCGATGCCTCTGCTGCCACCCGTTATCAGTAAGGTTTTTTCCACTTTCTCAGGGTTCGCTAATCAATTTGTTGGCAACAGTCAGACACGGTGTACATTGATTGTACAAAAAAATTGGATTGTGGAGGTATCGTCTCCGAGTTACCAGTGTTGATGTTTGAAATTTATTGCGATTCGAGTAAACAGATAAATTTCCAGTCAAATTAAGCGTGACGGGATGTCAATTGTTGCAATGAGGTTGATTTTGAATCAAATTGACGGGTTATCAAATGAGTAATTTTGCATAATTTTCATTGTTACAGAAATGTCTCTTTAAATCTGACAAAAACTGACGCACTTGCTTTGTGAAAATTGAAAGCTATTTGTATTGTCTCTATAATTTCAAACCGACCGAAGTAAATTCCTTTCAGGTGAGATGTCACTTCAAGTGATTTGGCTCTCCCCCAAAACTGAATTGCTACTTGATGCGGCCATCGGCACTATAGGATTACAGAACTTACCTTCTCGCCTGCGGTTGCAATCAATGCGAATGATGCGGGCAGCCAATTCATATGGAATTTAACAGCAGGTACCTGTTCCTGAAATAATTTGGAATGATTCTCCGGTCCTTTACGAAGTCGGCTAGTTTGTTGAATCGCATCATTGATGGAGAGTAATTTGATCTTCTTGATGCGAGTTCTGCGTTGTTTGCGTTCTCAATTTAACTCTGAACTTTAAACTGACTCCAATTGGCTTCGTCGAATGTCTGTTGAATGAGGTGAAATGGAGGAAAAAACATCCAACCTGTCTAGCAGACTAGAAAGTATTTGGAAATTAAACTATGAAATGAGGAATTTTGTTATGAGTTATTGGGATCTTCAGTATCAGGAGCTGATTAAAGATGTTCAATCCTTGGTTGATCAGTTACGAAATTTAGATGAAGACCGTAGGTTGAACAATGAATACAGGTGCGTAATTGATTTTGACGTAGATCAACTTAAAGAGAAAATTTATGCGTTCCTGAATGAAAACCGGGAAGCCAGTAATCAGGTCAAGGTATGTAAGACATTGAAGTCAATTCGCAATGCTGTCGAGTGCTTGAAGAAAGCAGTCGCAAGAAGAGAAAGCATAGGACGGTCATTGACACATCTGGCTCAGAATCTGTTGGTGAGTTGCCAGCACTGTTTCGAGGATACCAGTAGAAGTGCAGTCAAATTTAACAAAAAATTCAAGGATTTTGAAAGACGACAAGAACTACTACGCACTGAAGATATGCAGCAACATCATACCATTTATCTCGACGGCAAATATCAGATGAAGGACGTCAGCTCAGTCGCCAGGTTGATGGATATTGGGAAGGTGCTTGACAACTGCGTCAAAGAATATGAGGAAGCATGTGATCGCATGGGCGGAGTCGCAGCAGGAGTGGCAAAAATATACGTTGTTGAGAAAGACGGCGCACCAGTTTATTTACTGCAATTTGATATGGATAATCGAGAAATTACCGACTTTAGCGCTAAAGACGATGATCGCGATAATTTGGTAATTTCGTATGAATTGGCAATGGAAATTCTTATAAAGCTTGATATAAGTGGCGACGAAATACCAGAGTTCATACGTGTAGGGGCATTCAGCAAATTTAAGAATGGGCGATCTAAACCCGATTCATTTGTCAATAATGGGCAGGAAATGTGGAAGTGGAGAATTCAAGACGAGCTTATCATTGCCGTTGATAAAAATTTAGATGGAGATCTTCGCTGGTCCCGATTTAAATTGCCATTCAGAAGTCGCTGTTGGAGTCGTCGCGATTCTTTTCGTCACCACGAATCTCACCACTACGAACTTGGTGTGGAAGAGTTATTAGATTTAATATTTCAAAATCCAGATTTATTGGGATACCTGTTAGAACCTGCAATTGACTGTCGTTAGAATCCTTGCCGTTTGCGCAAAAACTAATTCAATAACTCGCGAGCGCGTCTGCTTGCGGATTCGGCTTCGTCATGGCGTTGCAGGGCAGTCATCACACGCGCTGTATTTTGCCAAGTGAGCGGAGTCGTGGGTTTACGTGCAGCTCGTTCCGAGAGCAGGGCACGTGCGCGGTCGTACTGCTCAGCTCGAATCGCAGATTCAATCAGAGTTTGCGAAATCAAGTCGCGCTGTGCATGACTGCCTCCAAATCGGTTCGTGGTGTAGCGTACATTCCACAAATGTTCAACTGATTCCGAATACCTGCCTGCCCCAAAAGCCGTTAGTGCCTTTGCTACCGGCAAACCGACCTGCTGGGTCATCCAGGCGGAGTAGTTCTCTCCCTCAGCAGATTTGTTCAGCATGTTGATCATTTCTTGTGCCTGTGCGTCTCTTTCGTCAGCGATAAATGCCATCAGCGCGTGACAATCGTTGAAACAGTAAAATCCGCCATTGGGAAGAGTTTTCTCCCATTTGTCGGCGAGCGACTGCCAGCGATCACCGACATCAATTTTCATCAAGTGTAATCGCCACAATAGCGCACTGGCATCCAGCAACTCCAGCGCTACGGATCCATTGGCGATTGACGCATCATATATTTCCAGAACGCGTCCAACATTTTGTAAATCGAGATGATAGAGTGCCAGGTGCCACCAGTTGTGCGTGGCGAATTCATTATCCGGTGCCCAATCCTGTTCGCGGGTAACATACCAGTCAATTCCTTCTTCCTGTCGTCCTTGCATTTCAAGCACATGTGCAACCGCGTGAATCGCCCAGACATCGCCAGCACTGCATTCCACGGCCTTGCGACCAATCTCCTCGGCTTTATCATATTCATTGCATTCTTCCAAACCGAAAGCGTACATGCCGAGCGCATAACCGTACCCCGGCGTATCTTCATCGTATTGAGACAGCACTCTGGCAACTCGGTCTCTTAGGTTGTGGGAGTCGCCGAGGTAAAAGTCGCTCAAGTGCGCAATCTGCAAAGCGAGAATGTCTCTGGGGTGTTTGATCAATACCGATTCTAAAACATCGACTGAATGCTTAAAGTTTCCATCTAGCCATGCCTGAATCGCAGCGACATGTCCTTTTTCTCGGTCATTCCCATTTTTTACTGCAGTTTGAGCGCTTTCCAGAGATTCCCGCAGGTGATCAGTAAATTCTCCGTCCGCCATCGCACTGCCGCAATGAGCACGCAAACAGTGAGCCATGACAAATCCGGGATCTTCTTCGATTGCGGCGTCAATCGTTTCAACAGGGTCGCCCTTGTAGGATTGCAGTTGAACCAGTGCTTTTTCATACAGATACAGCGCATGTTGACTGGCTACTGTAGTAGGTTCACCTCGATAGTCTTGTAGTTGTGCCATATAGGAATCCTCCTTTTTCCAGTTCTATGTTTCTTCAAAATTCAACGGCCGGATGGTGACTTGGCTAAGCCGAGTTTCGAGTGAGTTCCGTTGTGAATATTCCAGAGTTGTTTCGGAACTTCGTCAGCAGCTACCGCCATTCGAAGTATCTCTATTTCCAGCGTGAAGCTAGTAAAGCTCCATTCAGTTCATCTGGAGAAAATCAATTTTAAACCTGCTATAGCATAAAATGAGCCTTTACTTGCCATTACCAATGTATAGGCACTGATGAAACAGAAAGCTTCGGATTCCAGCCTTGAAGTGAAACGCGCCGTGCCAGTTGAAAGTCTGTCTCAGGGAAAGGCTACCCGCTGGTACGATGCCAATGTAGAGGTGATGGTGAAAAATTACGAACGTTTTTCGTTCGAAGAGATTCACGCTGGGTTGCTGAAACATCTTCCTAATCCCGAATCTCTGGTTTTGGATATCGGTTCTGGTACCGGTAGGGATGCGGCGGCTCTAGCGGAAATGGGTTTTGATGTCACCGCTGTGGAGCCTTCCGAGCCTGTGCGAAGGAAAGCCCAGGAGTTGCATGGGCATCCGAATATCACTTGGGCCAGAGACAGTATTCCAGAAATGAAGCGAATACTGAAGGGAGGCCTGTGTTATGACGTCATTCTTCTGAGCGCGGTCTGGATGCATGTTGCTCCATCCCACCGAACACGCGCATTTCGAAGATTAGTTGCGCTGCTGAACTCAGGTGGTCTGATCTGCATTACGTTGCGCCACGGTCCGCATGAAGGCGTGTCAGGGTTTTGGGAAGTTTCCGATGACGAGATATTCCAATTGGCACGGGAGCATGGATTGTTCGAAGTCGAGCGAACCACGGTTGATGATTTGCTCGGTAGAGAAGGAGTCACTTGGACTCGGTTCATATTGCGTTCACCCGACGAAGGAACTGGAGCGCTGCCACTGTTGCGGGGCATCATCCTGAATGATAAGAAAAGCGCAACTTACAAGTTAGGTCTGCTTAGAGCATTGGTTCAGATATCGCAATCAGCTGGTGGTTTGGCAGAAATTGAAGGTGACGAGACTGTTCATCTCCCACTTGGACTCTTTGCTCTCTATTGGCTACGATTGTACATGCCGCTTTTAGACAAAGATCTTCCCCAGAGCGGAACCAATAGAAGTGGAGGTGAACGCTTGGGTTTTGCAAAGCAGGGATTGAAGAACCTCCAACATGTTTCGCCACTGAATTTGAGAGTTGGTATGAGATTTGAATCGGAGACTTTCAAAGCGCTGCATTCGGCTCTTAGCGACGTGTGCCGTACTCTAATAAACATGCCGATGCGTTACGCCACTTATCCTGGCAGCTGTGATCCGATCTTCATGCCGAACTATGCAGGACGAGTGTCCCGACCTGATTTACGGGTGATCGACAAATCGTACTTGTACAGTTTTGGAACTGTGCAGTTGCCGTTGAACCTATGGAGGGCAGCACAAAAATTTGGAGCATGGATCGAACCTGCGATTATTGCTGAATGGAAGAATCTGATGAAGGGGTATGCCGTCTCACAGGGCCGGGAAAACCTGAAATCGGAGACGATGGATCAGGCGCTTGCATGGATGGATCTAACAAGACAGAACCAGGTTCCTCGGGTTCGGGCAAAACTACTGATTGAATCTGGGGAACTGCAACATTGTGTGTGGAGTGGAAAGAGGCTGTCCCACAGTAATTTGGACATTGACCATTGTTTTCCGTTTTCCACATGGCCATGTGATGACTTATGGAATCTTCTGCCGTCGGCACGCAGTGTAAATCAGCACCAAAAACGTGACAGACTGCCCACTAAAATCTGTTTGTTGAACTCTCACGATCAGATCCTTGAATGGTGGGATTTAGCTTACATCCGTCAGGATTCAAGTTTCATAAGAAAACGGTTTGCAGACGAAGCTGGTGCCAGTCTGCGAGTCGATGCACCATCAGCAGACGACCTCTATCTGGAGCAGATTTTTCACTCAGTATTGATCCAGCAGCTGCATTTGAAATCCAACCAGCAGGTTCCTGAATGGGAAATTTAATTCCCAATATATCTATGAAGCGCGTACATTCTTGAATCGCTGTTATGACTCCATCAACTTCGACCATCAAGGGAATCTGCTGACTACCGCTAGGTCATCTAGTTCTCTATGCATTCTGACATAGACTTCAGCTGTATCTCGTATGGGTTGCTAGTCCCATGAAGTAGCCAGACCATTGCTCATTGTTTCTTGAATCAGCAGTCGAGCCTGCTGATTTTCAATTACATCTGTACGTATTTCGTTGAAGTCCCATTTTTCCACAATCTCTTTGCCGAATGCTGCAGCGATATCCAGATGGTTGGGGTCAGCGGCAAGATTTTGCGTTTCACCCGGGTCTTAACGAATTTGACATCCGTTTCCAAGACGACTCCGGTACCCGGCAAGAACGCCTGCATCTTCAGCATGTGTCGAGCGGGCACTAGGTCATATTCAACATAGTGAAGACCAGATAATTTCCTGCAGGCGGCGAAAATCCGGTCGTGACCGACTAATTCCCAGCTTCGACCCGGCGGGATAGTCTCGCACAAGCTATCTCTGCAACCCAATTAAATTCGCCGTCGACTATTGTGCGGTATAACATTTGCTCTCGCCACCGTTGCGCGTCTTTGGCCAGCTTGCCCTCGACTTTGACTTGCGAAACTTCTAGCCCATCGGAACATGAAACCCCGGCGGCTACACCGATGAATTCGGTTGTGATCGGCCCAATGTCCAAGGTAAACTCGGTCTTGGCGAGAGTCTGCCCAAGGTCGGCAAGCTACTCGGCCATACGCAGGTACAGACCACGGCGCGTTATGCCCTGTACCATTGAACAACAATTATTTTATAAGAAAGTGTTTTGATCCAACAGTTCCCTCGAAGCGTAGCGCAGAGGGAACTGTTGGATTCGAAGCGCGAAGGCAGGATTCCCTACAATATCACCGAATACCTGGTTCAATCCGGATCAGGTTGGGCACGCGATCGGGAGTACCGACTTGCCCTTGTGTCTTGAGCACCTGAGGTGGACCAGTGCCCCGATCGTTGGCTGCAATGCAGGCCCAGAAGGATGTTTGTGCCTATGAGCACCAGTACAGGGGAAGATCAGCACTGCGGTAGCCCGTTTTTTGGACTGAATCAATATGGAGTAATAGGGATGGATCAATTAGAGTTTTTTGTCGGCGTGGACTGGGGTTCAAGAGATCATCAGATCTGCGTGGTGGACATGGAGGGAAAAGTATGTGCGCAGCGCAGTTTCAAGCACTGTGGCATGGGATTGACGGAGATGGCAGATTGGATTGTACGAACGACTCAGAGCGCGCCGCACAAAGTGGGTGTTGCGATTGAAACACCGCGAGGTCCGGTAGTGGAGAGCCTGATGGGGCGTGAGTTTGTGGTGTATTCGATCAATCCCAAACAGTTGGACCGCTACCGGGATCGTTTCAGTCTGGCAGGTGCCAAGGACGATCGTCTGGATGCGCGTGTGTTGGCCGAAACCGTGCGATTGGACCGCAATCACCTGCGACATCTGGATGCGCAGATGCCCGAAGCGATGATGCTACGCGACTGCTCGCGTCTCCATGGACAGTTGACTGCAGACAAGCTGCGTCTGACCAACCAGTTGCGTGAAATTCTTTGGCGCTACTACCCGCAGTTCCTGGAGATTTACAGTGATCTGAGCCGACTCTGGGTGTTGGAACTGTGGATGTTGGCGTCAACACTGCACAAGGCGAAGCGCCTGCGACTGAGCAGCGTTGAACGGCTGTTGAAAAAGCATCGTATCCGATGCATTGATGCTAAAACCGTCAAACAGTGCCTCACTGCACCGTCAGTAGCGGTAGCGGCGGCAACCACCCAAGGAGCAGTGTTTCAGATCAAAAGCGTCATCGAGCGATTGACAGTCGTGATTCGGCAACTCAAAGAAACCCACCGTGAAATGGATCGGCTGATTGATGAATACGACAAGTCCTTTCGAGAACAGGACGACCCAGAAGCAATACAGCGGCAACGTGACGTGGAAATCTTGTCCTCCATACCAGGTGTGGGCAGAATCGTCCTCGCCACGTTGCTGGCAGAAGCTTCAGATATTCTGCTGCTGCGGGATTATAACGCACTGCGGGCGTTCTGCGGTGCGGCGCCCGTCACCAAGCGTTCCGGCAAACTTTATCTGGTGGTGCGGCGTCACGCAGTGAATCCCTGGCTGCAGCAGGCCATCTACCACTGGGCCCGAACGGCGGTCCAGCATGACCCTGTCAGCAAAGCCAAATACACCGCTCTTCGTGCTCGTGGACACCGGTACGCAAGAGCTTTGCGCAGCGTTGCAGATCGCCTTCTCAAAGTTACCTGCGTCATGCTGAAAAACCAACAGTTGTTTGACCATAATTACCTCAAACATGAACTCGCTGCATAGATTATTTACTGCTAAAGGCGCGGGTTTACTGACCCGCAGCGGCTATTTACAAATGGTAGGATGTCCACCTCGCGAATGAGTTCACCAAGACCTCGGGTTCTAGGGTCGTTAACAGCATCGGGACTGACATCCTGACAATACAGTCGACAGGAGACCACGCTTGACGGCGGCGCTTTGGCGGCTTTGCACTTGTCAACCACAGTATTGCGCATCTCCAATAATTCGCATAAAATGAGAATAAATCGTATCTAACTATACCGATACTTCTTGTGCCTCCGATCCAAATCAGTATAATATATTAGTCAAAATTCATGATTATCATGAATTTCTCAGAACGAGATATACCATGAGCAATGTAGAGCCCACTGTGCCGACTTCGCGCCGCCGCCTTGCCGCAGTTCTCAACGAGGCCGGTGATATCGTGCGCATCGCGGACGCGGAAAACGCCCTTGGCATTGCCCGGACCGAGGCCGCTAAGCTTCTTTCACGTTGGATGAAGCAGGGCTGGCTCCGCCGCGTCGGCAGTGGCGCCTACGCCCCCGTCTCGCTAGACGTGCTCGAAAGCATCCATATCCTCGACGATCCCTGGATACTTGTGCCGGCCCTGTTCAATCCCGCCTATATCGGCGGGCGTAGTGCAGCCGAGCACTGGGACCTGACCGAGCAGATATTCCGCGATATTGTCGTCATGACCGCGCGGCCCGTGCGCGAGAAATCCCAGCAGCGCCACGGTGCAACCTTCATCCTGAAGCACGTCGACGAGCAAAAGATCTTCGGCACCAAATCCGTCTGGCGAGCGAACAGCAAAATTCTTGTCTCTGACACCCACCGCACAATCATCGATATGCTGGATGACCCGGCCCTTGGCGGCGGCATTCAGCACGTAGCCGATTGTCTGTCCGTTTACCTCACCCGCGATGAACGTGATGATGCCACCCTTCTGTGCTATGGCGACCACCTCGGCAATGGCGCTGTTTTCAAACGCCTTGGCTTCCTCGCAGAGCGCTATCGTAAAGGTGACGCTCTCATAGAGCCCTGCCGGAACCGTCTGACCAAGGGCCATGCCAAGCTTGACCCGGCGCTTAAAGCGCCGCGCCTGATTACAAGATGGAAACTACGCGTCCCGCAAAGCTGGACCAAGGCGCGAGCGCATGATTAATCGCCGCGAGATAATTGATACAGCGAGTGCCCAATCGCTCTTACCACAGGTTGTCGAAAAGGACTACGTTCTTGGATGGATTCTTGCTGGCATCTATCAGCACGAAGCCCTTTCCGAGAACTGGATATTCAAAGGCGGCACCTGTCTCAAGAAATGCTTTTTTGAAACCTACCGCTTTTCCGAAGACCTCGACTTTACGCTCAGGGACCCCGCCCATCTTGACGCGGTGTTTCTGAGCGCCGCCTTTGCCGACATCACGGACTGGATTTATGAGCGGACCGGCATCGAGCTTCCGGTCGAACGGCAGGAATTTGATGTCTACGCGAACCCGCAAGGCAACCTGTCATGTCAGGGCAAGATCCCCTATCGCGGCCCGATTGCGCCGCGCGGCAGAAACATTCCCAACATCAAGCTTGATCTCACAGCCGACGAGCATCTGGTGCTCACTCCCGTGCGCCTTTCCATCTATCACCCCTATAGCGATGAACCGGACGAAGGCATTCACGTCAGCGCCTACGCCTATGAGGAAGCCTTCGGTGAAAAAGTGAGGGCGCTGGCCGAGCGTGCCCGGCCGCGCGACCTCTATGATGTCGTCAATCTCTATCGCAACACCGACGCGCGACCATCTCCATCGGTGTTGCTCGATGTCTTGCGCCAGAAATGCGAATTCAAGGGCATACCGCCCCCCCGCACGCCCGCCGATCTGGAGCCGCACCGCGCCGATCTTGAAGGCGCGTGGGATCACATGCTCGGCCACCAGCTCCCGGCGCTGCCGCCTGTGCAGACCTTCTGGGATGCTCTGCCTGAATTCTTCGCCTGGCTCGAGACCGGCATCGCGCCGGAAATCCCCGCCGCCTACCAGGTCACTGCCGGGGAGACGGTCCTGCGCGAGCGTACCCTTCCTCTGCCGGTATCTGGAATCGCCCGGTCGTATCTGGAAGTTATCCGCTTTGCTGCCGTCAACCGCCTGTGTGTCGATCTTCTCTACAAGAACGAGACGCGCCGCATCGAACCCTACTCCCTGCGTCGCACGCAGGATGGCAACATCGTCCTGCACGCCTACGACACCGAAAAACAAGGCCATCGCAGCTATCGCGTGGATCGTATCCAGGATGCCCGGAGCACTGGTCAGACCTTTGTCCCCCGCTACGCCGTAGAACTCAGCCCGGCAGGACTGGTCATCGTTCAGCCCACTGTCACGCGCGTGACCGGCCTCTCCTCGCCAAGGCGTGCGCCGCGCATTGTAAAGCACCGCAACGAGCTACGCCATGTCTATGAATGCCCCTATTGCCACCGGCGTTTCTACCGCAAAAGGCGCAACTCGACTCTTAAGCCCCACAACGACAAGAACGGCTATCGCTGCTCTGGTCGCCGCGCCACCTATATCGGCTTCCGGTAACGCCGGCAGAGTTAGTCCTGACCAGCATGGTTCCACACAAACCTGGAACACAGGTACCCACAAGAAAGGCAGGGAGCGTTCTGCCTTTACGAACCATCGGCCCTGTTGCCTTGGCTTTGGTGGGCGGCCGGCTCGGCCAGACGGTGTTCTCTGTCCACGTCGGGCACGATGGTGGAGATAAACTCACGGATTTTCTGCACTTGGTTCTCGCGTCCGGACGCGATCAGGTCGCGAGCGATGGCCTGTGCAGCAAACAGAGATGCCCGCGCAACCTGGATCTGAGCTTCGGTGCTGAGCCATGCCCGCCGGTTAAGCGCTTCCATCGCAAGTTCGATCACGAGCTGGTTCGCCGTGATTAGGCTCCCTTCTGCCGCCTTTTCCAGTCGCTCCCACTGGTCGGGAAGGACGCGAATATGCTTTTCCTGGGGCTTTCGGGAGGCTTTGCCATCGTGTTTCTCTGTCCCTCTTTCGCCGGTTCTGTCACGAATTCGACAGGATTCCTTCTGAAGTTTGAGGAAAACGCGCTCCATTTCATCCGAGGAACGCTTTGATCGGATCTGCGTCGATGTCGAATGGTTGCACGACCGATCGGGCGTTCCGATTGAATTAGCATAGACGATACGGCCTCGCCACGATCCCGCGAGTGCCGTTCAGGGTATCAAAGCATTGAAATTGCTTGTAATTGTGGTAGTGCCGAATTGGTCGCAACTCTTTCCGGCACGACAGGGACGTGCTCCTGTGCGCAAGGTCATGGGCACGAGCAAGCCATTGAAGGCAGTCGCAGCTCTGGCAACACCCGCAGAGTAACTGCGTCAGGTGTGAATCCCAAAGCTACCCCGAGCGGTCGGGAACGGCCGGACCTGCTGAATGAGCGAGTGGGGGAGCCGCCGCGGCGCTTGAGCGGGCGGGAGTGCATGACGCGCGAGGCCCAGGCTGGGACGAACGCAACGCGAATCGCATGAAGCGCGCACATACTTTAAGTACTGTCATGACCCGATCAACTTCGACCATCGAGGGAATCTGCTGACTACCGCCAGGTCATCGAGTTCTCGATGTATTCTCACATAGACTTCAGCTGCATCTCGTATGGGTTGGTAGTCCCATGAAGTAGGCAGACTATTGCTCATTGTTTCTTGAATCAGCAGTCGAGCCTGCTGAGTTTCAATTACGTCTGTGCGTATTTCGTCGAAATCCCATTTTCCAGCAATCTCTTTGCCAAATGCTGCGGCGATATCCAGATGATTGGAATCAGCAGCAAGATTTTGCGTTTCATCTGGGTCTTCCTGTAGATTGAACAGCATTGGATCATCCGAATCGCAATGAATGTACTTGTAGTCCCCGCGACGGATCATCACCATCGGATGGGACGTACACTCAGCTGCATACTGAGAAATCGTAGAATTTTCTTGTTCCATTGCAGAACCCGTCAGCAGTGAATGTAGGCTTCGCCCGTCGATTGATTGCTGGATGTCGGGGACGCCATTCGAGCTCCCAGAAGCAAAATCAAGCAACGTCGGTAGAATATCGATGGTGGAGCAAACATTTGGAATTGTCGAGCGGGCGACGTCAGGGCCGGCAACAATCAAAGGAATTCTCGCGGAATGTTCGAAAAAGTTCATCTTGTACCAAAGCCCGCGTTCACCGAGCATGTCTCCGTGGTCCGACATGACGACTACAACAGTATTGTCGATGAGGTTTGTCTTCTTGAGTGCGTCTACGAATTGCCCGACCCAGTCATCAAAATAGGACGTATTGGCATAGTAGGCGTGACGCGCGTTCAATATCGCTTCATCATCGGGCGGGTGTATGTCTGCTTGAATACCTCCAATGATGCGCTTGCTGTGCGCGTCCATGTCAACAGCATTCATGGATAGATTCGGCATGTCAATCTGGCTGTCATCACATAAATCCCACCACTTCTGGCGAGCAGTATACGGATCATGTGGATGAGTGAACGAAGCAACCAGAATGAAAGGCAATTGCTCAGGACTCCGAGCATAGTCATAGATTCTGCGAATTCCATGAAATCCGACTTCATCGTCAAATTCCAGTTGGTATGTAATCTCGGCAGAACCGGCCTCATTAACGCCGCTCATGTTGTGGTACCAGACATCAATACGTTCGTCTGCTGCCAGCCAATTGGGAGTAAATGCAAAGTCAGCCGGATAGATGTCGGTAGTCAATCGCTCGTGAAAACCGTGCAGCTGGTCGGGGCCGATAAAGTGCATTTTGCCGGTTAGGCAAGCGTGATAACCCATCTGCCTTAGATAGTGACAGAATGTTGGTACCGTCGCTGGAAATTCTGCAGCGTTGTCGTAGGCTTTGATTTTGAACGGAAGTTGTCCAGACATGAATGCGGATCTGGCTGGAGCGCATAGCGGACTTGCCGTATAAGCGGCATCAAATCGGCAGCCTTGCTCCGCAAGATCGTCCATGTTCGGAGTTTTTACTAGCGAATGACCATAAGTGCCCGTGTAGTGTGGTGCGAGTTGATCCGCCATAAGAATCAAAAAATTTGGCGTCTTCATTCCTTGAACTGAGCTCCGAGAATCTGTGATAATGATCGAAAATTTTCTAGCCTATATTATAAATCTTGATCGCAAATTAAATTTAGAATTAGCGGTAAAATCAGAAAGTTAAGTCATGCCCCAAATACATGAACAACAGTAACGGAATGCAGTTCAGTTCTTCAAATTAAAATAATGTTACAATAGTGATTTCATTGATAGCATTGAAAACAATGCCATCAAACAGCAAGAGTTTGAAGATTAGGTGGAGGTTACTGGTGGCAAGTATTACGATTCGAAATCTTGAAGATGAGGTGAAACGCCGCCTTCGCATTCAAGCAGCAACAAAGGGACATTCCATGGAAGAAGAGGCACGCCGAATTCTACGAGTCGCACTGGGTATGCAAGTTGATGTGCCTGATACTGATAGCCCGCCGGATGTCAATTTTCCTGTTGTGGAACCATCAGGCGATGCTGACCTTGATCTGCCGCTATCAGAGCCGGTCCGAGACCCTCCAATATTCGACTAATTTGTTTTTGGTGGTTTGACTGCTGAAATTGTCATCCACAGTGCAATCTGGAGAGATACCGATCAGTCTGCATTTCATGTAGTCTGCTCTTTGTCCGTTCGAATTCTTGCGCCAGCCGCGTTCCTGTGTAGAGTGAGTTTATGCTGGTTTCAGCGGACAATATCAGATGTACTCCGCGATCGTAGAATTCGTCAACTAGTTCAATAAATCGACGAGCTTGGTTTTCATATTGCCAGGTAAGAACAGGTACGTTGGATATGATGACGGTTCGGTACAGGTTGGCGATTTCTATGCAGTCGGCTTTGGAGCGTGGGCCATCGCAAATGTCGAAAAACTCGAACCAGACGAGATGATTGGTATGGCAGACTGTCTGGATCTGTCTATTGAGAATTTCCAAGCTTCCCTTCCTCATTGAGTCTCCGTCGCTAAAGAGCTGCAAATCTTCTTGTAGCGAAGCCGTTGTACTGGTGTCCAAAGAATCATAGAACAGGGGTTTTCCGGACATCGCTCTTAGACGATAGTCGGTACCTTCACCGATATGAACGACATCCATTTGCGAATTAATCAGTTTGATTGCAGGCACAAATCGATCTCTCTGTAATCCTCCTTGATAGAGTTGATCTGGTTTCGTGTTTGATGTCATGACCAGAACAACGCCATTGTCAGTCAGCGATTTCAACAGACTCGCCAGAATGACAGCGTCTGCGATATCCAGTACGAAAAATTCATCGAGGCAAAGCAGCCTGTGTTGTTTTGCAAAATCTCGACCGATTTTTGCCAGGGGGTCTCGAGTATTTTGTCTTTCCTTCAACTCATGGTGGATGGATTGCATGAATCGATGGAAGTGGATGCGTTTCTTTGCGGATGTGGGTGCGGACTGAAAGAACAGGTCCATAAGATAGGTTTTTCCTCGACCGACTCCACCCCAGATGTAGATGCCTCGAATGAATTTTGATTTTTTTCTGAATACAGATTGGAACATCCAATTGTTTTGCGCGGCTTTCGCAACTGCAATCTCATCGAACAGTCGTTGGAAATTGCCAATCGCATTGAACTGTTCAGGGTCGCTCTGCATGTCGTTGTGCTTCATGCTTGCGTTGAATTGATCAAGAAGTGAGATTTGAGACATTCTTTGATTACTCGCAGCTCAAGTTGGCTCCTGCCTGAAACACGCTTCATTTGTTGGTGGCATTCGGAAATCCTATTAAATTCCAATTAGACCGAAACGGTATAATTAAACTGCTCCAATTGATTCATGCCTGATTCCATGCCAAATTCAAATGACCCGGACCTAACACAATTGGTCAAGCAGGTTATAAAAATATCGAAAGAGGCCAGCAAGGTCATCCTCACTCATTACAGAACTGGTTATGATGTCAGTAGTAAAAGCGATTGCTCTCCGGTAACATCAGCGGACATAGGCGCGAATCGTGTCATCATGTCTGGACTTGAAAATCTCAAGCCGAATTGGCCAATTATTTCAGAAGAGACGACAATTCCAAATTATTCCATACGATCAAAGTGGGGTCACTACTGGTTGATCGATCCGATGGATGGCACGAAATCGTTCATAAATGGGGATACCGAATTTACAGTAAACATTGCATTGATTGAAGGTTCCTCTCCAGTATTGGGGGTAGTCCACTCTCCGGTTGAAGATCGTACCTACTGGGGAGTGAAGGGGTTTGGTGCTTATTGCCTGGATGGAAAAAATGGCTATAGCGGCAAGATTGAAGTTAATGACTTTACTGGAAATCATGTCAGAATTATCAGACCTAGATTTAGAGGTTATGATCAAACTCAAGCTTTCGAGAAAAATCTAAAAGCTCATTCGATGGTATGCGAAACCTTCAAATCGTCAAGTTCAATCAAGTTCTGCCGAGTTGCGGAGGGCCGTGTGGATGTTTTTCCCAGTTTTAGCCAAACTGCAGAATGGGATACTGCGGCGGCTCACTGCGTAGTGGAGTGTGCAGGTGGAATTGTTCAACAACTGAATGGAACCCCTTTGATTTATAACAAACGCAATTTAGACAACCCGCGATTTATCGTTTCAGGTGGCGGCGACTTTGAATGGCGAAATTTCATTCCTTATGACATGCTTGATGAAATCATCTGATTGTTCTGATTGATCGTTTTCTTCGTTTAAAGCGGCGAATGCACAATCGTGAATTGACGTAGATGTAGCGAGCGAATCTGTAATCTGCGGATAGCACAATCAATCCAAGCGGAATCATCCAGAATCCAATGACAGGAAGAAATCCAAGGAAGCCCAGACACACCAAAATGATTCCGATAGTCTGGCGAAGCAAGGGCGGAAACGAGTGGAGTTTCTTGATGAAATTTCTTAGACGATGTTTTCGCATCAGTTACCGGTGGATATCAAAAAGTAAACAGTGAAAAATCTCGAATTTGTAAAAATGCATTCTCTGGGCAATGATTTCGTAGTCATTGACGGGATTGAGCAAAAAATATCCTTGACTTCAGACATAGTGAAAGCGATTGCAGATCGGCGGACTGGAGTTGGATGTGATCAAATTTTACTTGTGAAAAGCATTCGCGGGAGAAAGAATATTTTTGAGTTTCATATTTTCAATGCTGACGGTTCCGAGTCATCGCAATGCGGTAATGGTGCCTGTTGCGTCGCCAGCTTGATCTATGAGCGTGCTTATTCGACTGGAAAGGAGCTGATATTGCAAACAAATGTCGATTCACTTCAATGCACCATAGGCCAAGACAGGAAAGTCACTGCTGCACTTGGAGTTCCACGATTCAGTCCATCGGATGTACCGTTTCTTGCCGATTCAGAAGAGATCACGTATCCACTGGAGGTCAATGGTAAATCGCTGTCGATTTCCGCACTATCTATTGGAAACCCACATGCAGTTGTGGTTGTGTCAGACATTGAAAATGCGCCTGTGGAAGAGACCGGCGCAGCTATTGAATCGCATGCAAGGTTTCCAGAGAGAGCTAACGTCGGTTACATGCAAATAGAAAATGACAGTTCAATTCGCCTGAGAGTGTTTGAGCGCGGAGTCGGTGAAACGCTCGCTTGTGGAAGTGGTGCGGGCGCTGCTGTTATCGCGGGTCAACGAATGGGGTTGCTAGGAACAAGAGTAACCGTCAAATTTGCTATCGGTGATGCTGTCGTCGAGTGGAAAGGAGCAGGTTCCCCTGTATTTCTTACCGCATTTACATCCCGTGCTTATCAGGGCGAATTACTAGGATGCCTGGACCAGTTCAATTGAGAATTTCGCTATGCAACAAGCTGAGTTGATAACTGCGTTCATCAATCATCTGCAAACAGAACGCCGGCTCTCCAGTCACACCGTATTAAATTATGGTCGCGACCTGCAGCGATTGCGTCGATACCTGGAGAAACATGACATTGATTGCTGGAACACTGTTAACCCCGCGTTGGCGCGAGGCTTTGTCGGTGAAAGCTACAGGCAGGGGCTGTCAGGCCGCAGTATTAGTCGAATGTTATCCAGCGTACGTTCATTCTATCGTTATCTGATTCGTGAGAATCTGGCTCTGAACAACCCGTTCGAAGGTGTTTCCGCTCCCAAATCAGGGCGGCAACTGCCGAAGATTCTTACCGCCGAACAAGCTATTCGTTTGGTTGAACTGTCTGGAGACGACCTGCTGACAGTTCGAGACCGAGCGGTCGTTGAACTCTTTTATACTTCTGGAATTCGTTTGCAGGAACTTGTCGGTCTGAACATTGCCGATGTGAATTTCGATCAGAACATGATTCGAGTTCTGGGTAAAGGCTCGAAAGATAGAATCGTACCCATAGGAGCCTGTGCGGTCGAAGCTATTCAGATTTGGTTAGCAAGGCGCCATGAATGGGCGGCTGCTGATGAAACAGCTCTGTTCGTCACCAAAAGAGGCGGGCGTCCCAGCACCCGTACGATACAGAAGCGTATTGAGATTCGTGCCATGCAGCAGGATATCCCGATGCGAGTGCATCCCCACATGCTACGCCATTCATTCGCAACGCATGTTCTGGAATCAAGCAGCGATATTCGAGCGGTTCAGGAGTTTCTCGGTCACGCCAATATTTCGACAACCCAGATCTACACACACCTGGACTTCGGTCATTTGTCGAAAGAGTATGATCGCGCACATCCTCGTGCGAAAAAGAAACCCGTCTAAATTCAGTTCTTCAAGAGATTTGACAGACATACGCAATATGCACGCTGGAATATTCAATATTTCCGAGGTTCTGTGCTCATTCGCATTGAATTTGAAATCAAAATCGGATATTTTTAACCACTTTCTAGCGCCCGATTGAGCTAAGTGTCGAAATACAATTTCACTCAGTGCTTTTCGGGAAATCAAATTTAACGATTGAAAGTCGTTACCGCCGGGACGAAGCCAACTAGTGCATTGGCTTAGATGAGCGAAGCAAATCATGGCTCCGGTGGTTCTTTATTTGGAATAAATTCAGGGAGATATTCATGAACGTAGGCGGTTGGATTCCTGTAACACTTGGAATTCTTGGGCTGATTTCAGCATGGATTATTTTCGGTCTTGTGAAAAGATATCCAGAAGGAGAAGGCAAGGTCGTCAAAATTTCAGCCGCAATTCATAAAGGGGCTATGGTGTTCATGCGGCGCGAATATACAATTCTTGTCGGATTCGTGATTGTAGTTGCCGTATTGATCGCAATTTCCGATCTCGGTTTGAACACCATGTATGCATTTCTACTAGGCGCGTTCTGCTCCGGCAGCGCTGGCTATATTGGAATGTACGCAGCAACCAAATCAAATGCCAGAACCACTACGGCGGCTCATACTCAAGGCGCTTCGGAAGCATTGACGGTGGCTTTTTGCGGCGGCTCGATTATGGGCATGACTGTCGCCGCCATGGGTCTGCTCGGACTGGGGTTGCTATATCTGTTTTTTGGGTCTGACCCACATTCGGCACATGCGATTCATGGCTTCGGCATGGGTGCGTCTTCCGTTGCTCTATTCTCTCGTGTGGGTGGTGGCATCTTTACAAAAAGCGCGGACGTCGGTGCCGACTTGGTGGGCAAAATTGAAGCGGGAATACCAGAAGATGATCCTCGAAACCCCGGCGTAATTGCCGACAATGTTGGTGACAATGTAGGCGATGTCGCAGGTATGGGATCGGATATTTTCGAATCGTACTGTGGTGCCATGATCGCAAGTATTGCGATCGCAGCTACCCTGAGCGATTCCGAACTGGGAACTCAAAACAGCCTGATGTTTCTGCCGCTGGCACTGTCTTCTGCAGGAATTCTGTGCTCTCTGGCAGGAATCATTCTGGTTCGAATTTTCACGAGAAAATCTGCTGCAGTGGCACTCAGGGTCGGTACTGTAGGCGCCTCTGTCATATTCATTGCCGCGGCCGCGGCGGTTGTCTCCTGGGTTGGCGTAGATATGCTAGTCTGGGGCGCAGTACTGATCGGAGCAGCCGGTGGGATCGTGATTGGCATTGTGACCGACTATTACACCAGTGGCAAACCAGTCCGGAAGATCGCCAAAGGTGGTGAAACCGGCCCGGCGACCGTCATGATCATAGGTTTGGCAGTCGGCATGCAGTCTGTAGTCGTGCCGTTGCTGATGTTGTGCACGATCATTTATGTTGCGAGTTCGTTCGCTGGCCTATACGGAGTGGGAATCGCAGCCGTTGGGATGTTGGCAACAGTAGGAATGACTATGGCAATTGATGCTTATGGTCCGGTTGCAGACAATGCCGGAGGCATCGCAGAGATGGCAGGACTTGGAGAAAAAACCAGAGAGATTACCGATTCTCTAGACGCATTGGGCAATACCACAGCCGCAATCGGAAAAGGATTTGCAATTGGTGCCGCGGCACTCGCAGCGCTCGCGATCATCACTGCATACATTGAAACGGTGAGTCAAAACAATCCTGATTTTTCATTGCAGATCAATGACCCCGTAGTTCTTACAGGAATGTTTCTCGGCGGAATATTCCCATTTCTAGTGAGCAGCATGACGATGACGGCGGTGGGTGAAGCCGCATTCGACATGATCAAGGAGATCCGACGGCAGTTCAAAGAGATTCCCGGCCTGCTTGAGGGGAATGCCGAGCCGGACACGGAACGCTGCGTGGATATTGCCACGAAAGCTGCATTGAGACGCATGATTCCTCCTGGTGTTCTGGCTGTAGCGGCCCCCGTTGTAGTCGGATTCTCTCCACTTGGGCCCGAAGCGCTGGGCGGAATGCTTGGCGGTGCATTGATTGGATGTGTCCTGCTGGCGTTGACGATGGCCAATGCCGGTGGGGCTTGGGACAATGCCAAGAAGTATGTTGAGAGCGGAAATCTAGGCGGAAAAGGTTCGGAGGTCCATAAGGCAGTGGTGGTCGGAGATACAGTTGGCGATCCTTTCAAAGATACCTCTGGACCCTCAATGAATATTCTGATCAACGTAATGGCGATCGTAAGTCTGGTAATCGCTCCGTTGCTATAGAGAACTCAAACTGAAAGTAATTCGACCGGTTGTTGATTTTGCAACAACCGGTCGTTACCTTTCAACCGGCTATTTGTTGCCTGGGGTACTCAATACAGTACCCGGCTTGATGCCGAATACGTTTTCCAAATCGAATTCCTGAATTAACGCGTCAGCGGCTGGAATTCCGTGCTCGCGTTGCACATCGGCGAGAATCATGCGAGTGGAATTGCGATTGTAGTAGCCACCGAATTTAACTTGCACCTCTAGCAGTTCGCGGGCCTTGTCAATTGTCATTGCCATAATTTTCAGTCTCCGTTTTTCCAGTTGGCGGGAAGCCTTGGGGTAATTAATTGATTCCTGAGGCGAACATACTGCGGGAGTCCATTAGCGTATGGCGGGTAGTCTTCGCCGACGATCAGAGGTGCGAGATATTGGCGCGCCTCGTCAGTAATTCCGAAACCGTCTTCGGTAATATATTCTCGCGGCAACATTTTTTCTTGATTGGCCACCTTTGCAAGATCGGCAGCAATAATTTCCCAATGATAGGGATTGTTGGACAGCCTGCGGATTGATGGCATGAGCGCAGTGCGCCCAGCAGCTGCATATTCCACCGCAGCTTTGCCTAAGGCATAGGCTTGTTCCACATCCGTTTTTGAACTGATGTGTCTTGCAGACCGCTGCAAATAGTCGGCTATTGCATAGTGGTGTTTCAGGCCGAGTTCATCTCGCACAATTTGTGCAACAACCGGTGCGGCCCCGCCCAGCTGAGCATGTCCGAAAGCGTCCCGCGTACCCTGTTCAGCCAGAAAACTTCCGTCTTCATAACGCGTGCCTTCCGACACTACGATGGAGACGTAGCCATTGGCCTCAACGCTTTCTTTTACCTTTTGAACAAATCGAGCTCGGTCGAACGGGATTTCAGGAAAGAGAATTACAAGCGGAATTTCAGTAGTTGGATCAGAAGCCAGTCCTCCGGCGGCGGCAATCCAGCCTGCATGGCGTCCCATAACTTCGATGATGAACACTTTTGTTGATGTGCTCGCCATGGCTGCTACATCAAAACTCGCTTCTCGAGTGGAGGTCGCAATATATTTCGCCACCGATCCAAAGCCAGGGCAGCAGTCCGTAATTGGCAGATCGTTGTCGACGGTTTTCGGAATATGGTTGACGGTCATGCCGTCAATGCGCCCTTTCAATTGCTGCGCAAGTTTGAGACAGGTGTCTGCAGAGTCGCCACCGCCGTTATACAGAAAATGGCGGATATCGTGCTGCACAAAAACATTGATGATGCGCTCGAATTCCTGGCTTTGATTTTTTGGATCCTGCAACTTGTAGCGACAGGAGCCGAAGGCTCCGGAAGGGGTGTGTCGAAGCGCCTGAATTGATTCAGGCGATTCTTGACTCGTGTCAATCAGCTGCTCGGCAAGGATACCGAGAATTCCATCTTTTGCCGCATACACTTTATTGATTGCCTGCGGGTGTTCGCGAGCCGTTTCAATTACAGCAGCGGCGGAAGCGTTGATGACGGAAGTAACGCCACCCGATTGAGCGTAGAGAAGGTTGCCGGGCTTTGACATCAGTAATGTAATTGGGAAAAGAGCACGGGAGTCAGTTCAGATCAGCCCCGGTCAAGCCTGAGGTGACTCCTTTCACTTCTTTGGATTGATCGGCCTGGTTCCTTAGAAGCGCAGTTATGCAATTAACGACGTCTGAAAATTCCTGCTGTGCGTCGCTGAAATGCTCGCTTGGCTGATAAAAGTAACGCCCTTCAAACCTGTCTTGCCCCATCTTTACCACGACGAAATTGCAGTCCAATGCTCTCCAATAAACCGCAGGGCGTTCTACGATTTCATTCTTTTCCTTATCAAGTTGAACCTCACAGTCGGCGAGAAATATTTCAATTTCTGCCTTGTAGCGATGGTTCAAAACCTGCTGGATTGAGTCCAATTCATTTTCAGTGTAATCAAGCACAAACCAAATTATAAAGGCAGCAGCAAACAGGCAAATAAGTGTTTTCCAATTCAGAAATGAGCCTGAAATTCAACCTCTTCAGCATAATAATTCGATCATAAGAAATATCATCGAGTGTGCCAAGTCCCTCTCCGAGTTGAAAATAGGATGATATGCCTGTGCCCTTTATCCTTCTTCGATTTCCCTTTTCTCCTTTAGGCTTGAGTTCGTTGTATGATAAGAATTAGTTCTTGTGTGCGGTCCGTAAATGATCGCCGCTTCACTATCGCTGTACTGAGTCGCGAATACATCGAGTTCTTCAATCGTTATGCCCAATTTCAAATTTTGCCCCGCATCCCGCAGCGACTTGAACTTTTCGCAGGGCGTCTTCATATCGAGAGCGTCTGTCAGTGCTAATCTCAAACTTCCCCAAAGTGCTCAGTCAGCTTAGAGCGCTGACACAGATCGGGGAAAGGGGATGTTTCCTGATCCTTGTCCCGCAAGTTGTTCATACGGTCGCTTCGACGATGGCATTGTAGAAATTTTTGAAGCTGGTTGAGCGGCTACACGCCGGGTCAATGTGTATTGCTATAGCTTGTGCCGCTGCAACCTTTCTCAGTCCTTCTTTGAAATAGCCGTAGCGTTTCATGACGCGCTCGAACGATTCCCAGGTGCCTCCCTGGATTGAATCGGGATTATGGTAGGGGGCTCTATTCGGAATGTTTGGCGGTACTCTTGGAAACGCCTTGCATACCGCTTCCCAATCGCCAAAGTACCAAGCCTCCAATTCTTCAATGGCGATCCGATTGACCACTTGCCACGGATTACCGCCGGCTCGCGAGCGGGTAATCAGCCCCGACTTGGTCGCGATGATTTCGAGTTGATTTTTCAACTCTCGGCAGTCGTCGTCATCTCGGTCGAGCATTACCACGATTCGGTAGTTTTCAGGCATCCAATTGGAATAGCCGCGTAGACGAATTGGCAACTTTTTCAGCAGGTTGTTTTTTCCTTGAAAGGAATGGATTGCAAACGTCGATTCTCCCACCAACATGCGAGCCAATAGTGTTGTCAGAAACTCCTCCATTGAGCGTTCCTCACAAAACACTTCCAAGTGTTTGGGACTCATTTCACTTGTGCATCGAGATCGGCAGTCGGGGCACCTTGGCCGGTTGATGGATCACCCACTCCAAATTGCCCCTCCATCCACAAGTCGCCGAGTTGCGCACCTGCATCTACGAATTCAGGAACGCCACACACATCGTTGACAGTTCGCGTCTGTGTGTGACCCTGTTCGTTGCGCCATAGAATGCGTACCTCCTTGGGTCGCAGGGCATCGAGAAAGTATGGCGAATGGGTCGTGACAAACAATTGGGTGCGCGTGCTGGCCTCTCGACACTCCTCGGCCAGTTCGTGGTGCAATCGCGGGTGCAGAAAGTTCTCCGGCTCCTCGATACCGATAAAAGGGGGCGGCGCTGGGTCGTACAACAGCACCAGATATGCTAACATCTTCAATGTCCCGTCGGAAGCAAAGCGTGCCAATACCGGGTTATCAAAAGGAGCATCCTTGATCTGTAGCAACAACCGACCGTCTTGCATGGTTTCTGCCATTACGCGCTCAATGCGAGGCACTCGTCCGCGAAGTACGGAGAAGATGCTTTCAAGCTGACTTGGATGTTGTTCGCTCAGATACTGGAGGACATTGGCTAGATTATCTCCAGTTCTGGTCAACTGATCATGCGGCCCCGCTTCCGGTTGGCCACGGGTGTTGTCAGCAGAAAGATAGGACAGATGCCAGCCCATGATGAAATCACGCAACGCCGCCACACGGGGATGTTCTTGGAATTGTCCCAGTGCGTTGACTGCAAGCAAGTCAGCTGATTTGAGTGGGGTTTCAACCCTTTGGCCATCTCCGTCCGGTACTTCACCGCTGACCGCCTGCCCCTGCCCGCTTTGATAATCAAGAAAGAAAAATGGCGCCCCGTAAGGTTTCCGTTTCCATCTTAGCCATTCGCGGACGATCACCGGTGCGCGGTTGCGCTCGTCGACAGCAAGATGATAGGTAATGAGAGGCGTCTTCGGTTGTTCACGGTATTTAATCTCGATTGTCACTGCATCCTCGGCACCGCGAGTTTTGATTTCCCGAGCCCGCCCGCGCCGGTCCCAAGCTCGGCGAAGACCTGCCTCGAAACACTCCGCGAGAAACGCAAAAACATCGAACACCGTGGATTTTCCGCTGCCGTTCGGACCGAGCAGTACCGTCATTGGCGTCAAGTCTCTGAACTCAACCTCTCGCAGCGCACGGAAATTTCGCACTTTGAGATACTCAATTCTGGGCGGGCCAATGGTTGGTGGTGTCGTCTGATTCATCTTAAGATCTCCAACAGATTTGAGAGACGTTTTTTACGGGAAACGTATGGCAATGCTGTTTGCTTCAGCCAGATTTTTACATTGAATGGATCAATACAATTGATGGAATTATCCTCAAAATGATTGAATTGCATCCACTTGTTCTCATAGTTTCGATACAGCTTCTTTCAGTCTCATTGTATTCATGCAGGTTGATAATGATGCAGATTTCATGGAATCATCCATGTCATGAAGCGCTCAATCAATGTCTGTCCTGACCTGAAATCTAATAACCACTTTGATCGAATTTGTTATTTAGGAGAACATCTGTCAGAGACCGCTAAATTTGTTTTACAACATTGTCCAACCTCGATCAATTTTCTTTGTTACTTTACCTTGTCGCGTTAATCCCCATTGCTGACTAATGCGGATAGAGGCCTGTACTTTACGCCGTCGCCTATCGCCTTGAATTTACGCAAATTATAGATATGTGAGACCGATATTCCGGGTAGCCGACAAAACCGTAGGTCTCCAAATACGCGCCACGCGCGCTCCTACAACTTCTTTACTGCCAAACCGTTGGGCGTGTCTTGAAGACAGTCCATTTCCGCTAGCAGCACTGCGTCTTCATCAATATAACGTCGAGCAAATCCTCGAACCGTGCGCTGACGCTCCTGCAATCGGCCCAAATGCATATACTGCCCGATCAGTCGGCTGGCGTGAATATCCGCTCACCTTCATCAGGTCACGGACTACCATGCCTTTGTCCGCTTTCGATAAACGTCGAAAGCAAAACTTGATCAAAGTCTGTTGCATCCATTTGTCGCGTTCATCCTTTTTAGTGGCCATGGAAAACGCCACTGCATAGGTGTCTTCGGGAAAGTCGAAAAGCGGATCAACGCTCCACAGGGGTCTTTAAGTTTCATAATTGTTTTCATCCTACTTATGATGAACCCAATCAACACCCTGTTCCAGACTCTGTTGGTGGCTAAATCGAAATCGACAAGCTCGTTTTGCACTAGAATCTTGCTGCGTCCTTCAGACATATCATGTTGGGCAATACTAATAATACATGTTGAACTTGATTTGCTATTAAAATGAAAGTTGATATTTTGTATGCCAAAAAGGTGCTGGAATTGCAACATGTTGAATTATCCTGTCTTTGCCATTCGTGATTGTATTTTGAAAATAGGCTTTGCAGAACCTGTCTTGGAAATTAAAGAATGATGAGAATTGTGTTCCTTGGGCCGCCAGGTTCGGGTAAAGGAAGTCAAGCCAAGTTTGTTGTTGATCGACATGGCATCGCACACATATCCACCGGTGATTTGCTGCGCGAAGCCGTCAAAGCCGGCACCAGACTTGGCAACCAGGCCTCTGAGATCATGCAGCAAGGCAGTTTGGTTCCCGATCATCTGGTACTGAAATTAATTGACGATCACCTGGACGCAATTGATGTATCCAAGGGTTTTCTACTTGACGGATTTCCTCGAAGCATTCACCAGGCTGAGGAGCTGGATGTCATTCTCGCAACTCGTGACAGTCCGCTGAATTTTGTACTTCATTTGGCCATTGAACACGAGGCATTGGTAAAGCGGTTGTCAGGGCGAAGAACTTGCACAGTTTGCGGAAGAATCTACAACATTTATTTCAATCCTCCGATAGTAGAAGGCAGTTGCGATGATTGCGGCGAAGCCGGTGAACTGTTTCAACGAGTTGATGACAACGAAGAATCGATTAAGCACAGACTTTCAGTGTATGACACTGAAACCAAACCGCTGCTTGACAATTATAAGCAGGCTGGGCTGCTTCACTCAGTGGACGCTACAGGTTCAGTTCCCGACATCGCAGAAGAAATTAAGCGCGTCATTGATATAGAACTGAATGCCGGATAGGAAGAATCGATCACTCGTCGTGGCAGATTTTCTCTGAAATGAAGTAGAACGCATATGCCTCACGCAAATTTTCCACAGACCCGCATGCGTCGTCTGCGCAGTTATGAATTCAGTCGGCGAATGGTGCGCGAGTCTACGCTATCGCCTGATGATCTGATTCAGCCGATGTTTGTCTGTGAGGGAAGCCGTCACTGTGAGCCTGTATCTTCCATGCCGGGAGTTGAACGTCTGAGCATAGATTTACTGGTTGAGAAAGCGAAACGCCTGTACGATCTCGGAATTCCGGCAATGGCCGTCTTTCCGGTTGTTCCCAAGCAGAAGAAATCTGCAAATGCTGAAGAAGCATTCAATCCCGACGGACTTGTGCAGTGTGCAATTTCCGCAATTCGAGATGCGGTCCCGGAGATTGGCGTCATGGCTGATGTTGCTTTGGACCCATTTACCATTGACGGGCATGATGGCATTACCAATTCTGAAGGATATGTCGAAAACGACGTAACACTTGAGGTAATTGTCAAACAGGCGCTGTCGCAAGCGCGCGCAGGGGTACAAATCATTGCACCCTCTGAAATGATGGATGGACGGGTCGGTGCGATTCGAAATGCGCTGGAGTCGGAGGGTTTTACCAATGTTTTGATTTTGTCGTACGCGGCGAAATACGCTTCCGCATTCTATGGCCCGTTTCGAAACGCGGTAGGCTCTGCTTCGGAACTGGCGGGACGAGATAAGCGAACTTATCAAGTGGACCCTGCGAACAGCGATGAAGCGATTCGGGAGGTAGCGATGGATATTTCCGAAGGTGCGGACATGGTGATGGTGAAACCCGGAATGCCGTATCTGGATGTGCTGCATCGGGTGAAGGCGGAATTTGGTATACCGACATTTGTATATCAGGTGAGCGGTGAGTATTCAATGTTGATGGCTGCAATACAGAATGGCTGGCTTGACGAAAAAACGGTGATACTGGAATCGTTCATGAGTTTCAAAAGAGCCGGTGCAGATGGCATGCTCAGTTATTTTTCGGAACGCATTGCCGAATGGCTGCAGTGAAGCAGGGCTAAAAGGACGGGTTTTACCGTGGAACGCAAGACGAGACCTACCGAAATTAAACTCCACAAGCAATCCCATCTGCTTGAGATCAGTTTTGATAACGGGAATACTTTCCAGTTGGGATGTGAATTTCTGCGCGTGTACTCGCCATCAGCGGAAGTTCAGGGTCATGGACCGGGCCAACAGGTTCTTCAATATGGCAAGGAACGAGTAAACATCTGGGCAATTGAACCGGTTGGAAACTACGCAGTTGTGCTGAAATTCGACGATGGACATGACACTGGCATCTATTCTTGGGATCTCCTGTATGAACTGGGAATCAACCAAGAAAAATACTGGCAATCGTATCTGGACCGGTTGAAAGAAGCAGGATATCAGCGCAAGGAAACTGCACCATAGGCGAGTCATGTCTTTGGACAACAAGCGCGATGCATCCACGCATTTCGGTTTTCGCAAGGTAAGCGAGTCTGAAAAAGACAGCCTTGTTGGGCAGGTTTTCAGTTCGGTATCCAACCGATATGACCTGATGAATGACTTGATGTCGTTCGGTGTACATAGAATCTGGAAGCGTCTGGCTGTCGCCTATTGCGGAATTCGTCACAACAGTCGCGTGCTGGATGTTGCGGGTGGAACTGGAGATCTAAGTCTGGCGATTGCAAAGAAGCTCGGACCCAAAGGCAGCATCGTTCTGACGGATATCAATGAGTCAATGCTGAAAGTGGGACAGGACCGGATGATTGACCAAGGCTATCTGAATCGATTGCAGTGCGTTCAGACCGATGCAGAGAATCTCGCATTTGCTGAACACAGTTTTGATTGCGTGGTTATTTCGTTCGGTCTTCGAAACGTAACTCGAATTGACAAGGCGCTGTCATCCATGTATAGAGTTGCGCGTTCAGGTGGGCGGTTGCTGATACTGGAATTTTCAAAACCCGTCATCCCCCTGCTTGAAAAACTATATGACCAATACTCTTACAATGTTATTCCTCGCTTGGGCGAATTTGTTACTTCAGATCGTGAAAGCTATCAATATTTGGTCGAATCCATTCGAAAACACCCCAATCAGGAGAAACTTGCAGACATGATGGCAGAAGCGGGATTTGAAAGGGTTGAATATCACAATCTAACAGGTGGAATTGTCGCACTGCACGTCGGGTGGAAAATCTAAGGCAGTAAATCTGGATATGCCAAATCCTTACACAAATTTAATTGGAGTCACATTTTCGGATGCGTTGAGTGCATCGATCAACAGCGCAGTGCAGACAAACCCTGGCTTGCAAGAGTCGCTGAATGAATTTGAGGACAAGACAGTTCTCTTACAGATATCGGATATTCGTCATGATTTTGTGTTGACCGTACAGGACGGCATCGTATCGGTTGGCAGCGAGATTGACGGAAATGCAGATTTGACGGTTCGTGGTACTCTCGTGAATTTCGTCAAGGCATTGACTTCTGGCAACCTGAATCCGACACAGATTGAAAACTTGGATATTGTCGGAGACATGAAATTGGCGCAGCGATTGTATGGAATATTCAGCAACACTGATTTCGATTGGGAAGAAGAGGCAGCCAAGCGAGTGGGTGATGTTCCAGCAAGGCAGCTTGGCAACCTAATGCGATGGGGCCGACAAAATGTGATAGGCAATCAGTCTCCTTTGGCGAAGAAAATTCAGAGTGTTCTGGCTGAGGAAACCTATCTTCTCCCGCCTCGTTCTCGTGTAGAGAAGTTCTTGGACAATGTCGATGAATTGCAGGCGAGTGTGGACCGCCTGTCAAAACGCACGGATCGCCTGGAAAGGTAAACTCTGCATGAATATCCCTACGCATTTTCAACGGCTGTGGCAGATTGGAAAAATTGTTCGTCAATATGGACTGGATGCGGATTTAGAACCCTACCTTAAATTCCGGCTGGCCAAATACCTGATGAGTCTGCTGTTTGGCGCATCCGACTATGATCAGGGGAAGTCATTTGCAGTACGTTTGCGGGAAGCGCTTCAAGAGCTGGGGCCCATTTTTGTCAAGTTTGGTCAAATCATGTCGACTCGTCCGGATCTGTTTCCTGAGGACATAATTCAGGAACTGAGCCTGCTGCAGGATCAGGTTCCGGCATTCGACAGCAGAGAGGCAAAAGCAATCATTGAAAAGTCTTTGGGTGGGCCGATTGAATCGATTTTCAGCCAGTTCGATGAAATCTCCGTAGCTTCAGCTTCGGTTGCTCAGGTACATCACGCAGTACTGCAGAACGGAGACGAAGTTGTTGTTAAAGTGTTGCGCCCGGATGTTAACAGTCAGATCAGCCGTGATGTTGAAGTCATGCTGATACTGGCGAGACTGTTCAGGATGTTTTGGCCGAAAGCAAAAAATTACCATGCAGTCGAAGCCGTCAAAACCTACGGAGAGACTATGGTCAACAGCCTGGATCTGATGATTGAAGCTGCCAATGCGAACCGTTTTCGAACCCGGTTTCAAGAAGATGAATTTGTTTATGTTCCAAAGGTTTACTGGAACCATACTTATTCAAATGTGATGGTGATTGAGCGGGTGGGCGGAATTCCAATCCGAGAAATTGAAAACATGAAGAGTGCCGGCATTGATTTGACGGAACTGGCTGAAAATCTAGTCAAGTCATTTTTCATACAGGCATTCTATGACGGTTTTTTTCATGGTGATCTTCATCCTGGCAATCTGTTTGTATCGGATTCTGGGCAGCTTAGGATCGTTGATTTCGGCATCATGGGGAATTTGACTGATGTTGATCGACAGTATCTTGCAGAAAACATCATGGCGATTTTGCGTCGGGATTACCAAGCTGCTGTTGATGCACACATCCGCGCTGGCTGGGCGCCGCACGACATTTCACTGCAGCGCTTTGAAGTCAGCATCCGAACGTTGTGTGAGCAATACGTCAATCAGCCAGTTGGAGAAATTTCATTCGGCAGGCTGATGGGGAGAATGTTTCGCATGACTCGTGAATTTGGAATCAACATTCAGCCGCAGTTGCTCCTGTTTCAGAAAACCTATCTGAATCTGGAAGGTCTGACGAGAATGCTTGATCCAGAACTTGACATATCGAAAACTGTGAGCCCGGTACTTGAAAACTGGGCAAGACAGCGATTTAGCGTCGGTAGACTGAATGAGAACATCAAGATGGAATCACCGCACTGGATATCGGTTGCTCCTGAAATTCCTCGATTGGTGCACAGCGTGCTCTCAAATATGCAGGAAAATCAGATGCGCGAACAAGGCATCGGCAGCGAGCGTTCATCGCGCGGACCGGATGCGAGATACAGGGGGTTCTTTTTTGCATTGCTAGGTAGTGCAACACTCATCGCTGCTATTCTGGACTGGAACAGCGACGGATTTGGATTTCTTACACTCTTGCTGGGCGTGGCTACCGCCGTCTGTTTGAATATTGCTTGGCCACGTAAGAAGAGCTGATCCGAATTATCTGTGCTAAATTTGGAATTTAGAGTTTGACGCGCCGCAGCCGCAATGCATTGCTGATCACTGAAACGGAAGACAGGCTCATTGCAGCTGCCGCAAATACCGGTGACAGAAGCACACCAAAGAATGGATACAGCACACCAGCTGCGATTGGAACTCCGATCATGTTGTAGACGAAAGCGAAGAACAGATTTTGACGAATATTCCTCATGGTCGCTTCTGCCAATGATCTGGCACGAACGATTCCCTGCAGGTCACCACTCAGTATGGTTATGTCAGCACATTCCAGTGCGACATCCGCTCCGCTTCCCATGGCGATTCCGACATCGGATTGAGCCAGAGCCGGTGCATCATTGATTCCGTCTCCGGCCATTGCAACCGGAAAACCTTGTTTCTGGAGGTCTTTCATGATTTCCACTTTGTCCTGAGGCAGGGCGGCAGCGTGCACTGATTCAATACCGCATTTGGCTGCTATGGCATTGGCAGTGATAGGTTGATCTCCAGTTGCCATGATTACGCGAATTCCCTGTGATTGAAGTGCTTGAATGGAAGCGGCAGTGGTCTCCTTGATCGGATCAGAGATTTCAATCAATCCTTCAAGTTGATTGTCAATCGCAAGAAAGACGATTGTGCTTTCAACGGCGATTTGATTGTCAGTAGCAAGGAAGGAGCCGCAGTCTTCTATGCCGAGTGATTCAAGAAATCTCGCACTACCAATTGCCACCTGTTTACCGTCGACATTGCTTGTGACTCCCATTCCGGGAACCGCTTCAAAATCCTCAGATAGAAAGACTTTTGCGCCTGCGAGTTCTGCACCGGCAACGATAGCCGAAGAGAGCGGATGTTCACTAACTCGAGAAACTGCTGCGGCGTAGGCAAGCGCTTGTTTGGGTGACTGATTCTTAGTCCTGATATCGATCAGTTCAGGTTTTCCAAGTGTAAGAGTTCCAGTTTTGTCGATCACCAGCGTTTGGATTTTTGCCAGAGTCTCCAATGCTTCGGCATCTTTTATCAGAACACCGCCTAGAGCGGACCGTCCTACCGCAACCATGATCGACATCGGTGTTGCAAGCCCGAGTGCGCAAGGACAGGCAATAATAAGTACTGATACGAATGCAACAAGAGCGAATGTCGCTGCTGGATTTGGGCCAACAAGACTCCATATGACAAAAGTCAGCACCGAAACTCCAACAACGACCGGTACAAACCATCCAGCTACCAGATCTGCCAGTCTTTGAATGGGAGCCCGGCTGCGCTGGGCTTTGGCTACCATGTCGATGATCTGCGACAAGACTGTTTCAGATTGTTGTCGTTCGACCCGCATCACGAAAGAGCCGGTTCCGTTAATGGTTCCGGCCTTGACTGAATCACCGGCTTGTTTTTCAACTGGAACAGGTTCTCCAGTCAGCAAAGATTCGTCAACACTGGATGATCCTTTATGAATGACCCCGTCCAGAGGGATACTGTCGCCTGGGCGCACCTGCAACAAGTCATCGGTTGCGATGGAGTCGAGTTCGACTTCTTCCAGTTCACCACTATCCTTCAGTCTCAAAGCCGTTGGAGGCATCAGGCTCAGTAGCGACTTGATTGCATTTCCAGTTCTTTCGCGGCCTTTCAATTCCATAATCTGACCGAGAAGCACTAGCACAATGATGGCGGAAGAGACTTCAAAATAAACTCCTAGCTCCAAACCGGCATCACCGAATACGGGTGCAAACAACTCAGGAAAAAGAACGAATCCAACACTGGACAGGTAAGCGACCGAAGTGCCGAGCGCGATCAAGGTAAACATGTTCAAAGCTCGATTTCGTACGGAAACCCATCCTCGCTTCAGGAAAGGCCAGCCGCACCAGCAGACGATCGGAGTTGACAGCAGCATCTGAATCCACATCGATGCTTTGAGCGGAACGACACTGTGCAGAGGAATTCCTAGGTGAGGACTCATAGCAAGAATCAGAACAGGCACGCCTAACGTTACGCCAATCCAGAATCTTCGCGTAAATTCAATCAGTTCCAGATTCGGTCCTTCGTCAATCGCTGGAATATCCATAGGTTCCAGCGACATCCCGCAACTAGGACAATCTCCCGGACCCATCTGTACTACTTCCGGGTGCATCGGACAGGTAAACCGCACATCAGATGGGGAGTCTAGAGAAGAGTATTTGTCGTGAAACTCACCACTATCCTTTGGCGGATTCAGGAATTTCTGTGGGTCAGTCTGAAACTTTGCAAGACACCCATTGCAGCAGAACCAGTAAGACTGGCCTTCAAATTCGCAGTTGTGGGAAGACGTATCTGGATCAACCAACATCCCGCAAACAGGATCTCGAATCTCATTTAGTTCAGTAGGGTTCAAAACTTTGTCCATGACCGATATTCGTTGTACAAGTCAAATTTTCTATACACAAGCATGAACGATTTTCATGCTTTTCCTTGCTTGTTGAACTGCGTGTGTTGTTGACACCAGAATGATAACCTAGTATTATACTTGGTTATTATTCCCATTCGGACACAGAACAATGAAATTGACAACCAGAGGTCGTTATGCGGTTACGGCAATGATGGACCTGGCACTGCAGGAATCCATCAATAAACCGGTGACTTTGAAGAGCATCGCAGACCATCAGGAAATCTCGATTGCTTACCTTGAGCATTTGTTTGCAAAACTAAAAGCCAAACATCTAGTGCGAGGAGTACGCGGCCCCGGCGGAGGTTATAAACTGGCACGACCCGCTGAGGAAATTTCAATATTCGAGATAATCAACGCCGTTGATGAATCTGTCGATGTGACACGCTGTCACGGCAGGGAGGATTGCCAGGATGGTGAAGTTTGTCTGACCCACGAACTTTGGACTCAATTGAGTAACAAGATGATGTTTTTCCTGGACGAACTCATGCTCGGCAATATCGTTCAGACATCTCAAGTGCGCGAGGTAGCCAAGCGCCAGTCAATTCTCTGTGGAGATAAGAATCAGCCTCAGACTCAGCACGTAGCATTTTCGTAAACAGCTGGAAAATACTTAATACACACAACAGGAACCAAATACCGTGGACCAAGCAACTGCCGCAGATATTAGCGGTTTCGTACAAAGAGAATATAAGGAAGGATTCGTTACGGATATTGAATCCGATACGTTTCCTCCAGGATTGGACGAAGATGTCGTAATTGCATTGTCGGCCAAGAAAGAAGAGCCTAAATTCATGCTCGATTGGCGCCTCAATGCCTTTGCTCGCTGGAAGAAAATGCAGGAGCCGGTTTGGGCGCACGTCAAATATACGCCGATTGATTATCAATCCATTAGCTATTACTCAGCTCCGAAATCGGATGCAGATAGACCGAAGAGTCTGGATGAAGTAGACCCGATACTGCTGGAGACTTACGAAAAACTGGGTATTCCCCTGTCTGAACAGAAAATGCTCGCGGGTGTCGCTGTGGATGCAGTTTTTGACAGCGTGTCAGTCGCAACAACATTCAAGAAAACGCTTGCTGACGTAGGCGTCATTTTCTGCTCGTTCTCGGAAGCAGTGCGAGAGCATCCAGAACTGGTTCGGAAGTATCTCGGCTCTGTGGTTCCTTCAGGAGACAATTTCTTTGCAGCGCTGAACTCTGCTGTGTTTAGTGACGGTTCGTTCGTCTATGTGCCCAAAGGCGTACGCTGTCCTATGGAACTGTCAACCTACTTTCGAATCAATGCCATGAATACCGGACAGTTTGAAAGAACCCTGATCGTTGCCGATGAAGGAAGTTACGTCAGTTATCTGGAAGGTTGCACTGCCCCCATGAGAGACGAAAATCAGCTTCATGCGGCGGTGGTGGAACTGATTGCGATGAAAGATGCGCAAATCAAATATTCGACGGTTCAGAACTGGTATCCCGGCGATGAAGAAGGCAGAGGCGGCATCTACAATTTTGTTACCAAACGAGGTGCCTGTCGCGGCGAGAATGCAAAAATCTCTTGGACTCAGGTTGAGACGGGTTCCGCCATTACTTGGAAATATCCGAGTGTCATGCTGGAGGGCGATAATTCAACAGGTGAATTCTACTCCGTTGCTTTGACCAACAACTGCCAGCAGGCGGATACCGGTACGAAGATGGTGCACATCGGCCGTGATACATCCAGCACCATTATCTCAAAAGGTGTTTCTGCCGGGCGAGGGCAAAACTCATATCGCGGACTGGTCCGCATTTTGAAGGGTGCCCACAACGCACGCAATTATTCGCAGTGTGATTCGTTGCTGATGGGAGACCGGTGCGGCGCGCATACATTTCCCTACATTGAAGTGAAAAATTCAAGCGCCAAAGTCGAGCATGAAGCTACCACATCCCGCATTAGTGAAGATCAGCTGTTTTATTGCCGACAGCGCGGATTGTCTGAAGAAGATTCCGTTTCCATGATCGTCAATGGATTCTGCAAGGAAGTGTTCAAGGAATTGCCGATGGAATTCGCGGTTGAAGCACAAAAATTGCTCGGAATCAGTCTGGAAGGCGCAGTCGGCTAATTCAACTCACACCTTATCTACCAACAACCTTATAGAGTGTTTGCGATTATGCTCGCGATTCAAGACTTGAAAGTCGAAATTGACAACAAGAAAATTCTCAATGGGATCAATCTTTCCGTTGGTGGCGGGGAAATCCACGCCATTATGGGGCCGAATGGCTCCGGAAAGAGTACTTTGGCGAATGTCATTACAGGCAAACTGAGTGACGAAGTCCAGGGCAGCGTGCTGTTCAACGGTGAAAATCTGCTTGAACTGGATCCCGAAGAGCGTGCCCGTCAGGGGATTTTTCTTGCATTTCAGCATCCGATTGAAATTCCCGGAGTCAACAATATTTATCTCATCAAAGCGGCAGTCAACGCAGTTCGAAGGCATCGCGGCCAAAGCGAAGTGGATGCGATTGATTTTCTGAAGCTGGTCCGAGACAAAATGAAACTTTTGGAAATTGACGAGTCTTTTCTCTATCGTTCTGTGAATGAGGGATTTTCAGGCGGCGAAAAGAAGCGTAATGAAATTCTTCAGATGATCATAATGGAACCGCAGCTTGCAATTCTGGATGAAACGGATTCAGGATTGGACATTGATGCACTGAAAATTGTATCAAGAGGCGTGAACTCGCTGGCTGACGAAGGTCGATCAACAATTATTGTGACTCACTTTCCTCGAATACTGGAATACATTGTCCCCGATTACGTGCATGTTCTCGTTGGCGGCAAGTTTGTGCGCTCTGGTGACAAAAGCCTTGCTCACGAACTCGAACGATTCGGATACTCCTGGGTTGTGGAAGAAGTTGTCCAGGCAGTCGCATGAGAGAAAGCCCTTTAAGTGCTCGTCTGATAGAACGAAGTTCCAATTTCGTTCACCGTTTGCCGGGTGCAAACAGTGAGGAAATTGTAACAATGCGCAACGACGCACTCGCGCGTCTTGCCTTTACGGGTTTCCCACAGATCAGGGACGAGCAGTGGAAATACACCAACATTAGGCCGCTTGAGCGAATTGAGTTCGAGTTTTCCAGTGATGTGGATGTGAGCTTTAATGAGGCGGAACTGGATACCATTAATGCTAATTCAGCGGATGTTTACCGGGTTGTACTGGTTGATGGCTGGTTCAATGAAAATCTCTCTCAGCTTGACGAATTGCCTGAATACATCAGTATCTGCAGCCTGGCAAAAATCCTCGAGTCCAATGAGAAATTGGATCCGCGAATTCGCAGTTTCCCGATTGAACAGCTCAAGCACAAAGCATCCAAAGCAGACAATGGTTTTGCCGCGCTCAGTTCAGGAATTGCGGCCGATGGAGTCGCAGTTCGATTGAACGCTGGAGCGACACTCGATAAACCGCTCGAAATTCTCTGCGTGAGCCGTGATGACGCCTCTGCCAGAATTTGCAATATCAATAATTTCATTCATGTTGAAAAACAGGCCAAATTGCAGATTATTGAACGGTATGTTTCGCTTGCCGATACGAATCACTTGACGAATTCGGCGATCACATGCCAGCTGGAAGATGAATCGGTGCTGGATCACTATAGGATTCAAGACGAAAGTCAATCGGCATTTCACGTTGGATCGGCAACAGTGAATCAGGCCAGCGCCAGCCGTTATCGAATCTATTCCTTGTCCTTCGGAGCATTGTTGAATCGCCACGAGGTGGCTCAATCGCTCAATGGAGAACAGTCGTACTGCGAATTGAAAGGGCTCTATATTGGACAGGGAAGACAGCACATTGACAACTACACGACCGTATCGCACGCAAGTCCGAATGGTACGAGTAACGAGTTTTACAAAGGAATACTGGACGACCGGGCGCGTGCGGTTTTCCATGGTCGAATCACAGTTGAACCTGGTTCACAACGCACCGATGCGCAGCAGCAGAACCGAAACCTACTTCTGTCACCCGATGCGGAAGCGGATACCAAGCCTCAGCTCGAAATTTATGCAGACGATGTCAAGTGTTCGCACGGCGCGACGGTCGGACAGCTTGATGAAAACGCGGTATTCTACCTGCGCGCCCGCGGTTTGGGAGAACGTGAGGCAAAAGCTGTTTTAACCAAGGCGTTTGCCTCGGAAATCGTAGATGAAATTGAAATTGTACCGCTACGGGAACAAGTCGCTCAGCTGGTGCAAAACAAACTAGAGTCATGTTTTGAGACCAGGGAGGCAGCATGAGCGAAGCAGCGATCGATACCAGTATGGAAATGCAATCTACGAGTCAATTGGATATCGATTCCATTCGCGAGCAATTTCCAATTCTCAAAGAGATTGTCTATGGCAAAAAACTCGTGTATCTCGATAATGCCGCGAGCTCGCAGAAGCCGCTGGCGGTTACTGATTCATTGACGAACTACTATGCTTCACAACATGCAAACGTACATCGGGGTGTGCATGCACTCAGCGACCGGGCGACGGAAGCCTATGAAAATGCGCGAGAACTGGCCCGACAGTTCGTAAATGCAAACCACTCACGAGAGATCATTTTTGTTCGAGGTACCACCGAGGGTTTGAACCTGGTTGCCAGTTCGTATGGGCGCCATCGACTGAAACCCGGCGATGAAATTCTCGTAAGTGAGATGGAGCACCATTCAAATATAGTTCCGTGGCAAGTGATTGCTGAGCAAACTGGAAGCACGGTGCGGATGATCCCGATGGATGATCAAGGAGAGATTATTCAGCACGAATATCAGGAGCTATTGAGCACCAAAACAGCAGTTGTTGCAATTACCTATGTAGCCAATTCATTGGGTACGGTAAATCCAATCAAACAGATGACTAAACTTGCACACGATGTCGGTGCAGTAGTAGTGGTCGATGCCGCACAGGCAGCACCGCACTTGGCGATAGACGTCAGAGATCTGGATTGTGATTTTCTCACTCTATCGGGGCACAAGATGTATGGACCGACGGGGATCGGAATTTTATACGGACGCGAACAGCTGCTGGAAGCCATGCCTCCCTATCAAGGTGGCGGTGAAATGATTAAACGCGTTACATTTCAAGGTACCGAGTATGCAGATATACCCCAAAAGTTCGAAGCCGGTACGCCCAACATCGCAGACACAGTCGGATTTGGCGCAGCAGCCAAGTTTATGTGGAACCTAGGAATCGATAACATCGCAGCACATGAACATGAGCTGCTGGATTATGCACATAGCCGAGCCGAAGAATTCGACGACTTCCAGATATTTGGTAAATCTCCACGAAAATCCGCAGTATTCGCATTTGGACTAACAGACATTCACGCTCACGACATCGGTACGATCTTGGATCGTGAAGGGATTGCGATTCGAGTGGGTCATCACTGCGCTATGCCCGTGATGCAGCATTTCAATGTGGCTGCGACAGCCCGGGCATCATTTGCCGTTTACAACACAACTGATGAAATTAACTGCATGTTCGATGCTCTGCATGGTGTTCGGAGCCTGTTCGGTAGATGATGGACGATTTGAAAGCCTTGTATCAGGAAGTGATCATTGATCACAGTCGAAGTCCACGAAATTTTGGGCCTCTGGATTCAGCCAACTGTTCGGCGGAAGGCGTTAATCCTCTTTGCGGAGACGAACTTACACTGGAGTGTTTCATTGACGATAACGAAATTATTCAAGAAATTGGCTTCGTCGGACAGGGGTGCGCCATATCTGTCGCTTCCGCTTCGATCATGACGGAGATGCTCAAAGGCATGTCAAGGACAAAAGCGGAGGAGCTTTTTGATCAGTTTCGCATCAAGGTGACAGGAGGCGATGGCGCCGATACAGTCGATATCGGGAAACTCGAAGTGTTGGGCGGCGTTCGGGAATTTCCAACGCGTGTAAAGTGTGCAACGCTTGCGTGGCATACAGCAATTGCCGCAATCAACAGATCTCAAGAACAGGTTACAACTGAATAATTCGCATGACTAACAAACTGAATAACGACACCTCTGCTCAGCAAGACGACTTTGTCGCTGAATTCTTGAACATCAAAGAGTCAGAATCAGAACTGCCGAGCAGCGCTTCTGTTGGAGAAAGCACATCGATTACTGATATGGTGCTCGAACAGCAGATCGTAGATGCTCTTCGCGGGGTATACGATCCAGAAATACCAATCAACATTTACGATCTAGGTCTGATTTATGGAATTGATATTGACGAGAACAAGGTCGTCAATATCGAAATGACTCTGACTACACCGGGTTGCCCTGTTGCACAAACATTTCCAGGTACTGTCGAGTGCGCTGTCAAATGCGTCGATAGCGTTGAAGATGTGCACGTTGAACTGGTTTGGGACCCACCCTGGACGAAAGATCGAATGACGGAAGATGCTTTGCTGAGTCTGGGTCTTTTATAGAAGCGAACTCTGGTGTCTGAAACCATGAAGGTTGTTTTGATCAGTCCTTATGAGATTGGGCGACAGCCATTTTCGCTGGCTCAGCCTGCGGCATGGCTGAGACAAGATGGTTTTGAAGTCGAGTGCATTGATTTGTCAATAGAGCCATTTGATGTGACTCGAATGGCTGGAGCACGATTGGTTGCCATTCATCTTGCCATGCACGCCGGTGCGCGTCTTGCATCAGAAATCATTCCTTCAATTTTGGCACTTGATTCGCAGCCGGAGATGTGTGCGTATGGACTATACGCCCCAGTAAATGATGAATACTTTCGGTCACTCGGCTGTGGCTATGTATTTGGTGGAGAATCTGAATCGGACATCCTCTCACTGTGCCGGTCGCTTAGAGATGGTATATCCAGTGACAATTCCAGTAAAACTCGAATTTCGCTGGATAAGTTGGCATTTGTGGAACCTTTTCGTGCTGGGCTTCCTGCGCTTGAACAATATTCCCGGCTAACGCTTGAGAATGGCCAGGAACAAACTGTGGGTTTTGTTGAGGCCAGCCGAGGCTGCAAGCATTTGTGTCGTCACTGTCCGATTGTGCCGGTATACTCGGGAACCTTCAGGATTGTGTCGGTCGATGTCGTATTGAGTGACATTCGACAGCAGATTAGAGTTGGTGCAGAGCACATATCATTCGGTGATCCGGACTTTCTGAACGGTCCCGGCCATGCCCGACGTGTCGTTGAGCGATTTCGATCTGAATTTCCCAATACCACCTGGGATGCGACAATCAAGATCGAACACATTCTGCAGCATGAAAAACTGCTGGAAGATTTCTCCCGCAACGGATGCCTTTTCATTACCACTGCGGTCGAGTCAGTCGAAGACGAAGTGCTGGAAAAGTTGGACAAAGGACATACTGCACAAGATTTCAGGCAGGCTCTGAGGCTTTTGCGTAGACTTGGAATCACCATGATTCCGACTTTTGTGCCATTTACGCCATGGACGACGCTGAATGGTTATCGAAGACTGCTACGGGAAATTGTCGACCTGCAATTGGTCAACAGCGTTCCGCCAGTTCAATTGAGCATTCGTCTGCTACTACCGCAGGGTTCACATTTGCTGAATGCAGATGATGTCGATGCCTGGCTTGGAGAGTTCAACCCCAAGATGCTGGGATATACATGGACTCATCCAGATCCACGAGTCGACGAACTGCAGAAAGCGATTCAGGACTGGGCGATGTCTGTGGAAAGCCAGAATCTGGAGAGACAAAAAGCATTCGAGGGAATTTGGTCTCTTGCACATCAAGATGTCAAGACATTGATGCCTGAACTGATTCAATACCCAGGCCGCAAGGTGCCTCAAATGTCAGAACCGTGGTATTGTTGTGCAGAACCCACAGAAAATCAAAGGCTGCATACGGCTACTGCGCAATCCGCCATCTAGTTGAAAGCAACGGTTCAGGCTTCTGCCTGAATCAGCCTTTGAGCGTTCGAGCGATGCGAAGCCCTTTTAACAGGTTCAGTGCCTGTTGAAGCTGGTAGTCATTTCCAACGACAGGATTGACTTGGGAATTGTTCGAGTTAATTTCTGGCTCAGGGACCACGCCGTTTTCGTTTTCAAGCGAACCCTCTAAATCACCTTCCCGCAACATTGAAATTTCCTCTTGTTTGACCTCAGCAATTTCACGTCTGTCAACCATGATATCTGGAATAATTCCCTCTACTTGAATCGAGCGATCTGCAGGGGTGTAGTATCGATGGGTTGTCAGTTTTATGGCAGTGGTTTTATCCACGGGCAAAATGGTCTGCACCGAGCCTTTTCCGAATGTGTTCTTGCCCATAATGACGGCTCGACCATGGTCCTGCAGGGCACCAGCGACAATTTCTGATGCGGAAGCTGATCCTTCGTTCACTAGCACAACAACCGGAACACCGTCGAGAGCATCTCCGGGAGTGGCTCTGTATTCCTGTTCGGTGACTCCATTTCGATTTCTAGTTTTAACGATGATGCCTTTGTCAATAAACATATCGGTAATGCCGATAGCACTTCGAAGCTCGCCACCCGGATTATTCCGTAAATCCAGTACGAGTCCATCCAACGATGTGGAACCATCGTATAGTTCTTCTATTTTTTCTCGCGCCAGTTCGGGCGTTGTAGTCTTGAACTGCGTAATTCTGAGGTAACCGAAATTTGGTTCAAGGAAAAAACTGCGGACGCTTCTTGTAATGATGACTGCGCGAGTCAGAGTGATTTGCAGGGGGCTATCGATTCCCTGTCGAATGATCGTCAGTGTAATTTCTGTACCTGGTTTGCCTCGCATGATGTTCACTGCTTCAGGCAATGTCATGCGGTCTACAGGGCGGTTATCCAACCGTACAATGATGTCGCCAGGCTGAATGCCAGCTTGATGTGCGGGCGTATCATCTATTGGTGAGACAACGCGGATCCCTCCGTTTTCCTTGGTGATTTCAATTCCCAGTCCGCCGTACTTGCCTGATGTTTCGATCTGGATATCAGACATCTCTTGACTGTCTAACAGTGTAGAGTGAGGGTCAAGACCAGAAATCATTCCGCGGATTGCATCTTTCAGAAGTTTTTCGTCAGTGATATCGTCGACATAGTGATTCTTGATCGTTTCGAACACTCTTGCGAAAGTGGATATTTCATCCAGAGGCAGAGGTGTGAGATCATTCACGTCCGCGGCCTGCGCGGTCTGAAAGGTGAAGAACGCGAGCAGAAATGCGGTGGCTAAGTTACTGTGAGAGAGAGTTCGAATCATCGATATAAATCTAAATTATTTTAGCTACTTGATACTATAAGAAATTTTTGGTTAAAAATGTTGGCAATTTACACATTGAAAGTGGGGAAGTGAGGCGTTCTATCGGCAATTCATCTGTTCTCTATACTCAGTGCCTGCGAATGCCATCGCATGCTGACGTATCTGTAATTTGCAACAATCTTCGTATTCCAGCGGAAAACTTGTGATTGAGTGAGGTAACACTCTAAAAATTTGCCAACTTCAGAATATTAAATAAAATCGCCTCCCTGTCATATAGAGACATATGAAATGTGATGAAGTTTCAATTGAAGCGACCGAATTGCAGTTTTCTACGAGATGGGTATTGGTGTAGCACACAAGCAGTCAATCAGTAATTACGGAGTGTGGGCGCTCAACTAGCACTTGCGCAGAATTGGCTGTAGGTTTGTTGAAGCGAAAAAGGCAACAGCCTGAGCACACAGGTTTCAATTAAGTTATGTCGTTAGTAAAAATAACGCCTGTGGTCATCCAAATCTTCGGATTTACCGCGTTCGCAAGTTTTGTAGAGCGTTGCATGAATTAACTAATTTACACAGCGCAGGCAATTAAAAATTTCACAGGCAAAGTTTCATGCTTAATTTTCTGCCCTTGTGCTTGAACCGGGATCCTTAGTTGCGAAAACTACCAAAATGAGAATCCATTCGTTTGTATATTCCGAATGGATGAAGCCATTATTGACCACTCTCATTCATCAATTCATCAAGTTTTTTCTTTACATTCTGTAGTTGTTTGTGCTGACCGGACAATTCGTTGGAAAGATTCGCAAGAGTTGTTTGGCTGTTCCCCAATCCAGATTCGGTCTCCTTCAGTTCTTGGGCTAGAAGAATGAGTTCTTCAATCTTTTTGGCCCGAGAGTTGGACAGATATCGATAGTAGGTGATTGTGCGGGAGAGACGCGACGGGTTGTCCTCACTCAGCAGGACTTTTACATAGTTCAATCTTGAAACTGCGAACGACGCTTGTATGATTGTTTCAAGGTCGGCAGACTGTTTTTCCAGTTCAAGAATCTGGTGATACTTCTTTTTCCTTAATTCCTGATATGTAGTACTCTGATTTGCAATCTTTTTTTCCGTATTCTGTCTTTGTTTTTCGATAGAGGCAACCTGCCTTTCGAGGTCAGACAATTGTTCCAGTGGCTTGGGGTGTTCTTGCCTGGACTGAAGGGATTCTTTTCTCAGTTGGGAGATATGAGATCGTACGGTAGCTAGGTCTTGGCTATAATCAGGTTCTTGGTCTGCCGCATGTACCGACAGTGGAAGTTCGAAAATTATTGCGAGAGCAAGCAAGTACAGAATTCTGGCAATCCGGGAGTAACCCAGTCGGACAGATGATGATGCTTGATGATTTGGTTGGCACCTTATCGGCAGAAAATTACGCATGAATCCAACTATCACCCGAAATACCAATGGAATTTGAATTTGTCAAATTAAACTGGCATCTGTTTGTTGCGCTTGCTGCTGTCATTGGGCTGCTCGCATTTGAACCGCTTCGAAAGCGCAGCGGCGGCGTCCGGTCCGTCAATGCGATTGATCTACCTCGAGTCATGAGCAACGAGAAAGCAATTGTCGTGGATGTCTCCGATCCAAACGAATTTGAAGGTGGTCGAATTCCGAAAGCGCGAAATATTCCGTTAAGTCGCATTGAATCCGATATCAACCGCTTGAACAAGTTCAAGACTCGACCAGTTGTGATCGTTTGCCGTGTTGGAAATCGTAGCTCCAAAGCCGCAAGTATTCTTAGAAAACACGATTTTTCCGATGTTCGCACTTTACAGGGCGGATTTGCGGCATGGACAAAAGAGAATCTTCCAATCGAAAAGTGATTCTTGCGGGATACATACAATTATAAATCATGTCACTTTTCTCCGGTTTCTTGGATCCGGAGAAACTGAACGGTTTGGAATTGGATGCAGTTCAAAAAATTCGCTTTCCAATAGACCATCTTGACTGAAGACGCGAAAAAGTCGTTCGACCTACAAACCTGCACGCCTTCAGGTAAACCTCGTGCTCGTTCAATTCCGATTCTCTTTGACGGAGTGCCTGGCAACTACAATGCCATAACCGACGTCGGCGGCGTTTTGGTGGGATATTGCACTCTAGTTTCTGGGGAGGGGAATACTGTGGTCGGCAAAGGCCCGATAAGAACGGGTGTCACCGCAATCTTGCCCCGTCCTCATGTTCAGTTGCATCAGCCTTGCTATGCTGGATATCACAGCCACAATGGTAATGGAGAAATGACCGGCACACACTGGATTGAAGAGTCTGGGCAATTGCAATGGCCGATTACCATTACCAACACACATTCGTGCGGTCTTGTTCGAGATGCGACTGTAAAGTGGGTGATACAAAGCATGCCGGAACACGCAAAAGACGGCTTGCTGCCTGTCGCTGCGGAAACCTATGATGGCGAGTTAAATGACATCAATGGCTTTCACATTAAGGATAAGCACGTATTTGCAGCGATCGATACTGCCGAAGGCGCAGCGATTGAGTTAGGCAGTGTTGGCGGCGGCACCGGCATGATTTGTTATGACTTCAAAGGTGGTTGCGGGAGTGCGTCCAGATTAGTGGAAGTCAGTGGGGTGACGTATACGGTGGGTATATTCGTGCAAGCAAACTTCGGGCGGCGCAAAGACTTAATCATCTCCGGAGTTCCGGTCGGGAAGTACATGAAAGGTGGAGAAGTTCGATCCAAAGGCATGGGATCGGTAATTGCAATTGTTGCTACTGATGCACCGCTGTTGCCGCATCAACTAAAGCGTCTTTGTCGTCGTGTCAGTTTGGGTCTCGCGCGATCAGGTACAATCGGCAACAATGGTTCCGGTGATATTTTTCTTGGATTCTCAACAGCGGCTCCGGTTAACAGCGACGACGGTACTGCAATTATTGTATCCAGCCTGAAAAATGAGCACCTTGATCCACTGTTTGAAGCAGTGGTGCAGGCTACCGACGAAGCGGTTGTGGATTCGATGATTGCCAACAAAACCATGACAGGCTGTAATGGAATTACAGCACATGCCATTAATCACTTGGCATTGCGGGACTTATTGCAGTCAAGGGTCTCATAGTGGTTGATCACTCAAGTTGGCATGGATTGAGTCACTTCAAAGAAGCTTACAAATCCGCTGTCGTATAGATTGATGGATTCCCCAAATGTAATCATTTTTTGTTCGGATGAACATGCCCGTAGTTGGACGAGTTGCTACGGTCATGAACATGTTCAAACACCCACTCTGGACAAACTCTCAAATCGCGGTACGACATTCAGCCGTGCAGTCACACCTTCTCCGATCTGTGTGTCGGCTCGCGCTTCTTTGGCTACAGGACTCCAGGTACACGAAACTCGTTGCTGGTCATCTGCAGAACCGTACTTTGGGCAACATGAAAGCTGGATGCATCGTGTACGAGACCGTGGCTGTATGGTAATGTCTTTCGGTAAACTCCATTTTCGTTCGTGCGAGGATGACAACGGTTTTACTGAAGAAATTCTTCCCATGCACGTATCAAATAGTGGAATCGGGTGGCCGCAAAGTCTGTTGCGAAATCCTCTGCCTGCTTTCGAAGAAACGCGAGAACTTGCCGAGCAGACAGGGCCGGGAGAAAGTGAGTACACGGAGTACGACAGGCGAATTACGGATGCGGTATCCGACTGGTTGCGAATGCATGCGCCGAGAAACAAAAGCAAACCTTGGGTGCTATTCGTGTCATTTGCAAGTCCGCACTATCCCTTCAGATCACCATCTCAGTTTTACAATCTGTACGACAGAGGCGATCTATCTCTTCCAAATGGTGAATCTGAGAACGAAGCCATTGAAAAGCTTGATCATCCAGTACTAAATGAAATTCGGCGATTCTGGAACTACGATGATCATTTCGATGACAATCTGCGATTGGAAGCCAAGCTTTGCTATTTTGGACTCGTAAGCTTTCTGGATAACAATATTGGGCGAGTACTTGGTGCACTTGAAGATTCCGGGTGCATGCAGGACACCGTTATTCTGTATACGTCCGACCACGGTGAAATGCTGGGGCGTTTTGGACTCTGGGGGAAATCGGTTATGTATGAAAACTCAGTTGGAATTCCACTGATTGCAGCTGGACCTGGATTCAAATCCCAAAGATGCAATGTTCCAGTATCTTTGACAGATATTGGCGCTACTGTTGAGTATGCAATTGGAATGGAAACGAACCATTCCGAGCCTTGGCGGCCTAAGGCTCTACAGAAGGTGTCATCAAGGACGGACAAGGGACGCTTCGTGCTATCGCAGTATCATGATGGAGGCACGCCGGTAAGTTTTTACATGATTCGGCAGGAAGACTGGAAATATATCTACTATGCTGGCGGATATCGCCCGCAACTGTTTAATCTTGCAGAAGAACCATTTGGAGCTTTGGAATTGAATGATTTGGGCGGAGATTTGGCGAATCGAGAGCGTCGGTCTTCCATGCACACGAATCTCTTGCAAATCATGGATCCAGACGAAACCGCGGAGCAATGTGCATTCGATCAGGCGGCAAGGATTAATAGCTTAGGTGGCAGGGAAGCAGTTTTGGCGATGAGTTCTTTCAATCACACACCTGTTCCTCCGATTGGAAACTAGCGTTATTTGTGCTCGATATTATTAGTTTGTATCATCAGATTGAGATTCTTTCAACATCAACTAATGGGACATTCGGGCTAGGTGAATTCAACAGCTATTGGCTAGTTTGATGAATAATTCCCGTTCATTCGCCAAGGTCGGACATGGAAATACCCTTGGCGCTGTACTAGTAGTCAGGACATGTTGCAATGACAATGGCAAGACGGCTTGGCTGCCCTGTGGCTCGGCGACAATTGCCCATGGCATCGGTTCGCCTCCTCATAATTTTTAAAATTATTGAATGAAATCAGTATAATTGTTAAGTTTACGAAATTTCGCCGAGTTCTTTATCTAATTCCAATTGTCTGAATCGAAGCCTTTGAATCCAACTCATTGAATATATAGCAGAACTATGGTTATCTGTCACTTGAACCACGGCCTTGAAAAATGATAATTGAGGTTTATCTTATAGGTTTGGAAGATCTCTAAGATATTTGTGGTGAAGAAGCGATTACTTGTGCAAAATCAGTTCCGTTTTAGAACTGATTTTAGCAACTGAAGCAGCAACATGAATTAGTGGCAAGGATAGAATTAAGCGGATTGACAAAGCCGTGACTTGCATCAATTGAATATCTGAAAATAAATTTAGGTTCGAAAAGTAGATGGAATACAGCACACAAGATTCAAAATTGAGAGATCTCATAATCAAGGGCAGGCGTCAAGGTTTTCTTACGTACGAAGAAATCAATGACCATCTTCCAGAGGCAATGAGCGATGTTGAACAGATTGAGACCATCGTCAATATCATCAGCGAAATGGAAATTGATGTCCTTGATGATGCGCCAGATCCAGACAGTTTGATCATGCAGGCTGACGAGAGTGTAGACGATGAGGATGCAGCTGAAGAAGCGGAAGAGGTGCTGAAAAGCGAATTTGGTAGCACTACCGATCCGGTTCGTATGTACATGCGTGAAATGGGTGCCATTGATCTGTTAACTCGAAGCAAGGAAATAGAGCTGGCAAAGAGAATTCAGTCAGGCTTGCTCTCCGCTAAAGAAGCAGCATCCACATGCCCGTTGATTATTGATTCTCTTGTTAAAATGTTCCACAAGATCAACAATGAGTCCATGCGCGCGACTGAACTTTGCACTGGATTCTTTTTGGATTCAAAAACCAGTACTGCACTTAGCCCGAGAGCCGGAGAGCACGATGAAGAGAAAGCCGCATCCAATACTGCTGAGTTAAAACGTCGCTTCGGAATTATTTGCGTGCATCACAAGAATCTTCGAAATGCGATTAAACATCATCCAGAAGGTGTGCGAAGCAAGCAGGTCATGAATTACCGGCGATTCATATCAAAGTGGTTTATGCAGTTCAAGTATGTTCGCAAGCAGATTGACGATATGTTCAATATTGTTCATGAAGCCGATAAAGAACTGAAGGAGAAAAGCAAGGTACTGGAAGAAATCTGTATTGATAAAGTTCGTATTCCCCGACAGAACGTTCACGATGTGTTTTGGAGCAAACTCACGCACAGAAATTTGATGTCGCTGCTGAAAGCAGTGTGTAACGAGGCGCAGGCACAAGAACTCGAAAAATATCGAGAGGAAATTAAGGAAGCGCGAGAGCATCTACAGAAGTTTGAAGCACGGCTTGGCATGCCGATTGAAGAATTTCGCGAAGTGCGTCGGAAGATTGCAGTCGGAGAGACTCGAGCAAATCGGGCAAAGAAAGAAATGATCGAGGCAAATCTAAGACTCGTGGTTTCCATTGCTAAGAAATACAACAATCGAGGTCTGGGTTTTCAGGACCTGATACAGGAAGGCAATATCGGACTGATGAAAGCAGTTGACAAATTCGAGCACGAGCGAGGTTTCAAATTTTCGACCTATGCGACATGGTGGATTCGCCAGGCAATCACAAGGGCGTGTGCCGATCAATCTCGAACGATTCGAGTTCCCGTTCACATGACCCAAACGCTGAGTACACTGACTCGTATTCAGCGGGAAATCAGACAGGAAGAAGGTCGGGAAGCCACCGTAGAAAAACTGGCGGAAAGAATGGAAGTTACAGAAGACAAAGTTCGCAAGGTTTTGAAAATTCCGAAAGAACCGCTATCCATGGAAGCGCCAACGGGTGAAGATGAGGATTCACATGTCGGCGACTTCATTGAAGACAAAACTGTTCGCGCTCCACTTGAAGTGGCGACCGAAGCAGGATTGCGAGCAGCGACCGATTCAGCGTTGAATTCTCTATCAGACCGCGAAGCCAAAGTATTGCGAATGCGCTTTGGAATTGGAATGCCGACCGATCACACGCTTGAGGAAGTCGGGCAGCAGTTTGACGTAACGCGGGAGCGGATTCGTCAGATTGAAGCAAAGGCGATTCGAAAACTGCGCCATCCATCTCGCTCAGACAATCTGAAACCGTTCATAGATTTCTAGAAAATTTTTCAGACTTACCAGAATTGAGTTTCCGGGCTTCCTGTTCTGGAACTCTTTCTGTTCTTGCGGGTATCCCGACAGTTGTGCTCCACAATTAGCAAGCTAACCCATCTTCACATTTTTCGGAAAAATTTCCCCTAAAATTTCAAAACTTGCAATTTTACCACCCGGCGTTATGGTACTACTTCTGTGCGCATTGCCAGCTCTCAGGGCATCCTTCCCATTCGTTGATCCCGATTCACTTTCACTTCCATCGTTTTGAGCAGGCGACGCTGTTGCGCATTCGGTTCAGTATTCTGTCGCACCTGCAGCTTCGATCCATCCGCTTAGCCCATTACTGTCGTCAGCCTATGCATCGTTGCCAGAGTGCGACGAATCTGTTTCCAACTCATCCATATCCCCCGTTCGCGCGTATCTTCATGCGAATCGTATGCACAGCCTATTAGGCTAGCACTGACATCAGCAAATGTGCCGCCACCCGATGCTTCTTCTGATGGTAGATTGGACGCAGCCCCAATTCCGATTTCAAATTCCGCAACGTCGCCTCGACATTGTTCAATGTCCAATACAGTCACACGATAACATCGTCTTCCCACGCGCACAGCGAGGCACAGACCAGATTCGCATCGGCGTTTTCATTGCGCACCGTATACCAGGCGTTGTGAGACCAGCGAATGTCCATGGCGTTGGAACCGCGCGCGTCGGCTGTCACTTCAATGTCATAGTGCTGCTGACTCGCTTGTACTGCTTGTGCATCCGTCTACAGTGATTCTGATTTAAACAGTGCAGCCGTTGTGTGTCAGAAAGCATGTGATTTGCGAGCTTATCCCGACGTTTTGATTTTCATTAAACTGCTATGCTGTCTTTTTTTGTGGAGGGATAAGCATGGCAAGGAAAGGAGGTGAATGTCAATATTGAAAATCAGAAGAGATTTTACGGCTACGCCACGATCAGAAATTGTCGGTACGACAGATTAACGCAAGTGCCACGGTTAGTACAAGTGAAATTCAGAGGGACTTATAGAAAGCGGCCCAAGCGCAACTTAGCTGGCTGTTGCCCGAAGGGCTCGACGAGAAGCAGACTATCGCGCGGTTGTATGTCGATGGTTCATCCTCATCTCACAGTGGCATCTGCCAACTGGACTAGGGACGAGTGTATCAGGAACTGAAAATAAAGAGTAACCAAGCAGTTATTGTGGGAAGAGTACATTATGAAAAATCCGGGGCGCTGCTACAGCTACTCGCATTATTACGGGACACCCAGCATAATGGGAGTTTTCTGGCAGACACTAGACTAGGAAATTCCTGAAAATTGACAGCATTAAAACAGATACGGTTATGAACGCAGTAATACTCGTTTTAAGAAACCACACCTTCGCACTTTCGGTGTCTTCTTTAGTTGCCAGATAATTTATGTGTGTTTCCAAGCGTGCTAATCAAGCGTCATAACCATCTCCTCCCCCATCGCCTGAACTTGCTGGTGTTGCTGGTTCCCGTTGACCATTAAAAGGATAAACATTGTTTTTTTCTTTGTGCCTCTCCTTTGTTCTGAAGCCACTCCCAGAGGTACTTTGAGAGTTCGCGATCTTGCTCGAAGATTGAATGACGATCAACTGCGGAACGACTTTGATTCTCTAAACGAAAAGCACAAGGAGGTAATCGAAAAAGTTAAATGCATAAGGAACAAAACCGTTGCTCACGATGACAAAGACTGCGATGATGTCAGAAAATTTGAGGAAGTCGGTGTTACTCCCAATGAAATTAAAAGTCTTATTGAAGATATTTGCAAAATGCTGAATGCGACGGCAGAAATGGAGTCGTTTACGAATCGAATTCCGGAAGAATTATGTTTCAAGAACGCGGTACACAGTCTGCTGGACAGGTTAGGGAACGGTTGAGTAGGAATGAACGCCAACTGACCAGGGAGGGCAAGGAAAAGAAATTTTCGGGGACATGGTAATTTTGTAATCCCTGCGACGACATCCTCAGGTGCTATCATCTAGGTAGGCCGAGTATAAAAAAAGGAAACTGCGATGAAGTGGAATGAACCTTTTCCCGATGTTAGTCAGTGGCAACCTAAGCGCAACAATGAGGACACCCTCGGTAACGCACTGATGATGACGTGCCAAGTTGCCCAAAGGCGTATTGTGGCTAGCGCAGAGGCAGAAATCGCCTTCAATATCCATAGTTTCGATTCTGGATTGGGCGTGGAAGAAATCGTGCGCGAAGAATTATCCAACTTGCTACCGCAACGGTATTCAGTCGCTGCCGGTGTCGTAAACGATCGCTTTGGTAATACCGCTGGCGATTGTGACATGGTAATTCGGGATCGTTTGTGGTCTCCAGTCATCAAACTCGGGGCAACCACAAAATCCCGGCGCTTCCATTTTGCGATTGAGGGAATATACGCCGCGATTGAAATCAAGCAGACACTGGGATTTGTGCAGCTGGATGAGGCGATGGAGAAATTGGTGACTCTGTCAAGGCTCCATCGGCCGTGTAACCCTTATGGGCACATAACAGAGAATCAGCATATAGAGGGTTTTGATAAGCCAGGCTTTATGCTGAACCCACTACATACCACGGTATTCGCCACGAGACTGCAGGATGGTGTACAGTTTGAAGAAATCGCTGAGCGATTTGGCGCGATCAATGAATCACTGGATCGCAATAGCATGGTCACGATGCTATGTGTTTTAGACCAGGGAACGGCGTGGTATTCCGTAAGGAGTGGTGCCCCGTACAATGCTGATTTTATGAGAGATCGAGATCAGGAGCTGATCTTGCAAATCAACACGGGAGAACCGGACAAAGCATTCTACCGGTTGTATGACTTGCTATTGGGACATCTGACTCGCTCAGTTCTTGGCCTTACGAACGTTTCTAATGCCTACGGTAGCGCACCGCGAATTAGAGCTGTCAAGCACTTCCCGAATGCGGTGTTTAACAGGCGCCCTGACGTACCTGACTAATACCCCGGATCTCCAGTCGATATTGAGATGGTCGGATTTGCGAGGTACATAGGTTGAATGAGAACGGTGGCGAATTGGGTGTAGGGTAGATCAGCGAAACTCTCAGACCTGCAAACAGGAGATCAAATAGGCAGTAACTGATCTGAGGTCAGGGGCGAGCCTATTGAATATTTTCGTATTTTCAGAGCCAGTAAAATTGGCAACTTATTGATAATACTGAAACAGGAAATACTCGGTATACTTAGTATAAATCATTTAGAATCAATGTGTTATCATAGTCTAGAGAAAGTGGTTAAGACTGAGCAGTGTACCGAGAGTGTATCACGAATACTGAGGCTTCCAGAATAACTCTATGCAAAAAGTCTATGAAATTGGAGTAAGAGTTTCACTACTTGGCCTCCAACGCAAACGCTGAAATGTTCAAGAGACCGATTTTCTTTGCGCCCAATAATTCGGATGCATGCTGCTTGTGTGGCTTGTCAGACAACCTATCGGGCGAACACAAAATTAAGGCATCAGCACTAAGAGCTGAGTTCGCGGACAACGAAATGGTGATAGGAAATTTCAGCTTTGACTCAGGAGGTGGCTGGAAATATTTGCAGAGCCCAAAGTCTAAAGCACTTCAATTTTCTGCTCGCATGTGCGCTAAGTGCAATGGCTCCCGAACACAACCGGCGGATAGGGAGTTCGATCATCTGCATTCCTTGGCTAGTCGGCTAATGGGAGAAGGCAAAGATCCCACACTTGTGTTCCAGAATAAGCGCTATATCAAGGGAACAAATCCCTATTTGAATTTCTTTCGCTACTTTGCAAAGCTGCTCTGCTGTCAACTGGCAGAGCTAGGGGCACCACGTCCTATTCATATGTCCCAATTTGCAATTGGCAAGACCAACACAAACTGTGTCTGGCTTCGAATTGGACAAGATTGGACATATCAGCAATTCTCACCGGTAATTGGTCAACATCCGTATGCCGCCCATGGTGGGCTCGCCGTGTATGGCGACAAAAGAGATAATGGCCCAAATGCTTTCCACTCGACTTTGACGATTGGAGCATTGCAATATATATTTTTCGCTCGCCTAACTAGGTTTGAGCGGTGCGCACTGAAAATTAGATACCGGGAGTTCTATAATCTGTGCCGGGACCTTGTAGGTGAGGCGAGTGTTACGCCGATTCCCACCGAAAAGCAATGGCAGCTTGGAATTGTACCCCACGAGATCGAATGTGGTGGCTATGAGTAATGTAATGCCCGCTTGAATTCTTGATCACACCTAAAGATGGACCACATACGAATTGGCTGGATAATAATGCACGGCCACTGAGACCTGCCACGATAGTCGCCTTCGCTTCACGAAGTACGCTCGTTAACAATGACAATCACCGCCATACGCTGACACGGTTGCGAAGCTTGTTGTTCGCACCTTGTTCCGCGCTCGGCAAGCGTGTATTTCGCCGGTATGGGCAGGTGCGAAACGCAGAATCCAGCGTCCGGCGGACCGCCGCGGTGGTAGGCGTCTATCGGCGGCGTCGCCTCGCCGTCGCAGGGCGTGAGCTACTACCAGCGCGACGGACATTACGCCAAAGACGATCCGGCCCACGGGGAGGCGAGCGCTTGAGTGGACAAAGGCGCGGAGTCGCTTGGCCTTGCCGGCGATCAGAAGACGGTCGGCGCGACCTTTCGCCATGACACTTCCCGCAATCTCAATCCCCAGCTCCATACCCATTGCGTGATCGCCAGCATGGTCCAGGCAATGACAAGTGGCGCACCATGGTCAACGACGGTCTTACTGCCAGCAAAGGGAGATCAACGCGGTCTGCCAGGCGGAACTGGCCGAAGGACTCCAGCGTCTCGGTTACGAGATGGAGCGCACGCATGCGTACGGGCGTTTCGAGATCGCGGACGTCTCGACGCGCCGTGTCGAGATCGAGGTAGCGATGAAGGACCGGTTCAAGATCAAGGTAGAAATATCAAAGTGGAAGTCGAGGTTGCTCGTCAGCGTATCGCGAGCGTCGCGGGTGTACCGCCGCAGGCCGTCAAAATCTCGATTGACCTTGCAGCATGATCGCGATCGACTGGCTTGGGCAAAACGCTCCTAGTTTTCGCGAGTTGCCTGATGATGAACGAATTGCCATCACAGAATTTTTGTTCCTGAGCCTATTTGAAGCAAAGGTTCTGAATCAACAAGGTGGCGTTAACGCTATAATAGAAGCAGCTAAACGATGGGCAGAAAACGGTCTGCTGACCAAGGAAATTTTTGAACCGCAAGTCAGCTATTTTAGGAATCGCTACTTCGCTGACGGCGAATATGCGTATCACTTCGACCATCTGCGCCTTCGGGAAAACGATTCACCTGATTTGGTGAAAGAAGTTTTGCAATACATGGATGCAAACCCCGAGGCGGTGGCAGCCGCTCTTTTGATCATCGTTTACCGCTTTCAGAATAACCTTTTTTATGGGGTGAAGTGGTCTTACGAACTCCGGGGGCAGCTCGAAAATTTCAATCACGCGAACATGGTTCTCATGAAAGCGATTGAGGTGCATGACAAAGTTGATCGAGGAGAACCCGCATGATCTTTCCTAGCGACGAGGACAGCTTCAGAATTCAACTTGATCCATGGCGGGTGATTCTCGCCTGTCTATTCGAGCTCGACAGCTACAAAATACCGGGAATCATCGACGCATCCGGCATGATCGTCGACTGGAAGCTCACGGAACGTGAGGACTACTCGCACAAATACCGCAGGGTTGCCTATCGGCCCCGGATCAACAGGGCTTACGAGGTTCTGTCCAGTGACGACAGGCTCCGCGTTGTCTTCATCGTTTCCGAAGAACTCGCCCACTGGGGGCTGACCAACAAGCTTAATGCCGACCTGCATAGGATCGGCTGGCGTATCGATGCCGGAAACCTCGTGCCCGCAACCGATACCGTCCGTGAACTATTCTTCCCCCAAGGCACGCAGCATGACGCCTACGTACGCATCAGGGAGATCATTCACCGTGCAACACACTCAATTCGTATCATAGATCCGTATCTGGGCGGAACGATCTTCACAATGCTCGGTGATAGCGCCGATCCTCGAAAAGTCGAACTCCTGGCCGGTAATTTACCCTCTGATTTCGCGCACGAAACTGCAAAGTTCCAACAGCAACATCCCCAGGTACAAATCGAGACTCGGCAAACACGGGATTTTCACGACCGCTTCATCGTCATCGATGATGCAGAGTGTTGGCACATTGGGTGTTCCATCAAGGATGTCGGCAACAAGGCATTCATGTTGAGCCTGATCGAAGACTCCCGGAATGTCGAAGCACTCCTGAAGACCCTACGTAGTACATGGTCAAGCGCCACCCCACTTACGTGAGTCGCCGTCTCTGCCAGTTGATCACTGCTGCGAGAACATGTCGGTCGCCAGAGTCGGAAAGGTCGGGCGCCGGAATCAGCGGCTCATATTCGGTGACCAAGCAATCGCGCGTCGCTTGGTTCATCAGATCGTGGTGCTTTCTAGGGCGGCTCGGTCGCGGTGAGGTTCGTTGCAGAGGAGCGCATTTATCCACTCGCAAAGGATATCGCCAGCGTGTAAAGTCTTTACGTTGACTTTCCAGTGTTGCCCAAATCTTATCTTTCTCATCCCTTTTGAACTAGCCCCATGTTTGCTCACCCACTTCTTCTAGCAATTTGAGTAGATCATGGGTTCCTGGATATTTCGCTTTCGTCTTTCCTATCCTTGCCTTCAGTATTTATACCACTGATAAGGCTCTTGATACTATGGTGTTTATCACTAAGCCAGTTCTGTAAGGAGGAAACGCTTTCCTGTTTTTTCTTCCAGTAGCTTGTAAAGCATCTCTTCCAGTACCGCTTGAGCCACTTCCTTTATCATGGCCGCGCATCCATCTACCTTGTCAGGGTCGTCAGCGATTATCTCTTTCGCATGTTTCTTGTTCATGGTTACTTACTTTTAATATCTAGGAAGAGAATTACCGAAATAGCAAATACGGAATTTTGGGAGTGGCACGATGTTGGCATGTAAATTTACAAAAAAACCACCATGGCAAAACAGGTTGGGTGCGACAAACCAAACCCGTTTCAGACTTGTAGCGGCGGTAGATCCTTAACCACTTTCATGGTTGCCATGGATACTCTAATGATGCGTTGAAGCAGTTCCAGTGGGTAGGCAGGGTTACCCATTGTCTCGACAGCGTAGCGGTTGGCATCGTTTACAAGTCCACTGTCCTTATCTGTTTTCACGCACTGCCGTTCCATCACCCACTGGATAGCGGGCTTGCCATTAACGACGTAATCATAAGCCTCAAGCGGGATATCGGTGATCGTGATGTAGGGATTGTAAATCACCGTGGACTGATCTTTTTTGCTGCCATGGCCTCTGGTGTATTTCATCTTTTCAACACGGTATAAGCGTTCCGGTGCCATCCTTTCCGGCAGCCCTTTCCCGTCGTTGATCGTTACTGGCCACGGGTCGATTCTTTCATAGCCTAGGTGCAGTTCCCCCAACGTGCGCCCGGTTGTCTGAAAGGTATGAAAGTCTGAAACGTCAGTCACCACTGGAAGCCGAGGTAATTGTTTCATTAGATTGTTGCGATACTGAGCACGGTAATCTTCTGAATGCAAGATCCCGTATAAGTAATAGAATAGATCTTCTTTACTGATGGTTTCTCCGGGAAATGTCGCTTGAAAATGCTTCAGCGCCCCGTCGCTGATACCCTCTCTAACTCGGCACTGGGTATTATCCTGATCCACGAACAGGTCATCATCGCGACCGGTTCCCATCTTGTCATAGAGTTTGAGGGGAAAGCATTGCCCTGAATCCAATGTGTGGAGGTTGGGAATGGCATCTACCATCAGGGCAGAAAATCCGGACCGAGCACCGGTACCCGTGATACAAATCACCCGATTCTCCGCCTTTGCATTCGGAAAAATCTGCGGCATTTGTGAGGTCACTTCATTCAGCCGTCTTCCGTAGTATAGCCACTGTTTGGAGAAAGGTCGATAGGTCGATATCAACACCTCACCTTCAGCAAATTCCAAGGCTTTGTTTTTCATCAAGTCCTGTTTAAGCGCACGGGTCCAACTTATTCTAGTCGGGTCACTATCAATAAACGTCCCCGTGTCAAGAACCGCTGACGCAGTAGCTTCGTGATATCGCTGTCGTTCAGCATGATAAAACGAGATCATAGAGTGGATGTTGCGTTCCATCTCGCCCTTGGAGGCGTTGTAACACCAAGCATCGCGATTAGTCGACACCCCTAACGAATAATTCTCGAATATCCGTAGCACTGACTTGTCATTTTTGTCCCCTAAGACCAAAAACCGATCAAAGTCCGGACTCACTTGATTTAACCAGTCATGGTTGTCGTCGGGTACCAAAGTTTGCCAGCCGCCTTGCTTGGTGATGCCACTAATACTGCCAAACTTGTGAATAAATTTGAGTTTGTCTTCCCGGCTACGATAATCACCAATGTCGTAGAAATTCACTTTTCCTTGCGTTTTGGCGTTGGGATTTTTCACTAGCACAGTAATTGCAATCGGGGCGCGGCTGCCTTGACCAAACACATTGTCCTTTTCTTTCTGGCGTTGTTCGCCTGATGTTCTTGCGTTCCCTCGTAGATGAAAAACATACAGGCTCGAAAACTCTTCCACCAGACATTTGCGTAACCCATCCATGGCATTGTTATCAATCCAGCCTGCGTTGGTAACATATGCCATAACCCCAGCCTCACCGAGTCGATCAGAGCCCCATCGGATTGCGCGGATATAACTATCGTAGAGATTTCTTTGCAACGTCGCCGTCGAATGCCTCGCGTACGTTTCCCCGAGACGTTTGTCCAGTGAGGGGTAAGCAACATTTTTTGCGTTGTCGTTGGCACTTCTTTGTCCCGATGAATAAGGCGGGTTGCTCATGATGACCTGGATAGGAAGTTCCACCTGCCGCTTTCGCCGTTCCGAATTGACCGGCAACAGCGCATCCAGCATGTCTTTGGACTCGTACATCTGGAAGGTGTCAGTCAGGCAGATCCCTTCAAAAGGCTGATAAACGGCATCCTCATTGCCGACAAGGCTGTGATACACCGCCTCGATATTGATCGCCGCAATGTAGTAGGCCAGCAAGACGATCTCGTTGGCATGAATTTCATGCTGGTACTTGTGCGGCAATTCTTCCGGTTTGATCAGGCCACTTTGCAGCAGTCTAGTGATGAAAGTACCGGTGCCAACGAACGGATCGAGTATGTGTACACCTTTTGACCCCAGTGTCTGCCCAAACTCCTGTTGCAGCAGGCAGTTGACGGAGTGGATGATAAAATCCACCACCTCAACCGGGGTGTAAACAATACCAAGGCGTTCTGTCATGCGTGGGAAGGCGTTGCGGAAAAACTTGTCATACAGTTCTACTACGATGCGCTGTTTGCCTGCAATCGTGTCGATGCCGGATGCGCGCATGCTGACGCTTTGGTAAAACCTGTTCAGGGTTTTTGCTTCTTTGTCGAGGTGATGTTCTTGCAACACATCCAACACAGCCTGCATAGCCTTTGACACCGGATTCTGGTGTGCAAAGTCGGCATCCTCAAACAGCGCATCAAACACCGGCCTAGTGATTAGGTGTTGCGCTAGCATCTCAATCACCTCTTCATCTGTGATGCTATCGTTCAGATCGTCACGTAATTCATCGGCAAACGCCTTGAAGGCTCTCGCTTCCTTGTCATTGGCTGTATTGCTAACAATCGTAGTGATACGGGTAATGTGTGTCTGGGCGATATCAGCAATATCAGTGGCCCATTCATCCCAATACAGTCTACGACCGCATTTCTGCACGACTTTGGCGTAGATTGCCCGCTCGATTTCACCGACTTCGAACTGAATGGCTTGTTGCTTATCCATTTGATCGATTACTACCCGTTTGCCAATGGTGTGGCCGCTTCCAGTACGTTTCTGCCCCGCTTGTGGCCTTGAAATGTTGTCGGCAATGGCAATGACTTCCATCTTGCTGGGGTTACTGCCAACCAGGTCCAGTTTGTTCACGAAAGCATCAAAATGATCATCGTGTGAACGCAGCGCCTGCAGTACCTGCCAGACGACCTTGTAGGTCTTATTGTTATTCAACGCCTCATTGGGTGCAATGTCGGCTGGAACCACAACCGGCAGAATCACATACTGGTACTACCCCGATAATGTAGAGACACATTACTAATAGAGTAATCCAAAGATTTGGAGGAAAACCGAAGATGAGTCAAGGGAACTATTCCGAGGAATTTAAGGAACATATATTATCGGAGCATGAAGCTGGGGTATCGGTGCGAGAGTTAGCCCGCAGATACGAGCCCTCGGCGACGACGATTCAAAATTGGAAACGTCAAGCCAAGGCGAAGGCGAGTGAATCGGAGCCAGGTGAGAGTGAAATGGCGCAGTTGCGTCGCTTACAGCGTCGCAATCAGGAGTTAGAGCAGGAGAATGCGTTCTTAAAAAAAGCGGCAGCCTGGTTTGCCGCCGACAGCGGGATCCAGCGTGGTGGAACCGGGCGTACGAATTAATCGAAGCGGAGAGGAAGAACTTTGCGATCCGTTTGATGTGTCGGGTATTAGAGATTTCAGAATCAGGTTATTATGCGTGGCGAAGCCGTAAGCCGAGTCCGCGTTCGCAAGCCAATGAAAAGTTATTGGCGGCGATTCGTGGTGTATTGGTCGAAAGTGGTTGGACTTATGGTGCACCCCGCATTGCTGCGCAGTTGTGTAAGAGTGGGGTCGAAGTGAGTGTAAATCGAGTCGCTCGATTGATGCAAAAGGCGAGATTATCGGCGTGTGTAGCTCGAAATTTTGTGCGTACCACCCGTTGCTCGGGTCGCGCGCACGGTATAGTAGACCGAGTGAATCGTGAATTTAACGTATCCGAGCCGGATCAGTTGTGGGTGGCGGATGCGACTTATCTGCATACGTTAGACGGTGTGTTGTATTTGGCGGTGGTGCAGGACACTTGTAGCCGACGGATTTTGGGCTGGTCGATGCAAACCTGCCAGGACGTGGGTTTGATGAGTGAGGCCTTGCAGATGGCACTTCGAGGTCGGAGTTGCGAAGGCGTGATTCACCATTCGGATCAAGGAGTACAATACAGTTCGAAGGCCTTTCAAGCCTTGTGTCGAGTGCATGGGATCAAGCAGTCGATGGGCAGTGTCGGTGATTGTTATGACAATGCGCAAGCCGAATCATGGTTTGCCACATTGAAGCGAGAATGCGTTTTGAAAACGGATCGTTTAAAGTCAGCGAAGGAACTAAGACAGCAAGTGATTCGGTATATCGAGTCTTGGTATAACACCCGACGATTGCATACGAGTCTGGGTAATAGGAGTCCAGTCGAGTATGAAGCGCAGCTGAAAAAAGCGCAACCAGAGGTTACCAGCGCCCTTAAGGGCGCTGGTAACCTCTCAAATCCTAACGTCTCTACCAAATTGGGGTAAGACTAGACCCACGTTTCTTTCCCGGTGCCTTGCGCATCACCCGTCCCACGGACTGCACCACATCGACCTGGCTATTGCGCGGGGTGAGAAACAACACGGCATCCAACGCCGGCACATCAACGCCCTCGGAAAGGCAACGTACATTGGACAAAATTCGACAATGATTTTCAGGTGGATCAGACTTTAGCCAGGTTAGTTTGGCATCCTTGATGCTGGCATTCATGCTGCCGTCGACATGCTCAGCCTCGCAAACCACGTTCGATGCCGTACCTTCCAAAGCCTGGTACTCCTCCACCACAGGCTGGAACATGGCAGCAATGTGTTTCGAACTGACTTTGTGTGTTAGGGTTTTACCCGGATGGTGTTCAATCACCTGACAAAAAGCCACAGAGCGCTGCATGGGAGTCACATCAAAAGCTGCCTCCTCCCGAAGCTCGTCCTTGCTTAATGCCTTCCAGCAGCCAACAATCTTGGCGGCATCGTCGACCCTGAGCTGATTGTTCTCATCGGCAAGCAGCGATTGTAAACGCCTACTGACGTGGGCTTCGTCCATGGCAAGCACGATGACCTTGTAATCCACCAGCAGGTCGCGCTGTACAGCCTCGGAAAAACTAAGTACATACAATTCCTTGCCGTACAGTTGCTCATCATCCATTGAGCAAAGTGTGATATCGTCATCTTCCGCTTTGGCTTTGGAGGTGTCACCATAGATGCGGGGTGTGGCGGTCATGTACAAGCGTTTGGCTCCCCGGATGTATTTGTCATTATGCACCCTGACGAAATGGCTTTCGTCGCTATCCTCGAAGGTTGCCCCGGTGGTACGGTGTGCCTCATCGCAGATAATCAGATCAAAAGCGGCCAAGTCGTGCTCACTTTGGGCCCGGTGCAATACATCAATGGAATGGTAGGTCGAGAACACCACACTCATGTGGGCATCGTCATGGCGCTTGGCCATCTCTGCTTCAAGGTTTGATGGTGTTGTCGTGGCCGGATAACGCAGTTCGTGGACAAACATCTCTACACGATCTTCGGATTTTTTCCGTTTCTTGCCAACATGCCGGTCTGAACACACGGCAAAACTGTGCATGGGAATACTTTTTTGCTGCGTCCACTCCGTCAGTGTTTGCGAAAGCAAAGCAAGGCTTGGAACCATAAATAACACTCGTTTGCCCGCACCTGCCACTTGTTCGGCTATTTTCAGGCTAGTAAAGGTTTTACCAGTACCACAGGCCATGATCATCTTGCCCCGGTCAGTGTTCATCAATCCGTCACACACATGCTTCAGCGCCTCTTTCTGGTGAGGCCTGAGGATCATGGGTTCTTTCAATACAGGGGCTTTTCTGGATGCAAACTGAGACCAGTCAATCTGGCTGGATTCCAGCGCTGCCAAGTCAATTCTGGTCACCGGGATATATTGCTCTATGAGCGCTTTTTCTGCCCTGGAACCCCATTTGTCCGTTGAGGCTACGATAAGACGATGTACAAAAGGCTGCTGACCGGAAGCGGTGAAGAAGCTGTCAATATCATTCTTCGCTATGGTGTGATCCGGGTCGTAAAATTTGCACTGGATGGCGTGATATTCCCCCATGCCTCGTGTTTTTGCTACCAGATCGATACCTTCATCTGATGCATCCCCGACATAATCCTTGCCTTCCCCTCTGGCCCAGTCGGCATACATCCACACGTCACTGTACCAGTCGACGTAGGCCGGCTCGGCTTTTAGGTACTGCCGAATCAGTTCTTCAAAGTAGTTGCCTTTCTCCCGTTCGGACCTGGCGGTAGCACGGAAACTCTCAAGTAGTATCTGTAGCGCTGTCACAGATTAGATCTCCAAATCAAAAGGGACTACGGAATGTCGCTCACATTCATTATTCATGTCTTTGTAGCGATTGATGGTTTTGATTGCCTGATGGTCAAATGAGTATTTGTCCTGAAAGCCGTTCTTTAAGCATGGGTGTGTAAGTTCGGAAACATATTGCACTATTTGAACGGGAATTGCAGCGCAACACTAATGCTAGGTTATTGAATTCAGGGGTTTATTGCATAAGTACTTATATAGTAAAAACTGAGCATAAATAAACCGGTTACCTAAAGTCGCCTATGGTACTCGGGTTTAGGCGTAGGCGTTGCTCACAAGCTCCTATAGATTTTAAGGAGAAGAGTCGTCAAACCGCGTATTCATGGAAGCATCTTTACTGCGAGGGATGAGCTCTACCCAATATTCAATTTGACCTGAAAATCTCCCACCACCGTCAGGATTTCTTCAAATGTTGGCACATCGCCATAGAACATCTCCTTCCGCATGCCTTCATAATCGGCCTGCCAAGCTGGTCGATCTGCTTCCGCAGGTAGCAGTCGCAACTGCCCAAGATTCATCGTTGAATAATCGAGCCACGTATAGCGAAAGAAAACTTGACGATGCGCGACAATCCGATAGAACAGGTCGAGGTCCTGGGCAGACTGATTGCCTATACCAGCTTGAATCAGCCGGTAGAGGTCATAGTAGTGCCGGGCCATGCCTACCCGGTGTCTTTTATTAGCTTCCGGCCGGAAGGTTTCCTCGTGCAAAAGCATTGCCTTCTCCCAGAAGGTGCGCCTTGGCACAACGGCCCTGACATTTGTCCCTGACTCCAACAGCAGATCTGGGAAGGCATCACTGATATAGGGCTTTATCTCGATGGATTCTGCAGGGTTCGTGTCCGAACGGGCACCCATTTCAATTTTCACGGCACGATGAAGATAGGCGGCTTGCTCCGGGAAAGCTGTCGGATAGAACAGCAGCAAAGTATGTCCTTCGGGATCGTCTGGATCAGGCTCAAGTGTCCACTGAAGTGCTTCTCGCAAATCCGATGAAATAACGTCAATGAGCGCCGGATAAATCCTGTCACTGATACATTGCCGGCAAGCTGCTTTCAGTGCTTTGAGGTGCTTTTCTGTCTGCTTCCTGCTGGCTGCTCTTTCCAAAGCATTGTCTCCACCAAACCCCAAAGCACGCCGGTCAATAACAATATCGATATCTTCGGAAAAACGATCAATGAGATTCCAGCACTTAGATAATGACGTACCCCCCTTGAACGTGAGGTGCTCACCCCATTCGGGTAGCCCAATTAATTTGTGTAGAGTCCAGCAAACCCAGAAGTCCTTTTCGACTGCAATCTCAAACAAGTTCAGTTTTGCACCGGTCTCTGTACAGACCAGTTGACGACGTTCTTCCGGCATTACAATAAACTCTTTCATGCCGTACTTTCCTGAAAAGTTAGTTCGCGGATAATATCTGCGATCCAGGCCGGGGCATATCGAATATCCTTCATCAGTTGCTTGCGGGCGTCGTCATCAAGACGGTGATTAAGCCGTGCAATGATTTTCTGATCGACGTTTTTCCGACCCAAGTGACGCAGGGCTTGGATCACCAGTCCGCTGCTTCTACCTGCGGTCGCCATGTTACGGGGAGTGGTGTGTTTCAGAATAATCTGGCGTTCACCAATCTGGACCGTCCGCGTGCGACCATCCGTTAGATAAACGGCTTTCGTCGGCACCTGTGTAGAAAGCCCAAGGAGATTAGCTGCGTAGGCTCCGGAGGGTTGCAAACGGGTGGCGTCACGACCGGCTAAGGTACTTGCAATGTCACCCGTAGATGGTTGCAATAGACCAAATTGAGGGTCAGTTTTCGGGTAGTCATAAAGCCCCCGAGCCAGTTGCCGGATGAGGCCACTGTTCCGATACCGCATCAGTGCAAGATCTACTGCCTGACGAGTACCGAGATCCGCAAAGCTGTCAGGTGTGAAGACCCAGCCCCGCTTGCGGGAATGAATTCGCCGGAGGATTTTGCTGTCAGCACTGTCCGCATGTTTACTCATATCTTGCTCACAAATTATTGAAATAAAATTATATATAAATATCTTTCAATAATGTAGCAGATTTTACAAACTTCATCGTTTGCTAGAGTGGAAAATTAAGTGCAATTGATTACATCGCGAGGCCGCCTATATGCGCCCAGAACTTATTAGGTGCAGGCAATGCCTTATGTAGCAGCAGCCCAACTACGTGGTCGCCGAAAGAGTGGACTTCCGACAGGCTTGGTGCCAACAGATGCTACTTCAGTCTTTCGTTCGATACCAACGCCAACACCGTCAGTTGGAGCATTTAATCTTCGGTCACGGCTTTTGCCCTGGTGTCGGTTTACGAATGTTGGCGACCGGGTTATAGAAGACGCTCACACGCCACTCCTTGATGGCAATGTTGAACAGATGCGAGAGCGGTACCCGGTCCGAGCTGACACGGTTAATGTATACACCGTGCCCCACTTCATCTTCAGTACGTCATGCCCAGTCCTGGGCATCACGTTTGGTGCGAAAGGTCTTGATGGTGATCGGCCAGATGCGCTCACGGATGATCGCCTTCCAGGTGTTTGAGGGGGTTTTCGTTATGGTTGCCATGTGCCAATTTCAGTATAGGTGTACCGTATGACACAGGGATTGAAAACAGGGAGCTTCTATCCTATTGATAAATATGGTGGCCAGGGGCGGAATCGAACCACCGACACGGGGATTTTCAGTCCCCTGCTCTACCGACTGAGCTACCTGGCCATATTCAAAGGAAAGCAAACCCGCACCGAGATTTGATGGATTGAGCCTTATCTGATTGTCAGAAAGTCGAATGCAGGTTTAACGACTGTTGTTGACTACATCCGTGAATACAATTGTAAATTATAGATAAGCAATTCAATTACGGCAATATTTCTAAACCTAATTCTCATCATAACTACAGGAATTCTATTCGGCCGATTCATCAGGCGGAGTGTATCCTTCCGCCACATCAACATCCCCACCAAAAAAATACTTCTCCATCTGTTCTGTCAGATATTTTCGGTGTTCTGCATTACCCATGCTGAGCCTTTTTTCGTTGATCAACATGGTCTGGTGACTGAGCCACTGTTGCCAGGCTTCGCTCGACACATTTTCAAGAATTCTCTTCCCAAGCGGTCCAGGTAGCGGTGGAACGGCGAGTCCAGGCATTTCTTTGCCGAATACAACGCAAAAAACGGTTTTAGGCATATTATCTTCGTAGACTTGTAATCGAATTGAAAGAGAATTGTACAGTCTAAATTTGGATTTGATATATCAAAATGTGAGGGAAATGAGCTGTAGGCTTTTTCAGTTATTTTGTCGGTTGAAGAAATTAAATTCGATAGGGAATGACATTCAATGATGAAGAATGCATTACTTCGGTTGGAAATTCAACGAATTCAATGAATATTCCCCAAAACGAACAAGAGCACTGATTTCAAATAAGTACCGTCATCAGTACGACGAGACGCTGATGGTTTGAATGGCAATGGGAAGTTAATCGGTATTGAGCACGGGGCGTTGCTAAATTTATGCGACGCGTGCATTAAGGGTAACAAGTATCAGTGGTTATTTGAGTTGGCACCAACAGCGAAGGTTCAGTGCTCTTCGTAACGGGTCGTTGAAAACGACATATGTAATAGACTATGGAAGAGATCTCAAGAAGATTGTGGGATCATCGAAGGTACACTTGGGTACAGAAAGGCGGAAAACGGCTGATCAACTGGATGGTGTGGAGTCGCCTTCACAGGCCATTGAAGCCGTCTAGAAACGAATTGAAAACACCTTTTGGGGCATCCTCAATGCTATGCTGTTGAGAGCGAACAACCACTAAGCGGAAAGCATCAACAACTGTATTAAGACGTGATCATTCGCGCTCGAGGGTTTCGCAATTGGTAGAGGATTAGCGATGCGATTTACTTCCACCCTTGGCGGCCTCAATTTATACCCGGAAGGGATAAATTCATGAAATTTCTCCACTCTATTTGGCGGAGTTCCTTTCTGTTAAATGCGCAAATTCGCGCATACCTGATCTGTTAGGAGATCGGCATTTTTAGCAGTTGAATACACCTTGCCCCTTGGATCATCAATCAACTTTTTGTCATTGAAGTCTTTGATAAGCTCAGGATCACCAGTGTATAGAAGGCGGGTTCGAGTGAATCTTGCTAGCGCTAGCACATGCGGGTCGTTGGAACGGATGTGGCCATTTATTAGTTTCTTTTCATCTTCGGCAAACTGTTTGTAGGGGATATGACGTGCTTTCCCTGCGCGTACATACTCAACCAGTCCAGTTTTGTATTTCCCCGAAATTCCAATTTCCTTTGCGAATCTGCCGCTGGTCGAATAGACAAGCCTCCCATTTTTTCTCAACCACTTTCGGATAGGGGCAGAATCCTGGTGTTCTGGATTGAGGAAATCCCCCATTTTGCTTGCATCCACGATAATGCACATTGTTAAGCAGCTCAGTCCTTGAGTCCGAGCAGACTATCGATTTCCGTCTCAAAGAAACTCCTGTAGCCTACAGGTGCATCAATAAGATTGCCATATTTGTCAAGTGACATGCTGTGGATCTCCACACCGCGACTTTTCGGTTCAAAATAAAGGATGGATACATCGTCAGCATTCAAGAGCCCGGTTCTGACCGAAATTCGAAAACGATCGATGATATGGTCACTGTGCGTTTCAATCATAATTCTATTGCCGCTATTTTTATAGGAATGAACAAAGAAACTGGCGAGTTCAGCTTGAGCCCGGGGATGCAAGTGAACCTCCGGTTGTTGCATTACAAATGTACAATTTGCTCCATTGCGTTGTCCAAGCCCTTTCTCAGCAGCAAGCACATCGACCAGAATCGGCAAACTTTGACTCACCCCATACCCAACGTCCATAATGTTCGTTGGCGATCCTGATCGAACCTTGACCTGTACCTGAAACGGATCGCTTATTTCCTTTCCATGGCGTTTGACGTTAATGTCCGAGAACATTCCGGATTCGCGACCGAACCTAACCAAGCTGTCGTGGAGCGCCTCCCAATGTTTCTTTTCTCCGTGTTTCAGTTGCATCATTAACATAGGAATGTGTTGTCCTTCGGGAGATGGGATTTCGCGGATTGGATCGTAGGTTCGCTTCGGTTTTGAACGTAGAGGCGCAATAGGTATAAAACTGGGGAACTGAGGCAGCAAATTTCGGATTCTGTCACCTGCGTTGATATCACCGATTTGCTTGTCGGAGTCAGCGAACAGCTCACCGAAAAACTCGATAATCGCCTGAGAATCAGGATTTCGTTCTTGAAAGATTGGCCTCCTCAGGAGTTCCAGCAAAAACATTGAGTCGTTGAATGGAATATTGATCCGATTTTCTGAATTCGGTATCGCCATGATCGTCTCGCCGGACTCGTCTCTTTTAAATTCAAGGAACGACTGTTCGTTGAACTGGAAACGCATTGAAGATACAACAGGCTGCGATCCTTGTGCCGAAAAGGTTATCATCAGACTGCATTGAGTAGTTTGCTTTAATTTTTGGGGTGAAAATACCAAACCGAGCTTAAATTGGTCGAGGGGGCTAGTCGGACCACGGCTCGAACTTACGATATTTCGGTAAGATCCCATCGAGAAGGGCTCTTCGTTGAAATCCAGCCGCTGGTCGAAATCCCAAAATTTGGAAAACAATCGATGCAGCACGCTATAGCAACCAAGAAAGGTGGTCTTACCGGTACTGTTTTCGCCCACCAACAACGTGATTGGGCTAATACTGCCTTGTTGTTCGCCGTGAAAACAGCGCACATCATGCAGGATCAATTCTGTTGGATGAGAATTCATCGTGCTAGTCTCATTCATTAACTCCAGGCTCGTTGTTGTTTGCTTGGAGCCCGAAGAGGTAGTTACTTGTCACTTTACTATTGGAAAGAAATGCTACGTATGTAAATTAATTGAATAGAATTAAATTACAAAAAGATGCCGGCGCATTGGGCTGACACACTGTACTCTATGATAATTCCAGTTTCTGAATTTTATTCCTCAATGTTCTCGAGTACCAAGTCGCAGTACACCTTGAGTTTTTCTTATTTTGCACAATAGATCAAAAACCGGGGCAGGCACTCCTTTGCGAATTATCTCATCAAGTGTAAAAAACTCGAACTCCGTTTGATCTGTGAATCCTTTTTCCTGTTTCAGCACACACGCAGGCTGAGGTGTGACCCGTAGCCGAAAATGTGTGAAATCATGATGGAAAGGAGTCCACGATACATCGCATTGAATTTGCACGAAGTAGTGTTTTTTCATCCAGTCGAGCAGAAATTCGGGCTCTCCCCGGTACTCTGGAAAACTCCAGAGCCTTCCCCAAATACCTTTCGACGCTCTTCGTTCCAGCAGGACTCTCCCCAACCGGTCAATCGCTATAATCATTGTGGTTGATTTGGTATGACGAATGGAGGATTTGTTCTTGACAGGCAGTCGATGTGTCAAGCCGTTGAGGAGTGCCTGGCATGAGGAGGCGACCGGACAACAGTTGCACAAGGGATTTTTCGGTATGCAGACAGTTGCCCCAAGATCCATAATCAGCTGTGTATATTTCTGGGTCTGATGTTCCGGCGTATGAATGTCAGCGATTTCCCAAAGCTTTCGGTTCCGTTCAGATTCAGAATCGTCATCTACGCAGAAAATTCGTGCATAAACGCGTTTGGCGTTGCCATCCAATATTGGCGTTCTCATACCAAACGCGAGAGCGCAAATTGCACCTGCAGTTGATCTGCCAACTCCGGGTAAATTCAGAATTTCATCAAAGCTGTGTGGAAACTGCCCATCGTAGTGATCTCTAATGTATTGTGCTGCTGCATGCAGGTTTCTAGCTCTTGCATAGTATCCAAGTCCCGCCCAAAGTCCTAGAACCTGATCCTCAGGAGCATCTGCAAGCGTGCCTATATCCGGAAATTCATTTATGAACTTTTCAAAATAAGGCACCACCGTTTGAGCACGGGTCTGTTGCAGCATAATTTCTGAAATCCAAATCATGTACGGATTTGAATCGCGTGTCCATGGCAGTTCGCGGCCGGGCAAAGCTTGCTTCCAGTCGAGTAGCAATCGAATAAAATTATCGGAACGATCCATATGCCTAGTACTGTCGTTCATTGGCTGAGGTGTTTGGTTCAAATTAATATTGTTGGTTAAGTGGATGCTTCATTATGAAAGTTGTGACTTTTAATGCGAATGGTATTCGATCGGCTGCCCGCAAGGGCTTCTTTGAATGGATGCAGGATTCTGCACCGGATGTTGTTTGCATGCAAGAGTTGAAAGCGCATCGCGATCAACTTGCAGAAAATCTGCTTGCTCCGCAAGGCTACCATGGATTTTTCCAGTTTGCCGAAAAAAAGGGATACAGCGGAACTGCAATATATTGCAAGGCACCGCCTTCCGATGTAAAAGTTGGGCTTGGCTGGAATGACTTCGATTCTGAGGGTCGTCTGGTACGAATTGATTACAATCACCTCTCCATTATTTCGATTTACTTGCCTTCCGGAACCAGTTCCGATGATCGACAAAAATTCAAAGAAATCATACTGGGTCGACTGAAACCAGTTCTGTTGAATTTTAGGAAAGAAAAAAGAGACTTTATCATCTGCGGCGACATCAACATCGCTCACAAACCGGTTGATTTGCGAAACTGGAAAGGCAATCGAAACAATTCCGGCTTTCTTCCTCAGGAACGCGCCTGGATGGATTGGCTTTTCGGCGAAGCGGGGTATGTGGACGCGTTTCGAGTTATCAACTCCCGGCCAGGTCAGTATACGTGGTGGTCGAACCGGGGAGAAGCGTACGCCAAAAATGTCGGTTGGCGACTTGACTATCACATTGTGACGACAGGATTGAGTAAGCGAGCCGAATCAGTGTCTGTATTTCGAGAAACTAAATTTTCGGATCATGCACCTGTCATTGCCAACTACGACATCGCGGTTCAGTAATTTTGAATCGCCTAACTCTTAACCTTTGATGTTTTCACTCGCAACTTCTGAATAACTGTTTGTACCTTGAATTGCCGTCAGTCGCTGTACCCAGAGAATCACCGCGATCACTGGCAATCCGATTAGCGTGGTGATGATAAAAAATGTCTCGTATCCAACACCGTCAACTATCGTGCCGGAGTAACCGGCGATGAGTTTGGGAAATAACAGCATGATTGAGGTGAATATTGCAAATTGCATCGCGGTAAACCGAATGTTCGTAAGGCTGGATAGATAAGATACAAAAGCGGCTGAAGCGATGCCGGCACTTAAACTGTCCAAAACGACTACGAACAAAAGCAATTCTTCCACAGGATTAGCGGTCAATGTCAAAAACAGAAGATTTGAAGCAGGAGCCAGAATCGCTCCGAGCAGCAGCGTACGCAATACCCCGAATCTCAATGCGAGCACTCCACCCAACAAGCCACCGGCAATAGCCGACATCAAGCCCCAGAATTTTGAGTAGTGTGCAATCTGAGACTTGGTAAATCCCATGTCCAGATAAAACACGTTTGCAATGATGCCAAGTACGATGTCTGAAATGCGATAGGTGCCAACCAGTAGCAGAATGACTAAGGCTAAACGCCCATATCGCAAGAAAAAGTCAGTAACAGGACTAACATAGGTTTCGTGCACGTGCTGGATATTGACTAGTCGTATCTTGATCAAAATCCACGCGGTGAGTGCTGCAAGTGAAATTGAAAACACCATTCGACAGCTTTCAACGAAAAAGCGCGCGGCTGTAGAATTTATGCCCCAACTCTCAATCAGGGACGATTTCACTGACTGTACTGAGCCACCGGTCAGAATAAATCCGCTCGCGAAAGCTGTGACTGCCAGTATGAACACAGCAAAAAAACGGACATAGTCCGATGTGCTAGTGAAAGATGTCTCTACGGCTTCACCGGACTTCGGTTCGGGATTGACCAATGTCGTTATGATTCCGACAATCATGCAACAGGCCATTAACTGGTACACGATTGACCAAGCCTTGAAGCTGTAGCTTCCGCCACCAATAAAATCGGCAATCCACAGTGCTCCCGCTCCAGCGACCACCATTCCAATCCGATAGCCGGCAATATACGTGGCGGACAACATCGCTTGCAGGTCTGGCGGTGCTGATTCAATGCGATAGGCATCTATGACGATATCCTGTGTCGCTGATGAAAAACCAATGCACACGGCCCCAATCACAGTCAGCAATAGCAAGTCAGTCTGCGGATTGAAAAAAGAAGTCCAGAACAGACTTGCTACTATTGCAAATTGGGACACCAGAAGCCAGGCTCGCCTGCGTCCGAGCTTACGCGTGAGGTAAGGCAGCGGCATGCGATCAACAATGGGAGCCCACACAAACTTGAAGGAATACCCCAAGGCGGCCCAGCTCAGGAATGTCACAGTTGAACGTTCAATACCCGCTTCGCGAAGCCAGACTGACATTGTTCCGAACACAAGGAGCAACGGCAATCCCGCAGAAAAACCGAGAAACAACATGCAGATCGCGCGTGGGTGGCTCAGTCCCTTGATAGACTGCAGCCAGTCTTGAGATCCGGAATTTGCGTTAGATGCAGTCACTGTGCTAGCGGTACTAGGTTAGTCATTCATAGTGTTTTCTGGTATTTGCTTAGATTGGTTGATGAGCTACCTCGTGCATCTACCAAAACTTGTAGAATCGATGACGGGGTAAAGATACTTGTTCTTTTCCTGGATACCATCCTGCAAATCAGCATGAAGACAACCAATTAGATTTCAGCTCGAAAGCATCTATCTGCATCATAGATTGAACACAGATAGCATCAATTTCCCAGGAATCTGTAGCCGACCGTTTCCAGTAACCCCACGCCGATCCAATCGACTAGTTCAAAACTCAACAATACCAAGATTGGAGAAAAATCCAAACCACCAAGACTAGGAACAAAGCGCCTTGCGGGAGCCAATACAGGTTCAGTAGCAGAATAGATCAGTCGCGAAAACGTTGTAACGCGCCGTACCACCCAACTCATTATGATGCGAATCAAGATCGCACAGATCATGATCGTAATCGCGTAATCTAGGACCTTCGCGGCTGACAGAAGAATTAACGCGAATATATTCCACTCCAATTCCGCAGCAGCAAATGCAATTGATCTCTCTAGTGCAGATACCAATAAAGCCAGTACCAAGGGTGAACCTATATCCGATCCTCCAATTCTCGGCACTACAATTCGAAGGAGATTTATGGGAATTACTGTCAGCTTGTGGATGACTTGTGAAATAGGAACGTTAAAATCGACATCCAGATACTGCATCAACGCTCGCAGAATGGCGACAAAGGCATAAACCTTGACCATGGTCTGCAATAAATCAATTGAAACTGGTGATTCCATTACTGATCGATGATTCAACTGGTGGGTTTGGACATTTCAACTGATCGGCGTTGGCCAGCGATTATGGCTTGAATGAAACTGTTCTTTACACCGGCCGTCTCCAAAGTATTGACAGCAGCTTCGGTTACGCCACCGGGAGAAGTAACCTGTTTTCTAAGTTCAGCGGCGGGATCATCGCTTTGTGCAGCAAGCAATGCTGAGCCGACAGCGGTTTCGATAGCTAGCGCGTGCGCTGTTTCAGAATTCAGACCGAGGTTTTTCGCGGCTTGTTCTATGGCCTCAATCAAATAAAAGAAATATGCCGGACCGCTGCCGGAGACTGCAGTCACTGCGTCTAACGCACTTTCTTCGGACAGCCAGATTGTTTTACCAACTGCTGAGAGTATGGATTGCGCTTGTTCCTTTTGCGTCGATGTCACCTGATCATTTGCAAACATTGCAGAAATACCTTTCTGAATCAGTGCTGGTGTATTTGGCATCACTCTGACGATTGCCAGAGTACCGCCTGACCAGGTATCGAGATCTCGCAACTGAATCCCTGCGGCAATTGAAATCAGCAGGGGGCGATTGTGCTGCAGTGCGACTTCGGCACTATTCAACACATGGCGTACGGTATTTGGCTTGACCGCCAGGATGACTGTAGAGGAGTTTGCAACTACTTCTTCATTGATTTGCGTTACGCGGACACCATAGTTTTCTGCAATGTGCAATCTTGCCGTTTCCTCTGGGTCGGATACTTGAATGGAATCGCGATCAAAGGCATTGGCAACAATTCCGCCAACAAGGCTGCGTGCCATGTTGCCTCCGCCGATAAAGCCGATGGTGGTTGGAGTGTTGGAAGTCAGAGTTTCAGTTGACACAAAGCTGGAGAAGGATTTTGAATTGGAATTGCTCATATTTTACTGTATGCTAACGTCATTCAGTTGTGCGCTTTACCTATCTAGAGATATTGAAGTGCAATAGGAGTACCTTTCACGGCATGGTAAATTAGACTGCTGCTTGAACCTGATTGTTCAACACTCACACACGGTGCCCGTTCCACTTGGCTTTAGTCACTGGCAAGACGTAGCAATTGCCAAGTGAATTCGTTGCTTAAACTTTCTTTGGACGGAGTCCAAATAGTGCAGTACCGATTCTTACGTGCGTTGCACCTTCTGCAATAGCCTGCTCCAAATCTGCGGTCATGCCCATAGAAAGTGTGTCCAAAGAGTGACCTGATCGGTTGGCTTCCTCCAGTAGCTCTCTTAGTTGGCCGAAAACCTCTTGTTGCTGTGACGGGTCGGACACCGGTTTGGGTAGGATCATCAATCCGCGGACGGTGATTTGAGGGAGATCTTGCATTTGTTCCAGCAACGGCAACAGCTGCGCGCTGGATACTCCCGATTTTGACTCCTCTCTCTGCAGATTCACCTGTAGACAGATGTTGAGCGGTGACAGAATCTCCGCGCGCTGATCGCTGAGACGGCGTGCAATCTTGAAGCGATCTACACTATGCACCCAGGAAAAATGATTGGCGATATCTTGAGTCTTGTTGCTCTGAATGCTGCCAATAAAATGCCATTCAATGTCTACATCGGAAAGTTGCTGCTGTTTGGATATCGCCTCTTGAACAAAGTTTTCCGCAAACGCTTTTTGTCCATATTCGGCGAGCTGACGAATCGCTTCGACAGCGTGTAGTTTTCCGACGGCAACCAATTCGACAGAACCGGATTTGCGACGTGAATTTTTCTCGGCGGCGCGTATCCTTTCTACTACACTTCGATAATTATTTCCTAGATCGCTCATTTTCATGGAACACAATGCACAGTTACTTACTTGATGTTTAATATATGGAAATTTTATTGAACATACCATCGGTGACATGATCAAATATACGCGCCGGAATGATGAATGCTGCAAACGAAAGAGTGAAATCCGTCCTCAATGAGTTGAATATCGAGTGCGAAATAACGCTGTTAAACCATGAGACGAGAACGTCGACACAGGCCGCGAATACGTTGAACTGTTTGGTTTCGCAGATTGCCAAGTCTATGATCTTTAAATCCGGGTCCGGGCAGGCTGTGCTCGCAGTTACGAGCGGCAGCAATCGAGTACGACTTGATTTGCTCGCTGAAATAATCGGGCAATCGGTTGGCAAAGCGGATGCTGAATTTGTGCGCGCTGAGACCGGCTTTGTGATCGGTGGTGTGGCTCCTGTAGGCATGATCAAACCTATTGAAACTGTATTTGACAGATTTCTATTTCAACATGAAGTCGTTTGGGCTGCCGCTGGCACTCCGAACACTTTGTTTCCAATCAAGCGCAGTCATCTGTACAAACTAGCAGATGGGCGAATTTTCGACTTTACAGAGCCACTAGATTGAGTCGGTGACAACATTCCCGTCTACGATGGTGTGAATGACTTTGCCACGCAGTTGCGATCTGCCGAATGGATTGTTCTTTCCGCTGCTGAGCATTCGTTCCGTGTTGAGTTCCCATGTCATTTCTGGATCAAATATGCAGATGTCGGCGAGCGAGCCGGGTGAAAGTGTACCCGTATCCAGCCCCAGCGTTTGTGCAGGATTGGCGGTCAGACAAGCGATTGCATCCTGCAAGCTGAGAACCTTTTCTTCAACCAGCATCAGAGTCAAGGGAAGAAGAGTTTCCAAGCCAGAAATTCCAGCTACGGTTTGACTGAAAGGTGCTAATTTATCATCGGTACTGGTAGGTCGATGATCAGAACAGATAATCGAAATCGTTCTGTCTTTCAGACCCTCGCGAAGCCCATCTCGATCAGACTCGCTCCGTAACGGTGGCAGTACATGACACAGTGTATTGAAGCCCTGGACATCAGATTCTGTGAGTAGCAGGTTGTGGATTGCAACATCAGCGCTGACATTCAAACCGCTCTGTTTCGACTCGGCAATCATGTCTACTGATCGCGCACACGACAATTGGCTAAAATGGGCTCGTACGCCTGTGGTTTCTACCAATGCAAGGTCACGGGCAATAGCCACCGTTTCGGCTGCTTCGGGAATCGCCGGCAGTCCAAGACGTGCGCTCATCGGTCCCTCGTGCACGCAGCCGTTTCCAGTCAGCCATGGATCGTGAGACTGGATGAACACCGTTATATCAAAGGTAACGGCATACTGCATCGCGCGGCGCATCAGCAAAGTGTTGCTCACGGCATTTCGTGCATTGCTCACTCCGACACAACCGGCACTTCTGAGTGCGGCCATGTCGGTTAGCGATTCACAGCTGAGCCCGGTGGTCAGTGCACCGAGAGGGAAAATGCGAATTCCGCTGTGTTGCTGTGCATTCATTCGGATCATGTGTGCCATAGCAGGAGTATCGACCACAGGCTGTGTATCCGGCTGAATGCACACTGCAGTAATGCCGCCTGCGATGGCTGCCATTGATTCACTTCTCATGGTTGAGGATCTCTCTGATCCCGGTTCTCCCATTTGCGTGCAAATGTCGATCAGACCAGGGCAGACAATCAGACCCGTTGCGTCTATTTCGCGCTCGATCTCGGATTCAGTGATCTCATCCGAATACGAAATTCGATTGTCTTTGACGAAGATATCGAATTTTTCGTCAGTCGCGTTTGCGGGATCAATCACCCGACCGTTTCTTATGGCAATTACTGTCATGCTGCCGAGCGCGGCTTCTTGCCTGTGCCGCCCATGATTTTTGCCATTACAGCCATACGAACCGCGATTCCGTTTGACACCTGCGAGAGAATGACCGATTGTTTGCCGTCGGCAACCGACGAGGAGATTTCCAGTCCTCGATTAATAGGGCCGGGATGCATGACCAAGGCATCCGGTTTTGCCTGCTTGAGTCGCTCTTCGGTGAGTCCATAGCATTGAAAGAATTCGCGTCTGCTTGGGATTAGCTGACCTTCCATCCTTTCCAGTTGCAGGCGCAGCATGACAACAATATCCACATCTTTCAGGCCTTTGTTCATATCGGTAAAAATCTTCACACCGAGTTCTTCTACTCCTGTCGGAATTAACGTCCGCGGAGAAATGATTCTAACCTCACCCGTGTTCAACTTGTTCAGTGCAATAATTTCTGAACGTGCCACGCGTGAGTGCAGAATATCGCCAACCAGTGCGACGGTGAGATTTTCAAAAGAGGGTTTATGCTGGCGAATCGTGAGCATGTCCAGCAAAGCCTGTGTCGGGTGTGAATAACGCCCGTCTCCAGCGTTGATAATGTGAACGTGACTCGGAACATGCCGCGCGATCAGGTCGGCGGCTCCGCTCAAGTTGTGTCGTACAACGAATGTATCGGTATGCATTGCCTGCAGAGTCTTTACGGTGTCCAGGATGGTTTCCCCCTTGGTTGTGGCCATCGCATCCGATTGCAGGTTGATTACATCAGCTGATAGTCTGTTGGCAGCAATCTCGAAAGTGGTCCTGGTACGAGTGCTTGGTTCGAAAAAGAGATTGACGACGGTTTTACCTCTGAGCAGAGGGACTTTTTTAATGTCTCGAGTTGCGAAATCAATGAATGATTCCGCTGCTGTGAGTAATTCTTCAATCAGTTCGCGGGGCAGTTCCTGCAGCGAAATAAAATGCCTGAGCCGTCCATTGTTATCAAGTTGTACATCCTGAGGCATTGAAGAGTGGTTTATTCGTTGAACAAGTCTGAGTAAGTCAGTTTGCCGCTTGGAGATATTTTGAGGAATTGATTGTTGTTGAGCGACATCGTGTGTCCCACAATATCGGCGGAAAGCGGTAGTTCGCGGTTGCCTCGATCCAGTAAAACAGCCAGAATGACTGAAGACGGTCGTCCCCAAGCGAATAATTCATTCAGTGCAGCGCGAACTGTGCGGCCAGTGTGCAGAACGTCATCAATCAGAATCACATGACGCTCATCTACTCCTATCGGCAGGTAGGAAGCACGCACTTCAGGGTTCATCCCTATCTGACTGAAATCATCTCGATAGAAAGAGATGTCGAGAGCGCCAAGGGGTTCTTCGAATTGCAACGCTTCGTGCAGATATTCGCCAACCCACAACCCACCGCTTTGAATGGCGACAAGAAGTGGAGAATATTCCATCATCGGCTTGATCGATTGCGCCATGGAATCAAGCAGATTCTCGATGGGAAGTTGGTCTGGACGATTAGGACTCAATTTTGTGCTTTGAGATACGATTGATTCTGCGGTCGGGGGTTCAATTCCGCTTTATTTGTTATTGTACAGTGTAGTGATTGCAATCCAAAATTGACAGACTGTTCCGCTGTTGACATCTCAGGATGAGAAGAAGGTTTCCAGTATGATTTCTGCTGCAATCATGTTACGTAGGTCCGTTTTTTTGTTGCTGGGTACTCGCTGATTAGCCGAACTTATTCGATGCATTGACTCTTCGGTACTCAATCTTTCATCAACCAAGTGTACAGGCAGGTTGAATTTCTTACCGAGCCACGCACCGAAGCTTTTGATTTCCTGCTGGAGCGGCGTGTCTTTTTCTGCATCGTTATACGGAAATCCAATAATTAGCTTGCCAGGCTGCCATTCACTTACCAAATTGCAAATTTTTCTCTCATCTGTTTTGCCGTCATGAACGCGAATGGTGTCTATACCTCGAGCGGACCCAAGCGATTCATGTCCTACGGCCACCCCAATCCTGCGTGTGCCATAGTCAAATGCCAGCACATTTGCCTGTTTATTTGTTTCTGTGGAGGCGGGCGTCAAGTCTCTTGGCAGTCAACAGAGTTTCAAAATAGTACCGCCAGGGAAGCATCCCTTTGGTATGGATGGACTACCGGTTCCTGTCGTAAAGTCATTCTGCCTGAGAACGGCACTCGCTGCGTGATCAAGCATGCCCGGCGATCGTAGACAGTGTTTCGATATCTACTCCGACGAGAGAAGCAGCCCGCTGCCATCGCTCGTGGATCGGTGTGTCGAAAATGATAGAGCTGTCTGCAGGAGCGGACAGCCACAGGTTCTCTTGCATTTCCTCTTCCAGCTGATCGCTTTCCCAGCCGGAAAAACCGAGCAGCGGCATGCACAGTTGTGGCCCTCTGTGTTCTGCTATGGCTTCAAGCACATCTTTCGACATTGTCAGCCCCAAATTGGACCCGACAGGGATGGTTGCTGCCCAACTATTGGCGGAATCATGCAGAATGAGTCCCCTTTCCATTTGAACAGGTCCGCCGAAATGTACTGGCAGTATTACTTCAGGTACATCGTCGATCTGCAGATCAAGCTCTTTCAGAATGTCCTTCAGGAACAATTCTGTGGTTCGATTCACAACGATTCCAAGGGCACCGTCTTCGTTGTGTTGACAGATCAGAACTACGCTACGTTCAAACACCGAGTCTGTAAGAGACGGCATTGCTACGAGAAAGTGATTGGTAAGCCAAGCCATGTAAATTGGTAGGTATGGTAAAACCTATTTGCATATTATACTCAATGCTCTCTACAGTCCTTTTACCGTAGAGACTGCATTACTCTTGTATATGTTCCCTCTGAGTCGCTGAATTCACGGAACGAATTAGCATTCTGACCTTCCGGTTCTACCGATGATTGTACCTTGCTGCCCGTCAATTGTTATACTATTGCTCAGCAAATTTGACTGCACCGATTGAGTTTGAAATTCACTCAAGTTGTAGTGGCTATTTTCCCCCATTTTTAACGCGTCAGCCATCCAAATCTGACTGATTTGGCTTACGTTCATGTCCAATTCGTAGCAATGAAGATATTAGTTTATTCTGACCTGCATCTGGAATTTTCAGATTTCACTGTGCCTTGCACAGGCTATGACGTCGTTGTACTGGCGGGAGACATTCATTTGGGAGATCAGGGAATCAAATGGGCGCAAACATCGTTTCCCGACACTCCGGTAATTTATATCTGCGGCAACCACGAATACTACCATCGAGAGCTGAATGAAGTGCAGCGTTCAATTCGCGCGCAAGCAGCAGGTTCGAATGTGAATTATTGCGAAAATGAAACTGTACAGATTGCCGACACCAGGTTTCTGTGCGCAACCCTTTGGACTGATTTTTGTAATCTGGGAGATCCCATCAGAGCCAAAATCAGCGCAAGCTTCTCCATGAATGACTATCACATAATCGAATATGGGACGAGACCGCTGCTACCGGATGATACTGAGGGGTTTCATTGGCGTTCCCGCCGCTATCTCGAATCGGAACTTTCCGCTTCTGTTTCGCCCGATACTCGAACAGTCGTCGTAACACATCATGCTCCATCTGTGCTATCGCTTCGTTATGAACGGATTGACGATGAACACTCTCCTGCCTATGTTTCGCGGATGGATGATCTGATTCAGCGCAGCGGAGCCGATTTATGGATTCACGGACACACTCACGAGTCTGCAGACTATCGAATAGAGAACACTCGCGTTCTGTCGAATCCCCGTGGATATTCCTATGTAAAAGATGGTTGGGGAAATCAGAATTTCAAGCAAAACTGTATAATCGAAATTTGATATTTCTGAAAATCTATTAGCCTGCATAATTGATCCTGCTGAATTTATTCTCCATCCCGAAATTGTGGAAAATTGAACGATACGGAAGTAAACCTCGAGATTGAGGAAAGCGTCGCGAGCCCGACGCGCCTCGACAAGGCCAATGCCATTCGCGCGCTCGCAATGGATGCAGTCCAGGCAGCCAATTCCGGTCACCCGGGAATGCCCATGGGAATGGCTGACATTGCAGAAGTGTTGTGGTGCGATTTTCTCAGGCACAATCCAAGCAATCCTCAGTGGTGTGACAGGGATCGATTCGTACTGTCGAACGGTCACGGCTCAATGCTGATTTATGCGTTGCTGCATCTGACCGGATATGACTTGCCGATAGATGAAATCAGGCGCTTCCGACAACTGCACTCGAAGACTCCAGGTCACCCGGAATACGGTCTCACGCCGGGAGTGGAGACGACTACCGGCCCATTAGCACAAGGTCTGGCCAATGCGGTTGGATTCGCACTGGCTGAGAAAGTCCTGGCAGCACGCTTCAATCGACCGAGCCACAATATTGTGGCTCATCATACTTATGCTTTCGTGGGCGACGGCTGTCTGATGGAGGGCGTGTCTCACGAAGCGGCGTCGTTTGCCGGAACACATCGGCTTGGTAAATTAGTCGTGTTTTATGATGACAACAAAATATCTATAGATGGCGAAGTTGCCGGCTGGTTTACCGACGACACTCCTCAACGATTTGCTGCTTACGGATGGCATGTTGTAGCTGATGTGGACGGGCACGACCCAAGCCAGATTCGAGATGCCATTGATGCTAGCAGGCAGGAATCTGAAAGGCCGAGCATTATCTGCTGCAAGACCGTCATCGGTTGGGGGGCTCCAAACAAACGGGCCACTGCCGGTGCACACGGTGCACCCTTGGGGGAGCAGGAAGTAGCTTTGGCGCGTGAGGAATTGGGTTGGCACTATCCAGCATTTGAAGTGCCGAATTCGATCTACGCGGCATTTGACGATACATCTCGCGGTATCGAATTGGAAACCAACTGGAATGATCGATTCAAGGATTACCAGTCGGTATATCCGCAGCTGGCAGAAGAATTTCAACGCCGAATCAAAGGAGAAATGCCTGTTGATTGGGAGAACGCAAGCGCGCAAGCGATTGCTTCTGCGGATAGCTCGACAGTCGCCACTCGCCAATCTTCAAGAATCGCGCTGGATGCGTTCGGGCCGCTGCTTCCCGAAATCATCGGTGGATCGGCCGATTTGACAGGCTCGAACCTTACCTTCTGGAAGCAATCAAAAGCGATAACGGGAGAAGATGCCGAAGGCAACTATATATTTTTCGGGGTTCGGGAATTCGGCATGACTGCGATCGTCAATGGGCTGGCTTTGCATGGAGGTTTCATTCCTTATGGAGCCACTTTTCTGATGTTTTCGGAATATGCCAGAAATGCGGTTCGAATGTCTGCGCTCATGGGGATTCAGTCTATTCTCGTCTATACACACGATTCCATCGGACTGGGTGAAGATGGCCCTACGCATCAGGCTGTAGAACAGGCCGCAACATTGCGACTGATTCCGAACATGTCGGTTTGGCGTCCCTGCGACACCCAGGAAACTCTGGTAGCCTGGAAAGCGGCGATTGAACGAAAGAGCGGCCCCACCAGTCTGCTGTTGTCGCGTCAGGGCGTGCCGCAGCACACACGAAGTTCTGATCAGATCAGACAAATCAGTCAGGGCGGCTATGTACTGATTGACTGTGAAGGCGAGCCCGAAGCAGTGGTTATCGCCACCGGTTCCGAAGTCGGTTTGGCCGTCAGTGCGGCAGAAAAACTCACGACAAAAGGGATTCGGATTCGCGTAGTTTCCATGCCGTCGATCAATGTATTTGAAGCGCAGGGCGAGGATTATAGGAATTCCGTGATCCCACCGAATATAGTGAATCGTGTTATTGTCGAAGCCGGGGTTACCGCTCTTTGGGCAAAATATGCTGGCGCAAAGGGTATCGTACTGGGTGTTGACTCCTTTGGTGAGTCGGCTCCGGCAAAGGAAATTTATCAATTGTTCAACTTGACGGACAGTGCTGTGGAGCAGGCAGTGCTGAAACTGCTGAATTGAATTTCAGAATTGCGCAAGTTCTCAACCACACAAACATGCAGGTGATTTAAGTAATGTCGATCAGGGTAGCTATCAACGGATTTGGGCGCATCGGCCGCAATATTATGCGAGCGCTCCATGAATCTCCAAAACATCAAGAGTTAGCGGTAGTCGCGATCAACGATCTGGCAGATCGGAAAACCAATGCCCATCTGCTTCAATACGATTCCGTACATGGCAAATTGGCAGCCGAGGTAGCAATTGCAGACAACGGTTTTACTGTCAATGGAAATTTGGTGCGCACTCTTTCCGAGCGAAATCCGGCAGATTTGCCCTGGGGTGAAATGGGTGTGGATGTGGTGCTGGAGTGTACCGGATTTTTTGCCAGCAAGGAAAAAGCCTCTGGTCACTTGCAAGCAGGGGCCTCCAAGGTCGTCCTATCCGCGCCGGGCGGTGGTGTGGATGCCACGGTCGTATATGGTGTCAATCACAATATTCTCAAATCTTCCGACACAGTGATTTCCAATGCATCGTGTACAACCAACTGCCTTGCGCCGATTGCAAAAGTACTGAACGATGCTTTCGGTATACGTTCCGGATTGATGACGACTGTGCACGCGTATACCAATGATCAGGTATTGGCGGATGTATATCACCCCGACCTGCGAAGAGCTCGCTCTGCTACACAGTCAATGATTCCGACCAGCACCGGTGCCGCCGCAGCCATCGGACTGGTGCTGCCGGAACTCGATGGCAAACTGGACGGGTTTGCCGTCAGGGTGCCGACTGTCAATGTTTCCCTGGTCGACTTGACTGTTCAAACCGAACTGGAAGTGACTGTAGACTCAATTCATGAGGCAGTCCAGGCTGCCGCGGATGGCGCACTTGCCGGAATTCTTACCTTTAACGACAAGCCGCTTGTTTCAATCGATTTCAATCATTCCTCGGTATCGTCCGTTTTCGAGGCTTCAACAACGCGAGTGGTCGGAGATAGAGCAGCCAAAGTTTGTTGCTGGTATGACAACGAATGGGCATTTTCGAATCGCATGCTGGATACTACGCTTGCATTCATGAAGGCAGCGTAGCCCTGCATCACATCAGACATGATCAAGCTTCAACAGGTTGAACTCCGGGGAAAGCGTGTACTGGTGAGGGCTGACCTGAATGTTGCCGTACAAGACGGAGACATCACATCTGAAGCGAGAATACGCGCCTCTCTGGACACGGTAAAGTATGTATTGGACGCCAACGCGTCTGTACTGATCGTATCGCATTTCGGTCGGCCGCAGGAAGGCTGTTGGGAACAGCAGTATTCGCTGGCTCCAGTCACTCAAATACTCAAGGAAATGCTGAACCGGGAAGTGCTGTTTGTTCGAGACTGGATCGATGGTGTTGCGATCGAACCCGGACAGGTAGCACTATGTGAGAACGTGCGATTTCTGGAAGGTGAGACTGGTTGCAGCAGGTCACTAAGTCGACGCATGGCGAAGTTGTGTGATGTGTATGTCATGGATGCATTCGGTACTGCTCATCGCGATCATGCTTCGCTCACCGGCATTGTCGAATTTGTCCCGGTTGCCTGTGCGGGCTTACTAAGTCAGCATGAAATCGATTCGCTTGATAAAGCATTGGAGAGCCCTGACACTCCGGTCGTCTCCATTGTGGGTGGTGCCAAAATTGATGGTAAACTGCAGGCACTGCGACGGCTTTGCCGAAAATCGCAGACGCTAATTGTCGGCGGAGGCGTTGCGAATACTTTTCTCGCAGCAGCGGGCCACAGTGTCGGACGTTCGTTATACGAACCCGCTCTGGTACCAGAGGCGATTGAAATACTGAATGAAGCAAGCCGCAACGATTGTGATATTCCGTTGCCGCAGGACGTAATCGTTGCTCCTTCGCGGGATGGCACACAACAAGTTTCCGAAAAGGACATGCAACAAGTCGGGGAACTCGATATGATTTTAGATATCGGCTGCACGACAAGAGAACGCTATCGCTCAATTATCGAGCATTCCGGAACGATTATCTGGAATGGCCCGGTTGGGGCGTATGAAACCATTCCATTCGATGCTGGTACTCGGGTTGTCGGTCAAGCGGTTGCTTCGAGTACGGCATTTTCTATTGCTGGTGGAGGTGACACTCTAGCTGCTCTGGAACAGTTTGGAATTTTGGAAAAAATATCTTATGTATCGACGGGTGGTGGTGCTTTTTTGGAGTATGTACAAGGTAACGCGTTGTACGCGATAGCTGCGCTGGAGCGCCATGCTGAACGGCATACAAACGCACAGGCAATAGCTTTCTAAAGAATGATTTTACGACAGACAAAAATAGTGGCGACTCTCGGTCCAGCTACGGATTCGGATGAGGAAATGAGCCGCTTGATCAAGAAAGGCCTCGATGTAGCACGAGTGAATTTCTCCCATGGTTCAGCGGACGAGCATCGATGGCGTATCGGACTGGTACGCAAGCATGCGGAAGAACAGCAAAGAGCTGTAGCAGTTCTTGCAGATTTGCAGGGCCCCAAGATTCGGATCACCAAATTTAAGGACGGCAAGATTCTGATCAAGGAAGGAGATCCGTTTGAACTCGATGTCGAGATGGATGACGATGCAGGCGTGCAAGATCGAGTTGGCGTGACCTACAAGAGTCTACCGAAAGATGTCAAACTGGGAGATGTCCTCATTGTTGACGATGGCAACATCGTACTGGAAGTCACCGAAGTTCTGGACCCGGTGATCAAGACCGTGGTACTGGTCGGAGGCGAGCTTTCCAACTCGAAAGGCATCAATCGACAGGGCGGCGGATTGACGGCGTCCTCGCTCACACCGAAGGATCATCAGGATATTCGCGTAGCGGGAGAGCTGGATGTAGATTATCTTGCGGTGTCTTTTGTGCGCAATGCAGTTGATGTAAGTTTCGCTCGAGAATTGCTTCGCGTTACCGGTTGTCAAGGCGGAATCGTCTCGAAAATTGAGCGCGCGGAAGCAGTGGACAGGATTGAAGAAATCGTAGATGTGTCCGATGGAATCATGATCGCTCGCGGCGACCTCGCAGTAGAAATCGGTGATGCGCAACTGCCCGGAGTTCAAAAAATGCTCGCCAAGGTTGCACGTGGGCGCAATCGCTTTGTTATTACAGCAACGCAAATGATGACATCAATGGTTACCCAAACGACACCGACCCGTGCCGAAGTGCTGGATGTCGCCAATGCAGTGCTGGATGGCACTGACGCGATCATGCTGTCTCAGGAATCCGCTATCGGAAAGCATCCGGCCAAAGTCGTTGCTGCTGTAGACAGGATTTGTCGTGGCTCGGAATCAACAGACCGATCGATTGATCGTATTGAGCGGGGAGATGATCAGTTTTCGAGTACTGAGGAAGCCGTCGCAATGGCTACAATGTATACCGCGCGCCACTACGAAGTGACTGCGATACTTGCCCTCACCGAATCGGGCTCGACTGCCAAATGGCTTTCACAGTCGCTGTCGGGGATTCCGATTTATGCAGTTACCCCGCATGCATGGACGCAACGGCGAGTTACGACGTTCAGAGGCGTACATCCGATCAGTTTCAACATGAACATGAAATCAGACAAGCCGATTGAAGTGCAGGCAGTGAAGAAATTTCTTGAAGATAAAATCATCAAGAAGGGTGACTTGCTGTTGGTAACTCGTGGAGAGCTGGCCGGAGTCCAGGGCGGCACGAACACGATGAAAATCATTATGGTGTAATTCACAGAAACCAAGAATTTGCTGGATAAATGCATTTCCGCATAGAATTGTCAGCATAAGACTCAAAACATCACGAAATAATCGTTGAACAGTCAGACGAGGGAGAGAGCAACAATGCAGCTGGACACTCTTGAATCTACAGCACAGGAAATGGTTGCCCCGGGACGGGGCATACTTGCTATGGACGAAAGTACTGGAACATGTACATCTCGATTTGAAAAACTGGGTGTCGAATCGACCGAATCGACCCGGCTCAGTTATCGAGAGATGCTGGTGACGACACCAGAACTATCCAGATATATCAGCGGCGCCATTCTGTTCGACGAGACTCTTCGTCAGAAAGTGACAGGAGAGGTTCCCTTTGCGGAATATCTGGACCGCGTGGGCATCGTACCGGGAATCAAGGTGGACATGGGTGCAAAGGCGCTTGCAGGGCATCCGGGAGAGAAGGTCACCGAAGGATTGGATGGTTTGCGTGAACGGTTGCAGGAGTACGTTTCACTTGGTGCAAGATTCGCCAAATGGCGTGCGGTAATCACAATCGGAGAAGGAATCCCGAGTGACGCTTGCATCATGGCCAATGCGCATTCACTGGCACGATATGCAGCGTTGTGCCAGGAATCGGGAGTAGTACCAATTGTGGAACCGGAGGTTTTGATGGATGGCGCTCACACCATTGATACATGCCGAACTGAAACCGAGAAAACTTTATCGGTCGTATTTGATGAACTGCATGAGCAGGGAGTCGCGCTGAGCGGAATCGTACTGAAACCGAACATGGTAATTTCAGGAAAGGACTCTACAGAACAGGCGGACATCAACGAAGTTGCCGAGCAGACCGTTCGTTGTCTGATGACTACAGTACCGAGTGAAGTTCCGGGCATTGCATTTCTGTCGGGCGGGCAAACTGATGAACAGGCGACGCAACATTTAAACAGAATGAATCAACTTGATATCGAAGTACCATGGCGACTCACATTCTCGTATGGTCGAGCTTTGCAACAGGCTCCCATGAAAGCCTGGAGCGGAGACGACAGCAAGCGGGGCGAAGTACATGGCAAGACATTGCAGCGGGCGCTGGTCAATGCCTATGCCTCAAAAGGTGAATATACGGCTGATTTGGAGACCGTATCGGCAGGCGCTGGGTGATACATGACGATTAAGGTTAGATTTTTCGCGAGCCTGGCCGATCGGGTCGGCAGACGGGAAACATCGATATCCAGCGACGGAATCCATACTGCCGCAGACGCCTGGAGTGTGTGTGTGGCAGACCTGCCGATTCCGGGAAATGCACTGGTTGCGATCAATCAACAGTATGCCGATTTCGACGCCAGTGTTGAAGAGGGAGATGAAATTGCTTTTTTCCCGCCGGTTACAGGAGGCTAGCGATGCGAATCGAGGTACTCGAAACAGCATTTGATCCATGGCAGGAAGTTGTCCAATACGAGGCTTCGATAACTGGCGGAACCTTTGGTGCAACCGCGGTGTTCGTCGGAACCATGCGCGATTTCAATGAAGGCGATTCAATAACGACGATGACACTTGAGCACTATGCTGGAATGACGGAGCAGCATCTCATAAAGTTGGCCGAATCCGTGTCTGGCGAACATGAGCTTTTGGATGTTTTGATTCTGCATCGAGTCGGAGACATTCAGCCCGGCGATCCGATTGTGCTGGCGGCAGTCTGGTCGGCACATCGCGCGCAAGCCTTTGAGGCATGTGAAAAGATTGTCGAAGATCTCAAGTCTAGGGCTCCATTCTGGAAAAAGGAGCACCTGTCCGATGGCGAGATTCGATGGGTGGAACACAATACTGTCGGTCCCAAACGGGCCATAAATTGAATTAGAAAACTTGCTATGGACGATAAAACACGAACTGAAATTGAAGCTGCGACATATCGTCGACTAGTGGAACATTTTCGCACCCATACAGAGGTGCAGAACATTGACCTGATGAATTTGGCGAATTTCTGCCGCAACTGCCTGTCAAAGTGGTATCGCGCTGCCGCCGACGAACGGGGGCATGAGCTGAGTTATGAAGATGCCCGTGAAATCGTTTACGGGATTCCTTATTCCGAGTGGAAGGAACAATATCAATCAGAAGCGAGTGCCGAACAGCAGGCAGCCTATCAAGTGAGGCAGGACGCCGAGGCGCAAGACAAATAAGGGTTGGTCAATCCAAACCGGTTATCGCATTGGCTTGCGCGCGATAACCGCACTTTTGGTATTTGATGCTGGTTGACATTCGTCATCCAGCAAAATTATCTGCAAGTTTCCGTGCATTCTTGCCAACTCGCCTGGCGCAAGCATGTAGGCGGGATTGAATTTAGGATTCACCTCTCGAAAGTTGTGATTGAACGTTTTCATCACAAGGACACCTCCCGGTTTGAGTGCGGCATGGAGGTTATCATTCAGTTCGCGATTCAGATAATTGAAGCACACGATTGCGTCAAGCGAATGTGGTGCGAAACGGAAAACGCTTAAATCTGCGGCGACAGCATGGATGCTCGAATTTGACTCGGCCGCCAATTCGTTGCAGCGTCGAAGTGCTTGACGGCTGTAGTCGAGTGCAATGACAAAGCATCCAAGACCTGCCAGAAACACCGAGTGGCGGCCAGTCCCGCAAGCTAGATCTACGACAACATCGAATTTTCTGAAAACACTGGCATGGTCGACTAGAAACGGGTCCGGTTCCAAATCAACGTGATGCTCGCGATTTAGATACTTTCGATCCCACCGATTGGTGTCAATCTCCAACTTGATTGACCTTAAAACTCGATTGTGAAGGGCTCAACCGTAACTTCCGCACCGGCTTCCAGATTTCCAGTTTCCAGTGGCAGCACGATGTAGCAGTTTGCTCGACTCATGGAAGTCAGCACACCGGAACTCTGATTGCCTGTTGAATGGACGATGGCCTCTCCAGCTGGGCTGAACGAAAGGACTCCGCGTTGAAATTCAAGTCTTCCCGGTGTCTTGAAAATGGGTTTCAAGCTTCGAGCGGTCAGGCGAAGCGCAGTCGACGAACTTTCGCCCCGCAACTTGTAGAGAGCGGGTTTTACAAATTTGTCGAATGTCACCATTACGGATACCGGATTTCCGGGCAAGCCGAAGAACCATGTTTTGTCGATCTTTCCGAAAGCCAATGGCCTGCCGGGTTTCATGGCAACTCTCCAGAGCGTCAACTCCCCAAGCGATTCGAGAGCCTGCTTCACAAAATCCGCATCTCCGACTGAAGCGCCTGCAGAGGTAACAATTACATCAGCTAGGGCGGCACCTTCCTTGAGTGAGGCGACAGTTTTGTCAAAATCATCGCGAACGACTCCTAGGTCAATCGGCTCGACCTGTGCCTTTTTCAATAGTCCGTAAAGCGTGTATCGATTGCTGTCGTAGACATCACCGGGATTCAAAGTTTCTTCGATTCCTTTCAGTTCATCTCCGGTCGAAAAGAATGCAACTTTCGGTTTGCGTCTTACCAGAATATCTCCACAACCGACTGAAGCCAACAATCCCAGTTCGGCAATGCCGATCCGTTGCCCGGTTGAAACTGCAATTTCGCCAACAGCTATATCTTCCCCTGCCTTGCGAATGTGTTGTCCGATGCGGTGAGTGTTTACGGTTGAAATCAACGCACCATCGACTGTACAGTCTTCCTGTATGATGACTGTATCGAGTTCATCGGGCACGACTCCTCCGGTCAGGATTCGGATGCAATCTCCTTTATTCAGTGCACCGGAATAAGGACTGCCAGCCGCTGAAGTGCCTGCCAGAGCAAGTGCGGAGTTTTCGCCATTGCAGGCAAGGTCGGCATATCTACAAGCATAGCCATCCATTGCAGAATTTCGATTGGTCGGAACATTTTGCGTTGCGCGGATATCTTCTGCCGCAACCCGCTGAAGCGCCTGCCGAATTGGCCGACGTTCGGTTTCGTCGATGGGTTCGATATTCCGCAGAATTGCGGCAAGCGCCTCTTCATAAGGCGTTGATGCGGAATCGCAGGCATCCATGTCGCGGGTTGCCTGAGCCATGTCAGTCTTGTTCACGTCTCCAGAGGCCTGAGCGTCCGCCAGATTTTTCAACAAGTTGAACGGATTCAATGACCATGCCCCGGTCAGATGCTTTGCACATGTCATAAACTGTGAGCAAAGCAACCTGTACTGCGGTCAATGCTTCCATCTCTACCCCGGTTCTGTCGTAAGTCTCCGTTGTTGCGCGACAATAGACACTGGAGCTTTCCATTTGGCACTCAAACTCAACAGTGACGTGAGTAAGCGAAAGAGGATGGCATAGCGGAACAAGGTCAGCCGTGCGTTTGGCGGCCATGATGCCGGCAAGGCGCGCCACGGCCAGAACATCACCTTTTTTATTTCCTCGCGATATGACTTCCTCAAGAGTCGACAAAGACATACGAATGTGACCTTCAGCAATTGCCCGCCGTGCGGTCTCATGCTTTTCGCCCACATCAACCATGTGAGCATCGCCTCGTTCATTAAAATGGGTCAATTTGGTCATAATTTCGAGAATCAGTTACTGTCATGATTCACACATAGTTGCAACATGATAAACTTATCAGTATGGACGATTCCACACTATTGCGATACAACAGGCAGATCATGATGCCGGATTTCGGCATTGAGGGACAGCGGAAATTCATCGATTCCACGGTTCTGATAATCGGTCTGGGAGGATTGGGTTCACCCGTTGCGATGTATCTTGCTGGCAGTGGGGTCGGGCATCTGGTTTTGAATGATTTTGATGACGTTGAATTATCGAATCTCCAACGTCAAATCGTTCATACGAGTGAATCGGTGGGCATGTCCAAAGTCAAATCAGCTGTTCGAACTCTTACCGCGCTCAATCCAGAAATTCAAGTGACTGGAATCAATCGGAAACTGAGTGAGGATGAGCTTTTCGAGCAGGTTGAAAGGGCTGAAGTAGTTGTTGATGCAACGGATAATTTCGACATTCGATTCGCAGTCAATCAAGCGTGTGTACAAACCCGCACTCCGCTGGTGTCGGGTGCGGCAATTCGAATGGAAGGACAGATGACGGTTTATCGCCCCGACCTGGATGACAGCCCTTGTTTTCGCTGTTTGTACGGCCCGGACGACGAGCCGGATGAACGTTGTAGCGAAACTGGAGTTCTGGGTTCATTATGCGGAACAATTGGCGCATTACAAGCGACTGAAGTTTTGAAGATCATTGCGGGAGTGGGAGAGACAATACACGGCAGACTGATATTGTTCGATGCAGCCAGAGTGGAGTGGCAGGAAGTTCGAATTCAGAAAGATGAACATTGCCCTGTTTGCAGCTCAAGCATGGCAGCTGTCCGGTCCGCAGTTTGAATGAATTACATGTCTGAAAGAATTTTCGGAGTAACGGAGTATGGCAGCTATTGAATCGAAAATGATTGAATTGGGTACACTCGCACCTGAATTTACCCTTCCAAATACGAACCCGAATATTGCCTCCACCAAAGTGGCTCTGTCGGACTACAGTACTGCCAAAGGATACATTGTCGCGTTTATCTGCAATCACTGTCCTTATGTAGTACATATCAAGCAGGCCTTTTCGGATTATGCCCGGGATTACAAAGATCAAGGAATCACGGTGATAGCCATCAATGCCAATTCAGCGGCCGTATATTCTAGCGATAGCCCCGAAAACATGACCGCTGACGCCATCCAATACGAATATGGATTTCCTTATCTCTACGATGAATCTCAGGAAGTGGCAAGGGCATACGATGCTGCCTGTACTCCGGATATTTATCTGTTTGATTCAGCACGCAAGCTGGTTTATCGAGGACAGTTTGATGACAGCCGACCCGGAAATGGCATTCCCGTTTCCGGTGCAGATTTGCGGACAGCGTCAGATGCGCTGTTGGCGGGTAAGTCAATCTCGTCTGACCAAATGCCGAGCTTGGGATGCAGCATCAAGTGGAAAACGGAATAAAACTAGTAATTGGCCGATTTCGTTTGTTCGCTAGATAGAACCCGACTCCACTACTTTTACCGTGTAGTCTGGCTTGTAGTTGCGAGTACGCATAGAATTATTTTTGTTTCATAGATCGTGAAAATTCTTCTGTTGGTGGCTCAAATCACAGATATGGTGACGCCAAATGTTTGAAAAGGAAATCATTGAATACTCGGTGTTCGTCATCTATTTTGGGGCGGCGGTTCTGGGTACTTTGGCTCTTTATACCCGGCAGGTACTGCCAGTAGTCTATATCATTCTCGGGGCGATCATTGGGCCCGGAGGATTCAAACTGATTCCAGAGTTGCATCTTGTCGAAGACCTGGCCCATATCGGTATCATTTTTCTACTGTTTCTGTTAGGAATTGATCTCTACCCACAAAAACTACTCAAGATATTTCAGTCTGTTTCGCTAATTACGCTGGCATCCTCAGTAGTTTTCTTCGCCGTTGGCTATGTTGTTGCCTTGGTATTCGGGTTTTCAAACATAGAGGCTGTCATCACTGGAATCGCAACCGGCTTTTCCAGCACAATCATTGGCATCAAACTATTGCCCACTACCGCTCTTCATCACCGACACATCGGCGAACTGGTAATCGGGATTCTTCTGCTTCAGGACTTGCTTGCCATATTGGCCTTGGTTGTCATTCAGGAACTTGGAGTTTCTCTTGAATTCAGCATAGCAAGCCTGCTGCCTGTGGTGACTCTTCCTGTGTTTGTAGGTTTGACTTTTCTCCTTGAGTACTTTGTCGTCCGTAGGCTGCTGCATAGGTTTGAGCAGATTCGTGAGTACATTTTTCTAGTCACGATCGCGTGGTGTCTAGGTTTGGGACAATTGGCCGGGGTGTTCGGATTGTCGCCGGAAATCGGTGCATTGATTGCTGGCGTGGCTTTAGCCGCTTCACCAATCGCCCGTTTCATCGCTGAACGTCTACATGCAATTCGTGACTTCTTCATGGTGCTTTTCTTCGTTGCCATGGGCGCACACTTTGACGCGGGTGCATTTGCAGCTGTAGCGCTTCCATCGATTGTTTTGGCTGGTTTGGTGCTTGCTGTCAAGCCGGTTACCTATCGATACCTTCTCGCTTACTTTGACGAATCGGAGAAGACTAGTTGGGAGGCAGGCATACGATTGGGTCAACTAAGCGAGTTTTCCATACTCATTGTGTTTCTGGCGATCGCTTCTGGAATAATCGGAAATCTTGCCGCGAATTTTCTGCTTGTCGCTACTGTTTTGACATTTGTCGTATCGTCTTATCTCATCGTGTTCCAGTATCCAACTCCGGTTGCGGTGTCGGACAAATTACGGCGCGACTGATTGATTCAGCATTTGATGGCGGGTGAATTGTCGCAAATTTATAAATCCGTCGTTGTTGCCGGTTGTGGATATACCGGCCGTAGGTTGATTGTCGATCAGGCTTTTCGCACGAAGAGACGGATTGCGATTACCAACCATTCCACCATTGAATTGCCACTGGTGGAATCATTTCAGATTGATCTCGACCACGATTCTTCATTCTGCATCTCATTGGACCGAGACACAGTTGTTTTTTATCTTGTTCCACCGCCTTCAAAGGGCTCCATTGACATGCGAATTCGACGATTTCTTGGACAGGTTCTCGCTATTGCACCGATTCGTCTGGTATTGATTAGTACCACGGGTGTTTACGGTGATTGTGAGGGCGCCTGGGTTACAGAAGATACACCTGTCAATCCACAAACGGACCGAGCCAAACGTCGACATGACGCCGAGACATTCGCACAAGATTGGGCAACGCGCAACGGCGTAGAATTGGTGATTCTTCGAGTTCCGGCAATATACGGACCTGGTAGAGTTCCGGTAAATCGAATTCGACAAGGCTTGACGTTGCCTCCGGCAAGTGAAAATGGTTACACCAATCGCATTCATGTTGACGATTTGGCTGCGGTGTGCGTAGCAGCATCCTCACCATCAGTTCAATCAGGCATATTCAATGTTTCGGATGGTTGTCCCTTACGAATGATTGACTATATGAATCTGGTCGCGGATGTTTGGGGGCTGCCATCGGTAAACGAGAGTTTGGATTCCAAGAGTCTGGAGCAGTTGAGTCCCGCCATGGTTGAATATCTACGTGAATCTCGAAAATTAGACAATCGTCGTATGCTCCAAGAGCTGTCGATTGAATTGACTTATTCGAGTCTACGAAAAGGTCTTGAGGCATGTCTTCAACATGGCTAGTAAGAACATGAATCAGAATCCGCAAGTTGAAACAGTAGGCATCGAATCTCTGCCCTGCAGGATTCGTGAGGTAGAACACGCGTGGATTCCACTGTCTGATGGAACGCGTCTCGCGTGCAGATATTGGTTGCCGGAAGATGCCGAGCAGCATCCGGTTCCTGCGATTCTTGAATACATCCCGTACTGCAAAAGAGATCGTACATCAGAAAGAGATGAAGACATGCATCCGTATCTCGCTGGACATGGCTACTGCGCGATCCGTGTCGACATGCGAGGCAGCGGCGAGTCGGAAGGATTGCTGTTGGACGAATATCTCCCACAGGAACAGGACGATGCACTTGAAGTGATTGCATGGATTGCCAAACAGCCTTGGTGCAGTGGAAATGTGGGAATGTTCGGCAAGAGCTGGGGCGGCTACAACAGTCTCCAAGTCGCGGCCCGACGGCCGCCGGCACTCAAGGCTATCATTACAGTGTATTCGGTTGACGATCGCTATGCGGATTGCATTCACATCGCAGGCGGTTGTCTGCTACTGGAGAATCCGAACTGGGCATTCAACATGTTCGGACGTAACGCTCGGCCACCGGATCCCCTGCTTTTCGGTGAAGGCTGGAGTGACCTGTGGATGCAGCGAATTGAAAACAACGTTCCTTGGATCATTGAATGGCTGAAGCATCAGCGACGTGACGACTTCTGGAAGCACGCTTCGGTCTGCGAAGACTATTCTTCCATCGTCTGTCCAGTTTTTGCAGTGGGTGGATGGGCCGATGCATACACCAATCCGGTACTTCGACTGATGGAGAATTTGACAGTTCCGAGAAGAGCTTTGATTGGACCTTGGGGGCATGAATATCCCCATCATGCTTACCCTGGTCCTCAGATTGGATTTCTTCAGGAGAGTCTTCGATGGTGGAACCATTGGCTCAAGGGTATCGACACCGGGCAAGAGGATGAACCAATGGTACGGGTCTGGATGCAGGACAGTTATGAGCCTGATGCTATGCGAGATGTGGTTCCAGGCAGTTGGGTTTCGGAGGATTGTTGGCCGAGTAAGAAAATAGAAACAAGATACTGGCAAATTCAGCAGGAGGGACTTGTAGCGTTGAAAGAGATTGAACCTGAGATGTTGTCTCCATCAGCGGAGACATCCAGGTTGCAAATCTCGTCGCCTGCAACTGTAGGTAGAACAAACCCTGTCTGGGGACACTTCGGTATGAAAGCACCAGAATTTCCAATGGACCAACGATTAGACGATGCCGGTTCGCTGTGTTTCGATTCGCAATCCCTGCAGGAACCGGTGGCGATTCTCGGCACACCCATAGTCGAACTCGAAGTGACATCTGACAAGCCGGTAGCTCAGATCAGTGTTCGTTTGTCCGAAGTTCGTGTTGATGGCAAAGTTACGCAAGTGAGTTTCGGTGTCTTCAATTTAACGCATGACCAAAAGCACGAAACAGTCACAGCGGTCGAGATTGGTGTTCCCATGAAAGTGAGAGTGCGACTGAACGATACTGCTTACCGATTTGCTGCCGGCAGTTGCATTCGAATCGCAGTGGCAACTGGGCTTTGGCCGGTGATTTGGCCATCACCCGAGATCGTAACACTTGAAATTGGTATGGATGTTTCGCAACTCGAGTTACCGGTTCGGGACAATCGAGAAACTGATGCCAATTTGAGAGCATTTGACTTGCCGAAATGCACGCCAATTCAATCCAGAACGAAACTTCGGCCTCAACAGCCGGTTGTTGCTCGAATGGAGGAGGACATGGTCACCGGTAAACTTGCTTATGTTCAAGCAGAAGATGAAGGCATTACACAAATCGATAGTCATGGCTGGAAACATGGCAACAAAATGCTTCGACGATTTGAAATTGACCCACGCGATTCGTTGAGTGCAAGTATTGATCTTGAGGGGGAGGACTTTTATGGTCGAGAGGGAGAGTTGGATGCCCTCATTCTAACTCGATGCCGAATGACATCAAATTCAGCAAGCTTTCGCATTGAAGCAAGCCTGGAAGTACTGGAAGACAGCAGACAAATATTTTTTCGAAAATGGGATGAAGAAATTCCACGTGACGGTGTGTAGACATCAGTTTTCGTAGGCATTGCTCGAATCAGACAACGTCAAGCGACTGGTGTTTGAAAAAGGATCGGGAGGAATTGCTGGGGTTTTACGATTTTGCGATGGTGCACTGCCCCATTTTTGGCACCGTCCCTTACTACGTGCATTGCGTGTTCCGGCCGAAACCGGCTCACACCGCACCCTACATGCCGAAGTTCACATTTTTCGGGTATCAATTGTTACTAAACACAAACCCATTTTGACGCCAAGCCTCAAAGACGACGATCGCAACAGCATTGGACAGATTTATACTTCGATTGTATGGAAGCATGGGAAGTTTTAGACATCGTTCTGAATTGACGCTCATCCGAATGCTTTCGGGCAATCCGGCTGTTTCAGAACCAAAAACGAATACATCACCTGGATGATATTCAGATTCCGTATACAGTTTGGAATGAAATTTCGAGTAGATGAAGAGTCGTTCCGAATCATGTCTTTCTACAAAACTTGAATAGGATTCGTAGACTTGAACATTTGCCCATTCCCGATAATCCAATCCGGCACGGCGAAGTTTTGCGTCACTCAATTCAAATCCAAGAGGCTCAACAAGGTGCAGGTTGCATCCTGTATTTGCACACAATCGGATGATATTACCGGTGTTCGGAGGAATTTCTGGTGAAACCAGTACAATGTTGAACAAAATAAAATTAAGACTGTCTAAACCAAAAATACTTAAAACATAACGGAATAATATTATGTCTATTTGGAATCGAACCTGCCAGGCATTCGCCGTCGTAGGCATCGCATTAGTGGCCTCGACCGGAGCATTCGCTGACACTAAGACAACACACGTAGTTGAACTTTTTACATCTCAAGGTTGCTATTCTTGTCCTCCTGCAGATAAGTTGCTCGGCAAGTTGGTTGAAAACAATGAGGAGGTTTTAGGGCTTGAGTTTCACGTTGATTACTGGGACTCGCTAGTTTACGGATCGGCTGGAAAGTGGAAGGATCCGTTTTCTTCGCCCGCCTACAGTCAACGTCAACGCGATTACAACCGATTGTCACTGCATGGACGAACCGGTGTCTACACACCGCAAATGGTCGTCAATGGAAATTACGCTTTCGTGGGAAGTAAAGTAGCGCAGGCCAAGAAACAACTGGGTAAAGATTCAGGTTTAATACTTGAAACATCTGCCGAAATATCGAGTGACGGCAACATAACGATCAACGTAGACGGGCAATACCATTCCAAAGTGGATGTATGGCTTATTACCTATGACAAAAAGAATGTCACGGTAATCGCCTCTGGCGAGAATAAAGGAAAAACCCTTACGAACTACAACGTTGTCAGAGAATTCGAATTTGTAGGCGAATGGAGAGGCGTCCCAGCGGTTATCAATACAACGTTAAAATCCTTAGATGAAAACCAGAATTGTGCGGTCATCGTGCAGAGATATGACTCAACTCGTCAAAGTGTTGCAGGGCCGATCGTGGGAGCCGCAATCTGCAAGCATTCATAATTCGTTACACTCTATCCTGGCTTTAGAACAACCAGCGCTACGATTGCGACAAGCAGAACTACGGGTAGTTCGTTGAACCATCGATAAAATGTGTGTGAACGGGCGTTTCTGTCATTCTTAAAGTCGATCAGATATTTCCAGCACCAAGCGTGATAGGCCACTAGAATTGCCACTAACAGCAGTTTATAGGCCAACCAGTTGCCGCCGAAGCCATACTTTAGCCATAGCATCGATCCAGTTCCAAGCGCCAGTACAGCGCTTGGAGTTGAAATTCCAAAATAGAGTTTTCGCTCCATAATTTTGAATCTTTCGTTGCTGACGCTGTCATCTGTCTGCGCATGGTAAACAAAGAGCCGTGGCAGATAGAATATGCCAGCAAACCAGGTCACCACGAATATGATGTGAAATGTCTTTGTCCAGAGCATGAATCTTTTCGTTTTATTTGTAAATCTTACCCGCCGTTAGCGTAATTGACAGATTCTGACGAATTTCATGAAACTCTTGAGTTTCACTACTAGTTGATCCAATAATACAACTAACGATGCTGTGACTTAATGGCTTATACTTTCTTTATTATTGTCAGTTTATATAGGAGACTAATCCTAACGTCGTGCCGAAAGAAGATCAGATAGAAATGAATGGTACTGTTCTTGAAACACTACCGAATACCAATTTTAGAGTTAAGTTAGATAATGACCACATTGTTACCGCCCACATTTCCGGGAAGATGCGTAAGAACTATATTCGTATTTTGCGAGGTGACCGAGTGATTGTTCAGTTGACTCCCTACGACCTTACAAAAGGTCGCATCGTTTATCGAGAACGGTACGAACGTTAGTTATTTGATGGATTCGGCAGGGTGAATTTTCCCTTATTTGAACTTGAGTGGTGGGGTTACGTACTGATAGGGTTTGCCCTCACTCACGTGACAATCGTTTCAGTAACGATTTTTCTTCATCGATGTCAATCGCATTCCGCGCTGGAACTTCATCCTGCTCTCAGTCACTTTTTTCGTTTCTGGTTGTGGTTGACGACAGGAATCGTAACCAAGGAGTGGGTGGCAGTTCATCGAAAGCATCATGCCACGGTTGAAACGGATGATGATCCGCATAGTCCACAGCGGTCCGGAATTCATGCAGTTCTTTGGGGTGGATGGATTCTATATCGGCGAGCTACGAGATCACCGGGCATTCTGGAAAAATTCGGAAAGAACACACCGGATGATTGGCTTGAACGGCGCATCTACGCAGGGCATCCGAATCTCGGTTTGTTAGTTCTCCTTGGTTTGAATCTCTATCTTTTTGGCATCATTGCCGGACTGGGAATTTGGATTGTTGAAATGATCTGGATACCTTTCTGGGCTGCTGGAGTCATCAACGGTGTGGGGCATTTCGCAGGATACCGGAATTTCGATCTTCCAGATGCCAGCCGTAATATTGTCCCTTGGGGTTTGTTGATTGGAGGTGAGGAATTGCACAACAATCATCATGCCTATGCGAGTTCCGCACAATTTTCTGCACGTGGTTGGGAAATTGATCTGGGCTGGTGGTATGTACGATTATTGAGTGCAATGAGATTGCTGAAGGTGCACAGAAAAATTCCTGTCATTACCTATCATACAGGCAAGCATACCTGTGACGCAGAAACCGTCAAAGCATTTGTATCGAACCGTTTTCAGGTTCTGTCTAACTATGTTCGTGAAGTGATTGATGATGTATGCCGAGAGGAGATTCGATCCTCTTCAGGAGACACCAAGAAACTCTTAAAAAAAGCGAAACGCCTGCTTGATGCGGAAAGGTCAATGCTGAGTGAGAAAAATCAGGAACGATTACGACATTTCCTGGCAACGAACAAACGCCTGCAGAAAGTCTATCTAATGAAAGAATCGCTGCACCACATTGCAACCAGATCATCGCCTTCCTACGAAACGATGCGCAATTCTCTGGATGATTGGTGCCGGAATGCGGAAGCCTCCGGCATAGAAGCGTTGATGCGGTTTTCGATTCGGCTGAAAGGTAGCGTCAGCGCCTGATATTGATTTCTGAACTCCTTATGGAGTCGGACCTGGAACTTATCGAAGTTTTGCTTCTTTGTAGATGACGTGCTTTCCAGCGACTGGATCATACTTCTTCAGTTCAAGTTTTCCTTCTGAATTGCGCTTGTTTTTGCTAGTCGTGTAAAAGTGACCGGTTCCAGCGGAAGATTCCAGTTTGATTTTTTCTCGCATGATCAGTCTCTCGAATTGTTGTTAAACTTTTGTTCCGCTTGCACGTAAATCCGCCAGTACTGTATCGATTCCATTCTTGTCGATGGTACGAATTCCTTTCTGCGTCAGGCGAAGCTTCACCCAGCGATTTTCGCTCTCCACCCAAAAACGTCGATAGTGGATATTGGGACGAAATTTTCGCTTCGTCTTGTTGTGTGCATGTGACACGTTGTGGCCGCTAACGGTTTTTTTCCCGGTAACTTGGCAAACTTTTGACATCTTAATCCCAGACCATTGATATTGATGTTTGTCAAAGAAACCGCACATTCTATACTATTGACACATGTAAATCAAAGTCGAGTGCACTAGACAAAGCAAAATTTGTGACTCAAATGCAGTATGGCCAACTCAAAAACAGATGTATTTTACTAGGCGTGACAGGTGGAATAGCCGCCTATCGGTCGGCAGAAGTAGTCCGAAGACTACGTGAGCAGGGAGCGAATGTACGGGTTGTGATGACTCAAAATGCCGCACAATTCATTTCTGCCTTAACATTGCAGGCAGTTAGCGCTAATCCAGTCAGGAGCGAATTGTTCGACGAAGCTGCCGAGGCAGGGATGGGACATATCGAACTGGCACGTTGGGCAGATGCAATTGTCGTAGCCCCTGCAAGTGCCGGGTTCATGGCGAGGCTAGCGTACGGATTTGCCGACGATTTGTTGTCCACGCTGTGTCTTGCGGCGGATTGTCCTATAGCTGTAGCGCCGGCAATGAACAGGGTGATGTGGGACAGTAAAGCGACACAGAAAAACATCCAAGAGTTACAAAGCCAGGGAGTATCCATACTGGGCCCTGGCGTGGGAGATCAAGCTTGCGGTGAAACGGGGCCAGGCCGGATGCTGCTGCCAGACGAAATTGTGGATCGTTTGGGCAATATCTTTGCTGATGGACCGCTGAAAGGAATCAAGGTGATGATCACAACTGGTTCAACTTGGGAAGCGATTGATCCGGTGCGCGGTATCTCCAACAGGAGTTCAGGTAAAATGGGGCTTGCCGTTGCCGATGCAGCCGCTAAAGCGGGGGCTGAAGTGACTCTAATCTCCGGACCGACGACATCCACGAAACCGGTTTCTGTCCACCAATTGCTACGCGTTACGAGCGCGCAGGAAATGCTGGATGTAGTACAAGAAAATCTCAGCGATCACGGGATCTTCATTTCGGTAGCAGCTGTCGCCGATTACAGACCATCAAAAACTTCGACTGCTAAAATAAAAAAACGGAACACAGATGCTCTACAAATGGAACTCGTGAGAAACCCCGATATTCTCGCCGAGGTGAAGAAGCAGCATCCCAATTTGTTCGCAGTCGGTTTTGCAGCGGAAACCGGAAATCTGATTTCTGAAGGGAGACGGAAACTCCTCTCTAAAGGAGTCGATTTGATTGCTGCAAATGATGTAGACGAAGCGCTTGGCTCGGATTTCAACACGATTGAGCTCATTGATCGGGCTGGAGTAACGACGCTGGGCCCAGCTTTGAAAACCGAAGTAGCAGAGCAGTTGATTGAACAAATATCTGTTCGATTTCATGCAAAGGGTTCTCTACAAAATACTCGATGACAGGTTAGGTAAGTCCATACCCCTGCCCGAGTATTCCACTTCTGGTGCAGCAGGGTTGGATCTGAGGGCGTGCGTCGACAGTGCATTGTTGATTCGTACCTCCGGCTGTGAGCTGATTGCCACGGGAATAGCCATTGATATTCGTAATCCGGAAATAGCAGCGGTTCTACTGCCAAGGTCTGGGCTCGGTCACAGACATGGTATTGTGCTTGGCAATCTTGTTGGACTCATTGATTCGGATTATCAGGGACAGATCTTCGTATCCTGCTGGAATCGAGGGACGGAAGATTTCACTGTGAATCCAGGGGACAGAATTGCCCAGATGATATTCGTCCCTGTAGTTCGCCCCGAACTTGTGGAAGTGGATGAATTTCAAGCCAGCGAGCGTGCCAGCGGGGGATTTGGACATACAGGAATCGGATAGAACCAGATGACTAAAGTTGAAATTTATACGAGTCCGTTTTGCGGTTATTGTTATGCCGCTAAACGTATGCTAAAGAAAAAGGGTACGGAATACCAAGAGTATGACGTCACTTTCAATGCGGCCCGAAAGAATGAAATGTTGGAGCGTAGTGGTGGTAAAAGCACGGTACCCCAGATTTTCATTGATTCCGTCAGCATTGGGGGTTTTGATAATCTTTGTGTACTAGACACGCAGGACGAACTGGATTTACTGCTGCAGTGATTCAGGAAATTTCATTTGAGTCTTGAAAACCATTTTCTCTAATCCCACTTGCTGAAAAACCGACAACAATGAAACTAACTGGTAATCAGTTTCGGTCCATGAACCGAAAATCCGTAACCCTCATCGGTATGTCCGGTGCCGGCAAAACTACGCTTGCGCGGAAACTGCCGTCTACCTCTTGGTTTCATTTTTCGGCGGACTATCGGATCGGAACGCGATACATGTATGAGCCCATACTGGACAATATCAAAGAGAAAGCAATGGAAGTCGATTTTCTTCGAGATTTATTGCGCAGTGATTCGATATACATCGGCAGTGCCATGACATTCGACAACCTTGAACTCCTGTCAAAATTCCTCGGCAAACTCGGCGACGAGTCGCGCGGAGGGCTGGCGTTGGACGAGTTTCGGAGACGCCAGAAGCTTCATCGAGATGCAGAAGTTCAAACGATGCTGGATGTAGGTGAGTTTATTCACAAGGCGCATGTAATTTACGGATACGAACATTTTGTCAATGATTCCAGTGGCAGCATTTGCGAGTTGAACGAAAACCGAGTGTTGGAACATCTCTACAAGCACACTTTGATTGTGCATCTATCAGCAAAAGAAGAGCTTGAGAAGGAAATTATTCATCGACAGGAAAGACATCCAAAACCGCTTTTTTATGCGCCCGAATTTTTGGACGTCAGATTGAATGACTATCTGGAACAGAAAGGCCTCGACAGTTCCGAGCAAATTGATCCAGATGAGTTTGTACGCTGGATATTCCCCCATCTAATGGGAAGTCGACGCCCGAAGTACGAAGCGATAGCTTCAGAGTACGGCTATACTGTGCCAGCCGAAAAAATAGTTGATGTACGAGACGAGCAGGATTTCATCGAGCTCGTTTGTTCTGCACTCGACTCGGATGACTGAACTGTAAACCGAAGCCCTGCCATGCCACTTGTACGCGATCGAGAAATAGCCGCTTGGAACAGACTTCAGGAAGAAGGGGTCAAAATTCTTGCTCCTGATGAAGTTTGGAATTCAACTTTGTCAGAAATTCATATTGGATTTCTGAACATGATGCCGGATCGCGCATTGCAAGCGACTGAAAGACAGTTCATCAGATTGATTGCCGCGGCTGCTGACAATACTCTGATTTATGTACATCCTTTTACGATTGGTGGGTTAGGGCGAGAAGCCGATGCGCTGGACTACGTTGAGCGATACTACGATTCATTTTCGGATATTGGAGAAAGAGACTTGGATGGCCTTGTCCTGACGGGTGCGAATCCGGGGGTTTCAGACTTAAGGGACGAAAAATTCTGGTCTGAATTCGAGGAAGTGGTCCACTGGGCTGATCGCAATGTACCGACAAACCTGTGTTCGTGCCTAGCATCGCATGCAATACTAAACGTTTTTCACGGCATTCAAAGAACGCAATGTTTGCCTGGAAAAAGATGGGGTGTTTATTCGCATCAAATAACCGATGCAAAACACCCTTTAGTCAATGGAATGGCTGATCAGTTCGATGTCCCTCGTTCACATGTTTTTGAAATGAAGGCGCAACAACTAGAAAAATTTGGGATTCGGATTCTCGCTCACAGTCAGGAAGCCGACTTTCACATTGCAGTCAGTTCAGACGGTTTCAAGTGGATTTTTTTACAAGGTCATCCCGAATACGATTCAATTAGTCTTCTCAAAGAATATAACCGCGAAATCAGGCGATTGGTGGCTGGCGAACGTAGCGATTATCCACAGTACCCTGAGCATTATTTCGCTACTTCTACGAAGGCGAAACTGGAAGAATATCGGCTTTCTTTTATGAATGCCATGGAAAAGGGCGACGCATTGCCTGTGTTTCCTGAGTCTGACATTCTGCCCACCGTACAGAACACGTGGAGCTCACAAGGCAAGATCATGTTCAAAAACTGGATTGAGCTAATCGATGATCATGTCAATGCGGGGCAGGAGCACTCAAGAGTAGCGGAATCTGTTTGAATGGCGGTTTTTCGCGGAATAAATCGGCATTAATCTCGACTGTGAAGCACTGCGTCTTCCTGTCCGTTGGCTATCTCCAATTTCCGTTGTTCGATAAAACTCTTCAGTTCCTCCAAGATTCCTTCGTCTAGCGCTGGTTGGGAATATTCTTGTAGAAGTGATTTCCAAATTTTGTTGGCCCGTTTGGATGCGTGAAGTGCGCCATCGTCTTGCCAGGTTTCGAAATTCCGCCAGTCGGACAAGAGGGGAGTGTAGAACACATCTTGGTAGCGCTCCATTGTGTGTGGTGAACCAAAGAAATGCCCTCCCGGAGGGACATCAGCAATTGCATTGACTGCCAGCGTATCTTCATTCACCACAATGGGTTCGAGAGATTGCGCCATCATCTGTAGAATTTCTGCGTCAATAATCAGTTTTTCAAATGACGCAACCAACCCGCCTTCGAGCCATGCGCCTCCTTGTAGCAGCAGGTTCGTATGAGCCATGACTGC